>NZ_SLZQ01000039.1 GCF_004342585.1 Paucimonas lemoignei | reverse complement strand
CAACGCCACTCTTCAATCACCTGCCGGGCATGGCGCATCGAGACAAACCAGTGCTCGTTCAGGCATTCATCCCGGAACTTGCCATTGAAGCTCTCAATGTAGGCGTTCTGCTGCGGCTTGCCAGGCTGGATGAAGCGCAAATGCAATCCTCGGCTGTAAGCCCACTCGTCCAGCGCCTTGCCGGCAAACTCAGGGCCATTATCGATAGTGACCGACCTCGGCAATCCCCGGCTTTCGGCTAACCTTTCCATCACTGCCACTACCCGCCTGCCGGGTAGTGATGTATCCACTTCAATGGCCAGGCATTGCTTGGTGAAGTCATCGACAATGTTCAGGCACCGCAGTCGCCTGCCGTCCACCAGCCCATCCGACACAAAGTCCATGGACCAGCTCTCGTTGGGCTTTAGCGCGGGCACCTTCACCTGGCGCTCGACGCCGGCAATACGTTTGCGCTTTCGCTTCCTTACCATCAGACCGGCTTCCCGATACACCCGGTAGGTGCGCTTGGCGTTGATTTCCCAGCCATCCCGACATAGCAGGACATGCAGGCGGCGATAGCCATACCGGCGTTTCTGCGCCGCCAGTTCGCAAAGCCGCTCCTTCAGTTCTGTGTCTGCCGGACGCTTTGTTTCGTACCGATACAGGGAGCGGGAGATGCCAATCAGCCCACAAGCGCGCGTGACACCCATTTCATGAGCTGCCATCAAATGGGAAACCGCAGCACGCTTGGCCTGTGGGCCTACCACTTTCGGCCAACGATATCCTTCAGGGCGGCGTTGTCCAGCATCGACTCGGCAAGCAACCGCTTGAGCCGGGCATTCTCCGCTTCCAAGGCCTTCAGGCGCTGGGCGTCCGACACCGTCATGCCGCCGAATTTCGCCTTCCAGTTGTAATACGTCGCGTCGGAAATGCTGTGCTTGCGGCATAGTTCTGCCACCTTCGCACCGGCCTCGGCTTCCTTCAGGATGCCAATGATTTGTTCTTCGGTGAATCGCTTCTTCATACTGCCTCCCAAGAGGCAGACTCTACATCAAGTCCGTACTAATCTCGGGTAGCAGGTCA
>NZ_SLZQ01000038.1 GCF_004342585.1 Paucimonas lemoignei | reverse complement strand
CCACACTACCATCCGGCTTCGCGGAAGGAAAACACACATGCAAACAACTTGAAAACCACTCTTGCTAAAAAGGGGAAGTCCTTATAGACGAGTTAAATGGTAGGAAATTACGTTTTCCATAGTCATTTACTGATCACGATCTTTAGGGTAATGCTCAAGAATAAAACCGGTAGGTAATTTCCCAAATTTATTTTTTGGAAATGGCTCGGAAATTCGGATCGCTCTAAGTACCGCTTCATCAAAACCTTTTACTTCTGACGCCTTCAATTTTTGAATTGATTTTATAGATCCATCTGGCATCAATGAGATTTCGTACTTTACAGGATCATTTTTAAATTCTTCTTTGGGAAAAGCGAACATGGCATTGGACCTAATTAACGCCGAAAGCTTTGACAGATATTCCTGGTCAGCATTACCTGCATTTGCAGTACCAAATACAAATGCAATAACGAAGGTGTAATAAATTCTTTTTGAGGCTAGTCTCATTCCATCCCTTCCATTTAACGCCGAGCTAACCGGTGGCGCGCAGCGCCATCCGGGTTGAGTGACAAGTTAAATCTAGTGCTCAGCATATACGCGCCGTTAAAAGGTTTTCAAAATCTCTGAGCAGCTAGCCAAGCTACGAAATTTGCTCCACAGTCTAGAAGCTTTCCCGAATCATGCTCCCAAAGATACACCTGCGGATCGTCTAGCTCGCCGGCTTTCCAGCAGAATAAATCTCCACATCCGTTACTAGCAAAAGGAACATACTCAAGTGAAGGAAGATACGTTCTGTTATGCAGTATCTCACTCGGGGAAAGTATTTCGTGATTAAACCTTAAATCATTCAGCCCGCCGAGACGTAGGAAGACTTTATATTGCTCTGGAAGTCCACGGCCCAGGCTACTTTCGGCGTTAGTGATATCCGCCTCGCTCGGCAGCGGGTCGTCCAGCCTATGTTTCTGGTTTTGAGCTAAAAGAGACGCAATATCCACGGTAAAACTCACCACTTTCTTAGATTTAACGCCGAGCTAACAGGACCGCAGCGCCTGCCGCGAAGCGGCAAGTTCTTGCTGCGGGTCCGTGTTGAGCGACAAGTTAGATACTTTACTATTC
>NZ_SLZQ01000037.1 GCF_004342585.1 Paucimonas lemoignei | reverse complement strand
AGCAAGCTCGGCCACACCGTCAATATGATGGCGGCGTCCTTCGTCTCGCCCTACCGCAAGAACCGCGCTGGCAAGAATGACGCCAATGATGCCGAAGCCATCTGCGAAGCCGTGGGACGACCGAACATGCGCTTCGTCTCCCTCAAGAGCGAACAACAACTGGCCATCCTGGCTCTGCATAATGTGCGCCATGGCCTGATGGAAGAACGCACCGCTGTCCTGAACCGCTTGCGTGGTGAACTGGCCGAGTTCGGCGTGTGGTTCCCGCTCTCTCCGTTACAGGCCAAGCAAGGCGCTGCTCGACTCCTGGCGCAAGCAGAATGCCGGCTGCCGCCACTGTTGCAGAGCCTGGTACATGACATGCTCGAGCATGTGCGGTATCTGGAAGAACGCATTGCCGCCTATGACCGGCAGATTGCCGAGCAGTTGAAACATAACGAGGCGGCGCAGCGCATCCGTGCTCTGGTTGGCGTGGGTGACCTCACCACCAGTGCAGCACTGGCCATCATTGGCGATGCCACCCTATTCAAGAATGGCCGACAACTGGGCGCGTATCTGGGTTTAACACCCCGGCAAGCCAGTACCGGCGGCAAAGCCAGGCTGGGCAAGATTACCAAACAAGGCAACACGTATTTAAGAACCTTGCTCATCCAGGGCGCCCGCTCTGCCTTACAGTCAGCCATGAAGCGCGCACCCGACAAGCAGACCCGGCTGGGCCAGTGGATCGTTGGCTTGCATGCGCGGGTGGGTTACCACAAGACCTTGGTGGCCATCGCCAACAAGCATGCCAGGATGATCTGGGCCATGCTGGCCAAGGGCGAGCAATACAATCCGGATGCCTGGAAGAGTTATGCAGTAGCAGCGTAAGAAGCAGTACCAGCAAAAAAGCAGTCCAGCAGTAAAAAGCAATCCGCAGCAGACCAGGAAGTAGATAGGAACAGGTTAGACCGACACGCCATGAACCTGGCTAACTCGTTGGCACACCAGGGCCGATGAACGAATGAGGGTGGCGTGTGCGGCTTTTATCTTGGCCCGGCATACTGATGCCAACAAGGCCGTTTATAGATGTGCAGTCTGATTCTGTCCCACACTACCATCCGGCTTCGCGGAAGGAAAACACACATGCAAACAACTTGAAAACCACTCTTGCTAAAAAGGGGAAGTCCTTATAGACGAGTTA
>NZ_SLZQ01000036.1 GCF_004342585.1 Paucimonas lemoignei | reverse complement strand
TTGACCTGCTACCCGATTTAGTCCGAAATGGACATGGAGTCTGCGGTAATAAAACTATCTGCAAACTGGTCTGGTGCCAGGTAGCCGAGCGAGCTATGCGGACGCTGCTGATTATATTCGCAACGCCACTCTTCAATCACCTGCCGGGCATGGCGCATCGAGACAAACCAGTGCTCGTTCAGGCATTCATCCCGGAACTTGCCATTGAAGCTCTCGATGTAGGCGTTCTGCTGCGGCTTGCCCGGCTGGATGAAGCTCAATTGTAATCCTCGACTGTAAGCCCACTCGTCCAGCGCCTTTCCGGCAAACTCAGGGCCATTATCAATGGTGACCGACCTCGGCAATCCTCGGGTCTCCGCCAAGCGCTCCAGCACAGCTACTACGCGCCGGCCTGGTAGCGACGTATCCACCTCAATGGCCAGGCATTGCTTGGTGAAGTCATCAACGATGTTCAGGCATCGCAGCCGCCTGCCATCCACCAGCCCATCCGAAACAAAGTCCATAGACCAGCTCTCGTTGGGCTTTTGTGCCGGCACCTTCACCTGCCGCTCCACGCCGGCAATGCGTTTGCGCTTTCGCTTCCTGACCATCAGGCCGGCTTCCCGATACACCCGGTAGGTGCGCTTGGCGTTGATTTCCCAGCCATCCCGACATAGCAGGACATGCAGGCGACGATAGCCATAACGTCGCTTTTGCGCCGCCAACTCACAAAGCCGCTCCTTCAGTTCTGTATCGGCCGGACGCTTTGCCTCATACCGATACAGGGAGCGGGAAATGCCAATCAGCCCACAAGCGCGCGTGACACCCATTTCATGGGCTGCCATCAAATGCGATACCGCAGCACGCTTGGCCTGTGGGCCTACCACTTTCGGCCGACGATATCTTTCAAGGCGGCGTTATCCAGCATCGATTCGGCCAGCAGCCGCTTGAGCCGTGCATTCTCCGCTTCCAGGGCTTTTAAGCGCTGGGCGTCCGACACGGTCATGCCGCCGAATTTGGCCTTCCAGTTGTAATACGTGGCATCGGAAATGCCATGCTTGCGGCACAGTTCTGCCACCTTCGCACCGGCCTCAGCTTCCTTCAGAATGCCAATGATTTGTTCTTCGGTGAATCGCTTCTTCATACTGCCTCCTAAGAGGCAGACTCTACATCAAGTCCGTACTAATCTCGGGTAGCAGGTCA
>NZ_SLZQ01000035.1 GCF_004342585.1 Paucimonas lemoignei | reverse complement strand
CAGCAACGGATTAACGCTTGTTGCGGATGGGGATATCCATTTCTTCGGGCTTGATTTCGCGTACCAGTTCAGGCACGGCCCAGGTGAATGCCGGGTCGTTCTTGATCTTGAAGTGGTACATCGATTGCATCGCCTGATGGTCTTCCTTACGGAAGGTCATCTTGCCTTTCGGCGTCTCGAAGCTCATGCCTTCCATCGCTGCAATCAGCTTGTCGGTGTTGGTGTCGCCATTGGTCTTCTTCAGGGCTTCGACCACGGCAATACCAGCCGCCATGCCGCCAGCGGTGAAGAAGTCAGGCGGCGACTTGTAGCGCTTGTAGTGCTCGGTGTTGAGCCAGTTGTTGACCGGGTTCTTCGGGATGCCGTAGTAGTAGTACAGCGCGCCTTCCATGCCCGGGAATGCCTTGTAGGCCGCCATGGCCGGCAGGATGTTGCCGCCGGTGGCGATTTCGATGCCGTAACGGCCCGGGTTCAGGTCACCGATCTTGAACGGGTTACCTGCGCCAGCCCAGACGATCCAGATGACCTTGCGGCCCGGCTGGTCCTTGAGCTTGTCGAACAGGCGTTGCGCACCGGCGGTGAAGTCGGTGGTGGAGGCCGGCAGGTACTCTTCATGCACCAGCTTGGATTTCTTCAGCGCGCCCTTAAACGCTTTGACGCCGTCACGGCCAAACGCGGTGTCTTGCGCCAGGGTGGCGATGGTGGTGCCTTCCTTGTCCAGCGCCACGGCGTTGGAGATGGCGTCTTGGGACGAGTTACGGCCGGTGCGGAAGATGTACTTGTTCCACTTTTCACCGGTGATGGCGTCGGCCACGGCCGGCTCGACCAGCAGGATCTTCTTGAATTCTTCAGCGATCGGCAGCATGGCCAGGGCCACGCCGGAGTGGGTCGGGCCCACGGCGATGTCAGCCTTGTCATCCTGGAAGGCGGCGGTCAATTGTGCCTTGCCCACGTCGGGCTTGCACTGGTCGTCCTTGTCGATCAGGACCAGCTTGTTGCCGTTGACGGCGCCGGTGCCTTTGGTGGCGTATTCCAGGCCCAGTTGCAGACCAACTTGCGTTTGCTTGGCGTAGGCTTCCAGGATACCGGTCTTGCAGTAAATATGGGCAATCTTGATGTCTTTGGCTTGCACCGCGGTGGCAGCAGTGGCAGCGCACATGACAGCAAGGGCAGTCAGAACGTGACGTCTCAT
>NZ_SLZQ01000034.1 GCF_004342585.1 Paucimonas lemoignei | reverse complement strand
TGGACTAGCCCCACTTCGGTAGACATTTCCGGCCTATGATTTGAGCATAGGAGGAAGTGAATGAACAAGCCGAGATTTACACCGGAATTTAAGGACGAAGCAGTCAAGCAGGTGGTTGAACGTGGCTATTCGGTAGCCGAAGTTGCGGCTCGATTGGGCGTGTCCACGCATAGTCTGCACAAGTGGGTCAAAGCTGTTAAGCCCACTAAAGATGAGAAGCAGGCGGCAGAACTGATTGAAGCCAAAAGCGAGATATTGCGCTTACGTGCTCAAATGCGACGTGTGGAAGAGGAACGCGATCTGCTAAAAAAAGCCGCGCGGTACTTTGCCAGGGAGCCCGAGTGAAGTACCGCTTCATGAACGAACATCGCCATCAATATTCCATCGTTTTGATGTGTCGGGTTCTGAAAGTGACCCGTGCTGGCTTTTATCAATGGCTGCACAAGCCACTGTCGGATCGCGCTATTGAAGACCAGAGACTATTGGGAGTGATTCGGGATTCCTATGCTGCCAGTGGTGGCGTTTATGGATCGAACCGCGTCTTTGGTGACTTGCGTGAAGCCGGCGAGACTTGCGGCAGACATCGTGTAGCACGCATCATGCGGGTCAACAAAATCAAGGCGTTACGCGGCTATAAAGCCCCTAGACCGATTGCCGGTCGTCCTTCCATTCTTTCGCCTAACCGGCTTAATCGTGAATTTACCGTTGAGGCACCGAATCAAGCTTGGGTGACCGACATTACCTACATTCGTACCTGGCAAGGCTGGTTGTATCTAGCCGTTGTCATTGACCTATATGCCCGCAGGGTGGTTGGCTGGTCAATGAAGCCAACCTTATCCCGGGAACTGGCCCTGGATGCATTATTGATGGCCGTCTGGCGACGCAAACCGAAGAATTCCGTACTTGTCCATTCCGACCAGGGGAGCCAATACGGCAGCGATGATTGGAAACGTTTTTGCAATGCCAATAATCTAGAACCCAGCATGAGCCGACGCGGGAATTGTTGGGATAACGCTGTTGCCGAGTCCTTCTTTAGCAGCCTCAAGAAAGAGCGGATTCGCAAACGGATTTACAAAACGCGGGATCAGGCACGAGCCGATATCTTTGACTATATCGAAGTCTTTTATAATCGGACCCGGCGCCATAGCCATTTGGGCCAGGTAAGTCCCGAGGCGTTTGAACGCGCCTCAGCGTGAGGTCGGAATTTGTCTACTGAACCGGGGGTAGTCCA
>NZ_SLZQ01000033.1 GCF_004342585.1 Paucimonas lemoignei | reverse complement strand
CAATGGCGGGCGCGGCATTCGCTTCCATCGCGACGCGGCGGTCGAAGTTCAGGACACGATCCAGCAACTTGGCTGTGAACGCCTGTCGCAACCCGAAATCACCACCATTTCCGGTTGGGATTACAAGGCCAAGCGGGTGATTGCCGCATCGGCCACCACGATGCATCCGAGCATCAATAACAATACTCCTTTCGTGGAAAGCGCCGACTGGCTGGGTCTCTATCCATTTGCCAGCCAGGACGAGGCCGAGCATTACGTGCGCATCCTGCGGCAAGCCATGGATTGCCGCACCAAGACCTGGTTTGGACAAGGCACAGTGCGCACTTTCCGCGCCGGCACGGTATTCGACCTGACGGAAGCGCCTTTTCCGAAACAACCAGGCGAGCAAGAAGAGGAAAAGCATCGCCGATTCACGCTACTTGGCACGCTGCATGCCGGCGTCAATAATTTACCGACTGGGCTCAAGGCAGAATTGGCAGCAAGACTGGGACCGACGCCTGTCTACTCCGGTCAGCGTCCTACGCCAGAGTGGCGCGAAGATGGTTTCCATGCCGGTACTGCAATGGGGGATTTTCCTCCGCCAGGATCGCATTGGAACGACATGCCATCAGCACTGGAACAGCCTGGTGGCATCGGCACACCCGATGATGGCACCATCGCTGCTACCCATTTGCATCGCACCGTCTGGAACGCACTTCTGGCGGACGCGGACAAGCGTGGCTATGCCAACCGTTTTACCGCCATCCGGGCCGACGTGATATGGCGGCCGACGCTGCTCGATGGAACCGGGCTGCTTCTCAATCCAAAGCCGACAGCGCTAGGCAGCCAGACCGCGATAGTTGTTGGTCCCGACGGCAGCACAGCCGATGCCGGTACGGTACACACCGATGCATTAGGCCGCATCCGTATTCGCTTCCACTGGCAAACGGAAGAATCCAACACCTGCTGGGTGCGCGTCACGCAACTCTACGCCGGTCCCGGCTACGGCGCGCAATTCATTCCGCGCATCGGCCAGGAAGTCTTGGTCAAATTCTTTGGCAACGATATTGACCGCCCGATTGTCAATGGCGTGCTCTACAACGGCCAGGGGCAAGATGACGCTTCCGCCTTCATCGGCGCCAAGGACCATACCTCGGCCGGCCAGGATAACAAGATGGGGGCTGGCGCCTCTCCAGCCTGGCATGGCGCTGCTGCAGGTGAACATAAGCATGGCGCGTATCTGTCGGGATTCAAGAGCGTAGCCTTAGGTAGTGATGGCTATGGTCGACAGAATAACCAGTTGGTCTTTGATGACACTACCGGGCGGCTGCGCACGCAGTTAGCCACCGACACGGCATCCACACAGCTAAATCTCGGCCATCTGATCCATCAGGCGGATAACTA
>NZ_SLZQ01000032.1 GCF_004342585.1 Paucimonas lemoignei | reverse complement strand
CTATTTAATTAGTAGTTGTAGATACCGAGATCCCAAGGAGCGGAGCGGGTAACGCCATTCTTGTCGAGCGAGACATTGATGCTTTCACCGTTGTAGCCAGTGAACGAGACAGCAGCACCGCGGTTACGCGCCGGGCTGTTGGCTTGCAGCGCCCAGTTCGAGGTGTTGGCAACGAACAGCGGATCACCCGTGACAGCATTGGTCTGTGACGGCACGCCCGAGCAGTTGTAGAAGTTGTTGCTATCTACCTTGTAGGTACCCGAGTACGAACCCGAGTGCGCCTGGGCACCGTTACAGATGATGATGTTGTTCACCAGGGTCGGATTGGTGGTGTTGGCACGGAAGCCCGTGTTGTAACCGCCCTGCATGGTGACCACGCCACCGCCGATGACGACGTTGTTGAAGAAGGCGCTATCCTTGGCGCCGGCAAACACCAGCGCATTCAAGTGACCGGAGTCATTGATGACGACGTTGTTGTAAGCGACGGAGTTGTAGGCTTCGATCTTGGCACTTGGGTCAAAGAAGCAAGTATCGCAGGAATAGCCACCCAGGTAGATGCCATAACCGTCGTTGTGCTTGTTGCGCACCACGTTGCCATAGATCTGGGCACTACGCACGCCACCCTTGGCGAAGATCGACACGCCATACTGATCCTGACCCGTGACATTGTTGTTGCGGATGATGGATTGCTTGCTGTTGAAGATCTCCAGGGCGTTGTCCGCTTCGACATTCTCGATGATGGTGTAGTCCTGGTTGGACTTGATGCCTTCGGAACGAGCTAGGCCGCCAGTCAGCTTCAGGCCATCGGCATGGAAACCAGCCGAACCGGATGTCGGGTTTGACGGGGTCGGGTTAACGGTATTCCAGGCACGGATATGCACGTTGGACGAGGTGTAGGTACTGCAAGAGTTACCACCGATGCCGAAGGTCAGGTCCTTGACGGTGATGTAGCTGGCGTTAATGGAGAAGCCAGGTTGGCAGCCTGAGGTCGAGGACACGATGGCTTTCCACTTGTTTTGCGCCTTGAAGGTAATCGGCTTGGCGGCGGTGCCGGAACGGTTGAAGCCGATCGAGCCTTCGGTGTAGGTGCCGTCCATCAGCACGACGGTGTCGCCGGCGTTGACGGTGTTGGCGGCCTTCTGGATGGTGCGCCACGGAGCGGAAGCCGAACCGCTGTTGCTATCGTTACCATTGGGCGACAGGTAGTACGTCGGACCGGTGGCAGCCTGAGTCGTCGTAGTGGTGGTCGCCACGGTAGTGGTGGTCGCCCGCGCAGTCGTCGTGGTGGTCGCAGCCTTTGTGGTAGTGGTTGGCGCTGCCGTAGTGGTGGTGGCAGCACGAGTGGTCGTCGTGGCTGCTGCGGTTGTCGTGGTCGCAGCGCGGGTGGTTGTCGTGGCTGCTGCAGTAGTCGT
>NZ_SLZQ01000031.1 GCF_004342585.1 Paucimonas lemoignei | reverse complement strand
GGCGTTGAACTGGCCAACGTCAAGATGTCGATGAACCCGTTCGATGAAATCGCCATGGAAGAAGCCACGCGTCTGAAGGAAGCCGGCAAGGCGACCGAAGTCGTCGCCATTTCTTGCGGTGTGACGCAATGCCAGGAAACCTTGCGCACCGCCATGGCCATTGGCGCCGACCGCGGCATCCTGGTGGAAACCGATGCCGAACTGCAGCCGCTGGCCGTGGCCAAGCTCATCAAGGCCCTGGCCGATAAAGAGCAGCCGCAACTGATCATCCTCGGCAAGCAAGCCATCGATGACGATTGCAACCAGACTGGCCAGATGCTGGCAGCGCTGCTGGGCTGGCCGCAAGCCACCTTTGCCTCCAAGGTCGTCATTGAAGGCGACAAGGCCATCGTCACCCGCGAAGTCGACGGCGGCCTGGAAACCCTGTCGCTGTCGCTGCCGGCCATCATCACCACCGACTTGCGTCTGAACGAGCCGCGCTACGTGACCCTGCCCAACATCATGAAGGCCAAGAAAAAGCCGCTCGACACCGTCAAGCCGGAAGAGCTGGGCGTGGATGTGACGCCGCGCCTGAAGACCCTGAAAGTGGTCGAGCCGGCCAAGCGTTCCGCTGGCGTGATCGTGCCGGATGTGGTCACGCTCGTCGCCAAGCTCAAGAACGAAGCCAAGGTCATTCAATAATTCACCGCATTCAGGAATAGGAAATCGAAAATGGTTGCACTCGTCATTGCCGAACACGACAACGCTTCGTTAAAGAGCAGCACTGCCAATACCGTGACTGCCGCCGCCCAGTGCGGAGGCGACGTCCATGTTCTCGTCGCCGGCCACAATTGCGCCGCCGCTGCCCAGGCTGCCGCCCAGCTGGCTGGCGTGGCCAAGGTGCTGGTGGCCGATGCGCCGCATTTTGCCGAAGGCCTGGCCGAGAATGTTGCTGAGCAAGCACTTGCCATCGCCAAGGATTATTCGCACATCCTGGCACCGGCGACGGCCTATGGCAAGAACATCGCCCCGCGCATCGCCGCCCGCCTGGATGTGGCGCAAGTGTCGGAAATCACCAAGGTCGTCAGCCCGGATGCCTTCGAGCGCCCGATCTATGCCGGCAATGCGATTGCCACCGTGCAGTCGGTGGATCCGGTCAAGGTGATCACCGTGCGCACCACCGGCTTTGATGCCGCTGCAGCCGGTGGCAATGCTGCCGTGGAAAACATCGCTGCTGTGGCTGACTCCGGCAAGTCGGCGTTCGTCTCGCGCGAAGTGGCCAAGTCGGATCGTCCGGATCTGGCTGGCGCCAAGGTGATCGTGTCGGGTGGACGCGGCATGGGTTCGGCCGACAGCTTCAAGATCCTCGAACCCTTGGCGGACCGCCTGAATGCGGCCATGGGCGCCTCGCGTGCGGCAGTGGACGCAGGCTATGTCCCCAACGACTGGCAAGTGGGGCAGACCGGCAAGATCGTGGCGCCGCAGTTGTATATCGCGGTGGGTATTTCCGGCGCCATCCAGCATCTGGCCGGCATGAAGGATTCGAAGAC
>NZ_SLZQ01000030.1 GCF_004342585.1 Paucimonas lemoignei | reverse complement strand
ACACTACCATCCGGCTTCGCGGAAGGAAAACACACATGCAAACAACTTGAAAACCACTCTTGCTAAAAAGGGGAAGTCCTTATAGACGAGTTAGATACAGTAAAGCACATGTTTAATGATTTAAAATTTACTGATCCCTAGTCGAATCGAACCGGATACTTTTCCTGAGACAGGCCGAGGTATACACCCGCATTGGAGTTCTTTCCGTCGTCTCTATACCTAAAATAGAGCCTGTCGTTCTCGTATTTGTATTCCACGATATATACGTGGCCAGCCTCAGCGTTCACTTCGAAAGCTCCGGACGATTCTATATACTTAATTTCATGTAACGTAAGTTGATAGTTCCCTTGATAACGCACTGTCACTTTATGTTTTCCGGGCGTTACCCTAACCCAAACTGGACATCCGACCTCAAAACACGATGTGGGCTTGTCATCAATGTGCGTAATTTTTAAGTCATAGCCTTTCCCGACTTTGTCGGCCAGGATGACTGCAGTGTCTTTTAATGGCCTACTTTTATCCTCATACGCAATTTGAGGAGCTTGGTTCGATGCACATCCAACCAAAATCAATGGCAGAGCCAGACATAAAAATATACGTTTGATGCTCAACATTCACCTCAAAGAAAATAAAATTAATAAGCACGCCATCTCGTGTATCTAACGCTGAGCTAACCGGAGGCGCGCAGCGCCATCCGGGTTAAGCGACGAGTTCTGTAATGTAGTCGATGCGCTACGGATCACCGCATTTCTCCCCATGACACGCCGGACCGCCACCCACCTTCCGGCTTGCCAGCCAAGTCCAGCCTCTGTCGCGCCACCACCGGCCAAAAGGTCGCAACGCGCTCGAACGTCCAACCCATCCACTAACTCAAGCCGATAGCTCTGTCTCTTCGCCAAGCCGCAGGCTGGTAGCGCCACCGCAGGACTTGCTCGCCAAGCCCTTCGCGCTCCGCGCATCGGCCAGATCACCGCAACGCCCGCGCACTTCAACACTGCCTTGTCCGTTGTCGAACCACCTGGTCGCACTTCGCTGACCGAGCCGGTTTATGAAACAGAACGCCGAGCTAACCGGCTCGCAACCGTGCCGCGAAGCGGCAGCCTTTGTTGCGGGACCGCGTTAAGCGACAAGTTATACAGAAATTCGTTCAAAGCCAGTCTCCCCTCCAAACTGCGGCAACTCATCACCAATAATGTGCCACTCCGCTTTATCACTCACAAAGTAATGACCGTCAATTTTCCTCTGTAGCGCGCCAGCCACCACCCCGGCGGGAATGGCTATCACGTCCGGATAGCGAGCGTCCTCGGTAAATACGTGCGTACCGCACTCACTACAGAAATTTCGAACAGCGTTATTCGATAGAGAAAACTTCTTCAGCGTACCCGAACTCAACAAACGAAAATTTTGTTTGGGAATACTTATCCAGGTAGTGAAAGCCGCGCCGCTCAAGCGACGGCACATGCCACAGTGGCAGTGAATAACGCCGCTGGGCAAGCCGTCATATTCAAATGCGGCACGACCACAGAAGCAACTGCCTTTCACTGGATTATCGTTCACCTGTTGCGTCCCTCTTTTCTGTATAACGCCGAGCTAACAGGACCGCAGCGCCTGCCGCGAAGCGGCAAGTTCTTGCTGCGGGTCCGTGTTGAGCGACAAGTTAGATACTTTACTATTC
>NZ_SLZQ01000029.1 GCF_004342585.1 Paucimonas lemoignei | reverse complement strand
GTGCTGGGCTATGTCGGCGCCGGGGAATGGGCGCAAGAAGTCGGCGGCTTGCTGACGCTGAAAATATCCTCGCTGGCGGCGACGATTCCATTTGCACTGATGTTGCTGGTGCTGCTGGTGCGGCCGTCCGGGCTGATGGGAGAAAAGGAATGACGACGATGAAACACTCTCTCGACAAGGCCGTGGCTGCGCCGGCGCTGGCTGTCAAGCCAGTCGGCACGGCCCTGCTGGTAAAAATCCTGCTGGCGGTGGTGCTGATCGTGCTGGTGGCGTTGCCGACCGTGCTGTCGACCTCGCTGGTCAATGCCGCGATCCAGATGCTGATCATGGCGCTGTTTGCCAGCGCCTTCAACGTGCTGGCCGGGCAGGGCGGTATGCTGTCCTTCGGTCACGCCGCCTACTTCGGCATTGGCGCCTTTGCCACCCTGCATGCGATGAATGCGGTATCGGGCCAGGGCTTGCTGCCGACGCCTCTGCTGCCGGTGTTCGGCGCCCTGGGCGGTGCAGCCGTGGGTCTAGTGGCCGGCTGGTTCTCCAGCAAGCGCAGCGGCGTGTACTTTTCCATGATCACCCTGGCGCTGGCGGAATTGCTGCATGCCCTGGCGCCGCACTTGAAGAGCGTCTTCGGCGGCGAGTCGGGCGTGCCCTCGATGCGCATGCCGGCCTGGGGCTTTACCTTCGGTTCGGCTACCGAAGTGTATTACCTGACCCTGGCCTGGGTAGTGGTCTCGATTGCCCTGCTGTTCTTCTTCACGCGCACGCCGCTGGGCCGCCTGACGCTGGGCTTGCGGGAAAACGCCCACCGCCTGAAGTTCCTGGGCTACAACGTGCACATGGCGCGCGTGATGGTGTTCGTGATTTCCGCCACCTTCGCTGGTATTGCCGGCGGCTTGCTGGCCATGAGCAATGAAGCGGCCAACTACTCGGTCTTTGAAGTGCGCCTGTCGTCCGAAGTGGTGCTCAATTCCTATATCGGTGGTGTCGGCGTCTTCTTCGGCCCGGCACTGGGCGCGGCGGTGATGACCTTCTTCGGTTATGCCGTGTCGGACCTGACGCGCTCCTGGCTGCTGTACCAGGGCATCATCTTCGTGGCCGTGATGATGTTCATGCCCAATGGCTTGTCCGGCATCATCACCTGGTGGCGCACCAGCAAGTTTGCCAGCACCACCAAGCTGGGCTATGTCCTTGGCTGGACTATCGGCACGCTGACTTGCGCGGCAGGCGTGGTGTTCCTCGTCGAACTGCTGCAGCGCCTCTTGTCCGACGACTATCAATTCCAGCTGGTGCAAGGCCAGCCCTGGCCGGCACTGAACCTGTTCGGCCAGGCCTGGCTGCCGGGTGCAGTGGTCACCTGGCTGGTGCCGCTGGTGCTGTTGGCCATCGGCGGCGTCATTCTGAAGCTGACCAGCGCGCGCTGGCAGGCGCTCAACGACAGGGAGGCGTAATGAGCACGCAACAACAACCCATCGCGCTGAGCCTGCGCGACGTCCATAAATCCTTCGGCGAAGCGCACATCATCCGCGGCGTGAACCTGGAGCTGATCGAAGGCGAACGTCACGCCATCATCGGCCCCAATGGCGCCGGCAAGTCGACGGTGTTCCATTTGATCTCGGGGCAGTTCAAGCCGAGTTCGGGCGAAATCAAGCTGGGCCAGCAAGTCATCAGTGGCTTGCCAGCGGAGAGAATCAACCATCTGGGCCTGGGCCGGTCGTTCCAGATCACCAACATCTTCCCCAAGCTGTCGGTGTTTGAAAACCTGCGCCTGGGCGTGATGCAGCGCTTCGGCCTGCAGTACACGCTGTGGCGGCCGATCGCCGGCTATACCAAGATCCGCGAGCTGACCGAGCAATTGCTGGAGCAAGTGCGCCTGACGCGCCATCGCGACACGCTGGGCGGCGAGCTGTCGTATTCGGAACAGCGTTCCTTGGAAATCGGCATGACGCTGGCGTCCGACCCCAAGGTCTTGCTGCTGGACGAGCCGATGGCGGGCATGTCGCGCGAAGAGACCGATTACACGGCCGAGCTGCTGCGCGA
>NZ_SLZQ01000028.1 GCF_004342585.1 Paucimonas lemoignei | reverse complement strand
GCCGTAGTGGTGGTGGCAGCACGAGTGGTCGTCGTGGCTGCTGCGGTTGTCGTGGTCGCAGCGCGGGTGGTTGTCGTGGCTGCTGCAGTAGTCGTCGTAGCGGCGCGAGTCGTAGTCGTCGCGGCGGCCGTGGTGGTCGTAGCGGCAGCGGTCGTGGTGGGGGCGATGGCGCCCGATGCCAGCGACAGCTTGGTCGAGGTGACGAGCGGGGAATCCGTTTGAACTACGGCATCCATTGCGCTTGGCGAACCGAGATCGGCCTTGGAAATGGTGACCTTGGCCACGCCGTTGCTGGCAACCGAGCTGACAGTCTTGACGAAGGCCCAGCCCCAGGCGCCGTTGCTGCCGGTGTAGCGATACAGGTTGCCGTTCTCGACCAGGAAGTTCGAACCGATGTTGTAGCCGCGATAGCCGGTGCTGGCATTGCGATCGGTATCAATGAATACACGGACCCAGTTAGGCGTGCCGCTGTACGAAGCCTGATAGTAGAAATTGCTGGCGTCGCTGGTGATTTGCGGTGCCGTCGTGCTGCTGGGTGTTGCTGCTACGGCAGCGAGCGTCTGCGTCAGCTTGGCCGAAGTAACGGTCGGTGCGCTGGTTTGCGTCACTGCGTCGATGGCCGCGGGCGAGCCGAGATCGGCCTTGGAAATCGTGACCTTGGCCATGCCATTACTGGAAACCGAGCTGACAGTCTTGACGAAGGTCCAGCCCCAGGCGCCGTTGCTGCCGGTGTAGCGGTACAGGTTGCCGTTCTCGATCAGGAAGCTCGAACCGATGCCGTTACCTGCATAACCCGTGCTGGCGTTGCGGTCGGTATCGACAAACACACGGACCCAGGTCGGCGTGCCGCTGTAAGGGATCTGGTAATAGACGTTGCTGGTATCGCTGGTGATTTGCGGAGCGCTTTGGGCCATGGCAAACGGAGCCAGGCCGAATGCGGCAGAAAGAACCAGCGCATGAGATCTCTTCAGCTGGAATGCGTTGGAATGTTTTTGAAGCTTTGACATAGGGTCTCGGGTTTTTAAACTTTAGAAAAAGTTGCCTGGCTACTAGGCCGATCAACAACTTGCTATTTGGAATCGCTTTGAAGAAAGCCGGGCATCTGTCTTCTGTTTTTATGCGCGGCAACATGGACAACGGGTAGTTTGGCTTTCCGTGCGGCAAAAAGTTCCAGCTGGAATTCTTTTTTGCTGGAATGATTTATCGGCGGAATGAATTTATTTGGCGAAGTGATAAAGAGAAGAAATAAAGAGGCAATAAGCCGTAACGGACATGCATTCATTCAGGAGGAAGGCATTGTTTTAATGCGTACAAACATTGCCTTTGCATTACTGGAGTCGTGCATGGGGCAGCGCATGAGACGAGGCACCGCGATGACGCAGAGGACATGTCTTGACGAAGAGCGCGCGTGGCGCAGGTGGAATAAAAAGCCTTCGTTCCGGCAGTAACGGTAACGAAGGCTTCGGAGAAGCAAGTCCTGGGACAGGACTTGCCGAACTACCTATTTAATTAGTAGTTGTAGATACCGAGATCCCACGGAGCGGAGCGGGCAACGCCATTCTTGTCGAGCGAGACATTGATGCTTTCACCGTTGTAGCCAGTGAACGAGACGGCGGCGCCGCGGTTACGCATCGGGCTGTTGTCCTGCAGAGTCCAGTTCGCACCCAGCAGCGGATCACCAGTGATTGCATTGGTCTGCGCCGGTACATTCGAGCAGTTGTAGAAGTTGTTGCTATCTACCTTGAAGGTGCCGGAATAGGTGCCCGAGAACGCGTTCTTGTTTTGGCACATGAAGATGTTGTTCACGAGCGTCGGGTTAGTCGTCGGGGCACGGAAACCGGAGTTGTAGCCACCTTCCATCGTCAGGACATTGCCGCCGATGACGACGTTGTTGAAGAAGGCGCTATCCTTGGCACCGGCAAACACCAGTGCATTCAGATTTCCCGATCCCTCGTTGATGACGACGTTGTTGTAAGCGACGGAGTTGTAGGCTTCGATCTTGGCAGACGGATCATAGAAGCAGGTATCGCAGGAATAGCCACCCAGGTAGATGCCATAACCGTCGTTGTGCTTGTTATGCACGACGTTGTTATAGATCTGGGCACTACGCACGCCACCCTTGGCGAAGATCGACACGCCATACTGATCCTGACCCGTGACATTGTTGTTACGGATGATGGATTGCTTGCTGTTGAAGATCTCCAGGGCGTTGTCCGCTTCGACATTCTCGATGATGGTGTAGTCCTGGTTGGACTTGATGCCTTCGGAACGAGCTAGGCCGCCAGTCAGCTTCAGGCCATCGGCACGGAAGCCGGCAGAACCGGAAGACTGGCTCGACGGGGTCGGGTTAGCAGTATTCCAGGCACGGATATGCACGTTGGAAGACGTGTATGTGCCGCATGCCGAACCGGCCACCGCGAAGGTCAGGTCCTTGACGGTGATGTAGCTGGCATTGATGGAGAAGCCAGGCTGGCAACCGGCGGTGGAAGCGACGATGGCTTTCCACTTGTTCTGGGCCTTGAAGGTAATCGGCTTGGCCGACGTGCCGGAACGGTTGAAGCCGATCGAGCCTTCGGTGTAGGTGCCATCCATCAGCACGACGGTGTCGCCGGCGTTGACGGTGTTGGCGGCCTTCTGGATGGTGCGCCACGGAGCGGAAGCCGAGCCATTGCTGCTATCGTTACCATTGGGCGACAGGTAATACGTCGGACCAGTCGGGGCTGTAGATGCTGAAGGCGAGGCAGCCGACGGTGCCTGACTTGCGTCTGCCGGGGAAACCGATGCTGAAACGCCAGCAGCACTTTCATCCGCGGTAGTTGCAGCATTGGCAGTCATGCCGCCCGAGCCGCCGCCGCAGCCAGCGATCATGATTGCCAAGAAAAGAATAGAGGGAGAAGTGTAGCGTTTCAAAATAGAACTCCAGGAATGATCCGGCATACGCGGTTTTAGTATTGCTGTTAAGTAAAAGTGCGTATCGGAATTGGGGTTATGTATTTACGCCCGGCAAAACGAGCACGTACACCACTGAGTTTTCCTGTCGGAAAAAGTTTCTTCAGGAATTGTTTTTTCTCGGAAATTTCGTGAAATAGCGTGTACTTAGCGGCAATTTATTGGTAGTACGTAACTTTTTAGCCGCATTTATTTCCTGCTTGGCATGCATTTCAGATAAAGGTGGGAGATAGAAAACTGAATAGCGTATCCGTCAGGAAAATTCGATGACGAAATGAAAAAGCCTTCGTTCCGGCAGTACCGGTAACGAAGGCTTCGGAGAAGCAAGTCCTGGGAAAGGGCTTGCCGAACTACCTATTTAATTAGTAGTTGTAGATACCGAGATCCCAAGGAGCGGAGCGGGTAACGCCATTCTTGTCGAGCGAGACATTGATGCTTTCACCGTTGTA
>NZ_SLZQ01000027.1 GCF_004342585.1 Paucimonas lemoignei | reverse complement strand
CGGGTTGCGACAGGCGTTCACAGCCAAGTTGCTGGATCGTGTCCTGAACTTCGACCGCCGCGTCGCGATGGAAGCGAATGCCGCGCCCGCCATTGTTTTATTTGTGACTCAGACAAAAATCAAAATGGAATGACCTAGAGTGCCAGAAGCATACATTATATTCCGGCTCTATTATCCCATTTTGTTATGCTAAAACTAAGCGAGTGCGGATCGTTCTTGAATATTTTGTGGTTGTTGCATGTTAAATGCTTCTTTTGTACCGCTAGATTCTGGTAGCCATCCATCATAAGTCCAATATAAGAACTTATCGGCACGTTTTCCCATAAAAATCCTTCGGCCAATACTCCAACGACTTCTTTCCGCTGTTGTCAGTAGAGAGAAGGCTTCCTTCATTTGCTTTTTAAATCCTGCTATCGAGTCATGTACGTAACTATCAAAAAACAGGTCGAAATCAGCACGCTCCTTTTCGCCCATCTTCCCAACTAGTTTGTGTTTGTATGCGTCGAAAATTGCTTGTTCATTAGGGTATGCCCTTGTTCGTACCCATCCGGTTTGGCTTTCTGCGATGCTGATCACGTCTCTCGACCATTCAGCATCGGTGATGGTCATGTAAGGATCGGTTTTTCCTGGCCTTAGCCGACCATCCGCTTGACGCCGACGACGACTTTCTCTCCATTCAAAATATCGGTTCATGTGCCAAATGATGGCAGTTTCTAACTTTTCGCCTACTGGCGCATCCTTCATATACGTTTCAAAGGTGCGCTTAAGCTCATCGGAAATTTCAAAAAGAGCGCGGGCGCTCGCCATTATTTCGGCTGGTGATTTGAAAGGGACTCCTGCCTTGTATGCTTCAAAGTACATGTGACATAGTGGAATTCGTGCTAGTTCGTTACTGCGGCCCTCCTGGTATTCCGGATCAGATGGTGCATATCCACCTCCCACATCAGAATGCATGCCGGGGTAGACAATTTCGACGCAGTTGGGGGGCACAACTTGATCTCGACGTACCGAGTCCGATGGAAATTTTTCTCGCACCTCATGTCCAGCCACAAAGTGTATGCATTTCTGCACATAAGTTGGGATGCTGAGGTCATTAGCCCACTCAGCGTGGCCACCTTTATCGGCGGCATGCAATACGCCGCCAGCCATTGGGCCCAGAACCATACCGCCCGGGCCTGGTGCAAGGAGCGTAATAGCCAATGGCGCAGCAACTTTTGCCACAGTTTCTGACTGGCTTCCGCCGAAACCAGTAGAAGATACTGTGTCCATGATGCCCATGAAGTAAACGACAATCTCAGGTTGTTTCTGATTGACGTTAAATTTTCTCCAATACAGGCGATCTCCCATCGAGTAAGCTAACCTAGATTCGAGCATGTGTAAGAAGGCGCGGGCTTGCGTTGCGCCACGGGAAAAACCGAAAACTGCCAAGTTGATTTGGCTGACATGAGGCCAATTCTTATCAACAGCTCTTTCCAATTTTTCCATCATTTTTTCAATGCGAGCTTGTCCTCTACCTGCTGCAGCCATGCCAATCGCGTTGTCATACCCCTTCCCGGAGTCATTTACTTCGCCGTATGGCGTGCCTACCCCCTGAATGTAGGCGCTATAAGTGCGGGGAGGAGCACTATTGTCGGAGGGATGAGCAAAGTAGGCGAGTTTAGCGATATTGCTATATTTAACTTTGGAAGCATCAGTTGATGGTCCCCCATCTTCAACGTAATTATTTCCCGTGCCATCAAAAAATGCGGTAAACCAGATCGGCTTTGGGCATGTCTTGCATACTTCAGCGTGTATTTCTTCTTGATTCAATTTTGCACGAATTCTTCGTCGTGCACCTTCATCACTCGGATCAAGCTTGTCAGTTAGCCGGCGTACTGAATTTGGGTTCATTTTTTTAGGTGTGGATTAATTTTGTTGGACTGGCTTAGGCAGCCCATAGTAGGGATTAGGTATCTCTTTTAGGCAGGGCTTTTCTCTTAACACTGATAGCTTCATCCGATCTTCGAATTTCACCTTTGGCTGTTCCGCTTCTAATTCTTTGAGTTCGGAAATGTAAGCATCGACGTGACCATCTGGGTAGAAGTGCAGGATAAAATAACCAGGCTCTTCCGGCAGTGGATTATTAATTGTAATAATCGCCTCACACCATGCAGTTCCCCGTTCTGTTTCTTTAATAAGATATCGAGCATCTATTTTATTTTTCGCATATTCGTCAGGATCAACAATTCGTTGCCACCAAACTTTGAACTGCTTTGGAGTTTTCCATGTTTTGTCCCATGTGAAATCGTACCCTGATGCTGATCCGCCCCACCGGTTCATGCTTAGCTCCGGATTCACACCCGGTGCGGCTACACTATATTGCAACTCATTTTTATCGATCGGCAGCACACTAATATGTAAAACCATGTAGTCCAAATAACTGTTAACCAAAAAGCTCATACTTTTATATCGGCCAGCTTTGTCGTTATAGATTTCCTTATCGTCTATTGACGACAAGAGGCCGCCTTCGTGTTTTTCCTTGCAACTGACAAGTATCGAACAGAACATCATCGCTAGCAGTAGAGTGCTCGTGCTATGGCGTATTTTCAGTAATCTCATTCATTAACCCAATCAAACGCTTTCATCGCTTCCCAGTCTTTTGTGGAAAACTGGGTCAGCAGTTCATCAAGATGCGCAGGTTTATTTGTTTGGCCTAGCAGTCGTTGCATTGGTTGCATCTGATCAAAATCGACGCCGTATTGCAATCCGAGGCGACAAAAATTTTCAAGGTTGGCCATGCCGTCAAAGCCATATTTTTGTGACTTCTGAATGAGTGTCGCTAAAATTTGATAACGTTGCGACCTTTTCACCGTATCCAAGCCGCTGCTGGCATCGAGAAGTAAACGGTCCAATAACGTGTAAGGAAGACATTGCCGCAATAATGCTTCTTCCTGTTGTGCTGTAATTTGAAATGGATAGGCTTTTTCGGGAAATTCGTTCCTTTTTTTCTCTATCGGTAGCCAGCAAACTTGCTGTTGGTGATCGAAGTAGCCCCATGCGGTTATACCCAAACCAAGATCCTGGCGCTGGCTAGTCGGTAATATTTGGTACCAGCTTGCCAATACGCGAGGATCATAAAAACGCATCAGCATTTCACTGCCGTCTTCCAGAATTACATCGAGGTGGTGGTGCAAGTGGTGCGCAAGCTCTTGCCGGGATAGCGGCGACAGCAGGAAACTGCATACATCACCGAGAAAAAGTGTTTCAAGAAAATTGAAGCGCCTCGATTGTTCCCAGGCTGACCAATCCAAATCAAACAATAAAGGGCCGACAGCATGGGCCTGATGTGTGATGTCATCAAACACAGCCAAGGACGTTCCTAGATGTACATGTAGAGGCAATGTTCCACGAATCTGATATTTAAGCAGCCGCGCTCCATCGGCAAGCAGATATGGATTGGCATCGCTGTGCTTATCCTTGTGCAGCAATTCCGTTAGCGGCGATGGCGCTGGAAGTAATTCCTTGTGATGGCTCATGTTCATTTAAGACCGCGCAGCAAACGGTGACGTACTGGCACTGGCTCCAATCATGCACGGTGCGCATATACTATGGGGCATAACCGGTAACGTATAAATGATACTGGTTGGCCCGGTAAAGCTCTTGCTGGCCGCCTTGATCGAAATCTTCCCCGGACAGGCGAAGGTAATATTCCCGCCCTCGATCTTCAGGCTCGCCCCGCCCTCGGTGCACAGTTCAATACTTTTAGCCGCCGCCATATCCACATGGCTATTCGCCGAGATCAGCCGCATTAACTCCTTCGCCGCCAAGGTGATCTGATCGCTCTGTGCCCGGATATCCACATCGCCTTGTCCCGCATACAGCTTGATCCCTGTGTCGCCATCCCCAGCGCCCACGGCACCGGCCAGTATGCCGATCGCCTGGCCGCTATGCATACTCAGCGCTTCACCCACCGCGACATGCATATCCCGTCCGGCCGCAAAATGCGCGGTTTCTCCTGCTGCGACATGCAACCCGTCGGCAGCCGTCATCCCCAATCCTGCCTGGGCCGTCACCGTAATCAGAGGCGCGGTGCTGTGCGGTACCTTGTCGCCTGCACCTTCCTCGCTGCCATCGATGGCGCTGACCTGGCCTGAGGCTTTCTTCAGCATCGCGGCCAGCGGCGGCAGTTCATCATCCAAGTTACTCTGGCCCGATGCACCATTCAGAGTCTGATTTCCCTTGGCGGCGATCATTTGCACGGTCTGGTGCGTCTGTGCCGCCTGATTGAATGTGTCGGCAAAGCCTTGCGCCTGTTTCAATAGTGCCACACCGGCGGCATTATCTCCGGCGGGTTCCGGCTGCCCACCGGGCACTGTGCCGTAATACGTGGAGAGCAGCAGTCCTTTGCCAGCTCGAAGCGCGCCCCAGGCATCGGTGCGCAGTTCCCACCCGGTACCACGGAAGCTGCCGC
>NZ_SLZQ01000026.1 GCF_004342585.1 Paucimonas lemoignei | reverse complement strand
ATGGGAGCAACATTTAACTCGTCACTCAACCCAGACCCGCGCCCAAGAACTTGCCGCTTCGCGGCAAAGGGCGCGGGCTGGTCAGTTCGGCGTTAAATCGATTTAGTACATGCGACACGTTAGAAATACCGGCTGGCGTATAAAGTTGTCTTTTGCTGTATTGGCCGCTGGGCTGCTTAGTATTTCTGGATACGTTTTATACCTTGGTTTTCTTAGCTACAACGGGTACTGTTTTGGACAGAAGCGTTATCTTTCTAACGAAGAAAAGATACTCATCGTTGTAAGAGAAATCTTGGCTCGCTACCCCAAACAAGGAAATGTTGCCTATAGACTGACCATAGAAGACGGACAGCGGAAATGGAAACCTGAAAGGTTGGGGCCGGAAAACCCAATTCCATACCGTGACGAGAAAGAATTTTTCTCAATAAATCCTGGTTGCTGTGAAGTGGTTAAAGTAGCGAGAGACACGGAAGGCTTGATAAATCTGCCTTTCTTGGATCGGCTATTCGGGTTCAAGTCAGACTTTGTGGTTGTTCGATATTTTCTAAGATACCGCGACGTAGATGGAACAGAACAGAAGAAATTGATACAGACAGCTCCCGTCATCTCTAGCTGTGGAAAGACTGGAGATGTATTCGACTGAGTCAGGCTGCAGCAATTAGATGTGGAAAATGAACAGATTTAACTTGTCGCTCAACACGGAAACGCGCCAACAAGCTGCCGCTTCGCGGCACCTGGCGCGTTCCTGTTAGCTCGGCGTTATACCGAATGAGAGCCAGTCAGGCGTCATCGTGGCGCTGGTCGTTCGATTGAGGTCGGAGCAGTTGTTGCAGTAGAAGCGCGTTGCAATGGTCAGGTCGGCGCGCGACGTGAGGTTGGCTTGGCAGGCAAGGCTCTGCGGTGAAGTGACCAGCCTACGGACTTTTGGAGGTTGGCCCTGCCTTGCTGTGACTGCCCTGCGGTCTTGGCAGAGATGCGACGTTATCGGTTTCAGGACGGAGGCCCAGTGAGCGCGTTGCAAGCCTCCTGGGCCAGTGGCAGCGCGGTGGCAGGCGGGCGTGGAAAACAGCTTGGTGGACGGGGCTCTATTCGGCGGTGGGTATAACATCCCATTGGAGCCGGTCCGGCGAAGAATACATTAACGAGGTCAGCATGGTTGCGAGCAGAGTCAGTATCGGATACGTCGGCAGCGCCGGCCTCTCAATGGAACGTTAGAGGCTATTGATTACTGAACTATGGATGCTGCTAAGGATTTAAAAACTGCGAAATCATTAATGGTCTTGGGGCTTGCTCCGTTTTGTCTGGGTGCCATTCTCGTAGCGTTAATGTTCGCAAGTGCGCGTAAATTTGGAGGCGGTCTATCGGACGTCCTTCTGGGCCTTCTTGTGCTGACGGTCAGCTATGCAGCCAGTATTCTCGCGGCTGGTGGAGGTGCCGTGTGGTCAATGGTGCTACTACATCAGCATGAAGAGTTGCGCTCTGACTCCGCCAGGATCTTATGGAAAATAATACTTCTGTTACTTACGCTTCCGGCTCTATGGTTCATCTACTTCGCTCAGTAGCGGCATGATTACTCGAATTTTAAAAAATACTTTGTCTATTTGCGAGCCGAGGAAGTGATCTAACTTGTCGCTTAACACGGAAACGCGCCAACAGCTTGCCGCTCCGCGGCCGGTGGCGCGGTCCGGTTAGCTCGGCGTTATGTTTCAAGTGCGGCCGCCGTCGTCGGGAATTGATATGGGAAAAGAGTACAAGATAAAGTTTAAGGTTCCTGCGGACTACAACCCGGAAAATTTATTCAAGAGGGTTCCCAGTCCAATCCACCGAGGCAAAATGGCCGAAATATACAATTTCAAAATTGAGGAAGACGGTTTTTATTTTCTGGATTCACTCGTAGACAATAAAGTGGCTTCCGTGGCTTTTAAGCACTTTGTCGACGAAGCGTTGAGCTATTGTGATTCAGTCGAAATTATCGAGCTATGAAACATAACTTGTTGCTGAACCAGGACAAGCAATATAAAGCTGCCGCTCCGCGGCAAGTATTGCTCGCCTGTTAGCGCGGCGTTAAACATAAAAATTGAGGACAGTTATTTTTTTGGCGCCACTTTTAGGATGCGACTTGTTCGGATGAGATCAAATTTTTGCTTTTGTCGGCTGTTATCAATTTCATTGCTCATGGCACTTCTTGCTAGCTGCGGCGAGAAAAAACCATCAAGTAATACTGAAGAGTACAAAGAAGCTCACGGAATACTGAAAAATAAAATCAGTAATTTGCGTATAAAAGGCGTATTGCTCAGTATTCCTCCAGAACTATATCCAAATCCATATTCATACGACAGAATCGTGCGAGGGCAGGCAGACAAGGTCACTATTCACATAAATCTGAATTCTTGGCTCGATCAACCAACAACTGTTAATAGTGAAACGCTAGGTTTGGTTCGAGTAGAGATCGGAAAACATGGGTATGAAAGCGACGAAAAGATCGAGGAATACTTCAACGCGAGGAAGTGGGCGTCGATAAATCGGCGCCCCGAACTGGATCTGATCGAGTACGTTGAGGTCGGTGATAGCGGAGGTTGGGGTTACCGTACTTTTGAAAGCACGGACCCGTTGCTACGAACTCCTAATGGCGGTCGTTTGGTTTTTAATTGTGTAGGTTTGCCTGGGAAAAATCCTTCACAATGCCGAACCTTTTTTCAACATCAGAAAGGTGTACTTATTTCTTATTATTTAAGTGGTCACTTGTTGAAAAAGTGGAAGGATGTGCATAAAAAGGTAATAGCTACAGTGAATGATCTGATAGTTCAAGAATGAGAAATAATGTTTAACTCGTCGCTGAACCCGGACCTACAACATAAGAATGCCGCTTCGCGGCATGTGTTGTAGGCCAGTTAGCTCGGCGTTAAAAGTCATGTCCAAGCATTGCTGCGAACAAATGAACAAACAAGTCAGTCAGGTATGCGCGCAGCATACTGACCGATTTGAATGTCCAGATGCGTTGATCGACTACTCGCCAAAATTCAACGAATATGGGCTTATCGTGCACGATGGAGGATCCAGCTCTATTGCGATTGGGTATTGCCCATGGTGCGGTACCAAATTGCCGGAGTCGAAGAGAAATCAATGGTTCGATGAACTTGAAAAGCAAGGGATTGATGATCCAACCGACGAGAATATTCCTGAAAGGTACAAGTCCGATGCCTGGTATCGCTTTTAACTTGTCGCTCAACCGGGATGCCGCTGCGCGGCTCCCGTTAGCTCGGCGTTATGCAGAATGAATAAAAATCCGCACACTGATGTTCCACTGACAGCAGAAGGCCGCAAGGTTCTTGGCCAAGGAATTTTTGTATTTGGCCTAGGGATGCTTGTGATGGGATTGCATCTAGGCATCGCGGGATTTGATTGGCCCTTGGGCGGTAAGGAGCGTGGGATCGATACTTTAATCATGGCCGTTTTCGGTCCTGAATATGCCCCGCTAGCTATGGTTTCGTTCTTTGTTGGGCTTGGCGTTTTTTTCGGTTACAAAGGAATAAAAATGTGGCGGGGGAATGCATAACTTGTCACTCAACCCGGACCTCGCAGCAAAGGCTTGCCGCTTCGCGGCATGTGCTGCGGGCCGGTTAGTTCGGCGTTAGCAGGATATGAAGATTCTTCCGGTTGCAAAGTTTATAGCAGTAGGTATCGTGCTGTTGTTCGTCGTGGCCAAAGGTTGTTCATATTTCGACGAGTATTGGTATGAAGGTTTTTTGCCTGATTCTGTCGAGGTTGATAAAGCCCTCTATGTTGCAAGTAGCGGAGGATTTGGAGAGGGATGCGGAGTTGCAATCTACAAAATCGACGCTAAAACCTCAGAGCGCATTCGTGCCAAAGGAATAGCTGCGGTTCAGAGTAGCAGAAAAGCGAAACGACACGAGAACCGGCTGTACAGCGAATGGAAGGAAACTCCTTATGTGGAACCGGAACCAGAAGGGTTATTGCGGAGCCGATGGCTTTCTGGGCTGGCCCAAGGATGTTCAGATATACCAGATGATATGAATGCAGCCATCTATAACGCTATGAAGACCCCAGGATCGTTTTATGCGACGGCGCTTGAATCGGGAGTAATAATATTTCCGAAATTGGGATGGATAATGTTTTCACATTTTGGCTAGAGCCACCTGCTAACTCGTCGCTGAACCCGGAGCCGCAACAAAGACTGCCGCTTCGCGGCGGTGTTGCGGTCCGGTTAGCTCGGCGTTCTGTTTCATAAACCGTCTCGGTCAGCGAAGCGCGACCAGGTGGTTCGGCAGGAGGCAAGGCAGTGTTGACGTGTGAGGGCGTTGCGGCGGTCTGATCAATGCGCGGAGCACGAAGGGCTTGGCAAGCAAATCCTGCGGCGGGTCAACCAGCCTGCGGTCTGGCGAAGAGACAGAGCTATCGGCTTCAGGTTGTGGACGGGTTGGGTGTTCGAGCGCGTTGTGACCTTTCGGTCGGTGGTAGTGCAACAGAGACTGGTCTTGGCTAGCAAGCCGGAATTGAGGTTGCGGCCCCGTGCGTCACGGGAAACGGTTCATGTTCGGTGAAAGTGGAAAACTCATGGGAAGAAATACTGTGATGCCGAGTGCGTCGAGCAAATTACAGAACTCGTCACTTAACCCGGACACCGCTGCGCGGTGCCTGTTAGTTCAGCGTTAAATTTTATTATGCGCTTACTAGTCGTGTTTTTAGTTTCGCTAACCTGCTCGATGGCATGGGCGCAGAGCAAAGTTGAATTGGTCCGCGTATTGAAAGCTGAGAGAAAGCTTCAAGTCATAGCCGGCGGCAGTGTGGTCAAGGAATTCAAAATCGCATTAGGTTCGAACCCCATCGGGCATAAGCAACAGGAAGGGGATGGAAAAACGCCAGAGGGAAGCTATACGCTGGACTATAAAAAGTCAGATAGCGCGTATTACAAAGCCATCCATGTTTCGTACCCGAACGAGGCAGACGTTTCTTCGGCAAAAGCTCGTGGTGTTAATCCTGGTGGTCAAATCATGATCCACGGGCAAAAGAATGGTTTAGGTTGGCTGTCATTTATTTCGCAGCGTATGGACTGGACGCTGGGGTGTGTCGCGCTAAGTAATGACGACATGGAGACAGTTTGGAAAATGGTGGACGTAGGAACAAAAATTGAAATTCGTCCGTAAAAAATTTAACTTGTCGCTCAACCCGGAGCCGCAACAGAAGCTGCCGCTCCGCGGCGGCGTTGCGGTCCGGTTAGCTCGGCGTTAGATATATGAAGTGCACTATCTGCGGTCGAATGCTGAATCAGGATGGCGATCCTTTGTCTGCAAATTGCGGTGGTGAT
>NZ_SLZQ01000025.1 GCF_004342585.1 Paucimonas lemoignei | reverse complement strand
AGACACCGCACGCGAAACAAATTGCTGCCCGCCGAAGAACGTTTCGCTCGATACGGTCGCCGCGCAAGCGCGTCGCCGATCAGCTTCATACGTTAGGTGTACGCGATGCGATCAATTTTAATGAGCCTTGTTGCAGTTTTATCGGTGCCCATGCCGATTTGGGCTTTCTCGCCTATGTTTCCCGTTCCAGGAGGAGCAATAGATCCGAATCACGTAAAGATGTCTCCTATCGCTGAACAAGACTATTTTTGGATGAATACTCCTTATCCTTCCGAAACTGCCTTGGCACACTACAACGCAATATTCGCTAAATGGACTTCTTGCAAAGGTTCGGAATATGGATGGACATCATTTGGAGACTTATCTGGAAACGAGTCGAAATTTATCCATAGGCAGATTAAATATTGGGTTAACGCTCGTAATAACCAGGCAGTGACGCTGCAGCTTCAATACAAGTCACAAGGAGCTGTCTACCGTAACGTTCCAGACAACGATAGGCAGTTTGTAGTTGTGTTGCGCCATAAGACGCCAAATGCAAAGGCATTTTTAAAAGAAGTTGGCGTTGAATGTGGTATGGCACCTAACTCGTCACTTAACACGGACTCGCAGCAAAGAGCTGCCGCTTCGCGGCAGATGCTGCGGGCCGGTTAGTTCAGCGTTATACATATCCTTTGAGTGAAAAGCATGGATCCATCTGAAGCTGAATTATTGAGAAAGAGGTACGGCGAGAAAAGCACAGACGAGCTAATCGCAATCGCGAATAATGAACCAATGACTACGTTGGCATTTAAGGTCATATGCGAGTTGCTAGCTGCTCGAGGTGTTTCGGAAGACCGGTATCCTATTAAACCAAAGGTAATGTCGGATGGCCCTTTGATTCCGCCAGTACTCCAACCTTCGTCTATGGATACGGCGCCATCATCTGAGAAAAAATTAGACTTGTTTAGTTATATTTTTAATCTAACGATTTTTTCAGTGATTCTACAGATGCTATACCCAGCGTTCGTTGATGCATTCTCTTCGATCGGGCGTAGCGAACTGTATTGCACCGCCAGCATTCACGGAACTAGGTCTTCGCCTTGCAATGTGGGGCAACTAGTCGGAGATTGGATGGGAGTTACGCTACTTAACAACTTATTTTTATTTGGCGTCCCAACAATAATTATGGCGATTGTGTTGGCGTGCGTTGGCGGAGTAATTGCACGTGACCGCCATCGAATTGTTGTGCCAATAATCCAAGCTTGTGCCATAGGGACCATTTTCGGCTCGTTATATTTTGGCGCTTCCGGCGTAAAGTTTATCGCCCACATCATATTCTGGTTAGCTATTGCTTCTGTGTGCCGGTTATTCACGTTGCGCCCAGAGCCTTAATGCAGAAGTGCTATTAGACGTAAATGTATAACTTGTCGCTCAACCGGGAGCCATACCAGCGAGCTTGCCGCTTCGCGGCGCTTGGTATGCCCCCGTTAGCTCGGCGTTAAATTTCAATGTAGAGACAAACTATGATTCTAAAAATTGCCATTATGGCGATATGTTTGACAGTTCAAAGCGCTGCATATGCAGGTTTAGATGAGGCCATTGCAGCGTATAGGGTTAAAGATTATGAGTCCGCTGTGCGTGAGTTAGAGCCTTTGGCGAATAAGGGTAACCCTCAAGCTCAAGTGATTCTTGGAGGGCTGTACCTTCATGGTAGCGGTGTCCAGCGCAATCCTGAAAAGGCATTAGATCTATACAAGAAGGCCGCAGCGCAGGGTTTGCCATCGGCTCAATACAATTTGGGTAATGCATATTTCAAGGGCGACTTGGTTCACCAAGACTACCAGCAAGCCGCATCGTGGTACCGGAAAGCCGCCAATCAAGGTTTCGCCGAAGCGCAAAATGGCTTGGCAATTCTTTATTTTGATGGGTTGGGCGTTGCTAAGGACATACAGGCTGGTATAAGTTGGCTACAAAAGGCTGCCCAGAACGGGTATGCGAAAGCGCAGGATAATCTAGGAAGGGCCTATCGAGAGGGATGGGGTGTCCCTATTGATTTAAGAAGTGCTGAGTATTGGCACCGAAAGGCTGCAGTACAAGGTGATCCGCAAGCTTTAAACAATTTAGGGGCGATGAACGAACTTGGCTACGGAACAAAAAAGAATCTTCTAGTTGCCTATGTTTGTTATGCGCTTTCAGCAAAGTTAGGCTACGACCGGAGTAATTCTTATAGGCTAAAGGCACAACTTTCCAGTGCAGACCTCACGACTGCAAACTCAATAGTTGAACGCTGGTCCCCTGGCAATCCTTTGCCCAAAGAGTAAGACGTGGGTAGCAAGATGCAATTTAACTTGTCGCTGAACCCGGACGCCGCAACAACAAGCTGCCGCTTCGCGGCGCTGTTGCTGGCCGGTTAGCTCGGCGTTAAATGTAATGAGGGAGTACGTATAACATGAGCCAGATAGAGGGAAGATCGTTTTTTGGCTACGCTGCAAAATGTAACGACCTAAAAGAAGTTGTGGCTTTATTACGCGATATCACCGGAGAGGAAGCTACAAAAGCCACGGTGGCTTTTGGGATGCTTCTCGCAGCCAATTCTACTGATGGCGGCGAGTATCGAGACGATGCCTTAGCGGTTTTAAATAGCCTTGCTTATGCCAAAGCTGAATTAGATATTGCAGGATGCCATACTTTTCCAACGATCGAAGTTACGAGTGACGTTCTCTTTTCTGCGCAAAGATATGCGGACGAAAACACAATCCCATGCACAGAATGGCCGACCTCAGACGAGGTGATAAACAACGTTTTAGAGACGGCGAAAAAATATTCCAAAGTAACGGAATGGAAAAGATTAATAAAAAATGAAAATGGAGTGGTGGTCGGTGTGGAGTCAATTGAAAACATTTAACTCGTCGCTCAACCCAGACCCGCAATAAAGGCTGCCGCTTCGCGGCACTGTTGCGGGCCGGTTAGCTCGGCGTTATATCGAGTGATTGGCAAATGGCGGTCATCGGTTCATCGTTGGCGCGTTCGGATTGAGGCCGATAGAAAAGTTGCAGTACAAGCCCGTTGCGGCAGTTTGGTCGTGGCGCGGCGGGAAAATGGCTTGGCGAGCTAGCCCTGCCGTAAGGTTGCCTGCCTGCGGTCTTGGCGTGCTCCGGCCTGCGAAAGTTTGCTGCCCTGCGGCCTTGGCAGAAAACGGCGTGGTCGGCTTTGGAGCTTGGAATAACGAGTCCGTCGCAGGCCTCTTTGGCCGGCCGCAGTGCGGCGGCAGGCGGGCTTGGCCGGCAGTCCTGCGGTCTTGGCGAGGGTACAGAGTTATCGGCGAAAGGGAGGGCGAGTGAAATACGGTTCAAGCGCGTTGCTACCCTCCTGGGCCGGTGACAGCGCAACGGAATGCGGACTTGGCGGGCAGCTTGGCGCGTGGGGCGCTGCTGTCAGGTCAAGATATAACTTGTCGCTTAACCCGGAGCCCCAACAAGGAATTGCCGCTTCGCGGCAACGTGTTGGTGCCCGGTTAGCTCGGCGTTAGGCGCTATGGCCGATTTCCACAGTGACTCAGACAAATACCAATGTGCTGATTACTTGTCTTCCGCTTGGGCGGAGGCAGGACTCTGGGACGAGGATGCGCAGCTTTGGCTTATTGAGCCGCGATCCCGCCTTGAGGAGCATGATCAGATTGGCTTCCTTCAAGTCGGTCGGCCCGGCGTTGATGGCATCGGGTTCGGGTATAGGTCAGGCCACAATGGTTTTTGGGCCTACTACCCAATGGAGCAGCGCTTTCAGCTTTTGGCTCCCTCATTGAGTGAGTTCGTAAAAGGCTGGGCGGCGCGTACTATCACGGTATAGCGCCTAACAATTCATTCAAGCCGAAACCGCTTCGCGGTTCGGCTTAATTCAGGTGTTAGGCCACATTGAATGAAGGCACTTACGTGGATCTCAGTAGTTGTTTGCATCATTTACGGTGCAATTGTGTTCGCCATCTACGAAAAGACGCGAACGGATGCGCTTGAACAATCCCGCAACCTTCAGCAGGTTGAGGCAACCGTGCAGCGCACAGAAAGATGCCGCGGGAAGAGTTTGTGCTATTTCACCATTGCTGAATACCAGATCGATGGAAAAGTTGTGAAAGCGAGGGTCGCAGGAGAAATTGGCAAGAATGGAACAACCTTTACGCTGTTGGTCATCCCGGGTTCCGACAAAGGCTTCTTATCTCACGCTGCATATATCGAGCAAGTAACCGCATTCCTCCCGTTTCTATTCTTTCCCTTGGCGGTATTCTTCTTTCCACTCATCCTCTCAGTTGTAAAAAAATATGAAAAGCACGAACATCCAGCAACTCAAGGAAAACGACCAGCCTAACTTGTCGCTGAACCGGGATCCGCAACAAAAGCTACCGCTTCGCGGCGGCGTTGCGGTCCCGTTAGCTCGGCGTTAAATTTTATGAGAGCACAGATTGGAAGCACTATCCCGGTGTTGGCGTCTCTGAATTTGTCAGAGTCCGTCGCTTTTTATGCGGACCGTCTGGGTTTTACGAAGCTCAGTCAGTATGACGATTATGCGATTGTTGCGCGGGATGGCGCTGAGATTCATTTTTGGTCTTGCTCGGATCGAAGTATCGCCGAGCAAACGTCGTGTTATATCCGTGTTTCGGACACCCAGCAGCTCTTTGAGGAATTTACTGAGAACGGTGTTGACGTTAAGCCGCCTATGGTTCGTCCCTGGGGAATGAAAGAGCTCTATGTCATTGACCCGCATGGCAATCTGCTGAAATTCGGGGAGTCGGTATGACAAGCGCAAAATTTAACTCGTCACTGAACCCAGACCCGCGCCAAAGGGCTTGCCGCTTCGCGGCACATGGCGCGGGCTGGTTAGTTCGGCGTTAGAGGCTATCGATTACAGAACTATGGACCCTGCTAAAAAACTACAATCTGCGAAAAAGTTAATGCTTTTGGGAATGGTTCCCTTCTGTGTGGGCGTCGTCCTTGTAGGGTTAATGTTCACAAGTGCGCTCAAGTTTGGTGGCGGCTTATCTGAGGTCTTTCTAGGCCTTCTCGTTCTGGCGCTCAGTTACTCAGCAAGTGTTCTTGTGGCAGGCGGAAGTGCGGTGTGGTCAATGATGCTAATGCATCAGCATGAAGAATTACGATCTGACTCAGCCAGGATCTTATCGAAAATAATATTTCTGATACTTATTCTTCCGGCTTTATGGTTCATTTACTTCGCTCAGTAGGGAATTGGATACTCGAATTAAAAAGATGATTGGCCTATTTTCTAAGGCGAGCGAGTGCTCTAACTCGTCTATAAGGACTTCCCCTTTTTAGCAAGAGTGGTTTTCAAGTTGTTTGCATGTGTGTTTTCCTTCCGCGAAGCCGGATGGTAGTGTGG
>NZ_SLZQ01000024.1:1889-5679 GCF_004342585.1 Paucimonas lemoignei | reverse complement strand
GAGGAAGTTACGTGGAGGGCCTGCAAAGCAAAAACCCCCAGGCTCGTGTAGAGCGAGGGGGTTTTTTAATAAGAGCCTGACGATGACCTACTTTCACACTGGTTGCAGCACTATCATCGGCGCGAAGTCGTTTCACGGTCCTGTTCGGGATGGGAAGGGGTGGTACCAACTTGCTATGGTCATCAGGCATAACTTGTAAAGTCGGCTGCTTTTCAACGGCAGCAGCCAACCCAATCTGGAATCGGTAATAGTAGTGATGGTGGGGTACACCATATTTAGCGGGCGTGATTGCCAACTTTTGGCATATACGCTGTTACTCGCTCTACAACCGTACTAAGGTTATAGGGACAAGCCGCACGGGCAATTAGTACTCGTTAGCTTAATGCATTACTGCACTTCCACACCGAGCCTATCAACGTCCTGGTCTCGAACGACCCTTTAGGGAGATCAAGTCTCCGGGAAGTCTCATCTTGAGGCAAGTTTCCCGCTTAGATGCTTTCAGCGGTTATCTCTTCCGAACTTAGCTACCCGGCAATGCCACTGGCGTGACAACCGGTACACCAGAGGTTCGTCCACTCCGGTCCTCTCGTACTAGGAGCAGCCCCCCTCAAACTTCCAACGCCCACGGCAGATAGGGACCAAACTGTCTCACGACGTTTTAAACCCAGCTCACGTACCACTTTAAATGGCGAACAGCCATACCCTTGGGACCGGCTACAGCCCCAGGATGTGATGAGCCGACATCGAGGTGCCAAACTCCCCCGTCGATATGAACTCTTGGGAGGAATCAGCCTGTTATCCCCAGAGTACCTTTTATCCGTTGAGCGATGGCCCTTCCATACAGAACCACCGGATCACTATGTCCTACTTTCGTACCTGCTCGACTTGTCAGTCTCGCAGTTAAGCACGCTTATGCCATTGCACTATTAGCACGATGTCCGACCGTACCTAGCGTACCTTCGAACTCCTCCGTTACACTTTGGGAGGAGACCGCCCCAGTCAAACTGCCTACCATGCACTGTCCCCAACCCGGATAACGGGCCAAGGTTAGAACCGCAAACAAACCAGGGTGGTATTTCAAGGATGGCTCCGGCGCAACTGGCGTCACGCTTTCATAGCCTCCCACCTATCCTACACAGATTGGTTCACAGTCCAATGCAAAGCTACAGTAAAGGTTCATGGGGTCTTTCCGTCTAGCCGCGGGTAGATTGCATCATCACAAACATTTCAACTTCGCTGAGTCTCGGGAGGAGACAGTGTGGCCATCGTTACGCCATTCGTGCAGGTCGGAACTTACCCGACAAGGAATTTCGCTACCTTAGGACCGTTATAGTTACGGCCGCCGTTTACTGGGACTTCAATCAAGAGCTTGCACCCCATCATTTAATCTTCCAGCACCGGGCAGGCGTCACACCCTATACGTCCACTTTCGTGTTTGCAGAGTGCTGTGTTTTTATTAAACAGTCGCAGCCACCATTTTATTGCAACCCTTTCACCCTCCTGGCGCAGGCCAGTCAAGCTACTTGGGCGTACCTTATCCCGAAGTTACGGTACCAATTTGCCGAGTTCCTTCTCCCGAGTTCTCTCAAGCGCCTTAGAATACTCATCTCGCCCACCTGTGTCGGTTTGCGGTACGGTCTCGTTAGACTGAAGCTTAGAGGCTTTTCTTGGAACCACTTCCGATTGCTTCGCGGCACAAGGCCACTCGTCTCAACCCCTTGAATTACGCGCCCGGATTTGCCTAAGCGCCTTCTTCGAGTCAAGAACCGGGACATCCAACACCCGGACAACCTTCCGCAATCCGTCCCCCCATCGCATCTAACGACGGTGCAGGAATATTAACCTGCTTCCCATCAGCTACGCATCTCTGCCTCGCCTTAGGGGCCGACTCACCCTGCCCCGATGAACGTTGGACAGGAAACCTTGGGCTTACGGCGTGCGGGCCTTTCACCCGCATTATCGCTACTCATGTCAGCATTCGCACTTCTGATACCTCCAGCATCCTTTACAAGACACCTTCGCAGGCTTACAGAACGCTCTCCTACCATCATCACAAGGATGATCCGCAGCTTCGGTGACTGGCTTAGCCCCGTTACATCTTCCGCGCAGGACGACTCGATCAGTGAGCTATTACGCTTTCTTTAAAGGATGGCTGCTTCTAAGCCAACCTCCTGACTGTTTTAGCCTTCCCACTTCGTTTTCCACTTAGCCAATCTTGGGGACCTTAGCTGGCGGTCTGGGTTGTTTCCCTCTTGACGCCGGACGTTAGCACCCGACGTCTGTCTCCCATGCTCGCACTCATCGGTATTCGGAGTTTGCAATGGTTTGGTAAGTCGCGATGACCCCCTAGCCATAACAGTGCTCTACCCCCGATGGTGATACATGAGGCACTACCTAAATAGTTTTCGGAGAGAACCAGCTATTTCCAGATTTGTTTAGCCTTTCACCCCTACCCACAGCTCATCCCCTAATTTTTCAACATTAGTGGGTTCGGACCTCCAGTACCTGTTACGGCACCTTCATCCTGGCCATGGGTAGATCATCTGGTTTCGGGTCTACACCCAGCGACTGGACGCCCTATTCGGACTCGCTTTCGCTACGCCTCCCCTATTCGGTTAAGCTTGCCACTGAATGTAAGTCGCTGACCCATTATACAAAAGGTACGCAGTCACCCCTTACGAGGCTCCTACTGTTTGTATGCACACGGTTTCAGGATCTATTTCACTCCCCTCCCGGGGTTCTTTTCGCCTTTCCCTCACGGTACTGGTTCACTATCGGTCGATTACGAGTATTTAGCCTTGGAGGATGGTCCCCCCATCTTCAGACAGGATTTCACGTGTCCCGCCCTACTTGTCGCAAGCTTAGTTCCACACTAATGATTTCGTGTAAGGGGCTATCACCCTCTATGGCCGCACTTTCCAGAGCGTTCCACTATCAAAAATGCTACATCTTGCAGGCTGGTCCCATTTCGCTCGCCACTACTTTGGGAATCTCGGTTGATTTCTTTTCCTGTAGCTACTTAGATGTTTCAGTTCGCCACGTTCGCCTCCACACACCTATGTATTCAGTGTGGGATACCCTAAAAGGGTGGGTTTCCCCATTCGGAAATCTGCGGATCAAAGCTCGTTTGCTAGCTCCCCGCAGCTTATCGCAAGCTACTACGTCCTTCATCGCCTGTAATCGCCAAGGCATCCACCATGTGCACTTAGTCACTTGTCCCTATAACGTTAGCGCCTGGCTGACAACCAAGCCGTCATAGAGTAAAACTGAGTTTCGCGTTTGCCGTAGTCAAAGTCTGAGCTAATTCGCTAAGAACTCTTACTACTGTTGATACAATCACAACCCATCAATACTCCTTCATACTTGCGTACAAAGCCGTACTGACAAATTCTTTCTTTACTATTACTTCTTCCAGATTGTTAAAGAACAAAACAGCCAATGGTTACTTAAAAACCAAACCTGAATCCCGGTCAATCTTCTGACTGACTCAGGTTTGATATTTGAAACTGGTGGAGGTTGACGGGATCGAACCGACGACCCCCTGCTTGCAAAGCAGGTGCTCTCCCAGCTGAGCTAAACCCCCGAAATCCTTGGTGGGTCTGGTTGGGCTCGAACCAACGACCCCCGCGTTATCAACACGGTGCTCTAACCAGCTGAGCTACAGACCCGCTTGATCAGACCTCAGCTACTTTCCCCGTGTTGCTTGGTACAGGGCCACTGTTTTCTGTTCTTAACCTTTAACAGCGCGATAAGTGTGAGCACTTGATTTATGGTGCTATCTCTAGAAAGG
>NZ_SLZQ01000024.1:0-1794 GCF_004342585.1 Paucimonas lemoignei | reverse complement strand
AAGAGAGGTGATCCAGCCGCACCTTCCGATACGGCTACCTTGTTACGACTTCACCCCAGTCACGAATCCTACCGTGGTAAGCGCCCTCCTTGCGGTTAAGCTACCTACTTCTGGTAAAACCCGCTCCCATGGTGTGACGGGCGGTGTGTACAAGACCCGGGAACGTATTCACCGCGACATGCTGATCCGCGATTACTAGCGATTCCAACTTCATGTAGTCGAGTTGCAGACTACAATCCGGACTACGATACACTTTCTGGGATTAGCTCCCCCTCGCGGGTTGGCAGCCCTCTGTATGTACCATTGTATGACGTGTGAAGCCCTACCCATAAGGGCCATGAGGACTTGACGTCATCCCCACCTTCCTCCGGTTTGTCACCGGCAGTCTCATTAGAGTGCCCTTTCGTAGCAACTAATGACAAGGGTTGCGCTCGTTGCGGGACTTAACCCAACATCTCACGACACGAGCTGACGACAGCCATGCAGCACCTGTGTTACGGCTCTCTTTCGAGCACTCCTCCATCTCTGAAGGATTCCGTACATGTCAAGGGTAGGTAAGGTTTTTCGCGTTGCATCGAATTAATCCACATCATCCACCGCTTGTGCGGGTCCCCGTCAATTCCTTTGAGTTTTAATCTTGCGACCGTACTCCCCAGGCGGTCAACTTCACGCGTTAGCTGCGTTACCAAGTCAATTAAGACCCGACAACTAGTTGACATCGTTTAGGGCGTGGACTACCAGGGTATCTAATCCTGTTTGCTCCCCACGCTTTCGTGCATGAGCGTCAGTGTTATCCCAGGGGGCTGCCTTCGCCATCGGTATTCCTCCACATATCTACGCATTTCACTGCTACACGTGGAATTCTACCCCCCTCTGACACACTCTAGCCATGCAGTCACAAAGGCAGTTCCCAAGTTAAGCTCGGGGATTTCACCTCTGTCTTGCACAACCGCCTGCGCACGCTTTACGCCCAGTAATTCCGATTAACGCTCGCACCCTACGTATTACCGCGGCTGCTGGCACGTAGTTAGCCGGTGCTTATTCTTCAGGTACCGTCATTAGAGCCAGGTATTAGCCAGCTCCGTTTCGTTCCTGACAAAAGTGCTTTACAACCCGAAGGCCTTCTTCACACACGCGGCATTGCTGGATCAGGGTTGCCCCCATTGTCCAAAATTCCCCACTGCTGCCTCCCGTAGGAGTCTGGGCCGTGTCTCAGTCCCAGTGTGGCTGGTCGTCCTCTCAGACCAGCTACTGATCGTCGCCTTGGTGGGCCATTACCCCACCAACTAGCTAATCAGATATCGGCCGCTCCAATAGCATGAGGTCTTGCGATCCCCCACTTTCCTCCGTAGAGCGTATGCGGTATTAGCGTAACTTTCGCTACGTTATCCCCCACTATTGGGCACGTTCCGATATATTACTCACCCGTTCGCCACTCGCCACCAGGTGCAAGCACCCGTGCTGCCGTTCGACTTGCATGTGTAAGGCATGCCGCCAGCGTTCAATCTGAGCCAGGATCAAACTCTTCAGTTTAATCTCTGTTTTGTGCCATTTCTGGCAGGTTCCGAAGAACCGTCGCTCACTCAAAATACTGACAGATTAAGTTCTTGCGAACTTACCTATTTTCTTTCTTTGCGAGCACTTGATATTGTTTGAGCATCAGCAGATTTCTCCACTGCGCACCGCCACCAAGTACCCACACTTATCGGCTGTTAATTGTTAAAGATCATCCTACCTGCCCCGCTGTGCTTTCAGCGTTGCTGCGAAGCGTCGTGTTCGTCAGCAGCAGAGAAA
>NZ_SLZQ01000023.1 GCF_004342585.1 Paucimonas lemoignei | reverse complement strand
ACTTCCTCCCTCATTCAGATTGTTCTCGAACCTCAATCTTGGCACGTCGATGCCGTACCGAGTGGGGGAAGTCCCTTTTATTCGCTGAACCCGGACCCGCAACAACAGGTGGCCGCTTCGCGGCAACTGTTGCGGGCCTGTTAGCTCGGCGTTAAAACTATAAATTCCGGCTTACCGAATAAGTTAATACAACAAATAAGGGGCGCGAAAGTGGCGTGTTGGTTGCAGATAAGATTTTTCACAGCAATGCTATTTGCGAGCGCACTTAGCGGGTGTTTTAGCAGCGACACTGCCCGCTGGACTGAAGAAGTGCGGTCAAGTAACGGCACAATGTTTCAACTAGAAGGGCATGCAGAGATTGGTTCTAATGGATGGCCGACACAGCACCGTGGCAACTTGCACTATATCGAGTATTACCATCGCCCCACCAAAGCATACTGGCGCTCGCCAGGCGGGTTCAATCCAGTCACCTTCGACATAGTAAACGGCGTTCCATACGTTGTAATTCTTGTTGCAAACTCTCTGGAATGCTCTTTAATGAATTATCCTGAGCAGGGATTGCTCATTCATCGTTGGAATTCTGCCAATGGATGGGAAAGGGTGCAGAGCACCGAGTTGCCGACTAATTTGGAGATGAACCTCATGCAGCAAGTGTTCGATGTGCGCGACAAAATCGGAGATGCACAAGGTTTTATTTCTTTTGATCGAAAGAGCTATCGTGAAGGCGACCGTATTGGTGAACTTACTCGCTGGATTAACGAATACGGAAATTCATGCGAAAAATACCGGAAAATAGGGCCAGTTCAAACAGACGTTAAAGCTCCAGAATTTGTCGGTTTCCATGGCAAACCAAATTTTTGAAATAAGTTTTAACTCGTCGCTCAACCCAGACCCGCGCCATAGTGCTTGCCGCTTCGCGGCACATGGCGCGGGCCGGTTAGCTCGGCGTTATACATAAAAAGATGAATCGACATGCTATGCGACGATACGTAGCGATATTTTTGGGTGTTGTTGCCGTTTATGGGCTATGTACGTATGACGCTTATAAAACTTATTATGATTACCGGCAGCTATGCGTCCGAGATGGTGGTTTACAGCTCTTTCAAAAAGTAGAAAGAAATGTGGGATGGAGCGCAGAAGATCTTAATGTGGCTAAAGGTTACCAGCGATTACTAAAAGATCTGGCATTTGTAAGAGCGCCAAACGCCAATGGTGAAATGGTTGATGTTACCTATAAAGGTGTTGGAGTTTGGGGTGCTGATGCCTCTTATAACATGCCGGGCGCAGATTTTTCAAAGCCTGTTCGCTACCACATTAATGTAACGACTCAACAAGAGAAAGAGTCAAGTCGAATTCACAAAGGCATTGTTACTGTTACAGACTTAAAGACTGGGAAAGTTGCTTATCAGTGGAATCAATATTCATTCTATTGGAGGCACACTGATCAGCCAATCCGATCATTGCTTGTTCCAAGTGGAGTTATCCGTTGCCCTAGGTCCGATACTTTGCCTAACTTCAACGAAATAAACGCTAGAACTTATAAATAGTTATTTAACCCAGCTCAGGGGTTGAAAGCTTATGTATAACTTGTCACTCAACCCGGACGCCCAGCACAAGCCGCTTCGCGGCTTGTGCTGGGCACCGGTTAGCTCGGCGTTATAACTAATAGATCGGCTACCATGGGAAACTTGATACGCACACTTTTCGTTGTTTTTTCGGCGCTAATTTCCACCATGAGCCCCGTATTGGCCGCTGATTATGCTCGAGATATTCCGTACCAAAAATTAGAGTCAATCTACGGTGTAAATGTCGGTGATAAAAGGCAGGTTGTTTTTAGAGATGATGTCACTTGGAACTCTATCTTTTACAAAGAAAGTTATGGCGTCTACGGCCCACCTCCGAAAATAAACTTCCGGGAGAACATGGTGGCCGGAATATTTTTGGGTGGATATCCAGTTGGCCGCAAATATGAAATACCAATTCTTTCTGTAAAAGAAAATGTGAGAAACAAAAAAATTGTTATTTCTTATAAGGTGCCGAAGGTTGACCCGCCAGAAGGCATCTCGCTCCCATCCTTTACGACTCTTTATACCTTGGTAGTTATTCCTGCATCAGGGAAGAATGTCGAATTTGTTGAGGTGAAGGAGGAGTAGTGTGAATAGTTATAACTCGTCGCTCAACCCGGACCCCAAGCAGAGGATGCCGCTTCGCGGCGTCGCTTGCGGCCTGTTAGCTCGACGTTAGGTGTGTTATGCGAAATTTCCTTATCGTTGTAACGCTGTTGTTCGTTTCTCTCAATTGCTACGCTAAGGCAGATGAGGAAGTCGTTCGTGCCATGACACGACTGACATCGCTTACGCCGGAAGAAATCAGACACGATTACAACGCTTGCGACAGTGGTGTAACTCCTCGGATGAAGATTTGTGCGAGCTATAACTGGGTTAAACAAGACGTTAATCTAAACCGAATCTATAAGCGCGCCTTAGCAAAAGCAAAAATGATGGGCTATGAATCTTCTCTTGTTAAAGCGCAGCAGGCATGGCTGGAATATCGTGATGCCGCTTGTGCTTTTGAGGGAGAAATAGAATCTGGAGGTGGAACTGCAGAGGGGCTATATGTACTCTCTTGCAAAGAAAGCCTCACTAAAGAGCGAGCAGACCGTCTTGCTGAGTTGCTAAAAAACGAGTGAAGGCCATGGCACCTAACTTGTCACTCAACACGGACCCACAACAAGAAATTGCCGCTTCGCGGCAACGTGTTTTGGTCCGGTTAGCTCGGCGTTAGGCTCATGAATCAACTCACGGATCTATTGCTACCCTCCGTAGTCGGCATCATCGTGATGCTCGTGCTGAGGTGCCATGTCGTTCGCTCTAGGGCGGCGGCAAGAGAGATTCGCCGTTCCGTCGTGATGTCCACGGAGCCCTATGGCAGAGAACTTGCCGAAGCCGTAGCGAATAGGCTAGAGCGAGGTGACATTCTCGCGTATGGTCACCGAGACTACTGTGGGATAGGCCTACGGTATGCCGATGGCGAGTACATTTACGGAGAAGTTTCGGACGGTGAGCTTCCTAGCAGAGCACAGCTGTCGAAGTGGACTGATGTTCCGGCACAAATGGAGAGACGGGTGTTTTCATCGAGAAACCTGTTTGTCTCATGGCTGGCCGACCAGAGCGATGAAAGCCTCCACGGACGTGAACTTCAAGATAAGTGGCTAGTTGGGAACCAGCGGTTATCAAAGCGAAGGCTAGATTCCTTTGCCAAGGGTCATCGTGTTCCCCATGCAGAATGAGTACACAGAACTGCACGCATGCACCTAACTTGTCACTCAACGCGGACACACAACATAAAGCTGCCGCTTCGCGGCCAGTGTTGTGTGCCTGTTAGTTCGGCGTTATATCGATTAATAGGCAAATTGCGGTCATCGAGTCATTGATGTCGCATTCGATTTCAGGTCGAGGTAGTGTTGAAGTAAGTGCGCGTCGCGGTAGTCTGGTCGTGGCGCGGCGGGTCAAGGGTTTGACAAGCAAGGCCTTGCGTTGGAGCGACCAGCCTGCGGTCTCATTGCGGTTGGCCCTGCGTTGTGTTGCTGCCCTGCGGTCGTGGTAGAGAAAGGAAGGTTCGGCTTTGAGTTACAGAATAACGAGCGCGTTGCTAGCCTCCTTGGCCAGCAGCGGTACGACAGTAAGCGGTCTTGTCGGTCAGCTTGGCGCGTCTGGCGCTACCATCAGGTCAAGATATAACTCATCGCTTAACCCGGAGCCCCAACAAGGGCTTGCCGCTTCGCGGCAGCGTGTTGGGTCCCGGTTAGCTCGGCGTTAGATGTATGGATGCGTATGCGAACCCGCTCGAAAATTGGAATTGCTCTACTGCTGCTTATTATGATTGGTGCAGCAACTGTATATTGGCTGTATCAAAGAAGCCTGACATATTCATTCGCACCAAACAGGCCTGAGCAGACAATTCTAGCCAGGGAGCACGCTGAGTGCACTGCGTTCTATATATTGGTGGGCGGTGCATCGCAAAAAACTCAAAAAGGCGCTTCGGGTGCGGATAGAGATCTAAAGCATGACTTCGAATTCCACGCAAAAATGAGCTACAACTATTCGCCCGACAAGAGAAAACTGGATAAAGATATCGATAAACGTATTGAAGTACTAAAAGCACAGATGGACGCAGCTGATAAGCAGAATAGTTTGAAGTCTTTCCTAAGCCAAAAAATCGATGAATGCGTGACAACGTCTATCAAAAGCAACCGTTTTATTAAGGAAGAGCTTCAACGAAGAGTCGAACAGAAATGAAGTCACTATGTTTATTTCCCGGTTATAGGGGAAAAACATCTAACTTGTCGCTTAACAGGGACACACAACATAAAGCTACCGCTTCGCGGCGCGTGTTGTGTGCCGGTTAGCTCGGCGTTAGGTCCCATTGAATAAACCGAGATGCGAATTAGACTCCGCCTCAAAATTCATATGCACGTGATGCGAATATTATCTTTGGGCCTTGCGCTAACAGCGTATGCGCCACACACATGCGCCAATACCTTAGACGTGAACCTGCTGAATATTTTCTATTTCGAGCATGCATCCGTTAGCACAAACGACTGCGAAGCAAGAGGATTCCCTTCTCGGTCAGTTTATGAGAATTGGCTTAAGACAAACAGCCCAATTCACGAAAGTATTAGCAAGGAGGTGCTTAGCGACTTGATGAAAAAGGGCCTTACTAAACAACAAGCTGAAGCAGTTCTTGTCGAAATAAGAGGGGAGTACAGATTAAAATCCTTTAAAGAATCTCGTCCCAGCAACACTATTTGCGGCGCATTTAACAAATACCTTCGCGGCTTTAGTGGGCTTAAAAACTCGAGATTTGCCTCACCTCAGTAACTTTCTAAAGACAGTCACAATATTTAACAGGAGTGTTCATGATCATCGGTTGCTCATCGAACGACAGCACATCCGCCGCATGCTGCATGCTCTCTCCTACGCGCGAGCAGCCTAACTTGTCGCTGAACACGGAAACGCGCCACCAAGCTGCCGCTTCGCGGCGCCTGGCGCGTTCCTGTTAGCTCGGCGTTATACCGAGTGAGAACCGGGTTTCAGTCGTGAAGCCACAGTGAGGTGACTTGGCAGCGATTGATGATGCATCAGCGAACTGCGGCGTGTGTTATGGCGCGAAGTGAACGGGGCTTAGCGAGCAAGTCCTGCGAGAAGATTGCTGTCCTGCGGTCTGGTTGCGGTTGGCCCTGCGATGATGTGATTGCCCTGCGGTCTTGGCAAAGATAAGGAGTCGTCGGCTTTGAATCTGCAAATTACGAGCGCGTCGCCAGCCTCTTTGGCCAGTGACAACGTTGATATAGGCGGGTTTTGCGAAGAGCTTGGAGCGTGTGGCGCTGCGTTCAGGGCTGGGTATAACATTGCGCTTAACCCGGACGTGCGCCAACGGCTTGCCGCTTCGCGGCACGTGGCGCGCGCCTGTTAGCGTAACGTTCGATAGTATTTTGCGGCTCAATCGCAGCCAGCAGATGATTTGACCGCCTGGACGGTCGCGCTCGTGACACCAGTCGTGCCTCTCAATCCCTTCAATTCCCGTCGCCACCGTTTCGCCCGAGCTGGTTGTTGCGCCCGTAAGACTGGCGAGCGGCATTCCGCCCTGTTCGTGTTGTGTAACTTTTAATTTCCCTGCAAACTTGCCAAGTCGGTATCCGAGGGCGGCGCGTGCTGCGCGGGTGCTGAAAAGAACAATGAAAGAGTGCAGCGAAGGAGCGAGTGCCGTGCGCTTTGCAAAGTTGGAAGTTAATAACGAAGCCATGGCTTCGAACTCGTCGCTTAACCGGGATGCCGCTACGCGGCGCCCGTTAGCTCAGCGTTATACCGATTGAATACCAGGCTGCTGTCATCGGTTCATCGGTGGTGCGTTCGGTTTGAAGTGGAATTGGTTTTAAAGTTTGAGCCCGTTGCGGCGGCCCGGTCTGTGTTCCACGTGCGGGTGTCTTGGCAGACAAGTTCAGAGGTGGAATTGCCGTTCTGCGGTTTTGGCGAGTTCCATCCTGCCAGGTTTCGCTGACCTGCGGCTTTGGCAGAGAAACGGTTCTATCGGTTTGGGGGCGGTGATCCAGTGAGCGCGTTGCGGCGCTCCTCGGACGGTGGGGATGTGGCGGCAAGCGGGTTTGGCAGGCAGCTTGGTGGACGGGGCGCTGAGTTCTGTTCTAGGTATAACATTTAATTGGAGCGGGACCGGCGATGGCGGTGTTAAGGAATTCAGCGGGAACGCAAGCCGGGTCGGTATCGGAACGGTCGGCGGCGCCGGCCCATCAATAAAACGTTAGACAGATGCTGAATCACGACGACTTGCTCAAACTTGCGGAGTGGAAGCCAATTTCACCTGGTTTTGGCCGCAATGGCGAGAACGCTTATGAAGTGAAGGTGAAACCAGTCTTTCACGAAATTGAAAAACTCGAGAAAGGCGAGGTTCGAGTAATCACGGACGGAGGGCTGTCAAATTATGCATCAGCTTTTGTGCATAATCGACGAGGCGATTCTGGGAATATTGAAGGACTTTACATTTACTTGAGCTTGCTTGCGCCTCTGGCAGCTATTGGTCGTGAAACAGCCTATGTCACAGATAAAGCACGGGCATACTCCATGATCGAACCAAGTGACGTACTTGAACTAAATAATTTAAGAACGGAGTTCGAAAAGTCGGTAGGTGACCTAATCGAGGCGAAGGGTTTTAAAATTTTGTCGCCATCGGAAGCCACAACTAAATTGCCATCCGGCGTAGTACCGTACGAATATTGCTTGAACAATGAACCTTGGGACCGGCTATTTCATGTCTTATTTTCCGATACCGACTAATTTGTCTAACTCATTGCTCAACCCGGACATGCGACAAGAGCTTGCCGCTTCGCGGCACCTGTCGCATGCCTGTTAGCGTGGCGTTATAGGTATTCCTATGAAGGCTCAATTTGATACGAGGGGAATGGCGAACGGAGGTTTAGCCTTAGTTCTTGAACCAGAGGCTGTATGGGGCGACTTTCCCGCATACTCCAGAAAGTGGGCAACGAAATTAGCTGCTACGCCTATAGCAGAACCGATCATGACTGTTGATGAGTGCCTTTGGGAGGTAAAGATTTCAGATGGTGAGTTCTGGATTACTTACGACGATTTCCAAAGCAGTATTCAGTTGGAGCCAATAGAACCATGTTACAACCACATCATCCTAGCTCTGCAGAGGGAATTACGAGATGGCCTATAACTCGTCTATAAGGACTTCCCCTTTTTAGCAAGAGTGGTTTTCAAGTTGTTTGCATGTGTGTTTTCCTTCCGCGAAGCCGGATGGTAGTGTG
>NZ_SLZQ01000022.1 GCF_004342585.1 Paucimonas lemoignei | reverse complement strand
GCGATAGCCATGCGCACGGCTTCCGCGCCGTTGGGACCGTCGACGTCGGCGTACACGCCCGACATGTCGGTGATCAGGCCAATCTTGACCACATCACCCGAAATCTGGGCCGAAGCCGATCCAGCAAAGCCCATCAGTGCGGTTGCAGTGGCCAGCGCGATTGCATTCAGTTTAAACGCCATTCTTTATTTCTCCTTTGGTTCTGTATGGTTTTATATGTATAAAGAACATCTACGACTTACACGCCCAGAAGCGTATTCAATACCGGCATCTTGACTTCCAACTCGTTGGAATTGAAAGCCTCGACGATCTGACCATGTTCCATTACGTAAAACCGGTCCGCCAGCGGTGCGGCGAAACGGAAATTCTGCTCCACCATCACAATGGTGTAACCCTTGGCTTTCAGAGCAGTAATCATGCGTGCCAGCGCCTGCACGATGACCGGTGCCAGACCTTCGGAAATTTCATCCAGCAGCAGGATCTTGGCGCCGGTGCGCAGGATGCGGCCGACTGCCAGCATCTGCTGTTCGCCACCCGACAGGCGGGTACCCTGGCTGTTCTTGCGTTCTTTCAGGTTGGGGAACATTTCATAGATTTCCTCAACCGACATGCCTTTGTCCGACTTTGAGACTTGCGGCGGCAGCAGCAGATTTTCTTCGGTCGACAGCGACGAGAAAATGCCGCGCTCTTCCGGGCAATAACCGACGCCCAGATGGGCGATCTTGTAAGTCGGCAGATGGATCGATTCCACGCCACCGATCTTGATCGAGCCCTTGCGCGCACCGACCAAGCCCATGATGGAACGCATGGTCGTCGTGCGGCCGGCACCGTTGCGTCCCAGAATGGACACGACTTCGCCGTAATTCACCGACAGGTTCACATCATGCAGGATGTGCGATTCGCCGTACCATGCATGCAGGTTGCTGATTTCTAGTGCTTTCTCAGCCATGATCAATGGGCTCCTTGGAGTTCTGCGGCGGAGGTACCCATGTACGCTTCCATCACTTGCGGGTTTTTCGATACTTCTGCATAGGTGCCTTCGGCCAGGATGGCGCCACGCTGCAAAACAGAAATCTTGTCGCAGATGCCGGAGACCACGCTCATGTTGTGCTCCACCATGAGAATGGTGCGGCCAGCTGACACCTTCTTGATCAGCTCGGTCACGAGATGCACGTCTTCATGGCCCATGCCCTGGGTCGGCTCGTCCAACAGCATCAGTTCCGGTTCCATGCCCAGGGTCGTGGCGATTTCCAGGGCGCGCTTGCGGCCATACGGCAAATCGACGGTCACAGTATCGGCGAATTCGGTCAGGCCCACTTCCGCCAGCAATTGCATGGCGCGGTCGTTCAACTGGTTCAGCGTCTGTTCGCTTTTCCAGAAATGGAACGAGGTGCCGAGCTTGCGCTGCAAACCGATACGCACATTCTGCAAGACGGTCAGATGCGGAAACACGGCGGAAATCTGGAACGAGCGGATCACGCCTTGACGGGCGATCTGCGCCGGCTTGTCCGCCGTGATGTCTTTGCCGTTGAAAAGGATCTGGCCCGAGGTGGGAATCAGGAACTTGGTCAGCAAGTTGAAGCAGGTCGTCTTGCCGGCACCATTGGGTCCAATCAGTGCATGGATATGACCACGCTGCACTTTCAAATTCACGTCATTGACTGCCGTGAACCCCTTGAACTCTTTGGTGAGATTTTTCGTCTCTAGGATGACAGGGGTCATCATTTCTCCTTCTAGTACTTCTCTATCGCTTTGTGAGCGTCGCTTTTGTATGCGCTGTATTTTTAGATAACAGCACGTTATTTACTACGAAATTTTGCGAATAGTACTAGCTCTTATTCCAAGAAACAATACCAGAGATTCACCTCCGAAATGCTTTTCTTGACAACAGTATTTTTACTGCAATGTTTCCTCAAAAGTTTGTTGCGGCGCAATGCTTGCAATAGAGGAAGAAATATACTGTGCGGCCCGTTCGGCCAGCATGATAGTAGGAGAGTTGGTATTGCCGGAAGTGATGGTCGGCATGGCGGAAGCATCGACGACGCGCAGAGCATGGATTCCCCTTACGCACAGGCGACTATCAAGCACTGCCATCGGGTCATTACGCGCCCCCATTTTGCAGGTCCCGACAGGATGAAAAATGGTCGTGCCGATGTTTCCCGCAGCATGAGCCAACTCCTCTTCGGTGCGATAACTTAAGCCCGGCTTAATCTCTACGGGAGTAAATTGTTGCAATGCGGGAGCTGAAATAATTTTTCGCGTGAGCGAGAGAGAATCCGCCGCGACGCGCCGATCTTCGGCCGTGCTCAAGTAGTTTGGCGAGATTTTTGGAGCAGAAAAAGAATCGGACGAGGCCAGTCTGACATGTCCCCGCGAACTCGGACGCAGGTTGCATACGCTTGCAGTAAAGGCTGGGAAGCTATGCAAGGGTTCGCCGAAGCGTTCGAGCGAGAGCGGTTGAACATGATATTCCAGGTTGGCTGTCGGCTGACTGGGATCGGATTTTGCAAACGCGCCCAACTGCGATGGCGCCATCGACATCGGCCCTTTCTGAAACAGTAAATATTCCAGGCCGATTTTCATCTTCCCATACCAGTTGTTGGCCATGGTGTTGAGCGTGCGGACGCCCTCGATTTGAAAGATCATGCGCAGCTGCAAATGGTCTTGCAGATTTTCGCCGACACCCGGCAAATCGGCTTGCACGGCGATGCCATGCTGACGCAGCAAATCGGCGGGACCGATGCCGGACAATTGCAGGATGTGCGGCGAACCGATCGCGCCGGCGCAAAGAATGGTTTCGCGCCTGGCTTCGGCAAACCAGCGGTTGCCTTCGCGAATGAATTCCACGCCGCGGCAAGTCTTGCCCTGCAAGCTATCTTCGAGGCGCACGCGCTCGACATGACAGCCCGTCATGACGGTCAGATTGCCGCGCTTGAGCGCCGGCTTCAGGAAGGCCCGCGCCGTGCTCCAGCGCCAGCCGCGTTTCTGGTTCACTTCAAAGTAGCCGCAACCTTCATTGTCGCCGCGGTTGAAATCATCCACCGAAGGAATGCCGGTCTGCGCCGCTGCGGCACGGAAGGCTTCGAGAATTTCCCACGACAGGCGCTGCTTTTCCACGCGCCATTCGCCGCCGGCGCCGTGAAAGGCATTGGCGCCGCCATGATGGTCTTCACTGCGCTTGAAGACTGGCAGAACGTTTTCCCAGCGCCAGCCATCGTCGCCCGTCAAGCGCGCCCATTCATCGTAGTCGCGTGCCTGGCCGCGCATGTAAATCATGCCATTGATGGACGAGCAGCCGCCCAGCACCTTGCCGCGCGGGTAAATCAGGCTGCGGCCATTCAAGCCGGGATCGGCTTCGGTGCGAAAGCGCCAGTCGGTGCGCGCATTATCGATGCAATACAGGTAACCGACCGGGATATGCACCCACAGGTAGTCATCCTTCTTGCCGGCTTCAAGCAGCAAGACTTTCACGTTCGGATCCTGGCTCAAGCGATTGGCCAGCACACAGCCGGCAGAGCCGGCACCGATGATAATGTAATCGTATTGTCCGGCCGCCTGCATGATGGGCTCCTATTTCGCCACGGGCATGGTGAATTCCGCGCCCTTGCCGATCGATTCCGGCCAGCGCTGCATGATCGATTTGTAACGGGTATAGAAGCGGATGCCTTCCTCGCCGTAGGCATGCGCGTCGCCGAACAGCGAACGCTTCCAGCCGCCAAATGAATGCCATGCCATCGGCACGGGAATCGGCACGTTGACGCCGACCATGCCGACTTCGATATGCCGCGAGAATTCGCGCGCGGTATGGCCATCCGACGTAAAGAGCGAGACGCCATTGCCGAATTCATGCGCATTGATCAAGTCGACCGCGGCAGCCAGGTCCGGCACGCGCACCACGCACAGCACTGGCCCAAAGATTTCTTCGCGATAGATGCTCATCTCCGGCGTGACTTGATCGAACAAGCTGCCGCCGATGAAAAATCCCTTTTCATGGCCCGGCACGCGCAAGCCGCGGCCATCGACCAGGAGCTTGGCCCCGGCTTGCACACCGGCTTCGATATAGCCTTCGATTTTTTCCTTGTGCGCCGCGGTGACCACCGGGCCCATTTCGGCATCCGGTTCCATGCCATTCTTGACCTTGAGCGCCTTCACGCGCGGGATCAGCGCATCGATCAAGCGGTCACCGACGTCGCCCACGGCGACCGCCACGGAAATCGCCATGCAGCGCTCGCCAGCGGAGCCATACGCCGCGCCGATCAAGGCATCGACTGCCTGCTCGAGATCGGCATCAGGCATGACCACCAGATGGTTCTTGGCGCCGCCTAAGGCTTGTACGCGCATCGGATAGGTGCCCTTGCGCTTGACGCCTTCGGTATAGATGTATTCGGCAATCGGGGTGGAGCCGACGAAAGATACGGCTTTCACATCGGGATGCTGCAGCAGCGTGTCGACGGCGAGCTTGTCGCCCTGCACGACGTTGAACACGCCATCCGGCAATCCCGCCTGTTGCAGCAAGTCGGCCAGCATCAGTGACGCCGACGGGTCTCGCTCGGAAGGCTTCAATACGAAGGTATTGCCGGTTGCCAGCGCCATCGGCGCCATCCATAAGGGCACCATCACCGGAAAATTAAACGGCGTGATGCCAGCCGTGACGCCAAGCGGCTGACGCAATTGCCAGTTATCGATACCACCGCCGATATTGTCGGTGAACTGGGTCTTCAATAATTGCGGCACGCCGCAGGCGAATTCCACCACTTCGATGCCGCGCACGACTTCGCCCTTCGCATCGGAAAACACCTTGCCGTGTTCGCGGGTGATCACTGCGGCCAGGGCGTCATGGTGCTTTTCCATCAATTCCTTGAACTTAAACAGGATGCGCGCCCGCTTCAAGGGCGCCATCTCGGCCCAGGCTGGCGCCGCCGCTTTGGCTGCCGCGACTGCCGAGTTGACTTCCTCCACGCTTGCCAGCACGACTTCAGCCGTCGCTTCGCCGCTTGCCGGATTGAAGACTTGTTGGCGACGACCGCCCGATGAGGTCGTGAAGCGGCCACCGATGAAATGCGCAATGCTGGGAAGAGACAGGTTAGTCATAAGAATTCCTTAGGTAGATCCATCATTTTCGGCAGCATATCGCTGAAATATTGATAAATCCAATCAGATTTACTCAATCTTTTATAAAAATAATTTATGATGATTGTGACACTATGGATAGGGATATCAGGCATGGACCCGACTCAGCTGCGTGCTTTCGTGACGGTTGCCCGCACCGGCAACCTGACCCGTGCCGCCGCTGCACTGCATCTGACCCAACCGGCCGTCAGCCTACAAATCAAGGCTTTGCAGGCATCGCTCCAGGTCCAGTTATTCACGCGCACGCCAGCCGGCATGGAATTGACCACCGAAGGCAGCAAGCTCTTGCCACTGGCTGAACGCATTCTCGGCAATATCGCGGAACTGCAGCAAGCCGCCGCCGCCTTGCATTCCACCCTGAGCGGGTCGCTCTCGATCGGCACGATTCTCGATCCGGAATTCACCCGCCTGGGTGCTTTCCTGAAACGCCTGGTTGAATCATGGCCGCAGTTAAAGCCCAAGCTGCAGCATGGCATGTCGGGCACGGTTTTACAGATGGTTAAAGATGGCCAGCTCGATACCGGCTATTACCTCGGCACGCCAGGCAAGGAATTCCATTCCATGGTGCTGACCCCGGTGACCTATAACGTGGTCGCCCCGCGCGGCTGGAAAACCCGGGTCATGGGCAAGGATTGGCCAGCATTGGCGCAATTGCCCTGGATCTGGACTCCGCCGGAATCGGTGCATCACCGCTTGCTGACGGAAGTATTCACGGCGCACCACGTCAAACCGCCCACCGTTGCGCAAGTCGATCAGGAACACTCCATGCTGGACCTGGTGAAATCCGGCATCGGCCTTTCCCTGGTGCGGGAATCGATTGCATTGCGTGAAGCACATGCCCATGGCTTGGTCATTGCCGATACCGTCACACTCACTACCGAATTACGCTTCACCACATTAAACAAAAGACAACATGAACCAGCCATTACCGCCGGCTTTGCCATTTTGGCTACGGTTTGGGCCAGCTAAGCGGCGATCTGCCTAGTTTTTCCTAAATAATTACTAATTTAGAAACTAGTTATGCACATTTTCTGTGAATAACTACGAGGATAGCCTTGGGATCGTTTGTGTAAAAGTGCGGAAATTTCCTCAGTGCATTTTTTTATTCAGAATTTGTGCCGGATAGATACAGGCTTTATCAAGCCGCTTATCCGTAGCCTAAATCCTTGAATTGCTTCGCGGTTTACCAGTTATCCACAGTTTTTAGGGCGTTTACTATTACTACTATAAATATATATAACTAATTATTTAAAACCTAGCTTGCTCTTTCGATTTGTGCTCCGGCTTTTACTCATTCAGATAACAAAGTTGAAATTTCTGATTCAGTATCTTGAGAGCAGTCTAAGAAAAGTGGTCACAACAAAAAATGGCCGAAGTGCTGCCAAGCAATTTAAGAAAAATTTGAAGTTCTTGATGAATCCGACAATTCAAGCCGGACGTTATCTATTTTCTTTATGCCAATAACTTGTTACAGGCGTTAAAACACATGACAGTTGTGGATAAGCGGGTGGGTAAAATCCGGCGAGTTTGTGTACAAACCCGTTGATTATCCAAACCGGATTTTTTATTCAGAAGCTGTCCATTGCAGACACAAGCCTTATCAAGCTGGTTTTACTCACGCTAATTGATTGATTTAGTTAAGAAAACGTGAGTTATCCACAAAAAATCGCCGCGTTAACTACTACTACTATATGTATATATAAATACTTATTAAAAACCTTTTGTTTTCATTCCCCAGCAGCGAAATGAAAAATTAATGCAATAAAAACAAGTGTTATTTGCTTTCTAAAATAGTCATAAATGGATGACGTAATAAAAATGCAACTACACAAGTAAAAAAAATCCACCGCAACAAAGTGTGGTGGATCTGCATGACGATCTATTTTTTCACTGAATTGCTATAGCTGCAACAATCCGCTATCCATGGCTTTGTCCGTGGCTTCTGCCAGCTTCGCCCGCAACCAGCGGTGTGCAGGATTACGTGCATCGCGCTCGTGCCACAGCATATCGACGTGCACCGGCGGCATCTGGAATGGCAACTCCTTGGCAATCAATTCATCCGCCTTGCCGGTCGAGGCAATCAAATGCCGCGGCAGCACGGTAATCAAGTCCGAATTCGCGACCACGGCGCCGCCCGTGTAAAACTGATTGACCGTCAAGAGAATGCGGCGCTCGCGGCCCATGTGCGCCAGCACATCATTTACCTGGCCATGGGCACGCCCGGAAAAACTCACCAGCAAGTGGTTCGCCTCGCAATATGCATCCAATGTCAATTCCTTCGAAGCCAGCGGATGGCCCTTGCGCATGACGCAGACATACTTGCCGGTATAGAGCCGCTCATGCCGAATCGGCGTACTGGACTCGGTCGCCATTTGATTGACCACGCCAGGGAAGAAACCAATCGTCAGATCGATGTCGCCTCTCAAGAGAATCGGCCGCGGGTCGCGTGTCGTCAACGGCATCATGCGCACATTCATGCCGGGCGCTTCGCGCTGAATATCCTGGACCAGCGTGGGCAGCCACAGTGCGGCCGGCGCATCCGCCATGGCCATGCGGAAGGTCGTCTTGGTCTTGGCGAGATCAAAGCTTTCCGGCGTCAGCGCCGCTTCAAGCTCGGTCAAGGCATTGCGCACCGTCGGCCACAACTCTTCCGCCCGCGGCGTCGGCCTGACACCATGTGCCGTGCGAATCAACAAATCATCGCCCATGGCATCGCGCAAGCGTTTCAGGGCATTCGAGACGGCCGGTTGCGTCATGGCCAGCCGATTGGCTGCCCTGGTCAGGTTTTGTTCCGACATGACGGCATCGAAGACCCGCAACAGATTCAAATCAAGGGTGAGAAAACTCATGTTTTTGAAGTAAGTAAGCTAACGCCCAAATTATGCGCTAACCATTGATGTTGGTAAATTTTATAAATAGTTACTGCGAAGAATCAATTAGACCGCAATGGTGACGGCTTTACTGCGATTCGAGTCCGTCGATGAGTTTTTGCGTATCGATAATCCGTGCAGCCAGCCGCTGGATGCCGGTTTCATCCTGAATCCAGCGCTGTACAACATACGGTGCGAATCCAGTTTCTTCCCGTATTGCAAACTGAAAGATGGCATCCCAGTCCGCGTCGCGCGGCATGACCCACACCACTTGGCGTCCTATATCTTCATGAATGCCGGCGTGCCGCAAATTGGCGCAAACACGCCAGGCACGTTGCTCCCGGGTATGACAGTAATGACCGGAAGAATCCGGTAAAGGCAAAACAGTTGGGACGCGGCGCTCCACCAGTGCGGTGGCGCCGGTTTTGAACTTCGCCCAAGGGCCGAGCAAAACCTGGATCACCAGCTTACGCTCGGTGTCCGACAAGGGCGCGTCAAGATAGTAACAAGACAGCGTATGTGCCATGAATCCATCATACGCCTGGTAAAAAGCAATTGAAAAGAATTACTTTCTGCGTTTTTTCCAGTTGTAATCGGAAGCAGGGTCGGCCACGCCAGGATGCCCAACCACATGCGGGTTTTCCGAACACATGGTAACGAAACGAATGCCTTCCCCTGCACGCTGGCGGATGCGTAGCTGCTCCATGAAATGCAGCGCCGCGCCCATCTGGCTGGAATCGAAGGCCTGGGCTTGCGTCAAGCCGCCCTCTTCGTTGTACTCGGTCCAGTACACCATATACATGGCTGCTCCTTTGCAGGGAATGCTAGTCTTAATCTTTGACCGGATTCCGCTAGCTTAATTTTTGCAGTGGCAGGCAAGCATTCACGCCGGCTTATTCGTGACTTAGTGACTTATCCTGGCTTTCGAAAATAATCAGCTTACCTTCAGCGCTGCCATTATTCGCCAAGCTTGACTATCACGAAGTGAAGCTGCCACCAGTGAGCGCGAATCCCTGCAGGAATTCACGCGCCGATAAGCGCTTGCCACCGGGCTTTTGCAGCAGTGTCACCCGCAGCGCATCGCTGCCGCACGCAATCACAATACCTTCGGCATCAGCACGAAGAACTTGCCCGGGTGCTGCTTTACCGCTGTGCGGCACGACTTCCGACTGCCACAGTTTCAGCGCCACCTTGTCATAGATACCGACTGCGCCGGGAAAAGGATTGAATGCACGGATCTTGCGCGATAGTTCGAAAGCCGGCAGGGCAAAATCCAGTTGCGCTTCTTCCTTGGAGATTTTTGCTGCGTACGTCACGCCCGCCTCCGGCTGCGGAGTTGCCGGCAAATCACCGTGCTGAAGCCGCGCCAGGGTTGCCACGATCATGTCCGCGCCAAGCGCGGCTAGCTTGTCATGCAAAGACCCGGTCGTATCGTTTGCCGCGATCGGCAAGCTTTGCATGGATAGCATCGGCCCGGTGTCGAGGCCTTCTTCCATTTGCATGATGGTGACGCCGGTGGTGGCGTCGCCAGCTTCGATAGCCCGATGAATGGGCGCCGCACCTCTCCAGCGCGGCAATAGCGACGCATGGATATTGATGCAGCCATGTTTGGGAATGTCCAGGACCGAGCGTGGCAGGATCAAGCCATATGCCGCCACCACCATGACATCGGCTTGCACGGCATGCAGCAAGTCATGGGCTTCTTGCGCCACTTGCGGATATTTGCCATCCAGCTTTAACGATACAGGCTGGGCAACGGGAAGATGATGGTCCAGGGCGAATTGCTTGACGGGAGACGCCTGCAATTGCATTCCGCGTCCTGCAGGGCGGTCAGGCTGGGTCAGCACCAGGACAATGTCATGGCCAGCCGCGTGCAAGGCTTGCAGGGCAACGGCGGCGAATTCGGGAGTTCCGGCATAGATGATTTTCATGACCCGCATTGTATTACGAGCCATTAGCGTCGTTCATTGCCGGATGAATTAAACGCGTACCGATTTTCGTAGGTTAAAAAGGAAAACGAGCAACGACGTGGCGCACCAAGGCAGCGCGATAGCGCATGCTTGACTGCGGCGGGCACGATGAAGAAAGGGAATGCCGGCAAGGATATATTGCCGGCAGTAAGAAAGAGAAAGGTGAAGAAGGAAAAGCGCTTAGCGGGCAGCCACGGCTTTCTGGCGATGACGCTGCAGTTCCCGTTCTTCTTTGACCAGCTTGGTCTTGATGCGATTGCGCTTCAGGGGCGACAAGTATTCAACGAAGACCTTGCCCTTCAAGTGATCGATTTCATGCTGAATGCAGACAGCCAGCAAACCATCCGCCTCTAGTTCGAAAGGCTGTCCATCTCCGTCCAATGCCTTCACGCGGACTTGCGCCGGACGTTCGACGCCATCGTACACGCCCGGAACGGACAGGCAGCCTTCGTCATAGACCCGCTTTTCCTCGCTGGCCCACACGATTTCAGGATTGATAAAGACTTGCAAGGCATCATGCGTTTCCGAAACATCGATGACAATGAGTTGCTCATGCACGTCAATCTGCGTCGCGGCCAATCCCACGCCGGGCGCGTCGTACATGGTTTCCGCCATGTCGGCAATCAAGCGTTTTAAACGCGCATCAAAAACCGTCACAGGCTTGGCAACCTTGTGCAGGCGGGGGTCGGGATATCGAAGAATATTTAATAAGGCCATACGACTTTTGCGCAACAATGCGGCAAGTTAAGAGTGTGTTTTCTCTTGCTAGTTCAAGGATTTATGTGCAGAATTTGATTCAAATTGACAATTGTTTCCTGATGTCACATATTTTGTACACAGGCAACGTGCTGTGGCTACGCCTTACCAAAATTGACAAATCCGGCCACATTCATCGGACGAACCATGAAAAATTTTAGCACAGCAGTCGTTTCCCTCGCTTTCGCAGCAGCTTCTGCCTCTTTCCTTTCACCTGCTGCATTTGCGGCCCAAAAGTGCGAATTCAAGGCCGATGCGCCGGATTCGCATAAGGTCGTGCGGGGCGATACGCTGTGGGATATCTCCGGCAAATTTCTGCAGCATCCATGGTGCTGGCCGCAAGTCTGGGGCTTGAATCGCGACCAGATCAAGAACCCGCACTGGATCTATCCCGGCCAGATCGTCTATTTTGATCGTGCCACCGGCCGCCTGAGCTTGGGCCGACCGGTTGGCTCCACGTCGGGTGCAGATGGCTCCGTACGCCTGTCGCCGCAGGCGCGCATCGAAGGCGTCGGCCAGGATGCAGTGCCGGCGATTCCTTCCGGCGTGATCGAACCTTTCCTGTCGCAACCGCTGATCGTCACCACAGCCGAGCTGGCAGGTACGCCGCGCATCGTCGCGACACCAGAAGGGCGCGTCAATCTGGGCAAGGGCGATAAAGCTTACGTCCTGGGCGAATTGAATGGAGCAACCTCTTTTCAGGCTTTCCGTCCGGGTAAGCCCTTGATCGATCCCGATACCAGAAAAGTAATCGGTTACGAAGCGGCTTATCTTGGCACGCTGAAGTTGAACCAGGCTGGCAAGGCTGCCAACGAAGCGCATTCCTTCACTGTGGTCACGTCGAAAGAAGAAATGGGCGTCGGCGATCGCTTGCTCGCCGTGCAACCGACGCCATTGCTCAATTATGTTCCGCATGAACCGGAAACGCCGGTGTCCGCACGTATCGTGTCAGTCTACGGCGGCGTGACCCATGCCGGTCAAAACCAGATCGTCTCGATCAATCGCGGTGCCCGCGATGGCATCGATATCGGCTCCGTGCTGGAACTGTACCGTAACGGCGGAGTAGTCAAGGACCGCACCGATAGCAGAAGCGCGATCAAACTGCCGGATGAAAAATACGGCGCATTGTTCGTATTCCGCGTATTCGACAATATCTCGTATGCGCTGATCATGCAGGTGACCGATACCGTGCAGATCGGCGACTTCGCCAAGTCGCCGCAATAATCGTTTGCCGTGACCGGCGCGATCGGCCAGCCGTCCGCGGACGGCGATCTGCTGTCGCATTGGCTTAGGCTGGCGCAGGTACGCGGAGTCGGGCCGGACACCGCGCGCAAGCTGCTGGCGCGGTTCGGCTTGCCAATCAATATATTCGCGGCCGATGCCGATGCGCTGGGTGAAGTCGTCTCCCAGCGCATCGTCCAGGCCTTACTGTCGCCGCTCGATGACGCGGCACGCAAACATATCGACGCCACGCTGCAATGGGCGAGCCTGCCCGGCAACCATATTCTCACTCTTGCCGACGCCGACTATCCGGCAAGCCTGTTGCAGACTGCCGATCCGCCCATACTGTTGTACGTGAAAGGCCGTGTCGAGCTATTGCATCGCCCTTCTCTGGCAGTGGTCGGCAGCCGTAACGCGAGCGTGCAGGGTGTCACCAATGCCGAAAAATTTTCTGAAGCCTTGAGCGAAGCGGACTGGACGATCGTCTCGGGCCTCGCGCTTGGCATCGATACGGCGGCACACCAGGGAGCATTGCGTCACGCCGAGCGCGGCGGCTCGACCATCGCCGTCATCGGCACGGGCGCCGACATCGTCTACCCTGCGCGTAACCGGTCACTGGCGCATCAAGTCGCCGAAGCAGGTTGCATCGTGAGCGAATACCCGCTTGGCACACCGGCCATGTCGGGCAACTTCCCGCGCCGTAACCGTATCATCAGCGGTTTGTCGCGAGGTGTTCTGGTCGTCGAAGCGGCGACCGAATCCGGTTCGCTCATCACCGCGCGCATGGCGGCCGAACAGGGCCGCGACGTGTTTGCCATTCCCGGCTCGATCCATTCACCCCTGGCCAAGGGTTGCCACTTATTGATCAAGCAAGGTGCCAAGCTGGTGGAAACGGCACAGGATATTCTGGAAGAGTACAGCCCGCAATCGTCGAAGCCGACGATCAACGACGCTGCGCCTTCAGCGCCGCAGAGCGACGCCTCTGCAGCAAGCAGCACGGATCCCCTTCTCCAGTTGATGGGCTTCGATCCAGTCGACGTTGAAACCCTGGCACGTCGGACTGGTCAAGACATGGCAAGCTTGCATGTGCAATTGCTCACGCTGGAATTGCAAGGTTACATCGAACGTTTGCCCGGCGAAGTCTACCGGCGCTTGCAGTAGAGAACTTTTTCCACAAGGCACAGTCTTTTGTACTGCTTGCCCGCAAATCACCGCGTTCTTCCCGCTATCACCTACTGATATTTCAGTTTGTCATCGCAACAAGACAAGCATCTTTTTTAAGTCGTATAGAATTGTCCTTGCGAAATTGTTGACCAAAATCAGTGTCAACATTGCGCAACTGATGATCCCGGCATGTTGCTCCCAGCGCTTGTCACTTCGCAATCTTAAGGCTACATTAGAACCATGTTTGACGTCCTTGTTTACCTCTACGAAACTTACTATCGTCCCGATGCTTGCCCGGATCCGGAAGCACTGGTTAAGAAGCTTTCTGCCGTAGGTTTTGAAGACGATGAAATCAGCAAGGCACTGGGTTGGTTGACTGATCTCGACAAAACCACTAGCGATTATTTGGATCGCTTCCCGGAACAAGCCGCATTCTCTTTCGGCGGCATGCGTTTTTATGCCCGTCAGGAACTTGAAGTTTTGGGTACTGCAGCAGTTGGTTTTATTCAATTCCTAGAGTCAGCCAAGCTGCTTGATGCCATCCAGCGTGAAATCGTCATCGAGCGCGCTTTGGCGGCAAGCGATCGCCGCTTGTCACTCGACAAACTCAAAGTCATCGTCTTGATGGTCTTGTGGAGCCAAGGAAAAGAACCGGATGGCTTGATGTTCGATGAGCTGTTCTGGGACAATGAAAATACCAATGCCCGTCTGTTGCACTGATTTTCCAGTTCAAATCAGCTTCTCAATTCTTCCACCTCGCCGCGTTAAAGCTTCTTGCGCGGCGATTTTTTTTCCAAAACAACTGTATTAGCATTTTCGCAATATTGGGCGTGCGGCTACAGCTATGGCGTGCTTAGCTTGCGGTTTTTGCTAGAACGCGCTTATCATTGGCCGCTAATTGCCAGATTGTCAGAGGCTTGACAACTTGCCTGGTCGACCGCGAATCTGTTTCTTTTCCATAAAAGCAGCAACACTTCCGCCTAGCCGCTGTCCATGTCGACAGATGACGCGTCGCGCCATATTTCAAACGAGAATAGATTTATGACTAAAACTCTCATCATTGCCGAGAAGCCTTCCGTCGCCAACGATATCGCGAAGGCGCTTGGTGGCTTTACCAAGCACGATGAGTATTTCGAGTCCGACGAATACGTCCTGTCGTCGGCGGTAGGCCATCTGGTCGAAATCGGCGTGCCGGAAGAATACGATGTCAAGCGCGGCAAATGGACCTTTACGCACTTGCCAGTGATTCCGCCGCACTTCGCCCTGAATCCGATTCCCAAGACGGAATCGCGCCTGAAGGTATTGACGAAACTGCTCAAGCGCAAAGATGTCGCCGCCCTGGTTAACGCCTGCGACGCCGGGCGCGAAGGGGAATTGATCTTCCGCTTGATCGTGCAGTACGCCAAGGCCAAGCAACCGGTCAAGCGTCTGTGGCTGCAATCGATGACGCCGAACGCCATTCGCGAAGGCTTTCACAAGTTACGCACCGACCAGGAAATGCTGCCGCTGGCAGATGCGGCGCGTTGCCGCAGCGAGTCCGATTGGCTCATTGGCATCAACGGCACTCGTGCCATGACCGCATTCAATTCCAAGGAAGGCGGCTTCTATCTCACCACCGTGGGCCGCGTGCAGACGCCGACCCTGTCGATCGTGGTCGAGCGCGAGGAAAAGATCAAGAAATTCGTGCCGCGCGATTATTGGGAAGTGCGCGCCGAATTCGTGTGCGCCGCCGGTATTTATGAAGGCCGCTGGCTCGATACCAAGCACAAGAAGGATGAAACTGATCCGGAAAAGAAACCCGAGCGCTTGTGGAGCCGTGCCGCTGCCGAATCGATTGTTGCCGCCTGCCGCGGCAAGCCCGGCAAGGTCACCGAAGAATCCAAGCCGACCACGCAGATTGCGCCGGCCTTGTTCGACTTGACCAGCCTGCAGCGCGAAGCCAATGCCCGTTTCGGCTTTTCGGCCAAGAATACGCTGGGCCTGGCGCAGGCGCTGTATGAAAAGCACAAGGTATTGACCTACCCGCGTACCGATTCGAAGCATCTGCCCGAAGACTATCTCGACACGGTCAAGCAAACGCTGGAAACCATTGCGACGAACAATAATTATCATCAGTTCGCCTCGCAGATTCTGAAAAACGACTGGGTCAAGCCCAACAAGCGCATTTTCGATAACAAAAAAATCAGCGACCACTTCGCCATCATCCCGACGACGCAAGCGCCGAAAAACCTGTCGGAGCCTGAACAGAAACTGTACGACCTGGTGACGCGCCGTTTCATGGCCGTGTTTTTCCCGGCCGCCGAATTCCAGGTCACCACGCGCTTTACGGAAGTCTCGGGACACCAGTTCAAGTCCGAAGGCAAGGTCATGACCAGCGCCGGGTGGCTCGCCATCTACGGCAAGGAAGCGGCGTCCGGCAAGGAAGAAGACAATGCCAAGATCCTGGTGCCGGTGGCAAAGGATGAAACTGTCAAGACCGACAAGGTCGATGTGCATAGCCTGGTCACCAAGCCGCCTGCGCGCTATACCGAAGCGACGCTGCTGTCAGCCATGGAAACCGCCGGCAAGCTGGTGGACGATGAAGAGTTGCGCGAAGCCATGGCCGGCAAGGGCCTGGGTACGCCAGCCACCCGCGCTGCCATCATCGAAGGCTTGCTCAATGAAAAATACCTCTTGCGCGAAGGCCGCGAGCTGATTCCGACCGCCAAGGCATTCCAGCTGATGACGCTCTTGCGCGGCCTTGGCGTAGAGGAACTCACCGCGCCTGAATTGACGGGCGAATGGGAATACAAGCTGGCGCAGATGGAGCGCGGCCAGATCAGCCGCGAGGAATTCATGCGCGAGATCGCGCAGATGACCCAGGTGATCGTCAAGCGCGCCAAGGAATACGACAACGACACCATCCCCGGCGAGTACGCTACCCTGAAGACGCCCTGTCCGAATTGCGGCGGCGTGGTCAAGGAAAACTACCGGCGCTTTGCCTGCACCCAGTGCGAATTCTCCATCTCGAAAATTCCGGGCAGCCGTCAGTTCGAGATCAGCGAAGTCGAAGAATTGTTGGCACGACGCGAAATCGGTCCGCTGCAAGGCTTCCGTTCCAAGATGGGCCGACCGTTTGCAGCCATTTTGAAGATCGTGCGCGACGAGGAAAACAATAATTACAAGCTCGAATTCGACTTTGGCCAAAACCAGGATGAAGATGAGAATGCCGAAGGCGTCGACTTCAGCGGACAGACGCCGCTGGGCCCGTGCCCGAAATGCGGCAGTGGTGTGTATGAGATGGGATTGGCGTACGTCTGCGAGAAGAGTGTCGCCAAGCCCAAGACCTGCGATTTCCGTAGCGGCCGCATCATCTTGCAGCAGGAAATTCTGCCCGAGCAAATGGCGAAATTGCTCAACGAAGGAAAAACCGATTTGTTGCCGGGATTTGTCTCGCAACGCACGCGTCGGCCTTTCAAGGCATTCCTGGTACGCGGCAAGGATGGCAAGATCAGCTTTGAATTCGAAGAACGCAAGGCTAAAGCCCCGGCCAAAGCCAAGGCCCCCAAATCTGCTGACAACGATGCGCAGCCGGTAGAAAAACCGGCCACCAAGGTGCCAATGAAAAAAGCCGTCGCGAAAAAGGCAGCGGTTAAACGAACCGCGGCAAAGAAAGCAGCAGCGTAAAACGCTTTCAATCGCCCCACTTCACTTCCTTGCCTGGCGACTTCGTGTCGCCAGTGTCATTTTTATCCCTCTAAAAGGGCAAGAATCCATTTCTGCAAATTAGCTATTTCCCTAAGCAAATTAATTCCTGTTTAAGGAACGGTACTTAGAATGCGATAAAACTAAAAGAGTCAGAAGGGAAAATTTGCGGTAGCTCAAATTTTCTGAGGAGATGCGGAACTATCGAAAAGTTAGCATTATGGCTATAATACGCGCCGTATTGACGCGACGCACAATTTACAAGCCAGTGCTAATCCTTCATTGCTCAGCGTTGATAACGATCTAGCCGGCGAAGATAAGCCGGCAACCTCATGGCTTCGCCAACCTGAAGTCATTGGAACTGGATGGGCATAACCTATTCGGGCGCGGGAAGGTATTCAAATGTAAGAAAGCGTGAAATCTGTCGGCAAAAAAATACGCCACAGCTTTCATCCGTTGACAGGTCGGTAGCAATGCTGATCTGCTACACGATGCTCGCAGTTTATTAATTGATTTAACCCACCAAGAGGAAAGAAGATGATGAGACGTCACGTTCTGACTGCCCTTGCTGTCATGTGCGCTGCCACTGCTGCCACCGCGGTGCAAGCCAAAGACATCAAGATTGCCCATATTTA
>NZ_SLZQ01000021.1 GCF_004342585.1 Paucimonas lemoignei | reverse complement strand
CCGGCGCCAATCGAGATGAAGGGCTTTTTCTTTTCCGCAGCCAGTTTGGCGATGGCCAGGTTGACGCCGGAATTGGTGCCGCCCAGGATCATGTCGACGCCTTCGCGGTCGATCCATTCGCGTGCCTTGGAAGCGGCGATATCGGCCTTGTTGAGGTGGTCGGCGGAAATGAATTCGATTTTCTTGCCGTTGACGGTGCCGCCAAAGTCAGCGATAGCCATGCGCACGGCTTCCGCGCCGTTGGGACCGTCGACGTCGGCGTACACGCCCGACATGTCGGTGATCAGGCCAATCTTGACCACATCTCCCGAAATCTGGGCCGAAGCCGATGCGGAAAAACCCAAGGCGAGAGCGCCGCAGACTGCGGCGGTCATGACTTTCATCGTGTTGCGCATGCTATCTCCAAATCAGTGTTTATTATCAAACCAGCACCGACCAAATTTTTATATTGTGGGCGGGCAGCGCACGTCCGAAAAGACGTGGTTGTAGCCAAGAAAATAAAATCAAGGCTCAGGCATCATAGGTGCGCAGATTTAAAACAGACTTAAAAGTTTGTATAAAAGAAAACACTGAAATTCGTATTTGAGAATTATCAAATTGACGTGTGGAAAGTAATTTCCACCTGCAAACCACGCATGCCATTGCACAGCTTGATTTCGGCTCCGTGAAGATGGACGATCTGGCGCACGATTGCCAGGCCCAGCCCGCTACCTTCGGATGGCGTGCCGGGCACCCGGTAAAAGCGGTCCAGAACGCGGTCCAGGTCTTCCTCCGGGATTCCCGGCCCGGTATCTTCGACGGACATCACGATTTTATGGGGGTGCCGGCGCACTACGATATCTACCATGCCGCCGCCCGGCGTATAGCGAATGGCGTTATCCACCAGATTGCCAAGCATGATCCGGAGTGATTCCGGATTGCCGTGGATACAGGCGGGCACAGGATCGGTAATCTTGACCCCAAGGTCGATTCCGCGGTCAGCAGCGATCGGCACGAAATCCGCCGCGACGCTGCGCGCCAGCGCCACCAGGTCGATACGGTCGCTGACCCGGCGTGGGACAGTCGGGTCCTGGCGGGCATGCGTCAGCAGCTGGTTGACCAGGTGGCTGGCGCGCTCGAGTCCGCCCTTCAAGTCGGCGAAGGCCTGGCGGCGCTCCTCGTCGCTGCCAGCCCTTTCCGCCAGCTGGACTTGCAGCTTCAATGCCGTCAGTGGGGTCTTGAATTCGTGGGCGGCATCCGCGATAAACGCGCCCTGGGCCGCCGCCGCCTGGCGCAGGCGCGACAGCAATTCATTGAAGGCATGCGTGAGCGGCTGTATCTCGCGCGGCAGCTCATAGTCCGGGATGTCGGTCAACGCATTGGCGTCGCGCGACTGCACTTGCGCAGCCACCCGCCTGACCGCGGACAGGCTGCGCCGGACGGTAATCCAGATCAGCACGGACAGGAATGGCAGCAGCAGGATCAGCGGCGCCACCGTGCGCAGCGCGACGGCGGCGGCCAGCTCGTGACGCACACTGGCCAGTTGCGCCACCTGCACCACGGTATCGCCGAGCAAGGTGCTATAGATGCGCCATTCGGTCGATTCGACATAGATGTCATGGAATCCCGATTGCCTGGTCAGCGGCAGGTTGTAAATCCCGTGGGAGTTATAGAGCTGGAAGCCGTTGGTGCGGTCCCATACCTGTACCACGAAATCGTCGCGCAGGCTGGTTTCATTGGTGCGGGTGGTGGCAATCGGGCCGGGCGGCTGCGGCAGGGACGACACCAGCTGTTTCATCTGGGTATCCGAGAGCTCGTTGGCTTCCTTGCGCGCGCGGTCATAGACGACGAGCGCGGCGACTCCGATGGCTGTCGTGACCCCAACCAGCAGCCAGACCAGCAGCGTATTACGGATCGATTTCATGTCTGGCGTGGCACCATATAGCCAACGCCCCTGACATTTTTGATGAAATCCGCGCCGAATTTCTTGCGCAGCGAATGGATATAGACTTCTACCGTATTGCTGCCGACGTCATCGTCCCAGCCATAGATTTTTTCTCCGAGCTGGGCAAGCGACAACACCGCTCCCGGACGATCGAGAAACGCCGCCAGCAAGGAATACTCACGGCCCGAGACCGCCACCGGCTGTCCCTTCAGGCACACTTCCCTGCTGGCCGGATTGAGGGTCACGTCGCCCTGGCGGATGACCGTGTCGGCGCGTCCGGCCTGCCGGCGCAGCAGCGCGCGGATACGGGCTTCCAGTTCTTCGACATCGAACGGCTTGACGAGATAATCATCGGCGCCGGCATCGAGACCCTTGACGCGGTCGCATACCGCATCGCGCGCCGTCAATACCAGCACCGGCAGGCGATTGCCGGCCTGACGCAATGACGACAGCACCTCGAGGCCGCCCTTTTTCGGCAAACCGAGGTCCAGCAGCATCAGATCGTAATTCTCGTTGTTGACGGCCAATTCTGCAGCACGGCCATCCTGCACCCAGTCAACTGTGAAACCGTCCTGCCGCAATGCCTTGCGCAAGCCCTCGCCCACCATGGAATCGTCTTCGACCAACAACAAACGCATCGGCTCTTACCATACTGAATGAAATGTCGGCCTATTTTACGAATAAATGGCAGACAAGTGTCGTACGTTTGACGGAATGCCACACATAGCCCTTCGATCCATACTGGTAATACCCAACAGGAACATGTCAGAGCCACTCATGTGACATCGTTCTGGATCAATCCCTCTTTGCCTGAACTCGCAGATAAGAGCGTTATCCAAGTTACAAGGAATGCAAGTTTAGCAGCAAGTTATTTCAAACAATTGGATTATTGAATGGACGCCCTATCATGAACCAGCCGACTCAACCGAACCAAGCCATGAACGCCGCCAATGGCAAGCCTGAAATCCACCCGGGCGATGACGCGCTTCCGGACACGCCGGGCACCGGCGAAGACATCTGCCCGAAGTGCAAAGGCACAGGAAAGCTCAACGGTGCGGATTGCGATAATTGCGGCGGAACCGGAAAAATCGTGGAAGGAATTGGCGGCGGCTAGTGGCGACGCTTGATTTCGCGAGCGGCAGTCTGTACCGCCACGGCGTCAGCCAGCCTGATCTCCGGCATATCGCCGATCCGTCATTCACAGGTTACGAAATCACACCCTTGACCTTGGCACGCGTCATCGTCGCCAGAGAAGCCACGGCAAGCATTGCTATCTGCTGCACTCCTGTGCAGGATAAGGCACTGGCGGCCCGCAAGTTTCGAAGGCGTTCGGCTTGAATGATCCGTTTACATTCATGAAGGGTGCCAGGCATTCGGAGCTTTCCTGGAAGCGGCGCAACATGACTGCGCAATCATTGGCGGGTGGAGGAGACGCTGCCGCACTGCTGGCTGCGTTGCCTGGCTGGGAACCTGAGGAATACTGCTGCGCCCGCTCCCGCTCGATACGATCAGCCACCTCGGCGGAACGTTCCCTGTCATGCGCGGCGCGTTTTTCCGCTTCCCGTCGGCGCTCTCGACTCACTTCAAACTGGCGGGAATCCATCCGGGTCACAGGCTGACTGGAGCGGGCCGGTGCCTTATCGGAAAAATGGACGTGGCCATCGTCATCTACCCAGCGATAGATATCGACGCCCTGCGCCGAGGTACAGAAGCAAATTGCCGACATGATCAGCGGTATCCACATTCGGCTTTTATTTCGTGCGTATGAACTCGGGTCCAAAGCAGGCTCCATGGTCAGCCTCTCTCCGCCATATCAGTCCATCATGTCGACAGCCGTCATCCGGTTAACGACGACGCCATGACGAATAAGCGACATTCGTTTTTTTGTCCGTGCGTCCGCCATCATTTGATGCTGGCGCCGCGCTGAAGCAATACCTCTTTCAGAATCGACCGATGGCAACGGCTTTCATCTTCACAATAGCACCCGATCGAAAAATCGGTGCGATGGGAAAGCGCAGCAAGCAGATCCAGATCCTTCCTCGGGCCCGGCTCTTTCAGCTCGGCGAGAAACCGCCGCTTGAACGACTTCCACTCCTGCTCGCTCGTGGCCGTCAGCGCTTGCTTCACCAAGGCTTCGCTCGGCGACAGATTAGGGAACCACACGTCATAGATATCCCTGGCGGCGTACTCTTCCTTCCTTACGCCGCGAGGAGGACGCCTGACCGTGCCTATTCTTAAGCCTTCGCCAGTTTCTCTTGGGCTACCGAGCCTCACTATCCTGATCGACATTTTCGATTTCGAAAAATTCATCCTGACTCAATCAGCTTACATGGCTTTTCAACTTTTCAGCAGCAACATGGTCATATTGAAATCCATATCAACTGACGTGCAAAAAGGAGCGATGCATGACGCAACTCGACGCAACAGAACTCGAAAAACAATATCAATATCCGGAATCGATGCAGGTGTACGGAATCGTCGTCGATGATCGCCTTTCAAACGCCTTGATCAAGCTTGGCCTGGATGCACTTAGTCAAAAGAAAGTGGATCGCCTGATTTTCCTATGTCTCGATCCACACGATATCCGGGAGCGGACCGACTGGACCGATATCATTGCCCATATACCCGCCACAAATGGCGCGCGGCCGGAATATGACGTCAGGATCGTTCAATCTCCCGCGGAACTGATGCACGCTTCATTGAACATGCGCGTCGTTCGCCTGCCGGTGGATTCAGTTGTCATCTAGCGCTTGCAGTCTCAAGCAAGGCGCCACCTTGGCTTGTTGCGCGACAAATTTCCACCTACCTCAAGGCGTGGTGCGGGCAACTTGATACCTTGTGACGAGAAGCGGACAAATGCAAAAGCGGGAGCCCCTTTCATTGAAGCGGTCGAGCATTCGCTGACTCGACCTTGAAAATCTCGTGGGCGCTGCCTGGCGTAAATGCTGCATTCTTACCGGCTCGGTGCAGAGGCGGTGCCCGAGCATGATGGCCGTCCCATCTGTATACCTACCATGGAGTGGGATATGAAAATTGCGGGATTTGAGGGAATCAACCCGGTAGCCGTGCTCGTCAAGGCAGTCCGGAATTTCCTCTCGCACGACATGTCGACCTATGCAGCCGGGCTGGCTTACCATGTCCTGTTTTCGCTCTTCCCTTTCATCATTTTTCTCATCGCCCTGTTAAGCTTTTTCGAATTGTCGGACTTTTTCAACTGGCTTCGCGACAATACCCGTGCATTTTTGCCGCCGCCGGCAATGGAACAGGTCGATCGCGTCATCGGCGAATTGACCTTGCCGCAAAAAGGCTTGCTGTCGTTCGGCGCCATCAGCGCGCTGTGGCTCGCTTCCCAGGCGATACGTGCGATCATCACGGCATTGAACGTTGCCTACGATGCCAAGGAAACGCGTCCTGCCTGGAAGCTGTATCCATTGTCGATACTGTTCACGCTCGGGATTGCCATCATGATGATGCTGGCTGCGGGCCTGCTGATCGTCGGCCCGCAAGCCATGCAGTGGCTGGCGCAGAAGGTGGGACTGGAATCGCTATTCGTCACCCTGTGGGCATGGCTGCGCCTGCCCGTCGCGCTACTCATCGCCAGCCTGGCGATTGCGCTGATCTACTATGTCGCGCCGGATGTCCCGCCGCACATTCCGCATAAATTCAAACTGATCACGCCCGGCTCAGTCCTGGCCGTGGTGATCTGGGTATTGGCGTCGATCGGCTTCAGCTACTACGTGCAAAACTTCGGGAATTACAACGTTACGTATGGCAGCATCGGCGCCATCATCGTCTTGCTGCTGTACCTGAATTTGTCCGCCGCAGCCTTGCTGTATGGCGCGGAAATCAATGCCATCATCGAAGGCCATGCCGCCAAGGTATTGCGCGAACAGCACAATAAGACTCACCTAAGGTCAGCCACATAAACTCCAGGCTCGCTAATAAGAACGTCCATCAAGGGAGAAAGCCGTTGAACAACAAAAGCAAATTCCGGCTGCAAGTCCGTGCATTGAACCGGAACAGGCTCTACATGCTGGCGTGGCTGTGCGCCTGCCTGGCCGGATGCGCCGCGCCGCTGCCGCCTCAGCCTGTCAGCGCCCGGCGAACACCGGCACCTGCTTCGCAACCATCCAGGCCAATGGTTGCGCAAGTGCCGACGCCTGCCGCCACTGAAACGCAACAGCCTCTACCCACCGGCGCCGTTGCGCCGTCCGCGCAATCCGCGCCGGCACTGCCGGATAAGGCGACGCAACTGCGCACCTGGGTCGATCAGCAAGCCCGTCTCTATCGCGTCGCCGCGCCGCTTTTGATCAACAATACCGAGTTATGCCCGCGCCATGCCCGCAACCTGCTCGGCTTCACGGCCAAGAACCGTTATTCGTACTCCGAGGCATTTGCGGATACGGCGCAAGCGGCACTGCAATTGAACGACCGCTTGCGCGTCATGAATGTCTTGCCCGGCAGTGGTGCGGAACAGGCGGGCCTGCAGAGAGGCGACACGTTGACTGCCGTTGAAATCGAGCCCTTGCCGCAGGGCCCCGACGCCGAGCGTGCCAGCGCAAGCATCATAGCGTCCGAACTGAAGGGCCGCGCCAACGTCGGCCTGACCGTCATGCGCAACGGTGATCGGACGACGCTGGACATTCCCCTTACCTCCGCCTGCGCCATGGTCATCGACCTGGGCAATGCCGACTTTGCAGCCAGCCTTGCTGACGGACAGCGCATCCTGATCACGCGTGGCATGTTGGACCAGACGCCGTCAGATCAGGAACTGGCTTACGTGATTGCGCAGGAGATGGCCCGCAACATCCTGGCACAGCAAGCCTTGCCCGATGTCGCCGCCTTGATCGACCGACTCAATACGCTAGACACGCAGACGGCCGATGCGTCAATCGCCGCCAGCATCGCCCCAATTTCTGCGGAAGCCGGCATGCAAGCCAGGAAGCTGGCGCTGTATCTGCTGGCGCGTGCAGGCTATGGCACGGAAGGCGCGCCGGCCTTCTGGCAACAGATGGGAAATCCGCCTGTTGCCGACGTGGACCTGCCAGTACTGATGGAAACCATCGGCACAATCCGCGCCAAACAGCAATTGAATGCGGCCATCCTCCCGGATTGACTCCTGCGCGGCGTATTTTTCCTAAGCAGAGGTATACTGCCCGGCAACTCATCAACCCAACGTCAACCATCAGCCAGACTATCGTCATGGAAGTCCGCCACTATTTCTGGCTATCGACCGCCGCCGCCGTTCTCACCATCACCCTGAAAACGATCGCATGGTGGCTGACCGGCTCCGTTGGGCTGCTGTCGGATGCAATGGAATCGCTGGTGAACCTGGCGGCCGCGCTGTTTGCGCTGACCATGGTCACCATCGCCAAGTCCCCGCCAGACGCAGAACATCCGCTCGGCCACAGCAAGGCAGAATATTTTTCCAGCGGCGCGGAAGGCATGATGATTTTTGGCGCGGCGGCGGCGATCATCTGGTCTGCCGGCCAGCGTCTGCTTTCTCCGCAGCCGCTGGAATCGGTAGGACTCGGTCTCGTCTTTTCCGCCGCCAGCACGATGCTCAACTTCGGCGTGGCCCAGGCAATGTATCGCGCATCGGTAAAATTCCGGTCGATCGCCCTGCAGGGCGGCGCGCGCCACCTGATGACGGATGTCTGGACTTCCGTCGGGGTGGTGGGCGGTGTCTTCATCGTCGCACTGACCGGACAGCTCTGGCTGGACGCTGTCATCGCGATTGCCGTCGGCCTGCATATTCTCGCTGAAGGCTGGCGGCTGATCCGCACCTCGGCCAATGGCTTGATGGATGCGGCGCTGCCGCCTGAAACACTGGAACAGATCGAGGCGGTGCTGCGGCGGCATGCGGCAAGCGGCGTGCGCTTCGTGAACCTGCGGACGCGCTCCGCCGGATCGCAGAGCTTCGTGTATGTGAACGTACTGGTACCGCCAACCTGGACCATCGTGCAGGCGCATGATTTGCTCGATGAAATCGAGCGGGACATCCATCACATCGTGCCGGACAGCCAGGTTTTTACGCATCCCGAACCGGACCGTACGCAAGCGTAAATAAGCCGAACTGCCATAACGGAGTCCAACTAGGCGCCCTTGCGTCCCAGCGCTTCCAGCTTGACGAGCCAGGCCTCGCCGTCTTCCTGCGACAGGTTGCCGACGCCGCCGATCAGCGTCTCGTGAATCGGCGCGATGCCGACAAATCCCAGGATATTGCGCTCCAGCGATTTCACACTGTGCGCCCGGAAATACCAGCGATAAATCAGCGCGGGCATTCCCATGGTGACGACCAAGCGGGCCGAGCGGCCGGTCAGGCCCTTGCGTAAAAAAGGATTATTTCCCTCGCCGGTGAAGGCGAAACCGGGTCGCGCCACCTGCTCCAGAAATCCCTTGAAGATGGCCGGCATGTCGCCCAGCCAGAGCGGGAAAAACAGCACCAGGTGCTCAGCCCACTTGATGGCTTGCTGGGCCTCCCGCAGCGAAGGCGGCAACAAGCCCTGCTCCCATTCGCGTTCGCTGCGCAGCAAGGGAAAATCCAGCGCCGCCACTTCGATGCGGCGAACGGCATGGCCGCCCTTGCCGGCTCCTGCGGCGTAGGCATCCGCCAGTTCATGCCCGAAATGGCGTTCGGTAGTATCGGGATGGCCCTGCAATAAGAGTATGCGCTTTTCCATATTCGACTCCGGGTCGTAGATGGCAATCTGGCCGGAAGCTGCATTGCCTGGTGCGTCATTGAACATTGGGCAATGACGCCAGTCTAATTTTATTCCTATCGTCTTGCGAGGTGGACGATGAAAAGGTGCAGCCTGATCCTGTTTTTTGCATTGGTCGCCGGCGCGAGCGCCGATGCGTTCGCCCATTCCGGCGGCCACGGGCATCCTCATGGCCGTAGTCGCGCGCACGTCGGCGTGTATGTCGGACCGTCTGTCGGCTGGAGCTGGCATTACCCCGGCGCCTATGCGTATCCCGGTTATGCCTATCCATCCTATTCTCCCTATTACTATCCGTATTCGCCGCCGGTTGTCGTCGTGCCGTCAGCGCCCACCACGTATATCGAGCGCTCGCAGCCTGAAGAAAGTCTCGCGCCGCCGTCTGCCGGCGACTGGTATTACTACTGCCGCAAGCCGGAGGGCTATTACCCTTATGTCCGGCAATGCCCCGGCGGCTGGCAGCGCGTTCCGGCTCAGCCGCAACAGTAAGGAGCGTTACATGAGTAAACCTGCAATTCTTTTTCGCGGCTTCATGGCAATTGCCGTCTTGTTGCTTGCCGCCTGCGTATCGATGCCGGAAGGCCCCAGCGTGATGGTGCTGCCGGGCACGGGGAAAAACTTCGACCAGTTCCGCGCTGACGATTTCGAATGCAGGCGATACGCATCCGCGCAAATCGGCGGCAATGGCGTGTCAGCCTATGCCAGCGACAGCGGCGTGCGCAGCGCCGCTGTCGGCACCGTGCTCGGCGCTGCCGTCGGCGCGGCAGTGAATGGCGGGCGCGGCGCGGCAACGGGCGCTGGTGCCGGACTGGCCCTTGGCGGGTTGAGCGGCACCGGAACGGCACAAGCCTCGGCCTACGGCGCGCAGCAGCGCTACGACGTAGCCTTCATGCAATGCATGTATGCGAAAGGTCATCGCATTCCTTCCAGCGGGCGCTTCCTTTCCGAACAGATGTATACGCCTCGCAATTCAACGCCATACTATCCGCCGCCACCAGGCAGACCGGCGCCATGAACAGGGACTTACTGCCAAGAAGTTATGTCGTCAATTCACATACCAGTATTTTCAGCCAGCGATAAATCCTTGTTCGCTCAATACCGGCACAAATAGAGCAATGCACAATCGGCGTTATTTTCCGTGATATGGCGCATTAGCCAGCGCCATGCACGTCAAGCAGCCGCTCTCGAATAAAGGGATATCATGGATGCATTGCTGCTTTCCAGAATTCAGTTTGCCTGGGTGATCGCATTTCATATCCTGCTCCCCGCGTTTACAGTCGGGTTGGCATGCTATGTGGCGACGCTTGAAGTACGGTGGTGGATCACCAAGGACGACACGATCCGCCGCCTGTCTGCGTTCTGGATCAAGATCTTTGCCATATCCTTCGGCATGGGCGTGGTCTCCGGCATCGTGATGCCATTCCAGTTCGGCACCAACTGGAGCCGGTTTTCGGACAGCGCTTCAAACGTCATCGGCTCCTTGCTGGCGTATGAAGTCATCACGGCCTTTTTCCTCGAAGCCGCCTTTCTCGGCGTGCTGCTGTTCGGCCGCAAGCTGGTGCCGCAATGGGCCCATGCCATGTCTGCCGTGCTGGTGGCGCTGGGCACGCTGCTCTCTTCCTTCTGGATTCTCGCCGTCAATAGCTGGATGCAAACGCCGCGTGGCTATGAAATCATCGATGGCAGATTTTTCCCGACCAGCATGATGGCAATCATCTTTACGCCATCGTTCCCTTACCGCCTGACGCACACGGTCACCGCCTTCGTGGTCACCACGGCATTTGTCATCCTTGGTGTCGGCGCGCATTATCTGCGCAAGAGCCGCTTCCCAACGGAAAGCAAGATCATGATGCGCATGTCGCTGGGTTTCCTGGCCATCATGGTTCCCTTGCAAATCCTGATCGGTGACCTGCATGGATTGAATTCGCTGGAGCATCAACCGGCCAAGGTAGCGGCGATGGAAGGGTTGTGGGAAACGCAGGCCGGCGTGCCGGCTTCCATTTTCGCCATTCCCGACCAGGAAGCCGAGACAAACCACTTCGAAATCGCCATTCCGAAGCTGGCCAGCATCTACCTGACGCACAGCGTCGACGGCGTCGTGCAGGGCTTGAAGGAATGGCCCAGGGAAGACCGTCCGCCCGTGGCGATCGTCTACTTCGCCTTTCGCATCATGGTCGGCATCGGCATGCTGATGCTGCTGACTGTCCTGGTCGGATTATGGCTCTGGAAGCGCGGCAAATTGTTTGAGAGCCCACGCTACCTGCGCTGGTGCATGATCATGTCGCCGGCCGGCTTTATCGCCGTGCTGGCGGGATGGACCACCACCGAAGTCGGGCGTCAGCCCTGGGTGGTATACGGCCTGATGCGCACGCGCGATGCCGTGACGCCTTCCCTGACCACAGGCGATGTAGGGCTTTCCCTCGCAGGATACATACTGAGTTATCTCGTCATTTTCGGCGGTGGCCTGGTTCTCTTGCGACGGCTGGTGCGAATCGGTCCGCCGGTCGGCCCCGAAGACGAGGAACATGAAGCGCCCGCTCATCCAAAGCGGCCGCTGTCCGCCGTCACCGATCACGACGACACTGTTGACGCTCCGGTTGAGCGAGGCCTGGGAGGACGCCATGACGCTTGATCTTGTTCCCCTGTGGGCGTGCATTCTGTCGCTGGCCGTACTGATGTACGTGCTGCTCGATGGCTTCGATCTCGGCGTCGGCATGCTGTTCTTCTTCCGCCGGCACGATGAAGACCGCGACCTGATGGTGGCCTCGGTGGCGCCGATCTGGGATTTCAACGAGACCTGGCTGGTTCTCGGCAGCGGCGGCTTGCTGGCGGTATTTCCGCTGGCGTTTTCCATTATCATGCCGGCCGTATATTTCCCCATCCTGCTGATGCTGCTAGGACTGCTGTTCCGTGGCGTGGCATTCGAATTCCGGGATGTGCCGCGCGCGCGCAAGCATGTCTGGAATACCGCGTTCGCCTGGGGCTCGCTGATTGCCACGTTCTCTCAAGGCGTCGTGCTCGGCAACTTCATTCGCGGTTTTCCGGTGAATGGCCGGATTTATGCCGGCACCAGCTGGGACTGGATCGCGCCATTTCCGCTTCTGACGGGAGTTGGCCTGATCGTGGGATATTGCCTGCTCGGCGCCACCTGGCTCGTCATGAAGACGGAAGGCGACCTGCAGGAATGGGCACGACGGATGGCACGCTGGCTCCTGCTTGGCCTCCTGGCTTTCATCCTCATGGTCAGCGTCTGGACGCCGCTGGAAGAGCCGCGCATCGCCGAACGCTGGTTCAGCTTCCCCAATTTGCTGTACTTTGCGCCGGTGCCGATCCTGACCCTGGTGATTGCGGCGACGCTTTGGCATGCTCTCAGCACGAAACGCGATATGCTGCCATTCCTGTGTGCGATGGGCCTGTTCTTCCTGTCGTACACGGGCCTGATCATTTCCTTATGGCCCTATGTCGCGCCGCCATCCATTACCTTGTGGGATGCGGCAACGGCGCCGATGTCGCAGCAATTCCTCATGGTGGGCACGATGTTCCTGCTGCCGGTGATTCTGCTGTACGTATTCTGGTCTTACTGGGTGTTCCGAGGAAAAGTGCGCGGAGATATCGGCTACCATTAGCATTGCAAGCGCGTCCTGGCAAGCAGCCTCATGCATTGCCAGGCCAGTTGATTGTCATTGTGCCAACCGGTCTTATCAGGCATTGCTGATCCAGGATTGACCTCACGGAATTTATTGCTTGCATCTTGCCTCTAGCGGGAACCATCTTCAGCCTGGAAGTTCTAGCTTATGCATTTAGCGTCTTCATGTATGCTTTTCTTTTGCTAGAGCACAACTCCTCACAGGCAAAGCAAAAATATGCAAGAATCGGGCAGCTACAAAAGCTGAATGATTCTGCACGGCCGGCCTTCAGGTATTACAAAAATAAATTATTAGATAGTTGCTCAACACGACAGCTCGAGACAGCTGTTCACCTACCGCAAAAATGTTGATTGGAACCTATAAAGTTTCACTGGTTATCGTATCAGTGCTGGTCGCCATGCTGGCGTCTTATACGGCATTGAGCCTCGCCGGTCGCGTGGTGCAATCGCAAGGGCGGACGGCACGGTGGTGGATCGCCGGCGGCGCGTTTGCCATGGGCGCCGGCATCTGGGCCATGCATTTCATCGGCATGCTGGCATTCCGGCTGCCGATTCCACTCGGTTACGATCTCGGCATTACCTTGTTGTCCTTGCTGATTCCCGTTGCGGTGTCGGGTGCGGCACTATGGCTGGTCAGCCAGCCCGCATTGCCTTTCAAGCGGCTCGCTGCCGGCGCGCTGTTGATGGGCATCGGTATCAACTCCATGCACTACACTGGCATGGCCGCCATGCGCATGTCGCCCGGTATCGTATTTGATCCCGCACTCTTTGCCGCCTCTGTTGTGATTGCCATATTGGCTTCTGGCGGCGCGTTATGGATGGCATTCCGGTTACGCTGGAATACGCCGCACGTCATTGCCGCCCGCGCCGGCAGCGCCGTCGTCATGGGCATGGCAATCGTCGGCATGCACTATACCGGCATGGCCGCCGCCAGTTTCCCGCTTGGTAGCGTATGCCGCGCGGCCCCGGATGGCTTCAGCCAGGATGGCCTGGCCATACTGGTGATCGTGGCGACGATGGCGGTCCTGACCGTCGCCTTGATCGCATCGCTGTTCGATGCCCGCCTGGAGTCGCGCACCAAAGTGCTCGCGCTCTCGGAGGCGATCGCCGAAGAACGCCAAGTGCTCCTGGAGCGGGAGCGAATCGCGCGGGCACAGGCTGAACGCGTGAGCGAAATGAAAGACGAGTTCCTTGCCACTCTTTCCCATGAATTGCGTACGCCGCTCAATGCCATTCTGGGATGGGCGCAGCTACTCCGCATGAAACAGTATGACAAGGACGCCCTGGAAAAGGGCCTGGAAACGATCGAGCGCAACGCGCTGGCCCAGTCCAAGCTGATCGAAGACTTGCTCGACATGAGCCGCATCATATCCGGGCAAGTCCGTGTCGAGACGCAAATCGTGGATCCCATCAGCGTGATCAACACTGCACTGGAAACCATACGCCCTGCGACGTTGGCCAAGCAAATCCAGGTATCCACCGAATTTTCTCCAGGTATCGGCTCTCTGGTCGGCGACCCGAATCGATTGCAGCAGGTAATGTGGAACCTGCTTTCCAATGCGGTTAAATTTACGCCGGCCGGGGGCAGGATAATCGTCATGGCAAGACAGCAGGAGGCCAGTCTCGTTATCGAAGTGATCGACTCCGGCATTGGTATCGCGCCCGAATTCCTGCCGCATGTCTTCGACCGCTTCCGCCAGGCGGATGCTTCGACCACGCGCAGATTTGGCGGACTGGGACTCGGACTCGCCATCGTCAAAACCCTGGCGGAACTACACGGCGGCACCGTTCAAGTAAGCAGCCCAGGCAAGGATAAGGGCACGACATTTACGCTGCAATTTCCCGTGTACCAGGCCGATAAGGACTTTCCTTCATCCGCATCTTTACCGCACGCCACTATCGCCGGAATCAGCCTGAAATTCCAGCCGGTCGATCTTACCGGCCTAAGGGCCGTGGTCATCGACGACGATGCCGATGCATTGAATCTGGTCGCGACGATACTTGGCGAATGCGGCGCAACGGCCTTGACCGCCACAAACGCCAAGCAGGCACTGGCATTGATTGGCAAGGAGCGCCCGGATGTCATCATCAGTGACATCGGCATGCCGGATCATGACGGATTCAGCCTGATTCAGTGGGTAAGGCAACTCGCACCAGAGCAAGGCGGCAACACGCCAGCCATTGCGCTGACCGCGTTCTCACGCGCCGAGGACCGGAAACGCGCCCTGAAGGCCGGGTTCAACCATTACCTGTCCAAGCCGGTTGATGCCGGAGAATTGATTTCAATTCTCGGCAAGTTGACGACGACGCCGGTGATGTGATCCTTGCCTGCAAGGGAAGAGAAAATACGCCGGATGGCAGAATCAGTACGCGAAAACAAAAAAGCCTGCTTCAAGCAGGCTTTTCTATTTCCGATCCAACTGCGACCAATTAAGCTGGTCTAATTTTGCCAGGTCAGGAGAATTCGTTGGTGGGCGGCGCAGGGTTTGAACCTGCATGCATCAGCTCTTTTAATTGAAGGAAGCTACAGACATTCCATGCTTTGGGCGCAGATACTTTCCTTCAACTTAGTATTTGCTAACGCTTCAAACTGCTCAACAATTAATGGACGACTGAAAAAATAGCCTTGGTAGAATTGGCAGCCGTTTTGTGCGAGAAAATCAAGATGCGCTTCTGTTTCGACTCCTTCCGCTATGACTTCCAGGCCGAGACTCCTTCCTAGCATGATAATCGCATTGACAATGACAGCGGCATTGTGATCGTCCAGCGCATCGCTCACGAATGAGCGATCAATTTTCAATTGATCAAGCGGAAGACGCTTTAGATACGCTAACGAGGAATAGCCGGTTCCAAAGTCATCCAGTGAAAAACCGACCCCTTTCGCCTTTAGCGCCGCCATCTTGTTAATCGTGCCTTCGACGTCGTCGACTAACAGGGATTCAGTCAGCTCAATTTTGAGGCGATGTGGATTGGCGCCAGTGCTTTCTAGCGTTCTCAGCACATCTTTGACGAAATCGGGGCAGCGCAATTGACTGGCGCTGACGTTCACTGCAAGTGTGAAATGCGCAGTTTCTTCGTTACGCGCCCACATCGCTAAGCGCCGACATGCGCATTCCAATACCCAGTGGCCGAGCGGCCGAATCATTCCCGTTGCTTCGGCGACGGGAATGAATTCGGCGGGAGAAATCGTACCGCGCTCTGGATGCTGCCATCGGACCAGCGTTTCCGCGCCTGTCACCCGGCCTGCCGAGTCCACTTGCGGCTGGTAATGCAACACCAACTGCTCCTCTTGCAGCGCCCGGCGAAGGTCCGCTTCGAGCGCAGCCTTTACCATAAGCGCGGCCTGCATCTCGGGATTGAAAAAGCGCAGGGTATTGCGGCCTTCAGCCTTGGCCCGGTACATGGCAAGGTCAGCCCGCCGCAGCACTTCATGGAGGCTTTCGCCCTGGTGCTCAAAGAGGGCGATTCCCAGGCTGGCGCCGCCGAAATATTCGTGTGAGCCGAGGGTGTACGGCTCTTTGAGCGCTGCCAGGATTTTTTCACCGAAGAGCTTCGCATGCGATGCCGCCTCGGCTAGTTCAGTGCTCAGATCTTCCAGAATGATAACGAACTCGTCACCGCCCAAGCGGGCCACGGTATCGCTAGAGCGCACACATGACTTCAACCGGCCGGCAACGTGCTGCAGCAGGAGATCCCCCTTGTCGTGGCCGAAGGTGTCGTTGAGGGTTTTGTAATTGTCCAGGTCAATGAAAAGCAGCGCTCCGCGGCCTGAATCCCGGCGGCTTCGTGCCAGCGCATGGCTCAATCGCTCCATGAGTAAGCGGCGATTAGGCAGTTGGGTCAATGAATCATAGAACGCCAGATGCTGAATCTTGCTTTGGGCGGCCTTGCGTTCCGTGATATCCCGGAAAGTGACCATGCTTCCCACGATGCGCCCCGCATCGAGAATTGGATAGCTCGAGAATTCCACCGGAAACGATGTGCCATCCTTACGCCAGAAGAGTTCATCTTTTTCATAGGCCCCTTTGCCGGAATGATAGGCTTGAAAGATGGAACAGTCCTTGACAGGATAAGCAGATCCATCCGCGTGCCGATAATGGACGAGATCATGCATGTTCTTGCCAAGCGCTTCCTGCACTTCATAGCCCAGCATTTGCGCCCCGGCGCGATTGATGAAGGTGCATAGCCCCTGGCTATCTATGCCCCAAATGCCTTCGCCCGTTGACTCCAGAAGGAGGTTTTTTTCCTTTAACAACCGGTCGCGTTCAATTTCAGCCTGTCTGCGCTCCGACAGGTCTGTCATGCTGCCGACCATGCGTAACACATTGCCTTCCGAATCCCGAAGCACGTACCACCGATCCAGAATAAAAGCATAGGATCCATCGCGCCGGGCGAACCTGTATTCATCCATCCAATGTTCAGTACCGCCTTCCAGGGTGCTGCGCACGCGATGCAATACTCGCTGACGGTCTTCAGGATGGATACGAGCAAGCCACCAATCTGTTCCGGTCCCGATCTCTTTCCGTGAATAGCCAGACAGCGACTCGATATTCTCGTTCCACCAGATCTCATTCGACTGCGCGTTCCAGTCCCAGATTGCGTCAGCGGTCGCTTTCATAACGATATTGAAGCGCTCCTCGCTCGCACGCAGCGCGTCTTCGCGGTGCCGGCGTTGGGAGATGTCCGTAAAATAGACAGCCAAGCCTTCTGCGGAAGGGGAAACCCGCAATTCGACCCATTTACCGAGCGGCGGATAATAAGCTTCGAACGAAATCGCGCAGTTTTCCTGCACAGCGCGGCGATACTCGGTCTCAAAAGCACTGCCTGCCACTGCCTCGAGTTTTTCCCAAATCACCTTGCCTAACAGTTCAGTGCGCGGCCTCTGAAGGAAGTACTCAGCTTTTTTGTTGACATAAATGAACCGCCAGTCAAGATCAAGCATATAAAACGCATCAGATATGCTTTCGAGCATTGTGGTTAGCCGACTATCCAAGGGCGAAGCCAATTGTGTCGATGCTCTCTTATTTTCAAAATCTAAAACAGCCTCAGCTGATTCATGCTTCTTGATTCTTGGTTCCTGCGTCTGCATTTGATGCTATTTCCAAATAGGCCATATACCGATCCAGTTTTTTGCCGCGTTTTAGTTTTTTTAGAGCTGGATACATGCTTCATGAATTGTCGTATTAGACACATTGCGTTAGGCCAAAACGTATGGAATATTACCTCATGGAAATACGCAGGTATAGGAAAACTCTGCTACGCCGCTAACCCGCGTTTTGGTGAGGACTTCGTAGATGGCCGTGGCCCGCCCCAAGGCTTATCGCTAAGTTTCTTTGCAAGAGGGCGGGAAACGATCGGGTAAACATTTCGTCGCCGACGTCTCCCTCAAGATCAGGAGAAATCGCCTCATCTTCCAGGCTTCAGGATGACTTTCGTCCAGCCGTGGTCGCGCGCATCGAAATGCTGGTAGGCCTCTGGCGCCTTGCTCAGCTCGATTTCATGCGACACGATGAAAGAGGGCTTCACCCTGCCGGCATGGATCAGGTCGCGCAACTGGCGGTTGTAGGCTTTGACATTGTACTGCCCGGTGGCGATATGCTGGCCCTTGAACCAGGATAAGCCCCAGTCGAACACGATCTCGCCCTTCTTGGCCAAGTCATCGGATGCGCCCGGATCCTGTGGCGTGAATACCCCGACCACGCCGATGCCGCCGGTGAACTTCACCGACTTGACCAAGTTGTTCATGGTCAGATTGGGAATCTCCTTGCCGGCGGGATCATGGCATTGGTAGCCGACGCACTCGCAGCTCGACGATTTCTTTCTAAAAGGAAGGATATCGATAAGTTTAAGAAAATAACGACAGCAGTGGGCACCGTAGCAACGGTGGTCCCTGCATTGATTCTTGCTTTATGGCGGGAATTTCTTCGTCGGCGCGCATCCAAGAATCATGCATATGGTGTGTTGGCTTTTCTGGCAATGAATTGTTCTGATCCTAAACCGCGCTTTCGCATTTGAATGAAGCGCGTACCGACGTATGCGTATTCTGAAATTCATTTCGCCATGTTGCGCCTATGCTTTTTACTCTTTTGTGTCCACTTGGCTTTAGTCCGGGCTTTTCGTCTGAGAATATTTATCTTTACTTCACGATGAATTGAAAACAGCGAAAGGTATCAAACAAGTCAACATTGTCAACGCTGGAATCGCTTTACTCATTCGCTTATGTTTTCATGAAGTTTTTTTTTGCTGCCTGAAGGCGACTATCCGCAGCCCAGCGCTTTCCACTCAAGAGGTCAAGGATATCTTGCGTCTGAAAAGGACGAGCGAAAGCCACATGTCCATTGATAGCCCTTCCTCTATTCAAAGACTGATGCGGCAGCTTGGTAAAGCCAGGGAGGCGGGAGCGCAGCCCTTTCAAGAGGCATGGGGTTCCGCGAGATTCGATTCTTCTATCGCGGTTACCCGGTTGCGCCGAATTAATGCGCTTCACGGGCTTCATAGCGACTTTCATCCAGCTCTCGTCGCGGGGGTGGGCACACATTTTCCTTGCTCGCCCGTTATGTTCTGCCTATAAAGACAAGAACACATCGAGCACGCTGCATCGGGAAATCATGCCTTGCATTATGCTCGCCCTTTTTTGAAGGATGTGGCCACCCGTTTCTTTAGGCGGAACGACCGACTCGACGATGAAGTGAATCCGGAAAAGGAGAAGCGAAATGAAACCAGATCAGGGTCAATCAAACAGCCTGCAAAAAGAAACCCGTCAGAACTGGCCATTCATGACGCTGTACCAGCGTTTCGAACAAGTCGTAGTGCTCGTATTGAGCCTGGTTATTGCCCTGGTCATTGCCATCGCCGTGCTGCAGCTAGTGACCCGGCTCATACCGCTGATGCTTGGCGGAGCGCTGGATCCGCTGGATCACGAAGTGTTCCAGGCAATGTTCGGCATGATCATGACGCTGCTGATCGCCCTGGAGTTCAAGCATTCGATTATTCGCGTCGTTTTACGCGCCGAAGGCATCGTTCAGGTCAAGACCGTCATCTTGATCGCGCTGCTGGCCTTGAGCCGCAAGTTCATCATCCTGGATATTCATTCCACCGACGCAGCGACCATCGCGGCGCTGGCGAGTGCCACTGTGGCACTTGGGATTGTCTATTGGCTGGTCAGGGAAAGAGACGACAGGCGTTCGAAGCCGCTGGAATGAACGGCAGGCGCGATTCATCCAAAGCTTCGCGGCAACGCTCTTGCGGCTGGCATGCTCAGCCCGGATTCGACCTGCCATGACCGAGCCGTGCGCGCGCCGCGTTCAATTCCAATTCCAGTTCTTCGATGCGCTGCATCAGGGTCATTGCCAGGGTCACGCCATGCCGGTCAAGCTCGAAGTCGTCGCGCAGTCTGCGCGCCATGCTCGCGACAACGACGTACCGGAGCGGGAACGACATCGGCTGCGCGTTGGCGTCGACCGGTGCAATGACGCCGTTTTCTATCAGGTCGTCCAGCTCTTCATTCGACAAGCCGGACACTTCGACCAGATTCTGGGCCGAGCAGATGGCCTGCTCATTCAGCCAGATCCATTCCGTGGCATCGACTTTCATTTTGCCGCCTCCTTGAAGTGTTGGCGCGGGTTGAAGTCCGAAGCGGCGGCAAGCTGTTCATACAGTTCCTGTTCGCGTTTGCCCACCTTCTTGGGCACCTCTATGCGTGCCACCGCGTACAGATCGCCGGCGCCGCCCCCCGGCGACGGCAGCCCGCGCCGGGCCAGCCGCAGGCGCTGGCCTGAGGATGTGCCCGGCTTGATACTGAGTTCGACGGAGCCGGCCGGAGTCGGAATCTCAACCGCGGCGCCCAGCACGGCTTCCCATGGTGCGAGAGGGAGATCGAGGTACAGGTCGCGCCCGCTCACCCGGTACAGCGGGTGCGGCGCGATGTGCAGAACGATGTACAGGTCGCCAGGCTTGCCGCCGTTGCGGCCCGGTCCGCCCTTCCCCGCCAGGCGCAGCCGCTGTCCCTCCGTCGCGCCTTTGGGAATGGTGACGCGGAAAGTATGCGGGGCGCGGTGCGGCAAGCCATGCTCGTCGTATTCAGGCAGTTCCACCGTGACATCGGTTTCGCCGCCGCTGTAGATTTTTTCCAGCGGGACCGCGACGGTCACTTCATAGTTCTCGCCAGGTATAGGAAAGCTTGCCCGCCCACGCCCGCTTCCGTCGCCGCGGCCACCCGCCCTGAACGCATTCAGGATGTCGGCCAGATCCACATCGTCAAAGGCCGACGAGCTCCCGTCGTAACGTTGCTGCCAATCGGGCGGCACATTGAACTCTTCTCCGGCCGGATGCCTGCCCAGGTTGTCATATTCCTTCCGCTTTTCAGGATCCTTCAGTGTAGCGTAGGCTTCGGCAATTTCCTTGAATTTCTCTTCGGCTTTGGGCTCCTTGGAAACGTCCGGATGATATCGGTGCGCAAGCTTGCGATACGCCTTCTTGATATCGTCTTCCGACGCAGTCCGATCGACGCCCAAAGCCTGGTAATAGTCCTTGTATTTCATTGGATACCTGCATCGAAACCCAAAAGGGCACGTTAAATGTTAGGCAGGACTTCCGTGCGCGAGTTCGCTGAAAAATGATAGGCTATCGGAAGCGTCGCCCTTACGCATAGCCTGAAGATTGTCCAGCCGAACTTGAAAAACCCGGCGCCAGAGCATTGGGTCCACGCATTCCGCCTGTTCGATGAACTGATGTAAGTGCATGATGTGAGTGCGGTCTGGGACTGGCATCACTTCTCAAGTTCTCCCGCCACGACTTGATCAGCGTAACACCAGACCCAGGTTTCACCCGCCTCGATGGATCGCACCAGCGGATGGCCCGAGGTCATGAAATGCTTGCTTGCATGCTTGTTAGGCGACGAATCGCAGCATCCTACATGGCCGCATGAAAGGCACAGCCGCAAATGCACCCAGCCGCTGCCTGTCTTGACACAGTCTTCGCAGACATGTTTGTCGGTATCGGTGATTCTGATCTGGTCGAGATGGGTACATTCCTGTGCCATTACAATCTCCGGGAGTAGTGGCCGATGGCAGCCGTTCAGCAATTCGATAGATATCGATGCACCAGCGCGATCGCCATGGCGCCCTCGCCTACGGCGGACGCGCAGCGTTTCACCGACCCGTGGCGCACGTCGCCGGCGGCAAACACTCCCGGGACACTGGTTTCCAAATGATACGGGTCACGGTCGAGCTGCCAATTGGCCGGCCGCTCGCGGCCGTGCAGCAGGTCCGGCCCGGTGAGAAGATAGCCGGCGCTGTCGCGTTCGATGCCGACTTCGGTGGCCCAGTCCGTCTGCGGCACGCCGCCGATGCACACGAACAGCCAACGGGTTGGTACCTTGTATTCGCGGTTCCCGTTTCGGTCGGCAAGCGTGATTTCCTCCAGCACCTCGCCGCCGTGCAAGGCAACCACCTCGGTGCGCGGCAGGACAAAGATATTCCTGGTGGAGCAGATGCGGTCGATCAGATATTGCGACAGCGTGCTCTTGAGCGAATCGTTGCGGATCACGATGCAGATGCGCCGGGCGAATTGCGCGAAGTGCATCGCAGCCTGGCCTGCCGAATTGCCGCCGCCGACAATATAGATATCCTCGTCCCTGGTCAACGTCGCTTCACTGGCACCGGCGCCGTAGTACACGCCAGCCCCGAGAAACCTGTCTTCATTGGGCAAGCCGAGCCGGCGGTATTCGACGCCGGTGGCGCAAATCGAGGCATGAGCCACGATGCGGGTGCCGTCCTCCAGATAACCGGTTCCTTTCCCGGGCTGGAATTCGGCGCGCACGCCTTTGCGCCCCAACAGGATTTCGACGCCGAACTTGACCGCTTGGTCGCGCGCACGCGCGAACAGGTCCGCACCGCTGATCCCCTCGGGAAATCCCAGATAATTCTCGATCCTGGAAGTGCTGCCTGCCTGGCCTCCGAGCGCCCAGCGCTCCACGAGCACAGTCTTCAAGCCGTCCGCGGCGCCGTAGACCGCCGCGCTGAGCCCAGCCGGCCCGGCGCCATAGATGGCCACATCGTACTCGGTGCGCGACGGCGTGGAGAACCATCCCAGTTTCTCGATGATCTGCCGGATGGTCGGACATTCCAGGCGACTGCCATCGGGGAATATACAAACCGGCAACCGCGAATCCTTCAGGCTTTGGACCTTCGCCACAGAGCGCGCCGCCTCATCGCTATCGAGTTCGATCCACTCGAATGGAATATCGCAGCGATAAAGAAAATCGCGGATGGCATATCCTTCGGCCGCGCCGCGCCGGCCGCAGACTTTCACGAGCGGCGATTGGCCTGCTTCGGACTGTTCCTGCATTTATTCCTCCGCGTGTACACCGCTGACTTCATACACATCGTTCAAGAATGTCCAACCCCTGCGCCGCTGTGGCCTGATCGATGTTCAGCGCCGGCAGCAAGAGCAGGCTCTCCCCTTCGTTCGCCACCAGCAGTCCTTCGCGCCGACATTTCGCCTGCACCTTCGCAGCATGGCTTTCATCGCCGAAGTCCACGCCGATCGCAAGTCCGGCAATCCGGCAACTGGCCGGTTTTTTAAAGCGCATCTCCATCAATCGCTGCCGGCAATAATCGCTTGTCGCGGCGACATCCTTCAGTAAGCGTTGATTATTCCTTGCGATATAGCCTAGCGCCGCGATCGCGACGGCGACGCTGCGCGGGTGCCAGCCATAGGTGGAATAGAAATGCCCTTTATCTTCCATGGATTTCGCCACTGGCGTCGTGGCGATCATCGCGCCCATCCCGCCAAGCCCGCCGGTGATCGCTTTGGCCACGCATATGATGTCCGGCTCGATAGCGAACTGTTCCGACGCGAACAGCGTTCCTGTCCTGCCGAAACCGGTTGCCACTTCGTCCATGATCAGCAGCGTGCCGTATTGCCTGCACAGGGCCGCGAGGCCGGTCATGAATTCTGGTTCGGGAATGAGCACGCCGAGATTGATGCTGATCGGCTCCATGATGAAGGCGGCAACGTCCCTTCCCTTCAGCAGTGCCTCGACCCGCGCCAGTGATTTCGCATTCAATGGCGGTTTGACCTTGTAGCAGCGGGAGAGCAGATTCTTGCAGTCTTCCCGGGATTCCGAGGAGCCGACACTCAGCCCTCCTATGGTATTGCCATGATAGCTTCCTTCCACCGAAACGAACTTCGACCGGCCGGTGTGCAGCATGGCCGCCTGCAAGGCAAGGTCGACGGCTTCCGAACCGCCGGTGGCCCTGAAACATTTCTTCAACGAGCCAGGCGAAATCGACACCAGCAGCGATGCGAGTTCAACCCATGGCGCATAGGAGTAGCCGGGATATACATAATCGGGACCTTCAAACTGCGCCGCCGCTTCCAGCAAAACCGCATTGCCCCAGCCAAAATTTCCGACGCACCAGCCCATCATGAAGTCGACATACTGTTTTCCTTTGTCATCGAAAAGGAAGCTGCCCTCGGTCCTGGCGACCTGCAGGTCCTCGGGGCTTTCTCTGGCCAGAAACTGGTGTTCCTCAGATTGGTTTGCCATGCGTTTCCTCGGGTTAGAGAAGCCGTTCACAACATGCTGCGGCGCGCGCTGCGATGCAAACCGGCATTTTGCCGGTGAGCCTCGATCGCCGCGGCCAAGGATCCGAGGTCCGAGCTTCCCTGATGAAGATCGCCGTTGATGAAAAATGTCGGCGTCCCCGCGACTCCACTCCGCACGCCACTGTCAAAATCTGCCTGGATCTTCGGCAGATAGGCGTCTTCGGCGAGCGCCTGCCGCAGTTCTGCGGCTGACAGACCGAGTGTCTTGACGAGGGCTTCATACAAGTTAAGGTCCAGCGCAGTCTGATTTTCGTAGAGGGCGTCATGCGCTTCCCAGTACTGCCCATGTGCGCCGGCGAATTCCGCGGTTTCGGCAGCAGGTGCCGCTTCCGGGTGAAGCTGGGTCAAGGGGAAATTACGGAATACAAAGCGGAGATCCTTGCCGTAATGCTGCTGCAGCAGTTTGACCACCACGTGGGCTGCGCCGCAGTATGGACACTGGTAATCGCCGTACTCCACCAGAGTGACCGGGGCCTTCGGATCCCCTTGTACATGATCATCGGATGTAACCGGAACTTTCAGATCGGACATGATGGCACCTCATTAAACGTTCGGCACTCTCAAGCGCGCCGGATATGCCGCCTACGCCGAGTCGACAACGATGATTTGATTCCTCGAATCACGGCGGCGGCAGCATCAACGGATCACGCAATTTGATGATGTGCCGGAAGTCGTCGTTATCGATCACTTCCACGCTGCTGAGGTCAAATGCGGTCAGATCCACGAACACGTCGCGCGGCTTGTGGATCATGTGATCCAGTCCTTCGAGTGCAACTTCGACAATGTCGTCTTTCGGATCATAGGTAATGCCCAGCAGAGGCAGCCATTCAGCCTCGATCTGGCTTCCGATGGCAAGCGCATCGACTTCGATTTCAACGCGCTTGCCGTCGAGGACTTTCGACATGTGGTCGAAATAGGCATGCCATTTCGGCTTTTCAAGTTTGGATATGGCCATGAAGTCTCTCCATTGTCTGAGTGATTGGCAATCAAGGATGGGCTGCCGACATGCGCCGTTCCGGCATGGTCCGTCTGTCTTTTTCCATTGTCATCCCCTTGATTCTGGCGCGCAGGCGGAATGCGAATGCCAGCAGCAGGATGCCGCTGAAGACCGCATAAAAGCTGATGAGCCAGACGAGCGCCAGCGCCCCCGCATCGGGGACCAGGAAAACCAGCACGCCAAATGCGATGGAAACGGCGCCGTTCAGGATCAGCAGTCCCTCGTTGCGGATGGTCTTGCGCAAACGTATTGCGGTAGCGATATCCAGCACACCAGTAACCATTGCATTAGCCCCCATCACAAGCACCAGCACCAGCGTGGTGAGGCCCGGATGTATGATTGCGATGGCACCCGCGCCGAGACTGACCAGGCCGACCATGAGCGGCAGCCACCAGTCCTCGTTGCTTTTCCTGCTTTTCACGGAGCCGACCACCAGTACCACGCCGGTGAGCAGCGCATAGGCGGCAAACAGGGCTGCAAGTGCCAGCAGCGTCAGGGCAGGCCAGGCCAGCGCCAGCACGCCGAAAAGAATGGCGATCACGCCGCGCAATGCAAGCATGCGCCAGGATCGCGAAAGCACTTCATTCATCCCGATAACCTCCTTCATATCAACGCCTTCATCTGAAAATATTCACCCAGCTTGGCTTTGCTTCAGCTGCCGCCGCAAGGCAGTCCCGATCCGCCTGCCAGTCGCAATTGATATGCCAACACGGGAAGGCATTGCGCGCGAGAATACAGCGTTCGTCCATCTCCTGAAGCGTTACGCAAAGGCGCTAGCGCGATCCGGAAGGCCGCATGGAAGTGGAATGCGGGCTACCTTGTTCGCGGAGAACGCTTCGTTCCTTTCCTCTCACGCATGCGTTGCGAACGAAGGTGCTATTGATCGGATCCGCCATATGTATTTAAGTAGAGCTGATTTCAGATTAGTGAGGATTCGCGTTCGAGCCTAACGCGGCCCGGCCTTACGCGGCCCAGCCAGAAAGGATGCATCGCGTAGCCCTGAGAAACGCATACGATATCCCGCTCTGATCAGGGCACGGCATTTGCTTGAACCCTGTGCCACGTCTTGCTTCGCCGGCACATGACCAAGTGTTTTGATTGAATGTGTACGCTTCCGTATCCGGTGATGAGGTATGCGCCGATCGGTCACATGGAGGCGGAATAACCGGCCATGAATTTCCGAGGCGGCGGCGACCAAAATCGCGGATACAAATCCGCTCTCGTCAGAGCACAAACATAGCTGCTCGGGCCTTAGCCGTGCCCTTTGCAAGGCTTACAGTAAGGCTTACATTTTTCGGTAATTTCTTCAGCCGGCGCTTTGGCGTTTTTCAGCAAGCCGAGTTAAGCTTAAAAAGGCGCGTCAGCCACACTTGCTTCGCATGCGTTGATTACCAATACTCGATGCATATCGCGCGGATTTTTCGATAGCGACAGGCCACGACCGGAAGTACCCGCTCATCGCTAATCGCGGTATCGTTTTCTCCAGTGCGGTGGCATGTCATTAGCGTCTTCATGCGGCCCCAGTGCCTGTTTTCAAGGCATGCGAATTGCTGGCGCCTGCATGGTGCTGTCATTCCTGGGATGGCGGCGTGGAGGCCCTTTCGGCAAAGGCATGGCGTGCGATAAGAATACGGATCCAGATCTGTCGCCTGCCCGCATGTTTGCGCAGGGGCGTCGTCACTGCCCGAAAGGGAAATCCATCGTGAAGGAGATCGCCATGAAGCGTCCACTCATCATCACCGCAACCACCATCCTATGTCTTCTCTCGGGTGTCGCAACGGCTCAGCAGGATCGGCCTGGCGGCTCCGGCTCGTCCAGCTCTACCACGTCCGGCTCTACCACGTCCACCTCTGGCTCGTCCGGCTCTGGTTCGTCCGGCTCTGGCGCATCCGGTGCCGCGAGTGGGCCGGTTGCAGGCAGGGCGCCGCTCGGGGTCACCGTCATTGAAATGGAAGTAGTGGTTCGCGGATGGAGCGCAAAAAAGGATTTGATGGACAAGACCGTGATGAACGATCAAAAGGAGAAAATCGGGAAAATCGAAGACCTGATCGTCGGCCGGTCCACTGATGCGAAACTCCCGGTTGCCTCATTCGCCATTATCGGCGTCGGCGGATTTCTCGGGATCGGAAAGCACGACGTGGCCATACCGATGGAGCAGCTCAAGCTGGAAGGGAAGCAGCTGGTTCTGCCGGGCGCGACGAAGGCTGAGCTGAAGGCGCTGCCGCGCTTTGAGTACGCTCGCTAATGCAGTGATCTACGCAGATGGTGCGCGGTGAACATGCAAGTGCCCATGTAGCCTTATCGCCGCCATCCACGCTCCTGCTTCCAACCTGCCGGGTCGCCCATCTTGCACAGGGCGACATCGGTATGCGCATCGGTGGCGAGCCCGACAATAGCCTCATCGGCATCGGCGACCACATGTGCTTTAGTCAGAATGAACCCGTCCTGGCTGATGATGAAGCCCGGCCCCAAGCCGCGCATTGATCAAGCCGCTCGCTTCGGGTTGGTATGCATCCTGCAATGCGATTGCATGAGTCATTTCATGGGAAGGATCCAGTCCGCTTCACGCCGCTCGAATATGGCAGAGCTGTCGTCCCCGAACGGCGCGTAATGACATGATACGGGGGAGCATTCCCTTTTTCTTTTTTCAAAACGGCGATTGCCGATGCATGCCGGGAGTGATTTGATGCAGAACCAAAACGAAATGAGTAACCGGGAAACCTCCGCGGAGTTATTCTCGCGGCCTGACGCGGCGCCTCAGGAGGGCGCTCAGGAAGGCGCTCAGGAAGGCGAACAAGCGCGCACTGGCGAACTGCCACTGGAAGAGCAGCTTGCGCGGGCCGAATCCAGCCTGGCTGAGATGCAAGATGCCTTTTTGCGTGCCAAGGCGGAGATGGAAAACCTCCGCCGCCGGGCCCGGGAAGATATCGCCAGCGCGCATAAATATGCGATCGGAAATTTTGCCGAATCATTGCTGCCCGTGAAGGACAGCTTGGAAATGGCGCTCCAAGTGGAGACGCCATCGGTGGAATCGCTCAGGGAAGGCGTCAACATGACGCTTAAACAATTGTCGTCGGCGTTCGAGAGGAACCGCGTGACGGAAGTGGATCCGAAGCCGGGTGACCGGTTCGATCCCGACCGGCATCAGGCGATTTCCATGATCCCTTCGACCCAGCCGAGCAATACCGTTGTCAACGTGCTGCAGAAAGGCTACCTGATCGCGGACAGGTTGCTGCGCCCGGCCCTGATCACCGTTGCACAATCGACTACGGGAGGCAATTCAAGCTAAGCAAAGCAGCCTGAATCGCAGCATTACGGTTTCTTCTGCCCGCGAATCCGGGCCACTCAAGCAATTGAAGGACAAAATCATGAGCAAGACTATCGGTATCGATCTGGGCACGACCAACTCATGCGTTGCGGTCGTGGAAGCGGGCCAGCCTAAGGTCATAGAGAATGCGGAGGGCTCGCGCACCACGCCGTCGGTGGTGGCCTATCAGGAGGATGGCGAGATCCTGGTCGGCGCACCCGCCAAGCGCCAGGCGGTCACCAATTCGCAAAATACCATCTACGCGGTCAAGCGCCTGATCGGCCGCAAGTTCGACGAGGCAGAAGTGCAGAAGGATATTCACCTGATGCCATACAAGATCATCAAGGCGGATAACGGCGATGCCTGGATCGAAGTGCGCGGCAAGAAATTCGCGCCGCCGCAAATCTCTGCCGAAGTGTTGCGCAAGATGAAGAAGACCGCGGAAGACTATCTTGGCGCGGAAGTCACCGAAGCCGTGATCACGGTGCCAGCCTATTTCAATGACTCGCAGCGCCAGGCGACCAAAGATGCCGGCCGCATCGCCGGACTGGACGTCAAACGCATCATCAACGAGCCGACCGCGGCTGCGCTGGCATTCGGCCTGGACAAGGCGCACAAAGGCGACCGCAAGGTAGCCGTGTACGATCTTGGCGGCGGCACCTTCGACATTTCCATCATCGAAATCGCCGATGTCGAGGGCGAAAAGCAGTTTGAAGTGCTGTCGACCAACGGCGACACCTTCCTTGGCGGCGAGGACTTCGACCAGCGCCTGATCGACTATGTGATCGGCGAATTCAAGAAGATCAACGGCCTGGATCTGTCCAAGGACCCGATCGCGCTGCAGCGTATCAAGAGCGCTGCCGAGCGCGCCAAGATCGAATTGTCCTCGACCCAGCAAACCGAAATCAACGAGCCGTATATCGCCATGGCCAATGGCGCGCCGGTCCATATGAACCTGAAAATCACGCGCGCCAAGCTGGAGTCGCTGGTGGAGGAATTGATCGAAAAGACCATCGAACCTTGCCGCGTCGCGATCAAGGACGCGGGCGTGAAGACGACAGACATCGACGACGTCATCCTGGTCGGCGGCCAGACCCGTATGCCGAAGGTGCAGGACAAGGTGAAGGAATTCTTTGGTAAGGATCCGCGCAAGGACGTCAACCCGGACGAGGCCGTCGCCGTCGGCGCTGCAATCCAGGGCGCCGTTCTAACCGGCGAGCAAAAGGATGTCTTGCTGCTGGACGTGACGCCCTTGTCGCTGGGCATCGAAACTCTGGGTGGCGTGATGACCAAGATGATCCAGAAGAACACCACCATTCCGACCAAGTTTTCCCAAGTATTCTCGACCGCGGACGATAACCAGCCTGCGGTAACGGTCAAGGTGTATCAGGGCGAGCGTGAAATGGCGGCTGGTAACAAGGCGCTGGGTGAATTTAACCTCGAAGGCATTCCGCCGGCGCCGCGTGGCATGCCGCAAATCGACGTCACATTCGATATCGATGCCAACGGCATCCTGCATGTATCCGCCAAGGACAAGGCGAGCGGCAAGGAAAACAAGATCACCATCAAGGCCAATTCCGGATTGACCGAAGAGGAAATTCAGAAGATGGTGCGCGATGCCGAAGCCAATGCCGAGGAAGATCAGCGCTTGAAGGAACTGGCGACCGCGCGCAACGAAGGCGATGCGCTGGTGCATTCGACCAGAAAAGCGCTGGAAGAATATGGCGACAGACTCAATCCTGCGGACAAGGATAAGATCGATTCCGCCATGCGGGATCTGGAAGAGGCATTGAAGGGCAACGACAAGTCAACGATCGACTCGAAGGTGGCAGCCCTGACGACCGCGGCGCAAAAACTGGGCGAAGCGATGCAGGGAGAGGCCAGCGCACAGCAGGCAGCCGAGTCGGCAGCGCAAGGTGCAACCGATGCTGGTCGTCCGCAAGAGGAAGACGTGGTGGATGCCGATTTCAAGGAGGTGAAGAAATAAGCTTCGCGGCAAAGCCGCACTGCGCCGCAATGGGGGCAGTGCGGCGCAGTGCCGTCGGCCCGCGCCGTTCACCGTTCGGGCCGCGGTTTTCTTTTCATGTCAATCGTCATGCTCCTGCATGGCCACAAGGTTTTCTATTTCAAGCTTGGCGTGCTCGATGCTATCCGTCAGCGCAGCATCGCGATAAAAAAATCCCGGCATGGTCTTTTTCCGCACGCGCACGACCTTGCCATCTTTCGAGATTTCATATCCTCCAAAGTACAAGTCTTCACCTTCGGGGATTGCTATCGGCAGGATGGTATACCCCTTGTATTCGACTGGCTGATGGTCCATGTTCGTTCTCCATGTCCGTGCCCGTGCAGCGACTCGAACAGCCAGTTACTGGACGGTAAGCTTTTTGGCCTGCGCCGCCTGCTTTTTCGGGAGGGTCAGCCGTAATACCCCTTTCTCCAGCCTCGCCTGCGCGCTGGTGTCATCAACCTCCGCGGGTAACATCAAACTGACGGCATATCTTCTATAGAAGCGTTCCATTCGGGACGGCTGCCCCTGCGATCCTGATTGCCCCGATTGCGCGGACTGCCCGGACTGCGCCTGGCCTCCGGCCTGTTGCGGCGTCACATCTATTTTTTCTTCCGCTTCGATGGTCACACGCTTATTCTCGATCGAAATCCTGACGTCGTCTTTTTCGACGCCGGGTATATCCGCTTCGAGTTCATATGCCTGGTCTGTTTCTCTCAGGTTCACGCGCGGCGTGATCACGTCCTGATCGATTCTCGATACGGCAGAATAAGGCATGAGCGTAGAAGAAAATAGGTCTTCAAACATATCCTCGACCATTCGCCCTACCTGTTCGTCGATCGATCTGGGCCGGTATATCGAACCCTGCGAACCTTCGCGTCTGATTAAATTCATGACTAACTCCTAGGTAAAAAGTGGAGCGGAGCTCCGGTTGAACAGCGCAGATCCGTAGATCTATAAACCCTGCTTGCAAATTTCGGACCGGCGCATGAGTGCCAATGACTGCCACATGGCCGCGCCTCGCCGGCCGCGCCTTCTTCCCGCTGGCGCCTAAGGCCTGCGGCATGCGAATTGCTAGATATAGCGAAATCGAATCATCACTCAGAGTGGAGAAAGAGATGGCGACCGCCAATATGCTGAGCCCCAACAGGAAAGCCAAACCCAGCGACATGAAGGGTTACCGGCGCATGTTCGCGCCAGACCGGCTTACGCTGGGCGTTTTCTTTCCAATCGAGGCTTTCGAGGGCGACCAGCCGTCGATGCAGCACCAGGAATACCTTGCCCGCCGTGCCGAGGAACTGGGTTTCGCCGCGTTGTGGTTTCGCGATGTGCCGCTGCGTGACCCGAGCTTCGGCGATATCGGCCAGGTGTTTGATCCCTGGATGTATCTCGGCTGGATTGCGGCGCAGACACGCGAGATTGCGCTGGCCACCGGTTCCATCGTTCTGCCGCTGCGCCATCCATTGCACACCGCAAAAGCCGCCGCATCGGTCGACCAGCTGTCGGGCGGGCGCCTGGTTCTGGGCGTCGCGTCCGGCGACCGGCCGGTAGAGTTCCCGGCATTCGGTGTCGACTTCGAACAGCGCTCCGCCCTGTTTCGCGACAACCTCAGCGTGATCCGCACCGTGCTGGACAATGAGTTTCCGACCGTGCATTCTTCCTATGGCGACCTGTATGGCAACGCCGACCTGGTGCCGAAACCGACGGGGCGACTGCCGATGCTGGTCACCGGCCATAGCGGACAGCGCCTGGACTGGATTGCGCAGCACGCGGATGGCTGGATCACTTATCCGCGCGGCATCGAACGCCAGATGGAAGTGGTGTCGCACTGGCGCGCCGCGGTGGAAGCCGTCGCGCCCGGCTCGTTCAAACCTTTCGTGCAATCCTTCTATGTCGATCTCAGCGACAATCCCGACCAGCCGCCGACACCGATTCATCTAGGCTTTCGGGGCGGCCGTAACTTCGTGTTGCATTTTCTCGAAGCGCTGCAGACGATCGGGGTTAACCACGTCATCCTCAATCTGAAATATGGAGCGCGCGATGCCGGCGCGGTCCTGGAAGAGATTGGCAAGGAGATACTGCCGCAGTTGAAAGCAGGCGTGCCGGCGGCCGCATATTCCGCCCAATAATCTTCCGTTTCGCATTCTCAGGAGGCAAATATCATGTCCGCATCGACCCAAGCCACCCCGGCCAGGGAAGCTCCCCCGACCGCTTCGGAGCCGCTGTTCCAGCCCATCATGCTGGGACCCTATTCCTTACCCCATCGCATCGTCATGGCCCCGCTGACCCGCTCGCGCGCACGCCAGCCCGGCAATGTTCCGACTCCTCTGATGGCCGCGTATTACGTGCAGCGCGCTTCGGCCGCCGTCATCATCAGCGAGGCGACCCAGGTTTCCATGCAGGGACAGGGCTATGCCTGGACGCCGGGCATTCATAGCCGGGAGCAGATCGAAGGCTGGCGCCTAGTGACTGCGGCCGTGCATGCGGCCAGAGGGCGGATCTTCCTGCAGATGTGGCATGTCGGCCGCATCTCGCACCCGGCGCTGCAGCCGGACCGCATGCTGCCGGTCGCGCCGTCGGCAATTCGCCCTAGCGGCCAGGCCTTTATCGAGAACGACATGGGCGAAGGTGAACTGGTGCCGTTCGTCACCCCGCGCGCCCTGCAGACAGAGGAAATGCCCTACCTCGTCAACCAGTATCTGCGCGCCGCCACGAATGCGCTGGAAGCCGGCTTCGACGGCGTCGAAGTGCATGGCGCCAACGGTTACCTGATCGACCAGTTCATCTGCTCCAGGACCAATCAGCGCACCGATCAGTACGGCGGATCGGCCGCGAACCGGGCGCGCCTGCTGATGGAGGTGATGACGGCTGTCAGCGAAATCTGGGGCCGCGAGCGGGTCGGCCTGCGGCTGTCGCCGCTGGGCACCTTCAACGATGTGAGCGACGACGACCCGGAGACCACGTTCGGGCATATCGTCGAGCGGCTCGATGCGTTCGACCCTGCCTATCTGCATGTCATCAACCCAGCCGCCGCCGCGCTCGAAAAGGGTGCCGCACCCGACCCCGCCGCAATGCGCATGCTTGAGATGATCCGAATGAAATTCCGCGGCAAGCTGATGCTGACCGGCGGTTTCGATCACAACAGCGCCAACGAATGGCTTGCACAAGGCAAGGCCGACTTGATCGGGTTTGGTCGCGGCTTCCTGTCCACTCCCGACTTGCCGGAGCGGTTTCGCCAGCACGCGGCCTTGAATACTCCGGACCCCAGTACCTTTTACGGCGGCGGTGCGAAAGGGTATACCGACTACCCGACCCTGGCACAAACGCGTGGCGAGTCGCCTAAACCCTGCGTCGATGAAAGCTGGCGATGATGCATGAAAAGATGGACGGGACGGATGTTCCTGCCCTGCTCTGCCAGAGTCCTGCAATATCAAGGAGAGACAATGAACCAGCAATGCAGCCTGACCGATGAACAGATAGAAGCCATCGCGCTCGACACCCTGGAATTCTTCGGACTGCCGGAATATGAAGTGGCCCTGAGCCAGGCACAAGTGCTGGGGTTCGCCCGGGCCGTGCTGGAGGCAGCATCCAGGCAGGCGACACAACCGCGCCAGGTCTGAATGCCCCCCAAACGGCTGAGCCTCTCCGGCCGAGCCTGTCCGCGGCAAGCAATTTCACTCTTGAGTTTTCCAACCTCCCGACCTTCAAGGAGTGTGCAAGATGCGTCCTGATAAATTCACAACCAAGTTGCAGGAAGCCCTGGCGGATGCGCAAAGCCAGGCCGTGGGCAATGACAACCCTTATATCGAACCGGTCCACCTGCTGGTCGCCCTGCTTAACCAGGATGACAGCAGCGCCCGTTCTCTCTTGCAGCGCGCCGGCGTGAATGTCGGCGGACTGTCCAACGCGTTGAAAGGCGCGCTGGAACGCCTGCCGAAAGTCTCCGGCACCGGCGGTGAAGTGCAGGTCAGCCGTGAATTGTCGGCCTTGCTGAACCTGGCCGACAAGGAAGCGCAAAAGCGCGGCGACCAGTTCATTGCCAGCGAGATGGTGCTGCTCGGCCTGACCGAGGATAAGTCGGACGCCGGCCGGCTGGCGCGTGAAAACGGCTTGAGCCGCAAGTCGCTGGAAGCGGCCATCGATGCGGTGCGTGGTGGCGCTTCCGTCAATTCGCAGGAAAGCGAGGGCCAGCGCGAGGCATTGAAGAAATACACGCTGGATCTGACCGAGCGCGCTCGCCAGGGCAAGCTCGACCCGGTGATCGGGCGCGACGATGAAATCCGCCGCGCCATCCAGGTTTTGCAGCGCCGCACCAAGAACAATCCGGTGCTGATCGGCGAGCCGGGCGTGGGCAAGACCGCCATCGTCGAAGGCCTGGCGCAGCGCATCGTCAATGGTGAAGTGCCTGACAGCCTGAAGTCCAAGCGCGTGCTGTCGCTCGACATGGCCGCGCTTGTGGCTGGCGCCAAATACCGCGGCGAATTCGAGGAGCGCCTGAAAGCGGTGCTGAAGGAACTGGCCCAGGATGAGGGGCAGACCATCGTCTTCATCGACGAGCTCCACACCATGGTCGGCGCCGGCAAGGCCGAGGGCGCCATGGATGCCGGCAATATGTTGAAGCCTGCCCTGGCGCGCGGCGAGCTGCACTGCATCGGCGCCACCACGCTGGATGAATACCGCAAGTACATCGAAAAGGATGCCGCGCTGGAGCGCCGCTTTCAAAAGATCCTGGTGGACGAGCCGAGCGTGGAAGCCACCATCGCCATCCTGCGCGGCTTGCAGGAAAAATACGAGCTGCACCATGGCGTCGAGATCACCGACCCGGCGATTGTGGCAGCCGCCGAACTGTCGCACCGCTACATCACCGACCGCTTCCTGCCCGACAAGGCGATCGACCTGATCGACGAAGCCGCTTCCAAGATCAAGATCGAGATCGACTCCAAGCCGGAAGTGATGGACAAGCTCGACCGCCGCCTGATCCAGCTGAAGATCGAGCGTGAGGCGGTCAAGAAGGAAACCGATGAAGCTTCGCAAAAGCGCCTGGCCATGATCGAAGACGAGATCGATAAGTTGGAGCGCGAATACGCCGACCTGGAAGAAGTCTGGAAAGCGGAAAAGGCGATGGTCCAGGGCAGCCAGCACATCAAGGAAGAGATCGAAAAGGTCAAGTTGCAGATGGAAGAAGCCAAGCGCAAAGGCGATTGGCAAAAGATGTCCGAGCTGCAGTATGGCAAGTTGCCGCAGCTGGAAGCGCAATTGAAGCAAGCTGACAGCAGCGAAGCCAAGACGGCCAAGCTCAAATTGTTGCGCACCCAGGTCGGCGCCGAGGAAATCGCCGAGGTGGTGTCACGTGCCACCGGCATTCCGGTGTCGAAGATGATGCAGGGCGAACGCGACAAGCTGGTGCACATGGAAGAAGAACTGCACAAGCGCGTGGTGGGGCAGGATGAAGCCATCGTGGCGGTGTCGGATGCGATCCGCCGTTCCCGTGCTGGTCTCGCCGATCCCAACCGGCCGTACGGTTCCTTCATGTTCCTGGGCCCGACCGGTGTGGGTAAAACCGAGCTGTGCAAGGCACTGGCCTCGTTCCTGTTCGACACGGAAGAATCCCTGATCCGTATCGACATGAGCGAGTTCATGGAGAAGCATTCGGTGGCCCGCCTGATCGGCGCGCCGCCGGGCTATGTCGGCTACGAGGAAGGCGGCTATCTGACCGAAGCGGTGCGGAGGAAACCCTACAGCGTGATCCTGCTCGACGAGATCGAGAAGGCGCATCCCGATGTGTTCAACGTGTTGCTGCAGGTGCTGGATGATGGCCGCATGACCGATGGCCAGGGCCGCACCGTGGACTTCAAGAACACGGTGATCGTAATGACCTCGAATCTCGGATCGCACAAGATCCAGTCGATGGAAGAGAGCGACCCGGCGCTGGTCAAGCTGGCCGTGCTGGCGGAAGTGAAGAACCATTTCCGTCCGGAGTTCATCAACCGTATCGACGAGATCGTGGTGTTCCATGCGCTCGATGAAAAGCATATCGGCTCCATCGCCAAGATTCAGCTGGCCATCCTGGAAAAACGCCTGGAGAAGATGGAGATGCGCCTGGATATGTCGGAAGCGGCATTGCAGAAGATCGCCGAAGCCGGCTTCGACCCCGTATATGGCGCAAGGCCGCTGAAGCGCGCGATCCAGCAGGAGATCGAGAATCCGCTCTCCAAGCTGATCCTGGAAGGCAAGTTCGGTCCGAAGGATGTGATTCGCGTCGATGCGCAGAATGGCAAGCTGGTGTTCGAGAACGCAGCCTGATCCTTGCCAGCCAGAAGGGCGCGCGGGCGGGCTTCGGGCTGTGGCCTTTTTTTCTTGGCGGCTTCGGCTCCATGTGCCCGATGCGGTATGGACGGACCGGACGACCGCCCTGCCGTGTGCACGCGCGATAACCGGGCAGTCATGGTCGGCACGATGCATGCATATGGCATGCTCATCGGCACCCGGCACAGCGTAAGAGGTCTGGCATCTGGACTCGGGGCGCGCGGCGCAAGATCGACAATCAGGCGATATGCACAACACAAAATATTTCGAGTCCAAGCGCCATGCCACCTGGCTCGAGTTGTTCTTCGACCTGATTCTTGTGGTGACGATCGGCGACGTCACGCATATCCTGAGCCACACGCACGAGGGTCATCTCGACCCACTCCAGTTCTGGAAATTCGTCCTGATTTTCATACCTTTGTGGTGGGTTTGGGCCAGCCACACGATGTATGCCAACCGGTTCGACGCGGATGACCGGAAGCATCGGCTGGCAACGCTGTTCATCATGTTCCTGCTGATTATCATCTCAGGCTTGATCGGTCAACGATTCCTGGCCAGCTTCGAGGCCATCGTCGTCTGCTACGTCAGTTCGAAATACATCATCGCCATGATGTATTTCGTGTCGAAACACCGCCACCAGGAAAGCGTGGGACTCACAACGGTAGTTGGCCGGGTGATCCTCGCCGGCGCTACCATCAGTCTCGCTTCGCTCCTGTTCCCGGCACCACAGCAATATGTCGTGTTTTATCTTGGAATACTGTTCGATCTGCTTGCGTTCATCTTTTTTTTGCCGCAGCGCCTCCAGCTCATCCCGGTGCATACCGAACACCTGATCGTGCGGGTGGGCCTGCTCACGATCATCATGCTGGGAGAGTCCGTTATTAGCCTGTCCACGGGACTGGCCGACATTAGCTGGACTGTGGAGCGGCTGCTGACCGCCGCCACCGGCTTCGTGATGATATCGAGCATCTGGTGGGTCTACTTTGACAGTTTTCACCTACTGTCCGAACAGAAGCTCACGACCGGCCATTCGATCCTGTACTCGCACCTTTTCGTCTTCATCGGCCTGTCAATTCTAGCCAACCTGATCCGGCATGCGATCCTGGACGACATGGTGGTATCCGATTTCCGGGTACTGTCGGTCATCGGCGCGGTCTGCTTTTTCATTGGCAAGCAGTACGGCTATTTCATGGAGCGTCCCGAGCTGCGGTCCCAGTTGGTCGTCAACACCCTGGTCGTCTTCGTGTTGACCGGGTTTGCCCTGCTATTGCCCAGAACCGGTTACATCCTGCTTGGTCTTACCGCTGCGGTGATTTGTTATGCTTTCCTCAGTCTCAGATACCTGAACGTGCCCCCCCGCGCGTCACGACCATCCGCGCAACAGCGCTATCACAGGAGACCTGCCATGAGCGACACAGCAAGTTCTCCAGACACGATGCGTGGCTGGGTCATCAGGGCCTATGGTGAAAAGATGGTGCTGATGGACGACCTGCCGGTTCCGACACCGGGTCCGCACGACATCCTGATGCAGATGCGTAGCGCCGAAGTGGGCGATTGGGACGACCTTGTGCGCACCGGCGCATGGGACATGGAGCGGCCGTTTCCGTTGATCCTCGGCCTGGCCGGCGCGGGCAGGATTGCCGCGGTCGGCACCGCAGTCACCGGTTTCTCCGAGAACCAGCAGGTCTACGCCTACAACTATCCGTTGCACGACAACGGTGCCTGGGCCGAGTTCATGCTGGTGCCGGAGACCTATGTCACGCCGATACCGGCATCGCTCACGCCGATCGAGGCAGGCGGCGTGCCGATCATCGGCCTGACCGCCCATGAAGCCCTGATCGACGTCCTGCACGTGACCGGGGACGATGTGATGCTGATCAACGCGGCCGCCGGCGGCGTCGGTCACATCGCCGTGCAGCTGGCTTCCCATCTCGGCGCCCAGGTGGTGGCCACCGCCAGCCGCCGCAACCATGACTTCGTGGCCGGCCTCGGCGCCGCCTCAGTGATCGACTACGACGCCACCGGCGACGTGGCCAAGGCCATCCGTGACCAGTATCCGGGCGGGGTCGACAAGGCCCTTAACTGCGTGTCGGGCAAGGTGGCGAACGACTATGTGGCGGCGGTCAAGGATGGCGGCAAGATTGTCGACCTGCCGGGGGCGGTATCGGTGCACCGACCTGGCGTGAAAATCATTTCGGACTACGTCGTGCGTGGGAACCGCGCGCGGCTGGCCGACGTGACCCGGCTGTTCGACACTGGCGCCCTGCGCCTGGTCATTCACGAGATCGTCCCGTTCGACGAGGCGCAGCACGCGCTCGACCTGGTGCTTAGCCGTCACGTGCGCGGCAAGGTCGTGCTCAGGATAACGTGACCCCGCCCAATCAATGCAGGATCAGACGACAGGAGCAATCATGCGCAAGACCAAATTTCCCTCGGGCGAGGAAGTGCCTGTGCTCGGACAGGGCACCTGGGGTTTCGGGGAACATCCCGAAAACCGCCAGAACGAAATCGACGCCCTGCGGTTCGGTATCGACACCGGCATGAAACTGATCGACACGGCAGAAATGTATGGCAACGGCGCGGCCGAGAAATTGATTGGCAAGGCGATCGAAGGGTGCAGGGAACAGACCTTCATCGTCGACAAGGTGCTTCCACAGAATGCCACGCGGAAAGGAACCGTCGAGGCCTGCGAGAAAAGCCTGCGCCGCCTCGAGACCGACCGCATCGATCTGTACCTGTTGCACTGGCGCGGCGCGGTACCGCTGGCGGAAACGCTGGCGGGTTTCGACGACCTGCTACGCGCCGGTAAAATCCGCTACTGGGGTGTGAGTAATTTCGATGTGCCGGACATGGCGGAAGTCGCCGAGCTGCCGGCCGGGTCGGCGGTTGCAACCGACCAGGTGCTGTACAACCTGATGCGGCGAGGCATAGAATACGACCTGATGCCATGGTGCGAGCAGCGCAACATTCCGATCATGGCGTATTCGCCACTGGAGCAAGGCCGCCTGATGGGTGCCCATGAAATTCTGCGCATTGCCGATGAACATTCCGCCACGCCGGCACAGATCGTCCTGGCCTGGGTGCTGCGCAAGGAACGCCTGATCGCGATCCCGAAGGCCAGCACACCCGGGCACGTCAAGCAAAACCGGATCGCGCTGGACATTCATCTGACGCTGGACGAGCTTGCCGCACTGGACCGCGCATTCCCGCCGCCCGACCACCAAATGCCGTTGGAAATGATTTGAGCCGGTACGTCCCAATGCAACTGCGACGCCCTACGCATCAATATGGCTGGCCCAGCGCGGCTGCCGCTCGGCTCGGCCGCGCATCGCCATCAGAGCCCGCAGCGAACACTCCAGCTTGTGGTCCAGGTCACCGTCCTCGGTGCGATCTTCATGTCGTATCGGCTGCGTTCGTACTGCGGCCGGCAATTGCCACGCTGTCCATTGCATGGCGTTGAATCGCGCGGTCGCCCCAAGGCATAGTTTTCATTGGCCAAGCCGATGCCCAGGGCGAGCGAAGCCGCATCACCAATCCGCATGCATGCCTATCCATAGCCCGTTCTTCCCGGCACATCCTTTCCTTGTGCAGACGCGCATGCCTTCTCATGAATTTCGCTGGCGCGATGATACTTGTCCCAGAGATCGGCCACGCTAGTCGGCTCCGTCATTTCGGCGCCCCTAGATTGTTTTTCTGCGCTGCTTCCTGGCGCATGGCGCACGCGATAAATCGGATCGTTGCTGGATTCCGCTTCGAGCCGCATTGGCAGTGACATTTTGATGGTGATGTTCATCGACAGTCCCGTGAAAATTCTTCCCGTACCGATGCTCAATCGGCCTGCTTTATCAAGATAGCCCCCGGCGCCCCGTGCAACTGGCAGAAACAAATGATGCAACTGCACCCGGCGGATGGCTAGATAGACTTGGCCATGCTCGTCCCGCACGCCGATAAGTCAATGCACGCTCCAGTCTGCACCAGAGGTCTCTTCGGTCAGGCCCAGCGAGCGCAAGATGCCGTGATCGGATACGGGTGGCAGCCTATTCCGTATCATCGTTGTCTTCATCATTCTGCCCCAGTCGTTTCAGCGCAATCCCGAGCTTGAGGGACCATTGCTGCGCGTGGGCGCTAAAGTGTCATGCAAGGAGCGCCGACAATGGCGTCTGTCGCCATGCGTTCAAAGCGCGTTCAATGACAGATTGAGAATGAGATGAGCCTCTGAAGTTCAATTGAAAATGCGATGACAGCTTGCCGTTGATATCACTAGTGGACTACCCCCGGTTCAGTAGACAAATTCCGACCTCACGCTGAGGCGCGTTCAAACGCCTCGGGACTTACCTGGCCCAAATGGCTATGGCGCCG
>NZ_SLZQ01000020.1 GCF_004342585.1 Paucimonas lemoignei | reverse complement strand
CCCGGCATTCACCTGGGCCGTGCCTGAACTGGTACGCGAAATCAAGCCCGAAGAAATGGATATCCCCATCCGCAACAAGCGTTAATCCGTTGCTGTAACCGCCCGCGCAAGCGGGCACAAAGCCGGAACTGGCGGAACAATCGCCAGTTCCGGAAAATCACGTAGAATTTTTAGCGGGGTGCGGCATGTCTGTACAAAAACTGGACGCGGCTGGCAAGAAAGCCGGAACCGTGTCGCTGGAGACGCGCGACTTGACGATCCGTTTCGGCGGTCACGTTGCAGTCAACGCGGTGTCATGTGCCTTTAAGACCGGCACGCTGACCGCGATCGTCGGCCCGAACGGCGCCGGCAAGACCACATACTTCAATCTGATTTCCGGTCAGCTGAATGCTTCAGCTGGCCAGGTGCTGCTGAACGGCCGGGACATCTCCCGCCTGCAAGCCTCGGCCCGCATGCATGCCGGCCTGGGACGCGCCTTCCAGCTCACCAGCCTGTTCCCGCGCCTGACCGTATTGGAAAACGTGCGCCTGGCGCTGCAATCGAAGCGTCAGATGGGTCTGGACATGTGGAATATCTGGAGCAGCCACAAGGACCTGATCGCGCGCGCCGAAGAGGTGCTCGAAGCCGTGGCCCTGACTGCCAAGCGCAACATGTACGCCGCTGCTCTGCCGCATGGCGACCAGCGTAAGCTGGAAGTTGCCCTGCTGATGGCGCTGGACCCGACCGTCTACATGTTCGACGAACCGACTGCCGGCATGAGCGTCGATGAAGTCCCGGTGATCCTGGACCTGATCCGCATGCTGAAGACCAAGACCGACAAGACCATCCTGCTGGTTGAGCACAAGATGGATGTGGTGCGCGAACTGGCCGACCGCATCATCGTGCTGCACAACGGTACCCTGATGGCCGATGGCGAACCGGAAGCCGTGATCGCCTCGCCTGTCGTTCAACAAGCCTACCTCGGTCTCGCGCCGGTTGGAGAAGCCGCATGAATGCCCCTCTCTTGAAACTCGAAGGCGTCAATACCCACATTGGCCCTTATCACATCCTGCACGGCGTCGACCTGCAAGTGCCGCGCGGCCAGCTGACCATGCTGTTGGGCCGCAACGGCGCCGGCAAGTCCACCTGCCTCCGCACCATCATGGGCTTGTGGCAGGCGTCCAAGGGCAAGATCACTTTCGACGGCCAGGACGTCACCAAGAAGTCCACTCCCGATATTTCGCAGGCAGGCATCGCCTACGTGCCAGAAAACATGGGGATCTTCTCGGACCTGACCGTGCGTGAAAACATGATTCTCGCGGCCCGCGGCGCACGCAGCGTCGAGGACATCGATCAAAAGCGCCTGGAATGGATTTTCTCGCTGTTCCCGGCAATGAAGAAATTCTGGGAATACCCGGCTGGTAAATTGTCCGGCGGCCAGAAGCAGATGCTCGCCGTTTCCCGCGCTATCGTCGAACCGCGCAAGCTGCTGCTGATCGACGAGCCCAGCAAGGGCCTGGCGCCGGCGATCATCGCCAACATGATTTCGGCCTTCCGCGAACTCAAGCAGACCGATACCACGATCCTGCTGGTGGAACAGAACTTCAACTTTGCCAAGCAGCTGGGCGACACGGTGGCCGTGATGGACAACGGCAAGATCGTGCACCGCGGCCTGATGGCAGAACTGGCTGAAGACGAAGCGCTGCAGACGCAGCTGCTGGGTCTTTCCCTGAACGCTCACCAATGAGGAAATCATGAGCACAGCTGAACTCCCCATTGCAAAAACTTCGAAGGCGCCAACCATTCCAAAGGCCAAGGTCGACTGGATTCCGTTGGCCCTGGCGCCGATCATGGCGCTGGCTTCATTGCCCTTCATTGGCTCAACCTCTACCTGGCTGACGCTGACCCTGGCAGGCCTGGCCATGGGCATGATCATTTTCATCATCGCCTCCGGCCTGACCCTGATCTTCGGCTTGATGGACGTGCTGAACTTCGGTCATGGCTTGTTCATCGCCGTCGGCGCATTCGTGGCAGCGACCGTGCTGGGCTGGCTGCCGGCCGAGTGGATGACCGCGGACAGCCTTGGCTTGAACTTGCTGGCGATGATCCTGGCCATGTTTGCGGCCATGGTCGTGTCCGGCATTGTCGGCTGGATCTTTGAGCGTGTCCTGGTGCGCAAAGTCTACGGCTTGCACCTGATGCAGATTCTTATCACCATGGGTGGTATGGTGGTCGGCGAAGAGCTGATCAAGGTGATCTGGGGCCCGGAAATGCGTCCGATGACGCTGCCGACTTCGCTGTTCGGTTCCGTGATCTTCATGGATGCCGGCATCGAGAAGTACCGCCTGTTCGCCGTGGTAGTCGGAATCATTGTGTTTGCCGTCATGATGCTGGTGCTGAACCGTACCAAGCTGGGTCTGCTGATCCGTGCCGGTGTGCAGGATGCCGAAATGGTGGAAAGCCTGGGTTACCGCATCAAGGCCCTGTTCGTTGGCGTGTTCGTGGTAGGTTGCGCACTGGCCGGCCTGGGTGGCGTGATGTGGGGCTTCTACCAGCAAAGCATCATTCCGCAGATGGGCGCCTCGATCAACGTGTTGCTGTTCATCGTGATCATTATCGGCGGCCTGGGTTCGACCGGCGGCGCCTTCCTCGGCGCTATCCTGGTTGGCCTGCTGTCGAACTACTCTGGCTTCCTTACCCCGAAAATCAACGCTGTCTCGACCATTCTGCTGATGGTTGCCATCCTGGTATGGCGTCCGAACGGCCTCTATAAGGTGACCAACCGATGATCTCGCGTCTCTTATCCAACGACTTGCCGCGCAGCCGCGTGCTGACCGGTATCCTGATCGTCATTTTCCTGGGCCTCGCGCTCGCGCCGTTCCTGTTCCCGAGCTCGCGCGCGCTGAACGTGGCTGCAAAGATTTCGATCTTTATCGTGCTGGTGGCCAGCTTCGACCTGCTGCTGGGTTACACCGGGATTTTCTCGTTCGCCCATACCATGTTCTTCGGTATCGGTGCCTACGGGATTGCCATCGCCAGTTCGCGCATGGGCCCGGGCTGGGATAGCCTGTTGATCGGCATGGGCGGTGCGCTGGCTTTGTCGCTGGCCCTGTCCCTGGTCGTGGGCCTGATGTCGCTGCGGGTGAAGGCAATCTTCTATGCCATGATTACCTTGGCGGTGGCGATGGCGTTCCTGACCCTGGCTGGCCAGATGTCCGATATCACCGGTGGTGAAGACGGCTTGAATTTCCGCCTGCCGGAAATTTTCTCGCCAGGCTTTACGTTGTCGGAAACACCGCTGTTTGGTGTTGAACTCAACGGCAAGCTGCTCACCTACTACATGGTGTTCTTCATCGCACTGGCGCTGTTCTTGCTGATGCTGCGTATCGTGAATTCGCCGTTTGGTCGCGTACTGCAAGCCATCCGTGAAAACGATTTCCGTGCTGAAGCGATCGGCTACCGTATCGTGGTGTTCCGTATCTGGTCGAACATTCTGGCTGCGCTGTTCGCCACCCTGGCTGGCTGCCTGCTGGCGCTGTGGCTGCGTTATAACGGCCCGGACACTTCCCTGTCGTTCGTGATCATGGTGGACATCCTGCTGATCGTCGTGATCGGCGGCATGGGCACGATGTACGGCGCAGTGGTCGGCACGGCCCTGTTCCTGACCGCGGAAAGCTATCTGCAGGAGCTGTTCAAGCTGGCTTCCGACGCTACCTCCAGCCTGCCGATGCTGTCGGCCCTGTTGTCGCCGGACCGCTGGCTGCTGTGGCTGGGTGTGCTGTACATCCTCTCGGTGTACTTCCTGCCCATGGGCGTCGTCGGCAAGCTGCGCTTGCGCGCGATGTTCAAGAAGAAGTAAGGCAGCATGCAGCCTAGCTCGCACTACCTGCGTTGCCATGGCCGTGAAATCCACTATGTGGAGTGGGGTGACAATGCGGCGCCCCCGCTCATCATGTGGCACGGCTTGGCGCGCACCTGCCGCGATTTCGATGATCTGGCGCTGGAATTGCGCGGCAGTTACCGCATCATCGCGCCCGACACGCTCGGGCGCGGTTTTTCTCAGTGGAGCCCGGTACCGGACGAAGAGTACTGCCTGGCTTTCTATGCGCAAATCGCGCAATCCCTGTTTGATCAGCTTGGCATCGAACGCGCCCGCTGGGTCGGCACTTCGATGGGCGGCGCCATCGGCACGCGCGCCGCGGCAACCACGCTCAAAGGCCGCATCAGCCACCTCGTCTTGAACGATAACGGCCCCATGCTGGCACTGGAAGCGCTTGAGCGCATCAAGGCCTATGCCGGCAATCCGCCGGAATTCGATACAGTCACCGAGTTGGAAGCTTATCTGCGCAAGGTGTATTTGCCGTATGGCTGGCAAAGCGCTGCGCAATGGCGCCGCATGGCGGAAACGTCGACTCGTCGTCTTCCCAACGGCAAGATCACTACGCATTACGATCCCGCCATGGTGCGGCAGTTTTTCGTGCATCCCAACGATTACCGCACCTGGGAATTCTACGATCAGCTGGACATGCCGACGCTGGTACTGCGCGGTGAAAATTCGGACCTGTTGTTGCAGGATACGGTCGATGAAATGACTCGCCGTGGCCCACGCGCTCAGGCAGCCATCATTCCGGATTGCGGTCATGCGCCATGCCTGAACGTGCCGGAACAAATCGAGATCGTGCGTCGATTCCTGGCCAGCTAGGCACGCACCTTCACGTCAGCAGCATTTTTCCTTTTGAATCGAGCCAGGAGCGACAATGCATTGGGCATTGCCGCGCCGCTGGCCGTATTGTCGAAGATGCACCAGGCGGTTTTTCCCTGCGCCTGATATTGCCGCAATTCGTTTTCAAGTTGCGACAGGTATTCTTCTGAATACGCCGAATGGTACATCTCTGGCGATCCATGCAGCCGGACATACACCGTTTTCGCGCCAGTAAAGAGCTCTTCGCACGGCGCCACGGGCGGATCGGCAATGACTTGGCTGATGCCGAACTCTTGCAAGAGTTGATTTGCTGCGGGCATGAACCAACTGCGATGCCGGGCTTCGCAGACAACCGGCGCGCTTGTCTGTTGAGTCAAATTCGCGAAAAACGCATGTACGGTTGGCGGATCGAACCGCAGGCTCGGTGGCAGTTGCACCAGAAGGCAGCCTAGTTTGTTTCCCAATTCATGAACTTCTTGCACGAACCCTTCAATGAGCGGCGCGACATTTTGCAAACGCTGATGATGGGTAATCGTACGCGGAACCTTGACCGAAAAGCGGAAATTCTCCGGAACGCTATCGCCCCAGCGCTGATAGGTTTCGGGACGATGCGAGCGATAAAAGGAACTGTTGATTTCGACCGCCGGCAAAACAGCACCATAGCGCTCCAAGTGACTTCCTGCCAGGGGAAACGAGGCCTTCTGCGCGCTCGCGATGCTCCAGCCAGCGCAGCCGATTAAAGGGGTAGATTCCTCAAGCATGTATCGTGACGCTAAGCATTAAATTTTATTCGCATGTTCCGGCCGACGCTGCAGAGCAACGGGCTAGGCAGATGGCCGCCGATAATTGCATGGCAGTCCACCGGTTTGAGTTAATAGGAATGCAACAAGTTCACGATGCGGAAAAGCCGAAAGGAAGACGACCCGGTGACGAAGAATCACCAATTTCTATGTCGCATGAATGAGTAACTCCTGCGAAAATGCTAATGTCACATCCTCGCACCTCAGAAACAAAACGACTCGCCACACGCGGCAAGGCTTTACGCTACACTGATATTTTTATTGCCAGAAAGAATCGTCATGTGGATTGCCAAACGCGCGCCAGAATTAAAAACCGTGTTGATCGCGGGCGGACTGGTGCTGACTCTGGCAATGGGAGTACGGCACGGCTTTGGATTCTGGCTGCAACCGATTTCACAAGCCAATGGCTGGACGCGGGAAACCTATTCGCTCGCCATGGCACTGCAAAACCTGATGTGGGGTGTATTCGGGCCGTTCGCCGGCGTGATTGCCGACCGTATCGGCACCGCGCGCGTGGTGCTGGTCGGCGCCCTGTTTTATGCGGCAGCCTTGCTCTGGATGGCATTGGTCACGCAACCGACTTTGTTCGTCATCGGGGCTGGCGCGCTGGGCGGCGCGGCACTTGCCTGTACCGCCTTCGGCGCCATCAGCGGTATCGTGGGGCGAGTCGCGCCGGCGGAAAAACGCTCCTGGGCTTTCGGCATTTCCTCGGCGGCGAGCTCCTTCGGGCAATTCGTCCTGATGCCGGTCGAACAGCAATTGATCTCGGCTACCGGCTGGCAAAATGCCTTTTATGTGCTCGCCGGCCTGCTGCTAGTGGTGATGATCCCGATGTCCTGGTATTTGCGCGAGCCGGTTTATCAAGAACAAGGCGGGCATCAACAAAGCATCGGCGAAGCGATCCGCGAAGCCTTCGCCTATAAACCTTTCCTGCTGCTTGTGGCCGGGTATTTCGTTTGCGGCTTCCAGGTCGTATTCATCGGCGTGCATTTGCCGGCCTACCTCAAAGACAAGGGCATCATGGATCCGAATGTCGCCGTGATTGCGCTTGCCCTGATCGGCCTGTTCAATATTTTCGGCTCCTACTACGCCGGCAAATTCGGTGGCATCCTGCCCAAGCGCTATTTGCTTTCCTCGATTTACATCACCCGCTCGGTGGTCGTCGCCCTGTTCCTGCTGGCGCCGCTATCGACCGCTTCGGTGTACGTGTTTGCTGCGGCGATGGGCTTTTTGTGGCTGTCGACCGTGCCGCTGACAAATGGCGTCGTGGCGAGCATCTTCGGCGTGAAGTACATGTCGATGTTATCCGGCTTCGTGTTTTTTTCGCACCAGGTCGGCAGCTTCCTCGGCGTCTGGCTGGGCGGGTATTTGTTTACCAAGGAAGGCAGCTACAACACGGTCTGGATGATCACCATCGCGCTTGGTGTGTTCGCGGCCCTCGTCAACCTGCCGATCAATGAAAAGCCGATTGTGCGCAAACCTGCGCTCGCTTAAGGGGCATATACTGACTCGCCGCCAAGTCATCGTGAGAGGCAGAGTGAAATGGACGACCAGATGAAATCTCGACGCAGCCGGCTCCAGCATATGCTGTTGGGCATACTGCTTGCCATCGTTCTGGCGGCGACCTTCATGGCTTATCTGCGGCCATCCTTTATCGTCGACCTGGCAAATCGCCTGGTGCTGTGCACATAGTTTCCACGCTGGTCCACTTACCATGTCTGCTGACATTTCACTGACCAACCTGGAAAAGCTAATCAACCACTGGCGCTTGAGTAAGCCTTCCACTGGAGAGGAGAGTACGCTTTCGCCGGAAGTGAATGCCTTGGCCAGCGTCTATGCGCAGATGATCTACGAGCGAAGACACGCGCTTCCCATTTCAGCGCTGCCGCCGTTTGTGCGGCAATTGATCGAGGAGTGGATGGCGCGCCAAGAGGCAATGCCGTCGCAGGCGATCAAATAACCTCGGATTGGAAGCGCAGCGCTGCGCCTAGACAACTATCCGGCGAGCGCACTTCAGCCAAGCTTACGCTGCCAGATGCCGCGCTTGCCGTAACGGTGCCGCGCTCTCGGCCTTTTTGTTTTCGGCCTGCGCTTTTTTCACGATATGCTTCTTGTGCGCCTGTCCCGCATAATCGCTTTCCAACAATGCACGCGCCGTGTCTGCCGATATGCCTTGCTCCTCCAGCCATTGCCCCACTAATCCGGCAAGGCGGTCCAGGGCGATGCGGTGTGTGGCGTCCGTCTTGGCATACAACCAGTCCGACAATGCCATAAAGCGCGCGAAGGGAGACTCACCCAGGATATGCGGCAGCGTATGGGCAAAGCGGCCGGAATTGGCGATCATGTCCCAGTAACGGGCAAAGCGTACCAAGCGTTGCATGTCGGCGAAACCGATGCGGTCATTTGCCAGAATCGTGTAGGGCGGATGGGCTTCATACACCATATGGAAATTTTCCGTATGGCGGATGATCGGCGTGCCACGCAAGCGCTTGAGGATGCCGAACTGGATTTCGTGCGGCTTGAGTGAATACAGAAAATCGAAGCCGCGCGCAAAGCTGTCGATATCCTCGCCCGGCAAGCCGGCAATCAAATCAACGTGCAAATGCGCGTGCGAGTGCTCGCACAGCCAGCGGATATTGTCGGCCGCCTTTTCATTGTTTTGCCGGCGGCTCACGTGTGCCTGGACTTCCGGGTTGAAGCTCTGGATCCCGATTTCGAATTGCAGCGTGCCCGCCGGGAACTTCACGATGGCATCCTTGAGCGCATCGGGCAGATGGTCGGGCACCACCTCGAAATGGGCGTATACCGGGTCTTCCGGATGCGCGGCCAGTTTATCGAGGAAGAATTGCATGATCTTCAAACTGGATTTGATATTCAGGTTGAACGTGCGGTCGACGAACTTGAACAGGCGAGCGCCGCGCGCATGGAGTTTTTCCAGCTCCGCCAGGAACGCATCGAGATCAAACGGCCACGCCGTCTTGTCGAGCGACGATAGACAGAATTCGCACTTGAACGGGCAGCCGCGCGATGCCTCGACATACAAGGTGCGATGCGCGATATCTTCATCGGTATAGAGATCGTATGGCAAGGCAAGGTCGTTCAATGGCGGCTGCACGCCCGCATGGATCTTCATCAATGGCTGCGGACCATGCAATACCTGCCGGCACAGCACGGCAAAGCTGACATCGCCCCAGCCGGTGATGACGTAATCGGCCAGGCGCACGATTTCCTGTTCGGCGGTTTCATACGACACTTCCGGCCCGCCCAGAATGACCGTCACTTCGGGTGCGACGCGCTTGAGCATCGACACGACCTTGGTGCATTCCTCGACATTCCAGATATAGACGCCAAGCCCGATGATGCGAGGGCGCGACGCCAGTAGCTTTTCCACGATTTCCGTCGTCTTCGTGCCAATGACGAATTCCTGCACGCGGGTTTGCTCCTGCAGTTCGCCCATGTTGGCAAGCAGATAGCGCAAGCCCAATGAGGCATGGGTGTAACGGGCGTTCAGGGTGGACAGCAGGATAGTCATGAAAAGAGACGGCGCAAAAAAAGCCTCATTCTACGCTGGAAGACTCGGGCGTGAAGGCATTGCTCCTGGACTACCCGAGCCGCGTCGGACGAATGGGCTACACTTAGCGCTAAACCATGCATGATGGCAGAAACGATATTGCGCAGGAGAATAATCAGATGGACATGAAGGCCAGCAACGATTTCAATCCGGATCAGCACCGCATTGCCCTGGTATTACAAGGCGGCGGGGCGCTCGGCGCTTACCAGGCCGGCGTCTACCAGGCGCTGCATGAGCACGGCTTGACGCCGGATTGGGTCGTGGGCACTTCCATCGGTGCGATCAACGCCGCCATTATTGCCGGCAACAAGCGTAGTCGTTGCCTGGCTCAGCTGAAGGAATTCTGGGACCGCGTGGCTCATGATGATGCCTTCGACATGAACCGCGTCTCCGACGCCGCCCGGCAAATGAATATCCGCATGGCGACCTTCGACACGCTATTGCGCGGTGTTCCCGGCTTTTTTTCGCCTCGGATGATGCATCCTTTTTCGCTTGGCATGCCCGTCGATCCGGAACAGGCCAGTTTCTACGATACCGCTCCGCTGGCAAAGACGCTCCACGAACTGGTCGATTTCGATTACCTGAATACTCCGGGCGGCATGCGCCTGACTATCGAAGCGATGAAAGTCACCTGCGGCCGCCGCGCCATCTTCGACAACCGCCAGCGCCATATCAGCGTCAAGCACATCATGGCCAGCGGTGCCCTGCCGCCCGGTTTTCCGCCAGTACGCATCGACGGCGAGTTGTACTGGGACGGCGGCTTATTCTCCAACACGCCGCTGGAAACCGTGCTGGACGATGAGCCGCGCGTCGATACCTTGTGTTTCATGGTGGACTTATGGAGCGCTTCCGGCGATGAACCGACCACCATGGATGAAGTCGCGACTCGCCAAAAGGATGTCATGTATGCCTCCCGCTCGAAAAACCACATCGAGCATTACCTGGAATTGCATAACCTGCGGCGCATGGTGCGCAAGCTGCATAGCGAGTTGCCGGAGGAGTGCAAGAAGCGCACGGCGCATGTCCTCGATGCCGTCGGGCGTGACTCGACCATCCACATCGTGCGCCTCGCGTATTCCGGGCGGGACTGGCATATGGCGTCGAAGGATGTGAATTTTTCGCGGGGATCGATACGCTGGCGCTGGGAACAGGGTTATCAGGATGCGCTGCGGGCAATACGCCACCGCGGCTGGACGAGTTTCGTGCCGGCCGAGACCGGCATCGTGGTCCACGAGTTGGTGCCGGATGAAGCCGAGTCAGTGAGTGCCAAATAGGCTGCCTATGAGGCTGGCTATGCGCAGACTCGACCATCTTCTGCGCAACCTTTGCGCTGCAACAAGAAATTGCCAGAAAAATATTTGAATAACTGGCAACTCCTTTCTATAATCCGCTGGCTGCAATGCAACAATGAAACGCAGAAACAACTCGTGCCCGGCTTGAAAGCCACTTAATGTGTGGACCAAGCAACATAAAAAATATTTTGTTGCGTCGCACAAAAAAGTTCTTGACAAAAGTAAAGAGGGGCCTAAAATAGCCATTGTTGCGGTGCACAACCGGCGCTGCCCCTAATCACTGTTATTCCTTATCTACTAGGAGAAGCAAATGTTTTCGTACCAAGACCAATTTTCCGCTGCTACCAAAGCTAATGTCGAAGCTCAACTCGCCCTGGTTACCGCGCTGACCAGCAAAGCCTTCGAAGGCGTCGAAAAGCTGATCGACCTGAACCTGACCGTTGCCAAGACTTCGCTGGAAGAGTCCAACGCCGCTGCCAAGCAATTGCTGGCTGCCAAGGATGCACAAGAATTCTTCTCGCTGGCCGCTGCCCAAGCTCAACCGAACGCTGAAAAAGCCGCTGCCTACGCTCGTCACATCGCCAACATCGCTTCGTCGACCCAGGCTGAAATCACCAAGACTGCAGAAGCGCAAATCGCTGAAACCAGCCGCAAGGTTGCTGCTCTCGTGGACGACGTGGCCAAGAATGCTCCGGCTGGTTCGGAAAACGTGATCGCCATCGTTAAGTCGATGATCGGTAACGCCAACGCTGGTTACGAACAATTGGCCAAGACCACCAAGCAAGCTGTCGAAGCCATCGAAACCAACCTGAGCAGCGCAACGGCGCAATTCACCCAAGCCGCTGAAAAAGCTACCGGTCGCACCAAGAAGTAATTCTTCTCGCTGCTGAGAACCGAAAACGGGCCGCATCGCGGCCCGTTTGTCGTTCAGGAGTGCCGGTTTTGGTAGCCCGGTGCTTCTTTGAGTAAGGCTTTGCCGGAGCGGCAAACCGAAGACGCGCTTTCTTTTTGCCGGCAGGTCGCCTCGTCGGCATATTCGCTGGTAATGACGAAGTTGGTATTTCCTCTTACCAGATACCAGGCGTCTTCTTTATAAGACGGAGCGGTAGTGATCCACCCTAACTTGAATGCGGCCAATCCTGCCACTGCAACCAAGGCCACCGCGCTCATGACATAGCGCGCACGTCGTTCCAGCATTCCAATCGATACAGCCATTTTATTCTCCAAAGCAATAAAAATATGATGGCTGAAATAATGCAGAATGGCGAGTGCTTTGCAGAAAAATTGTGAGCTAGGGCCACCGAATTGTAGCCAAAGCTGAAATTTTTTGTCGCTTGGATAAGCTTCTGGATGGACTTGCATTGCACCGATGGCAATTGGTAAAAATAGTTATCAGCGCATTTGATCCGCCAGCAAACCGTGCGAGTCATTAATCAGTACTTAATGCAACAGACATGCATGCCTGCACAGTGCATTCGCTGTAAACTGCGGGCTTATAAAATAATGAAGCTTTCCACATCTGCGATATGTACAACGACTCTCTCAATGAATCAGGCGCTGCAAAAACGGCAGCGCCGCGCCAACGTTCCGCCATCGTCGTGCGCGGCTCGCACATTCATGGCAGAGGCGTCTTCGCCACGCGCCTGATCAAAGCAGGCACGCGCATCATCGAATACAAAGGCGAGCGTATCAGCGAGGATGAAGCGCAGCGACGGCACGGCCGCGACCCGGACAATCCGCATCACACATTTTTCTTCAGCCTGGAAGATGGCCGTCTGATCGATGGCGATGCCGGCGGCAACAATGCGCGCTGGATCAATCATGCCTGCGAACCAAATTGCGAAGCTCGCGAGGAAGATGGCCGCGTCTTCATTTATGCCCTGCGCGATATCCAGCCGGAAGAAGAATTGGGTTACGACTACGGTCTCATCATCGAAGAGCGCCACACGCCGACCGTGAAACAGAATTATGCATGCCGCTGCGGTGCGCCGACATGTCGTCAGACGATGCTGGCCCCAAAGAGAAAAAAATCTGCAAAAAAATAGATCGCCACGGCGACCAGATTTTTATCGTGAGCAAGTAAGTGCAGGCGTAATTTTTCTTCGACTCAATAATTCCATTGTTATCCGTTAACTTTCATTTCCCCCATTAATTTTTTAACGATTTCTTCGCGTTTTCCTACTCTACAATCAGTCACTGTCCTATGCCATTGAGCGGCTTCCCCTGCTAGCATCCTTTTAGTAGCCGGATGCAAGGCGACTTGTTTTTCGTGACATTGCACACTTTAGGAGACCAACATGAACTTCATTATCTGGATAGTAGTTGGGGGCATCATCGGTTGGCTGGCAAGCTTGGTCATGAAGACCGATGCAGAGCAGGGAATGATTTTGAATATTGTGGTCGGTATCATTGGTGCATTGCTGGGTGGCTGGTTGCTGGCACCGCTGTTTGGCACAGGGACGATTAATCAGAACGACTTTAGTTTGGGTTCGCTGCTGGTGTCATTCCTTGGCGCTATCATCCTTCTGGCCATCGTTAATCTGGTACGACGCGGTCGCACACGCTAAGTAGCAGCCATCCTTTGCTGGCTGGCTAGGCGAGATCATCCATTTAGCAGAACAGCATCAGCACGCAAGAAAAAGGCAAGTCTGCAAAGACTTGCCTTTTTTGTTGTCGCGATAGCGGATCCAGCTGCAGATGCAGATCAGCCGGCCTTGAGGTTTTTGAACATATTTATGACGAATGCCAGTACGGCCAATGCCGCCGCGATCTCTGCTAACGCCATGACGGGAATCACTTCCTTGTGACCAAACAGCAGCAGAGTGAGGGTGACCATCATGACGGGCAGTGCAAGGTTAAGAAGCCAGAAGTGCAGCTTGGCCAGGCGGCTTTGCGCTGCCAAGGGAAAGAGGCTGTAAATCAACCCGGATAAGGCCAGTGTCGTCCAGCCAAGCAGATTGACATGGGCATGCACCGGCCGCAGCGTAAAGTTTTCACTCGCCCCCATCGCAATACCGATAACGATGCCTAGCACCAGATAGAGGCTGGCAAGCTTTAGCCAGATAATGCCGGCCGAAGAAAACGCCGGCTTTGTATTGACGACAGTTGCGTGGGCAAGTGTTTCGTTGCTCATGGTATTTTCCTTTTCATTGTTAGTTACCCTGACGCGCATCCCGGCCGGCATAAATCCGGCGTGACCCGACAACCGATGGCTTTGCCTACTCTCGGATGTTTGCCGCATCGCAACCGCTGAGGCTGATCGACACGCCGCCCTGCATGAAAGCGGCAGGGGTAGCATCGATCAATAGCGATGAAGATGTTGGCATATTGCAAATATTACACAGCTGCGGCTAAAAATCCATTATTGCAATAGTCTTCGCCGGTAATATTGAACGAGCAGGAAAGATGCCATAATTAAATTTTCATTGGCAGAGTAAATAATGATTCTTGAGATTGCAGATATCCGTATCCAGGCAGACCGTCAAGCCGAATTCGACTTGGTCATTCAGCGCGGCGTCACGGAAGTAATTGCTAAAGCTAAAGGGTTTCAGGGTTTTAAGATCAATAAAGGGATCGAATCACCTGAGCGATATGTATTAATGATCTTTTGGGAGACATTGGAAAACCATACCGTTGATTTCAGGGAGTCGCCTGCTTTCACCGAATGGCGCGCAATCGTCAGCCCCTACTTTGCCCAGCCTCCTGTTGTTGAGCATTTCAGTTTGCTGGCAAAATCTAACTAAATTGCAATTTCTTAGATACGCAAGACATCCACATCAAAGCGCAACCTTTATAGCGGCGTATAGTCAAAAACAAGTGTTGATTTTGACAAGGGGAATGACATGCGCGTCGATATTTACCGTCGTCCAGAATCCGGTGGACAGTTTTCTTACTTGGCCGTGCCAGAAGGCAAGGTTATTCCAGATGAAGCGATCAGCGTCGATTGGGAAGCGGCGGAACGAAGCGTCGATCTGGAAGAAAGCGTGGACCGCTTGCCGCAGTTTTCAATTGAAGACCCGGTCGAACAAATTTCGTCGAAGGGCTATGCCATTACCAGTGTAAAAACCTTGGGCGACGGCGAATTACCGATGTGATTTTCTTTTTCAGTAAAAAAGCAGGGACGTCATCAGGACGTCCCTGCTTTTTTATTGGATTGTCATGGCCTGATCCAGGCAAGGTGTTACGGTCTTCTTTTCGATATTGGCGTTACGCTCAGATATTGTCATCTCATCCGCTTTTTTGCACATTTCGCTGAAAAAGCCGGCATTTTCGCGTTCCTTGATTGAACCGCGGCAAGAGAAAGTGGACTAAGAAGAAGAATCGCTTTTCGATAAGCAATTATTGCCCTGCCACATCTCATACCCCGGAGAAAATATTTATGACGAGCAGCATTTCCAGCATCAAGCGACGTCAATTCTGGCGCAAGATCCTGATCGCTTTGATCAGTGTCGGCGTGATTGGCGGCGCTGCCGCGTATTTCACTTATAAACAGAATCACCGCATCACGCAGACATATAGCTATTTTGCCGCCGACCTGGAAGCCGGCAAAATCGGCACCGTGCGCATCGCGCCCAACCGCGACAGCGGCAAGGCTGATGTCACGCTGAAGGATGGCGGCCGCTATATCGTCGAGCTGCCGTCCATGGATGTGGATGCCGCCAACCGCTTTACCGCCAAGGGCGCCAATGTCGAGATTGACCCGCATGCCATCAACCTCGATACCATGCTGCCGATGATCGTGTTGCTGGCCGTGCTGGGCTTGTTTGGCCTGATCGCTTCGCGTCCTGAGCCGCTGGCCCTGCCTTTCCGGAAGAAGCAGCGTCAATCGCAAGTCTGCTTTGCCGATGTGGCCGGCGCGGAAGAAGCGAAAAAGAACTTGATGGAAATTGCCACTTACCTGAAGGCGCCGGACGTCTATGAAAAAATCGGCGCCAACTTCCCGCGCGGCGTCGTGCTGTACGGTGACCCGGGTACCGGCAAGACCTTGCTGGCCAAGGCCTTGGCTGGCGAATCCGGCGCGAACTTCATCGCCACCAATGGTTCGGAATTCAGCTCGATGTTCGTCGGCGTCTCGACCCTGAAGATCAAGCGCCTGTTTGCCAAGGCGCGTGCGATGGCGCCCTGCGTGCTGTTCATCGATGAAATCGATGCCGTCGGCGGCAAGCGCATGAATGAAGGTTCGGCCGCTGCGCGTGAAATGAGCAGCACCCTGAACCAGCTGCTGGTGCAGATGGATGGTTTCGAAGCCAATAACGGCGTCATCGTCGTCGCCGCCACCAACCGTCTGGATTCGCTCGACCCGGCCTTGCTGCGCTCGGGACGTTTCGACCGCCGTATCCAGGTCGGCAAGCCGAACCTGAAGGAGCGCGAGCAAATCCTGAAAATCCACGGCAGCAAGGTCCGCGTCGAGGACAATCTGAACTACAGTGAAATCGCCCGCCAGACCATCGGCTTCTCCGGTGCCGATTTGGCTAACGTGATGAACCAGGCGGCGATGATCGCCGTGCATAACGGCGCCGACAAAGTCGCGCTGGAGAATGTTCTGCGTGCTCGCAATGTCATGCTGATGGGTGAAGAGCGCCGCTCGACCCTGTCGCTGATCGATCAGGATGCGCGTCGCCGCCTGGCAGTCCATGAGTGCGGCCATGCCATCGTCGCCATGGCTGGCGGTACCGATCCCGTGACTGCGGTGTCGATCGTGCCGCGCGGCCAGTCGCTGGGCCAGACCTTCATGGCGCCGACGAATGATCAGCTGCTGGTGGAGCGTAAGCATCTGGTGAACCGCTTGCACGTGCTGCTGGGTGGTCGCGTGGCGGAAGAGTTGTTCATGCACTCGATGACCACCGGCGCCGACGATGACTTGCAGCGCGCCTCGGATATCGCGCTGAACCTGGTGTGCCGCCATGGCATGTCGGAATTCGGCCTGCTGACGATCGATGAGCATTCCAGCCCGCAGATGCGCTATGAAGCGGAAATGAAAGCGATGCACATCATGGCGCAGGCCAAGCAGAATACCTCTGCCATCCTGACCACGCACCAGAATGTGATGGATGCGATGGTGGAGCGCTTGCTGGAAAAAGAAGAGATCGATATCGATGATATCAAGGTATTCCAGGCGATGATGGACGATAACCCGGTGGCGCTGGCAGTCGCTGCGTAATCGATCCGGCCATTTCCCGGTAAAGAAAAACGCCCGCATATAGCGGGCGTTTTGTTTTGGCTGCGGCGTTATTTAGTTGACTTGCTGGATGCCTGCCAGGAGCCAGCCGCCCTGGCCGTTGGCCGGCTTGGTCAGGTTCCAGATTTCCGCGAACGGTTCTGCTGCGGCGTGCTCCGATTCGCGGATCATGCCATCGAACTTGACGCTGGCAACATATTCAGTGCCCACCGTTTCAATGCCCAGCAAATCGGCATTGAGCGAAACCACATCGGTATGGTTGGCCGACGCACCGCGCTCTTGCAGTTGCAGACGCAGTTCGCCGAACATTTCCGGCGTTGAAAATTCGCGGATATCGTTGATATCGGCACGATCCCACGCCGCTTGCAGGCGGATGAAGTTGCTCTTGGCGTGACGTAGGAAACCTGTCGTATCGAAATCAGCCGGTACGCCAAACGGCGTCACACCGGTGTCGGCAGCATTGCCCGATGCCAGCGGCGCAGCTGAAAAGGCGGCCGGTTGCACCGGTTGTGCGGGTTCCAGGCGCGAGCCGATGTTCGGCGTATTGAAGCCGGAAGAATTCGCACTCGCATAGGCCGGGCGCATCGGTTCCTGATGACCCGATTTACGCTTGATCATGCGATAGATGAAGAATGCCGCTGCTGCCAGCAAGGCGATCATCAGGATCGAGCTGATGGCACTGGCCAACGCACCGCCGATGCCCAGGTGCGACAGCAAGGCTCCGAGACCCAGACCAAGCAGGGCGCCGCCCAACATCCCTTTCCACGGGCTGGCCGGCTTGGCTGCCGCATTCTGCGCATTGTTGGCCGGTGCGGCCTGCCGTTGTGCGGGTGCTGCCTGGTTATGCGATTGCGAAGGTGGTGTAGCCTGGCGGCTCATGCTTTGCGACTGCCGGCCGAATGATCCGCCGCCACCCATGCGTTTGGCTTCGGCATCGGGAATGCCCGCAGTCAGTGTCAGTGCACCGACCAGCATCGCTGTTAACAGTGTTTTCATGCAAATCTCCAATAAAAGCTTGCGGCGTGTAAAGCGTGCACTTCCGCGTGAATTCAGTCATAGATCATAGGACAAGCTGGAAACCCTATGACGCTTCATGGCACATAATAGTGCCGGAATGCTCATATAAAAAGCGAAATTAATGGAACTTACACTTCCGAAAAATGGAAGTATTCAACATTCTTGCCGTCGTTTCGGCTCACAAACCGAAGTCTGAGTCCACCGTACGGCCTGGAAAAGGAAGAAATCTGCTTCCCATAGATAACATGCAACCAATGCGAAAGCAGTATGTCTATTGAGTTCATCTCCTTGCCCTCTTCTGATATATCGGGAACTGCGGCTTGTTGTTTCGACGCTGATTGATCTCCGCTATGGCGCATACGGTAATTCCATCGCAAAAGACCTCCCCACAGTTCTCTGACAAAGACAATATCTTTCATGAAGAAGCGATTCGGCCCAGAAAAAAAAGACGCAAGACGCAGGATGCCGGCGCAACAGCGGCAGAAGCCGGGCAGCATGCCCATGAGCGCACCGCCAGGCTGCAGCAGATCAATGCCTTGCTGACGGAAGAAATCGCCGAGCGGCGCCGCGCCGAGCAAGCCCTGCAGCAATCGCAGCAAGTCTTGCGGGAATTGGGGCGGCATACCGGGGAGATTATCGAGGAAGAGCGCAAGCGCATTGCGCGCGAATTGCATGATCAGCTCGGCCAGAACCTGATGGCGCTGCGCATCGATATTCTGATGATGCAGCGTGCGGCCGGCAGCGATCATCCGGTGGTGGTGGAAACCGTGCAGTCGGCGCTGAACAATATCGATAGCATGATCAAGAATGTGCGGTCGATCATCAATAACCTGCGCCCTGCCGTGCTCGACCTGGGCTTGATTGCGACCTTTGAATGGGAGATCAAGGAATTCGAGCGGCGCAGCGGCATAACCTGCTCGCTGACGACGGATCGCAGTGAATTCATGATCGACGATGCGCGTGCCCTGGCGCTGCTGCGCATATTGCAAGAATCGTTGACGAACGTCGCCCGCCACGCCAATGCCGACCATGTCGACATCTGCTTGCATGGCGATCGGCGTTACCTGTATTTGCAAGTCGCCGATAACGGCGTGGGAGATTTTCCCAACTGTCGCCGCAAGGCCAATGCGTTTGGCCTGGTCGGCATACAGGAACGCGTATCGGCTTTGGGCGGCAATCTCTCGATCACTACGGAAAAAGGCAAGGGATTGACGCTGATGGCCAGCTTGCCCTTGCCGCCGGAATAGCGGCAGGGCACACGCGACTTGCAGAAGAGGGATGGCGCCGCTCCTGCGCGCGTGATCATTACGCTTGTAGCCGGTGCGGCGGTTCCGGCTCGTCGGTAGCCTGGGTATTGAGCGGCACCGACAGCACCAATACCGTGCCCTGGCCGACGATACTTTCCACCGTCATTTGACCGCCGATAGCGCTGATGCGCTCGCGTATGCCGAGCAGACCAAAGGATTTCGATTTGCGCCGGTCGCCCGGATACATGCCGACGCCGTCGTCGGCAATGCGCATGAAAAGTTGGCTACCCTTGCGGTCCAGTGCGATGTTGACATTGCCGGCATTGGCGTGACGGGCGACGTTCGTCAACGACTCTTGCAATATGCGGAACAGCGTCGTGGTTTGTTCTTCCGTCAGGCAGCGATCGAGTTCGTCCGCCTTGGCGAACAGTTCGCAGACAATGCCGGTGCGGCGTTGGAATTCCTCGATCTGCCATTGCAGGGAGGCGTACAATCCCAGGTCCAGTACTACCGGGCGCAGGTTGTTGATGATGGCGCGTACGCTCTTGATGGTATTGTCGATATTGTTGAGAACGGTCTCGACCTTGTGATGCAGCTTGGGATGGCTTTTGGCCGTACGGGCATGCAGCATGGAGACGTCGATGCGCAGCGCCAGCAGGTTTTGTCCCATCTCGTCATGGATTTCGCGCGCGATGCGTTTTCTTTCTTCTTCCTTGATGACTTCCTGGTGCACGGCCAGCTGGCGCAGCATTTCCTCATTCTGCTTTTGTTCGGTGATGTCAAGCATCGACCCGATGAGGATGGTCGGCGGCGCATAGCCGCTGGGCACCGGCTCGCCCTGCAATAGCACGTGGCGAATCGTGCCATCGGGGCGCACGACGCGCAGCGTCTCGCTGTATTCGCGGCGCGCTTCGACGGCCGCGTTGACGGCGGCGGAAATGCGACGGCGATCCTCAGGATGGATCAGGTCGAATCCGGCCGGGATGCTGAGTTTGATCGACCCGGGCTCGAGTCCGCAGATACGGAAGAATTCATCGGACCATTGCGCTTCCTGGGTGACGAGGTTGATTTCCCAGCTGCCGACATGGGCGGTACGCTGCGCGATGGTGAGGATATTCTGGGTCTGACGCAGCGTGTCTTCGGCACGGCGGCGTTCTTCGATCTGCGACTTCAGCTGGGCGTTGGCGACCACCAGTTCGCGGGTGCGCATCGCCACGCGGGCTTCCATGGCGTCATGCGCGGCCTGCAGCGCTTTTTCCGTGCGCTTCAAGTCGGTGACATCCAGGCTAACCGTGATGGCGCCGAGAATCTTCTGCTGGTTATCTCGCAGTGGCATGGCGGAAGTGCGCAAAATTCTGCGCTGGCCATCGTTGGCCCGCATGATTTCCACTTCCTGGTTCAAGGTCACTTCACCATGCTCGAGCGCGCGCACGATGCTGGACTTGTCCTGGGTGATGCTTTCCCCCGTGCCGATATCCCAGGCTTTCAGCCAGGGCAGCTGCAGCTTATCGCCGGGGCTTGTGCCCATGATTTCATGGGCGGCGGGATTGGCCATGCTGAGCGAGCGGTCCGGCCCGATGACAACGACGCCGACAGGCATCAATTCCAGCACCTGGCGCAATAAGGCTTCGCTCTTTTCCAACTCCATGCGCAACTCGTCACGGCGCAGATGATGATTGATGAGCAGGTACAGCCCGGTCAGCAGGATGGCCAATGACGATACCAGCATGGCGGCGCTGATTTGCGTGCGTCGGATGCCGGCGCGCTTTTCCTGGTCGAGACGATGGTGGCGCTGATTCTCGTATGTAGTGATGCGACTGAAGATTTCCTGCAGTTGGGCACTGCTGGCATTGCTCGACTTGACGTTAGCCAGGCGCTCGCTGCCTTGACGGCTCGGACCCTGCTTCATCATGTCGATTTTTTCCGGAATGATCGTCTGCAATTGCTGCAGATAGGCTTGCAATTCCAGGTCGTCTTGCACCAGGTCGGCAAGCGAAGCGACCGAGGCATCCAAGGCTTCCAATGCCGCATCGCGTTGCAATAAGGATTCCTGATCGCCATTGAGCATGTAGCCGCGATGAGCGGCAATGGCTAGGGCCATGCTGGAACTGATTTTTTCGGTAGCGAGCAAGACCGCATTGCTATGGTCTTCTTCGCTATTTACTTTCATCGAAGTCATCATGCTATCCCACACGATGCCTGATAGCAGCGCCAGAAAGAGCACCGCCACGATGAAGCCAGTCAGCACGAGGAGCTTAATTGTCCATTTTTTTTTCATTCTGGAAATACAAGCGCCGTCGAAGTTATTCTTCTTTTATCGAAAAAAGGCATTTTAGGGCCTTTTTAGACGGTAAGCCTAATTTTTACGAAAAAACCCACCAATCCCACGAGAGATATGGGAATTGGTGGGTTTTATGACCGGTCCAGGACCGGCCTTAGAGCCGCTGGTTAACGCGTGCTCGACGTGGTGCTGCTGACGCTGCCGCCGCTGCTGCCCGAGGAGGCGCTGCCGCCGGAAGAGCCGGTCCCGGACGAGGTATCGCTACCGGAGCTGCCACTGCTGGAAGTTGCGCTCGGCGGTTGCTGGCTGTTTGACTGACCACCGCTAGCGGCAGGATTGGTGCCGGCGATGCCCCCAGTGCTGCCCCTGCCCGACGAGCTGGTGCCCGAGGAGGAGTCGCTACCCGAGCTGGAAGAACCCGACGTGCCGCTCATGCTGCTGCCGGACGAACCTGTACCGGACGAACTGGAGCCAGAGGTATCGCTACCGGAGCTGCCACTGCTGGAAGTTGCGCTCGGCGGTTGCTGGCTGTTTGACTGACCACCGCTAGCGGCAGGATTGGTGCCGGCGATGCCGCCAGTGCTGCCGCTGCCCGACGAGCTGGTGCCCGAGGAGGAGTCGCTGCCCGAGCTGGAAGAACCCGACGTGCCGCTCATGCTGCTGCCGGACGAACCTGTACCGGACGAACCGCTGCTTTGATTGCTGTTGCCCGACGAGCCGTCGCTGTCATAGCCGCTGCTGCCAGCGCCAGTGGTGGCGCCAGCACCGGCTGCTGCGCCGGATTTGGAACTCTTGGCCTTATGGTGTTTTTTCTTGGCATGACGCGGTTTAGCTTTCGTGCCGGAATCGGTCGAGGAGCTAGTCGCGCTGCTGCCAGTGTCGCTGCCGGATGAGGATGCGCCGCTTTGTTCCTGCTTCATCCGCAATTCTTCTGCGCGTTGCTCGACGGCGGCTGCCTTAGCGGGATCGGTGGTGCTCGAGATGTCACTGCTGGAACTCTGGGCATAGGTGACACTTGCGGCACCCAACATTGCAATCAAGGTGGCCAATTTGAGTTTCTTCATAGTTATCTCCGTAGATATAAAACGGGAACGGCATTCATGGCAAAGAACCGGAATGCAATAGACGAGGAACAAATCAGACTCACTGCATACGTGTCGGTTTCGTCAACACGTTGGAGAAATCGCAAGTTTTCCTTTATTTTTTTATTAAGCTCAAAAGACGGTGCGGCTACGCGAACTTTCCTACCACGCGGAGACCAAAGACGCTTTTTTTATCGATGCATTTCTGAAATTTCCTGCGGCATTCAGATTTGCAGCCTCATGGAAATAAAAACGATGCTTGCCGAGGCGCATTTTGAATGCGACCACACTGTCGATTTGATATCGCGTAAGTGCATGGCAAAACCTCATGTTTTCCTACGTCACTTTGCGAGGGCCTCCTACTTTCACGGCGCGTTGGCTTTTATATATTGCCGAGACACTTCACAAAGACAACGCAAAGGAGAGCGCCATGAGTGATGAAGCCGATATCGCAAACGATCAAGTCGAATTGAACCGGTTGGCAGCAATCGAGGCATGCCGTCATCGTCCCGGCCTGATTCCTAAAGGCTCTTGCTGGTTCTGTGACGAGCAGTTGCCGCTCGGGCAGAAATTCTGCGACCGCGATTGCGCGTCTGACTATGAATTTGAGCAGGCTGCCATGATTCGCAATGGCCGGTCGCCCGGCCAGGAATTGCTGCTCGATTGAGAAGGGAGATTGGGGGCGGCGCCAGCCGGCGGGGATCGCTTAACCGAAGATAATCCACGCCAGCAGCAAGGCGCCGAGCGCAATCCGCGTGACATTGTAGGCGGTGCGGTTCCAGGCCTTGAAGCGGCGGCGGTATTGACCGATGAGCCAAACGAAACGGAACAGGCGATTGATGCCGCCAGTCTGGTCGCCGGTTTCGTTTGGCGAGCTTGCCGCCGTCATGAGCGTGCGACCGAGCCAGCGGTTGAGCACTTGCGCCCAGCGGTAGCGCATGGGCCGCTCGATATCGCAAAACAGGATGACGCGGTCACTGGCGCTATTGTTTTGCGCCCAGTGGATATAGGTTTCATCGAAGACCACGCTCTGGCCATCGCGCCAGCTGTAGCGCTGACCGTCGACGTCGATGAAACAGGCATCGTCGTTTGGCGTCGATAAACCGAGGTGATAGCGCAGCGAGCCGGCATACGGATCGCGATGCATGTTCAGCTTGCCGCCTGGCGGGAGCTCGGCAAACATCGCCGCCTTCACGCATGGGATTTCCTTGAGCAGGGCCACCGTCTTGGGGCACAGGCGTTCCGCCGAAGGATGGCTGGCGTCATACCATTTCAGATAAAAGCGCTTCCATCCGTATTTGAAAAACGAATTGAAGCCGGCATCGTCATTTTTTTCCGCAGCCTTAATTTTTTGCAGGGCGATCAACTGCAAGGCTTCGTCGCGGATCATTTCCCAGTTGGCATCGAGCTTGCGCAATTGCGCAAAGCTTTCCGACGACAGATAAGGCGTCGATGGCACGCCGGAAAACATGTGCATGAAAGTGTTGAGCGGCGCCACCACCGAAGAGTGGTCTACCAGCTGACGCAGGAATGGCAGCCGTACTCGTCCGCGGAAATGCACATGGAGAATCGATAACAGGTAAATGGCAATGATTGTCCATTTCATGGTGGAGCCCGGAATATTGAAATAACAAAGAAGGAACGGCTGCAGGGAAGATGTCAGGCCCAAGAGAACGTCTGGCTGATTGCGCACTATGGCGCATCCTCATTGAGCGGCAGGCCTGCTGCGCCGCGGCACATTATATACGCGAATTCACTGGCATTCCGGCGGCAAAGGCTTGTTCCGCCAACAGTTGCCAGTTCCGCCATCTAACGGCAAGTCCAGTCGGGATTGGCTGGCTTCGACTTGTCCGCGCGGCCATATGGGCAGGGCCGCACACGCATTCTGTCAATGTTAAGTATCATGCAAACAGACGCAGCCATTCCTTCCATTCCACAGTTCGCGATTGTCCCTTATGAGCACACTATTCTCTCCCATCAAACTAGGAAAACTGACGCTTCCCAACCGTATCGTGATCGCGCCGATGTGCCAGTATTCGGCGCAGGACGGCAATGCTGCGCCCTGGCACCTGATGCATCTCGGGCAGTTGGCGCTTTCCGGCGCCGGCCTGCTGATCATCGAAGCCACCGCAGTCGAAGCGGATGGCCGCATCTCGGCGCGCGACCTCGGCTTGTGGTCGGATGCCAATGAACAGGCGCTGGCGTCGACGCTGGCGGCGGTGCGGCAGCACTCATCGATGCCGATCGCCATCCAGCTGGCGCATGCCGGCCGCAAGGCCTCCACCAGCGTGCCCTGGGAAGGCGGCACCCTGCGCCCCTCCACGGCCGGCGGCTGGCGCACCTGGGCACCTTCGCCCCTGCCGTTCATGCATGGCAATGAAGCGCCACTGGCGCTCGATGACGCCGGTTTGCGGCGCGTGCGCGAGGCATTCGTGGCTGCCGCCGTGCGCTCGGCGCGCCTTGGCATCGATGCCATCGAAATCCACGCCGCGCATGGTTATTTGCTGCATCAGTTTCTGTCACCCTTATCCAACCAGCGTGACGATGCCTATGGCGGTTCGCTGGAAAACCGCATGCGCTTTCCGCTGGAAGTGTTCGACGCGGTCCGCGCCGCGTTTCCCGCCGAGCGGCCGGTCGGCGTGCGCGTGTCGGCCACCGACTGGGTCAAGGGCGGCTGGGATCTCGAGCAGACCGCTGCCTTTGCGGCCGCGCTCAAATCCCGCGGCTGCGATTTCCTCGATGTCTCCAGCGGCGGCTTGTCGCCGCAGCAGCAGATTGCGTTGGGGCCGGGTTATCAGGTGCCGTTTGCCGAGCGGCTCAAGCACGAGGTGGGCATGCCAACCATGGCGGTGGGCTTGATCACCGAAGCGCGGCAAGCCGAAACCATCGTCACATCCGGCCAGGCCGACATGGTGGCACTGGCGCGCGGCATACTGTACGACCCTCGCTGGCCATGGCATGCCGCTGCCGAACTGGGGGCGCAGGTGGAAGCGCCGCCGCAGTACTGGCGTTGCCAGCCGCGCGAGCACAAGGAGTTGTTCCGCGGGGCGAAGCTGGGTTAGCGCTAGGCTGGCGTTTGTCGCGAAGAGGGGCGAAAGCCCCTTTTTTATTTGACGTCTTACAACAGTCATGTTTGCAGCTGCATGCAGTCGGCATAGAATGTGTCTCTAATGCAAAATAAAGCCGGTGGCAGCGATGCCGGCACCGATAAAGCAAACGGGATCACATGGCTGAAGTCAAGTTCGCCTGGCAAACCAGGACTTAAGCATGCGCTCTTGGCCAGCAATGAAATATTGGGACTGACGTCATGATCAAAGCAGCCGTCATCGATGGCAATGCCATTTCGCGCAATCTGTTGTCTACGCTATTGTCGAATGGTGGCTTTGACGTGGTCGGCGACGGCAATGCCAGTTCCGCAAGCCTGGCGGCCATCACCAGGCTGCATCCGCAGCTGGTCTGCATCGATATCGGCACGGTGGATGAAGCGGGCTGGGAACGCCTTGATGCAATTCGCAACGGCTTGCCCAAGGCTCTGGTATTCATGGTGTCGGGCCAATTTGAACCGGCAACGGTGCAGATGGCGGCGCAGCGCGGCGTGCATGGCTTTATCGTCAAGCCATTCAAGGAAGCCACGGTGTTGGCCACCATCCGCAAAGCCGTCATGAAAGTCGCAAGGGAACATCAAGCGCGCAGCACTGCACCGGACGCGTAATGGCGCAAGTCGTGGCTGCGACGATGCAAATCGAAGGAGCTACCGATGCATGCACATTCCAGTCTCTGCCAGACTGACCATCTGCCGCGCGTACAGCGCATACCCGTGTTTCGTCGTGCCGCCGTGGCAGGCCTGATTGCGGCCCTGGCGCCGCTTTCTGCTTTGGCCGTGGAGTTGCGTGCCGAAGTGGTGAGCAAGGGGCTGGAGCACCCGTGGGGCCTGACATTCATTGACCAGGGCCGCATGCTGGTGACCGAGCGGCCCGGCCGGCTGCGGCTGGTACAGCCGGATGGCACGCTGGGCGAGCCGATTCAGGGCGTGCCGCAAGTCGATGCCGGCGGCCAGGGCGGTTTGCACGACGTCGTCGCAGACAGCCGCTTTCAAGACAACCGCACGATTTACCTCTGTTATGCCGAAGCCGGGCCGGGCGGCAATTCGACGGCCATGGCGTCGGCGCGCCTGGCGGAAGATGGCCGACGCTTGGAGCAGGTCAAGGTCTTGTTCAGCCAGCGGCCGAAAGTCAGGAGCAGCGCGCATTTCGGCTGCCGCATCGTCGAAGCCAAAGATGGCACGCTATTTCTGACGCTGGGCGAGCGCTTCAGCCGCAAGGAAGATGCGCAATCGCTGGACAACCACCTAGGCAAGATCATCCGCGTGAAGAAGGATGGCAGCGTACCGCCGGATAATCCCTTTGCCGGCACGGGCAAGCCAGCCGGCGCCTTGCCGGAAATCTGGAGCTATGGCCACCGCAATATCCAGGGCGCGGCGCTGGGACCCGATGGCAAGCTATGGATCGTCGAGCATGGTCCGCAGGGCGGCGATGAAGTGAATCGCATCGAGCCCGGCAAAAATTACGGCTGGCCGGTGATCACGTATGGCGAAAACTATGGCGGCGGCAAGATCGGCGCCGGCATCACGAGTAAGCCCGGCATGGAGCAGCCGCTGCATTACTGGACGCCTTCGATCGCTCCTTCCGGCCTGGTGTTTCTGAAAAGCGCGCGCTATGGCCAGCCGTGGCAAGGCAGCTTGTTCACCGGTTCGCTGAAGTTTTCTTACCTGGCGCGCCTGGAAATGCGGGATGCCAAGATGGGACGCGAAGACAAGCTGCTGCAGGATCTCAAGCAGCGTATCCGCGATGTGCGCGAAGGGCCGGATGGCTTGCTGTATGTCTTGACGGATGAAAGCCGTGGCCAGCTGATCCGCCTGCGGCCCGGGACTTGATCAAGGAAATCAAAACGCGCGGCTGTACTGCAGGCTGAGGATATCCACCTTGTTGCGGTACGTGCCGGTTTGCGTGCCGGCGGCGACTTCGGTGCGGTTGATCGGGGCATCCTTGACGAAGATATGGGCATAGCCGAGGTCCCAGGTATCTTGCCTGCTCGGTTTGAATTGCACGCCAAGGCTGAGCCAGGTGCGGTCGGCATCCGGAATGCGCGCCGAGCGGAATTCATCCCTGACGGGCGTCGGATCGTAGGCCGCGCCGACACGGAATTTCCAGGCATCGTTGTAGCGGTAATTGACGGCCGCGGCATAACGCACCGTATTGCGCCAGCGCTCGGTCATCACGGCATCGGGCGCGCCATTGTTGAACCGTATGCGCAATTCATCAAAACGATTCCAGCGCATCCAGCTGACATCGCCCATGATGGCCCATTGCGGGCTGATATCCATGTAGCCGCTCAGGATGAGCGACTCCGGCAGCGTCACGTCGGCCGCGACGCCGTTATTGCTGAACAGGGGCAAGGCGGCCAATCCGGGAGGCAGGTTCGCCGGGATCTGGTACGAGGCATTGCCGGAGAGATTGTGCTTGATCTGCGAACGGTAGGACAGACCGATGCGGGCCGAATCGGTCGGTGACAGGAGCACGCCGAAGTTATAGCCAAAGCCCCAGTCGTTACCCTTGACCGTGACCTTGCCATCATTGGCCAGCGGCAGAATGCCGCTCCCCAGGCAAGGAATCGCGCCGACGGTAAACAGGCAGATGGTGCCGAAATCGATCGCCCTGGAGAGCTTGACGTCGGCGTATTGCGCGCTGACGCCGACACCCAGCGCCACCAGGTCGTTGAGTCGATAAGACAGCGACGGATTGATGTTGACCGTGGTCAGGTCGGAAGTCAGCGCCTGGTAGCGGCCCACCCAGCCCTCATCGTATTCGGTCCGCAAGCCGAACGGCGCCTGCAAGCCGATGCCGAAGCGCAGGCGCGGCGCCAGATCGGTCGCGAAATACATGGCCGGCACTACTGCCCAGCCTCCCGCATCGCCGCCCGCCTGTGCCGCCCCGCCGGGAATTGACGAGCCGGCATTGGCGAATCGCGAAGATGGCCGGATGACCGCGCCATTGATCATGAACTGGCTTCCCGACATGCGCGCCAGGCCGGCGGGGTTGTAGAAAATGGTGCCGAGGTCTTCCGCCACTGCCGCGCTGCCTGCATGCGCATTGCCGACGCTGCCTGCGCTCATCTCGTTCAAGGCAAAGCCACTGGCATGGACAAGGCTTGCCGGCGCCCAAGCGATCAAGCCAATCATCAGCAAGATCAGCCAGGCAGTCGAACGATGTGCGAAACGCCGGGCTAGCTGCGACGTGGATGTCATGGACTTCTCCAAATCTCCAAACTTCAAAAGGGGCAGAGGCTGAATTGCCAGCACGCCCGGTCCGAAAAAGCTTTTTGAGGAGCAGCAATCGTTCTTTCCGCGGCGGATTGAACTTGTCCCGGCGCCGAAAATATCTGTAGATGGAGAGGGAGAATGCGTGAATGTTCCAACCGGACGAACAGATTATTCGCTTATCAAGGCACAGAACAATGAGCGGAACCCGAAAATAATCCTCTGTCTAATGGGTTGAAGCGGAAATCCGGCCCGATTTCATTCGGGTTAGATCAAACTCTTGTCACTCTCTTTTTCCTATAAGCAGACGTCAGCTGTTTTAGCCCTGTCGCAAACCCTCCTACAAATCATAGGTCCCAGCGCTTCTACTGACGGATTTTTACCGTGAGCGCAAAGCCGCGTCCTTACTGGGATTGCGACCGCTTTTCCCCTTGAATTGATCTAAAACAATTGACGTTCGGAAATGTATAGGGGTAGGAAATTTCCGAATTATTAAAAAGTTTGCTTACCCGGTGTTTCAGCAAGTGCCTGATTCTCGTCAACTTGGGAAATTTTCATAATTCAACCCATCGATTGCTGCAACGCAAAGAACAGCAAAGCTTGTTATCCGCGAACAATTTTTCTAATGGGAATTATTATGCTCAACACACCAATGTCTGAAATCCGGTCCACCTCCGCAACCGCACGCAACGTTTCCGCTGCCGTTGCCCGTCAAGGCAAACTGTGGTCCAACCTCAGCGAGGTCTGCGATCTGTTGCGCATCCCTGCTTCGCTCGGCGCGTTCCAGGATGATTTCCAGTTTCAGCACATGCAATTCAAGTCGGGCCAGCGCGTTCATACCATCGGTCAACCGTTCGACATGCTCTACATCGTCTACTCCGGTTTCCTGAAAACCGTGATCATCGATGAATCCGGCAATGAACAAGTCCTGGGTTTCCCGATGAAAGGTGATCTGTTCGGTATCGATGGCATTCACGGCAAGCAATATTCGACCGAAGCGGTTGCCCTGTCAAACTGCGAAATCATTCTGGTGCCCTTCAAGGCGTTCCTGGCCATCGGCCGCGCCAATGCCGAACTGGAAGCCGCTATTTATGGTGTCATGAGCCGTGAACTGGTGCGCGAACAAAGCCTGATCGGCACCCTGGGTTCGCTGTCGGCCGAAGCCCGCGTGGCACGTTTCCTGGTGTCGCTGTCGGAGCGTTTTTCCGACATGGGCTATTCGGGCAAGCAATTCAACCTGCGCATGACCCGTCAGGAAATCGGTAATTATCTGGGCCTGACCCTGGAAACCGTCAGCCGCACTTTCTCGGCATTCAATGCCGTCGGCCTGATTTCGGTCGACCAGCGCGCCATCGTGCTGCACGATATCCAAGCCTTGCGCACCCTGCGCCGCTTGCCGCCGTCGCATGCCCGTGCCAAGGCTGAAGCCGCCAAGGCCCTGAAACTGGCTGCCGCCAACAAGGAAGCGCAAGCCGCTGCCGGCGCCGAAGTGCAGGCTGCCGTCTAAGGATGGTGCCCCTGCATCGGTGATACAGTTAGATCTCCCCCGGTAAGGGGCAGGATCAACCGCCAACCAGCAGGGTGCGCCACATGTCCAGACCTCTGAAACTCATTGCCATCATCCTCGCCGTTCTGGTGGGGCTGATGGCAATTGCCATTGGCATTTTTGCCGCCACGTTCAATCCCAATGACTACAAGCCGCAGCTGATCCGCCTGGTCGCGGAAAAAAAGCAGCGCACGCTCAGCATTCCCGGCGACATCAAGCTGAGTTTCTTTCCCAAGCTGGGCGCGCAACTTGGCGCAGCCAGCTTGTCCGAGCGGCAAAGCCAGGAGGAATTTGCCTCGGTCCAGCAGGCGCGGGTATCGCTGGCGCTGTTGCCGCTGCTGCGCAAGCAATTGGTCGTGGATAAAATCAGTGTCGATGGCTTGCAGGCGCGTATCCGCCGTAATGCCGACGGCAGCACCAATTTCGATGACTTGCTGGAGCAAAAGAGCGAGGAAGAAAGCAGCGCGCCGGCCGAACCGGCCAGGGAGCCGTTTGCCTTCGATATCTCCGGTCTCAACATCGATCACGCTAACGTGCGCTATGACGACCTGCAGGCGAAGCGCCATGTCGAAGTCACCAATCTCAAGCTGGAAACCGGCAAGATCGCCAATGGCGTCGCCAGCGACTTTACACTCGCGGCCGACGTGAAAAGCAATGCGCCGGCGATCGCCGCACGCCTGAAAGCCAAGAGCGGCTTTACCATCGACCTGGAACAAAAACGTTATGCGCTGCGCGGCGCCGATGCCGAGATCAAGGGCCAGCTGCTCGACTTTACGGATGCCTTGCTGCGTTTTTCCGGCAACGCCGATTTGCAGCCGGCTGCCAAGCAATTTGCCCTCGATGATGTGAAGCTGGACGCCAGCGGCAAGCTGAAGGCGCAAGCGCTCACATTGCGCCTGGAAGCGCCCAAACTGGCGTTGTCCGATACCGCCGCCAGCGGTGGCAAGCTAAAGGGCGAAGCCAAGCTGGTGGAAGGCGCGCGCAACATCACCGCAAATTTTTCCGCGCCATCTTTCGAGGGCACGCCGCAGGCATTCAAGCTGCCCTCGGTCTTGCTGGATATGGTCATCCGCGAAGGCAAGCTGGATGCCAACGCCAAGCTGGCCGGCAGTATCAGCGGCGATATCGACAAGATGCTGTTCCAGTCGCCGCAACTGAAAATGACGCTGGCCGGCAAGCAGGATAAGGTTGCCATCGACGGCACGCTGACCACGCCGCTGACGGCCAACCTGAAGAGCAAGCGCATCGAGTTGCCGAATATCGGCGCGGCCTTTACGCTGCCTAATCCGGCTGGCGGCAACCTGAAATTGAATGCCAACGGCAATGTCCGGCTCGACATGGCCAAATCCGACCTGGATGCCGCGCTCAAGGGCAAGCTGGACGAGAGCAGTTTCGATGCCAAATTCGGCATGTCTTCCTTTTCGCCAGCGGCGTATTCCTTCGATATCGATATCGACCGTCTCGATGCCGACCGCTATCTGGCCAAGGCCGCCCCTGCATCGGCCAAGCCTGCCGGACAAGCAGCGGGACAAGCAGCGGGACAAGCAGCCGGTGCGGGCAAGGCAGCGCCAGCCAAGCCGCTCGACTTGTCGGCCCTGCGGGAATTGCGCGCCAAGGGTACGGTCAATATCGGCGCATTAACTCTCCATAACATCAAGGCGTCGAAACTGCATGCCACGCTCAATGCCGGCGCCGGCAAGGTCGAGGTCAATCCGTTGAAAGCTAACTTGTATGGCGGTAGCGCCAGCGGCTCGGTATCGGCGACGGCCACTGCCACGCCGCGATTCGCGCTCAAACAGAATTTGAGCGGCATCGATGTCGGCGCTTTGCTCAAGGATGCGAGCAACAAGAATCCGATCGATGGCCGAGGCAACGTCGTGCTGGATGTCACCAGCACAGGCGGCGGCTTCGACCAGATCAAAAAGAGCCTGGATGGCAGCGCGCGCCTGGAGTTGCGCGAAGGCGCCGTGCATGGCGTCAACGTGGCGCAGGCAGTGCGCAATGCCAAGGCGAAGATCGGCGAATTGCGCGGCCAGTCGGTGACCGAGACCGGTACCGGATCGACCGCAGAAAAGACCGATTTCAGCGAATTGACCGGCAGCTTTCGCATTACGAATGGCGTGGCGCGCAACGATGACCTGAGCGTCAAGTCGCCGCTCTTGCGCGTCGGCGGCGCCGGCAATATCGACCTCGGTGCGGAAAGGCTGGATTATCTTGCCAAGGTCACGGTTGTCTCGACGCTGCAGGGTCAAGGCGGGCCGGAATTGCAATCGCTGAAGGGGTTGACGGTGCCGGTGCGCCTGTCCGGTCCGTTTACGGCAATCGGCTGGCGCATCGATTTCGCCGGCTTGGTGAAGGAAGCGGCGAAGGAAAAAATCGAGGAGAAAAAATCCGAGATCAAGGAAAAAGCGCGCGAGGAAATCAACAAGCAATTGAAGGGCTTGTTCGGTAAATAGGGCGGCGCGGTGCGCATGAAGCTCATGTGCAGCACTGTGCTGGCGCGGCTATAATTGCCGTTCTATCTAAGCCGTCGTCGTAGCCTTTTGCTGGCTGACCGGGGCGGCATATAGGAGGACGACCTCCCCCGTTTTTGGGAATACAGTCCGGGACGGCCCGGCTCTTTTTGTAAAGGAGAGCCGCCATGGCCTGGATCACGTTAATCATCGCCGGACTCTTTGAAGTCGTTTGGGCTTATTCGATGAAGCTGTCACATGGCTTCACCAAGCTCGTTCCCTCTGTCATCACGATGGTCATGATGATAGCCAGCTTTGCCTTGCTATCGTTTTCCATGCGCACGCTTCCGCTTGGCACTGCCTATACGGTCTGGACCGGCATCGGCGCTGTCGGCGCATTCATCGTGGGCATCGCGGCGTTGGGTGAGCAGGTGAGTCTCATGCGGGTGGTTGCCGCAGCGCTGATTGTTTGCGGCCTGGTGCTGATGAAACTTTCAACGGACTGATTGTTCCTGGCGGCACCGATGGCAAGCTCCGTATGTCGGGCTTCTCAGGCGAGTACGCGTAGCGCTGCCTGATATCCCCACCAGGACGCTTCCTCAAATACGGAAAAACCGGACAAGTCGGCATGGGCAAAAAGAATCGGCCCATCTACTGACTGCAAGGCCTTTAAGCCCGCGTTGCTCAAAAAGCCGGGGCGCGGACTGGCCATGGCATGCGCCCGCAGGGTCAGGTCGGCGCGCTCGACGATCCCAGCAAAACGTGGGCCATACGCCGCCGTCAAATCACTCATCGCCAGTTGCAGCAATTCCTGTGGATGGGCATCCTGCAGCCAGCGGCGCGCCACTGGCGGCTCTTGTGCCGACAGGTCGATATAGGCCGTCAGCACCGTCTTGGGCGGCGGCGCAACCCGCACATCCTGGTGGGTGGAGACGACATAGCCCAAGCCCTTGCCGCCATAAATGACATTGTCCCAGGAGAGTGGTGCCTGCGGTAATTCGCGAGGAAAGCCTTTGAGCAGAAAATTGGCCACCATCCAAGGCGCGTAAGACGGCATATGCCGGGAGGCGTCGAAGCCAAGGTCGCTGATGTGTTGCACGACGCGTGCGGCGACGAAGAGCGGCATGGCGCAAATCGCCTTGCTGGCCCGCACCAAGTAGGTACGCGGCTGGCCGCCATCAAGTTCAAAGCAAAGCGCCTGCACGCCCTTGCCGGATTTTTCCAGCGCGATGACCGTGCCGGATCGGCGCCGTTGGCCGGCTCGGCGATCAAGACCTGCTGCCAAGGGTTCCAACCCGCCGGGCCAGGTCAGCCAGGCGCCATCGGCAGCGTTTTCCGCCTGGCCGCCGCGACTGCAGAAATAATGCAAGCCGGCCCAGGCCGACACCTGGTCATAGCCGCAACCGTAATCATCGCGGCAGCAATAATTCACATACCAATGCAGGGTCGGCGCGCGATAGCCGTTTAGCTCCAGCCACGTGCGAACGCTGATGCGGTCGAGCGCCCGCCATGCGGGGTCTTGCGAAGACAGGGCGCTCGGCAGCGTAAACAACCGCTTGCCATCGTTGCCATGCAAGGCATGGATGCGCGCCATCTCATCGTGGAAGCGCCGGTGCTCCTGCAATTCCCATTCGGGCACGCCTTCCTTCGGCAGCACGCCCTCTTGCCAGCGACCTTCAAACAATACGCGTTCCTGCGGCTCATGCAGCAGGAATCGCTCGTCGTAATACGGCTTTTCAGCAGACGGATTGCGCAGCAAGATGCCAAGGTCATGCAGGATTTCGCGCACATGAAAGGCATCCTGCGAAGGCAGCGGCAGGTAGTGGGCGCCGGTCGGGAAAGCGTAGTCGCCATACTGACCGCCGGCAGCATTGCCGTAGGCTTGCGGCCCATCGATGACCAGAAAGTTGCGATGCCCTTCCTTGTTGAGCTTCCAGGCGGCGGTCAGCCCGGCGATGCCCGAGCCGAGGATGACGATATCGGTGTCAATCTGTGCCGAGGGCGCAGGCAGTGCACGATGGTCGCGCAAGTCGCGCAGGTAGTGCCCCTCTGCTCTACCGGGAACACGAATCTGCGGCGTGATTTCCTGCCAGCGCCAGTAAGCGGCAGCGCCGGCGGCGGCGAGCATGCCGGCGCTGCCCGCGCCCAGCAAGAAGCTGCGCCTGTCCATCAGCGCATCACCCGTCGCCAATCCTGCTCGAACTCGTGCACCAGCGATTGGGTATTCAAGCGGTTCGGCGCCATCGGCAGGCGTTGCATATCGGGCGGGAAGGTAAACATTGCCTGTGTCGTCTCGCCATTCAGATAACGCAAGGGCAGCCGGTAATGCTGCGGTGGTGCGTAGGGCAATTGCGGCGAAGCCAGTACGAAGCCCCATTCACCGAAGGATGGCACGTACAAGTGATAAGGCCAGGTCGCCAGGCCCGCTTCGCGCAAGGTAGCATCGATGGTCCAGTAGGCATGCGGCGCGAAAAAGGGCGAGGTCGATTGCACGACGATCAAGCCATTGGCGGCGACATGGCGTTTGAGCTGCGTGTAGAACGGCACCGAATAGAGTTTTCCCAGCGCGAAGCTGGAGGGATCGGGAAAATCCACGATGGCGGCATCGAACACTTGCTCGTTATGCTGCAGCCAGATCGCTGCGTCGGCGTTCACGACGGTCACGCGCGGGTCCCTGAGCGCGCCGCGATTGAGCTGCACGAGTTCGGACCGGCTGGCAAAGGCTTGCGTCATGGCCGGATCGAGGTCGACGAGGGTCACATGTTGAATGTTCGGATAGCGCAGGATTTCGCGCAGGGCCAAGCCATCGCCGCCGCCCAGCACCAGGACCGAACGCGCCCACGGCAGCGCTTCCAGGGCCGGGTGCACCAGCGCTTCGTGATAGCGGTATTCGTCGCGCGAAGAGAATTGCAGGTTGCCGTTGATGTACAGCCGCAAGTCATCCTTCCAGCGCGTCAGCACCAGTCGCTGGTAAGGCGTGGCGGTGGAAAAAATGATCTGGTCGCCGGACATGGCTTGTTCGCCCCAGCGCACCAGGCGATCCGAAGCGATGAAACCGGCCACCAGCAAACTCATCACGGCAGACGCGCGCAGTACGCGACCAGTGGCATGCACTACCTCGGCACGGAACGTATAGATAGTCCACAGCCCGACGCCGACATTGAGCATGCCGAACAAAAAGGCCGTGCGCACCAGACCAAGCTGCGGCGCCAGAACCAGCGGAAACAGCACCGACACCGCCAGCGCACCCAAGTAATCGAAAGTGAGGACCTTGCTGACCAGTTCGGAAAAAGCAGTCTGCCGCGCATTCAAGGCGCGCATCACCAGCGGGATTTCCATGCCGACCATCGCGCCCACCAAAAACACCATCACGTATAGCATGGTGCGAAATGGCGCGCCGGTCCAGGCAAAGGTGAGAAACAGGATGGCCGCCGACAAGCCGCCGACGAGGCCCACCGCCAGTTCGATATCGATGAAGCGCGCCAGCACTTCGTCATCCTTCACATACTTTGAAAAATGCGCGCCCACGCCCATGGCAAACAGATAGCAGCCGATGATGGTGGAAAACTGGAAGACCGAGTCGCCCAGCAGATAGCTCGACAGCGCGCCCGCCACCAATTCGTAAGCCAGGCCGCAGGATGCGACGACGAAGACGGAAAAGATCAGGATGTGGCGGGTCATCGGCAATGAGTGCGCAGGCGGCGTGAGGCTTGTTGTGAAATTATTACGTGAGTGAGGACGGCGCTGCCGCCGAGGCAAGATTTTCGATTAGTATAGTGGCAATTTATATCCGGATGGACATTCATGAATTCTCTGCCCGCCTTCGCCAATTACCTGATCTATCTCGCGCTCGCCGGTATGCTGCTCACCGTGTTCTTTGTGATTTATACGCGGGTGACGCCGTTTAACGAAGTGCTGCTGATTCGGCAAGGTAACACTGCCGCCGCGTTTTCGCTCGGCGGCGCGATCATCGGTTTTTCGCTGACCGTGGTGTCTGCCATCATGCATACCGCGGGCTATGTGCAATTCATTGCCTGGGGCGCCGCCGCGCTGGTGGTGCAACTGGTCGCTTACCTGGTGATGGAACGCTGCATGGCGATGTCCAAGGATCATATCGAATCCGGCAACGTCGCCTTCGGCGGCTTGCTGGCGGCAATTTCCATTGCGGTAGGCGCCATCAATGCCGCCTGCATTTCCTGAATCAGTCAGGTCATCAATCCGAGAGAGGAACATCATGAGCTTGTTCGATTTCGTCAAGACGCAGTTTATCGACGTTCTGCAATGGAACGAGGAAACCGAAGGCGTGCTGTCGTGGCGCTACCCGATGGCGGACTTCGAAATCCAGAACGGCGCCACGCTCACCGTGCGTGAATCGCAGATGGCGATGTTCGTCGACGAGGGCCGGGTCGCCGACATTTTCGGTCCTGGTAACTACAAGCTGACCACCCGCACCCTGCCCGTGCTGACCAACCTGAAAAACTGGGACAAGCTGTTCGCCTCGCCTTTCAAGTCGGACGTGTATTTCTTTTCGACCCGCATCCAGACCGGACGCAAGTGGGGCACGCCGCAGCCGATCACGATCCGCGACAAGGATTTCGATGCCATCCGCCTGCGCGCCTTCGGCATGTTTTCCTATCGCGTTGCCGACCCCAAGCAATTCTTCACCGAGCTGGCCGGCACGCGCGAGGTCTACACGCGCGACGATGTCGAGGCGCAGCTGCAGGGCATCATGCTGGCTTCCATGGCCAATTCGCTGGGCGCTTCGCAAATCCCCTTCCTCGACATGGCGGGCAACCAGACGCTGATGGCGCAGCAGGTCAAGGGCGACCTGGCGCTGGCATTCAGCCGCTATGGCCTCTCGCTGGACGAATTCAATGTCGGCACGATCAGCCTGCCGGACCAGTTGCAGCAGGCGCTGGACGCGCGCATCGGCGCCGGCATGAAGGGTGGCCTGTCCGCCGACAAGCTGGCCGGCTACACGCGCTTCCAGACTGCCGAGGCGATTCCGCTGGCGGCGCAGAATGAAGGCGGCCTGGCCGGCATCGGCGCCGGACTCTCGACTGGCGTCGTCATGGGCCAGGCGATGGCGCAGGGACTGGGCCTGGGCGCCGGCGTGCCGGGCGCGGGCGTCATTCCCGGCGCCGTGGTGCCGCAACCGACTGGAGGCGCGCCGGAACATGCCGCCGTTCCGCAACCTGCTCCAGCCGCAGCGCCTGCCACCGATTCGCCCGAGGCACGCCTGGCTCAGTTGAAAGGATTGCTCGACAAGGGGCTAATTTCGCAGGCCGACTACGACGATGCCAAGGCCAAGGTCTTGCAAAAGCTGATCGGCTAGAAAGCGTCATACATGCAGAAAGTATCCTGTCCGAGTTGCGGCGCGCCGGTCGAGTTCAAGTCGCATGCCTCGGTCATGGCGGTATGCGCCTACTGCAAGAGCACCCTGTTCAAGGATGCCGACAGCGTGCGCGACATGGGCAAGATGTCGGCGGTGCTGGAGGATTATTCGCCGCTGCAGATCGGCACCTCCGGCAGCTTCGGCGGACAGAAATTCACCGTGGTGGGGCGCATCCAGCTGCGCTACGACGCGGGACTGTGGAATGAATGGTATGTCTTGCTCGCCGACGGCCGTGGCATGTGGCTGTCGGAATCCGGCGGCCAGTACACGCTGACGCAGGAAAAGACTCCCGCAGCGGAATTGCCGCGCTTCGATAAGATTCGCATCGGCGCCACCTATGGCCTGCTAGGCATGCTCTGCACCGCCGCCGACGTGCGCGTTGCGCAATGCACCGGTGGTGAAGGCGAATTGCCGTTCCAACTCGGAGCGGGATGGCAGGCGAAGGTCGCCGACTTGCGCAGCGGCCGCCATTTCGTCACGCTGGATTATTCCGAGAGCGACACTCCGAAAGTCTATGCCGGCCAGGCCGTGACGCTGGACCAGCTCAAATGCCAGCTGCTGCGCGACGATGAAGCGGTCAAGGAATCCGCCGGCGCCTATCGCAAGCGCATCCAGGCCTTGTCCTGTCCTTCCTGCGGCAGCAGCCTGAATTGGGTGCCGGGCGTCACCAAACAGATCGTTTGCCCGGCTTGCCGCTCGCAAGTCGACACCACGACCGATGTGGCGACCGTGATGGAAGCCGGCGAGCGCATGGCGCGCCTGAAGACGACGCTTGAGCTGGGCGCCAAGGCGACCATCAGCGGCAATGCCTATCAGGTCATCGGCGCCATGCGCAGGCGCGACGACGAAGGTGAGGAATGGACGGAATACCAGCTGTACAGTCCGCGTGCCGGATTCTTGTGGCTCATCGAAACCGCCGACGGCTGGCAACGCGCCCGCGTGCAGGACGACTGGCCGGTATGGAACCGCGACGGCGCCATCAAGCTCGGTTCAGCCACCTTCCGCAAGCTGTATGAATACCAGGCGACCGTTGTCAGCGCAATCGGCGCCTTCAACTGGCGCGTGCAGCAAGGCGATACCGCCCATGTGGTGGAATTCGAATCAGGCAAGAACCGCCTGGCCGCCGAAACGACGCAAGACGAGCTGACGTGGTCTTATTCGACGCCTGTGGGCGCCGACCAGATGCGTGCCTGGTTCGGCTTGAACATCTCGGACAAAGCGCTGGCACCCAAGACCGATATCGTAAAAATCGCCGAGTACTTCTTGTACGGGATCTTCGGTTTCAACTTTATCCCCTTGACGTCGGCGTTCGACGAAACCTGGCATTACTCGGCATTCGCGGCGGCCGCCATCTGGCTGCCGGCAAAGATCATGAGTCTCATGCAGGATGAATAGCGTACGCATCACTACACTAAGCCTGACTACAACAACATGAATGGCAAATTCATTGTCTATGCGCTGATCGTGGCATTCATCAGCGTCGTGGCCAGCTGGGGCAAGCTGCTCTCGCCGGGCCATGGGGGGAGCAGCTACCGGTCCGGCAGCAGCTGGAGCTCGAATTCGGGCGGCGGTTCGTGGGGCGGCGGAGGACACAAGTGACGCCGGCGGACTTGCGTCATTCAGGCATGCACCTGATCGCCGACCTGCACGGTATCGCGGGCGAAAAACTCTGCGACGCCGATGCCATCGCCGCCCTCTTACGCGCGGCGGCACAGGCAGCTGGCGCCACCATCGTCTATAGCCACTTTCATGGCTTCGGGCCGGGCCAGGGCATCACCGGCGTGGTGCTGCTGGCGGAATCGCATATTTCGATCCATACCTGGCCGGAACTGGGTTTCGCCGCGCTGGATATTTTCATGTGCGGGCATGCCCAGCCGCATCGGGCGCTGGCAGTAATCGAGGCAGCATTGGCGCCGGATTCGCGAACCATACAGGAACTGCCGCGCGGTTATGCCGTCGCGCCACTTTCCACTCGAGAAAAGTCGTAGACGTTTCAGTAATTTGAAGTCTTAGGTTCGTCTTGGCAAAGCCTCACTGCATCCCCTGCACGCTCGAAACCTTGAGAAGCAAACCCGCAAACCGCGAACGCAATTCATTTGCAAATTGCTATGTAATCTCGGCAAATCCCAGTGATTTACGCTGCCGAGCTTATGCCGCACCGACATAAGCATAGAAAATAATAATTCTTGTACCTGCAATGATAGGCCGCTAATCTTCAGGATGTAGCCAAGTCTTCTATAATGCTGGGTTTGACCAGTGTCTTGCAGTTTCCAATGAAACTATCTTTTAACAACATTACAAAGAATTTTTCCGGCTTGCACGTCATCGAGCAATTCAGCTCTGAAATGCAAACGGGAGAACTGGTGGCGCTGGTAGGCCCGTCCGGATGCGGCAAGTCGACCTTGCTGCACATTGCCGCCGGCCTGGAAAAGCCCAGCAGCGGCAGCATTCTGGCCGATGGCAAGCCGGTCACCGGCCCGCACCCGGAACGCATGCTGATGTTCCAGGAGAATGCGCTCTACCCGTGGCTGACCTTGGTGCAGAACGTGGCGTTGGCGCTGGAATTCCAGAAAGTGAGCAAGGCCGAAGCGCGCCGGCAAGCCGTGCAATGGCTGGCCAAGGCCAAGCTGCAGGGGTTTGAGGATTATTATCCGCACCAGGTCTCGGGCGGCATGCGGCAACGCGCGGCACTGGCGCGCGCCTTCGTGTCGGAACCGAAAGTGCTGCTGCTGGATGAACCCTTCGGCGCGCTCGATGCCCTGACGCGCATGACGCTGCAGGATGCCCTGCGCGACCTGATCCGCGAAGTGCGCCCGACCGTGCTCCTGGTGACGCACGATGTCGATGAAGCGCTGTTTTTGGCCGACCGCATCCTGGTGTTCAGTCATCGCCCGGCCACGGTGCTCAAGGAATTCAACCTCGCGCACCATGAGAAAAGCCACGATTTATCCGAATTCGCTCCCATGCGGCGCGAAATCCTGAGCCTGCTCGGGATCCATGCCGAAGTGGATGCAATCAACTCAACAGAAGGAGTGGAAGTATGAAATTGTCTCGTTTGATTCTGGCTGCCGCCGCCGCGCTGGCGCTGACCAGCCAGGCATTTGCCGCTGAAAAGTTCAAGGTCGGTTACATCCGCGTCATGGATGATGCCCAAGCCATCGTCGCCCAGGAAGCCGGCTTGTACAAAAAGCATGGCCTGGATGTGGAACTGGTCGAGTTCAAGTCGGGCACCGACCTGATCAAGGCGATCGTCGGCGGCCAGCTCGACACCGGCGTCTTGGGCTTCACCAATGCGGTGGCATGGGCTTCCAAGGGCGCCGACCTTAAAGTGGTGGGCGGCGCGCAGCATGGCTATCACGCCATCATCGCGCGTGACGATGCCGGCATTAACAAGGTCGCCGACCTGAAAGGCAAGACCCTGGCGTCGCAAGCCGAAGGCAGCACGGCTGACACCGTCCTGAAGGGCGTGGTGCTGAAGAATGCCGGCCTGAAGACCGATGAAGTGAATGTCATGGGCGTGTCGCCGCAGGTGGCGGTGCAGTCGCTGGTCGGCAAGCGCGTCGACGCCGCCTTCCTGTTCGAGCCGCAAGCCAGCATTGCCCAGCTGATCGCGCCGGTCAAGCAAATCTATGAAATCGGCGAAGTCTGGCCCTTCCCCTGCATGGTCGTGATCACCTCGGGCGACACCCTGAAGAACCGTCGCGCTGAAGTCTGGAAGTCGCTCGATGCGCAAAAGGATGCCATCGACCTGCTGCAGAAAAAGCCTGCCGATGCATCCAAGCTGATCGCCGGTTATTTCATCTCCGAGCCGACGCTCAAGACCCTGAAGAAAGGCGACGTGCCGCGCGAGGAAGTGATCACTGCCGCCATCAAGAGCCAGACCTTCAGCCCGCTGGTGACGCCGAAGGAAGAAGCGCGCATGCAGGAAATCGCCAACATCATGCAGGAACAGGGCGCCCTGAAGACCCGCGACGGCAAGCCGTTTGAAGTCAAGTCGATCCTCGACCTGTCCTGGCAAAAGGAACGCAAGCTGTAATTGGTAACTTGCTATACTGCGGACTTCGCAGATTGACGATGGCCGGCGCTCTGCCGGCCATCTTGTTTTGAGATTGACATGAGCACCCAGACCCGTCTTTCCGGATTACATAAGAAACTCGCCTTCGCCCTCGCCGTCGTCCTGATCCTGCTTGGCTGGCAAATCGCCGCCTGGATCTTGCCCGACTTTTTGATGCCGGATGTGCCGGTGGTGATGAAGCGGCTGTGGGAAGAGATGCAATCCGAATCCTTCCGCGCCGCCTTGTGGGGCAGCCTGATTCGCCTGGGCAGCGGTTATGGCGCGGCGCTGGCGTTCGGCATTGGCTTTGGCCTGATCGGCGCGGTGCTGTTCTTTTTCCGCGAAGTGTTGAAGTCCGCCATCATCATCCTGCAATCGATTCCCTCGATCGCCTGGGTGCCGCTGTTTTTGATCATGATGGGCTTCGGCAATCTGCCGATCATCGTGGTCGTCGCCATTGCGGCATTCTTCCCGGCTGCGCTGTCGGTGATGAATGCCACCGAAAGCGTGCAAAAAGTCCATGTCGCGGCGGCCCGCGTGATGGGCGCCTCACGCTGGGATCTGTTGCGCCGGGTGTACCTGCCGGCGGTGATGCCGGAATTGATCACGGGCGCCCAGCTGGCTTTCGGCAATGCCTGGCGCGCGCTGATTTCGGCAGAGATGCTGATTGGCTTCGGCAAGGGCCTGGGCCGCTCGCTCTCGTATGCCGGCGAAACCGCCGACATGGTGGGCGTGATGACCAGCATCCTGACGATTGCCATCCTGGCGCCGCTGATCGACCAGCTGGTGCTGGAAAACCTCAAGCACCGCGTGCTGCGTTATCAATACGTTTAACTACCTGCAATGATTCCGCTGCTATGAAACTGTCGTCGCACCTGCCGTCCTCCGCCATGCCGCTACCGGCAGGCGCAGCGGCGCTGGTAATGGCGGCCGCAACAGCAGTGACTGGCTTGGGCATGGCATTGCCGGCAACGGCCGCCGACACGCTGGCGCAAGCCCGGCAGCGCGGTGAGTTGAGAATCGGCATGGCTTATGTCGCGCCGGAATACGCCGCAGGCGCCAAGTTCCGCACTCCGGAAGGCATCGAACACGCGCTGGCGCAGGATCTGGCGCAGCGCCTGCAAGTCAAGGCCGTGCCGTTGCAGCAAACCGCGGACAAGCATCGCGCCAGTCCGGCAAAGGCGCGCAAGGCCGATCTGCAGTTGCTGGTCGCGCCAGCCGGCGCATCATCGGCCCGCGCCGACGTGGCGGCAGTGCCGACTGGTTACGTGGCCGCGCCAATGGCCATCATGCGCACCGATACCACCATCAAAAGCTGGGAACAGTTAAAGGGGCGCAGCGTGTGCGTGACGCAAAGCGGACGTTACGCCGGCCTGGCGGCGCGCTATGGCGCCACTGAAAAATCATACAAGGCGGCAGCCGATGCCTTGCTGGCGCTGCGCACCGGCGCCTGCGACGCCACTATCCACGATGCCGCCTTGCTGGAAGAATTACTGAAGCTGCCGGAGTGGAAAAAGTTTTCCGCGCGGCTGACACCGCTTGGCGGCGCACCGCTCGTCATCATTCTGCCCAAGGATGACGACAAGGCCCGCGCCTGGGCCACGCAAGTGACGCAGGACTGGCAAGCGAGGGGTTATCTGCAGCAGCAATTGCGCCTCATGGCGCGTAATATCGCCTTTGAAGTCTATCTCGACCAGGATGTGCCGGACTGCCATTGAGGCGTTCGAGCCTATTCGTCCCTACTCCAGGTATTGCGCATTCCAGCGCCGGTACAGTTCATACGCAGCGGCCTTCATCGCATACTTGTCGGCGTAATCCTTCGGGTCGAGCGGGTCATACACATAAAAGTTGGCGCGGTTGTTGACCGCCGTGGCCATGTGGCGGATCTTGTCCGGCAAGGTCCAGGGCGATTGCCATTCGAAATCATCCTGCGCTTCGTAATGCAGAAATACCGGCAGGATGGGAATGCCGGTGCGCATGGACACGTCAAACGCCCCCGATTTGAACTCGGTATGCAAGCGCCGCCCCTTGCAGCCGCCCTCCGGATAGAGCGCAATGTTTTGCCCGCCATTGACGGCATCGGCCATGACCTGGATCGCCTGCTGGCGCGACGCCGGATCGTCGCGGTCCACATACAACGTGCCGGCGGCGCGGCTGATGCGGCCGACGATGAACCAGTCCTGCACCTGCAGCTTGGCCAGCGACACCACGTTAAACAGCGCGGGGATGCCGATGTCTTCGAAAGCGCTGGGGTGGTTGGCGATGAGGATGAAGCGCGCCGGCAGCGGCCGCAGGTTTTTCTGATGCAGGCGTAAGTCGACATCCAGCGCGCGCACAAAAGCGCGGCACCAGGCATGGAAGAGATAAGCTACCGGATGCTTGCCGCGCCAGGGCAGCCAGGAAAGCAGATATAGCAGTACGGTAAATATGATGAAGTCGATCCAGCCGATGGCTTTGCGCAGCAGGCGCAGTAGGGGTAGCATCCAGTCTCCCTTGTCTTGTATCGATACAATGATACATGAGCAAGGAAAATTATTTCCTTAATGCTTGCCGCAACTCTTCTGCTAAATGCTTGCGTTTTTCTACCGTGACGAAGCGGCCGACTTCCACGGCATATCGCCCACCGCAACGCAGGCGAATTAAGTCGCCATAACGTCGGGGCGCCTCCACCCTTATCCAGTTTGGTTCCAATCGGAACTGATGAACGTTATCGGCCTCGACACGCTCCACCAGCAGCGACCCGTCCGCCAGCACGATCCGTTCGCGGTCGCGCGCATGCCGCGCAAAATGCACAAAGGCGGCAGCCAGGGCAGCAATTTCCATCGCTGCAAATACCAGCACCAGCCAGGCGCCGTACAGCAGAACGAATGGAACCGCCAAACCCAACATGGCAAGGCATAAGCTGCCCAGCGCCGCAATCGACTGGCGCGGCGTCAGCGAACAGTTACGTTTTAACAGCCATTCCCGGTTGTTCATCGGCAGCGTATCTAAGGTGTGGTAAGCCGTCTCTAGCTATAGAGTCGCTGCCGTAGAAATAATTTCCGATATGCCCGGATCAAGCCGGCATGAGGCCTTTGGAACTTGCAGGCAAATCGCCAAAGCTACTTCCATTCAAGCGGATGTGGACGGCGGTACTTATTGCAGGCCCCGTCTGGTCGACCGTTATATGAAGCGCTTTATCCTCGCCCGGCGCAAAGGGATGCCGCAGCTGGCGGCAACCTTTCAACATTACTCGTTACAGGTTTTAAGAGCCGGTGCCATGGCAGCATTGTCTTGAGTGATGATGGGCTTTTTTCTCCCATATTCATGGGATGTGCTTTCGTCTTGCGAGCGCTACCATCTTTCCTTGCGGACAGGACGAACGGGTGAGCATGATATGATTATTGCAAGAAATGTGCTTGCAATGTGCGCGCCGGTTTTGCAGTTAATTAGTACTGTCTTTTTTAACAGGATATCGTCGTAAGGCCGATGAATGCGGCGTTTTCGGCTAAGCGGAGAGTCGGGTTAGGTGGCAGGCTGACCGGGTTAGACGGACAGTTTCATTCTGCGACGGAGTTGTTGACGTTTTTTTCGTTTAATTAGTACTGGGTGTTTATGCAGGTCGGCTGCAACTTGTTGTAAGTTTGGGGTTTTCTCTTAATCAGTGCGCCAAGTTAGGTGGCAGTGACCTGCTACCCAATTTAGTCCGGAATGGACATGGAATCTGCGGTTAAAAAACTATCTGCAAACTGGTCTGGGGCCAAGTAGCCCAGCGAGCT
>NZ_SLZQ01000019.1 GCF_004342585.1 Paucimonas lemoignei | reverse complement strand
GCCGTAGTGGTGGTGGCAGCACGAGTGGTCGTCGTGGCTGCTGCGGTTGTCGTGGTCGCAGCGCGGGTGGTTGTCGTGGCTGCTGCAGTAGTCGTGGTCGTCGCGATAGCGCCGGATGCCAGCGACAGCTTGGTCGAGGTGATCAATGGTGCATCGGTTTGTGTCACGACATCCAATGCGCTGGGCGAACCGAGATCGGCTTTGGAAACGGTAACTTTGGCCACGCCATTGCTGGTGGTGGAACTTACTTTCTTCACGAAAGCCCAACCCCAGGCGCCATTGCTACCGGTGTAACGGTACAGGTTGCCGTTCTCGATCAGGAAGCTGGAGCCAATGTTATAGCCACGGAAGCCCGTGTTGGCATTGCGATCAGTATCGACGAAGACGCGCACCCAATTAGGCGTGCCGCTATAAGGGAATTGGTAATAGAAATTGCTGCCGTCAGCAGTGACTTGACCTGCATTGCCGCTCGAAGAATCGCTGGATGATGAATCAACAAGCGTTTTCGACAATTTGGTCGAGGTGATCGTCGGCGAGCTGGTTTGAGTAACAGCGTCCAGTGCGTTGGGCGAGCCGAGATCGGCTTTGGAAACGGTAACTTTTGCCACGCCATTGCTGGTGGTGGAACTTACCTTCTTCACGAGGGTCCAGCCCCAGGCACCATTTCTGCCGGTGTAGCGGTACAGGTTGCCATTCTCGATCAGGAAACTCGAACCGATGTTATAGCTGCGATAGCCGGTGTTGGCATTCTGGTCGGTATCGACGAACACACGGACCCAGCTAGGCGTCCCGCTATAGGGGAATTGGTAATAAACGTTGTTGGCATCACTGGTGATTTGCGGGGCGCTTTGGGCCATCGCCATCGGAGCCAAGCCGAATGCGGCAGAAAGAAGAAAAGCGTGAGAGCTTTTCAGCTTGAACGAACTAGGTTGTTTGTGAACCACTGGCATAGTTATTCAGCCTTTTGAAAAATTTGAAACAGCACGACCCAGCCGCCGGGCGAACCAGGCAGTTGCAATCTGGAATGACTGTTGAAATTGAAAGAAAAGTCAGGAGCCGAGATGCAATGCGCGCGACGATGAACCCAAGCGGCATTGTCTTGATGCAACACTACGTTACATATAAGAATAAAAAGTAGTTGTTGCAGTGAACATTACATTGGCTTGCAAAAGTACGATGTAAAGATTCCTCCGTGAAACTATGTGCCTATTAGTAAGTTTTCGAATGGAAATAGTTCCGCGAAAAAATATTTTTTTTCGGAATTTATTTTATGTTGTCAATTTAAATTTTGACTATTGTTGCGCGGAATCAACGCATTAGCAGTGACGAAACAGATTCGTCAGGGTGAATAGCGTTTACTTGGTTAGTTCTAAAAAGGAAAACTTTGGAGATGTGGTTTTGCCAAATGACCGTGATCTTTAGGCGGGTTGGTAGTAGGGCAAAAGGGCAAGGAAATTTTTGCTGTTGACCGTTTGCGGAAAATGACTTTGGCGCAAAGAGCTAAACGCGAAACTGGCGAGATGAATTACCGGAAATAATTTGATAAGGCGACATGCCGAAGTTGATAATCGGCTATTGCTAATTTGGTTTTACTCTCATTTATGGTAAAGTTCCGAGTGCTTTAACACTGTTTCAAGGCTGACGTGTCGTCTGGGATCTTAAGTGCGTGATTTGAAAGCGTCTGATCGCGGCAAATCAAGTACGGCCGACACTGCGTGCAGCGCCTCGAGCATGCATAAATTAAAAGCGCCTATGGCGCTTTTTTACTTGTATGACTCTCACCGCCTGAGTGGTGAAATTGGTAGACACAGCGGACTTAAAATGCTGTGTGTGTGCTTCCGGATGGTCGGTAGTGTTATTTGTAAGTTGTTGAAAACAAATAAAATTATAAGAATAACTTTTCTTAAAATAAATATGTGTTAAAGTCCGTGTGCAAAAAGTGCACATGAAAAAAGACGCATATGGCCACTATTAATCAGCTTCCATCGGGTTCTTGGCGAGCCCAGATTCGCCGTAAAGGGTTGGCGACACTCGGGGAAACATTCAAAACGCGAGCAGAGGCAGCTGCCTGGGCGACCGCTAAAGAAGCGGAACTACTTGTTGCTTACCACCAGGCAAGTCCTCGAATTGCTAAAACTGGAACGCTCGCTAACATTGTTGAGAAGTATTTTCAGTCGACTGTATATCGCAATAAAGCACCTACGACTCAATCACGCGAACGATCATGCTCGGTGCGCGTAATTGAGTGTTTGGGCCACTATGCCATTACTACCATCGACAGCTTGGTGATCCAGGAATACCTGGATGCTCGTGGTGGGGAGTATGTCCGACATGCCAACGGTAAGCCGACAAATAAGCTTGTATCGGCAAATACTATCCGGCTTGAAAAGGCTTTCCTTTCATCGGTTTTCAAGTGGGCGAAAGGGCGCAAGTATATAACTGTGAACATCATGGCTGATTCATTCGATCTGCCAAGGTGCTATCCCCGGGAGGGGCGCATTTCAGAAAGCCAGCAGCTAAGGCTGTACGAAGAGGCCATGGCCCTAATGAACACCCCAGGAACAAATCCCTGCCTAGCCGCATGGACCTATTTTGTATTTAACACTGGCACGCGACCGGGTGAAGCCGCCAAAATCGAAGTTAGCTGGGTAGACCTAGATAAAAAAAGAATCCACATTCCCAGAAGGGGCTCAAAAAAGCGCAATCCACGCACCATTTTGCTCACTGACAATTTGGCAAAAACGATCCATGAGCAAGTTGCTAAGGCTCAGGAAGCAGGCAGCAAATACTTGTTCTTCTCTCGCGCTAACGAGCGCCGGAAGACTCGGCCGGATGGCACTCCGGTTCGTCGGCTCCGAACAGAAGAGGAGAAGGTGACTAGGGAATGCATACCGTACCAGTATTATCACGCATGGCGAAACCTGTGCCGCCACGCTGAGATCTCGGAAAAGATCAACCCGCATATCATGCGGCACGAGTTTATCTGCCGCTTATTTGAAAAGACGAATCTGAGCGACAGCCAAATTGCCATGCTAGTCGGCGATGTAAATGTGCTTTCCTTGGAGCCTTACAAGCATGTATTGGTTGAGAGATTGCGCGACCACTACGATGCGCACCAAGATTCCATAAGTAGTACGCTCGAAGAATTGCTAACGAAGAAGCAAGAAGATCTCGCCAAATTGTCTGAATACCTGACAGGGGTACTCACAGAAGCTCAAGAAGAGCGGGAGCGCAATGGGGATTTTTCAACGCCGATAGATTGGTTACATGCTGCTTTCTTGGCTGAAGAAGAAGAGAAAAGGAGAGCTAAAGAGCGGAGCTCGGAAGAGAAGAGTTGATGGTGCGGCTGGCCGGAATCGAACCGGCACACCATTTCTGGCGAGAGATTTTAAGTCTCTTGTGTCTACCGATTTCACCACAGCCGCACGATAGAGCGGGGGATTGTAGCAGACCTAACCATTCTTACAAAGCCGTCTATAGTTGGAAAATGGAAAAAAGCCGGGAGGGGCGTCACCAACCTCCAGGCCGATGGCCGACCATCACCCGCTGGCCATTTCAGCCCCTGCAAAATTTCTCGTTATTCGAACAAGCTCAGATAGCCAACGGCACTGTCGCGGCCGGATAAGTCAGTTTATATTTCGTCGAGCTTTACTTTAATAACTTGCTGCCCGTTGCGCGCATCTGCAATCCTATTTAGTTCAATGTCCTCTTGCTGCTGCAAAGCGGCGCGAGATTTTGCATTAAAAACCGGATTTCCTGTTTCATTAACGCTTTGCTGATTCTTTTTTTCCATATCAGCCTCTCCAATCGTTGTCGCCACCATTTTAACAAAGAGGGGTGACGGATCGCACCTGCTTATCCAGGTTGTCACCCAGAACAAATTGAAGCAGCGGCTGGCCCGTGGAAGTGCAGCTCATCGACAATATTTTGAAAGCCCTATCCGTCGACCAGACGTAAAAAAACCGGGAAGGGCATCACCCACAGCACCTCGCACACACACTCGGAGCGGATCATTCGATACCCAGCACAACAAGGGCAAGGGGTGATATAGATACTGTTTAGGATGAATATCGAAATGCTGGATAAGTAAAACAGCTAATATTCCAGTATCGAATATGTTTAAAACAAGCATTGATTATGCATATTGCTATGCGTTACTATGCTTTGCATGAAAAACGCTAAAGCAATAAGCCTATTATTACGCAAACGCGCTTGGGTCGCAGCCATTGCGGCTGCTCGCAAATACGCCGAAACAGCTTCCTACGCCGACATCGAGGCGCAATTTAGCCAAATGATGCCTCAGGATCGCCGCGCGGTGCTTGCTCTACTAGCAGACGTCCTGAGTGACTATCCCCACTGCGTATGGGGCGTTCCAGTTCTTTTTTATTACAAAAATCCTGCGTGCGATAGCTATTTCCACTGTCCCATACCGGAGTTTCAGCCGGATCCAGACATCACGGCTATGTCGTGGCTGCCACTTGATATCCTAAGACGAGATGCGCCGCTCAAGCCGACCGGTGAGAACGTGTCTATCCCCCCGCATAGCACTGAACTTGCCATTCTGGTTGCATGTACTGACTCACGTGCAAAGCCACAACTGGAAGACAGATTTTGGGCTGAATATTTTCAGAGCGAACATGGATCAGTCAGGCTCAGCGCAGGAGAGCCGCTACCCCTGCCGGAGGCCGTAGAAGCAGGCTGCGCCGCATTGGTTACAGCTCGAAACGGTGCTGCCTTTTGCGACACACCGCGCCTTTTTCTAACCGATGTGGGCTTTAATGCGGCCCTAGACCTCGGTATCGCCTGGCGACGCGGATACATAAACGACCACCTCTAAGCCTCTTCTCGTTTCTCCTTCAACATAAAAAAACCGCGCCGAGATCGCTCTTGACGCAGTGAAGTCCTGTGAAGGAAAGAGGAAACAACAGCAACAAAACCTTTATTCGCCCTCTGTTAGTGTATAGCAGGGCATGTCCTCGTCCGGCCCAAACAACTGTAAGGCAAGCTCATCGAGCTCATCTTGAGTTAGTTCTGAAAATTCCATGCGAATAAGCATAATATCATTGCCGCATAGCGTCAATTCATATTTGCATTTACTATGCAGTTAAGATTGCATAACAATTTTAAAATTTGAGGCGTCATTTTGAATAACAGGGTTGCCCAAATTTATAAATGTATTGTCAAAAAGAACAGGACTTTATGTGTCATATATATCTAGCGACGAGTTAAATACTGTTAATTTAAGTGAGACGTAATTGTTATGGTTTCTATAAGCATGTAGACTCGTTGCTAATTTCTTATTGGCAATTTTAATAACGCTGCAACGCTTACTTTTAAGCTAAGGTAGTGATTCTTTGTATAAGCTTCATGTTTGAGATATTCAATCTTCTTGTCATTAGTGCTCAGCTCTTAGACCCAAACCTAATCAACTTGCGTACTGTGGAATTCCCACCGCGGCACCAAGTCGTTGTCATGGAGTTTCAGCCGGTCGCACTCCGCTGGAGTAAAAAACGAGAATGCCGCTATTACGGCCTCATGGTTCCATACACCCGCACTTGGGAAGAAAAAGATCCATCAGATCAAACTGGCATGTCTACTTTGGCACCTGAGCCGGACCAAGTTGTTGGCTACGGAATTGTTGTGAATAAGAAGACCTGTCCTGAAACAGGTGTGGAAAAGGTATTTGCAGCTGGGGAGTATGTTACCGGAACTGATCGTGTTGGCAGACCCTACATTCAGCATGCTCAGATTTACGTAAATCCTATAGTCGACAATCCCGAGAAAAACCCTAAGTGGCTGCCACAAGTTGTCGCAACCATTGAAAAAGCTGCCGAAACTGATCAAGCGGCAAAGGCCTTCCTGGATTTTGCCAAAAGTACGCAAAGCTCAATCAAGGTTCAAACTTCAGAAAAACAATCACAAACTAGTCCCGAGTTAGCCCCAACTAGATAGCTCTCAAATAAATTGAAATGCCTTGCTGTAGTAGCTATGAGCACGGCTACATATCAGCTTTTAGCCATTTGGGGGCATTGTAAGAATAAAGATGCGTACAAATTCCCACTCAAGATAAAACGAGAAAGCAATTCGTAAATCCATAAATAGTTAAGAAGGATGAAGCTCTTTAGCGTAATAAGGCGAAAGTAGTAGGACCTTTCTAAACTCTATTCCAGAAATTAAGTTAGTAAAAACAAGAGGTAAAAATGAAAGTATTTAACAAGAAGATTCTAACAAGCCTATGTCTTTACTTCTGCATTTCAGACTTGGCTTTCGCTCAATCCAATAATGTTGAGCAGCGCTTTGCAACTAGTGTTTTCCCAGGTGTTGTCGGCCGTGGCTCGGGTTATTGTAAATTTGCATTTGTTAGACAGCATAATGGCGTCTGGCAAGTTGATCAGTCAGAAAATATGGCAGATGCAAAAGTTGAGCGTTTGAACGTATGCATGGCGAAGTCAGATAGCGGCAGAACCTTTGATGTGCTGCTAGCCTTTCCTTCTTCTATCCAAGGTTGTCCTAACACGAAAAATTGGTTCACTCCGCGTAGTAAAGGGTATTGGGATTGCAATAGCGAGTTTTCAATGTCTGGACTTATTGGAAAAGGTTACTCAGGCAGTATCAGACCAGAACTAGTGAAAGAAGCTGTTGAATCCCAAGCTATGCAATCGCATGCTCCAATCATAGTTCAGTCCATCTACACTGACTTATATTCTGAAGCGGTAAAAGGAAATGTCAATCGCATAAGGGATCTGCTGATCGACTTATCAAAATATGTGACAGATGAAGACCACCGCGCACTGATAGCAGCCTATGGTAAGAGCACTAGTCAAAAGGTGGTGCCAGATTGGCTTTTTCAGAATGCAAAGCCAGAAGTCGTTAAGCTTGCTGAAGGAGATATACGAGATTACTGGATTGACCAATACCGTAAGAAAGTTGCTGATCTGATGGAAAATGGAATATGGGCTGCTCAATACAAGCAGCATATCGAGTCACTAACTAGTGTCGCCAACGTCTGGACAGCTGAGGATTTTGACAATGTAATTCCGATGCTAAAGCAAAAACAATCTGCTCTTGAAAAAGAGGAAATGATTCAAGAGCAATTGGCAGCAAAGCATAAAGCTGACGATAACAGGAAAAAAGCCGAAGTTGCCAGACGTGCTGAACAACAGGTCGCGCTATTCCGTAAATCTGTCCAAGTTGGAACATGGACAAATTGCGGTCAAATCTATGACATGCGCAAGCCAATGGCAGGTGTACAGACAATGGTGGGGCAGCAATACATAGATATTAATCGCCTATATCCACCTCAGTATATCTGCCGTTTTCTCAATGGGGTGTATATAGGTGCTTCGAATTAGTAGTTTACATAAACTGACTTACTCAATCCAAACAATTGAGAGTGTATTTTGAAAAAACGTGCAAGTCTTATTGTCGATTTATAGTAAGAATGGCCGGTGGATTTTCAAGAAATGACGACTAGAACAGCGAATCGCCAGAGAGAGAAATGAATAAGAGTCAATACAAGAGATTATGTTTGGTCCTATTGGCACCACTGCTTTTCGCTGGCTTCATAAGTTCAAATACATTTCTCCGGTCCGAGCGGAATCACTGGTTATTGTGCGAAGGAATTTCAGGAGAACAAGAGTTTTGTCGCCGTGGCACGTATACAGATCATGGCGACTTTTATGACTCGATCAAAAAAAAGTACCCGGCATGGTTTCTTGTCGAATTCCCTTTCCATGAAAAGGCAGTGAAGTTAGAGGTTCAAGTTAGGCAAAGAGTAGCATTTGCAGATGAGATTATCGGAACTGAACCCAGTTTTGGTTATAAAGAAAAAGCTGCTTATATGGATCAGATGGTTGGACGTAAGGCTCTGATTTCATTGGGAATTATAAAAGATGCAAAGTCCGAATTTGTTGAAGCGCTACCAGAGGTATTCTTAGCTTGCAATTATTTAAGCATGGATAACAAAGAGCCAAGGGTTTATATGGCTCACTGTAAAGGCGAAGGATGGATAGGTGCTATTACTTTTAAGGCAAGCGCCGAAACGGAATTGATGCTACAAGGAATTAAGAATCAGTATTACAAAGAATTAGACGATTTGGAATTCAATTTTTGGATAGATCGAATTTCGGCATGGCTAATATATGTTGTCCTGTTTCTTATTCTTTCGCTTATCGTTTATCTCATCAGGACCAGCATCAACTACGTGCGATTTGGATCAAAGAAAAACATTAGAACGACAGAACTAGCCAGCAAGTAGATCTCAGGATCGTATTACAAATGTGGGTAAAGAAGATGAGTGGGACAACCCGCAGAGTGCTGCTGATGAGCCACTAAGTTCCTGATTGTCAGGTTTCCGAGGCAGGGTACTTCCGCTTTGGGGCGAAGTCGGAAGTTCGCAATCTGACAAATCCTGTCAGATGAAGTCCCAACTTATACACCTTATTTCATGATCAAAGCTAGCGACCATTCTTTGAGTGCTTCAGCCATTACGCCAGAACTGCGAGCCGACATCCTTCGGCAATTCCGCTTGCCGCGGCACAGCGTTCATGGTCCTTCGCATTGGGCCCGCGTACGCTATAACGGCATGCTACTTTCCCAGGCCAGTGGCGCTGACTGGCAAGTTGTGGAGCTGTTCGCCTTCATACACGATAGCCAGCGCTATGATGATGGGTACGACCGAGATCACGGGCCACGTGCAGCTGATTATGCGCTGCAGACATGCGGAAAACTGTTCCAGCTTAGTGACTCGCAGTTGGAAATGCTGGTTAAGGCGTGTATGGGGCATACTCACGAACACCTGACTTCATGCGTGACGGTGCAGACTTGCTGGGATGCGGACAGGCTCGATTTGGCGCGAGTAGGGATCATTCCGGATCCGTATTATCTTGGCACCGATCTAGCAAAGGATCCGCAAATGATCGCTCAGGCCATTGCCAGAAGCAGAGGGCAATCCTCTAAAACGCATGGCATTATCGATGGTTTGGAAGAGAGCCTTTCTCCTTTAGAGTAAAGCGGTAGCTAAGTCCCAAAATGACGTTAATTGCGCACGAAAAGTTGATTAGCTTTGCCCGTGCTGAGAATGGCGCAATCGTCTCGATAGAAGAAGTGCCGCGAGGTCTGGCCTGCAAATGCACTTGCTTAGCCTGCAAGCGGACCATGGTAGCCAGAAAGGGAGAAATCCGGGCATGGAGCTTTGCCCACCAGGTCAATGAAAAAGTCCAATGTGACTGGGCGGCCGAAACGGCAATTCATTTCGCTATGAAGGAAATCATAGCTGAGCAAAGGCAGATTTTCATTCCAGATCTGCGTGTGACAGTGAGTAAGAAGACCTCGCGTGGCGAACTCTTGCAAAGCTCTGCGGTGATCCCAGGGCGGCTCATTAACCTGGAATCGGTTGAGCTTGAATACAGCGTTCATCCCATCAGGCCTGATGTTGTAGCCATCAGTCAGGGAAAGCGCCTGTTTATTGAGGTGAAAGTCACCCATGGCGTCGACGATGAAAAGCTACGGCATATCCGGAAAATTGGCGCCTCAGTAATCCAGATAGATCTTAGCAAGGCAAACCGCACGGTTGACCGGGACTACTTGAAAGAATTGTTGTTGACTGCGGTAGCTGAAAAATCATGGATTTTTCATCGAAAACGGGGCGTCTATGAGACTAAGCTTCTCGAATCGCTTGAGCAGGATGTTCAGCAAAGAGAACAGGAATATCTACAACGGCAGGTTAAAACCGTAGGCATTACGGTACTTAATACGGCGGAACTGGGAACTGCTGCAAGTCTCATGCAAGACGACTTTTTCATGCCGGACGGCGCAGTGATGTGCTTTCGTTTTGAGAGTGGTGGCGAGGCCTTCCTCAAACGAAGCTCTAATCATGAGTACCTTATCGAGTTCGTGAAGGCAGAAGAAGTGCGTGATGCACTCATATGCGCATCGGGATTATCTATCGCCGGCAAACCATCAGTGCTTTGTGTATCTCAGCACAGTTTAGTCCACGTCATTCCGTTGCTGAATAAACTGGCCATAGCTACAACAAACCGCAGCAAGAATGAATATTTACGCTATCGGTATGGAGATCAATAAATAAATGTTCTGCTGGTCGCTCTACAAAGCGTGCTAGATCATCTCAATTTTATTGAGCGACACTGTGGCTTTCTTGCTTGTGTTCCGTAATGGCGTTTGAAAAGGGAATGCCACACTAACTGGCAATAATTGCCGAACTTTGCTGGTTTTAGTGCCGCTACGCTGAAGATTTTGCGAGTTTTTCCATGGTCGGCTTCCCTTTGCTTCACTCTAGTGTTTTCAGATAAGCTTATTTCAAGTAAGCCACTTGAGAAACTAGCTTTTCGCGTAAGAAATCCAGGAGCGCAGGATTTGTTTTGACCGATAATGCTTCTTTCTTCTTTCGGCCCAAGAAGTAGGCGATTCGCTCGGCATTTGCGCCTGATGGATGCGGCAACCCATCCAAGATGCGGTCAGATTTAATCACCCCTTCAGCTGCCAGCCAAGCCAGGCCTTTACTGACTTTAGGACCGAGCGGAATATATAGTGGGTTCTTCATTTTGGCCGCTTCTTTTGCGAAGTGATCCAAAATCTGATGGCGCAAGAATGGCGTCTTGACCATGTGTGGAGTGCCGCTGTAATTCTTGCCACCCACAAAAATCGGATGACGCAGGATCGACGTAGTCTGTACCAGAGAGTAATTGGACCCAAAAAGGCTATCGCAACTTGTCACTTTCAGCAACCCATGCAAGCCAATCGAGTCAAGTAGAGCAATCAGGTTCGGGCGCAGGGCGCCACTGAACCCGCCGGTTTGCTTGGCAGCGGCATGAGCAACATCCAAAGGGGCGCCACTCGCCAGTTGCTTCTGCGCTTCCTGCATGGCGTTCTTCCACTGCGTAAAACCTGGGGTTATCCCGACCAGCACTACTTTGGCACCGGCATTGACGATATCGAACGGGATATAGTAACTAGCAAGATCGCGGTCCTGACCGAGGAGGAACGTGCTCGGGATTTGCCCAGCATGGGAAATGCTGCCCAGGTTGAGATTGCGAATGGCCGAGGCGTATTGAGAGAAATGATTGTTTTGGTCCATATATCCTTCTGTCGATAAATAGGGCGGGGTACAGCTCACAACTTCCTTTAGTGATGTTTAACTTTTTTGACCCGAGGTGCAACAGTAATAACGTTGCCATCGCTGCCTACGACAGCGTAGTAGTCCAGAAAGCCTTCAATTGCACGGAATAATTGACCGGCATAAGCACTTATTTTCCGGCGTGATGCCTTGTCGAAGTAATAGGTAACCGCGTCTTTTCCTGCTTTTTCAATTGATCCGTACCCAAGCAACAGGTCAACCACTATCGGAGGGATGCCTCGCTGCTGCAGGCGAATGCTGGCATGGTTGGTCAATTTCATGTCTATCACTCCTCTTCCAGATTGGCCAAGGAAGCCTCAACCAGGGCCTTCTCAATTCGGTGATGCAGGGTGAGGCTCGCTTGCACAAATGTTTTCACGTTCAGTTGCAGTGCCTTGGCTAAAGCGATGAAGGCAGTACGGTCAAAATGGATTTGTTCACCTTTTTCCATTGTCGCTAATGCTTCAAGCGTCATGGCCGGATTGGCGACAGCTTTAACGACCTGCTGCGGCGTCAGGCCTGATTCCTTTCGTTGAGCCAGAAGATAGGCGCCAAAGTCCGCAAGTGAAAGGAATCCGCTGGTTGTCAGGTTGCGCTCGGCGTCCTGGGGAATGTAGACGGTTGGCTTGAACCCTCTGCGCTCTTTCAACCAAGCCAAAGCATCTTCGGCCGTTACGTAAGTACGGCTTCCGTGATTGAATGTCTTTAGATGATTCTTATGCTTCGGATTGGCTGCGTTGCGCACACTCTTTTCGTCCATATTGGCCAATAGCGCAACATCACTTAGCATGAGCACGCCGCCGCGCACGCCAAGCCCCACTGCTGCTTCATCAGTGACACTGGTAATCCCCTCTTGTTCGTCGAGCAAATTCCTGGCATGTGCGACAGCCAATACATGCTGAGACAGATCCAAGCTAAACCTGATGCTGCTTTCGTGGAGGAGTAAAAAGTTTTTCAGCCCATCGATAAAGGAGAGCGTATCGGTGGCCATGTCGATCCAGTTCCAATCACCACGTCTCTCACCGTTAATGCCATAGTCATAGAGCTCCATGAGCACGTCAGTCACGATGAATTTGTCGATATCAATGGCTTCGGGCTTTAACAAGGAAATCGATTCTTCTTTGAAGTTTTTGGGATCAAGCCCCAGAAGTGCCCAGCCGCATTTGGGGAAGTAGACGCGCTCTAGGCAATCGGCCAGTGCCCACATGTAGCCGCGGATTTCGTTACGAAGTTCTTCTTTGTTGAAATATTCCATTTATTCCTCCACATAAGCAATGTTTCGAATTATAAACCTACATTTTTAAGTGTCAAGATATCTATGATGGAATAAATGGAATAAATATGTTTGCATCGTTAAATGGATTTGTTGCGTCTATCAAGAGAAGTCACTCAGTTGACAATAAGAATGTCTGTGAAATGTTAAAATTTCCGGCAATTTTTAAGAGCCTTTCCACGGGCCATGAATATCGTTGGATCAGGAATGCCTAGACTTGGGCAGATGCACGAAGCTCGGATCTGCAGCGCAGGTACTGCACCTCATTCGTGGCAAAAGCATAAGGCTCAAGTTTGGATCAACTATCCTCCTTAGCTAGAGGTGGATCGCTACAAGGCCCCTAGTGCAATCGTTTATAAGATGACCCCGACTGTGCCGCGTGTTTCACTAGAGCTTAGGCGGACGAAAGCGGGGGAATCCACGCAGAAAATACCCCATGAATGCAGTAGAAATCGAAGCAGCCATATCGGACTTGGCAGAGCAGCCGTTTCACAAAGAAGAATTTCCATTCGCGTTCCTGGCCGCCTTTGGCCATAAGGAAACGGCCCTCAAGCGCCTACGTACAGGCAATAACAACGCTTCAGATGTGCCAGGCGGCGTACTCCTGCGCAATAACATCCACCTTGCAGTATGTGACGTCGGCGCTGTGGGCGACACATTCAAGGCATTGCGTGTCAGCCCAGCCACCACAAAAGCCAAGGCAAAGTTCATTCTCGCCACCGATGGACAGACGCTGGAAGCCGAGGAGCTAGCCAGCGGGGAAACCGTTGCCTGCGCCTATCCCGACTTCCCCAACCATTTCGGCTTCTTCCTGCCGCTGGCCGGAATCTCCACCATCAAGGAGATTAAGGACAACCCAATCGACGTGCGCGCGACCGGGCGCCTGAACAAGCTGTACGTCGAGCTGCTGCGCGAAAATCCGGATTGGGCAACGGACGAACGCCGCGCCGACATGAACCATTTCATGGCGCGGTTGATTTTCTGCTTCTTTGCTGAAGACACCGATATCTTCAATGGCCGGGGCTTGTTCACGAAGACCGTGGAGAAAATGAGTGAGCGTGATGGCAGCAACACCCACACGGTGTTGTCCGAAATCTTCCGCGCCATGAACACGCCTACACGCCACGAAGGCAAGCTGGACGACCGCCACCGCAAAGCCGCCAACATTCGCAGCTGGGCAGACCAATTCCCATATGTTAATGGCGGCCTCTTTTCTGGCAGTATCGAAGTGCCGCGCTTCACTCGCATGGCACGAACGTACTTGCTGCATGCCGGAAGCCTAAACTGGAACCAGATCAACCCAGATATTTTCGGCAGCATGATCCAGGCCGTTGCGGATGACGAGGAGCGCGGCGAGTTGGGCATGCACTACACCAGCGTGCCCAACATCCTAAAGGTGCTGAACCCGCTATTCTTGGATGACCTGCGCGCGCAACTGGCTGAAGCTGGCGACAACAAAATTAAGCTGCTGAACCTGCGCAAGCGCATGGCACGCATCCGCGTTTTCGACCCGGCTTGCGGTTCTGGCAACTTCCTGGTGATCGCTTATAAGCAAATGCGCGAGATTGAGGCCGAAATTAACCGCCGCCGAGGTGAGGCACATCTGGGCAGCGCAATACCGTTGACCAACTTTCGAGGCATCGAACTACGTGACTTCCCGGCGGAGATTGCACGTTTGGCGCTCATCATTGCTGAGTTCCAGTGCGACGTGCTGTATCGCGGACAGAAGGATGCGTTAGCGGAGTTTTTGCCGCTAGACTCGCAGAACTGGATTGTCTGCGGCAACGCATTGCGACTGGATTGGTTAAGCTTGTGCGACCCTGACGGGACGAGCGTAAAGCTAGTGGCGGATGATTTGTTTAGCACACCGCTGAATCAAACGGAAATCGACTTTGAGAACGAAGGCGGTGAGACGTACATTTGTGGCAATCCGCCATACTTAGGTAGCAAGTGGCAATCGGACGCTCAGAAAGCCGACCTTGGGGCAATCTTCGATGGTCGCGTAAAGAATTGGAAGTCATTGGACTATGTGGCGGGCTGGTTTATGAAGGCAGCTGACTACGGAACTAACACTAAAGCATCGGCCGCCTTCGTAGCGACGAACTCAATTTGCCAAGGGTTGCAAGTGCCAATTCTTTGGCCACTAATCTTCCGGACGGGTAACCAAATTACTTTCGCTCATACATCATTCAAATGGGCAAATTTGGCTAGCCATAATGCTGGGGTCACAGTTGTGATCGTTGGCATTTCCAGCAAAATGAACCTTGTGAAGCGTCTTTATTCACTTGCAGACCGCGAAAATGCGAATGTCGTTGAGCTGAAAGAAGTTCAGAACATAAATGCCTACCTCGTAGCAGCTCCTAATATTGAAATACAGGCTAGCCCAAGGCCAACGCAGGATTTGCCGATAATGCAATTTGGCAACCATACTTATTACGGCGTGGATCTCTTGTTAACACGTTACGAAGCAGAAGAAATTATCGTCAAATGGCCTAGTTCAGCTAAATTAATTAGAGATTTTTATGGATCCCAAGAGATCGTTTCTGGGTTACCTCGTAAATGCTTATGGATTAACGACAACGATGTAGACTTTGCTTTGTCAATTCCTCCTATATCGCAGCGTCTCCAGCGTGTTGCTTCTGCTCGGGCGAAAATGAAGAGCGACAAGTCGGCGCAGAAACTTTCAGAGACACCTCATAAGTTCCGTGAGCAATTTTTAGGAAATCAATACACGATAGTAATTCCTGCAATCAGCTCTGAGAATAGACCTTATCTACCTGCATCTATCGTAAATGGAGACTGTGTAGTTGGGCACAAATGTTATGCAATGTATGACGCTCCTCTATGGAGTATCGCGCTGATTACTTCACGCATGCATTGGGTCTGGATCGGCGCGGTTTGCGCGCGCTTAGAAATGCGATTTTCGTATTCCAACACATTGGGATGGAACTCTTTTCCGCTTCCCTTCCTTACAGAGCAAAACAAGTACGACTTGACCGCCTGCGCTGAAGATATTTTGCTAGCGCGTGAGGCGCATTTTCCAGCCTCCATCGCCGACATGTACGACTTGGACAATATGCCGGAAAACCTACGTCGAGCCCACGAGCGCAACGATGAGGTATTGGAGCGCATCTACATTGGCCGCCGATTCAAGAACGACACGGAGCGGCTCGAAAAACTGTTTGAGCTGTACACGAAGATGATGGCCGATGCGCCCAAGGGCCAGTCTGCCACGAAAACGACAAAAGGAAAGAAAGCATGAGTGAGCAAGCAGGCAGCCCGACCAACGCTTACACCGTTCCTTCGGTTTCGATTGCTACGGCACGAACCGGCGCTTCCAGCAAGGCAAACGAACTGGGTATGCGTACCATGCAAGAGCGTGCATATGCCAAGCGCGGTGAGCAATACCTTTTGATCAAATCACCACCGGCTTCTGGTAAATCGCGTGCACTCATGTTCATTGCTCTTGACAAGCTCCACAACCAAGGCTTGCAGCAGGCCATTGTCGTCGTGCCTGAGCGCTCCATTGGTGGCAGCTTTGCCGATGAGCCGCTGAGTCAGTACGGCTTTTATTGGGATTGGCAGGTGGCGCCCCAGTGGAACCTATGTAATGCACCTGGCGTAGACGAACCGCGCGTTGCGAAGTCCAAGGTGGATGCAGTGCGCAAGTTCCTTGAGGGCAGCGACAAGGCGCTGGTCTGCACCCACGCTACCTTCCGCTTTGCGGTGGAAGAGCTGGGTGTTCAAGCGTTCGATAACCGCCTGATCGCTATCGACGAATTCCACCACGTCTCCAGCAACCCGGACAACAAGCTCGGAAGTCAGTTGGGCGCCTTCATCGCCCGCGACAAGGTGCACCTGGTGGCCATGACCGGCTCTTACTTCCGTGGCGACAGCGAAGCGGTGCTCGGACCGGCAGACGAAGCCAAGTTCGAGACAGTCACTTATACCTATTACGAGCAGCTTAACGGTTATCAATGGCTCAAGTCGCTGGACATCGGCTACTTCTTTTACACAGGTCCATACGTCAATGCTATCACCAAAGTGCTGGACCCGTCGCTCAAAACCATCGTCCATATTCCCAATGTGAACGCCCGAGAAAGTCTCAAGGATAAGCAGCGCGAGGTGGATGAAATCATGCACGGCTTGGGTGAATGGAAAGGTGTCGACCCTGCGACCGGCTTCCATCTGGTCCAAGCCCATGATGGTCGTACCCTGAAAGTAGCGGACCTGGTGGATGACAGCGATCCGGCCAAGAGGTCTAAAGTTCTCACGGCCTTGAAAGACCCGGCGCAGAAGGATAATCGAGACCACGTGGATGTCATCATCGCCCTAGGCATGGCGAAGGAAGGCTTTGACTGGATCTGGTGTGAACATGCATTGACCATTGGATACCGTAGCAGCTTGACTGAAATCGTGCAGATCATTGGGCGTGCCACGCGTGATGCCAAGGGCAAGGAACGGTCGCGCTTCACCAACCTGATCGCAGAGCCTGCGGCTGAACAATCAGCTGTGGCAGAAGCGGTGAACGACATGCTTAAGGCCATTTCTGCCAGCTTACTGATGGAGCAGGTTCTGGCTCCACGCTATGAATTCACCCCCAAGAATACTGGTCCGAAAGAGGGCTTCGATTACGGCGAGGAGGGCTACAAGGAAGACGGTCACAATATCGGCGTAAATAAGGACACTGGCCAAATTCACGTAGAAATCAATGGGCTGGCAACGCCGCAAAGCCCTGAAGCCACACGCATCTGCAAGGAAGACTTGAACGAGGTCGTCACCAGCTTCTTGCAAGACAAAACCGTATTGGAGCGCGGCCTGTTCGATAAGGAAAACACCTTGCCTGAAGAGCTTACACAACTCCGGATGGGCAAGATCGTGCGCGAGCGTTATCCGGAATTGACCGAAGCTGACCAGGAAGCCATTCGCCAACACGCCATCGCTGCCATGAATATCACGCAGCAGGCCAAGTTGGAGATAGCTAAAATCGATGCCAGCGGTGGTGTGTCACAAGGAAATACTGCCTTGCTGGATGGAGTGCGCAAGTTCGTTAACGTACGCCATCTGGACATTGATCTGATCGACCGCATCAATCCCTTCGAAGCCGCCTATGCAGTGCTGGCAAAGTCGATGGATGAAAAATCTCTGCGCCAAGTCCAGACCAGCATTGCTGCTAAGAAGGCAAATATCCCAGAAGAGTATGCGCGCGAGCTGGCGAGGCGCGCCCTGCAATTCAAGCTTGAGCGTGGCCGTCTGCCCGATATTAATTCTGCAGATGCTTGGGAAAGAGAAATGGCTGAAGGCGTGGCCGCGCTGGCACGTTATCGTGCGCAAGCCAAGGCGGCACAGGGAGGAAATGTAAATGGCTGATATGGACGACGACGAACTACTGGATGCACTCGGCGTAGAAGTCACTGCGGTCAAAGCCTCTAGCCGGACACCACGCGAGGAACGCATCATTGCAGGCTTCGAGGATATTTTGCGCTTCTATCAGGCTCACGGCCGCGCTCCTACGCATGGCGAAGGTCGTGACATTTTCGAGCGTATGTATGCGGTGCGCCTGGATCAGCTGCGTAAGCTACCAGAAGCTCAAGCTCTGCTGGCAGAGATGGATAGCCCTGGCCTGTTGGCCGGCGCGATAGCGTCGACTACGGTTGATGTTGATGCTCTCGATGAAGACGCGTTGCTAGCGGAACTCGGGATTGACACGGAAGCTGTTGACCAAAGCGACATTACCGTCTTGCGTCATGTCCGGCCTTACGCTGAAATCAAAGCGGCAGAAGAAGTCGCCAACCGCACTCCTTGTGTGGATTTCGACCGGTTTGAGTCATTGTTTGCGGAAGCCACCGCTGGCCTCAAGGCTGGCTCCTGGATGACGAAGCCTTTCGTTAAGGATGCCAGCATCGAGGCTGGAGACTTCTTCATCATTGGCGGCCAAATAGCCTATGTGGCCGAAATGCATGACGGTACCAAGACCAAGGATGGGCGCGATAATCCACGATTGCGCGTCATTTTTGATAACCATACCGAAAGTAACCTGTTACTGCGCTCGCTTTCGCGCTCGCTGTACCCCGACGGAGACACGCCGGTGGGGCGCCGCCTCATTCGCAAGGACGATGGTCCGCTATTTGGCAGCGCGGCGGAGTCGGATGACATTGAATCCGGAACCATTTATGTACTCCGCAGCCAATCCGACCATCCATTCATCGCTGAGCATCGAGAGTTGATCCATAAGATCGGCGTGACTGGCGGCAGCGTAGAGAGCCGTATCGTTGGCGCCGAAAAGGACGCCACCTACCTGCTAGCAGGTGTTGAGGTAGTGGCAGCCTACAAGCTTCACAACTTGAACCGTACAAGGCTGGAAAAGATTTTTCACCGATTGTTCGGGGCAGTGCAGCTCGACTTAACCATCGAAGACCGTTTTGGAAATCCAGTCAAGCCAAAGGAATGGTTTTTGGTGCCACTACATGTGATTGATGAAGCGGTTCAGCGCATCCGGGATGGCTCGATTGCGAATGCCATCTACGATCCGAAGTCGGCACGCCTGGTAGGCTAGGGCGGGTAGACTTTATCAGTTTTCCTGCCGTTATGGTGTCTATGGTTGCTGGTGTGGCAGCAACGGGAAGCGCGAAGCGGCGAGCAAGCGCAGCCATAACATTTTATTTCGCAGAACCATTCTCCCCTCACACTTCTCGTCGTGCTTTCTTGTGAGGCGCTTGCCAGCCCCTTTGTCCCAAAGCTATTGAATTTTTGCGTGTGTATCAAGCGGCTTTGCTTGGCTGGTGTGGCGCCGCGCAAGGGAAAGATGCTTAGGCAAGGATCTGGGATTTGGGGTGACTTGTTTGCGTTGTGCGGGCTGGCTAGGTCGAATTTTTTAAGGGATGGATACAAAAGGATTAACCGGGTTCTTGTTTCCCACACTATCCACCGTCCGTCTACCCGTGCTCAGTTGTGCGTGCGCGCCCCGGCGGCGGCGCCTTATGCTGCGCTTCAGGCTTCGCCTTGTTGGCGCGTACTCCACCTTGCGCGCAGGTCTCCTTGGGCGGGTTTCAAGACAGGTTAATCCCGCTCTATGTGGGCGTAAAACTGTTTTTTTAATGTGCATGCGAAGAGTGTTTTTTCTTGTTGCGCTGAGCCGCGACTGCTGTTACTCCTGGTTGAGCGCCTATCAGGTTGCTGAAGGCGCGGCGCTGGAGCGGCCTCAACGGCCGCACTGGCCGCCAGGGCGGCCTGCTCGACCAGGATAGGAGTTGGCTGCCGCGTGCACCTACTTGCCGATGAGCTACCCCAGTACCCGACAAGAGCGCTGGCTTCCGCGCACTGGCTGACCGCCCTGGTAGAGGCTCCGCAGGAAAAATGGCGCAGTATTTTTAAACCTATTCTCACGTATGAGTCACTCCATACCAGTAAAAACTAAAAGAAAATTTCCTGACCTGCGGGTCAAAAATAAAAAATGTGCTGCGCGATATGGGAATTTACAACCAGGATCTGAAGCGCTGCCGCATTGGACCGCGTAAAACAGGCTTATTCGGGCGATTGAAGCCAGCCGCGGTGGGTTAGCCTTTATTTTGGCGGGTGTTGCACTGCCTCCCGCTTCTGGCTAACCCATATATATGTATTCCACAAAAATTCTATGTTTTATTCAAAGCATTGATGAGCCTGCTTCGAGATGCAGTACAAAAAAATTTCGCGCGCAAACTTTAAGTTGAAAGCTGAAGCAAATTGAAAAGGGCTACTAGCTCTAAAAAAGATTAAAGGGACTCTTAGGACTATCAGGACTAAGCAGCATTTTGGGGCCCGAAATCTCATGGCATTCAAACCCTATTTTTTGGGTGCGAGCAAGAAAATATCCGTACAAAGTCAAGTTTTGAATATTTAAAGGTCAAGTATTATTTGAAGGCAGGTCAAGTATTAAAGCGCTTAGGGTCAAGTTATAATTCGCTTCAAGTCATGTAAAGTTCCGTTGTAAGTCAAGTGCTCTTGGGGTTAAGAAGGTCTGGTTGGTTTTGCAGAACTTAATGAGGGCGTTTAACTTTTGTAAATTATTTAGCGGATGAGCTGCCCATGAATTTTTGAGGAATCAAAATGATTACTAACAAAACTGAACGCAAGTATCGCAGCGGCAGCTACGGCCCAAACAAGTTGCAATTGACCGCTTTAATCACATGCGAAAAGCATAGTGCTTCCTTCGCGGTTTGCCGCCAAAGGGGAAAAATGACGCGCGATGTTATCCGCTCTTTCGTCGACCGACATATTACCAATGCTACTGGAGCCTAGAATGGAAAAAACTGAGAAAGAGCTTAAACTTGAGCGGGAAATCGAGAACCTCCGTAGCTTGCTGCCGCTGGCGTCGCCTGAGCAAGCCGCAACGCTGAATGAGGAAATTCGAAAAAAGGTATGGCTGCTTGAGAAAGCAGGCACTGCACTTACGTTTATTAGCGATACTGAAACAGAGGAAGTGCGCGACGAAAAGCGTAAGTATGGGGCTGTGCGGCACCGAGGTAAATCGTACCTGCCACACCAAAAAGCCGGCTATGTTATTTTGCCAAATTCGCTTATTCGATCTGCTTTATTTGCTAGCTCAGATGAGCCTGTGGAACATAAGCGTGATTCCGACGGCTACGTTCCAATTGGTTCTAGGAAGGACATTACGCTTAGACTCAAAGGATCAATGCTTAATTGGTATGACCGAAAGGTGTTCAGCTGTTGCTTAACGCATTATGCTGGCGATCTTCCGCTTCCGTCCGAATCGTCTGACGAAGGCTGGCATGAAACAACTTTCTATAAGTTCGCTCAAGCCCTAAAAGTTTCATACGGTGCAAGCACGCACACTGCCATTCGCAATAGCATTGTCCGGCTGAGTGGCGCTGAGCTTTGCTTACAAACTACTAGCGGTAGGAATTGCACTGTGCCGCATCTGATCGAAATTGACATTATTGACGACTACAAGGTTTCACGCCTCAAACCTCGTGGCCGCGATAAGCTACGCTTTCGGGTGTGCGACCCGGTTGCCGAGCTGTTCGGCGTCAACTCATGGACTGCCATTCCCAAAGAGGCGCTCGCTTACAAAGGGTTCCCCAGCTGGCTAGCGGCGTATTTAGCATCGAACGATGAGCTAATTACGTTGCCTCTCGCGCACCTTCAAAAAATTTCAGGTGCGACGGCTGATATGGACGACTTTAAAGATCATATTAAGCGCGCGCTTAATAAATTGTCACAGCCAAAGGTGCATGATCGCATTCGAATTTTGCAGCCGTACAAACTCGACACGAAAGCTGAAAAGCTGCACATGCAAAAAGCAGTCGTCACTCCGAAAAAGAGCACTGAAGAAATCTCTTCCTAGTAACCGGCGCCAGCAACAGGGAGGTGGAGTTTCTCCAATGCCTCGAATAATCTCTAAAACTGTGCGTTAATCCACGCTTTAGATTTTCGATCAGCAGGTACACTGTCCCTGTAGTCAAGTTTTCCCCGTGTGGTGGCTGAGAATACCAAGACTACTGCTGAAAATCGAAAGCTAATCGCTTTCGCTGCTTTAGCATCTGTTCGCCGCCGTATGGGCGGTTGAGAAGGTAGTGGCTACTGCTGATAACTTGAAAGTTATTGCTTAAAAGGCTCCAGCATCCGTTTGCCGCCGTACGGGCGGGTGAGACATTCCTTCGGAAGGTATAGAGGGCACATCAAGAGGTGCGCCCTTTTTCTTTTGCAGGCTTCACGTCGATCTTGATGCTGCCTTAGGCGGACAGCTGGTACCGCCAGGAGAAGCAGCAGGTGTATGCGCCAGTCGAGCTTGTTTCGCTTCCAAGTTAGCACACAAGCCGGCCTATCCATTACTCCATTAAGGCTAGCCCTGCCCATGCCGTGCGAGCATCCAAGCCAGCTCCAACACCAACAGTCGCAGCGCTATACGAGCCGGCCTATCCGCGCCCCCATCCTCGGAATATCCATAGCCATCCATCTCACGCTTTAACAGCATCTCGCCCGCCAGCCCAAGCAGCACTTAGCCAGCTGCTCGCTAGTTGCCCCAGGCGAGCCGTGCGCGGAGCGCCGCCAGGCATGGTGGCTCAGACCTGCTCCCACTGCCAAGGTGATCGCGGAGGAGCATCCAAACCAGCTTCCCAAAAGGCGGTCGATGGCGAATCGGTGGCGACTGCTCGCCAGCGATTTAGCCGGCGCGAGCCGCGTAACTCAAAGCCAGCTCATTCGGCACCTGCTTAGCTTCCATCCCAGCACCTAATCCACACCGCTTTAGCTTCCAGGCCAGCCACCTCGATCAGAGCCAAAGTGGATCCATGCCAGTAGCTTGCCTACTGATCGCTTAGCTTGCTCATTACGCGCTGACGCAGATGCATGCATGGTCTGTAAGGATAGGCCGGGGCAAGCGCAGGGGAGATTCCAGGCTGGCTGCGTTGCTTGGTGCTGAAGTAAGTGCGGGCAAGGAGGGTGGAAAGATGTTAGGCGAGGTGGCTGGGAAGGGGGAGGGAGTGGAGGCTGGGGAGGAGGCAGAAATGGAATCTGCAAAGGATGCCAGGGAAGCACCGGTTAAGCCGGCTTAGTTGCGGTGCGCAAGGCAGTGAATGAGGGGTAGCTGTGTCGGAAAGGTAGGGGAGGCTAGCGTAGGTCCCACTCGTTCTCCGACGTCTAAGAGAGTCATGCTGCCTATCCGTACTCTCCGACTGGGCTCAATGTGGCAGGTTGGCATAAAAGTAAGCATGAGCCGCTTGTTAACTATGCATATACGTGGTAATTTAATGCATAGTGCTAAGCAATTAAACGCATAATAAAAATGAGAAAAAAGACCCTCTTTGATTTCCATATCCGCACTTACATGGCAGCGCTTGACGGGCTTGAAGCTTTGCGCGGAGACGACCAAGTTGTAAGCGTAGACCCGGGCCTGCGGGAAGCCCGCGAACGACTTATCGACCGCGTAAAACTCGCGCTCTACTCGCTGTCACACCGTACTCCAGCTCACTTAGCCGAAGCAGCAGCCGGAGTGTTTGTTGAAGCACCACGTTTTAAGCTCGATTGGCAACTCGAAGACTTACGCGAACTGCCTGCATACAAGCTCAGCACGCCTGAGTTTGCAGTCGGCACACTGGGGCTCGGGGCTGCCATTGTAGGCGGGTTAGTCGTTTCCCCCGTCACGGCTGTAGCTGCTGGGGTAGCTGCCGCAGGCTTGTTTGCCGGGTATAAGCAGATAAGGCGCTTGCTCCGGCGCCGTGAGAACAAGGCGCGGAATCGCCGTCTGCGCGATCTGCCTGCACGGGCCGCTCACTTTGCTGCAGTGCTGGAGATTAATATTAAGTACGTAACACCAGGACTCGTTGAAGCAATTATGAAAGCCAGAGAGACGGCTATGGCTGAACAGAAGCAGCGCATGCTGGCTAGCTTTCCTGCCGAAGCTGCTGCTCCAACGCCCGCTATCCCACCTTCCAATCAGGGCGCTAGCAAACAACTGGGATTTAGTCTGGGTGGCGGAGGAGGGGCGACAGGAACGTGGCGCGACTTTATGCCGCACATAACTTTCAATCTTACCGGCGGACGCCGTCGGAGCCGTGCGTTTTCCTGGGGCGGCCGGAGTAGAGGCGGTAGCGATTGCAGTGGCGCCGTGAGCAGGCAAAGCGACGATTACGCCTTCGGTTGGATCAATCCAGCGAGCGGACTGCCAATGCTCGCTGGAGCGATGATCGACATTGCGGGAAATGCATTTGGCTACACCTTCGATGCAATCGGCGACCTCGCTGGCAGCGTGTGTGACTTCGCGGGCGACTTTGTAGCCAGTATTGCCGATGGCGTGTCTGACTTCGGCAGCGGGCTTGGAGACTTCGACAATTTTTAATCAATGCGATCAGCACGGCCATCGCAGTCGAGTCTATAGGAGTAATTATGGATAAGCTCTATAAGATTAATACTCTCGCCTAAAAAACGCCCTATTTACAGGGCGTTTTTCTTTCATCTATCGCATCGTCCTAAATATGGTTGTTTTTGGTGCTTTATCCAAGGATTGAAACTGTACATTTTTCCAAGACTTTCCATTCGATTTTAGACCTGGATCGCTATACATACTTGTAGGTTAATTCGCTTTAACTTTGCATCAGAAGCGCTGCAGCGAAACTGCATCAATGCTGTAAGCGCACTGTATGAGTGCTTCAACTTTACTGCACAAGCACTGTATTAACGCTGTAATCGTACTTATAAACCACCGGGGGTTTAATTGATTTTTGCCTTATCGAGCACAAAGGGCGGCGAAGGGAAATCTACGCTCGCGTTAAATCTCGCCATCGCACTATCTCTCGCTGGCCGTGACGTTTTGGCCGTTGATGCGGATCCGCAAATGTCCCTTGCATCGGCACTCAAGCTTCGTGAGCCTGATCCCATCGCCGCTGCTAGCTATGCTGACGGCCAGACCTTGCGCCAACAAGTGCAACTCGCCGCAAAACGGTACGAGGATATCGTGATTGATTGCCCTGGCGGTCGTAACAGTGCTGCTCTCCGTGCAGCACTTATGGTCGCGGATCGTGTGGTAGTCCCATTTCAGCCCCGCTCTTATTCAATGTGGGCAATAGCAGACTTCCTTGAAATCCTAACTGAAGCGCGTGGCTACCGAGACATCGCAGCCTTGGCTGTCCTCTCGATGGCAGACCCGCGAGGCGCTGACAACCGTGAAGCTGCTGCAGCCATCCCGGAAGGCATTACATATCTGCCCACCCCCATCGGTCGCCGCAAAGCCATTTCGGAAAGTGCCGCAGAAGGGCGTTCAATCATCGAACTTCCTGGGCGTGATCCAAAAGCGGAAGTAGAGATGCGCAACTTTATTCATGCAGTACTGGCGTGATTCGCTGCATAGCTTAAAGCTTACATACAGTGAAAATGAGGCGAAAGTACAGCAAAAGTGAAGCAATTCTGCAGCGAAGCTAATGCGCTAATACAGCACAAATAAAGCAATAAACCTTAACCAGTCCAGTGTTTCAACATTCAATCTAATGGAGCAAGTTCATGGCTATTATTCCGACAAAACCCCAAGTCTCAGCTTATAAAAACCTGGACGCATTCATTGCTGGTGGTGAACCGGCATTCTCACCGGAAAAAAAGAAGGTCAAGAAAGCGGGCTGCAAGCAGGTTATCACCCTGACGATCAGCCCGGCGACTTTGGCAAGGATTGACGACTGGGCTCGCAATCAAGGCATCAGCCGCGCTGCCGCAGTGGCGGTCGCCATTTCCAAATTGACCGGCTAATAAGCTTACTGCCAGACGGGAGACATAACATGGTAAGCACAACAAAATATAAGCCGGCTTACTTGTACTTGCTTAAGCATAGAACGCTTGACCGCATAAAAATAGGTTGGTCAGCTAACGTGCCCAAGCGCAGCAAACAGCTGCTAACGCAAGTCAACTTTGATGGATCGATCATGCTGCTCTGTCGGGATGGAGTCCAGGCGGAGCGCCTTGAAAAGACGCTTCACAGCATCGTTGAGCAGTACCGTAATCCGTTAGCTGCTGCCGTACCTGGTCGTACAGAATGGTTTGATGAGGAGGCCCGAGCGATTGTGCTGGCTTACGTCGATGCGACGCGTCAGTTCTACAAGTTTGGTTGCTTTGAGCCGATTCCGAAAGCTCGCGCGATCACAGGCGCTGAGAAAGAGGCACTTGAGAAGCGCCTGGCAGCCGGCCGCGCTATCAAAGAATCCGAGCGATCTGCCCAAAATGAATTCAGCATTGACACTGCCATTGCTGCTATTGATCAGCTCGCCACCGAGGGGCGTATCGTCGGCGCCGGTGGAAATGGGTTATTGATTCGCGGCGAGTATGATCTTTGGATGCGAGAGAATATGGAGCGCGCGCTCACTGCAAAAAACTTCGTTGGAGGCGTGTTTTCCTGCTACACCGATTCACCTGGGCTAGTTGTGGCTACGTTGTCACCGAGACTTATCGGTCATAGTCAGTCGTCCATTACGCCCCGCGCCGCAGTTCAGCGTCTGCACACTCGGCTGAACAGTTTGGCTGGGGCCTAATAGCTGCTGTGTAACTGACAGCGCTTGCTGTCGATGGTACAGCATGCTTCCATGGCTTTTCCCGCGGCCATTGCTCAATGCTGTGCCACTTAAAAGTGTCCGTCCTTCGTTTCTTGGTCCGTCTCCAGTGTTTCGAGCCCGCTTAGTTAAGTTGGAAATGAAAAATCCCATAGTATTCTGCTATTTGTACAGCACATCGGCATAACTATGGCTGTATTTATGCGGTTCTTTTACAATATGCTAATTGCTAATAATGCTTGTGAGTATGCGTATTTCTTTTGAAGCGGTGAGAAAGTGGCTGGCAGAGCGCGCTGAAGACGGAGAAATGACTGACAATCAGTTTTATCAACTGTACGAGTTGATTCGCCGTTGTCAAAAAAAGCTTGAAGAGCGAGAGGAGAAGTACGAAAAAGCTCGTGAAAAAGTCATTGAATTAGCTAAGCAGCTCGGAATCCCACCAGAAGGTATGCTGGCAGCGTTAAAGCGACCAGGCGAGTCGCCTGAAACGCGTGTTAATCAAAGGCGCCCATATTTGAACCCTATGGACGCTAAGGACCGCACTTTATATGGCTCCTATGCTCACCCTAGTCGCCGGCATAAAAAGCCGCAGTGGCTGCAGGACGCAGAGGCGATGGGCATTCAACAAAGCGATTGCCATTACAAAAAATTAGAGGAAACATGGGCGAAGTTCAACTTGCCAGTATTGTTCAACCCTGAAGAACGCTATAAAGAGCTCCTGGCTGAGCAAGCTCCACGTCCTAAACGTCAACCTCCTCAGCGCCCCCGCGGAAAACGTAAGACTGACTAGGAAAAGCTAAAGACCAAACGACTTCTTCAGAAGCCTCTAAGCTGGAGTAGCGCGCGTAGCTTATTTAAATCGTCGTTGAGCCTGGATTCGCAGCGAAGAACTTCCGCTCCACGACATGGGCTGTGGCCCTATTAGCTCGGCGTTAGCTAATTTCACTGATTTTTTACACAAGTAGATACAAAAATGATCAAAACAGTTATGCCACGGCTCACTTTATTGGCCTTTACGCTGGTTCTCACCGCATGCGCTACAGAACTCCGATCAGTGCGATTAGGCAGGCCAGTCGAACCCGAAGTAATACCAGGGAAGGTTTTTGTCCCGAGCAAATCTACGGCTAATGTTGGCGATGTCATGCTCACTGCAGGGGAATATTCAAAGGAGGCTACGGGCCTCCGACTTGAAGCGTTTCGTTTGAAAGAAAGCTCAATAACACGCGTAGAACACAAGGTTAAAACGCTCGAATTCTCCATTCCAGCCGGAGATTATCGGTTGCGTAACAGAACCAATGAAGGAAGTTACTATTCTGCGCCGGCGCCATTCTCTGGCTTAAATGGAACGAAAAGAGGCTATGGCGGCCTGTTCGTGCCAAGCGGGACATCAGAAGCCACAGAATTTTATTGGAGCTGGACTCCTGATGTAACGAACGTCTTTCAGGCTAAATTGACATCGCCGATCAGTGGAAGCATTGGAGAGTCTATCAAATACCTAAAAGATCGAGAAAGCTCTGGGCCGCGTGCTACGTTGACGTATGCTGGAGTTGCAGGAGGCCAAATCCGTTTCGTCTACAAAGAATTTACTAAAGACGGATTTGCTCGACCGGCTTTCACTCAAGAGGTCAGCCTGGATTACAAACCAGGTGGATTGTATGCATACAAAGATGCGCAATTTACAGTTGAAAAGGCTGATTCAACACACATTAGCTTTATGGTTCATCGCCCTTTATAGATGTCATCCGGTAGACAACTATCGTTCCAGCATCGCACCTGCAGTGCTGGACAGTTTTTATATCGCAGTTTAATGGTTTTGCTGCGCAAAAGTATCCCTTCAAACCATGACTTAAAAACTGCCACTGAACTATGCGTTAGACATCACTGAACACATGAGAGAGCAACTGAATCAATTCCTTGATAACCTCGACACTAGGCAGATGGTGAAAGTGTTGAGCTGGGTCATCGGCTCGGCGCTTGCCTTCATCGTATTGGCCTACGTCATGTACTTCTCGCGCTTTCACGGCGGCTTCAGTGAAAAGCAAGATGTCTGGGGCCAGTTCGGCGACTTCATTGGCGGAACAGTTAACCCGCTTCTTAGCTTTCTTTCTCTCATCGCGCTAATTTTCACGGTTGTCTTGCAAACGCGTCAGCTCGAACATAGCCGCGAGGAGCTAGCAAACTCGAAGGCTGAACTGGCGGCGACTCGAGATGAAATGGTTAGAGCCACAGAGGCGCAGCGACTCTCGGCGGCGGCTTCGGAGGCGCAGGCGAAGTATGCGAATATTTCAACTCGTTTGGCCGCCCTCCAAGCTGCTCTCGCAGTGGCCAGTGAGCAACTCGACCAGATGAGGGGAGGTGTTATGACCAGCCCTGATGCGTATAACGCACTCTTGCAGCGTAAGGAACGCATCGCGGGAGAGATCATCCGGACAACTGACGAATTGATCGACGGTGATGTCTAACAGGTTGTTCAACACGGACGCCGTGCGGCGGGCCTTCGCTTCGCTCCCGGCCCTTTCTTTCGGCACCGGTCAAATCTGCGTTATAAATAATAGGAGACAGTGTGCTCGATTTTTTGGACTTCTGGATCGATGAGACTAATAAATCGCATGAGCCAGACCGCCGATCATGCTCTATTTTTCAGGAGCCTTTCAAAGGCTTTTATACTCCGGAATTTTTGAAGTCATCATATTTTGTAGTCGTTGACAAACTCCCTAAACCCGATACACCGATGCTCAGAGATGCAGGGCTAGGAGATTTTATTGATATGGATTTCAATGGAGTTACCTACAAAGATACTTACTACGTGCTGCCACGCGCAGTACAAGAACTGAGCCTTCATTTTCATGAACTTGTACATGTGGTGCAGTGGCGAGAGCTAACCGCAAAGCCCTTTATCAGTCGCTACATAGATGAATATACGCGTTTAGGGTATCGAAACATGCCTCTTGAAGAAATGGCTTACGGACTTGAAGAGCGTTTTAGTAAAGATGAAATGCCCTTTGACGTTGAAGAACATGTTCTACAAAATTTATAACTCGTCGCTCAACCGGGATCCGCAAGATGGGCTGCCGCTTCGCGGCAATGCGTTGGGCCCCGGTTAGCTAATGTGATGGACTCCCTCCGCCCGTGAAGGTGGATACTCTGAAGGTAGAGATGCGTGGGCATCGCTACGAACGGAGGAAGAGATGACAATTGTGCGAGTGGGCGTGGATATCGCCAAGACGGTATTCCAGATTCACGGCGTGGATGGGCATGGCAAGGCGAGATTGAAGAAGACGCTTTCGCGTGGCGAGATGTTGGAATTCCTTGCCATGCTACCAGCGTGCCTGGTAGGGATCGAAGCCTGTGCGGGGGCGCACTACTGGGCCAGAGAGCTCAAGAAGTTTGGCCATGATGTACGGTTAATGGCAGCGCAGCTCGTGACGCCGTATCGCAAAGGTGGCAAGAATGACGCCAATGATGCGGAAGCCATCTGCGAAGCGGTAGGGCGGCCCAATATGCGCTTTGTGCCGATTAAGACAAGAAGAGGCGCAAGCGGTGCTGACGTTGCACCGGGCCCGGGAGTTGCTGGTGGCAGAACGCATCGCCTTGTCCAACCAGATCCGCGGTTTGCTGGGCGAGTTTGGGATTGTGGCGGCAGGCGGCATGGCCAGGCTGCGCCGCGTGATGCTGGAGATTGGCACGGGCCAGCGGCACTTGCCGGCGCTAGCCAGGCAGACGATAGGCGAGCTGTTTGAGCGGATGCTGGAGCAGGAGAAGAAGGCGCAGGAATACGAGCGCCAGATCAGCCATCTAGCCAGGCAAAACGAAGCGGCCAGGCGGCTGATGCAGATTGAGGGTGTTGGGCCGATTACAGCCAGTGCCCTGGTGGCCAATGTAACGGATGCCAAGCTGTTCAAAAGTGGCCGAGAGTTTGCGGCGTGGCTCGGTTTGACGCCGAGGCAGCATTCCAGTGGTGGCAAGACCAGGCTTGGCAGCATCAGCAAGCGCGGCGATGTGCCGCTGCGTACGCTGCTGATTCATGGCACGCGAACGGCGCTATAGTATGCCGCTGCCAAGGAAGACAGGAAGAGCCACTGGGCGATGGCATTGAAGCATCGGTCTTGCGCCAATGTGGCAGCGGTGGCAATGGCAGCCAAGCAGGCGCACATCATTTGGGCAATGCTGGCAAGAGGGACAGAATACCGGGTGGCAGCGTAACAGGCTGCTGAAGAGTAATCGATTAACTAAACGATCACGAAGTATCCCGCCGACGATTGCAAGCAGCGGTTGATGAAGGAAAGAGTCGAACTCTCGCAAGCACCAGCCTGGTAACGCTGATGGCCGCAGCAAGACCGCTTAGCTGATGAGGCAGCTTGTGAACTACGGATGACATCAGGGCCGGCGCCGACGGGCGCCACAGTAGGCCGGATAGATTGATGCAGTCGATCTCAATTCAACAAAAACCAAAACCGCTTGCAAAAAGGAGGGAGTCCATAGATCGGTGTTAAATGTGTCGTCGTCATTGGCTTTTACATCTGTTCCCCGTTTAAAAAAGAAGGATGCTGTACGGAAGTTGAAATGGGTTCAAGCTGTAGAAAGATTTTTAAACGATATGCTCTGAGTGCGACGCAGCCACTGCATACCATAATTTCTCACTTGTGAAGAATTGTTAATAAGTTTCCGTAAGTCATTAAAAACACTCAGAAAAACGACATTTTCAACTCTGAACGTTCGGTCTTTTTTTTCCTCACTGCTATTATTTCCTCATTGTAATTAAAGAAACTGCAGGGGGAATGGGAAGGCAACGATAGGTTTTTTAATAGAAGGTTCTTGCCAATCTTTGTACCTATTGCCTGTAAAAGTACGAGCACCTCTTTCGTTCATAAAAACACCGTTCTGGTGCTTTAGCGTGAAAAAGCTTTCGCGCTATCATTATTAAATGTGGATAAATTGACAAGCATCTTTTGGCCTTGTCGGCCCCCGTTTTGCCGACTGATTTTGCAACCTACTGCGACCCGGCGACAGATGGCGATCACGGCGGCCCTCGTGTGCCTAGTCAGTGTGGCGCCGTCTATCTTGGCCCAAACTGTCCCGCTCTCGCCGGCCCAGGTGACAGAAGAAGGATTGCGGCGCCAAGAAGAGCGTACCCGTGAACAGCAGCAGCAGATTCAGCCAAAGGCGGATGTGCTGCAGCCACAGGCGCCAATCATCGTACCCACCAGGCTTCCCGTCGAGCAGCCGTGCTTTGTGATTCAAGGCGTGGAACTCATCGGGCCAGACGCCGTGCGTTTCGGTTGGCTGGCCGATAGCGCGTCGCCCTATCTAGGGCAATGTGTCGGTGTCGCCGGCTTGCGGCACATCGCCGCCGCGCTGGATGCCAAGTTGATTGAACTCGGTTATGTCACTTCACGCGTGACGCTGCCGCAGCAAAATCTCAACGATGGCATTCTGACCATGCAATTGCATGTCGGACGCGTGGCGCAGATCACTATGCGCAAGGCCGAGAAGGATAAACCGCAGGACGATGGTTGGGGTACTTGGCGCAATGCCTTTCCGGTCGCTGAAGGTGACGTGCTCAATGTGCGTGATCTGGAGCAGGGCGTCGAGCAGATGAAGCGGTTGCCTAGCCAAAATGTGGCAACCGAACTGGAACCTGGGGCTAACCCTGATACCAGTAACGTCGTCATCCTGCGCCAATCCGGTACGGTATGGGAGCATGTGCGAGGAGGTGTGACGATTGATAACTCCGGCAGCCGCACGTTGGGCTTGACGCAGCTTTCCGGTTATCTGTCCTTGGACAATCTGCTGGGCTTGAACGATATCATATCCATATCGGCAAACACGAACGCAGAAAACCTGGCGGCAAATCACCGTAGCCAAAGCGCCTCGTTCAATTACAGTATTCCATGGGGCTATAACACCTTCTCTTATAGTAAGAGCTATAGCCGCTTTGCCCAAACTGTTGCTGGAACAACTGTGCAGTTTCTCTCCAGCGGCACTGGCGTCAACGATGAAATCAAGTGGCATCGCACTGTAGTACGCACCAGCGCAACCAAGGCCGGCTTCTATACGGCGCTTGCCACTCGGCGCGCTAACAGTTTTCTTGACGATGTCGAGTTGGTTGTACAGCGCCGGCGGACATCCAGCGTCGAGACCGGCATTACTTACAAGCAATTAATCGGTGACGCCAGCCTCGACTTCGAACTGGGATATCGCCATGGCGTCAATTGGCGCGATGCGCAGGACGATTTGCCTTCGTCATCCAGCGGCGGCCTGACGCTGCGTCCAGACATTACTATCCTGACGGGATCTTTTAGCAAACCTTTCAAGATCGGTAGCACTCCGCTGCAATATAGCGCCAGCATCCGTGCGCAATACACGCCAGACCAAACCCTTTCGGTTGACCAGATCGCTATCGGTAACCGTTTCACGGTACGCGGTTTTGACGGCGACAACGTTTTGCTTGCCGAAAGCGGCTATTTCATTCGCAACGATCTCTCAATACCGGTCAAGTTGATGGACAACCTCGTTGCCGTCGCTTACCTCGGGCTCGATTTTGGCCGGGTATGGGGACCTAGTACGGCGCTTCTGGTTGGCGACAAGCTGGCTGGCACTGCCGTCGGCTTGCGTGGCCAGTGGCAGCAATTGCAATTTGACCTGTCGCTGGGCGCGCCGATCTACAAGCCGGTAGGTTTCCGCACTCGTTCTTGGTCACCGTACCTGTCGCTGACCTACGCATTCTGATCCGACTTCCACCATTGCCTGACGTACCTGGAAACAATATGAAGAAGCCAAGCCAAGTCCAACCGCTATCAGTCATCGCTCAGCAAGCTGCGGCAGGCAATGCCGTGCCGGTTTATGTACAGCCAGCCGCGCGTCCCTGGGTGCGTCATGTTGCACGGGCAATGGCGACACTATTGCTATGTCAGGGAACGCTGCTTGCCATTCCGGCGGTTGCTCAGATTACGCCGAGTGCGAATGCGCCAGCCGGGCAACGGCCGATTATGGATGCGGCGCAAAACGGGGTGCCAATCGTGCACATTGCTCCGCCCAGCGCCGGCGGCGTCTCGCGTAACCAGTACAATCAGTTCAACGTCGGCACGAACGGCGCCATTCTCAATAACAGCGCAACAGCTGTTCAAACCCAGCAGGGTGGCTGGATTACCGGGAACCTGCAGCTTGGTCCTACGCCGGCGCGCATCATCTTGAATGAAGTGGTCGGCGCTAATCCATCGCAGCTGCGCGGCACCATCGAAGTTGCTGGACAGCGCGCCAATATCGTCGTCGCCAATCCGAACGGTATTACCTGCGACGGCTGCGGTTTTTTGAATACGGGGCGCGCTAGCCTGACGACTGGCCAGACACAGTTCAATACCGATGGCTCGATTCGCGGTTTCGACGTGCGCCAGGGGCAAGTCACGGTTGGGGGCAATGGCCTGAATGCGACTAACCTTGAACAGCTGGATCTGATTGCGCGCGGCATCGTCATTGAAGGCGAAGTCTGGGCAAAAAACCTCAACGCCATCGCCGGCGCCAATCAAGTGCTGTATGGTACTTTGCAAGCGGCTGCGCAGGCTGGCTCTGGTCCCGCGCCGAGCTTTGCGATTGATATCAAAGACCTGGGCGGCATGTATGCCAACCAAATTTATCTCGTTTCTAACGAACTCGGGATCGGGGTCAATAGCACTGGCCGGATGGCGGCATTGCAGGGTAATCTCGTACTGTCTGCCAATGGCGATTTAACCCTGAAAGATACGTACGCCAAGCAAGATCTCAAAATCAATGGTGGCAATATCGCTTTGAATGGCCAGACGCAAAGTGAAGGCAAAACCACGATTGCCGCCACCGGCAATCTGAGCAATAGCGGTACGATAGATTCGCACGATGCACTGGCATTGGACAGCGCGTCACTTGTCAATGGTGGCACAATCGCCCAGCGCAATGGCGCCGGTGTAGCCATGATCACGACCGGAACGGTCACCAACAGCGGTATCATCTACAGCGGCGGCCAAGCCAGCATCCAGTCTGCCACGCTCGATAACCGTAGCGGTATGCTCGTCGCCGACCAGGGCGTTGCTGTTCAAACAGGCAGCATCGACAATACTGCTGGTCAGATCGGTAGCGACAATGCTGTGACGATTGCCACTGCCGGTAGCGTGAAGAATACGCAGGGAAAAATCGTCAGCAATGGCAGTCTAGCGCTGGCCGCTACGACGCTCAATAATCAATCGGGTATCGTGAGCGCCCAGCAGGCAGCCAGTGTCCAGTTAGGTACTGGCTTGCTCGACAATACGCAAGGTCAAGTGACCGGCTCCCAGGCGCTGGCATTGCAAACCGGGGAAATCCGCAATCGCGCCGGCACAATCGCCAGCGGCGGTGGCCTAGCCCTGAATACCCAGGGGGCGGCCCTGACCAATACCGCTGGCGGCCAGATCGTCGCTAATGGCGACTTGTCGATCTCCAGCGCGCGCTTGGATAATACGAGTGGCACTGCCGCTTCCATTAACGGCCAGTTGCACCTCAATACTGGCAACGATCAGCTCGTCAACGACAGCGGTAAGCTGCAAGCGGCGAGCGATACCACGATAGCTGCAGCGAATACCTCTAATCAAAATGGCCTGATCACCGGACAAAACATCACGGCAACGACCGGGACATGGACAAACGATGGCGGCCAAGTCGTCGCGGGCGGCACGCTTGCCTTGTCCACCCAGGCACTTTCCAATCAGGGTGGCCTATTGCAATCTGTCGGCAATACGCAGCTCAATACCCATGGTCAGGCGCTGACCAATTCTAATAGCGGGAATGCCGGCGGCATCATCGCGGGCGGTACGCTGACTGTCCATGCCGGCAGTCTCAATAACCAGGCTGGATTCATTGCCAGCAATAGCGACCAGACGTTGAACGTCACAGGCGACCTGGACAACCGTGCAAGCAATGGGCAAGCAGGGCAACTCGTTTCGAACGGCAATGCCACGCTGTCTTCTGCGAATGTGTTCAACCAAGGCGGGCAGATCAGCACCCTCGGTAATGTCAGTGTAACTACTGGCACACTTGACAACCGGGCCGGCACCATTGGCGCCAACGGCGATGTCGCCATTGCTGCTGCCACCATCAACAACGCTGCGCAGAATGGCACTGCCGGTACCATTGACGGCCGCAACATTACGGCCACTGTAACGACGGTCGGCAACCAAGGTGGGGCCATCCGGGCTTCAAACGATGCCACACTAACTGCCAGTTCCCTCGACAATGCTGGCGGCACGCTCACGGCGAAGAACAACATGTCGTTAGCCTCGGCAGTCATGGCCAATGCTACTGGCCGCATCGTAGGCGATCAGGCAGTGACCATCACGACCAGCAGTCAGACCTTGGGCGGCACGGTTGCATCCAGTAATAACGTGACATTGAACGTCAACGGCGACTACAGCAATAGTAGCCTGCTGTCCGCGCAAAAGGATTTGACGATCAATGCGAACAACATCACTAACAGCGGGACATTAACAGCTGGCCAGACGTTAACTGCCAATACCGGTAACCTGACCAATTCAGGTGAGATCAGTGGCCAGAATGTCGTTCTTAATGCGAGCGGCACGCTGACCAATACGGGCACCGGCTTGATCGATGCTACGGATACACGCGTGAATGCGAACACGCTCAATAACACCGGCCGCATTTATGGCGATACGCTGCGCATCAAGGCCAATACCATCAACAACGACAGCACGGGCGCCATTGCTGCGCGCGGCACCTTGTTGATCGGCGCGCAAACGCTCAACAATACCAATGGCGGCCTGATTTATAGCCTGGGCGACATGGCGATAGGCGGCACGATTGACGGCTATGGCCAGGCGCAAGGCAGCATGGCTAGCCTAACCAATGCGTCGAGCAAGATCGAGTCAGCCGGCAATATGGTGATCAGCTCGGCCACTATCCTCAACCGTAATGACAATCTGACGACGGCTCAGGTCGCCGACGCTCCGGTTTATCAGGAAAGAGTGCAGCCGAATGGCAGTGCAACGCAATATTCAGGGGTTAATTGTTATGGCATTGGCGGCGGGCAGGACGACAACGGCTGTATCGTCCATCCGGACAAGTATGGTCAGCGCAGTGCTATCACGCCAGTATTTATTCAAGATTGTCATCTCGATCCCAATACCTTCAATCAGGTTTGTACCACACAGGCGAGCTACGCCTGGAACGATCCGGTGTTCGCCCGATTTGGTGTCGCTCCAGTCAATTCGCCCCCGCCGGTCGAGCCGGCAGGGGGGTGTAGCTACACGGACCCAAATTATGGGCAGACCTTTCAAATCAATAGCCCAGCCTGCAATCAATGGCGCACTGACTACAGTTCCTGGAACACGGCATATCAGGCAACGCTGAACCAGCTTGATCCCGTGGTCAGTGCCTACAATGCAGAAGTCAATGAAGACAACCGCGTTGACCATTTCGAGGATTACACCTGGTACAGGATTAATTCGACCCAAACCCGTACGGTCGTAACAAGCACGGCGCCGGGTCAAATTCTTGCCGGCGGCAACATGAGTTTGACGGGCAGTGTCACCAATCGTGACAGCCAAATCGTTGCCGGCGGCGCCTTGGCGATTACGGGGCCGGCTGTCAACAACCTGGCTACACAAGGAGAAGAACGGACTGACTACAGCGGTACCGCCCAATTTACCGAAGTCGTTTCCAGCGGCTTCAGCGGTCATAAGCGTAAGTGGTATGACGTCAATCCGTATAACCCGGCACCGGTCTCGGTGATGGTCGATTTACCGACCGTCACTTACCAAGAATACGCAGGTAACCAAGCTGCTATCCGCACACTGGCTAACGGCACCGGCATGGCCGACGCCACCGTTGCCAGTGCCGTTGCTGCCGCCGTGGGCAATAACCGTGGCATCGCGGGACGCTCGGTCCAGGCGGCGTTGGCTGCCACGACGCCGGCTACTCTGTCGGTACCCAACAGCAGCCTCTTCGTAATCCATGCCGAGCCCAGTGCACGCTACTTGGTCGAAACCGACCCGCGCTTTACCAATTACCGCAACTTCATCAGCTCCGATTATTTCCTGCAAACCTTGAACCGCGATCCGGAGCGACAATTAAAGCGCTATGGCGATGGCTTCATGGAGCAGCAACTGGTCAATGACCAAATTCTGGCGCTGACCGGTCGCCGCTACCTCGCTGGCTATACCAATACCGAAGATGAGTACAAGGCTTTGATGGATAGCGGGGTGGCTTTTGCCAAGCAATACCAGCTTACGCCGGGAGTGGCATTGACGGCCGAGCAAATGGCCTTGCTGACCACTGATATCGTGTGGCTGACGACTCGCACGGTCACACTAGCGGATGGCTCAACGCAGGACGTGTTGGTGCCGCAAGTGTATCTGCGCCGGCCGGCCAATGGGGATTTGCAATCCAATGGTGCCCTCATTGCCGGCAACGATGTGCTGATTCAGACGTCGGGTAATCTGACCAACAGCGGCACGATTGCTGGCAAGACGGTCACGGCAGTAGCGGGCAATGACCTGGTGAACCAGGGCGGCCGGATTAGCGGGCAGGATGTTTTCATGCGCGCCAACAATGACTTGAAAAACCTTTCCGGCGTTATCCAGGGGACAGGTGCCAACTCCACCGTCGCACTCTTGGCAGGGCGCGATATCGTGCTGCAGACGCAGACCATGGATACGACGAATAACGATGGCAGCAGCACTCGCAGTAGCGTGCAGCGTATTGCTACGGTCCAGGGCGGCAATGTGCAAATGCAAGCTGTACGTGATCTCGTGGCGGAGGGCGCAGCCGTCAAAGCGGACGACAGTATCTTTGCCGCGGCAGGGCGCGATATCAAAGTCGCCACAGTCGCCGGTGAATATCAATTGGATGTACAAGACAAGAGCGGCCGCTCGACGGAAGGTCGCACCGGTTATATCAGCGAAGCGGCCACCCGTAATCAAGGCTCCATGCTTACCGCAGGCAGCAGCATTACCATGGTTGCTGCTAACGACCTCAGCTTGAAGGGATCCTTTGTAGACGCTGGTTCGGACGGGAATGGCAATGTCTTGCTCCAAGGGCGTAACGTCAGTATAGAAGCAGCAAAAGATCGCACTACAAATGATGTACAAACCATCGGTAAGAAGAGTTATAGCCGGAACGCACGTGACAATGAAACCCTAGTTGGTGGTGCGGTAACGGCCGGCGACAGCGTCACAGTCCGCGCTACAAGTTATGACTCAGACGGTGCGGGCAATATTACGCTAACCGGCGCCAATATCGCAGCACAAAAAGGCAGCGTAGCGCTGGTAGCTGACAAGGACATAACGATTCAGGAAGCGGCCACCCGTCATACCGCTATTGATGAAAGTTATGTCAGGAGTGACGGTATATTTACCCGCGTCGCCACAACAAAATCCAGCAGCCGTCAATTGGTTCAGTCAGAAGGCAGCAGCGTTTCCGGCGATACGATTGCTGTACGTGCAGGAAATGATTTGACCGTCCGCGGCAGCACGGTTGCTGGCGATGGCGATGTGACACTGGCTGCGGGCAATAACCTCACCATTGCTGCTGCCACCTCCACAAGCACGGAGCGGCAATTCACCAAGGTACAAGAAAATGGCTTTTTGTCCGGTGGCGGTTTCGGCATCAACTATGGCCAGCGTATCACCACGACTGAGTTGAATAAGGATGGCACAACACAAAGCGGCCAGGAGCGCAGCTTGGTCGGATCCAACCAGGGTAGCCTGAACATGGTAGCCGGTGACGGTTTGCGCGTCTCGGGCAGTGATGTGGCGGCGGCGCAGGATATCAACATGCTCGCCAAGCGCGTGACCATTGACGAAGGCCGCGACACTTCACAAAGCAAGCTGGTCACTAAGATGGAACAGGATGCCTTAAGCCTGTCCATCGGCGGCTCAGTAGTCAATGCCATCCAAACCATGCAAGAGATGGAAGAGGCTGCAAGCAGGGCGAAAAACACCCGCACCAAGGCGCTGGCGGCAGCCACTGCGGCTATGGCAGCGGCCAATGCTGCCCAGGATATCGCGCAGAATGGCGTGAACGTCAGTATCAGTCTGACCTATGGTCATAGCGAACGCGAAATGACCCAGACGCATACCACCAGCGACGCCATCGGCAGCACGGTTGCCGCAGGCAATAATTTGAACATTGTTGCGACTGGTGCCGGCAAGGATAGCAATATCACGATCCAGGGCAGCGATGTGGCAGCCGGCAAAAACGTCACACTGGCAGCGGACAATCGCATCGATCTGTTGGCAGCGCAAGACCTGGAGGAGCAACACAGCAAGAGCAAGAGCATGAACGCGGCAGCCGGGATTGCAGCCAGCGCTGGCACAAACGGCATGGCGTTCGGCGTAACCGCCAGCGTGGGCTTGGGGCGCGGTCAGGAAGACGGAAGTGGCGTCACCCAGCGTAATACCCATGTTAATGCCGGGAATACGCTGATTCTGGCCAGCGGCGGCGACACGACCTTGAAAGGAGCGGTGGCGTCGGGCAAGCAAGTCATTGCCGATATTGGCGGTAATCTCAATATCGAAAGCTTGCAGGACACTGCCAAGTTCGACAGCAAAAATGAAAATCTCAGCGTTAGTGCTACGGTAGGCTTTGGCGCGTCGGTATCGGCCAGCTACAACAAAAACAAAATCCATAGCGACTATGCCAGCGTGCAGGAGCAAAGTGGCATAGCTGCCGGCGATGGTGGGTTCGATATCCGCGTCAAGGGCAATACCGACCTGAAGGGTGGTGTCATCGCCAGCACGCAGGCAGCTGTCGAGGCCAATCGGAACAGCCTGGTGACAGGCACCCTGACGCAAAGCGACCTAGAAAACCATGCAACGTTCAAGGCCAGCGGCATCGGCCTTTCAGGCGGATTTAGCGTTGCGGGTGGAGATGGCAAGGATCCCAAAGCCAATGGCGAGGGCAAAGGCCCGGGCGGCTCCAACCAGTTGAACGTGGCCACCAGTAGCGGCGCCAAGATGAACATGCCTGGTGTGGCTTTCGATAGCGGCAGCGATAGCAGCGTGACTCGAAGCGGTATTTCGGCGGGCAATATCACCATTACGGATGAACAGGGCCAACTGGTGAAGACTGGTCAGACGGTGGCAGAAACGGTCGCAGCCATCAACCGCAACGTGGCGACCGGCATGGATACCAGCGGGCGGATTGCCAATAACTTCGACAAGGAATCTGTCGAGGCAGGCCTCAAAGTAGTCAGCGCTTTTTCCAAGGAAGTCGGCACGTATATCAGTTTGAGCGCCGCCGAAGCCGAGGCCAAGAAAAAGGCAGCGGAAAACCCTGACCTGGATCTGAGCTTAGATCAACGGCGTCAGTTGCTGGTCGAAGCCAAGCAGATCGAGGACAACTGGGGGCCAGGTGGTACGTATCGCCAAGTTGCCACGGCACTGGCGGCTGCGGCTTCCGGCAATGTGAGTGCATCGGGTAGCCAATTTGTGCAAGCTGCTATGGTGAACTATGTGCAGCAACAAGGCGCTACGTATATCGGCAAGCTGGTGAGCGAAGGCGTCCTGAAGGAAGGCAGTCCGGAGCACGCGGCGTTGCATGCGATAGTTGCCTGTGCCGGTGCAGCAGCCAGCAACCAGAATTGCGGAGCGGGTGCTGCTGGTGCTGCAGCGAGCAGCTTCCTGACTAACCTGTTTTCTGAAAATCCGAACGAGAGCAATGTTAATAAAGAAAACAAACGCAACCTCGTTGCGAGTCTAGTAGCAGGAATTGCAGCGGTAGTTTCACCAGAAAATGGGGCGACGGCGGTCAATGGCGCCATTGCGGCAACGGATAACAATTGGCTACATCCGAAAGAGATTGAGCTGAAAAAGTTGGCGCAACGCCTATGTGCGGGTAGCAAGGGGGCGGATGTTCAGGCTTGCGGCACGCTGGCGGTCTTGAATAAGTTAGATGCCGAGCGTGAAGCTGGCAATAACGGCTCACTGTATAAAGGGATAACAAAAGGAGTCACCGATCTACTCTTGTCTCCAGTAACTGCCCCGGTTGGATTGATTAACAGTGTAATTGAGAACGGTGCTACTGATACTGCAATCAACATTGTTAAGGGCGTGGCAGGTCTGCCTAAAAATCTTTATCAAGGATTAACAAGTGAAGATTCGGAAAAACAGGGACAGGCATTAGTGGAGGCATTGGCACTAGGGTATGGAACTGTGCAGGTCGCTAAAAATTTGGCCAAATTTAATACTAATTTAGGTGGTGCTGCCCAAAATGTAAACCCCAGAATATTTAATGGCGTTGAGCTTGACTCGACTTTGCCTCCGCCTGCAGCAGGTTTTGAATATTCTCCAAGTTTTGTAAAAGGGGCTAAAACCGAAAACCAAGCCTATTCACACATGACTGGATATCAGGCAGAGATTAAACTTGCCAATGAAGTTGCTGGACAAGGTCAGATCGTTGTGAAGTGGGGCGATAAAATTGGAGCTCATGGAAGTGACATTATTTCAATTAACCCTAAATCTGGCGAGGTCACTCTTTGGGATAGTAAATTCCGTAGTGCTCAAACTTCGATTCAGCAATCACCTACATTTTCTAACGCAAGTACAAATGTGGCTGCAGTTGAAGAGGCTCGGAATGTTATACGTGCATCGGATCTTCCAGATCAAATTAAAATCCAAGCCTTACAGAATTTGGATAAAGGTAATTTCATCACTAATACCGTTGGGTCAGGCGGTGCTAAAAATTCAGTCCATGTAAGATATTGCGGAAATAAGCCTTGTTAGGAAGCAACATGATTTTTGACCCTCATCCACAACGCAAATTCTTCGAAACGTGCGGTTTAGCACTCATTTTGGACACACAGTTTGAAAAAGACGCCCCAATGGGGAATATTGCAAAGAACAGGATTTCGGACGTAATTTTGGCGTGCTTAATTGGTTTGGGTACTCAAGCGACTCCTATCATTCCACGCTGCCTTGAATGGTTGGATACGGCGATTTCTCACGATGAGGATTTTGGTACGTCACGCAATTTTCACCGCATGGCATTGCATTGGGCTAAAGCTCTTGGTTTATGGATAAATGATGGACTTAATAGGGTGGAAATTTGGAATAAAGTTCGTCAGTTTGATGAGGCAGCCCTAATGCAGGATCAGAATGTTTGGCCGAAAAATCTTATTGCCAAGGATCGGCTAGACGACTATATGGCGTTTTGTTATCAAGCTGAACAGTATGAGGTTGGTGTAGCTGAATTTGAGAAATACTATGGTCTAAAGACTATGTCCCTCAAGCGAACGTTAAAGCCTCGAGAGTTTGCATACATATTATGTCTAAATAAACTTAATTATAAATTTAACGATGCAACGCTGTTTGAAGCCGGCCGGAATATGCTGCAAGCTAATCTTGAAGAAAATTGGCTAGGGCGTGGACAATATATTCGTGCCGCAACTTGGCTTAAGCTTGTGCATTGGGAGCACAATAAAACTTTACTTCCCTTTGAGGTGCTTCTTAGAGCTTATGATGATATGCCGAATGTTGCTCGACCAGAGTTTGTAAATGGTTAATTAGCCAGAAGGTTTACTTCGGCGAAGCGGCTGTGCGATAGAGCCCGTGTTGGCTGAAAAGCTTTGGACTATTCAAAATATTTTTTAATCGTGAAAACAAAAGCATTCATTCCCATTGCACTCGCTTTTCTTGGCATTGCTGCCCATGCTGAAGACTCTAAGCAACCTAACGGTTCGTCGTCGCTTCAGACAACTACCACAGCACGGATTCGTATGTTTGGCCAAAACGGCGCATCGGCAGTTCTCTTCCGAGACAGCGCGTGTGTGAAAAGCTTTTGGAGCAGCGAGGGCGAAAAAGTCTCGGGTGGTTTGGGGAACGCATTCAGCTCTTTTGCGGGCACCGTAAGCAATACCAGCCTCGGAATTCCAGAAACCGACACCACACGCAACCTCGACCAGAAAAACGGCCTTCTTTCCAAAGCGTATTACCGCGAATACGAAATCCCAGCTGGCAAACCGACTAGCATGCGCATGGGCTTTCGTGATGTATCGTCGTTCTATGTCTCGAATGGTATTCGCTATGAGTCGGTAAGCCCTAGCTGCAGCGGCGCGATCACGTTTACGCCAGAAGCTGGAAAAGACTACGAAGCCGGTTTTGCATGGGAAGGCCGAGTTTGCACACTGTCTGTGAACCAGGTCCTCGTCAAAGACGACAAGACGGAACTCGTGCCGGTTACTATTAGCGTTGCACCTGACTGTTGAAGGATCTCTAGTTACGGAATCGTGAGCGCCATTTAATTGCCAATGGAAATTCGAACTATAAAAAATAACTTAAATCAGCGTATATTTCCGTGATCTTCACGGCCCCTGGCAGGGGGGGGCAATGAGAATACCAATGGGCTGGTGAGGCGGTATTTCCCTAAAAGGCGGGGCGACATTTCAGCATACTCACAAGCTCAGCTCAATGCCGTGGCAAGAAAACTCAATGAGCGGCCTAGGAAAACCTTAAACTACCAAGCGTCAGCTGAGCGATTCATTCAACTCGTTGCGCCGGCCGGTTGAATCCAAGTTTGGAAGTGGACAGCTCCGATGCGACACGTCGAGACCCATCGGGATGCAAATTGTGCTCGTAATTGCTCAGGCTTTGGCTGTCGGCAGCTCATCCCATCTGGTCGTATAGCGTGGTGAACGGTTCTGAGCCAGCATTGACCATCGCTGCTGGATGCCACAGGACGCCAAATACAGCGTATTGCGCCCATAGTCTCGGTTCAGCCCATCCAACACCTGCATAACTTTCTCTGACCGCTCGTCTGGCTCACGGAACAATGATGCCTGCCGGACGGTTTCCGGAATCAGGTCCAGCAACATGACACCAGCCTTTTTATAGCTATATCCGGGCCGGTAAATACGCCGCAGGCCGTACAACGCAGCTGCAGTCATACGCCGGGTGTCGCTGGTCGCCTCAGTCAATGGGATCGTCACGCCGTTGTGGTACTGCGCATCCTGCTGGCGGAATCGATTAGTCTGCACAAACACATGGATGGCACCGCAGATTGACCGCTCATGCCGTAGCTTTTCTGCGGCACGCGCCATGTATGACGACACAGCCTCCCGCAGCTCATCGGGCCTTGTGACCATCGTGCCGAACGACCGGGACGATACGATTTGCTTCTTTGGCGGCAGGACTTCTTCCAGCGACAGGCAGGACAGACCGCGCAGCTCATTGCAGGTACGCTCCATTACAACGCCAAAATGCTGCCGCATCAGCTTTGGCTCAGCATCCCGCAATGTCTGCACGGTATCGATGCCTAGGTACGACAGCCGCTTGGCGATCTGCCTGCCGACACCCCAGACCTTGCCTACATCCAGCGCTGAAAAGTACCGACACAGCTCTGCTTCCGTCAATGTGGTTAGATCGCACACGCCGTTGAACTCTGGCTTTTTCTTGGCCAGATGATTGGCTAGCTTGGAAAGAGTCTTAGACGGCGCTATGCCTACGCAAACCGGCAGGCCAACCCATTGTCGTACCCGTTGCCGGATCGCTTGCCCTAGTGCGTCATACGATTTCCAAAGACCAGCCAGCCCATCCAGACACAGGAAGCTCTCATCAATGGAATACACCTCCACATGTGGTGAGAAATCGCGCAGTATCGTCATCACCCGGTTGCTCATATCCGCATACAGCGTGTAATTGCTGGATAGGGCAACAATGCCATGCTGCTTGGCTAAGTCCTTCAGCTGAAACCATGGCGCTCCCATCGGCACACCTAGTGCCTTGACCTCATTGGATCGGGCTACAGCGCAGCCATCATTGTTCGATAAGACGACCACTGGCCTGCCTTCCAGCGCGGGATTGAAGACTCGCTCGCAAGAGACATAGAAGTTGTTGCAATCGACCAGTGCGTAGACTTTGCCGGATGCTGTCATGGCTACACCGGGAAGCGACGCAATACACCAGTAACCACGCCCCATATGGCCAATTCATCCAGGTCGGAAAACCGGATGGGCTCGAAGTCCGGATTCTCGGATCGCAACTCGACAACGCCACCCCGCATATACAGCCGCTTAATGGTGTATTCGTTGTTAATGGCGGCAATGACGATGTGCCCGTGCCTTGGCTCGATAGCGCGATCAACCGTGACCTTGTCGCCATCCAGAATGCCTGCGTTCTTCATCGACATGCCGACCACAGTAAAAATGAAGGTCGATGCCCGGTGTGGAATCAGGTATTCATTTAGATCCAGGCCGTCTTCAGTGTAGTCGGCTGCCGGGGAGGGAAAGCCGGCGGGAATGCGTTGTTTGAAAAAGCGAGTGCGCCAAGGGATTGGTTCGGATGAAACAGGTTCTGGCTCCTGGAGAAGAGTCAGATCGAGAATATTGGGGAAGCTGTAGATCGGTGGCGGCATGATGCCGTTAACTGTATATAAATACAGTATATTTGGCAATGCCATTTACTTGAAATACTGCAAGATAAAACGATGACGGCGCTATCGCTCCAACGTCTACCAGTTTAAAGAACTTAGTAGAGCTATGCCGTGGTTAGGAGGCGGGATCAACAAGTAGGAGCGCTTTCTCCTGCTTCAGTATTTGCCGGAACAACTCAAGATCAGCGCGAGTTACGACCAGAGGGCCGAGTTGCCCGATCCTAACGTGACAGTGAGCATAAAGGGACGTCTTTCTGTGCCGTATTTTCATAATATTCTCTCGATCAAAAATGGGAAGGTAGCATGTTGTCAAAATAGCTATATATATCTTTCGCAAAGAATCTCGCATGACAAAACATTCATTTATTGCTCTACTATTTTTACTTGTTGCAATAGAGTAATGTGACTGATGTGCTTACTCATCGCGGTTGATGCCGCTGCCGTTACGCTATGAATGAAAAAGAGTTGGATACCTTCGACAATCTAGCCCGCGAAGCTGGACAGGCGGATCCCCAGCAATGGGTGCAACATTGGTTGAGTCAGCCAAATGAAATTCTGGAGGGGCGGCGGCCGATAGATGTGTTTGAAGCTGGCTCTGACATCGCAAAAATGCGTGTGTACGTCGTTGCAACGATTGGGCTAACGGGACCAGGCTCGTCCTTTGTTTCGGCGGAGAAGCTGGAGTCGAAACAAGAGTGAATATATCAGTGCTGAATACCCGCCGTGAAATTGCGAGCATAGCGCTATACAGGAAAAGACGTAGCACTCGCTACTGATAGATAGGTAAATCAAATAAGGAAACAATCAACATGGAAGATATGGTTTGGCACTTCACCACAGGCCAAAAATACGTTCTGATCCAACAGGACGGGAAATTAAAAAGAGCTGCAATCGGAGTCAGTTATCCAGAACTGCCGATTTTATGGTTCTCAGCTCATAAGCTGTATGAGCCTAGTGCGCTAAAGCTTCTCGTGCAGGCCCGCCGCCAGGCGACTTTGGAAGAGCTGCGTGAGATAGGTATGGGGGTATTTCGCTACGGTGTGCCAAAATCTAGCTTAATTCCCTGGCCGGAGCTGGCGACTAAAGCCCGTATGAGCCGCAGCATGACTCGAAAGCTTGAAAGCAGGGCAGTGCAGATGGGAAGTGATCCTTCGGACTGGTATGGCTCGTTGGAAGATTTGCCGATCAAAGATATGGTCATTCAGCGAATGAACGACGAGCATCAGTGGGATTTAATTTAAAGGCATCAACTTAGCTCTGGGCACATAGTTCTATCTCAACCTCCGACAATTTGTCGGAGGTTTTTCAGATTGCTTCGTTAGTACCCAGGCTCATTTTTTGATCAGAGCGAATTCAGAATAAGTTGAAAATATGTAAATAATGGTTTATTGTTCTCGGCGTTGTTAAAATGATAACCTCGCAGAGAGAGAACCATGTCCGAGGCAATTCCAGGCGTAGGTAGCATCACAGAGCACCTTGCAGCCTTCAGCGCCGACACGCGCCTGTATGAGCTCGATACGGCCCTGGGTTCCGATCAGCTCATGGTGGAAAGCTGGGTTGGCCGCGAGGAACTCTCCTCTCTCTACGAATGGCATGTCACCTGCCTCTCAACCGATTGTCACCTCGAGCTCAAGACCCTGCTCGCCCAGCAAGTCAGCCTGTTCACAACATTAGCCGATGGCACCAGGAACCGGCGCACTGGCTGGGTCTCGGAAGTCGCCCAACTCGGTGCTGACGGTGGACTGGCACGCTATCGACTCACTATCGTCCCCTGGCTTTGGCTCGCCACGCAACGCCGCACTTCCCGCGTCTTTCAAGATGCTACTGTCCTGCATATCATTGAAGCCGTGCTGGCTGCCGATGCGCCGCGCAACAACTGGCGCATTACGCCAGAAGCGCAATCCTTCATCGATAGCCTGCGTCCTCGTAGCTATTGCTGCCAGTACCGCGAGTCCGACTATGCCTTCCTCACGCGCATCCTGGCCGAAGAAGGCATCGGTTTTACCTTCGAGGAAGACGAGGACGATGGCGCATTGTCGAAGCAGCGCCTAGTCTTGTTTGCCGATTCAGTGGCGGCCTTCGCTGAGGACTACTCCTCGCAGCATGCCAATGGCGGACGCGGCATCCGTTTTCACCGCGACGCCGCCGTGGAAGCTCAGGACAGTATTCAGCAACTCGGCTGTGAACGCGTGTCGCAGCCTGAAGTCACGACTATCTCGGGATGGGATTACAAGGCCAAGCGAGTCATTGCCGCTTCCGCCCACACGGCGCACCCGAACGACAACAAGAATATCCCTTTCGTGGAAAGCGCCGACTGGCTGGGCTTGTATCCCTTCGCCAGCCAGGATGAGGCCGAGCATTACGTGCGTATCTTGCGCCAAGCCATGGATTGCCGCACCAAGACCTGGTTCGGCCAGGGCAAGGTGCGCTCTTTCCGCACCGGCACGGTGTTCGATCTCACCGAAGCTCCTTTCCCCCGGCAAGACGGCGAGAGCGAAGAAGCCAAGCACCGCCGTTTTGCCTTGCTGGGCGGATTGCACGCCGGCGTCAACAATCTGCCGACCGGATTGAAGGCAGAACTGGCGGCCCGACTGGGGCCGGCCCCTGCCTATCCCGGCCAGCGCCCTGCGCAAGAGTGGCGCGAAGATGGTTTTGCTGCGCCATCCGCATGGCCTGATTCTCTCCCTTCGGACTTCGGCTGGGAAGATGGCTCCTCAGTCGCGTCCAGCGGCAGCCATGAACAGCATGCCAAGGCGGGGCCGAACGACGGTACCATCGCCGCCACGTATCTGGACCGAGCCGCCTGGGATACTTTGTTGAAACAAGCAGACACATCAGGCTACGCGAATCGCTTCACCGCCATCCGCGCCGATGTCATCTGGCGCCCGGCGCTGCTAGATGGAACTGGGTTACTGCTAAATCCTAAACCGACAGCATTGGGCAGCCAGACGGCGATTGTTGTTGGTCCGGACGGCAGCACGGCCAATGCCGGCACGGTCCATACCGATGATCTTGGCCGCGTTCGCATCCGCTTTCACTGGCAAACGGAAGAGTCCAATACATGCTGGGTGCGCGTCACTCAACTCTACGCCGGTCCCGGCTACGGCGCGCAATTCATTCCGCGCATCGGCCAGGAAGTGCTAGTGAAATTCTTTGGCAACGATATCGACCGTCCCATCGTCAATGGCGTCTTGTATAACGGCCAGGGACAGGATGACGCTTCTGCCCTTGCCAGCGCGAAAGACCATGCCTCAGCAGGACAGGATAACAAGCTAGGAGCTGGTGCTTCCCCTGCCTGGCATGGCGCGGCTGCCGGAGAACATAAGCACGGCGCTTACCTGTCTGGATTCAAAAGCGTCGCACTGGGCACTGATGGCTATGGCCGTCAAGCCAATCAGCTGGTCTTCGACGACAGCACCGGGCGCTTACGTACGCAGTTGGCCACCGACACTGCGGCCACGCAACTGAATCTCGGCCACCTGATCCACCAGGCGGATAACTATCGCGGCAGTTTCCGTGGTACTGGTTGGGAATTGCGTACCGATGCTTACGGCGCCATCCGCGCCGGCAAAGGCTTGATGCTTTCCACCTATTACGGCACCGCGCCCGGTGGGCTACCAGAACCAGCCGGAGATAATGCGGCCGGTGTCGCCATGCTGAAGCAGATCCAAGGTTTTGCGGATACGTTCAATCAGGCGGCACAGACGCATCAGACCGTGCAGATGGTGGCGGCTAAGGGCAGCAAGACCCTGAACGGCGGGGCAAGCCAGAGCAGCCTGGACGATAAACAGCCTCCGCTTGCCGCCATGCTGAAGAAAGTATCGGGCCAGGTCAGTGCGCTGGATGGCAGCGAAGATGGCAGCGGCGACAAGGTGCCGCACAGTACCGCGCCCCTGGTCACCGTGGCAGCGCAGGCGGGATTGGGCATGACGGCATCAGATGGCCTGCATGTGGCGGCAGGGGAAGTGGTGCATTTTGCCAGTGGCAGGGATATGCACGTGGCAGTGGGCGAAGCGCTGAGCGTGCATAGCGGTCAGGCGATTGGCTTGCTGGCGGGCGCGGTGGGCGCCGGGGATGGCGATGTGGGGATCAAGCTCTACGCGGGACAAGGCGACGTGGACATGCAGGCGCAAAGCGACACCATGACGTTCGCGGCGAAGGAGCTGGTGAGGCTGATCTCGGCCAATAGCCATGTGGATTTTGCGGCGGCGAAGAGTATTGAACTGTGCACGGAAGGTGGAGCATCGCTGAAGATCGAGGGCGGGAATATTACGTTTGCTTGCCCCGGGAAGATTTCAATCAAGGCTGCCAGCAAGAGCTTTACCGGGCCGGCAAGGCTCAATTACGCCTTGCCACAAATGCCCCGTGGCGAGTTCAAGCTGAAGAAAAATTATCCAATTTCCCGTTAAGTAATCCGGAAAACCAACGCAATGTTAATTAGCCCCCCGTTCTTACCGATACGGACTGCCGCCATGTCCGAGGATGACTGGCTGGAAGCCGCAATGCCTGGTGATCCACAGGGTCATGGCAGATACCCGCTCAGTTTCAATCTCGGATGGCATGGCGGCATTCATTTGCAGGCGCCTCAAGGCAATGACGGCCAACGTCTCCCGGTAAGGTCAATTGCAGACGGTACTGTAGTGTATGTACGTCAGCCTGACGCGCCCAATGACGATCCACAGCATCCCTTAAATTATGGCGATGTCAGTGGCAGACCAGTCTGGACCAGCAACGGATGCGTTGTTATCCGCCACGTCACGGAAATCGGGGTCAATGCGGAAGGTGTAGCCACCACCGTAACGTTCTTCTCGGTTTACATGCATCTGCATGCTATCAGGCCAACAGTCCAGCAAAACCGTCCAATTTATCGGAAGGACGAAATCGGTGATGCCGGCCATATATACGGCGAACCGCATCTATTGCATTTCGAAATACTGTGCGATGACACTAACGTGCAGTCGCTCGTCGGGCGAAGTGCCGGGGATCTAAATTTGTCACAAAATGGCCGGATCGACGCTATATATGGGGACATACACTTTCGCCTGCCGACCGGGTCCTTGATTTACGCACAACGACCTGCGGCTAATGTAGTGCAACCCGCAGTCGGTGCTGCTTATACGGCCGCAGCTCCCTTATTTGTCTCCCTTCGGTATGCGGCAGGCGATGGAGCCGCAGGCAATTGTGGCGACGCATATCTCCGTACGTACCACGTGAGCGGAGAGGTGGTCGGCGATGTCCTGGAAGAAAATGATGGCGAGTACGGTATTTATACCGAGGCCGGCCGCATTGTGACGGCGTATCGCAATGCTAATTCTCCGCAAGTACCCAGCCCAAGCGCTGTATATGAGTTACTGCGTTTCGGTCGCACAATTGGTACCGACCAGTTAACCCCGGCAAATACGCCGCATTGGCGGCAGATCCGCTATCCCGGTGGGCAAGGTTGGGTAAATCTGAACGCTGCAGATGTCAGCAAATTTAGTGATTCGGATTTCCCGCATTGGATAGGCTGGCAGCTTGTGGACGATAGTGCAGATCAGGACAGTCGTTGCGACTCATCTACGATTAGGACTTTGCTAGATGCAAACAATGATGGCCGTATAACGCCGCAGGAAGCCACTGCTCGCCTTGGTGACGTGCCTATACAAGATAAACTTGCACATGTCATTGCTAAATATCCTACCGAATGGGATGCGGCCAGTTTCGATCATCGTTGGGGCTGGCTAAGAACTTCTACCGCAGAAAATCCCGAGCCGCTGACCGAGGATGATTTTTCTAGGCTAAGATCCCATCTCGAGGCGCTGAGCTTTTGGCAAGGCGCCAATCTGGGAATCCCCAGCTCACATTGGCATTTTCATCCCAAGGCTTTCATCCGGCATTTCAGAAAGTGTGGATGGCTGAGCGTATCGGAGTTTGCCCGGTGTATTCCTCGAAGGAGTCTTTCAGGCGTCACCAACTGGAATACTGCTCACACACGGTCGACGACACACTCGAGACATCTTAATGAGTTTTTCCGGAAGTATCTTGGCGCATGCCCCAAAAGGTATGTGCATGCTCTTGCACAGATATACATTGAAACAGGTTTGTTGGCCTTGATGAATGAAGGTGGAGCGGGGGCGAATCACCTGTATGGAGCTTTCTACGGACGCGGCTATAAGCAGCTTACCTGGGCAGGCAATTACAAGAAATATGGCGCCTTTAAGGCAATACCCGATCAGGCTAATCCTGTTTATGGAGATGCGAGAATAACGGCAACCTCAACACATGCGATTGATTCTGGTGGCCAAGTTATGCGGTGGGCTCCTCGGTATGATCCTGCTATCGTAAGCAATAATTTGACCCATGCGGCGGAGTCGAGTGGATTTTATTGGGTTACGAAGACCTTCCGCGGCACAAGAAACATGAACCGGGTTGCTGATCTTTCCTTTAGTCCAACTAGCGTCGCATTTAACTGCTGGTTGATTAATGGCGGCGGTAATGGATATGCGCATCGGCAGCAATTTGCAAAGTATCTCGCAGATGTACTGCTTGACTCACCGCCGTTGGCAGGATCGGTACAATTCACCTATCCTCCGTTGACCCCTCCACAAAATCCATCTTTATGTCAGACTTTTCCGCCTACGGAAATTCCCTATACTCTGAATGGCACTGTTCATTATGATCGCCAAGTACCTTAAATATTTATCAGGCGCGCTTCTGCTTTTGTTGGCGGTTTCTGCAAGTGCAGATACAAATCAGAATGGCGGCATCTGGGCCGATTCACCGGTAGGCAAGTGTTATTCATCTTTGGATGATTACATGGTGAATGTCTTCGGCCCCGACTATAAGGACGATGACAATATTCAGATCATCGATGCGACATCTAATAGCAATCAATATAAATGGGTCTTTGATAAGACGCCGGGAATCAATATTACAAGGGTCATGTTAAGGCTCGAAAAATCTCAGCGTGCGTGCGCTATTCTATTCATTCCGTACGCCAGCACCGTACGTGAAATACGAAAGGAGAATTCCACCGGCTTGCCAACCCAATTTCTGGCACTCGATACGCCGCCTCCAGGGTTTCCGGCTACGGAAGTGCTCTATCAATTGGATAGGAAGACGAACACCTATTTCCCTCAGCAATGTACCAAGCGCTCTGCAGGCAAAAAAGAAAAAGTGAACTGCGCTTCGATTTTTCAGTAGAGTTTTGATACAACATGAGTCTTTTGGAAGACTTAAGGCGTATTTGGAGGGGCGGTTTCCTTGGCAGTGAGCGAATCTTGATAATCCGGTTGCCCATTGGTTCTTTCATCCAAAGGGGCTTATCTAGCACATCGGAAAGCGTTACACCCATGATGTATCTGGCAAATACAAAAGACGTAGAGCCTCAGAGTTAACTTCTCAAGTAAATCCACAATGAAGGCTCAAAGACCAATTGTTGATCAGGTCCAAAGCAAGGCCGCCGATTGTAATCAATTGCTTAACGAAGCAATTACCAAATTGGGCTTGAAAAACGATGCGGCTTTGGCAGCTAGGCTATGTGTGGCACCGCCGATCATATGCAAATTGAGAAAGGGAGATTTGGCGTTTGGTCCGTCTTTGATTCTTCGGCTGCATGAAGAAATTGGAATGTCCATCCGCTATATTAAGCATTACCTTAGACTGCCATCACTGCCGCTCCTGACAAAAGACAATAACGATACCCCAAGCCTGCCAGCTTTGGATGAGTTCTATGGGATTGGACGCCAGGAAGTCAGCCGTAACGTGAAATATGCACAATGGCGGGTGACCTTGCAACGGCAAGGAGAGGCGTTTCGCAAATCCTTCCGGGACGATGTGTACGGCGACAAGGATAAATCGCTTGAGGCAGCCAAAGCGTATCGGGACCAAATCGTAAAAAACCATCTGCCCATGGTAAAACGAGACTGGGTGCAAATTGTCAGGGCCAGCACCAATGCGTCGGGCATACCAGGCGTAATACGCGTCGATAGAGAAATTAGAAATAACAACGATAAGCCGGTTAGAAGGCTAGCCTGGATGGCCTACTGCCGGACTGAATCAGGCAAAAACAAACAACGATTATTCTCAATTCGTAAATATGGCGAACAGCGAGCTTTTGAGTTAGCACTCGAGGCACGCAAGGCATTCCTGGAGGATGTAAAAGGTTACGTCCTGCCATTGAAATAGAAAGAACAAGTGGCTAGTACATAATGTCTATTCTGTAGGCATGCCTACGCCGCCAAGCAGAGACAGTTCCTCTGTCTGCGAGCATAGGCCTACGTTCTTACCTCGAAAGTTTCGTTCATACTCGGTATTTGGCGGAATGCGTCAGGAAGCGGCCGAAGTAGTTAGAGCCAGAGCCGGGGGCGTCGGTGCCGCAGTCCTGTCGGGAGCGCCTCGTCAATTGAGGTCAGGACTGCTGCGCCCCCGCCGTTGATTGGATTGGAACGTCTGTGCCAATCGCACAAGCGCCGCTGGCGACGGTCCGGTTTGGGTCTTGGATTCAACCGGTCGATTTAACTTACCAAAAAAGTCTAACAAAATGTACTGTCATTTCGAGCTAGCAAGGGTTCTCAGCGGCATCTGATTCCAATGCAGCCTGAGATTCTCACTTCGTTCGAAATGACAGTACATTTTGACATGTACTCTTCATCGAATCTGTCCCAAGGCGGCCACAGGCGGATCCTGAGCAAGGGGGCAGAGTTGGCTGCGTCAGGAAAATGCCATTCTCGAAGGGTGGCGGCCGGCTGATGTGTTCGAAGTTGGCTCAGATATTGCAAAGATGCTGGTGTATGTCGTCTCGACTATCGACTTAACGGCCAAGGCTGGCTAAACGCGTGAACAGATTTTGCACACGAGCTCTAAAACAGATGGGGAAATAGGTTATTTGCACACATTAGTGCACATGAGAATTGTAATAAGTCATTGTAATAAAAGAGATTTCAGATGCGTGGTGCTAAATATTTAGGACTTAAAATCCGCCGCTTACCCGAGAGGGGGCGTACCGGTTCGATTCCGGTCTCAGGCACCAAGACCCTGTTCCCCGGGCTAATACATGCCGTGTGCGGTCAGAGCGAAATAGAATGTTCGATGAGGTAGCCCCATTGCTGCCGTATCCTGGAACGACATGTTGGCGGGCATGGCGAAACAGCAGTTTTCGTCGACGACCAGTTGTTCCGCATATGAACTCCCAGTTCGCCGCCTTTTTCCAGCACACAGACTGAGACTTCCTTGCCTTTTGGGGCTGCGAGTTATTCAAGCGAATGGCGGCTGCCAAACCAGCCGGACCACCACCGACGATAACGGCATCGTATTCTGTCGCTTCACGCAAGCCATATTGTTCGATGAGAGCTCGGGCGGAGGGCATGGTGAACAGAGTAGCAGGTGGGACGTCAGGCTGGGTAGGGCGCCTGATGCGGCGCCCGGTCCATCAGAATTTGCGGAAATTCGGCTTTCGCTTTTCGAGAAAGGCTTTGACGCCTTCCTGGGATTCTTCGGTGCCGTAGTATAGGCTCAACGCCTGCATGCCGAGACCGCCGATGCCGCGAATATTGTCGCTGTCGGCGTTGAGCGAGCGTTTGGCAATGGCAATGGCGGTCGGGCTCATGGCCAGGATTTCCATGCACCAGCGTTCTACTTCCGCGTCCAGTTCGGCTGGCGGGACCACGGCATTAACCAAGCCCATTTCCAGCGCTTGTTTCGCTGTGTAACGGCGGCACAGATACCAGATTTCCCGTGCTTTTTTCTCGCCGACCACCCGTGCCAAGTAGGCTGTGCCGAAGCCGGGGTCGACCGAGCCGACCTTCGGGCCAACCTGACCAAACTGTGCGCTTTCTGAAGCGATTGCCAAGTCGCAGCAGGTCACCAGTACATTGCCGCCGCCGATGGCATAGCCGTTAACACGGGCAATGACGGGCTTGGGCACGTCACGAATTAAGCCCTGCAATTCCTCCACCGGCAAGCCAATGATGCCGCGGCCGTCATACCCGCCATCATGCGCGGATTGATCGCCACCGGTGCAGAATGCCTTTTCGCCGATGCCGGTCAGCACAATCACGCCGATCGATTTGTCCCAGCCGGCTCGATTCAATGCATCGATCATTTCATCGCAAGTCTTGCCGCGAAACGCATTGTATTTTTCCGGGCGGTTGATGGTGATGCGGGCCACGCCATCGCGTGCTTCGTACAGGATATCGGTATAGTCACTCATAGTATTTCCTTTCCATGCAAGGTTAGGTTGCTGTCAGAATGCATGCATTTGGCAGCAACAGAAATTGCGCTTTCGTTTTATTGTCAGGTTTGGCTATCCCAATTCCTTGACCAGCTGCGGCACGATCTCGAACAGGTCGCCGACGATGCCGTAATCGGCTACCGAGAAGATCGGGGCTTCCGGATCCTTGTTAATCGCCACGATGGTCTTCGAATCCTTCATGCCGGCCAGATGCTGGATGGCGCCGGAAATACCCACCGCGATATACAACTGCGGCGCCACGATCTTGCCGGTCTGCCC
>NZ_SLZQ01000018.1 GCF_004342585.1 Paucimonas lemoignei | reverse complement strand
GCCAATGATTTGTTCTTCGGTGAATCGCTTCTTCATACTGCCTCCTAAGAGGCAGACTCTACATCAAGTCCGTACTAATCTCGGGTAGCAGGTCAGAATGTGCTTTTGTTATTAATATCTGCTAGGCTAAAAATATTCATTACACGGAGACTGTTATGTCCAAGTCCACGCCATCCGCCATTCCAGGGGTAAGCATGATGTCGGATACCCTGGATTTCTTCAAAAACATGTGGGAAAACGTTCCCGGCATGAATTTGCCAGGCATGAAGCATATTCCGGGCATGGTGATGCCCACGCTATCTATCGACGAGATCGATAAGCAAATCAAGGATTTGCAGGCGGTTGAATCCTGGCTGTCGCTCAACCTGAATATGCTGCATACATCGATCCAGGCCTTGGAAGTGCAGAAGGCGACGCTGTCGACCCTGCAGACCATGGGCGAGACCTTTACGGCGGCCATGCAACCGCCATCGATGTCGAGCGCCGACGAAAAGCCGGCATTCCAGTCGCCATTTGCGGCTTCGGCTGCGACTTTGACTTCGGCCGCGACATCGGCAAGCGCCACGCCCAAGGCTGCCGAGGAAGCCAAGCCTGTTGAAGAAGGAAAGACGTCGGCGCGCAAGAAGCCTGCCGCCGACAATGCTGACGCGTCGTCGCCTATCCAGCCGGCTTTGGATGCCACCGCTGCCATGGCCGATGCCATGCAGCCGCTGGCGAATCCGGCTGCGTGGTGGGGCATGCTGCAGGATCAGTTCAAACAAGCCGTCGATACGGCGGCGGCAATGACGCCCGATATGCAGGCAGCTAGCGGCGCGCCCAAGAAGTCGGCTTCGAAATCTGCCGCAAAAGCGCAGGCGGCTTCCGCTGATCAAGCTACGCCGTCATCGCGCAAGCGCAAGCCGGCATCGAAGTAACAGGATGGCCAGCTTCAATAGCCGGGCGAAAGCAATCTAGCCGAAACGGCGGGCGGCATCGAGCGCAAGACCGGCGCCGATGCTGCCGAATAAGTCTCCTTCCACCCGCCGTGCCGCTGGCAAGAGTTCGGAAATCCGCTGGCGCAGCAACGGCACGCCGCTTGAACCACCGGTGAAGAACACCGTATCGACCTCATCCCTGTTGACGCCCGTATCCTTCAGCAAGCCCAGCACGGCGCTTTCAATTTTTTCGACCAATGGCGTGATCGACTCATCGAAGCGCGGGCGTTCCAGCGTGATGTCCAGCGGCTGACGCAGGCGCTCCAACGATAGCTGCGCAGTGTCGGCATCGGAGAGCGCAATCTTGCCCTGTTCCACCTTGTAGGCCAGCCAGTGTCCGGCGCGTTGCTCGATCAGGTCGAGCAAGCGATCGAGTTTTTCCCGTTCAGCCGCATCGCGATAGATATCCTTGAGCTGGTTTTCGGCATGACGCGTGTAAGCCAGGTTGATGGTGTGCCAGGTCGCGAGGTTGAAGTAATAGCTCGACGGCATATCGGTATTGTTCTTCAGCCGGCTGCCCAGGCCGAACAGCGGCATGACGCTGGAGAGGCTCAGGTATTTGTCGAAATCGGTGCCGCCGATATGCACGCCGGCGTTAGCCAGCACATCGGCGCGCCGGTCGATGTGCTTGGCGCGCTCGGGCGACAGGCGGACCAATGAAAAATCCGAAGTGCCGCCGCCGATGTCGGCCACGACGACCAGTTCTTCGCTGGTCAGTGTCGATTCGTAATCGAAAGCGGCGGCGAGCGGCTCGAATTGAAAGGCGATGTCTTTGAAGCCAACGCTGCGCGCGATTTCCTCCAGCGTGCGCTCGGCGAGCTGGTCGGCTGCCGGGTCTTCATCGACGAAAAACACCGGCCGGCCGAACACGGCTTGCTCGAAGCGGCGGCCGGCGGCCTGTTCGGCGCGCTGCTTCAACGCGCCGATGAATTGCGCCAGCAGATCGCGATAGCGCAGGGCGCGTCCCAACACTTCGGTCTGGCCATCGATGAGACTGGAACCGAGCAGGCTCTTGAGCGAGCGCATCAGCCGGCCTTCACTGCCTTCCAGGTAGGCGGCCAGCGCATCGCGGCCGAAGTGGATCGTGTCTTCCTCGGCATTGAAAAACACCGCGGAGGGCAGGGTGGCCTTGCCGTCTTCCAGCGGCAGCAGGGCTCCCTGTCCGGGCCGGCTGAAGCCGACAGTAGAGTTAGAAGTGCCGAAGTCTACGCCGCATGCATTGGTCATGACGTTTTGCTATCTCTTGGAGCGAATTCATGTGGGGTCGCAATCATATGCCATTTCGCGGCATTTAGCGTGCATGCACACTCGATAACACCTCGGCCAGGCGCTGGGTGTTGGCCGGTTTGACAAAATGATGGTCGAAGCCCGCGGTTTCAGCCAGCGCCCGGTCCTGCGGCTGGCCATATCCCGTCAGGGCGATGAGCAGCGCACTCTTGCACGCTGCCATGCCGCGCAATTCTCTTGCGAGCTGGTAGCCGTCCAGGTCGGGCAGGCCGATGTCCAATATAAAGGCATCCGGCGGATGAGATTTTGCTTCGGCCAGCGCGGTCGTGGCATCGGTCTTGATGGTGACCTTGTGGCCCAGCGCCGTGAGCAAGGCGCCAATCGAGTTGGCCGCATCGACGTTGTCGTCAACCACCATGATATGCAGCGATCCGGTGGCCGGCAGCGCGGGCTTCTCGATCGGCTGTGCCATCCCGTCGCCGGCCTTGGGCAAGATGACGGTAAAGATGCTGCCGCAGCCTGGGCCGTCGCTATGCGCCGTCACCGAACCGTCATGCAATGCCACGATGGCCTTGACGAGCGCCAGTCCAATGCCCAGCCCGCCGAGTGTGCGATCCAGGGAGCGCGACGCTTGCGTAAAGAGTTCGAATACATGAGGCAGCAACGCGCCATCGATGCCCGCCCCATTGTCGATCACGCTAATGAGGATCTGTTCATCCCGGACGGTGATTGTCAGGGTGATTGTTCCGCCGGTTGGCGTATATTTTGCGGCGTTATTGAGCAGGTTGGCGATGACCTGGACCAGTCGCGTACGGTCGCCAAAAACGCTGGCGCGGTCGGCATCGATCCGGGTAATCAAAGTGTGTTGCCTGGCCTCGACCAACGATCTGACCTGTTCGATTGAAGTGGTGGCGATCGCCTTTATATCCAGGCATTCCTTGTCCAGTTGAACCAGGCCGCGCGTGACCCTGGAGACATCCATCAAGTCATTGATGAGATGGCTCAGGTGACCGACTTGCCGCGAAATGATCTCGCTTGCCATCCTGACCCGCTGTTCATCGTGAGCCGCCATTTTCAAGATTTCCGCGGCTGAACTGACAGGCGCCAGGGGGTTGCGCAATTCATGCGCCAGCATGGCAAGGAACTCATCCTTGGAGCGAATCAGGCGTTCAGCGTCGGCCCGTGCGGAACGTTCGTTTGCCAGCAATACTTCGCGCTCTTCCGCGGCCATTTGCGACTTTTCATAAAGCCGGGCATTGTCGATGGCAACTGCTGCCTGGGCGGCAATGCCCTTGATAATCCGTTCGGTACGCTCGGTAAATTTGCCCGGTTCAGGGTGGCCGAAAAACAGCCCGCCGATGACTTCGCCCGACTTGGAAATGACGGAAGTAGCCAGATAGCTTTTGACCGGCAGATGGCCCTTCGGCATGCCATAGTGCGGCGCCATCTTTCCATAGCAGGGATCTTTCGTGATGTCGTCGCTGCGGATGGGAGGGTGGCCATGGAATGTCGGGCTGAAGATCGGCGTGGCGCGCGGATGGCCGAATTTTTCGAATGCTTCACGCGGCGCGCCGGACAAGGTGTACAGCATGTAGGCATCGCCATTCGCATTGCGCCCATTGTAGAAAAATGAGCCGAATTGCGCACCGGTTAACTCGGTTGCCGCATCGGTAATCGATTGCAGCAAGCTGTCGATGTCAAGCGTCGAGTTCAGGTACTGCCCGGTCTGGTTGAGCAGCTCCAGAATGCGGGTCTCGTCCTGGAGCGCTTCTTCGCCGCGCTCGCGCCGGATGGCATTGGCGATACGGCGTGCCACTTCCTCGATCAACGTCACTTCCTCTTTCGGCCATCGTCGCGGTAAGCCGGAATGCAGATAAAAGAGGCCTGTTAATGTCGTCTCTTCCAGGATCGGAACGGCGGCGGTCGAACGGACTCCTATGCTCGCGTAACCTTGCGCATACGGTATCGCACGCTGGTCGGGACTGACATCTTCAATGATGACGGTTTTTCCTTGGGCGAGTTCGTCGGTCAGCGCAGGGCCAAAAATATCGAGCGGCCAGCTATCGCCGGCAAGGCTGAACAAGCGACCGTTCGTCCAGTCACGTTCGACGCTGATGATGTTTTGCTGCGAATCGATTTCAGCGAAACCTGTCCGGTCAACTGAAAAATATTCACCAGCGAGCCGCGAGGCCGCCTCTACTACCCTTGCAGCTCCTCGCTGATCGCGCAAAGCGTCTGCTAATTGCAGTTGAAAGGCTTGCCGTTTTTCAGCCAAGAATTTTTCAGTCGTTTCGGCAAAGGTGGCCAGTATGCCCCCCACTGCGCCCGAGTCGTCAGGAACAGGGCTATACGAAAAGTTGAAGTAACAATCTTCCGGATAACCATAACGGTTGATGGTGAGCCTGAAGTTGTCGAATCCGATCGGCTGACCTTGTCGCGCCTTTTCCCACATGGGGCCAATGGTTGGCCAAATCTCGCTCCAGATTATTGGCGCTGAATTACCCAGCGCTACTTCATGTTTGTCACCGAGGATGGGAAGGTAGGCATCGTTATAGAACTGGATATAGTCCGGTCCCCATGCCAGGTACATGGGCAACCGGCAGTCCAGGAGAATCCGGACGGCGGTCTTCAGCGACTGCGGCCATATCTTGGCTGGCCCGATGCTTGTGGCGCTCCAGTCAAAGGAGCGCATTTTGATTTCCATCTCGCTCAGCTTCGAGCTGTCGGTAACGCTAAGAGTTGAAAATGGCCAGTTCATATGGTGGCTTCTATTGATGGCAGACTGAATCGTCGCCAATTATCGGTTCGAGGAAGTGGTACAACGCTGCCTCAACTGGGATCCGTGTCGGGTGGTCTCCACCCCGGACGGCTTTTGGATCGATGGTCAGGGGATTATAAATTGGCTCGGGCTCAAGAAAAAGTTGCGTTCCGGAAAGCGATTTTTAATTGAGAAGTATCAAGTCACCGAGTTCTGGCGCGAGGTATGCCGCGACGTGCCATGAATGGCTATGGCCGACCGGTATGCATGCCGGCTACGCACACCATTGATCGATTGACTGACATCGACGCAGGCAAGGGCAACACGCCATCCTTGTGCCGTTCGCGATGTCAGTGCACCGGCGGTGCGCTGGAGGTCATGACTGCTGCGGCAGCTAAGGCCAACAACAGGGCAACAGATTCGATCCGCAATACTGCAACGACTGTCTGCAGACCGTGCTGAGCGTGCGATGTGGCGAGCGTCGATAGCGCCGCAGGAAGGCCGGCGAATCGGTTGAATCCGCCGAGCGCGATCGCGATGCCCACGCAGGCTAGTTTGAACACGAGCATATGTCCATAGTCTGTCGCGAGCAAATCCCGCGGACTGCTCAGGACGCGGTAGGCGTTGTATGCGCCGGTTGCTAATAGCGCTGCCAGAACGGCGGTCGCCCAAGTCGACATGGAGGCGAGGTAGGAAGCGCGCTCTTGCGAAGGAAAAAATTCCATGGCCAGTACGCGCGGCAAGACCGCCCAGCCGGCAACCAGCACCATGCCTGTCCACAGCGCCATGGCGAGCAGATGCAGCCATTCCACCATGACTGCCACACTCCAGAAGCCATATGCATACGCATGGCCAATCGTCACGCGCGCGCCGGCCGCCAGGAGAACCAGGAAGGCAATTACGCCCAGATAGTGAAGCTCGGCGTGTCGGCGCTTGAATAGCCAGTGCAGAATCAAGGCGAGCAGGAAGAAAGTGGCTGCGGCAATTCCTGCATGCCCATAGTGGGTCGTTGCCACCAAGGCTTGGAAGGCGGGCCAAGCATCAAGCCAGGCAACGTCGGCCATCGCTGCCGACTCGCTCCACAAGGACAGCAAAATGCCTAGCAGACACATGACAAGGCTCACTGTCATGGCGGACGCGAGCCAGCCGGCGGCGCCATCCTGCCAGGAGGCTGTCCGTTTCCTTAACCAAAAGCGGGAAGCGAGGATTCCGGCTGTCCAGGAGAGGCTGAAATTGATCAGCGCAGTCGATGCGATTTGCGGCAGTGTTGCTTCCATGCTTACTTCACAGTGAAGGAATATTCTCCCTTGCGACGGTGACCGTCATGGCCGACCACGCCGAATTGCACGCTGTATTTGCCCGGCGCGAGATGCTGGACCGGCACTTTCAGCACGGACGGATCGGCGGCATCCAGAGCCGCTTTGCCGGTGCTGACAGACTTGCCATTGCTATCGATGACTTGCGCGGAGCTGAAGGCTGCTTCGAGCTTTTCATTGAAGCGCAACGTGACTTCCGTGGGCGCACTCACTTGCGCATTCTGGGCCGGCGAGGCGCTTTTCAAAACGGCATGAGCCCACGCCGCAGTCGTGCCGACCGATGCCGCCACGGCAAGGAGCAGGAAACGTGCATATTTGGATAAGGAATTCATTTTGACTCCACGTGTCGGAAAGAGAGGAAGAAATGCCAACAGTCATTGATGATGAATTTTGCTTTATCTTGTAAAAAGGCAATTTGACGAACGTCCGGATTTTTCATGATTGACTGATAAATCCATTCAAAATGGCTCTTGACCTTCCCCCTGTGGGAAGCTTTATAGTGTTTGTACCCTGCCAGATTTGGCGACAGTGATGCGGCTGCTGAACTTCCTATTCAAATGAAGCGTTTTTTCAAGACATTGATGCTCTGGCTCCTGGTGGCCATGCTTCCGCTGCATGCGGTGGGCGCCAGCATGCCCATGTCTTGCATGCCGGTTCATCATCAGCGCATGCAACACATCCTGCATGACAATGCGCCGCAGGGACATGGCGAGCATCATCGGCATGAGACGGACATGACAGCGCATGACCATCATGACGCCGGACAGGTGCACCATGTTTCGTCGGACGATGGCGCGGCAGATGGCTCTGCTTCGAGCGTGCAGTCACATGCCGGCTGCAGTGCCTGTGCCGCCGGCTGTATCGGCGCAGCCGCGCCGCCCGTGGCGGTGATGCATACGATGCCGGCATTTATCGGCTCCGAGGCCGTGCTGGTTGTTCCCATCCCTTTGGTCACCGGCTATACGCCGGACGGCCTCGAACGACCTCCCAAATACATTCTCGCTTGATCGTCGCGAAAGCCGGATCCGGCGAACGGCATGCGTTCGCCGAACGGTCCCAGCCATTCGCATGAGCCGCGTGCCGGTATGCGCACGCCTGTTCCATCGATTTCGAGAATTCACATGACGCTTATACAAAAGTTCGTCCTGGGGGCGCTGACGGCAGTGCCGCTTGCTGCCATGTCTCAGGGCTCGCCACGGCCACATCCGCAGGATGCCGGCGTGCCTGTTTCAGCAGTAACGTATGTATCGCCCTTCAAAAATTATCGGGCTGCCACCGATGCCGAAACCACTCCTGATCGGCGATGGCGACGCGCGAATGAGGCGGTCGGCAGGATCGGCGGTCATGCCGGACATGGCAAAGTACAGGCCGAAGGCATGCCGGCGCCATCGCAGACAACCTCACAGGCAAGTGCACAAGCACGAGCATCCTCACAAGCACAAGCAGTCTCGCCCGACAGGTTAACCATGCCATCCCACATGGACTCGATGCATCGGGACCATAGCGAACACGGCCACCACGGCCACCACCATCACTAGAGGGAAGGAATCAAGCAATGTTTTTGCGAAGACACCGATCGACCCTCAAGCCGCTTGCTGCCGGTATCGCCTTGCTGGTATTGGCAGGTTGCGCCACCTTTTCCAAGGATGGCGGCATGGATGCGGTCTCATCGATGACCCAGGAGCGTACCGGCCAGTCGGTACAGATTGCCAAGCCGAACGACGCTACCCAGACAACCGATGACACTCTCAGGCAGTTGCTGGACAAGCCGCTGACTCCCGACTCGGCGGTGCAAATCTCTTTATTAAACAACAAGGGCTTGCAAGCTTATTTCTCGGAACTGGGCATCGCTGAAGCCGACCTGGTGAGCGCCGGCTGGATGCGCAATCCCAGCTTCACGTTTGGCAGGCTGCGCACCGGTAACGATGTCGAAATCGAACGCGGCATCATGTTCGATGTGATCGGTTTGCTGACCATTCCCATTCGGCGCGGCATCGAAGAGCGCCGTTTCGAACAAGCCAAGCTGCAGGCGGCGGCGCAGTCGGTGCGCCTGGCCGGCGATACGCGCAAGGCCTATTTCCATGCCGTGGCGGCGCAGCAGACGGCGCAGTACATGGAACAGGTCGCCACCGCTGCCGAATCCAGCGCGGAGCTGGCCAAGCGCATGACGCAGGTTGGAAACTTCAGCAAGCTGGACCAGGCGCGCGAGCAGGCCTTCTATGCCGATGCCATGGCACAGGTGGCGCGTGCCCGGCATAACGCTACCGCGGCGCGCGAACAACTGGCCCGCCTGATGGGCGTATGGGGCGAGCAGGCGGCGTTCCAGTTGCCTAACCGTTTGCCGGATTTGCCTAAAGAACCCCAGGCCATGCAGGACGCCGAGGCCCAAGCCATGCGGCAGCGGCTGGATATCCAGATCGCCAAGCGCGGTGTCGAATCGACTGCCAGGGCGCTGGGACTGTCGCAAGCCAGCCGCTTCATCAACGTGCTGGATATCGGCTACATCAACAAGAGCGAAACGGGTACGCCGCGCGGCAATGGTTACGAGATCGAGCTGCAATTGCCGATTTTCGACTGGAGCGGCGCCAAGGTGGCAAAGGCCGAAGCGATCTACATGCAAGCAGTGCATCGCACGGCCGATACCGCCGTGCGTGCCCGCTCGGAAGTGCGCGAAGCGTATTCAGCCTATCGCACCACCTATGACGTGGCCAGGCACTACCGCGACGAAGTGGTCCCGCTGCGCAAGAAGATTTCCGATGAAGTGCTACTGCGTTACAACGGCATGCTGGCCAGCGTCTTTGAATTGCTGGCGGATGCGCGTGCGCAAATCGGCAGCGTGAATTCGGCGATCGAAGCACAGCGCGATTACTGGATTGCGGATACCGATTTGCAGGCAGCCATCAATGGCGGCGGCAACGCGGCCGGCATATCGACCGCATTCAAAGCCCAGGCTGCCGGCGAAGCAGCATCAGGACATTAAAGGAAACATGATGATAAGGGAAGTGACAGTTGTCACTTGCGCATACATTTATATGCAAATTGCCACTTGCCAATACATTTGTATTAATTAAGATAAAGGAGAAATTAAATAATCCTTTTAATTGGAGTGGTGGGTGGCGACTGTTCAAGCTTTCAAAGAAAGGTATAGCGGAACTAAACTAGCTAATTTTTGCAAAATCGGATGCGCAACTTCGTTGCCTTTTCCGGTCAATCCGCATAAAGCTAAACAGGATAGGACCGTTCCGCTCATTAAAGACAGGAATACCCATCGCCTTTTCATCAAATTCAGCCGGCGCAATTTCGAAGCCCTGAGGCTTAATCTCAATTGGCTCGACACCTATGCCACCATTGGCAATGGTGATGCTATCGACCGAACAATCTATCTCTACCGGCTTGAGCCCGAACATACCATTTTCAAGACTAGGGCAGTGTTGTGAGACTCGTCCTTGCCAATGATTCGCTTTTCGTAGCTGGACGGAAGTATGCTGGCTTTCCTCTACTGCTGGATCACGATAGTCAGCCAATGGAGCCAGCTCAGACCTTCTTGTGGGATCTTCTTACTAAAAACGGACGCATTAGCAGTAAGAGGACATGGGAAGCGTATGGAAGGGCGATGTATGACTACTTCGCGTTTGTACTAGCAAACAACTTAGACTGGACAAGCCCTCCGATGAATGGCTTGCCTAGTGTTCTGGATTCTTACCGGGATTGGTCTATAGGACATCTAGAATTAGATCCCAGCACGGTAAACCAGCGAATCGGGGTCATTCAGCGCTTTTATTTGTGGGCATTAAAGCAGAGGTTAATTGGCTCCCTCCCGTTTGAAATTATTCAGGTACGTATCAGTAGGGAGCCTGGTTTTCCTTCCTGCGCTGATTCCGCAAGCATTCAGGTAGAGAGTTCAAGCGCCAAAGCAAAGGCGAGGGCACGGCAGATCAAGATCCTCACAAAGGAGCAGGTCGCTGTATGCCGGGATGCACTATTCAATCTCAATCATCGTTTGATGTTTGAACTGATGGTGCGGACTGGACTAAGGCAAATTGAATGCCGTACTTTCCCTGAAAAGTACGTGTTCGATCCGAGCAGACACATAGATTTACAGCCTGGGGAAAAAATCCGACTGTATCTTGATTCCAAGGATATGGCGCTCAAGGGAGGCAAATCTCGAGGGATTGATATGCCTTACGACCTTATGGAAGATCTTTGGGCGTACTCGGTGCGCCATCGTCAAAAGCGACAAAGAAATAATAAGAAACATCAATCGTTCCCGACATTATTCCTGACGGAAGGGGGCGTACCATACGAGAAAAAGAGTGTTACCGAAGTATTTGCCGCGTTGTCTAGACGTGTTGAAATTCGTGTGACAGCGCACATGCTCCGGCACACCTACGCCACTTATCTGCTCTTTAGCCTGAGAAAAAGCGATACCTTTGAAGGTGAGCCGTTAATCTATGTGGCTGACCGTCTCGGGCATGCGAATCTAGTTACTACTCGGGGCTATCTGCATCTGGTGAATTCACTGGAAGGCCAACTTATTCTCGCGCACGAAGACGAATTGGATGAGATCTTCAACCCGGAACCAACGTGACAAGAAAAAAAGTCTTTGTCGCTCCTACTTTGGTACCGATATCTACCGGCCCAATTCCTGAAGAGGAAGGCGGAACCATTGTTAAGCTGCCTGAGAATCCCACAAGTTGGCGAATCTTGGATCTTACCCCATGGCTCAACAAGGGTATGGATGAATGGGTATGGGCATGTGCTGGGCAACTACGTGCCTTCATCAAAAGTCGAGAATTTACGCCGGCATCAGTTAGTAGTTACTGCAACCAAGGGATATTGAACTTTTTCGAGTTTCTGCAAGAGAGTAATGTGCCTTGCTTGCCACAATCCATCGAGCGAATTCACATAGAGACTTACATTGTCTGGATAAAGGAACGTCATGAACGGACTTATACTACCCAGAGGAATATCTATACTAAAACCAAATCTGTCCTGAATGGGCTCCAGCGACGTAGTATCGTACCTCCACATAGGGATCTGTTTCCTGCAAATCCCTTCCCAGGTGCTCGCAATCAAAAGGGCGCAATGCCATTATCGCCGAATGAGCGTATCCGTCTCGCTGAGGCATTGAAAAAAGATCTGATTGCTATTCACAAGAAAGAATTTAAGGGTACAGAGGGTGAAGCTTTGATAGTACATGCGCTATTTCTAGCCATGCGCACCGGCATGAATACTACCCCTATGTTAGAGCTTCGTCGTGATTGCCTCAAGCCTCACCCTTTCATGCCGAACATGATGCTAGTAGAGAGCTTCAAGCGCCGTGGTAATGCGACGCAATTAAAAAGTTTGCGATATTCCAGAGAAGAGCATTTGCCCATCTCTATTCCGATGGATGGTGTGGGAGTGTTGCGCAAGGTACTGGAGTTGACTGAGGCAGTGGTGGTCGAGGCTAGCAAGAATCACCAAAAACGGTTATGGCTTTACCGTAGCAAAAAAAACCAAGATAGAGGTGTAGTAACGGTGCTTACAATGAGTTATATGACGCAGGGTATATTAGGTTTGATCAATCGTCATTGTTTGCACGGGGATGACGGTCAGCCGCTGGGTCTTTCCCTGTCACGCCTACGTAAGACGTTGGAAAACCGCCTTTGGGTTCTCTCTAATGGGGATCTGTTCACTGTCGCAGCGATCATGGGCCATACGCCAAAAATCGCTGATAGCAACTATCTGGTCTGCACAAACGAGATGCGCGAAAACGCTACTCTTTTGGGGGAAGCTTTGCCTGAGATTCATCGAACTGGAAATGCGGGTGACACCAATGGCAAAAAAGTGATTCCACTTAACTTGCAAAATACCCCAGTAGGTAGCTGCAAGGATAGTATCAATGGCGACAAGGCGCCCAAAAACGGAGATCATTGTGATAACTTCTTTAGCTGCTTTTCCTGCCGCAGCTACGCTATTGTCGGCTCTTCTGAAGACTTGCACAGACTGTTCAGTTTTTACTGGTTCCTTGATCTGGAACGGGATAGGGCAAGAACGAACGAGTGGCGTGAGCGGTTTTTGCACACTATGCAGCTGATTGACGCTTTTACAGTAGAAAAATTTGATGCGGCGATGGTGGCATCTGCGAAGGAAAAGGCACGTATCCACCCCATCAAATTTTGGCAAAGCTATACCATGGGAACAACGGAATCTAACCATGCCACAGTTTGAAGCCGCCAAGCACCGAGCTGATAGAGCTGCTGAAGTCAGAGGCAAGAAAGCCTATGATATGCAGATCATTCACCCGGTAGATGTTGGCTCCTTCGCCGAGGAACAGCGAAATGCCATCGTTATCAGCTCAGTGAAGGATGCTCAAGGAAATGTAGTCATTCTGAGCCGTTACGGCGATTTGACATGGGAAATGTGGCCATATGTGTCCACTCCCAATGTAAAAGCGAGCAAAAAGCGCCTATGCTGGAACACTATCCCCGAATCGTTTAGGGAATCATGCAAGATCGTGTTGTTCCAGTACTGGAAGGTCGGCATCTCTGGTCCGACACGCACCGCAAAACCAACCACATTAGGAAATGTACTCTTTGATTTAAAGACGATCTGCTGTCACTTTTCGAAGTTTGGACTTAGTTTATTGGCTGACGTACAGCCCATACACATCGCCAATTTTGTTAATGAACAAAGGGAAAAAAACTATAGGCCCGGAACGCTCGTTCGTTTGTTTTTTGCTCTCGAATTGCTGTATCAATTCCGTAGCCAGCAGGTCGATAGCCTGCAGATTCACCCATGGCCAGATTCTAGCGCAATGGAAATGGCTGGCTGGGTCGGAATTACAAAACGGGAGCTCGGGTTCGAAGCAAAGACTCCGCTTATTCCAAGCCACGTGGCCAGATGCTTGTTCCTACATGCGGAGAATATTCTTCTCAGTGCCGATATCGTGATGAATGAACGCGACGCCGGACTGCGGTGTACAGGAAAAGATCCGGAGATAACCGCAATCCGAAATGCCTGTTTTTATCTACTTGGCGTTCTGACTGGCATGCGTAGCTCGGAATTGAGCAGTATCGAAGTAGGTGCTGGGCGTACAGAAAGCAAGAACGGTTTCACTTTTCAGTGGATCACATCAATCGAGCACAAAACAGGCAAGGGCCGTGTCGATTACTTGATGCCATCGATGGGGCATGAGCTTCTGCGAATAATGGAACGCTGGTCGCTTCCATATCGTCGCGAGCTAAACGAGCTATTGGCAACTTGGAAAAGCGATCCGGCTATGCAGAGGGCTGAAGGATTACAAGCTATTGCCAATGCTGAGGCAAATCGGAACCGTCTGTTTCTGGGAAAAGCTAAGGGCTCCGTTACGGCTGTGTCCGATACAGGGTGGGTGAATATTTGCCGAAAATTTGCCCGGCAGGCTGGAGTGGACTGGCAGCTTTCGCCGCATCAGATGCGTCGGTTGTACGCATTCACATTTGTGCGACATCGACTTGGAGACATGTTGTTCTTGAAGGAGCAGTTCAAGCACAGCAGCCTCGACTTGTCACGGCTTTATGCCGCTAGCCCCTATCAAGATGTAGCTTTGTATGACGAGATTCTGGACGAGGCGCACCGCCAGAAGGTAGAGGCGATCAGTCGTTGGATTCAATCTGACGATTTGCTGGCCGGTGGTGGTGGCAAGAGAATTATGGGCATGCGGGCACATGATTTCCCGAACCGAGAGGCCTTGATCGAAGAGACAGCAGATAAGCTTACGATCCGTTCTACCGGACATTCATGGTGTCTTGCCCAGGAAGAGGGATGTGGCGGCTCCGGAATTTATGAGCGTGGGCGCTGCGGAGGCTGTGGCGATAGTGTCATTGACCAGCGTTTTGTTCCCATCTGGAAGGAAGCATATCGTCACCATAGCGAATTGTTAGAGGAGTCCAAGACGTTAGGGCCTGGAGCTCAAAAGCGGGTGGAGCGAGACCTTGAGCAAGCTGCCCGTATCCTGCATGAATTAGGTGTGGCAGTTGAGGAAGGACAGAATGGAACCGCAGCAGCCTAAAAACAGTGTTCAAAAAACCGTCCAAAACGCTCCGCGTCAACGTGATCGAGAACGAACACAAAATGATTTGAAACTGGCGCTTCGCCGGCTACAACAGACAGAGGAAAAGATCAGCATCAAACGAGTAGCTGAAGAAGCTAAGGTATCGCCGCAATTGATTCACATGCGTTATCCAGACCTGGCAGAAGAAGTGCGGCAAATTATAGGAAAAGGAACGCGAGAGCAGCGCAATCAGAAGCAGGCGCTACTGCAGGTCGAGCGAGAAAAGAATCGAAAATTACGGGAGCAGGTAGAAAGCCAGTTTAAAGAAATTACCCAGCTTGCCTCAATCAATGAAGCATTACGTCGAGAAATTCTGCTGTTGAAGGGACTAGCCGGGGAGAATGTGCGGATAGGTAATTTCAGAGGTAATAATAATCGCAATTAGTAATCCTGCTCAAAAAGCGTAGATCCCTACTGTATCGCCGAAACTAAGTGGCGACCCAACTCGATGGGAGATGCGAAAAACAGCGGCTGCTTATTCTGTCGGGTCAACTACCTTGTGTTCGATTAGGACGTCGAATAGTTTAATATTTATAACAACAATAATCCCTTTGGACACTCGAAAAACCTCATGAAATATATTTACGAGAGCGTAATTGAGGCTGCAATTTCTGATTTTGAAGGCTTCTTTAATCCAAATGCTCAATTTAGAGTAAATTATAAAACAGCCAACATAAACGGTCCTGCTAAGGTCACCGGCAACGAAAAAGGCAGCACCTTATGGTTCAATACCTTCGGCGCTCAGCAACCAATTGAATCGCTCGACGACGTAATGTTCTGCTTGATCATCTTAGGTCATGAGCTGGCTCATTATGTCAACAAACATGTGTCGCATAAGGATCAATCGAAGACAGATTCCATAGCTATTGAAGGTTGGGCTGATAATTTTGGTGCGCGAATAACTTTTACTCTCATTACTTTCGGTTCGGCTGTATCCGAGATAATCGACAATTTGACCGCAGTGCCGTTCGCCAAACCGGTTCCTTTCAAATTCAAACAGGAAATCATTCTCAAAGCGATAGGACGCGCATTGCTTCGGATTTACGAAACCGTATATAAGAATACCGATGGCAGTGGGCAATATCTAAAATCATCACAGCGAGTATTCACTTTTCTGGCGGGCGTAACGGCTTTTTTTTATAGATTATGGGGGGACTTGAACGAGGTTTGGCTATTCTATGTTTATAAGCGGCTTGCATTTGATACCAAACTTACGGACCGTGCTTATGACCCGCATGACAAGATGGCGCCAGATGCGCTTTTTGAACGTATGCGTGAAATTCATATTCAGATCAAGGGAGAGGAACGATTCATCACGGCTGGCATGCATCCGAATTTTCTGAATCTTATAGGCACAAGTTATGTGGACGATCCCGAAGAACGAGAACGTAGAAAAGATCGGTTAAGAGAGGAATTTAAACGCTGGGAATTTAAATTCGAACTATAAAAATAAACCGATTAATAATTATCGTTGAGCACTCACGGCGTATTGAATCTGGCGTCGATGACGATCGTCTACTCTTGGCCGATATTGGACAGTTTTGATGTCCTTTTTTTCGATGGAGTTTTATGACAGCATCTACGCTTGAGCGTATGCGCGCGGAAGTCGTTCTTGGCTTTGCAAACTGGCGACAGCGCTTGCTTACCCCCGAGGCACTTGCCAAATTAGCCAAGGATCTTGGGTTGGGTTGGTTTTCCGCTGCCGAAATAACTGGTCTTTGGAAGATTGGGTTGCTTCGTGCAGATTTGGTGATGAGCGATGGACCTATAGATGATTGGGGATTGAGCCGTATAGAGGGCGTCAGCGAGGGATTTGAATATACCTACTGTGATTTTCGCCGCATTAGCGATCGCCCGGAAGGCTACGGGTCCGCACTCCTAAATCATGAAAAAGGCCCGCTGGAGAATTCGCTGGCATTCCATCCTTTCCGGGTCTATGTGCTGCACCATGTCAAGCGCACACTAAGAATCGGTACATCGAGCATGCAATATCTAGTGTATCAACCGGGGATATCCAACGTTGTCCAGCATTTGCAGGAAGGAGCTCAGCGCTGGACATCATCCATCGAGTTCGGTGAGCGTTTTCATTACTGGAATCAGATAGTAGAAACCGCGGCGGTTGTCGAGCCAGTGACCTACGATATCGTGTTCAGGGATCGCGAACCTCAGCCCATCGGTGCGCCGCCGTCAGGAGATTTTGAACATTCTTTGCGCGACATGCTTGTTGCAAGTGGCAAGATCGTACTTCGCGCGATGCGTTCAGATTTAGCGTTTGCCGCGGAAACCCTCGACGAAAATCGCTCAGTACACGTGTTATTGCGACTGATGAAGTGGCGGGAACGTGAAAGACTCAAAGGGCAACTCGGCTGTGCAATGTATTTCCTGGCGATGGCTGAAACTATCCGGCGGGCAGCCGAGCAGGCGTTTGCAGAAGCTTGGCCTGAAGAGGATGAAATTGGCCCGGGACAGTGGTTTCCAGGTGCGCGCAAAATGTTATATGGGAATGAGCGTGTGTTCGATGCGCCAAGGCGCGACTTGCGTGATTACCTGACCCAGCTCGGCCTCGATTTTGGTGTAAAAGTCCGGTGCTATGTCGAGGGAGATACGGAGTATGGTGCCCTAGTGCATGCTGTAGGCAGCTTTGACCATGTCCAATTAATTAATTTAAGCGGTAGCGTCGCGGAGAAGCGCGGCAGGGGTTTAGCCTTCGTCGAGTCCCTGGAGGCCGACATGAAATTAGGCATCTTCAGTGTCGTGGTTCTTGACGGCGATCGCGAAGAATATCTGCGTATGCTACGTAAAGCAGCTGACGAAGGACGGTTCCATGGCCGCTTCTTTATTTCGCAACCTGATATGGAATGCGGCAATTTTTCAGCAAGCGAGCTCATCGAAACTGCAATTCACGAGTATCAAAAGAACAATCCAAGCGTGATCGATGTGACTTTGGCCCGGACAGCGCTCCTTGCACAGGCTTCGAAGGTTCGTAATAACGGAGATCTGTTTTCTTTGTTCAAAGAACAAGGCCTAACACCTCTGCGCAAAAGCGAATCGTGGGGAAAAGCGTTGATGGAACTGGCTATCACAAATCCTGCATTTCCTGTGGGGGACGCTCGCGAGGGGCAGAAGCGTTCTATCGTGGAGGTCGCTGAACTTTTGCTCCGGATGCAGAACGTTGGATTTTCCCGATCAGTTGCAGTTGAGCGTCTTGATTCGAGCAGCGGACGAATAGTGCCACTTACAAGGACAGAACGAAGTTAGGATTTCGAGCTTCACAACTGTAGCTTGGCCGAGGGTTTAGCAGTGTAGGCAATTGTCTTGAAATTCAGTTCTTCGTAATTACGTGCCCTTTAGGCCATGACGGTCCGAAAGGCAGCAATGGCTTAGAAGCGGACATCCAACAGCAGATTTAATGGCCGGCGAATATCATGAGTACATCCTATGTGCGAGCCGTCAGTTCTCCGTCCGCACAAATTGAGATCCCGGCAGTATTTTGTCGCGCACTAGGCAAGCTACACGGTTAGCGGACAAACTGAGATCCAGCCATTGTCTCGCGTCCTCGGGCGCCAAGATCGCCGGGCGGCCTCCATACATGACGATCGCAAAACCAGCGCCTGGCGGCTGATGGCCATAAACTTCCCATCGCGCCACAACCGCAACAAGAGCAAGCTCGCCGCTCTGATGTTGGAACCGCCAACGTTTGGCGTCCCTGCCGGTGTCTTCTAGCTCATACCATGCATCAACTGACAAAATTGCCCGACCGGTGTCCATCAAGCCTTTGTAATACGGCTTGACGAGGATGTTTTCAAGCGGAGCTGTGGTGCGCTCGGGTAGGTCTCTTTCGACTGCCAAAACTGGCCGATACCCCCAATGAATGGTGTCGAACTGCTCGGTACCATCTAGGAGCCGATGCATGACGTCTGACCAGCTGCCTGGCCCGATGCCGTAAAAAGGCAGTCGACTGCCAGCCCAACGAAGAGGTTCCCTAAACTGCCAGCCTAAGCAGCAGCAAATGCCGTGCGGCCGCTGAATTGAGCAAGGTATCGCATGGCGTTAATTTTAAGGTGCCAGCGACAGCTCTTAATACATCAACGTCTTTGCGACTTGTAACGGACAGTCATTTTTGCCACTTAAACGGGCTCTAGTTAGGAAAAAAGGTGTGCCCTCATATCATTTTCTCCCATATTTATGGGATGGAATCTTTCCCGTCATCAGGGGTATTATCTTGCCTAATAGACATAAAAGGATTCCGTGTATGGGCTATAGGAATTGTAATTAGTGCAAGATATTGACGCCGTCGCGTGGAGTGTCATTTCGCCGTTTATTTATCCTTGAGTAAATGAGCAGTGCTCCCGTGAAACCTTATTCGCACCCCTACCTTTCGAGGTATCTCTTTCAAGTTCATACCGACTGCCAATTATGCATATTCGAGTTAATTGTCCATGTAAGTAAGAGATAGAACTGCCTCATGCCCACATTCAAGCTCACAGAATCTCGCCTAGCATTGGTTATCAGCGTTGTCGCCTTACTTGCTACCTTCTGGCAGGGATATGAGGCCCGAAAAGCGAACACTCTTAATCACGAAGCCTTGAAGATCGAGGCGCGGCCCAGCGACATACCGTCGAAACGAGTCGAAAAGGTAGTTTGTATTGATGGAGGACCAACGATCGTATATACGTTCTGGCGCGTCAATGTGTTTAATTCCTCGTCGCAGCCAGTAACTGTCAAAGATATTTTCTCCATGACGCTTTCTCCAGCCGGTCCCGTTTCTGGTTTCGGTCCAATAAGTATAGACGGGCCAGTCGATCCCAAGTTTCCTGTCGTCATTGAGCCCAAGAATTTCAAAACGTTTCTCCTATCCGTACCCGCGATGACGTCGAAATCCTTCGCGGCTTGGCTTCATGAAATAGGCGGCTGCGGCAGCAAGTTCGATTGGGGTAGTGCGACTAATAGAGGGGGGTATAGTGAAACCGGTTGGCCAACTCCGCGAGCGATAAATTCCTATTTCACAGTAACTACAGGCGACGGAAACGAGTTCACAGCAATTTCCAATTGGCCATAGTCCTAACGTTTCATTCGACTGCGCCTAAGCGATACATTGGGCAGGTCGGTGAACTCAATCATTAGGAATCCACATTGGGCAGCGAGGCGCACACATGAATAGAGAAGTCGTACCGATTGATCGAGGCGAGGGAAAAGGAGATAACGATCTCCAACCACTACTCAACTACCTTCAGTCGCAGCAAGGCCACGATATCGCCTCGCGTATCTTAAGCATCGTTGAAGACGTCAAGAAGGCTACACTCGAAAAGACCACTAGCCACGCAGCTTTCGAGAAATGGCTTCAAGCTGGAATTATCGTCATCGTGGTCATCGCATCCGCGCTCCTGAGTTACCTAGGAAAGTTCGACACGTCGCTCGGTGTTCTCTTCGGAACGCTGGTTGGTTACATCTTTGGCAAAAAATGATCGAGCGGACACCTAAGTATTGATATGGGCCTATTTAGAAAACTCTTAATGATGGCGCTTTCAACACTTTTCGGCGCTGCCGCTCTGGCTCATCCAGGCGGGTTGAATGGGGAAGGCTGTCATACCAATAGAAAAACAGGGGAATACCACTGTCATAGAGGAGGGCAACGATCCGTCCCACCAAGGCAAGTTTCTGACCCAACCATCAACAATCAGTCAACGGTAACACCTCAGCAGTACACGACACAATCGCGCGGCCTACCTCCTGGCTGTTTTGTTGGTCCGAGAGGTGGCACATACACCATTACAAAAAGTGGAAGAAAGAATTATGGTGGCTGTTAGTCATAGCCACTGCCTAGCCTGCAGTTCGACACCGACGCGTCATGCGGGTTAGCCTACTCATTAATCGCTTCCAATCGCCCGCTTTTGAGGCTTATTAAATGCCTGCTAAGAGCCGATAACGGGCATTTGCGAACGTCGAATTCGGGCCAGAGCGGACATTCAAAAAATCCACGCAGATACGGAGTTATGATCCGGGACTGATGTTCATTCCACGCGTCGAAAGGCAAGGCGCTCGGTAACCACGCCTAGTGGGATCGCGGTGCTTTCATATCTACCGAGTAGCTCGCCGCAGAATCTACTGCATCCTGTCTGAACAGACGGGTTGTAAAATACTGTGGATTTGCTGCGCGAAACTGCCTTGCGAAATGGTTTTAAAAATAGTCAATATAGCTTGGGATCGGCCATGACTTCGTCATCAAAAAACAAACCAACATCAACCGAACTGACTGGAGGAGCAGGTTTTAGTTACGAGGACACTGTAGTTGCCTACTACCTTGCGCAACTCTTGCGCCGCGAACGCGCTGCGGGGCAGGCAGGTTTCGTCACGAGCGTCGCTGTTCAGCAGCAAGGGCATGGCAATCCTATGGATGATCTTGTTGTCGAATTTGAAGACGTGGGTACGAGGCGGGTTCTTAGCCTCCAAATCAAAAGATCCATAACGATTAGCGGTGCTGCGTCCAACGAAGAGTTCCGCGGGATCATTTCTGCAGCGGTCAACACCCAAGCCCTTGGGACTTTCACGAAGGGTGTCGATAAGTGCGGCTTCGCCGTCGAGTACGTCACAGCCGACACATTTCGTAACCTGACGCGGCTAACCGATTGGGGGATGGCCAGTACGACGGGCGCAGATTTCGCCCAGCGATTCTCACCAACAGGCAACGCGGGAAAGGACGAACAGGATCTAAGAAACGCGCTGCTGCCCCTCATTGGCTCGCCAAATTGTGACGAGGAAGTCAGCTTTTATCAACATTTCGTCGCTCTTCATCTCAATGGCTTCGAAGAGGGTGGTGCACTAAGAACAGAAGTGGTTAATCGCCTTCAAGAAATCATCGCTATCAACGAGGACGGATACGATATTTTGCTGTTCGACCGCCTTTGTCGGATTGCACGAGAAGGATCGGGAAAGGCTACGAAATGGACTCGCGCCTCGCTTCTGAGTCAGTTGCGCGGAGTGGTCAGGCTCAAAGTGATCCCCTGTTTCGGTGATGACATTAATCGTCTCAATGCATATTCATTGGAATCACTGAATGTTGTATCCGAGACGGTAGGTGATTTTCACGTTGAACGTGAAGAGCTCCAGCAAGGCATTACGAAACAGCTCCAGCTTCACCGGGTAGTGTCCATCGGCGGGCTACCAGGGTGCGGCAAGTCAGCTGTCCTGAAACGCTTTGCTCATAATGCCTTGGCTGTTGGGCCGATCCTTTTTTTGAAGAATGACCGTCTAACAGGAACTGGCTGGAGCACGTTTGCAGCAAGCCTCGGATTGTTGAACCCAGACGTCGTGCAATTACTCTTGGAGATCGGATCAACTGGAACGCCCATTCTTTTTATCGACGGGATTGACCGAGTCCGCCCCGATCAGCAGGGTCTGATCGTTGATCTTATGAATGCGATTCACGGCGAGCCGGGCCTAAGTCATTGGAAAGTGCTGGTAAGTTCACGCGATCAGGGCCTCGAAGCATTCCGTGCATGGTTTCCTACCGCAATGTACGCGAAGACCGGGATCGGTGATGTTATTGTTCGCCCGTTCTCAGACGGGGAAGCGGAGCAACTTGCTCAATCAAAGCCACACCTCCGCGAACTCCTGTTCGGTAACCCTTCTGTTCGAGACATAGCGCGCCGTCCATTCTTTGCTGCGGTACTTGACCGATCAATCCCGGCGGGTGCCGGGCCTCAAACGGAAGTTGATTTAATCGCCACCTGGTGGATACGGGCGGGTCACCATACTGTTGTCGAAACCATACCTCAGCGACAGCGCGCATTAATTGATATCGCCGAGAAGGGCGTCCGCAATCTCGGAAAGAGCATTCCTACTCGGGAGTTGAAAGACTCCACCATTGAGCAAATTACAGCCCTTAAGGCTGATCAAATCATTCGGGAAGAGCGAGGAGGATCGTCCCTTTCATTCACGCACGACATTTTTTTTGAATGGACTTTCTTCCGGCTCCTGATTGATCTTGCAGACAACTGGACGAATGCATTGGAGTCCGCAGGAGAGCCTCCCTTGTTAGGCCGTGTTGTTGGTCTCATTGCTCAGGAAGCGCTGACAGATAGCGGCCGCTGGAGCGCGGGATATCGTACGCTTTCGAGCAAAAACCTACGACGTCAATGGCTGCGTGAGTGGCTGACGGCGCCGCCATTCACACCTGTATTCGAGAGCGCCAAAGTGGAGTTTTTCCAGCTGCTTAAGTTTGGCGGTTACGCGTTATTTGAAAAAGCACTGGTCTGGTTTCAGGCACAACACACGATCCCGAGCCCCTACGTACTTAGCAACATCAAAACCCCGGTTGAGGGCGTAGACAATTTGATCGTCGCCGACATGCTCGGGTGGCCATCTGATTTCCACGCATGGGGCCGACTTATCGACTGGGTCATCAGCGAAGCAGATGCCATTCCCGTCAGGCTGATTCCAAAAATCTTGGAGATCTTCGACGTTTGGCAAAACGCGTTGTCAGATATCAAAAACGAACGGTCTAAAGCTATTCTGCAACTCTCCAATGCATGGCTTGTGCGGTTTGAAAAAGGCGAATTGCACGATAAATTGGATGGCGATAAAGAAGAGGCGCGGAAGCTTAGCCGCCACGAAGATTCACGACTCGGCAAGTCGCTGCGCTCCATTCTGTTGCGCTCCGCGCGAAGCTACCCTGATTTCGCTAAAGAGCTATTCAAGCGAACCATTTCGGACAAGGAACGGCGAGCGGCAGTGTATGCCGATCTCATTGCTTTTTCACCTATCATGAGCCAAGTTGATCCTGACCTTGTAGCTGATCTCGCAGAGGCCGAACTACTTGAAGAATTGCCCGAAGACAGGCTCACACGGGAACGGAAAAAACGCGAAGAACATTACAAGCATCTCGCAGCTCTACGAGCCATTCCAGAGGAGAAACGAACCCGGCAGCAGAACTTGGCGCTACACCACGCCTTCTTCCCTATTGGAGGTGAGCGATACGACCTCGATGACATCGGTATCGCACGCTACAACAATGTCTACTTCCCGACTTCAGCACTTCACGAGCCATTCAAGAGTTTGTTCGTAAACAAGTCTGTTGTAGCCTTGCGGTTGGTTCGCAATCTCGCCAATCATGCGACGAAGGGGTGGAGGCAAGTTCATTCGATCAATCGTAAGGAGATGGGAACCCCCATTGCTGTTTTGATTGATTTTCCGTGGGGCGTCCAACAGTTTTGGGGCGACTGGCATGTTTACAATTGGGGATTGGGACAGCTGTCTCCCAACCCCTTAGCGTGTGCCTTTTTAGCCCTCAGCTATTGGGCTTTCAAAGAAATCGAAGGAGGTCGGTCGGCCAGTGACGTAATCAAGGATATTGTTGAAGGAAACGAGTGCTATGCGGTTCTAGGTATCGCGCTCTTGCTAACACTGGAGACATGGGATACCACCGAAACAACGCTTTCCGTCGCGGCGTGCCAACGGCTTTGGCGGCACGATACTGCGCGTTTTGTACAGGAGCCTAGCAAGGACATCGATCTATTGGGATTTGGCTTTCTATCTCGCCTGACGGGAGAAAAGGCTGAGGCTAAAGAATTTCTCGATCAACGAAAGTGTCGCAAGCGAGAGATTAGACAACTCGCGATGTTTTTCGCGTTAAGCGGCGACAAAGTGATCAGCGAGAAGTTCAAGACGGCCCTCGCACGGTTTCCCAATGAGTTGCCCTATGAGCTTGAAGAGCAAAAGTTAGATGATGTGTATACCGCCTTTTTGAAGGAAGAGGCCGAGCGGTGGGCAGGCTTAGGTGACCGGAATAATTTTAAGCAAACCCAATATGACGCAACCAGTGTTGCGATCACTTATGAATCGCCACAGCCGCTAACCGCTAAGGAGCAGAAGAGATTAGAGGAAAGTAGCACATCGTTAAAGGGATTCAATATCGTCGGCTGGGCAGTCCAATCATTGGAGGCCAATAAAATTGCCGCTGGTTGGTCTCTTGACGAAGCCGTTACGCATGCAAAGAGTATCGATCGGAAGTTCGAGTTCGATGAACGAGACGATGGTGCTTCTTCGCCGCAGTCCGTGATAGCCAGCGTTGCCGCTTGTGTGATCCGCTTTGGTGATTCGCAAAGTGATGACTACGAGTGGGCATGGGATGTCATGGCGAGAATTGAAGCCATGAACGAGCCGCAAGACGTGTACGGCGGTTCTGCAATTCCCTGGCATCCAACAACACGTCTCGTCATTGCTTTGCACCACGACCGGCGATCCAATTTGCCGCGGCCAGACAGCGTGGAGCGGCTACTTAAGCTGACTCTCTATCCGCTAGATAGTGTGAGCGAACTGGCTTTTGATGCACTTTTTTTCGACAAGGACGAACATGTTCGCTGGGTTGCGGCCCAACTCGCCGTACGCCTTTGCATCGTTCATCGCGCGGAATTCAAAGAGGATGGATGGGATCAAGCACCTAACCGAAAAGCGCGTATGGACAGCCTCTCCGCTGCACTTACTGCACTCAAAAAAAAGAAAAGCGGTCCCATGCCAAAGCTTCCACCAGCATGGGTTAAGGAAAGTGCAAGCAGAAAAAAAGAAGCGGCGGAAGAATTCTGGCAACTTCCGAGCGTATTCTTCAACGCTCAAACGGCATCGAAACTCCTAACAAAACTGCCCTTCGAGACATGGATGGTGTCTGATTCCTACCGTCCAATGCTGGAGCCATTCCTACTTGATCTCGTCAATTGGACTACTGAGAGCCTCATGCCTTCATGGGATCCCGAGAGGCGTTCTGACGAGAAGCGTACCGATCTGTTTGAGTGGAACAGCAGTATTGGCGATATATTGGCCCGAGTGATTCCTTTTGTACTGCTCGATGTGGCGCGCGACACATTTATTAAGCCGTTTTTGGCCGACAACGAGCAAGCGCTTTCTATACTCGCACGCTTTTCGGATATGGTTGTACGTCGCCATATTTGTGATGCTACATCAATACCAGAAAACGCTATTCCAGTATTGGATGAATGCGTCTCGCGCCTCTTGAATGATCCGACCTTCGAGCCGAACGGTTGGCGTGCCGGGGAGGTCAATGGTCATGCAATGCCAGAAATGATCGCTGCTCTCTTGTTCGTGAACGTCGAAAAAACTGCTTCAGGAGCCGCACGTTATGCGAACGGAGATTGGTCAGAAATTGAAACTGTCATGCCAATCATTAATCGCGTGATCCGACACGTAGGCTGGTCTTCGTTCGTCATGGGGAAGTTTCTCGACCTTTGCGAGCGAGCCGGGCGAGCATATCCGCTTTCCAAATTTGGTAAGCAAGTGAACGCTGCACTTTCGGCTATCGGTAACGCCGAGAAAGGATGGGCAGGAACGATGTTGCCAGCTCGAATAGCTGGTATTGTGCAGCGACAGGCTGATTGGAATTTTCCCTTGCGTCTTGAAGACGCGCAGGAGCTTCTGAATGTGTTGGACGCCCTAATTGACCTCGGAGACCGGCGTAGCGCAGCTTTGGAGCAGACGGAAGCGTTTAGGGGAATTCAGGGGCGTCCAGCGACGATATGAAAAAAGCATGCTAAGGCGATGTGCGTGTACAAAAGCACAAAAGCCAGACTGCACGAGCTGAGTTTTGCGTTTCGAGCATTTGGTACGCACTATTGTATGTAGGATAGCTGCTGACGCAAGCCACTAACTGCCTTTGGGGGAAGCCGTGAGGAAGGGCACAAGGTTCCCTCTAAGTCCTAACGCCATCATTGCCCTGGTGGTGCGCTAGTCGTCATGATGGCTGCAGCTATCAAGGCCAACAAGAGCGCAATAGTCTCAACTCGTAGAGCTACAATAACGATGCCAAGCCCCCGCTTGCATTTCACTAGATTGGGAGACTGCGCTGAAGGCAATCCGAAAAATTTGTTAAAACCTCCGAGGCCAATGGCCAGCACGACCACGCCAAGCTTGAACACGAAAACATACCCGTAGCCTGTTTCAACCAAATCGCGGGGACTGCCTAAGACACGGTAAGAGTTATAGGCGCCAGTTGCCAAAATTACGACTAAAGCCGCTGTGGCCCAATTTGACATGGAGGCCAAGTAGGCGCTGCGCTCTTCAGACGGAAAAGTCTCGCTTACCAGTACGCGCGGCAAGATCGCCCACCCTGAAATCAGTACCACGCCGACCCACAGCGAAATGGCAAGCAGATGCAGGCATTCTGTCCACACAGCTATGCTCCAGAGTCCATGTTCAAACGCGTGCCCAATCGTGACACGTGCTACAGCAACCAAGGAAACGAGTAAGGCCATGGCTCCCAGGTAGCGCACTTGTCCTCCTGAGCGGCTCAGGCGCCAATGCGCAAACAATGCGCCCACCAAAATTATGGCTGCGGCGCTCCCTGCATTCCCGTAATGAGTCGATATCAGCATCGCCTGAAAAGCAGGCCAGGCTTCAAGCCATGGAACGTCTCCCATCACAGCTGATTCAGTCCATAGCGATAGGAAAACGCCGGCTAAGCACGTAATCAGGGCAACCACCATGGTGCGAGACAGCCAGATGACGGCCGCCTCTTGCCAAGGGGCTGTGCGAGCCCTTAACCAGAACCTGGACGCCAGGATGCCGACTATCCAGGCCAAGCTGATGTTAATCAGCGCAGTCGAAGCGACTTGCGGCAGTGTTGATTCCATGCTTACTTCACGGTAAAGGAATATTCGCCTTTGCGGCGGTGACCATCGTGACCCACTACGCCAAACTGCACGGTGTATTTGCCCGGAGTGAGGTTCTGGACAGGCACTTTCAGCACAGACGGGTCGGTGGCGTCCAACGCTGCTTTCCCTGCCGTTACGGGCTTGCCATTACTATTGATGACTTTCGCGGAACTGAATGCAGCTTCGAGCTTTTCATTGAAGCGCAACGTCACTTCCTTTGGAGCGGTAACTTCGGCATCCTTTGCCGGAATCGAGCTTTGCAACGTGGCGTGTGCCCACGCTCCGGCCGTGCCAGTCGCAGCTACCGCAGCAAAGAGCATGGAAAGAACATATCGACGTGATGATTTCATGTGTGACTCCAATTTTCAGAGGGATAAATGGCTGCATCCTTACGGACGCAGTTCCGATTTTCAGTGTTGAACTAACTACGGCAGGCGCATTGCGCCATAAGGCACATCACCTAACCGACCTTATGCAGTTTTTACACTGGGATACTAGTCCCGTTCCGAGACTCGCCTGTCTAGAAAAGGTAGGGAGTTACGCTCGGGTCCTTGTGCCGATTAAGCGGCAATAGACTTGGGAGGTCGTTCGAGGCTGCCCGGGATGAAATGGGTAACCGAAGTGGAAGGCGCAATAAAGATTACTTCGGACGCTGCCGAGGCTGCTGGCAAAATAACTGCGGATGGTGGTGCTACTGCGCCTGTACAGCAAGCAGCACATGCGCTGCAAGTGGAGCTTTTTGGGAATTGTTTATTGTTCGAAAGCGAATTATTTACCGTTTCGCCAGAACCAACATGACGGTCATCGTCAGCAGATACGCCAGTTGAATGGTGATGCTGATAACCTTCCAGCTCGTCAGTGCGATGATGCTCTTGAAGCATTGAAACAAACATTGGTTCATGCTGCCCCATTCCACAAGACATTTTGATGACAGCCGCCATGCCCTGAATTGGCTGAGCCGATATCAAGAGAAAAAGCAAAAATGTCTTAAAGATACGAAGCATTTAGCTAGTCTAGCATAGAGCGAAATTGCGATATGCAGCTCAACTAGCCAAAGTTTAATTTTCCTCATCGAAATAAAATATAACAGCATCATCGATGCATCGACTCGGACCCGTAGAAATCAGCATTCAGTTTTCATGCGGAATTTAATTCCGTTCCCCTTGTCGGAGTTGCTGTGAACTGTTTTAAAGACGAGTAAATTAGTCAGCTTTACTAGTTAATGAAAAACAATTCTTGACCTTCCCCCTATGGGAAGCTTTATAGTGTACTTAGCCTGTAAATCTTAGTTCCGTTGGTTCAGCTGCTATACTTGGTGCTCAAATGAACCGTATTTTCAAGACATTACTGCTTTGGCTCTTAGTAGCCGTGCTCCCGCTACATGCGGTGGGCGCTAGCATGCCTATGTCTTGTACGCCGGCTCATCACCAAGCTATGCAAAAAGCCATGCAGGACAGTGGTCACCAAGGGCATGCCATGCACCACCAGCAAGATGCCGGTATGTCATTGCATGACTCTTATGCTGACGCAGGACAGATGCACCATGCGACGTCCGATCACGGCACAGCAGATGGTTCAGCATCCAACGCTCATCCGCATGCCGGTTGCAGCGCCTGCTCTGCCGGCTGTATCGGTGCAGCAGCGCCGCCTTTAGCCTGGGATACTACGCCGACCTTTAGGGGTTCGGAAGCGGTTCTTCTTACTCCTCTCCCTTTGGTCGTTGGCTCCCCTTCGACCGACTTGGAACGACCACCTAAGTCCCTTCTCGTTTAATCGCTGCGAAGGCTAGATGTAGCGGACGGCATTGGCCCGTCCCCGAATCTGAGCACCTCGCATGAGCCGCGTGCTGTCGCACGCCCGTTCATTGGTTACGAGAAGAACATGAAAGCAAGACAATATCTAGCTCTTGGCCTGCTAGTGGCTTTGCCGCTGGCCGCCAGTGCCCAGAATACGGCGCAGGGAGCATCTCATCAGCGCAGCCCACTGGATGCCAGCACTACTGCTTCCGGTCCGGCTTACGTATCGGCATTCCGAAATTACCAAGTCGCCTCGGACGAGGAAACAACGCCGGACAAAGTATGGCGAAACGCTAATGATGCCGTCGGCAAGTTAGGCGGTCATGCTGGGCATATCCAGGGAAACGCCGATACGGCGCCGGCGACGCAACCTAAATCTGCTGCAAAAGATGCGCGAGCATTGTCCCAGACGACGCCCATGACCACGCAGCATGGACATCACCATCATCAGTAAGAAGGGATAGAAGAATGGCTATGCAAAAACACCTATCCAGTCTCAAAGCGGTTGTGTCCGGAGTTGCCTTGCTTGTGCTGGCAGGCTGCACCACGTTTTCCAAGGATGGCGGCATGGATGCCGTCTCAGCCATGACCAAGGAACGTACCGGCCAAGCCGTGCAGATTGCCAAGCCGAATGCCGATACGAAACCAACGGATGAAACCCTTAAACAATTGCTGGGTAAGCCGTTGACGCCTGACTCCGCGGTGCAGGTCGCGTTATTGAATAACAAGGGCTTGCAAGCATCCTTCTCCGAACTGGGTATCGCCGAAGCCGACCTGGTAAGCGCTGGCTGGATGCGTAATCCCAGTTTTTCATTTGGCAGGATGCGTACCGGTAACGATGTCGAGATCGAGCGCAGCATCATGTTCGACGTAATTGGCTTGTTGACTATTCCTATTCGCCGCGGCATTGAAGAACGTCGCTTTGAGCAAGCCAAACTGCAAGCCGCTTCACGGGCGGTGAGGCTGGCTACGGATGCCCGCAAAGCGTATTTCAACGCCGTCGCAGCACAGCAGACGGCGAAATACATGGAACAGGTCGCCAGTGCCGCGGAAGCCAGCGCGGAGCTGGCCAAGCGAATGGCGCAGGTCGGCAATTTCAGCAAGCTGGACCAGGCACGCGAGCAAGCCTTCTATGCCGATGCAACGGCCCAAGTGGCTCGCGCCCGGCACAATGCCGCCGCTGCGCGTGAGCGGCTTGCCCGGCTGATGGGCGTGTGGGACGAGCAGGCGGCGTTCCAATTGCCTGACCGGCTTCCCGACTTACCTAAGGAGCCGAAGCCTATTCAGGATGCCGAGACTCAAGCCATGCAACAGCGACTGGATATCCAGATGACTAAACGGGGTGCCGAATCGACCGCCAAGGCACTCGGGTTGTCGAAAGCCAGCCGCTTCATCAATGTGCTGGATATCGGCTATCAGAACAAGAGCGAGACTGGAGCGTCGCGTGGCAATGGCTATGAAATCGAGGTGCAGCTGCCGATTTTCGACTGGAGCGGGGCCAACGTGGCAAAGGCGGAAGCCATCTACATGCAGGCCGTACATCGCACGGCCGATACCGCCGTACGTGCCCGCTCGGAAGTGCGGGAAGCGTATTCCGCCTACCGCACCACGTATGACGTGGCAAAGCATTACCGCGACGAAGTTGTCCCGCTGCGCAAGAAGATTTCCGACGAAGTACTGCTGCGCTACAACGGCATGCTCGCGAGTGTCTTCGAATTGCTGGCAGATGCACGTGCGCAGGTTGGCAGCGTGAATGCAGCCATCGAAGCGCAACGCGATTACTGGCTGGCGGACACCGACTTGCAAACGGCCATCAATGGCAGCGGCGGCAACAACGCCCAATTAAGTACACCGGCTTCAGGTGAAGCTGCACAAGGACATTAGAAGGAACGAATCATGGTTACACGCAGAGATTTCTTTACCGGCGCAGCGGCCTTGGTCGGAGCAGGGCTGGTTAGCCGCGCCGGTGCGGCCACGCTTCCTGAAGCGCCGATGATGGACAAGGCTTCTACCCAGGCGCCGCTGATGCCTCCCAACGGCCGGCCGTACAACCCAGTGGTCACGCTCAATGGCTGGACGCTGCCCTGGAGGATGAATAACGGCGTCAAGGAATTCCATCTGGTGGCCGAGCCGGTCGTGCGCGAAATCGCCCCTGGCATGAAAGCCAACCTGTGGGGATACAATGGCCAGTCGCCAGGACCGACCATTGAAGTGGTGGAAGGCGACCGCGTGCGCATTTTTGTCACGAACAAGCTACCGGAACACACCAGCGTGCATTGGCATGGGCAACGTCTGCCCAATGGCATGGATGGAGTAACCGGTCTGACGCAGCCGCACATCCCGTCTGGCAAAACCTTCGTGTATGAATTCGTGGCTAAGCGCCCGGGTACTTTTATGTATCACCCACACGGCGATGAAATGGTGCAGCTGGCGATGGGCATGATGGGCTTTTGGGTCACGCATCCAAAAAATCCGGATTTCATGAAGGTCGACCGGGACTTTGTCTTCCTGCTCAATAATTTCGATATCGAGCCGGGCAGCTATACCCCAAAGGTCGCCACCATGCTCGACTTTAATCTATTCGGCTTTAACAGCCGCGTGTTCCCGGGTATCGACCCGATGGTCGTGCGGCAAGGTGACCGCGTGCGCATCCGCATGGGTAACCTCACGATGACGAATCACCCCATTCATTTACATGGTCATGAATTTCAGGTCACAGGTACTGATGGTGGATGGACCAATCCGGCTTCGCGCTGGCCGGAAGTCACGGTCGATGTGGCAGTTGGCCAGATGCGCGCGATTGAGTTCGAGGCTACGGACTTGGGTGACTGGGCTTTCCATTGCCATAAGTCGCATCACACCATGAATGCCATGGGACATGATGTACCGACCATGATTGGCGTCGACCACCGTGGCGTCGCTGAGAAAATCAACAAGCTCGTGCCGGATTACATGGTCATGGGAGAACGCGGCATGGGTGACATGGGCCAAATGGAAATGCCGATTCCCGACAATACCCTGCCGATGATGAGCGGCCAAGGGCCGTTTGGCGGGGTTGAGATGGGCGGCATGTTCACGGTGGTGAAGGTACGCCGTGACCAGAAGCCCGGCGACTATAAGGACCCGGGTTGGTACAAGCATCCGGCCGGCACCGTCGCCTACGAATGGAAGGGCGAGACACCTGCGCCTGCACGCAATAAGTCAGCGGGTGGAAAACTGATGGAGCCCGCAGATAAGCCAGCTAAGGCTTTACCGAAAGCGCCTCGAGCCGGCGGCCAAGAAGGCCACCATTGAATAGAACCATATCACCACTAATGGAAGGACATGATATGAAACGACGCATTCTGATGCAAGCCGTCCTGGCTGGTGTACTGAGCCTGCACTTGGGTGCCCAAGCTGCCGGGCCGGTCGTCGAAGTATATAAGAGCGCCTATTGCGGCTGCTGCACCGCTTGGGTCGACCACCTGAAAGACAATGGCTTTGATGTGAAGGTCAAGAATGTCGAAAGCCCGTCCGACTTTCGCGAGAAGTTCGGCATCCCGCAGGACCTGGGTTCCTGCCATACGGCGAAGGTGCAAGGCTATGCCATCGAGGGGCATGTCCCCGCGGCGGATATCAAACGCCTATTGGCGGAAAAGCCGAAGGCAGTTGGCCTGGCGGTGCCATCAATGCCGATGGGGTCTCCTGGCATGGAAGGTCCGCGCAAGGATGCCTATGACGTTTTCCTGGTGCAGGCAAATGGACGCACCTCAACCTATAAGCATTACAACGGCAACTAATCGAAAGGAAGTAACCATGAACGCAATTTCGAAATTGGCAATCGTAGCTTCAATGGCACTCGCATCGACTCCGCTGACGTTTGCCCAACAAACTGACCATAACGCACATCACGCGGCTGACGGTAGCCAGAAGGGCGCAGGTATAGCGGGCCAGATGGTGGACGGCGAGGTGAAAAAGGTCAATAAGGAAGCCGGGAAAATCACTCTCCGTCACGGCGAGCTGAAAGACTTGGGCATGCCGGCGATGACCATGGTCTTCCGTGTGAAAGACCCTGTCATGCTTGACCAGGTAAAGGTCGGAGACAAAGTTAGGTTTGTCGCTGAGAAGGAAGGTGGCGCCCCTACCGTGGTAAAGCTTGAAAAAGCTAGCTGACTCGGTTAAGAGAACAAGCTAATGTACGCCTAATAATGGCGTGCGCTGCTTGCTTCCCCTATGCCAGACGGTACTGATTACCTTGGCATAGTGAGACTATGAATTCAAATGATGGAATGACGTTCCAGGATGGTGCTCGCGTCATACATTGGTTTAGCGCCAATGACGAGCGAACAGAGTGAAACTAGGAATACGGCACGACATTAACATTTTGCGAACAAAAGTGTATTGACGTGCTCTTATGGGGAAAACACAAAGCGTCGCTTAGGCATTCGTTTGTGGAATAAATGGGAAGGGCAATGTTCTCAACATCGACCTTAAGGAAATCCACCATGAGTATCCGTTCGCAACTTCGACCCAATACCGACACGCCGAAACATGTGAAATGCATTGCCAAGGTGGTGTGTTCAGTAGCGACAGTAATGCTGTCCACTCCATTTTTCACGCTGGCCCATGCTGATGAGCCAGGTAGAGGACAAACCGCACAGTTTGAGCGGAATTACCTTACGAACATTATCAACCACCACTATTCCGCATTGCGCATTACCGAGCTTGCGGCAGGCACTGACCAACAACGAGATGCTGCGCTGAACAACCCGCAAGAAGGAACTGCGCCAACTCCAGGAACCTCCCCAACCCCTGCGAAAGCAAGCTCGGATGAAATTAAATCCATGGCGCGTCAAGCGAATCGGATGCAACGCGAAGAAATCAAAACTGCACAGCGCTTTCTGCAAGAATGGTATGGACAGCAGCACACGCCCACGTTGACTCAGGAAGGGCAGCAACAAATTCAGCGCCTTGAGCAGACAGCAGCAGGCAATCAATTCGACCGCGCCTATCTGGAAGTTTTTAGTAACCATCATTACGGTGCGTTACATCCAAGCTTAGACTGCGAGGTCAAAGTCGATATACGGCATGAGCCACTAAAGAATTACTGCCACGGCATCGTGGAACACCAAAAAATAGAGATTAACAATATGCGGGAACAGCTATGCAAGCGGTTTAATGTTTGCGATTTCCAGCCCTCAGCAAGTAATCGTGAGTAGTAAGGATAAAGACAGTCAGCAAGTTTTACTAACACCATAAATGGAGAGCTAGAGTAATGGCAGCTTATCCTGCATTGTTGATTTTTAGCGGGATAAGCTGCTCAAGGCTTAGTGCGCAGTGGCGCCTGCACCGATGCCGGCCTGTTTTCCGGGCATCATGCCAGCCATCCGGCGGCATTCGTCTGCGCAGCGACGGCACGCCTGTGCGCATTCCTGGCAATGGGCCATTTGATGTTTGCTGCACTCATCGCCACAAGCTTCGCAAATTTCTGCGCAAGCCTGGCAAACGACAGACGCGAGTTCACTACCGCGTGACATATACGCTGCAGCAAGGCGGCAGATTTGTGCGCAGTCCATGTCGAGAGCAATGCAGCGCGCCATTGGTTTCGGATCTTGCTCTTGGAGACAGGATGCCGCGCAATGGTCACATGCTACGGCGCAGTCATTACACGCTTCAATGCAGGATTGGAACTGTTGATGAGCCATGGTCTTCTCCATTAATCGGTCGATATATCGACCGCAAAGTACGGTGATGAAAACATTACTGGATAACGTGGCGAAGAGAATGAACGCGACAGTGAGGTTGCTGCTTGCATCTCAATCACATTGGATGGCCACGTGTTTTTTAGACCGCATGAGCATCTTAGGTTCTCATGCACATTTACCTCGACTGGAGAAAGGCCATACTCAGGCCCACTGTAGGCGTAGATTTGCAAAATCTTTGACCTTGCAAATTTTGATATAGGTCAACTAATTTTCGCAAGTCGTTGTTTAGTATGGTGTAAATGTTAAGGAAGCCTGCGTGTCACGTCGTTTTGTTACCTCATGGTTGTCATATATAGGAGCACATCATGGAACCGCATTCAGCATTGGCATCCAAAGTCGCCATCATCTTAGTTGCCGCTGCATTTATGGGTATGGGTAATGCAGCGGCTGCAGCCACGCAAGAACAGCATCAGCAGCAGCATCACCCTGAGTCCACCGCACCACAAAAGAGCAAGGGAAAAGCTGGTGACAAGGGAATAATGATGTCTTCAGGCGACATGAAGTCGATGTGCGAGATGCACGAGCAGATGATGGGCGCAAAATATCCAGAAGAGCAAAAAGCCATCATGGCCGAGCACATGAACAAAATGTCGCCGCAAATGAGGCAACAGCACATGGAAATGATGCGGTCTCACATGCAGATGATGCAGGAATATATGAAAAATCAGCCGCGAGGAAAATGATCTCCTTTATGCATCCCTGACTAATAAAAAATAGAAGGATTCGCAAATGAGCAACGACACTCACCAGCATCACCACCATGGCCATGACCATACCCATGACCATACCCACCATCATGAACATGGTCACGACATGAAAATGGCGGAAAATCCAGACAAGCCCTTTACCGACCCGGTATGCGGCATGAGTGTGGCGGCGAATCCTGAGAAAAAGATAGAGCAAGCAGGCAAGGACTATTACTTTTGCAGTACGCGCTGCATGGACAAGTTCCGCGCCAATCCGCAACAGTATCTTGCACCAGCACCTGCTCCTGCACCGGCGCAGCCAACGCAAGAAGCGCCGACCGGCACAATCTATACGTGCCCGATGCATCCGCAAATTCGGCAGCCACAACCGGGCAACTGCCCAATTTGTGGCATGGGCCTGGAGCCAGTGATACCGGAACTGGAGGAGGAAGAGAATCCTGAGCTGAAAGATTTTCGCCGTCGGTTCTGGTGGACATTGCCCTTGACGATTATCGTGACGGTGCTGGCGATGGGAGCTCACCAGTTCTTCCACGGAGGAATCCCGTATCAAAACTGGATTGAACTGGCACTGAGCGCCCCGGTAGTACTCTGGGCGGGGTGGCCTTTCTTCTCTCGCGGTATCCAATCCATCGTCAACCGCAGCCCGAACATGTGGACTCTGATTGGACTGGGGGTATCGGCGGCATTCGGTTACAGCGTGGTCGCCACCATTGCTCCCGACTTATTTCCTGCCGCCTTCCGGCAAGATGGTCGCGTAGGGGTTTATTTTGAAGCGGCTGCCGTCATCGTCTCTCTGACGCTACTCGGCCAAATCCTGGAATTGAGGGCGCGCTCGCAAACGTCCGCCGCCATCAAATCCCTGCTGGGCCTGTCGCCCAAGACGGCACGGCGTATTCGGCCAGATGGTACAGAAGAGGATATTGAGCTCACCCATGTTCACATCGGTGACATGCTGCGTATCCGTCCTGGCGAGAAGGTGCCGGTTGATGGCATTGTGCTGGAGGGGGAAAGTGCCGTGGATGAGTCCATGCTAACGGGCGAACCTATTCCCATTACCAAGCGCTCGGGCGACAAGGTCATTGGCGCCACGCTCAACACCAGCGGCAGTCTAGTCATGCGCGCTGAAGTAGTTGGCTCGCAAACCATGCTGTCGCAAATTGTGCAAATGGTGGCGCAGGCTCAGCGCTCCCGTGCGCCGATGCAGCGCCTAGCCGATGTGGTTGCTGGTTATTTCGTCGTGATAGTCGCCGCCATCGCTTTGCTGACCTTCCTCGGTTGGGGCTTTTTTGGACCGGAACCGAGTTGGGTGTACGGTTTTGTGAACGCCGTGGCAGTCCTTATCATCGCCTGCCCGTGCGCATTGGGATTGGCGACACCCATGTCGATTATGGCTGCGACCGGACGCGCTGCTACACAAGGGGTGCTATTTAGGGATGCCGCAGCCATTGAAGGCTTCAAGAAGGTCGACACCCTGATTGTCGACAAGACCGGCACCTTGACCGAAGGGAAGCCGGCGTTCGACCGCGTGGTACCAGCTCCAGGCTTTAACGAAACAGATGTATTGGTTGCCGCGGCAAGCCTCGACCAGGGCAGCGAGCACCCGTTGGCGCAAGCGATTGTCAACGAGGCACGTAAGCGCGGCCTAGAATTACACAAACCGGAAACATTCGAATCTTCTAGCGGCATCGGCGTGCGCGGCGTAGTAGCTGGCCATCGTCTTGCGTTGGGCAATACCAAGTTGATGGATGATGAAAAAGTCAGTTGGCATAGCTTGGCCGACGAGGCAGAAAAACTGCGCAGCGAAGGCGCCTCCGTCATGTATCTTGCTATGGACGGGCAACTAGTTGGCCTGGTAGCCGTCTCCGACCCCGTTAAATCGACGACCCCCGAAGCCTTGGAATTGCTCAAGCATACCGGTCTCACCGTTGCCATGGCGACCGGCGATGGCGTCACGACTGCCAAGTCTGTCGCGAGCAAGCTTGGTATCGCGGAAGTGTATGGCGAAGTGAAGCCGCAAGACAAGCTAACCCTTGTGGAACGCTATCAATCCCAAGGAAAAGTCGTGGCGATGGCGGGCGATGGCATCAACGATGCCCCTGCCTTGGCCAAGGCCAATGTCGGCATTGCCATGGGAACCGGTACCGACGTGGCCATGAACAGTGCACATGTCACCCTGGTTAAGGGCGATTTACGCGGCATTGCTCGTGCGCGTGAAATTTCTGTCGCGACCGTGCGCAACATGCGCCAGAACCTGGCCTTTGCTTTCGTTTATAACGCACTGGGTATCCCGCTGGCAGCCGGTTTGCTGTACCCATTCACCGGGCAATTACTATCGCCCATCGTCGCCGCGCTGGCAATGAGCTTGAGTTCAGTGTCGGTCATTACGAACGCGCTGCGCCTTCGTGGGACAGGAAAGTAGCCAAACGGTTAGGAGGAACAAATGGCACAGTACAGTAACCATTCCGAACAATCCGATAAACCAATACCATTCTGGAAGTCCAGCGGTGGAGTTGCGCTCATCATGGTGGGATTGGTCGTAGCGTTCTATCTGATTCGAGAGCACTGGACTCATCTCGGTCAAACTTGGCCATATCTGCTTTTGCTTCTATGCCCCCTCATGCACCTGATGCATGGCGGCCATGGACATGGTGGCCACGGTGGTCATAGCCAATCTGGCCCAACAGGCCGGGGCAAAGACTTCAGTAGCGAAGATAATGACAAGGCTTCATAGCTGATTCACTAGAAAGCAAGGTACGCATGGACCTTAGACGCAATCGCCTCAAGCAACTCGACATGTTGGGGGCCATCGGCGCTGGGGTTCTTGGTGCCGGGGTCGCGCTCTTATTCAAGGAATGGCTATTTCCCTATGCCGTCCCGGCTGTATTGATTGGTATCGCTGTCCATGGATGGGCAATGTATGCAAAGCACCGACTCGAAATCCAGTCCAATGTCATGCAGGCGATGTGGGAAAAGGTCACATACAGGGGCTGCTGGCTCATGGTCTTAGCGCTGATTGGGTATATCACCTTGCAACTTTTCGTCTAGGCAAACGCATCAAGAGTGACCAGAAAAATATTTAACAGGGCTTGACCTTCCCATGGTGGGAAGGCCTAAAGTAAGACTAGACCAACTGAAGGAGGTAATGCCATGTATGAGTTACAAGTTGAAGGGATGACATGCGGCGGTTGCGCCAATGGCGTAAGGCGGTCAGTACAAGCGGTCGACAGCAGTGCAAAGGTGAATGTGGACCTTGCCGCAAAAAAGGTTCATGTCGAGACCAGCGCCGACTTGGATGCAATCAAATCGGCTATCGCTGATGCGGGCTTTCCCGTGGTAGCAAGCACCTCTGTCTGAGTGTAAATCTAAGTAAAAACTCATGGGGCAGAAAGACTGTCCCTTTTTTATTGCGGAGTAAGTGATGCCGATAATCGAAGTTCTACCGCATCCGGACTACGCTCCCGATGGCGCATCGTTCAAGGTCGCCGAAAGTATCTCTGTTTGCGATGCCTTGCTTGAGCATGGCGTGGAACTAGACCATGCCTGCGGCAAAGTCGGGGCATGCACCACCTGTCATGTGTATGTTCAGCAGGGATTCCAGTCTCTCAATACACCAGAAGAGAACGAAGAAGACATGTTGGATAGGGCTTGGGGGCTACAGCCCAACTCCCGCCTTTCTTGCCAAGCTGTTGTCAGCAAAGCTGACCTCGTAGTCGAAATCCCCAAATACTCCATCAACCAGGTGAAGGAGAACGGTTGAGATAGGAAACACCATCTACGAAAGCTTGGCTGCGCATCAGTGATAGCGCAATAGCTAACGCAAACATACTGCTGGCAAAAAATTGCAAAAATTGGCTGCTATGGGTCTTGGATTCAACCGGTCGATAGCGGCCATTTCTAGGAGCGCAGAATGAGATTCCTTTCACAACTTCAGGGAGGAACTCATGAAAACACTGAAAAGCAAAGAACCTTGGAATAAAGGCAGACTGGTTGGCCAGAAGGCGCCGCTAAAGTTGAAAGAGATTTGGGCCATACGGATTCGCCTGCAATTGGCTGAGCGAACACGAGATCTTGCGTTGTTCAATCTCGCTATCGACAGCAAGCTTCGCAGGTGTGACTTGGTTAGCCTACGAGTTGGTGACATCGCTCAGGGAAACAGCATTCTGCCAAGGGCAATGGTCATGCAACGCAAAACGAACCGGCCAGTCCAGTTTGAGATTACCGATCAGACCCGGGCATCTCTTTCCGACTGGATCAAGACGGCCAAACTCAGCAGCACCAAACATCTCTTTCCAAGTCGGGTATCAACATCACCCCATTTATCAACCCGGCAGTACACTCGCATTGTCGAAGGCTGGGTGGATTCAATCGTCCTCGATGCGGCTGCATATGGAACGCACTCTATGCGTAGGACCAAAGCGACTCTAATTTACCGGCGCACCAAAATCTTCGTGCAGTCCAGCTTTTGCTAGGCCATACAAAACTGGAGAGCACAGTTCGCTATTTAGGAATTGAAGTGGACGATGCTCTAGAAATAGCAGAGCAAACGGAGGTCTGAGCGCGAAAGGCGGCGTTGTGGCCTACGTCGCCTTTCGGCCAGAAGCGGACCTTCCTAGCAACATTATTGTCACCGGCAGACCTATGCCATCAGTATCACAGACATGAGCCAACACGCACAATACGCCTGCTCCCGCTTTGCATGGAAACCAAACTTCAATGTATTTTTTAATGAGATAAAAGCACTGGCACCGTTGTGGACTGAAAGATCTTACGCGTAGCCCCGCCCAAGAGCATTTCACGCATTCGTGAATTGCCATAACAGCCCATCACAAGTAGGTCAGATGAAAAATTCGATGCTATCGATAGCAATGCGTCTCCAATATCAGTCATCCCATCCTCTTCTACTACCTTAGCAGAAATGCCATGACGGGCAAGATATGTGGAAAGATCAGTTGCAGGATGCGTGCCAATAGCTTCCATTTGTCCATATGTGATGAATGACACGACTTCAACTGCCTTTGCACGTCGAAGTATTGGCAGTGCAGCGAAGATGGCTCGTTTAGCCTCCGGACTACCGTTCCAGGCAATGAGCACACGGTCGCCGATATTATTTATTATGCTCGAATGTGGAACCAATAAAACCGGGCATCCGCCATTCATGGCCACATATTCCGGCAGATAGATTTGTCCGTTCTGGGCCGGATCCTCGGGATCGAACTGACCCAATATAACAAGATCGGCATATCTGGCATGTAAACTCATTCCCCCTAACGGCTCATCGTCAACCAGGCGGGTCTCGACCTGACTGGCGTTAAGTTGATGAATGGAAAGCCTAAACTGCTCCAATAAATTTTCGCCCCGTTCCCTAAACGAATTTAGATAGGGAAGAACGGTAGAGTCGTCTGGGCTAAGCGCAAGTGTTTCGATAAAATATTGGGAGACGCCTGTTGTCGCTACTCCGATTAAGCTGGCATTGTATTCTTTGGCCAGCCTGGCACCTATATCGACTCTTTTTTGAAGGTGCTTGGATTCGTTGACATGAACCAGAATGGTCTTGAATGACATGGCGGCCTCCATTGAACCAGTGATTCTGCGCCGGCGTGCGTTTATACCCGGACGCGCCGCTCATGTTTTTGCGCGCCTTTGATGGCTTGGACAAAGCCGCGCATTTCTTCGGCCAGGATGTCCAGCATATCGTCTAGCGTGACAATGCCGATCAGCACACCGTTCTCTGACGTAACTGGTACACGGCGGACTCCATGAACGCGCATCATGGACAGAATATCGTTGATGGAGTCTTCTTCCCGGGCCGTTACCAAATCCGTGCTCATGATGTCGCCAACGCGCAATGTCTGTGGATCAAATTCCCTTGCCATGGCAACGATCGCAATGTCGCGATCGGTCAGCATGCCAATGACAATGCGGCCGATGTCAGCTTCCCGTACGACTACCAGGCTGCCGACATGTTCGGTACGCATCAGATCCGCGGCTTCCTTTAACGTCATGTCTTCCGTCGCAAACACTACAACGCGATTACAAATTTCTCCGGCATTCATTGACTCGCCCATGATCGCCTCCATGGAATGGGTGAGGAAAATGCCAGTTTGTGCCGAATAGGCCGAAACTGGTTGATATAGGTCAGCGACAAAGCAATGTCGGCTAGCCGTTAATGTTTTGCGGTAGATGCGCAACCTGCACTGCTGTCACTTTGTATTCCGGCGACTTGACGATCCGATCACGGTAGGGGGAAGTCACGCAGTTGATCAGCTGGTCGGGGTGATGAAAACTGGTGAACAGTTCACCAGGTTGTATGGCCTCGGACAGCCGTAGTGGCAGAATGGTGCTGCCGTAGCGGCTGCTTAACTGCACCGGTTCGCCATCGTGAAAGCCTAGCCGCTGCGCATCGCTTGTCGCCATGTCCAGGACATCCGACGCCTGCAATTGCGTGTTCGGCGTTCGGTAAGTCATCGTGCCGGCATTGAAATGTGTCAGTGTCCGGCCTGTGGTGAGCATAAATGGATAATTTGCGTCTCGCTGCTCGGCAGTCGGCATGACAGGGATGCAGGCCAGTGACGCACGTTGTCCAATTGCAAACCTCCCGGCATGCAAGAAAGGGGTGCCGGAATGGCTTTCATCGGGGCAGGGCCAGTTGATGCTCTCGCGCTCCAGGCGGGAATAGGATAGTCCGGCACCGGCTGGCCAGACCGATCTGACTTCATTCCAGATGCTTTGCGGGCTATCGAACGAGAATTGCGACGCGTGACCCATGCGTGCAGCCAACTGCTGGATGATCCACCAATCCGGCCTGGTATCGCCTGGCGGCGCAACGGACTGGCGCACGCGTTGCACGCGCCGGTCCGAATTCATGAAGGTGCCGTCCTTTTCGAACACGCTGGCGGCCGGCAGGAAGACATGGCCGAAAGCGCGCGCAGTCTGATTCATGAACAAGTCCTGGATAATCACCAAATCCAATTTCTCCAGCGCCTTGCCGGTCTGGTTGACATTTGCCAGCGAGAGATAGACGTCATAGCCGAATGCCCACAGGGCCGTGAAGCTTCCCGCCGCAGCTGCATCCATCATTGCCATCAGATCAAGGCCGCGATTTTGTGGAACCGGCGCGCGCCAGATTGCTTCAAATCTGGTGCGAGCTTCTGAAATGGACTGGGCGCCAGTGAGTGAATTTGGGTCGCAGCCCATCTGAGCCGCGCCCTGGACATTGTTTTGTCCGCGCAAGGGATTGATACCGGCGCCCGCCTTGCCGAGATTCCCAGTCAAAAGCGCCAGATTAATCAGCGTCATCACGCCTTCCGTGCCTTGCGTATGTTCGGTTACGCCCAGCCCATGAAAGCACATGGCGGGTTTCGCCTTGGCATAGAGACGGGCGGCCGAGCGGATCAAGTCGGCAGGAATTCCGCAGGCATCAGCCACTTTTTCCGGGGCATAGTCACGGATGAATTCAACGAACTGCGCCAATCCTTCGACCCGGTCGGCGGCAAAGCCATGGTCCAGCAAGCCTTCATCGATGATTGTGGCCGCCATGGCATTGAACAGCGCGATGTTCTGGCCGATACGGACGGGTAAATGCAGTGTCGCATAGTCTGCCAGCTCGATTCGGCGCGGATCGATCACGATCAGCTGGGCGCCATTCCGGACTGCTTGCTTGATGCGTGCCCCGACGATCGGGTGGTTTTCGGTCGGATTGCAGCCGCATAGGAGGAAGAGCTTGGTACGCTCGATATCGTCAAACGAATTGGTCGCCGCGCCGGTGCCCAGCATGGTCTTCAATGCCTTGGCCGATGGCGTATGGCAGACCCGGGCACAGCAATCGACATTGTTCGTTCTCAGCACCACGCGGGCAAATTTCTGTGCCAGGTAATTTTCTTCATTGGTGGCGCGCGCCGAACCGAGCACGCCGATGGCATCGGAACCATCGCGAGCCGCTATTTCCTGTAATTTGCCGGCTGTGTAATCGAGCGCCTCATCCCAGCTGACGGCATGCCATTTTCCATCCTGACGAAGCAAAGGTGTCGTCACGCGATCTTCAGCGTGATTGAATTCGAAGGCATATCGCCCCTTGACACAAAGGTGTCCGCGGTTGACCGGACTGGCGGCCGGACGCACTTGCACCACCCGGCCATTGCTGCTGCCGACATCCATCTGGCAACCAACGCCGCAATATACACAGGTGCTGCGGGTCCAGCGTTCGGGCTTCGTGCTGCGTTTGTCGAACAGCGCCCCGCTTGGACAGCTATCGACACAGGCGCCACAGGAAACGCAGCCGCCGTCGAGCAGGGTATCGCCGTCCGGAGCGAGATGGGTTCGCGCCCCGCGTTCCCATGCCCACCAGACGAACTGGCCTTGCACTTCGTCGCAGATCCGTGCGCAACGGTAACAGCTGATGCAGCGGTCCATGTCGACGCCAAGGTATGGGTGACTGGCGTCATGAAACAGGAAATCACGGGGCTGATTGCCGGGTAGCACCCCGTATTCATCCAGCAGGCGATGGAAAGGATGGGCCGGATCGCGCTGGACCGCGTCGACGGGGTAATGGGTGGCGAGCAGCGATAGATTGGTGCTGCGTAGCGAGCGCAGGGCGGGAGTGTCAGTGAGTATCACCATGCCCTCTGCCGGCAGGGTAGTACAGCTGGCCACCGGGCGCGGCTCTCCTTCGATCTCCACCATGCACAGGCGGCAGGCGCCAACAGGCTTGAGCCGGTCGTCATGGCAAAGCGCAGGGACATCGCAGCCATTTGCGCGGAGCACTTGCAGCACCGTGGAATCGTAAGCGCATTCGACTTGTACGCCATTCAGCGTTACGCGAAGCATCGGGCCACCTCCTGTGGATAATGGCGCTCGATGGCACGAGCAAACTCCGCCAGGCCTCTGCCATGCCCGCACAGGCTGGACTCTGCTAACGCATCCACGAGGGCATGCCAGCGCTGCCGGCTGATCCGCTGGCCATTCAGCACCGCTTGCCACATGGCCGCCAGTTCCGGACTGCCTAGATGGCAGGGCGTGCACTTGCCGCATGATTCCAGGGCGCCGAAGCGGAATACCTCGGCCAGCAATTCCGAGATAGACGTATCGTCGGCAAAGGCAATCATGCCGCCATGTCCTACTGCGCAACCTATACTTTGCATTTCCTCGTAAGCGAACGGCGTGTCCAGCAAGGCGGGCGGCACGAGGCCGGCGAGGGGGCCACCGACCATGATGCCCAGCAGTCGACCGCGCTTCATTCCGCCACCGACTTGCTCGACGATTTGCCGCAAGGGCGTGCCGAATTCCACTTCATACAAGCCCGGACGCCGGAAAAGCGAGTTGAGCGAAACCAGCTTGGTGCCGCGGCTAGCGGGCGTACCCAGCTCCGCGTACGCTTGCGCGCCATGCGTCACGATCCACGGCACGGCGCATAGCGTCTCCACGTTGTTAACCAATGTAGGGGCACTGAACAAGCCATGTTCCGTGATCTGTGGTGGGCGTACGCGGACTTCCGGGCGCTTGCCTTCAATGGAGTTCAGCATTGCGGTTTCTTCTCCGCACACATAACTTCCCTGGCCGATAACAAGTTCGAGTTCAAAGCGATGCGATGTGTCCAGCACAGATGGGCCAAGCCATCCGGCCTGATAAGCCTCTTGCAGCGCCATACGCAGGCTTGCCAGCGCGCCTGGGTATTCCTTCCGCAGATAAATATAGCCGTGTTCGGCACCGACAGCGATAGCGGCGACCAGCATGGCTTCAATCAGGAGGAAAGGATCATCCTCCATCAGCAGGCGGTCGCTGAAGGCACCAGGATCGCCCTCATCGGCATTGGCGACGACGTACTTTCGTGATGCGCCTGCAGCAGCAACTGTCGCCCATTTGCGGCCTGTCGGGAATCCGGCGCCGCCTCGTCCCCGCAAGCCTGAAGCTGCAATCACGCTAATCAGGTCCGTATGCGGCATGGCAATTGCATGGCGTAGCGCGATCCCGCCGCCGTTCTCCACATAGGTTTCAAGGCGGCGTGCACCACCTTTGAGTAAATTGCCTAAGAGTACATGCTGACGTGCGAATGCAGCAACGTTGGGTTTGACATCGTTACCGAAAACTGCAGGTGCTTGATAGCATTGGCCCAGACAAAATACAGGGGGCATGCGGGCGTGAGCCTGATCCCAGCATTGCGGATTATCCTTCCGTGCTGCAAAGCAAGCCATGCCCTCGCATGCATGGCCGACGAGCGCAACTTGGCTCAGGTGATAGTAGCTGCCATTTGCAGCATGGCGCTGCGCAGCTAAAGGTGCCATCGCATTTCCTTCGACTTCGGGCTAGGAAAGGATCGATAGAAAAAGCTTAATAGACGGGAAGGTTCTTCGCTTGACGCGTATCAAGGTCGATTCTGCTCTCTCATCAGAAAAAAATCTGCGTCCGAAAATGGATTGTGTAGGGTCAGACTTTGGATGTCGACAGACATTTAATTTGGATGAGGAGAGTTGCAATGGATCAGGCCAATAAGGATTTCATCATGAATGTCATGGCGAATGCCAATGATTTGACTCTGGCGACGATCCGTCCAGACGGGTATCCTCAGGCGACGACAGTGAGTTTCGCCTATGACGGCCTAACACTGTATGTAGGCGTAGGAAAGAATAGCCAGAAAGCGCAGAATATTCGCCAAAACAATAAGGTGTCGCTGACGATCAATAACGCATATAAAAACTGGAGTGAGATTAAAGGATTGTCGATAGGTGGCATTGCAGAGGTGGTAAGTGATCCCCGGGATATTCAGCAAGCGATCGATTGCCTGCTTGCGCGCTTTCCAGAAGCCGTTGAATGGGCCGAGACCGGCCAAAAAGACCAAGTGGCTTTCCTCAAGATTCGTCCTCAAGTGATTTCTATGTTGGACTATACGAAAGGTTTTGGCCACACGGAAACGATTAAGGCATAAATCGCGTAAATGCCCTCGCCGGTGCAGCAATAACCGTGGCAACTCCGCCAGCAGCACATTTGATAGCTCGTCATTCCTCAGAGTTTGGAAGGGGAGAATTTGTCGATGGCAAGCACCCGTGGTGGCGTTATCCCCTAGATAAAAACATTGCCGCGCTCGACACAAGCCGGGAAGGATTATCGCCTACTCAAGCAGAAGAACGGCTTTCACGTTTCGGGCTGAACAGCTTCCGCGACCACCCTCGTCCCCATCTGTTCCTACAGTTCATTCAAAGATTCAATAGTCCATTGATCCTGCTTTTATTGTTTGCGGGTGCAATTTCTGCCGCCACAGGCGATGCCGTTGGCTCTGCAATCATTGCCACGATGGTATTGCTAAGCGTATTGCTCGACTTTATTCAAGAACATCGTGCCGAGAGAACGGCGGAGAAACTGAAACAGTCCGTGGCGCTGCATGCTACCGTAATTCGCGGCGGAAAAGAGCAGGACACAGATGCGCGACTAATTGTGCCGGGCGATATTGTGGTGCTACGCGCCGGTCAGTTGGTTCCAGCGGATGGCAGAGTGTTGTCGGCGCAGGACTTTTTTATCCAGCAGGCGGCAATTACCGGCGAAGCCTATCCGGTAGAAAAAAATTCCCACATCGTTCCTGCTACCGATGAATTGCATGATGCCGCAAATGCGGTATTTATGGGTTCCAGTGTCATCTCAGGACAAGCGACAGTGCTAGTTTGCGCGACCGGTTCGCAAACCGAGATTGGACACGTGGCACAGGCCGTTACCGAACGAAGGGCGGAAACCGCATTTGAGCGGGAAATCCGCCAGTTCGGCATGCTCATCCTGCGCATTACCATAATGCTTGTTGGCTTTGTCGTCGTAGTCAACCTGATTATGCAACGGCCGCATCTTGAATCATTTATGTTTGCGTTGGCGCTGGCAGTCGGGCTGACGCCGGAATTACTGCCCGTGATCGTTACTGTCACGCTTTCGCGCGGGGCCTTGCGTTTGTCCGGGAATCATGTGGTGGTCAAGCGCCTGTCAGCCATTCATGATCTCGGGGCAATCGATGTTTTTTGCACGGACAAGACTGGCACACTGACAGAGGGAAGTATCCGGCTGGAGTGCCATCTCGACATCCATGGCAAATCAAGCGAAACGGTATTGCGCTATGCATGGCTGAACTGTTTCTTTGAATCCGGGCTGCGAACGCCGCTGGAAGATGCCGTGCTGGCGCATGAATCAATTGATGTATCCGGATGGCGGAAACTTGATGAAGTGCCGTTTGACTTCGAAAGGCGCCGCCTGTCGGTGCTGCTGGCATATCATGCCCAGGACGGGGAACGCCGGTGGCTGATTTTGAAAGGCGCGCCATCGGACGTGCTGGCTCATTGCACCTCGGTTTGTCTGGACCCCGAACATCTGGAGGTTAGTGCCGTGCCGATGGATGCTGGCCTTCTAGCTCAGGTGCACAGTCAGCTGAATTCCCTGGAAAAGGATGGCTTTCGGACGCTGGCGGTGGCGGTCAAGGAGATGCCGCTCGACCGCGATCATGCCCGGCTGGAAGATGAGGACGAGCTGACACTGATGGGATTTTTGGCCTTCCTGGATCCGCCCAAACACAGCGCGACGGCCGCGATGGAAAAGCTGGCTCAGTATGCCGTGAAAGTCAAGGTTGTGACAGGCGATAGCGAACTCGTAACGGAATATATTTGTAAATCGCTGAAGTTGCGGGTTTCCGGAGTGCTCATGGGGCAGGAACTCGCGCAGATGGATGATGCGACGCTGCGCAACCGGGTCGAATCGGCTGACTTGTTTTGCCGGGTCAATCCCATGCAGAAAAACCGGATAATTCTGGCATTAAAAGCCAATGGACATGTCATCGGCTATCTGGGCGACGGGATCAATGATGCACCTGCGCTTCACAATGCCGACGTCGGCATTTCTGTCGATACCGCAGTCGACGTCGCGCGCGAAGCTGCCGATCTGATCCTGCTTCAGCAGGACCTGGGCGTGATAGCCGGTGGTGTATTGGAAGGACGTCGCACCTTCGGCAATGTACGCAAATACATCATGATGGGTGCCAGTTCGAATTTCGGCAACATGTTCAGCATGGCTGGCGCGGTGCTGTTCCTGCCATTTCTGCCGATGCTGCCCGTGCAAATTCTGCTGAATAATATCTTGTACGACCTGGCTGGCACTGTCATTCCTTTCGATAAAGTGGATAAACGGGAGATGACCATGCCGCAAAAGTGGGACATGTCATTCCTGCTGAAATTTATGTTGATCCTGGGGCCAGTAAGTTCGCTTTTCGATTTTCTGACTTTCTATTTACTGCTCCATGTAATGCATGCAAACGAGCAAATGTTTCAGACAGGATGGTTCGTCGAATCCCTGGCAACTCAGATACTGGTGATTTTCATCATACGCACGAGCTTAAATTCATTCCAAAGCCGGCCACACCCAAGCTTGATCGTTATATCACTAGCGATTTTAGGCATCGCCATACTTCTTCCAATATCAAGCTTGGGGGCGTATTTCGGGTTTGTTCGTCTTTCCTGGCCGTACTACGGCGTTATCGGGGCGTTGGTCTTGGTGTATCTGGTCGTTGTAGAAGTGGCGAAGAAGATCTTTTACACGCATTTTGAGCCAAGTATGACTTCGAAACCTGCTTTTCATGTTCAATAAATTGTGAGAGGCCGCAGATGAATATGGTAGCCATGCAACTGGAGCAGGTCGGCCAGCCGCTTACATGCGTAAAGCTTGTGCTGCCCGTTCCGCGAGAGCATGAGATCCTGATTCAGGTCCGGGCTTGCGGAGTGTGCCGTACCGATTTACATATAGCGGATGGCGATCTTGTGCCGCACCATTTGCCGCTGACCCTCGGGCATGAAGTCGTTGGAACTGTTGTGGAGCGAGGGACGTCTGCACAGGAATTTGCGATCAATGACAGGGTAGGTGTGCCGTGGCTGGCCGGCAGTTGCGGTCATTGCCGGTTCTGCCTGGCCGAGCATGAAAACCTGTGCAACGATATTCGATTCACGGGATTTGACCACGATGGTGGCTATGCGGAATACTTGGTCGCGGATGCACGCTATTGCTTCCATGTCCCGGAGCGCTATGATGACATGCATGTCGCGCCGCTGTTATGTGCCGGCCTAATCGGCTATCGCGCTTACGCCATGGCAGGGGATGCCGAACGAATAGGCTTTTATGGCTTTGGCGCGGCGGCACATATCATCAGCCAGGTAGCACGGCATCGTGGACAACAGGTTTTTGCCTTTACACGGCCAGGAGACTCCCGTTCCCAAGACTTCGCCCGATCACTGGGTGTCACCTGGGCTGGAAATGCAGATGCCCGGCCGCCGGCCGAACTGGACGCAGCCATTATTTTCGCTCCGGTCGGGGCACTGGTGCCACAGGCATTGACTGTCACCCGCAAGGGAGGAACGGTGATATGCGCGGGAATCCACATGTCGGATCTGCCGGCTTTTCCCTACGCGATCCTTTGGGGAGAGCGCTCCGTGCGCTCGGTGGCGAATCTGACGCGGGAAGACGGCAGGGCGTTTTTCCAGATCGCGGATCACATACCCTTGAAGACGATGCCGATTCCGTTTCCGTTAACGCGTGCCAATGACGCATTGAACGCGCTGCGCGACGGTGCATTTGACGGCGCCGCCGTACTCATTCCTTAACCCCGAAAACGCATCCGTATCATGACCATTCGGAATCTGTTCCACTTATTCCACCCAAATTCGGTAGCGGTCATCGGCGCCTCGGATAGGCTGCATAGCGTAGGGGCGACGGTATTCAATAATCTGATCGCCGGTGGCTTTGCCGGGGATATTTTTCCCGTTAATTTAAAGCACAGTACTTTGGCAGGCAGGAAAGTGTACTCCCGGGTGGGAAAGCTGCCGCTCGCGCCGGATCTGGCAATAATTTGTACTCCGCCTGAAAGCGTACCCGGATTGATTCGTGAACTGGGCAAATGCGGGACCAGGGCGGCAGTAGTGCTGACTGCGGGTTTGACCGTGGTGACGGATAGGCAAGGTAATTCCATGCAAGAGTTGATGCTTGCCGCATCCAAACCTTATCTGTTGCGCATACTCGGTCCCAACTGCGTCGGTTTGCTGGTCCCGCATATGAAGCTCAATGCCAGTTTCGCTCATGTGAATGCCATTCCCGGAAAGATTGCCTTCGTTTCCCAATCCGGCGCCATGGTAACTGGCATTCTCGATTGGGCGAAATCACGCGGGATCGGCTTTTCGAAATTTATTTCGCTTGGAGATGGCGCCGATGTGGATTTTGGCGATTTGCTCGATTATCTGGCCGGTGATGGCGAAACGGAGTCGATCCTGCTGTATATGGAAGCGATCACCCATGCGCGCAAGTTCATGTCGGCGGCGCGTGCAGCCGCGCGCAGCAAACCAACCATCGTGATCAAGGCTGGCCGCATGTCAGAAGGGGCAAAGGCGGCAAGTTCGCATACCGGCGCCCTGGCAGGTTCCGATGAAGTCTATGACGCAGCCATTCGTCGTGCCGGCATGATACGCGTCTTGTCCACGGAGGAACTCTTCGATGCCGTCGAAACCCTGGCCCGCATGCGCCCGCTGAACGGCGATCGTCTGGCGATCCTGACCAATGGAGGCGGCCCCGGCGTGATCGCAACCGATTCACTGATCGAAGGGGGCGGGAGGCTTGCCGTGCTTTCACGGAAAAGCATGGAAAACCTTGAACGGGTCCTGCCGCCAAACTGGTCGCACAGCAATCCGGTCGACATCATTGGCGATGCCCCTGGTGAGCGCTATGCACAAGCAATGGAAATCCTGAACCAGGACCCGGAAGTTGACGCCACCTTGCTGATCCATGCGCCGACCGCAATCGTGCCAAGTGATGACATCGCCAGGATTCTGTCCCCGGTCGTACGCCATTCTTCCCGCAACGTACTGTCGTGCTGGTTTGGCGGGGACGCGGTGCTCGATGCACGGCGCAGCTTTTCGCAGATCGGTGTTCCGACCTATGAAACCCCGGAGAATGCCATCCGCGGTTTCCTGCAAATGGTTCGATACCGGCGCAATCAGGAACTCCTGATGCAGGTGCCGGCCTCAATCCCCAAGGCAGATCTTATCAATCGCGACTCTGCGCGTAATGTGATAAGGCTTGCCCTTTCATCCGGGCGCGAGATGCTGTCGGAGCCCGAAGCCAAGACCGTGCTCGCCGCTTATGGCATTCCGGTGGTGAAGACCCGGGAGGTTGTCACCGTAGACGACGCAGTGCAGGCTGCGGAGGCAATCGGCTATCCTGTCGCACTCAAAATACTGTCTCCAGATGTGATTCACAAATCTGATGTGGGCGGCGTGGCACTCGACCTGGATACCGGCCAGGCGGTGCGTTTGGCGGGCGAACTGATGATGTTACGTCTTCGGGAACTGATGCCAAATGCCAGATCAACGGGATTTTCAGTGCAATCTATGGCACGGCGTCCGGAAGGACGGGAATTGATTATTGGCGTCGCAACCGATTCCCTGTTCGGTCCAGTCATTATGTTCGGGCAGGGAGGAATCGCTGTGGAAGTAATCAAGGACCATGCGATCGCGTTGCCCCCACTCAATCAAGTACTGGCCGAAGACCTGGTGTGGCGCACACGCATCGCCAAGCTTCTTGGAGGTTACCGCAATCGTGCTCCTGCGGATATGGATGCGATCTATCGCACTCTGGTGCAGATCTCGGAACTGATCGTGGATGTTCCGGAAATCGTCGAACTCGATATCAATCCCTTGGTTGCCGATGCAGGCGGGGTGATTGCACTCGACGCGCGAATCAGAGTGCAGCCGGCATACCCGGAGAGCGTAGACCGGTTAGCGATTCGCCCTTATCCTTCCGAACTTGAGGAGTGGATTACGTGGCATGCCGAGCAGATCTTGCTGCGACCGATCAGGCCGGAAGATGGGCCAGCGCATCTGGAATTTTTTCACGCTTTGACTCAGGAAGATGTGCGCAACCGGTTTTTCGTCGCAATGAGAGAGCTGGAAGCGTCTCGGCTGGCACGTCTCACGCAAATCGATTACGACCGCGAAATGGCATTCGTGGCTATCAGAATGCGTGCTGACCGTGGCGCCGAGATGCTGGGCGTGTCGCGGTGCGTGGCTGATCCTGACAATATCAGTGCCGAGTTTGCGGTGACGGTGCGTTCAGATTTGAAAGGGCAGGGCCTTGGTACGATCCTGATGACAAAGCTGATTGGCTATTGTCATGCCCGCGAATTGCAGCAGCTCGTTGGCGAGACACTCTGCACAAATGTGAATTTGCTGCGCTTGGCGAATCGATTCGGGTTCAGTGTCAAGACATCGAATGATGGCAGTACGGTGCTGCTTAGCTTGCCCCTCAATTAGTCTACGACCATGATCCAACCTCAGGGCATTGGCTTTGTTAATGCATTTCAGACGCAACTGGCGCATAAAGCTGAAATCTGTTGCCGCCATCCTTTTTTGCCTGGTACATGGCCTGGTCAGCCTGAGCGAGCAATGCCTCCGGATCGTCCGAACCGTTTGGATATATCGCGATACCGATGCTTGCGTAGGTGTGAATGGTATGCCCGCCGAGTACGAACTGGTGGGACAGCACTTCCAGAAGCTTTCTGGCCAACGTCAGGACAACCTGGATATCATGAATCTCCGACACGAGTATGGCAAATTCATCGCCGCCAAAACGTGCAACCACATCATCTTTCCGGACGGCAGAGCGCAATCTTTCTGCGACTGCTACCAGGAGCGCATCCCCAACCGTATGCCCGAGCGTATCGTTAATAAGCTTGAACCGATCCAGGTCCAGGAATAGCAATCCGACCATTTGATGGTTTCGGCTCGCCTGATACATTGCCTGTTGTTGTTTGCTCAGGAAATATTCGCGATTCGATAGTCCGGTGAGAACATCATGGTAAGCAAGAAACGATTCCCGCTCATGCTCCTGGGAGCGCGGGGTAATGTCGTGCTGGATGGCTATGAAATGAGTGATATTGCCCTCATCATCAACCAAGGGCGTGATAATTTCGTCGGCCGTATACAGCATGCCGTCTTTGCGCCGATCTACCACAATACCGCGCCATGTTTTGCCTAGCAAAATTGTGTGCCATAAATCACTATAAAACATATGGCTTTGTTTGCCGGAATTGAGAATCGTGGGTGAAGAACCGATTACTTCAGCTTCAGTGTATCCCGATAAGCGACTGAACGCATCGTTTACCCAAACGATATGTCCTGCCTTGTCAGTGATGAAAACTGCATTGGCAATGCGTTTTAACGCCTTTGTCAACGTCTCTTCAGCAAGTGGTTGAGATTTTGGCCTGGAAAAAGAAGGTTCAGTTTGCATAGGAAGAATTCTTCAAAACGAGGGGAAGACCTCTTCAGTGCGACTACTACTGATTTGTAATTTAGTCGCATTTAGCAATAATGGAAACACTATTCGCAACTAAATGATTGGAATTCATCGTCGCGAAGTACGTTCAATCAGGCCCGCCAGATTTCATTTGCGTTAGCAGCTTTGCGTGGCCTCAAGTCCTAGATGAGCTCCAGACCTAAGCTAAATACGGGCCTTCCAACGATAGGTGTTGCGGCGTGACACTTCAATGAGCTGCAGCTGCTACCGTTTTTTACAGGCACCCATGTCTGCAGATATTAGCAAGAGGGGATGTATCGCAGGAGTGTTAATTTTGATGGGAATTCTTATGCCGACTTATAAAACACTGACAATTATGGTTGCAGCCTTGATATTGGCCGGCCCAGCCTCAGCACAAGGCCAAAGCGAATCAGGAACTCAATGGCCACAAACCGGCATGCATCAAGGTGGGCCTGGCATGCAACGCCACGCCAATCCGGATAAGGCTCCTGCGGATCAACAATTTCTGGATACCATGACAACGCACCACGCGCAAGGCATCAAGATGGCGGAGCTTGTTGAGTCCAGAGCGGCCCATGATGAACTGAAATCCTTTGCTAAAAAAATGATCGATGAGCAGCGTCAAGATATCAATCAAATGCAAGAAGTCAGGCAGAAGCTATTTGCAGATCAGGGAAGCGCTGCCAACATGCAAATGCCTGGTATGAGAGGGGCTATGAAAGGCAGACAAACAAGTATGCAAAAGCTCGAAAACAGCAAAGGTGAGACCTTTGACAAAATGTTTTTAGACATGATGACTCGCCATCACCAGCAAGCGATCAAGATCAGTAGCGCCATGATGCCAAAGTTTACCCATCAAGAAGTGAAGGATATGGCGGAGAAAATGAAAGCCAGCCAGCAGGAAGACATGAAAAAAATGGAGGCTTGGAAAAAACAGTGGAAAGTGACGCAAAAGTAGTAGGATTTCTAAGCGCTAACAAAAGCGACTTGTAACGCCATCACATCTGGTTATTTGGCAGGTGTGTGGTTCTCTGTTGCGCGGGCCACGAACTCGGCAAATTGGGGCGAACTTTGTAAATCAAATCCCATGGAATTCGCCGCTTCAAAGGTTTGCTCGGCATTCCAGTGATGCTGGGATGCGAGCTTTAACGCATACAGCGTCGCCGCCCGCGTCCCGATTCCGCAATGTAGTAGAAACGGACCTCGTTTGTGCTGCATGACTTCATCTAGCTGGCTAATCTGCTCCTTGGACAGCGACTCCTTATTGACGGGAATATTAGCGTAGTCCAGTCCGCAGCTTTTTGCTAGTTCCTCATTGGATGCAGACGTCTCTGCCGGCATGCGAAAATCAATCACTGTTGCAATGCCCCGTTGCTTGGCTTCCTTCAGATCTGCGGCCGTCGGCTGAGGGCCAATGAACACGTCTTCGCCAATCTGTTTGAACCGTTCCATGATTAATCCTTTCAATGCACTGAAGGCGGTTATCCTTGTGGACTTTCCGTCATTTGCTGACAGTATTTGTCCAGATTTTCGGGCAGATCACTTGGACAGACGCCGCATTGTTTATTGCCTGGCACCGCGTAATCAATAAACTTTGGGTATGGCAGATTCAGATTTGCCATAATCTCCTTAAATTCTTCGAGCGTTTTGTCCCCACCCAGGCGTGGATTGCGTTTCTTCTCTTGTGCGATGGATGACACGAAGCGATCTTTATAATCGTGCGCCGGGTAGACCAGCGTTTCATCCGGCAAGGTAAAGAGCTTTTCCCGCACGCTTTTATATAACGCATCCGCATCGCCGTTCTGAAAATCGGTTCGCCCGCAGCCTTCAATCAATAGGGCATCCCCGGTAAAAAGTCTATCGCCAAACAAATAGGCGAAATGACCATCGGTGTGCCCAGGAGTGTGGAGCGGCTGCAGCGTAATGCTACCCATTTGGAATGGTTTACCTTCCTCGATGCCGACGTCTGCGCAGGGAAGGCGGTCATGTGCGGGAACCGCAATCTTGCTGCCTACTTCCTTTTTCAGGTGCATGGCCGCAGTAATATGGTCGGCGTGAATATGGGTGTCGACGCTATAAGCAAGCTTCAATCCCAAACGATGGATTTCAGCGAGATCCCGTTCCATCGCTGAGATCACCGGATCAATCAGTATCGCTTGTCCGGTGTCTTCGCATCCCAGCAAATAAGTATAGGTACTCGATAAGGGTTCAAACAACTGGCGGAAAATCATGGCTACTCCCATTCAGAAAAAATCAGCGACGTGCCATGAGGTCTTTCAGCGCATACTTTTCGCGGTCGATTTCGCTGCGTGTGCGTATGCCGAGACGTCGCAGGATCGGTAAAGGCGGGCACCAGCCCTGTACGCCATGCTGAAACAAAAATCCCATCACCACCGCAGGCAAGGCAAGCCACTTTTTGTTCACGGTTAAGCTCAATGCCAAACCGGTCAATGCCAGCGTGGACGCATTGACTTCCAGGACCCGCTCTACATCCCATTCCTTATCCAACTCTTCAATGCGTTTCAGAATTGTCGAATGGTTGCTGTTGGCATAACGTTGGATATTGCTTTCTGTAACTCTGTCGATCCTGTCGTTGAGATCAATGGCGGTAGAACGCCGGACACGGTCAGCGCTGAATTTGGTGGGATCTTCTGCATACGTAAACATGCCAACCTCCAATCGAAGTAAATGTTATTCAATGGCTCAGCTTCGTCATTCATTGTGGAAAAGCGCTGCTTTACCTGGTGAGTCCGCTGCTCTGCAAAACTTCAGACATCACATTGAACTAAGCGGCTCCTTGCAACGTCTGATAAGATAATAATATATAAGTTCATATAATGTTTAAAGATCCCACCACCATGGTGGATACAGACTATTAAGGAAATATGCAGCAGATTGATTTGGCAGCCTTGCAGGCAGCAGCTTTGGAGGCAACAGGCCTATTAAAGGTCCTGTCGAACCCTGACCGGCTATTGCTTCTATGTCAAATGACGCAGGGCGAGTTTTGCGTGAGCGAGCTTGAAGAGTTGACTGGCGTCACGCAGCCGACGCTTTCGCAGCAGCTAACGGTTTTACGTGAGGAGCAACTCGTTATGACACGCCGGGAAGGCAAGCAGATTTACTACACCATCGCCAGCAAGGAAGCATTGGCTGTGCTGCAAGTCTTGTACGAGCTGTATTGCCATCGTGGTAAAGGAGCAAGGAAATGACTATAGATTGGGCAAACTTTACCCCATGGACATCGTTGGGCGGCGGCATCCTAATTGGATTGGCGACGGCGGTTTTCCTACTCTTTAATGGGCGTATCGCCGGTATCAGCGGCATTCTGGGCGGCCTGTTACGGCCCGTCAAAGGCGATATCGCTTGGCGCTTTGCCTTTCTGTTCGGGCTGGTGATCGCACCGGTTCTCTATGGATTAATCATCGGGCTTCCAGAAGTCCGCATTGATGCCAATACAACCACGCTGGTCTTAGCAGGTTTGCTGGTCGGAGTAGGAACACGTTACGGCTCAGGATGTACTAGCGGCCATGGCGTCTGCGGTCTGTCGCGGCGGTCGCCAAGATCGCTGGTGGCGACCGCCGCTTTCATGCTGGCGGGGTTCGCGACCGTCTTTGTTGTACGCCATCTTTTGGGTTAAGGAGTCATCATGCAACTCGTCATGGCATTTGTCACCGGCGTAATCTTCAGTATCGGCTTGATTATTTCCGGGATGACCAATCCTGCCAAAGTGCTCGGCTTTCTGGATTTGGCCGGCACTTGGGATCCATCGCTCGTATTTGTGATGGGAGGAGCGATCCTAGTTGCTTCCTTCGCCTTTCAATTTGCTTCTGACCGCGAAAAGTCCCTTCTGGGCGACGTCATGCGTATGCCGACGGCCACCCAGATCGACTGTCGCCTGGTGTTAGGCGGCATGACCTTTGGAATTGGATGGGGATTGGCCGGATATTGCCCTGGGCCTGCGCTGGCCTCGCTGGCGACAGGCAGTAGCAAGCCCTTGCTCTTCGTTCTCGCCATGCTCGCTGGAATGGCGATTTACGAGATCCAGGATCGGATAGGACTATCGAAGGCGTCTACGGCGAGCTAACCATGGCGGCTAATATCGGCTTGGGTTTGATTGTCGGTGCGATCATGGCGCTGACCGGCGCCGGCGGGGGCATATTGGCAGTGCCTTTATTGGTATTCGGCCTGCACATGAGTGTTGCTGATGCAGGTCCAATCGGATTGTTAGCCGTCGGTATCGCTGCCTTGCTGGGGACGGTATTAGGTCTGAAGGAAGGCGTTGTACGTTACCGCGCGGCGTTATTGATGGCGGCAATGGGCGTCGTACTGTCGCCAGTAGGCGTGTGGCTAGCCAAGCGCACCGACGCACAATGGCTGAGCGTGATTTTTGGCGCAGTTCTGTTATTCGTCGCCTACCGGACGTTCAGACAAGCCAACGAACCCGAACCGGCCCAGGGGATCGACTGTGCCGAGGCATTGCCTTGCGTGCGTAGCGCAGCCGATGGGCGCTTTGTCTGGACGAGTCAATGTGCCCGTGCTTTAGGCACCGCAGGTGCCGTCGCCGGGCTGCTTTCCGGGTTGCTTGGCGTAGGCGGTGGTTTCGTGATGGTGCCATGCCTGCGCCGCTATAGCGACCTGGATACGCAATCGATTATTGCCACCTCGCTGGCCGTAACTGCGCTCATTGCAGTGAGCGGTGTGATATTTAGCGCATCCTCCGGCAACTTTGACTGGTTGACCGCCTTGCCGTTTGCAGGGGGAGCGGTGGGGGGAATAATCATGGGGAAAATCATTTCTCACTCTCTCAAGGGAGAGCATTTGCAGAAAGGATTTGCAACGGTAGCGGTGGCGGTTGGAATTGGGATGTTAATTAAGGCTTTTATTTAAAGCTTCTAACAAGTTTTAAAAGGGAATGAGTTTCGTAATGCCTCATGCTGCCAAAAGCGAGTGCATTCCGTCCTCCCTTTGGCATCAGCCAGGTAGATCAGACTAAAGTATATTAAGGCCGCTGGGGTAATAGTACGCTTTGGGTCGGAAGCAGTCATTGGCAAAGGTCCGCTTCCGACCCGAAGCGGACATAACACGCAAATTAGGATGTGGAAAGTTTGGGAAGCAAATCTGCGAGCTTTGAATCGCCATATGTGCGTAGAACTTGGGAAATGACGACCTGATAGCCGGCGAGCCACTTGGATTGCTTTTCTTTTGCCTCTCGGTGTTTAGGATGCGAGACCAATTGTTGCAAGGCTTCTATAGATTCCCAGTAGTAGACGTTTGAGATCAATCCGTTGCTCGGGTTTTCCCAGGCTTCCTCTCCAATATAGCCGGGAATGGACTTGGCTACCGCTGCAATTTCTTCATCCAACTTATAAAACTCCTCGTCATATTGGCCTTTGGCGAAAATAAAGGTCGAGGAATAAATAGAGTTTGTGATTGCCATAGTGATTGATAGTCCGGAAATTATGAAGCTGGAATGAACAGTGTTTTAGCTCTAACTTTCTCGATTGGCTGCGGCCACAATCAATCCAAGAGAAAGCATGGTGGCTCCAGACACTCGTGACAGTAATCGCTCTCTTGTCGCTTTAGCTGTGCCAGAGGCAACGAAACGGTTTGCAGCAAGCACAGCCAACACATCTACCGCGGCATTAAGTAGGACACAAATCGTTCCGAGCAAAATGAATTGCGATGCCAATGCATGGTTGGCTGATACGAACTGGGGAATGAAGGCAAGAAAGAACATCGCAGTCTTTACATTGAGTGCCTCAACAAGAACGCCATCTCTCAGTGCCTTGCTTGTTCCTGCTCGCTCAATCGTTGGCAATTCCGTAGATGCAGCACGCGAGACAAGAATTTTAACGCCGAGGTAAATTAAGTAAGCCGCCCCAAGGTATTTCACGATGGTGTAGGCAAGAGCAGACTGGGCAAGCAGTAGAGACAGGCCTAGTGCAGCTGCCAAGACATGGGCCATTCCGCCAATGGCGGTGCCGATACAGGATGCAATTCCTTCTGCCCTTCCACCGGCAACTGTACGAGCTACAACATAGGCAATGCCCGGTCCGGGCGTAATGGCCAGGAGTGTCGCGGTGAGCAGGAAGGTAATGGATGGAAGCATGGCTTGGGTCCTGAATAAACCTTAAATTTTGGCTAACTTGTCTGAGCGTTGAATCTGTCGCTAGTGCTCAAAGCATATATCAACAAGAAGGTACAACCTGACGGGCTGATGAACTCAGTATCGTATGTGCCAGCAGGCGCAACGGTGGAGCATCCTGCGTGCAGCTTATGGCCGTTCTGCAGCACTTCGCCTTCTAACATGAACAAAAACTCTACGTCCGCATGCAAATGTGCTGGAAACGAGGCACCAGGCTGAAAGCGTACCAGCTGCATGGCTCGGTCATTGGCTTTTCCAAGGTTTTTCACCTCGACTCCCTGCGTGAACTTTGACGGCGTCCAGGGCAAGTCGGCATGGCAGATAAAAATGAAATCACGGTCGGTATCACTCATATGAGATCTCCTGCTTGTCGTGTTTCTTGGGATGCGCGCGTTGGTCCGAAGCTGCTAGGGTGACTGCTCGAGTCCAGATGGCTCGACACCGGTTGGAGTTATGCTGACTTGGTGTTAGCACAGGCCAACATGGCATCGCCAATCACACTATCACCTTGGGCCTTGAGCGCTTCGCCAGCACTACGTAGGTCACGTACTTCTCTGTTCTGACTCAGTTTTGACTTGCCGATAAGGCGTGTGATTTCAATTTCCAGACCCACGATTGCTTTGAGCTGGGTGTCAATGTAATCTTTGGGGCCATCGGTCATCTTCCAAGGCGTCGGCTGAGTAGCCTCATGGGTTCTGGTCAATCGGGCGACCACGCCACGTACGAAGCGCTCGTCGTCGCGGATGCTGATGCGCCCATAGGCATGGACTACCATGTAATTCCAGGTCGGCACCTGTTTGTGGAACTCCTGCTTGGACGGATACCAATTGGGCGAAATATAAGCATCAGCAGCCCGAAAAACTACCAGCACCTCATCGCCAGAAGCGACATCCTGCCACACTGGGTTGGCGCGCGCCACATGGGCAGTCAGCACACCCAACTCACCCTGCTGAGGATTGAGTTCAAAAGGAATATGGTTGGCATCTAACCCACTTGCACCATGTGTGACCAGCATGCCAAAAGGATGCTGCTTGATAAGGTCCTGCAACACTTCAGGGCGCGACTCGTTGAAATGGGCGGGTACGTACATATCGGTTCTCCTGACCTTGTGGCAAGTTCGCCGAGCTCTAGGCGCTTCCCTGCCGTTGGTTCATCGTATGGCCTGGATTATCGTTATTTTCTGGATTACCATGTAGATCCACAATCAGCATATTTTAGTAGGCCAGAATTACATGCCAAGGCGCCCCCAAGCCGTAGAATTACCGCCGATTAGCGGGCTGGACCGCACAAGCGGGCATCTTGGCCGCCAATTAACGCAGGCGCTACGCGAAGCTATACGTGCTGGCAACTTGAAGCCCGGCGATCTTTTGCCATCAACCCGACAGTTGGCCACTTCGCTCGGCATCGCGCGCGGTACAGTGCTGGAGGCATACGAGCAACTAGTCGCCGAGGGATTTCTCGATTCTCAGCCAAGAGCCGGCACACGCGTGACGTCAGCACTCGCCAAATCGCGCTCCACTGATAGAGGTTCGCAAAATCCAGTAGCCAATGCCGCGCCACCTGTACTGCCGACACCTGCAGCTGGCTTTGTTAAATTCGCGGAGCAATTCACGACACTCCCGCCAGTACCCTTTGCTGTTTCTGTTCCTATCGGGCCAGCGGCACCCGACGAAACGTGGAGACGGCTCGGCAACCGCATCCGTGCTCGCGGATCAGGTGCGCCGTCGGGCTACGACCATCCACAAGGCGTCAAATCTCTTCGGGAAGCGGTGGCCGCGTACGTCCGGAGGTCGCGCTCGGTGCAGTGCAGCGCTGACCAAGTCATCATCACGTCTGGGACCCAGCAAGGCTTGTACATTGCCTGCCAGGTTCTGCTTGGCGCTGGCGACCTGGCTTGGGTGGAAGACCCTGCTTACCGAGGTATCACGGGGATTTTTGAAAGCACTGGACGACAGGATCGTATGGTGCGCGTTCCGGTTGACGATGCCGGCATTGACGTTGAAACAGGCGTCGCCATGGCAAAGCATGCGCGAGCTGCATTCGTCACGCCTTCGCATCAATACCCCTTGGGGATGCCGATGAGCATGGGGCGCAGGAATGCACTGCTGGCTTGGGCGCAGAAGAACGGTGCCTGGATCGTGGAAGACGACTATGACAGCGAACTGCGCTATGCTGGCCACCCATTTCCATCACTGCAAGGACTTGCACCGGATCGTGTGGTTTATCTTGGCACCTTCAGTAAGATCCTTTTTCCGTCCCTACGCCTTGGCTATGCCATCGTCCCTGACGCTTTGGTGCCGGCTTTCTGCGGTGCGCGCTTGCTCATGGATAGACATGCACCAAGCGCCGACCAGCACGTCCTCGCTGCTTTCATTAACGAAGGCCATCTTGACCGGCACATCCGACGCATTCGCAGTGTGTACGCTGACCGGCGAAGTCAGTTGATAAGCATGCTCAATCGATGGATTCCCCAGGACCTGGGATGGTTGCAGCCGAGTGATCAGGGCATGCACCTGGTGCTCTGGCTAGCGAGTGACATAATCGACACCCTGCTAGCTACACGCGCTATGGAGGCGGGAGTCGCTGTGCGCGCTGTGTCTCCAATGTATTCTCAGGGCAATGGTCGTTCGGGGCTGGTTCTTGGTTTAGGCGGGTTCAGCAACGAACAGATGGAAGCAGCGGTTCGCGCCCTTGCTGTAATCATTAGGTCGCTGAGAAAAACCAAACCACGCACCCGCGCTATTTCATGAAAGTTCGCTAGAACGCGTGACGTCGTTGCCGTGAGGACGCGTACGTCCGCTTCTGGCCGAAAGCAGACTTTTCGTATTAAGACTTTTAGCTGCGCAAATTAGTATGCCAAATACTGGCCACATTGATGTGAATACGCAATCAACCAGGTGAAGGAAGACGGTTGAGCTGAAATGGGCTAACGTCCCAACTGCCTGAATTACCGTCTACTTGCGAACAACCAATGAAGTGATTGTCGCTTCATTGTCAATGAATTCGGCAGTGAATCTAACCTTGTCGCCTACCTTCACCTTAGCCAATAATGAGGCATCCCTTACAGGAAAAGGCATGGTCATAGGCCCCATCTCAATGGTCGCACTTTTGATAGGGCCATGCCTAAGCGTGATGCTTCTGTTTTCCTTATCCACCTCTTCTACTACTCCATCGCTCATGGCTAGAGGCATCTTGACTTGATTGGGCCGGCAACCCATCTCCGCCGCATTCTTGTCAGGATGGGAGCTTCCACAAGCCTTCCTCGTGCTGTCAACTTCCGCAGACTTATTTCCTTTTTCTTGGCCCGCAAAAGCACTCAAGGCAAGCGCAACGACGCCGCATGCTGCGGCAATTTTCAGAAACGAGTTCGGCAAACTTTCCTCTATTGGCAATAAAAAAGTCAATACCGCAGCCAGCACTCAAACTTGTGCTTGTTAATATGACTGGCCAGTGCCAATTCTACGCAGCTTGCGCTCTTGCAGGAGCCGCCAAGCCGCAGGAATGACAAATAACGACAACAGCGGAGCGGTAATCATGCCGCCAACCATCGGTGCTGCTATCCGCTGCATGACCTCCGAGCCTGCTCCAGAACCATACATAATCGGCAATAAGCCAGCCAGGATGACTGCTACAGTCATTGCTTTGGGTCGTACACGCAGAACAGCCCCTTCGCGTATGGCATCCATAATCAACTCCTTGCTTAGGGATTGCCCAGCCTGTAGTCGATGATGAAGAGAGTTACGTAGATACACCAGCATCACCACGCCGAATTCTGCCGCCAATCCGGCCAAGGCAATGAAGCCGACTGCCGTCGCAATGGACACAGCATGCCCCAGAAGCCAGATAAACCAGAAGCCGCCGATAAGGGCAAATGGCACGGTCAACATGAGCAATAACGCTTCAGACGTAGACCTGAATGCCAGATACAACAGAATAAAAATGACAGCCAAGGTCAATGGAATCACCGTCTGAAGCTTGGCCGCAGCGCGCTCCATATACTCGAACTGACCTGACCAGCCAATTGAGTATCCAGCAGGGAGCTTGACCTCTTTGGCAACCGCTTCTTGCATGGCCTTTACAGCAGTCCGCAAATCGGTGCCGCGCACATCCACATAAACCCAGCCAGAAAGACGTGCGTTCTCGCTGCGAATCATTGGCGGACCATCGTTCACCTGGATGTCCGCCACGTCACCAAGGCGAATCTGGGCGCCGCGCTCCGTTACGACTGACAATTCCCGCAGCGATTGGACAGAATTGCGATAATCCTGCGGATAACGGATGTTAATCGGGAAGCGTTGTCGCCCATCAATCACTTCGCCAACGTTTTCTCCGCCAATCGCAGACGACACGACGGATTGCACATCGGCGACGGAAAGCCCATAGCGCGCTGCGCGTAACCGGTCAATGTTGACATCGATGTAGCGCCCGCCACCAACACGCTCTGCCAATGCAGACGTTACGCCTGCTACGGGTTTCACGGCAGCCTCAATTTGCTGCGCAATCTTATCGATTTGGGCCAAATCCTGTCCGGACACCTTAATCCCGACCGGTGTCTTAATGCCGGTCGAAAGCATGTCAATACGATTGCGTACAGGCGGTACCCAAACATTGGAAAGACCGGGCACCTTCACGACGCTATCAAGTTCTTCCACCAGCTTTGCCGGTGTCATACCAGGGCGCCACTGGTCACGAGGCTTGAACTGGATGGTGGTTTCGAACATTTCCAGCGGTGCCGGGTCGGTTGCCGACTCTGCCCGCCCAGCTTTGCCAAAGACGGTTTGCACCTCGGGTATTGTCTTGATGAGCCGGTCCGTCTGCTGCAGCAGCTCGCTGGCCTTGGAGGCAGACAAGCCGGGTAGCGCCGAAGGCATATACAGCAGGTCCCCTTCATCCAGCGGCGGCAAGAATTCACCGCCAAGACGAGACAGCGGAATGACCGTCAAAACTAGCGCGACAACAGCGATGCCAATGGTCGCGACTGGGTGCCGCAAACTCGTCTCCAGTAAAGGGCGATAGGCGTGTATCAACACCCGGTTGATGGGGTTGGATGCTTCACTAGGAATACGTCCACGGATGAGGTATCCCATTAAGACAGGCACCAAGGTGATTGCCAATCCGGCGGCTGCTGCAAGCGTGTAGGTTTTGGTGTAGGCCAACGGCGAGAAAAGCTTGCCTTCCTGAGCTTCCAAAGCAAACACAGGGATAAAGGACAAGGTCACGATGAGCAGCGAGAAAAACAAGGCTGGTCCAACCTCGATAGAGGCTTCGGCAATCAAGGACCAACGTTCTTTGCCTTGAAGCTCCCGCCCTGGATGGTCATGCTCGTATTTTTCCAAGTGCTTATGCGCATTTTCAATCATGACAATCGCTGCATCGACCATGGCGCCAATGGCAATGGCGATACCGCCTAGTGACATGATATTGGCGTTGACACCCTGGTAACGCATCACGATGAACGCGGCAAGTACGCCTAAGGGCAGTGACACAATGGCGACAAAGGCGCTGCGCAGGTGGAACAGGAAAATCGCACAAACAATAGCAACGACGATGAATTCCTCGATGAGCTTGTTGCGCAAGTTCTTGACTGCAGCGTTAATCAGATTAGAACGGTCGTAGGTTGCGACGACTTCAACACCTTTCGGAAGTGAGGTCTGGAGCGTCGCCAGCTTGGCTTTGACGGCATCAATGGTTTCCAGCGCGTTCTTACCGGAGCGCATAACCACCACGCCGCCAGCCACCTCGCCTTCACCATTCAGCTCGGCAATACCACGGCGCATTTCCGGCCCAAGACGTACAGTGGCGACATCCCTGAGCATAACGGGCGTACCTGCCTCATTGACCGATAGCGGGACATTGCGGAAGTCTTCCAGGGAGCGTAAGTATCCCCGGGAGCGAACCATGTATTCTGTTTCGGCCATTTCCACAACCGACCCGCCAGATTCTTGATTCCCTTTGGATAGGGCATCCATCACCTTGGTATGGGAAATGCCGAATGCACGTAGCTTGTCCGGGTCAAGTACGACTTGGTACTGTTTCACCATGCCGCCAATGCTCGCCACTTCAGAGACATCAGGAACCGTTTTCAGCTCAAAGCGCATGAACCAGTCGTTCAATGCCCGCAATTGGCTCAGGTCATGCTGCCCCGTACGGTCTACCAAAGCGTACTCATAGACCCAGCCTACGCCAGTGCCATCCGGGCCGAGCTCGGCTCGTACCCCTTGCGGTAGCCGGCTCTGCACTTGATTGAGGTATTCCAGTACGCGAGAGCGTGCCCAGTACAAGTCCGTGCTGTCATCGAAGAGCACATAGACAAAGGAATCACCGAAGAACGAGTATCCTCGGACAGTCTTCGCTCCTGGCACTGCCAATAAGGCGGTGGTCAACGGGTAAGTGACCTGGTCTTCGACAATTTGCGGTGCTTTGCCTGGATACTGAGCACGTATGATGACCTGGGTATCCGACAAGTCGGGAAGGGCATCCAACGGTGTCTTACCAAGCGACCACAGCCCCCATCCGGCCACCGCGACTGCGGCAAGCAATACCCAGAATCGGTGAGCGATGGATTCACGAATAATTCGAGAAATCATTTGTGGCCTCCATGAGATGGCGACACGCTTTCAAGCACGTATCCCTCGTCAGTCTCCTTGAAGGAAAAATGGATTTCCTGTCCCGCTTTGATTTCTGGGAATGCGTCAGGACGAGGCTTATCGAAATCCATTGTCATTGCGCCCCATTTAAGTTCCGGGATGGCATTGTGAGAGATAGTGAGCGCCTCGGGCGTCACCTGCTCAACTTTGCCAACCGCCTGAAAAATAGCACTGGTCTTGGCTGCAGGCTTGGTATCCGGTTTATCTTGATTACCCGAGAGTTTTGGAAGGACGGATTTCAGGTTCGCCTCGGAGTCGATTAGGAACTGGCCGGACGCGACGACCTTTTGCCCTTCACTCAAGCCACTCAGTATTTCGGTATCGCTGCCGATGTCCCGGCCGGTCGTGACAACCACAGGTTGCATGGCATTGTTTTCTCCTGCTACCAGGACAACGAAGCGTTTACCGCTTGTAATCACTGCTTCAGTGGGAACAAGAAGGCGGGAAGCCGGCTTGTCTGTACCTAGGCGTACGCGCATGAGCATGCCGGGAATCAGGCTGCCATCCCGGTTGTCTAGTTCAAGGCGTGCCTGTGACCTGCTACCCGAGATTAGTACGGACTTGATGTAGAGTCTGCCTCTTGGGAGGCAGTATGAAGAAGCGATTCACCGAAGAACAAATCATTGGC
>NZ_SLZQ01000017.1 GCF_004342585.1 Paucimonas lemoignei | reverse complement strand
GCCAATGATTTGTTCTTCGGTGAATCGCTTCTTCATACTGCCTCCCAAGAGGCAGACTCTACATCAAGTCCGTACTAATCTCGGGTAGCAGGTCAATCTAGGGGCGGCAGGCAAATCAGTTCAAGATTCCCCAGTGCCATCTGGGGACCGTTTTCCATGTAGCGGCGATAGAATTCCCAGTGCGGCTCGATTTCTTCTCGACTTGTGCCGATGATGCTTAACGAGAATGTTTCCTTTACCGTCTTGCGATCCGCATCAATAATGTGACCGCGAACATTCCAGGTTTCCCCCCAAATATCTCGTTCTTTCGTGCAGGTGAAAAATACATCATCCCATTTGGTCTTCAGCACCGTGCCATCGGTACGGAAGATATAGATCATGCGGTTCTTGCGGTTGAAACGGACCGGGAAATGGGTGTAAGTGAATCATTCTTTGCATGCTAGCCAAAGAGTGGCTCCAAAAAGCAATAATGCCGTTAATCAAAGCAGCATAAAACCAATAAAGAACCAAGTCGGTGCGTCTTGATCACCAAAAATTGTCGCCAATGTAGCGATCAACCCGAATCCAATGGTTGCTGCAAATATTAAATTACAAGTGGTTAGTATTCCGCGATATGAATAGAACTTATCTACACTTTCCACGAAAGTGCTGTTGATCTTGATGACTGAAAGATCGTAGTGTGGCATGACCTCCATGCGCTGCTTTTGCTTGAGCTGATCCGAACGCTCTTCTTTTGAGAGTGGACGCTCGACAGGATATTTGGATATCAGGCCTGTGTAGTCCATCACGCGGCTGCAGATTTGCCAGCGCTTTCCTTTGCGGCTTCCCATCCTGAATCGCGCCGATACGGATCGCCTGAATCAATGGTGCATTCCTGTTCTACCCATTTCGGCCATTGTGGGATTCTGCTCGTACGCATGGCCACCCAGCGGCCAAGACTGCAAATGAAATAAAACGGTGAAAGAATGATCTGTAATAATGGCCAGCCGTTCATGTTCAGCAGCAAGCGCATAAAGCCTTCCCACCAGGTTTCGCGGCGCGTGGCGATCGGCAAGCAGATTTTTAGCATGCGGTGAGGTTGTTCCGGGCCGTTTTCCATGTAACGGCGGAAGTACTCAAAATGCTCGCGTAAGTCCTTGGCGTCGCTGGAACTATAACTGCTGAAAGCAAACGTTTCTTTAACAGTGTTGCCATCATTTTCCAGCATGTGGCCAAGAATGTCATACGTTTTCCCGCCCCAGTCGTTGTAGCTCCGCACTTGGAAAAATAGTTTATCCCAAGGGGCACTCAACACCGTACCATCACGCCGCCACACATACACCATTCGGTTTTTGCGGTTAAGGCGCAAGGGGAAATGGGTATAAGAAAAGGTTTCTCGCTGCAAAAACCAAAGTAGTGCACAAACAACCAGCCCACCAAAAATCGACATAAAAGACACCGTCAGAATGCGGCCAGAATGGAATTCATCCCCCCATTCATTAATAGTCTCCATCCAAATGGCAGCTATAAACCAACTTAAAATTATGACAAAAAATCCCGTTATTGCTGATCCAATTCCACGTACTGAATAGTTTCTGTCGGTTAGTTCAACAAAGGTATTGTTCAGCTGAATGACGGCTAGCTCATAATGTGGAATGGCTTCATCAAATTCCGCTAGTCGTTCCTTTTGCTTCAGCTGCTGGCTGCGCTCCTCGTTAGTGAGAGGACGCTCAACTTTAAAATTCTTGACGAATTCTGGAGAATACATAGTCGCCTTTATGAGAGTGCCTTGGCCAGTTCCTTCATTTCCAACGAGCCTTCTTTGTACGTATTATTAATACCAAATATGCAGTTCTCAATCCAACTTTGAATGGCATTGTCTTTGGTGGTTTCCAGCCAATATGCGATCCCAATAAACGCCACTACAAGCAAGAGAGTAAAAGGATTAAATGTGAAGAAAGTTAAAGCAATGGCGGTCGCCACACCAAATAGTGCGGACCCAAAATATAGGCCAGCCGTCAAAAAATCTTTCTTTCTAAGCTCTTCCCACCCCTTTAGCAAATCCCACGTCGCCATAATGGCCGCTCCAATTATTCCAAATGCTCTGCCGCCAGTACGTAATACCGCTCCCGCCTTTACAACCTTCAATCCTTGCACCCAGCGCAAGTTCGCTTGTGTTGCATTTTCAACCACTGTGCCGATTGCCTCACCAATTGTACCCGCCACTGCAAGACCGCCAGCGAACAACCGCCACTGCGCTTCGGCTTTATCTGCCTCCAGCGCCTTGCCTTCATCGGCAATCGCTTTCGTCAGGCAAATCGCTTGCAATATGCCAGTACAAATTCCCAGTCGCACATTCGTCGCTATTGTTTTTTTGAAGTTATTAAAACGGATTTCCTCCAATGTTTGCGGCGTGCGCATTTGACCGGTTGCCGGCTCCAGCAGCACCACCCATTTCATTCCGCGTTGGCCTTGCAGTTTCTCACCACGGATTTGGGCACGCTTGATTTCACGGGCTACGGCTTTTTTAACCTGCGAATCTGTCATGGTGTTACCGCTGCTTTCAATAATCTGGCGAGCAAGGAAGGCGCGCAGTTCCTTGCGCTTACCTTGAAAATGCAAGCGTCTCCATCCTTTTCCGCTGTACACACCTAACAGGGTAATCACTGCCTTACTCGACCCATCCAGAAATCGTTCGCCCACCTTCATCAGCGGTCCCATCATGTGGCCCATCAATACCGCTGCCCGATCCGCATGACCGCCCCCCATCTTTTCCATCGCTGCTTTATAGGTGCTGATCGGAGCATCCCACGGCAGCGCTCTTGGGTCAAATTTCGTAGCTTCTTCTACGTCCTTTGCCAGCTTGTCATTGTTATAGACTAGGGCGCGCAGCAGCACGTTTTCCGGTTTGAATTCATTTTGATCGAGCCACTTTTCATAGTGCGCAAAGCAAGGCTTCACGCCTTCTGTGCCTCGGATGAACGTGATGACGGTTTGCGTATAAGCCACCCCTGATCTAATGTCCGTCGGATCAAAATTACACGCCATGGAGTAGGCCATATGCTGGCTGCTGGTCCAGGCCACATGTGAGGCGCCAAGCGGGTTGATGTCTGCTTCAATAAAGGCATTGAGCTTGGCGTTGTAGTCTTTGTGGAAATCTTCCACCACTGTTTCGTCAAATCTCGTCTGATGACCGTTCTGACGGTGGGTATAACGTTGCCATGCGCTGGCTTGCGCCTTTTGCACTGCTTGCAAACTGGGTTTTCCGGTTTTCTGGAAATTTTCTTCCAGATTGTCGCGTGAAGGCGATACCGTGGTGAATATCCGCTCCAGGAATTCGGACTGTTCGGCATCATCGATCAGGCTGTGCTCCGCATGATCCTTGACCACATTGCGCAATTGCAGAATGGCGCTTGATACGGCGATCTTGCGCGCATAATCAGGGTCTTTCTTATTCGCTTCCAGATAATTTTCCAGTCGCAGATTCATCCAACCAGCCAGTTCCGTCGCCACCGCTACCGGATCGTGCAGGCTGACGATGACTCCCCCATCTTTGCGCAATGAATCGGCTGCAGCCAACGATTCCTTCAATTGCAGCTTGCGCGGATTAAATTTGAACGGGCTGTCGTAAAACGCATTGACGGCAGTGGCGCGCAACGGGTCGCAGGCAAATTCCGCCACCTTCTTGTCGAGTTCCTTGATCGGATGCACATTCGGCTGCTTGGCTTTCGCCAGCGCCTGTTTGACATCCACTTTCTGCATATGCTTCTTGCGGTACTCCGCCGAGGCATGTTCATTCAGCACTTTCTCGGTCCATTCCACATCGCTGAAGCCAAACCAGACATTGGTCGCGTTTTTCGGATCGCGGATGGTCACCATGCCCGCCACTTCACGGTGGCCGCTGTCCTCGCACGGTTGCGGATTACTGGCGTAGGCAGTCGGCAGCGGCTTATTGACTTCAAATTTCATCAGGTGGGCGTCTGGCGTGATGTAATAGCCTTCCCAGCGATTGCGCGCTTCGTCGTAAACATACAGATAACCGCTGCGCAGCAGGCGACGCGTGTAGTGCAGCTTGCCGCCGATGTCACCGAAGTCCTTGCCGTCGAGATCCAGTGCCTTGGTCTTTGGCGCAGCAGCTGTCTCTGGGGCCGTCGCGTAGCGCACGACGAGTACCGGCAACCCGTATTTGTCGCAGAATTCGCAACCTGGTTTCGCTTGAAATTTCATGGTGTGGGTCCTGTGAGGTGAGCTGCGGCTGAGCTGGTCTTGCCGAGACCTTGCGCAATTCGTTGCCAATGCGCTGCGTCGATGGAAGCGATGGCATCCAGATAGGTTTGTTCAGAGCGGTCGATTTCCGCAATCCGACGAGCAATATCGGGATGGCGGTAGAAATTCGGATGAACCGTCATGCCATGCATGGCGAAGGCAATCAGTTCCTGTTCCGCCATCAGGCCATGCTCCTGAGCTCGCACGAGGAGGCTATGTATTTTTCGGCTGACAGACTCCAACTCCGGCAAGTGCGTTGCCGAGAACTGTGCTAACACCTGGTTGATCTGTCCGATGCGTCCCAATTGGATGGCCTGGCCTGTATCAATCGGCGAGGCTGTGGAATGCGTACCGTCTGGCCTGGCATGCGATTGCCACGATTGCCCGTTGTAGACCGTCCACTTGTCGATGGGGCCGAACAATCGACCCAATTGTGCAGGGGTGAACATCCATCGCAACTGCATGAACACGCGAGGATCGTAACTGCGCAGCAGCGCGCGGCCACCGCCGGGCAGGTAAATCATGAGTTGTCTTGTCCAATGCAGGCGCATCCGTTCCAGATCGACATCGCTTGCCAGAAACGTCACGACGACAGGCACGTCGCCTGAATCTTGCGCGCGATCGAGCATTTCAAGTAAATCTTCCTGCTGCGCCGCTGACATTTCCTGCAATGGAATCAGCGCTGGCAGCAGATGTTCTTCATTCTCGAACCCCTGCGGCGCTAGTGGCACCAGTGGCCAGTCTTCGGGAATACCGGCATTGGCGACACGATCAAGCAGGGCATACTGGTGGTCCGCGAGTAGCCGGACCGGATATAGGCTTTCCATAACTTCTATTTCGCCTTAATTGACCGCGACCAGTCCGCCGCCGGATGCCGCCGCTTTTGCCGACTGCATCTCGCACATTTTCAGATCGCCTTTGGCCAGCGTCGCCAATTCATGATTCATGCTCGTCGGCCCGCTCAAATCCTTCATGGCAGCCTTGAACAGCACGCTTCCCGGCGCATGGATCTCGATCTTACCGCCGGCGATCTTTACATACGCACCGCCTGCCGTTAAGAGCACATGCTCCTTGGCTGCCGCTTCCACCTTGGCGTGCGTACTGCTTATCATCACATCCTTGTCGGCCGCGGCTTTCAGTTCCGCGCTCTGTGCTTGCAGATCAACCTTGCCGTGCGCTGCATGCAGCTTGATCCCTTTGTCGCCTTGATCCTTGCGCTTGGCCTTGGCGTCGCCATAGGTGAATAGGCTGATGCCCGAGCGCACTGCGACCGCATAGTTGCGCCCTGCGGTAATGCTGACATCCAGCCCGCCGGCAATCGTCATTGATGAAGCGGTTACATGGGCATCGGCTGGTGTCAGCAAAGCGATGCCGGCCGGGCTGCTCAAGACCATGTCGGGGCGACCGAACGCCGGCACCGTGCCTGCGCCGCCGCCTTCAGCCGTGCCGCACCCTTGGTTGGTCTGCTGCAATGACTCGATCGGGCGTTTCAACACTTCTTCGGGGAAGTTGTGCTGTTCTTGGTCCAGCGTCTTGCCGACGAAGGCATTGTGCTTCTGCGCGGTGTCGGCCAGGCTCTTTTGCAGCTCGTGTGCCTGCTGCAATTGCGCCAAGGCTTCCTTTGCATCAAGTTGGCTGGAGCCTGCGTTCGGGCGGGCATCGGTGGACAGCAATAGACCTTGCCCGGCCCGCACGGCACCAAAGGCCTCGGTGGTCAGCTCTGCACCATGCCCATGGCTTTGCTGGCGGGCGTTGTCCGTCTGACGCTTGATATGACCAAGATTGAGCTGGGCCTTGGCCTTGGTTGTCTGCAGACGCGCTCCAACCTGGTCGGTGGAATCGTCAAATACCAGCGCGTTGTAACCGCCCTGCCCATCCTGGCTATTGCCGATTTCCTGGGTCTTGAAGCCCGACAGGATGGCATTGTGCGCATGCTCGCCACTCTCTCCCGCAAACCATGCCGGCGCATTACCGGTTGCGGCGCCAGCGCCTTGTGCATTCTGATTACCTTGCGCATCACTCAGGCCATTGCCGTTGTAGAGTGAGCCGACTACCACCGGCCGGTCGATATCGCCTTCGATATAGTCCAGGATGACTTCCTGGCCAATGCGCGGAATGAAGCTGCTGCCCCAGTTGGCGCCCGCCGCAGGTTCCGCCACGCGTACCCACACATACGCTGTTTCATTTCCCGGCGCATTTTCGCCATTCGGATGGCCGCGCCGACTGGCGGCTTGCGCACCGCGCTGCCAGTGCATCTGCACCTTGATGCGATGGTCGCGCTCGGTCGTCAAATCCTGTCCGCTGGCGCCGACGACGATCGCGGTATGGATACCGGTGACGGTAGGTTTGGGATGCAGCAAGGCGCCACGCGCATCGGTCGTCAATGGTCGCCACGGAATGTCGGCGCGCAAGACAGTGAAACGGTTGTGGTAGAGCGGCACATCATTTTTCGAAGCCTGCTTGGCTTGGCCTCCAGCTCCGAGCGGCTTCACGCTGTTGACAAACACCTTGTCGATTAGCGTTTTGGCTTCGGAAGACAGGTTATTGCGACCGGTATGCTGTACCGCGATGACAGCAAATGTTGCGGCGTCGTCGCCACTCTCCCGACGGTCATTGTCATGGACGGAATGCTCAGTCAGCACAAACGTGGTTCCGGGTGCAAGAGTTCTTACAGTGCTTTCACCGTGATAGGTCTTGTTGCGCGCTTCCATCGCTTCGAGTTGCAAGCGTGCTGCGCGCGCTGCGCTATCGCCGCTAGCGAAATGACGCAGGCCGGAGTGATCTGTCGCCATCAGCTCTGGAACCTCGCCATTGTTATGAGCACTCGCCAGTTGATGTGTCATGACGCTGACTTGCCGCTCGTTCCAGCTGGAGACCATCATGGTATTGGTCAAGATGCGACGGCTCGCTTGCCATTCAGTGATGGTGTCGCTGTGCTCGACTGCAGCCGCCCGATGAAAGCGGATGTGTGCTTGCTGATTCTGTACAAATGCCGCATTGCTGTCAGCAATGACCAGCCGGTGGCTTCCCAGCGCAGGACTTGTCGAGTCGCCCGTGTGCTCGAACCAGTAGAACAATCCCTCTTCGGCCAGCAGACGTTCGACAAAGGCTAAGTCGCTTTCTTCGAACTGCGTGCAAACCTCACGAGGCGTGTATTGCGACGAATCGGTCAATGCCAGGCGCCAGTCTGCCACCAGCGCGCCTTGCCCCTGGTAATCCGAAAATATCTCGCTGATGATCTCCAGCGTAGTCTTATCCTGCCAGACAAAGCAGTCAAAGCGGTGACGCAGGAATGCGATCCATGGCTCCAGCCGAATGCGGTAACGGGTAAAACCGCCGTCGGAAGACAATGATTCGAATGCGGTGACATGACCGTGGAAGGGGCGCGGCTCGTTGCGGCTGTGTTGGGTAAGGACTTCCAGCAAAGCAGGCTGGCCAAGCAGTTTTGCGCCATCGATGGCGGCGTCAATCGATAGCGCGATGATCTCGAAGCGGAATGACTGGCTTATGCCTTCGGTGCCATTGATGCTTTCCACCACCAGCGCAGCGCTGCCAAGAGACGTCGTCAGGCGTAACAGGCGCGTGTCTTGCGTGTGGCCAGCCAGGAGTGCCCGCAGCGCACCCGCAGCACCGAGTATGTCTCCACTCATCATTTGTCCTGTTATTCAACTTGCTGCGGCAATTAGCTTTCATGACAGCTAATTGCCGCGCGAATTGTTGTTAAATTGAAAACATGGAGGAATGATAAATGAATACAGTAAAAATGTCATTAAGATAACAATGTCGACGCAACTTTCCAAAAGGAAACTTCAGGGCAGTTCTTCAATCGGCGCAAATCGCTGAACCATTTGCCCTTCAACTTCAATTACCTCGAAAAATGCCGACTTGGGACGAACCCAGATTTTTCCGTTTTCAGCGCGGTAGACAATGACAGGCACCAGGTCCGCTTCTTGCGTCGCTTCACAGACCAGTTCGTAAATCCCTCCTTTGTAATGCCGGTAGCGGATAGCAGGCTGCTTGGACATGGATTGTGAGTTCATGGGTATATGGAGGAGAAAATGTTAAGGGTTCAACTGCTGAATTGGATGCATTTATCCACGCAGCTATGAATTTCATTTTTCAATGGTAATAAGAGCTAGGCCTTTATTAAATGGATCGACTCATATGAAAAGCAGATTGCTGGTAAAAATTATTTTACTTTTTTCTATTGGCGCCCTAAGTCGCTCGCTAATAGCCAGTGACAGTCAGTCTTCAGAGACAGCACCACTGTCCACGATTTCCTCTCTCGACGTAGCGCGTTATATGGGCGACTGGTACGAGATCGCCAAATATCCAAACCGATTCCAGAAGAAATGCGCCAGCGACGATAGAGCCGAATACAGCTTGCGAAATGACGGGTCCGTTCAAGTGGTGAACCGCTGCAAATTGGAAAACGGCGACGCCAACCAGGTCACCGGTACGGCAAGACAAATCGGCGGACCTACCTCTCCGAAATTCGAAGTGCGCTTTGCGCCGGCATGGCTCTCGTTCATTCCTGCCGTATGGGGAGATTATTGGATCATCGATCTGGACGATGCCTATCAGCTGGTCGCAGTCAGTGAACCTGAACGTAAATATCTCTGGATACTTTCGCGACAGCCGCAAGTCCCGCAACAACAGTATGAGGAATTGTTGAAGCGTCTGGAGCAGAAAGGCTTCGATACACGGAAGCTTGTGCCGACGCGTCACGAAGGTGCTCCTAACAACGAACGATAAGACGAATGATGTATATCGCTGCGCCCCTTAATCCACTGGCACAACAGGCGGCTAATGGATGGAGGCGGCCGGCGTTGACCCGGACCCGGCATGCTCGTCGAAATGAAAAAAGTCCCTTGCGGGACTTTTTGGTGTTACTGGCGGAGACGGAGGGATTCGAACCCTCGATACAGGTTTAAGCCCATATGCTTCCTTAGCAGGGAAGTGCCTTCGACCTCTCGGCCACGTCTCCACACGTGAAACGAAACTACAGAATCGTTTCAGTAGAGCCACGCATGATAACTTCTCAAGCGCGTCTGGTCAATCGAACTATTGCAAATAGATTAGTTTGCTTTTTCTAGATCAAAAGCTTTGTGCAAAGCACGCACTGCCAGCTCCATGTACTTCTCATCGATCAGCACGGAGATCTTGATTTCGGAAGTCGAGATCAACTGGATATTGATGCCTTCCTCTGCCAGCGTGCGGAACATTTGCGAAGCGATACCGACGTGGCTGCGCATGCCCACGCCAACCACCGAAACCTTGGACACCTTGGTATCGCCGACAATGCTGGTCGGCGTGATGTGACCCTTGACGGACTTTTCCAGCACATCCATGGTGCGGGCATAGTCGCCGCGCGGCACGGTGAACGAAAAGTCGGTCTTGCCTTCCACCGACTGGTTCTGGATGATCATGTCGACTTCGATGTTGGCATCGGCGACCGGTCCCAAAATCTGGTAGGCGATGCCCGGCTTGTCCGGCACACCCAGCACGGTGATCTTGGCTTCGTCGCGGCTGAAGGCGATGCCGGTGATGGTTGCTTGTTCCATATTTGTATCTTCCTCAAACGAAATCAGGGTACCGGACTTGGCTTCTTCTTCCAGCGGGATCATCGGGTCGGTCAGCGACGACAGCACGCGCGTCGGCATGCGATAGTTACCGGCGAATTCCACCGAGCGGATCTGCAAGACCTTGGAACCCAGCGAGGCCATTTCCAGCATTTCTTCGAAGGTCACCTTGTCCAGGCGGCGCGCATCCGACACCACGCGCGGATCGGTCGTGTAGACGCCGTCAACGTCGGTGTAGATCAGGCATTCCTGCGCCTTCAGCGCTGCCGCCACAGCCACGGCCGAAGTATCGGAGCCGCCACGACCCAGCGTCGTGATATTGCCGTCATTGTCCACGCCCTGGAAGCCGGTGATGATGACGATCTTGCCGGCTTCGAGATCCTTGCGCACCTTGGCATCATCGATCGACTGAATGCGTGCCTTGGTGAAGGCGGAATCGGTCTTGATCGCGACTTGCCAGCCGGCGTACGAAACCGCCTGCTTGCCGAGCGCCTGCAGCGCCATCGACAGCAGCGCCACCGATACCTGCTCGCCGGTGGAAGCAAGCATGTCGAGCTCGCGCGGGTCGGGCTGGGGCATGATTTCCTTGGCCAAGCCGATCAGGCGGTTGGTCTCGCCCGACATCGCGGAAGGCACGACCACGATCTGGTTGCCGGCGTCATGCCATTTGGCGACGCGCCTGGCGACATTGCGGATGCGCTCGGTTGAGCCCATCGAAGTACCGCCGTATTTGTGAACAATTAAGGCCATAACAAAAGTTGGTAAAAACGAATAAAAATCAACCGTTTAGTCTACCTGTTGCAACGCGGGAAGACAAGTAGCCAAACTGCTAAAAGCGCCATTTTGCAAGGCTCTCGGTGTGGAGCGACGACGCAGGCCAGCCATGTTCCCAGCGAAGTCGGATGCATTCTCCTGCTCCAGATTTCAAATGACGGCAATCCATGCCGATTCCCGCCGCATACAACACCTCTCCCGCCACGGTCACCAGCGGCAGAAATGGACGCTCCCATGCGGGAATACCGAGCGCCTGAAAATGCTGCTTCATGCTGCGACTGGGACGGTTGGCTGCCAGCTTGACGCTGTCGCCACCCTGCCGGTGGCGGATTATCAGGGCCTGCTTGCGCAGCCATGTGGCATCCACGCCCTCAGGTGCAACATCGAAATGCAGGCGCCCTTGGAATGCCGGGAAATCGAGACTTGATTGCCCTTGCCAGATGAATTCCTGCGGCAGCGCGTCGGCACCGCTATCCAGCCGGGGCGTCAAATACACCTTGCCCCGATGCCGGCGAATCGCGCAATCCGGATGCAGGACACAAACCTGCGCATCGTCTTTCGCCTCCAGCAATTGCGCACGCATTTCAGCCAGCCATGAAGCCGATGGCATCCTTACGCCATGCCTGCCGAGCCAGTGGCGGAAAAGATTATGGAAGCGTTCGCTGCTCAAGGCGCGGACACGCTCAAGCTCCAGGCAGGTGCCAGCAGAGCAGGCAGCGAGGTCGGCTTGCGCCACTTCATCCAGCACACGCTGTGCCGCCTGCATATGGCTGGCGGTACGCGCGAGCCGCTCCTGAAAACCCGGGAAGTTGATCGCCAATTGCGGCATTACGCCATGGCGCAGGGCATTGCGGGCATAACGCACATCGGCATTCGATTCGTCCTCGACATGCTCGATTCCCACTCGTGCGCCCCACTCTTCCAGTTCCGCCCGGCTGACATCCAGCAACGGCCGCGCCATCACCAGATGCGGATCACCCAATAAATCAGGTGCCGTGTTCGCGCTATCCATGCCGGACAAACCGGCCACGCCGGAACCGCGCACGAGCTGCAGCAGGATGGTTTCCGCCTGGTCGTCCAGGTGATGCGCCGTCAGCAACAGTGCAGCGCCATGCTCCCGGCACATGTCGCCGAGGGCAGCATATCGAAGCGTGCGCGCCGCCTCTTCGACGCCACTGCGCGCTGCGTTATCAATGCGGACTTGCCGCGCTTCGAAAAGAATGCCGAGCCGCTGCGCCTCGGCCTCACAATGATTCAGCCATGCATCGGCATTCGGACTTAAACCATGATGCACATGAAAAGCGAGTAAGCGGATGCCATGCGCAACGGCGTATCGTTGCGAGAGATGCAGCAGCACGCTCGAATCGAGGCCGCCACTGTAAGCCACGGCCATCGTGCGAGGAATATCGGAAGAAGCCGAGCAAATGGAAACGCGCACCAGAATTGCTTCCAGCGCGCGCTCAAATCGGTCAGGCAGCGATTCAGGCGAAAGCCCCACTCCTTAATCTCGCGGCGTGGTTTCCTTGAATTTACCGTAGCTCATCAGCTTCTCATGGCGAGCAGCCAGCAGTTCTTTCGGCTTCATGCCCTGGAACTGGCGCAGCGAATCCGCCAGCGCGCGCTTCAACATCACGGCCATCTGCTTCGGATCGCGGTGCGCGCCGCCGAGAGGCTCGTTGATGATCTTGTCGATCAGTCCGATCGCTTTCAGGCGATGTGCGGTCAAACCCAGCGCGTCGGCCGCGTCGGACGCACGCTCGGCAGTCTTCCACAGGATCGAGGCGCAACCTTCCGGCGAAATCACTGAATAGGTCGAGTACTGCAGCATCAGCACGGAGTCGGCCACGGCAATCGCCAGCGCGCCGCCGGAACCGCCTTCGCCGATGATGGTGGAGATGATGGGCACCTTCAGCTCGGCCATCGCGTAGATATTGTGACCGATGGCTTCGGACTGGCCGCGCTCTTCCGCATCGATGCCGGGGAATGCGCCCGGGGTATCGACAAAGGTAAAGATAGGCAGATTGAATTTTTCCGCCAGCTTCATCAGGCGCAGGGCCTTGCGGTAGCCTTCCGGCTTGGGCATGCCGAAGTTGCGCATGGCGCGCTCTTTCGTATCGCGCCCTTTCTGGTGGCCGATGATCATGCAAGCCTGGCCATTAAAGCGCGCCAGGCCACCGACGATGGAAAGATCGTCGGCAAAGCTACGGTCGCCGTGCAGCTCGTGGAAATCCGTGAAGATCTCGTTCACGTAATCCATGGTGTAAGGACGCTGCGGATGGCGCGAGATCTGCGACACCTGCCAGGGCGTCAGCTTGGCGTAAATGTCCTTGGTCAGCTGTTCGCTTTTCTTTGCCAGGCGCTCGATTTCTTCGGAAATATCAACGGCGGAATCGTCCTGGACAAAGCGCAGCTCTTCGATCTTGGTATCCAGCTCGGCAATCGGCTGCTCGAAGCTGAGGAAAGTTGTTTTACTCATCGTGTTCCCTTCGTGTTCAACACGGGATCATGTAATTCCGGATCAGTATTCCACCGGCACCGGCGCCAGACTGCGCCACAGATACCAGGTTGCTACCGTACACCAGGGCGCCCAGTTGGCGGCCACTTCGCGCGCATCGCTGCGTGAAACTGGTTCTCCAGAGAAATAATTAATACTAATGCCTTTAAGCAACCCAAGGTCATCCAAAGGCAAAATATTGGGTCGGAGCAGATTAAATATCAAAAACATCTCCGCTGTCCAGCGCCCGATACCACGAATCTGGATCAATTCAGCGATAACCGCTTCATCTTCCATGCTCGCCCACTGGTCGGCATGGACCTTTTTTTCCTTAAAATGTGTTGCCAAATCAAGGAGATACTCGGTTTTTCGCTTGGACAATCCACAGCCGGCCAAGGTTTCGCCTGCCTTCAAAACTTGCGCAGGAGTAACTTTTGGACACGCCGCAACAAAGCGTGCCCAAATGGCATCGGCTGCCTTCACTGAAATCTGCTGGCCGATGACGGAGCGCGCCAGGGTCGTGAACGGGTCGCCGCGACTGACCAGGTGCATATCGCCAAACTGAGGGATCAGGCGGCGCATGATGCGGTCGCGCCTCATCAGTTCGGTCTTGGCCTCTTCCCAGTATTCAGGAATGAATACGCGCGCTTCTACAGCTGTTGCTTTGGCCATGCCGCTTATGCCTTTCGCCATTCCGTCACGCCGCCCGGCTTGTCTTCCAGGACGATGCCTTCAGCCAGCAATTCGGCGCGCAGGCGGTCTGCCTCGGCAAAGTTCTTTGCTTTTTTGGCTGCGGCACGCGCTTCGATGCGAGCAAGGATGGCGGCTTCGGCAGTGGCGTCGCCACCAGCAGAACCATGGAGGAATTGCTGCGGCTCGCGTTCCAGCAAACCGAGGATATTACCCAGCGCCTTGAGCTGACGTGCCAGAGCCGCCGATTTGGTCTTGTTGACTTCATTGGCCAGCTCGAACAGCGCGGCGATCGCCAGCGGCGTATTGAAGTCATCGTTCAAGGCATCGGCAAAGCGCTGCGCATGAATTTCATCGCGGTCGAGGGCAGCACCGTCGCCAGACACGTCCTTCAGGGCCGTATAGAGACGGGTAAGCGCCCCGCGCGCATCGTCGAGATGGGCATCGGAATAGTTCAACGGACTGCGATAATGCGCGCGCAAAATGAAGAAGCGCACCACCTCGGCATCGTACTTCTTCAGCACGTCGCGGATCGTGAAAAAGTTGCCGAGCGACTTGGACATCTTTTCATTGTCCACACGCACAAAGCCATTGTGCATCCAGTAATTGACGAACTGGCCGCCATGCGCGCCTTCAGACTGGGCGATTTCATTCTCGTGGTGAGGGAATTGCAAATCGGCGCCGCCACCATGGATATCGAAATGCTCGCCCAGCAGGTCGCAGGACATGGCCGAGCATTCGATATGCCAGCCTGGACGGCCCGTACCCCAGGGAGAGGACCACTTCACCTCCTCCGGCTCGGATTCCTTGGCGGCTTTCCACAAGACGAAGTCGAGCGGATCGCGCTTGCCGGTATTGACGTCGACGCGCTCGCCGGCACGCAAGTCGTCGAGTGACTTGCCGGACAGTTTGCCGTAACCGGGGAAATCGTGGACCGAATAGTTGACGTCGCCATCGGCCGCCCGGTAAGCCAGGCCTTTTTTCTCAAGCTGGCCGATCAGGGAAAGCATTTGTGGAACATACGCCGTGGCTCGCGGTTCGTGATCGGGCTTTTGCACGCCAAGCGCCGCGGCGTCCTCGTCCATGGCCGCGATGAAGCGCGTGGTCAGCTGCGAAATCGTTTCGCCATTTTCGACGGCGCGCTTGATGATCTTGTCGTCGATGTCGGTAATGTTGCGCACATAGGTGACGTCGTAACCGGAAGCGCGCAGCCAGCGCTGGACCATGTCGAACACCACCATCACCCGAGCGTGTCCGAGGTGGCAATAGTCGTAGACGGTCATGCCGCAGACATACATGCGCACCTTGCCAGGTTCAATCGGAGAAAAAGCCTGCTTTTCACGCGCCAGCGTGTTGTAGATCTTCAGTGCAGTCATGGGGATATAGTTGAGACCGGGAGTTCTGTGTGCCGCCGGACACTAGAATAAAACTTAATTTGTTAAAATGCTTGGTTTCGCCGCAGTATAACATCGATGAAAAAGGATAGACCCATGCAAGCAACCCGTCGTCGACTGCTCAAATTCTTTTCCGGCATCCTGCTGGCCACTTCCGCCTTGACGGTCCAGGCGGCCGACAAGGCGGAAAAAACCGCCGCTTCGGCCAATCCCCAAGTTTTGCTGAAGACCAGCATGGGCGATATCGTACTGGAATTGAACGCGGGCAAAGCTCCCAAAACCGTGGAAAACTTCCTGCAGTATGTCAAAAGCGGCCATTACTCCGGCACCATCTTTCATCGGGTGATCGAGAACTTCATGATCCAGGGCGGCGGCTTCGACAAGGATATGACGCAAAAGCCCACCCGCGCGCCCATCGAAAACGAAGCCAAGAACGGCTTGAAGAACGATGCCTACACGGTTGCCATGGCCCGCACTTCAGCGCCCCATTCGGCTTCCGCGCAATTCTTCATTAATACCAAAGACAACGATTTCCTTAACTATCCGGGCCAGGATGGCTGGGGCTATGCCGTTTTCGGCAAGGTCGTGAAGGGTAAGGACGTCGTCGACAAGATCAAGACAGTCCCGACCGGTAACAAAGGTTTTCACCAAAATGTACCGACGACGCCGGTGATCATTGAATCGGCGAGCGTTGTCAAATAACGGTATTTTCCAGTAACCATTCAACAAGGATCCATCATGGCTGTCATCCTCACCACCAATCACGGCAAGATCAAGCTCGAACTCGACGCGGAAAAAGCGCCGAAAACCGTGGAGAACTTCCTCTCCTATGTGCGCGACGGCCACTATGACGGCACCATATTCCATCGCGTCATCGATGGCTTCATGATCCAGGGCGGCGGTTTCGAGCCTGGCATGAAACAAAAACCGACCAAGGACCCGATCGAGAACGAAGCCAAGAACGGCTTGAAGAACGAAGCCTATTCCATCGCCATGGCCCGCACCTCGGCGCCGCATTCGGCCTCGGCACAATTCTTCATCAACATCAAGAACAACAGCTTCCTCGACTATCCGGGCCAGGACGGCTGGGGTTACTGCGTGTTTGGCAAGGTCACCGAAGGCCAGGATGTCGTCGACAAGATCAAGTCGGTCAAGACTGGCCGTGCCGGCATGCACTCGGATGTACCGGTTGAAAATGTCGTGATCGAGAAAGCTGAAATCGTTTAAGAGCCTGACTTTCTGGATACTCTCTCAATGACTGATTCTTATCAGGCCAATGCAGCGCAACCAGAAACGGTTGCGCTTTTTGTTTCTGACGTCCACCTGCAGGAATCCATGCCGAAAACCACCGAAACGTTTCTCGGTTTTCTGCAGCATCATGCCAGCCGTGCACGCCAGGTTTATCTCCTGGGCGACCTGTTCGAGTACTGGGCGGGTGACGACGACCTGGAAACCCCATACCTGCAGCAAATAACTACTGCGCTCCGGCGACTTAGCGATGCCGGAGTAGCCTTGTTCTGGGTAGGCGGCAACCGCGATTTCCTGGTGTCGAAAGATTTTGCCAGCGCCACGGGCGCCACCTTGCTGGATGAGCCCTACGTCACGAATATCGGCGGCCATCGACTGGTGCTGGTCCATGGCGATGCCCAGTGCACCGATGACGCCGGCTACATGGCATTCCGTACGCAGGTACGCCAGCCGCAATGGCAGCAGCAATTTCTATCCATGCCCCTGGCGCAACGCAAGGCCATCATCGCCGGCATGCGCGACCAGAGCCGCGCGGCCAATAGCGAAAAATCCTACGAGATCATGGATGTCAACGCAAAAGCGATTGATGAATTGTTCGACGCCAGCGAAGCTGAACTGATGATCCATGGGCATACGCACCGCCCTGCCCTTCACAGATATGCATCTCCAAAAGGCGAACGCCAACGCTACGTCTTGCCGGACTGGGATTGTGATATCGAGTCGCCGCGCGGCGGATGGATTGCCATCACCGCAGATGGCGCGATCCACCGCATCGGCCTGGATGGCCGCGAACTAACAGAGTGAGTTAATGTAGAGCGCCATCTGAATACCGATGGCGCTCTTGATCAGCCGACCAGCTTGTTGAGTTGCTCCGGATCGAACTTCTCGAGACCCGGCAGCAACTCACAGGAAATCCCGGCACGCCGCAAGGCTTCAACGATCTTCAGCACCTGCAGTTCCTGGGTCGCGGCATTGTCGATCAAGCCGTGCAAGGCCTTGGACAGCGGATCATCGGCTGCGGCAGTCAAACCATAGGCCGCGAACATCCGTGCCGCCGCTTCATCGCGACTGGTCTCCATGTCTTTCTGGATGATACGGGCAGGAATACCCACCGCAGTCGCTCCTGCCGGCACTTCCTTCACCACGACGGCGTTGGAACCGATCTTCGCGCCTTCGCCGACCGTGAAGCTGCCCAGCACCTTGGCGCCGGCACTGACGATCACGCCGCGTTCCAGCGTCGGATGGCGCTTGGCGCCCTTGGAAAGCGAAGTGCCGCCCAGGGTCACGCCCTGGTAGATGGTGCAGTCGTCACCGATCTCCGCCGTCTCGCCAATGACCACGCCGAAGCCATGATCGATGAAGACACGCCGGCCGATCGTCGCCCCCGGATGGATTTCGATGCCGGTGATGATCCGCGCCAGGTGCGAAATGAAACGCCCCAGCCATTTCAGACCGTGACGCCAGCACCAGTTGGCCCGGCGATGCATGATCAGCGCATGAAGCCCCGGATAACAGGTCAGCACCTCCCAAGCCGAGCGGGCGGCAGGGTCACGTTCGATGATGCTGGCGATGTCTTCACGCAGGCGGCTGAACATAAAAAGCGGATATGGTTACTCGGAAACGTAATGGTAGCGCAACGGACAAACTTGCGCCGAAGCCCTGCAGGTAAACCCGGCTTGTTTGCCCGGATTACGCCTTAGCCATGCGCTGGCGCCGCGCCTCATAGAGACAAACGCCCGAGGCAACCGACACGTTCAGGCTTTCCACTGAGCCGAACATGGGAATGCTTACCAGGACATCGCAGTTCTCCCGTGTCAGCCTGCGCATGCCTTCGCCTTCCGACCCCATGACGATTGCTGCCGGCCCTGCCATGTCAGCCTGGTACAGGGTCTTCTCGGCATCGTCGGAAGTGCCATACAGCCATATATCGCGTTCCTTCAATTCGCGCATGGTGCGCGCCAGGTTGGTCACGGTAATGTAGGGCACGGTCTCGGCCGCGCCGCTGGCAACCTTGGCTGCGGTGGCATTCAGACCGACCGCGCGATCCTTCGGCGCGATGACCGCATGAGCACCAGCGCCATCGGCCACGCGCAGGCAGGCGCCGAGGTTGTGCGGATCGGTGATGCCATCGAGGATCAACAACAAGGGAGGTCCATCGATGGCATCGAGCAGTTCGTCGAGATTGCGCGCCAGCGACAGTTCGCCAGCCTTGGCCACCACGCCCTGGTGCCGGCGCGTGCCGACCATGCTGTCGAGACGCTGGTCGTCGGCGTGGATGATGCGCATATTGGCAGCCTTGGCCGCGTGAATCAGGTCCTGCATGCGGCGATCGTGGCGCGACGCATCGATATAGATTTCCTCAACGGAGGAAGCTTCATGCCGCAGACGCGCGGTAACGGCATGGAAGCCGAAGATCAACTTGCTTTTCATTGTTTAACGCTTTTTTCTAGCAGATTTGCTGGCTGTCCTGGCACTGCCCGCTCGGGATGAACGAGTCGACTTGGCAGCGCCACTCTTGCTCGCATGGATCCGCTTGCTTGCATGCTTTGCCGGGCTCTTGGCCGATTTTGCGGATTTCGCTTCTTTCTCGCTCTTGCCGCCTTTGGCGGCTTTTCCGCTTCTTGCTGATTTGGCCGACTTGACGTCGGCAGACGCCATGTCCTTGGCCCTGACCTGCCGGCCGTGCTCGGCTTCGGCACGCTTGGCCTCGTTTTTGAGTTGTGTCCGGATGCCCGGCTCATGCACCAGACGCAAATCGATCTTGCGCGCATCCAGGTCAACCCGGCTGACCTGCACCGTCACGCGGTCGGTCAGCTGGTAACGGATGCCAGTACGTTCACCGCGCAATTCATGGCGCGTCTCGTCGTACTGGAAGTAATCGGCACCGAGGTCGGTCACATGCACCAAGCCCTCGATGTAGAGCTGGTCGAGCTGCACGAAAATGCCGAAGCTGGCTACGCCGGAGATGGTGCCGGTAAATTCCTCACCCAGCTTGTCGCGGATGAAATAGCATTTGAGCCAGGCTTCCACATCGCGCGAGGCTTCGTCGGCGCGGCGCTCGTTGGCGGAGCAGTGAATACCGAGCGCTTCCCAGATCGCCAGGTCACCTTCGCTCTTTTTCTTGCCTGCCGCCTTGTCCTGCGCCTGCGCCTTGCGTGCAGCCGGCGACAGCATGGTATTCAGGATGGAGGTATCGATATCCTTTGGCGAATAGCGCTTGCCCTGCAGGATGGCCTTGATGGCGCGATGGGTCAGCAAATCGGGATAGCGCCGGATGGGACTGGTGAAGTGCGCGTAGGCTTCGTAGGAGAGCCCGAAATGCCCGATATTGTCCGGACTATAGACTGCCTGTTGCATCGAACGCAGCAGCATCGTCTGCAGCAATACCGCATCCGGACGCAGCTTAATTTTCGGCAGCAGTTCCGCATAATCGGAGGCCGACGGTTCATCGCCGCCGCCGAGATGCAGACCGGCCTGCTTGAGGAAATTGCGGACTTGCGTCAACTTTTCCTTGGTCGGACCGGCATGGATGCGGTACACGCCCGGATGCTCGTGCCGTTGCAGCAAATCGGCGGCACAGACGTTGGCCGCCAGCATGCACTCTTCGATCAGGCGATGCGCATCATTGCGCGTGCGTGGCAGAATTTTCTCGATCTTGCCCGCGGCGTTGCAGACGATATAGGTTTCCGTCGTTTCGAAATCGATTGCCCCGCGTGCCTGGCGGGCCGTCAGCAAGGCCTTGAAAACATCATACAAATTACTCAGATGCGGAACCAGTGCCGCATGTTTCGCCGCTTCCGGGCCCTTGGTATTGCCGAGGACGGCGGCTACTTCCGTGTAAGTCAGACGTGCAGCCGAATGCATGACAGCCGGGTAGAACTGGTACGCCTTGATTTCACCCTTCTTGGTAATGATCGCATCGCATACCAATGTCAGCCGATCGACGTGTGGATTCAGCGAACACAGGCCGTTGGACAGCTTTTCCGGCAGCATCGGAATGACCCTGCGCGGAAAATACACCGACGTGCTGCGCTCAATCGCATCCTGATCCAGGGCATCGTTGGGTTTGACATAGTGACTGACATCGGCAATCGCCACAATCAGACGGAAGCCATTGCTGCGGCCGATCTTCACCGGCTCGCAATAAACCGCATCGTCGAAGTCACGCGCATCCTCGCCGTCGATGGTCACCAAAGGCACATCGCGCAGGTCGACGCGATTCACCAGGTCTGATTCCTGCACCTCGTTCGGCAGCCGGGATGCCTGCTTCAGGGCGGCATCGGAGAATTCATGCGGCACGCCATACTTGCGCACGGCGATCTCGATTTCCATGCCGGGATCGTCGATATCGCCCAGCACTTCGGCCACCTTGCCGGTAGGCTGGCTGAAGCGAGATGGCTGGTCGACCAGTTCGACGCTGACCACTTGTCCTGTCTTGGCCTTGCCTGGAGATCCGACCAGCAAAATATCCTGACCGATACGCTTGTCCTCGGGCGCCACGATCCAGGCACCGTTTTCATTCAACAAGCGCCCGATGACATGGGTATTGGCGCGGGAAACGACCTCCACGATACTGCCTTCGGGACGACCACGGCGGTCAACGCCGGTCACGCGCACCCTGACGCGATCCCCATTCAAGACCTTTTGCATTTCCCGCTCAGGCAGGAAGACATCGGCGCTGCCATCGTCCGGCAGGAGAAAGCCGAAACCTTCGCGGTGGCCGCTGACGCGCCCCTCGATAAAACTCGTTTGATGTGCCAACTGGTAATTGCCATGACGATCCGGCTTGATCTGGCCGTCCCGCTCCATGGCGTTCAGGCGACGCATCAAGCCTTCCATTTCTTCAGGCTTGACGCCAAGCGCAGCAGCGATCGCATCTGCATCTTGTGGACCTGCAGAAGTGCGCAGGATGCCGAGGATTTCCTCCCGGCTTGGAATTGGATAAAGATATTGGCTCAAATGCGTTATTAATTCGTTCTTGTTGAATATCTTCTTAGTGTACTGGAGTAGCAATAAGTTTGCCGGAATAATCACACTGTCGCCCTGAATAATATAGGTAACGAATTTATGCATTGACTGGCTTTGACAATTTCCAACTTTCCGCTATAATCTCAGCTTCGTTAGGCCCACGTGGCGGAATTGGTAGACGCGCATGGTTCAGGTCCATGTGCCGCGAGGTGTGGGGGTTCGAGTCCCTCCGTGGGCACCAAAATACAAAGGGATCGCTTCGGCGATCCCTTTTTGTTTTGGTGTATGCCTACGAGCAAAGCGCCTGCGCGCTTTGCGGGAGGGCCTCGAAAGGCTGGACCTATCGGCCCAGCCGGGGCCGCGGAACGTGGCCGAGCTCCCGACGTGGGCCTTTGAAAACAAAAAAGCTTCGCCGCAGCGAAGCTTTTTCATTATGGCTCTCTGACTCAGAGTCAGAAGCAAATTCCAGTCAAGACCAAGAAGCAATACACAAGCGCATCATGATGTAGACCGCGCCGCCACCCCTTCTATCTTCAACCGGTCATATTCCTCAAACGGCTGCATGATCCAGGGATTGCCTTCCAGGTACTGCAGAAAATAATCCGGTCGCATGCAGGAACGTTCCTTGTACCAGATCACTGCCGAGCGCACTTCCGTCACGCCGGGGAAAGCTTCGCCCAAGTGCTTCTGCACCTTGTCCAGCGTGACGCCCGAATCCACCAGATCATCGACCAGCAGTACTTTTCCGCTCAACGTGCCGCGAGGCATGGTCACGTGCTTGGCAATCGACAGCTCACCTTGCGTGCTGCCGGCATCCTCGCGATAGGAACTGGTCGACAGAATCGCCAGCGGCACATCAAACAGCCGCGAAAGCACATCTCCTGGACGCAAGCCGCCTCGGGCCAGGCACAGGATCTGATCGAATTCCCACCCCGAACGATGCACCAGCACTGCCAGATCCTCGATATGACGGTGATACTGTTCCCACGAGACTCTGAGTTCGCTATTTGCGGCTTCACTCATGATTCAAGTCCTTGCTACGAATATATTAACGATGAGTGATCACTTGAAAGGATGGCGAAGCACGATGGTTTCTTCGCGGTCCGGGCCGGTAGAAACCATATCGATCGGCACGCCAATCAGTTCACCGATGCGGGCGATGTAGGCACGCGCATTGGCCGGCAGAGCATCCATGCTCTTGGCGCCGACGGTGGATTCTTTCCAACCCGGCATCTCTTCGTATACCGGCACGCAGCGCGCAGCGTCTTCCGCGCCCAGCGGGAAAATATCGACCGGCTTGCCATCGACTTCGTAGCCGGTGCAAATCTTCAGCGATTCCAGGCCATCCAGCACGTCGAGCTTGGTCAGGCAGATGCCGGTCACGCCATTGATCTGGGTCGAGCGACGCAGCAATGCGGCATCGAACCAGCCGCAACGACGTGCGCGACCGGTCACGGTGCCGAACTCGTGACCCACGCTGGCCAGATGCTGTCCCACGCCCTGGTCGGTCGGCAGCTCGGACGGAAACGGGCCGGAACCGACGCGGGTCGTGTAAGCCTTGGTGATGCCCAGCACGTAATGCAGCATGCCTGGGCCGACGCCACTACCGGCAGCGGCATTGCCAGCCACGCAGTTACTGGAGGTAACAAAGGGATAGGTACCGTGGTCGACATCCAGCAAGCTGCCCTGCGCGCCTTCGAACAGCAGGTTCGCGCCAGCCTTGTAGGCGGCATAGAGCGCGCTCGACACGTCGGCCACCATCGGGCGGATGCGCGGCACGGTCGCCAGCGCATCGTCGAGCGTCTTCTGGTAATCGACAGCCGGCGCTTTCAGGTACTGGGTCAGAACGAAATTGTGGTAATCCAGGTTTTCCTTCAGCTTTTCGGCAAAGCGCTGCTCGTTCAGCAGATCCATCACGCGAATGGCGCGGCGGGCGACCTTGTCCTCGTAAGCCGGGCCGATGCCCTTGCCGGTGGTGCCGATCTTGGCGGCGCCGCGGGCGAACTCGCGAGCGGCGTCCAGCGCGGTGTGATACGGCAGGATCAGCGGGCAGGCTTCCGAAACTTTCAGACGCGAGGCAACTTCGACACCGCTGGCTTCCAGCTTGTCGATTTCACGCAGCAGATCCGGCACCGACAGGACCACGCCATTGCCGATATAGCACGCTACGCCGGCGCGCATGATGCCCGAGGGGATCAGTTGCAGCGCGGTTTTTTGACCGCCGATAACCAGCGTGTGGCCGGCGTTATGTCCGCCCTGGAAACGCACCACACCCTGGGCATGATCGGTCAGCCAGTCGACGACCTTGCCTTTGCCTTCATCGCCCCACTGGGTGCCGATCACTACTACATTCTTTGCCATATGTTTCTCTACTGTCCGTTAGCTCAAATTCTTTACTACCCAATCGCCGCCTTCGCACACCAGCGTGCGCGTGCAATCGAATTCACCCTGTTCCTCGCCCTGGCCGGGAAGGTTCTGGATCACGACTTCGCCTGCGCGGCGCAATTCCGCGATCTTGCCGCGCAATGCCTGGTCACGCCCCCAGGGCGCCAGAATCGCGCTGGTGCGCGCAGGTTCCGGCACCAGGCGTGCCAGCTCGCGCAAATCCATCGAAAATCCGGTTGCCGGCCGTGCCCTGCCGAATACTTCGCCGACATGGTCATAGCGCCCACCGCGCGCCACCGCATTCGGCAAGCCCGGCACATAGGCGGCGAACATCGCGCCGCTTTCATACTGATAGCCGTGCAGATCCGCCAGGTCGATCGTCACCGCGGCTTCGCCAGCCAGATCCGCCAGCGCCTGCAATTCATCCAGCGCCTTGCCGATGCCTGGCAAGTCCGGCAAGACTTTTCGAGCGAGGGCAATCACCTTGCCATCGCCATAAAGATCAGGCAATGCCAACAAGGCATCGCGCGTTACAGGTTCATAGTCGCGCGTCAATTCGCGCAATCCTGCGCTGTCTTTTGCTTTCAATAACCCGATCAAGGTTTCTTCATCGGCTTGCGCATGCTTATCGCTTTGCAAAATAGCTTTAACAACGCCAACGTGGCACAAATCCAGGCGGATATGAGAAATGCCGGCCAAGGCCAGGCAGGCCAGCGCCAGTTCCTGGATTTCCGCGTCAGCTTCCAGGCCGGCGTGACCATAGATTTCCGCGCCAATCTGCAACGGCTCGCGCGTGGCATGCAAGCCCGAAGGACGAGTATGCAATACGCTGCCGGCATAGCAAAGGCGAGTCACGCTTTCGCGGTTAAGCAAATGCGCATCGATACGAGCGACTTGCGTAGTCATGTCGGCCCGGATGCCCATCGTGCGCCCGGAGAGCTGATCGACCAGCTTGAACGTGCGCAGGCCCATATCCTGCCCAGCGCCGGTCAGCAGCGACTCGATATATTCCAGCATGGGCGGCATGACCAGTTCATAGCCGTAGCGCCGGAAAGTATCAAGCATGGCGCGGCGCAAGTCTTCGATCTTGCGTGCTTCGGCAGGCAAGACGTCGGCGATGTTTTCAGGAAGTAGCCAGGTGCGCATTACTATGGAGTTGCTTCAGAAAAAAATAAACCAGACTGACTATCGCCAGTCCAGCCAACAGGGCAGCCAGCCCGAAAAAGCGCAGCTGCCCATCAGAAAACTGCAAGATCCGCCGGAAAGTTTCGCGCCACAGCCCTGGAAATAACAGGGGAATGATACCTTCAAATACCAGCATCAGGCCCAAAGCCAGCAGCCACGGGGATTCCATGCCCAATTCCGCCTTTTATTTGGCGCCGGCGCCTCCCGCTCCCGGATTGCGGAAATAGCGGAAAAACTCGGAGTTCGGATCCAGCACCATGACATCGTTCTGGTTCTTGAAGCTGGCCCGATAAGCCTGCAGGCTGCGGTAGAACTTGTAGAACTCGGGATTCTGGCCGAATGCCTGCGCATAGATCTGTGATGCCTTGGCATCGCCTTCACCACGCATTTTTTCCGCTTCGCGATAGGCCTCGGCCAGGATCACGGTACGCTGTTTTTCAGCATCCGCGCGGATTTTCTCCGATTCTGCGGCGCCTGTCGAGCGCAATTCGTTTGCCACACGCAGGCGCTCCGAGCGCATGCGGTCGTATACCGAGTTGCTGATCTGCTCGACGTAATCCACACGTTTTAAGCGCACATCGATCACCTGCACGCCGATCTTTTTGGCTTCATCCGCGACGTTCTTCTGGATCGCGTTCATCACCTTGGCGCGTTCGCCCGAAATCACTTCACGCACAGTGCGCTTGGTGATTTCCAGGTTCAAGGCATCCTTGATGATCTGCTGCATGCGATCCATCGCGCGCTTTTCATCGCCATTGAAACTGACGTAATACAGGCGCGGGTCGACGATCCGCCACTTCACGAACGAATCGATCAGGACGTTTTTCTTTTCGGCGGTAATGAAGCGGTCTGCGTCCGGAGAATCCAGGGTAAGGATACGCTTGTCGAAGAAAACCACGTTCTGGAAAGGCGGCGGCAGCTTGAAATGCAGGCCGGGCTTGTCGATCACCTGCTTGACTTCACCCAGCGCAAACACGACTGCATACTTACGTTGATCGACGACGAAAACTGTCGACGAGATCGCCCAGATTGCGAGAATCGCGACGATGACAATGGTAACCAGACGGTTCATTTAGCGGCCCTCCCTGTCGCGCGCGCTACGTGCATCCCTTGTACGCGATTCGCGCTCGGCATCGACTGCCTGCTGTGTTTCCGAAATGCCTGCTGCAGCGCCGGATTGCGCGGCCGGCGCACGCGCTGCATTGCCAGCCGCATCCTGATTGACGGTCTGCGCGATCAATTTATCCAGCGGCAGATACAGAAGATTGTTGCCGCTCTTGGCATCGATCATCACCTTGCCGGTATTGGCAAAGATCTGCTGCATGGTCTCAATGTACATACGGTCGCGCGTCACCGCCGGCGCCTTCTGGTACTCGGCCACCACTTGCTTGAAGCGCGACGCGTCACCCTGCGCGGTTTCCTCGACTCTCGAACGATAAGCTTCGGCCTCCTGCAGCAGGCGCGAAGCCGCGCCACGCGCCTTCGGAATGACGTCATTGGCGTAAGCCTGACCTTCGTTTTTCAGGCGTTCGCGATCCTGGCCGGCCTTGACGGCGTCGTCGAAGGCCGCCTGCACCTGCTCCGGCGGCTGGACGCCGAGCGTGGCGACATTCGTGATCATCACGCCGGAATTGTAGTGATCAAGAATACTTTGCATCAGCTTCTTGGCATCGATAGCCACCTTGGCACGATCCTCGTACAGGACAAAGTCCATCTTGTTGCGGCCGACCACTTCGCGCAGTGCTGATTCGGCCACCTGCTTTACCATTTCTTCCTGTTCGCGATTATTGAAAATCCATTTTTCCGCGTCGCTCAAGACGTATTGAACAGCGAACTGGATGTCGATGATGTTTTCATCATCGGTCAGCATGAGCGACTCGCTGGTCTGCTTGTTGCGGACATTGCCGCGATAGCCGACTTCTGCCGTACGTACCTGCGAGACGTTGACGATCTCATGGCTCTGGATCGGCGCGGGCCAGCGCCAGTTGAAACCGGCCGGTGTCTTGTGACTGTATTTCCCGAAAGTCATGACGACCGCGGTCTGCCCTTCCTGGACGATGAAGAAACCGCTGACGAGCCAGAGGAAAACTGCTGCGATCGCGGCGATGCCAAAGATGCCCATCCCGCCGCGCATTTCCGGCCTGAAGCCGTCCGGGCCGCCTCCGCCGCCGCGCTTGCCGCCGAACAGGCGGTTCAGCCGCTGATTAAAGTCGCGCCACAATTCGTCGAGGTCGGGCGGCCCATCCTGCGGGCGCCTGCCTTCAGGCGGATTGGCATTGGAATTATCGTCTTGCGAGCCACGTCCCCAGCGGGGGTCGTTGATCGAAAACTTGAGACCGATTTTTTTTAGTATAGGGACAAGCATTCTGTGGAGATCAGCTGAAATTGGTAGGAGGTATGCCCATTGGATTGCCCGATTGCGCTTCACTGGTCACTTGCGCAGGCGCTTCCGCATGCGGAGCCGCGCTTCTCTCCCTGGCAAACTCCGCCATGGCCTGGCGCAAAAGATCCAGGCCGGCGCCACTTTGGGCGCTGATGAAAACACGGCGGATTCTACCATACTCGTCACGCTCGATTCCCGGCTCAAGGCCTGCGGCATCGATCTTGTTCCAAACGAGGATTTGCGGGATATCGTCGGCGCCAATCTCCTTCAAGACGAGATTGACCTGCTCGATCTGCTCCATGCGCGCGGGGCTGGCGGCATCGACGACATGCAGCAGGAGATCGGCTTGAATGGTTTCTTCGAGCGTGGCACGGAAAGCTGCCACCAGTTGGTGCGGCAACTCACGGATGAACCCGACCGTATCGGAGATCACGATGCTGCCGACCTCATCCAGGTGCAGACGTCGTGAAGTCGTATCCAGCGTGGCGAACAACTGGTTCGCAGCATAGGCGCGCGCCTTGGTTAGGGAGTTGAACAAGGTCGACTTGCCGGCATTGGTATAGCCGACCAGCGAGACCGAAAAGGCATTATTGCGGGCACGGGAGCGGCGCTGCGTGGCGTGCTGACGGCGCAGCTTGTCGAGCTTGATGCGCAGCATCTTGACGCGCTCACCCAAAAGGCGACGGTCGGTTTCGAGCTGAGTTTCACCGGGGCCGCGCAAGCCGATACCGCCTTTTTGCCGTTCCAAGTGAGTCCAGCCGCGCACCAGACGTGTGGCGAGATGCTGCAATTGTGCCAGCTCAACCTGCACCTTACCCTCGTGGCTTTGCGCGCGCTGGGCAAAGATGTCGAGAATCAGACTGGTGCGGTCGACGACCCGGGCCTTGAGGTGACGCTCCAGGTTACGCTGCTGAGCCGGGGACAAGGCGTGATTGAAAATCACCAATTCCAGCTGCTCGTCGCGCACGGCGTCGGCGATTTCATTCGCCTTGCCGCTGCCGACATACAAAGCAGCATCCGGACTGGAGCGGCGTCCGGTAATAGTAACTACCGGTTCCGCACCAGCCGATTTAGCCAGGAGAGACAGTTCTTCAAGGCTCGCGGCAAAATCACCTTTGCCGAAGTCAAGGCCGACTAGGGCCGTGCGCATACCGGTTTCAAAATAAATTTACCAATTTGCAAACATTACTCCGACTCGGCATCGAGATTCAGGTTGACGGCGCGCGCCGGGACAACCGTCGAGATCGCATGCTTGTAGACCATTTGGGTAACGGTGTTACGCAGCAGGACGACATATTGGTCAAATGACTCGATATGTCCCTGCAATTTAATGCCGTTGACCAAGTAGATTGATACCGGGACATGTTCTTTACGTAAGGCATTCAGGAAGGGGTCTTGTAGAAGTTGCCCTTTATTGCTCATAACAGCTCCATTGTGTAGTTGTGTTTTGGAGTTTGAGGCAACTTGAGTGGATTTCAAGTGCCAACCGGGTGAAGTATTTCGAATGTAGCCGATTTTTCAGTTTGTTGCCATGATCGATTCGGTGAACACGGCTTATCGACTCTTACTTTTCTTGTCTAGTGAATGGATTCTTTCCTGATCTCAATTCAATCCGCAATGGCGTACCGACCAGGGAGAAAGTTTCACGAAAATGTTTTTCCAAGTAACGCTTGTAATTGTCGTCAATGGCTTCCAGCGCATTGCCGTGGATGACGACAATCGGCGGGTTCTGTCCGCCCTGGTGAGCATAGCGCATCTTGGGTCGGATCGAGCCCTTGCGGCGCGGCTGCTGATGTTCCACTGCTTCTTCCAGCGCACGCGTCAGCCTCGGCGTCGACAGTTTGATCATCGCGGCGGCGTAAGCCGAATCGACCGATTTCATCAGCGGGCCGATGCCGGTGGACTTGAGCGCGGAAATGAAATGATACTTGGCGAACGACAGGAAATTCAGCTTGCGCTCGATATCCATCTTGATTTCGTCGCGCCGGTCCTTGGTCAAACCATCCCATTTATTGACACCCACCACCAACGCCCTGCCCGACTCCAGAATGAATCCAGCAATATGCGCGTCCTGCTCAGAAATGTCTTGCTGTGCATCAAGAAGAAGCAAGACGACATTCGCTTCGGAAATCGATTGCAGGGTCTTCACCACCGAAAATTTTTCGATGGCTTCGAATACCTTGCCGCGACGCCGGATACCTGCGGTATCAATAAGCGTGTAGTGCTTGCCATCGCGCTCGAACGGGATCTCGATTGAGTCGCGCGTGGTGCCGGGCATATCGAATGCGATGACGCGTTCCTCGCCCAGCAGTGCATTGACCAAGGTTGATTTACCGACGTTCGGCCGGCCGACGATAGCCAGCTTGATCCCGCGTTGCTGCGGCGCTTCGGGTTCTTCCTCGGCAGGTTGCTTCACCTGGTCGAGCGCTTCGTTGACGAGGTCATGCACCCCATCACCATGCGCGGCAGAGATCACATATGGATCGCCCAAACCAAGCTCGTAGAAATCGGCAGTGACCGTGGTGTATTTCATGCCCTCGGCCTTGTTCACCACGAGCATCACCGGCCGGCCCGACTTGCGCAGGAAATCCGTGATCGTCTTGTCGTGCGGTGTCAGCCCTTGCCGGCCATCGACCAGAAATACTACGACATCTGCTTCGGCGACGGCCTGCTTGGTCTGCTTGGCCATCTCGTGCATGATGCCTTCCTTGGCCACCGGCTCGAAGCCGCCGGTATCCACCACGAGAAAGGGACGCTCGCCAATGCGCCCCTCGCCATAATGGCGGTCGCGGGTAAGGCCGGGCAGATCGGCGACCAGGGCATCACGCGACCGCGTCAGGCGGTTAAACAGCGTGGATTTGCCGACATTCGGCCGTCCGACTAATGCAATTACCGGTTTCATTCAATTCAGTTTCCAAAAGCAATCAGGCTGCCATCTCGTGTCTGGAACACGGCATACGAGCCGGCCACGACCGGCGTGCCCAGCACGGGGCTGCCGTCGGTGGCGGCACGCGCCAGCATGGTGCCGTCTTCACGCGACAGGAAATGGACATAGCCCTGATAATCGGCCACAGCAACGGCCCGGCCGATCGACAACGGCGCCGACAGGCGGCGGTTGGCGAGCTGCTGGTTACGCCAGACACTGGCGCCGCTGTCGCGGGAAAATGCGTGCAGCGAGCCGGCGTCATCGGCAGCAAACACAAAGCGCTCGTCGCCGCCCAGGCCGACGTCGCTTGACAGGTTACGCGCCCAGCGTGCGCTGCCGGTGAGGCCGTCGACGCAGGCGGCACGTCCCTGATAGGCCACGGCGCAAACGTCACGCTCCAGCACCAGCGGCATGCCGGAAGTATCGGCCACGCGTTCGAGCTCCGTGGCACCGCGCGGTTCGCCGACTGCGACTTCCCAGCGCGGGCCGCCATTGTTTAATGCGACCGCGATCAGGCGGCCGCCAGGCAATGCCGCGTATGCATTGCCTTCGGCGATCGCAATGCCGGGCGCACTGCGCAGGGTCAGCGCGGGGACGCTGCGCTGCAGGATCCAGCGGCGCTTGCCGGTCGCGGCGTCAAATGCGGCAATGCTGTTGTCGACACTGCGCACCACGACCACGCCCAGCCCGACAGCCGGTGCGGATAAAACTTCGCTGGCTGCCTGGGCTTTCCAGACCTCCTTGCCGTTTTCATCGAATGCCAGGATCGCGCCTTTTTCGCCAGCGACCACGACAAGATTGCCATCGCTGCCGACGCCGGCAGTCAGTGGCGTGCCGGCATTGATACGCCACTGGGCACGACCGGTTGCAGCCTCGATGCGGGTCAGGGTGCCATCGGCGGCCGCAGCGAAGACACTGTTGCGTGCTACAGCCGGCGTGAATACATGTTCGCCGGCCTTGCCCACCGATACAGTCCAGGCAGTATTCACGGTCAGGGTCGGCTTGAAGTCAACCAGAGCAGCTGGCGGATTGCTCGGCGCCTTTTTGCTGGAAAACGGATTCAGCGAAGACAGGGTGGAGCATCCGGCTAGCGCGACTGCAGTGCCGGCCACTGCCAATTTCAAAGCGATACGCATTACATCTCCCCTGTCATCACGCTGCGGACTTCGTACCGGTGCCGCCGATCGCATCCAGCTTCAATTGCACCAGCTGACGTCCCGGATTTTTTTCATCCATTTTTTCCAGGGCAGTACGGTATGCCGTACGCGCTTCTTCGAGCTTGTTCTGTGCCACGAGGATATCGCCCCGGCGGTCTGCCACGTCGGCGGCAAAGGCCGGCGAAAAGTCGCCTGCCAGCAGCTTCAGACCTTCGTCATAGGCTTTCTCGTCGAGCAGGATACCCGCCAGACGAATCTTCGCTACCGAACGGTATTCCTCATCCTTGCCCTGCTTGACCACCCACTCCAGCTGGGCCTTGGCAGTCTTGAGATCATTGGACTCAAACGCGACCTTGGCTGCCGACAAAGCCCCCATCTGCGCATATGCCGTGCCGCCAAATTTGTCTTTCAGGTCGCCTGCAGCGCGCAGCACCTTGGCGCTGTCCTTGGCAGTGGCGGCCTTCTGCACTTCCTCGTACAGCACGCTGGCTTGGGCTGCCTGCTTGCGCTGATAAGTCTTCCAGCCGTTCCAGGCAGCGAAGCCGCCCAGGGCGATGATCAGGACCCAGGTAATCAGGTTGCCGTATTTATTCCACCAAGCCTTGATGGAATCTAGCTGTTCTTGTTCTTCGAGATCGTATGCCATGATGTTTTATAGTTAGTGGTGGTAATGGATATGCTCGTGATCGTGGTCGTGATCATGCTCGCCGGCGCCGACGATCTGGTCGACGATGTGCTCGACTGTCTTGTCGAAGGCGACCGTGACCTGCTTGTTCATTTCCTCTTCGGCGCGCATGGCTTTAACGGTGACATTGCCGCCTGCGACTTCATCTTCGCCGATGATGACAGCGAACGCCGCGCCGCTGGCGTCGGCACGCTTCATCTGCGACTTGAAGCTGCCGGCGCCGGTGGCCGCGGCACAATGCAGCACCACATCGAGGCCGGCGTCGCGCAGACGCTCGGATAACACAAATGCCTGCATCTGCGCCTCTTCGCCCTGGTGCACCAGGTAGACGTCGCACTGGTTGCGCGCGAAGTGTTCGCCGCTAGCCTTCATGAGTTCAAGCAGGCGCTCGACGCCCATGGCGAAACCGCAGGCCGGCGTCGGTTTACCGCCGAACATCTCGACCAGCGGATCGTAGCGACCGCCGCCGCACACCGTACCTTGCGATCCGAGCTGGTCTGTGACCCACTCGAAGACGGTGCGATTGTAGTAATCCATGCCGCGCACGAGACGCGGATTGATGGTGAACGGGATGCTGTTGTGGCGCAGGATTTTCTGCACGCCTTCGAAATGGGCGCGCGATTCTTCCCCTAGGTAATCGAGCAGCTTGGGAGCGGCATTGACCATTTCCTGCATCGCAGGATTCTTGGTATCCAGAATCCGCAACGGATTGGTGTGCAGTCGACGCTTAGCATCCTCATCCAGGATATCGGCGTGCTTCTCGAAATAGGCGATCAGGTCGGCGCGATGGCGATGACGTTCGTCTGCATCGCCAATCGAATTCAACTCCAGGCGGATGTTCTGCAGGCCCAGATCATCCCAGAGGCGCTGGCACAGCATGATCAGTTCCGCATCGATATCCGGACCGGAAAAACCGATGGCTTCCGCACCGACTTGATGGAACTGGCGATAGCGGCCGCGTTGCGGACGCTCGTGGCGGAACATCGGCCCTGCATACCAGAGACGCTTAGGGCCGTCGTAAGTCAGGTTGTGTTCGAGCGCGGCACGCACTACGCCAGCGGTGCTTTCCGGGCGCAGCGTCAACTGGTCGCCATTCATCGAATCGGTGAAGGAATACATTTCCTTCTCGACGATATCGGTGACGGCACCGAGGCCACGCGCAAACAGCGCGGTCGGCTCGACGATGGGCGTGCGGATCTGCTGGAAGCCATAGCTCTTCAACACCGATTGCACGGTATTTTCGAACAACTCCCACAGCGGCGCATCCGCCGGCAGGATGTCGTTCATCCCTTTGACGCCGACGATTTTTTCTACTTTCCTGTTTTCAGACATCTTGTGATCATGACCGGACAAGCCGGCTTTGGTAAAGGTGAATGCTTGGTCGGCGCTTACAGCGCGGTTTCCTTGGTGCTGTTATCAGCACCTTCGGTAGCGCCATAATGGCTCTGCACATAATCCAGGACGATGGACTGGAATTCTTCGGCAATCCGTTCGCCGCGCAGCGTGACTTTTTTCTGACCATCGACGAAGACCGGCGCGGCTGGCGATTCGCCTGTGCCTGGCAGGCTGATGCCGATGTTCGCGTGCTTGGATTCGCCCGGTCCGTTGACGATGCAACCCATGACGGCGACATTCATGTTTTCCACGCCCGGATACTGCTTTTTCCAGACCGGCATCTGCTCGCGCAGGTAAGTCTGGATCTTGTCTGCCAGTTCCTGGAATACCGTCGACGTGGTGCGGCCGCAGCCCGGGCAGGCAATCACCATCGGCGCGAACTTGCGCAAGCCCATGGTTTGCAAAATTTCCTGCGCCACCACGACTTCCTTGGTGCGGTCGCCGCCCGGTTCAGGCGTAAGCGAAATACGGATGGTGTCGCCAATGCCTTCCTGCAGCAGGACCGATAGCGCAGCGGTGGACGCCACGATGCCCTTGCTGCCCATGCCAGCCTCGGTCAGACCCAGATGCAGCGGGTAGTCGCAGCGACGCGCCAGTTCGCGATACACCGCGATCAAATCCTGCACGCCGGAGACCTTGCACGACAAAATAATACGATCGCCCGACAAGCCGAGCTCCTCGGCACGCTGGGCGTTTTCGATCGCGGAAGTCACCAGTGCTTCGTACATCACAGCCTGTGCATTCCAGGGCTGCGCGCGTTTCGCGTTTTCATCCATGATGCGCGCCAGCAGGTTCTGATCCAGGCTCCCCCAATTGACGCCGATGCGCACCGGCTTGTCGAACCTGCAGGCGGCTTCAATCATTTGCGCGAATTGCGTATCGCGTTTGGCGCCCTGCCCTACGTTGCCCGGATTGATGCGATATTTCGACAGCGCACGCGCGCAGTCCGGGTAATCGTTCAGCAGCGTATGACCGTTGTAATGAAAGTCGCCCACCAGCGGCACATCGATACCCATCTTGTCCAGCTGTTCGCGGATTGCCGGCACTGCCGCGGCTGCTTCGGGATTATTGACGGTGATGCGCACGACTTCCGAACCGGCCCGCGCCAGATCCTTGATCTGGATGGCGGTGGCGATGGCATCTGCCGTATCGGTGTTGGTCATCGACTGCACCAGGATCGGTGCGTCGCCGCCAACGATTACTTCACGCGCGCCATGGCGAATCGTGACACGCCGGGACTGTCGCCTGGGATTGGGGCCGGAGCCAATGGGCAGTTTATTGCTTTCCATATTCAGCGTTATTTCAATTTCAGGCGCGCCACATTGTTCTTGGCGTCGGCAGTCAAGTTCACAACCTGTCCGCGATAAGTCACGTCCACACCGCCGGCATTGCCAACCACGAGACGGGCACCAGGCTCGACATCAAAGGATTCGGTCGCGCCCGCAGGCACAAGGCGCGAGGCCACGGCGCTGCCATCCTCGCGCTTGAGTTCGATCCAGGATGCTTCGCGCGCCTTCAGCACCAGTTTTTCGCCAGATTTCGCAGCAGATGCGGAACCCCCGGCGGCTGCCGTCGCCGGCGTCGAAGCTGTGTTCGGAGCCGGCGCCGCAGGTCCGGTAGCCGATGCGACCGGCGCAGATGATGCTGCCGGTGGTGCAACTTGAGTCTGTATTGGCGCCTGAGCAGGAGACTGCGATGCCACAGGCTCGGCAGACGCAGCCGGCACATCTTCCTCGGCCTGCCCCATCGGCACGCCACTACCCGCATCCGCTGCCCCTTGCGATGCGGAACGAACTTCCCGCCCCGGTATGCTCAAGCCTTCCGGTAGTTGTAATTGATCAAGCCATCCCTCATGCCAGGCCAGCCAGCCACTTCCACCAATTGCAAGCAATAATAGAACAACGGCAAGCCATTTTCCGTGGCCATCTGGTCGTTTAACAGGCGGCAAACTCGACTCAGTAAACGTGGCCGACAAGGTACGGCGCAATTCGAGCGATTCCGGGCTGGGAGCATCCTTCTCGGTAATCAGCGCCAGCAGCGGCGCCGGATCGAGCTTGAGCAGCTTGGCATAGGAACGCACGAAGCCACGGGCGATAACCATGCCTGGCAGCGCGACATAATTATCATCTTCCATTGCTTGCACCTGACGCGGCGCGAGGTTGAGCTGATTGGCCACCTGCTCGATGGTCCAGCCAAGGGCCTGGCGGCGCTCGGCAAGCAGGGAACCGGGGCCCGATGCAGATTGTTGCGGCGGCACCGGCACCTGGCCGTTGTCATCCATGCCGACGTCACTCATCAAATGCTCCGCGCTGATAGGCGGCGAATTCTGTCGAATTCGGGAAACGCTTGCTCAATTGGGTGACCAGGCTCAGCTCAGCCGTACGATCGCCCAGCTTGCGCTCGATCTTGATGGCCTGCCACAAGGCTTCCGCGCTCAAGTTTTCGGCACTGATTGCACGCGCAATATAAAAACGCGACTTTTCAAGTTCGCCCCGATCAAAATACAGTCGAGCCAAATTTATATTGGTTAAGACATTGCCCGGCTCCAGGCGAAACGCCTCGTTGAAATAGCGCTCCGCTTCGACTGTTTTCTTCAGGCGCAGGCTGCAGACGCCGGCATTATTCAATGCCTTGGCCGGCGATTGATAAGTGCGATTATTCAGCGCCGCCTCGAAATAAGAAATCGATTGCTCCGCCCGGCCATTCTGGCAAAGATACCAGCCGTAGTTGTTATTGAAATCCGGATTTTGCGGTTGCAAGCGCAGCGCATGCAGGAAGTTATCCTCGGCCAGCCGCACTTCGCCCATGTCCATGTAAATCAGGCCGCGCATGCTGTAAGCCTCGGCAAAATTCGGATCGGCCAGCAAGGCCTGCTTGATTTCATCCAGCGCCACCGGCAGCTGCTGTTGCTGATAATAGCCCACAGCCAATTGCAGCCTTATGCGAGCTCGTCGCTGGTTATCCGTCTGATCCGAACTTGTTGGCAATTCCCTGTCCGATCCTGGCGGACGCGTGCCGGCACAGCCAGCCGCCAAGAATGCTGCCAGGATGATTACGCTCCCCCACTTGCTCATGTCGATACCTCCACGATACGACCAAAATTCTTTCCGAATTTTTTTTGATATTCCGCCATTTTTTTCATGCGTTCCTGCACCCGCGTACGATCCTGCACTTCTCCGGCCAACTGGCCGCAGGCAGCATCGATATCATCGCCACGGGTCTTGCGGATGGTGGTAACGATACCAGCATCCATCAGAATTTGCGCGAATGCCTTGATGCGAGCATTGTCGGAACGGCGCAAGCCCGATTCCGGGAAGGGATTAAAGGGAATCAGGTTGAACTTGCACGGCACTTCCCTGCCCTTGCTCCTGACCAGCGCAATCAGCTCGCGGGCATTCTCGTCGCTGTCATTGACGCCATCCAGCATGCAGTATTCAAAGGTGATGAAGTCGCGCGGCGCAAATTCCAGGTAGCGCTTGCAGGCCGCCATCAATTCAGCCAGCGGATATTTTTTATTCAGCGGCACCAGGCCATCGCGCAGGGCATCGTTGGATGCATGCAGCGATACCGCTAGCGCCACCGGGCATTCCTGCGCCAGCTTGTCGATCATCGGCACCACGCCGCTGGTCGACAGCGTCACGCGGCGGCGCGACAAGCCATAGGCATTATCGTCCAGCATGAGCTTAAGCGCCGTAACTGTCGGCTCGAAATTGAGCAAAGGCTCACCCATGCCCATCATCACGACGTTGGTGATCTGGCGCTCGCCCTTGGGACCAGGCTCGACACCCTTGGTCTTGCGCAACTCGAATTCAGCCATCCACAACTGGCCGATGATTTCACCTACAGCCAGATTGCGGCTGAACCCCTGCTTACCAGTGGAGCAAAAGCGGCAATTGACTGCGCAGCCCGCCTGCGTCGAGATGCATAGCGTGCCGCGATTTTCTTCGGGAATAAATACCGTTTCCACCGCATTGCCCTGGCCGACATCCACCAGCCACTTGCGCGTACCGTCAGCGGAAGTGTGGTCACTGATGATGGACGGCGCACCGATATAGGCGCGCGTGGCCAGCTTATCGCGCAGCGACTTGGCCAGGTCAGTCATGGCATTGAAGTCTGCGGCGCCGAACTGGTGAATCCAGCGTTGCAGTTGCTTGGCGCGAAACGGCTTCTCACCCAACTCTCCGCAGTAGGCGACGAGTTGCGCGGGATCAAGGTCCAGCAGGTTGGTGAGATTATTCATCATTGCAATTCTTTGATATTTGCCGCCGGCAGCCATCGCCAGGCTGCCGCGACCAGGACTAAATTAACGCGAGTAGACGTTCAGAGCCGGGAAGAAATAGGCGATTTCAACGGCAGCGGTTTCAGCAGCGTCGGAGCCATGCACGGCGTTGGCGTCGATGGAATCGGCGAAGTCGGCGCGAATGGTGCCCTTGTCAGCCTTCTTCGGATCGGTGGCGCCCATCAGTTCTCGGTTCTTGGCAATCGCGCCTTCACCTTCCAGCACTTGGATCATGACCGGGCCGGAAACCATGAAGTCGACCAGATCCTTGAAGAAAGGACGCTCGCGGTGCACGGCGTAGAAACCTTCGGCTTCGGCACGCGACAGTTGCGCCATGCGGGCAGCAACGATCTTCAGGCCGGCGTTTTCGAAACGGGTATAGATCTGACCGATCACGTTTTTCGCGACTGCATCTGGTTTGATGATCGATAGGGTGCGCTCAATTGCCATCTAAAAACTCCAATAAAAAGAAGGGGTTAAGGTTAATCATTAAAAATTCAACTAACCTTTGATTTTAGCACGAAACCCCCTCCTCCTGCCCGGTCACTCTCGTAAAACCGGAAGGAATTACTCGGTTTTTTCGGGTTTTACCAATCACTATCTGCTTATCAAGCATGCTATGCTAAAGCCATCATAAAACCTGAAGTAGTACATTGGAGGAAATATGAATCCAAACCTGCAACCTGCCTATTCCACCACTGGCCAGTCGGTGCTGGTACGCAATCGCGTATTGCGCAACACATATCTGTTGCTGGCCCTGTCCATGATTCCAACCGTGCTCGGCGCATGGCTGGGCGTGCAATTCAATTTCTCATTCTTTGCCGGCAGCCCGATGATAGGCTTCATCGCCTTCATGGCGATCGCCTTCGGTTTTATCTACGCCATTGAGAAAACCAAGCACTCCGCGACCGGCGTCGCTGTCTTGCTCGGCTTCACCTTCTTCCTTGGCTTGATGCTCTCACGTCTTATCGGGCATGTCCTGGGTTACTCCAATGGTGCTTCCCTGATCATGACCGCATTCGGCGGAACGGCAGCAATCTTCGCGACGATGGCGACCATTGCCACAGTATCCAAACGCGACTTCTCGGGGCTGGGCAAATGGCTGTTCGTCGGCGTGCTGGTGGCGCTGGTGGCAATGGTTGCCAATATCTTCCTGCAACTGCCCGCCCTGCAACTGGCACTGTCCGTCATCCTGATCGGCATCTTCTCGGCATACATCCTGTATGACGTTCAGCAAGTGGTGAATGGCGGCGAAACGAACTACATCACCGCCACCCTGAGCATTTATCTCGACCTCTACAATATTTTTGCCAATCTGCTATCGATTCTGGGCATCTTTGGCGGGGATGACTGATTTTCTCAAACCCCATGCCAAACCGGCTGAAAGGCCGGTTTTTTTATGCCATGATGCCGGCATCCGGTAGCGAAGTCGTATTCGAACAGCCCCGAACATTCCAAACTGTCATGCGCAAGCGTATTGCCTTCTTTTCCTTATGCAGCCTGTTATTGCTGACGGCCTGCGCCAATTCCAATCTATACTTTGATCCAAAGAAGCCGCATCACCGTCCGAATGGATTCGTCAACAGCAACGCCAATCTGCCGATCGGGAAAATTCCCTGGTACGAGATTCTCTGGCGCCGCATGCGAGGGGATTTCAAGCCGCTGACCGATCCGGAAAGTGGCTATGCCGCGTTTGCGAATCAGTGGAGCACTACTGTCAACTCCCGTCTCATCATGCAACGCCATGACACACCGGCCCTGACCTGGCTTGGCCATGCCGGGATGCTGCTGCAAGTCGGCGGGCGCAATATCCTGATCGATCCACAGTTAAGCGAATTTGCCGGCCCGGCTTCCTGGCTTGCGGCAAAGCGGCGCGTGCCAGCGCCACTGACGGTGGAACAACTCCCCGAAATCGACCTCGTACTGATATCTCATAACCACTATGACCACCTCGACCGCGCGACAGTGGAGAAATTGGCAGCGCGCCAAAAACTACGCTGGCTAGTACCATTGGGTGTCAAAGCCTGGTTTGACGATGAAGGCATTGCCGGCGCCGAAGAAATGGACTGGTGGGACAGCAAAACCGACGGCAAGCTGACTATCCATTTCACGCCCGCCCAGCACTGGAGCAAACGCACGCCATTCGATACCAATGCCAGCTTATGGGGCGGCTTTACCATCGAATGGCGGCCGGCAGGATCGAGTGAAGCCTGGCGCTTCCTCTATACCGGCGATACCGGCTACTCAAACGATTTTGCCGAGATCCGTCGCCGTCTCGGACCAGTGGATTTTCTTGCCGTGCCTATCGGTGCTTACCTGCCTCGTGATTTCATGCAGCCGCAGCACATCAATCCCGATGAAGCCGTGCGCATCGCGCTCGACGTCGAAGCAAGGCAAGGACTGGGAGTTCATTGGGGCACGTTCGAATTGACCCAGGAAGCCTTTGATCAGCCGCCCAAGGATCTGCAAGCGGCGCTGAGGGCGCATAAGCTGCCACCCGACCGCATCCTGCTCTTCAAGCATGGAGAGAGCCGGCAGATTGTGCCTGTGGCCGGCAAAGCGGCTCACTAAAGCAATCGTCGACCGCTCTCCATGAGCGGCATTATCCCGCTTAAGCCTGTTCCGGCAAGTCGAACACGGCGATCGATTCGACGTGCGCGGTGTGCGGAAACATATTGACGACACCCGCCTTCTGCAGCACGTATCCTGCTTCATGCACCAGGACGCCTGCATCGCGCGCCAGTGTCCCCGGATTGCAGGAAACATAGACAATCCGTTTCGGCAGCATGTCCGGCCGTGTCTTGGCGAGTTCCGCCAGCGCCAGCGAGACAGCCAGCGCCCCTTCGCGCGGCGGGTCGACCAGCATGCGGTCGAATTTACCCAGTGCGGCGATATCTTCCGCACTGACTTCGAAGAGGTTACGGCACTGGAATGTCGTCTTGGCTGCCACGCCATTGAATTCAGCGTTCTGCAGCGCGCGCTCCGTCAGCGCCGTGCTGCCTTCGATGCCCATGACTTCACGCGCCTGCGTCGCCAGCGGCAGGGTGAAATTGCCGATCCCGCAAAAGAGATCCGCCACGCGATCCTGCGGCTGCACATCCAGGAGACGTAAGGCGCGCGAAACCAGCACGCGGTTGATCTGGTGATTCACCTGGGTGAAATCGGTCGGCTTGAACGGCATGCGGATGCCGAATTCAGGCAGCACGTATTCCAGCTTCGAATCCGCAGGATAGAAGGGATAGACCGTGTCCGGCCCCTTGGGCTGCAGCCACCAGTGGATTTTGTGCAGGTCGGCGAAGGCTTTCAGTTTTGCCTCGTCATCTGGCGTCAACGGCTCCATGTTGCGCATCACCAGCACGGTGACATTTTCCTGTTCGCCCGCGCCGACCGCCAGTTCAAGCTGCGGCATGCGGTCGCAAATCGATAGCGAGCCGATCAGTTCGCGCAGCGGCACCAGCAAGGCTGACACGTTGGGAGGCAGGATGTCGCAAGTCTTCATATCAGCGATGAAGCTTGAGCGCTTCTCATGAAAGCCGACCAGTATCCCACCCTTCTTGACGACGTTGCGCACCGAGATGCGCGCACGGTAACGGTATCCCCAGGTCGGTCCGTAAATCGGCCGGAGAATCGTCGCGGCCTGCACTTTGGCCAGGTGCTTGAAGTTATCTTCCAGCACGCGCTGCTTCATGGCGACCTGCGCATCAGGATCGAGGTGCTGCATCGAGCAACCGCCGCAGATGCCGAAGTGCGGGCATTTAGGCTTGACGCGCAACGACGACTCCTGCACCAGGTCCATCATTGTGGCAGCTTCCCATTTCGGCTTCTTGCGGAATGACTGATAGGTGACGCGTTCGCCAGGCAGCGCGCCTTCGACGAAAATGACCTTCCCCGGCGTGCCGTCTTCATTGATCAAATGACCAACGCCGCGGCCTTCCATGTCGAGGGATTCGATATCGATAATATTGGACTGCATAGATAAATCGGCAAAACTGGATAAGACGCCGCCAAGGGGCGCGCAATGGCCCGACATGATAAAGCAATCCGCCCGGGAAGGCATCCCGGAATGGTGCTGCAGGCGGATGACTTGTGTTTAAGGCTTGGTTGAGGCTCAGGGAGCCGGCCAGGCATCCAGGTATTCGGACCAGTGAGGACTGTCGATCTTCGACAGTACGGAACGCACCAGTTCCAGCTCATAGGCATAGGCGTCGTAACTCATGTCCCCGCGCATCATCTGGAAGCGACAATACATCAGATAAGTATTGACGACGTCAGTCTCGCAATAGTCGCGGATTTCCTTCAGGCGCCCTTCCTGGCAGAGCGTCCAGACCTGTGAACCATCCACGCCCAGCTTGCCCGGAAAGCCGCACAATTTGGCAAGATCATCCAATGGCGCATTGGCGCGCCCGGTATACATCGCCAGCAAATCCATCAAGTCGAGGTGACGCGTATGGTAGCGGCTGATGTAATTGTTCCACTTGAAGTCGCGATCCTCGTTACCCATTTCCCAGTAACGCGGCGCCGCGACGCCATTGAGCAGTGCGCGGTAATGTAAAACCGGCAAATCGAAACCGCCGCCGTTCCAGGACACGAGCTGCGGGGTATAGCGGTCGATCACGCGAAAGAAATCGCCGACCAGCTTGGCTTCACCGTCTTCCGGCGTTCCCAGCGAACGGACCCGGAAGCCTTCCTTGTCGCGGAACACGCAGGATATGGCAGCGACCCGATGCAAATGATGCGGCAAAAAATCCGAACCGGTCTTTTCGCGGCGCGCCGCGAAGGCCAGTTCCGCCACTTCGGCGTCGCTCATGTCGGCCGGGTGGCCATGCAAACGGCGCAAGCCATCGACATCGGGAATCGTCTCGATGTCGAACACCATGATCGGGGTCACAACAATGCATCCTTTCCAACCCCGTTCGAGGTCAATGCGCGTTTGAGTTTGATGAGAGCTTCCTGTTGAATTTGCCGTACCCGCTCGCGCGTCACGCCCATTTCATCGGCCAGTTCTTCGAGCGTGGCCGGGTCGTCATTGTCGAGGCCGAAGCGACGCAGGATGACGATGCGCTGCTTGTCCGGCAGCTTGCCGAGCCAGTCGCGCACCTTGGCCACCATTTCGCCGAGTTCGGCGCGGGAGTCGGGACTATCGGCAGCGTCGCCGGGCAGCATGTCCATCAGGCTGGCCTGCGGGTCATTTTCGAGCGGCGCATCGAGCGACGTGGCGTGCTCCGACAAGGCGAGGATATCCTGCACATCCTCCACCGCCCGGTCGACCAGGTGCGCGATATCCTCGGCAGTGGCGTCCTTGCCATCGCGGTGCTGCGCTTCCAGGTGGTACTTGGCGCGCAGGATCTGGTTCAGTTCGCGCACCATGTGCACCGGCAGACGCACGGTACGCGCCTGGTTCATGATGGCTCGCTCGATACTCTGGCGGATCCACCAGGTGGCGTAGGTAGAGAAACGGAAGCCGCGCTCGGGCTCGAACTTGTCGATGGCGCGCATGAGGCCGAGGTTGCCTTCCTCGATGAGGTCGAGCAGCACAACGCCGCGGTTGATGTAATGCTTGGCGATCGAGACCACGAGGCGGAGGTTATGCTCGATCATTTTCTGCCGCGCCTCGAAGTTACCCTGCTTGGCGAGCGTGGCGTAATGCACTTCTTCGGCTGCCGACAGCAGCGGGCGAGCGCCGATCTGGTTCAGGTAATGTTGAGTGGTGTCGGTCGAAAGTTCGGCAGCAAGCACTGTTTTGAGTTCATCGACCGTGTCGACCTCGGCTACGCGAGGAGTGATGATGCCGTCTTCCAAGCCCTCGCCGGCCTGTTGCTCAGTGAGATCGATGGGCATGTCGGATGCGTCATCCGGCTGCATGTCATCATCAAGCGGGGGACGAGGGCTTCGTGTCATTTATCGGTTGGGCAGGAATTTTGCTGGATCGACCGGTTTTCCTTGCTGACGAATCTCAAAATGGAGCTTGACCGCATCGGCGTCAGTATTACCCATTTCTGCAATTCTGTCGCCTTTGTTCACAGTTTGACCCTCCTTGACCAGGATGGTTTTATTGTGCGCATAGGCGGACAACAGGTTATTGGTATGTTTAACGATAACAAGATTGCCATAGCCGCGAATACCGCTGCCTGCGTACATCACCTTGCCGCCTGCAGCGGCCAGTACAGGCTCGCCCGTCTTGCCGCCAATATCGATTCCTTTCCGGCCGGCGTCAAATCCGCCAAGAATTTTGCCCTGCGCTGGCCAAATCCAGGAAATGCCTGCGTCCTCGTCGTTGATATTGCCCCCCGCGACGGCCGGCTTGTCTGCGGCTTTCTCCGTTGGCTTGGTTACTGTCTGAGATGGGACAACCGTCGATGTTACTGTGTCTGGCTTTTGCAGTTCGGCCAGCGCGGCATCGGAATACGGCTTCTTGTCGCCGCGTGGCCCGGTCTTGAGCGGTACGTTGGCGGCAGCTGTGCCAGTATTAGAAGCGGCAGTGCCCGCATTTGCAGCTGACGGCGGCGCGTTCAGCGGCCTGACTTCGATCGCAGGCACGGCAGCCGAACCGGTGGCAGCCGTAGAAGCTGGAACACCGTTTGATGTCACGCGCAAGACTTGTCCGACCTGGATATCGTTGGCGCTGGCAAGGTTGTTCCATGCAACCAGGTCGCGCATGTTTTGGCCGAAATCCTGAGAAATCTGGAACAGGGTATCGCCTTTCCTCACCGTGTAGTTACCATGGCTATCCATCTTCCTCGGGCCGCTGGCGACAGCCGACGACTGGCTATCGGTGCGCGCCGTCTTGTCGACGATAGGGGCCGGCGAACGCGGCGACGAGGCGCAAGCCGCCAGCAGCGCTGCCAGGGTAATCGGTAATACCAGACGCATCGTTGTAGTTCTCTTTGATTTCATGGTTTGCAAATGCATACTCCCTTCATACCGTGCCGGGACGAAGCGGCACGAAGTGGCAGGCTTCCAGCGTCGAACTGGTCCACTCGGTTTGACTTGTCCGCTCGATCAATTGCAGCACCTGGTGTCGCGCGCCGACAGGCGCAACCAGCCTCCCGCCGATCGTCAGTTGTTCCAGCAAGGCCTGCGGAACTTCCAGACCGGCCGCCGCCAGAATGATACCGTCGAATGGCGCCGCTTGCGGCAAGCCGAGCATGCCGTCGCCGTAATGCAGGCGAATATTCGCGATCCGCATGGGCCGGAGATTCGATTTGGCCAGTTCATGCAGCGGCTTGATGCGCTCGATCGAAAACACTTCCTTGGCGACCAGCGATAGCACCGCTGCCTGGTAGCCGCAGCCTGTGCCGATTTCCAGCACGCGGTTAAGTTCGCCGCCAAGGCGATTAGCGCGCATGATCTCGATCATCCGCGCCACGATGTACGGTTGCGAAATGGTCTGATGGTAGCCGATCGGCAGCGACGCATCGATATACGCCTGGCTGGCCAGACCCGGCTCCATGAACAGATGACGCTGCACCTCCATCATGGCGGCCAGGACCTTGGTATCCCGCACTCCCTGTTTTGCCACGCGCTCGACCATCGCCTTGCGCACCCCTTCCGATACCAGCGGCGCAGCGCGCGTGCCAGTCGAAGCGGATGGCACAGCAGCGCTCGCCCCTGCCAATCTGGCAGCCGTCGTCAAGGATGGCGAAACCGGCTTGGCCACCGGTTTTGACGAAGCGGTATTGGGCAGCTCTCGCTTGCCAAGCTCGACGGCGTTACGCGCAGCAGTCTGACTCGACGCCGCTTCGCCCGGGCGGCGTTTCGCTGCTCCCTGCTTTTCCACCACGGATGACAATGTCAGCGGAAAGCGCTTGGTCTTCTCAGTCATGGCAAATCCCGGCAAGCGCATCGAGTTGCGCGACATGAGTCAGGTCGACTTGCAGCGGCGTGATGGATACATGGCCCGCGGCGGTCGCATGAAAATCCGTCCCCGGACCGGTATCCTTGGCAGCGCCAGCCGGGCCGATCCAGAAAATTTCTCTGCCCTGCGGGTCATGAGCGCGAATCACGGCTTCCGACTGATGCCGCTTGCCCAGCCTGGTCGGCAGGATCTTGCCGAGCTTCTCGTAAGGCCGATTGGGAATGTTCACATTCAGCAGATAGGGCTTTTGCAAGGCATCGAAACGCCGCAGGACGATTTCCCTTGCCACGCGCGCGGCGGCATCCAGCTCCTTCCAGCCCTTTTCCACCTGGGAGAAGGCAATCGCCGGTATGCCGAACAGGTAGCCTTCCGTCGCTGCGGCCACCGTACCTGAATACAGCGTATCGTCGCCCATGTTCTGTCCCTGGTTGATACCGGAAACGACCAGGTCCGGCTTTTCGGACAGCACGCCGGTCAAGGCAATGTGCACGCAATCCGACGGCGTACCATTGACAAAATAGAAACCATTCGCTGCCCTGAATACCGACAAGGGCCGGTCCAGCGTCAGGGAATTGGAGCATCCCGATCGATTGCTATCCGGCGCCACGACGGTAATGTCGGCGATCGGCGCCAAAGCTTCTGCCAAGGCACTGATGCCGGGCGCCAGATAGCCATCGTCGTTACTGACAAGAATTTTCATAAGTAAATTTTACCTGAAGCATTACCGTATTCAGCCTATGTTTCAAGGAAATCATCCTGCCACGCCTGAATGAACGAAAGCTGACAACACGACTTTCATGGTCACCCGACGCTTTGCGGCATCGGAATACTCTCAACTTCTCGGGAAATTATTTATCGCATTCCGCTTAATCCGGCTGCGCGGACTCTTCCTCTTCTACAGGAATCGGTTGCGCTTGGCCGGAAAAGAATGCGTGGACATCGGCAGCAACCCGGGTGCGCTTGAATGGCGGCAAACTTTGCCAGATGCGCCGCCCATATGGCTTGGAGATCAGGCGAGGATCGCAAATCATCAATACGCCACGGTCTTTCTCGTCGCGGATGAGACGTCCGGCGCCCTGCTTAAGGGTGATGACGGCTTCCGGCAACTGGTGATGCACAAAGCCGTTCAAGCCTTTTCGCTCCAGCGCCTCGATACGCGCTGCCAGCACCGGGTCGTCGGGCGGCGCGAACGGCAGCTTGTCGATGATGACCAGCGATAGCGCATCGCCGCGCACGTCCACGCCTTCCCAGAAACTTTGACTGCCGATCAGCACCGCGTTGCCGCTGCTGCGAAAGCGGTCGAGCAATTCGGTGCGTCCCGCCTCGCCTTGCACCAGCAACGGGAATGGCAGCTTGCGCGCCTCGAACTCGGCACGCAAGCGTTCCGCCGCGCGATTGACGGCGCGGATGGTGGTGCATAACAGGAAGGTGCGTCCGCCTGCTGCCTCGATCATCGGCAGCGCGGCGTCGATCACCGCATCGGTGTAGCCGGGCGAATTCGGCTGCGGCAGGTCTGTCGGCACATACAGCAAGCCTTGATTACCATAGTCGAACGGGCTCGGCCAAGTGCGGGCCGGTGCATCCCACAAGCCCATTTGCGAAGCATAGTGGTGAAAATCGTTTTTCACCGCCAGCGTGGCCGACGTGAATATCCAGGCGCGCGGCGTACCCTCGCGCTGCTTGGCGAAGATCGGGGCGATCGATAGCGGCGTCTTGTGCAGCTGCAGCGACGAGGTAAACGCCTCGACCCACAGCACCGCATCCAGATCCTTGGCGGCCTCGCCTGAAACCGCAGTGCTGGCAGTCTTCCAGGCCTCGATCTTGGTAGAGAGTTCATGCGCGCGCACGCGGCACTGCTCGATGGTCTCGGCGCGCTCTGCCTGCGCCTGCAGCACCGCAATCATGTCGTCCAGTTCATCGAGGAGCTTGTCGAGCGCCGGGAAAAACGGGCTGGATGGCGCGATCTGATTGACCGCCAGGCGCACGATATCCTGTGAAAACGTCAGGCGCAGGTCGCGCGCGGCGCGGTCGACCTGTCCGGTCACTTTCGACCAGTCGGCGCCATCGCGCGCATGCGCCAGTCCCTCGGCCAGCACGTCGCGGCACAGTTCAATTACCTGCGCGGTCGAGACGGTTTCGCCGAAAAACAGCGATGCGGTTTCCGGAAGCTGATGGGCTTCGTCGAAGACAATCGTATTTGCCGAAGGAAGCAGTTCGGCGATGCCGGTATCCTTCAGCGCCACGTCGGCGAAGAAAAGATGATGATTCACCACTACCACGTCAGCCTGCTGCGCCTCGCGGCGCGCCTTCATGACGAAGCAATCCTGGTAATACTGACACTCCGCGCCCATGCAGTTGTCGCGCGTCGACGTCACCAGGTTCCACACCGGCGCGGTTTCGGGCACTCGCGACAGCTCCGCCTTGTCGCCCGTGCTGCTGGTCTTGGCGAAGCGCGAGATCTCGCGCAGGTAACCGACATCCTCGCGTGAGGTCAGCCGACCGTTCTGCAGCGTGCGCTCCAGGTGAAAATGGCAAAGGTAATTGGCGCGCCCTTTCAGCAGCGCGACCGACACCGGCGCGCTCAAGGCCTTGCGCACGGTGGGAATATCGCGCAGGAACAGTTGATCCTGCAGGTTCTTGGTACCGGTGGAGACAATCACTTTCCCGCCCCACAACAGGGACGGCACCAGATAGGCGAAGGTCTTTCCCGTACCGGTTCCGGCTTCGGCGATCAGACTGGCCTGGCGCGCAATCGCGTCGGCGATCGCCTTGGCCATTTCGGTTTGCGATTGGCGCGGATGAAAGCCCGGCACAGCCTGCCCCAGCAGACCTGCGGCATCGAATAACTGCTCGACTTCCTGGTCGTGGGTGCCGGTGTCGCCGGATATGGGAGTTTCTTGAGTCAAGGTATTTCTATGTCACTGTATGAACCGGCCTGGCCGCTGCCGAATGCCGGAAGCAGACAGCACATTCAAGCTGGAATATCGGGGATCAATTGCATTTTCAGCAATGTAATATGGTCTTTCAATTGTAGCTTGCGCTTCTTCAGGCGGCGCAATTGCAAGTCATCCTGCCGCACATCCTGTGACAGCCGCTCGATCACTGCATCCAGATCACGGTGCTCCACTTCCAGTTCGATGATGCGGCGTTGAATATCTTCCAGGGAGGATTTGCTCATGCTGTTACTTTTCAGGCAAAAAATTCACAATATTTCACTATTTCCTCCTCCATGCTTGGCGCATGTGAAGATTATTCCGTACTATATGGCTATTGCCAATGAGCAGTGTAATCTACACAGAGGTATGAGCCAATACAAGATTGAAGCAGGCACAGCCCAGCACATAGGAGACCGGTCGGAACAACAGGACCGCGCTGCTCTCTTTTCCGCGCCCAAGGCGCCCGGCTACATCATGGCGGTTCTCGCCGATGGCATGGGCGGCAAGAGCGGTGGTGCGATGGCGGCCGAACAGGTTATCCGAACAGCCAAGCAGAATTTCGATCTGTTTTCTCCTTTGACCGATACGGTCGAGGATATGCTGAAAACGATCGCGCATGAAGTCCACACCATCATCAAGCTGACCGGCATCTCGGCGGAAAAGCAACCGCACAGCACCATGGTTGCCCTGGTCATCACACCCGACAGGTCGGCGATCTGGGCGCATGTCGGCGATTCGCGCCTGTACCGTTTCAGCGGCCCCAACTTTGCCGAACGCACTGCCGACCATTCCTATGTCGAGCAATTGATCAGCCAGGGCAAGCTCAAGCGCGAAGACGCCAAGAACCACAAGCTTTCCAACATCCTGGTCAACGTGCTGGGCATGGCCAACAATGAACCGCAAGCCACCATCGGCCGCCACGACGGGCTGCGAGCCGGCGATTCCTTCCTGCTCTGCTCGGATGGGCTGTGGCATTATTTCAAGGAAGCCGAACTCGGAGCGGCGCTTGCCATGAATTCGCCGCGCCAGGCGTCCGAGATGCTGATCCGCAAAGCTCGCGAACGGGCTGCGGGTACGGTAGCGGATAATTGCACGCTTGCCATCGTCAAGCTGGTCACGCCACCGGAGCCGGAGCGCAGCTACACGGTCAAGAAAATGCGTCGGGCGGTTTAGAAGCCAACCAAAACTCTCTTCGCCTCGCAAGAAGTTTCCTGATCCGGCCGCCTCAGTTATGTCACAACACTGAAGCGGCCGGCAAACGCCTGACGGACTACTTCGCTGCCGGCTCGGTCGGCTTGGATTGCTTTGCCTCCTGCTCGGCCTGCTTCTTTGCCTTTCTTTCGGCGACTTTCTTTTGCCGTTCAGCCGCTTCCTTCTGCTTTTTTTCGTACGCTGCGATGTTACCGGGAATCTCTTGCTCTTTACGCGCATCATCCTCGCGCAAGCGCTGCAGTTTCTCCTCGTGGCGCTGTATGCGCTCGTTCGGATTTGCCAAGCGCTTTTCATCGCTGGCTTGACGAGCTTGGCGCTCGGCTTCCTGCTGCGCGCGTGACTGCGCTTTCTCGGCCGCCTTTTGCTCGTTTTCCTGGGCAATGCGCAAACGGTCAGGCGCTTCGGCCTCTTCCTGCTTGCGCCGCTCCGCCAGGGCCTGGTCGCGCTTATCTACCCGCGACTGGCGCTGGAAGGCGCCGGCTTCAAGTTCGATCGGTTTCAATGCCGCGATGGCGCCGCGGTACTCTTCCTGCGCCTTGTCGATGCAGCTATTGGTGAAGAAGCGGTCGTAACAGGCACTCTTGGCATTGGCGAGTTCAGTTGCAAGCACAGTCCGCAGGCTGCGCGCATCGACCTGCGCCTGTTCTGCCAATTCGTCAGAATTGATGCTGCCTTTCGGATAACGCTCGGTCATTGCGGGGACGCTATGCGCGGCTGAGGACGGTGCCGGCTCGGGACTGTCCGAATTGGCCTGGACGCTTTGCGTCTTAGTGTCGCTCTCCTGCTTGCCGTCCTGCTGGGCCCACACTGGCTGCGCCAGCATTAAAGCAATGAGCAATGCGCTCGGAATGCGCGAAAATCCGAAGGCTTCCATGGTCATGCGTTCCTTGTCAGATGATTCAGGCGATGGCATCGGCATTGTCGCGCCGGTGCGATTCCATGTATTCGCGCGACTGCATTTCGATGATGCGCGATACGGTGCGGTGAAATTCATTAGCCAGCATGCCTTCCGTGTACAACTCTTCCGGCGACACTTCGGCTGACATCAGCAACTTGACCTTGCGGTCGTAAAACACGTCGATCAGCCAGGTGAAGCGGCGCGCCTCGGAAGACTGCGCCGCGCCCATGCGCGGAATACCGGACAAAATCACGGTGTGAAAACGGCTGGCGATTTCAAGGTAATCATTTTGCGAGCGCGGCGAACCGCAAAGCGAAGCGAAGTCGAACCAGATGACGCCGCCGGCACGCCGCAGCGTATGGATCTCGCGCCCCTCCACCTCGATACGCGGTTCCTCGTCGGCGGTTTCGGCGATCGCCGCAAAAGCATGGCGCAAGGCCCGGTCCGTTTCGGCGCCCAGCGGCGTCAGATACGATTGCACCTGCTCCAGCGAACGCTTGCGATAATCATTGCCGGCATCGACATTCAGCACGTCGAGCTTGGCCTTGAGCAGCGCGATCGCCGGCAGAATCCGGTCGCGATGCAGTCCGTCCGGATACAGCGTGTCCGGTTCATAGTTGGACGTCATCACGAAGGTCACGCCATTGTCGAACAAGGCCTTGAGCAGGTTATACAAGATCATCGCATCGGCAATATCCGATACGTGAAATTCGTCGAAACAGATGAGGCGGTATTTCTTGGCGATGCGGCGCGCCACTTCATCGAGCGGATCGGCCACGCCCTTGAGCTCGTCGAGCTGATGATGCACGCCGCGCATGAACTCATGGAAATGCAGGCGCGTCTTGCGCACCACCGGCACGACGGAATAGAAGCTATCCATCAAAAAGGATTTGCCGCGCCCTACTCCGCCCCACATGTAGACGCCACGCGGCACTTCGGGGCGGTTGATCAGGCGCTTCAGCTTGCTGGAGCGGTTCGCCTTGTAACTATTCCATTCATCAAACGCCTGCTGCAGGCGCGCCACGGCGCGCAATTGCGCCGGATCGGGCGAATAGCCGCGCTGCTTGAGCGCGTGATCGTAAAATTCCTGAACGTTCATCAAATTCGACTTTACTGCAATGAGACGCTTTGCCGGCAGAAAGCGCAAAAAAACGGGCGAGATCGCACTCGCCCATCATACAAGAGAAAGAAAGCTTTTTATAAGGGAGTCATCTCCACCGTCACGCGCGGAGGATAATTGCCATTATTGCCTGACCTGCCGCCAATCGGCAGACTGAAACCAATGCCGCCCCCCACGTTGCGGCCGCCGCCACCAAGACCGATACCCAGGCTGCTGCCCGAGGATGCCACCGGATAGCTCGTGGGCCGGAACAGGAATTCGGAAGTCCGGTAACCGGCCTTGTTGCATACCACGCGCAGGTCACCGTTGACACCGCCCGGATTCACCGTGCCGGGTGTCGTCACTTGCCAGGAGCCGTTGCCATTGCTGACCACGCACTCCGCGCCGTTGATGACCTGCTGCCGACTGACCGTTTCCACGGTAATGCCCTTATCGGCGACAGGCTCCGTGCTGGCACAGGCGGCCAGCGCCAACGGCAAAGCGAGAATCAGATAACGCATGACGGCTCCTTGGCTTTCCTGCGAAACTTCCCTGTCTATTCGACCAGTCAGCGCGCTTAGAAATTCAGCGAACGCTTGTCGACTGCCAGCGCTGCTTCCTTGGTCGATTCCGACAGCGACGGATGCGCGTGGCAGATACGGGCGATGTCTTCCGACGAAGCACGGAATTCCATCGCGACCACGGCTTCCGAAATCAATTCGGACACCATCGGTCCCACCATGTGCACGCCGAGGATTTCATCGGTCTTCGCGTCGGCCAGGAATTTCACCATGCCGGACGTATCGCCCAGCGCACGGGCACGACCGTTGGCCATGAACGGGAAAGTGCCGGCCTTGTAAGGCACGCCTTCCGCCTTCAATTGCTGCTCGGTCTTGCCAACCCAGGCAATCTCGGGAGAAGTATAGATCACCCATGGAATCGTGTTGAAATTCACGTGGCCATGCTGACCGGCAATACGCTCGGCGACTGCCACGCCCTCTTCTTCCGCCTTGTGCGCCAGCATCGGGCCGCGCACGACGTCACCTACCGCCCAGACGTTCGGCTGGCTGGTCTTGCAATCGCCATCGACGGCGATGAAACCACGCTCGTCGAGTTTCAGGCCGACGGCTTCGGCATTCAGGCCGTTCGTGTTCGGCACGCGGCCGATCGAGACGATCAGCTTATCGAACACATCCTTGTGCTCCTTGCCGGAAGCATCGGTGTACTCGACCGTCACATCCTTCTTGCCGGCAGTGATGGCGCCGATCTTCACGCCCAGGTTGATGTTCAGACCCTGCTTGGCCAGCAGCTTCTGCGCTTCCTTGGCGATTTGTTCGTCGACTGCGCCGAGGAAGGTCGGCATGGCTTCCAGCACGGTGACTTCGGCACCGACGCGACGCCACACGCTGCCCATTTCCAGTCCGATGACACCGGCGCCGATCACGCCCAGCTTCTTCGGCACGGCGTCGATTTCCAGCGCACCGGTATTTGACAGGATCAGTTTTTCATCGAAGGCTGCACCCGGCAATGCGCGCGGGTTCGAGCCGGTGGCGACGATGACGTGCTTGCCGGTGATGGTCTCTTCGGCAGCGCCGGCAACCTTGACGCTGTAGACACCGCCCTCGGCCTTCTCGAAAGAGCCGCGGCCGTGGAAGAAGGTGACCTTGTTCTTCTTGAACAGGTACAGGATGCCGTCGTTGTTCTGCTTCACGACGTTATCCTTACGGGCGATCATCTTCTTGATATCGATGCTCAGGCCCTTGACCTCGATGCCATGGTCGGCAAACGCGTGGCCGGCATGCTCATAGTTTTCCGAGGATTGCAGCAGCGCCTTGGAAGGAATGCAGCCGACGTTGGTGCAAGTGCCGCCAGGTGCCGGGCCGCCCTTCTCATTCTTCCACTCGTCGATACAGGCAGTCTTGAAACCCAGTTGGGCAGCGCGGATGGCGGCAACATAACCGCCGGGACCGGCACCGATCACGACGACATCAAATTCTTTAGACATAGCTTTGTTCCTTGCATACGAAAAAGGCACGCGGCGGCAAAAGTGCCGACAAGCCGCGTGCCTTACATCAACTCGATTACAGATCCAGCAGCAGACGAGCCGGGTCTTCCAACGCTTCCTTCATTGCCACCAGGCCGAGCACGGCTTCGCGGCCGTCGATGATACGGTGGTCATAGGACATGGCCAGGTAGTTCATCGGGCGAATGACGATCTCGCCATTCTCGACCACGGCGCGATCCTTGGTGGCATGGATGCCCAGGATGGCCGATTGCGGCGGGTTGATGATCGGAGTCGACAGCATGGAACCGAACACGCCGCCATTGGAGATCGAGAAGGTACCGCCGGACATTTCTTCGAGGCTCAGCTTGCCATCCTTGGCCTTGGCGCCAAACTCGCCAATCTTCTTCTCGATATCGGCGATCGACATCTGGTCGGCATTGCGCAGGATGGGCACCACCAGGCCGCGCGGCGAGCCGACAGCGATACCGATATCGAAATAGCCGTGATAGACGATGTCATTGCCGTCGACCGAAGCATTCAGGATCGGGTACTTCTTCAGCGCAGCGACGGCAGCCTTGACGAAGAAGGACATGAAACCCAGCTTGACGCCGTGTTCCTTCTCGAACTTGTCCTTGTACTTGTTGCGCAGATCCATGACCGGCTTCATGTTGACTTCGTTGAAGGTCGTCAGGATCGCGTTGGTGGCTTGCGATTGCAGCAGGCGCTCGGCGATACGGGCACGCAAGCGGCTCATCGGCACGCGCTGTTCCGGACGGTCGCCCAGATCCAGGTTGACCGGGGCGGCGACTTGCTGCAGAGCCGGCTTGGCGGCAACAGCGGGAGGGGCAGCTTTGTTTTCCAGGGCGCCGATGACGTCGCCCTTGGTGATGCGGCCATCCTTGCCGGTGCCAGCGACTTGCGCAGCCGACAGCTGATTGTCAGCCAGCATCTTGGCAGCAGCCGGCATGGCGATCGCGCCGGCGGACGGAGCTGCGGGTGCTGCGGCAGCAGGAGTTGCGGCAGGAGCCGGAGCGGCGGCAGCGGGCGCGGCGGCTGCCGGAGCGCCGGCGGATGCAGTCGCTTCAGTATCGATGGTAGCGATTACTTCATCGGCGACCACGGTCGAACCGTCGCCCTTGACAATGCTAACCAGCACGCCAGCGGCAGGGGCCGGCAATTCCAGCACGACCTTGTCGGTCTCGACATCAATCAGGTTTTCGTCGCGGGCAACGGCTTCTCCGACTTTCTTATGCCACTGCAGCAGGGTCGCTTCAGCGACGGATTCCGACAGCTGCGGAACTTTTACTTCAATAATAGCCATGTAACTCTCCGTTTCGGGTTGTTCAAACGGCGCGCCAGTTTCTGACGCGCCGCCGAGGTGTTATTTAGTCAGGACAAAGCCCTTCAATTTAGCGAATGCCTGATCCAGCAATGCCTTCTGTTGCGCATAGTGCTTGTCGTAGTAACCGACAGCGGGCGATGCGCTGGCCGGACGACCTGCATATGCAAGCTTCTGGCCTTCTTCGATGTTTTCAAAGATGTTGTGCTGAATCTGGAACCACGCACCTTGGTTTTGCGGTTCGTCCTGCGCCCACACCAGTTCGGTCATGGCCGGGAATTTCTTCAATTCAGCGGCAAAGGCCTTATGCGGGAACGGATACAGCTGTTCGATACGGATAATGGCAACATCGTTCGCGCCGCGTTCCTTGCGGGTATTGACCAAGTCGTAGTACACCTTGCCGGAGCAGGCGATGACGCGCTTGACTTTCTTGGCATCGATTTTCTCGTCGACTTCGCCGATCACGGTCTGGAAACTGCCCTTGGCCAAGTCAAGCAGCGGCGAACCGGCATCCTTGTTACGCAACAGCGACTTCGGTGTCAGGATCACCAATGGCTTCCTGAATAGGCGGATCATCTGGCGACGCAGCAGATGGAAAATCTGTGCGGCGGTAGTCGGCTGCACCACTTGCATGTTGTTGTCTGCGCACAATTGCAGGAAGCGTTCCGGACGAGCCGAGGAATGCTCCGGGCCCTGGCCTTCATAGCCATGCGGCAGCATCATCACGAGGCCGGAAGCACGACCCCACTTCACTTCACCGGAGCTGATGAACTGGTCGATCACCACTTGCGCACCGTTGACGAAGTCACCGAACTGCGCTTCCCAGATGGTCAGGGTGTTCGGCTCGGCGGTCGAATAACCGTACTCGAAGCCCAGGACTGCCTCTTCCGACAGCACGGAGTCGATCACCAGGAAACGCGCCTGGTTGTCGGCGACGTTCTGCAGCGGGATATAGCTGCCGGCATCCCACTTTTCGCGATTCTGGTCATGCAATACGGCGTGACGGTGGGTAAAGGTGCCGCGGCCGGCATCCTGGCCGGTGATGCGCACGGCATAGCCCGACGACACCAGGGAGGCGAAGGCCAAGTGTTCGCCCATGCCCCAGTCGAGATTGATCTCGCCGCGGCCCATGGCAGCACGGTCCGCCAATACTTTCTCGACCAGCGGATGCACCTTGAAGCCTTCCGGCACAGTGGTGATGCGCGAAGCCAGGCGCTGCAATTCCGCGACGGGAACTGCGGTATCGGCGGCATCGGTCCACTTGCGGTTCAGGAACGGCATCCAGTCGACTGCGTACTGGCTCTTGTAGTTGGAAATGACCGGATCCACGGTATGTTTACCGGCATCCATCGCGGCGCGGTATTCCGCCACCAGCGCATCCGGAGCATCAGCCGGCAGCACGCCCTGGGTCACCAGCTTGTCGGCGTACACCTTGCGGGTACCCGGATGCTTACCGATCTTCTTGTACATCAGCGGCTGGGTCAGTGCCGGCGTATCTTGCTCGTTGTGGCCCAGTTTGCGGAAGCAGACGATATCGACAACGATATCCTTCTTGAATTCCATTCGGTAATCCAGCGCAATCTGGGTTGCCAGCACCACGGCTTCCGGATCGTCGCCATTGACGTGCAGAACCGGCGCTTCGATCATCTTGACGACGTCCGAGCAGTAAGTCGTCGAGCGGGTGTCGCGCGGATCCGAAGTGGTGAAGCCGATCTGGTTGTTGATGACGATATGCAGCGTGCCGCCCGTGCCGTAGCCGCGGGTTTGTGCCAGGTTCAAGGTTTCCATCACCACGCCTTGGCCGGCGAATGCCGCGTCGCCATGCACCAGGATCGGCAGCACTTGCGAGCCATCCTTGTCGCCACGACGCACCATGCGTGCCTTGGCCGAGCCCTCCACCACCGGATTGACGATTTCCAGGTGCGATGGGTTAAAGGCCAGCGACAGGTGGATCGGGCCACCCGGCGAAGTCACGTCGGACGAGAAGCCTTGGTGGTACTTGACGTCACCTGCCGGCAAGTCTTCGGTCGCGGTGTGTTCGAATTCGGAGAACAGGTCCTTCGGTGTCTTGCCCAGAATGTTGACCAGCACGTTTAAGCGGCCGCGGTGGGCCATGCCAATGACGATTTCCTGCACGCCCTTGGAACCGGCGCGCTGGATGGCTTCATCCATGGAAGCGATGAAGCTCTCGCCACCTTCCAGCGAGAATCGCTTCTGGCCGACATACTTGGTATGCAGATAGCGCTCCAGGCCTTCTGCCGCAGTCAGGCGCTCGAGGATGTGGCGCTTCTTTTCAGGCGAAAAATTCGGGGTGGAGCGTACCGATTCCAGCTTCTCCTGCAGCCAGCGCTTTTGCGCCGGGTCGCTGATATACATGAATTCGGCGCCGATCGAACGGCAATAAGTATCGCGCAGCGCATTGAGCAGATCGCGCAAAGAAGCGTTTTCAGTGCCGAAATAAGTGTTGCTGACATTGAACACGGTGTCCATGTCGGCATCGGTGAAGCCGTAGAAGCTCGGATCCAACTCTTGAATGGCCGGACGTTCCTGGCGCTGCAGAGGGTCCAGATTGGCCCAGCGGTTACCCAGGAAACGATAGGATGCGATCAACTGAGTGGCACCGACACGCTTGCGGCCCATTTCGGCATCGGCAGTCGCAGTAACGGTGCGGATCGGCCCTTGCTTGGCGCGCTCGGCGAACGACGCAATTACAGGAGCATGGGCAACGTCGGGCTTGTCCGAGCCATCGACGGCAGGCACATGCTGCATCGCATCAAAATAGGCGCGCCAGTTATCGGGGACGGAACCAGGATTATTGAGGTAGGCCTCGTACAATTCTTCAATGTACGGCGCGTTACCTCCAAACAGATAAGAGTTGGAACGGTACTGCTGCATCATACTGCTCACCTTTCTTCGCGTTTCGCGAATGATTAGCGGGTTTAGTCAACCTTCCGCGACACGGCCTGACCGGTTAGCGGATTGCACATCAAGTTGTGGGGGGAAGGGCTGTATTCTGGGAATGACCTGAATTTATCAACTGCTGAAGCATATCATATCTCGGTGATTTGTTTCAGCAGCCGAAATGCCTTGTGGCAATAAATAAGACAATAAAAAAGCGGATCCGAAGATCCGCTTTCTTGATGGCCTTGTCCGATAATTAACCGCGCTTGGACATTGGAGGCACTTCGCGGGTCGGCGAACCGACGAACAGCTGACGCGGACGGCCGATCTTCTGTTCCGGATCGGAGATCATTTCGTTCCACTGGGCGATCCAGCCGACGGTACGGGCCATTGCGAAGATACCGGTGAACAGCGAAACCGGGATACCCAGAGCGCGCTGAACGATACCCGAGTAGAAGTCGACGTTCGGGTACAGCTTGCGGGACACGAAATATTCGTCTTCCAGGGCGATCTTTTCCAAGGCCATGGCCAGCTTGAACAGCGGGTCGTCGTGCAGACCCAGTTCGTTCAGCACTTCGTAGCAGGTTTCACGCATCAGCTTGGCGCGCGGGTCGTAGTTCTTGTAGACGCGGTGACCGAAGCCCATCAGCTTGACGCCGGAGTTCTTGTCCTTGACCTTGGCGATAAATTCGCCGATGCGCTCGACGCCGCCCTGCTTCTGGATATCTTCCAGCATTTGCAGCGCTGCTTCGTTGGCGCCGCCGTGAGCCGGGCCCCACAGGCAGGCGATACCGGCAGCGATACAGGCGAACGGGTTGGCGCCGGAGGAGCCGGCCAGACGCACGGTCGAGGTCGACGCATTTTGCTCGTGATCGGCGTGCAAGATCAGGATGCGGTCAAGTGCGCGCACCAGCACGTCGTTGACCTTATAGTCTTCGCACGGGTTGGAGAACATCATGCGCATGAAGTTGGCGCTGTACGACAGGTCATTGCGCGGATACACGAACGGCTGGCCGATCGAATATTTGTATGCCATGGCGACCAGGGTCGGCAGCTTGGCGATCAGGCGGATGGCCGACACGTCGCGATGATGCTTGTCGGAGATGTCCAGCGAATCATGGTAGAACGACGACAGCGCGCCGACGGTACCGACCAGCACGGCCATCGGGTGGGCGTCGCGGCGGAAGCCACGGAAGAAGAATTGCATCTGCTCGTGCACCATGGTGTGCTTGGTGACGGTAGCGACGAATTCATCCTTCTGCGCCTGGTTCGGCAGTTCGCCGTTCAGCAGCAGGTAGCAGGTTTCCAGGAAGTCGCAGTTGACGGCCAGTTGCTCGATCGGGTAGCCGCGATACAGCAGCTCGCCCTTGTCGCCATCGATGTAGGTGATCGAGGAATTGCAGGCGGCGGTCGACATGAAGCCCGGGTCATAGGTGAACTTGCCCGTCGCGCCATACAGTTTGCGAATGTCGATTACGTCAGGACCAACAGTGCCCTTGTAGATAGGGAGTTCAAGCGAGGGGGATCCGTCGGAAAACGACAGCGTGGCTTTAGTTTCAGAGTTGGTCATGGCTCTTCCTTCAAATCACCTTGGGGGGTGAGGCGGTTGTTAAAATAAGAAACGTAACTGCAGATACTACTAATGGGATGGGAGTCAGGCTGCACGAAGACGCGCCAGCAAGGCATGCACGTGCGGCAAATCCACTTCGCCTTCCGGTTCCTTGCGCGACAGGAGCAAATCCATCAGCTCGCTGTCTGCCAGCTCCATCAGGCGGGAAAACGCATCCACCTCTTCATCCGTCAGGGTGGTTTCATGCGCATCCAGGAAACGCGTGATGATCAGGTCGTTTTCCAGCAAGCCGCGACGTGCGCGCCAGCGCAGGCGGGCGCGTTTGATCGGGTCGGATTGATGGCTCATTGACATGTCATCACGCTTTCGTATTGCATTAAACGGCGCGGCGCACCATCAGTTCTTTGATCTTGCCGATCGCCTTGGTCGGGTTCAGACCCTTCGGGCAAACGTCGACGCAATTCATGATCGTGTGGCAGCGGAACAGGCGGTACGGATCCTGCAGGTTGTCCAGACGGTCATTGGTGGCTTCGTCGCGGCTGTCGGCGATGAAGCGGTAGGCTTGCAGCAGGCCGGCCGGGCCGACGAACTTGTCCGGATTCCACCAGAACGACGGGCAGGAAGTCGAGCAGCATGCGCACAGGATGCACTCATACAGGCCATCGAGCTCTTCGCGCTCGGCGGGCGACTGCAGGCGCTCTTTTTCGGGCGGAATCTGCTCGTTGATCAGGTAAGGCTTGATCGAGTGGTACTGCTTGAAGAACTGGGTCATGTCGACGATCAGGTCGCGGATGACCGGCAGGCCCGGCAGCGGACGCAGCACGATCGGCTCGGTCAGCTCGTTCAGGTTGGTGGTGCAAGCCAGGCCGTTCTTGCCGTTGATGTTCATGGCGTCGGAACCGCACACGCCTTCGCGGCAGGAGCGGCGCAGCGCCAGGGAATCGTCGACGTCGGACTTGATGCGCTGGAGCGCGTCCAGCAGCATCTTGTCGGTGTCCTTCAGCTCGACCGTCAAGTCCTGCATGTAAGGCTTGGCATCCTTGTCCGGATCGTAGCGGTAGATTTGGAATTTCAGAGTACGTGCCATAATTTTCTAATCCTTAGAACGTGCGAGCCTTGGGCTTGAAGGTTTCCACCGTCAGCGGCTTGGTGACGACCGGCTTGTAATCCAGACGGTTGCCTTCCGAGTACCACAGGGTGTGCTTCATCCAGTTTTCGTCGTCACGCTTTTCGTAATCGCGATGGGCGTGGGCGCCGCGCGATTCCTTGCGGGCTGCAGCGGAGATGATGGTTGCCTTGGCGGTTTCGATCAGGTTATCGAGTTCTAGCGCTTCCATGCGCGCGGTGTTGAACACCTTCGACTTATCCTTGAACGAGACATGCTTGCGACGCTCGTCCAGCTTCAGGATTTCCTGGACGCCGGCCTGCAGCAGCTCATCGGTGCGAAACACGCCGCAGTACTTCTGCATGGTCGAACGGATCGCGTTGGCGACATCCTGCACACGCTCGCCGCCTGTGCTGTTTTCCAGATGGCTCAGGCGCGACAGCGCGAGGTCGGCGGCATCGGCCGGCAGCGGCTTGTGAGCCTTGTCCTGCAGCTTGCTGGCGACGATATGGTTGCCGGCGGCGCGGCCGAACACCACGAGGTCGAGCAACGAGTTGGTGCCCAGGCGGTTGGCGCCGTGCACCGAGACGCACGAGCATTCGCCGATGGCATACAGGCCGTTGACCACTTCGTTGGGGTTGCCGTTTTTCGGCGCGACGACCTGACCGTGGATGTTGGTCGGGATGCCGCCCATCTGATAGTGAATGGTCGGCACGACAGGGATCGGTTCCTTGGTCGCATCGACGTTGGCAAACTTGTGGCCGATTTCCAGAATCGACGGCAAGCGCTTGCGGATGGTGTCGGCGCCGATGTGACGCAGATCCAGCAGCACGTGATCCTTGTTCGGACCGCAGCCGCGACCTTCCTTGATTTCCTGGTCCATCGAACGCGAAACGAAGTCACGCGGTGCCAGGTCCTTCAGGGTCGGCGCATAGCGCTCCATGAAGCGTTCGCCGTTGGAGTTCAGCAGGATACCGCCTTCGCCGCGCACGCCCTCGGTGATCAGCACGCCCGCGCCGGACACGCCGGTCGGGTGAAACTGCCAGAATTCCATGTCTTCGATCGGCAGGCCCGCGCGGGCCGCCATGCCGATGCCGTCACCGGTGTTGATGAAGGCGTTCGTGGAAGCGGCAAAGATACGGCCGGCACCGCCGGTGGCGAAGATGGTGGTCTTTGCCTGCAGCATCATGACGTCGCCGGTTTCCAGTTCCAGGGCAACCACGCCGAGGATATCGCCATCGGCGTCACGAATCAGGTCGATCGCCATCCATTCGACGAAGAAGTGGGTCTTGGCGCGTACGTTACGCTGGTACAGCGTATGCAGCAGCGCGTGACCAGTACGGTCGGCGGCGGCGCAGGCGCGCTGCACCGGCTTCTCGCCGAAGTTGGCGGTGTGGCCGCCGAACGGACGCTGATAAATGGTGCCGTCGGCATTACGGTCGAACGGCATGCCGAAGTGCTCGAGTTCGTACACCACGTGCGGCGCTTCGCGGCACATGAATTCGATGGCATCCTGGTCGCCCAGGTAATCGCCGCCCTTGACGGTGTCGAACATGTGCCAGAACCAGTTGTCCTCGGCCATGTTGCCCAGCGAAGCGCCGATGCCACCCTGGGCAGCGACGGTATGCGAACGGGTCGGAAAGACTTTCGACAGCACGGCAACGTTCAGGCCGGCTTCAGCCAGTTGCAGCGAAGCGCGCATGCCGGAACCGCCGGCGCCGACGATCACTGCATCAAAACGACGGGTTGGAATGGTGGATTTGATTGCTGCCACGGTTAAGCTCTCCAGATAATCTGCGCCGCCCAACCGGCACAACCAATCAGCCACGCGATGGTGGCAACTTGCAATACGAGGCGCAGCGCAACGGACTTGGTGACATAGTCCATCAGAATGTTGCGCATGCCGACCCAGGCGTGATAGAACAAAGACAGGAAGGTGACGAAAGTCGCGATCTTGAACCACTGATGGGCGAACAGACCAGCCCAGCCTTCATAGCTGAAGCGCGAACCGGTCAAAAAGCACAGCAGCAGAATCAGGGTATAAAGACCCATGATGATGGCGGTGACGCGCTGCGCCATCCAGTCCCGCAGGCCGTAATGGGCACCGACTACCAGGCGCCGCGGTCCGATATTGTTATTTGCCATTTTTTAAAATGCTCCAAACAGTTTCAACGCAACCAGAGCAGTCAGAACCAGGCTGACTACCAGCACGACGGCCGAAGACTTACGGCCGGCTTCCTTGGTGACGCCAACGTGAAAGTCCATGAACAAGTGACGGATACCGGCGCAGAAGTGATGCAGATATGCCCAGGCCATCGCCAGAATCACCAGCTTCACGAAGCCATGTGACGCGAAACCCTTCATATAGTCGAAGGAAATCTCCGACGTCAGGCTCTGGTCGAGCAGATAGAGCACAAAGGGCAACAGGACAACGAGCAGCAAGCCGCTCCCCCTGTGCAGGATCGATACCTTGGCCGCAAGCGGCAATCGGTAACTGATTGCTTGGGCAAAGGTCATCCGACCAAATTGCCGTCGGTTGTTTTTTTCCGGTTCAGACATTTGAAAGGCCTCTCACTTGTAACAATTTCGTAATTTTCGCTTATTTTTGCGAAGCATACCAACCATCTATTGTAGCTCGCGGGCAATTTTTTTTCCTGCCGCGCTCTAGCTCAACTCATTTTGATAATGGTGCGTCGTCGTCAAATACAGGCAACGCCGCACCTCTACCGGCTTATCGCCATAGGTAAACGATACGCGCTCCACGCTCAGCAACGGAGTACCCTGCGCGATTTCCAATAACTGCGCGGCATGCTCGTCTGCACATACGGCACGCAACTGCTCGGTTGCACGGATCATACGCGTGCCGAACTCAGTCTCGAACAAGCCGTACATCGGCCCCTTGTATTCAATCAGGCGTTCCGCGGTCAGTCCCTTGAACAGCACACCCGGCAACCATAACTCTTCGAGAATAGTGGGCACGCCATCAAATGATTGCACGCGCTTGATGAAAATCATCGGATCGCCGGATTTCATTTCCAGCAGGCGCGCCACTTCGGCAGGCGCTCGCAAGCGTTTGACATCAATAACGCGATTATCTGCACTGTGCGGCTCCCCTTCATCCGGCATCAATCGCAAAAAGCGGAATTGCGCACGCACTTCATGATGGGTCGCGACAAATGTGCCCTTGCCCTGGCGGCGCACGACCAGATTTTCCTGCGCAAGCTCATCGATCGCCTTGCGGACGGTTCCCTGACTCACCTTGAAACGGGCGGCCAGTTCGACTTCACTAGGAATTAATTCGCCCGGCTTCCATTCGCCGGACTGAAGACTTTGCGTGATCAGCGCCTTGATCTGCTGATACAGAGGACTAAAGGTGGGCGATGGCCCGGATGCGGAAGCTCCTGCCCCTGCGCCAGGCGCACTGCCATTATTCAAATTGGACAGGACAGAACTCATGCCCCCGATTTCACCACAAATCACCCTTTGCCGTCTAGCAAAAAATGCTACTGATATGTCTTATATAAGATATAAGATGATCATTGACAGCCTGTTACACACAGCCTAAACTCGCGTGAAATATTTACCTTGCGCAAATTCAGCGAGGCCAAACGGGTTCAGCGCAGTTTTTACAGCGCGTGAGCCGAATTGGCTGACTTGACTTGCTTTCGGCAGTATTATTGCGGGGTTCTTTACAAATCGACACCGCACCCTTTTCATCACCCACTTTGGAGAGTCAACATGGCTAAAGCCCCCATGCGCGTCGCCGTTACCGGCGCCGCTGGCCAAATCGGTTATTCCCTGCTGTTCCGCATCGCCAATGGCGACATGCTCGGCAAAGACCAGCCGGTCATCCTGCAACTGCTCGAAATCCCTGACGAAAAAGCCCAGAAGGCACTCAAGGGCGTGATGATGGAACTCGACGATTGCGCATTCCCGCTGCTGGCCGGCATGACCGCGCACAGCGATCCGATGACCGCATTCAAAGACGCTGACGTCGCCCTGCTGGTTGGCGCCCGTCCGCGCGGCCCAGGCATGGAACGCAAGGACCTGCTGGAAGCCAATGCCCAGATCTTCACCGTGCAAGGCAAGGCGCTGGACGCCGTCGCTTCGCGCAACGTCAAGGTTCTGGTTGTCGGCAATCCGGCCAACACCAATGCCTACATCGCCATGAAATCGGCGCCGAACCTGCCGGCCAAGAACTTCACCGCGATGCTGCGTCTGGACCACAACCGCGCCCTGACCCAACTGGCACAGAAGGTCGGCAAGCCGATCACTTCGATCGAGAAGCTGTGCGTGTGGGGCAACCACTCGCCGACCATGTACGCCGACTTCACCAATGCCCTGATCGACGGCAAGCCGGCCAAGGAACTGGTGAACGACCAGGCCTGGACCAAGGATGTCTATCTGCCGACCGTCGGCAAGCGCGGCGCCGCCATCATCGAAGCGCGCGGTCTGTCGTCGGCTGCTTCGGCTGCCAACGCCGCCATCGACCACGTGCATGACTGGGTCCTCGGCACCAACGGCAAGTGGACCACCATGGGTATCCCGTCCGACGGTTCCTACGGCATCCCGGAAGGCATGGTGTTCGGCTTCCCGGTAACCACCGAAAACGGCGAATACAAGATCGTCCAGGGCCTGCAGATCGACGCGTTCTCGCAAGAGCGCATCAACCTGACCCTGAAGGAACTGCAGGAAGAGCGCGACGGCGTCAAGCACCTCGTCGGCTAATTCAGCGATGAACAAGCGGGAGGCACACAGCAATGTGCCTCCCGCTTACACATTAGGGACATGAAAATAATTTACTAGCAAAGCTGCACATGCATCCTTCCGAAGTCTTATTCCAGGACAAGACCCAGCCGGTCACCCTACCGGTCTGTGATCATTACGCCGGCTCCGAAAAGCTGATGCGCAAATCGCTTGCCCTGCAACAAGAAATTGGACCGCTGTTCGACATTACCTTCGACTGCGAAGACGGCGCCGCAGCCGGCAACGAGAAAGCCCATGCACAACTTGTCGGTGCACTGATCGCATCGGACGAGAATCGATTTGGCCGCATCGGCGCACGCGTGCACGATATCGGCAGCGAGTTTTTCGAACAGGACGTCACGCTGATCTGCGAAGCTGCAGCATCGCGTCTTGCCTACCTGATGCTGCCGAAGGCGGAGAATCTCAAGGACGTCAAGCGCGCCCTCACAGTCATCGACAAGATCGCCAAGGCTCATGGCCGCGCCAAGCTGCCGGTGCACGTGCTGATCGAGACGCATGGCGCGCTGGCCGACGTGCATGCCATTGCCGCCCTACCCCAGGTCGAATCCCTCTCTTTCGGCATCATGGATTTCGTGTCGGCCCATTACGGCGCCATCCCGGGCAACGCCATGCGCAGTCCCGGCCAGTTCACCCATCCTCTGGTCTTGCGCGCCAAGCTGGAAATCGCCGCCGCCTGCCATGCGCATGGCAAAGTCCCGTCGCATAGCGTCACCACCGAAATCAAGGATACTTCCGTCGTTGCCAGCGATGCGACACGCGCTGCGGCCGAATGCGGCTATACCCGCATGTGGAGCATCCATCCGGATCAGATCAAACCGATCATCAAGGCCATGACGCCACGCAGTTCCGAGGTCAATGAAGCGGCGCAGATCCTGACCGAAGCACAGGCTGTGCAATGGGGTCCGATTCAGCACCACGGCAAGCTGCACGACCGAGCCAGCTACCGTTACTACTGGACCATTCTGCAGCGCGCGAAATTAGGCGGCATGCCGTTGCCCGATGCGGCGGCCGCCCTGCTATAACAATATTCGGGCATAACCTTTCGCATCAGGGACCATTAAACGCACTCCTCAGGAGACAAAGTTATGTTGAAATTTTTATCCGTCGTGATGGCGGCAACGATTGCGCTGGCGGCATCGCCGGTCATGGCGGAAACCGGCTCGACTGCCCCGAAAAAGGCAGCAAAGAGCTCGGCAAAGAAAGCTGAGACCAAGAAGAAAGCTACAAAGAAAACCGAAGACGCTGATGAAGCCGATGCGGATGTGACCGGCTCGACAGTGACCGAATATGACTGCGCCGGCGGTGCCAAGATTACGGTATTTCGTAATCCGACCGATCCGGAAAACGTCGCGCTGCGCTGGGGTAACAAGATTACCCGCATGAAGCGTATTCAGACTGAAAGCGGTGCCGAGCGTCTCGAGCATCCGAAGCGCGGTCTGGTATTCATCGGCATCCCGGCCAAGGCGATGCTGCTCGACTCGAAACATGGACGCCAACTGGCCAATGAATGCAAATCGGCGGAACAAATGAGCCAGGGATGAGATGCATAAAGCGTTGATACCTCGCTCAAGTTGTTGATAAAAAAATATAATGCTGTAATTCGCGGCCGGGATGTGAAAGCATCCCGGCCGCAAGCAAGTGCGAAGCAAAAACCCGTTAGCAGTTGTCTTGTCATATCTAAGGAGAGGCCATGTCCCGCAACACACTGAACACGCTCAAGGAATTCCCGATCTCGGGTTCCAAGAAAGGTCAGTTCTATTCGCTTCCCGCGCTGGGCAAAAAGCTCGGCGTGGATATCGCGCGTCTGCCGGTATCGATCCGTATCGTGCTGGAATCGGTGCTGCGCAATTGCGACGGTAAAAAAGTGACCGAAGAACATGTGAAACAGCTCGCGAACTGGGCTCCGAAAGCTGCCCGCACCGACGAAATCCCATTCGTCGTCGCGCGCGTTGTGCTGCAAGACTTCACTGGCGTGCCTCTGCTGGCCGACCTGGCTGCCATGCGCGGCGTCGCCTCCAAGAATGGCAAGAATCCGAAAAACATCGAGCCGCTTGTCCCGGTGGATCTGGTTGTCGACCACTCCGTGCAGATCGACCACTTCCGCGAGAAGAAGGCTCTGGACCTGAACATGAAGCTGGAATTCCAGCGCAACAACGAGCGCTACCAGTTCATGAAGTGGGGCATGCAGGCGTTCGACACCTTTGGCGTCGTGCCTCCTGGTTTCGGTATCGTTCACCAAGTGAACCTCGAATACTTGGCACGCGGCGTACACAAGGATGGCAAGATCTACTACCCGGATACCCTGGTCGGTACCGATTCCCACACCACCATGATCAACGGTATCGGCGTGGTCGGCTGGGGCGTCGGCGGAATCGAAGCTGAAGCCGGCATGTTGGGCCAGCCGGTTTACTTCCTGACCCCGGACGTGATCGGCGTGAACCTGACCGGCGCGCTGCGCGAAGGTGTTACCGCGACCGACCTGGTGCTGACCATTACCGAAATGCTGCGCAAGGAAAAGGTCGTCGGCAAGTTCGTCGAATTCTTCGGCGAAGGCACCGAATCGTTGTCGCTGACCGACCGCGCCACCATCGCCAACATGGCACCGGAATATGGCGCCACCATGGGCTTCTTCCCGGTCGACGACGCCACCGTCGAATACTTCAAGGGCACCGGCCGCAGCAAGGCAGAAATCGACGCTTTCGAGGGTTACTTCAAGGCCCAGAAGATGTTCGGCATCCCGAAAGTCGGCGAGATCGATTACACCAACGTCGTTACCCTCGATCTGGGCACCGTTGCTCCTTCCCTGGCCGGTCCGAAGCGTCCGCAAGACCGTATCGAAATCGGCAACGTCAAGTCGACGTTCACCGAACTGTTCTCCAAGCCTGTTTCTGAGAACGGTTTCAACAAGAAGGCGGAAGACCTCGAAGCTCAATACGAAACCTCGGACGGCGTCAAGGTCAAGAGCGGCGACGTGCTGATCGCCGCCATCACTTCCTGCACCAACACTTCCAACCCGAGCGTACTGCTGGCTGCCGGCCTCCTGGCCAAGAAGGCTGTCGAAGCCGGCTTGAAGGTTGCGCCGCACATCAAGACCTCCCTGGCGCCAGGGTCGCGCGTGGTTACCAAGTATCTGGAAGCTGCCGGCCTCCTGCCATACCTGGAAAAGCTGGGCTTCGGTGTCACCGCTTACGGCTGCACCACCTGTATCGGTAACGCCGGCGACCTGACCGCGCCGCTGAACGAAGCGATCGTCAAGAACGACATCGTGGCCGCGGCGGTCCTCTCTGGCAACCGTAACTTCGAAGCGCGTATCCACCCGAACATCCGCTCGAACTTCCTGGCTTCGCCGCCGCTGGTCGTCGCATACGCCATCGCCGGCAACGTCACCCGTGACCTGATGACCGAACCGGTCGGCAAGGGCAAGGGCGGCAAAGATATCTTCCTGGGCGACATCTGGCCGACCTCACGAGAAATCGAAAAGCTCATGAAGTACGCGATGAACGCCAAGACCTTCAAGGAAAACTACGAGCAGGTCAAGAGCAAGCCGGGCAAGCTGTGGGAAGACATCAAGGGCGTCGCCAAGGGTGAAGTCTACGACTGGCCGAAATCGACCTACATCGCCGAGCCGCCATTCTTCGAAGACTTCGACATGGAACCGAAGGCGGCAGCCACCGGCATCACCGGCGCACGTGCGCTGGGCGTATTCGGCGACTCGATTACCACCGACCACATCTCCCCGGCCGGCTCGATCAAGGAAACTTCCCCTGCAGGCAAGTGGCTGCTGGAGAACGGCGTGCAGAAGGCCGACTTCAACAGCTATGGCTCGCGCCGCGGCAACCATGAAGTCATGATGCGCGGCACCTTTGCCAATGTGCGCATCAAGAACCTGATGATCCCAGCCAAGCCGGACGGTTCGCGCGTCGAAGGCGGCATCACCATTCACCAGCCGACCGGCCAGGAAATGTCGATCTATGACGCCGCCATGCAGTACATCAACGACGGCGTGCCGACCATGATCTTCGGCGGCGAAGAGTACGGTACCGGTTCCTCGCGCGACTGGGCCGCCAAAGGCACCCAGCTGCTGGGCGTGAAGGCTGTCGTAGCCCGTTCCTTCGAGCGTATCCACCGCTCCAACCTGGTCGGCATGGGCGTGCTGCCGCTGCAGTTCCTGGGTGACGACAGCGTGCAATCGCTCGGCATCACCGGCAACGAAACCTTCGACCTCAAGGGCATCGAAGACGACATCAAGCCGCAGCAGCAAGTTACCCTCGTGATCAACCGTGCCGATGGCCAAAAGCAGGAAGTCAAGGTCCTGCTGCGTATCGACACCCCGATCGAAGTGGACTACTACAAGCACGGCGGCATCCTGCCGTTCGTTCTGCGTCAGCTGCTCGCAGCCTAAGCTAACCTGTGCAAAGCCGGCATTCGTGATGCCGGCACAAATAAACGGGGCCGGCATCGCCGGTCCCGTTTTCTTTTACCCGTAAGCCACAACTTCTTGCGAATATCGATACAATGTCGCCATTATTGTGGCGTCCTGTAGCTTTGCCACTCCACCGCTTTTTCTTGCCAAACTATCTGCCATGCGCCGCTCGTTCAAAGGATCATCAGCCAGACTTTCCGCCGATAGCCAACGCATGATCGCGCTGTCGAAGGCAATTATTCAGGCATCCAGTCGGGTCGAGGAACGCTCCTGGGAGCGTGAATTGGATACGCTGCTGCACAAGGCTTTGCGCCTGGGTCACCAAGCCGATATCGATGCCGCGCTCGACCAGCTTTTCAAGAGCAAGTCGGAAGCGTATGAAGCATTGATGGACAGCGTCGAAGCCGTCAGCGAGTCCTGCATCGTCGAACACGACGGCAAGCAGTACCAGGCCTTGCTGATTGCCGGCCCGATTCTTGCGTGGACCCGCTTCGCGATTGCCTCCGGACCGTTCTCCGCCGATCTCCAATTGACCTTGTCCGCGCAATTGCAGGCCCACGTGCTGGCAGCCGATACGCAACTGGCGATGGCGCCGCTGCTGTATTCGATCGACCAATTACCCAAGACGCATGCCGACACCTTTGCGCTGACGCACCGCATGGCGCAGGCTGCACTGGCCAGGACACCGCTGCGCTCCCCGGCCACCTTGCCGGAAACCGCACCCTTCCTTGCCGATACGCGCTACCTGCTGGCCGTGGTCGTCGCTCCCCTCGGGGCTCCATTGTTTCGCTGGCAGGAGGCAGCTAATCCCGCCGAACGTTCCGCCGCCCTGGAACAATGGCAGGCGCAGGGCAAGCCGAGCGTAGAACGCCTGTTGCCGGGTTGCGGCATCGAACTGCTGCTGCCGGACGCCTATTTCATCTCCTGCCGCACTGCTGATAAGGAAATCCGCCCGGCCTCGGTGAAGGCCGCGGTGCATTATCTGACCCATACCCTGAATATCGGACCTGAGGAACTCAGCGCGGTGGTCGGCGGATTTATCGATCCGCAAGGAGAAGGCCGAATTGATGAATACCGTATCAGCTTTGTGCTGCGTCCCAATACTGACGTGATATATGGACTGGTCTGGCCGCTATACGGCGAAGAAGATGCATCGGAAGTCGTAGCCGATTCGACGGATACCGACACGCCGCGCATGCCCATCCAGCAGATCATCGGTTTGTTGCGTGAAGCCGGCGTGGTGCATATCAAGCGGCATGAGGAACTCTTTCCGATGGAATTCTGCGACGATTGCGGCGCTCCACTTTACTGCGATCTGGAAGGCGAACTGGTGCACGCAGAAATGCCTGAAGAAGCATCGCAGGCCCCGTCCCACCTGCATTGATTCGGGCCGGCCTACCACCCGCCTGTCCACCTGTAAACTTATCGCGGCCGGCTCACGTGCCGCCAAATCGGCTGCAGCATGGCTTGTCCAAGCAAGGCGCTGCGCGCGCCGTTCCAGCCTACTTCCGGATCAGGCAAGTCCGCATTGTCCTTGAAGGGCATTTCCAGCGTCAGGGATACGCACTTGAAGGCATGGCCGACGTACTTCGATGCCAGCTTCAGCATGTCAGCCTGGTACTTGCCCGGCTCATACCCTATCCTGGTTTGAAAATCCGGGCTGGCACGCTGGAATTCCTCGATAAACGCCTGCTGCTCGGCAGCCTGCTGCGGCGTGAAATCCTCGAGCATCTCGCAACCGGCGACAAAGACGTACGGTAAAGCCTCATCGCCGTGAATATCGAGGAAGAGGTCGCAGCCGGTCTCATGCATCTTGGCTTTTACCAGAAACACTTCAGGACTGGCTTCCATGCTGGGAGACATCCACTCCCGGTTCAAATTGGCGCCGGCAGCATTGGTGCGCAGGTTGCCGCGCACCGATCCGTCGGGATTCATGTTCGGCACGATGTAAAACACCGCCTGCTGAAGCAAGCGCCGCGCAAACGGATTGGCGTGATCGAGCAATGCCTGCACCAAACCTTCCACAAACCATTCCGCCATGGATTCACCCGGATGTTGGCGCGAAATGATCCAGACCTTGCAGGCAGATGCCGGATTGCCGATGACTGCGAGGTTGAAATCCCTTCCATCGATCGTGCTGCCGAGATCAAGCACCTTCGCCTTCGGCGACGCGGCAATATAGCCCAGCAAGCGCAGATGGCGTTCCCATGAATACGGCTCGAAATAAGCGTAATAGACGCTATCGGAAACAGGCTTGTGGCGGATCGTCAGCTCCTTGCCATCGTAGCTGGTCGGCACACGAAACCATTTCTCAAGGTCATAACTTGCGACCGCCTGATAGTGTTCCCACCCTTGCGGATACGTCGCTTCCGAGGCGTTTCGAATGTGCATGACGCAGTCCTGCCCTTCCGCGCCCTGAAGGCGGAAATGGAACCATTGCATGAAATCGGCGTGAGAATCTTTGCGCAGATTCAGCTCGATGACATCGGCACGATCTGCCTTGATGACTTCAATAGCACCGGCGTCGAATTGCTGGCTGATCTTGATCGGCATGGGATTATTCCTGATAAATAAAAACGTCCTTGGAGATTCATTATGCAGCACAAATGCTCTGCTGCTTTTACTTCATGCTCCGAGCTCAGTGCCTTAGAATAAAGAAGACGTAGAAACAAGCGGCCTATCCCTATCGCGCAGTAAGGAGATCGTCATGTTCCAGCTCAGAAAAGCAAATCAGCGCGGCCATTCGCAAATCGATTGGCTGGACAGTTACCATACGTTTTCTTTCAGCGATTATTACGACCCTGGCCATATGGGTTGGGGACCGCTACGCGTTATCAACGACGATACCGTCGCGCCGGGCGCAGGCTTTCCTACGCATTCGCATCGCGATATGGAAATTATTTCCTATGTCCTTGAAGGCGAACTTCAGCACAAGGATACGCTCGGCACCGGTTCCGTGATCCGCCCCGGCGACGTACAACTCATGGAAGCGGGAACCGGCATCGCCCATAGCGAATTCAACGCATCGACTATATCGCCGGTACATTTTCTGCAAATTTGGATCATACCGGATCGAGCTGGCATCGCGCCAAGCTATCAACAAACGCATTTCGCAGATGCGGAAAAACAAGATAATTTTCGGTTGATCGTATCTCCCGACGGCGCCAACGGTTCATTGCGCATCCAGCAGGACGTGCGCTTGTACAGCGCACTCCTGAACAGTGAACGAACCCTGAACTGGCAGCTGGATTCGGCACGCAAGGCATATATTCATGTGGCACGGGGCAGCGTCGTCATCAATGGCATAGGCTTACAAGCTGGCGACGGCGTCAGAATATGCGAAGAAGCAGAACTCGCATTCGCTAATGCGCAGACTGCTGATATCCTGCTGTTTGATTTACCTGACCAATAAATATTAGTTGGCACCCAATGAATGGCCTCGCATCATTCGCAAAATTAGAGCGATCCAGCCAACGAATAAAATCCCTCGTCTTTGCCAGTGATCAATCATGACATGGCAACATTATGCAGACCTCTGTTATAATTTCGCCTTCGTCGGGGCGTAGCGCAGCCTGGTAGCGTACCTGCATGGGGTGCAGGTGGTCGGAGGTTCGAATCCTCTCGCCCCGACCAGAGATTCAAGCCGGTCAGTGAGTTTTCATTGACCGGCTTTTTCTTTTTCCGAGCGAATATTTAAGACGCCAAGCTTAATCTGAAGACGTATGGGATATATTGCAAACAAGCCGCATAAAGCTCAAAGCACGCGCTCACCTACATAATAACGAGCAATGATGGTATAGCTTGATGCGCAAAATTCGTCTTAACCGCTAATACGCGGCCCTCAATTTGGCGACATTCATGAAAGCCTTAACATGACACTTTCACGTCTGCTTTTGCTGGGAACATTGACAGCGACAGTCATTGGTTGCGCGCCTTTCAAACCCGATACATCAATACCGGTGAGCTTGGTAAAGTCCCCGAACTTTGATCAGCGTCGGCCTAACCTGGTAATACTTCATCATACGACCAATGACACTGCGGAGCGGGCATTGCAAACGTTGACTACGCCAGTCCGCGCAGTCAGTTCTCATTTTTTGATCGCACGCGATGGCAGGATCATTCAACTCGTGGAAGAAAATGCCCGAGCCTGGCACGCTGGCAAATCATGGTGGGGAGGGCAAACGGATATTAATTCGGCTTCGATCGGCATCGAGCTCGACAATAATGGAAATGAACCCTTTGCCGAACCACAGATTTCGAGTCTGCTTGCGCTGCTGGACGACCTCCGCACACGCCACAAGATACCCGCTGCAAATTTCATCGGCCATGCTGATGTGGCCCCGACACGCAAAAACGACCCAAGTATCTTTTTCCCCTGGCAGAGACTGGCGCAGTATGGCTTCGGCTTGTGGTGCGACCGTCCCTTTCCTCCTGCACCAACAGACTTCGACCTGCAACTCGCACTACAAGCGCTCGGATACGACCCAAGCACACCAGAAGCATCCCGAAGTGCTTTCCGATTGCACTATGTCCGTAGCGAATCACCCTTAACTGACGAAGAAGAAAAATCTCTCGCTTACTGCCTTTTGCAACAAAAGGCTATTCCGACACAGCCAGTTCTTCCACTTGACTCAATTCCAGCAGCAGTCAGATAACAATCAGGCGCATAAGACAGCAAATATGAGTCTTATGTCCCATGCAGCCGGTATCCTTCGCCCTATAAGACTTTGATATGCATTAAAGGCGGGAGAGGCCTGGCCCATCGTACAGGGAGGGGGGTGGACCGCTGGTAAGGAAGGTGCGGTGAGGGTGAGTGAGGGAGTGTGGTGAG
>NZ_SLZQ01000016.1 GCF_004342585.1 Paucimonas lemoignei | reverse complement strand
TCATCGTCAGGCTCTTATTAAAAAACCCCCTCGCTCTACACGAGCCTGGGGGTTTTTGCTTTGCAGGCCCTCCACGTAACTTCCTCACCCTCACCGCAATCCCTCACTCACCCTCACCGCACCTTCCTTACCAGCGGTACGACAACCCCACTCCTATCACCCCGCTGCCGCCCTCCGTCCCTTCCTGACGCTGAATGCGCGACAGATACGAGGCTTTGAATCCTAGATCCACGCCATTTTTCCAGATGAAGCCGATACCGGCAGACGTGTTCATTGACATGCGGCTTCCTTGTGGCCGGCCCGCCCAATCATGGGCTACGGTCTGATATTGGGGGCCAGTCCCGGCTTCGGCATAAAATCCGGTGCCGTCGTGCCGTTGATAACGAAGAACAGCAGTAAATCCCAAATCTAATGGGGCTTGGCTGGGAATGACTGAAGAGTAAGCAGCAGGAGAGACACCACGAGAAAGGGAAGTATCCCAGTGGCCGCCCAGGTAACGTTCTTTATCAAGAAACCACTGTGTATGCCATTTTGACTGAAAGCCTAGATAGCCGAATTTATTTTGCTTTTGCGGGAAAAGGTCGTAGGGTGAGGCGGCCAGCCCGGAGAGAGGGAACGCACTAAGCGAAACAAGCAGTAAGCTGGAAATAACTTGATTACGATAACGACGATATGTAGCCATTTTCCCCTCCTCCAGTCAGCGCTTTAATCAGTATGCTGAACACCTCATTGCCACTAATTGCGAAAAGTTAAGTTTAGTTGCATTTGATAATTATTACTTTCAGTTAGTTAAATCTTATCTTGATGGGAGATCACTATGTCCGAAACAAATTAAAAGATAAGGAAGATATGCAGGCTGACACAGCACATATATCCCTTTGATGCTAATCAAGCAATTAATTGTCGTAGATACGTGACTACAAACTCTTTCCTAAGAAAGGGAAGGAAAATTTTCGTTTATATGGTAGACACAAGGTTTTAACTCTTAAAGCGTAGCTGTTGATTTGGCGTTTGCCCTCATCCTGCATAGGCACTCGCATTTCTGTCATAAAGGAGCCAACTCTTTAAGAAGCCCGACAAGCCTATCGACATCAAGCATACTTTTTGTAAAGATAATTGATTCTCTGGCTGAATATCGAATCTAAATAAATCGCAGGAATTAAGTAATGAATCAAACACTTCCAAAGGTGGCGTTCCTCGGAATCGGACTGATGGGTAAGCCCATGGCCATGCGCCTTTTGCAGGCCGGTTATCCGCTTACGGCATGGAACCGTACCAGGACAAAGGCCGAGGAGTTGGCATGTTCGGGGGCTTCAGTAGCTGATACACCGGAAGCCGCTGTTGCTCACGCCGATGTCATCGTCACCATGCTTCAGGATGGTGCGGCGGTTACTGAAGTGTTGGACCAGGCTATTGCGGGCATGCGTAAAGGCGCCATGGTAGTGGATATGAGCTCAACCCGACAAGCGGAAGCTCAGGATCTCCATAACAAGCTGCGCGCGCATGAAGTCGCATTTCTGGATGCGCCGGTATCCGGCGGCGTGGTCGGGGCCGAGTCCGGCAGCTTGGCGATCATGGCGGGGGGAGAGGAAAGGGTCTTTACCCTTGTTGAGCCGCTGTTGAAAGTCATGGGACGGCCTACTCTGGTAGGGCCGGCTGGATGTGGCCAGTTGGCCAAGCTCTGTAATCAGTTGATCGTGGGTGGCACTCTCAACATCGTCGCAGAAGCCTTGTTGTTGGCGCAGGCTGGTGGAGCAGATCCGGTAGCCGTGCGTGCGGCGATTCGCGGCGGGTTCGCGGAAAGCCGAATTCTCGAGGTGCACGGCCAGCGCATGTTGGATCGAAATTTCCTGCCGGGCGGTCAAGTCAAAAGCCAAACCAAGGATCTGGAAAACGTATTAATTGCTGCCGCGGCGGCCTCGGTTCATTTGCCAGTCACGGAGCTTGTCACCCAACGCTACCGCAGCATCCTTCAGGATCTGCCGCAAGCAGACCAGTCGGCTGCGCTATTGGCACTGGAGCGCATCAATCCTGGAAAACGAGTAGGTACGTTACCGGACCAGCTGTCATAGCAAACAGCTTATCTACCTGGCAGTTACGCCGAATTAAAATTTTCTAGATCTGGAATCCCGTTGCAAAAGAAATCGCCAGAAACCGCGGACTGGAGCGCAATCAAGCGGCTCATACTTCCTTATTGGTTTTCGGAGGAGCGCTGGGAGGCGCGCGGTCTGCTATTCGCCATCGTCTTGCTCGCGCTTGGCATGGTGTACTTGAACGTTTTGTTCAATGAGTGGAATCTGAGTTTTTACAATGCCTTGGAAAACCGGCAATTCGGCGAATTCAAGCATCAGCTCTGGCGTTTCTCGTATCTGGCATTCATTTTCATTATCGTAGCCATTTACCGCGTATACCTGGAACAAGCACTGGAAATGCGGTGGCGCGCATGGCTGACAACGCAATATCTCGGCAACTGGCTGGACAAGCAAGCGTATTACCGCATCGAACAAACCAAAGGCGCCGATAATCCAGACCAGCGCATTGCCGAAGACCTGATGATGCTAACCAGCGGGACGCTCGGACTCGTACTGGGATTGCTTTCCAGTGTCGTCACCCTGGTGTCATTTGTCGGCATTCTCTGGTCCGTCAGCGGCGCCGTGACATTGCCATTTGCCAGCCGCAATTGGACCATTGACGGCTATATGGTCTGGTTCGCCATCATCTATGCAGGTATGGGGTCGGTGCTGGTATGGCTGGTCGGGCGACCGCTTGTGGCGCAGAACTTCAAGCAACAGAGCTTCGAAGCCGATTTTCGCTTTGGACTGGTACGTATCCGTGAGCATGCCGAAGCCGTGGCGCTCTATCGCGGCGAAGCGCAGGAGCAGATCCAGCTTGACAAGCGCTTTGAGCGTATTCGCGCGAACTGGTGGGCGATCATGCGCACTACCAAGCGTCTCGGCGTCGTCTCCAATTTTTATTCCCAGTTCGCCAACATTTTCCCTTTTCTGGTGGCCGCGCCGCGATATTTTTCCGGTGCGCTGCAACTCGGCGGATTAATGCAGATCAGTTCCGCATTTGGTCATGTGCAGGAATCGCTGTCCTGGTTCATTACGGCCTTTTCCGGAACGGGAGACGCATCTCTGCCGGCCTGGAAGGCGAGTGTGAACCGGCTCGCCGGCTTTCATGCTGCCGTAACGGCCGCCCGCAATGAAGAAGCCGGCATTACTGTTGCACGCAACAACGTCGGCGCTATTCTGATCGATGAGCTGGTGCTGCATCTCCCGGATGGCCGGCAAATGTGTCAGCCGATTAGCGCCGAAATCCGTCCTCGCGCTCGCATCCTGGTAGAGGGGCCGTCCGGCTGCGGCAAATCGACATTGTTCCGCGCGCTTGCCGGGATATGGCCGTATGGCGCTGGGACTATCGAAATCCCTACCTCAGCCAGTCTCTTGGTCCTGCCGCAAAAAGCCTATCTGCCGATCGGTTCATTGCGTGCAGCGATCGCCTATCCCGCAGCAGAGAATGCGTATCGGGATCTGGCGATTCGCCACTACCTTGAGCTTTGCAACTTGCCGCAGCTTGCAAATTGTCTGGATGAAGTCGACCACTGGGGCCAGCGGCTGTCGCCAGGAGAGCAGCAGCGGCTGGCGTTCGTGCGCGCTTTGCTGGCGCGTCCCGATGTCCTGCTGCTTGACGAAGCCACCAGCGCCGTTGACCCTGTGACTGAAGATATGCTGTATGCATTACTCCTGCAGGAATTGTCAGAAGCCGCCATTGTAAGCATCGCTCATCGGGAAAGTGTTGCAAAGTTCCACGAGCATCGCTGGCAGTTTACCGTCGACTCGCCCGCACGGCATACAATGGAGCCCTCGCCGCACAATCTGTATCCCATTCAGCCTAGTCGCATCGCTGCGCCGATCAAGGTGGCTGGAGAGTAGCCGAGCTCGGTGTTATCTCATTTTTTTCCTGCCTTACCCGGATAGTGAAGTATATGAAGCAAATTGGTTGGTTGATCGCTGCCCTCCTGTTGGGCGCTTGTGCATCCGGGCCGGAAGTGAATCGCAAAATACCTGAAGAGCCTGCGGCGCAGACAAGCCAGGTTACCGATCACGTGACGATGTTTTCGAGTGTGGTGCCAGGAGAGCTGCCGTCCAGTTGGGAGCCGATGGTCATCTTCAAGCAGAAAAAGCGTACCGACTATCGCCTGGTCAAAGACCAGGAAAAAACCGTGTTGCACGCGTTCTCGGCCAATGCATCGTCAGGCTTGATGCAGCACGTCAGCATCGAGCCGCAAACCCAGCCGTGGTTGCAATGGCAATGGAAGATCGGCTCGCTGGGGGAACGAATCGCCCATGCTCAGGACCAGATGGAAGACGCTCCGGCACGCATCATCCTGGGTTTTGACGGAGACAAAGGCACGTTGCCGTTTACCGAGCAAATCCTGTTCGAAACAGCCAAGCTTATTACCGGATACGATTTTCCTTATGCGACGCTGATGTATGAATGGCATGGTACCGAACCGGCAGGTACGATCCGGCCGAGCAAGCGCTCCTCCCGCATTCGCAGCGTGATCGTGGAAAGCGGCGATGGCGGCGTCGGCCAGTGGCGCAATTTTGAGCGCAACATCGTCGAGGACTTCGAGCGGGCATATGGCGAAAAGCCTGGACGCCTGATCGGCGTCGGCATCCTCACTGACAGCGACTATACCGGCGAAACCGTGGAAACCTGGTACGGCGATATTCGCCTGCTGTCACAAACCAAATAGCATTTATTTATTCGGCCGCGCCAGCCATGCTTGCGCAAGCCTGACCCAAAAAGTCGCGCCGATCGGCAGCAGGCTATCGTTGAAATCATAGCTGGCATTATGCAGGTTGCACGGACCGAGACCGTGGCCGGCTGTCCGGTGTTCGCCTTCGCCATTGCCGATAAAGACATAGCAGCCAGGTTTTTTCTGCAGCATGAAGGCGAAATCTTCGGCACCCATGGTGGGCTCGATGCTGGTATTGATATGGTTTTCGCCGACCAGCGATTTCAGCACGTCGACCGCGAAGGCGGTTTCCTCGGGATGGTTGATCAGCGCCGGATAATTCCTCTGGAATTGGAAAACGATCTGGGCATTGAAGGCAGCCGCCGTATGGGTTGCGATCTGCTCCATTCTTTCTTCGATCATGTCCAGCGTGGCGGTCTTGAAGGTGCGAACAGTGCCGATCAGGCGGGCTTCATCGGGGATCACATTGGTCGCGCTGCCAGCATGGATTTGCGTGATCGACAATACCGCCGCATCGAGCGGATTGCAGTTGCGCGAAATGATGGTTTGCCAGCTTTGCGCGATCTGGATTGCGACCATGACCGGATCGATGCCCTTGTGCGGCTGTGCCGCATGCGACCCTTTGCCTTTGATGATCACTTCGAACTCATTCGATGACGCCATCATTGGGCCGGCGACCACACCAAAGCTGCCCGCAGCCAGTCCCGGCCAATTATGCATGCTGAATACCGCCTCCATCGGGCATTGCTCAAACAAGCCATCTTCCATCATGCGCAAGGCGCCGCCGCCGCCTTCTTCGGCAGGCTGGAAAATGAAATAAATGGTGCCCTCGAAATCGCGGGATTGCGCCAGGTGGCGCGCGGCACCGAGCAGCATGGCGGTATGGCCATCGTGACCGCAGGCGTGCATCTTGCCAGGATGGCGGGAGGCGTGGGCGAAACTGTTGATTTCCTGTACAGGCAAGGCATCCATGTCGGCACGCAGACCGATCGACCTGGTGCTTTCCCCGTTTTTCAGAATGCCCACGACGCCGGTGCCGCCCATGCCGCGCACTATCGGAATGCCCCAGTCGGTGAGCTTTTGCGCTACGACTTCGGCGGTTCGGTGTTCCTCAAATGACAGTTCCGGATGAGCATGGATATCGTGCCGTATCTGCTGGATCTCGGCCTGAGACTTTACGATGGATTCGATTAATTTCATGACAGTGACCAGTACTGCAGCGGCATGATGGTTAACATGCCAAGCGATGCGCGGCAGGTTTGTTCGAAAAATTGCCTATATATTACGCTACTGTCGAATCTTCCGTCAGATGCTAGCCAAGTTATCCAGCCGCGGCAAATGGAAAACTATAGCGATCCTGTTCACCTTGTTCTTGATGCAAGGCAGTATATTTTTACTGTGTGAACTTTTTCGCTCAATCAAGTCTTACTGGAGCAAGTGCCGCTTGGAACGAAAAACAAACGGACACATGATTTAATTTTGTTGGCAGGAGCGAGGCAGGGCATGGGAAGAAAATGGCAAATCGGTCTATTGTGCGGGATGGCATTGCTCGCAAGCGGTTGCGCGCAGCTGGGTTATTTCGCGCAGGCGGCGCAAGGCCAGCTATCGCTGATGACGCAGGCGCGCCCGATCGATGACTGGCTGGCTGACCCCGGTGTAAATGACAAGCTGAAAGGCCAGCTTTCCAAGGTCAAGGAAATGCGCCGTTTCGCCGCGCAGGAACTGGACCTGCCGGACAATGGCACCTTTACTTCCTATGCGGACCTGAAGCGTCCCTACGTGCTGTGGAATGTCGTCGCGACGCCGGCGCTGTCATTGAAAGCGCGGCAATGGTGCTTTCCGGTTGCGGGCTGCGTGAATTATCGCGGCTACTACAACAAGGAAGAGGCGCTGGCATATGCTGCCGAACTCCGCCGTGAAAACTACGATGTGCAGGTTTCCGGCGTGCCTGCCTATTCCACCCTGGGCTGGTTTGACGACCCGGTGTTGTCGACTTTCGTCCAGTATCCGGAAGCCGAACTGGCCCGCCTGATATTCCATGAATTGGCGCACCAGGTCGCCTATGCGCCGGGCGATTCGCGCTTCAACGAAGCGTTTGCGGTCGCAGTGGAAGAGTACGGCGTCGAGCGCTGGGTAAAAGCGCATGGCGATGACAAGCTGCGCGAGAATTATGAAGCGCAGGCCGCACGCAAACGGGATTTTCTCGAACTGCTGCTGAAAACCCGCAAGGCCTTGGAAAGCAATTACGCCAGCGCCGCCGATGACAAGCAAAAGCTTGCGCGCAAGGCGGAGATTTTCCAGGCCATGCAAGACGATTATCAAACCCTCAAGAAGCAGTGGGGCGGGTATGCTGGCTATGACCGCTGGTTTGCCGAGCCGCTCAGCAATGCGCATCTGGCATTGGTCGCCACTTACCATGATCTCGTGCCGGGATTCCGCGCGCTGCTGGACCGGGAGAAGGATCTTGGCAAATTTTATGCAGCCGTCCGTTCGCTCTCGTCGCTTGAGCAGCCGCAGCGCTACCAGCGCCTGGCGGGTCTTGCGCACGACAAGGCAGCGCCGGTGCAGTCGGCCATGGTGGATGGAAAAGAAATTGCCGCGCACGAGTAATTCATAACGCCTGAGCCGTACCTTGAGCACGTATCCTGTCTATACGGGATGCGTGCTCAATTTTCATACAGACGCCGGCCTTATCGTTCCAGCCTGGCCGCCTCATGCCTGGCCATACTGCGCTGCAGCAGATTTTGCGCCGACAAAGAATTCACTCTCTCTTGCCTTAACCACTTGCACTCCCCAGTTTCGCCCGATAGCATCCAGATTGAACAATAACAATTAATGGCTTGGATGGCGGCGCAATCCGCTGTCGTCCATTCAAATAAATCCATACAGAGAGACAAGGGCATAAACATGGACAAGTTCTGGCTGAAATCCTACCCGCCTGACATTCCCGCAGAAATCGACTTGAGCCAGTACCAGTCGCTCGGCCAGTTTCTGGATGATTCATTCCGAAAGTTCGCGGACCGCAAAGCCTACATCAGCATGGGCAAGGCCATCACCTTTGCGGATATCGATGCCATGTCCAAGAAGCTGGCCGCCTGGCTGCAGACAAAAGGCCTGCAAAAGGGCACGCGTGTCGCCATCATGATGCCCAATGTCTTGCAGTATCCTGTGGCGCTTGCCGGGTTGCTCCGTGCCGGGTACATCGTGGTCAACGTCAATCCCCTTTATACGGCGCGCGAACTCGAGCATCAACTGATCGATTCGGGCGCTGAAGCCATCATCATCCTGGAAAACTTTGCGCATACGCTGGAGCAGGTCATCGCCAAGACCCAGGTCAAGCAGGTCATCGTCGCCAGCATGGGCGAAATGATGGGGGCTGCCAAAGGCTTGCTGGTGAACCTGATTGTTCGTCATGTAAAGAAGCTGGTACCTGCTTATCGCCTGCCTGGCGCGGTGAGCTTCAACAAGGTCATGGCTGACGCGGCGCGCATGAATCTGCGTCCCGTCCCGTTGACGCAGGACGATATCGCCTTCCTTCAATACACCGGCGGCACGACCGGGGTCGCCAAGGGCGCGACCCTGTTACACCGCAATGTCCTGGCCAACCTGCTGCAGGCCGATCTCTGGCTCAGGCCAGGGCTCGATAAGGCGCCGAAGGTTGAGCAGGAAATCTTGATCTGCGCCTTGCCGCTTTATCATATCTTCGCGCTGCTGACCTGCTTTTTCCTGAGTATCCGGGTGGGTGCGTGTAACGTGATGATCGCCAATCCGCGCGACATTCCCGGCTTCGTCAAGACGCTGTCGAAGTACCGCTTCAACATGCTGCCGGCGGTGAACACGCTTTTCAATGCGCTCTTGAATAATCCGGAGTTCGCGAAGCTGGATTTCTCCGGCCTGAAGCTCAGTATCGGGGGCGGCATGGCGGTGCAGAAGGTCGTCGCCGACCACTGGAAGCAGGTTACCGGATGCCCGATTGCGGAGGGCTACGGGTTATCTGAAACGTCGCCGGTCGTGAGCTGCAATCTGGCGCTGACCACGGAATACACCGGGACGATCGGCTTGCCTTTCCCCTCGACCGAAGTCGTGATTCTGGATGACAAAGACCGTCCCTTGCCGGTCGGTGAGGCGGGCGAGATTGCCGTGCGCGGACCGCAAGTCATGGCGGGCTACTGGCGGCGTCCTGATGAGACGGCAAAAGTCATGACGACTGATGGCTTCTTTAAAACGGGCGATATCGGCATCATGGATGAGCGCGGCTTCATCCGTATCGTCGACCGCAAGAAAGACATGATTCTGGTTTCCGGCTTCAACGTCTATCCCAATGAGATTGAATCCGTGGTCGCTGAACATCGGGGCGTGCTGGAGTGTGCTTGTGTGGGCGTGCCGGATCCCCATTCCGGGGAAGCGGTGAAATTGTATGTGGTACGCAAGGATCCGGGACTGACGGCCGAACAACTGATGGCATATTGCAAGCAGCAGTTCACCGGCTATAAGCGGCCACGATTCATTGAGTTCCGCGATACGCTGCCGAAGACTAATGTCGGCAAGATTTTGCGGCGCGAATTGCGCGATGAGAAACCGGCAGTTGCCGTAAGCCAGCCCGGGTAGTGATGAATGGCGTTCACCGCCTGCCGGACAGGCGGTGAAATGAAGCTGGCTTCAGTTTGACGATGAGGCTACGTCGAGCGCAGGCAATAGCCGCGGCTTGCGTTTTTCATCGGTCGCCACATAAGTCAGGATAGCTTCCGTCACTTTCACGATCTCTGCCTGCAAGCGGTTTCGTTCCGCATAGACTTCCACACTCACGGTAATCGAGGTTTTGCCGACCTTGATGATATCGACATAAAAAGTCAGGACGTCGCCGACGAAAACCGGATGCTTGAACAGGAATGAATTTACAGCAACGGTGGCAACCCGGCCGTTAGCACGCCGCGCGGCAGGCAGCGAGCCGGCGATATCGACTTGTGCCATGATCCAGCCGCCGAATACATCTCCATGCATGTTGGCATCTGCAGGCATAGGCATGATGCGCAGTTCCGGCATTTTTCCTGCCGGCAGTTCTGTGTGGTGATCGCTTGGCATAGTGTGAATTCAATGAAAATATTGTTGTCGACTGAATGACATGGGCTGGTGCCGGGATTGATAGAATGAGGCATTCCCGCGCCTGGATTGCCAAAGCATAAATCATTCTGGCTAATTTTTCTTTTCTGTCATGCGACGTTATTCTGCTTCCGAACCCGCTCCCGCACTGCCTGCTGGTCATCAGCGCCAGGATTGGGTGACCATTAAAACTCTGCTGCCATATTTGTGGGCTTACAAGGGCCGGGTAGTGCTGGCGCTGGCGTTCTTGGTCGGCGCCAAGCTGGCCAATGTCGGCGTGCCGCTGGTACTGAAGCACCTGGTCGATCATCTCACCCTCGAGCCTGGACAGGCGCGCGCCTTGCTGGTCATGCCGGTTGGCTTGCTGCTGGCGTATGGCTTGCTGCGTCTGTCCACGACCTTGTTTACCGAGCTGCGCGAATTCGTGTTTGCCAAGGTCACGCAACGAGCAGTGCGCACGATTGCGCTGAAAGTATTCCGCCACCTGCATTCGCTCTCGCTGCGCTTTCACCTGAACCGACAGACGGGCGGCATGACCCGCGATATCGAGCGCGGCACGCGCAGCGTATCGACACTGGTGTCGTACACTTTGTTCTCGATTCTGCCGACCCTGATAGAAATATCGTTGGTGATCGGTTACCTGGCGCTGCAATACGATATCTGGTTTTCGGTGATTACCGCCGGCGCGCTGATCACGTACATCACTTTCACGGTAATCGTGACCGAATGGCGCACGCATTTTCGGCGCACCATGAACGAGCATGATTCCAAGGCGAACAGCAAGGCGATCGACTCGCTCATCAATTATGAGACGGTCAAGTACTTCGGCAATGAAGAGCTCGAAGCGCGGCGCTATGATCAGGGTTTGCAAAGCTATGAAAGCGCCGCGATCAAGTCGCAGACTTCCTTATCTTTATTGAATACCGGCCAAGCCTTCATCATCGCCGCGGCGGTAACCCTGATCCTGTGGCGTGCGACTAGCGGCGTGATTGACGGCAGCATGAGCCTGGGCGACCTGGTGCTGGTGAATGCCTTCATGATCCAGCTGTATATCCCGCTTAATTTCCTGGGCGTGATCTATCGGGAAATCAAGCAAAGCCTGGCAGACATGGAGCGGCTGTTTTCTTTGCTGGAGCAAGAGCGTGAAATCGATGATACGCCAGGGGCAAAGCCGTTGGCGATCCATGGCGCGGAGGTCAGGTTCGAGCACGTCGACTTCTCTTATGAAAAAAATCGCCAGATCTTATTTGATGTCGATTTCACTATCGCCGCCGGCGCGACCACCGCGGTCGTGGGCCATAGCGGCTCTGGCAAGTCGACGCTGGGGCGCCTGCTCTTCCGTTTTTACGATGTGCAGAAAGGACGCATCACGATCGATGGCCAGGATTTGCGCGACGTGACGCAGGCGTCGCTGCGCCAGGCGATCGGCATCGTGCCGCAGGATACCGTGCTGTTCAATGATACGATCGAATACAACATTGCCTATGGCAAGCCGGGCGCATCCAAAGATCAAATCATTGCTGCCGCGCGAGCAGCATCGATTCACGACTTCATCGTCTCGCTGCCGGATGGCTACGACACCATGGTGGGTGAACGCGGCCTGAAACTGTCTGGTGGCGAAAAGCAGCGCGTGGCAATTGCCCGTACCTTGCTGAAGAATCCGGCAATCCTGATTTTCGACGAAGCGACCTCGGCGCTGGACTCGCGCTCGGAACAAGCGATCCAGGCGCAGCTCAAGGAAATTGCCAAGGACCGCACCACGCTCGTGATCGCGCATCGGCTGTCGACGATTGCCGATGCCGCGCAAATCCTGGTGATGGATCATGGCCGCATCGTTGAACGCGGCACCCATGCCAGCCTGCTGGCAGCAGATGGCTTGTATGCGCAAATGTGGATCCGGCAGCAGGCGCGAAAAATCTCTGAAGACGAGCCAAGTCAGGATGATGCCGATATTGAAGGAGCGCCTACTGCTGTTGCTTAAATGCCGTATGCGAGAGGGATAATGGCCACGTCAGGCATATCCTTGCTAAGATAAGTCACACCGATAGCATCCGTTTCAAGACTCATGTGCCGGCAATGCCTTCAGAGATGTGACGACGGACGACCCCGGGCCATTGCCGCCGCAACCACCACGGAGGACAGGCATGCCGACTTCGCACCATATCCCCAGCTATCTGACCCAGCATGATATCGGCCCGTGGGGCGTGTATCTGGAGCAGATTGATCGTGTCACGCCTTACCTTGGTTCGCTGGCGCCGTTAGTAGAAACCCTCAAGCGGCCCAAGTTGATTCTCGCGGTCGACGTGCCGATCCGGCGCGACGATGGCACCATCGCCCACTTCGAGGGCTACCGGGTGCAGCACAATACCGCGCGCGGCCCGGGTAAAGGCGGCGTGCGATTTCACCAGAGCGTAACGCTTTCCGAGGTGATGGCCTTGTCGGCCTGGATGACGATCAAGAATGCCGCAGTCAATGTGCCTTATGGCGGCGCCAAAGGCGGCATCCGTGTCGATCCCAAAACACTGTCGCGCGGCGAGCTGGAGCGCATGACGCGGCGCTATACCAGTGAAATCGGCATCATCATCGGCCCGACAAAGGATATCCCGGCGCCGGACGTCAACACCAATGAACAAATCATGGCATGGATGATGGATACCTATTCCATGAATGCCGGCAGTACCGTATCGGGTGTCGTGACAGGCAAGCCGGTCTCCCTTGGCGGCAGTCTCGGCCGCCAAGCCGCCACTGGTCGCGGCCTGTATGTCGTCGCTTGCGAAGCTGCCGTCAGAAGCGGAATGGATATCAAGGGCGCGCGGATTGCCATCCAGGGCTTTGGTAATGTCGGCGGCGTCGCCGCGCGTCTGTTTGCCGAAGCCGGCGCCAAGGTCGTCGCGGTGCAGGACCATGCCGGCACGGTTGTGCGCGAAAGCGGCCTGGATATTCCCGCCTTGCTCGCGTATGCCGGCGAACGCGGGACAGTGGCGGGCTTTGCTGCTGCCGATGCGCTGCATGATCAGGACGCATTCTGGTCGGTCGATTGCGATATCCTGGTGCCGGCAGCCCTGGAGCAGCAGATCACCGCCTCCAATGCGGATCAGATTCGCGCCAAGATCATCGTCGAAGGCGCCAACGGCCCGACCACGCCGGCTGCCGACGATATCCTGCATGACAAGGGCGTGCTGATCGTGCCCGACGTGATCGCCAATGCCGGCGGCGTTACCGTCAGCTACTTCGAATGGGTGCAGGATTTTTCCAGCTTCTTCTGGACGGAAGAGGAAATCAATCAGCGACTGGCCCGCATCATGCGTGAAGCATTCGGCGCCGTCTGGCAACTGGCGAAAGAGCGCAAGGTATCGTTGCGCACGGCCGCCTTCATCGTCGGCTGTAGCAGGGTTTTACAGGCGCACGAAATGCGTGGACTGTATCCTTAAAATCGAGCGTAGCGGGACAATTTCCGGCAGCGGATGCGTCGCACGGGAAGGGCAGGACGGGTAAAATGACGGCTTGATCGAAGAGCCCGAGAGTTATCATGTCTAATCAAGCAAGCCTGCCAGAAAGCATCACCTCCAGCATCACCATTACCCGTCCTGATGACTGGCATTTGCATGTGCGCGATGGCGCCGTGCTGGCCAGCGTGTTGCCGCATACCGCGCGCCAGTTTGCCCGTGCGATCATCATGCCGAACTTGAAGCCGCCGGTCACCACCACCGAACAGGCTGGCGCTTACCGCACGCGCATTCTGGCTGCCTTGCCGGCAGGCTTGCAGTTCGAGCCCTTGATGACGCTCTACCTCACCGACAATACGCCTCCCGATGAAATCCGCCGGGCCAAGGATAGCGGATTCATCCATGCATTGAAGCTGTATCCCGCTGGCGCCACCACGAACTCGGATGCCGGCGTGACGGACTTAACCAAATGCTACAAGACCCTGGAGGTCATGCAGGAAGTCGGCTTGCCATTGTTGGTGCATGGCGAAGTGACCGATCCGGCCGTCGACGTGTTCGATCGCGAAGCGGTATTCATCGAACGCGTCATGCAACCGCTGCGCCGCGCCTTGCCGGAATTGAAAGTCGTGTTCGAGCATATCACCACGCGCCAGGCGGCTGAATTTGTGGCGGAAGCCGACCGCTTTGTCGGCGCCACCATCACCGCGCACCACTTGCTGTACAACCGTAATGAAATCTTCAAGGGCGGCATTCGCCCGCATTACTATTGCCTGCCGATCTTGAAGCGCGAAGAGCACCGCCAGGCGCTGGTCAAGGCTGCGACGTCCGGCAGCGACAAATTCTTCCTCGGCACCGATTCGGCGCCGCACCCGAAAGGCTTGAAGGAACACGCCTGTGGCTGCGCTGGCTGCTATACCGCCTTGCATGCGCTGGAACTGTACGCGCAAGCCTTTGATAGTGTGGACGCGCTGGACAAGCTGGAAGCCTTTGCCAGCTTCAATGGCCCGGCGTTCTACGGTTTGCCGCGTAATTCCGGGACGGTCACATTGAAGCGCGAATCCTGGACCTTGCCGGCCGAATTGCCGTTTGGTGAAAACACGCTGGTGCCGCTGAATGCCGGTGAAACGATCGGTTGGAAGCTGGCTTAAAGCTGGCCGGCTTGTGCATCGCGCCGTGATGCCGTGACTGCGCCATTCCTGCAATCGATAGACTGGAGCCGGCCCTGGCTCGCCCCTCTGCAAGCTGCGGCGCAACCCGTCCTGGCCGCAGCCGATTGGCGCGCCGCCTTGAACGATGCTGCCCGCATGCAGGGCTTGTGCAATCATCGCGGCTTTCCGCTTCAATTCGTCCCGCAAGAAGCATTGCCACAGGGCGTAGCGTACGAGGAATTCATCAGTTCGACCGGTGGCATACCGACGCGTGAGAATCTGCACGATTTTTTCAATGCGATGGTCTGGCTGACTTTCCCGGCAATTAAAAAACAGTTAAACGCTTTGCAGGCCGCGGAGATCGCGCGCCGCTCAGTTCCAGCCAACCCGGAAAAAGCACAGCAGGCCGGAACGCGGGGCAAGGTGCGCGACGCCGCCACGATTTTTGATGAAAATGCCGCGCTTCTGATTTGCGCTGATATGGCCTGGGTAAGTGCCTTACGCGCGCATCGCTGGCGTGAAACCCTGCTGGAACAGCGCCAGGCATTCGGCAAATCCGTCGAAGTCATCCTGTTCGGGCACGCGCTGATGGAAAAACTTGTCATGCCTTACAAGGCCATCACCGCGCATACCTGGGTGGTGCCGGCGGAACCGGAATTTTTTTCGCTGAGCCGGGAACAGCAACGTGCCTGGATCGACATCGCCGTGAGCAGGCAATTGGAAAATGGACTGCAAACCGGTAATTTCACGCCGCTGCCAGTGCTAGGTGTTCCCCATTGGTGGGACGACCAGAATGAAGCTTTTTATACTGACGCGCAGGTATTTCGCCCGCCGCGCAGGACGATATAGACCGTTGCCGAGAACCGTTAAAGAGAGCGGCTAAAGAGGCAGGCTTGATGTCTGCTCGCGATGCGCTGTGCATGAATCCAGATCGGAGCACAAGTCGCGAAAAAAGGAACAGGCTTGAAAAAAGCCGCCAGGCATGAACCAGGCGGCTTTTGACAGTGTAAAGCGTAGAGATTAACGCTTCGAGAACTGCTTGGCGCGGCGTGCTTTACGCAGACCGACTTTCTTACGTTCGACTTCACGTGCATCGCGGGTAACGAAGCCTGCCTTGGACAGTTCCGGCTTCAGCGAAGCATCGTAATCGATCAGGGCACGGGTAATGCCGTGACGCACAGCACCGGACTGGCCGGATTCGCCGCCGCCATGGACGTTGACCATGATGTCGAAACGCTCGAGGTTGCCGGTCAGTTCCAGCGGCTGACGGATCACCATCAGGCCGGTTTCGCGAGAAAAGTATTCCGCAGCCGGTTTGCCGTTGACAGTGATCTTGCCGCTGCCAGCCTTGATGAACACGCGAGCCACTGCACTCTTGCGACGGCCGGTTCCGTAATTGTAGTTACCGATCATGTCTGTTCCTTAGAATTCGAGTGCCTGGGGTTGCTGGGCGGAGTGCGGGTGCGAAGCTTCCGCATACACTTTCAGCTTCTTGATCATCGCGTAGCCGAGCGGGCCCTTGGGCAGCATGCCTTTGACAGCCTTTTCCAGCGCGCGGCCCGGGAAGCGGGCTTGCATCTTCTCGAAATTGGTTTCGTAGATACCGCCCGGATAGCCGGAATGGCGGTAGTACTTCTTGTTCAGCGACTTGGTACCGGTGACGCGCAGTTTGCCGGCATTGATCACGACGATGAAATCGCCCGTGTCGACGTGCGGAGTGAATTCGGGTTTGTGCTTGCCGCGCAGTCGGCGTGCCACTTCGCTGGCAACACGTCCGAGGACTTTGTCCGTCGCGTCAATCACGAACCAGTCGCGCTTGACCTCATGGCCTTTTGCGGAAAAGGTTTTCATGTTGACTTTCCTAAATGGAGAAATAAATGCTCACTTGATGGCGGTTCCGCGGGCTTTGCAATGACTTTTTATTGCTTCGTTTTGCGGACACATCCTTGTTGTGTTCTTCCTGAGCAAATGGAAGAACCGAAAATTATAGCCTTTTCAAAGGCTTGGCGTCAAATTCAAGCTTTTGATGGCAAATGAAGCATGTTTATGGAAGGGTTTTGCTCATAAAAAAACCCGAAGCAACAAGGCCTCGGGTTGAAATCCACACCAAAGGAGAAGGGTGGAGGAGACAAAGCTTGGTTGCAGCTGGTCAATCAAGTGAACATCAGCATCCGATAAAAACCAGTATAGACAAGCTTATTGTGCGCCGCAAGATAAAATCTTAAAAATTTTCGCAATATTCTCGATGTGTGGCTAGATATTAAAATATTTCTTATTTATTTCAATTGGTTACCTTCATTTTTTATTTTTGATTTTAATTGCTGCGCCATGGCAAAAAACAGGAGAATCTTTGTCCGGACAATATTTGATGGATTTTTGCTTAGGTCCCGCCTTGCCTCATTTATTCGAGCTGTGATTTAGGAGGGTACAATTACGGCAATTTTTTAAGGAGTGAATACATCATGGAGTGCACAGTACGTTGGACCGGCTTGTCAGGCATGACTTTCTTGGCTGAAACTGGATCTGGCCATGTTGTGGCAATGGATGGTGCCCCAGAAGGTGGCGGTCGTAATCTCGCGCCGCGCCCCATGGAAGTGGTGCTGGCCGGTACTGGTGGTTGTACGGCTTATGATGTTGTACTAATTCTGCGCAAAAGTGGCCAGGATATCCGCGGGTGCGACGTTACCTTGAAATCCGAACGGGCTGAAAAAGATCCGAAGGTGTTTACCAAGGTTCATTTTCATTTTGTGGTCCGTGGCAGGAACATGAAAGCCAATCTCGTTGAGCGCGCTATTAAGCTTTCCCATGAGAAGTATTGCTCTGCTTCTATTATGCTGGAAAAAACCGCAGAAATGACGCATTCCTACGAGATCGTCGACGATAATGCGCCAATTCAGCAGCAATAAGCTATAAATAATAAGCAGTTGTTGTCATAACTTTCGCCATACCACGCATCACTGCGCGTACTGGCAGGGGCAAGTCAGCGGCTCCGAGATTCCTGGCTGCGGAGCCATGCGCGACTTCATCCTGGCGCATTTGTTCAACGATCGCCCGAGATTTGGCATCTTGTTGCGGTAGCTTCTCCAGGTGGCTATTCAGATGAGCTTCAACCTGACGTTCTGTTTCCACAACGAATCCCAAACTATGGGCATCCCCAAGGCGACCGGCTGCCAGCCCAATAGCGAATGCGCCGGCATACCAGAGCGGATTAAGCAAGCTTGGACGCGAATTTAGCTCCCGCAAGCGCTCAGCCGTCCAGGCTAAATGATCCTCTTCCTCGTGGCGTGAATGGTCCAGTTGGCGTTGCACTTCTGAAGTTTTGGCAAATAAGCCTTGTGAGGCATACAAGGCTTGCGCACATACCTCCCCGACATGATTGACCCGCATGAGCCCCGCGCTATGCCGGCGTTCAATGTCGTTCATTTCATTTTCATTAATGTTCTTTGCTGGATTCAGGCGGCCTGCGGTAGTGATACCAACAACGGTACGCAGCGCGCTATCTAGTCCAATTACAAGTTGATCCAACTTTCGCATTTGTTGTCACCTTTTTAATTAACCTTATCAAACACTTAGTAATTAGTAATGTAGTGTTGCAATGAAGCGACATAACTCCGTGCATATTGCCATAAAAGCCAAAATTGCTTTGCTCTACCGGCGAGATTTTGCTGAAATGTTATATAGCTTCTTTACCAATTGGATTAGAAGTGCCGGCAGGGACGTTTCCACTAGTGGCCTTGCTGGAAGCAACAAAAATTTTGGCTTCACAACTCTCGGAGAAATTTTAATGAAAAAATCGCTTCTCGCTCTCGCAGTTCTGGGCGCATTTGCAGCTGGTACCGCACAAGCACAAACCAACGTTTCGATCGGTGGTATTCTGCAAGCTAACGTTAAGAATTACAAAGTCAGCAGCACTACTCGTGTTGCCAATAACGAACTGCGCGTTGACGATGATTACAATTCGCGCTTCTGGCTGACTGGCACTGAAGATCTGGGTGGCGGTCTGTCTGCTCTGTTCTACGTTGAAAACCGTTTTAACACCGACCAGCGTCAATCGACCGGTAGCGGCCTCAGCACGAACGGCGCAACTGGTGCTGGCTTGGCTGACGGTGACACCTTCGTTGGTCTGAAGGGTGGCTTCGGTCAAGTTACCTTTGGTAAGCATTCTTGGATGTCGGTCCAAGGTCTGACCACTGAATTCATGACAGGCACCAATGGCTTCTCGGCCATGCCGACTAGCATGACCGCTACCTATTCCATCATGAACCAAACTGGTTTGGGCAACGGTGGTGGCGTTACTGCTGGTCAACCACAAGGTGGTACACTGGTAGGTGGCTTCAGCTATCTCGATACTACCCGCCGCATCAATTCGATCACCTACCGTTCGCCGGTTATCGCTGGATTCAGCGGCGTGGTCGGTTTTTCGCCTAACTCGGCTGGTCCTGAAGGCACGATCAACGGCACCACTAACTATGACGATGGTCAGGAATACTACCTGCAAGCTGGTTACAACAACGGTCCGCTGGCTTTGGGACTGGCTTACCGTAACGTAGAGGCCGAAGGTCGTAGTGGCTTTGATGACCAGCAGCTGCGCTTCACTGGTTCTTACAAGTTCGCTGGCGTCAAGGTTGGCCTGATCGTTGACCGTGCAAAGCGTGAATTGGTTGCCAATGGTGCTGTCCAAGCTGGTGCCAATACTTTCCATCGTACCGCATGGTCGATCCCTGTCAGCTACGCCTTTGGTAACAGCACCATCCTGGCTAACTTCACCAAAGCAGGTGATCGTAGCGGCGTCGCCGACTCCGGTGCCAAGATGTACACCATTGGTTATGATTATGCTCTGTCCAAGCGCACCAACGTCGGCGTGTTCTACAGCCGTCTGGACAACGATACCAACGGTGCTTACCAGCCGTTCCTGGCCAACACTTCCTTCACCGGTTCTGGTCTCCAGAATGGCGAAACCGCTTCGACCTTCGCACTGGGCGTGAAGCACACTTTCTAATTGTTTAGGGTTTATCCCTGACAAGCAGAATAGCTTTGCTATATGAAAACGGGCGCTTCGGCGCCCGTTTTTTTGCATCTCAAAAATAAGAACATAAACGATGCGCTACAATAAATGTCCAATAGCAATTTATTGTCGCTCCCTTAGGAAGCAAGAGGATGGCTTCCCTTCTGCACTGGAATAGATTTGAACAGAATCGGCCGCAATGATCCCTGCCCTTGTGGTAGCGGCAAAAAGTACAAGCAATGCTGCGCTTTACGCAATGAGGCGGCTGCCTCTGGCAGTCCCATAACCCATGGCGGGATTGCAGACATTTATCCGACATTGCAGGCGGCGCTTGGTTATCATCAGGGCGGCCGTCTCGCAGAAGCCGAGGCTCTGTATCAGCAAGCGCTGACACTCAGCCCGGACAATTTCGATGCCCTGCATTTGCTCGGCGTCTTGATGCATCACACAGGTCGGCATGCCCGTGCTGTAGAGCTGATCGAACAGGCACTAACTCGGCAGCCTGATTTTGCCGAAGCGCACAGTAACCTGGGCGAAGCATGGCGGGCATTGGGTCGATTGGAAAATGCCGAGGCCAGCTACCGGCGGGCATTATCGATGAAGCCCGAATATGCACAGGCACATTACAACCTTGGCTTGACGTTGCATGCGCAGGGACGCCAGGATGAAGCGATTGGCGCTTTCCAGCATGCCCTGCAAATCAATCCTCAATATCCCGATGCATTACTGGCGCTCACCCGGCTTTTTCAATCCGCTGGAGAACTCAAGAAAGCCTTGTTGACGTGCCAGCGCTTGCTGCAAATTCAACCGAATGACGACGCCAATTGGCATCTTTATGCCGGCATCGTGGCGTTGCTCAGCGAAGAGGCCCTGGACCTTGTCGATGAAAGTTCGCTTCAACAAGCTTTTAGCAAAGAATCCCTCGATCCGCAAAAGCTGGAGCGCATTGCTACCGCAATAATTTGCCGCGATCCGCAGATACAAACCTGGCTGCATGTTGCAAATCAGAAGACCGATGCAATCGGCCAGTTTGCGCATACTTGGACTACTGGTGATCTGGACCGGATTTTTGCGATGCCTTTGCTCTTGGCTGTGCTCGAGCAAACGCTCGTCACCGACTATCGGCTGGAAAGACTGCTGGTTGTACTCAGGCAGGGCTTGCTTGCCTTGGGGACGGAAGACGGAGGCCATGTCTCGCCGATAATCGAGCGATTCGCAATTCATTTGTCTCTACAGTGCTTTGCCAACGAATATATTTATGTTGTCAGCAATGAAGACGAAACCAAGTTGGCAAGCTTGGTTGCAAAGGTTGTCGCAAGCTTAAACAAGCAGGAGCCGGTACCGGCTCTGTTTGTTGCCTTGTTAGGCTGCTATCAAGCTTTATACAAGTATCCTTTTGCCGCGCAACTATCGGTGCTCAAATGGTCAGATGCAAATGTTGATGCGCTTCTGGAACGCCAATTGCGCCAGCCTTTGGCTGAAGAATCCATCAAGGCTGATATTCCCAATCTGACTGGTATTGCGGATAGCGTCTCGCAAGCCGTACGGCAGCAGTATGAAGAGAATCCTTACCCGCGCTGGAAGCGCCGCGGCAAGCTGCGTGCCGGGATATCGTTGCGGGAAGCCTTGCGTCAGCGCTTGCCGTATCATGAATTTCCCGAACAAATGCCGGCAGCGCCGCACATTTTGATTGCGGGTTGCGGCACTGGCAGCGATGCGTTTCAAGTTGCCCAGTCTTTTCAGCATGCTGATATCCTTGCAGTGGATATCAGCAAGACGAGCCTTGCCTATGCTATTCGGGCAACAAAAGAATTCGGCGTTCACGACATCGACTTTCGTCATGCCGATATCCTGGAGCTCGGCAAGCTGGACCGCCGGTTTGATGTCATCGTGTGCAGTGGCGTATTGCATCACATGCATGACCCGATGGCGGGCTGGCGCGTGTTGACCGGCTTGCTGCAACCGGATGGCTATATGAATATCGGGTTGTATAGCCGACGTGCACGCCGCGAGGTAAGCGCGTTGCGGCAAGTGGTGGCGGACAAGGGGTATCCGGCTACGCGTGAAGGGATTAGCCGTTTCCGGCGTGATGTCATGGAAGGCGAAGCCGGGATTGAAGTGGGCAATATTTCAATCAGCCCGGATTTTTACAGTACCAGCGCATGCCGCGATCTTATTTTCCATGTGCAGGAACACGTATATTCGCCGCTGGAAATTCAGCAATGTCTGGACGAATTAGGCCTCGAATTTTTGGGATTTGAATATGCCAATCCTTTGATCAGGGGCCGCTATCTTGCCAGGTTCCCGAATAATCCGGCATGCGATTCGCTGCCGAATTGGGATATCGTGGAAGAGGAAAATCCGGAAATTTTTGCGGGCATGTATCAATTTTGGGTGCGAAAGCGGAACTGATCGGCTTGAAGTAATTGCCTAAGAATTGTGCCAAATTGGTGTGACGGATTCCCAGAAGCAATACGGGGATCCGCTGCCGGTAAAATATTGGCTTATCTAATAGTGAGGAAATGATGATTAAAGTCGGTATTGTGGGTGGTACCGGATATACCGGAGTTGAATTATTGCGCTTGCTGGCAGTGCATCCGGAAGTTGAGCTTGCCGCTATTACATCTCGGAAGGAAGATGGATTGCCGGTTGCCGACATGTTTCCCTCCTTGCGCGGACATGTATCGCTGGCATTCTCCGCTCCCGAAAAAGCCAAGCTGACGGAGTGCGATGTCGTTTTCTTTGCCACGCCTCACGGTGTGGCAATGGCGCAGGCGCCCGAATTGCTGGCGGCCGGCGTCAAGGTGATCGACCTGGCGGCGGACTTCCGTATCCAGGATACGGCGCAATTTGAAAAATGGTATGGCATGCCGCACGCCTGTCCCGATCTGCTCAAGGAAGCGGTGTACGGTTTGCCGGAAGTGAACCGCGAAGCCATCAAGAAAGCTCGCCTGATCGGCTTGCCTGGCTGCTATCCGACATCCATGCAGCTGGGCTTTGCACCTTTGCTGGCACAAGGCAAGCCGCTGGTGAATGAAGCGGCACTGATTGCCGACTGTAAATCAGGTGTTTCGGGGGCCGGGCGCAAGGCCGAAGTTCACACGCTGATGGCTGAAGCTGCGGACAATTTCAAGGCTTATGGCGTCAAGGGGCACAGGCACTTGCCGGAAACGGTACAAGGTCTGCAGGCAATCGCCGGCGGACGTAAAGTCGGCCTGACCTTCGTGCCGCATCTGGTGCCGATGATCCGCGGGATTCATTCCACGCTGTATGCGACGATCCTGCCGGAAGCGCGCGATATCGATTTCCAGGCCTTGTACGAACAACACTTCGCAGGCGAAAAATTCGTCGATGTGCTGCCGCCCGGCAGTCACCCGGAGACGCGTTCCGTCCGCGCCTCCAACATGTTGCGCATTGCCGTGCACCGGCCGGATGGCGGCGATCTGCTGGTCATCCTGGTGGTAGAGGACAATCTCGTCAAAGGCGCGGCAGGCCAGGGCGTGCAGTGCATGAACATCATGTTCGGCCTGGATGAAAAAGCCGGGCTGGGTCTCGTTCCGGTTCTACCGTAATTACCGGTATCGTTCGTATGTCATTAGGAAAATTGTTCGGCTCGTCGTTGCGACTGAAACTGTGGCAGCGACGCTTATCCGTTGCGGCTCCTAAAGTCAGTATCCGGCATCATCTGCCATGGCCGCTGCGTTTGTTGTTGATGGCAGTCGTGCTGGGTCTGGCAGGGGCGATCGCTCTTGGGACCTATGACCTGGGGCGTCAGCTTGCCAAGTCCGGTATGCCGGTTGATCCCGCCGAACTCGATGGCTTGCGCGAACGCCTGTCGCAGGTGAGTGCAGAGCGCGACCGTTTTTCCGGGAGTATGGATGCCGCAGAGAGCCAGTTGCAGATTGAGCGTTCCGCTCAAAAGCAGTTGGCCGCGCAAGTCAAAACCCTGATTGCAGAGAATGCCCGCCTGAAGGAAGACCTCGCGTTTTTCGAAAGTTTATTGCCTTCCAGTACGGGCGCCGCCGGCATTGCGATTCGTCGCTTGACAGCAGAAATGATTGCGCCAAATCAATTGAAATATCGCTTACTAGTGATGCAAGGCGGTAAGGGTGAGCGCAATTTTGTTGGAAACTTGCAATTAACGGTGAACGTAGTGCGCGAAGGGAAAAATGCTATGATGATTTTCCCTGATAATAAATCGGGCGAAACTGAAAAATTCAAGCTTACATTCCAGCATTACCAAAGGCTGGAAGGCGTGCTGAATCTGCCCGAGGGCGCTACTGTGCAAACCGTGCAGGCGCGCATACTGGAAAAAGGGCAAGTGCGCGCGCAACAGTCGGCCAAGCTGTAAAAAAATTATCTAAGGAGTGCCATCATGTTTGGCAGTAAAAGCAAAAGCACCATCGATAGCCTGATCGGTTTGTCCACCAGAATCGAAGGAGACTTGCATTTCAAGGGAGGCTTGCGCATTGATGGCCAAGTTCGCGGCAATGTGATTGCCGATCCGAGTTTGGCCAGCATGCTGGTGATTTCGGAACATGCGGTGATCGAAGGCGAAGTGCGCGCCGCGCATATCGTCGTCAATGGCGAGATCAAAGGCCCGGTGCATTCCCACGAATTGCTGGAGTTGCAACCAAAGGCGCGTATTACCGGCGATGTGAATTACAAGGCACTGGAAATGCATGGCGGCGCACTGGTTTCCGGCAAGTTGACGCATGACCAGACCGAAGAACCAATGCTGAAACTGGCGGCTCCAACCAAACTGATCGGGTCGAATACCTGAGTATTTAGATCGGGTTATAATGGCGCATCTGCCGAAACAATCTCAGTAGGAGTACACCATGAATGCCGTAACCGAAATGCCCGCACCGATCATCTTTACCGACAGCGCTGCGGCCAAGGTTGCTCAATTGATCGAGGAAGAAGGAAATCCCGACCTGAAACTGCGCGTGTTCGTGCAGGGCGGCGGTTGCTCCGGCTTCCAGTATGGCTTTACCTTTGACGAAATCGTCAATGAAGACGACACGACCATGACCAAGAATGGCGTGCAATTGCTGATCGATTCGATGAGCTACCAGTACCTGGTTGGTGCCGAAATCGATTACAAGGATGACCTGGAAGGCGCGCAGTTCGTGATCAAGAATCCGAACGCCACGACCACTTGCGGCTGCGGCTCGTCTTTCTCCGCCTGAGTCGTTTCTCGCCTATCCAAAGCGCAGCATTGGCTGCGCTTTTTTTATTCCCGCATCAAAACGCGTCGGTCGCGGCGGGACGCCAATGCTGATTGCCAGACCTGTCAGGCAGGATACAGGGCGCCCAGTATACGGTCGCCTCGGGCGCCGGTAACTGCTGGCAGATTGCCTGGGCGCCGCACATAGAAACGATGCGCCAGCCAGGCAAAGGCCAAGGCCTCGACGTGGTGCGGCGGTATGCCCAGCGCCGCTGTGGTGTGAACGGCAATCCCCTGACGGCGCTCGTCGAGCGCGGCTTGCAATTGCTGCATCAGGAAGGCATTGCATGCGCCGCCGCCGCAGACATGCACCGTGGCGGCATCCGGCGCATAACGCGCGACGGCATCGGCCAGGGTAACGGCGGTGAATGCCGCCAGCGTGGCTTGCACATCACGCGCATGAGACGGGCTATCAGGCACGCCTGCCTGGCCAAGTCGCGTCCGTAACCACTCCATGTGGAACAGATCTCGCCCGGTGCTCTTGGGCGGCGCCAGACTGAAGAAGCTTTCGTCGCACAAGGCTTCCAGCAGCGCGGGCAGCACCTTGCCGCCGGCGGCCCAGTCGCCATTGTTGTCGTAGGTCTTGCCCTGATGGTGGCTGATCCAGGCATCCAGCAAGACATTGCCCGGGCCGGTGTCGAAGCCGCTAACTGGCATGGAGGACTGGGTCTCGGCGTTCAGCGGCGGCAGGATGCTGATGTTGCTGATGCCGCCGATGTTGGCAACGACCCGGACGGTATCTGGCGACGCGAAGACCGCCTGATGAAAGGCCGGCACTAAAGGCGCGCCCTGGCCGCCGGCAGCGATATCGCGGCTGCGCAGATCGGCAACCACATCGATGCCGCTCAATTCGGCAAGCAGGGCGGGATTGTTGGTTTGACGCGTGTAGCCAAGTTCCGGGCGATGCCGGATGGTTTGCCCATGCACGCCGATTGCCGTGACTTGGCCAGGCGCCAGGCCTGCCTGGTCCAACAAGTCCTTGACGCACCTCGCGTAATACTCGGCCAAGGCGTTGGCGAGCAATGCTTCACGATGAATTTCATTGCTGCCGGCAGTCTGCAGCGCCATCATTTCAGCGCGCAGCTCGTCCGGGAACGGCACGTAAGCACTGGCCCGCGTCTGCACCGCGCCGCCGGCATAGTCGTCAGGTAACGCGGCAAGGGCGCCATCGACGCCGTCCAGGCTGGTGCCGGACATCAGGCCGATATATAAGGGAGAGGAGGGCTGGTTCGCAGGCATAAAAAAACCGTTCGTGGAGACTTGATTCTACAAGCCTTCACGAACGGTTGGATACGAACTAGCGCCCGCCGGAAAAATTATTTGCTAGACGCGAGTTGGGTGCTGGAGCCTTGGGGGCTGAGCAAGGCGAAGCGGTGCAACATGTCCGCCGCAACGCCGCGGAAACGCTGCAATTGTGCTCCAGCCAGAGGCTGTGCGGTCGGCATGTCGATGGTGAGCGGATCGCGCGCCACGTTATTGACGCGGAATTCATAGTGCAGATGCGGGCCGGTAGACCAGCCGGTGCTGCCGACATAGCCGATCAGGTCGCCCTGGTTGACTTTCATGCCCTTGCGGATGCCACTGGCAACGCGGCTCATGTGAGCATAAGCGGTTGAGTAATTGCCCCAGTGCTTAATCACCACGACATTGCCGTAGCCGCCTTGAACGCCGGCGAAGTCGATGACGCCATCACCGGCGGCACGGATCGGCGTACCGGTCACGGCAGCGAAGTCGACGCCCTTGTGCGCTTTCCATTTTCCGGAGATGGGATGCTTGCGCATCGAAAAACCGGACGAAATCCGCGAGAATTCCAGCGGCGACTTGAGGAAGGCTTTTTTCAGCGACTTGCCATCGAAGCTATAGTAGCCCCCGCCCTGACGGCTACCCGGCTCGTCGAACCACACCGCCTGGTAAGGACGGCCGGCATTGACGAATTCGGCGGCCAATACGCGACCGGCACGGACGTATTCGCCGTCCTGCCAGAAAGTCTCGTAGACGACATTGAAGCGATCGCCGCGTCGCAAGTCGGAAGCAAAATCGATATCAGTAGAAAACATGTCGACAATTTGCATGGCGACATTGTCGGGAATCTGTGCCTGGTCGGTGGCCGCAAACAGCGAGGAACGGATATCACCGCTGCGCATTTCGACGCGCTTTTCCAGAGCGGCCGGCGCTTGCGAGGTCTTGAACTGGCTGCCGTCGCGTTGAATCACCAGGTTGGTCACGTTGTCACGGCCATTGCCGATTGTCGTATGCAACCACTGCAGCTCACCCTCCGGGCTGGTCTGGACACGCACTTGTTTGCCCGGCCTGAGCTGCAACACCTGGTAAGCAGTACGGTCATTCTTGATGAATTCCGTGGCAGAGGCATCATCGACGCCCAAGCGCCTGAGAAGCGTAGCCAGGGTATCGCCGGAGCGGACCTTTTCTTCGCGTACGTAGAATTCCGGCGTGTTGAGCTGGGCGGCGATCTGGCTTTGCAAATCAGGCAATTCCAGATCGAGCGCAATGGATTTGACGGGAATGTCGGCGGCATCGGGCGCCATCGGCGCAACCCCGGCAGCGCCAACAGCGAACACGGCGAGTAAAAACGCCGAGCTCGATACGATGCGCGACTTGCGCGACGCGCCGAACCATTGTTTGGCGCGCGCTCCTAAGTCGATCAATTTATCTCTAGTGAACATGCAATCAGTTAAAATCTACCGTTTCTCTTTCCCGGGTTGTTATTCTTATTGATTAACGGCATGGTAAATAAAGGATCGATAATTATACTGACGCAGGAAAGATTCTCAAACGAACTTTATACAAATGGCCGATAACTCGAAATTGACAGAAGATAAAGACACGATGAGTTCTGTTGCAGCGCAGCAAGCTCCGGTCTTGTCTGATGCGGTAAAGCATGCGTTCGCCGTCACCAAGCGTGGCGTTGAAGAATTGCTTATCGAATCAGAATTCATTCAAAAACTGGTACGCGCTGAACAAACGGGCAAGCCGTTGCGCATCAAGCTGGGGCTGGATCCGACGGCGCCGGATTTGCATCTGGGGCATACCGTAGTCTTGAATAAATTGCGTCAATTGCAGGAGCTCGGGCATCAGGTGATCTTCCTGATCGGCGACTTCACGTCGATGATCGGTGATCCGTCGGGACGCAATGTCACCCGGCCGCCGCTGACCCGGGAACAGATCGAGCAGAACGCGCGTACCTACTTTTCTCAGGCAAGCCTGGTGCTCGACCCGGAGCGCACGGAAATTCGCTACAACTCTGAATGGTGCAATGCCCTTGGCGCGGCGGGCATGATCCAGCTGGCGGCCAAATATACCGTTGCCCGCATCCTCGAGCGCGACGATTTCACCAAGCGCCTGAAAGCCGGCACGCCGATTTCGGTACATGAACTGCTGTATCCGCTGATGCAGGGATATGACTCGGTCGCCTTGCGCTCGGACCTGGAGTTGGGTGGCACCGACCAGAAATTCAACCTGCTGGTCGGGCGCGAATTGCAAAAGGAAAGCGGTCAGGAGCCGCAGTGCATCCTGACCATGCCGCTGCTGGAAGGCCTGGACGGCGTGGAAAAGATGTCCAAGTCCAAGGGTAACTACATCGGCATCACCGAGCCGGCCAACACCATGTTTGCCAAGGTGATGAGCATCTCCGACGAGATGATGTGGCGTTACCTGGAGTTGCTGTCCTTCCGTCCGCTCGAGGAAATTGCCTCCTTCAAGCGCGAAACCGAGGAAGGACGCAACCCGCGCGATATCAAGGTCTTGCTGGCGCAGGAAATCGTCACGCGCTTCCATTCGAAGCAGGCGGCCGACGATGCGCTGGCGGATTTCAACAACCGGGCGCGCGGCGGCATTCCTGACGACGTTCCTGAGGTCAGCCTGTCCGGCGCGCCGTTGGGCATCGGCCTGCTGCTCAAGCAAGCCAACCTGTGCGCATCGACTTCGGAAGCGTTGCGCATGGTCGAGCAGGGTGGTGTCCGTATCGATGGCGCGGTCGTCAGCGACAAGGGTTTGAAGGTGGACGCGGGTACGTTTGTCGTTCAGGTTGGCAAGCGCAAGTTTGCCCGCGTGACGCTGGCTTAATTCAGCTTAGGCAGTTGTATGATTGGATTGCTGCAGCGCGTGGCGCAAGCCAGCGTTAGCGTCGATGGCGAAACCGTTGGCGCTATCGGCCCGGGCTTGCTGGTCTTGTTGTGCGCCGAGCGGGGCGATACCGAAAAGGAAGCGGATGCCTTGCTGGCCAAGCTGCTGGCTTATCGGGTATTCAATGATGAATCCGGCCGCATGAGCCGCAGCTTGGTGGATGAGGCGGGCGGACTGCTGCTGGTGCCGCAATTTACCCTGGCGGCCGATACCCGTTCCGGTACACGCCCTTCCTTTACTCCGGCGGCTCCGCCGGACGAGGGGCGGCGCCTGTTCGATCACGCGGTGACGCGAGCGCGCGCCACCTATGATGCCGACAAGGTGCAGACCGGGCAGTTCGGCGCGCACATGCAAGTGGCGCTGGTGAATGATGGTCCGGTGACATTCTGGCTGCAAGTGGCACCGGCGCGCTGAGCAATTAATGGATATTGCATGACCGAGATACTGCTGATTCGCCACGGCGAAACCGACTGGAATACCGAGCGCCGCTTGCAGGGGCACCTGGATGTGGCGCTCAATGCCGAAGGCGTGCGGCAAGCGCAGGCACTCGGCCAAGCCTTGCGCGGCGAGGCGCTGGACGCGATTTTTTCCAGTGATTTGTCGCGGGCGCGGCAGACCGCCGAAGCGATTGCCGCAGGACGGGGCGTGCCGGTGCAGATCGAATCAGGTTTGCGCGAACGCTGCTACGGCGCGTTCGAGGGATTGCGCCACGACGATATCCGTCAACGTTACCCGGAAGCGTACGCCGCCTGGCAGGCGCGAGAACTGGATGCGCGCATGCCGCCGGGCGAGCGGTCCGGGGAAACGCTGCGGGAATTTTCCGCGCGCGCGGTCGGTGCTCTGGTTGGCCTGGTGGTGGCGCGTCAATGGCGGCGCATTGCGGTCGTCTCGCATGGCGGGGTTCTGGACTGCATTTGCCGCGAGGCGCGTGGGCTTGGTTGGGAAATGCCGCGCGACTTTGATATCCGTAACGCCAGCATCAACCGCCTGCATTGGAACGGCACTGCGCTGCAGGTAGTCGAGTGGGGCGATATTGCCCATTTGCGCCAGGAGGCGCTGGACGAAGTCGACCGCACCTGATTTCGATTCAAGCTTCTATTCAATCCGGCATCCGGGAAAATCTGGATGAAATGTTAATTCCGGCGCGCGCTGATATCGAAAGCGACAGAAAGTCGATGTTTCAGGGGTAAAATATCAGGTTTTCCTCGTTTGTCGGCTTGTCGTGAACATCGGCCCTTATTCCTTACGCAACAATGTCTTTGTCGCTCCCATGGCGGGAGTGACGGATCGGCCATTCCGGCAATTGTGCAAGCAATTGGGGGCCGGTTACGCGGTGTCGGAAATGGCAGCATCGAATCCGCGCCTGTGGCATTCCGAGAAAAGCGCGCGCCGTACCAATCACGATGGTGAAATGGAACCGAAAGCGGTGCAGATCGCCGGCGCCGATCCGGCCATGCTGGCCGAGTGCGCGCGGTTCAATGTCGAGCGCGGTGCGCAGATCATCGACATCAACATGGGTTGCCCGGTCAAGAAAGTGTGCAATAACTGGTGCGGCTCGGCTTTACTGCAAAACGAAAAACTGGTCGGCGATATCCTGCAAGCCGTGGTGGCAGCAGTCGATGTGCCGGTCACTTTGAAATTCCGCACGGGCTGGGATCGGCAACATAAAAACGCTCTGACGATCGCCAGGATGGCCGAGGATAGCGGCATTGCCATGCTGACCCTGCATGGCCGCACGCGCGCCGATGGCTACAGCGGCGAGGCGGAATACGACACGATTGCCGCAGTCAAGGCGGCGGTGAAGATCCCGGTGGTCGCCAATGGCGATATCGATACGCCGGAAAAAGCCAAGCACGTGTTGCAAGTGACTGGCGCCGATGCGGTCATGATCGGCCGGGCGGCGCAGGGGCGTCCCTGGATTTTTCGCGAAGTCGACCACTACCTGCGCACCGGCACGCATTTGCCGGCGCCTACCGTGGCGGAAGCGCGGCATTTGATGGCGGAACATCTGCAGGCGCATTACGCCTTCTATGGTGAATATCTCGGCGTACGGACGGCGCGCAAGCATATCGGCTGGTATGTGCGCGAATTGCCGGAGGGCGAGGATTTCCGTCGGCGCATGAACCTGATCGAACAATGCGACGAGCAGTTGGCGGCTTTGGAAAAGTTTTTCGACCAGCAATTGCAATATGGCAAGCGGTTACAATACGGTTCAACCGCCAGCGGCCTGTCTGCCGGCCAAGCGCAACTTGAAGCGGCTTGACCGGCAGTGAATTTTTAATGTGTAAAAATGAGCAAAGATAATATCCAAGATGTCGTTCGTAAAAGCCTGGACCGGTATTTCAAGGACCTGGGCGAACAACAGCCGACGAACGTCTATGAAATGGTGGTATTCACCGTGGAAAAGCCTATCCTGGAAGCGGTGATGGCGCGCGCCGAGGGCAACCAGTCGCTCGCAGCCGAGATGCTGGGCATTAACCGCAATACGCTTCGCAAGAAACTGCAGCAGCACGGTTTGCTCTAGAGCTTCGTCCTCGCTCCCAATTCGAGCCGGCTACGCTTCGCCTAACTTTTTCCTTACTATCGCAAGTCCGACCATGATTAAACAAGCTCTCCTTTCCGTTTCCGACAAGACCGGCGTGCTGGAATTTGCACGCGAACTGTCCGCCATGGGTGTCAAGTTGCTCTCCACCGGCGGCACCGCCAAACTGCTGGCCGATAACGGCTTGCCGGTGACGGAAGTCGCGGATTACACGGGTTTCCCGGAAATGCTGGACGGCCGGGTCAAGACTTTGCATCCGAAAGTCCACGGCGGCATCCTGGCGCGCCGCGATTTCCCGGAACACCAGGCTGCGCTGGCTAAGCACGATATCCCGACCATCGACATGGTGGTGGTGAACCTGTACCCGTTCCAGCAAACCGTCGCCAAGGAAGAGTGCTCGCTGGAAGACGCCATCGAAAATATCGATATCGGCGGCCCGGCCATGCTGCGTTCCTCCGCCAAGAACCACAAGGATGTCGTGGTGATTTGCGATCCGGCCGATTACACCCGCGTGCTGGCTGAACTGAAGTCGGGCAAGGGCGAAGTCAGCTATGAAACCAAGTTCGATCTGGCCAAGAAAGTGTTCGCGCATACCGCTGCATACGACGGCGCCATCACCAATTACTTCACTGCGCTGGGTGCCGACAAGGCTCACGTCACCCGCAGCGCCTATCCGGCGACGCTGAACCAGCAATTCGTCAAGGTGCAGGAAATGCGCTACGGCGAAAACCCGCACCAGTCGGCGGCGTTCTATCGCGATGTGCAACCGGTGACCGGTTCGCTGGCAAATTACACCCAGTTGCAGGGCAAGGAACTGTCGTTCAATAACATCGCCGATGCGGATGCAGCCTGGGAATGCGTCAAGAGCTTCGATTCCACCGCTTGTGTCATCATCAAGCATGCCAATCCTTGCGGCGTGGCAGTCGGCGTGAATGCGTTGGAAGCCTACAGCAAGGCCTTGCAGACCGATCCGACTTCGGCATTCGGCGGCATCATCGCTTTCAATTGCGAACTCGATGGCGCGGCTGCCCAGGCCGTGGCCAAGCAATTCGTCGAAGTGCTGATCGCGCCGTCCTTCACCGAGGAAGCCAAGCAAGTGTTCGCAGCCAAGACCAATGTGCGCCTGCTGGAAATCCCGCTGGGTAACGGCGTCAACCAGTACGATTTCAAGCGCGTCGGTGGTGGTTTGCTAGTGCAATCGCCTGATGCCAAGAATGTCTTGCCGGCCGATCTGAAAGTCGTCAGCAAGAAGCAGCCGACGCCGCAGCAATTGCAAGACCTGATGTTTGCCTGGCGCGTGGCCAAGTACGTCAAGTCGAATGCCATCGTCTTTTGCGGCAATGGCATGACGCTGGGCGTCGGCGCCGGCCAGATGAGCCGCATCGATTCCGCCCGCATCGCGTCGATCAAGGCGCAGAATGCCGGCTTGTCGCTGGCCGGTTCGGCGGTGGCTTCGGACGCTTTCTTCCCGTTCCGCGACGGGCTGGACGTGGTGGTGGATGCCGGCGCGACTTGCGTGATCCATCCGGGCGGCTCGATGCGCGACCAGGAAGTCATCGATGCGGCCGACGAGCGCGGCGTGGTGATGGTTTACACCGGCATCCGTCATTTCCGTCATTGATGTAACAAGGCCCCGCGAAATCCAAAAGCGCCTTTCAACATGATTCTGAGGGTGTTGCGCAGTCTTGCCGTACAGCTGTACTGTCTGCGGCAGCGCCTACTCAGCATCGTTTCGCTTCATTTGATAGGCGCTCTAAAGGAAATGGGGCACAGGTCATGAAAATCCTCGGTATCGACCCTGGCTTGCGGATCACCGGTTTCGGCGTGATTCACAAGGAGGGTAACAAGCTGACGTATATCGCCTCCGGCACCATCAAGACACCGGACGCCGATTTGCCGCAGCGTCTGAAAACCATTCTCGCCAGCGTCGGTGAGGTGGTGCAAACCTATCGCCCCGACTGCGCGGCGATCGAGAAGGTCTTCGTCAACGTTAATCCGCAATCGACACTCTTGCTGGGGCAGGCCCGCGGCGCGGCGATCTGTGCGCTGGTGGCGGCTGACTTGCTGGTGGCGGAATACACGGCGCTGCAAGTGAAGAAGGCGGTGGTCGGACATGGCCAGGCGCAAAAGCAGCAAATGCAGGATATGGTGCAACGCCTGCTGCAGTTGCCTGGCGTGCCGGGCAAGGATGCGGCCGATGCGCTGGGCGTGGCGATTTGCCATGCCAACAACCGGGATGTGCTGAGCGTGCTGGGGAGCATGTCGCCCGATTTGGTGAAGAAAGGGTTGCGTGTACGGAACGGCCGTTTGATCGGCTAACTATTTCCTGGATGGAAATCTGAGGAGAAGCAGGTCAGCTTTCCTGTTCCGCGCGCCTTGCGGCGATCTCGAAATGGTTGCTCCAGTAGGCATCCTTGCCATGCAAGAGCGCCCAGACGCTTGCTGCGATATAAACCACAGGAAATACAAATCCCCAATGCGCCGCTTGCCGGACGTGAGCCAGTTCATGGGTGAGGATACGGGCTGTCAAACCTTGCCTCTGGGCGATCACGATATGGCCGATCGCCATGGCACACATTGCACCGAAAGGATGATATTCCAGCAACAGGTCAGCCAGCCGGCCACGCACCAGCAGGGCAGGCGTTGGCTGGGTCACGACATCGATCCTTCCGCGCAGCAGCAGCGTCGGCAGCATGATGAGCACTGCACCCACTAAAGTCAGTGGCAATGCCCACAGGATTCCTAGAAGGGTAGCGATCCGCCCGGCGCGATTCCGGTGGTGCCGCGCTGGTGAGTGATAAGCCGATATGCGCATGACACTTGCTTGTTGTCCTGTATGATGGATGCAATTTACTGCAAAAAGTGCCGCTATGATAGGTCGTATTTCCGGAATCTTGCTTGAGAAAAATCCACCGCAATTACTAATTGATTGTAATGGTGTGGGATATGAAGTCGGCGTGCCGATGAGTACCTTCTATAACTTGCCTGCGCTCGGCGAAAAAGTCGTGTTGCTGACGCATTTGACGGTGCGCGAAGATGCGCATTTGCTGTATGGCTTTGCCTCGGTTGAAGAGCGCAATGTCTTCAAGGAGCTGATCAAGATTTCCGGTGTCGGTGCGCGGACGGCCTTATCGATTCTTTCCGGCATGTCGGTGGCCGACCTCGTGCAAGCCGTGACCCTGCAGGAATCGGCCCGCCTGACCCGGGTGCCGGGAATCGGCAAGAAAACCGCGGAACGCCTGTTGCTGGAATTGAAGGGCAAGCTCGGCGCCGATCTGGGTGCCGCCGGTGCGGCAGTGCCGGGCGATGCGACGGCCGATATCATGAATGCCTTGCTAGCCTTGGGATATTCCGACAAGGAAGCCACGCTGGCGATGAAGCAGGTCCCGGCCGGTACCGGCGTGTCCGAAGGGATCAAGCTGGCCTTGAAGGCATTGTCTAAATAACTGACTTAAGACCTTGAAAGCAGGGCGTTTGACCTGCAAGTGCGCAAACCATGAGCATCCAGACCGATAACTTCACCGAACAACGCATTATTGCGGCGACGCCGGCTTCTCCCAATGAAGAAGCGATCGAGCGCGCCTTGCGGCCGAAGCAGCTGGAAGAGTATGTAGGGCAGGAAAAGATTCGCGACCAGCTGGAAATTTTCATCAGCGCCGCCCGCAAGCGCCATGAAGCGCTCGACCATACTTTGCTGTTTGGTCCGCCGGGCCTGGGCAAGACGACGCTGGCGCATATCATCGCGCGCGAAATGGGTGTCAACCTGCGCCAGACTTCCGGACCAGTGCTGGAACGGGCTGGCGACCTGGCCGCGCTGCTGACGAACCTGGAAGCCAACGATGTCTTGTTCATCGATGAAATCCATCGCCTGTCGCCAGTCGTGGAAGAAATCCTGTATCCGGCGCTGGAGGATTACCAGATTGATATCATGATCGGCGAGGGGCCGGCAGCGCGCTCGGTGCGACTGGATCTGCAGCCTTTTACGCTGGTGGGAGCCACGACCCGCGCCGGCATGCTGACCAATCCCTTGCGTGACCGTTTCGGTATTGTTGCACGCTTGGAATTTTATTCGCCTGAGCAATTGGCACGCATTGTCAGCCGCAGTGCGGCGCTGTTGAATGCGCCGATCCAGGATGCCGGCGCGCTGGAAATCGCCCGCCGTAGTCGCGGCACCCCGCGTATCGCCAATCGCTTGCTGCGCCGCGTGCGCGATTATGCCGAGGTGAAAGGCACTGGCGAAATTACTCAGGAAATGGCGGATGCCGCGTTGAAGATGCTGGATGTCGACCCGGTCGGCTTCGATATCATGGACCGCAAGCTGCTCGAAGCGGTGTTATTCAAGTTTAATGGCGGACCGGTGGGACTGGATAACCTGGCGGCGGCAATCGGCGAAGAGCGCGACACGATTGAAGACGTACTGGAACCTTATCTGATCCAGCAAGGGTTTTTGCAGCGGACCCCGCGCGGCCGAATCGCTACGCCCACGGCCTATTCCCATTTCGGGGTAAGCGCGCCGCGCAGCAATTCCAGCGGAGAACTCTGGGACTAAGCATCCATCGCTTTCGCATTCAAGTCGCAAAGAAAATGCGAATTATTTTGCGCTGGATCGAGTCCAACTTTGGACTATTTCCAGTGAGATCGTCTAATGCTGCTTTCCTCTCAAACCAATCGATATGCCCATCAATTGATCGAGGCACGCAACAAGGGTAAGCCCATGGCGCCGCTGACTTCGCGCGCGCCCTTATCCATAACCGATGCGTATGAAATCGCCAAGACTATTGCCGATATCCGCATTGCCAATGGTGAAGTCATGGTGGGGCGAAAGGTCGGCTTCGCCAATACCAAATACCAGGCACGGCATGGCCTGGTAAGTCACGAGGCGACGCCGACCTGGTCGCCGCTGTTCGATTCGACCGTGCGTTATGTCGAGGATAATCATGGCGTGCAAAGCCTGGCCGGCGCCTTGCAGCCGCGCATTCAACCCGAAATCGTTTTCAAGCTGGGCGCCACGCCCGATCCGCACGCCAGCGTGCATGGCTTGACCGATTGCATCGAGTGGATGGCGCATGGCCTGGAAATCGTGACATGTCCTTATCCGGACTGGCGATTCGAGATTGCCGATGCGATTGCCGCGTTTGGCTTGCACGGCGCCTTGCTGATCGGCGAGCCCAAATCCCTGTCGCAGGCATCGCGCAATCATCTGATGCAGGTGTTGGCGGATTCCAGCGTTTCCCTGTCGCGCAGTGATGGGGATGAATTCACTTTATGTGCGGCAGGCTTCGGCAGCGATGTGATGGGCAGCCCGGTGTATGCATTGAAGCGCCTGCATCGCATGCTGGCATCGAATCCGCAGTTTCCGCCGCTTGCCGCAGGCGAGATCGTTTGCACCGGTGCGTGGGCGGAAGCGTTTCCGCTCGCGCCGGGCCAGACCTGGGTGACGGCGTTTTCGGGCGTCAGCCTGCCGGGCTTGAGTATTTCATTTGTATAATCCCGCTCGAATCATGTCGAGAAGGGGAAGACGTTGGCCTGGGGAGTATTGCTGTTTGCGGGTGTGCTGGAAATCGTCTGGCTGATTTTATTCAAGCAGTCAGAAGGCTTCAGCCGTTGGGGCTATGCCGGCGCGGGCCTGGCGGTTTCCCTGCTGAGCTTTGGTTTACTCGGCTGGACCTTGAAGACGCTGCCGGTCGGCACTGCCTATGCCATCTGGACCGGTATCGGTGCGGCAGGCGGCGCCATTGTCGGCATTCTGCTGTATGGCGAGCCTGCCACCGCGATGCGCCTGGCGTGCATCGCCTTGATCATTGCCGGCATTGTCGGGCTGAAGCTGGCTTGAAACCGGGCCGCTCGCGTGATTACTCTTCCCGCAGCCAGGTCTGCGTGCGGCCAAACATCGGCACGCCGACGTAGCCGCGCACATTCAGTTTCTTGCCGCCGTCGATCAGCGTCATCTTGCTCTTGTAGACTTTGCCGCTGGCGGCGTCGAGGATTTGCCCGCCGCTGTATTCGTTGCCGTCCTGGCGCATGCCGCTGACGATGGTCATGCCGAGCATCGGCTGGTCCTTGTTGGCGCCTTCGCATTTGTCGCATTTCGGATTCTGGTCTTGGTCCGGGCTGCGGAAGAGTTTTTCTATCTTGCCGCGATATTCGCCGTTTTCTTCATGGATGCGCACCAGCGCGCGCGGCTTGCCGGTTTCGTCGTCGATGGTTTTCCAGAGGCCGGCCGCAGTGGATTGCGACCAGGCATTCAGGGAAGCGCACAGGCCGATTGCCAAAATCGAAAGGGAAGCGGTTTTCATGATGTCTCCTGTCGTGTCTTATGTTTGGCTTGCATTTGTCATGTTCAGGCTGCAAGCCAAGTGTAACAAAGACAATCAGGAGAAGGATTCATTAATTGTCATAGAACCAGATCGTCGTAGGGATCGGCGGGTTCAAAGACGTAGACGGCATTGCCCATGACATCGCAATCGAGCATAAAACCCAGCAACAGTTTGGGAATCCGGTTGATGCCGAAGTCGACGGCGCGCTCGATGATCGAGATGCCTTCGCGGATGCAATAGCCATTGAGCGTGAAGACGGTTTCGGGTCGCTCGACAGGCTGAAAGCGCGTGCCCAGCGTCTGGATCTTGGCATGCAGGGTGGTGGCGTACTGCGTGACCATGTCGCTGCTGACCAGGTCGCAAATGATGGCATGGTCGGGAAAGTGTTTTTGAAAAGCCGCCAGCGCCTGCAGGATTTCCTGTTCGGTCAGGTAGATGAAGACACCTTCAATTACCAGGATGACTGGACCGGTCGGCGTAATCGCGGCAAGCTTGTCTTCCAGGGATTCGCTGGCGAAATCGATGGCGATGCGCTGCAGGGGATTGCCGCATTCCTCTGCCGGCAGGCGTTCCTCCTTCCAGGTGATGAGCTGCGGTTCGTCCAGCTCGTACCAGGTGCCGCCATCGAGCCGATAAGGACGGCTGTCGAAGCCGGCGCCGATGGTGATCACGCAGGTGTCCGGGCGCTTCTGCAATTGTTCGCGCAACAGTTCATCGATGATGCGATGGCGGACGAGGATGCTGGCGTTGCTGTTCGTCTCTTCCTTGAACAGCTCATAGATGCGTAAGCCATAGTCGCACATGAACCGGCGGGCATAGGCATCCCCGCATACCGGACGGATGCTTTGCGCATCCTGCGTCCGTACGCCGCAGCAGTAGTAAGCCATGCTGGAGATGGGTTTCACGATTCACCCGTTAATGCACGTATTGCACTGTGTTTCTCCCTGGGGTGGTGCCATGCGCCAAGCCGCGAATTTGCGCAGGCCTGGCGTAGGAGGACAGGGCATGGCGCCCTGTGGTTCCACTTATTATTGGAGCTTGGCCAGCTGCTCGCGCAATTTGTCGAGCGTTGTGCTGAATGTCACCAGACGTTCCTTTTCCTGCGCGACTACCTGCGCGGGTGCGCGGGCGACGAAGCTTTCATTGCCGAGTTTGGCATTGACCTTGGCAATCTCCCCTTCCAGTCGCGTCACTTCCTTAGACAGTCTTTCGCGTTCTGCTGCAACGTCGATTTCCACTTTCAGCATCAATTTTATGTCGCCGACGATGGAGACCGGCGCCGGCGATTGCGGCAGGCTATCGACGATCTGGACTTCCGACAGTTTGCCCAATGCCTGCAGGTAGGGCGCGAAACCTTGGGCTGCAGATTTGTCGCCCGTGGCTTCGATAATCAGCGGCACGCGCTGCGCCGGTGATAATTGCATCTCGCCACGCAGGTTGCGGCAGGCATCGGTCAGCGACTTCAGTTGCGTCATCCAGCTTTCCGCTTGCTCGTCGATCTTCTGGTCTTCGGCTTGCGGATACGGCTGGATCATGATCGAGTCACCGGCCGGATTGAGCGTTTTGCCAGTCAGCGGTGCCACGGTTTGCCAGAGCTGTTCCGTAATGAATGGAATGATCGGATGCGCCAGGCGCAGGATGGTTTCCAGCACGCGCAACAGGGTTCGGCGAGTGGCGCGTTGCTGCGCTTCGTTGCCGTTCTGGATCTGCACCTTGGCGACTTCCAGGTACCAGTCGCAATACTCATCCCAGACGAACTTGTAGATAGCCGAGGCGATGTTGTCGAATCGGTAATCGGCAAAGCCTTTTTCCACTTCGGCTTCGACGCGCTGCAGCAAGGAGACGATCCAGCGGTCGGCTTGCGAGAATTCGCGGCCAGCCTCGCCACAATTGGCCGGGTCGAAACCGCAATCCTTGCCTTCGGTGTTCATCAGCACGAAGCGGGTGGCATTCCACAGCTTGTTGCAGAAATTGCGGTAGCCTTCGCAGCGATGCAAGTCGAAGTTGATGTTGCGGCCCAGCGAGGCATAGCTGGCCATGGTGAAGCGCAAGGCATCGGTGCCGTAGGCGGCAATCCCGCTGGGGAATTCCTTCTTGGTCGCCTTGGTGATGGAATCGGCTTGCTTCGGGTTCATCAGGCCGGTGGTGCGCTTGGCGACCAGCTTGTCGAGTTCGATGCCGTCGATCAGGTCGATCGGGTCCAGCGTATTGCCCTTGGATTTCGACATCTTCTGGCCGGAAGCGTCGCGCACGAGACCATGCACGTAGACCTTTTCGAACGGCACCTTGCCGGTGAAATGCGTGGTCATCATGACCATGCGCGCCACCCAGAAGAAAATGATGTCGAAGCCGGTCACCAGGACCGAGGAGGGCAGGAATAGCTTGTAATCCGGTGTTTCTTCCGGCCAGCCGAGCGACGAGAATGGAACGAGTGCCGACGAGAACCAGGTATCCAGCACATCGTCTTCGCGGCGCAGTACACCGGTGACACCCTTGGCGGCAGCCTGGGCCTTGGCGTCTTCCTCATTGCGGGCGACGTAGATATTGCCTTCCTCGTCGTACCAGGCGGGAATCTGGTGGCCCCACCACAGCTGGCGCGAGATGCACCAATCCTGGATATTGTTGAGCCACTGGTTGTAGGTGGTGGTCCAGTTTTCCGGAATGAACTGGATCGAGCCATCGGCTACCTTTTCCAGCGCGACTTCGGCGATCGACTTGCCGGGGAAGTGCGTGCCTTCCGGCGCCGCCTTGCTCATGGCGACGAACCACTGGTCGGTCAGCATCGGCTCGATGACGACGCCGGTGCGGTCGCCGCGCGGCACCATCAGCTTGTGCGGCTTGACTTCAGCCAGCAAGCCTTGCGCATCGAGGTCGGCGACGATTTGCTTGCGCGCGTCGAAACGGTCCATGCCCTGATATTTGACCGGGCCGTTTTCATTGATCCTGGCGTCGAGCGTGAAAATATTGATTTGCCCGAGCTTGTGGCGCTGGCCGACGGCATAGTCGTTGAAGTCGTGTGCCGGCGTGATCTTCACGCAGCCGGTGCCGAATTCCTTGTCGACGTATTCGTCGGCGATGATCGGGATGTCGCGGTCGGTCAGCGGCAGTTTCAGGAACTTGCCAACCAGATGCTGATAACGCTCGTCGGTTGGATCGACTGCCACGGCGACGTCGCCCAGCAGAGTTTCCGGGCGCGTGGTGGCCACGGTCAGCGAACCGGAGCCGTCCGCCAGCGGATAGCGGATATGCCACATCGAGCCATCTTCTTCTTCCGACACCACTTCGAGGTCGGAGACGGCGGTGTGCAGCTTCGGATCCCAGTTGACCAGGCGCTTGCCGCGGTAAATCAGGCCTTGCTCATACAGGCGCACGAACACTTCGGTGACAGCCTTGGACATCTTGGCGTCCATGGTGAAGTATTCGCGGCTCCAGTCGGTCGAGGCGCCCAGGCGACGCATCTGGCCGGTGATGGTGGAGCCGGAGTGTTCTTTCCATTCCCAGACTTTTTCCAGGAATTTCTCACGGCCCAAATCATGGCGCGAAATCTTTTGCGCATCGAGCTGGCGCTCGACCACGATTTGCGTGGCGATGCCGGCGTGATCGGTGCCGGGGATCCAGGCGGTGTTGTAACCGCGCATGCGGTAATAGCGCGTCAGGCCATCCATGATGGTCTGGTTGAAGGCATGGCCCATGTGCAAGGTGCCGGTCACGTTAGGCGGCGGCAACTGGATGCTGAAGGAGGGTTTGCTGGGATCGGTGCTGGCAGTGTAGTAGCCGCGCTGTTCCCATTCGGCGCGCCAGTGTTTTTCGATGTCGGCGGGCTCGAAAGATTTGGCTAATTCCATGATTTGTCGTGTCTTTTACGAAACCTAACATTATAAGGTACGCGATACTGAATCGACGCAATGAGGGGTATAATTCAGCAAGACCGCACGCCCGGATTGTGCGCGCGGTCGATGCTAGGGGTCCTGGCGATTCGCGGTTCTGATGTTTTGTTGACCAACATCTGTCTGCGGTGCCGGGTGAGAGATACCCTCGAACCTGATCTGGATAATGCCAGCGAAGGGAAGCAGCTGGAAAGTATTGTGTTTTTGCTACATTCCCTCTTTCCTTCGCGATTTGATTAATGAAGGGGCAATACCGCCCCGCCAAGCAAGAGCGAAGGAAGACATGAACGCCAATCCCCAATTCCTGGCCGCCACCGCCACGGTCGACGAAGCCGCTATTCAGCCCTTGCCGAATTCGCGCAAGATTTACGTCGAGGGCTCGCGCCCGGATATCCGCGTGCCGATGCGCGAAATCAGCCAGAGCGATACGCCGGCCTCGTTCGGTGCGGAAAAGAACCCGCCGATTTACGTCTACGACACTTCAGGCCTGTACACCGATCCGGCGGCCAAGATCGATATCCGTTCCGGCTTGCCGGCTCTGCGCGCAGCCTGGATCGAGGAACGTGGCGACACCGAGGAATTGCCGGGACCGACTTCGCAATACGGTATCGAGCGCCTGAACGATCCGAAGCTGGCTGAACTGCGCTTTAACCTGCACCGCAAGCCGCGCCGCGCCAAGGCCGGCAAGAATGTCTCGCAAATGCACTATGCGCGCCAGGGCATCATCACCCCCGAGATGGAATACATCGCCATCCGTGAAAACCTGCGCCGCAAGGAGTACATCGAAAGCCTGAAGGCGTCCGGCCCGATGGGACAGAAGCTGGCCGACCTGATGGGCCGCCAACACCCGGGCCAAAATTTTGGCGCATCGATTCCCGCCGAGATCACGCCGGAATTCGTGCGCGAGGAAGTCGCACGCGGCCGCGCCATTATCCCGGCCAACATCAACCACCCGGAAATCGAGCCGATGATCATCGGCCGCAACTTCCTCGTGAAGATCAACGCCAATATCGGCAACTCCGCCGTGACTTCGTCGATCGGCGAGGAAGTCGAAAAGATGACCTGGGCGATTCGCTGGGGCGGCGATACCGTGATGGACCTCTCTACCGGCAAGCATATCCATGAAACCCGCGAATGGATCATCCGTAATTCGCCCGTACCGATCGGGACCGTGCCGATTTACCAGGCGCTGGAAAAGGTTAATGGCAAGGCCGAAGACCTAACCTGGGAAATCTTCCGCGATACGCTCATCGAGCAAGCCGAGCAGGGTGTCGATTACTTCACCATCCATGCCGGTGTGCGTCTGCAATACGTGCCGCTGACGGCCAAGCGCATGACCGGGATTGTGTCGCGCGGCGGCTCGATCATGGCCAAGTGGTGCCTGGCGCATCACAAGGAATCCTTCCTGTACACGCACTTCGAAGAGATTTGCGAAATCATGAAGGCGTATGACGTGTCGTTCTCGCTGGGCGATGGTTTGCGTCCGGGTTCGATCTATGACGCCAACGACGAAGCGCAACTGGGTGAACTCAAGACCCTGGGCGAACTGACCCAGATCGCCTGGAAGCATGACGTGCAGGTGATGATCGAAGGCCCGGGCCATGTGCCGCTGCACATGATCAAGGAAAACATGGACCTGCAGCTGGAACAGTGCCACGAAGCGCCGTTCTACACGCTGGGACCCCTCACCACCGATATCGCGCCGGGCTACGACCATATCACTTCCGGCATCGGCGCCGCCACCATCGGCTGGTATGGCACGGCGATGCTGTGCTACGTCACGCCGAAGGAGCACCTGGGCTTGCCCAACAAGGCGGACGTCAAGGAAGGCATCATCACCTATAAACTCGCGGCGCATGCGGCCGACCTCGCCAAGGGTCATCCCGGCGCGCAGATCCGCGACAATGCGCTATCCAAGGCGCGTTTCGAATTCCGCTGGGAAGACCAGTTCAACCTCGGCCTCGACCCGGACAAGGCGCGCGAATTCCATGACGAGACCTTGCCGAAGGATTCGGCCAAGGTGGCGCATTTCTGCTCGATGTGCGGCCCGCATTTCTGCTCGATGAAGATTACCCAGGATGTGCGCGACTATGCGGCTTCGCAAGGGATTTCGGACGAGCAGGCGCTGAAGCAGGGCATGGAAGTCAAGGCGGTGGAATTCGTCAAATCCGGCGCCGAGATTTATCGCAAACAGTAACTAGAGATGGGTATCGAAATCGAACTGAACGGCGCGCCGCATACGCTCGCCGAGAATCAAAATGTGCAGGACTTGATCGCCGCGCTCGACTTGGCCAACAAGTCGCTGGCGGTGGCGATCAACCGTGAAATCGTACCGCGTCACCTTTGGCCGCAACGCGTGCTGCAACCGCGCGACCGCGTGGATATCGTGCGCGCTATCGGTGGCGGATGAATCTAGCGCGTACCAGCGTAAAGGTGAACGGAAGGCCACAAGCCTGACTGCTCGCCATGTATAAAAGGAATCAACATGAATGCAATTGAACGTCCCATCATTGAACAAGACGAAGGCTTGACCATCGCCGGCAAGATTTACCGCTCGCGCCTGCTGGTCGGCAGCGGCAAATACAAGGATCTCGAAGAAACCCGTGCCGCCACGGTGGCCAGCGGCGCGGAAATCATCACGGTGGCGATCCGCCGCGTCAACATCGGCCAGGACCCGAATGCGCCGAGCCTGCTGGACGTGGTGCCGCCATCCGAATTCACGATCCTGCCGAATACCGCCGGGTGCTACAACGCCGAGGATGCGGTGTACACCTTGCAATTGGCGCGTGAATTGTTAAATGGCCACAAGCTGGTCAAGCTGGAAGTGCTGGGCGACCCCAAGACGCTATTCCCCAACATGCCGGAAACCCTGAAAGCGGCGGAAAAGCTGGTCAAGGATGGTTTCGACGTCATGGTGTATTGCAGCGATGATCCGATTCAGGCGAAAATGCTGGAAGAAATCGGTTGCGTGGCTGTCATGCCGCTGGCGTCATTGATCGGCTCGGGCATGGGCATCCTGAATCCCTGGAACCTGTCCTTGATCATCGAGCAGTCCAAGGTGCCGGTGCTGGTCGATGCCGGCGTCGGTACGGCGTCGGACGCGGCCATCGCGATGGAACTGGGTTGCGATGGCGTGCTGATGAATACGGCGATTGCCGGCGCGCGCGATCCGATCCGCATGGCGCATGCCATGCGCCTGGCAGTGGAAGCCGGCCGCGCCGCGTATCTGGCTGGCCGTATCCCGAAAAAATTTGCAGCATCCCCCTCATCTCCGATGGAAGGACGTCCTGTATGAAACGAGCAAGCGTGCTGGTGTTTTCCGGTTCCGATCCGAGCGGCGGCGCCGGCATGCAAGCCGATGTACAGGCGATAGCCGCGCTGGGCGCGCATCCCTTGTCGGTGCTGACTTCCCTGACGGTGCAGGACAATGACCGCGTGTATGCGGTGCATCCTGTGCCGGCTGCATTGCTGACGCAACAGGCCCAGGTCTTGATCGACAAGATCGATATTGCCGCCGTCAAGATCGGCATCGTCGGCAATCGTGCCAATGCCGAAGCCATCGCGGAAATCATTCAGCAGCTGCGCCAGTCCAGGCCGGATCTGCCGGTGGTGCTGGACCCGGTGCTGGCCAGCGGCCACGGTGACGCGCTGGCGCTCGACGATGCCGTCAGCACGCTGGCGCCCCTGATGGCGCTGGCTACGCTGGTGACGCCGAATCTGCCGGAAGCGACCGTGCTCTCCGGTGGCGACCGTCGCATCGATTCGCAGGCCGAAGTTTTGCTGGCGCAGGGCTGCAACCATGTGTTGATCAAGGGCGGCCATGCGCATGACGACAAGGTGGTCAATCGCTGGTTTTCTGGCGCCGAATTCCGCTCCTGGACCTGGCCGAGATTGCCTGGCAGCTTCCATGGCAGCGGCTGCACCCTGGCGGCGGCGACTGCCGCCTTGCTGGCGAGCGGCAAGCCAATGGCGGAAGCGATCGAGGATGCGCAAATGTATTGTCATCAGGCGCTGGAGCATGCCTATGCCATCGCTGACGGACAGCTGATTCCCAGCCGTCCGCGCCCCTATATGAAAGCGGCATGATGAAGGGTTTGTATATCGTCACTCCCGATTGGGATGACACGCAAAAGCTGTTGGAAATTACCGAGCTGGCCCTCAAGGGTGGCGCGGCAATCGTGCAATATCGCCACAAGACCGCCAATGCCGGCCTGCGGCGCGAGCAGGCTGAATGCTTGCTGGCCTTGTGCCGTTCGTACGGCAAGCCGTTCATCGTCAATGACTATGTCGATCTCTGCATGGCGATCGATGCCGATGGCGTGCATGTCGGCGGCACCGATGCGGCAGTGGCCGAGGTGCGCGCTGCCGTCGGGCCGGACAAGATCGTGGGATCTTCCTGCTACGGCGATCTGGAATTGGCGCGCAAGGCGCATGCAGCCGGCGCGAGCTATGTCGCTTTCGGCGGTTTTTATGCTTCGCGCGTGAAGAAGTATCCGGTGACCACGCCGCTGTCGATCATTGCGGATTCCCATGCCGCCGTGCCTTTGCCGGTGACGGTCATCGGTGGCATGACTGTCGATAATGCCGCGCCGCTGGTGGCTGCCGGCGCTGACATGGTGGCGGCGATCAGCAGCGTGTATCTGGCTGCCGATCCACAGGCAATGGCACGGCGGTTTGCCGATTTGTTTTCGACTTAGGCGAACTAATGTGGCATTGCTGACGGGCTTGGAATGCCGGGGTGCGTCAGCTCGTTCCCGGCATATCCTGGTTATTCAGCGCGCTTGCGGCCGGTAAACATGGCCTTCACCAGATTTTCGTGATGCCGCAAGCTGCTGAAGATGACGCCGCCGACATGCAGGCCAACCAGGGCCAGCGTGCCGCCAGCCAGCGCTTCGTGGATATCCTCGATCCATTCAGCATCATGGAATGCATTGGTCGTCATCATCCATCCGGTAACGCCGGTGGCGATGATGCTTGCCAGTAGCGCCAGGATCATCATGGCACCGGCCGGATTATGGCCAAGATAACGTTTTTCCCGATGCGCCCGTATGTCGTTTGCATAGGCAAAGAAACTCCCTATTGAAGGCACGAAGCTGGAGAAGCGGGCATGGTAAGGGCCAACCACTCCCCACAGCAGGCGAAACGCCACCAGGCCCAGTGCGGCATAGCCGAAGCTTTGATGCAAGGCGCCGCCATCTTCGCCCAGCATATAGGCCGCGAAAAAACTTCCCGCCAGCGACCAGTGAAAAACCCGCACCAGCGGATCCCAGACGCGCACGCTTTGGCTGCGCAAAGCCGCCACATCATAATCAGACGGTTTCATCATTTTTCCTCAGTCTTGAGCACGGCGCCATCCGCCGGATTGATCTTCAGTTCAGCCTTTTTGCCATCCTTGCCGGTGACATGGGCTTCATAGCAACTGTTTTCCGCCTTCAGGCGCTTGATGCTGTAGCCCTGCTTTTCCAGTTTTGCTTGAATCTCCTTTTGCGGCAGCCACTTGTCGCGCGGCGTATCAGTGCACGCGGATGAGGCAAACGCGCCAAGCGAAAACGCTAACAGTGCGGACGCTGTCATGGATTTGAGGAGGGACGTTTTCATAGGATTTCCTTTCATGGATGTCAGGTGGATTGCCTCCTATTGGAAGGCATGGGCCGAGCATGAATGGCAAACCTGAAGGAAATCTTAAGGCTGAGTTCAAAGACCTATTGCCGGTGCAGGAGAGGCCTGCCATGCTTTGCGCCCGCTTCGATTTGCTCCTGTTAAGATTGTCTTAAGCAAGTGACGGCATAACGCGAATATCAGCAACAGTTCGCCTGTTGCTGCAGGAGGAATGAGCATGCGATTGTTACTGGTGGAAGACGATCCCTTGCTGGGCAATGGCATCGAGGCAGGCTTGCGCCAGGCTGGCTTTACGGTGGATTGGGCCAGGGATGGACGGCAGGCGCAGCTCGCGCTGGAAACCGTGCAATACGAGATCGTGGTGCTCGATCTCGGCTTGCCCAAGGTGAGCGGCATGGAGTTGCTGACCCGGCTGCGCCAGCGCGGCAATGACGTTCCGGTGCTGGTGTTGACGGCGCGCGACACGGTGCAGGACAGGATAACGGGGCTGGAGGCCGGGGCGGACGACTACCTGGTCAAACCTTTCGATCTGGCCGAACTGGTGGCGCGGCTGCGCGCATTGTTGCGGCGCGCCCATGGCCGCAGCATGTCGACCATCCGCTACGGCGATCTGACGCTGGAGCCGGACAGCCTGACAGTCTTGCGCGGCAAGGAAGCAGTGCAGCTGTCGGCGCGCGAATCCGCGATCCTGGTTGACTTGCTCGAGCATCGCGGCATGGCATTGTCACGTGCGCGGCTGGAAGAGAACCTGTATGGCTGGAATGAAGAAGTGGAAAGCAATGCCATTGAAGTCCATGTGCATAACCTGCGCAAAAAATTGGGCAGCGACTTGATCAAGACTGTGCGGGGCGTCGGTTACATGATCCCGAAAGAGCCGCAATGAAAACGTTTTCGATTCGCAGGCGGCTGGCTGGCTTGATTCTTGGCAGTGTGCTGCTAGTGTGGATGGCAATGCTGCTTGCCGGGTATCTCGAAGCGCACGAAGAGTTATATGAATTGGCGGATGCGCGGCTGGAAGAAAATGCGCGCACGTTGGCCTTGCTCGATCTGCGCAGCCTGACCTTGCTGGCCGCCGCGACCCGGGAAAATCGGCACGATGACCATGAGGCCAAGCGGCATATCGGTTTTCAAGTCTGGACTGATGACGGCAAGCTGCTGGTGCAGAGCGTCGGTGCTCCCGCGGCTGAATTCGATGCCAGGCGCGGCTATGCGTTGCTGACGGCAGATGGAAGAGGCTGGCACAGCTATGCCTTGCAGGACAGTGAGCGTGGCTATCTGGTGCGCGTATTCGAAGCGGCCCGGGCGCGGGATAAGGTGATTCGCGAGTCTGCTGCCAGGATGGGGCAGGTATTGCTGTTCGCCTTGCCTGCATTGGGTCTGCTGATATGGTTTAGCGTAGGACAGGGGCTGCGGCCAATGACAACCCTCTCACTGCTCCTGGCGAAGCGGGATGCAGAGAATCTCGAACCGCTTCCGCTTGAGGAAGTGCCGGCAGAAGCCAGGGTGCTGGTGCAAGCGCTCAATCAGTTGTTGCAGCGAGTGTCGCAATCGATGGAGCGAGAACGCGCTTTTACCGCCGATGCCGCACACGAGTTGCGCACGCCGCTGGCAGCGATCAAGGTGCAGGCCGAAGTCGCCTTGGCAGCCACCGATGAAGGGCAGCGCCGCGATGCGATTCAGCAGCTGATTGCCGGCGTCAACCGCACCAGTCGACTAGTGCAACAATTGCTGATGTTGGCGCGTCTGGAACAGCCGGGTAAGGCTGACATGCAGACGGTGGATCTGAGCGACGTGGCGGCCGAGAGCGTGGCTCGCTTTGCCGATGAAGCAATGCGCAGGGACATGGAGCCTGAACTGAAAGCGGAATCCGGCTGCCTTTTGCAAGGCAATCCCGTGGCGCTGGCGATGCTGGTCGATAATTTGCTGGACAACGCAGTCAAGTATGGCCGCGCGGGTGGCAATATTCTAGTCAGCGTGGCAAGCGAAGGCGGAGGGGTGGCATTGCGCGTATGCGATGATGGCCCGGGCGTCACGCCGCAAGACAGACTGCGTCTTGCCGACCGTTTTTTCCGGGTGTCCGGCAGTAATGTGGAAGGGAGCGGCTTGGGATTGTCACTGGTCGAGCGTATCGCGCAGCAATACGGCGGCGACGTGTCGTTCGGACCTGGTCTGGGTGGACATGGTCTCGGTGTCACCGTAAAGTTTTCCGCGTTGAGCGATGCCCAATCCTCGGGAAAGAAAATTTGACTTCGAGCTCACTCCAGCTTTGAACATTTCGTCATGGCAGCGGTGATGCCGCTCAGGCAGGCGGCCGATGCTGCTCTGATAAAAGATGGACAAGCCGCCTTCCATGAAGACGATCCGAGGACGGCTTGAGCCGCAATGCAGTTAAATGCTCAAATCGTCGTGCGCAGCGATAAGCCGTTGCGTCAGGACCGCAGAAGAGATCTGCATCGGTGCACGCAATTCGTTGGCGATCCAGCCAGCTTCCGCCAGCAAGGCTTTCACCGGAGCGGGATTGGGTTCTGCAAAGAGCAATTCGATCAGGGGCAGCAGCCGATAAAATATCCGTCTGGCTTCCTTCACGCGTCCATCCCGCGCGCAATCAGCCATTTTTACGAACAGCTCGGGGTGCACATGCGCAGAAGCGGCAATCGCGCCGGCGCCTCCCAGGCTCAGCGTCGAAAATATGTGCAGATCTTCCCCGGCAAGCACCGCCAGTTCGCCATCGCGGATCAGGTGCATGCTCAGCTGCGCGTCGCCGCCGCAATCCTTGATGGCTTGGATGCGCGGATGCCGCGCCAGCGTCCTGATTGTCTCCAGGCGCAGCGTGACGCCGGTTCGATATGGAATGTTGTACAGGACCAGAGGCACGATGGCGGCGTCGGCCAGCCGGTGAAAGTATTCAATGATGCCCGCCTGCGAAGGACGGATGTAGGAAGGCGGCGGCACCAGCACGCCCGCGACAGGTCTTTGCTGAATGCGCTGCAGCTGCGCCAGGGCGGCGGGGAGGTTGTTGTCGCTCAGGCCCATCATGACCTGGCATGCCGGCACTGCTTCAAGCATGGCATCCAGCACGGTAAGCTGTTCTTCCTTGTCGAGCGCCGCCGCTTCCCCGGTCGAGCCGCATGCCACCAGGCCGCTTACGCCGGCACGCGCCATCTCTCGCGCGAGCGCCTTGAGCGCGGCGAAATCGATCTGCTGGTTGCGAAACGGCGTCACCAGCGGTACCCATATTCCTTCAAAAGCTGTCATTGCAAAACTCCATGAAAAACTGACCGTCATGGTCCTGTCAGGAAGAGTTGCCAGAAGCGAGAAGTGCGGCGGAAGAGTGAAGTGCGATCTGCCTTTGCGCCTGCTGTCCTGTCAGCCCACCTGACGGGACAGCGCGCCCCGGTCAGATGAGCGGCTGTTTCTTGGATTTGCCACCGGCACGGACGCGCGCGAGCAGGCTAGCCGACAGGCTTTCCATGCATGCGTGGTCGATGAAGGTGGTCATGTTTATTGGGCTTTAAGAAACGAAACGAGGAAAATGATACTACGCAGAATTGAATGTTTTGGCAATGACGACAGGTTCAAAAACGTGGTCTCGTCTGAACCATGTTGCTCCTGTTTTTGCCAGGGCTGGACAGCACCTGGTCCGGCAGCTTGTGAGACCGCTGGCCGAGGCAGATAAAGCAGATCTGCTATCATTACCCGGATTTTTAGCCTTGAACCAGCATATAAACATTGCCATGCCACCCAGGAGTTCGCGCAGCCGTTTCACCATGCTTGCCATGATCCTGGCAGTGACTGCTGCGCTGAGCCAGCCTTTGCTAGCCAAGGAAGTTTCACTGCAGCGATGGCCAAGTGACGCCACGGCGCCGCCCTTGCAATTAACGGACATGGATGGCAAAGAGTGGAAGCTGCATGCGCTGCGCGGCAAGGTGGTCGTATTGAATTTTTGGGCAAGCTGGTGTGGGCCTTGCATTGACGAATTGCCCGTATTTAATGAACTGGCTGCCAACGAAAGCTACAAGGGTAAGCTGATTATTCTTGGGGTCAATTTCAAGGAGTCGGCCGGGGTGATTCAGCGATTCTCCGGAGAACACCAGTTCCATTATCCAATCTTGATGGATAAGTCGGGCGAGTATTTCAAGAAATGGACTAATGGCGTACTACCGACGACTGTCGTGATCGATCAGCAGGGACGTCCCCGCTGGCGCATCATGGGCGAACTGGATCGGGCAAACTCCGGACTCAAGCCAGCAATCGACAGGCTGCTGGCAGAACCGCCGACAAGCACGTCGCGTCGAGGTGCTCCTGAGGCGAAATGATTGACGCTTCAGCGAGCAGGAAAACTTTGGCATGGCAGACAGAATTTCCCAATTAATTGCTTTATTTACGATAGAAAAATGAAACCGATGAAAAATCCAGATCAGACAAGACGTTCGTTGCTCAAGGCTACCTCCGGTGCATTGCTGGCCAGTACGCTGCCGTCGATGGCCTTGGCGCAGCAACAGGAAAAGCGCAGCTTCGAGCCACGCCCCGGCAACTGGCGCCTGTTTGAAGTGACCACCAAGGTGAATCTGCAAAAGGCTGGCGGCACGTCCATGGTGTGGGTGCCGCTGCCTTCGGTGAATACGGATTGGCAGCGCTCGCTGTCCAGCGCATGGTCTGGTAATGCCAAGAATGTGCGGGTCGAAGCGGATAGCAAGTATGGCGCGAAGTATGTGATCGCTGAATTCGATGGCTCGGCGCCGCCCGTGCTGGAAGTCGTCAGCCGCGTGCAAACCCAGAGCCGCGCCACCGACTGGTCCAAGACCTCCTCTGTGCGGGAGACGCCGGCCAGCTTGCGCAAGTGGATGCAGCCGACCGACTTGATGCCGCTCGATGGCATCGTGAAAGTCACAGCCAAGCAAATCACCGAAGGCGCTCGCACGGATGTGGAAAAAGTCCAGCGCATCTTCGACTGGATCATCGTGACGACCTATCGCGAGCCGAAAGTGCGCGGTTGCGGCACTGGTGACGTCAAAGCCATGCTGGAAACGCGTAATTTCGGCGGCAAGTGCGGCGACATCAATGCCTTGTTCGTCGCGCTGTGCCGTGCTGCCGGCGTGCCTGCCCGCGATGCCTACGGTATCCGCCTCGTGCCCAGCGCCTTCGGTTACAAGGAATTGAGCGGCAACCCGGCGTCCTTGAAGGGCGCGCAGCATTGCCGCGCCGAAGTGTATCTGCGCAAGCATGGCTGGGTGGCGATGGACCCGGCCGATGTCGGCAAGGTCATGCGCCTGGAAACCGGCACATGGATCAAGGATCCGGATCATCCGGTCGTGGCGCCGGTGCGCAAGGCCTTGTTCGGCGGCTGGGAAGGCAACTGGATGGCATACAACTTTGCCCATGACCTCAAGCTGCCGGGTTCCTCGACCGGCAAGCTGGGATTCCTGATGTATCCGCAAGCGGAAACCAATGGCGAAGCCTATGATCCGCTGGATCCGGATGCCTTCAAGTACACGATCAGCGCCCGGGAAATTTGAGATTGAGAAGCAGATGCGCGAGCTTACCTGATGTATTCCCGCGCATTTGCCATAGCCAGCCATGACGAGAGTGCCGCAAACTGACCCATCGATACCGAACGCTGCGGGCGGGAAGGAAGGAAAGGACCCGAGCCGGGGCTTGATCGCGCTTGCCGTGGTCTCTACCCTGATCGCCTCCACCTGCTGCGTATTGCCGCTGGTCTTGGTATTGGTGGGGATCACGGGCGCCTGGATGGTGAATCTCACAGCCTTGCAACCCTATACGCCGATCTTCACTGTCATGGCGATTGCTGCGCTGATCTGGGCCGGCTATCTTATCTTTCTCAAGCCCGCCAAGGCGTGTTCCACCCTGGATGGCGCAGCATGCGGCACCACCCGCCGCGCCACCAAGTGGATATTCTGGGGCTGTGCGCTGTTTATCGCCGCATTGCTATCGTTTCCTCTTTTTGCTCCTTATTTTTACTGATTTGATCATGTTGAAAATTCAGTATGTTCCCTTGATTGCCGCCTTGCTGTGCGCTTCTCCGCTGGCGTTGGCCAAGTCGCAGAAAGTGTCGCTGAACGTGCCGACCATGGATTGCGCGACCTGTCCCATCACCATCAAGGCCGCGCTGGTCAAGATTCCTGGCGTGACCAGTGCCAAGGTGAGCTATGAGCGGCGCGAAGCCGTGGTCGTGTTTGACGACAGCAAGACCAATGTCGATGAGCTGAAGAAGGCGACTTCCGATGCCGGCTATCCATCGTTTCTGAAAAGTGCAGTCAATTGATTGGCAGAGGCAGACGATTCCGATAAGGAAAAAGCAATATCGTCGCGCAATTGCCTGCCAAATCTGCCTGGCATCCGCCTGCCAGCTTCCCGCAGGACTATAATCTCGGGATGCAAAATCTTCTTCACAATCTCAATCCCGAGCAACTTGCCGCTGTCACTTTACCGGCGCAATCCGCGCTGATTCTGGCTGGCGCCGGCTCGGGCAAGACCCGCGTACTGACCACCCGCATCGCCTGGCTGATCCAGACCGGGCAAGTCTCGCCGGGCGGCATTCTGGCCGTGACCTTTACCAACAAGGCGGCCAAGGAAATGCAGGCGCGCCTGTCGGCCATGTTGCCGATCAATACACGCGGCATGTGGATCGGCACGTTCCATGGCTTGTGCAATCGCTTGCTGCGCGCGCATTACCGCGACGCCGCCTTGCCGCAGACTTTCCAGATCCTCGATTCGCAAGACCAGCTTTCGGCGATCAAGCGGCTGCTGAAACAGAACAATATCGACGATGAGAAGTACCCGCCGCGCAACCTGATGTACTTCATCAATAGCGCCAAGGAGCAGGGCTTACGCCCGCATGAAGTCGATGCCTACGACGACTTCAACCGCAAGTTCGTCCAGTTGTATGAAATGTATGAGCAGCAGTGTCAGCGCGAAGGCGTGGTGGATTTCGCCGAACTGCTCTTGCGCACGTATGAACTGTTGAGCCGCAACCAGCCCTTGCGCGAACATTACCAGCGCCGCTTTTCGCATATCCTGGTCGACGAGTTCCAGGATACCAATGACTTGCAATACAAGTGGCTGAAGCTCATGGCGGGCCAGCATGGCGCGGTGTTCGCAGTGGGTGACGATGACCAGAGCATCTATGCCTTCCGCGGCGCCAATGTCGGCAACATGATGGCGTTCGAGCGTGACTACAATGTGCAGAACCTCATCAAGCTGGAGCAGAACTACCGCTCGCACGGTCATATCCTGGATAGCGCCAATTGCCTGATCGCGCATAACAGCAAGCGCCTCGGCAAGAACCTGCGCACCGATGCCGGCCATGGCGAGCCGCTGCGCGTGTATGAAGCGTCGTCCGATCTGCAGGAAGCGCAGTGGATCATCGAGGAAACCAAGAGCCTGATCGGTGAGGGGATGTCCAGAAGCGAGATCGCCATCCTGTACCGCTCAAATGCGCAATCGCGCGTGATCGAGCATGCGCTCTTCACCGCCGGGATTCCCTATCGCGTGTATGGCGGCCAGCGCTTCTTCGAGCGCGCCGAGATCAAGCATGCGATCGCTTACCTGCAGCTGATGGATAACCCGCACAACGATTCCGCCTTCCTGCGCGTGGTGAATTTTCCAACGCGTGGCATCGGCGCACGTTCGCTGGAACAGTTGCAGGATGCCGCGCGCCAGTACGGCATTTCACTGTATGCGGCAGTGGCCTATGTGGCCGGCAAGGCAGGCACCTCGCTGGGCGGATTCGTGAAATTGATTGAGTCCGCGCGTTTTGAAACCCAAAACCTGCCGTTGCAGGAAATGGTCAAGGTCGTGCTGGAGCGCAGCGGCTTGATGATGCACTACCAAAGCGACAAGGATGGCGCCGACCGCATCGAAAACCTGGAGCAGCTGGTCAGCGCGGCGATGCTGTTCGTCAGCGAAGAAGGTTTTGGCATCGATACGCCGGCCCTGGCCGGGCCGAAGGCGCAGGCTGTTGCCGGCGCGGGCATCACTACCGCTGACGGTGTGGAAATCGTCGATGCCGATGCGCCCTTGCATACCGTGATGTCGCCGCTGTCGGCGTTCCTGTCGCATGCCTCGCTGGAAGCCGGCGACAACCAGGCGCAGGTGGGCCAGGATGCCTTGCAACTGATGACGGTGCATTCAGCCAAGGGACTGGAGTTCGACGCTGTCTTCATCACGGGTCTTGAAGAAGGCTTGTTCCCGCACGAGAATTCGCAGCAGGAGCAGGGTGGCCTGGAAGAAGAGCGCCGCCTGATGTACGTGGCGATCACGCGCGCGAAAAAGCGGCTCTATCTGAGCTTTTCGCAAACCCGCATGTTGCACGGCCAGACGCGCTACAACATGAAGTCGCGCTTCCTTGATGAGTTGCCGGACGAATGCCTGAAGTGGCTGTCGCCGCAAGTGCAGCACCGCTGGTTCGGCCATACCGCCAAGGCGGCATGGGACGATGCGCCGCAAGCCGGGGCGAATGCCATCGCGCAGCAATTCAGCGGCAAGGATATCGGCTGGAAGGCAGGCGAGACGGTGTTCCACCAGAAGTTCGGCGAAGGCGTGATCGTCAATATCGAAGGTGGCGGCGGCAATGCGCGCGCCCACATCAACTTCGGCCGGCATGGCATGAAGCTGCTGGATCTGGGCGTGGCGAAATTGCAGAAGGTGACGAACGCTTGACCGGACCGGATGTGCGCTGGCGCATCCGCTTCATCAAGACCCTGCCGCCGAGCTCGCGGCAGGACTACGTTGCCGGATTATTCGCTTGCCTGGTCGGCGGGTTGCTGCGGCGCATAGGGCCGGCCGAAGAATTCCGTGTACATCGGATAGAACGAGCAATACATCACGATCGTCATGACGATCGATAGCGGCATCAGCACGAAGACAGCCAAGGTGCGGCTTCCCAGCAGGGCCAGGAAGGTACTGACGATGGTCGGCAGCAGAATGCCCAGGCAGAACCAGGCAAGGGCATACACGATGAAGGCCCTGCCGGCATTTTTCACGGTAAAGAAGCTGTAAAACACCGCCTTGGACAGGCTCATGTTTTTCCAGGCCAGCAGCGGTGCGGCATACCAGAATGCCATGGCTGCTGGCGTATAGACCACGGCGGAAAACAGCATCCCCAGGGGCATGGATGAATTGCGCACTTCTTCCGAATCCAGCGCCACCTTCCCATTCATGACATTCCAGAACACGCCGCCGTCGACCAGGCTCGATGCCGCCACTGCCAGCAGCGCCGCCACGATATACAGCACGCCCAGCAGCACGAGCGAGCGGAATGCCGGCGAGCGAAATCCCGTCAGCAGCAGGTTCGGATAGACGCGCTTTCCTTGTTCGACATGCACGCAAGCCTGCATGAATGCCATCGCGAATACCGGCACCAGTATCACCGGCAGCACGGCGCCGACGACGGGAATGATGTTCATCGCCAGCATCAGGAACATGTAACTGATGAATAGCGTCGAGAGTTCGGCGGGCTGCTTGCGGAACAAGGCGAAGCCTTGCTTGACCCAGAGCCAGCCGGTGGAAGCGGGCAGTTTATTCATGTCAGACGAGAGGCGGAATGGCGCCGTCGATACGCAGGCGTAAAATGCGCTCGAAATGGGTCGGGTCGTGCGGCGTCAGCATTTCGGCGTCGCGCGGCAGGTAATAGTCGTACAGGCGCGAGAGCCAGAAACGGAAGGCGCCGGCGCGCAGCATGGCTTGCCAGGAAGCCTGCTCTTCTTCGGTGAAGGGGCGCACCGCCTGATAGGCATCCAGCAGCGCGCGCACGCGGGCTTCATCGAACGCGCCGGTGGCCAGGTCGATGCACCAGTCGTTGACCGTGACCGCCGCATCGAATAGCCAGGTATCGCAGCCGGCAAAATAAAAATCGAAGAAACCGGTCAGGCGCTCGCCATCGAACATCACATTGTCGCGGAACAGGTCGGCATGGACTGGGCCGCGCGGCAAACGATGATAGAGCGCGGAACTGGCAAAGGCTTCCTGGAAATGCATTTCCGCCCGCAGCAGGTGCTTGCCATCTTCCGTCAGGTAAGGCAGGACGGTAGGCGTGGTGGCGCGCCACCAATCCAGGCCGCGCAGGTTGGGCTGGCTCATGCCGAAATCGCGCCCGGCCAGGTGCATCCGGGCCAGCATGGTGCCGACGGCGGCGCAATGCACCGGTTGCGGCGCCAACTGGCAGGCGCCTTGCAGGCGGGTGACGATAGCGGCGGGCTTGCCATGCAGGCTGTGCAGGATCTCGCCTTTGTCATTGGCGATCGGCGCCGGCACCAGCACGTCATGCTGCGCCAGGTGGCGCATCAGATGCAGATAAAACGGCAGCTGCTCGAAGCTCAGCTTTTCGAAAATGGTCAGAACGTATTCGCCGGTTTCGGTCGTCAGGAAGAAATTGCTGTTTTCGATGCCGGTGGAAATGCCCTTCAGCGCCAGCGGTTTGCCGAGCGGGAACTGGGTCATCCATTGGGTCAGGTCATCCAGGCTGACCGAAGTAAATACTGCCATGACTTAATATAAAAATAGCGCGCTGTTTCCAGCGCGGCCAGGTCTCAGGGAATTTATTTTTTGGTTGGCGCCGGATTCTTGTTCGGGTTGGGCGGCAGGCTTGGCGGCGGTTCCTCCGGTTCTTGCTGCACTTTCTTGCCCCGGCTTAGATCGAATTGCATGACTTCCCACTGCGCCGGCTTGGCGGCAATGCTCTGGCCATCGCCTTGCTGGGCATTGCCCGGCTCATCGGAAGGCTGCACGCGATAGGTGCTCTTGCCGCTTTTGACCTTGACTTCCGTGCGCTTGCCGCCAGGAGCACGCTTTTCCGTGATCGTGGCCCGCTCCGAAGGCGGCGTGATGGTGACGGCGGGCGCTTCGCCTTCTTCGAGCTTTTCCAGGCGCGGAGGCGGCGGCGCTTCCGCGGATTGCTGGGCCAGGGCCGGCAAACTTGCTGCCATGGCAGCGGCCATCCACATGCCGGTCAAGAGATGAGTGCGAATCGAGCGCATAGTGTTCTGTGATTGGATCAGCGAAATCGGACGCCGGGCAACATATCGGCTTGAAAACTGGTGAAACCTGTAAGTGCCGCAGACATGTTCATTGTAGCAAACCACGCTGATTTTTCTGCAATTAATCCGCAGTAAGCTGCCTGATTCCTACAGATAGAGGGCTTTTTGCTTTTCGTCGTCGCTGGGTTCGAAATCGCGCTCTTCGTAAAATGCAAAAATGGCATCGACGACATGCGCCGGTTCATCGATCAATTGCACAATGTCCAGGTCTGCTGGATCGATCATGCCATTCTTGACGAGCGTGTTCTGGAACCAGTCGATCAAGCCGCGCCAGAAAGCGATGCCGACCAGGATGACCGGAATGCGCCGCGTCTTGCCGGTCTGGATCAGGGTTAATACTTCGGTCATTTCATCCAGCGTGCCAAAGCCGCCAGGCAAAACTACATAGGCATCGGCATACTTAACGAAGGCAACCTTGCGGGCGTAAAAATGGCGGAAGCTCAGCGAAATGTCTTGCCAGATATTGCTGACCTGTTCGCGCGGTAGCTGGATGTTCAAGCCGACCGACAGCGACTTGCCTTCGAACGCGCCCTTGTTGGCGGCTTCCATAATGCCGGGGCCGCCGCCGGAGATGACTGCCAGGCCGGCGTCGGAGAGCCGGCGGGCAATCTCGACGCCCTTCTGATAATAGGGGTCTTCCGGTTTGATGCGTGCCGAACCGAAGATGGAAACCGCCGGCCGCAGTTCGGAGAGCTGTTCCGTGGCTTCGATAAATTCTGCCATAATCGTGAACATATGCCATGATTCGCGCGCCTTTTTGGCGGTGGCCCGTTCCACGTCATGCAACTGCCGCAGCCGTGGGCGCGGCGGCCTTTTTTCATTCTCTTCCATATGCAAAAAACCTTATTGCTCGTTGACGGTTCCAGTTATCTGTACCGCGCTTTCCATGCCATGCCCGACTTGCGCAATGCAGAAGGTGAACCCACCGGCGCGCTGTACGGCATGATCAACATGCTGCGCCGGCTGCACAGTGACTATCCGGCAGCATACATTGCCTGTGTCTTCGACGCAAAAGGCAAGACCTTCCGCGACGATCTCTATGCCGAATACAAGGCCAATCGCGCCAGCATGCCGGAAGACCTGGTGCGCCAGGTCGAGCCGATCCATGCCGCCGTCAAGGCGATGGGCTGGCCGGTGCTGGCGGTGGAAGGCATCGAGGCTGACGACGTCATCGGCACCCTTGCCGTGGAAGCCGTCAAACACGACATGGAATGCATCATTTCCACCGGCGACAAGGACCTGGCGCAACTGGTGAATGGTCAAGTCACGCTGGTTAATACCATGAGCAATGAAAAGCTCGACCGCGAAGGCGTGATCGGCAAGTTCGGCGTGCCGCCGGAGCTGATCGTCGATTACCTGACGCTGGTGGGCGATACAGTCGACAATGTGCCCGGCGTGCCCAAGGTCGGGCCGAAGACAGCGGTCAAGTGGCTCACGCAATACGGCAGCCTCGATGGCGTCATCGCCAATGCCGACAAGATCACCGGCGTGGTGGGCGAGAACCTGCGCAACTCGCTCGACTGGCTGCCGAAGGCGCGCGTGCTGGTGACCGTGAAAACCGATTGCGATCTGGCCAAGCACATGTTGTCGATCGCCGAATCGCTGCCGGCGCAGCAACCGAACCGTGAAGCGCTGATCGATATCTATCGCCGCTACGGTTTCAAGACCTGGCTGCGCGAAGCCACGGAAGGCGATGGCGCCAAACAGCAGGCAGCCGCTTCCGTTGCATCCAATGCCGGCGCAGGCCAAGCCCAGGGCGCGCTGTTTGCTTCCGAGTCCCTGCCTGCCGCCGATTACGGGACGGTGCTGACGGAAGAGCAGCTGGAGCTCTGGCTGGAGCGGATCAATGCCGCGCAGCTGACTGCGGTCGATACCGAAACCACGTCGCTCAATTCCATGCAGGCGCAACTGGTCGGCATTTCGCTTTGCTGCGAAGCCGGCAAGGCTGCCTACATTCCCGTCGCCCATGCGTATCAGGGAGCGCCAACGCAGTTGAGCCGCGAATTCGTGCTCAGCGAATTGCGCGACTGGCTGGAAGACCCGAGCAAGCCCAAGCTTGGCCAGCACTTGAAATACGATAGCCATATCTTCGCCAACCATGGCGTGCAACTGCGCGGCATCGTGCATGACACCTTGCTGGAATCCTACGTGCTCGAATCCCATCGCACGCATGACATGGATAGCCTGGCGCAGCGCCACCTGAACCGCAAGACTGTCACTTACGAGCAGGTGTGCGGCAAGGGCGCGTCGCAGATCTGTTTCGATGAAGTGGAAATCACGCGGGCGACCGAGTACGCCGCCGAGGATGCCGATATCACGCTGCAGTTGCATGAGGCATTGTGGCCGCGCATCCAGGAAGTCCCTGGACTGAACTACATTTACGAAAAGATCGAATTGCCGACTTCGATCGTGCTGCAGAAAATCGAGCGCAATGGGGTGCTGATCGATCCGCAAAAGCTGGAAGCGCAATCCAATGAGCTGGGCCATCGCATGATGGAGCTGGAGCGGCAGGCGCATGAGCTGGCTGGCCAGCCATTCAACCTGAATTCGCCCAAGCAGATTTGCGACATCTTTTTCGACAAGCTTAAATTGCCGGTCGTGAAAAAGACGCCATCCGGCTCGCCTTCCACTGACGAGGAAGTGTTGCAGAAGCTGGCCGAGGATTATCCGCTGCCGCAGATCCTGCTCGACTACCGCAGCCTGTCCAAGCTGAAGTCGACCTATACCGACAAGCTGCCGAAGATGATCGACCCGAATACGGGCCGCGTGCATACCAATTATGCGCAAGCGGTCGCCGTGACTGGCCGGCTGGCCTCGAACGATCCCAACCTGCAGAATATCCCGATCCGCAATACCGAAGGCCGGCGCATCCGCGAAGCGTTCATCGCGCCGCCGGGCAGCGTGATCGTCTCGGCCGACTATTCGCAGATCGAATTGCGCATCATGGCGCACATCTCGGAAGATGCCAACATGCTGCGTGCCTTCGCCGAGGGCATCGACATTCATCGCGCCACCGCTTCCGAAATCTTTAGCGTGTCCAAGGACGAAGTGACCAGCGAACAGCGCCGCTATGCCAAGGTCATCAACTTCGGTCTGATCTATGGCATGAGCGCCTTTGGCCTCGCGTCCAACCTCGGCATCGAGCGCTCGGCGGCGCAGATGTATATCGAAAAGTATTTTCAGCGCTTTGCCGGCGTGGCGCAGTACATGGCCGATACGCGCGCCCAGGCCAAGGCGCGCGGTTACGTGGAAACCGTGTTCGGCCGCCGCCTGTGGCTGCCGGAAATCAATTCGCCTAACGGCCCGCGCCGCCAGGCTGCCGAGCGCGCCGCCATCAATGCGCCGATGCAGGGTACCGCTGCCGATCTGATCAAGCTATCGATGATCGCGGTGCAGGACTGGCTGGAAAAGGAGGGCTTGCAATCCAAGATGGTGATGCAGGTGCACGATGAACTGGTGCTGGAAGTGCCGGAAAGCGAGCTGGCGACGATACGTGAAAAGCTGCCGCAATTGATGGCCGGCGTGGCGACATTGAAGGTGCCGCTGATTGCCGAAGTCGGTGTCGGCAATAATTGGGATGAGGCGCATTAAGCCAGATCAAAATCGGTAAGCTGCTACAGGCAATCGGGCGGCAGGTTCTTGTTATGCTGTCGGCGTCATTCTGACGTGTCAACTTGATCATTGAGGGAGAAGTGCATGAAGGATATGGAACTGGAGATCGATAGCCTGGCGGCGAAGACACCCTTGTCGGATGCGCTCGACCGCCGTTTGTTCATGAAGGTGGCATTGGGCAGCGGTTTTGCCGCGGCGGCGCTGCCGGTTTGCGCGCAAACCATGATCAAGACCGATACCGAAGGCCTGGATGCCGGCGAGATCACGCTGACGGTCAAGGGACAGAAAGTGCCGGTCTATCGGGCCCAGCCCAAGGGCAAGACCAAGCTGCCGGTCGTGCTGGTGGTGTCGGAAATCTTTGGCGTGCACGAGCATATCGCCGATGTCGCGCGCCGTTTCGCCAAACTGGGCTACCTGGCCCTGGCGCCCGACCTGTTTGTCCGCCAGGGCAATGCGGGAGCCTACAGTTCGATTGCCGAATTGATGAAGGAAGTCGTCTCCAAGGTGCCGGACGCGCAAGTGATGGCCGACCTCGATGCCTGCGTGGCATGGGCGGCGGAACATGGCGGCAATGTCGACAAGCTCGGCATCACCGGATTTTGCTGGGGCGGCCGCATCACCTGGCTGTATGCCGCGCACAATCCCAAGGTCAAGGCCGGCGTGGCCTGGTATGGCCGGCTGGTTGGCGACAAGACCGGGCTGACGCCGCGTCACCCGGTCGATATCGCTGCCGACCTCACCGTGCCGGTGCTGGGACTCTACGGCGGCAAGGATAATGGCATTCCGCTGGACACGGTCGAGCGGATGCGGGCGGCGCTGGAGAAGGGCGGTAGCAAGTCGGAGATCTTCGTGTATCCGGAAGCGGGACATGCCTTCCATGCCGATTACCGGCCCAGCTATGTGGAAGCGGCGGCCAAGGATGGCTGGCGCCGCTGCCTTGCGTGGTTCAAGGCGCACGGCGTAGCTTGAGCTTGAGGCCATGGCAGTGAAGGGCACGGCAGCAAGCCGTGCTTTTTCATGATGGCTTACGCCAGGCGTTTGCCGAAACCTGGCGCATGTGTTTTAATTTGCCTCCTTTTCCGTAACACACAGGTCTCAAAATTAACTCCACGCTGACATCCATCCTGCTGACCACCATGCTGGCGGGCGTGATCAGCATTTCCGCAGCCGCGATTCTTTCCTTCGGCTTGCTGGGGCGTGTGGTGGACCGCATGGTCAGCCTGTCTGTTGGCATCCTGCTGTCGACTTCCCTGCTGCACGCCTTGCCGAAGGCTTTCGAGTCGCATGCCGATACCCATGCCTTGTTCGCCACGCTGCTGGGAGGATTGCTCGGCTTTTTCCTGCTGGAGAAGATGGCCATCCTGCGCCATTCACACCATTACGAGGGCGATGGCCATCACCACGAACATGGGCATGATGCCCATGAGGCCGGCAAGTCTGGCTGGATGATCCTGGTCGGCGACGGTCTGCACAACTTCACCGATGGCATTCTGATCGCGGCGGCTTTTCTTTCCGACCCCAGCCTGGGCATCATCGCCGCGGTGGCCATCATCGCCCACGAAATTCCGCAGGAAATCGGCGACTTCATCGTCTTGCTCAATGCCGGCTTTTCGCGCACCCGCGCGTATGTCTACAACCTCTTGTGCAGCCTGATGGCGGTGGCCGGCGGCGTGCTCGGCTACTTCACCCTGGGGCTTGCCACCGACTGGATCCCCTACGTGCTGGTGTTTGCCTCATCGGGATTCATCTACATTGCCGTCAGCGACCTGATGCCGCAGATGCAGCGCCGCGCCACCGTGCGCGAAACGATCCCGCAGATTATTCTGGTCGCGCTCGGCGTGGCGGTGGTTCTGGTGCTGACCGGTCACGCGCATTGAGGCGGCAATTGTCCCGCGTACTGATCAACGTGCCGCGTTGCCTGCCAGCCTGCGTATTCATCGCGGGCTTATTACTTAATACTGTTGCGGCCGCCGCTGGCGATCTGCCGCGAACCATCGAAGTGGTCAAGCCTTCCGTTGTCGGCATCGGCAGCTATCTGAAGACCCGCAGCCCTGCCGGGGTTTTCTTCGGCACCGGCTTTGCCGTCGGTGACGGCTTGAGCGTCATCACCAATGCCCATGTCGTGAAGAATCTGATAGGAGGCGAAGGCGGTGAAACCAGCGAGCAGCTCGGCGTCATCGTCGGCAAGGGAGACTTGACGGAATTTCGCCGTGCCAGCGTGGTGGCGCTCGACCCAGACCATGACCTCGCCCACCTGCGTCTAAGCGGCGCGCCGTTGCCGGCGCTGGAGCTTGGCGACTCGTCCAGGGTCGTGGAAGGACAGAGCGTGGCATTCACCGGTTTTCCGCTCGGAATGGTCCTTGGCTTGCACCATGCCACGCATCGCGCCAACGTGTCATCGCTGACGCCGATTGCCATGCCGGCGCTGAATGCGGCAAAACTGGATGTGAAAACAGTGGCGCAGCTGCGCAAGGCGCCGTTCGTGATCTTTCAGCTGGATGGCACCGCCTATCCCGGCAATAGCGGCAGCCCGGTCTATGATCCGGAAACGGGCGCGGTCGTTGGCGTCATCAACATGGTGTTCGTGAAGGGCGCCAAGGAAGCGGCGATCAGCACGCCGAGCGGCATCACCTACGCCATTCCTTCCCGCTACGTGCGCGAACTGTTGCAGCGGAAGTAGGCCTGCGCAGTCTTACTTTTCTATCGGCCGCGCCGGGTCGGCGCACCATTCGCTCCACGAGCCGGGATACAGCGCCGCTCCCGGCAAGCCCGCCACTTCCAGCGCCAGCAGGTTGTGGCAAGCGGTAATGCCCGAGCCGCATTGCATGACGGCGGATTGCGGCGAGGCGATCACGGCTTGCCATTCCTCGCGCAATTGCGCGGCCGGCTTGAAGTGTCCGTTTTCCTGCAGGTTGTTCTTGAAGAAGCGGTTTGTCGCCCCCGGGATATGGCCGCCGACCGGGTCGATTGTTTCATTCTCACCGCGAAAGCGGTCGGGGGCGCGCGCATCGACCACTGTCAGGGTCGGGCTATCCAGGTTCTTCACCAGCGCATCGACCTCCACCGTGCCAACCAGCGCAGGCTTGGCGATGAAGTCGCCATAAGGCTTGCCGCGTAATTCCGCCGACAGCCACATGCCGGAATCCGTCCAGGCCGGCAGGCCGCCGTCGAGCACCGCGACCGCTTCATGCCCGACCCAGCGCAGCAGCCACCACAGGCGTGCGGCAAACATGCCGCCGTGCGCATCATAGGCGACGACTTGCGACTTGTTATTGACGCCCCAGCGGCGCAGGGTTTCGATGAAATCGGTCCGTTCAGGAAGCGGGTGACGGCCGCGGAAACGCCCTTGTCCGTCATGCTTGCTGCCGGAAAGGTCGCGGTCCGCGTGGGCAAATTGCGCGCCGGGGATGTGGCCGGCTTCGAATGCCAGGCGGCCGGCGTCCGGCATGGCCAGGTCATGCCGGCAATCGATCACGACCCAGTCGGGGTCGAGCGCATGCTGGGCCAGTTCGGCAGCCGAAATCAGGGTGGTGTAACGCATCGCGGGCTCCTGGAATAGGGCCGAAGCCGGCGCCGCGCTCAGGCTTCGGCGGCGATCGGGTCGGCCTCGCCAGCACTCTTGCCGGTGCGGGCGGATGACGTGTTGCGCGCATTGTAATACGTCGCCGCGATTCCGCTCAAAAGAATGAGGCCGATGCCGGCCCAGCTCATTGCCGGCAACAGGTCACCCCACAGCAGGATGCCCCACAGACTGGCGAAGATGATGCCGGAATACTGCAGATTGGCGGTCAGCAGCACCCGGCCCAGACGGTAGGCGCGCGTCATCGCCATTTGCGCGATGGTGGCACAGACGCCGACGCCGACCAGGAGCAGGATGCCGTGCGCGGTAAAGCGCGTTGGCGCTTGGGCAGCCAAGGCCGATGAGGATGTAGCGGCATCCAGCAGCATGCCCAGCAGGCCGGTCACCATGCCTGTCAGCGAAAAATAGAACACGACCAGCTGGTCGGCTTCGCCCAACTGGCCAAGGCGGCGCACCTGCAGGTAAGCCAGCGCGCTCAGCACGCTGGAAACGAGCGCCAGCATGCCGCCGAACCACTGGTCGGCATGAATGGTCGGGCGCAACAAGAGGATCACGCCGACGAAGCTGATGCCGATGGCAAGCGCCAATCCCCAATCGAAACGTTGCTGCGCGCGCTTCCAGCCGAGCCCGAAGAGGATGGCGGCAATCCAGATCGGCGACATGTAATTGAGCGTCATGGCGGTCGCCAGCGGCAGCTTGTTCATGGAATAAAACCATATCCACAGCGCGGTCGAGCCGACGGCGCCGCGCCACAAATGCTGCCAGGGCAGGCTGGTGCGAAAGCTCTCGCCGCGCGCGCGGATCAGCGTTGCCATGACGACCGCGCCGATCAGGCCGCGCACCATGACGATTTCGGACGTGGAAAACCAGGACGAGGCAAGCTTGACGCATACGCCCATGATGGAAAACATAAAGGATGCAAACAGCATCCACAGCGACTGGACCGGCAAGGAAAGCTCCGGGAAAACAAAAGGCGAAAACAATGCCAGCGAGGGCTGGATCGTATTGGAAAAAACTATGCCCGGGGACGCGATACGCTACCCGGGCATCAGGCTATTACATTAACAATGCAAGCGTTCAGACATCGAGCTTGCTGCGGTACCACTCATGGAAATGCTGCATGCCATCTTCCATCGGCGACTGGTATGGGCCGACTTCATTGACGCCGCGATCCAGCAGGATCTTGCGGCCGGCATCCATGCGCAGGGCGATCTCATCATCCTCGATTGCCGTTTCCATGTAGGCGGCGCGCTCGGCCTCGACGAATTCTCGCTCGAACAGCACGATCTCTTCGGGGTAGTAGAACTCCACCACGTTGACGGTCTTTTGCGGGCCCTTCGGCCACAGGGTAGATACCACCAGCACGTGCGGATACCACTCGACCATGATGTTCGGGTAGAGCGTCAGCCAGATGGCACCGAACTGCGGCGCTTCGCCATTGCGAAACTTGAGCACTTGCTCGTGCCATTTCTGGTACACGGGCGAGCCGGACTTCAGCAAGCCGCGATTGACGCCGACGGTTTGCACGCTGTAGTCAGGGCCGAATTCCCAGCGCAGGTCGTCGCAGCTGACGAAGCTGCCCAAGCCCGGATGGAAAGGCTCGACGTGGTAATCCTCCAGGTAGACCTCGATGAAAGTCTTCCAGTTGTAGTCGCATTCATGCACTTCGACGTGGTCGAACATGTAGCCGGAAAAATCCAGCTCTTTCGTCACGCCGAGCTTGGACAGCATGTCGCGCACCTTGACGCCGTTATCCTCGAACAGCAAGCCGTTCCAGCTTTGCAGCGGCGTCTTGGACAGGTTCAGGCAGGGCGTATCCTCGAAGTGCGGCGCGCCGATCAGCTCGCCCTTCAAGTCATACGTCCAGCGGTGCAGCGGACAAACGATATTGTTCGTATTGCCGCGGCCATTGAACATCTTGGCTTGGCGGTGACGGCACACATTCGAAATCAGTTCGATGCCGTGCTGGTTACGCACCAGCATACGGCCCTCGTTTTCCCATGGGAGCGTGGCAAAGTCGCCTTTTTCAGGCACCAGCAATTCATGGCCAACGTAGCGCGGACCGCGATGAAAGAGTTGTTGAATTTCCTGCTGTAGCAGGTGTTCGTTGAAGTAAACGTTGACCGGAAGTTGCGCATTAGAGCGCGCAAGCTTGGCAATAGTAGCCAGATCGGACATCCCCACCCCCAAATTAATTTGCACCAACCTAAGAGAGAAAGAATCCGCAAAAACCAGGTTCAAGCAATATGAAACGGAAATTTTGGACAGAACTGCGGATTATACCTGACCCGCTATAGGAAGGGGAACCTTAAATTTCAAGGACTTGCATGATGCGGTTGCCAAATTTGCATGCCTGAAGATAATATTTCTCAAAATCAATTCAGATGCCGGCATGCGCTTTCCTCCTTTATCAATTGGCCAATCTTCCTGGCGCTGGCATGCCCTGCTGGCCGGCGTCTTTATTGTCGTCTTGGCCATCGAGTTGTTCGGCACGCGCTTCTTTGCCCTGACTGAATTCCGCCTGGGTGACATGTATCAGCAGCGCCATGCTGCCGACCACCAGCCCGATCCGGATATCGTGGTGATCGATATCGATGACGCCAGTATCAGCGATATGCAGGACATCGCCGGACTATGGGCCTGGCCGCGTGAAATCCATGCCGACCTGCTGGAAGTCCTGTGCCAATTCCAGCCGCGCGCGATTGTCATGGATTTGACATTCTCGGTGCGCGATACCCGGCGTCCCAAGGGCGATGCCCGGCTGGATGAGGCAGTGCAGGGCTGCGGCATGGTATATCTGGCTGCCGTGAAGCTGGCGGATGAAAAAAATGCCGCGGGCGTGAAACTCGCACCCCTGACGCAAGCCTTTGGCATGACGACTCCCGGCCAGGAAGAGGCGCAAGCGGTTCTGGAATTGCCGCATGTGATCGATCAGCGCGCATGGCGACTCGGCTTGATCAATAGCGTCAAGGATGATGATGGCAGATTGCGCCGCTATAGCCTGGCGACGGATGTGCAGGGATGGCGGCTGCCCTCCATGCCGGCGCGGCTGGCGGCGGACCTCGGCGTTGCCGTGCCGGACGGAGATGATTTTTTGATGCGCTGGCCAGCCGCGCTACATCGGCATTTTTCCTTCGGCGTGCTGTACAAGACCCTGACGCAGGAACGGTTCAAGCTGGATGAGGCTGGCCTCAAGGCCTTCGATGCGCAACTGGCGCCGGTGTTTCACAACAAAATCCTTGTCATCGGCGCTTCCGCCGCTAGCGCATTCGATCATCACATCACGCCGCTGGGCAGCAATATTCCCGGTGTCGACATCCTCGCGACGACGATCGACAACCTGAAAAACCGGCATGACGTGCAGATCATGCATGTCGCGCTGCCATTCGCCTTCGGCGTGCTGTTGATCGTGGCAACTGCCTGGGCGTTTGCGCGCCGCTGCAATCCTTTGGGTACGGGATGGGCGCTGGTGCTGATGTCGCTGTTCGGCCTGGCGGTGGCCGATGCGGCGTTGGAGCGCAACCGCTTGCTGCCAGTGGCGACGCCGCTGATCTTTGCCTGGGCCTGGTATCTGCTGGCCGCCATTGGCGGTTACCTGCGCGAGCGCCGCACGCGTGAACAGGCGGTATCCCTGTTCGGGCGTTTTTTGAATCCTAACGTGGTGCGCCGTATCGTCGAACAGGGCGAGACCGTGGAAAGCCTGTCCGGCCGCACCTCGCAGATTTCCGTGCTGTTTTCCGACATCCGCGGTTTCACCACGCTGTCGGAATCGCGCCAGCCGCATGAAGTGGTGCAGCTGCTGAACCGCTATTTCGAGCGCCAGGTCGATGTCGTCTTCCGCCATGGCGGCACGCTCGACAAATTCATCGGCGACTGCATCATGGCGTTCTGGGGCGCGCCGGTGGACGATCCCCGGCATGCGGCAAAGGCAGTCGCCGCGGCGCTGGAAATGCAGGAAGTGCTGCTGGCATTTAAAAAGGAGCTGGCCGAACAGGGGGCCACGGTCGGGGATTTCGACGTCGGCATCGGTGTACACTCCGGACCCGCTGTGGTAGGCTTTATTGGTGCCCAGAGGAAACTTGACTACACGGCCATCGGCGATACCGTCAACCTCGCCAGCCGTGTCGAAGGCTTGACCAAGGGTGTCGCCCGCGTGCTGGTGACGCGGGACACCATGCTGGCTTGTGGCGAAGTGAAAGAAATCGATTTCATTCCGCATGGCGCGTTTGCGGTCAAGGGGCGCGCTGCCGAAGTCGAATTGTATGAACCCGTGAGGAAGCAGTCATGAAAGCCTATGCATTGGCGCTGATGCTCGTTGCCTGTGTCGTGCACGCTGAGCCAGCACTAACTAACCGTGCCACCGACATGCTGGCGCAGCCCTTGTCCGATGCGAACAAGCTGGGCTCGCTGGCGGAAAACGACAGGGTCGAGGTATTGCGGCGCAGCGGCGCCTGGAGCGAGGTGAAGACCGGCGCCGGCAAGACCGGGTGGGTGCGCATGATGCACCTAAAGCCGGTCAACGCCGCAGGGAGCGCTGGCGGCGGATCGTCCAATCCTGTGAGTGCGCTGGCCAATTTGATGAATTCCGGCCGCACCTCCAACACCGCCACCGTGACCACCGGCGTGAAGGGATTCCAGGAAGAGGAATTGCGCCGGGCCCAGGCCAATCCGGAAGAATTCAGGAAGATGCAGAAATACGCCGCATCGAAGGATGCCGGCATGAGCTTCGCCCGCAACAATAAGCTCAATGCGGCGTCGGTCGAGTACCTGCAAGGGCAGGCCGCAACGCCTTCCGGTAATGGCAACAGCAATGACAGTGCTATTCCTGGCATGACGGGAGGATAAGATGCCGAGCATGAAGAAAATCACCTTGGCGCTGACACTGACGCTGGCAACCGGCGCGGCGGCTGCCCAAAGTAACGATTTCGGTCTTGGCAAGCTCTTGGGCGGCGTCAAAAACCTTAATGTCGGCAGTATTCTGGAAAACGGCACCAAGGTATTCTCTGAGCCGACCGAGCAGCAAGAAATCGCGCTCGGCCAGGAATTCGCTTCCACGCTGCTGGGCGCCAGGCCCCTGCTGAACAATCCCGGCGTGCAACGCTATGTCAATACGCTGGGACGCTGGCTGGCATCCCAGACCGAGCGGCCGGATTTGCCTTGGACTTTCGGCGTGCTCAACGATGATGGCTACAATGCGTTCGCTACGCCCGGCGGCTACATCTTCGTCACCAAGGGTTTGCTGGACAGCATGCGCAACGAGGCGGAGCTGGCAGGCGTGCTGGCGCATGAAATCGGCCACGTGCTCAGGAAACACCATCTCAAGGCAGTCAGAGTCAGCGGTTTAGCCGGTTTGATTGAGGAAGGATTGCGGACGAAGGTTGGCGACAATCCGCAGCTTACCGAAGCGACCAAGAATATTATCGCAAAGGGCTTAGACAAGACCGATGAATATGAAGCCGATCGTCTCGGCGTGGTGATTGCCGCGCGCGCCGGTTACGATCCGTTCGGCTTGCCGGCGGTGCTGCAAACCTTGCAGGGCCAAAGCGCGCAGGATCCTGCTTTTACCTTCATGTTCAAGACCCATCCATCGCCGGCAGACCGCCTCAGCGAGCTGGACGCGCTGATGCAGGGCCGTTTCGATAATTCACCCGCCAATTCGGGCAAATCCATCAAGGATCGGCTGAAGGAGTTCAGCCGGTAATAGTCCTTGCTCGGTCACCTAGGCAGCTGGCCGGGCGGATTTCTTCTTCATCGTGCTGGCGCGGCAAGATGTCTGCGTTGCGCCGGCGCTGCTCCCGTTTCTTTGTTATAAAAATATAAACTTTCGCATTTGCCGAGTTCACTGATCCCGGCGTGGATGGATTGTTTTAAAATAACGGGTTACCTTTCAGTTTGGATGTTTATGTCAAAAAAGAATGTTCCTGCCAGTGAACCCGCTTCCTTCGAGGACGCGATGGCAGAACTGGAGCGGCTGGTGACGCAAATGGAAGAGGGCGAACTGCCGCTGGAAGCCTCGGTGGCCGCCTATCAGCGCGGTTCCGAACTGGTGAAATATTGCGCTGCCCAGCTGGACAAGGTGGAAAACCAGGTCAAGGTGCTGGAAGGCGACATGCTCAAACCCTTTGCAGCCGATGGCGCTGCCGACAACGAGGATGATGAATGAGCGTCCCGGCCTTCGCCGACTGGATGAAAGGCGTCCAGTCGAGCATGGAACAAGCCTTGTCCGACTTTTTGCCAGCTGAATCATGCGCTCCCCGCGAGCTGCATGAAGCCATGCGCTATGCGGTGCTGGATGGCGGCAAGCGCGTGCGCCCGCTGCTGGTGTTTGGCGCCGGCGCATTGTTTGCCGCGCCGGCCGCCGAACTGGCACGCGCCGCCGCTGCCGTGGAAATGATTCATGCCTATTCGCTGGTGCATGACGACATGCCTTGCATGGATGACGATGAACTGCGTCGCGGCAAGCCGACTGTGCATGTGAAGTATGGCGAAGCGACGGCATTGCTGGTAGGCGATGCCTTGCAGTCACAAGCGTTTTTGGTGTTGGCTGAAGGCGAGGGTGAACCGGCACGTAAATTGGCGATGCTGCGCCTGCTGGCGATCGCCTCGGGCTCGGCGGGAATGTGCGGCGGCCAGGCCATCGATCTGGCCAGCGTCGGCGTGGCATTGGCACGCGATGAGCTGGAACAAATGCATCGCCTGAAAACAGGCGCACTATTGCGTGCCTCGGTACTGCTGGGCGCATGGTGCGGCAAGGCATTGACCGAAGCGGAAACGGCCGCACTGGACGCCTATTCGGCGGCGGTCGGCCTGGCATTCCAGGTGGTGGACGATATCCTTGACGCCACAGCCGAGTCCGCCGTGCTTGGCAAAACCGCCGGCAAGGATGCCGCGGACAACAAGCCGACTTATGTATCGATCCTCGGCCTGGAACAATCGCGCGCCTTGGCCGAACGTCTTCGCGAGGATGCGCACCGGGCCGTGCAGCCATTCGGCGACCAGGGCTTGCGCTTGCGCCAGCTGGCCGACTTGATTGTGCAAAGAAATTCCTGAGAACCTGCGGGACAGCATAGATAAAAAGATCATGGACTTGCTAAAGAAAATCAACAGCCCTGCCGACCTGCGCGAGATGCCGCGCGCTGAACTCAAGCCACTGGCCGATGAGTTGCGCGCCTTCGTGCTCGATTCCGTTTCCAAGACCGGCGGCCACCTGTCCTCCAATCTCGGCACGGTCGAATTGACCATCGCGCTGCATTACGTCTTCAATACGCCGGAAGACCGTATCGTCTGGGATGTGGGTCACCAGACCTATCCGCACAAGATCCTGACCGGCCGCCGCGACCGCATGTCCGGTCTGCGCCAGTTGAACGGCATTTCCGGCTTCCCCAAGCGCGACGAAAGCGAATACGACACCTTCGGCACGGCGCATTCCTCGACCTCGATTTCCGCAGCGCTCGGCATGGCGCTGGCCGCCAAGACCAAGGGCGAGAACCGCCATGCGATCGCCGTGATCGGCGACGGCGCCATGACGGCCGGCATGGCGTTCGAGGCGTTGAACAATGGCGGCGTGTATGACGACATCAACCTGCTGGTGATCCTGAACGACAATGACATGTCGATCTCGCCGCCGGTGGGCGCGCTGAATCGTTACCTGGCTCGTCTCATGTCCGGCAAGTTCTACGCCGCTGCCAAGAACGTCGGCAAGAACATGCTGCCGCCGCCGATGCGCGAGCTGGCCAAGCGCCTGGAAGAGCATGCCAAGGGCATGATCATGCCGGCCACTATGTTCGAGGAATTCGGCTTCAATTACATCGGCCCGATCGATGGTCATGACCTCGAAGCGCTGATTCCGACGCTGCAAAACCTCAAGAACCTCAAGGGGCCGCAATTCCTGCACGTGGTCACCAGGAAGGGGCAAGGCTACAAGCTGGCCGAAGCCGACCCGGTGCTGTACCACGGCCCAGGCAAGTTCAACCCGGCCGAAGGCATCAAGCCTGCCGCATCCAGCAAGCTGACCTATACCCAGGTGTTCGGCGACTGGCTGTGCGACCAGGCCGAGGCGGATAAACGCTTGGTCGGCATTACGCCTGCCATGCGCGAAGGCTCCGGCATGGTCGAGTTCGAGCGCCGCTTTCCCGACCGCTATTACGATGTCGGCATCGCCGAGCAGCATGCCGTGACGTTTGCCGCCGGGATGGCGTGCGAAGGCCTGAAACCGGTGGTTGCCATTTATTCCACCTTCCTGCAGCGCGCCTACGACCAGCTGATTCATGACGTCGCCCTGCAAAACCTCGATGTCACTTTTGCACTGGACCGTGCCGGACTGGTGGGCGCCGACGGCGCGACGCACGCCGGCAATTATGATTTGGCTTACTTGCGTTGTATTCCCAACATGGTTGTGATGGCGGCGTCCGATGAAAACGAGTGCCGCCAGATGCTTTCCACCGCTTTCCAATATAATGGACCTGCTGCCGTACGGTATCCCCGCGGCGCTGGCATCGGCGCCAAGGTGGAAAAGGATTTGCAGCCCCTCCCGCTGGGCAAGGGTGAAATCCGCCGCAACGGCAAAGGCATTGCCATCCTGGCATTCGGCACCATGCTGGCGCCATCGCTGGCAGCAGCCGAAGAATTGAATGCGACCGTCGCCAACATGCGCTTCGTGAAGCCGCTCGATGTGGAACTGGTCAAGCAACTGGCTGAAAGCCATGACGCGCTGGTCACGGTGGAAGAGGGCGCGCTGATGGGCGGCGCCGGTTCCGCGGTCGCCGAAGCGCTGGCGCAAGCCGGCATCGTCAAGCCGATCCTGCACCTGGGCTTGCCGGACAAGTTCATCGACCAGGGCGATGCCGCGCAATTGTTGGCCATGTGCGGGCTCGACGCCGCCGGCATCGCGACATCGATCCGCGCGCGCTTCCATGCTGATGGCAGGGAAGGCAAGGACGAACCGCGCCTGGTCGTCAACAATAACTGACACCCAAGCCATCGCCACGAGCGGTGGCGCAACATGAAAGTACAGCGATGAATTCTCGCGATCCGAACCTCACCAGCATGCCCGACGTGCAAAGCACGCCCGACACCCGCCGCCTGGCGATCCAGCGCGTCGGCGTCAAGGGCGTGCGTTATCCCGTCACCATCAAGACCAGTTCGGGAGTGCAACCCACGGTGGGCATCTGGAACATGTACGTGCAGCTGCCGGAAGAGCAGAAGGGCACGCACATGTCACGCTTCATCGCGCTCCTGGAAGGCAATCGCGCGCCGTTCGACATCGCTTACTTTTCCAGCCTGATGCGCAAGATGGTCAAACTGCTGGAAGCCGAGTCCGGCCGCATCGAACTGAGCTTCCCGTATTTCATCAACAAGACCGCGCCGGTTTCGGGCGTGGAAAGCCTGATGGATTACGAAGTCGGCCTGACCGGCGAGATTCGCGGCGATGACGTCGAAGTCACCTTGAAGGTGATGGTGCCGGTGACGAGCCTGTGCCCCTGCTCGAAAAAGATTTCGGCCTACGGCGCGCACAACCAGCGCTCGCACATCACCGTCAACGCGGTGTTGGCCGGCGATATCCTGGTGGATCAACTGATCGCCAAGATCGAGGAACAGGCATCCTGCGAACTGTTCGGCTTGTTGAAGCGCCCGGACGAGAAGTACGTCACCGAGCGCGCCTATGAAAATCCGAAGTTCGTCGAAGACCTGGTGCGCGATGTCGCCGGCATGCTCAATGCCGATAGCCGCATCGCTGCCTATACGCTGGAAGCGGAAAACTTCGAATCGATTCACAACCATTCCGCGTACGCCCTGATCGAGCACGACAAGCGCAAGCAAGGCGCCGCGTAAGCGCATAATCGCGATACGCGGCAGGCGAGAAAAGCCTGCTACTGACCACGCTGCTGAATCTTCCCGCGTGGTTGGAGATGAATGAGAGTTGATTGAATGAAAAACGGCGCATCTGGCGCCGTTTTTTTATGCCTTGCGGCGTGCGGCGAGTGAAATGCCTGCTCCTGCTTCAGGCCTGGTCATCACCGCGCTGGCGCTGCCACAAGACGTCCGTACCGCCGGCATGACGGTTCAATACACGAGCCAATACGAACAGCAGATCCGACAGCCGGTTGAGATACTGGCGTGGCCGCGCCTCCAGGGTTTCGGCTCTATCCAGCGCCACGACACTGCGCTCGGCGCGCCGGCACACGGTGCGGCAGACATGCGCCAGCGCGGCGGCGCGCGAACCGCCAGGCAGGATGAATTCCTTCAGCGGCGGCAGTGTCGCATTGTATTTTTCCAGCCAGGCATCCAGTTGCGCCACGTGCTCGTCCGTCACCAGGCGATAGCCGGGAATGCACAGCTCTCCGCCGAGGTCGAACAAATCATGCTGGACTAGCAGCAATTCTTCGCGCAGCGATGGCGGCAGATCCTCGCACAGCAAGAGTCCGAGCTGGGAATTGAGCTCGTCCACATCGCCCATGGCTTGTATGCGTACACTATCCTTGCCGGTGCGCGTGCCGTCGCCCAGGCCGGTGCTGCCATCGTCGCCGGTGCGGGTGGCGATTTTCGAAAGTCGGTTGCCCATGTTCTTGCAGTAAGATGTGATCTTTAAGGATTCATTGCGGACCCATTATTCCAGACATCAGAAAATGATCAACACCTTTGTCATTCTGCTGCTGTTTCAGCTTGTCGGCGAAGTCATCGCCCACGGTTTCAATTTGCCGATCCCCGGGCCGGTGATCGGCATGCTGCTATTGCTGCTTTACCTTTTGCTTAACCGCGATGCCGTGGAAAAACTCGCGCCCACCGCCAATGGCTTGCTGCGTCACTTATCGATTCTATTTGTGCCGGCCGGTGTCGGCGTCCTGCTGCATGGCCAGCGCATCGTCACCGAGTCCTTGCCCATCATCGCCGCGCTGATCGTCAGCACCATACTGGGAATGGTCGTCACCGCGCTTGTCATCAAGTGGTTGCAAAAATGAGTCCCGACTTTTCCAGCATCTGGGTCTATCTCTCGACCTCGCCTCTGCTGTGGCTGACTGCCACGCTGTTGGCTTATCAGGTGGCGCTGGCCCTGCATGTGCGCGCCAAGGGCAATCCGCTCGTGAACCCTGTGATGATCGCGATTGCCATCCTGGTGGCATTGCTCGCAGTGACAAAGACACCGTACAAGAATTATTTTGACGGCGCCCAGTTCGTTCACTTCCTGCTGGGGCCGGCGACGGTCGCGCTGGCGATTCCGCTCTACCAGCAACTCGCCAAATTCAAGCGCCACTGGCTGGCTTTCCTGGTCGGCACGCTGGCCGGGTCAGCCTCGGCGGTTATCTCCGCCATGGGCATAGCCTGGCTGCTGGGCGCTTCACCGGCGGTCGTGCTGTCGCTGGCGCCGAAATCGGTCACCACGCCGATTGCCATGGGTATTGCCGAAAAAATCGGCGGCCTGCCGTCACTGACCGCCGTGATGGTGATCCTTACCGGCATCATCGGCGCCTCGCTGGCGCAATACATCATGCGGGCTATCAAGGTGCGCGATGACAGCGTCGTCGGTTTTGCCATGGGCGTGACGGCGCACGGCCTGGGGACAGCGCGCGCGTTCCAGGTGAGTGCGGAAATGGGCGCGTTCGCCGGACTGGCGATGGGCGTGACGGGAGCGCTGACGGCCGTGTTGCTGCCGCTGGCGCTGAAACTTTTCGGCGTCATCTAAGCGCACCTGTAACCATACCGATTGCGCGTTGCGGCTCTTGCCATCGGAATGTCGATCAACGCTTTGAGGAGGACTGACGCTTATTCCGCCAGCAGCTTGTCGATATCGCCGCGCACGCGCAAGCTGTCCGGCGAGGTGCGCGGCGCATAACGCTTATACACGCTGCCATCCTTCTTCACCAGGAACTTGGTGAAATTCCACTTGACCGCTTGCGTGCCCAGCACGCCGCGTGCCTGCTTTTTCAAGTGCGCGAACAGCGGATGCGTGTGCGCGCCATTGACATCGATCTTGGCAAAGAGCGGGAAGCTGACGCCGAAATTCCGTTCGCAAAAGGCGGCGATATCTTCCGCCTTGCCGGGCTCTTGCTGAAGAAACTGATTGCATGGGAAACCCAGCACCACCAGGCCGCGATCCTGGTATTCGCGATAAAGCTTTTCCAGCTCCTGGTACTGCGGCGTAAAGCCGCACTTGCTGGCGGTATTGACGACCAGGAGCACGCGACCGCGGTACTGGTCGAGCGCGACTTTGTCGCCGCCCAGGGTATCGGCGGCAAAATCATAAACAGTGCTCATGCTGTCTCGCCTACGGTGAAGGTCAGACGATGCCGAGATGCTCTGTGCCCTTGGACAGATCGCGTCCCTGGGCTTCCTTGCCGCGCAGCTTGATCGCCAGGCGCAAGTCGTTGACCGAATCGGCATTACGCAAGGCATCCTCGTAAGTGATCATGTCGGCTTCGTACAGGTCGAACAGCGCCTGGTCGAAAGTCTGCATGCCCAGTTCGCGCGACTTCTTCATGATTTCCTTGATCTCGTGGACGTCGCCCTTGAAGATCAGGTCGGAAATCAGCGGAGAGTTGAGCATGATCTCGACTGCGACGCAGCGGCCCTTGGTGTCGCGCTTGGGGATCAGGCGTTGCGAGATCATCGCCTTCAGGTTCAGTGACAAGTCCATCAGCAATTGCTGGCGACGTTCTTCCGGGAAGAAGTTGATGATACGGTCGAGCGCCTGGTTGGAACTGTTGGCGTGCATGGTAGCCAGGCACAGGTGGCCGGTCTCGGCGAAGGCAATCGCGAAATCCATCGTCTCGCGGTCGCGGATCTCGCCGATCTGGATCACGTCCGGCGCCTGGCGCAGGGTGTTTTTCAGCGCAATGCCCCAGTCTTCGGTATCCACGCCGACGTCGCGCTGGGTGACGATGCAATTCTTGTGCGGATGGATGTATTCGACCGGGTCTTCGATGGTGATGATATGGCCGTAGCTGTTTTCATTGCGGTAGCCCACCATGCCAGCCAGCGTGGTCGATTTACCCGAACCGGTGGCGCCCACCATAATTACCAGGCCGCGCTTGGTCATGATGACGTCTTTCAAAATTTCCGGCACGCCCAGGTCTTCCAGCTTCGGAATCTTGGTAGTGATGGTACGCAGCACCATGCCGACGCGTCCCTGCTGCACGAAAGCGGAAACGCGGAAGCGGCCGAGGCCGCCCGGGCTGATGGCGAAGTTGCATTCCTTGGTCGCTTCGAACTCGGCAGCCTGCTTGTCGCTCATGATGGCGCGCGCCAGTTCGACCGTGTGTTGCTGCGTCAATGGCTGGTTCGATACCGGCGTCATCTTGCCGTCGATCTTGAACGCCGGCGGATAGTCGGCGGTGATGAACAGGTCCGAGCCATTCTTGCTGACCATCAGGCGCAGCAGATCGTTCATGAATTTCGTTGCTTGATCGCGTTCCATGTTGTTGCCCTCTTTTCATTAAGCTCCTCTTGAAAGAGGACGCTTGTCAGTGTGCCAGCCTTACCGACCCACTTCGCGGCTTGTAAACTGTTCAGAGCCGCGCGGTGCTGCTTTGTTCAAGTTAATCACGTTGTCCCGGTGCTGCGGTAGTGCCACGTCGTCGCTTGCAAGCAGCTCCGATAAGCGAGGCGCTGCTTCGGCTAAGTTAATCACGGTGCCTCATTGCTGCGGTAGTACCACGTCGTCGCTTGCAAGCGACTCCGATAAATGCGGCACGACGCATGCGTCGCGAATTCCCGCATTTATCCCGGGAAGTTTTCCGGGGTCTTGGCGGCAGCGCGCGCCGTCGCCGGCGAAATGACATTGCGGCGCACGAGGTCGGTCAGGTTGCCGTCGAGCGTCTGCATGCCCACGTTGGCGCCGGTCTGGATCGCCGAGTACATCTGCGCAATCTTGGCTTCGCGGATCAGGTTGCGGATCGCCGGGGTGCCGAGCATGATCTCGTGCGCCGCAACGCGACCGGAGCCATCCTTGGTTTTCAAGAGCGTCTGCGAAATGACTGCCTGCAGCGATTCCGACAGCATCGCGCGCACCATTTCCTTTTCTTCACCCGGGAAGACGTCGATGATACGGTCGATGGTTTTTGCTGCGGACGAGGTATGCAGGGTGCCGAACACCAAGTGACCTGTTTCTGCGGCGGACAGCGCCAGGCGGATGGTTTCGAGATCGCGCAATTCGCCGACCAGGATCGCATCCGGATCTTCACGCAGCGCCGAGCGCAATGCGTTGTTGAACGAGTGGGTGTGCGGGCCGACTTCACGCTGGTTGATCAGGCACTTCTTGGATTCGTGCACGAATTCGATCGGGTCTTCGATGGTCAGGATGTGCGCGTACTCATTTTCATTCAGGTGGTTGACCATCGCCGCCAGTGTGGTCGATTTACCGGAACCGGTCGGTCCGGTCACCAGCACCAGGCCGCGCGGCTTCAGGGCCAGGTCAGCGAAAATCCTTGGCGCGTTGAGTTGTTCCAGGCTCAGGATCTTGGAAGGAATGGTACGCAACACCGCTGCGGCGCCGCGATCCTGGTTGAAGGCGTTGACACGGAAACGCGCGAGGCCGGGAATGGCGAAAGAAAAGTCGACTTCGAGGTTTTCTTCATACACCTTGCGCTGGCCATCGTTCATGATGTCATAGATCATGCCATGCACATCCTTGTGCTCCAGCGGCGGCAGGTTAATCCGGCGCACGTCGCCATGCACGCGAATCATCGGCGGCAGACCGGACGACAGGTGCAAGTCGGAGGCATTATTCTTAACGGAGAAAGCAAGGAGTTCGGAAATGTCCATTTATAATTCCTGAGCCGGTCGACGAGCTCCGCTGCCGCGAGTCGGCAAGGGAGTGGTGTTTATTAACAAAAAAGAAATGTTACATCCTGTAAAGTAATCCGATTATGTCTGTAATCGCCCAGAACTTGCAAGCCGTGCGGGCGCGGATTGCACAAGCAGCGCGTGCAGTGTCGCGAGATCCCCACGAGGTTACGCTGCTGGCCGTATCCAAAACCTTCAGCGCGGAAGATGTGGGAGAGGCAATGGCCGCCGGCCAAACCGCATTTGGCGAAAACTATCTGCAGGAAGCGCTCGATAAAATGGCGGCGGTGCGCAGCATGTTCCCGCATGCGCCGATCAGTTGGCATTTCATCGGGCCGATCCAAAGTAATAAGACCCGGCCGATTGCGGAGCATTTCGACTGGGTGCACTCCGTGGACCGCGAAAAAATCGCGCAACGCCTGTCGGACCAGCGTCCGGATCATCTGCCGCCGCTGAATGTGTGCGTGCAAGTCAATGTCAGCCAGGAAGCCAGCAAGAGCGGCGCCGGCACGGAAGAAGCCGCGATCATTGCGCGTGCCGTGGCTGAGATGCCCCGCCTGCGCCTGCGTGGATTGATGGCGATTCCCGAGCCGACTGATGACGTCATGCAGCAGCGCGCCGCATTCCGGCAATTGCGCGAACTGTACGAGGCCTTGCACGCGGACGGCTTGCCGCTCGATACGCTATCGATGGGGATGTCCGGCGACCTGGAAGCCGCGATTGCCGAAGGCGCGACCATCGTACGGGTAGGTACGGCGATTTTCGGAGCGCGGGAATATGCGAAGCCCTGAGCACGCCGCAATGTGCTTCATTTCAGCCGACAACGAAATCTGACATCCAATTTATAAGTAAAACACCTTCACCCAAACTGAAAGACCAGTATGCAAAGTAATCTGAAAATCGCATTCATCGGCGGCGGCAACATGGCCACCGCCCTGATCGGCGGCCTGGCCGGCAAGCTGACAGCAGGCGAGAACATCCATGTCATCGACCCGAATGCCGCTGCGCTGCAAAAGCTCACCGAGCAATTCGGCGTCACCACGGCGCAAGCGGCAAATGGCAAGCTTGATCAGACCGACGTTATCGTCCTGGCGGTCAAGCCGCAACAGATGAAGGAAGTCGCCGCGCAGATCAAGCCACACATCGGCAAGCAACTCGTGCTATCGATTGCCGCCGGCATCCGCGGCGCGGATCTGTCGCGCTGGCTGGGCGGGCATGGAGCCATCGTGCGCAGCATGCCGAATACGCCCGCCTTGATCGGCAAGGGGATCACGGGGGGCGTGGCCCTGCCGGGAGTCAGCGCCGAACAGCGCGAGGCTGCCGATGCCATCCTGCGTGCAGTCGGACAAACCGTATGGCTCGACGATGAAGCATTGCTCGATCCGGTGACTGCCGTATCCGGCAGCGGCCCGGCATACGTGTTCTACTTTATCGAAGCGATGCAGCAGGCTGCGCAGGAAATGGGGTTGACGGCAGAGCAGGGCACGCAACTGGCAATCGCCACGTTCGTCGGCGCATCGCAACTTGCGGCCAATTCCAGCGAGCCAGTATCCGTGCTGCGCGAGCGCGTCACCTCCAAGGGCGGCACCACTTATGCCGCCCTGACCAGCATGGAGGCTTCGGGCGTGAAGCAGGCCATAGCCAAGGCATTGCATGCGGCCGCCGCGCGCGGCAAGGAGTTGGGAGAAGAGTTCGGCAAGGAGTAAACACTCATGCCGTATTCGGCGTATTCCTGTTTTGCGATAAGCCGGGCATGCTGAAGCGTATCCATCGGTGAATGGACACCGCGCCCACCGCGATTCAGCACATGAGTGTAGATCATCGTGGTCGACACATCGGAATGGCCAAGCAATTCCTGGACAGTGCGAATGTCGTAGCCCGCTTCCAGTAATTGCGTGGCAAACGAATGGCGGAAGGTATGGGACGTCACGCGCTTGGCGATCCCGGTATCGGCCGCGGCACGCTGAATGGCGCGCTGATAAGTCTGTTCGTACATGTGATGGCGACGAACGACGCCCGAGCGAGGATCAGTCGATTCATGATCCGACGGAAAAACCCAGAACCACGTCCACTGCGTGCCGGCGCGCGGATATTTCAATTCCAGCGCCCCCGGCAACGCTACGCCCATACGCGAGGCCGCACGGTCGGAATCATAGACAACCCTGGCAGCATTCATCTGCTCGCGCAAAGCGCCTGCTAAAGAAAGCGGCAAGACGGTCACGCGGTCCTTGCCGCCCTTGCCGTGGCGGATGGTAATTTCTCGCCGCGCGAAATCCACATCCTTGACCCGTAAAGTCACGCATTCCATGAGGCGCATGCCAGTCCCATACATAAGCTGGGCCATCAGGGCGTGCGGTCCTTGCATGCGCTGAAAGATCGCTTCGGCTTCTTCGGGCGTCAGCACAGTAGGACGCCGGGCCGGCTTGGTAGGGCGATGTAATTCATCCAGCCATGGCAGATTCGTCCCCAGCACTTCCCTATAAAGAAATAGCAATGCACATAAGGCTTGCCGGTGCGTCGACACCGCAACATGCCGCTCGTTTGCAAGATAAGAGAGGAATGCCTTTATTTCTTCAGCACCCATTTCAGCAGGATGGCGCAAGCCATGAAAACGTATAAACCAGCGCACCCAATAAACATAGACTTCTTCGGTTCGAAGGCTATAATGCTTGTCACGAATGCAACGTTTTAACTGATCAAGCAATTTGGGCGATTTTATGTCGGGCGTCATTTTTGTAGTTACCGTGCTGGTTTTTATGATTAATTAGTACTGTATTTGTGTACAGTATATGGCCGAAGCACTGATAAACACTGCGTTTTCGCAAACATGTCTGGAGGGGTTAGGCGGCAGATGGACTGGATTAGGTGGACAGTGGCGATTCGGCCGAATAATTACTGACGTTTTTTGTATTTAATTAGTACTGTGGTTATATGCAGGGCGGTGCTAAGTTTTTGAAACTTCGATGGTTTATTCTGTTTGGTTCGCTGGGTTAGGTGGCAGGCGCCCAGAAAAAACTGACAATGGAGTCCACCTAATTAAAGTTCTTGCGGACGGGAAAGACAGCGCGTGCTAGCACGATAACTGTATATTT
>NZ_SLZQ01000015.1 GCF_004342585.1 Paucimonas lemoignei | reverse complement strand
TTAGCGCAGATTGATAAAGATTCGCACCTCTATCAAACCGGGTAACCCCACCCTTTGGCAAGGTCTTTCTGTCAGATCAAGTCAGAACTACTACACATAAGTAGCGCCAAGTAAAATTCTTCGAGCAACGTTCAAAATTACATTATTGGCAATCGCTCAGATGCCACCATCGGTTACATTTCGCATTACCAATCTAACCGACACCATCTCACTCATGCCCAAACTCCTCGCCATCGACGCCCTACACATCGTCCGTCGCATCTACGAAGCCAGCGATGAAACCGCCCCTCAGGCAAAGGCGGAAGCCGCGCTGCGTCATGCCTTGCCTTCGTTCCGGCGCCTGCTGACCACGCAAGCGCCAACCCACGCGCTGTGCGTCTTCGATTTCGGCGGCTCGACCTGGCGCCATGAAATCCATTCCCATTACCGGGAAAACCACGCGCCGCTCCCTTCCGAGCTAAGCGAGCGCCTGCCGAAGTTCTACGAACAATTGGCATCCTTCGGCTTGAAGCCCGTTTCGGTGCCCGATGTCGCCGCCAAGGATGTCATTGCCACCGCCGTGCTGCGCTGGCTCGGTGAAAACCGCGGCGAGGCGGTCATTGCATCAACCGATAAAGATTTGCACAGCCTGATCACGCATGGCGCCCTGATCTGGGATCACTTCAAACAGGAGTGGCATGACCGCGCCTGGGTCGAGAAAAAGTTCGGCGTGCCGCCGGAACGCTTGCCCGACTTGCTTGCCCTCGCGGGTGACGCCTCGGACAACATTCCTGGCGTCTCCAAGGTCGGCCTCAAGACAGCGGCCAAACTCTTGCAAAGCTATGGCAGCCTGGAGCAGGTGCTGGCTGGCGCCGGCATTCTCATGAATCCGCTCGGAGAGCGGCTGCGCAAGGAACGTGCGCAACTAGACCTGTCACGACAGTTGGTTGCGCTGAAAACCGACGTGCGGCTGGGGGTGACCTGGCAAATGCTTCGTTATCACGCTGGCTGAAAATGCTGCGCGGCCGCCTCTCAGGTGCCGCTGAAATAATGGGTGTTTTTAGCGGGCTGCGGAATCATCGGCCCGGTATTCGATGCCGGTTGTTGCGACGGCGTGGTGCTCAGTAACACCGTTTGCGTCGGCAGAGCGAATTTCACGCCAAGGGATTCCAGTTCGCGCATCAATTGCAAATTGATCTTCTGCTGGATATCCATATACAGGTTGAAATCCGGCGACAGCACGTAATACACCACTTCATAGGTCAGGGAGCTGGTGCCGAATTCCTTGAAGTGGGCGCGGTCGAAACGGGTTTTGTCCAGGCTTTCAATAATCTTTCTGACCATTGCCGGTATGGCTTCAACCCGATCGGCGGGCGTGCCGTACATGACGCCGAAACGGAATTCCACCCGGCGTTCATCCATGCGCTTGTAATTGCGGATCGTGTTTTTCAGCAGCTCGGTATTGGACAGGATGATTTGTTCGCCACTCAGGCTGCGTACCCGCGTCGTCTTCAGGCCGACCTCTTCGACGCTGCCCAAGATGTCGCCCATGATGATGAAGTCATCCACTTCGAAGGGCTTGTCGATGGCGATCGCCAGAGAGGCAAACAAGTCACCGAGAATATTCTGCACCGCCAGCGCAATGGCGATGCCGCCCACGCCTAGGCTGGCGACGAAGGCGGTGATATTTACGCCCAGGTTCGAGAGCATCGCCAGCAGAACTATGGACCACAGCAATACCCGCAAGGCCCATACCAGCAAGGTCGTGGTGGCGCTTGCGCGCATATGGCTCATGTCCGCGCTACGCATCAGGCGGTGGCGGGAAGTGATCGTAATGGCGCGGTTAAGCCAGAGTCCAATCTGCAGGCTCAGCGCCAGGAACCAGAGGTGGTCGGCCTGTTCCACCCAGCGCAGCGGCGGCTCGATCACGCCGAAACCGATGAGGAATGCTGCGATGGCCAGCACGATCTTGCTGGTGCCGCCCAATACATCAACGATAAAATCGTCAACGTGGGTGACGGTACGGTCTTTGATCTTATCCAGCCGGTTGACGATGATGCTCACGGCAGTTGTCATCACGATGTAGCTGAAGATCGCGACACCGGAAGCGATGATCCAGTTGAGAAGTGACATGCCCAAGAGCGTCGTCTGGCTAAGCCAAGCAAGCGTTGCATTCCATTCCATGCCAGTCCTTTTCAACTTGAAAGATCTTATATAACCGACAAGAAACGTAAATTGAAGTTCCAGGCAGCCGCATTTTCAATCAGCAAGACTGGAATGGAGCGCCGGATTAAATTGAGTAGTTCTGCGGCCGCACAAAATCGTTATCGGCGTGTGCTAGCGCCCTCATCCGCGGTATCGCGCCGACGATATAGCTGCAGCACCAGGAAGCCGACCACGAATCCATTCGCGACAAACACCAGTGCGCCAATCGCGGATGGCCTGTGCAGGAAATGATGAATTTCGAAAGGCATGTACAGCATCCCCGACAAGGCGCCACACCATTCTCCCCACGCCAGGTTATGCCATAGCCCATACGCCTCGATCAGACGCAGCACGACGTAGCCGACGGCCAGCAGCACCAGCGCCTGTACATCGGCTCGCTCCAGCAGGTCGGCGTAATGCAACAGCACCGTCGGATAGCGCCCGTCCGGATTCATGCCCAAATGGGCGATCAATTCATGCGCAAGATGCCTGACGTCATGATGCAGGAGGCTCAATAAGCCGAAGCTGGCGGCGAGCACCATGACGCCCTTGAATGCTTCGAAGATAGCGATGCCGCGCAGGGCTCTTCCTTGTACGGTGGCAGGGGCAGGCATGCTGCTTCTCCAATGAAATAAAAAAATGGCGGCGTGGCGAGCTTCGATTGCTGACCAATGATTTTCCAACTTGATACACGACTTTGATTCTTATCGTCGATCGCAATTTGCTTGCAAAACCTGCAAACTTTCTCCGGTTTCGGTGCTCTATAGAATTGATAGCCACGTCGACATGAAGATGGGGAACACATGACGAACACTAAACAGCATAGCGATCCCGCGCGTAATCCGCAGGCTGACAAAGCCGCGCAGCATCAAGGACAAGAGGAAATCAGTGCAGACGAAAAATCCGCTCTCGACAATCCGCCTGTCGAGCAAGTAAACCCCGATCATAAAGGCTTGAATCCGGATCATTTAGGCCCTGCGCAACCACGCCAGTCCAAGGAATAAACCTTTACGTCAATCACACTGACCCCTATGGCGCAAAGAAAAAAAATCCTGGTAATCGGCGCGGTGGCGATTGCTGCAGTGCTGGTGGTTATTCCTTTGCTGCTCAGTGTCATTGACTGGAATTTCGCCAAGCCCTGGATTGCGCAACGCGTCAGCGATGCCACCGGGCGCTCGTTTGCCATCAATGGCGATTTATCTCTCAGTTGGCAAAAGCCGGCGCAAACCGAAGTCGGCTGGCGGCGCCTGGTGCCGTGGCCGCACTTGCGCGCGCACGACCTCGTGCTGGGTAATCCGGATTGGGCAACCACCGGCGAGACCATGGCGACCGTGCCGCAAGTCGATTTCAGCCTGAACCCGCTGGCGCTGTTTGCGAAAAAGGTCAGCGTGTCGAAACTGATCCTCACCGAACCCGATCTGGTGCTGGAAATCGGGAAGAACGGCAAGAACAATTGGACCTTCAAGGACAAGGAAGAAAAAGCACCGTCGCAGTGGCAGTTCGAGTTGCGTGACCTCGATCTGAACGAGGGCACGATCCGCCTGGTGGACCCTGTACGCAAGGCCGACGTCACCACGCGCATCGATACGCTCGACGATGGCAGCGTGGTATGGAAAATCAGCGGCACGCTCGACAAGGATAAAGTCTCCGGCAATGGCAAGGCTGGCGCGCTGCTCTCGCTGCAAGAGTCAGGCAACAAGTATCCGGTGGAAGCTGACCTCAAAGTTGGCAAATCGGAACTGACCGCGCGCGGCACGCTGACCAACCCTCGAAGCATCAGCGCGCTCGACGTCAAGCTGACCATACGTGGCGCCAGCATGTCGCAACTGTTTCCCTTTTCCGGCATCGTGCTGCCGGATACGCCGCACTTCTCGACTTCGGGCCGCGTAGTCGGCTCGCTGGCGTCCGACGATTTTCATCTGCGCTATGAAAACTTCACCGGCAAGGTTGGCGACAGCGATATCGGCGGCACCCTGGAATACATCCGCAAGGAGCCGCGTGCGCAATTGCGCGGCGAAGTGGTGTCGAAATATCTGAACCTGGGAGACCTCGGCGCCCTGGTGGGAACCGATAGCGCGGAGGAAAAAAAAGCCCGCGGCGACAAGACCAAGCAACCGCCCGACAAGGTGCTGCCGGTGGCGCCATTTCGCACCGAGCGCTGGGACAAAATCGATGCCGATGTCCGGTTCACCGGCAAGAAGATCGTGCGGGGCGAGGATATTCCCATCGATGATTTATCGACGCGGGTGCGTTTGGACAACGGCACGCTTTCACTGGCGCCGCTGAACTTTGGCGTGGCCGGTGGCAAGTTCGTCACGGAGCTGACGATCGAGGGCAAGCACGAACCGGCCAGGGCGCGCATGAAAGTCGAAGCGCGTGGCTTAAAGCTCAGCAAGCTGTTTCCCCAGGTTGAATCGATGCGCGCCAGCCTAGGTCAAATCCATGCCAATGCCGAATTAACCAGCGCAGGCAATTCCCTGGCTGAATTGGCCGGCGCCGCCAATGGCGAATTCAAGGCATTCATCACCCAGGGCACGGTCAGCAAATTCATTCTGGAAGCGATGGGATTGAATATCGGCAGCATCGTCGTGACGCAATTATTCGGCGACCGCCAAGTGCAGTTGAATTGCCTGGCGAGCGACTTCGCCGTGAAAGATGGCGTGGTGCAGACACGCACCTTCGTCGTCGATACGGAAGACGCGATCATCGGCGTGGATGGCAAGATCAACCTCGCCAGCGAAGAGATGGGATTGACGATCCGTCCCGATAGCAAGGGCGTGCGCCTGATTTCCCTGCGTTCGCCGCTGTATGTGCGCGGCACTTTCAAAAAGCCCGATGTCGGCATCGACAAGGGCGTGGTGGCATTGAAAGCCGGTGCGGCGACGGTGCTGGGCACGGTGGCGTCGCCATTGGCGGCACTGCTGGCCTTGATCAATCCTGGTCCCGATAAGGAAAGCCCCTGCGCCAGCCTCCTGGCCGAAGCGCAGAAAAAACCGCAAGCGCCGCCGCCGGGCAAAGCGGCAAATGGCAAACAGGCCGCGTCCCGCTAACACCCCTTGCAGGTTCGACTTAAAGGCCGGGCGTCATTTCGTTAAACAAACCCGGCAAGACCTTGTCCAAACGGATATCAAGTTTTTCAATGTTAAGCACGACAAGGTGAGGCCTCATTGAAATGAGACACCGCCAAATCTTGCTGGCAATTATCAGGAATGACTCATGACTACTCCATCGTCGCAGACTTCCCAGCCCGAACAATGCCGCCGCTTGCAGCAGCAAGTAGAACAAGAAGGCGGCACGCATAACTTGTCGCAGACAGACCTGGCCTTCTACCAAACTTTTTGCGAGACACAACATCAGGCCAAGGCCCACCGGCAAGCCAAGGCGCTCGATCATGACGGCGGCATCGATGAAAGCGCGCATGTCATGGAAGGCACCTCGTTCGGCGACCCCAATGCCGGGCGTCCGGATGACCAGGATGAAGCCAATCCGATCAATTATGGTCGGGCGGTGACCCAGTCTCCCGATGGCACGCCGCGTCCGGCGAAGTGACGGGCCGGCACGCGCTCCATTGCAGACATAATCAATTGCAGACGCTTGGCGCGCAATAAAAAATGCCGGCACAAGGCCGGCATTTGTCCATGGTACTGGTCCGCCAGGCGCGACGGAATCCAGGGCTGGATTACTTCAGCAACTTGGCGCGCGCAGCGATCACGGCGATCAGCGAGGCCAGGGCACCGATAAAGCCGATCGCCGCCTGCATGCCGAAACTGTGGGCCAGGCCACCGATCACCGGCGGCCCCATCAGGCTGCCGCTATAGGCCATGGTGGCGACACCGGCGAGCGCCACCGGGCCTTGCGTGCCTGCCGCGCTGAACACGAACGGGAACAGCAGCGCCAGGCCGAAGCCGGCAGCGGCAAAGCCTGCGAGCGCCAGATACGGGCCCGATACCGAGACGGCAAACAGCATGCCGACAGCAGCCAGGGTCGCGCCTCCGCTGACCAGGCGGCGGGCGCCGTACCGGTTCTTGAGGCGGTCGCCGGTCAGGCGCGCCAGCAGCATCATGACGGAGAAGGCGGCAAAGCCCATCGGCGCCATGCCATCTCCCACGCCGAAGTGATCCTTCAAGAACACGCCACTCCAGTCAGCGATGCTGCCTTCAGACATCGCGCCGAGAAAGACCAGCGCGCCCAGCAAGCCCAGCGGGCCGCGCGGCAGGGCAAACATCTTGTTGCTGCCAGCTTCGTCCTCAGCGGATTCTCGCTGATCCTTGCTCTCATCCTTGAGCAGATAACAAGCCAGGCAAAACAGCATGGCCAATGGCATCGCCATCAGGATGAACTGGCGCACCGGCGCGACATGCATCGTGGCCATCAGCCCGCCCAGCATGGCGCCGCCCAGGCCGCCGGCACAGCAACCGGCATGCAACTTGGCCATGATCGACTTGCCGGTGCGCTTTTCCACCCTGGTCGCGACGGCATTCATGCCCACATTCAGGCAACCGGCGGGAATCCCCATCAGGAACACCGCGCCCATCAACAAGCCGACGCGGGGCGCAAAGCCAATGCCAAGCAATGCGACCAGCAACGCCAGGCCGGAAATCAGAACGGTCTTGTGACCGCCCAATCTCGACATCATCCAGGATGACACCGGGTAGGACAGCACAGCGCCAAAGCCACCGCACAAGAGCACCATGGAGAGCGCGGAATGCGGCATATGCAATGCTTCGCGGATGGCGGGGATGCGGCCGGTCCACGAGCCCATGATCAAGCCGAACAAGATGAAAATGCCTGGCAATGCCAGCGACTTGAATTGTTGTAATGGGTAAGACTGGGATCGTTCAAGAGCAATAACGTGCATGGATAACGGGCTCAATAATGTTCTTCGGAAAGCCTTTGTGATCCCTGCTCGTTGGAAATAGTTTCTGTGCGGAAGAAATTTTCCGAAAGCCGCTTATATCAGAAATAAAGCGGATGCATATCTCGAAGAATTAGCTGAACGCCCCTCCCGGATTACAGTCTTTAATAGCAACGTTTGCCTATTTTTTGGGCAGAACATGCAATGCATGCATTGTCATTTCAGGAGATTGCCATGAGAGTCAGCACCGTCTTGCTATTGCTTGTCCTGGCTGCAATCGGCGTATTTGCGGCATTGAATTGGCCAGCCTTTAACCAGCCGACCACACTATCGCTCGGATTCACTTCCGTGACCGCGCCAATCGGTTTGGTCATGCTCGGCTTGCTGGTTGCGGTGAGCGCCATCTTCCTGGCTTATCTGGTCACCCTGCAAACTTCCGTCCTGCTGGAAACGCGCCGCCATGCCCGCGAACTGCAAGCGCATCGCGCATTGGCCGATCAGGCGGAAGCGTCGCGCTTTACCGAACTGCGCCGCTTTATTGAATTGGAATTAAATGCACGCACGGCACGCGATGCGGAGATGCATAGCGCGCTGCTGGCGAAAATGGACCGGATGGATGAAGCCTTGCGCAATGCCCTGCAGGACTCCAACAACACCATGGCCGCTTACATGGGGCAGATGGAAGAACGCCTGGAGCATGAGCGGCGCCCGCTTCCTGGCGCCACTACGCTGCCGCGCGACGTGCATTGACAATCAGTCAGGCGAGCTCGGCGTCGCCGCCGCCTTCGGCACGTCCCGTGCCATCGTCTTGCGGCGGCAGCTGCCAGAAAATCCAGGCGGAACAGGCAGTGATGAATCCCATGCAGGCAAAGGTCGCCTGAAATGCCAGCGGCGTCGAGTTAGCGGGCGCCGTTGCCAGCAAATCGGTAAAGGTCGCCAGCAAGCCGCCGGCCGCCGCCACGCCCAGGCTCATCGACAGCATCTGCACCATGGAATGCAGGCTGTTGCCGCTGCTGGTCAGCGCTGGCGGCAAGTCCTTGAGCGTGACGGCATTCATTGCTGAAAATTGCAGCGAATTGATGGCGCCGAATATTCCCAGCTGCAGCATGCGCAACCAGATCGGCACCGTCTCGGAAAACAGGGCGAAGCTGCCGATGCATGCGCCGACCAGCAGGGTATTGACGATCAACATGCGCCGATAGCCGACGCGGCGCACCAGGGGAGTGGCGAAGCGCTTGACCGCCATGCCGCCGATCGCCACAGGGATCATCATCAGCCCGGCATGGAAAGCGGAATAACCCAGGTTGACTTGCAATAGCAAGGGAATCATGAAGGGCATGCTGCCATTGCCGATGCGGGCAAACAAATTGCCCAGACTGCCGACAGTGAACGACCCCACCTTGAACAAGTCCAGCGAAAACAGCGGTGCCGGATGATGGGCGGCGCGCAGCCAGTAAGCAGCGATGCAGATCAGCCCGACAATGACCATCATCAGCACGACGGCATGGCGAAAGCCCATGCTTCCCAGCCCGTCCAGCGCCAGCGAAATCATGACCATGCTGGCGGCAAGCAGGAGATAGCCGGCAAGGTCGAAGCGCTCGATCGTCTCGCCGCGGAAATCCGGCATCAGGATGAGCGCCGCAGTGCAGCCCAGCAAACCGATGGGGATGTTGATCAAAAAAATCCAGTGCCAGGAAGCGTACTCCACCATCCAGCCGCCCAGGGTCGGGCCCAGCAGCGGGCCGATCAAGCCGGGGATGGCGACCAGGGTCATCGCCGGCATGAACTTCTCGCGCGGGAAGGCGCGCAATACCGCCAGCCGGCCGACCGGCAGCAGCATGGCGCCGCCCGCCCCTTGTATCGCCCGCGAGGCGGTCAGCATCGACAGCGTCGGCGAATAAGCGCACAACAGCGAACCGAAGCTGAACACCAGCAGCGCGCCGAGAAATACATGGCGGGTGCCAAAACGGTCGGCGATCCAGCCCGACGCGGGAATCAGCATGGCCATCGTCAGCGAATACGCAATGACGACCGATTGCATGCGCAAGGGACTTTCATTGAGGCTGACCGCCATGGCTGGCAGCGCGGTATTGACGATGGTGCCGTCGAGGGTTTGCATGAAAAAGGCAATGGCTACCAGCCACAGCAGCATGCGTTGGGATTGTTCTGTGTTGTTCATTCTTGTTCAGCGCCCGGAACGCCGATTATAGGACGTGCGAAATCTTGCTGCTTGTACGATGCCGTCACGCGAGCGAAGTTCGCTGAACGATCAAGCTCTCGAAGGCTGGCGCCGGAACCGCCCTGGAAAACAAGAATCCCTGCGCATAGTCGCAGCCCGCGTCCTGCAGTAATTGTTTTTGTTCCGGTGTCTCGATGCCCTCGGCGATCACCTGCAATCCCAGTTCATGCGCCATCACGATAATCGACTTGACGATGGTGCGGTCGCTGGCATCGGTCACCATATCGCGAATGAAGGATTGGTCGATCTTCAGATAATCGATATCGAATTTCTTCAGGTACTGCATCGATGAATAACCGGTGCCGAAGTCATCCAGGGCGACCTGAATGCCGGCATCGCGATACTCGAACAGCTTGTCGGCCACGCTCGCCGAGGCATTCAGCAGCAAGCCCTCGGTGATTTCAACGGCGAGGGCGCTGCCAAGCAAACCGAGCTGCCCAAGGTGTCGCAGCCAGTTCTTGCCGGATTCAACCGAGCGGATCTGGATCGGCGAGGCATTGATGCTGATCTGTACCGTTTTACCCAGTTTGTCCTGCCATTGCCTGGCGCATGCCGCCGCTTCCCTGAATACCCAGTCGCCGATTTCATCGATCAAACCGGTTTCCTCGGCGATGGGAATAAACTGGGTGGGCTCCACTTTCCCGAGTGTGGGGTGAGTCCAGCGTAGCAATGCCTCGGCCTTGGCGATCTGGCCGGTGGCGAGGTCAATCACCGGCTGGTAATGGACTTCCAGCTGGCCTGATGCCATTGCCGTGCGCAAGTCGTGCGCCAGCGTCAGGCGCCGATACGCCAATTCCTGCATCGACGGCGTAAAGTAGCGGAACTGGTTGCGGCCGGCATGTTTGGCGGCATACATCGCCTGGTCGGCATTGCTGATGAGCTGCTCGACCGTGGACGCGTCGGTATCGTACAGCGTGATGCCGATGCTGCCCGATACATAAGCAGTCTGCTTGCCGAGAACGAAAGGTTCGGCCAGCGCCTCGAGGATTTTCTGCGCGACGTTTTCGACATGCGCCAGATCGGTCAGCTCGGTGAGAATCACGGTGAATTCGTCACCGCCTAAGCGCGCCACCGTATCGGATGCGCGGACACAGTGGATCAGGCGTTTTGCCGCCTGCACCAGCAACTGGTCGCCGGCATCATGCCCCATGAGGTCGTTGACTTCCTTGAAGCGGTCCAGGTCGATGAACATCAGGCTGATGGTATGCGGGGAACGCGGGGCTTTTCTGACCTCCTGCTCCAGCCTGTCGCGAAACAGGCGGCGGTTTGGCAAGCCGGTGAGCGTATCGAAATTGGCCTGATACCAGATGCGCTCTTCCGATTTTCTTTGTTCGGAAATGTCGGTGATCGTGCCCGTCATGCGCGATGGCTTGCCATCGTCGGTGAGCCGCACGACGATGCCGCGGGAGCGTACCCATTTCCAGTTACCGTCATGGCATTGAAAACGATACTCCGCGCTGACCGGCAGCGTGGTGCTGGAAGCGGCATTGATGTTGGCCCATACACGCGGCAAATCTTCCGGGTGCACGCGGCTGAGCCAGGATTCGATCCGGTCGGGAAAATCCTGTTCCGCATATCCGAACATTTCCCTGAATCGGCGGGAATACACGACGACACCGGAGCGCAAATCCCAATCCCAGATCCCGTCGCCCGTGCCTTCCACAGCCAGCTTGAGGCGTTCGTTGCTGATGTCGAGCGCATCCTGCGCGCGCTTTTGTTCGGTGACATCATGCCCCTGGATGAAAATGCCGGTGGTTTCATCGCGGGTATCGGTGAATGGCTGGCAAACGAAGTCGACGTAACGCTCGCTCAAGCCTTCTCCCGGATGCTGCTCAATCATGAATTTCATTTGCTTGCCGACGAAAGCCTCGCCTTCCTGGTAGACCTTCGTCAGCAAGCCATCGTATCCCTGTTCGATCAGCTCGGGCATGGCCGTTCTTATCGTCTTGCCGACAATATCGCGATGGCCGACGAGTTGATAAAAGGCTTCATTGACCATATCGATCACATGCAAGGGACCGCGCACGACGACGACGAATCCCGGCGCCTGCTTGAACAGATTCAGCAAATGCTCGCGTTCCTTGTCGAGCATGCGATTATTTTCTTCCAGCGCCTTGGCCTGGCTGAAGACGCTGCCGGCAATCCGGTAATCGCTATTGTCGGGCGCTGCCTGGCCCGATTGCATTTGCTTCTTTGCCAGCTCCGTGACGTCGATGGGAGTTAGCACCAGCATCCCGACCTCGCCCTGCGCATTGAGAATGGGCGTATGAATGATGCTCCAGTAGCGTTCCTCGAATTCAACGCCATGCGCGGTCTGAAACGGGATGTTGTACTGCACCAGGGAGAGATAATCCGGCTGCCTGGTCAGCACGGCACGATTCAAGGAAGCTGTAAGTACGGCGACATTGGATTTGTTGGGGCCGTTTGGATCTGCCGGGAAAGCATCGAACAGGTTGCGCGAGACGAGGTCTTCGCGCGTGCGGCGGGTCAGACGAAGATAAGCCTCGTTCGCACCCAGAATGACGAAACTCGGGGAGACAATGACATAGGGGAATGGCGAGGCATCGAGTATTGCCTCCAGATCCATACTGCCAAGGAATGGACCCAACTTGCTCATACGAATCCCGAAAAAATGACGGCGCTACCGCATTGGCGGTTTTGTGGCGAGAGGACAAACTCCACCAACGCCACGCCGATGCGATAGCCTTAGTAAGGCTGTAATTTTTGACAAAAGTTTAAAAGAACCAAACAGGAAAATACGGGACTTAATTGCAGTAGCTGGATAATGCAGTCGGCCAAGCATGAGCGTCTGCAATAATTCTCGTCACGCTTGCTATTCATTATTTTGTAAAACCATGTCGACTCCCTTTTCTGTCATCAACCCAACGCCAGCCGATGATCCCGCTGGTTCTTCCGATACCCCGGAAGCGTATGCGCAACGTCTGGGTGCGGAATTGCTCAAGCTCGAAGGCGCCGTGGTGGTGCGCTTTTCCGGCATCGCGGAACTGGGTGAATTACGTGTGCCGTATGCGCTGGTGCCAAGCCGAGGCGTGCTGGCCAAGCCGTCCAAGTGGAGAAAATTAGGCCCGGAAGGCCAGCTCGAACTCGTCCAGGAACGCGTGCATCCCGATGCCATGGAAGAGCTGCGCCGCAGCGTGGTGGCCTTCGTCGGCAAAATCGCCGCCGAATCCGAAGATGCCGGCCTCGATACCCGGGCCTTTCTCAGCACGCTGGCGGATGCGCCGACTGCGGTGCCGGCGCCGCAAGTCTTCGAGCGCATCGAACAGCGCCTGACTCACGCCATCGAGCGCCAGCAGGAAGAACGGCACGCCGCGCTCACTCGCGAAAGCATCAACCTGGCCGAATACCCCGCGTCCTTTGAAGTGGCGCGCCGCATGCCGCGCCGCTTCATCGCGCTGCTGGGGCCGACCAATTCCGGCAAGACGCACCAGGCGATGGAAGCGCTGACCAAGGCCAAGAGCGGCATGTACCTGGCGCCGCTGCGCTTGCTAGCGCTGGAAAATTACGAACGGCTGCGCGCGGCCAGGCCGCATGGCAAGGAACTCAAGGTCAATCTCATCACCGGCGAAGAACGCCGCATCGAGGAAGGCGCCACGCATGTCGCCAGCACGGTCGAAATGCTCGACCCGCATCTGCGTGTCGAAGTCGCCGTCATCGATGAAATCCAGATGCTGGCCGACCGCGACCGTGGCGCGGCGTGGACGGCGGCGGTGTGCGGCGCACCAGCCCATGTGGTGTATCTGGTCGGCTCGCTCGAAGCCCGGCGTGCGGTCGAAGCGTTGGCCGAGCGCCTGGAAATTCCGCTGGAAGTGCATGTTTTAAAACGCAAGGCGCCGCTCACCATGGAAGCCGGCCCCGTCAAGAAAATGCGCAACCTGCGCCGCGGCGACGCCGTGATTGCCTTTTCGCGGCGCGACGTACTGATGTGGCGCGACCTGATTGCCGAGCATGGCTTTTCCGTCGCCACCATTTACGGCAACCTGTCGCCGGAAGTGCGCCAGGCGCAGGCAGCGCGCTTTCGCGATGGCACCGCCGATATTGTCGTCGGCACCGATGCCATTGCCATGGGCTTGAACCTGCCGATCGAGCGCGTGGTCATGACGACTTACGTGAAATTCAATGGCGTGGATGAAGAAGAGATTCCGATCGCCCTGGCGCGGCAGATTGCCGGTCGCGCCGGGCGCTTTGGCGTGCATGAGGAAGGCTTCGTTGCCGGCTTCGATGACGACACGCATTACGTCATGCGCTCGCTGATGAAGGAAAAAATCCCGCCGGTGCCGGCCGCCGGCTTTGCCGTGGCGCCATCGATCGAGCATTTGCACCGCATCGCCTCCGTCACCGGCGAACAATCCCTGACACGCCTGTTCAAGCGCTTCGTGCACAATATCGATGTGCCCGACGGATTCTTTTATCCGCGCATCACCGAGGAGCAGGCCGAGCGCGCGCTCTGGCTCGATACCCTCGCGCTCTCGGTGGCGGACAAGTTCACGCTATCGCTGGTGCCGATTTCGTCGCGCATTCCGTATCTGCATAATGTCTGGGAAAACTGGGCGCGTGCGCTGGCGAAAAGGAAGGTTTGCACGCTGCAGCGCGATCCGCATGATCTGGCGCGGCAAAACCTGCAGGAAGTGGAAGATACCTGCCGCATGTATTCGGCCTATGCGTGGCTGAGCTTTCGCATTCCCGAATATTTTCCGGACGGCGAACTGGCGCACGAACTGGCGCGCGAAGCCTCCGAACGGGTCGATGCCATGCTGCAGGCACAGAATGCCGCCTTGCGCCGGCGGCATGGTCGAAGGGCTAGGTAAGCGCCCTAGCGCCCTGCCGCTTGTTCAGTCGCGCACGAACAGGGTGACCAGCGGCGTATCGCCGACTTGCCGGCTCCAGTGGCCGTGCACCTTCGGATCGAACTCTGCGCCTTCGGGCAACACGTCGGCGGAATAGAAATGCTCGCCCGGGCCGAAGATGCGCGATGTGCCATCCTGCAAGCCGATTTCCATCTGTCCACTCAAGACGAACAGCCATTGCGGCGCGGTGGTGCAATGGAATTGGCTGCGAAAGCCGAGCGGGCTCTGGCGCAATTGAAAACCGGATGACGGCATCAACGGCGACAGGCGGGATTGCGGCGTGCCTTCGGTGAGCGCCACATCTTCCTCGCGGAATTTGGCGTAGCCGTCGCTATCGGTATAGAGAATGGTTTTTTTCAAAGTCGTCATGGGCAATCCTTCTCAATGCGGCCTGAAGCTGGCCGGCCATCATTATTACCGATTTTGCTCATGCGCTTTCGCTAAGCATCCACCCGTGCAGTCATTACAATACCAACACGAGACGCTAACGGGCCCATCATGAACCCTCGCCCCGCCATTCTTGTTGTCTACGCGCATCCCGCGCCACACCGTTCCCGCATCAACCGGGCGCTGATCCATGCGGCACGCGCCCTGCCTCATGTCGAGGTGCATGACTTGTACGACATGTATCCCGACTTCGATATCGACGTGCCGCGCGAACAAGCCTTGCTGCAAGCGGCGGACCTGATCATTTTCCAGCATCCCGTCATGTGGTCGAGCATGCCGTCGCTGTTGAAAGAATGGGTCGATGTCGTGCTGGAAAGTGGGTGGGCGCATGGCCGTGGCAGCGCCGCTTTGCATGGCAAGGATTTCTGGCTGGTTGCCACGGCGGGTGGCTCGCAAGAGGCCGACCAGGAGGGCGGCTATCACGGCTATGAGCTGTCCGCCTTGTTGCCGCCATTCGAGCAAATCGCCGCCTTGTGCGGCATGCGCTGGCTGCCGCCGTACATCCTGCAGGATGCGCATCGCCTGAGCGACGCCGACGCCGCCCGGCATATCGACGGCTATTCAGCGCGCCTGATGGATTATCCGGCGTGGTGCGGCAAGCCGCTCATCATCTCGCCGACGGATGAACAAGACTGGTCGGGGAAAGCATAAACAGGAGCTGGCGCGACATGGAAAACAAGCTGCTATTGAATGCCCTGATCTACCTGGCCGCCGCGGTCATCACGGTGCCGATCGCCAAGCGCCTGGGGCTGGGTGCCGTGCTCGGCTATCTGGCGGCGGGCATCGCCATCGGCCCCTTCGGCCTGGGATTGATCCGCGAAGTCGAAGTCATCCTGCACTTTTCGGAATTCGGCGTGGTCCTGCTGCTCTTTCTGATCGGGCTGGAACTCGACCCGAAACATCTCTGGTCATTGCGCAAACCGATTTTCGGCTGGGGAACCGCCCAAGTCGGCCTGGTGGCGGCGGCATTATGCGCAGCCGCCATGCTGGCCGGCCTGTCCTGGAAAACCGCCCTGATTGCCGCGCTCGGCTTGTCGCTGTCTTCCACCGCGATTGCCCTGGCGACGCTGGAAGAGCGCAACCTGATGGCCACACCGGCAGGCTCGGCCGGCTTTTCCATCCTGCTGTTTCAGGATATCGCCGCCATCCCGATGATCGCCATCGTGCCGCTCCTCGGAAGCGCGGCGGCAGGGAGCGGCACGCGCGGCTGGCTGGATGCCCTGGCAGTGCTGGGCGTGGTGGTCGCGCTCGTCGTCGGCGGGCGCTACCTGATCCGGCCGCTGTTGCGGATCATCGCCAAGACCGGCATGCGCGAATTGTTTACGGCATTTGCCCTGCTGCTGGTCATCGGCATCGGCTTGCTGATGCAATCGGTGGGCGTATCGATGGCGCTGGGCACTTTCCTGGCCGGCGTGCTGCTGGCGGATTCGGAATACCGTCATGCGCTGGAGTCTGACCTCGAGCCATTCAAGGGCTTGCTGCTCGGTCTGTTTTTCATTGCCGTGGGCATGTCGGTGAATTTTGCCGTGCTGCTGGCGCATCCGCTGCTGGTTTCTCTTGCCGTCATCGCCTTCCTGGCGATCAAGATCGGTGTCCTGTATGTTCTGGGGAAGCGCTTTGCCATTCCGCGCGGCCAGCAATTGCTGTTTGCCTTGCTGCTGTCGCAAGGCGGGGAATTCGCTTTCGTGGTGTTTGCCGCAGCCGCTGCCGCGCGCGTCGTCACGGCCGAAATCTCTTCCATGCTGGTGCTGGTGGTGGCGCTATCGATGGTGACGACGCCGCTGTTGCTCCTGTTGTACGACCGCTTGATTGCGCCGCGATTTCAGGCGGCCAAGCAGCGTCCGGCCGATGCCATCGAAGAGCATGAAGACCATGTCATCATCGCTGGATTCGGCCGCTTCGGGCAAATCGTCGGACGCCTCTTGCATGCCAACCAGGTTCAGCTGACGGTGCTGGATCATGATCCCGACCAGATCGATTTGCTGCGCAAGTTCGGTTTCAAGGTGTTTTATGGCGACGCCACGCGGCTCGACTTGCTGCAAGCCGCAGGCGCGGCAAAGGCCCGCGCGCTGGTGGTCGCCATCGACGACGTCAATGACAGCCTGGCACTGGTGGATGCGGTCAGACAGGCATTTCCTGCATTGCCGATCCTGGCGCGGGCCCGCAACATTTCGCACTATTACGATTTGATGGATCGCGGCGTCACGTTGATCGAGCGGGAAACCTTTGAAAGCTCCTTGCGCCTGGGACGCGAGGTATTGCAAGTGCTCGGCTATGGCGCTTACCAGGCGCGCCAGGCGGCGATGAAATTCCGCCGGCATAATCTCGCTTCGGTGCAGGCGGTCTATCCGTATTACAAGGACCAGGAACAATTCGTTTCGATGGCCAAACAAGCCCGCGACGAACTGGCGGAAATGTTCGCGCGGGATATCGCGGCGCGGGAAAGCGAACACCGCAGCGGCTGGGATTAAGCCGTCCAATAAAAAACGCCGGCATCAGCCGGCGTTTATCCTTACGAGGAAAGGCGAAGCTTAGGCTGCCGCCTTTTCTTCCGCCGGAGCGGAAGTGCGGATCAGGTGATCAAAGGCGGACAGCGCCGCTTTCGAACCCTCGCCCATGGCGATGACGATCTGCTTGTACGGCACCGTGGTGACGTCACCGGCGGCGAACACGCCCGGCACCGAAGTGCGGCCATGCGTATCGACGACGATTTCGCCGGTCTTGCTCAGCTCCACCGTACCCTTGAGCCATTCGGTGTTAGGCAACAAGCCAATCTGCACGAAGATGCCTTCGAGCTCGATGCGGTGCGACTGCCCGGTCTTGCGATCGGTGTAGTTCAAGCCATTGACCTTGGTGGTGTCGCCGGTCACCTCGGTCGTTTGCGCATCGGTCAGCACCGTCACGTTCGGCAAGCTATGGAGTTTGCGCTGCAAGACCGCATCGGCGCGCAACTGGCTGCCGAATTCCAGCAGGGTCACGTGCGAGACGATACCGGCCAGGTCGATCGCTGCTTCGACACCGGAATTGCCGCCGCCGATCACTGCCACGCGCTTGCCCTTGAATAGCGGACCGTCGCAGTGCGGGCAATAGGTCACGCCCTTGTTGCGGTATTCCTGCTCACCCGGCACGTTCATCGATCTCCAGCGCGCGCCGGTTGCCAGGATCACCGTCTTGGCTTGCAGGGTGGCGCCGCTGGCCAGCTGCACGCCGATGGTATTGCCCGGGATGAGCTTCTCGGCACGCTGCACGTTCATGATATCGACGTCGTATTCCTTGACGTGCTGTTCCAGCGCTGCTGCCAGCTTCGGCCCTTCGGTTTCCTTGACCGAGATGAAGTTCTCGATCGCCATGGTATCCAGCACCTGGCCGCCGAAACGCTCGGCCACGACGCCCGTGTTGATGCCCTTGCGCGCGGCATAGATCGCCGCTGCCGCGCCGGCGGGGCCACCGCCGACCACCAGCACATCGAACACGCCTTTTTGCGCCAGCTTTTCGGCTTCGCGCGCAGCCGCGCCGGTGTCCAGCTTGGCGATGATCTGTTCCAGGTCCATGCGACCCTGGCCAAACACTTCGCCATTCAGGTACACCGTCGGCACCGCCATGATCTGGCGCTTTTCCACCTCATCCTGGTACAGCGCGCCATCGATCATGACGTGGCGGATGTTCGGGTTGAGCATGGCCATCAGGTTCAATGCCTGCACCACGTCCGGGCAATTCTGGCAAGACAGCGAGATATAAGTCTCGAAGTTGAATTGCCCCTGGATATTCTTGATCTGTTCGATCACGTCGGCGCTAACCTTCGGCGGATGGCCGCCGACCTGCAGCAGCGCCAGCACCAGCGAGGTGAATTCGTGGCCCATCGGGATGCCGGCAAAGCGGATTCCCATGTTACTGCCGGCGCGGTTGAGCGCAAACGAGGGCGCGCGCACGTCGGCTTCGCTGGTTTCCTTCAGCGTGATCTTGTCGGACAGTTCGGCGATATCGTTCAGCAGGCCTTGCATTTCCTGCGACGCGTCGCTGCCATCCAGGTTGGCGGTGATCTCGATCTGGTGCGTGACCTTTTCGAGGTAGGCTTTCAATTGGGTCTTCAGGTTGGCGTCCAGCATGATGTGCTCGCTTTCTATGATGTGTCGTTTGCTTTTTTTTAGGGTGCAAAACCACCGCCGGATGAGCTTGTGGCTCCCGGAATTCGATTGTTAAAACAGGCTAATCTGGGGGTGGACCTGCCGGAAACTGAATCGTTTCCGGCAAGTGCGGCAAGAAAGGCGCGCCTGGATGATGCGTGGCGCGCCGCGCCTGTTTAGATCTTGCCGACGAGGTCGAGCGACGGTGCCAGGGTCTTCTCGCCTTCCTTCCACTTGGCCGGGCAAACTTCACCCGGGTGTGCTGCCACGTACTGGGCTGCCTTGATCTTGCGCAGCAGCTCGGAAGCGTCGCGGCCGATGCCGCCGGCAGTGATTTCCACCAGCTGGATCTTGCCTTCCGGGTCGATCACGAAGGTGCCGCGATCGGCCAGGCCGTCGGCTTCGATCATGACGTCGAAGTTGCGCGAGATGGCGCCGGTCGGGTCACCAATCATCGGATACTGGATCTTCTTGATGGTTTCCGAAGTGTCGTGCCATGCCTTGTGGGTGAAGTGGGTGTCGGTCGAGACCGAATAGATTTCCACGCCCAGCTTCTTGAATTCTTCGTAGTTGTCAGCCAAGTCACCCAGTTCGGTCGGGCAGACGAAGGTGAAATCGGCCGGGTAGAAGAAAAACACGGACCACTTGCCTTTCAGATCAGCATCAGAGACCGGTACAAACTTGCCATTGTGGTAAGCGGTTGCATTAAATGGCTTTACCTGGGTATTAATCTGGGACATTGCTTAACTCCTCTGTTGGTTAATCAAAACTGCATGAGTGAATCTTATCGACTATCGCTTCTGCTGTGAAATGAATAATATCCATCAACACGATAGACATAATCAATCACATCTCTTTAAATCAATAGCTTGGTTTTATTTTAGCCCATGTTTGCTTAGGCTGCATGATGCGCCAAAGGTTTGCCAGAGTGGCAGGGAAATGCGAGGAAGGCCGAAGTGGCCAGCGCGAAGGCGGTCGCTGGCCTCCGCGCGGGCGGAAATGCAGCGACAAGAAGAAATGGAAAAGAGCCGTCAGACGGGCGTCGGTACCTTGGAAGGCGAAACGGGCGCTAGCGAAAGCTGCTGTTTTTGCTGAAGAAATTGCGTGCATTGTTCAGCCGGCAAAGGACGGCTGAAGTAATACCCCTGCATTTCATCGCAATGATTATCCATCAGTAATTGCAATTGCTCGGCCGTTTCCACGCCTTCGGCAACGACTTTCAGGCGCAGGCTGTGGGCCACGCCAAGCACCGCTTGAGAGATCGCCAGCGCTTCCGGACTATCGGCCATGTCGCGGACAAACGATTGATCCAGTTTCAGCTTATCCAGCGGGAAGCGCTGCAGGTAACTGAGGTTGGAGTAGCCGGTGCCGAAATCATCGATGGTCAGCGTGATGCCGAGCGCCTTGAAGCTTTGCATGATCTCGATACTCTTTTCCGGATTCCCCATCGACATGCTTTCGGTGAGTTCCAGTTCCAGATAATGCGGATCGAGCCCGGTGGCATTCAGCGTGTCGCGCACGCGGGCGGCAATGCCGGGTGACTGGAATTGCTTGGCCGAGAGGTTCACGGCCACCGGAATACTGAAGCCCGCCTGCTGCCATGCCAGCGCCTGGGTACAGGCGGTGCGCAAAATCCAGTCGCCGATCGGCACGATCAGGCCGGACTCTTCGGCAATCGGGATGAACACGCCGGGCGACACCATGCCCAGTTCGGGATTCTGCCAACGCACCAGCGCTTCGACGCCGACGATGCGTCCGGTCTTGAGATCGGCCTTGGGTTGGTAATGCAATACCAGTTCATTGTTTTCGGCGGCGTGGCGCAGCTTGCCTTCGAGCGTCAGGCGCTTGCCGGCATTGACGCGCATGTCCGGGCTGTAGCACTGGATATTGGAACGTCCCAGTTGCTTGGCCTGGTACATGGCGACGTCGGCGGCATTGAGTAGCGTATCGGCATCTTCGCCATCATCCGGATAGCGGCAATAGCCGATGCTGCACGACAGGCTGAAGTCTTGCCCCAGGTCGCGGATCGGTTCGCACAAGCCTTCCAGCACGCGCTGCAGGACTTGCTCATGGTTGCCGTTGTTATCCAGGTCTTCGAGGATGATGACGAATTCATCGCCGCCGAAGCGCGCCACGGTATCGCTCTGCCGCAGGCAAGTGCGCAAGCGGTTGGTGATGGCCACCAGGGCGCGGTCGCCGGCGCTGTGGCCCAGGGTATCGTTGATATTCTTGAAGTGGTCGAGATCGACGAAGGCAATCGTGGCTGCCTGGCGCTGCCGTGCCCAGCGCGCCATGCCTTGTTGCAGGCGGTCGCGCAGGAGCGCGCGGTTGGGCAAGCCGGTGAGCACGTCATGCGTGGCCAGGCGTTCCAGTTCGGCGTTTTGCGCTTGGTTGAGGGCGAAATTCTTGCAGTTGATGACGGCCGTGCCGAGAAAGGCGGCAAGCTTTTCCAGCAATTGCAAGTCGGCGGTCGGGATGGCGACGATCTGCGTCAGGCTGAAAAAAGCCATGCTGCCGATGGGCTTGCCCTGATAGCGGATCGGCAGCACCAGCAAGGTGCGCGGCGTCTGCATGATGCGTAGCGCCTGCTTATCCATCTCCGACATCGGCAGGTGCAGCAATTCCTGCGCATCATGGAACATCAGCGGAGAATTTTTCAGGAAGGCATGCGAGACGCCACCCGACAGGCTATGCAAGTCGTAATCGCAGTCGCGCAGGTAACTCGTCCAAGCATCGCCAATGGCTTGGAAGCGCGGCGCGGCAACCGATACCCGCTTGTTCTTGAGGAGATCGTCTTCCAGCAGGAAAAAGCCGATGCATTCGAAAGGAATCTGACGGAAGACATCGCCGGCAAACTTGTCAAAGACACTTTCGAGTGCAGTCAGGTTGTTGATCTCGATAATGAAATCGAGCGCGCGCGCATGCTCGCCGGCGGCACGCTGGAAACGGTCATGAAAATCCTGCAGGTAAGCGCTGGCCCAGGCGGCGCGCACAGGCGCCAGGAATAATGCCGTCAGCTCGTCGATGAGGGCGAATATCCGCTCATCGATCGAACCGCCTTGCTTGAGCAGCATGAGCGTGCCGATGGGCGCCGCCTCGGGCTGGCCTTCGAGCATGAGCGGCAAGGCGACACAATCTTCCACGCGCCAGCGCGCCAGGCTCTCGCGCTCATCCTCCGAGCTTTCATGCGTGCTCAAGCGGGCGATACGGCGCGTGAGAAATGCCCGCACATTGGTATTGCGCGTATCGCCTTTGAGCGAGACCTTGTAACCGAAATAGGTGTCTTCCAGATAACGGTATTCGGAAGGCAGGCGAACCTTTTGGCTACTGAGGATTTCACCGTCGTTGTCGAAAAGATTGACGATATAGCCATCCACCAGGCCAAGCCGTTCGATTTCCTCCCCCAGCAAATCCAGCAGGGAGGACAAGCTCGCCGCTCGCGTAATTCGCTCGAGCAGCGCGTATTTTTGTTCTATCGAAAAGGGCATGTTTATTGTAAAGTCAGAACAACTCGACGTCGCTCTCTACCTGTTTTTGCTGCAGCGCTCCCTGCGCGACCAGGGTCTCGTAAAACGCCACCTGGTTACGCCCATGCTGCTTGACGTAATACAGCGCCTGATCGGCACGGTCGATCACCAGGCCGGGCAAGTCGTGCGGCCCGATGAAAGTCACGCCGATGCTGGCAGTGATCTGGCCCACTTGCGGGAAGTAATGGGTTTCCACCACGCGGCGGAAGCGCTCCATCACGGCGGCGGCACGGTCGCCATCGACATTGCGCAGCACCACCACGAATTCCTCGCCGCCGACGCGAAATAAGAGATCGTAATCGCGGAAGGTCTGGTTCATGCACTGGGCAAAGTGCAGCAGCACTTCATCGCCCATGAGATGGCCATACGTATCGTTGACGCGCTTGAAGTGATCGATATCGAGGACGGCCAGGCAGTAGCATACCTTATCGGCGTCGCGCTTGTTAGCGGTACTGAGCGACAGGATCATCTTCATGACCTTGTCGTCGAAGGATTTGCGATTCAATAGTCCCGTCAAATGATCGCGCTGGTTATCGTTCAACAGCAGCATGTAATTACGAATGAACCCCAGGAAAATCGCCGCCATCTCCTGGTCGCGCTCGATATGCTGCGCCGCATCGATCACCAAAAAGCCGCTCACTTTCTTCATCCCGAGAATCGGGTGGATGAAGCGCAGCGGCGCGCCGGGCGCATCCTCGCGCCGCGTCACGACCATGCGCTCACTGCGATAGCATTCCATGAACTGCGGCTCTTCGCGCAGCAAAATCAGGGGCGCATCATCGTCTTCAAAGGTATCGTCGACACCGACGCGGATAAGGAAATCCTCGGCATGGTCGGATTCGACCTGCTTGAGCGTGCGAATGTCGAATAGCGCAATCGCCTCCGCTTCGATCAATTGCTCCAGCGTCTGCACCAGGGAGACTTGCAGCGCCTTGATCTCCGGCTTTTCGATCAGCTTGGCGAGCGACCGCAGCAGTTTGGGAGTGTCGACATTTACCATGGATTTCCAGTCTCAAGGATGCAGGGCGCGCCGCGCCTCATTTTTTTATATCGTTTTATGTTGGTCGATATTAGCAGCATCGTTTTGCCGGTGGCGAAGCGGGTAAAGATTATTAACATTTCTGTTGCGCCCTTACATCCTTACGATGCAAGGGTGGCATCATCCTGCCACGTTAGCGCAAGAATAGACCTTTCAAAAATGGCATTTGGGTAGGCCCTTCGGCGCCGGGCGGACACGTCGCCGCATGCATCGGGCGCATCGATACCGGCAGCCAGGCCAGTCACGTATTAATCCATGAGGATCGCATGGCGGGTTTCAACGCCCGAAGGTTCGCCGCATGTGATCAGCAGGGAATGGCGTTGGAGAAAAGGGGGGCGCCGGAGCATTGCCCGGCGCCCCCTGATACAGGCAGGTCTTGCGGAAGAAGAGGATCAGGCTTCGGCAACGCGCTTGGCGATATGCGCCAGCGCTTCCTGGACCTGGTCGACCAGGATCAGGCATAAGTCACCCGGCTGCAGGCGCGCCAGTGCGCTGTCGATGGCGATGAATTCACCATTGATTTCCTCGACATAGGTGGTGCGCTTGGCGCCCTTCAAGCCTTCGCGCAAGAGAGCGATTACTTCGCCGTCGGCGCGCCCGCGCTGGCAGGCATCCTGATACAGCACCACATCATCGAAGGCATTGCCAAGGATGCGGGTCTGCTCGCGGATATCCTCATCGCGCCGGTCACCGGCGCCGCTGATGACGACCGAGCGGCGCTTGGCCGGCATCGATTCGACTGCGCGCACCAGCGCATTGATCGCATCGGGATTATGGCCATAGTCGGCGATCAGGGTGGCGCCGCGATAATGGAAGACATTGAAGCGGCCGGGCGCATTGTGGCTATCGGTGGTGAAGGTCGCCAAGCCCTTGCGGATGGCATCCCAGCTCGCGCCCGCGCCCCAGGCGGCTGCCAGCGCTGCCATGACATTCTCAACCTGGAAGCCGATCGCGCCATTGGCGGTAATCGGCACTTCCGCCAAAGGAATGCGCTGCTCGAACTTGCCTTCCACTGCTACCAGCGCGCCATTGTCGACATACACCACACGGTTGCCCAGGGCGCGATGCTTGGCCAGCAGCGGGTGCTGGCCATCGGCAGCAAAGAAAGTGACGGCGCAGCGGCAGATATCGGCCATGCCGGCGACGATCGGATCGGCGGCATTCAAGACCGCCATGCCATCGGCGGCGACGTTTTGCACGATCACGCGCTTCAGGACCGCCAGGTCTTCGACGGTGGTGATGTAGTTCAGACCGAGATGGTCACCGCTGCCGATATTGGTGACGACGCCGACCTGGCAACGGTCGAAGGCCAGGCCTTCGCGCAGGATGCCGCCGCGCGCGGTTTCAAACACGGCCGCATCGACATCGGGATGCAAGAGAACATTGCGGGCGCTGCGCGGACCGCTGCAGTCGCCGCTATCGATCTGGCGGCCCTCGATGTACACGCCATCGGTATTGGTCATGCCGACACGCAGGCCATCCTTGCCGAAGATGTGGGCGATCACGCGCACGGTGGTGGTCTTGCCATTGGTGCCGGTGACGGCCACCACGGGAATGCGGCCATCGTCACCGTCGGGGAACATGTCATTGACGATGGCTTCGCCCACTGCGCGGCCCTTGCCGTACGAGGGCGACAAGTGCATGCGCAAGCCCGGCGCGGCATTGACTTCGACGATGCCGCCGTTCTGGTCCTCGATGGGCTTGTGCACGGTTTCGCACACCAGGTCGACGCCGCAGATATCGAGTCCGACCATCTGTGCCGCCGCGACGGCGCAGGCCGCCACATCCGGGTGGACATCGTCGGTCACATCGGTGGCCGTGCCGCCGGTGGAAAGATTGGCATTGTTACGCAAGAGCACGCGCTGGCCGCGCGCCGGCACGCTGTCCGCATTCATGCCTTGTTCGGTCAGGCGCGCCAGGGCGATGTCATCGAAACGGATCTTGGTCAGCGAGGTGGCATGGCCGCTGCCGCGGCGCGGGTCGCTATTGACGATCTCGACCAGCTCGCGCACGGTATGCACGCCATCGCCGATCACAAGCGGCGGCTCGCGACGAGCGGCGGCAATCAACTTGTCGCCCACCACCAGCAGGCGGAAATCATGTCCCGGCAGGTAGCGCTCGACGATGACATCGTCGCGGTAGGCCTCGGCGGCGGCAAACGCTGCCTCCACCTGTTCGCGGGTCGTGATGTTGACGGTCACGCCCTTGCCCTGGTTGCCATCCTTGGGTTTCACCACCACCGGCAAGCCGATTTCGCAGGCCGCTTCCCAGGCATCCTGGGCGTTCGCAGCGATGCGGCCATGCGGCACCGGCACGCCGGCGGCAGCCAGCAGTTTCTTGGTCAATTCCTTGTCTTGCGCAATCGATTCGGCAATCGCGCTGGTGGCATCGGTCTCGGCCGCCTGGATGCGGCGCTGGCGGCTGCCCCAGCCGAACATCACCATGCTGCCTTCGGTCATGCGGCGAAATGGGATATTACGGGCAATCGCGGCATTGACGATGGAGCCGGTGCTGGGGCCGAGACGCACATCTTCATCAAGTTCGCGCAACTGGGCGAGCGCGCCTTCGAGGTCGAAGGGGCGGTCTTCATCGGCAGCGCGGCACAGTTCTTCAGCCTTTTCCAGCGCCAGGCGGCCGACGGCTTCCTCGCTGTATTCCACCACGACCTGGAATACGCCGGGCTCGACGGTGGCGGTAGTGCGGCTGAAGGTCACCGGGCAGCCGGCTTCGGCCTGCAGCGCCAGCGTGGCCAGTTCCAATACCTGGGCGATCGAGACGACGCTGTTGCGGCCGGCAGGCTGAAACGGCGGCAATTGCGGAAAGCGCGCGCGCAAGCGTTCCTCGAAACCGGGAATGCTATTGATGGCAATCTTGCTTTCACTGCAGGAGACCACCGCTTCCATGGCGGTATGGTGGGTCCAGAGATTCGGGCCGCGCAGGGCGCGGATGCGTGAAACTTGCATGTTGAACTAGGTCCTATTGTTCCTGTTATATCTCGATAAGCGGCGGCTGCCTTGTTGACTACCCGACTACTCGTTATGCAGCCTTGCCTGCCTGGAAAGCGAAAGTGCGCAAACCGGCACTGAGCAATTGCGGCTCGACGCCGGCAGCCCAGGCAGTGGCCACCGCGGCCACGACCGATTCCGGCTCCACGCCGGCGGCAAACGGCAGCAACGGCAATTGTGCAAGCTCGTCTTCGCCTTGCGCCAGCACGATTTCATCGTGGCGCAGGAATACGACGCGGCCACCTTCATTACGATGGGATGCCAGCGCCGCCGTGTCTTCATTCACGGCGTAGAACAGCACGCTACCGTCGCACAGATCAGCCATCTCGACCACCAGCGGATCGGCGGCATTCAAGACCGCGCTGCCCTCAGGCAGCACAACATCGATCTGGGAACGCAAGACGTTATAGGCTTGCTGCGGCTCGCGGATATAGAACTCGGCCAGCTCGGGAGTGACGGTCACATCGGTGACCACGCCGACCTGGCATTTGTCGTAGGGCAGGCCCTCGGCCAGGATCATGTGCGCGCTATTATCGAACACGGCGGCTTCGATCGCGCGGTTGATCAGGAGGCGCTGGCCCGCTTCAAAGCTGGTGCAGACGCCGCGCTGGATCTTGCGGCCATTGATGAACACATCCGTGCCGGAAGCCAGACCGGCGTGGCGGCCGCCCACGTACAGCATCCATGCCGTCAGGCGGCCGATGAGCGCGGTATCGCGGCTGCCGGCGATGCCGATGACCGGAATGCGGCCATCTTCCTCCGTGCCGAACAAGTGCTCGACGATGGCGGCGCCGACATCGCGCGGCTTGCCGCTGGCCGGCTTGATATGGGCCAGCAAGCCGGGGCTGGCATTGACTTCGATGATGGCGCCGCGCTGCGCTTCCAGCGGGCGGCTGATGTCTTCTGCCACCAGGTCGATGCCGGCGATGTCGAGGCCAACGATGCGTGCCGCCAGCGTGGCGCGGGCAGCGACCTCGGGATGCACGTCATCGGTGACATCGAAGGCGACGTTGCCGTTCCGCTGGATCAGCACCTTTTGCCCGGCGGCCGGGATGGAGTCCGGCGTCAAGCCCTGGCGCTGCAATTCCAGCAGGATCTCGCCCCATTCGGATGGCTTGATCAGGCTTAAGGGGAATTCTTCCGAGTCGCCGCGGCGTGGGTCGGTGTTCAACTGGCTATCCACCAGTTGCGTGACATTCTGCACGCCGTCGCCGACGACCGAGGCGGTTTCACCGCGGGCAGCGGCGACGACGCGGTTGCCGACCACCAGCAGGCGGTGCTCGTTACCGGTGATGAATTGCTCGACGATGACATTGCCGTCGCCTTCCTTGGCGGCCAGCTCGAAGGCATTGATCACTTCTTCGCGGGTCTTCAAATCGAGCGAGACGCCGCGGCCATGGTTGCCATCCTGCGGTTTCAAGACCACCGGCAAGCCGATATCCTGCGCTTCGTCCCAGGCTTCCTCGGCGCTGGTGACGATGACGCCTTGCGGCACCGGCACGCCACAGGATTGCAGGAGCGACTTGGTCATATCCTTGTCGCTGGCGATGCCTTCGGCGATGGCGCCGGTGCGGTCGGTTTCGGCGGTCCAGATGCGGCGCTGGCCATTGCCATAGCCGAGCTGCACCAGGTTGCCGTCGGTGAGGCGGATATGCGGGATATTGCGGTTGGTGGCGGCGTCGACGATATGCGAAGTGCTGGGTCCCAGGCACAGGGAATCGACCATGTCGGTCAGCATCGCGACCGTGGCGCCGACGTCATACGGCATGTCATGGATGGCTGCCAGCAGCAGGTCGCGGGCGGCGGACAGGGCGGCACGGCCGACTTCTTCCTGGCGCGTGCGGAACACGACTTTATAAACGCCGCGCACGCCGGTTTCGCGAGCCTTGCCAAAGCCGGTCTTCATGCCAGCCATGGTTTGCAATTCCAGCGTCAAGTGCTCGAGAATGTGGCCAGCCCAGGTGCCTTCGCGCAGCCGTTCCAGGAAGCCGCCGCGCGTGCCGACGCCGCAGCGGTGCTCGATCAAGCCTGGCAGCCAGGTGGTCAGGCGCTCGTACAGTCCGGGAATGGTGTTGGAGGGAGAGTCTTCGAGAGAGCCGATATCGACCCAGGCTTCAATGACGGGACGGTAAGTCCAGATGTTTGGTCCACGCAGATGGGTCACGCGCAGAAATTGAATGTCGTGTTTGCTCATGTATTGTTACGTAAATGCAGGCAGCGCTGGCTTCGCATTATTAGCTATTTCTTTAAGTTTCGCTTAAGCTACATGCAAAAATTTTTTGCATGTAGCTTTGCTGGCACTGAAACGAAGGCAAACCAGGGCGTTGTTGTCAAACCTTCATGCCTCTTACCTTCAGCAGAAAAATTTCCTTTTTGGTTCAACCAGTTGCCGCCTCATCCGTTTATAGTGCTGACCGGAATTTTGTCGGCCCGTTCACTGTCTCATTTTTTACTTGAATTAACTTTGCTGCACTGCATACTGCCGGCACTTACGCAAGCAATCCCAGAATGACAAGCCCATCTCCTGTAACCGATCTTTCCCGCAACGACCTTCCAGCCGAATGGCAAAACCCTCTGGCAACGCAGCTTGCTCCAGGAGAAAACGTTGTCGCATGGGTTCAGGTTGACCTCGACCAGCGCCTTCACTTCAAAAAAGGCTTGCTGGCCTTGACCGAGCAGCGCCTGCTGACCTTGGCGCCGGGCGAAACCGAGTGGAAAAACTGGCATTTTCGTAATGGCTTGGCATTGCATCATCACGATCATGCCGGCGTCGGCCATCTGGAATTGGTCGACGCTACCGGCTTGCTGGCATCCTGGCGCTTCACCCTTGGCCAAAACCTGCAAGCCATCCGGCTGATTGACCAATTCAATTTGTTGCAGGCGAGCCACGTCTCTGGCGAGCCGGTGGCCGAACCCGATGGCAATGCGTGCCCAAGCTGCAAGGCGCCGCTCGACCCGGACCAGGATGTCTGCCCGGTGTGCACCCGCGTGATTCACACGCCGCCGTCGACCTGGACCCTGTTGCGGCTGTGGCGCTTTGCCCATCCCTACAAGGGTCAGCTACTGCTTGGCTTTTTCCTGACGCTATTGGGCACGGCAGCTTCCATGGTGCCGCCTTATCTCACCATGCCGCTGATGGATAACGTGCTGATTCCTTACCAGAACGGCAAGCAGATCGATCCTCACCTGGTCGGCTTGTATCTGGCTGGCCTGTTGGGCGCGGCACTGATGGCCTGGGGACTGTCGTGGGCCAAGACATATATATTGGCGCTGGTGTCCGAGCGCATCGGCGCCGACTTGCGCACCACGACCTACGAACATTTATTAAGAATGTCGCTGGAATACTTCGGCGGCAAGCGTACCGGCGACCTGATTTCGCGCATCGGCAGCGAAAGTGACCGCATCTGCGTCTTTCTGTCGCTGCATTTGCTGGATTTCGCCACCGATGTGCTGATGCTGACCATGACGGCGGCGATCCTGTTTTCGATCAACCCCTGGCTGGCGCTCGTGACCTTGCTGCCCTTGCCGATCATCGCCTGGATGATCCACGTGGTGCGCGACAAGCTGCGCACCGGGTTTGAAAAGATCGATCGCGTCTGGGGCGAGGTGACCAATGTCTTGGCCGATACCATTCCCGGCGTGCGCGTGGTGAAAGCCTTCGCCCAGGAACAGCGCGAAGCCAACCGCTTCCGCGAAGCGAATAAACATAACCTCGCCGTCAATGACAGGCTGAACAAAACCTGGTCGCTGTTTTCACCGACGGTGTCGCTGTTGACCGAGCTGGGCTTGCTGGTGGTGTGGGGCTTCGGTATCTGGCAAGTGTCGAAGGGCGATATCACGGTGGGCGTGCTGACTGCTTTTATTGCCTATATCAGCCGCTTCTACGGCCGGCTGGATTCGATGAGCCGCATCGTCTCGGTGACGCAGAAATCGGCTTCGGCGGCCAAGCGCATCTTCGATATCCTGGATCACGTCTCCAGCGTGCCGGAGCCGGCCAACCCGGTGCCATGGAAGAACGTCAAGGGCGGCATCGAGATCGTCGATGTCGGTTTCCGCTATGGCAACCGCGCCGTCAACCGCGGCATCAATTTGAGCATCAAGCCGGGCGAGATGGTGGGCCTGGTCGGCCACAGCGGCTCGGGCAAGAGTACGCTGGTCAACCTCATCTGCCGCTTCTACGATGTCGCCGAAGGCGCCATCCGCGTCGATGGCGTGGATATCCGCAATTATGGCTTGTCGGACTATCGCCGCAATATCGGCCTGGTGTTGCAGGAACCCTTCCTGTTCTTTGGCACCATCGCGGAAAACATCGCCTATGGAAAACCGGATGCCACCCGCGAAGAAATCATGGCGGCGGCGCGCGCCGCGCATGCGCATGAATTCATCCTGCGCCTGCCGCAAGGTTACGACTCGATGGTGGGCGAGCGCGGCCAGGGCTTGTCGGGCGGCGAGCGCCAGCGCATTTCGATTGCCCGCGCGCTCTTGATCAACCCGCGCATCCTGATCCTCGATGAAGCGACCTCGTCGGTGGACTCGGAAACCGAAAAGGAAATCCAGAAGGCGCTCGATAACCTGGTGCAGGGCCGCACCACGATTGCGATTGCCCACCGCTTGTCGACCCTGCAGCGCGCCGATCGCCTGATCGTGCTGGACCGCGGCCAGGTGGTCGAGGAAGGGCCGCACGATGAATTGATGGAAATGGAAGGGGCTTACTATCGCCTCTACCAGGCGCAAGCCCGGAATGCCGCCGAAATGGCCTTGCAGGGAGAATAAGACCATGGCTACCACCCGTTTTACCTTGACTCGCAACCCGTTCGGCCGCCTGCTCCTGACCAGCGAAGATGGCAACATTCATGAAGGCGTGGTGCCGGTGCGCGCCTTCCCGATCCAGGCGCCCAATGACGGTATCGCGCTGGTCAATGGCGATGGCGCCGAAGTGGCGTGGATCGACCGTTTATCCGACCTGACGCCGGCGATCCGCAGCCTGATCGAGGAAGAATTGGCCGGGCGCGAATTCATGCCGGAAGTTTCGCGCATCGAGTCCGTCACCAGCTTTGCCACGCCTTGCACCTGGAGCGTCGTCACCGATCGCGGCGCCACTTCCTTTGTTTTGCGGGGCGAAGAGGATATCCGTCGCGTCGGCAGCAATGGCTTGCTGATTTCCGACAGCCACGGGATTCAATTCCTGGTGCGCGATATGCAGGCGCTGGACAAGCATAGCCGCAGGATTCTCGACCGCTTCCTGTAAACGCCATTCGCTGACGCTTCTTGATATCCGTTTGACTACCGGGTTCCCTCTTTAACAGAGGGAGCGTGTGTCAAATAGCCAAAGCAGATTTGTCCACCCTGGGATGCAACTTTTCGTCGAAGTCATCCATGCTGGGAAACCGCATTACCTCGGTAGACTCCAGCGCGTCCAGCCGCGCTGCATAGTCTTCCAGATATGCAGCACGCGCTTCGGCAGAAATATAAGGCACATGAAATGCCACGAATGGCGGCAACACCGCCATCCCCGTATAGGCCAGCGTCCCCTGCAAAATAGGCTTGAGCAGCAGTTCAAGCTCGCCGTGGATGCCATCCTTTTCGAACATATGCGGCTGCCCGCCCAGGCTGGTGGCCACCAAGGCCTTCTTTCCGGCTAGTCCGCCGCGGTCATAAAACCGCATGCCGCCATAGCAGTAGCCGGACACCAGCACGCGATCCACCCAACCTTTCATGATCGCGGGCATCGAGTACCAGTAAATCGGGAAGTTGAAGATAATCAGGTCTGCCCACTTCACCTTCTCCAGTTCCGCCATGATGTCCGGCGCCAGGGTGCCGTTTTTATAGGCGACGCGCTGTTCCATGGCATATACCAGGTAGTCAGGGTTGGCGCGCTCAAGAAAATCGTCGCCATCCGCGACCGCCTTGAACTTCATCGCATACAGGTCGGAGACGATCACTTCATGGCCATTGCCAAGCAACCGCTCCACCGCCAGGTTTTTCATGGCGGTGTTGAAGGATTTTTCCTCGTTATGCGCGAAGACGATCAAGACTTTCATGGCGACTGTCCTTCAGACAAAACGCACCGAGACACTGCCCAGGTCTTGGAAGCGCGCGATGATGCTGTCGCCGGCTTTCACATGAATCGCTTCGGTAATGCCGCCGCTCATCACGAAACTTCCTGCAGGCAGGGTCTCGCCCTGTGTATACAAGATGTTGACAAGGCAGGCGATCGCTTCCGCCGGATGACCGAGGACCGCAGCGGAAGCCCCGAGCGACACGATCTCGCCATTCTTTTCCATCACCGCGCCCAGCGTGCGCAAATCGACATCCTGCGGATAGCGCGCCCTGCCGCCACTGACCACGCGCGCGCTGGAACCGTTATCGGCGATGACGCTGGGCAGGTCGAACTTGAATGCCTTGAAACGCGAGTCGATAACTTCAATCGCCGGCAATACAAAGTCAGTCGCATCAAGCACCTGTTCTTTCGTGCAGTTCGGTCCTTGCAAGGCCTTTTTCGTCACGAAAGCCACTTCGCATTCGACGCGCGGATGCACCAGCTTGGAGATATCGATCGCCGAATTTTCAGGGCAAGCCATGTCATTCATCAGAAAGCCGATGCTTGGTTCATGAATGCCCATCTGGACCATCTTGGCTTTCGAAGTCAGACCGACCTTCCAGCCGATCAAGCGATTGCCGCGGGCAATCGAGCGCTGGCGCAATTCCTTTTGCACCGCATAGCCATCGGCGACGGTCATGCCCGGATATTCTTCGGTCAGTTTGGGGATCTCATAGGCGCGTAGTTGTGCGCCCTCGACGCGCTCGGTCAAACGGACGACTTCTTCGCGAGATAATGTGGTGCCGTTCATGCCGCGCTCCTTCCTGCAAATTTGACATGGCAGCTGCCGAGGCCGCCGACTGTGCATGCGAGTTCATCGCCATCGACGACCGATACCAGCGCCGACTGTGAACCGGAGAGGATCACTTCCCCCGCCTTGAATGGAATCCCCAGCGCGCCCAGCGTATTGGCCAGCCATGCAACCGCATTGGCAGGCGACCCCTGCACCGCGGCGCCGACCCCGGTGGAAAACAGTTCGCCATTTTTTTCCAGCACCATGCCGGCCATGGTGATATCCAGTGCGCGCGGATCGCCTTTGGTTTTCCCCAGAACGTAGACGCCGCAAGAAGCATTGTCCGCAATAGTGTCCTGAATCTTGATGTTCCAGTCCTTGATGCGCGAATCGACAATCTCGAAGCAGGGCACGACATAGTCGGTCGCGCGAATCACGTCCATTGCGGTAATGCCAGGGCCTTTCAAATCCTCTTTCAATACGAATGCCAGTTCGGCTTCCGCTTTTGGCTGGATCAACTTGCCAAGGTCGATGGTGTCGCCTTCCTGGTAAATCATGCCCGAAGTGAGCTGGCCGAAGTCAGGCTGGAATACGCCGAGAAAATCCTGCACCGCCTTGCTGGTGACGCCGATTTTTTTGCCGACGATTTTTTCGCCGGCGGCGACCCGGCGATCCACCATGCGCTGCTGGATCTTGTAGGCGTCGTCGATCGTGATGTCCGGTTCGCGTTCAATCAAGGGCGCCACCGTGGTCTGACCCAGGAAGGCCGTGTACAGCTCGTCTCCGTACTGTTCAATTTTTTTGGGATCCATGATCTTTGCAGTCATTATTAAGAAAAAGAAAATGCGGGCTCAGGATGCGTTCTCTTCGCGCGCCCGAATTTCAGCGAGGCGCACCACGCTGGCAGGTGTGCCGGCAATGCACCAGTTATCCGGATGGACTGGCGTACAGCTGCCTCGCACCAGGTCACGCTTGACGCCCAGGATGTTGACGATCAGCTCGGTGAAGCCGGCCATCAATCGGTGGCGTTCTTCAAGCGAGCGCCCTTCCAGCACGATGAAGCTGAAATAGGGTGCATCGGCTTGGCCGTACGCCACCATTTTTCCTCCCACGGCGAAGAGCGAGCGTTTATGTGGAGTAATGAAAGCGCGCACCCGTTCAATTGGCGACTGCAGGACTTCCGCATAAAGTTTGCTCGACTCCAGCAGCAGGCATTCCAGTTGACCTGGCGTGTATTTGTCTTCGACGATATGAAAGTTAACGACTGGCATGCGAGGTCTCCGTTTTTCAGCTGATCAAGGCAGTCCGCGCCGGCGTCCGGCATCGAGCATGAGGGTCGCGCCGGTCATGGCATCGGCCTCTTCCGCCAGCAGCATGGCCACTGCCCAGGCGACTTGCTTCGGCGTGGTGAACGCCTTAATGGACGACTCCGCTTTCATCTCGGTCAACACCTGTTCGACACTGATGCCACGATTGGCGGCACGATCGGCTGCGACGCGATGCAAGCGCTCGGTATCGGCAGGTCCCGGCGCAATCAGGTGAGCCGTCACGCCGCGTTCGCCGTAGGCCAGGCTTAACTGGCGCATGAGGTTGATCAGGGCGGCATTGGCAATTCCGGCCGCCGCCGCATAAGCCGTCGGCTCCAGGCCATAATGGCCGCCAATGGCGACCAGCCGCGAATGTGGCAGCAGTCGGTCATCGACTGCCCGTGTCAGGCGCAACATGCCGCCCACCTTGATGTTGACCGAGTCGACTACCGCCGCAGTCGGAGCCGCCAGAATGCCGCCGGCGACCGCCACGCCCGGACCGTGCACCACCATCCGCACCGGCCGGTCGAGCGTGGCGCGAATCTTCTCGATCGCGCTGTCGTCGCTGATGTCGGCCGCGCAAGGAATCAGATTGGCAAACCGGTCCTGCAACGATGCCAGCGAACTTGCTGTTCTCGCTACGGCAATGACGCCGAGCCCTGCGGCTGTGAGGGATGCAACGATCTCCGTGCCGAATGATCCGGTGGCGCCGACAACGACTGCTAATTCTTTAAATATTGACATGGCCAGTTCCTGTGAAAGCGTTCAGCTCGGGAGCAGGCCGCGTTCCTTGGCCATGGTCATCGCGGTGTCTTCGATCATGTCTTCCTGGCCGCCGATCAGCTTTTTCTTGCCGAGCTCGATCAGGATTTCACGTGCCGACACGCCGTATTTCGCGGCAGCGCGGCGCGCGAACAGCAGGAAGGTCGAATACACGCCGGCGTAACCGATGGTCAGCGACTCGCGGTCGACCCGCACCAGCTGGTCCATCAGCGGCAGGATCACGTCTTCGGCCACATCCATCATCTTGAACAGGTCGACGCCGGTCTGGATACCCATGCGTTCGCATACTGCGGCAAACACTTCCAGCGGGGTGTTGCCGGCGCCGGCGCCAAGGCCGCCCACCGAGCCGTCGATGCGGTTGGCGCCGGCTTCGATGGCGGCGATGGAATTGGCGATTCCCATGCCGAGGTTATGATGGCCGTGGAAGCCCAACTGGGTCTTGGGATCCAGCGCATTGCGCAGCAGGCCGATGCGGGCGCGCACGTCTTCCGGCAGCATGTAGCCGGCCGAGTCGGTCACGTAGACGCAGTTGGCGCCATAGGATTCCATCTGCAAGCCTTGCTTCAGCAACCCTTCCGGCGAATTCAGATGCGACATCATCAGGAACCCAGTGGTGTCCATCCCCATGCCGCGGGCGTAGGCGATGTGCTGCTCGGCGACGTCGGCTTCGGTACAGTGGGTTGCCACATGAACGCTATGCACGCCACACTCGCGCGCCGAGCGCAACTGGTCCATCGTACCCAGGCCCGGCACCAGCAAGACGGATACCTTGGCGCGTTTGAGTTTGGGGATGACCGCGTTCAGGTATTCTTCATTGGTGTGACGTGACCGGCCGTAGTTCAGCGATGAGCCGCCCAATCCATCGCCATGCGTGACTTGAATCAGGGGCACGCCGGCATCGTCCAGCGCGGTCGCGACGCGCACCATCTCGTCCAGCGTCATCTGATGACGCTTTGCATGCATGCCGTCGCGCAGGCACATGTCATGCAACATGACTTTTCTTCCTTTAAGGGACATCATACCGTCTCCATTGTTTTCGATTGGGCCTTGAAACGTCCGGCATTCATCTCTTCGGCAAACATTTCAGCGGTACGGGTCGCAGCGGCGGTCATGATGTCGAGGTTGCCCGCATAGGCGGGCAGAAAATCTCCCAAGCCCTTCACCTCCAGATATATCGAGACCTGATGACCGTCGAACACGGGGCCGTTCACCAGCCGGTAACCCGGCACATATTTCTGCACTTCGGCGATCATGGCTTTCACCGACCTGGTGATGGCTTCCTGGTCGGGCAGCTCATCGGTTTCGCAGTAGATCGTGTTCCGCATGACCATCGGCGGCTCAGCCGGGTTGATAATGGCCATGGCCTTGCCCAGCTTGGCGCCGCCGATTTTTTCGATAGCGTTCGAGGTGGTATAGGTGAACTCGTCGAGGTTCTTGCGTGTTCCCGGGCCGATCGACAGGGAGGCCAGGCTGGCGATGATTTCACCGTAGCTCACGGATTGGATGCTGGACACTGCGTAGACCATCGGGATGGTCGCCTGCCCGGCACAGGAAATCATGTTGACGTTCATTTCGCCTTTGCCGGCGTGTTCGCGCAGGTTCACTGGCGGGATACACAGCGGGCCAATGGCGGCTGGCGTAAGGTCGATCATCAGCACGCCCAGCGCATTGAGCTTGCGTGAGTTCTCGGCGTGCACATAAGCCGAAGTCGCGTCGAAAGCGATCTGAATGCCGTCTTCCTGCACGTGCGGCAGCAATCCCTCGATCCCGGCAGCGGTGGTTTTTAAGCCCATCTCGCGAGCCCGCTTGAGCCCTTCCGATTCGGCGTCGATGCCGACCATCCACACCGGCTCCAGCAGCGGGCTGCGCTTGAGCTTGTAAATCAGATCGGTGCCGATGTTGCCGGAGCCGATCAGCGCGCATTTAATCTTTTTCATAAGGTTCTCCAGGCAATCACTTTTTCCACTCTTTAGCGGCCTTGCGCACCGCTGCGCGGTCGAACTCATTGATGCAAGCCGTCAGCGCCGAGGTTGCCACGCTGGAAACGGCCGGGGTTTTTTCCGGTGTCCCTTTATCCTTGTACAGCAGCTCGGCGTATTGCTTGAATTTTTCCTCATCGATCACGCCATATTTTTCGCCGGGGCCAAAGCCTACGTTGAAGATATCAGCGATGTATTTCAATTCGGCGACTGCCTTTTTGATTTCCTCGGGATTGTTGGCTGGGACACGGGCAGCCGGATTGAAGTCCCAATACAATTGCAGGGCGGCTTCCGGGTTCTCAGCGGCGAACAATGAGCTCTTGGCCAGCGCCCGCCCATAACCGCACAGGGCTTTCTGCTTGGTCGCGATGGTGGCGTCCGATGCCATCGAGGCCAGATTGCCGAAGGTGCCAAGGGTTGGATGGTTGAAGTAAGTGAACTGCTGGCCATTGCGCTCCATCGCCGCGTACATCACATCCCACATCGCCAGTGCCTGCACTTTGCCGCTGCGCAGCGCGGTCAATGCCTGGTCGCCCACGCCGACCGGCACAAAGGTATCGGCGGTCGGCGTGACGCCTGCACTCAGCAATATCGATTTGGCCACGGTAAGCGACGCGCTGCCGAGATTGCTGACGCCGATCTTCACGCCCTTGAGGTTTGCCGGCGACGTGATGTTTGAGCCCTTGGGCACCGCAATGTTGTACATCAGGGTCTTGTGGTTTAGCAGGAATGCCTTGGCCTTGACACCATTTTCCTGACCGAGCAGCAGCGGCTCGACCGTGGCCAGGGCAATGTCTGCATTATTGGACGCCATCAGCTGCACAGCGGTCGAGGCGTTAGCGGTATTACGAATTTCCAGGTCGATTCCTTCGGCCTTGAAATAGCCGAGCTGCTGGCCGACGTACAGGCCAAGCAGAGTATAGGTCGGCACCGGCGCGCCGCCTTGCACCGTGAGCTTGGTCTGGGCTTGCACGGCGCCGGCTGCAAAAGCGAACGTGATAGCTACCGAAGCGGCTGTTACTTTCTTGATGCTGCGATTGAGAATCTTGTTCATGTCGTCTCCGTTATTAGTTTTGAATCAGGTTCAAATCAATGTCACACGCCGCGAATTTCTTCTGCCGGCCCCCAGAACACCAATTTCTTGGACAGTGCCTTGATGATCACGCTTAATACGATGCCCACCGTCGACAACACCACCAGCACCGAGAACACGCCCGCCACATCCATTGCCGCCTGGCGCTGGATGATCAACGCGCCCAAGCCACGGGAAGCGCCGAGGAATTCGCCGACGATTGCGCCGATCACCGAAAACACCATGGCGATCTGCAGCCCGGCCATCAGGTAAGGCAGCGCATTGGGCAACTGCACCATGCGGAAGATTTGCCAGCGCGAGGCTTTCATCACGCGCATCAGCAGAATCTGGCGCGGGTCAGAACCGCGAAAGCCGACCACCGCATTCACCACGATCGGATAGAAAGCGATCAGCGCCACGATGACGACCTTGGAGCTGATGCCGAAGCCGAACCAGATGATCAGCAGCGGCGCGATCGCCGGTTTTGGAATCGTCTGCAGGCAGGTGATGTAGGGCGACAGGATCTTGTCGGCGATCGGGATCAGCGCGATCGCGGCGCCGAACAGCAGGCCGAGCACGGTGGCCAGCGCAAAGCCCAGCAGGATTTCGGCCAGCGTGTAGTAGATGTCAACGCGCACGCTTTCATGCATCAGGTCGGCGTACAGCTGCATGACGACCTTGGACGGCGAGGGCAGCAGGTAGCCGGGGATAACGCCGGCCCGGACGCAGTATTCCCAGCCGCCCAGCAGCACCACGGCCACAACGACGGAAAGTACGCTGCCGGTGTCGAAACGGGGCAGACGGCGCACAGGAGTAATGGTTGCTGATATGACCTGGCTCATGGTGTTTATAACTCCGTAGTAGCGGACAACAGGCCGCGGATGTGGGAAACATATTTTCCGAAAGCCGCCGAAGTGGTATCGGTCAGCTGGCGCGGACGCGGCAAGTCGATGTCGATAATTTCCTGCACCTTCGACGGCCGGGCCGACATCACCACCACGCGGTCCGACAGCAGCACCGATTCGGGGATCGAGTGGGTAATGAAAAGCACCGTCTTCTTGCTCTCCATCCAGATGCGCTGCAGTTCCTGGGTCATGGTTTCGCGCGTCAAGGCATCGAGCGCACCGAATGGCTCGTCCATCAGCAACAGCGACGGATCGCTGACCAGCGCGCGGGCGATCGAGGTGCGCTGCTGCATGCCGCCGGACAGCTCGGACGGGTACTTGTTCTCGAACCCCTTGAGCCCGACCAGCTCGATCAGCTCGCGGGCACGCCGCTCGTACTTGGCGCGCTCCAGGCCCATGACCTCGATCGGCAGACAGACGTTCTGGAACACGGTGCGCCATGGCAGCAGCACCGCATCCTGGAACACCATGCCGAGATCGGGACTGTCGGCGCCGGCGGGCAAACCGTGGAACCGGATCGAGCCGCTGGTCGGCTGCAAGAGCTTGCCGATCATTTTCATCAATGTGCTCTTGCCGCAGCCGGAAGGGCCGACTATGGAAATGAACTCGCCCTTGCTGACGCTGAACGAGACCTTTTCGATTGCATTGATCGGACCGTTACGGGTGTCGTAACGTTTCTCCAGGCCGCTCACCTCAATGAATGGCGTCATCCTGGGAGTCGGGGTTAGCCGTGCCACATTCTCTACCATGCTTGTCTCCAGGCCGCGTGTGTCCGCGGCCTTTTAATTGAAATTTTTACTTCCCATACTGGCGTTAGCCGGGCAGCTGGATTTCCTCTTCCAGGTAGCGGTAATACTGCTGCGACTTCGGCTTTTGCGCGTCTTCAGGCTTGACGTACGAGATCGTCGATTTGCCGGAATACGCGCTCGGGATAACCATCACGCGGATGAAATTGGCCGGGCCCTTGTCCCAGACCTTGGCGTACACAGGTTCCGGTCCGCGTTCCAGCCAGGTTACGCCCGGCTTGATGGTCCACTGCTTGCCGAGCGAATCGTGGAAGAATTCGCCGGTATGGACGCAGCGCACGCCCGGCGCGGCATGGATATGCGTCAGCGCTTCGCCGCTTGGCGGGAAGGCGACCCGGTCGCAGCGGATCGAGAATTGGCGTTCGTCGTCCGGCAGCGGCAACGGGTACGCGCCCTTGTTCTCGCTGACGACGCCGGCGCCGTGCGCCAGCGTGGCGGCATCGTCGGATTCCACCGGCACCAGTTCCCAGCGCCATACGGTGGCCGGGCCGACGGCGGCTTCGATGGTGGTCTCGGTTTGCACCAGCTGCGCATTGTCTTCGCTGAGGATGCGGCGGCGGCCACCTTCGATAATGCGCACGTTGCCGGTACGGCAATAGACGACGCGCATTGCCGGGTCCAGGGTAATGCTGGCGCCGGCTTCCAGTTGATCATGCACGACGCGCAATTTGAGATTTTCCTTGATTGCCATTAGTGGGCCTCCTTGATGATGGGCTTGATGTTGTAATGGGGGGCGACGCGGAAGTTGTGCACTTCCATGCGCGCCCAGACGTTGCCGATCTTGTAAGGATCGGTGTTGAACCATTCGTCGAGCTCGGCGCGGGTTTCGAACTGGATGACGGCGGCCGAGCCGATCACATCGCCAGCCTCGTTGAGCAAGGCGCCGCCAATCAACAGGTGGTTCGCATGCTGGTAGTGCTCGGCACGCTTGAGATGGTCGGGGCGGATTTTGGCGCGGCGCTCTTGTGCGCCGGCATCGGTTGCGTCGTACAGGAAGATTAAAAATTGCATGTTTTTGTCTCGCTAGTCGTCTTGTAATTGGTTCGCTTTTGGCGCCGATTCCAGATTCGGCGTCAGTGCGTATGTGGTAAATTAGCGGCAACAGGCAATACTTTCCAATACCAAATTAGCCTAAATCCCATACCTAAATCGTATGGGCGTTTCTCCGGAGACTTTCCAGATCATGGATTTTCGTCAGCTTAAATATTTCATGGCGGTCGCCGAAGAATCGAACATGGGGCGCGCCGCAGCGCGGCTGCATATCTCGCAACCGCCCTTGACGCGTCAGATTCAGCTATTGGAAGAGACCGTCGGCGCGACGCTGTTCCTGCGCACCGCCAAAGGCATGGAATTGACCGATGCCGGACGCATGTTTCTTGATGGCGTGCGTAATATTTTTGAGCTGATCGAACAGACTACGGAGAGGACCCAACGCGCCGAGGCCGGCCAGCTCGGCCGCATCGATGTCGGTGTCTTCGGTTCCAGTATCCTGAGCCTGATCCCGGGACTGCTGCTGAGTTATCGGACCATTTATCCGGATGTGAAAATCGTGCTGCATACCATGGGCAAGAAGGAGCAGATCGATGCGCTACGAAATCATACCCTGGCAGTAGGGTTTAACCGGCTGGTCTGGGATACGCCCGACATTACGGCGGAAGTCTTGATGAATGAACGGCTATACGTCGCCGTGAATCAAACCCATGCGCTGGCGCGGCAAAAGGAAATCGCCTTCTCCGCACTGGCAAACAATCCGGTGGTGCTATTCCCCAGCGGTTCGCGGCCGAATTTCATCGACTATGTCATGGAACTGTGCCTCGCCGAAGGCTTCCACATGCAGGCGACGCAGGAAGTTGCTGATGCTGTGACCGGCGTCGCTCTGGTTGGCGGCGGTTTCGGCATTTGCCTGGTGCCGGAGTCTGCTACCGCACTGCAGATACCCAATGTCGTCTACCGCCCCATCAAGAAGGTGCCTGCGCCAACGGTGGACCTGAGCTGCCTGTACCGCAAGGAAGACCAGTCGCCCATCCTGCATAATTTTTTGAATGTGGCGCGGGTGTACTGCAAATCGCATAGCCATGCCGGGCTTTGAATTTTGTGTGACGGCGGAGTAAAACGCGCTAGCTGACTTCAACCACTCGGCGCGAATCGAAGACGGGATTTTCCCATACCAGTTGTTCGGGCGAAGCCGCCGCCAGGCGGTTGGTGGCATAGCCGCGCGGATTGGTGACGACGCGCGTGCCGGCGACTTCATAGTCGAAGCTGTCATGCACGTGGCCGTGAATCCATAGCTGGGCACGTCCCAGCAGTGGAGTCAAGTCGCTGACGAAGGCGGCATTGATGATTGAACCGGCAAAACGGGCATGCACCGATTCCGGATGCGGACCATGGTGACTGACCACGACAGTCGGACCGGCAAAGCTCTCGGCAAGCTTGTTCTCCAGCCAATGACGCGATTGCGCATGAATGTGCTGTGCATCGCGCGCGGAAAACACATCCACGCCGAATCTGATCAAGCGATGATCGGGCAATGTGCCTTCAGCTGCCTGCATGGCCGAGTCCATCTCGTAGGGAGGCAGGCAGTAATCGGTCCACAGGCAGCAGCCGAGAAATCGCACGCCCTGGATGACTACCTCATCCCGCTCCAGGAAATGCACGTTGCTTCCCTGTGCCCTGGCGCGCAGCGCCTTCAGCATCGCGCCGTACTCATGGCGATACAGCTCATGGTTGCCATGCACGTACACCACCGGCACCGGCCAGTCGGCGAAGGTGTCGATCGCCATGGGACCGTGATGAATATCGCCGGCGATCACTAACACATCGGCTTCAGCCGGCTGGATGATGCGGTAACCGGGGAATTGCTTTTCGAGGAATTCGTAATGCAGGTCAGACGCGAACTGGATTTTCATGCGGATCGTTTTGGATGAATCGATACAGGTCGAAGCGTCAAGTCATGCCGGGCATTGTAACGGCTTGCTTAATGATTGGCAGAGGATTGACAGATTGCTCATGCCTATCGCTATGACTACGAACCTCCGGCTTCAGCTCCTGGCAGCGACGGCGATATGATTTTTTTCTTTCGTTGCCATTCTATAATTCATACAACAACGCACTCGTGGCAGTCTGACTTTGCCAAAATAAGGTATCCTTGCAGCCTCGTCCGTTCATGCATGTCCACGGCGGACGTCAATCCTACCTCACGAGTTTTCTGTTGAATCAGCCCCTGAATTTCACCACGGTACTTATGTTGCTCACCCCGCCATTCCTATGGGCTGGCAACGCCATTGCCGGACGTATGCTGAGCAATCTGGCATCACCTTTTATCATCAACTTCGTGCGCTGGTTGGTGGCACTAGTGATTTTGCTGCCGCTCGGACGAACGGTACTGCGCCGTGACAGCGGTCTATGGCCGCACTGGAAGCGCTTTGCCATGCTCGGCCTGTTGGGCACCAGCCTCTACAATGGCTTGCTGTACCTGGCGCTGCATACGTCCGCGCCTATCAATGTCACGCTGGTCGGCGCCAGCATGCCCATCTTCATGATGGCGATCGGCCGCATTTTTTTCGGCGTGCATTTCACCGGCAAGCAGATCGTCGGCGCGCTCCTGTCAATCATCGGCGTCGTCATCGTGCTATGCCGCGGCGACTTGCATGCCCTGCTGACGCTGCACCTGGTGCTCGGCGATACGATCATGATCGTCGCCACGATCCTTTGGTCGATCTATAGCTGGATGCTGGCGCGTCCGACCGAACCGGCGTCGATCCGTCAGAACTGGAGCAGCGCCATTCTGGCACAAGTCATGTTTGGCGCGGCCTGGTCAGCCGTGTTTGCCGCAGGCGAATGGACGCTGGGACAGACGCATTTCCATTGGGGCTGGACGCTTGCACTGGGCTTGCTGTATGTCTCGACCGCACCAGCCATCATCGCACTGGGCTTGTGGAGTGTCGGCGTGGCGCGGGTAGGTCCAAATATCGCAGCGTTTTTCACCAACCTGATCCCGCTTTTTACGGCGCTCATGTCCTCTGCCATCCTCGGTGAATTGCCGCAGCTGTACCATGGCGCTGCTTTCGTGCTCATCGTCTGTGGCATTGTCCTGTCGTCGCGTCGCTAGGCGCCTTCACTATTTTTCCTTCCTTTTAACACGCTTGCCGCAACGTGCACACTCGCTGCGGCAAGCGCGTTTCCTCGTTACCGCCCCCTCCTTTACCTTGGCTTGCAATTGCCGGGAGTCACGCATTCATTCAAGAGAAAAATAACTGGTATTACAACTAGTTAATTGTCTTATATCTTGCATCGCACCATAATCAGCCCGTCTCCTCCCTGCCTACCCGGCAAGGATCCAGCCCGTTGCGACACGTAGCGGCGTTTCTGACCTGGCATGCTGCAACGCCGCATCCACGGCCTGCAGCATGCGCATTTCTTAAACCAGTCGGAGAAAACATGAAGAAAACCATACCGATGCTGCTGCTGGGATGTCTCGCAGCTCCAGGGCTATACGCGGCGAATAACGTTCGCCTGGATTCCTATTCGATCGAAAAGAAGGCGCTGGTCGCGCCGCAGGCGGCACGCGATGCCGCCGGTGCCGAACGCAGCTTCCATGCCGTGTACCTGGTGAAGGTCAAGGGCATCGTGCCGACCAACTATGCGCTGCCGGTGCAGCTCTTCGTCGGCGATATCCCGGTGCGCGAATACGGCGCCACCAGGGATGGCATCTATTTCAAGGTGTACGACCCGCAAGTGCTGAAAAAAATGAATGGCAAGCCCTTCCGCTACGCCACCGTCGGCAAGGCCGCCCAACAAACCGCGCTCGTCTTCAAAGCGCCGGCAGAATAAGGGAGAACGGCACATGAGCATCCTGAAAAACCTGGCGGCACGCGCCGCCTTCATGCTGGCCGCGCTGGCCGGCTTCACGCAACCTGCGCACGCCGGCTACGGCGACCCCGGCACCTATGCCGTGATCCAGGAATCCTACGGCAGCTGGACTGGCGGCGCCAACACCACCACCGATATCACCAGTTACTTCAATTCGCCGGCCTATCATGTCAGCGAAGTGCTGGGCATTACCATGGACAAGGCGCCGCTGCGCGCGACCGTCTACCGGCCCAACGCCACCGGCAAGTTCCCCATCGTCTTCATCTTGCATGGCAACCATGCGCCGGAAGAGCCGAGCTTCCAGGGCCACGCTTACCTGCAGCAGCACCTGGCCAGCCATGGCTACATCGCCGTCGCCGTCGACGAGGATTTCCTCAACGGCGCCTTCGGTGAAATAGATGCGCGCGCCATCGTCCTGCTGCGCCACATGCAGCTGTGGCGCAAGTGGAGCACCACCTTCGGCAACCAGTATTACAACAAGGTCGACATGACCAAGATCGCCCTGGTCGGCCATTCGCGCGGCGGCGAAGCGATCTCGGTGGCGAAGGTATTGAACAACCTCCATTCGTCCAGCCTGACCACTGCGCCGGACTATTACAAGTTCAATATCGCCGCGCTCTTCTCGATCGCGCCGACCGACAAGTACATCCTGACGGACACCGATCCGAAGACGCAATTGCCGTACTTCGCCAATCCTGCCAATCCGAACGACCCGGCGCAGTCGACGCCGATCGTGCTGGATGATGTCGGCTATGCCACGCTGTACGGCTCGCACGATGAAGACGTCGGCTTCTTCTATGGCCAGAACCAGTTCGAGCGCGCGCAGCGCGCCACGCTCGGCACGCCGACCCATATCAAGGCGGCCTACATGGTCGATGGCGCCAACCACAAGCACTTCAACAGCATCTGGGCCGCACCTTGCGTGGCCGGTTATCAAAGCGAGGCTTGCGCCGACGCGGCATTCCATGTGCGCCCATTGTCCGGCCTGATCCGTCCGGACCAGAGCCAGCAAACCTTGAAGGTGTACCTGACCGCTTATCTGAAGAATGTGCTGGGCGCGACCAACACCACCGATGTCTTGACCAACAAGACGCCGGACAACAGCCTGCCGGCCGGCGTGACGATTACGCCGCGCTACCAGGACAAGGGCAGGGTCGTGCTGAATCACTATGAGGAAGATGCCAATACGGCGACGGGTTCGCGCAGCGGCGTGACCAATGCCGGTTCCAGCCTGTTCGAGATGGAAGAGATGTACACCTTCCCGAATGAGATCTGGTTCTTCGGCTCGCCCATGGCATATCAGAATTATCCGCACACTTACCTGGCCACCAATGCACTGCGCCTGGCGTGGCAAAGCAATGCCGCGGAATACCGCCTGAATTTCGCCACGACCGCCACGGTGGGCTCGCTGGTCAGCACTTATCCGGTATTGTCCTTCGACGTCGGCCAGATGTACGAATTCGTTCAGGACAAGAATCCGAAGGGGATGGACCAGGATTTCACCGTGCAATTGCTGATCAACTACCTTGGTGTTACCTATGCCAGCAATGCGCTGCCGGTATCAAACTATGCGCGCCTGACTTATCCCGACCGTGCCTACCAGATGGGCGGCGAAGATAACATCGGCAGCGACTTTACCCACACGATGCTGCGCACGGTGCGTATTCCCATGGCGGATTTCGTCGCCGGCAGACCGCTGCTGGCGCTCAACCAGATCAAGGGGATCGTCTTCAAGTTCGACCGCAAGCCAAGCGGCCGCGTGCTGATCGATAACATCCAGGTCAGCAAGTAAGACTTCTCCCGTGTGCCACTTCAGCCCCGCCGCCTGGCGGGGCTATTTTTTTGTCAACGCGGATGAGCAAGTCAAAAAGGAGAAACCGACTTTCAGTAATGCAGCAAAAACGGCACAGGCAGCATAAATAGTTCTATACATGCATGAAACTTTAATTACTATATGGATGCAAACACTTCATCCCGGAAGGTTTCCCCATACCGCACGAAACTTGCGACCGTCATGCTTCGCTGAAGTTTGAAAACAATACTAACAATACAGCCCAGTTCGATTCATGGACGCCAGACACGACGCCTCTTCCAATATCAAGCTGCTGGACAGTTTCTACCGCATCTTCCTGATTCTGGCGCTGGTATTTCTCTGCATTGGCGTTCCCTTCGTTTTCTACAGAAAGCTTGTCACGGCGATCCTGACGTCCGCGCAGGTTGTCATCATCCTGAGCCTGTGGCGGCTAAGCCGTAGCGGCAAGCCGGAACTGTCGCTCAAGCTGTTTGCCTCCTTCATGTGGGTCTTGCTGGTCGGCCTGATCTTTTTCGGTTTGCCGCCCATTACGGTGGCCACCGCCGTGGCCATCGCCATGATGCTTTGCATCGTCACCAGCATCCAGCTGGGCACCCTGTTTATCGCCACGTACATGCTGGCCTGGGGCAGCTATATCGTGCTCAGTAAATTGGGCCTGGCTCCCGAGCCATATTTCATCAACCGGCCAGCCGTGTCATGGTTCATCGCGGCATTCGCGGCGTGGCTGGTGCTGGTGCCGCTGCCCGGCCTGGTGCGCAGCCTGCGCAAGGCCAACTCGCTGCAGCGCGCCACCATCGAAGCGACGGCGGATGGCATCCTGGTCGTCTCCGGCGGCAAGGTCGAGATCTGCAATCGCCGCTTCATCGATATGTGGCGCATCCCGCCGGCAGCGTTGGCCCCCGACAGCGACGATGTACTCCTCAACACCGTGATCGACCAGGTGGAAGATGCGCAGGCGTTTCTGGCCAAGGTGCAGTATCTGTATGAGCATCCGGACATGTCCAGCAACGATATCGTGCGGCTCAAGGATGGGCGCATCTTCGAGCGCAATTCGCTGCCGCAGCGGCTCGATGGCAAGGTCGTGGGCAGGGTCTGGAGCTTTAGCGACATCACGGCCAGTAAGCGTGCCGAGGAAGAATTGCGCATCGTCGCGACCGCTTTCGAATCGCAGGAAGCGATCATGATTACCGATGCCGAACAGGTTATCCTGCGCGTCAATCATGCCTTCATCGACAACACCGGCTACGACGCGCATGAAGCCGTCGGCAAGACGGCCAGCACGCTGTTGCGCTCCGACCGCCACGACGACGCCTTTTACACGGCGGTACAGCACGCCATCCAGCGCACCAGCGGATGGCAAGGCGAAGTCTGGTGCCGCCGCAAGAACGGCGACATCTTTCCGAACTGGACCACCGTCACCGCCGTCAAGGGCAACGAAGGCCAGACCACCCACTACGTCTTTACCCAGACCGACATCACCTCGCGCAAATCCGCCGAAGAAGAAATCCGCCACCTGGCGTTCTACGACCCGCTGACGCAATTGCCGAATCGCCGCCTGCTGATGGACCGCCTGCGCCAGGGCTTGGCTGCCAGCGCGCGCAGCGGACATGAAGGCGCCTTGATGTTCATCGACCTCGACAATTTCAAGATCCTCAACGACACGCTCGGGCATGACAATGGCGATGCGCTGCTGCGCCAGGTCGCCGAGCGCCTGCCCTGGTCGGTGCGCAATTGCGACACGATCGCGCGGCTGGGCGGCGATGAATTCGTGGTGATGCTGGAAGACTTGAGCGCCAATCCCGCCGAGGCGGCGATCCAGGCCGAAGCCGTGGGAGAAAAGATCATCGCCGCGCTGAACCAGCCCTACCACCTGGTCGGCCATCAGTATCACTGCACGCCCAGCATCGGCGTGGCGCTGTTCGGCGCGCCGATGAACAGCGTGGAAGAAGTGATGAAGCGCGCTGACCTCGCCATGTACGAAGCCAAGGCGGCAGGGCGCAATTGCCTGCGTTTCTTCGACCCGGAAATGCAATCGGTGGTCACTGCTCACGCCCAGCTGGAGGAAGAGTTGCGGCAGGCGCTGGACCTGGAAGAATTCCGACTCTTTTACCAGCCGCAGGTCGATGACGCCGGGCGCCTCACCGGCGCCGAAGCCCTGGTGCGCTGGCAGCATCCGCAACGCGGGCTGGTCGGCCCGCTCGAATTCATTCCGCTATCCGAGCAGACCGCGATCATTCTGCCGCTCGGGCGCTGGGTGCTGGAAGCCGCGTGCAAGCAATTGGTGGCATGGGCAGGCGTCGCCGGCACCGCTCACTTGACGGTCGCCGTCAATGTCAGCGCCCGCCAGTTCCGCGAACGCGACTTCGTGGCCCAGGTGAAGGCGGTGCTGGACAAGACGGGCGCTAAGCCGCAGCGCCTGAAGCTGGAACTGACCGAAAGCATCCTGCTCGACGATGTCGAAGACGTGATCACCAAGATGACCCAGTTGCGCGCGCATGGCGTGGGCTTTTCGCTGGATGACTTCGGCACCGGCTATTCTTCGCTATCCTACTTGCGGCGCCTGCCATTGGACCAGTTGAAGATCGACCGCTCCTTTGTGCGCGATGTCCTCACCAATCCCCACGATGCGGCGATCGTTCGCACCATCGTCGGGCTGGGCAAGAATCTCGACATGAAAGTCATTGCCGAGGGCGTGGAAACCGAAGTGCAATGGCGCTTCCTGCAGGAGCTGGGATGCCATGCGTATCAGGGCTATTTCTTTGGCCGTCCGGTGCCGATCAGCGAGTTTGGACGCGCCAGCGATCAACGCTACGCGGCCGGCGCAGCATAGAACTAGAGCGCGAATACAGCCGCGCCGCACCTGCCGAAGCCGGACATGATTTCTGTCGCTTCAAGCCAACCAAGGCCAGGGCAAGCCTCACGGCTGCCCATGGTCTTGCTGCCGCGCGATATCCTTGACGATCTCCGCGCCCTCCAGCGGCCGGGTAGCATGCTTCCACACGGCGTTGGGCTCGCTGCGCGCCAGATCCCGTTCCCATACCGTGCCGCATTCATGGCAGATGTAATAGTCGGCCCGGCCGGTTGCCTTTTCCCAGAAATTGATCCCGGTTTCCGAATACAGTAATAAATTGGCGTGCGGCGAAGTGGAAACCGACGCGCCCTCGAGCGCGGCGCAAGCAGAGCATGGTGGCATGGTGTTTTCCTTGTCGTTACCGGGCAGATCGCAGGCATGCTGACTATGCAGTCGATGTCTAGCTGACCGCCGGCTTATCCGTTTTCATGGCGCGCGCGAATGCCGCCTTGGCTTGACTGTATTCCTGTTCGGCGGCGCGGTATTCCGCCTCGAGCACTGGCGCGATGTCGCTGCCTTGCGATTGCGCGCTGGCTTGCACCGCTTGCAGCAGGCGTTGGCGCTTGTTGAATACATCCTTGGCTAGCCTGGCCAGCATTTCTTCCCTTGTTGGTTCCATCTTTCGTTGTAGCAGTGGTGACTTATAGCCCGTAGGACATTATCGGCACCGGTTTGTTCAACAATGCACAAGCTTTTTTGCTGGCCTGCGCTTAAGCGCATGATGCATCGGCCTTACCACAGTTTGTTAAAGACTGTGTCGCCGCAGTGGCTTTGCGGCGCTGCAAGTAGACAGTGAAAATTTCTGTTCGTACACTGGATTAAAAGGGAGAGACTACCCATGCCAGAGAAGACCAATACCACTGCGGCAAACCGGCGCCAGTTTGCGCGCGTCGCTCCCGAGCGCCAGCAACCGGTGCGCGTGCATATCAATGGCGATGGTTTCATCGAAGTCACCAATGCCGTCGATATCAGCGAAGGCGGTATCCGCATCAGCGTCAAGCATCGCTTCGCCGGCTGCCATGTCGACTTGCCGGCGTCGCTGATCGTGCATCTGCCGGCGCCGATTTCGCGCCACTTCAGCGTGCGCGGCCGCATTCGTCACGTGCTGGGCGATTCGTTCGGCGTCGAATTCATCAGTTTGAATCCGAGCGACCGTGCCCTGGTGCGTCATTACGTCGAGCGGCTCAGCGGCGTCGTGAAACCTGCGGCAGGCGGACTCTTTGCCCCGCTGCGCAAACTGTTCGGCATGTCAGCGTAACGATACGCCCGTCGCTGACACACGACGCATGAGGCAAGCCGGTCGCGCGACGATGAGCTAGCGGCTGAACTTCGGCGCGCCCACCGTGCCGCCAAGCTTGACGATGCCATGCGCCTGCCTGGTCGCGGTACGCAAATCCATATTGATTTGGCCGTCGAGCCTGCCATCGGCATCCAGGGCCGCGTCGCCCGCCGCCGACAGCAATCCGGCAGCCATGTGCATTTTCGCCAGCTTCAGCTTGCCGCCATCGAGAATGAAATCGCCATCGATTTCATTGAATGCCGTCCTGCCGCTGCCGGCCTGCCCCATGATCTGGCTGGCCATATCGATGCCGAGCAAGGTGCCGCTGCTGGCATTGAAGCTGCCGCGAACTTGCGGCGCGGCGAACAATTTATCGGCTTCGTCGGCGCGCATCGCAAACTTGAAATTGCCATCCAGCGCGCCGCCCTGCATTAGAGTAGGCACTAGCTTCGCCGGCGCGAACCGCTTGGCCTGCGCCTCGCCTTTCAAGTTCCAGCCCTGCTTCCAGCGCAGCACGGCGTTGCCGCTGAGGGTGCCGTCATAGACAACGCCGGTAAATTTATCGATCTCCAAGCCATCCCGCGCGATGGCGCCGCTGGCATTGAAACTGTCGAATCCCTGAGTGGCGCCGAACGGCAAGAGCAGGTCATTGGCGGTGAATTCGAACTGCAGCTTGCCATCTTTCTGGATCAAGTCGATGTGGAGTTTTTCCGCCGCCGCATTCAATGCGATCTTGCGCCAACCGCTCTTGTCATCGATTTCGACGCTGCCGTCAAAGACCGGGAGCGGCAGCCGTGGCGTGCGCAGGCGGATATCGCTCGCGGTGAGCATGGCGGCTTGCCATGGGGTGTCGGCTTGTGCGCCGGTTGGTGCGCCTGATGAAGTGCCCGATGTTGGTCCGAACAGAATCCAGGCGAGGCCTTCTTCATCGATGGCGGGCGAGACCAGTTCGATGGAGGTGAATTGCATGGTGCCGTCAAACAGGCTGGCCAGCGAAGCTCTGGCCTTGACCTGCGGGATGACGATCTGTTTATTCTCGCCGATCGCCACTTCCTGCAAACGCCAGTGCGGTTGCGGCAGCAGCGCCAGGTTCAGGCCGCCGATGCGCACCGGCTGGCCGAACTGCGCGCTGGCTTCCTTTTGCAGTAGCGCCAGGCGGCTGGTGAATGGCATGACGTGGACTGCTGCCAGGCCGATGACAGACAATGCCGCCACTGCCACGGCACCCGTGCGCACCAGCCTGCCGAGGTTCAATGACGGCAGAGCGATGCGCACGGCGCGCCTGGATGCCGGCTCTTCGCTCGCCATGGCTGGCTGTATGGTGTCATCCGGCGCTGGCGACGCGGGAGCTGCCGCCTTGTCGGCATCTGCGCCGACCGCTGCCTTGACTTCGGCTTTGGCTGCAATCTTTGCCGCTTTTTCGGCTTCTTTCTCGGCTTCCTTAGCTGCCTTTACGCGGGCCGCTTCTTCGGCTTTCAGGCGCGCTGCTTCTTCCGCGGCCTGCCTTGCCTTTTCCTTGGCTTCGCGCTTGGCCTGCTGCTCGGCTTCCTTTTTGCTCCTAGCTTCGGCGGCTTGCTGCGCCTTGCGCTCGGCTTCCTGGCGCGCTTTTTCTTCCGCTTCGCGTCGAGCCTGTTCGCGCGCCTCGCGTTTGGCCTGTGCTTCTGCCTCTTTCCTGGCTTTGGCTTCCGCTTTCTGACGGGCCTTATCCTCTGCCTTCAGGCGTGCCGCTTCCTCGGCTTCCTTCCGGGCCCGTTCGCGCGCTTCCTGCCGGGCCTGCTCTTCCGCTTCACGCCTGGCTTTTTCTTCCGCCGCGCGGTGTGCTTCCGCTTCCGCCTGCAAGCGTGCCTGTTCTTCTGCTTCGCGCCGGGCCTGTTCCTCGGCAGCGCGACGTGTCTCTTCCTCGGCCTGCAGGCGCGCCTGCGCTGCGGCTGCCAGCCGCGCTTCTTCCTCCGCTTTCAATTTCGCCTGACGTTCTGTTTCTGCCTTGGCGGCCGCTTCCGCCTCGCGCTTTGCCAATTCTTCGGCGGCGCGACGGGCTGCTTCCCATGCCTTGATGCGCGCCTGTTCCTGCGCCAGCCTTTCGGCTTCTTCTGCGGCGCGGCGCGCTGCTTCTTCCTGGCGACGTGCCTCTTCTTCCGCTTCACGCCTGGCTTGCGCCTCGGCCTCTTTTCTGGCTTTGGCTTCGGCGGCCTGTTGCGCCTGTCGCTCGGCTTCTGCCCGCTTCCTGGCGTCTTCCTCAGCCTGCTGCCGGGCGCGTTCCTCCGCCTCGCGGCGCTGGCGTTCCTGTTCCTCGCGCCGGGCCGCTTCTTCGGCCAGCCGGCGCGCTTCCTGCTCCGCCTTGATACGGGCTTGTCTTTCCGCTTCCTCGGCTTCTTTTCTGGCGCGCTCTTGCTCGGCGCGCCGTGCCTGTTCTTCCGCTTCCTGTCTGGCGCGAAGCTGTTCTTGCAATAGGGCTTGCTGGCGCGCGAGTTCGGCTTCCTGCTTGGCTTTGGCCTCTGCTTCCAGGCGAGCCTGCTCCGCCGCTGCAAGTGCCAGCCGTTCGCTTTCGCGGCGCGCTGATTCGGCGGCCTGACGCTGCATTTGTTCGGTAATGCGCCGGGCTTCTTCCTCGATGGCGCGACGCGTCTGGTCGATTTGCGCGACCTGTTCTTCGCGTGCCCGGCGGGCGCTGTCCGCGTCGAGCATGCCCAGGCTTCTGAAGTCGAGGTTGCCCGCATGCGCTCCCGACGCTACGTCGGGCTCTTCCATGGCGCGAAAGAAGTCGCCGATGGTGAGTTGGCTGTTGGCGACTTCAATCGTCGCCGGCGCGGTCAGGCCGAATACGGTCTCACCGGTGGATTGCGTGCCGGGCGGCGCGGACGACCCGAATTCGCGGATGTAATCCTCGGCCAGCAACTTGCTGATGACTTTCTCCAGCCGGGCGTCGTCCATGCCAAGCTGATCGATCAGGTTTTCGAAACTTGCCTTCCCATCGATTTCTTTGAGGATCTTGCGGTGTTCGCGTGACAGGTTCTTGGTTTTACCCAGCGCTTCGCCCAACCCTTTGGCCGTTTTGGTAAAGATGGTGTAGTTATCCATGCCGCCTCAAAGAAAAGGGATGCCGTGCGTTGCCAGTCTCCGCATTGTTAATAATTGTAAATTTCTTGATGGAACTTTTGCAGTTATTGCCGCTGCCGTCAATCCCTGACGCCAAAGTTGAGCGCTTTCTGGTCGATTACACAACAGGCAGCCATGACGGAGCCAGCGTCAAGTGTGGCGAATGCAAGCAAAAATGTAGCGATCCGCCGACAGACTGCCATGCCTCTGATCTATGCCGCTATCGGGCGAATTCTTCTGGCTTAGCATGGTCAATTATGGATTTGCCAATTCACTGACGGCATGGCACTTGTGAACCTTTCCGATGCAGCAAAGCTGGTGCGCAAAGCGCGCACGACCCTGTTGCGCGATATTGAAAACGGGCGTTTGACCAGAACCGTGCTGCAGGATGGCGACGTCCGCATCGACACCGCGGAATTGCTGCGCTTTTACGGCCGCCTGCATAGTCCGGCAGCCGCTCCCAAGCCGCGGGAGCCCCGCAAGGATCCTGCCGACAAGAATAAGATCGCGCTGCTGGAAGAGCGCATTCGTTCGCTCGAGCGTGTCATTGCGCTCGAAGCCGAGCTGCGCCGTGTGAAAGACCAGGTGACCAGCGAATTGCGTCTGCGCCTGGCTGACAAGGATCACATGATCAAGATCCTGGAAAGCAAAATCCTGTTCCTGGAATATGACAAGCAGGCGCTGCAATCCCGCGCCGTGCCGACGCTGGAGCCGGAACAGGCGGTGCGGCCGCCAGCCCGTCAACCGGGAACATCCGCTGCGTCTGCCGCAAAGCCTGCCGCTGTGCCGCCTGCGGCACCAGCAGCACCAACCGCCACCGCGCCTACTGCCGCCACTGCGTCAACTACATCAACTACGCCGCAGAGCACTTCCGCCAGCCCTCATCCAGACCATTCTGGTCATGCTGCCGCGTCGGCACCGCAAACTGTCACCACCCAACCTGCCGCAACGACGATCCACACCTATCCCACCGCTGCACGCGGTGCTACGGGCGCACCAGGCGGCGTGGAAAGGCGCCATACCGCCAAGCCAGGCGGCTGGTGGCGACGCCTTTTCGGCGGCAAGCCGGACAATTTTTAATCAGGGATACACACTCAGTACCTGCTGAATACGTGCTTACTGCGCGCTTATTTGGCAGCCAGGCGCCACAGCGATGTCACTTCGGCGCGCCGTGCAGCATGCAGCGGGTCGTCGGGGTCGCTGGCCTTGGGATGAATTGGCCGTGCATCAAGCCGGCCGGCCACCTTCAATCCTGCCGCATCGATCCATCCTAGTAAGTCTTCGCGCGAGCGCAAGCCGAGATGCTCGGCCAGGTCAGACAGGATGAGCCAGGCTTCGCCGCCGGGTGCCAGGTGCGCGCCAACACCTGTCAGAAAGCCGCGCAGCATGCGGCTATCCGGGTCATACACCGCCTGTTCGAGCGCGGAACTGGGGCGCGCCGGCAACCAGGGCGGATTGCACACGATCAGCGGCGCTTGCCCCGGCGGAAACAGGTCGGCTTCAACGATGTCGACTTGTTTTTCCAGTTGCAGGCGCTGGATATTGTCGCGCGCGCAAGCCAGTGCACGCGGTGCGCAATCGGTCGCCACGACATGAGTAGCGCCCCGGCGCGCCAGCAAGGCCGCCAGCACGCCAGTGCCGGTGCCGATATCGAATGCCTGCGGCAGCGGATTCGCCGGCAAGGGCGCCTTGACCACCAGCTCCAGATACTCGCCACGTACCGGTGAAAACACGCCGTAATGTGGATGAATGCGCGCTCCCAGCACCGGAATCTCGACACCTTTCTTGCGCCATTCATGCGCGCCGATGATGCCTTGCAGCTCCCGCAGCGATGTCACGAAAGGCGCAGTATTGTCTCCGTACGCTTCGCGGCAAGCCTGGCGCACATCGGGCGCGCGGCGCAGGGGAATGCCGTAATCAGCATCGAAAGGAATCAGGAGCATGCCCAGCACCCGGGCGCGCTGCGCCTGCGCCTGGCGATGGAAATGAAAAGCTTCGGTGATGTTGGCCGCGGCTTTGGGCTTTTTGCCGCCCTTGCGCCGTCCCTTGCCGTCGAGGCGCCGTGCCAGCGCCTGCAGCAATTGCCGCGCATTCTGAAAGTCGCCGCGCCACAGGATGGCCGTTCCCTCGCAAGCCAGACGATAGGCCGTATCGGCCGCCAGGGTATCGTCGCCGATCACCACGCGTTTCGGCACAGTCGCGCCGCCTTCGGCGCGCCACGAGGCGCAACGGTTTTCACCTGCTTCATTCCAGCAGAGTTGCGGCTGTTCTACCGCCGCGCCGGCGAGGGAAGGAGTGGAGAGGGATGACGCAAGAGACATGAATGGCAAGCGATGAAATGATTATGCTGGCTAGAGTTTTGCCAACTGGCGGAAAGACGGCATTTAAACACAAATCGCTCGCGTCGACTGCCAGTTTGGCCGCAGATGACGCCAGCAGGCGATACGCAGGATGACGGATCCGAGATATTTAATGGTGCATGAGCAACTTTTCCGCCGATACATTGCCTAAGATCATTATGGCGGCAAGATATTGCTGCGCTTACACAACTTTGTCGTTACAAAAAGTAATCACCATACCCCCGATTCGCAATGCCTGATACAGTTGCATGCGGTTAGTTTTATAAAATTGCTATTTTCTGGCTTGTCCAGCCGCGCACATATTTGCTACCTGCATTGTTGGCTGCGCGCACTTCTTTATGAAATCAACGAAATCTTCCAAATCCTCTTCCTCTTCACAATCGTCCAAGGGCGCCAAATCCGGCGCCGGCAAACGTTCCTGGCGCCGGCGCCTGGCCGGCCTGTTTCTGGGTGGCTTGGCCATCGTGGCGCTGGTTGGCGGTTTGCTCGCGGCTTATGCGCTGATACTGGTCGCTCCCAGCCTGCCCAGTCTGGATACGCTGACCGATTATCGTCCCAAGATCCCGCTGCGCATCTTCACCGCCGATAATGTACTGATCGGCGAATTCGGCGAAGAGCGGCGCGAGTTCGTGCCGATCAAGCAAATGCCGCCCCTGATGACCAAGGCGCTCCTGGCGATCGAGGATGAAAGCTTCTATCGGCACGATGGCGTGGATTACAAGGGCGTGCTGCGCGCCGCCCTATCGAATTTTGTCAAAGGCGGCAATGCGCAGGGCGCCTCGACCATCACCATGCAAGTCGCGCGCAATTTTTTCCTGTCGCGCGAAAAATCCTATTCGCGCAAGGTCAACGAAATCATGCTGGCCTATAAGATCGAGCGCGAACTCTCCAAGGATCAGATCCTCGAGCTGTACATGAACCAGATTTACCTGGGTGAACGCGCCTATGGTTTTGCCGCTGCCGCCTACACCTATTTCGGCAAGCCGATTCGCGACATCAGCGTGGCCGAAGCCGCCATGCTGGCCGGCTTGCCCAAGGCGCCGTCGACCATGAACCCGGTGGTCAACCCCAAGCGCGCGCGCCAGCGCCAGCTGTATATCCTCAAGCGCATGCGCGAGCTGAACTACATCACTGAAGCGCAGTACCAGCAGGCAGTGAATGAAAAGCCGGTAATCCGCGGTAACGCGCAACGCTTCGGCGCCCATGCCGAATACGCCGCCGAACAGGTGCGCAGGTTCATGTATTCGCAATTCAAGGAAGAGACGTACACGCGCGGCTTCAATGTCGTCACCACGCTCGTCAAAACCGATCAGGATGCGGCGTATGCGGCCGTGCGCCGCGGTGTGCTGGATTACGACCGCCGCCATGGCTATCGCGGGCCGGAAGCCTTCATCAAATTGCCGGACGATGAAGAAGACCGCGATGAAGCGATTGCCCAAGCCTTGCTGAAATACCCGGACAGCGGTGAATTGAAATCAGCCGTGGTGCTGGCGACGTCATCCAAGGCAGTGCGCGTGCAAGTGCTCTCCGGCGAAGAAATCACCATCAGCGGCGAAGGCTTGCGTTTTGCCGCCGCCAAGCTCGGCGCCAAGGGTGACAGCGGCGTGCGACCCGGCGCCGTGATCCGCATCATGCAAGACGCCAAGCAGAAATGGGCGATCGTGCAATTGCCGGAAGTGGCGGCAGCCTTTGTCGCTCTCAATGCCCATGACGGCTCGTACCGCGCCCTGGTCGGCGGCTTCGACTATGGCTTGAGCCAGTTCGACCATGTCACCCAGGCCTGGCGCCAGCCGGGCTCGACCATCAAGCCCTTTGTCTATTCCGCCGCGCTGGAAAAAGGCTTGTCGCCCGGCACTTTGATCAACGATGCGCCGCTGGAAATGACCGATGCCAATGGCCGCTCGTGGACGCCGCAAAACGACAATGGCAGCTACGATGGCATGGTATCGATGCGCTATGGCTTGAAGCGTTCCAAGAACGTGGTATCGATCCGCATCCTGCAACAGGTCACGCCGCAGTATGCGCAAGACTATCTCGGCCGCTTCGGCTTTACGCCGGACAAGCACCCGAACAACCTGACCCTGGCACTCGGCACCGGGTCGGTGACGCCGGCACAGATGGCGTCGGCCTATGCCGTGTTTGCCAATGGCGGCTACCTGCGCCAGCCTTACCTGATCGCCAAGATCACCGATGCCAAGGGCAACGTCCTGGCGCAAAAGCCGGAGGCGGAAAATGAAGCCGAACGCGTGCTCGATGCGCGCAATGCCTGGCTGATGGATAGCATGCTGCGCGACGTCGCCCATTCCGGCACGGCCGCAGCCGCCGGCCAGAAGCTTGGCCGCGCCGACCTGGCCGGCAAGACGGGTACCACCAACGATGCGATGGATGGCTGGTTTGCCGGCTATGCCAGCGATGTGGTGGCCGTGGCCTGGCTGGGTTACGACACGCCCAAGTCGCTGGGCAACCGCGAATTCGGCAGCACCTTGGCGCTGCCGATCTGGGTCGATTACATGCGCGTCGCCTTGCGCGGCCGCCCGGATGGCCAGCGCGCGATGCCCGATGGCCTGGTGCAAGCCAATGGCGACTGGGCTTACCAGGAATTTGCCGACCAGGGCGCGGTGCGCACCGTCGGCGCGGAAGAGCGCGACCCGATCAGCAGTCTGTGGAACCGCCTTTTCGGCGGCGGCAATGGCAACCCGGCGCCGTCACAGCCGGCACGCAGCAATTCGCCAGTCAACCAGCAAGTCGCGCCGACGCAATCCTTGCCGTAAGCGGCGCGGCGATGACGGCTGCACGTGCGCCTGGCAGGTTGCAGCCATCGATCGCAAACGATGGCTCAATCCGCCACGCTTTTTTGCAAGTAAGCGGCAAAGTCTGGCGCCGGCAAGGGTTTGGAAAACAGGAAGCCTTGAAAATGCTGGCAGCCGATTCCGGTCAACGCATGTAACTGCTGGGTCGATTCGACGCCTTCGGCGACGATGGTGAGTCCCAGTTTCTGGCCCAGCATGATCATGGCTTGCAGGATCGCCATATCCTTGGCGCTACCCGGAATGCGCCGGATGAATGAGCGATCCAGCTTGATCTGATCAAGAGGAAGATCGCACAGATACGCCAGGGAAGAATAGCCCACGCCAAAGTCATCCAGCGACATGCCAATGCCGTGTTTTTTCAGCACAAGGATCTTGTCCACGGCATCGCTGATATTCTCGATCAATGCCGTTTCCGTAATTTCCAGCTTCAGCTTGCCTGCATGGATTCCCGTTGTCTCAATGATGCCGATCACCTGATGGATGAACTCGGGATGGCGGAATTGCTTGGCGCTGACATTGACTGCCAGCGTCAGCCGCGCCGTTGCGGGATGCCGCGCCCATGCCGCCAATTGCTCGCATGCCGATTGCAGCACCCACTGGCCTAGCTGCAGGATTTGCCCGGAATTTTCTGCAACGGGAATGAATTCAGCCGGCGAAACGTGCCGATAATCCGGATGCGTCCAGCGCAGCAAGGCTTCGGCACCGATGACGCGCTCGTGCAAGTCGACCTGTGGCTGGTAATGCACGGTGAATAGCTCATGCTCCAGGCTATGACGGATTGCATCCTCGATCGCCATCCGCTTGCTGATCGCCGACTGCATCACCGGATCATAAAAACAAAAAAGATTTCTGCCGGCCGCCTTGGCCTGGTACATGGCGGCCTCGGCGCGCTTCAGCAATTCCTCCGCCGGGCGCTGCGTGCCGTGAAAAAGCGACGCGCCGATACTGGCAGTGCTGCTGTGCTGGCTATTACATAGCTGAAAGGGCTCGCCCAGGATGGCAAGAATTTTTTCGCCAGTTTGTGCGGCGCGGCTGCCGGCTTCGATGCTGGTATGGCCTATGCTTTCGAGTATGACGATAAATTCATCGCCACCGAGACGCGCCACCGTGTCGCTTCCACGCAGATAGCGCGCCAATCGCTGCGCCACTTGCTGGATCAGCACGTCGCCCTGGCTATGTCCCTGCGTATCGTTCACCAGTTTAAAGTTATCCAGGTCGATCAGCATGACCGCGCCCCATTGCTGGTTGCGGCTGCTGACGCGCATGGCATGTTCCAGGCGGTCCTGCAAAAGCCGTCGGTTCGGCAATCCGGTCAACTGATCGAGGTTGGCAAGACGCTGGATTTCACTTTGCGCTTCCTTGACGCTCTGGATATCGGTGCAAATGCCATACCATTTGCGGATATTTCCAGCTTCATCCCGAACCGGCTTGCCACGGACGGCAAGCCAGCGATATTTGCCGCTCGTATGGTGCAGCGCGCGAAATTCAATGGAGTATTCGGTGCCGGTGGCGACGGCATGCTGCCAGGCGCTCAGCGTGGGCGTCACATCATCGGGATGCAGAATGTCTATCCAGCTCTGGCTAGGCACATCAAGGTCGCGCTGCACGAAGTCGCGATAGACCTGATTCACATAATCAATCGTGCCATCTGCGCGGGCAGTCCAGATAATGTGCGGCATCGCATCCGCAAATTCCCTGAAACGCTGTTCCGCAATTTCGAGCGCCTCGGTACCACTCCATTCGTTAACCGACATTTGCCCGCCCGTTAATGATGTGTAAGAACACTTTACCCAACCAATGCACAGCCTGCTTGTAACCAGCATTCTGTCAAAGTAGACTAAAAATTTCAGATTGAGTTGCGGCGCCGGCAATGAGCGAAAGCAGAGGGTTTATCGGATGCAAATTCTCGGCTCGCAATTAACGCGGTGCCATGAATGGGGTTTGGCCAGCGCAGCCCGATGGGAGCTGGCAGACCTCCCGGAATGAGAATATCTGCCATCCTTGTCTGGAACGCGCCGGACCGCCGGCCTCGCAAGACACATCGATTTCCGTAATGACGTGAATGCTATTTATGCCGTTTATGCCCGGCTGAAACTCATTCCTGCCGCAGCAATCGCAGCATCTGCATCACATTCTGCGGTGCATAGCCATGCACGTCATTATTGAATAGCTCATAAGCCTCATCGACCTGCTGGCGCCGGATCAGCGCGATGTCTTCGGCAACCGCTTCCTCGCTATACAAGCTGCTGTAGACGCTGTCCGGCCCATGCCGGCGCAAGTAAATGAAATCCGCGGTCGGCACCAGTGGCGTGGCAAATTCGTGCCAATCCGACGCCACCAGGGCGGCGCGATATTTCGCCAGCAGCTCGAAGGTCGGTGTCACGCACCACGAGGCATGCCGCACTTCCAGCGCGACCTTGAGCGAGCGTTGCGTCAGTAACTGCAATACCGCTTCCAGGCGCTGCAGATCGATTGCCATGCGATTGGGAAGTTGCACCAGCACGGGTCCGCGTTTTTCTTCGGGAATACGCAGGCAGCCATCGGCGAAATAATGCAGCAAGTGTTCGCCCGGTTTGACATGCGGCGCGCTTTGCAGCCTCAGGCGGCGGCGATGCGTGACTGACTGCGGCGCCTTCAAAATCATCTTGGCGCCAGCGGGAATCTTTTCTGCCCATCCAGCGACCATCTCCGGCTTAGGGATGCTATAGAACGTGGAATTGATTTCCAACACGTTCATTTTGGAATAGGCATACGCCAGGCGATCCTTGGTGCGCGGCGGATAGAACACGCCATTGTTCCAGTGCGCGTACTGAAAGCCACTCGTGCCGACATAGATATTCATGACTGGTACGACATTCGCCGCGTCGGCAAAAATCCATCGCCAAGCGCAGCCTTGCAATTGCACAAGAACTAAGCAGTACCTCGTCTGTCGAATTTGTAACATTAATCGTATGGCATTCGATGGTTACAGCGGTGCGTCAGCCCATTCGACCACGGCGCTTGCCGACAGGTGAATGCCAAAAGCATTGCCGCAAATTCGCATCGGACCTATGCACCACAAGCAAGATAGAGGAAAAGCCATGCCGAATAAACTTGCGACCTACCATGCCAAACGGAATTTCCGCATCACGAGCGAACCACGCGGCCAAGCGCAGCGCGCGCAAGATGAATTGCGCTTCGTGGTGCAACGGCATGACGCGTCCAAGCTGCATTATGATTTTCGGCTCGAACTCGATGGCACGCTGAAAAGCTGGGCCATTCCCAAGGGGCCGAGCATGAATCCGGCCGACAAGCGCCTGGCGGTGCAAGTCGAGGATCATCCCATCAGCTATGCCGATTTCGAAGGCATCATCCCTGCGCACCAGTATGGCGCCGGCAAGGTGGAGATCTGGGATAGCGGCATCTGGGAAGCGCGAGGGGATGCGGCGCAAGGCTATCGTGACGGCAAGCTCAAGTTTCATCTGTATGGCGACAAGCTGCATGGCAGCTGGACGCTGGTGCGCACGCGCATGGCTGGCGGCGGCAACAAGCAGCAATGGCTCCTGATCAAGGAAAGGGACGAGGCGGCGCGCAGCGACAGCGGCATCGATGAGGAAGCGGATAAACCGGTAGGCAAGTTGCTGAAGCATGCCCCATCGAAGCCTGCCACGCTGCAGGGCATCACCATCACGCACCCCGAGCGCGTGATCGACCCGGCAAGCGGCTTGACCAAGCTGGACTTGGCGCACTACTACGATGCGGTTGCACCTTACCTGCTGCCTTACCTGAAAAACCGCCCGGTCTATCTGCTTCGCTCGCCGGGCGGATTGACAGGCAAGGCCTTTTTTCAGCGGCATGCCATCCGCGCCGCGATTCCGGAAATCGCAATTCTTGACCCATCGGTCGATCCGGAACATCAACCGCTCTTGGTCATCAATTCCGCCAAGGCCCTGGTATCGGCGGCACAAATGGGCACGATAGAACTCCACACCTGCAATGCCCGGGCCGATTGCATGGATAAGCCGGATTGCATGGTATTCGACCTCGATCCCGATCCCAAGCTCAAATGGCAGCGCGTGGTCGACGGCGCGCGCCTGCTCAGGGAATTCCTGAACGAGCTGGGTCTGGACTCCTTCGTCAAAACCAGCGGCAGCAAGGGCTTGCACGTGGTGGTGCCGCTGGCGCGCCGGCATACCTGGGAAACCGTCACGCGCTGTTCCGAAGCCGTGGCACGTCATCTGGCCGAGACCTTTCCGCGCAAGTTCGGCATCAAGATGGGCGAGCAAAACCGCGTCTGCAAGATCTACATCGATCATTTGCGCAACCAGAAAATGGCCAGCACTGTCGCGCCATACTCGGTGCGCGCGCGCCAAGGCTTGAGCGTTTCCACACCGCTGTCCTGGGATGAACTCGATGACGTGACCAATTCGGCCATGTGGAATATCCAATCGCTGCCGGCGCGCTTGAAAGCGCTGAAGAAGGATCCATGGGAAGCGTATGGGAACACGCGCCAGACAATCAGCAAGGCCATGCTGCGCAAGCTCGACATGAAAGACGCGGCGCCATGAAGGCAGTGCAGCGCAAGGATTTGCATACATGATCAGGGTATTGACCGCCCTGGCGCTGCAAAACGTTAGCTGCAAGTTAATACTATCTATTGCATTAAAACCTTTAATTGGCTTTGCCTTAATAACTACGGTATTGTGCTCGGCCCAAGAAAAATATGCTGAATATTGAGTCATGCTGCAGCCCACCTACAGCCTTGCGCTTATAATTGCCTCCCTGACAATCGCAACGCTGGCGTCCTACACCTCGCTCCACCTTACCGGGCGCATCGCCACCGTCAGCGGAAAAAACCAGCGCCTGTACTGGCTGACTGGCGGCGCCATTGCCATGGGCCTGGGCATCTGGTGCATGCATTTCGTCGGCATGCTGTCCTTTTCCTTGCCGATCCCGCTCGGCTACGATTTTGGCCTGACTGCAGCGTCACTGGTCATTGCGGTGTTGGTTTCCTTCTTTGCGCTGCATCTCGTCACGCGGGAAAAGGTTTCGCTCTCCCGGCTGTTCAGTAGCGGCATCATGATGGGCGCCGGCATCGCGGCCATGCATTACACCGGCATGGCCGCGATGCGGATGAATCCCGCCATCCAATGGCACCCCGGCATTTTCACGCTCTCGATCCTGATCGCGGTCGGCGCCTCCACGGCGGCGCTGTGGCTCATGGTCAGGTTGCGGCATCAGCGTGAAAAGCATCTGCTTCTGCGCCGCATTGTCGCGGCCCTGGTCATGGGTATCGCCATCACCGGCATGCATTACACGGGCATGGCCGCCGCCGATTTCCCGCTCGGCTCGGTCTGCACGGTGGCGTCGGAAATCAGCCCCAACTGGCTGGCGCTGACGATTGCCGGCCTCACCTTCGGCATCCTGACCATCACCCTGATGCTGTCCATTCTCGATGCGCGCCTGGAGATGCGCACCAACGAGTATGTGAAGTCACTCACCACGGTCAATGCAAAGTTGCACCATCAGGCCATGCACGATGCCCTGACCGGTTTACCGAACCGCTCCTTGCTGTTTGAACGCGTGCGCCATGCCCTTGTCGCTGCCGAACGCGCCAGGGCGCGGGTGGCGCTTTACTTCATCGACCTGGATGGCTTCAAGGCGATCAACGATTCGCTGGGTCATGCCGTCGGCGACGCCTTGTTGCAGGAAGTGGCGGCGCGCCTGCAACAATCCTTGCGCAAGGAAGACACCGTGGCACGGCTGGGCGGCGATGAATTCGTGATCCTGGTCGAGGGATTGCCTGACGTGGGCATGGCCGGGCATATCGCAGAAAAACTACTCGAATGCTTCCATGACGAATTCGTACCCCATCAGCTCGGCATGCGGATTTCTCCCAGCATCGGCATCGCCATCTATCCGGACGATGGCAAGAGCGTGGATGAGCTCATCAGTCATGCCGATGCGGCGATGTACGAGGTCAAGACCAGCGGCCGCAACAATTACCGCTTCTTCGAAGCGGCCATGAATGCTTCCACGCGCCGCGCCATCGATATCCAGCGCAGCTTGCCTGCGGCGATCCAGAACGACGAACTATTCCTGGTGTATCAGCCCAAATTCAGCTGCGACCGCACCCATATCCTTGGCGCAGAAGCCTTGCTGCGCTGGCGGCATCCCAAGCTGGGCATGATCTCGCCCGCCGAATTCATTCCAATCGCCGAGCGCTCCGGCCAGATCCTGGAAGTCGGACGCTGGGTCATTGAAGAGGTATGCCGGCAATTGCAGGAATGGCAAACGGCAGGATTGGAAACCGTGCGAATCGCCATCAACCTGTCGCAAATCCAGATGCGCTCGGCCCGCATCGTCGAAGATATTCTTGGCATCACCGTCAAACACCAGATCGCTCCGGCCAAGCTGATGTTTGAAATCACCGAAACGGTGGCCATGCAAAACGCCGTCGAAACCATGCAAACCATTGAAAAGCTTCAGCAAGCCGGGTTCGAGCTGGCCATCGACGATTTCGGCACCGGCTATTCCAGCCTCAGTTACCTGCAGCAGTTCGGCGTGCAGCAAATGAAAGTGGACCGCAGCTTCATCCACAACATGGCCATCAGCCCCAAGGGCTATTCGATCGTCGTGGCCATCATTCAGCTGGCGCACTCGCTGGGTATCGAAGTCGTGGCCGAAGGCGTGGAAACGGAAGAGCAGCTCAGCTTGCTGCAGGACCTCGACTGCGACCAGACGCAAGGCTACTTGCATTCGCCGCCGCTGGAAGGCAATGCCTTCATCGATTTGCTGAACCAGCCGTTTGCGCCTGTAGTCGGTGTTGCGGCATAAAACCAGTCCAATTTATAGAGGAGACCATGTCAGACCCCTATCAAATTTCCGATCTCGAATCGCTGGAAAACATCTATGGAGAGCCGGTCGTTGCCTCGCTGAAGAAAGAAGTCAACTATCTTCATCCTCACTACCAGCAACTCATCAAGGCGTCGCCCTTCGTCGTCCTGGCGACGAAGGGCGAAGACGGTTTGGATGTCTCGCCAAGGGGAGACCCGGCTGGATTCGTCGCCATCGTCGATGACAAGACCCTGATTCTTCCCGACCGCCGCGGCAACAACCGGATCGACAGCCTGCGCAACATCATTGCGGATCCGCGCGTGGCGCTGCTGTTTTTAATCCCGGGTCTCGGCGAGACGCTGCGGGTGAATGGCCGCGCCAGGATTCTCGTCGACCCCCAGCTCCTGGAGCAGCATGCCATGGAGGGCAAGCTGCCTCGCTCGGTCTTGCAGGTGCATGTCGAATCGGTATTCTTCCAATGCTCGCGGGCGATTCTGCGCTCCAGGCTCTGGCATGCCGACAGCCACGTCGAGAAAAGCAGCTTGCCCAGCGTAGGGACCATCCTGGCAGACTTGAGCCATGGCGATATCGATGGCCAGCAGTACGATGCGGACTTGCCCGCGCGGATCAGCACGACGATGTACTAAGTTCGTGGTCATGTCACGCCGGCGTAAAAAAATGCCCTGGTCGTCCACGACGCCAGGGCATGTAACCTTCCCAGGAGGCGGGAAGGAGGAGGAAGACGATATTTTTAGGTTTGCAGGAACTCGATTACCGCGTTACTGAAGCGTTCCGGCTCCTGCTGGTTGGTCAGGTGGGCGCCGGCGAATTCGACATATTTCGCGCCAGGGATCGCCTCGGCCAAATAACGCCCTTCGGACGGCGGCGTAGGCAAGTCGCCCGCGCCGGCGATCACGAGCGTCGGCGCCGTAATCTTCTTGACCGCTTCTCGGTAATCGGCGTCGCGCACGGCGATGCAGTTGGCCGCGTAGCCCTCGGCTGGAGTCGCCTTGAGCATGTTTTCCAGGTAGGCGACTTGCTCGGGGTGCTTTTCCGCGTACTCCGGCGTCAGCCAGCGCGACACCACGGCGGAGGCAATCGATGCCATGCCTTCCTGGCGCACCTTGTCCACGCGCGTGGTCCAGTTTTCCGGCGGGCCGATCAGTGCGGCGGTATTGGCCAGCACCAGGCGATTGATGCGTTCGGGATGCGCCGAGGCGAGCCACATGCCGGTGATGCCGCCCATCGACAGGCCGCAGAAATGCGCCTTTTGAATGCCGAGGCAATCCAGCAAGCCGATCACATCGCCGCCGAGCTGGGGAATGGAATAGGGGCCGGGCGTGACTTGCGACTGGCCGTGGCCACGTGTGTCGTAGCGCAGCAGGCGGAAATGCTGGGAAAGGGCGGCGACCTGCGGCGCCCACATGTCGATCGTGGTGCCGAGCGAGTTGGACATCACCAGCACGGGATTTTTTTCATCGCCGTCGAGCTGGTAATGGATGCTCACGTCGGCTAGTTGGGCTTGGGGCATGTTTTACCTCCGATTAAAATGAGACCGGCGCATCACAGATAGCTCTGGCCAGCCAGGTAAGCCTTGCGCCAGCGCGTGATGCGGATTTCGCGGAACAGATCGGCCTTGGAAAAAGGGTCAGCAGCGATGAATTGCTCGGCTTCGACGCGCGTTTCCACATCGACGATATAGATGCCGCCGCCGGCATCGCTGCCGTCATCGTTGAGCTTGGCGCCGCATGCCAGCAGCTTGGCCGCCTGCGCGGCAAGATACTCCAGATGCTCGTTGCGGGTTTGCTTGCGCAATTCCTGGCGATTGGGCTTGTCGAAGGTTTCGATCATATAGGGCATGACGCGCCTCCGTTTCAGTTCTTGGCGATGGCCGACGGGTGCTGCGCCAGCGGCGTGACTTCAATCTTCATGAACGGGTACAGCGGCAGACTCATCAGGACATTGTGCAGCTCGTCATTGGATTCGACATCGAACACGCTGTAGTTGGCATACTGGCCTGCGACGCGCCAGAGATGGCGCCATTTGCCGCTTCTTTGCAATTCCTGCGCCAGCGCCTTTTCATCGGCCTTCAGCTGCGTGGCGCGCTCGGCCGGCACGGTGTCGGGAATGTTGACTTGCATATGTACGAGAAATAGCATGGTGATCCTTTCGTCAATCAATGATTCGTTCGATTTACTGTCTTCCTGCCTTGCGACAGGTTCAATTCTTGGAGGCGCGCTTCTTGCGGTCACGTGCCAATGCCATCAATTCGCGGTCGCGCCAGCTGACGCGCGATGACCATTCATCCAGCGGCAAGGCTGCGCGCCGCTGGCGTTCCACTTCGGCGACCAGCTCCGGCGTCCAGGGGTCATCCTGGCCGCGCTCCTTGCCCATCCGGGCGTAAGCCGGCCCCATCTTTTGCGCATGCGAAGCGATGCCGCCTCGCGTGTTCAAGTCTACCGTCTCGAAGGGCCCGATCACGGACCAGCGCGGCGCCAGGCCGTCGCGCATGACGCGGTCGATGTCGGCGACCGTCGCCACGCCATCGCGCACCAGGCAATACGCTTCGCGCAGCACGGCGCCTTGCAGTCGGTTGAAAATAAAACCCTCGACTTCGCGCCGCACCCGCACCGGCGCCATGCCGACTTCATTAAACAACTGCTCGGCGCGCTCGGCCACTGCCGGCGCGGTAAATTCCGCCGGCACGATTTCCACGACCGGAATCAGATATGGCGGATTGCCGGGATGGGCGATCAGGCAGCGCGAGCGGCCCGGCAACTCTGCCGCAAAGAATGACACCGGCAGGGCTGACGATACGCTCGCCAGAATGGTGTCCGGGCGCGTCAGGCTATCGAGTTGCGCAAACAATTCGCGCTTGATCTCGACCTTTTCCGGCGCACATTCCAGCACCAGCGGCACCTCCGCGACGGCGTCGCTCAATGCAGTTATGGTCGAGATGCGTTCGCACACTGTCTGCGGCGATTCATCGAGCAAGTCGAATGTCTTGAGCGCCGCCGCACGTTCGGCCACTTCGCCGGGAACCGCCGCCAGTCTAGCGGCATCCGGGTCTTGCAGGCGCACTTGCCAGCCGGCGCGCGCGAACACCAGCGCAAAGGCTACGCCGATGCTGCCGGCGCCGACGATGGCTACTGTCTGGTCGCTCCGGTTTGGCAAGGACGTATTCACGTCAGACACCTGCCACGCCCACGGTCATGCCGCCGCAGACATACAAGACCTGTCCGGTGACAAAGCCGCTGCGCTCGTCCAGAAAGAACGATACTGCCTGCGCCACATCTTCCGGCGTGCCGATGCGCTTGACCGGCACCGAATCGATGATGGCTTGCGTGCGCGGGCTGCCGGGCGGATTGGCGCGCTCGAACAATTCGGTGGCGATCGGTCCCGGCCCGATGGCATTGGCGGTGATGCCGTAGGCGCCCAGCTCCAGCGCCCAGACGCGCGTCATGCCGATCAAGCCGGCCTTGGTGGCGGCATAGGCAGTGCGCAATTGCTTGCCCAGCGCGGCGCGCGACGACATGTTGAGGATGCGGCCAAAGCCGGCTTCCTTCATGCCCGGCAAGAGCGCCTGCATGCATTGCATCGAGCAGCGCACGTTCAATGCCCAGGCGCGCTCGAGTTCTTCCAGCGTCTGGTTCTCGGCGTCCGCTGGGCAGACCATGCCGACATTGTTGACCAGCCGCGTGATCGGTCCGCCTTCGAGGGCTTGCGCCAGCGCTTTACCGGTGGCGACAGGATCGGCGAGATCGGCGATTATGCCGTCGCCGACGCGGTCGATGATGACCGGTTCGTAGCCATCCTGGCGGCAGCGCTCGGCTGCCGCGGCGCCGATGCCTGCTGCGCCGCCGGTGATCAATACTCGTTGCTTGCTCATTTCAGTCTTTCCATCCTTGGTAATGCCTCAGACCGTCGCCACCGGCGTCACCGGCGACGCGAAAGCGCCCGGGAGCTTCAGGGGCGGCGCCGTCAGCAGGAAACGGTAGCGGCCGCGCTCGCGCAGCCATGCAGCCAGCGGCGTCAGGTGCCACAATTCGCCCAGGTGCACGCCCAGCTTGAAGAGACAATGCTCGTGCAAGGGCAGGGAGGCGCAGCAGTGATGGTCGTCGCGCGCCGGATACGCCTCGACGGCGTAATTGTCGGTGGCGATGGCGGCGAGATTGCTATCGCTGATCCATTGCAGCAAACGCTCGTCGCGCCCGTCGAGCACGGCGCAACTATTCTTCAATACCGCCGGGTCAGGCTGCTTGTTCATCTTCAGCACGACATCGGCAAAGCCGGTGTGCATGCAAACGATATCGCCCGTTTCGATTTCCACGCGGTCCTGTTCGATGACGCGCATGAGCTTGTCATAGCCGACCAGGGTATAGGCGTCGCCGTAGTGCGCGCGCAGGTCGATCATGGCGGCGCGGCCCTGCACGCAGGTTTGCGCCATGTGTTCAATGCCGAGGGCTTTTGCGCATGACGTGCTTTCCGGCTTGATATTCGCGGGCAAGCCGCAATCCGCCACATCGTCCGGGCCGATCACATCGTCGCCGGCGGCATAGCCGTTGTAATACACCGCGCGTGGCACCCCATCGCCATGGACGTCGAACATGGAACCGACGTGCGGCAAGCCATCCCATTGCGTCGAATATTGCAGGTGCAAAATCGCCAGGTCATCCGACAGCACATCGGGGCGGCCGGGCTCCAGCTCCGACAATTGGCAATTGACGTTGACCTTGCCGCGCCGCAGGGTCGGGCGCAGGATCGGCGGGTTACGGTTGGGGTTGAGCGCGTTACCGCCCGGGTAATCCAGCGGCAGGGAGAGGCAAAAGGCGCGGCCATCATGCACTTCCGCCAAGCCTTGTTTCAGTTTTTCCGGCGTCAAAAGATTGAGGCGGCCGAGCTGGTCGTCAGGACCGAAATCGCCCCAGTTGGAACCGGGTGGCCGTTGTTTCCAGCGCGGATTGCTCATGACGCTTCCCTTGTGTCGATTCATTGCATTCCGAATGCGCATGGCATCGATGGCGCTGCCATGCACGCCTTGCGCATTCGGGTTTCCAGACTTACTTCTTCACCAGCGGGCAGGTGGATTTTGCCAGCGGCAGGAACGCCTGGTCGGCAGGAACGGTGCCAATCACCTTGTAGTAATCCCATGGGGACTTGGATTCGTTCGGCGCCTTCACCTGGAACAGGTACATGTCATGCACCATGCGGCCGTCGTCGCGGATCTTGCCATTCTTGGCGAAGAAGTCGTTGATCGGCGTCGCCTTCATCTTCTTCATCACGGTCTCGGTATCGTCGGTGCCGGTTGCTTTGATGGCGTTCAGATAAAGCATGGTCGAGGAATAGGCACCGGCCTGGATCATGTTCGGCATGCGCTTGGCTTTTTCAAAGTAGCGCTTCGACCAGGCACGGGTTTCCGGGTTCAGGTCCCAGTAAAACGCTTCGGACAGCAGCAAGCCTTGTGCCGATGGCAAACCGATCGCGTGGATGTCGTTAATGAACATCAGCAAACCAGCCAGCTTTTGCTTACCGGATTTCAGCAAGCCGAATTCCTGCGCTGCCTTGATGGCGTTCACCGTGTCAGCGCCGGTGTTGGCCAAGCCAATCACCTTGGCGCCGCTCGATTGCGCCTGCAGAATGTAAGACGAGAAGTCAGAAGCGTTGGTCGGGTGCTTGACCGCGCCCAGCACCTTGCCGCCGGCTTCCTTGATCACTTCGGTCGCGGTTTGTTGCAACGATGCGCCGAAGGCATAATCAGCAGTCAGGAAGTACCAGCTATCGCCACCGTTTTTCAGCATCGCCTTGGCAGTCACATTGGCCAGCGAATAGGTGTCGTAGGCATAGTGGATCGCTGTCGGGGCGCACAGGTCGGTGGTGATGCGCAGCGTGCCCGGGCCATTGAAGACGATGATCTTGTTCTTCAGGCGTGCGACTTCCAGCGCCGACAAGGCGGTGGCGGAGCCGGCCACATCCAGCAAGGCATCGACCTTGGCGGTATCGAACCATTCGCGTGCCTTGGCGGCGGCGATATCAGCCTTGTTGTTATGGTCGGCAAACACCAGTTCGATTTTCTTGCCATTGACCTTGCCGCCAAAATCGTCGATGGCCATCTGCACGGCAGTCGCGGTGCCCTGGCCGGCGATATCGGTCAGCACGCCCGACAAGTCGAGCAGCAGGCCGATCTTGACGACGTCATCGGAAATGCCCTTTTTTTGATCCTGGGCGATGGCAGCCGTGCTGGCGGCGCCGAGCGCCAGGGTGGCGATGGCAGCGGCCAGCCGGCGGCGGCAAAACTTGGTGAAGGTGCTTTTCATAATCTCTCCAATTTTTTTGGTTGTCTTCTTGCTTGTTAATGATGTGATGCATGGCGGCTTACCGCGATGCGTTCCTGCACTGCTTCGTACTTCTATCAAACTGTCGCTATCCGTTCTGAAAGGCAATCTGAGGCTGTATCCGGCTCTAGACGCGCTCGATGGCCATCGCGATACCCTGGCCGACGCCGATGCACATCGTGCACAGCGCATAGCGGCCACCCTTGCGTTGCAATTCATACGTCGCCGTGGTGACCAGGCGCGCGCCGCTCATGCCGAGCGGGTGGCCCAGCGCAATCGCGCCGCCATTCGGGTTGACGCGGGTATCGTCGTCCGCCACGCCCAGTTCGCGCAGCACGGCCAGACCTTGCGAGGCAAAGGCTTCATTGAGTTCGATGACGTCGAACTGGTCGATCGTCATGTTCAAATGCGCCAGCAACTTCTTGGTGGCCGGCGCCGGGCCGATACCCATGACGCGTGGCGCCACGCCGGCGGTCGCCATGCCGAGAATGCGGGCACGCGGCTTCAAGCCATAGCGCTTGACAGCCTCTTCATCGGCCAGCAGCACGGCGCAAGCGCCATCGTTGACGCCGGAAGCGTTGCCGGCAGTGATGGTGCCGTCATGACGAACGATGGGCTTCAGCTTGGCCAGCGCTTCCAGCGTGGTTTCGCGCGGATGCTCGTCCTTCTCGACCATGACGGTTTCGCCTTTCTTCAGCGGCACTTGCACGGCGATGATTTCTTCCGCCAGGGTGCCGTCGCGCTGGGCGCGGGCTGCCTTTTGCTGGCTGCGCAGGGCAAAGGCGTCCTGGTCGGCGCGGTTGACCTTGTAATCGTCGGCGACGTTTTCCGCGGTTTCCGGCATGGAGTCGACGCCGTATTCCTTTTTCATCAGCGGATTGACGAAACGCCAGCCGATGGTGGTGTCATGGATTTCCGCAGCGCGCGAAAAGGCCGTGGTAGCCTTGCCTTGCACGAACGGCGCGCGGCTCATGCTCTCGACGCCGCCGGCGATGATCAAGGAAGCTTCGCCGGTGCGAATCGCACGTGCGGCCGAACCGATGGCATCCATGCCGGAGCCGCACAAGCGATTGACGGTGCTGCCGGCGACCTCGACCGGCAAACCGGCCAGCAGCGCCGACATGCGCGCCACGTTGCGGTTATCTTCGCCGGCCTGGTTGGCGCAGCCATAGATCACTTCATCGACAGCCTTCCAGTCCACATCGGGATTGCGCGCCATCAGCGCGCGGATCGGCACCGCGCCCAGGTCGTCGGCGCGCACCGACGACAGCGAACCGGCGTAACGGCCAATCGGTGTGCGAATGGCATCGCAGATAAATACGTCTTTCATCTTGTTTCCTTTACGCTCAAGCCGCGGTGCCGTTCTTCATCGGCACGCCGGTCAGCTCGACCAGGGCATCGAAATCGAGGTCGGTGTAAATTTCGCGCACTACCAGGCCGTCACTGGTGACGTCGATCATGGCCAGATCGGTGTAGATGCGGTTCACGCACGCCTGGCCGGTCAAGGGATAGCTGCACGCCTTGACGATCTTGCTTTCGCCTTGCTTGGTGAGGTGGTCCATCATGACGAACACCTTCTTGGCGCCCAGCGCCAGGTCCATGGCGCCGCCCACGGCCGGAATGGCGTCGGGCGCGCCGGTATGCCAGTTGGCCAGATCACCCTTTTCCGAGACTTGGAAGGCGCCCAGCACGCAGTAATCGAGATGGCCGCCGCGCATCATGGCAAACGAATCGGCATGATGGAAAAAGGCGCCGCCTGGCAGCAGGGTGACGTACTGCTTGCCTGCATTGATGAGGTCGGGGTCTTCCATGCCCGCCGCCGGCGCCGGGCCCATGCCGATCACGCCGTTTTCGCTGTGCAGGATGATTTCCTTGTCGCTGCCGATATGGTTGGCGACAAGAGTCGGCACGCCGATGCCGAGATTGACGTAAGCGCCCTCGGGAATGTCGCGGGCGACTTTCTGCGCCATTTCATCACGACTCAGTTTCTTGCGCACTTGTGTCATTACGCTGCCTCCTTCTTGGCGGCGGCGCCGATGGCGACCACGCGCTGCACGAAAATGCCCGGGGTGACGATCGCTTCCGGGTCCAGCTCGCCGAGATCGACGATGCGTTCGACCTGGGCGATGGCGGTCTTGGCGGCCATGGCCATGATCGGGCCGAAATTGCGCGCCGTCTTGCGGTACACGAGGTTGCCCCAGCGGTCGCCGGCCAGCGCCTTGATCAGGGCGAAATCGGCATGCAGCGGCGTCTCGAAGACATATTGGCGGCCATTGATTTCGCGGGTTTCCTTGCCTTCGGCCAGCAAGGTGCCGTAGCCGGTCGGCGTAAAGAAGCCGCCGATGCCGGCGCCGGCGGCGCGGATGCGTTCAGCCAGATTCCCCTGCGGGACCAGTTCAAGCTCGATGTCGCCGGCGCGGTAAAGCGCGTCGAAATGGTGGGAATCGGCCTGGCGCGGAAACGAGCACACGATCTTGCGCACGCGGCGCGCTTTCAAGAGCGCGGCCAGGCCGGTTTCGCCATTGCCGGCATTGTTGTTGATGATGGTGAGGTCGCGGGCGCCGTGGTCGATCAAGGCGTCGATCAGCTCGGACGGCATGCCCGCCGTGCCGAAGCCGCCGATCATGACGGTCGCGCCGTCGCGGATGTCGGCAACCGCTTCGGTCAGGGATGAAACGATCTTGTTAATCATTTTTTGCCTTGCAAAGGGCTGTTGAAAAAATCGCCAGCCCGGAAATAAGGACGGTATAATTTGTTCGTTTTACGAACGTTTGTTCATTTAGCGAACATGTGCGGCGATTCTAGGCGTGAAAAAAATGACTGTCAAGCCATCGGTGACATTCAATCTGTCGCAGCCATTTCTTATGGTTTTGCGGCAATTTGCCGCCAAATCCCGGCTTCTTCATGGCATCGTCGAACATGACCATTGGCAATTTCATCATGCGTACCGACCCGGGTTGGTATAATCCGCCAACGCTGCGGCGCGGCATCACGCCGCTTCCTGCATGCGGCAACGGCTTTACCATTTTGCAAACGTGAACCTGCACTTCTGGCCATGAACGACGCTCTTCCCGCTATCCCCAATCCCGCCGATGAGGCGGCGGAACGTCCCGGCGACTCATACGTGTTGTCGTTCGCGCGCGGCCTGGCGGTCATTCGTTCATTCAATGCCAGCCGCCCGGCGCAAACGCTCTCCGACGTCGCCGCCGCTACCGGCCTGTCGCGTGCCGGCGCGCGCCGCATCCTGCTGACCCTGCAGGCACTGGGTTATGTCGAAGCGGATGGCCGATTGTTCAGGCTGACGCCGAAAATCCTCGACCTGGGATTTGCCTATCTGACGTCCATGCCGCTGTGGAATAGCGCAGGGCCGGTGATGGAAGACCTGGTGGAGCAGGTGCATGAAAGCAGTTCGGCCGCCGTGCTGGACCGCACCGAAATCGTCTATGTGGTACGGGTGCCGACCCACAAGATCATGGCCATCAACCTCTCCATCGGCAGCCGCTTGCCGGCGTATTGCACCTCGATGGGGCGGGTCTTGCTCTCCGGCCTGGACGAAGCACAGCTGGATGCCGTGCTGGCGGAGTCGGACTTGCGCGCCCATACGCCGCGCACGCTCGTGACACCGAAAGACTTGCGCAAGGAAATCGCCACGGTGCGCGCCCAAGGCTGGGCCGTGGTCGACCAGGAATTGGAAGCGGGATTGATTTCGCTGTCGGCGCCAATCAAAAACCGCCACGGCAAGATCATCGCGGCAGTCAACATCAGCGGCAATGCGCAACGCAAATCCGCCAAGCAAATGGTGAAGGAATTCCTTGGCCCGCTCCAGGCCGCCGCGCAACGCATTTCCAGCGTCGTGTCCTTGCACGGCTGATCCCCATCCCATTCCTCGATTGCGGCCAGGCTCGTAGCGAGCCGCACTTGTCAAGCGCCGGCGCCTCTCCGGCCGGCGAGTGGAAAGCGAACAAAAAATCCCTATAGTGACGTTATTAGTGACGACATTGCCGCGCGACCTGATTGAATCAAGGAGAGCGGCGACATCGTGAATCGCGCAAGGAACAAGAAGGGAAAATCATGGCACGCGCTCACATCAATGGCATCGGCATCGACTACGACATGCAAGGAGAGGGCCCGCCACTGTTGTTCATCCACGGACTGGGCTCTTGCAAGGAAGACTGGGAAGCGCAGGTCGCGCATTTCGCCGCGCGCTTCCGGGTGATCAGCTTCGACTTGCGCGGACATGGCGCGTCGGACAAGCCTGCCGGCCCGTACAGCATGGCGCAATTCGCCAATGACGCCGCGGGGTTGCTGCATGCCCTGCAGATCGAGTCGGCGCACGTGGTCGGCATTTCACTCGGCGGCGCCGTTGCCTTTCAGTTCGCCGTTGACTATCCGGGCCTGGTGCAGTCGCTCACCATCGTCAACAGCGGCCCGGATGCGACCGTACGTACCTTCAAGGAAAAACTGGCGATCTGGATGCGCAATTACGTAGTCCGCCGCAAGGGTATGGCCAAGCTCGCCGCCATGATCGCACTGCGCCTGTTTCCCAAGCCGGAAAACCGCGCCGAACGCGAGCGCTTCATCGAGCGCACCTCGCGCAACGATCCACAAGCTTACCTGAACGCCTTTGCCGCGCTGATCGGCTGGAGCGTGGCGGAGCGCATCGGCGGCATCACCTGTCCGGTGCTGGCGATCGCCGCCGACCAGGATTACACGCCCTTGTCGATGAAGGAAGCTTATGTGGCGCGCATACCGGGCGCCAGGCTGGAAGTGGTGAACGACGCCCGCCATGCGCTGCCGATGGAAAAGCCGGCGCAGTTCAATGCCGTGCTGGAGCGCTTTCTGGCGACCTAGGCGTAAGCGCTGGGGACACCACGCGCGCCCCTAAATATAAAAGGCTCCAATCACTCGATGGAGCCTTTTGTTTGCCGGTGCTTAAAGCTTAAGCCGCCATCGCCTCGCCTGCGATGGAGCAGGCGCGATTCAATGCCGACAATACCGCCTTCAGCGACGCGCTCACCGTGTCATGGTCGAAGCCGGCGCCGGAATAGCGCTGGCCATTGATATTGAGCTGCACATAGGCCGCCGCCTCGGCATCGGTGCCGGCGCCAATGGCATGCTCGCTGTAATCGACCACATTGATCTGCCGGCCGCTGAAGCGCATCAGCGCATCGATGAATGCCGAGAGTGCGCCCTCACCCTCGCCGTGCAACTGGCGCTGCGCGCCATTTTCGCTGATCGTCGCTTCAACGACGTCATGGCCACCCTCGTGGCGGATTTGATAGCCATGCAAGGCTACCGCGCCCTGGTCGACCACAAAGTTTTGCCGGAACAGGGCATGGATGCTGGCGCCGTCGATTTCACCACTTCTGGCTTCGCTGGCCTTTTGCACCACCTGGGCCAGATCGACCTGCAGCCAGCGCGGCAGCACCAGGCCATAGTCGCGTTCCAGCACGAAAGCCACGCCGCCCTTGCCGGACTGGCTATTGACGCGGATGACTGCCTGATAATCGCGACCGAGATCTTTCGGGTCGATCGGCAGGTAAGCCACTTGCCACGGCTCGTCTTCTTTTTGCTGGTGCAGGCACTTGCGGATGGCATCCTGGTGGCTGCCGGAAAAGGCCGTGTACACCAGTTCGCCGAACCATGGGTGGCGCGGATGCAGGGCGATGCCGGTGCATTCCTGCGCGACGGCGATGATTTCGTCCGGGTTGGAGAGATCGAGTTCCGGGTCGACGCCCTGGCTGTACAGGTTCATCGCCATGGTGGTGATATCCATGTTGCCGGTGCGCTCGCCATTGCCAAGCAAGGTCCCTTCGACGCGGTCGGCACCGGCCAACACGGCCAGTTCCGCCGCCGCCACACCGCAGCCACGGTCGTTATGCGTATGCACCGACAGGATCAGCGCATCGCGGCGGCTGATGCGGGTGGCAAAGTATTCGATCTGGTCGGCATAGACATTGGGCGTGGTGCTCTCCACCGTCGAGGGCAGGTTGATGATGCAGGGCTTCTCCGCGCTCGGCTGCCACACATCCATCACCGCTTCGCATACCGCGACGGCGAAATCCACCTCGGTATTGGAAAAACTCTCCGGAGAATATTCAAAGGTCCATTCGGTTTCCGGATGCTTGTCGGCTTCGCGCTTGACCATGGCCGCGCCCTGGCTGGCGATCTTGATGATGCCGTCACGGTCGAGGCCGAACACGCGCTCGCGCTGCACGGTCGAGGTCGAGTTGTACACGTGGACGATGGCGCGCTTGGCGCCTTTCAAGGCGTCAAAGGTGCGCAGGATCAGATCCTCGCGCGCCTGCACCAGCACCTGCAGCGTGACATCGTCGGGAATCTGTTTGGCTTCGATCAGCCAGCGCACGAAATCGTAATCGGGCTGCGAAGCGGAGGGAAAGCCCACCTCGATTTCCTTGAAACCGAGCTTGACCAGCAATGCCCACAAGCGGCGCTTCTGACCGACATTCATCGGCTCCAGCAGGGCTTGGTTACCGTCACGTAGATCGACGCTGGCCCAGCGCGGCGCACGGGTGATGGTGCGGTTCGGCCACTGGCGGTCGGGCAGGTTGATGACGGGGGCAGCACGGTATTTGCGGTGGTCAAAGGCTTTCATGTTGTTCTCTCTTTTCGATTAGGTATACGCGTCCGCACCGGTGGCCAGCCTGCCAGCCTCGTGAGCTATTCAGCCATGACAGCGATCGGTGACGCTGCCATGCCGGATGCGGCGGTATGGGTGAAAGAATAACGCAACGGCCTTGCAATGTGCTTGCAAAAATTGGTTATTATTCTCAATATTTGCAATTTACTTGCATTTACCATTTAAAATATAGAATATATTGCCAATACATCCAAAAACACCCATATATCATGCAACTGGACCGTTACGATCGCCACCTCCTGGAAGTCTTGCAACAGGATGGCCGCATCAGCAACCAGGACCTGGCCGACCGTATCGGCCTGTCGCCTTCCTCGTGCCTGCGCCGCCTGCGCACCCTGGAAGAAAGCGGCTTGATCACTGCGTACCGCGCGCTGCTCGATGCCAAGACGCTGGGCCTGACGCTGATGGCGCTGGTGCATATTTCCATGGATCGTCATACGCCTGAACGCTTCAATCATTTCGAATCGACCGTGGCGGCTTTGCCGGAAGTGCTGGAGTGCCTGTTGATTACGGGACAGGATGCCGACTACCAGTTGAAAGTCGTGGTGCGCGATATGGATGCCTATCAGGAACTGCTGCTCAACAAGATCACGCGCATCGAAGGCGTCACCGGCGTGCATTCCAGTTTCGTCTTGCGCCGCGTCGTCAGCAAAACGTCATTGCCGCTCGACGGCATCTGAACTGGGTCGCGGCCATCGCCGGAAGACTTAACCCAGGACGATGACAAGGGCGCTGCCGATCAATGCCAGACCCGGCGCGGCGCGCTATGCTGTATTGAACCGATCAACATTCATTGAAAGGCCGCAGCGTGCATGCACAAGACCTTTTCCGCGCCAAACTTCCGCTCAAGCTGAAGGACGATTCTGCCAAGACCAAGCCGATTTCCAGCGGCGACAAGGCGGCCGATCAGGTGCGCACGGCGGAACTGGCTGAAGAAATCTCGGCCATGCAGGATATCTTTTATGCGGAAAACGACCGCAAGATGCTGATCATCCTGCAAGGCATGGATACCAGCGGCAAAGATGGCACGGTGCGCGGCGTCTTCGGCCGGCTCGACCCGCTGGGCGTGCGTTGCGTCTCGTTTCGCGCCCCCAGCATTACCGAACGCGAGCATGACTACTTCTGGCGCGTGCACCGCGAAGTGCCGGCGCAACGCGAGATGGTGATCTTCAATCGCAGCCATTATGAAGACGTGCTGTATCCGGCGGTGCACGGGCTGATCGATGACAGGGAATGCAAGCGGCGCTACCGGCAGATTCAGGATTTCGAGCGCATGCTGACAGAGACCGGCACGGTGCTGCTGAAATTTTTCCTGCACATCTCTTACGAGGAACAGAAGGAACGCCTGGCAGCCCGGCTGGCCGATCCGCAAAAACACTGGAAAGTCGATCTCAACGACTTGAAGGAACGGCAGCACTGGGACCAATACCAGCGCTTGTATGAAAAGGCGATCGAGGCCACCGATACCGACCATGCACCCTGGTACGTCATCCCGGCCGACAGCAAGAGCCACCGCAATCTGGCGATTGCATCGATCATGGTAGAAAGCATGAAAGACTTAAAACTCAACTATCCGCCGCCGAATCCGGATTACTTCGCGATCGACGTGAAGTAGGCGTATCTCCCGCATGTGGCATGTGGCTTGAGCCTGGAACGGGGAGCCAATTGCCCATGGCTAAAAGCCCAACGCCGCATGCGGGATTTTTTCTCGCTCTCAGTAATCGGTCGTAATGGTCAGGTGATACGGCGTCGCCCCGCAGGCATGGCGGTTTTGCCATAACACGTTGACCATGGCATGTTCGGACACGCCCAGGTGCCGCGCCATTTCCTGCGCCCCCAGCACTGTCGCGCTGCGGATGGCGCGTTCTTCGGCGCTGTGGCGCATGATGAGCGTATGCTTGTCGATCTTCGCCGCCAGTTCCGGCGCAAAGCGCAGCACCTTAATCGACCGCATCACCCGCGGCATCTGGTAGCTGGCCGCCACCGTGATATCGCAATCGACCTGGATGCCTTGCTCGAGCAGATAACCGGCGTACCACATGATGGCCAGCTGCGCCCGCATGAGATAGGGGTCCTGGCCATACGCCATCGGAAAGCGCCTGGCCAGCCGCTCGGCATCGTCGGCGGTCAATCGGCCGGTTCCGGCCGCAACCACCAGTTCGGCAGCCGCCTGTTCCAGCTGGTCTTCAAACAGCACTTCACGCAAAAACTGCGCGCGCCGCCGCGCCAGGGAAATCTCGCCCAAGGCATCGATCAGCACCTGTTCCACCCCCGAGCCAAGGCGGGCACGCAAGCGCACCGGTGTGGTCTCGTCGCCCCAGATGGCGTCGAATGCCGCCTTCAAGCCATGCGCGCCGCCTTCATCGCCCCAGTGGTAGCGCGCCACGCCATCCGTGGTCGGCGTCCAGAACATGAAGTTCACGCTGTTCAAGGCGACGCAATAGGCCGCCGCGCCCTCGGGCGTTTGTCCGGCAGGCTTGCCGAACAAACCAACGGTCATGTGGCTGAAACGATCGGCGCGGGCTGGCAGGCGGGAAATTGCCTCGCTGTCGACCGCGACGAGTTCGGGTTGATAATCCTGCCGCGCCTGGGCGAGGAGTCGTTCTTTTGCGGAGTGAAGAGAGTTCATGGGAATTGCCAACGTCATCGACAATGCAAGCATACCCGACCTTGACACCGATCCCTGAAAGACCGACCAGAATGCTCCAGCTTTGCCGTATCGCTCACTCCGCGAAGGGCAACTGTTCCTGATAAAACTGCGCGCCATCCTGCGCGGCATTGGGCCGCTCCAGCGCGCCCACGCGCACGCCGAGCAAGCGAAAGCGCTGCTCCAGCGGCACGCGCTTCAGGCATTCGCCGGCGGCACGGCGAATGGTGGCGGCATCGGCCGTCGGCGCCGGCAAGGTGAAGTCGCGGGTGACGATGCGAAAGTCCGTATAGCGCAGCTTGATGCCGATGGTGCGGCCGACATAACCTTTGCGGCGCAAGTCTTCCGCCACCTTCACGCACAGCGCGGTAAAAATACCCGACAAGCTTTCGCGGTCATGGCGCGCATGCAAGTCGCGATCGAAGGTGGTTTCGCGGCTGATCGACTTGGGTTCCGAGCGGGTGATGAGGGGCCGCTCATCGACCCCTTGCGCCGCATCGAGCAGCCAGGCGGCATAGCTGCGGCCGAAGTGATCCTGCAGCAGGCCGGGCGCGGCCTTGGCCAAGTCCTCGATCGTATGAACGCCGAGCGCTTCAAGCTTTTGGCCGGCCTTGGGACCGATGCCATTGATCTTACGCACCGGCAGCGGCCAGATCCGCTTGGGAATGTCCTCCGGAGTCAGGAGCGTCAACCCATCCGGCTTGTCGAGATCCGAGCAAATCTTGGCCAGCAGCTTGTTGGGCGCCACGCCGATGGAGCACGACAAGCCGGTGGCGTTGCGCACGGCTTGCTTGATCTGCTGCGCCAGCGAATGCGTATCCTCTTGCAGGTCGCTCAAGTCGATATAGATTTCATCGATGCCCCGGTCCTCGATCTGCGGCGCGATGCTGGCCACGGCCTGCTTGAACAGGCGCGAATAATGCCGATAGGCGTCGAAGTCCACCGGCAAGAGAATCGCATCTGGCGCCAGCTGGGCCGACTTCATCAACCCCATCGCGGAAAACACGCCCAGCGCCCGCGCTTCATACGTGGACGTGGTGACCACGCCGCGCCCGGCATAGTCGCGCAAGCGGGCAAAGCGCCGAGTGCCATCGGCTTGCATGACAGGTCTATCCACCGAGCGGCCACCGATCACCACGGGCTGCCCTTTCAACTCCGGATAGCGCAAGAGCTCCACGGATGCATAGAACGCATCCATATCCAGGTGGGCGACACGGCGGAGTTCGCGCTTCATGACAAAACCCGGCGCGGTCCTGGTGCGGAATTGAAGTGAAACGAAATCATGATCCTGCAAATTATACTGTATGCAATAACAGTATCAGCAAGGAAGAATGGGGAGGCTTAACGATGCTGAGCTTGAGGTTGATGCGACTGAGGCACGTGCCGATTGTGGGGATTTAACGCTCATGCGCTTCTGGGCGCGAACATGATAATTCCCATGCCGACCAGCGCCACCAGGACACCGGCTATGTCCCAGACAGTCGGCTGGATGCCGTCGACCACCCATAGCCACAGGATCGCCACACAGATATAGACGCCGCCGTAGGCGGCATACACGCGTCCGGCAGCGGTAGGATGCAAGGTCAGCAGCCAGGCGAACAGCGCCAGGCTGATCGCCGCCGGCACTAACAACCACGCGCTCTTGCCCTGCCTGAGCCAGAGATAGGGGAGGTAACAGCCGACAATTTCCGCGATGGCGGTTACGACAAACAGGGCGAAGGTACGAAGTTCAAGCATAGCGGCAGATCATGACGATTAACGCGCCAACGGCGAAGCAGGCATCTTATCAAGATGCTTTCCATGTCGCTGGCACATGTGTGCCATGTAGTGACGCGGGACCGTCGCCGGATCAATCAATCTCGCCGCCGAACAGCGCAAGCTATTTTTTACCCGCGCGATACCTGCCCAATTCCTGCATCAGCCACGGGCCGCTTTTCGCCGGCACGTTGCCGCCGCATTTGACCTGATAGGGCTTGCCGCTCATGCTGCTCTGGCTGGCGGCGCGATCGATGAAGTCTTCGGCAGAAGAGACCAGGTCTTTTTTAAGCAAGTACTGGTACTTCTCGTTAATGTGGTCCACCGCTTCGGCGGAACTGTACCACTTGCCATTGCGGTTGAATTGGCAACCGGACTCTTTCAGGTAAGCGACAAGATGAGCGATTTCCTGCCGAGCCGCAGCGGGCGGCTCGCCACCATGCGCCAGGCAGGGAAGAAGTAGCAGAAGCGGGAATAGTCGTTTCATTTATTTGAATCCTATGCCGTCGGTGACATCGATGCTAGTTTAGCGCCACCAGCAAGCGCTGCGTCAAATCTTCCGGCAGACCAAGCGCATCGCTCTTTAGCACCCGCATCGCGGCGGGCTGATCTTCCGGCGACTGTTCACGGAAATTCTTCACCAGTTCAGCCACTACTTCCTGCCGCTCCGCCTCCGACATATCAGCATACGCCTGGCGCATCCGTGCCTGCTCGGACTTCACTTCCCGGAACGTTTGCAGCTGCATACGCAGCACACCGGACATTTGCGGCATGCTCGCCATCATGGCGCGCATTTGTCGCACATCCGGCACGTCATCTTCATTGCCGGCTGCCTTGGCCATCCTCGTGATGGTTTGTTCGTATTCTTCCCATTCCGCATCCGTCAATGGCGCGGCATTCGTATCGTAGACGCCGGAAGCCTTCAATGCCGCTATCGCTTCCGGCGGCATGCCAGGCCGCGGCGCGAAGCCGCCCATGCCGGGCACCATGGCAAGCATGCTGCCTCCCGGAGTTCCAGCCAGCGAATCTCTCACCAAGCCGGTTGCCTGCTCCTTGGCATAGGAAACGATTTTTTCCTTCAATGCTTGCTTGACGTAGCTAAGCAGGATAGCGCCGAGCGGCCCGACTGCATGAGCCGGACTTGCCAGGGCCATGGCCAGCGAAGCAACGACGAGAGCGCGTTTCATGGGCGAATTTCCTCGAACTTTAAATTTATATTTTATGGATTTTAAGCCAGGCTGAGGGTGGCACGTAGCTGACGATTCAAGAGTCAACTGCTTCGCCATATGAAGTCTTACGCCGGACCCGCAAGCCGCAGATCATGCCGCGAAGCGGCAGCTCTTGTTGCAGTCGGGGTTAAGCAACGCGTTACTTATGCATTCTTGGTTTGCTTTCTCGCCTGGCTTACGCCTATGCCCGTATATCTGGGCAATCAGCCGACGTAGCCAATACCTTTTGCCATGAATGCCGCAGCCAATAGAATGATCATTATCCCAATCAGCTCCAGGTGAATCAGCTTACGAATGACGCTCAATTTTTGTGGCGTTATAACCGGCGCCTGCCCCGCCTTTAAATACCTGGCCCAAGAAAAAAACTCAATCGTGGGCCAAATCGACACGACCCCCACCGAAACGAATGCCGCCATTTTTATCCAGAACGGCACACTGTGCAGATAATACGCCGCGCCTTTTTCGAAATAGAAGACTCGAAGCAACCCGACAACGATCACAGTGCCAGCGGCTGCCCCATACACCATGTCGGCGATGCGAATTTTGCGAGCACTTCGCAGAGTCAGTACTTCTTGCAGCAATACGAGCTCTGCGACTAACGCGCCGAAAAGGATAAAGATGGCCAAATGATGGAGGAATGCGAGAAATGGTGTCATTCGTGCTGTCCTGAAATTTAATGCCGAACTAACCAGGCCGCGCCATATGCCATGAAGCGGCGAACTCTCTGGCGCGAATCTGGGTTGAGCGGCGAGATAAATAGATGCCCAAAGGCGGTTTGATACACAAGTCACTTACCAACATTAGTTTTTATCCAGTCGACCACTGCATCGGCTGCTTCGCCGGGCGTGTTCAAATTACCATGCAGCATTAAGACACCGATACGATCTTCTGCATGTGCCGAGGAATTAACTGTTTTAGAAAGCCACCCGACAAACATTATCAATACCAAACGATGAAACTTCTCCATAAATTCCCCGTAAAGTTGAATAAATGATTTGTTGAAGAGTTTTGTGACTGTTCTATTTGACGCCTAGCTGAGCGGCAGGCGGATCTGTACTGAAACAACAGCATGTTAGTTTTTATTCTGTTCGACGCCAGCGCTGACTTGAATTTGAATACTGCTCCATCGTTTGGCTATCGATAGCGATCACGTCTAAGTGCCCACATAATCTCTCCACTTCCGCGCGCTCAACCCTTCTCATGGTCAGAAAATGAACTCCTGCATCACTTTCCGGTGTTAGCTGGAACTCGGCATACGCTGCTTCGCTCTCCCACCGACCAAACCATGTATCATCACATAGTTCCCAATCCGTATTGGGGAAAACTGCCGAAAGAATTTGCTTAACTTCTTCTACCGAGCCAAGCTTTTTGGGCAACTCGACTGGCCAGGAGCTCATTGGTCCATCGCTCAGTGGTTTAAATAACGAATAGTCGTAGCTCATAGAAAATCAATTTAACGCCGAGCTAACGGGACCGCAGCACGCTGCCGCGTAGCGGCAAGTCCCTGTTGGGGCTCCGGGTTAAGCGACGAGTTGGAACTTTACGCAATAGGTTCATGATTGACACCTGGACGATCAATCCGATAAAACGCATATTCTTGAGCTCCGCCCGATAAATTTTCGATACCGGTATGAGAGAAAACTCCACCGATTTTCTCAACCGCCTTGCGCGAGCGCGTATTGGTGACAGCCACGTGGAACCAGACCCGGTCGACAGTCTGAAACGCAAAATTAAGCATCAGCTTTTTTAGCTCGGCATTGGTAGGACCGCCCCAGTAAGCACGAGCGATAAAAGTGTAGCCAATCGCCACTTCTTTCTTTTCCTTATTCCAATTGTAGTACCGCGATGTCCCGATCACGCTACCGGAATTACGATCTATTACGATGAGGGCGGAACGCGATTTCACTGCCAATTGAAACCACGGATCGAATTCTGATCTTAGATAACGCGTCCGACTCGGATGTTGTTCCCAAATCAGCGGATCAGACGCGACCTGATAAAGCGACTCATAGTCGCTAGCAGCTAGGGGACGAAGAACAATGTTTTCACCGTCTAGTAGAGTCGGAAGAGAAAAGCTGTCTGACACGTTCGATGCGCTCCTTTTGTAGTTCTAACGCCGAGCTAACGGGCACGCGACAGTGGCCGCGAAGCGGCGAGCTGTTGGCGCGCGTCCGGGTTCAGCAACGAGTTGGGCAGTTGTTCAATGATGAGCCGGCTCGGCATGCAGCTTCAACCCAAGTGCACCGATAACCTTAAGGATAGTGTCGAAACCTGGAGCACGATCACCGGAAAGGGCTTTGTAGAGGCTTTCACGCGAGAGGCCAGCATCGCGGGCGACTTGTGTCATACCTTTGGCGCGAGCAATGTCTCCCAATGCCTTAGCAATAAAAGACGCGTCACCGTTCGCTTCCTCCATGCATGCCTCAAGATAGGCCGCCATTTCTTCCGGAGTGCGAAGGTGTTCAGCAACGTCGTAACGGGTGGTAATAGTTTTCGCCATGATTAACTCCTACAGGTTTCGCGCCAGCCGCAATGCGGTCTTGATATCGGCGGTTTGTGTTGACTTATCACCTCCTGCCAGCAAAATCACAATTTTGTCACCCTGCTTGGTGAAATAAACGCGATAGCCAGGTCCGTAATTGATTCGTAACTCAGAAACTCCTTCGCCGACAGGCTTCACATCGCCAGGATTCCCCATGGCAAGACGTTCGATTCTGACCAAAATACGGGCACGCCCTTGGAGGTCCCGAAGGTTATCGATCCAATCGGCATAAATGTCGGTTTTGCGAATTTCGAGCATACCCAAATGTAGCCAATTGGCTACGCATTGTCAAGGCGCCTAGAAATCTGCCCAACGCCACGCTAACGGGGCCGCAGCACGTGCCGCGAAGCGGCATGTCTCTGCTGCGAGGTCCGGGTTGAGTGACTTGTTAGCGCTCTTCTGAGTCATTTCAAATATGTTTATCCGCAGCTTGCACAAGCTTGACGCTGACAAAAATTAGCACAAGCCCTATTAAGAGAAACGATAAGGTGGCCACCCAATATGGCGCGTCAGGTTTGCAATAAAGAATTCCTGTTCCATCCGTCGGGCCTTCTAAGCTAATGCAACCCGTTGCTAGAGCGCTAAACGCGAAAAATACGAAGCCTACAGCAATGGCCACCAGAACCGCTGCACCGGCCGTAGCGGTAAATCGGTCAATGCGAATCTTGGGCTTTCCGTGATCGTTCATAAATAGCGCTAACGCCGAACTAACCGGCCCGCCACATTGGCCGCGCAGCGGCAAGCCCTTGTTGGGGCTCCGGGTTCAGCGAATAAAAGGGACTTCCCCCACTCGGTACGGCATCGACGTGCCAAGATTGAGGTTCGAGAACAATCTGAATGAGGGAGGAAGT
>NZ_SLZQ01000014.1 GCF_004342585.1 Paucimonas lemoignei | reverse complement strand
TCCTTAAATTCCGGTGTAAATCTCGGCTTGTTCATTCACTTCCTCCTATGCTCAAATCATAGGCCGGAAATGTCTACCGAAGTGGGGCTAGTCCACATACCTATCGAATGTGTCCGTCTTATCGGGGGAAACCCAAAATGACGCTTTATATGCATCAGTGAAGGTGACAGGGCTAATTACTGTAGGATGGTCTTGAGCAGCCAGATCTCGCAAACTGATTTTCTGTTGGCGACGCGCGTCTTGCCACCTTGGCGGAAGTCTTTGAAGCAAGCGGAAAAACTCGTTGACATGAGCTTGGCGCAAACTCGTGACCGGTAAATCGCCAACCACTTCTAAAAACGCGTTAAGCAAAAAAGAATGCTTTTTAAGCATCTCTTTTTTGTTCTTGGGCCATGTCGCTAGAAAGTGCGAGACCACCTTAGATAGCATAAGCGCGTCTGCAGCCGCGTTTGATGTTTCGATGCTATCGCCTGACAAGGACATTCCCGAAGAAAGAGGCTGGGCTGTCACTACAACCGGAGGGTCTTCTCCAGCATCACGCGCTTCGATTAGTTGAATTCCCTTGATGTGAGAGCGCACTAATGCCATGGCAAGTCGCTTTTCATCATCGCTGCTAATGAGCTGCTCAGCAAGACGATAACCGCGAAGATGCAAGGTCTGATGCAAGCTAGGTATGAACGCGGAAGCGTCACCCCTAGCCCAAGCCTGCCGCAACATAGGCAGGATTTCTTGCTGTGCCGACGAGATTTCTTCTTGTGGCAAGTGTTCGAATCCGGTTTCTCGCCGCTGTACATCAGCGGCATCTACCATGCTCTCCCAGTAAGCTTTAAGTTGTTCAGTTAATTCTGGAGTAACTCGGTCGATGACCCGCAGCTTGCTATAGAAATCGTGATACGGGCGCTTATTCTGCTTTTGTGTCGCCGCTGATCGCAACTTGGCACGCGCATCTTCGAACAGGCGATCAGTCTCTGCGGCTAATTGATTACATTTTCGACAGGCATCGGAGAATTTGGAGCCTAGAACCTCTTTGATCTCAGTCTTGCCAATCTCGGCCTGGAGAGCTTTGGGAACACCGCGACGAAATTCGTAACCGGAGCCATTGGGGTTACGGCGCATGTAAGTTGGCATCTTATCCTCTTTGATGGAGGAAGCCTGCCCTACCCGCTTTGTACCTAACTTTTGTACCTTGCTCAACAAAAAACCCCTTGCAATAGCACAATATTGTGCCATTTCAAGGGGTTATGTGCAATCTGGCGGAGAGGGAGGGATTCGAACCCTCGGTACGGGGATACCGTACGCCTGATTTCGAGTCAGGTACATTCGACCACTCTGCCACCTCTCCTGATTCGGTCGACTCCAGCAAGCAAGTGCTGGAAAGCCTGCGATTATATCAGAGTCTGGCTTGTTGGTGCAGCAATTTTTATCATGCTTGCGGCACCAGGCGTTCCAAGCCACCCATGTATGGGCGCAATGCCTGGGGAATATCTACGCTGCCGTCGGCTTGCTGATAATTTTCAAGGATTGCAACGAGGGTACGTCCCACTGCCAAGCCTGAACCATTAAGGGTATGCACCAATTCCGGTTTGCCCTGCGCATTGCGGAACCGTGCCTGCATGCGGCGAGCCTGGAAGGCTTCGCAATTCGATACCGAAGAAATCTCGCGATAGGTATTCTGCGCCGGCAGCCAGACTTCCAGGTCGTAGGTCTTGGCCGCGCCAAAGCCCATGTCGCCCGTGCAAAGCGTCATGACGCGATATGGCAAGCCGAGTTTTTTCAGGATGTTCTCGGCGTGGCCGACCATTTCTTCCAGTGCCTCGAACGACTTTTCCGGATGAACGATCTGCACCATCTCGACCTTGTCGAACTGGTGCTGACGAATCATGCCGCGAGTGTCGCGTCCGTAGCTGCCGGCTTCGGAACGGAAGCACGGGGTATGTGCGGTCATCCTGATCGGCAAGGCATCGCCGGCGACGATTTCGTCACGCACGATGTTGGTCAGCGAAACTTCCGAAGTCGGGATCAGGTAGAGCGCTTCGCCCTCGCCTTCCTGGCCGCCCTTCTTTACCGCGAAGAGGTCAGCTTCGAACTTCGGCAACTGGCCCGTCCCCAGGAGTGAGTCGGCATTGACGATATACGGCGTATAGCATTCGGTATAGCCATGTTCGCTCGTGTGGGTATCGAGCATGAATTGCGCGAGCGCGCGGTGCAGGCGCGCGATGCCGTTCTTCATGACGGCAAAACGCGAGCCGGTCAGCTTGGCGGCGACATCGAAATCCAGGCCGAGGGGTGCGCCGACATCGACGTGGTCCTTGACCTCGAAATCGAATTCGCGCGGCGTGCCGACCTTGCGCAATTCGACGTTGCCCGATTCATCGCTGCCGACCGGCACGGATTCATGCGGCAGGTTGGGAATGGCGCGCACGAAATCGGTCATCTTCGCCTGCACGTCATCCAGGCGCGCGGCCGACGCCTTGAGCTCGTCGCCGATGCCGGCAACTTCAGCCATCACGCCGGACGCATCCTCGCCCTTACCCTTCAGGACGCCGATCTGCTTGGAAAGCGTATTGCGCTTGCTTTGCAATTCCTCGGTACGGGTCTGGATCTGCTTGCGTTCGGCTTCCAGGGCATTGAAGCCGGCAACATCGAGTTGAAACTTGCGCGTGGCCAGGCGGGCGGCGACGCCGTCGATGTCTTTGCGAAGGAGTTGGATGTCGATCATGGCGGGCTGTGCGTTGAATTTATCAAACCGCCATTGTACCAAGCCGGGCAGGATGCGGAAATGCGCCTATCCCGGCTGGATCAAGCTTCATTGCTTTGAGCGTCTAGCAGAATACCGATGGCGAGGTGCGCCGGCGCTTTAACCTTCCTTGCCGTCGATGCGCGCCGCCGTCAGATAAGGCACATATTTGATCAAGTACAAAATGAATGCCCCGCTCCAGCTAGCCGCAGCAACGACCAGTCCGGCATTGCGCCACTCCCCGCCCTGCACCGCCGCCAGGAACCTAGCGATGACGCCAAGCTGCACCAGCACATACATCCAGGTTTCCATTTTTCCGCTATTGAGCATGCGACCGGTGTGGCCAAGCGCAGTGCGGGTGATCATGCCGATGACGAGTCCGCCCATGGACCCGATCGCCATCACGTGGAAGGCCGCGGAGTTGCTGATCACGCCGATCGCTGCCAAGGCCAGCAATGCAAATCCCAGGGGAATCCAGGCGTAGGAAACATGCAGGATCCAGAGCAGCGGATTCTGCAGGGTAGCCAGGCTCTTCCAGCCGCCCAGCCTGATCAGTTGCGAGACGGCGGCTGCCAGGGCCAATGACGCCACCAGCACAGCTGGCAGCTGCGCAATCCAGGCCAGGGAAGCGAGTGCCGTCACGCCGATGACAATCTTGTCGCGCCGTGCATCGGTCACGGGTTTTACGCCAGGCACGGCATTGGCGGTGAAATTCGGGATGATGCGGCCGGCGATCACGGACTCGATCAGCACGATCACGAGAATGGCGGATTCCAGCGGCCAGAGCGTCGAGACTTGCAGCAAGCCATTGGCTGCCGCGTGATAGACGGCATTGGCTGCGGTCAGCAGCGCCAGCAAGACCACGAGGAACATGTTGCGGCGGTTGTTGGATTTGCGTAGCACCTGGTACAGCGGCCAGGTAGCCAGGGGCAAAAAGGCCAGATCGGTCACGGCGCCAATTTCAGGCGAAACCAGCATGGCGAAACGTCCGGCAATCCACAGGCCGGCAAGCGCGGCCAGATGCTTGCCACGCGGCGTCCACAAGCCGGTCCAGTTGCGCCCTGCGGTATACAGAAATCCGATAATGACGGCGATGGCAAAACCGAACACCATTTCATGCACATGCCAGTTCAGGTCGACCTGTTCCAGGCTGATTGCATGCCCGAAATAGCGGGCCAGCCAAAGCGGCACGCTGACGGCGGCAAATACCGCGGACAAAAAATAAAACGGGCGAAAACCCAGGCGAAACAGCGGGTGATTATCCAGGTTCGATCTGGATGATGCCGGCTGATGCGGCTCTTCGATTGTCAGTATTGCCATGTCGGCCTCTTCGTTTTCCTGCTTACAGTTACAGTATTTAATGTCAATGGGCAGCATCGCAGCTGCCCTTGGGCTGTCATCTCAAATCAGACCTTGCCCGGATTAGCTACCGGAATAGCCTTGGTCGTGGCCTTCTTGTTGAAGACCAGGCGCCAGGAAAACAGGGCCAGGAACACGATACCAATGGCAAACACGATGTCACCCGGCACGCGCAGCCACACCATGGTTTCCATGAAAGTCGAGTGGACTACTTCCGCCGAGCGGGCAAACCACACGCCCCTGGTGATGCTGGCCCAGGCTTGATAGATACCGGCCGGCACCAGTGACATGAATACCATCATCGACAGGCCGATGTTAAGAAGCCAGAATGCCGGCGCGAGCAGGCGATCCGACCACACGGCGCGCTCGCACATGCCGCGCAGGCAGAACAGCATCAGGCCGATACCGAGCATGCCGTACACACCAAACAGAGCGGCGTGGCCATGGGCGGCAGTCATGTTCATGCCTTGCATGTAGTACAGGGCAATCGGCGTGTTGATCGAGAAGCCCAGCAGACCGGCGCCGACAAGGTTCCAGAAGCCCACGGCGATGAAGCACAAGATCGGCCATTTGTATGCGGAGACCCATGGTGCAGCCTGGATGCGGCGATAGTTGTGATACGCCTCGATACCGATCAGCGACAGCGGCACGACTTCCAGCGCGGAGAACATGGCGCCGATGGCGATCACCATGGTCGGGGTGCCGGTGAAGTACAGGTGATGCAGCGTACCCAGGATGCCGCCGAACAGGAACACGATGGTTTCCAGCACGATGGCGCTATTGGCAGATGCGGTGCGGATCAGGCCCAGGCGGGTGAATAGCAAGGCGATGACCGCGGTGGCGAATACTTCGAAGAAGCCTTCCACCCACAGGTGGACCAGCCACCAGCGCCAGTATTCGACCATCGAGTAGTGAGTGTGCTTGCCCCAGGTGAGCGACGTGGCATAGAAGCCGCCGATGCACACCGCAGCCAGGAACACCATCGCGATCAGGCCGCGGCCTTCCGATGGTTTCTTCAATGCCGGCCACAGGCCACGTCCCAGTAGTGTTGCCCAGAACAGCAAGCCGATGAACAGCAGGATTTGCCAGACGCGGCCCATGCTGGTGAATTCCAGACCCTGGTTGCCGATCCAGAAGCTGTAGTCGGCGCCCTGGCTTTGCAGCGTGCCGAGCCAGCCTGTGGCGGTGGAACCCACGACGATGAACAGCAACGCATAGAACAGCACGTTCACGCCCAGCTTCTGGTATTTCGGCTCATGACCGGAGATGGCCGGCGCGATATACAGGCCGGTGGCGAGCCAGGCGGTAGCGATCCACAGCACGGCGAACTGGGTATGGATGGTACGGCTGACCGAGAACGGCAGGATTTGCGCGAGCGGGATGCCGAAGAAGCTCTGCCCTTCCACCGCGTAGTGCGCGGTAATGACACCCATGCCGACTTGCGCGAGGATCAGGCCAACCACCACGAAGAAATACTTCCTGGTTGCCTGCATCGACGGCGTGGCTTTCAGCGACAGCAGCGGATCGGCCTTGGGTGGCGCCGGGTCATCCTCTTCCTTGGCCCTGGAGTGCCAGAAGATCATGCCGGCAATGGCGCCGATCATCAGGATCACGCTGGCAATCGACCAGATGCCGGTACCGGCAGTCGGCGTATTCCCGACCAGCGGATCATGCGGCCAATTGCTGGTGTAGCTCAGGCCGGATTCGCCCGGACGGTCGGTCGCAGCAGACCAGGATGACCAGAAGAAGAAGGCGGTCAACGCCGCACGATCGGCCGGATCGGCAAGCGAACCGGACTTCATTGCATACTGCTCGCGTACCCCATTCAGCGACATGTCTTCGCCAAACAGGTCTGTATAGTGCTTGGCGACTTCCTTGACCGCCTGCGCGCGCTCGGCGGAAAGGACGATCTTGCCGTTTTGCGCATCATAGGTATTACGGCGCATTGCCTCTTTCAGCATGGCGTCGAGGCTGGCTTGCTGGACAAGTGGCAGTTCAGCGTAGGATTTGCCGAAATCGCGCCTGGCCCAGATATCGCGCAGCGCGATCGCTTCGCGGTGCAGCCAATCAGCCGACCAATCCGGCGCCAGATAGCTGCCATGACCCCAGACGGAGCCGACCTGCTGGCCGCCTGCCGCGCGCCATGCTGCCTGGCCGCGATCTACCTGCCCTTCTGAAAATAAGACATCACCGTCAGTGCTGACGACCTGTTGCGGAATTGGCGGCGCCTTCAGATAGATCTCGGTGCCCATCCATCCCAATACCGAGAAAGACAGAACGCAGATGATGGCAAGCCAGGTCCAGAGTTTGCGTGTGGCATGCATGACTGTTCCTTTATAGTTGTGTTGAACTGCGAGGTGAAAACTGCGAATGAAATGTTTCCTTTAAGATGCATTCTATCCGCATGTTTTTTAATATGCAAATTAAATGCATCTTTAAATCCACACTCGACCAGAACAACGCATAAACATATAGAATGAATGCCGGTTTAAATGCGCCTGCCCGTCAGGCGAACATCAGTCTGCTCAATGAAATGATCAGATCGATATCGAAATTCTGAAGAAAAATGCAATGAGACTGACTTCCTACACGGACTACGCCCTGCGCACGCTGATGTATCTGGCGACGCATCGCGATGAGCTGGTAACGATCCAGCACATCGCTGACCTGCACGGCATCGCCAAGAACCACCTGACCAAAGTGGTGCATCAGCTCGGCATGCTCGGGCTGGTGGAAACCGTGCGAGGCCGCAACGGCGGTTTAAAGCTGGGACGCGAGCCGGCGGATATCAATATCGGTGAAGTGGTGCGCCTGACCGAGACTGATTTCTACATGGCCGAGTGCTTTGATGAAAACAATAAGGGATGCGCCTACTCGGCATCCTGTGCATTGAAGGGCGTGCTGGGAGACGCCACCGCCGCCTACCTGAAAGTGCTCGACAGCGTGACGCTGGAGCAGATGACCCGCAAGAGCAATCGCGCCGGGATTGGCACTAGTCCAGTGCGCCTGCACGGCAGGGTCCGTGAACTGATCAAATAATCCTTCCAAGCCCAGGCCAGCCCTGGCCTGCCAGCGCAGCCGATACCAATCTCACGACGCCGCCAACGTCCGGAATCTTCTGGCGGACTATCCCAATACAATACGTTGACAATAGTAGGCAATCACAGCCTGCAGGGCGACCCGCAGGCGATTGTCGAGAACGCGCAGCCGGGAACCGCCAAGGCGCGTCTGACAATCACCGCCGGGCCGAGCTGGCCGGGAATTAGCCGATATCGACGACCACGTTCCCCATCACCCTGCCGCCTTCCACTGCTTCATGGGCCGCAGCGATGTCGTCCAGGGAATAGCGTGCGCCGATCGTATGGGTCAGGCGACCCGAAGCCAACAGCTTGCCGATCTCGGCAAGGCCTTCCTGGCGCTGCTCCGCAGTAAGATCGTAGACCAGGAAAAACAGCAGCTGCATGGAATTCATCAGCATTGGGCGGAATGGAATGAGCACGTCATCCATCGAATTCGAACCGTAGCAGACGATCTTGCCATGCGGAATAAGCGCTCCCTCCCGCACCAGATTGACGGTACTGGAAAAGTCCATGTCGATAATGGCGTCGACGCCGCGCTGGCCGGTCATTTCCTTGACCCGTTGCGCCACCGGCTCGGTCTTGTAATTGATCGTTTCATTCACGCCGGCGGCAAGGGCGTGACGCGCTTTCTCATCCGAGCTGACGGTACCGATGATTTTGGCACCTTTGAGCGCTGCGAATTGCGCCGCGTAATGCGCCACGGAAGATGCCGCGCCGATCAGCAAAATGGTCTTTCCCTGGATGTCGCCTAACAGGCGCACAGCCTCATAGGCTGTCAGCGCAGGAATCCCCAGGCAGGCCGCGGCGGCAAAATCGCAATTGTCCGGTAGTGTCACCGCCTGGGCTTCGGGGAGTGCGATGTATTCGGCGGCGGTGCCCATCGGGCGTTGCCACTGGCCGTTCCAGATCCACACCCGTTCGCCGATGCGTGAAGCCGAAACACCCGGACCGACCGCATCGATAACGCCCCCGGCATCGCTGTGCGGAATAATGCGTGGCGCGTTGAGCGGGCGGCCGCGGCGCGATTTCACATCGGATGGATTAACGCCGGAAACGCTGATCTTCACCCGCACTTCGCCCGGGCCGGGTTCCGGCGTGGGCAGTTCACCGACGATCAGCGTCTCGCGCGCCGATCCATTCTTTTCATACCAGGCTGCCTTCATTGCATTTTCTCCTATCTTGTCAAAGCATCTTTTCCAGTTCGTGGCGCTTGACCTTGCCGGTCTCGCTGCGCGGGATATCCGAGGAATTCACGAACCGCACGGTCTTGGGAATCTTGTAGCCCGCGATGGCATTGCGGCATAGCGCGATGACATCGGCTTCGGTCATCGTTTCGTCGCGACGCACGACGAATGCGGCGGGCACCTCGCCCCATTTGGCATCCTGCTGTTTGACCACGGCGACTTCGGCGATACGCTCGCAAGCCAGCAGGACTTTCTCGATCTCGGCCGGGTAAATGTTTTCGCCGCCGGACTTGATCATGTACTTTTTGCGGTCGACGAAAGCCAGGGTGCCGTCCGCATTGCGGCGGAACATGTCGCCCATGTGGAACCAGCCGTTGCGGAAGTCCTTCAAGTTGGTTTCCTCGGCATTCCAATAGCCGCTGAACAGCGTGGCGCTGCGCAGGCTCATTTCACCGACCTCGCCGACCGCCACTTCACGGTCGTCGTCATCGACCAGTCTGACTTCGCAGAACGAGCTCTGTTCCTTGTCGAAACCGGTCGGCACATGGCCGATCGGGATCACCGACTTGCTGGCAGGCGCCATGCCGGTTTCGGTGGCGCCAAAGCTGTTCAGGAACGGCGCCTGCAGCAGCGTGGTCAACTCGGCGATCAGCTGCGGCTGCAGCAAGTCGGCCATCGAACCGATCAGCTTGATGCCCTTCGGGACGATTTTGCGCTCCCTGACCTCGGCCATGGTTCGCTCGATCATGCCCGGCACCATGACCAGCCAGTTGATCTTTTCGGTGGCGATGGCATCGCCGACCTGATCCTGCTTGAAGCCGTCGATGATGCGCACCTTGCCGCCCTGAAGAAGCGAGCCCAGCGACAGATCAGCGCCGGACAGGTGAAACAGCGGCGACCAGGCGACATAGGCCTCGTCCGAGGTCAATCCCCAATCTGCAAAATTCAGCGCCGCGCGGGCGATCATGGCGCGATGGCTGATCAGCGCACCCTTGGGAAAGCCGGTGGTACCGCTGGTATACAGGATCAGCAAGCCATCTTCCGGATGCACCTGCGCCTGCGGTTCGGCGCTGCTGCTCTGCGCCAGCAATGTCTCGTAGTCCTCGCCGAACACAATGGCGCTTGGAATTGCCAGGTTGAGCCGCTTGATCGCGGTGGCGTGGCGTTCCGAATGGATGAACAGCTTCGGGCTGACCAGATTGATGCAATGATTCAGCTCCGCATCCGACTGGCGCCAGTTCTGGCAAGCGGCGATGGCGCCGATCCTGGCGCAGGCCAGCTGCGCTTCGATGTATTCGGTGCGGTTCTCCGACATGATCGCCACCCGCTCACCGCGCGCGATGCCTTTGACGAGCAAGGCGTTCGCCAGGCGGTTGACACGCTCGTTGAGCATCGTATAGCTCAGCGCGCGCCGCTCGTCCTGAATTGCGATGCGCTCGCCGCGCTCCATGGCGCGCAGGCTAAACAGTTCGCCTAACACCGGGCCTGCGCCGGCCATCCTGATTAATTGTTGTGCTTCCATTTCAAGCATCCTGATAAACAAACCGCCTCAACTGAAGCAGGCGCCGCCGTTAACGTCGACCACTGCGCCGTGCATGTAACTGGCCGCAGGACTGGCAAGAAATGCCGCCACGCGGGCGATTTCGATTGGCTGCGCCAAGCGGCCTGCCGGGATCTTGCGGGTATCGACCACTTCGTTAGTCAGCATCGGGGTCGCCGTCGCGCCGGGCGCCAGTCCATTGACGCACACGCCGTGCGACGCTGCGCGCAGGGCCAGCCAGCGCACCAGCGTGTGTATCGCGCCCTTGCCGGAAGCATATTGAGCGCCTGACAGCAGGCCGCCGCTGCGGCCGGCCAGCGAGCCAAGCAGAACGATCCGACCGGCTTTTTTTGCGATCATTTTTTGCATCATGATCTGCGCCAACTGCATCGGCCCGCGCAGATTGATATCGAAAGCACGCTGAAAACTGGCTTCCCATTCATCGCTGCCCGGTTCCAGCTCGCGCTCTTCAGGCAGGATCGCCGCTGTCACGATCAGCGCGTCGATATCGCCGATGTCAGCGCAAAAGCGATTGACGCTTTCGACCGAACCGATGTCCAGCGCATGTATTTCCGTCTGCGCGCCGTGCTGCGCAGCTATCCTTTCCGCGATTGCCTGTGGCGCGACCCGGTCCGCCAGGATCAGCTTTGCACCCAGCTGGGCACAGATCTCCGCGCAAGGTTCGCCGATACCGCCGACGCCGACGATGGCAACGCGCTGAGCATGCATGGCAATGCCCATCAAATCCGACATGTCTATCTCCGTTATATGCAATCTGCCCACCCTTCCGTACGCTGACGGAAGGACGGGACATTCAGTCTTGGGTCAGCTTACTTCAGCAAGGAGCACTTGGATTCGGCCTTGGTGGTGAAGGCATCTTCAGCCTTGATGTTCTGCACGATCTTGTAGTAATCCCACGGTGCCTTCGATTCTTCCGGCTTCTTGACCTGGATGAGCTTGAGATCACTCATCAGGCGGCCATCTTCGCGGATCTTCGCATTGCTGGTGTACATGTCATTGACCGGATTCTTCTTCAGGTAGGCCATGACCTTGTCGGCATCATCCGTGCCCAGCGCCTTGACCGCCTTCAGGTACGTCATGGCAGCCGAATACGTCGAGGCATGCAGCGCCGTCGGCATGCGCTTCATCACCGCGAAATACCGCTTGGACCAGGCACGCGATTCCGGGCTCTGGTCCCAGTACCAGCTATCGGTGGAATACAACCCTTGGGTCTGCTGCAAGCCCAGCGCATGCACGTCGGTGATGAACATCAGCAATACCGCCATCTTCATGGAACGGTTCACGCCAAATTCATTGGCGGCCTTGATGGAAGCGACCAGATCATTGCTGGCATTGGCAAAACCCAGCACCTGGGCCTTGGAAGCCTGCGCCATCATCAGGAAGGAAGAGAAGTCCGACGCATTCAGCGGATGACGCGCCGCACCCAGTACCGTGCCGCCATTGGCCTTGACCACCTTGGCAGAGTCACCTTCCAGTGAGTGGCCAAACACATAGTCGGCAGTCAGGTAATACCAGCTCTTGCCACCCTGGTTGACCACCGCCGAGCTGGTGCCGCGCGCCGCCGCCACGGTGTCATAGCCGTAGTGAATCATGTAGGGATTGCAATCTTCATTGGTGATGCGGCCGGTGCCGGTAGCCGGAATCATGAAGACTTTTTTCTTTTCACTGGCGATCTTGCCCATGGCTAGCATGACGGCCGAATTGGCGCCGGCCATGAGCAGGTCGACGCCGTCGCGGTCCGCCCACTCGCGCGCCTTGCTGGAAGCGATGTCAGCCTTGTGCAGGTGGTCGGCGTACACCAGCTCGATCTTCTTGCCATTGATGCTGCCGCCCATGTCGGCAATCGCCATTTTCAGCGCCTCGATGCCGCCCTGCCCTGAAATGTCGGAATACACGCCGGACATATCCGTCAGCATGCCGATCTTGATCGTGTCATCGGATATCTGCGCCGAAGCCTGAGCGGATATGCCCAGGGTGAATGCTGCGGTAGTAGCCAGGGTGATGGCCTTCAAGCTGAATTTTTTAGTCTTTGACATCCTTGTCTCCTTTTATGAATTACGCCTTATAAGCGGCTACATCGCCCGCCGAATCCTGCATCATGTCTTGTCACTACCGTCTTCTTTTTCCTGAGGTGTCTGCGGCGGCACGCCTTCCAGTCCGTAACGGACGAATTTCATATAGGTTTCCACGGCAAAGTCCGGCAGCTTTGGCGCACCGCCTTCTTCGTAGGTGTAATTGCGAGCGAGATAATCGCGTGCCGCCATCAGGATCTGGGCGATCACTTCCAGTTCGCGCGGCTCGTAGGCGGGAAACTCGCCGTTGGCATGTGAGCGCAGCAGGAAACGCATGTAATTATTGAATACATTCTTCATGTGCGCCTCGTGGCCCTCCGGCGTGAAAAGATACGCCTCGCTCAGGACACGGGAAAATTTTGGCGCTACGCGCAGGAATGAAAAGAATGCACGGAATTGCTGTTCTTCGAGCTCGGCAAAGCTGTCACCGCCGGCCAGATTGCTCTTGACATAGGAAAGCAGGTTGCGGCCGACCGCAGGCATCAGTTCATCGAGGATTTCCTGCCGTGAATCGAAATAGTTATAGAAGGTACCTTGCCCTACTCCCGCCTTTTGCGTGATCAGCGTGATCGAGGCATTGGCGAAACCTTTTTCGCCCACCACGTCGGCGGCGGCCTGCAGCAATGCCTCACGGGTCTGTTCGGACTTTTCGATGCGGCGCTTGCCGCGCGGCGGCTTGGTGTCCGCTTTGGGCGCTTTTTCACTGGCGGATATCATGCCGGCGCTGGTGCCGGTGTCCAAATTGTCAGCCTTTGTATTCATCGCCGCACCTTTCCTTATTTGTCGCCATGGCCAAGCATGAGCAGCAGCGGTCGCTCGAGATAGTGTGTGACGCGATTGAGGAAGCGCAGGCCGGAAACGCCGTCCAGCAGGCGATGGTCGCCGGCCAGCACCAGCCCCATTTCCTGGGTCAGCGCGGGACGCCCTTCGGCATCCGGCCGGAACTGCCTGCTGATGCTGCCCACGCCCAGGATCATGGCCTGACCCGGATTGATAATCGGCGTCATGAACTTGACGTTGAACATGCCGGCATTGGATACGGTAATCGCTCCTCCCTGCATCTCCGCCGCCGTCAGGGCACCAGCGCGCGCCCGCTCGACCAGGCGGCTGCTGGCCAGCGCGAGAGCATTCAGGCTGAGCCTTCCGGCATCGCGCAGAACCGGCACGAACAAGCCCTTATCGGAATTGACGGCCACGCCGACGTCGGCGCTGGAAAATCGCAGAATCTCGCCATCCGCCCATACAGCATTGGCATCAGGTAGATCGAGCAGCGCGCGCCCGACTGCGGCCACGACGAAATGGTTGATGGTCAGGCGTACCGGCGGTTCCTGCGCATTGATCTCGGCGCGCAGCGCCAGAAGCTTCGATACTTCCGCCTCGACCGCCAGATAGAAATGCGGAACCTGCTGCTTGACAGCGGTCAGGCGTCGCGCCGTTGCCGCCTGCACCAGGCTGGGCTTGATGCGTTCGCCGGCATCGATTCCGCCAGCGCCTGCCGAGGACGGCACGGGTGTCGGAGCTGGCATGGGTTGTGCCGCTGAGGCTGGCGCGGGAACGGCCGCTGCGCGCGCCTGCAGATAGTCGCGCACGTCCTGTGCTCGCACCGCGTTGCGCGGACCCGTGCCGGTCACGACGGCGAGATCGACGTTCTCCATGGCGGCAATGCGCCGTGCCATGGGCGAGGAACGCACACGTGCTGCCGGCTCACCGGCACTGCCTTGCAGCGCAGGGGCCGGAGCCGGCATATGCGTGGCAATGTGTGGTGGCAGCCCGCCGCCAGCATCGCCTGGAGCAACCGCCGGCTCCTCGCCGGCAATTCCGTCATCCCAGTAGCCGATGACTTCACCTACCGCCACCGTCTGCCCGGTCTTGGCAACCACCTCGGTCAGCACGCCGCTGCTTTCGGCCGGAATCTCGTTGGCAACCTTGTCGGTTTCCACCACGAACAGCACATCATCGGTCTTGAACGTTCCGCCTACCGGGATGGACCATTCCGCGATGACTCCTTCCGTCATGGTCAAGCCCAGTTTCGGCATCAGTAATTTGCGTTTCATTGGCATTCCTGAGTGAGGCCGCTGCTACCGGCCGCCCGCCATGGCAACACGCGCGGCGTCGGCGATATCGGCGGGCTTGACTGCATACTCCGCTTCGAGCGAAGTGGCGAAAGGTATCGGCATGAAAGGCGAACCGACACGCAGCACCGGTGAATCCAGTTCGTAAAAGACGTTTTCCGTAATGCTGGCAGCAATCTCCGCGCCGCAGCCGTAAGACTTGACCGCCTCGTGAGCGACCACCACGCGATGGGTGCGGGCCACGGATTCATACACGGTCTCTTCGTCCCATGGCTGCAGCGAGCGCAGGTCGATCACTTCGGCCTCGATATTTTCACTTGCGAGCTGCACCGCTGCATGCAGCGATGCCTGCACCGTGCTGCCGTAGGTTACGATGGTGACATCGCGTCCCGGGCGCACGATCCTGGCCTTGCCAATCGACGTTTCGACGGTGGTATCGACCTCGCCGCGCTTGCCGTACATCGCCTTATGCTCGATGAACAGCACCGGATCGGGATCGCTGATTGCCGCGCGCAGCAGGCTGTAAGCATCCTGCGGATTCGACGGACATAGCACTTTGAGGCCGGGCACATGGGCGAACCATGCTTCCAGGCATTGGGAGTGCTGCGGGCCGGCGTTCAAGCCACCGCCATGGGGCGTGCGCAGGACCATCGGTACGCTGAACTGACCACCAAACATGAAACGGGCCTTGGCCGCCTGGTTCACCATGGCATCCATGGCCAAGGTGATGAAATCCATGAACATGATCTCCACCACCGGCTTCAGGCCGGTCATGGCGGCGCCGACAGCCGCCGAGACGATGGAAGATTCCGAAATCGGCGTATCGATGACGCGCTTTTTGCCGAAAACCGGCAACAGGCCGCGCGTAGCCTTGAATGAACCGCCAGCCTGGGCAACATCCTCGCCCATCACGATCACGCTCTCGTCGGCGCTCATCGCATCCTGCAATGCGCGGTTGACCGCTTCCATGTAACGCATTTCAGCCATTTTTCTCATCCTCTTGCCGCAGCGTTGGTATAGACATCCGCGAAAGCCTGCGCGAAATCCGGCTGCCGGTCGGCGCGACCGGCCTGCACGGCCTCCGCCACCGCGGCTTCCACCTCGGCGTCTAGCGCGTCGATTGCGACGCGGGCGACACCACGCCGTTGAAGCTCGTCTTGCGCCAGCCTGAGCGGATCACGGCCGTCAGCAGCCTGCAGTTCCTCGGCGATGCGGTATTTCTGCGCATCTCCTTCGTAATGGCCTCTCATGCGGTGCGTGCGGCATTCGAGGATTCGCGGTGCTCCGGTGCGTGCTTGCGCCGCCAGTTCGCATGCCGCGTCCGCCACTGCCTCGACATCGTTGCCATCCACCTGCACATGGGGAATATGGAAAGCCCGGGCCAGTTCGCTCAGCTCGGCGACAAACTGTTCCTTCGTCGGTGAAAATTCGGACCAGCCATTGTTTTCGCACACGAACAGGATCGGCAGTTGCCACAGCGCCGCCATGTTCAGGCTTTCGTGCAGCATGCCTTCTGCCATTGCGCCATCGCCGAAAAATCCCGCTGCCAAGCCGCCGGTGCCGCGCACGGAATGGGCCAGCGCGCTGCCCAAGGCGATCGGAATGCCTGCGCCGACAATGCCATTCGCGCCCAGGATACCCTTGCCCCTGTCGGCCACATGCATGGAACCACCGCGACCGCGGCAGATGCCGCCATCCTTGCCCATCAATTCCTTGAAAAACAGGTCGAGATCCATGCCGCGCGCGATGACATGTCCATGGCCGCGATGGGTAGTCGCCACCGTGTCGCATTCTTTCAATGCCGCCATCACGCCCGCGGCAACCGCCTCCTGGCCGATGCTCAGATGGATGAAGCCGGGGATTTCACTATCGGCGAACAACTTGATCAGGCTGCTTTCCGCCGTCCGCACCAAGCGCATGGTGCGATATAGCGCCAGAAGGTCCTGGCTGTCTTGTTTTTTGCTCATTTGGATGCAAAGCTTGCGCTTGCCTATCGGTTGAATAACGTGAAGAAGCAGATTGCCGTCATGCCGGCCGGCGCAGGCCGCCGTACATATCCCAGGTGCAGCCGACCAGCCAGCCGCCGTCTACCGGCAGGTTAACGCCGGTAATCGCACTGGCACGTTCCGACAAGAGGAAAGCGACCGCATCGGCCACCTGCGACGGCAGCACCAGACGCCCCAACGGCGTGTTCTGCAGGGCGCCGCTGACTTCGCGATGGCCGCGGTCGATTTGCTCCTGCAGCATCGGCGTCAGGGTATAGCCGGGGGCCACTGCGTTGACGCGGATACCGGACGGCCCCCACTCAGCCGCCAGACATTGCGTCATGCTGATCACCGCTGCCTTGGCGGGTGCATAGGAATGCAGCGGCATCGAACTCGAGCCGGCTACGGAAGAAATATTGACGATGGCGCCACGCTTGCGAGCGCGCATGCCTTCCGAGAAGGCCAGTGCGGCGATATAGGAGCCGCGGAAATCGATGTTCTGCACGCGGTCCCACTCGGCCAGATCAAACTTTTCCGGCGGCAAGGGCTTCTGGGTGATGCCGGCGCTGTTCACCAGGCCATACACAGGCCCAGCTTCCTGCTCGACGCGCTGCGCCAGATCGCGGATGCTATGTTCGTCAGTAGCGTCAAAGGCAAAAGCAAGTCCGCCGACATGGGCAGCAACCTCGCGCGCCAGCTCCAGCTGAACATCGGCCAGCACCACTTGATAACCGTCCTTGGCAAGCAATTCCGCGCAACTCGCGCCGATGCCGCTTGCGCCGCCGGTAATTACCACGATATCCCGCATCTTTTCGGGCATGGCAGTCTCCATAATTTATTTATTTGCGAATCATGAATCTCGATTCATGATTCGCAACTTAGGCCTAATGAATCGGCCTGTCAAGTAGCAGTACAAATAAAAAACGCTCTTCCCTTATCGGGCAAGAGCGTTCCGGAGGCAGCTTGTCAAAGGCAAGCAGTGGCGGCAAGCCTTATTTTTTATCCTTCTTGCGTGCCGCATCGTCCAGCGATTTCAGATAGGCCAGCTTTTCGCCAAGCTTGATTTCCATCCCCCGAGGCACAGGCTTGTACCAGCCAGGCTCAGTCATCCCTTCCGGCAGATAGGTTTCGCCCGCTGCGTAGGCATCGGGTTCGTCATGCGCATAGCGGTACAGCTTGCCGTAGCCGAGCTCCTTCATCAGCTTGGTCGGCGCATTGCGCAAATGCTCGGGCACACCGCGCGACTTGTCCTTGGCGACGAAGGCGCGCGCCGCGTTATAGGCCTTATAGACGGCATTCGACTTGGCGGCGCAGGCAAGAAACACCACCGCCTCCGCCAGCGCCAGTTCTCCTTCCGGCGAACCGAGCCGCTCGTAGGTTTCGGCGGCATCCAGCGTCAGCCGCAACGCGCGCGGATCGGCAAGGCCGATATCTTCCACCGCCATTCGAATCAGCCGGCGCGACAGATAACGCGGATCGGTGCCGCCATCGAGCATCCGCACCAGCCAGTACAGCGCGGCATCCGGGTTGGAGCCGCGCACGGATTTATGCAGCGCCGAGATCTGGTCGTAAAACGCATCGCCGCCCTTGTCGAAGCGGCGCAAGGCATCGCCGAGGCATTCGGCCAGCAATGCCTTGTCGACTTCCTCCTGACCCTTTGATTCAGCAGCGCGCGCCACGATTTCCAGGTTGTTCAGCAGCTTTCTTCCATCGCCGTCCGCGCTGGCGATCAGCATGCCCTTCGCTTCCGGTTCAAAATCCAGGCCGGCGAGTTCCTCAATGCAGGCACGGTCCACCAGCGCATCGAGATCCTCATCCGCCAGCGACTTCAGCACATACACCGCCGCGCGCGACAGCAAGGCGCTGTTGACTTCGAAGGAAGGGTTTTCAGTCGTGGCGCCGATGAAGGTGAACAAGCCGCTTTCGACATGCGGCAGGAAGGCATCCTGCTGGCTCTTGTTGAAGCGGTGGACTTCATCGACGAAAAGAATCGTGCGTCGGCCCGAGGTGGCGCGCACAAGTTCGGCGCGTTCGACCGCTTCGCGGATATCCTTCACGCCCGACAGCACTGCCGACAAGGCGATGAATTCAGCATTGAAGCTTAACGCCATCAGCCGCGCCAGCGTGGTTTTGCCCACGCCGGGCGGCCCCCACAGGATCATCGAATGCGGCTCGCCTGACTCGAAAGCCACGCGCAAAGGCTTGCCGGGACCGAGCAGGTGTTGCTGGCCGATGACTTCGTCGAGGCTCTGCGGACGCAGGCGCTCGGCAAGAGGAATGGAAGCCATGGAATGTCTGCTGATGCCTGGTCTATTGCTCGAAAACGTCGGCACCCTTGGGAACGACGAATTTGAACTGCGCAGGCTTCACCGGCGGATTCTTTTCAAACTTCTTGAAGGTGAGCACCGACACCTGGCCGAATGAATCGCGCAATTCCATTGCATGCGGCACGCCATTCTTCATGCCGATGCCGATCTGCTCGAATGTCGTATCTTTTGCCATCGGCGTAGCCTGCATCCATTCCAGGCCATCCTTCGCGCCGGCTTCCTTCAGGACGAAATTCTTTTCCAGGTCATTGCTGCCGAACAGGATGGCGGCCGGCGAAGAACCCAGCGCATTGCCCAGCTTTTTCACCGTGACCTGGTTCAGGTCCTTATCGTAGATATACAGTTTTTCGCCGTCGGCCTGCAGCACCTGCTCGTACGGCTTCTGGTAAGTCCAGATGAATTTGCCTGGACGCGAAAAGATAAAGGTGCCGGTCGACTCCTGCGAAACGCGGGCCTTGCCATCCTTGTCCATCTTGACCAGGCGCTGGGAAAATTCGCCCTGCGCCGACTTGGCGGTGGCGACGAAAGATTTGAATTGTTCGAGGGCGGATGCCGTCGCAATCCCCGGCAGCATGGCAAGTGCCGCAGCGCCGGCGCATAGCAGCGAACGCCAAGTGGGCAATCCAGCAATCGAAAACGCACGCACGACGCGCCGCTCTTTCTGCTGATCTTTCCGCAGTTCTTTCATCAATTTCAAAATTCAGTCCTATTCGCTCGTGTTACCAGCGGGAACCAGAATCTCGCGGTTACCGTTGGATTGCATGGTGGATACCAAGCCGCTCTGCTCCATCTGTTCGAGCAGGCGTGCAGCCCGATTGTAGCCGATGCGCAGGTGACGCTGCACGAGCGAGATCGAAGCGCGCCGATGTTTCAGGACCACTGCGACAGCCTGGTCGTACAGCGCGTCGGCCTCGCCGCCACCCGCGCCTTCCATGCCGGGCAAGCCACCTTCGCCGCCCTCTTCCGCCGCGCCGCCTTCCAGAATGCCTTCGATGTAATTGGGTTCGCCCTGGGATTTCAGATGTTCCACCACGCGGTGAACTTCATCGTCCGAGACGAAGGCGCCATGCACGCGGATCGGCAAGCCAGTACCCGGCGGCATGTACAGCATATCTCCCATGCCGAGCAGGGTTTCCGCGCCCATCTGGTCGAGAATGGTGCGCGAATCGATCTTGCTACTGACCTGGAAGGCGATACGGGTCGGAATATTCGCCTTGATCAAGCCGGTGATGACATCGACGGAGGGACGCTGCGTCGCCAGGATCAGGTGAATACCGGCGGCACGGGCCTTTTGCGCGATGCGGGCGATCAGTTCTTCCACCTTCTTGCCAACCACCATCATGAGGTCGGCAAGCTCGTCGATGATGATGACGATGGTGGGCAGCTTCTCCAGCGGCTCGGGCGCATCCGGCGTCAGGCTGAATGGATTCGGAATCTTTTCTTCCTTTTTCTCGGCTTCGGCGATCTTGTTGTTGTAACCGGCAAGGTTACGCACACCGAGTTTACTCATCAGCTTGTAGCGGCGTTCCATCTCCGCCACCGCCCAGTTCAGCGCGTGTCCTGCCTGGCGCATGTCGGTGACCACCGGCGCCAGCAAATGAGGAATGCCTTCGTAGACTGACATTTCCAGCATCTTCGGATCGATCAGGATCAGGCGCACCTGGTTGGGATCGGCCTTGTACAGTAGCGACAGAATGGTGGCATTGATACCCACCGATTTTCCGGAGCCGGTCGTACCTGCCACCAGCAAGTGCGGCATCTTGGCCAGGTCGGCCGTGACCGGATTACCGGCGATATCCTTGCCCAACGCGACCGTCAAGCTGGAAGTGCTGTCGTTGTAGACCTTCGAACCAACAATCTCGGTCAGGCGCACGATCTGGCGCTTCGGATTGGGCAATTCCAGGCCCATGTAATTCTTGCCGGGGATGGTCTCGACCACGCGGATCGAGGTCAGCGACAACGAACGCGCCAGGTCACGCGCAAGATTGACGATTTGGCTGCCCTTCACGCCTGTTGCCGGCTCGATCTCGTAACGGGTAATCACCGGGCCGGGATACGCCGCCACCACCTTGACCTCGACGCCGAAGTCGGACAGCTTTTTCTCGATCAGGCGGCTGGTGAATTCCAGCGTTTCGACGCTGACGGTTTCCTGCGATGGCGGCGCCTCGTCCAGCAGCGATACCGGCGGCAGGTTGGTATCCGGCAGGTCGGTGAACAGCGATACCTGTTTTTCCTTTTCCACGCGCTCGGACTTCGGTACGACAACCACTTGCGGCTCAATGCGGATCGGCGGCGCGATCTCGGCCTTGGCGCGTTCCTGCACCACCGCCACCTCGCGTTTGACCGCCGCTTCCTGGCCCAGCTTGCGGTCTTCGTGCGCGGCCATCAGCTTGCGCACTGTCTCGATCGACCATTCCACGCCGGCGCCGATTTTTTCCGCAACGGACAGCCACGATACCTGGAACAACAGGCTGAACCCCACGCCGAACAGCAATAGCAGCAACAGAGTCGAACCAGTGAAACCCAAGGCATTGTAGGCGGCCGATCCCAGCACCTCCCCCAGCACGCCGCCCGGCGCGCGCGGCAATTCCGCCTTGAGGCTGTACATGCGCAGGTATTCGATGGCGACGCTGCCAGCCATCAGCAGCACAAAGCCGATGGCGCGAACCCAACCTTCATGGCGCGGCATGGCTTCCGGCTCCTGCTGCAGGAGATAACGCTGCGACAGCCTGCGGTAGCCGCCCCAGACTGTCCACAGCACCAGCACGCACCACCACCATGCCGACAAGCCAAATATGAACAACATGACATCGGCCAGCCAGGCACCCACTTTGCCACCCCAGTTATGCAGGCGCTGCACCGCGTTGGCATGCGACCAGCCCGGATCCAGTCGCGAAAAACTGGAAAGGATCATGACCAGGTAGACGGATAGTCCGGCCAGTGCAATCCAGCGCGCTTCCGACACGAGGCGCATCAGACGGCTGGGTTCAGGCGGTGCGGGAGGAGCGGAACTGCGGGTATAGGCTTGGGCGGTTCGGGTCATAAATCAGCTGGCTGGTACTTCGACTATAATCTTACTTAGTTTACCGTGCGCAAGGCCGATTAGTCCGGCTAATGTGGCAATTTTTCACGCCGCATGCGCGATTTGCCCGCGAAACCACATCCGAAACCAGCTTATGACCACTCCCAAACACGCCAAAGTCCTGATTCTCGGTTCCGGCCCCGCCGGTTACAGCGCCGCCGTCTATGCCGCGCGCGCCAACTTGAAGCCGGTGCTGGTTACCGGCGTCGAGCAAGGCGGCCAGCTGATGACCACGACCGATGTTGAAAACTGGCCGGGCGACCCGATGGGTGTGCAAGGTCCGGAACTGATGCAGCGCCTGTTGCAGCATGCCGAGCGGTTCCAGACCGAGATCGTATTTGACCATATTCACACGACCTATCTGAACGAAAGGCCGTTTCGCCTGGTCGGCGACGCCGGCACTTATACTTGCGACTCGCTGATCATCGCCACCGGCGCCTCGGCGCAATATCTCGGCCTCCCCTCGGAAGAAGCCTTCATGGGCAAGGGCGTGTCGGCTTGCGCCACCTGCGACGGCTTTTTCTACCGTGGCCAGGAAGTCGCCGTCGTTGGCGGCGGCAACACCGCGGTCGAGGAAGCGCTGTACCTGTCGAATATCGCCAGCAAGGTCACCGTCATCCACCGCCGCGAGAAATTCCGTGCCGAGAAAATCCTGATCGACCGCCTGATGGAACGGGTTGCCTCCGGCAAGATCGAAGTGAAGTGGAACCATACGCTGGATGAAGTGCTCGGTGATAACTCGGGTGTCACCGGCGTGCGCATCAAGTCGACTGCCGACGGCAGCACCAGCGAGATCAAGGTGCACGGCTTGTTCATCGCCATCGGTCACAAGCCCAACACTTCGATCTTCGAAGGTCAGCTCGACATGGTCAATGGTTATATCAAGACGCGCGGCGGCCACGAAGGCTTTGCCACCGCGACCAGCATCAATGGCGTATTCGCCGCGGGTGACGTGCAGGATTACGTCTATCGCCAGGCGATCACCAGCGCCGGCACAGGCTGCATGGCGGCGCTCGACGCCCTGGCGTACCTGGAAGGCCTGGAAGAGTAATAACCCTCGATGCCTTCCGTCATGGAAGGCGTTTCCGCAAGGCGGGCTCTGAATAATGAATCTCCGCCCGCCGGATTGGATCGCACATACGGTTAAGCATCATGGCCACCTTCAAGGATTTCGCCTCGCTCAAGTCATTGAGCAAGGAACTCAAGCAGAAGGAAGAAGCACGCAAGGCGGAAGATGCCGAACGCAAGCGCAAGGAAGAGGAAGCCCGGCGTGAAGCCGACCTGTTCCGGCGCAGTATCGGCGACGTCAAGCCGCTGGCCTCGCACAACAAGGCCAGCCACACCCCAACTCTGCCGCCACCGATAGCGCGCCAGCGCGAAGCGGATGAACAAGCCGCGCTGCAGGAATCGCTGTCGGACGAGTTCAGCATCGAAACGCTCATGGAGAGCGACGAGGCCTTGAGCTATGCCCGCCCCGGGATTGGCTCGGATGTGCTGCGCAAGCTGCGGCGCGGCCACTGGATAATCCAGAGCCATCTCGACCTGCATGGCATGCGCACCGACGAAGCGCGCGAGGCATTAGCGGAATTTCTGCGCGATGCCGGCAAGCGCGGCTTGCGTTGCGTGCGTATCGTTCACGGCAAGGGCCTCGGCTCCGTCAACAAGAAACCCGTCCTGAAAAATAAGGTGCGCAACTGGCTGGTGCAAAAGGATGAAGTGATCGCCTTTTGCCAGGCGACGCCCCCAGAAGGCGGCGCCGGCGCGCTGGTGGTGCTGCTGAGGGCGCAATAAAGAGAGTCCGGCAAGGACAACGGTAAGCAGGGCGGAAGGCAATCAAGCCTTGGCTCGCTGTAAGCTGCAAAAACAAAAGGCGCATTTTCATGCGCCTTTTTTCTTACCCGATTACACGGCGTCCGGACCGGTTTCGCCGGTACGGATGCGGATGACCTGTTCGACGCTACGCACGAAGATCTTGCCATCGCCGATCTTACCGGTACGGGCGGACTTGATGATCGCGTCGACCGCGGTGTCAACCACCTTGTCGTCCACTACCGCTTCGATCTTCACCTTCGGCAGGAAATCGACCACATACTCGGCGCCGCGATACAGTTCGGTGTGTCCCTTCTGGCGGCCGAAACCCTTGACCTCGGTGACGGTCAGGCCCGAAACGCCGACTTCAGCCAGCGCTTCACGCACTTCGTCCAGCTTGAAAGGTTTGATGATGGCGACGATCTGTTTCATGGATTTGCTCCCTGATTTCTGAAAAAATTTAGTCTGTTACCGCGATTATTCCTGAATTCCGCGGTCATGGGAAATTTGCTCCGGTATCCGCTTCAAATCCTCCATCCACACCGTTGCCTCCGAATCGCTCGGAGCACGCCAGTCGCCGCGCGGCGAAAGCGAGCCGCCGGAACCCACCTTGGGCGCATTCGGAATGCAGGAACGCTTGAACTGGCTGGTCTTGAAGAAGCGGTAGAGGAATATCCCCAGGTTGCGCTTGATCGCGGCAAGAGTATATTCATTGCGCGCCACGTGTGGCCCTTCCGGCCAGCGCCCCTTCTCCTTGTCGCCCCAGGCGGAATATGCCAGGAACGCGACCTTGCCAGGCGTGAAGCCAAAACGCAGGGTGTAATACAAGTGGAAGTCCTGCAATTCGTACGGGCCGATGAATTCTTCGGTTTTCTGTCCCGGACGGTCGCCGCCCTTGCCTGGTACGAGTTCCGGGCTGATGTCGGTATCGAGAATATTGATGAGGACATCGGAGCCCTGGCCGCCGATCTGCCCGGTTTCCGCCACCCAGCGCACCAGGTGCGTGATCAGCGTCTTGGGCACGCTGGCGTTGACGTTGTAATGCGACATGTGGTCGCCCACGCCATAGGTGCACCAGCCCAGCGCCAGCTCGCTCAGGTCGCCGGTGCCAATGACAATCCCGTTTTGAAAATTCGCCAAGCGGAACAAGTGATTGGTGCGTTCGCCTGCCTGGACGTTTTCAAATGTAATGTCGTATTTTTCCTCGCCTGCGGCATAGGGGTGACCGAGATCCTTGAGCATTTGCAGGCAGCTCGGGCGGATATCGATTTCGCTGGCCGAACAGCCGACCACTTCCATAAGCTGACGTGCCTGCAACAAGGTCCTGTCGCTGGTAGCAAAGCCCGGCATGGTCACGCCGAGAATATTCGTGCGCGGCAGGCCCAACCGGTCCATCGCCTTGGCGCAGACCAGCAAGGCATGGGTCGAATCCAGTCCGCCGGAAATGCCGATGACAACCTTCGAAATGCCTGACGCCGACAAGCGCTGCACCAGCGCCTGCACCTGAATGTTATAGACTTCCGCGCAACGCTCGTCGCGCCGTGTCGCATCGGACGGCACATACGGAAAGCGTTCGACGTGCCGCTGCAGCGGCATGACTTTATCGAGCGGCAGTTCAAGCGCAAACGAAACGGTACGGAATTTCGCCACTTCGTCGCGATGCCGGCGTGCCGATTGCCCGAAGGTCGTCATGCGCATCCGCTCACGCGACAACCTTTCCAGATCGACGTCGGCACAGATCAGATGCGACTCGTCCGAGAACCGCTCGGATTCCGCCAGCTTCTCGCCATTCTCATAGATCAGCGCCTGTCCATCCCATGCCAGGTCGGTCGAGGATTCGCCCTTGCCTGCCGAGGTATAGAGATAGGCTGACAGGCATCGTGCCGATTGTTGCGAGACCAGCTGGTGACGGTAACCCGACTTGCCGACAACGATATTCGACGCCGACAGATTGACCAGCACTGTCGCGCCGGCCAGCGCGGCGAAGGACGATGGCGGAATCGGCACCCATACATCCTCGCAAATCTCGACATGGAATTTCAGCAGCGGGAAATTCGCCACCTCGAACAGCAATGACGGTCCGAACGGCACGGTCTGCCCGAGCAAATCGATTTCCGAGACCGATGCGCAATCCGCCGGCACGAACTGCCGCGCCTCGTAAAACTCGCCGTAATTCGGCAGGTAACTCTTGGGCACGACACCCTGGATGCGCCCTGATGCAACCACGACGGCGCAGTTGAACAGCAGGTGCTGGACTCGCAGCGGCAAGCCGACCACCAGCGCCATGGGAATACTTTTCGATGCCTCGACGATGGAAGCCAATGACTCCTTGCAGGCTTCCAGCAAGGTACTCTGATGGAACAAGTCGTCGCAGGTATAGGTGGACAAGCCGAGTTCGGGGAACACCATCAGCGCCACGCCGCTGCCTGCAGCATTTTTTGCCAATGCAATGGTTTCCGCCGCATTGTAGGCAGGATCGGCAATCCGGCATTTGGGAATGCCGACCGCGACGCGGGCAAAATCGTGGGAATAGATATTAAAAAATGGTTTGGTCATCTTTTGTTTTACTCTCAGAAAGCCCTTGGCAGTTTGCAGGCCGGCGCACCTGTCATTGCTCTTGGCCCGGCATGACTATATGCAGTCGTGCCAAGCCCGTACCGGCCAGAATCGCGTTAATCTGCTATCGTTGAAATCCGAAATCGCAAAACATTGAGCTGCCGGTAGGCAGCCTGCATCTCTGAACGGGTTCATGGTCAATTATCGCACGTGTATCGTTTCCTCTCTGGACGAGATCGGCCAGTCAGCCTGGGATAGCCTGGTAGCCCTGCAGCCGGAAACCAATCCCTTCCTTTCTTACGCATTTCTTTCCGCTCTTCATGAAACCGGTTGCGCCACGCCGGAAACAGGCTGGCAGCCGCAATACCTTTGCCTGTGGCGGCAGGATGAATTGCATGCCGCCCTGCCCCTTTACGTGAAGTCGCACTCTTACGGCGAATACGTCTTCGACTGGAGCTGGGCCGATGCCTATCGCCGCCATGGCGTGCGCTACTACCCCAAGCTGCTGTCGGCCATTCCATTCACTCCCGTCTCCGGTGGCAGATTGTTGGCTCGTGATACTGCCGCCCGGCTGGCGCTGGTAGAATCATTGGCCGACTTGCAGCGCAATGCCGGCCTATCCTCCACCCACATCCTTTTTCCGCCGGAAGACGAAGCCAGGCTACTGCAAGAGTCGGGTTTCCTGCTCCGGCGCGGCGTGCAGTTTCACTGGGAAAATGCAGGCTATGCCCATTTCGATGATTTCCTTTCTACACTGGACCGCAAGAAGAGCAAGAATATCCGCGCCGAACGCCGCAAGGTCTTTGAAGCTGGCATCAGCTTCCGTCATGTCCCCGGCGCGCAGGCCACCCCGGCCGACTGGGCCTTTTTCCAGCGCTGCTATGCCAATACCTATGCCGAGCACCATTCGACGCCCTACCTGAACCTGGATTTTTTCGAGCGCATCGGCACGACCATGCCGCAGCATATCCTTTTGGTTTTCGCCGAACGGGAAGGCAAGCTGATCGCCTCTTCGCTGCTGGTGCACGACCAGAAGGCGCTGTACGGCCGCTACTGGGGCACACTGGAATATGTGCCTTGCCTGCATTTTGAAACCGCTTATTACCAGCCGCTCGAATTCTGCATTCGCCAAGGTATCGGCAGCTTCGAGGGCGGCGCCCAGGGCGAACACAAGCTGGCCCGCGGCTTCATGCCGCGGCCGACGTGGTCGGCGCACTGGCTGGCCGATCCCGCGTTCGCCGATGCGATCCGCCACTTCCTCCGCCAGGAAGCCGGCGGCATGGCAGCCTATATCGATGAATTAAACGAGCATGCGCCTTTCAAAAATGTCAAAAGTTGTTAATACGTCACATTAGCATCACCAAGTAATTGCAAGTTACGTATCTTGCGGGCAAGCTGCTATTCATGATAAATGCTCAAGCCCATCCCCAGAAGCCGGCCGCTTCTGCTCCTGAAATCAAGCGTATCGGCCGTTTCACCGTCATCCGTGAACTGGGTCGGGGAGCAATCGGCGTCGTCTACCTGGTGCATGATCCGATCATCGATCGCCAGATTGCCATCAAGACATTCAATCCGAAGCTCACGCAACTCGAGCGCAAGAAACACGAAGAACAGCTCATCAACGAGGCCCGTGCCGCCGGCCGCCTGTCGCACCCGCATATCGTTACCATCTTCGATGCCAATACCGAAGGCGGGATGACTTTCATCGCCATGGAATACCTGCAGGGGCGCGAACTGAGTCGCCTCCTGGCGCGCCAGCATCCCTTCGAGCTCAACGATATCGCCGCCATCATCTGGAAAGTCGCCGATGCGCTGGACTATGCGCACCGTAACGGCGTGGTGCATCGCGATATCAAGCCCGCCAATATTTTCATGGTGGGCGAAAACCAGCCCAAGGTCGTGGATTTCGGCATTGCCCGCTCGCCCAACCGCGTGGCCGACCAGTTTGCCCAGACCAACGACGCGCCCTACACGCTCTTCCATAACAATATTCTCGGCACGCCGACTTACATGTCGCCCGAACAGGCTTGCGGCGAACCGGCGGATTTGCGCTCGGACATTTATGCGCTCGGCGCGGTGATGTATGAAATGCTGGCCGGGCGCAAGCCATTCCAGTCGCAGGACACGGAAAAGCTGTTGCAGATGATCGCGCTGAAGACGCCGCCGGCGCCGCACGAATTGAATCCCGAAGTGCCGGAAGCGCTGTCGCAGATCGTCATGAAGGCCATGCAGAAGCGCCCGGAAAAACGCTACCAGCATGCGCACGAGATGGCCAATGACATCAAGCGCTATCTCGTCAAGGGAAAACGCCCGCAGCCGCCGAAGCCAGAGCAAAAGAATAAAGAGAAAGCATCCGGATCGGGACGCCGCTGGCTGTTTCTGGTTGCCGGGTTGCTGGCAGCGGCGGGGACTGCCGCGATTCTTCTGCCACGCCTACTGAACTGATCAAGCCGCACAGGCGACAACCGGGTGCGCAACACCCGTCCTACCCCGTCTAAAGAAAATCGATGCCGGTCAGCGCGGGCTCAGCGCTGCCACCACTTGCCCTTTGAGGGTCTTGATCATCGCGGCCTCATCCGGCGGCACGCCTTCCATTGCCGTCACTGTCCGGTCAGCATAGAAAAACCCGATCGGCTTCTTTTGCACCACCAGCGGCAGCACGATGAAACTGCGCGTATCCGGCAAAAGGCTACGGTGCCAGCCCGGAATCAGATCACAGATCTTGGGATCGGTGGCATCCGAGATCAGCAAGTCGACATCATTGCTCATCGCCAGATGAAACAGGTCGCGGGTGACATTGGCCGAAAACCCGAACCCGGCCTGGAGCGCGGTATTGTTTTCTCCCAGTGAAATGCGGGCTCGGAACTGGTTGGTTTTGACATCCTTCAGGCAGACTGTCGCGAAGCGAAAACCCATGCCGCGGTAAATCGTCTCCAGCACCAGCATGACGAGGTCATTGGGCTTACAGCGGCCCGAAGCCATCATTTCCGTGACATCCTGCACGCCGGTCAGCAGCAGGTCACGCGCATTGATCGGCTTGCCGCTGGCGTGCCTTGCCAGGTTTTGGCCAGGATCATCCTCGTCCGCTGTCTGCAGCAGGAATTCGGCCGGCAAGCCCATGATCGAGCCATCCTCGCCTTCCAATTGGCGCCACAAGGCAGATGCCTCCGGCTTGGCGGCATTTTGTTCCACTTTAGCGACGGGGCTCAGTTTCAGTTGCCCCGCCAAGGCGCTGGTTTCCTCCGCCACGCTGGCAAGCATCTGATCCAGTTTGGCCTGATCGATGTTCAACGCCGCGCCAAAGCGGGCGACCAGGGCGCTTGCGCCACCGGCATGTTCAGGCTCAGCGAGCAGCTTGGCAGCGGCGCTGCTGAAAGCGGCTACCTGCTGAATCCATTCCTGGCGATTGCGCGCCACGCGCAACGTGCCGCCGGACAGTGGAGCGAGTGACTGGATGATCGAATCCGGCATTTCCCAGGCCGACATCACGGTTTCGGAAAGCGTCTCGAAGCTGGTGCCGATGACTTGATGCGCAGCCCTGGCCAACGGCATGCCGTCACGCGCCAGCGCATTGATTTCGGCATATAGCGAGTGGTCGTGCGCGGCGACCAGCAGTTGCCCGATATTCTTGAACAGCGCCGCAATCGCCGCTTCTTCGGCATCTTTATGCAGACTGCGACGTGCCAATTCACGTCCGAACATGCTTGCAGATAGCGACTGCAACAATTCGTTGCGCACGCCGGACGCACGAGTGCCGGGCATGCGATCGACCAGCAGCATCCCGAGCGCGCAAGTTTTGACCGTCTCGAAACCGAGCAAGAAGATGGCCTTGGACACCGTCGTCACAGCCGAATTCGGTGCATGAGTGCGATGATTGACGGAATTGGCAAGACGCAGGATTTTTTGCGTCAATCCCACATCCGACATGATGAAGTTTGCTAGGCTGCGCACGGCTTCATCATCCGATGAGGCCATCTGCACCACCCGTGACACCGAACTTCCCAGAGCCGGCAGGTTGCCATTGGCGCTGATCTTGTCCAGCAATTCTTCGCGCACTGCAGTCAATTCATCTCTGTCTTGTACAAGTTGCGCAGAAGCGGCTCTTGTCTCCCCGGTGTGGTTCGCCACAGCTAATACCTTTTTGTCCATTCGCATCGGATCCACAACCGGAGTCCGGCGATGTTTTATCGTCTCTCTAATCTACTGGATTCGGGTAGCCCGAACAACAGCCGGATAGCGATTTTGTCGCGCTGTGACATTATTTATAAAAAAAGCGCACAACCTGTGTGCGCTTTTGTCAGCAATGCGGCGTTGCGGCTTATGCCTTGCCTGCTTCCTTCTTGTAGTTTTCTGCGCCGGACAGGATTTCTGCCTTGGCATCATCGGGACCACCCCAGCCTTCCACCTTGACCCACTTGCCTTTTTCCAGATCCTTGTAGTGCTCGAAGAAGTGCTGGATTTGCTGCAGGCGCAGATCGTTGATGTCTTCCGGCCTCTGCCAGTGGGTGTAAATCGGCAGGATCTTATCGACCGGCACAGCCAGCACCTTGGCGTCTTCGCCGCCTTCATCCTTCATCTTCAGCACGCCGATGGCGCGGCAGCGCACCACCACGCCCGGGATCAGCGGGAACGGCGTGATCACCAGGACGTCAACCGGATCGCCATCGCCGGCGATGGTTTGCGGAACATAGCCGTAGTTGCAGGGATAGTGCATGGCCGTTCCCATGAAACGGTCAACGAAAATAGCGCCGGTTTCCTTGTCGACTTCGTATTTGATCGGATCGGCATTCATCGGGATTTCGATGACGACGTTGAAATCATTCGGCAAATCCCGGCCGGCGGGAACGTTACTCAGACTCATGGTGCTTTCTCTTGGATGAAATTAACAAAACAATACGGATTATAAGGTCTGGAGCTCGGCAGGCGTACCACTCAGCATGCCCGCCAGTGCGCACTGACGGTAATGCGATTGCGCAAGCTCTTCCTGGCCCAAGGCTTCATGCATCTGCGCCAGCTTGAGGTGAGCTTCACGCACGATCGACGTATCGTCGGCGTCGGCCAGGGCTTGCTCCAGGAAGCGCTGGGCCTTGCCCCATAACTTCTGTTTCAGGCAGAGCGTGCCCAGCGTCAGCGTCAGTTCGGCATCGCCAGGTCGTTTGGCTTGCCATTCTTCGCAGCGTTCGATCTGCGCAATAAGTTCGGGCGAACCTTCTGCGGCTGCAGTGCGGCGATAGACGCGGATCAGGCGTTCGTCCCACTCGGCCGCCAGGGCTTTTTCCAGAATCGTGCGCGCCTCGTCTGCCAGCCCGCACCTGATGAATGTAGTGGCGGCATGACATGCCACCTGCGGCTGCACCTTGTCGGCGGCGGGCACGTCGGCCCAGGTGCGGCGGATCGATTCCGCATCCAGCATCTTGCCCGACAACAGCGCCTCGTAGGCCATCTCGCGCAAGCGGCGCGACAGCGCCGGATGCAGCGCCTTATGCTTGTCGAGCACGCGCACCAGCCGCACCACCTCGGGCCAATTCTGCGCCTGCTGGTTGGCCTTGAGCGCCAGCCGCAAGGCATGAATGTGGCGGGTGCCGCTGGCATTGAGTTCATCAACCGCAGCCAGCGCCGTATCGGGTTCGCGACCATCCACCATGAGTTCGAGACTGGTCATGAGCCGCGCTGTCCTCAGGGAAGGATTGTCCGAAATCTGGGCGAGCCATTGATCGCGGCGCGCCGCCTGGTCAAGCCGGTGCGCGGCCTGGGCGCCGATCAGTGCTGCCAGTCCGGCGTTTTCTTCAGAACCGGCTGCTCGCTTGGCGGCTTTTTCCGCATGGCCGAAGCGGCCTTCCAGCAAAGCCTTGAGCGCATCGCGCAATGCCTTGTTGCTTTCACGTTCGCGTTTGTCGCGGCGGTATGCGGCGACGCGCTGCGGCATCTTCATGGTGACACTGAGTGCCTTGAGCGCGTAATACATCAGGAAAAACAGCAAGCCCGCCAGCAGCAGGAAGAAATTCAGCGACAGGTCGATCCGGTACGGCGGATAAAAGAACACCACATTACCCGGATTGAAGCGCGCCACCGCGGCCAGGCCGACCGCCGCGGCAAAGATGAAAAGTAGCCAGAGAAAGAATCGCATTATGGCGTAGCTTTATAGTTTCGCACCGCATTCAGGCTGTCAGCCAGCGTCGGCATTTCGATCGACAGATTACTGTTCTGAATCTGCTTCAACAGCGCTTGAGCGGTCTGGGTTTGCTTGGCGCCGGTATCGAAATACCGGACGATGGTGTCCTGGGCGGCAAGGATATCGTTGCGGAATGCCGACTCGTTGCGCGACAGGAGCGCCAGGCGCGCGCTCAACAGGCGCAGCTTGAGATTTTCGCGTGCATAGAAAGCCTGGGTGGGAGACAGCAGCAAGGCATCCGGCGTGGCGACTTCACGCACGCGAACGAGCTGTTTTAATTCCACCCAGATCTCATTGCTCCAGCTATCCCATTTGTTACGCGCCACGGTCATCCAGTCGTTTGACGTGTCGGCTGGCGCGGCCAGTCCGAACGCAGCCACGGACTTGGACTGCTTGACGCGCGCATTCTTTGGCTGGGTCGCCGGCACGGCGGGTTTCTCATCCGACAAAAGCGGCAGAGCATCGACTTGCCCGATCACGCTATCCAGGCGCAGCGCCATGCCGGTGACATCGACGATCGGCAGTGACTTGAGTTTTTCCTGGTCGCGCGCAATTGCGCGGCGGATGGTGATGAATTGCGCCTTGTCGGAACGCGACAGCAGCCGGTCGGCATTCTGCAATGCGATCAGGGCGCCGGGAACGTTACCGGCCAGCTGCAATTGCTGGCTGGCCGTGGACAGCACCTGTTCGATTTCGGACAGTGCCCATTCATCGCGATTGTGCGCCAGTTCCTGGTATAGCTGCTCAAGCGCCACCTGCTGGCTTTGCGCCTCGGTCTGCTTGTTTTCCAGGACATTGACCTTGGCTTGCAATTCCTTGGAAGTTTCCTGCGCCGCCTTGGCCAGCAAGCGGGTTTCGGTATTCAGGGCTTCGCCGCTCTGCAGGCGCTGCGCCAGGGTGGAACGCAAGCTATGCAGTTCCTTACGGGTAGTCCACCACTGCGCCGCCAGCAGCACGGCCAATATCAGCAGTGCCAGCGGCAGCAGTCGCTGCATGCCGGTGCGGGAAGCGGCTGGAGCGCCAGCAGACGGCACAGCACCTGCAGGCGCGGCTGCGGCGCCCGTTGTAGACTCCGGGCGCGGCATGGATTCGGAATGGGAAGAAGGCAGTTCGTTCATGATGAGGATTGTAACGCGGCAAGCAAACCTTCGTCGCCTGACCTTGTCTCGGTAATATTCACAAAACCCAGTATCCGTGCGGTTTCTGCAATCCGCTCGTGCGGCAGCAGCACATGCTGTTGTTGCATTTTTACGACGCCGATCTCTCCGCGCAATTGCCGCACCAGCTCCACGAGGTTCCGCAAGGCTTCCGAACTGGTGATGAGCCAGTCTGCAGATGCATCGAGCAAGCTCTCCAGCCGCTCACTGTGCTCGGCATCCAGAACCGGTGCGCAACGCCGGTAGGCCGGCACCGGAAAAACATGGGCGCCGGCGGCGCGCAATTCATCGGCCAGCAATTCCCGCCCGGTCTCGCCGCGGATAAGCAACACGTCGCGGCCGCGCAGCGCTTCTTTATCGAGCACTTCCAGCAATCCTTGCGAATCGTTGCGCGCCCCTTCCCTGGGACGCAGGATGGTGGCGTTGCTATCGTCGACGCCATGCCTGGCCAAGGCCTTGCGACTTCCCTCACCCACTACCGCCAGCGACATTCCAGTCGGCCAGCGGGGGCGTAGGGCAAATGCCGCATCGATGGCATTCGGACTGACGAAGGCAACCAGCGCATAGCGTTCCAGTTCAGCCAGGGCAGCACGCAGCGCCGCCGGGTCAGGCAAGGGATGAATTTCAAGCAGGGGAAACAGCACCGCCTCGCGACCCAGCGCGGCAACCGCCGTGGCCAGCGCATCGGCCTGCGCAGCCGGCCGCGTGATGACGACAGGCCCGGTCATTCAGGCAGGGTTGTTGACGCACGCCGCCAGGATGGCAGCGGCATCCTGCGACTGCAGAGCAATCGCCACCTCGCGCCCCAGGGCTTCCGGCGCATCCGCCGCGCCGCTGGCATCTGCCGTCGCGACTCGCTTCCCGTCCGGCGTCGCCACCATGGCACGCAGGTGCATGGTGGCGTCATTAACGGTCGCGAATGCCGCCAGAGGAATCTGGCAACTGCCGCCGAAGGTCCGCGATACCGTGCGCTCGGCCGCCACCGCCTGCGCAGTTGCGGCATGATTCAGCGGCGCCAGCAGCTCGCGCAACTCCGGACGTCCCGCCGGAATCTCGATGGCCATGGCGCCCTGCCCCGGTGCCGGCAGGCTTTGCTCAGGCTCGATCACGGCGCGGATGCGCTGCGGCAGGCCAAGACGTTTCAGGCCGGCTGCAGCCAGGATGATGGCGGCATATTCGCCACGGTCGAGTTTTCCAAGGCGGGTATCGAGATTGCCGCGCAATGGCTTGATGACGAGATGCGGATAGCGCGCGGAAATCAGGGCCTGGCGACGCAGGCTGCTGGTGCCGACGACGGCACCAGCCGGCAATTCATCGAGCGAGGCGAAATCGTTGGAGACGAAGGCATCGCGCGGATCCTCGCGTTCCAGCACGGCGGCCAGCTCGAACCCTTCGGGCAATTCCATCGGCACGTCCTTGAGCGAATGTACCGCCAGATCGGCACGGCCTTCGGCCATGGCCACTTCCAGTTCCTTGACGAACAGCCCCTTGCCGCCGACCTTGGACAGGGTACGATCAAGAATTTGGTCGCCGCGCGTTGTCATGCCAAGAATTTCAACGTTACACTGTGGATATAATGCCAACAGCCGCGCGCGAACGTGTTCGGCTTGCCACATCGCCAGCCGGCTTTCCCGTGAAGCGATGATCAATTTCGAAGGAACAGGAGATTTCGACACCAGGACTTCCCAAATAAAAACGATACCGCCGGACAGATCGCGCGGCATAGATAAGCTTGCGCGAGATTTTATCATGCCCCCTACGCCAGACTCGGCCACAAGCCGGATCCACTGGTCATAAATAGTGATTACCGTCAACGCCATGCCTAAATCCATATCACGCCCTGCTCGCTTCATTCGCTCGACTCAATCGGCATCCGACAAGGATGAGCCGCTCAAGGAAGATATTCGCCTGCTGGGCCGCCTGCTTGGCGACGTCTTGCGCGAACAGGAAGGCGAAGCCGTCTTCAACGTGGTGGAAACCATCCGCCAGACTGCGGTGCGCTTTCGCCGAGAATCCGACGCCCAGGCTGCCGCCGACCTGGACCGTCTCCTGAAAAAACTGACGCGCGACCAGACGATTTCCGTGGTGCGGGCGTTTTCCTACTTCTCCCACCTGGCCAATATCGCCGAGGATCAGCATCACATCCGCCGTCGTCGCGCCCATCTGCTGGCAGGCTCGGCGTCGCAACCGGGCAGTGTGGCATTGGCGCTGGATCGCCTGGATGCCACCGGCATCGGCGCCGGCAAAGTGCGCCAATTCTTCGACCGCGCACTGATCAGCCCGGTGCTGACCGCCCACCCGACGGAAGTCCAGCGCAAGAGTATTCTCGATGCCGAACACGCCATCGCCAAGTTGCTGGCCGAGCGAGACCGGCAATTGACGCCGCGCGAACAGGCGGCCAACACGGAAATGCTGCGCGCCAAAGTCGCCACCCTCTGGCAAACGCGCATGCTTCGCTACAACAAGCTGACGGTAGCCGATGAAATCGAAAATGCCCTGTCTTACTATCGCATCACCTTCCTGCATGAATTGCCTGGCCTTTACCAGGACATCGAGGATGAGCTCGACCAGCGGCATGGCCGCAAGCCACGCGCCGGCTCGAAGGCGCTGCCGCCTTTCATGCAGATGGGCAGCTGGATCGGCGGTGACAGGGACGGCAATCCGAATGTCAACGCCGGCACCATGCGGCATGCCTTGAAGCGGCAATCCACCACTATCCTGGACTTCTACCTGGAACAGTGCCATGCGCTGGGCGCGGAACTGTCGATTTCGACGCTGCTGGTCGATGTGAGCTCGGAGCTGCAAGCCCTGGCGGAAGCATCGTCCGACACCTCGCCGCACCGGCAGGATGAGCCGTACCGGCGCGCGCTGGTCGGCATCTATGCGCGGCTGGCTGCCACTGCGCGCCTGCTGGGCGCCGGCGAAATCCCGCTGCGGGAGGTCGCGCCGGCGGCACCCTACGCGGACGTTGACGAATTCACGCGCGACCTGCAAGTCCTGAGTGATTCGCTGCGCTCGCACCACGGCACAGCGCTGATCAAGCCGCGTCTGGCCGCGCTGCGCCGCGCTACCGAAATATTCGGCTTCCATCTCGCCACGCTCGACATGCGCCAGAGTTCGGACGTGCACGAGCGCGTGCTGGCCGAGCTGTTTGCCCGGGCAGGCGTCGCCGCGGACTATGCAGGTCTCGGCGAAGAAGAGAAAGTGAAACTCTTGCTGGCCGAGCTGGCACAGCCGCGCCTGCTCTACACCCCCTACCTGCGCTATTCGGATGAAACCGCTGCGGAACTGGAAGTCATGCGCACCGCGCGCGAAATCCGCAGCCGCTACGGCGAACGCGCCATCCGCAACTACATCATCTCGCACACGGAAACCCTGTCGGACATGCTGGAAGTACTGGTCTTGCAAAGGGAATCCGGCCTGCTGCGCCACGACAGCGTCGGCCAGGAACTGATGGTGATCCCGCTGTTCGAGACCATTCCCGATCTGCGCCATGCCGCCGACATCATGGAGCAATGGCTGGCGCAACCGCTGGTGAAGCAGCTGGTGAAGCGTCGCGGCATGCTGCAGGAAGTCATGCTGGGGTATTCCGATTCCAACAAGGATGGCGGATTCCTGACATCGAACTGGGAGCTGTACAAGGCTGAAACACGCCTGGTGGAACTGTTTGCCCGTCACGGCGTCACGCTGCGTCTCTTCCATGGCCGCGGCGGCACAGTGGGGCGCGGCGGCGGGCCCAGCTATGAAGCGATCCTGGCCCAGCCGCCGGGCACCGTCAATGGCCAGATCCGCCTGACCGAACAGGGTGAAATCATCGCCTCCAAGTTCTCCAATCCGGAAATCGGCCGGCGCAACCTGGAGCTGCTGGTGGCGGCAACCCTGGAAGCCAGCCTGCTGCCGCACTCCGACGATCCGCAGCAATCGGCTCAGCTGGCCAAATTCGAAGCCGTCATGGAAGAACTGTCGGAGCGCGCGTATCGCGCCTATCGTGCGCTGGTGTACGAGACGCCCGGCTTTACCGATTACTTCTTCGCCGCCACGCCGATCGCTGAAATCGCCGAGCTGAATATCGGCTCGCGCCCGGCATCGCGCAAGGCCAGTCGTCGCATCGAGGATTTACGCGCCATCCCCTGGGGCTTTTCATGGGGACAGTGCCGCCTGCTGCTGCCAGGCTGGTACGGCTTCGGCAGCGCGGTAGCGTCGTGGCTGGAGGATGGCCCCAGCTCCAAGACCTCCAGGCTCGCCACCCTGCGAGGAATGGTTCAGCAATGGCCTTTCTTTGCCACGCTGCTGTCCAACATGGACATGGTGCTGGCGAAAACCGATCTTGCCGTAGCCTCGCGTTATGCCGAACTGGTAGCCGATAAAAAACTGCGCAAGGCGGTATTCACGCGCATCGTCGAAGAGCATGAGCAGACGGTTGCCTGCCTGGCAAAAATCACCGGGCAATCGGAGCGACTGGCCGAGAATCCCTTGCTGGCGCGCTCGATCAAGAACCGCTTCGCCTACCTTGACCCGCTCAATCACCTGCAGGTCGAGTTGATTAAACGGCATCGTGCTGTTGCAGGCAAACCGGAAAAGATTGACGCACGGGTACATCGCGGCATACATTTGTCAATTAACGGGGTGGCTGCGGGCTTGCGCAATACTGGTTAAGTCCGGTTAGCATCGATCCAGCCGCCAGCAAGGAGACAACCCGGCAATGCCGGCCAATGCGCAGATAACCATTAAAAATGGCGCTGCGCCGGCCGGCATCCAGGGGACACAAGCTACCGTCATAGAAATGGTGGAGGACAAAATGAGCCAGATTTATTCAAAGACCGCAAAGGGCCAGGAGGAAATCAAGACCCGTGCCGGCGGTCTTTCGCAACGCATGCGACAGGTACTGATTTTCATCGATGGAAAACGCAGCCGCGACGATCTCTACGGCATGCTCAAGGGCGAAGATCTCGATGAACAACTTGCTGCGCTGGCAGCCCAGGGATTGATCGAAGCCACCGGCGGCGCAGCACCGAAGCCAGCTGCAACGCCCGCTCCTGCCGCCCCTGCTGCGGCGCCAGCCGCCGCAGCGCCAAAACCGGCGCCGGCTAAAGCACCCGAAGCTCCCAAGGCCACGTCGGAAGAACTCGAACGCAAACGCCGCGAGGAAGAAGAACAGGCCGAGCTGCTCATGGCGCGCAGCTTCATGGGAAAAATGTCCTGATTTTAAAAATCCGTTTATACCAGCGCCGGCCGGCTAGCAGCGGATCAGCGCTTTTACCTGCGGCCATTGCCGGCGCGAGACCGGCAAGCGTTCCGGCACCCCACGTACGATCACCTGCCAGGTTTCCTGGGGCTTGTCGCCCTTCTCCAGCCTGCCATCATGCTCGGCATGGTTTTCCCTGTGCCGTTCGCTGTCGATATCCGTTCCCAGCGGCGCGCGTTCGACTCCCTCCACCGCATTACGCGCCACCAGGGCGTTGCGATGCACACGCAAGAATACTTCGGCCAATTCATCCTCGATCGACGCAAGCGACTCCTCGATCAAATGGCTGCGCGTGGCAGTCCGCAGCGTGACATACTTGGCCTCGGCCTTGAGGTACAGCACTTCGGCCACCGGCACCAGCAACAGGCGGCCGCGCTCCTGCACTGAAAAATTGCGGCGTTGCTGGCGCAAGCTGGCGGTTGCCGCCACGAGTGCCGGCTTTTGCGCCTGCGCCGCGATCAGCGATGCCGTGCGCTGGATCGCCTGGGCCAGGCGCTCGGCGCGCACGGGTTTGAGCAGGTAGTCCAAAGCATGCACTTCGAAAGCCCGCAAGGCATATTCGTCGAAGGCGCTGACGAAAATGACGGCCGGCGGCGCTTCCATCGTTGCGAGATGACGTGCCAGTTCCATGCCGTTTATTCCCGGCATCTGCACGTCCAGCAGGACGATATCCGGCCGCGCCGAGGCAATCAGATCCAGTGCCGCCTGTGCATGCGCAGCCTCTCCCACCAATTCATGCGGGCAGACGGATGCGATATCGGACAACAGCATGGCCAGGCGCGCACGCGCCGGCGCTTCATCATCGACGATCAACAGACGCGGCAGCATCTTCATCCTTTCTGGACCTCACGTAAGGAATGCGCAATTTCACCTCAAACAAGCCATCGTTTACCGTGGTAGTCAGCTGCGCCTCGACATCGTAAAGCAGCGCCAGGCGCTGACGGATATTGTTCAGGGCCATATGATTTCCGCCGGAAGGCGCGGCGTCGCCGTGATAGGGGTTGGCGATGGCGATTTCAATGCGGTCGAGCTGGCGGCGGATATCGATGCGGATCTGCGCCGTTTCGCTGGCCGGCTCGACGCCGTAATGCACGGCATTCTCCAGCAGCGGCTGCAACAGCAATGCCGGGATTTGCGCGCGCTGCAGCACTTCCTTGCTGATATCGATGGGATGCCATTTCACCTGCAACCGCTCGCCCAGGCGCACTTTCTCGATTGACAAGTACTGCCGGCACAAGCGGATTTCCTGTTCGAGCGTGGTCAGGTCGCGGGCATCGCGCATCAGCACACGGAACAAATCGGCCAGGTCTTCCAGCGTGGTTTCGGCGCGGCGCGGCTCGGTGCGGATCAGCGACAATACGGCGTTCAGGCTATTGAACAGAAAGTGCGGGCGGATCCGCGCCTGCAATGCCTGCAGCCTTGCTTCCACAAGCGCGGGCGAATAAGCTCGGGTACGCAGTTCGAAGTAATGCTGCAGCGTGATGCCGATCAGCGCCGCAGCCAGCCCGACCTCCGCCGGGTGCAAACCATCCAGGCTGTCGAAAAACAGCACGTTCGACGACAACACACGGATCAGCAAACCTGCAATCGCCGCCGGAACCAGCGCACACAAGGTACGCTGCACCCATAAAGGCATGCTATAGATCAGCTTGCGCAGGCCGCATAGCGCCACCAGCGACAGCAGGCTGACCATTTCGATGAGCGGCGTGGTTTCGACGAATTTGGCAAGGCCGGCCTGCCAGCCGCTGTTTTGCAAAAGAATGCCGGCCAAAAACGCAACATTCACCGCTACCAGCGCGCGGAACACCACGCCGATATTGCAGCAATCGGGAATCACGATCTCGACCGGCGCCCGGTCGGGGCTGATGGCATGCATAAAAATTCGAAGTTGTTATGTCGCGCCGCGCGGGAAGCGGCGCGCTTGTTTTATAATTGCGAATTCCTCAAATACCCGGTTCCAGCCTATTTCGCGGCGCTTCCGGGTAACTATACCACCCGATTATGACAGCACAACTCTCCAAAAAGGGCGAAGCCTGGTCGGCACGCTTCTCCGAACCCGTCTCCGATTTGGTCAAACGTTACACCGCTTCGGTATTTTTCGACAAGCGCCTGGCCAAGTTCGACATCCAGGGCTCGCTCGCGCACGCCGACATGCTGGCGCACCAGGGCATCATCAGCGCCAAGGACCTGGAAGACATCCGCCGAGGCATGGCACAGATCGAGTCGGAAATCGATGCCGGCAAGTTCGAGTGGCTGCTCGACCTCGAAGACGTGCACCTGAATATCGAAAAGCGCCTGACCGAACTGGTCGGTGATGCCGGCAAGCGTCTGCATACCGGCCGCTCGCGCAACGACCAGGTCGCCACCGACATCCGCCTGTACATGCGTGCCGCCATCGACGATATCACGGCGCTGCTGCGCGGCCTGCAAAGCGCCCTGGTCGATCTGGCGGAAAAGAACGCCGACACCATCCTGCCGGGCTTTACCCACATGCAGGTGGCACAGCCGGTCACGTTCGGCCACCACATGCTGGCTTACGTCGAGATGTTCGGCCGCGACGCCGAGCGCATGGCCGATTGCCGCAAGCGTGTCAACCGTTTGCCGCTGGGTTCCGCCGCGCTGGCCGGCACCACCTTCCCAATCGACCGCATGCGCGTGGCACAGACGCTGGGCTTTGATGACGTCTGCCACAATTCGCTGGATGCCGTCTCGGATCGCGACTTCGCCATCGAATTCTGCGCCGCCGCGGCTCTGGTCATGACGCACATCTCGCGCATGTCGGAGGAACTGGTGATCTGGATGAGCCCGCGCGTCGGCTTCATCGACATCGCCGACCGCTTCTGCACCGGTTCGTCGATCATGCCGCAAAAGAAAAACCCCGACGTGCCGGAACTGGCGCGCGGCAAGACCGGCCGCGTCAATGGCCACCTGGTGTCCCTGCTGACCCTGATGAAAGGCCAGCCGCTGGCATATAACAAGGATAACCAGGAAGACAAGGAGCCGCTGTTCGATACCGTCGATACCGTCACCGACACCCTGCGCATCTTCGCCGACATGGCACAGGGCATCACCGTCAAGCCGAACGCCATGCGCGCCGCCGCCCTGCAGGGCTATGCCACCGCCACCGACCTGGCCGATTACCTGGTCAAAAAAGGCTTGCCTTTCCGCGATGCGCATGAAGCGGTGGCACATGCCGTGCGTAGCTGCGACGACCGTGGCTGCGACCTGGCCGACCTGGCTCTGGAAGATCTGCGCAAGTTCTCGTCGTTGATCGGTGAAGATGTGTATGCCGTACTGACACTGGAAGGCTCGGTCGCCGCCCGTAACCATGTCGGCGGCACCGCGCCGCAGCAGGTACGCGAAGCGATCGCGCGCTGGCGCACGCTGTTGGGCTGATTGCCGGCCAAAGTCTTCTGCTTCACCATTCTGCAGGCGGGTTATCCCGCCTGCAGAACGTTTACGGGACTTTTTCGCTAGCTTTTGCTATAACTGATACATAGCGATGCAAAATAGACATCGCCTGGCAGTATCAATAAATGCATATTTTCTGAATAAATAATTGTATACTTGCCCATTGGAAAAAGCTCAAAAAGCCTGCTATCCAATAATTCCACATTCTTCCGGAGACAATCCCCCCATGAATGCCCTACTTTCCCTCAGCCGGCTTATCGATGCCATAAACATCAAGATCGGCCAGGCGGTCAGTTGGCTGCTGCTGGCGGCAGTCCTGATTTGCAGCGGCAATGCACTGGTGCGTTACATTTTCCACATCGGCTCGAACGCCTGGCTGGAAATCCAGTGGTACCTGTTCGGCGCCGTGTTCCTGCTCGCTGCCGGGTACACCCTGCGCCGCAATGAGCACGTGCGCATCGACGTGGTCGTCAGCAGATTTTCCAAGCGTACGCAAGCCTGGATCGATGCCCTGGGCTTTCTGCTGTTCCTGCTGCCGATTACTCTCCTGGTGCTGTACTTCGCCATTCCCTTTGCCGTCGATGCGATCCGCAGCCAGGAAATGTCGAGCAATGCCGGCGGCCTGATCCTCTGGCCGGCCAAGCTGCTGGTGCCGATCGGCTTTTTCCTGCTGGGCCTGCAAGGCATTTCCGAACTGATCAAGCGCATCGGTTTCCTGATGGGTAAGGTAGATGCCTCGGAATTCGAACGACAAGCTGTCAAGCCTGAAGATGAAGTAGCGGCAATCAAGGCCGCCAACAAGATCGACTAAACGGGCCGAGGATCAATATGACTGAATTTTTGATTGCAAATATGGCGCCGATCATGTTCGGCGCCCTGGTGGTATTCCTGCTGTCGGGCTTCCCGGTGGCGTTCTCGCTGGCGGCCAACGGCCTGTTCTTCGGCTTGCTGGGCATCGAACTGGGCCTGCTCCGGCCGGAACTCCTGCAAGCATTGCCGAACCGCGTGTTCGGCATCATGGCCAACGACACGCTGCTGGCGATTCCCTTCTTCACCTTCATGGGCCTGATCCTGGAGCGCTCAGGGATGGCGGAAGACTTGCTTGACACGATTGGCCAGCTGTTCGGCCCGATCCGCGGCGGCGTTGCCTATGCAGTGATTTTCGTCGGCGCGCTGCTGGCGGCGACCACCGGCGTGGTGGCGGCATCAGTGATTTCGATGGGCCTGATCTCGCTGCCGGTGATGATGCGTTATGGCTATGACAAGCGCCTGGCTACCGGCGTGATTGCCGCATCGGGCACGCTGGCGCAAATCATTCCGCCGTCGCTGGTGCTGATCGTGATGGCCGACCAGTTGGGCCGTTCCGTCGGCGACATGTACAAGGCGGCATTCGTGCCCGGCATTCTGCTGACCGCGATGTACGCCGGCTATGTACTGGCGGTTTCCATCTTCAAGCCGAAAGCCGTGCCGGCACTGCCGCCCGAGGCGCGCAACCTGCGCGAACCAAACGGCGACAGCGGCATCATTTCGCTGGTGGTGATAGTGGGCGCTGCGGTGGCTGTCGCTTATGGCTTCGCATCCTGGTTCGGAAGCAACCATCCGAACACACCTACCGACGTGGTCGGCATCTATGGCGGCGCTGTCGGCATCGTCGCCGCGCTGATCGTGGCCATCCTCAATCGCGCCATGAACCTGAGCATGCTGTCGCGCCTGGCGGAGAAAGTGGTGTTCGTGCTGGTGCCGCCCCTGGCCCTGATCTTCCTGGTGCTGGGGACGATCTTTGTCGGCATCGCCACGCCGACCGAAGGCGGCGGCATGGGCGCACTGGGTGCGCTGATCCTGGCCATGCTCAATCGGCGGCTGTCATGGAGCCTGCTGAGGCAGGCGATGGATTCCACCACCAAGCTGTCATGCTTCGTGATGTTCATCCTGATCGGCTCCAGCGTCTTTGGCCTGACCTTCCGTGCCGTCAACGGCGACCTGTGGGTAGAGCATCTGCTGACTTCGCTGCCAGGCGGCACGACCGGCTTCCTGATCGTGGTGAACCTGCTGTTCTTCGGCTTGGCCTTCTTCCTCGACTTCTTCGAATTGGCATTCATCCTGGTGCCGCTGGTCGGTCCGGTGGCAGACAAGATCGGCATCGATCTGATCTGGTTCGGCGTGCTGTTGGGCGTGAACATGCAAACCTCGTTCATGCATCCGCCGTTCGGCTTCGCGCTGTTCTTCCTGCGCTCCGTGGCGCCCAAGGAAGTGAAGACTTCCGACATCTACTGGGGCGCCGTGCCGTTCGTGCTCATCCAGATCATCATGGTGGCATTGATCATTCTCTTCCCGCAGATCGTCTCTGTGAGTGAAAAGACTGATATGAAGGAACAGATTGAATTGAAGGTCGATACGCCTTCCTTCGATCAGGGTGAAGAATCGCAGCAACCGGGCGAGCCGCAGCTAAACTTCTCGCCAGAAGGCGAGAAAGAGAACAAGTAAGCTGAGGGCATCGCTTCCTGAAAAACCCCGTGCACTGCGCGGGGTTTTTTATTGCCTGCTTCATTAATCCGCCATCCGCTCGGGCATAAAAAAACCCGCAGTAAACACTGCGGGTTTCGATAGAGCGGATTTAACGCGCTTTACTTCTTGCGGCTCATCAGGAAGTTCTGCATCGGGCCTTCCGCCACCGACAGCCACTGGTTCTGTTCACGCTGATAGCGCTTCCACGGATCGTAGATCTTCTTGAACTTGGCGTTCTTGGAAGCTTCTTCTTCCATGGTTGCCACGGCAGCCTTATAGCTGGCTTCCATGATTTCCTTGGAGAAGAAACGCAGCTTGGCGCCATTCTTGATCAGGCGTGCCAGCGCAGCCGGATTCCTGTGGTCGTACTCGGCCTGCATGTAGACGTGCGCCTCGTAAGAAGCAGCTTCGATCGCGGCCTGGTAATCCTTCGGCAGCTTGGCCCATTCTTTCTGGCTGACGTAAAACGACAGCTGCGCGCCGGCTTCCCACCAGCCTGGAGAATAGTAGTACGGCGCCACTTTCTGGAAGCCGAGCTTTTCATCGTCATAAGGCGTGGTCCATTCCACTGCGTCCAGCGTGCCTTTTTCCAGCGCCGGGTAAATATCGGCACCGGCCAGTTGCTGCGGCACGAGGCCCAGCGGCTGCAGCACGCGTCCTGCAAAAGCGGAGATACGCATCTTCAGGCCCTTGATGTCATTCAGGGTCTTGATCTCCTTGCGGAACCAGCCGCCCATTTGCGTGCCGGTGTTACCACCCAGGAAGTTGACGACGCCGTAATCCTTGTAGAAATCACGCATCAGCTGCATGCCGCCGCCCTGCATCATCCATGCGGTTTGCTGGCGCGAGGTCAGGCCGAAGGGAACGGCGCAATCGAATGCGAAGGTCGGATCCTTGCCGAAGAAATAGTAAGGAGCGGAATGTGCCATCTCCACCGTGTTGTTTTGCACGGCATCCAGCACTTGCAGCGCCGGGACGATCTCGCCGCCGGCGAACACGCGGATATTGAATTTACCGTCAGTCAGAGCGGCAACGCGCTTGGAAAACACTTCCGCAGTGCCGTACAAGGTATCGAGCGATTTCGGAAAGCTCGATGCCAGACGCCAGTTGATCGTCGGATTAGCCTGCGCGAGCGCTGGTGCAGCCACGCCGGCCACCGACGCGCCAACCGCTGCTTTCTTCAAAAAGGAACGACGTTCCATGTGATTTATCCTCCAGGGGTAGATGTTTACTACGATTGCAATGCAAAAACCGGATTGTGAGCCTGCCGCATAATTGCGCTATCGCAACACGCATTGTAGTTTGTCACAAGATAGCACTGCAATAAAAAATCGCGCTATCGCGCCACGACGATAAAGCCTGCGGCGAAATTCAGGCAGCGCCAACAAAAAAGCCCGCAAGGATAAAACCATTGCGAGCCTTTTTATCAGCACATGCGATTATTTCCGGCTAAGCATGTAATTTTGCATCGGCACTTCCGCGACAGAGAACCACTGGTTCTCGTCCTGCCTGAAGCGCTTCCAGGAATCGTAGATCTTCTTGAACTTGGCGTTCTTCGCCGATTCCTCGTCCATGAATGTGTTGGCCGACTTGTAGCAAGCGTCCATGACTTCACGCGGGAAGGTGCGCAGTTTCACGCCCTGCTTCAACAAACGGGCCAACGCAGCCGGATTCTTGGCATCATATTCGGCTTGCATCACCACGTGAGATTCATACGAAGCAGCTTCGATCGCGGCCTGGTATTCCTTCGGCAGCTTTTCCCATTCCTTGATGCTGACGTAGAAAGACACCTGCAGGCTCGGCTCCCACCAACCCGGAGTGTAGTAGAACGGCGCCACCTTGTTGAAGCCGAGTTTTTCATCGTCGTAGGGGCCGATCCATTCGGCGGCATCGATCGTGCCCTTTTCCAGCGCCGGATAAATATCCCCGCCGGCGATCTGCTGGGGCACCAGGCCCAGCGGCTGCATGACCTTGCCGGCGAAGGCGGAGATACGCATCTTCAGACCATCGAGGTCCTTGACGGTCTTGATCTCCTTGCGGAACCAGCCGCCCATCTGCGTACCGGTATTACCGCCCTGGAAATTCATGATGCCATAGCCGCGGAAAAATTCGCGCAGCAGTTCACGGCCGCCGCCCTGATCGAACCATGCGGTTTGCTGGCGCGAATTCAGGCCAAAAGGAACAGCGGCGTCAAAAGCAAAGGTCGGATCTTTACCGAAGTAGTAGTAGGAAGCGCTGTGACCGATTTCCACGGTGCCGTTTTGCACGGCATCCAGCACCTGCAATGCCGGGACGATCTCGCCGCCGGCAAATACGCGGATATTGAATTTACCGCCAGTCAGCGCAGAAACGCGCTTGGAAAAGGTTTCGGCAGCGCCGTAAATGGTATCGAGCGATTTCGGAAAGCTCGATGCCAGACGCCAGTTGATTGTCGGTTGTGATTGCGCCAAAGCCGGTGCGGCAAGGGCGGTTGCCGATGCACCGACCGCTGCTTTTTTTAGAAATGACCGCCGTTCCATAATGTCTCCTTTTTTAGTTTCATGGATGATTTGCCATTAACCTTTTGAGTTGCCGGCAAGCAACAACGCAGCAGAAGTGTATTGTGAATTTGGAATTATCGCAACACCATCATTAATTGCTTTTATTAACTGGAGCACCATACATTGTTATGCATGATTTGTTGAATGTACTAATTCCCTGCAACGGTCATGCTCTCGATCAAAATTGAGCCAGTTTCCTTGGTGCCGCGGATCAGGGTATCGGCACCAATCGCCAGAATCTGGGCAAACATGTCGCGCAGGTTGCCGGCAATCGTGATCTCCTCGACAGGATATTGAATCTCACCGTTTTCCACCCAATAGCCGGAGGCGCCGCGCGAATAATCGCCCGTGACATAGTTGACACCCTGTCCCATCAGTTCGGTCACCAGCAAGCCGGTATCCATCTTTTTGAGCATGGCCCGGAAATCGTCGCCAGGCGCCGCCAGCGAGGAAAACAGCTTCAGATTATGCGAACCGCCGGCATTCCCGGTGGTTTTCATGCCGAGCTTGCGCGCCGAATAAGTGGACAGGAAATAACCCTGCACCACGCCATCGCGCACCACGTCACGCCGCCGCGTCTTCACGCCTTCCTCGTCGAACGGCGCCGAGCCGACCGCGCCGATGACATGCGGGTCTTCGACAATCTGAATATGCGGCGCGAACACCTGTTGCTGCAGGCTATCGAGCAGGAAGGTGGATTTGCGATACAACGCCCCGCCCGAGACAGCCTGCACGAATGCACCGAGCAGCCCCGCCGCCAATGGCGCTTCGAACAGCACTGGGCATTTGCGCGTATCGAGCTTTCTCGCATTCAGGCGTGCCAGGGCACGCTCGGCGGCATAACGGCCGACGTCTTCCGGCGCGGCCAGCTTGGCCGGGTCGCGCATCGAGGAATACCAGTCGTCGCGCTGCATGTTGGCGCCCTTGCCGGCAATCGGCGCCACCGAGAGAGTATGACGAGAAAAAGGATAGCCGCCCATGAAGCCGAGCGAATTGGCGGAAACGAAATGCGATTGCTGGGCATAGACGCTAGCGCCTTCGCTATTGGTGATGCGCTTATCGACAGCAAATGCGGCGCCTTCGGCACGCTTGGCCAGATCGGCAGCCTCTTCAGCCGAAAGCAGCCAGGGATAGCAGAGCTGCAGATCCATCGGCGCCATTTCCAGCGTATCGGCATCCGGCAAGCCGGCACAATCGTCCTCGGCGGTGAAGCGGGCGATGTTATAGGCGGCGTCAACCGTATCCTGCAGGGATTGCCGCGAGAAATCGGAGGTGCTGGCATTGCCCCGGCGGATATGGCCATTGCTTCCCATGTAGATGGTGACGCCGATGCCCTTGTCCTTGTTTTGTTCGATCGTCTCGATATTGCCCTTGCGCACGGTCACGGCAAGGCCATTGCCTTCGCTGATTTCGACGGCCGCACCAGATGCGCCTTTCTCTTTTGCATAGCGCAGCACATCCTGCGCGACTTGTTTCAACTGGTCCTGGCTATAGGTAAATACGGAATCGCTCATGGGCTGGAGTCTTCTTTCTTGATAGTAGGCAGTCACCGGGGTTAATTGGCATTAATCGACATTAACTGTGCGGCGGCTTTATCCGCAATCAGCGGGAAAGCGGTTATGATAGCAGCCGTTGACAAAATCGCTTCAGCCTCACGCAAATCCATGCCAAATCCCAATCGCGGTTCCTGCGGATTCCAATCCAGCGAGTTCGAACAGGAATATGACCGCCCCTCCAAGTCCCAACTGAAACGCGAGATGACTGCCCTGCAAAAGCTCGGCGAAGAATTGATCTCGCAATCGCGCGACCGCGTCAAGTCCGTGCCGATGCCGGAAGACGTGCGCGACGCCATCCTCGAATGCCAGAAGATCAAGGATCACGAAGGCCGCCGCCGCCAGCTGCAGTATGTCGGCAAGAAGATGCGCAGCCTGGAAGAACACGAAGTCGCCGCCATCCAGAAAGTCATCGACAGCTGGCACGGCACCTCCAAGGCCGAGACCGCCGCGCTGCACCTGTTGGAACGCCGCCGCGAAAAGCTGCTTGCCGACGACAAGGCGCTCACCGAATTGCTGGCGCAGCATCCGGAACTCGATGCGCAACGCCTGCGCACGCTGATTCGCAACGCCCGCAAGGAACAGGCCGAGAACAAGCCGCCCAAGGCCTATCGTGAAATCTTCCAGATCCTGAAGGAGCTGGAAAAATCCGCCTCAACCGCCACTCCAGACACGGGAAGCGATACTGATGACGAAACCGACGAGGAATGATCCGGACGAACTGATTGTCGGCCTGGTCTCGATTTCCGACCGCGCTTCTTCCGGCACTTACCAGGACCAGGGCGTGCCTGCCCTGCAGGAATGGTTTAGCTCCGCACTGGCAAGTCCCTGGCGCATGGAATCGCGCCTGATTCCCGATGACCGCGCCACCATTGAAGAGACGCTGATCGAGCTGGTCGACGTGGCCGGCTGCGACCTGGTGCTGACCACCGGCGGCACCGGCCCGGCGCGTCGCGACGTCACGCCGGAAGCCACGCTGGCTGTGGCCACCAAGGAAATGCCGGGCTTCGGCGAGCAGATGCGGCAGATCAGCCTGCATTTCGTCCCGACCGCGATTCTTTCACGCCAGGTGGCGGTGATCCGCGAAACGCAAGACCACGCCGCACTCATCATGAATCTGCCGGGCCAGCCGAAATCGATCAAGGAAACCCTGGAAGGTCTGAAAGATGCCGATGGCAAACCGATCGTGCCCGGCATCTTCGCGGCCGTCCCGTACTGCATCGACCTGATCGGCGGTCCGTATGTCGAAACGCATGAAGCCGTGTGCAAGGCCTTCCGGCCAAAGTCGGCAATCCGCGTCAAATCCTGACGACGCGCCGTTTTACGCCACGATGCAATTCAAGTCTTCCATTCACTGCAACCAATAGCGACAGACATACCGACGAACCATGAGCGACGCCCTCCTCGAAACCATCCAGATCGACACTGCGCCCGACCCGACTGTTTCCATCATCTGGATGCACGGCCTCGGCGCCGATGGTTCGGACTTCGTGCCCATCGTGCGCGAACTGGACCTGTCCGGCTGCCCGGCGATCCGCTTCGTATTCCCGCATGCACCGATGATGCCGGTGACCATGAACGGCGGCTATATCATGCGCTCCTGGTACGACATCCTGCTGGGAGAAGACCTGACGCGCCGCGAGGATGAAGCCGGCCTGCGCCACTCGCAGCAATCCATCGAACAATTGATCGCGCGCGAAAAGGCACGCGGCATTCCATCGAACCGCATCCTGCTGGCCGGTTTTTCGCAAGGCTGCGCCATGACGCTGCAAACCGGCTTGCGCCATCCGGAACCGCTGGGCGGCTTGCTCTGCCTGTCCGGTTACCTGACGCTGGCCGACAAGGTTGCCGCCGAACGCCATGCCGCCAACCAGGCCACGCCGATTTTCATGGCCCATGGTCTCGGCGACCCGGTTATCCCGATTCAGCGCGCGCGCGATTCAAAAGCCATCCTGCAGGAACTGGGCTATGAAGTCGAATGGCACGAATACCCGATGCAGCATTCCGTCTGCATGGAAGAAGTCGAGGATATCGGTGCATGGCTTAAACGCGTGCTGGCCTGAAGTTTGCGAGCACCCAATAAAAAAGGAACCGCAGAGGTTCCTTTTTTGTTTCAGCGGCTCGAACGAGGCAGATACGGTCGTTGCGCAGCAGCCTAGTTGAACACCACGGTCTTGTGACCGTTCAGCAGAATCCGGTGCTCGACAAACCACTTCACCGCGCGTGCCAGCACCACGCATTCGATATCGCGGCCGATGGCGGTCAGCGTGTCCGGCCCCATCGAATGGTCGACGCGTTCGACGCCCTGTTCGATGATCGGACCTTCATCGAGATCGCTGGTGACGAAATGCGCGGTGGCGCCGATCAGCTTCACCCCGCGGTCATGCGCCTGGTAATACGGCTTGGCTCCCTTGAAGCTGGGCAGGAAGGAATGGTGGATATTGATCGCCCTGCCCTTTAAAGCCTCGCACATCTCCGGCGACAGGATCTGCATGTAGCGCGCCAGCACCACCAGGTCGATGTTATTGGCCTCGACGATTTCCAGTATCTTTTTCTCCTGCGCGCGCTTGGCTTCGGCCGAAGCGCCGGCTGCCAGCGGCAGGTGGTGGAACGGGATGTTGTAGCTGGCGGCCAGCTGATAGAAATCGGTATGGTTGGAGACAATCGCCGGGATTTCTACCGGCAGCAGGCCGCTCTTGTAGCGGAACAGCAGGTCATTCAGGCAATGGCCGATCTTGGAGACCATCAGCATCACGCGCGGCTTTTTCCTGGCGTCGTTCAGTTGCCAGTTCATGCCCATGCCATCGGCCACGGCGGCGAAATGCGCGCGCAGGGTCGTATCGGTCAGGGATTCGTCTTCGAGCGAAAAATGCACGCGCATGAAAAACAGCTGTGAAGTCGCGTCGCCGAACTGGGCGGAATCGATGATGTTGCAGCCGTGCTCGGCGAGAAAGCCCGAAACGCGGTGCACGATACCGCGCCGGTCATGACAGGATAAGGTAAGGATGTATTCCGGATGCGTGGTGGTCATGGGATGTCGAAACGGTTATTCCATTGTTGCGAAACCTTATTATTGTCGCACGGCTGGGAATATTTTCCCCAACTGCGCGCAAGATTCCTGCGACAGACGCGGCAACAGGCGGGCAAAGGCCGCATTTGCGCCACGAGCGCGCATAAAAAAAGCCAGCTTCCCTTGCAGGATGCTGGCGAAAGTCGCGCGTCCAGCAGCTTTCGCCGCCATTCGCGCGTCCGAGAACTGTGCAGGCTCATGCCTGCGAATTCAGCCGGCCACAAAGGCCGGACTTGAATAACTCTTATTAGCTGGCCTTGGCGACGGACAGCTTGCTGGCAGCTGCCGCGGTGGTGCCGACTTGCACATCACCGGCGAGTTGGCCGCCTTCTTCGATCACGACTTTGCCGTAACGGATCTTGCCGGTCACTTTACCAGTTGCGTAAATCACCAGCTTCTGGCGCACGGTCAGGTCGCCGTCGAATTCGCCGCGGATTTCAGCGATGTCGATTTCAGCAGAACCCTTGAACGCGCCGCATTCGGCGATCTGGATAACACGGGAATCCATGGTCGCTTCGACGCGGCCTTCGACCACCAGCGTATCGCAATCGGTGATTTCGACGCCCTTCAGTTTGATGTTCGGGCCGACGATCAGCTTGCTGCCCATTTCATTGGTGCTGGAGGTTGCGGGTGCGGCTTCCGGTGCGGTCTTGGCGCTGGCGTCGAGCGAAGCAGGCATGGTAGTCCGGGAAATGCCACCGGTCGAACCCGAAGTCAGGCTGCTGCCGAAAGGCTGGGCCGGGGTGTTAGCGGTGGAAGCAGTGTTGGAATCACGTTTGCCGAAAAGGTTGTCTGAACGAAGCATGCTCACTCCTGAAAATGGGAGACAGTTATTTGTCTGGTTTAAAAAAATTGTTCGCGCCAAGCTCAGGCTGCCACCTGATGCCATTGAGAAACATTAAAGGCACCTGCATTGGTCAATAGCAACTTCAGAAAGTTCCTAGATTGTTACAATTTCGAAAGATTTTTTTAAATAAAGACGACTGCCCAGTTTTCAGGTGAAAAAAAACGCTGCCGATTGTTACATTCGGCAGCGTTTTTTGATCCCGGAGGAGCTTAGTTACGCACGACGCGCTTGTACTCGTTGGTACGGGTGTCGATTTCGATGGTGTCGCCCTGGTCCACGAACAGCGGCACCTGAACGGTGTACTGCTTCGATTCGATGGCGTTTTCGATACGAGCTTCCTTCAGGACGTTGCCCGAGGTATTACCCTTGACTGCCGGCTCGGAGTAAACGATCTGGCGCGCGATGGTGATCGGCAGTTCGACGGAAATCGCTTTGCCGTCATAGAACACGGCTTCGCATTCCATGCCGTCTTTCAGGTAATTCAATGCTTCGCCCAGGTTTTCTTCTTCGATCTCGTACTGGTTGTACTCTTCATCCATGAAGACGTACAGCGGATCGGCGAAGTAGGAATAGGTCACCGGCTTCTTGTCGAGAACGACGACGTCGAACTTGTCGTCACCGCGGAAGACGTTTTCCAGGGGCGCATTGGTCAGAAGATTTTTCATCTTCCACTTGTAGGTAAAGCCCGTGCGGCTCGAACCGTTGACGTCGGAGCGCAGCACGATGAAGGGCTTGCCGTCAACCATAATGATGTTGCCAACACGAATTTCTTTTGCAAATTTCATAGAGAATGATCGTAAAAAATGGGTTGCGTAAATGTCTTCTGGCGCCCCTGGCCAACAGCGCCGTCAGCGCACGTTTGATCGAACAAACGTTTTGGATCAACCAGATATTATACTTTGTTTTCTGCAGGCACTGACCTGAGCGCGGCGGCAAAGTTCAGTAGATTGGAAGCAAAATCTCCGTTTGCGGCGATTTGCCGATGCCAATCGCTGGTTCGCTTCGCCATATTTGGCAAATCGTCCAGGAATGGCGGCCAGATTGCGGCCCATGTTGCTGACTTTGCGTGATCGTCATTGCCGGCGCCATTCCAAGCCAGCGATACATTGATCAGGCTATCGATTCCATTTGCATATCGCTGCAGGAAGGCGCGCAGCTTCACGTGATGCAGGTTTTCATCCTGCGGATAGATATGCCAGATGAAAGGCTTGTCTGCCCATTGCGCCCGAACGAAGGAGTCTTCGCCACGCACGAAATTGAGGTCGCATGCCCATAGCAGCTTGTCATAGTCGGGCTGAGGAACAAAAGGCAATACGCGCACGGTCAGCACACCGCGTGTACGTGCCATGCCTGGCTTCGCTTCCGCGCCGAGGAATTCCTGCACGGCGTCTCTTGCGACGCCCTCGGGCACGAGACAGGTGACGGCTGTCGTACCACTCTCCCATGTCTGAAATAGCTCCCGTACCGGTGCATGGGGATAGCAGAACAGGGAAACCTTCAATGCCTGCCGTTCATCGTCGGTGACGCCCAGCTTTGCCAGGAAGGCGGCCATGGCTGCCGGGTCGGACTGAAACCGTTCGCGCTCCTCATCCAGCGATGCCTCATGCAACAAGCCGCCGGTTTTGCCGGTGAAACCGGGATAGAAAAAATGCTTGGTCAAGGACAGGCGTGGATGCATCGAGGGAAGCGTATGGCAGCCCTCCACCCATTCTTCCGCACTCAAACCTTCGAGGTTGAGCCATACCGGGCGGGGATCGCACTGGGACATGGCAGAGATGTAACCGGGCGGGATGTCGCAGCCGAAAAATTCGATGACGACGTCCGTGACGTCTTGCGGCGTGAAGACACCTTCCTGGTTGCGCCAATGGCGGACTGTTACGCCGGCGATTTGCTGACGCTCTGTTTCGGCAGAGACTCCGGGACAAATGCGCTGAAAGCTTTTCAAATCGTCCACCCATAGCGTGACGGCGATGCCATGCTCACGCTGCAGTTGCCGCGCCAGGCGCCAGCAAATGCCGATGTCGCCAAAGTTGTCGACGACTTTGCAGAAGATGGTGAGGGTTTTAATTGGGCTCATTGGAAAAGCTTAAATGAAAACGTTTCGGCCTGCGTGGTGCCACTTTCGAATTACCTGCGCTGTCAGGCCCGGCGCGCCGCTTCGCGTCACCCCGCCCCGCAGATTCTCCCGGCCTTTGCGCCGGGCCGCGCAGGCTTGCAAGCGCAAAGGCTTCGAGGCACCGGCCTGCATGCCGGTGCCGCTCAGCAGGCGCGGAGCTGTGCTCGCTCTACGGGGACGCCAAAAAGAAAAACGCCACGCAGTTGCGTGGCGTTTTATCTGGCGTCCCCTAGGGGATTCGAACCCCTGTACTCACCGTGAAAGGGTGATGTCCTAGGCCTCTAGACGAAGGGGACAGTAACCTGTCAGTGTTGCTATTCTAAACGATCTAGCATTCTTCCGCACCGCTTATTTGGTGGAGGTAAGCGGGATCGAACCGCTGACCTCTTGCATGCCATGCAAGCGCTCTCCCAGCTGAGCTATACCCCCGTGGTGCAGAGAAACGAAATTATAGCAGCTTCTCCGATTCTGTAAATCACCTTTTGAAAAATTCTTAAAGGTATTTAGCCAGGCGCGCCAGCACGGTCTCGCGGCCAAACAATTCAACCACGGCATCGATCGATGGCGTCTGCAGCTGACCGGTGATCAACAGGCGCAGCGGCATGGCCAGTTGCGGCATTTTCAGCTTATGATCGGCCAGCACCTGCTTCAACATTGCCGACAGCGCTTCCTTCTTCCATTCCACCGTCCTGATTTGCTCGGCATACTGCGCCAGCGCCGGCTTGACGGCATCCGTAACATGCTGCGCCAGCAGGGCCGCTTCCGGATTCGGCTGGCGGTAGAACAGCATGGCGGCATCGGCCAATTCATTCAGCGTATTGGTGCGATCCTTCATCAGCGCGATCGCCGAAGCCAGCGGCGGCGCGCCTTCGAATTGCGCGCCTTCACGCTCCATCACCGGACGCACGAGATTCGCCAGGCGCTCGTTGTCGGCTTGCTTGATGTAGTGGTTGTTCACCCAGGCCAGCTTTTCCGGGTTGAACTGTGCCGGCGACTTGGACAGGTGATCGGTATCGAACCAGGCGACGAACTGCTCCATCGAGAAAATCTCGTCGTCGCCGTGGCTCCAGCCCAAGCGTGCAAGATAGTTCAGCATGGCTTCCGGCAGGTAGCCCTGCGCCGGGTATTCCATGACGCTGACTGCACCATGGCGCTTGGACAACTTCTCACCGTCGGCGCCCAGGATCATCGGCACGTGGCCATACTGCGGCAGCGTGGCGCCCAACGCGTTCAGGATATTGATCTGGCGCGGCGTGTTGTTGACGTGGTCATCGCCGCGGATGACGTGGGTGATCTTCATGTCCCAGTCGTCGATGGCCACGCAGAAGTTGTAGGTCGGGGTGCCATCCTGGCGGGCGATGATGAGGTCGTCCAGTTCGCGATTGGAAATCGTGATCGGGCCCTTGACGACATCGTTCCAGGTGACGTCGCCATCAAGCGGATTACGGAAGCGTACCACCGGCTTGCGACCTTCCGGAACCGGCGGCAAGGTCTTGCCCGCTTCCGGACGCCAGGTGCCGTCGTAGCGCGGCTTTTCACCGGCGGCACGGAATCGCTCGCGCATGGCTTCGACTTCTTCGGGGGTGCAGTAGCAATAGTATGCGGTACCAGCTTGCAGCATCTGCGCGATGACTTCGCGATAGCGGTCCATCCGCTTCATCTGGTAGAACGGGCCTTCGTCATGCTCCAGACCCAGCCATTGCATGCCGTCCAGGATCGCCTGCACCGCTTCGGGAGTGGAGCGCTCCAGGTCGGTATCCTCGATGCGCAGGATGAATTTGCCGCCGAAATGGCGGGCATAGGCCCAGGAAAACAGCGCGGTGCGGGCGCCGCCGAGATGGAGATAGCCGGTCGGGCTGGGAGCGAAACGGGTGCGAACGGTCATGGCGTTATTGGCAGAGAAAACAGTGATTCCGTGAAGGCTGGCCTTGCGCAACAGGATAAACAGCTACGCTGCGGCCGAAGCAAAAACGGCCTTGGGATGCCAAAGCCGTTGCATTCATGAACAAAACGGTATTTTACCGTGTTGGCTGGACAGTGGAAACCTGGTGCTGCTACAGCACGCCGCTAAACTATCTGTCGCCAGACACGATCCCCATCTTCCTCATCCCTAGTCATTCTTGATCACGATACTCGGAAACTTGCTCGACATATCCTTGGCCTTTTCCGCAACCTTCACCGCCACCTTGCGCGCGATCTGCCTGTAGATCGCCGCCACTTGGCCATCAGGATCGGCCACGACAGTCGGCTTGCCGGAATCGGTTTGCTCGCGGATCGACATGGTGAGCGGCAGCGCGCCGAGGAAATCGACGCCATATTCCTTGCACATCTTTTCCCCGCCGCCGGTGCCGAAGATCGATTCGGCATGACCGCAGTTGGAACAGATATGCGTGCTCATGTTCTCGACCACGCCGAGGATCGGAATATCGACCTTCTCGAACATCTTCAAGCCCTTGCGCGCATCCAGCAAGGCAATATCCTGCGGCGTGGTGACGATCACCGCGCCGGTGACCGGCACCTTTTGCGACAGCGTCAGCTGGATGTCACCCGTGCCTGGCGGCATGTCGACGATCAGGTAATCCAGCGCGCGCCAGTTGGTCTGTTCCAGCAATTGCATCAGCGCCTGCACCACCATGGGGCCGCGCCAGACCATCGGCTGGTCCGGATCAATCAGGAAACCGATCGACGACACTTGCACGCCGTGGTTTTCCAGCGGTTCCATGGTCTTGCCGTCCAGGCTCTCCGGTCGGCCGACGATGCCCATCATCATGGGCTGCGATGGACCATAGATATCGGCGTCCAGCAAGCCGACATTGGCGCCTTCGGCGGCCAGCGCCAGCGCAAGATTCGCCGCTGTCGTTGACTTGCCGACACCGCCCTTGCCGGACGCGACGGCGATGATGTTTTTCACGTTTGCCAACAGCTTGACGCCACGCTGTACCGAGTGGGAGATGATGTTGGCATAGACATTGACCTTGACCTGGCCAATGCCGGGAAGGTTTTTCACGGCAGCAGTGGTGGCGTCGCGCAGCATGGCGATCTGGCTGTTGGCCGGATAACCGAGTTCGACATCCAGACTGACGTCAGCGCCATTGACCTGGATATTCTTGGCGGACTTGCCGGCGACCAGATCCTTGCCGGTATTCGGATCCACCACCGTAGCCAGTGCCGCTTTCACTGCTTCAACTGTAATGCTCATTCTATCTCCAGGATTCTTCACTAAATTACAAGTCTAAACCAAATGCCGTACAAGGTCTGCCGGAAGGCTCAAAGCGGATTCGCGCTGCTCAATTGAAGTCGGAATGGCGTTTTTCGAGCGAAATTGCCGCATGCACTGCTAAAATGACTGTTTTATTTCATAAAATCCTGCATCACTCATGAGCAACGCACAGCCCCGCAAGCTTTTCGTCACTACCGCCCTTCCCTACGCCAACGGCGCTTTCCACATCGGCCACATCATGGAATATATCCAGGCCGATATCTGGGTCCGGTTCCAGCGAATGCAGGGCAACGAGGTGCACTTCGTCGGCGCCGACGATGCGCACGGCACGCCGATCATGATCGCCGCCGAGAAGGCTGGCATCACGCCGCAGGAATTCGTGGCGCGCATTGCCGCCGGCCGCCCGCAGTACCTGAACGGTTTCCATATCTCTTTCGACAACTGGCATTCGACCGATTCGCCGGAAAATACCGAACTGTCGCAAGCCATCTATCTGAAACTGAAGCAAGCCGGCCTGATCGTCACCAAGGTCGTCGAGCGCTTTTACGACCCGGTCAAGGGCATGTTCCTGGCGGACCGCAACATCAAGGGCGAATGCCCGAAATGCGGCGCCAAGGACCAGTACGGCGACAATTGCGAAGTCTGCGGCGCGGCTTACGAGCCGACCGAACTGAAGAACCCGTACTCGGCGCTGACCGGCGCGACTCCGGTATTAAAGCCCTCGGAACAGTATTTCTTCAAGCTGTCCGATCCGCGCTGCGTGGCCTTCCTGAAGGAGTGGCTCAATTCCCCGGGCCGCCTGCAGCCGGAAATGGTCAACAAGGTCAGCGAATGGCTGGGCAATGATGGCGCCGACCTGGCGGACTGGGATATCTCGCGCGATGCACCCTACTTCGGCATCCCGATTCCCGATGCACCGGGCAAGTATTTCTATGTCTGGCTGGATGCGCCGGTGGGCTATCTGGCCAGCCTGAAGAACTATTGCGGCAAGAAAGGCATCGATTACGATGCCCTACTGCGCGACCCGGCCACCGAGCAGATCCACTTCATCGGCAAGGATATCGTCTCCTTCCACTTGCTGTTCTGGCCGACCATGCTGGAATTCTCCGGCCATCCGACCATCGACAGGATGCGGGTCAACGTGCATGGCCACATGACCGTGAACGGGGAAAAGATGAGCAAGTCGCGCGGCACCGGCATTTCGCCGCTGCGCTACCTGGACCTGAAGATGGACCCGGAATGGCTGCGCTATTACATCGCCGTCAAATTGAATTCCAAGGTCGAGGATATCGACTTCAATCCGGAAGATTTCATCGCCAAGGTCAATTCCGACCTGATCGGCAAGTACGTCAATATCGCCAGCCGCGCCGCCGGCTTCATCAGTAAGCGCTTCAACGGCCAGTTGAGCAACCCTGTAGCAACCGGCACCAGCGGCAACCGCTTCTGGGAAGCGCTGAAGAATGGCGAGGAAGCCGCCATCCGCGAAGCCTTCGAGGCGCGCGAATACGGCAAGGCGATCCGCCACATCATGGCGCTGGCCGATGAAGTCAACCAGTACGTCGATGCCAAGAAGCCGTGGGAACTGGCCAAGGACCCGGCCAATGCGCAAGCCTTGCAGGATGTCTGCAGCGATTTGCTGTTGTCCTTCCATCGCCTGTCGGTATTCCTGGCGCCGGTGCTGCCGGCGGTGGCGAAGAAGGTGGCGACCCTGTTCGGCATCGAGCGCGAGCTGGCCTGGTCCGACCTGCAAACCTGGCCGACTTCCATCGGCACCTTCGAGCACCTGATGACGCGCGTCGACCCGAAGATGCTCGAAGGCTTGTTCGACAAGCCGGAAGCGTCTGCCGCTGTGGCCGCGCCTGCAGGTGCAGCATCCGCAACAGCTTCGGCAGGCGCAGACACTAGCGCTTCCCCGATCGAACCATTGGCGCCGGAAATCAAGATCGACGATTTCGCCAAGATCGATCTGCGCATCGCCAAGATCGTCAATTGCGAACACGTCGAAGGCTCCGACAAGCTGTTGCGCCTGACCCTGGACGTCGGCGAAGGCCGCATGCGCAATGTCTTCTCGGGCATCAAGTCGGCCTACAAGCCGGAAGACCTGATCGGCAAGCTGACCGTGATGGTGGCAAACCTGGCGCCGCGCAAGATGAAGTTCGGCATTTCGGAAGGCATGGTGCTGGCTGCTTCGGCCGCAGACGAAAAAGCCAATCCCGGTATCTATGTGCTCAACCCGTGGCCTGGCGCCGAGCCGGGCATGCGGGTCCGCTAAGACGATAGCGCCAGCACCATGGACGACCTGATCATACGCGAAGCCACGCTGGACGATGCGCAATTGCTGGCCGATCTGACGCGCGCATCGTGGGCCGACAAGGTGGCAGTCACTTCCAGCGGCCACCGGGAAACCGCAGTGCAGGTTCTGCAGCACCTCCAGCAAGGCGGCGGCCTGCTCCTGCTGGTCGATGGCCAGCCGGCAGGTTCGGTCCGCTGGCTGCCGCAGGATTCCGACTCCGATGTCTGGGATATCGTGCGCATGGGAATTCTGCCCGCTTATCGTGGCCGCAACCTGTCGCAGCATTTGCTGGAGGCTGTCGTCCACCGCGCGCGGGAAGCCAATGTGCGCGAACTGCATCTTGCGGTGCGCAGCGACCAGCAGCGCCTGATGGACCTGTACGCCGCCTATGGTTTCGAGCTGGCGCCAGAACTTGAATATGTGCATGGCAATCCCCTGGAACCTGCACCTTATGTGATGCGCTGCGTGCTGGAAAGCTAAAACCATACGAAGGGAGGTGACATGAAATATCTTCATTTTTCCTTCCGCCCGCGCCTCGTCGATTCCTTGCAAGGTTACGACCGTAACCGTTTCTTCCATGACGTCATGGCCGGCCTGACCGTCGGCATCGTGGCATTGCCCTTGGCCATGGCCTTCGCCATCGCTTCGGGCGCCAAGCCGGAAGCCGGCATCTACGCCGCCATCATCGGCGGCTTCCTTGGCTCACTGCTGGGCGGATCGAAGGTACAGATTGGCGGGCCGGCCGGCGCCTTCATCGTGGTGATCTACGCGATCATCGAACAATACGGCCTGGCCAATCTCTTCATTGCCACCACCATGGCCGGCGTCCTGCTGGGATTGATGGGCCTGCTGCGCCTGGGTTCGGTGATCCGCTATATCCCGGTGCCGATCGTGATCGGATTCACGAACGGCATCGCCGTGCTGATCGCGCTGTCGCAGCTGAAGGATTTCTTCGGCCTCGATATCGCCCGCATACCGGGAGAATTCTTCGCCCAGCTGAAAATACTGCGTGCGCAAGCCCATACCGCCAGTCCGGTCACGATGATCGTTTCCATCGCCTCGCTGGCATTGCTGTTCCTGTGGCCGAAGGCCTACCTGGCGCCCGAAGCCGATGCCGCGCCGACGCTGGCCACCCGTATCCGGCGCGTGCTCAAGGCGATTCCCGGTCCGGTGCTGGTGCTGATCCTGGCGACTGGCGCAGTGAAATTGCTGGAACTTCCGCTCGAAACCATCGGCAGCCGCTTCGGCGGCATTCCAGAAAATTTGCCGGCATTTCACTTGCCGGCGTTTAGCTGGGATCTGGCGCGCCAGCTGTTTGCGCCGGCCCTGACGCTGGCCTTGCTTGGCGCCGTCGAATCGCTGCTGTGCGCCCGAGTAGCCGATAACCTGACCCAAGATCGCCACGATCCCAACCAGGAATTGCTGGCGCAGGGGATCGCCAATTTCCTCGTGCCGTTTTTCGGCGCCCTTCCCGTCACCGGCACGATGGCGCGCACCACGACCAATGTTCGCGCGGGCGCCACATCGCCGGTCGCCGGCATCGTCCATGCGCTGACCTTGGCGGCCATCGTCTTGATCGCGGCGCCGCTGGCGAAAGACATTCCGTTGGCAGCGCTGGCGGCCATTCTGATGCATGCCGCATTCAACATGGGCGAATGGCGGGAATTCCGCAATCTGCGCCACTTCTCGAACAATTTCCGGATCCTGGTGCTGTCCACCTTCTTCCTGACTGTCATGGTGGATCTCACCACGGCAGTGGAAGTCGGCCTGGTACTGGCGTGCTTATTTTTCATTTATCGCATTTCCAGCCTTACCGAAATCCGCCCGCTGAATACCATCCATGGCCAGCCGCTGCCAGCGGGCGTGCACGCCTATGCCTTGTACGGTTCGCTGTTTTTCGGCGCGGTCGGCAAGCTGGATGGACTGATCGAACCGCAATGCGTCCCGGAACGCGCGATGATCCTGGAAATGCACAAGCTGATCAGCCTGGACTCCACCGGTCTGGATGGGCTCGAAACGATGCACAAGACTCTGCGCCGGGCCGGCAGCCGCCTGATCCTGTGCGGGCTGAATCCGCAGCCGCGCAGCCTCATGGAGCGCAGCGGCTTCATGGATCGCCTTGGCCGAGACAATTGTGTGGACGAACTGGCCACAGTGCTGGCAAAGATTTGACTCCGCTGACAGGATCGGCCTCGAATTTACCTTTCGCCACAAAACCTGCTAACAGACAGGGTAAAATACCGGATTATTTCATTCCATTGCATAAATTCCATGGCATTCTCGAAGCACAACGTACATTACGAATCCGACATCACCCGCTTCATCAAGGAACTCAAGCAAAAGAATCCGAAGCTGGAAGAACAGCAGCGCGCCGGCCGCGCCCTGTTGTGGGACAAGTCCCCGCTCGACCTGGACAGCCGCAAGCGTGCAGAAGAATCCCGCGTCAAGCAACAGGCTTACGTCTACCAGAACAAGGTTTAAGCTGTGATCGAGCAGCACAAGGTCGAGCCGACCGGCGATGCGGCAGAACTGGCGGTTCCCGGCCAGGCCGATTCGACGCCGGATGTGATCGACGGCGTGGCGTTCGCCAAGCTGTATGGCGAGCCGCTGTTCCAGCTGCCGAACGACCTCTACATCCCGCCGGATGCGCTGGAAGTTTTCCTTGAAGCCTTCGAGGGACCGCTCGATCTGCTGCTGTATCTCATCCGTAAGCAGAATTTCAATATTCTCGACATTCCGCTCGCGCAAGTCACGCGCCAGTATCTTGATTACGTCGATCAGATCCGCCTGCACAATCTGGAGTTGGCGGCGGAATATCTGCTGATGGCGGCCATGCTCATCGAAATCAAGTCGCGCATGCTGCTGCCGGTTAAACCAGCCGAACCCGGTGCAGAGCCGGAAGATCCGCGTGCGGAACTGGTGCGCCGACTGCTCGAATACGAGCAAATCAAGCTGGCTGCATTCCAGCTCGATTCCATGCCGCAGGTAGGCCGCGATTTCGTGCGCACGCAGATCTACATCGAGCAAAGCGTGGTCACGCGCTGGCCGGAAGTCCAGGTGACCGACCTGCAGGCCGCCTGGGCCGACGTGCTCAAGCGCGCCAAGCTGACCCAGCACCACAAGATCAGCCGCGAAGAACTCTCCGTGCGCGAGCATATGTCGGCGATCCTGCGCCGCCTGCAATCGGCCAAGTTCGTCGAATTCGCCGATCTGTTCGATCCATCGAGAGGTGTGCCGGTGGTGGTGGTCAACTTCATCGCCCTGCTCGAACTGGCCAAGGAAACCCTGATTGAAATCACGCAGGCCGAAGCCTTTGCGCCGATCTATGTCAGACTTGCCTATTCGCCAACCTGATTAACCCATTTTTCCGTGTTGTCCGAGCGTTTGGGCAGCCCCGCCTCACCAGGAAGCATCCATGAAAATCGTCTCCTCCATCGAAGAATTGCGCGACCAGTTGCGCGGGCAGCTGCGCACCGCCTTTGTGCCCACCATGGGCAATCTGCATGAAGGCCATTTGTCGCTCATGCGCCTGGCGCGCCGGCATGGCGATCCCGTGGTCGCTTCCATTTTCGTCAACCGCCTGCAATTCGGGCCCAACGAGGATTTCGACAAGTATCCGCGCACCCTGCAGGACGATGCCGAGAAGCTGGAAAAGGAAGGCGTATATGTGCTGTTTGCCCCGACCGAAAAGGATATGTATCCGGAGCCGCAGGAATACCGCGTGCAGCCGCCGGACGGCCTGGGCAATATCCTGGAGGGGGAATTCCGGCCGGGCTTCTTCACGGGCGTAACGACCGTCGTGATGAAGCTGTTTTCCTGCGTGCAGCCGCGTGTCGCGGTGTTCGGCAAGAAGGATTACCAGCAGTTGATGATCGTGCGGAACATGGCGCGCCAGTTCGCTCTGCCGACTGAAATCATCGGCGCCGAGACCTATCGCGCGGAAGATGGCCTGGCGCTGTCCTCGCGCAACGGTTACCTGTCGGCCGACGAGCGTGCAGAAGCGCCGGTGCTGTACCAGACTCTTAACCAGATTGCCGAGGGCGTTCGGACAGGTAACAGGAATGTTGCGCAACTGGAGCAGCAAGCGATGGACAGCCTGGCGCAGCGCCACTGGAAGCCGGATTACGTATCGGTTCGCCGTCGCATCGACTTGCAGGCGCCATCGACAGAAGACCTGGAGAAAAACGAGCCGCTGGTGGTGCTCGCCGCAGCCAAGCTGGGTTCGACCCGTCTGATCGACAATCTGGAAATCTGAGCGGCTCGTCCAAGAGCGCCCTGCGCTTCACGTGCTTACTTCCTGACCCATTCCAGGACAGTTTCCCACTGCTCCAGATCCTTCTCCACCCGCGACGGCGCGGCATCCCAGACTGTAGCGCCCTGCGATGCCAGCTGCACGTAATTCTGCGTGTCGCGCAGGAAGCCCAGCACCGGCAAGCCAAGGTGCCGGACATAGTGAGCCAGCTGGTCGGCCGCGCGCGTACGGCTGTTGACGCGCATGCCGAGCACGCCTACTTCAGCCTTGCCCTTGCGGGCGATGAGTTGTTGCAGGAAGGCTTGCGTGGCCATGATATCGAACATGGAGGGCTGCAGCGGCACGATGACCTTGTCGGCGATCTTCAGCGCTTCATCAAGACGGGTACCGTCGAAACCGGCTGGCGTATCCAGCACCATGTGCGTGGTGCCCCTGGGCGGCCGGGCGACATTGTCGCCACTGACTTCCCAGGCCGCGATGGGCGCGAGATTGGGCGGACGCACCGCCAGCCAGGAGCGCGAGGACTGCTGGACGTCGACGTCACCGAGCATCACCTTGTGGCCGCGGGTGGCGAAATAGCCGGCGAGATTGATGGCGAAGGTGCTTTTTCCAACGCCGCCTTTTGGATTGGCGATGACAAAGACTGGCATGGCTTCCCTGGACTGATGATTACAGCGTCCATCGCTCGTTGGGCGATTCCGCGCTGGCATTTTGCTGAAAATTTTTTGCAAGAATAGCATGAGGTTGGCAAAAAATCTGCCGCCGGATGCCGCCAGCCGATTTTGGATGCGACGGCTCCCGGCCTACGCATGTCCGCCTCAAATATGCAAGTGGCGAATGCCCATCACGGAGCCGCCGGAGCAATTTGTAAATGGGCGACATTGCCTTAAAATGCCCCTATGCAAAATATAACGAACGCTGCCGCCGTACGGATCGACGACGAGCAGCAGGATTCGCTGCAATCCTATTTCAAGCCGAACATCTCTCCCGATGACGTCGAACAGGTATTCCGCCTGAAAAGCGCGCAACCGGTACTGCAAGCCTTTACTGCCCTGTTCCATGGCGGATCGGATGGCGTGCTGGTCCGCCTGCTGGTGCTGCGCGAGCTGGCTGCCGATGTACAGGCCGGGGCGCTGACGCGTGCCGACATCAATACCAAGCTCGGCTATCTTGAGCCGGATAGCCTCGAAACCGTGCTTGCCCGCCTGCGTTCGCACCAGTTGTTGAACTGGGATGCCGCCAACGGCGTCTACCGCATCACGCCGATTGCGCGTAACGTCCTGTCCGCAGTCGACAGCCTCATCGCCCTGTCCGAGGAAGAAAACAAGGCCGACATGGGCTTTCTGCTGTCGCAGGTGGCCGGCTCGCAGGCGGTAGGCGGCATCACCGCCGACCAGCTGCACCACCTGTTGGGCCGCATGGTCGACCTCACCGAAGAATTCCGCGATGCCATCGCCTCGGGTTCTGAATTCCGCCTGCGCGCGGCCCAGGAAAAATGGAACACCGCCTGCGACTGGGTGGACAAGGGCTCGCAAATCCTGCAATCCATTACCAGCGATCCGGAGGCCGACGGCGCCACCCATCGCGCTGCCCAGGCGATCGGCCTCGCGCAAAGCGCCCTGCTCAACATGCAGGGCATGTTCTCCAGGGCGCTGAATCAGATCGAGCGCCAGCGCGTGCATCTGGGCCAGTCGGGCCTGACGACCACGGATATCAAGACCTGGCTGATGCAGCATGAGGACCTGGCTGGCCTGGCACGCGGCGCCATTGCCCTGCCCGTGACGCCGATGTTCATCACGCCTTCCGAAATGATCGACGTGGCCGAGACCGAACTCCTGGCAGACAAAAACAGCACGCCTCGCTTCGAATTGCCGGCCGGTGAAAATGCCCACGTTACCGAGAGCCAGGTGAACTCGACATCGCTGGAGCTGAATGAATGGCTCAACCGCCTGACCTCCCTTGTCGCCGACGTGAAGGAAGCGGCGCCGGTGCACGACTCGCTTCTGCCTGCGCCGTTCGCGGTGGCTTCGTATCGCGCATCGATGCTGCCGCTGCTGGGCGATGAAAGCGAAGCGGCACTGCAAGGCGGGACCGCCGCGATGGCGCGCTTGCCGCTGGAATTTGCCACGCAGGACGACATGGTGCAGCTGGACGATCCGCACGTCGCCGCCATCTCGACCGCAACACTCACGCCCCTGGCGTCGAAAACCGAACAAGACGAGCAACAACATGACTGATGACGCACAAATCCTGATCGCGCAGCTGCTGACGCATCAAACCCTGGCGCGAGAAAACAAGCTGGTCAAGCGCGCGCTGACAGATGAAACCTTCCGCCAGGAAGTCGATAACCGTCTGGCTGCCTGCGGCATGAAATTTCTCGACAATGTCTATGCCGACAATGTCACCCTGGCGCTGACGCGTGAAATCGAGCCCAAGATCTTCGGTTCGCGCGAAGTCTGGCAAAACAATAACCTGGGCCTTGCGCGCGACGGCGTGGCGCTGTTGGTGGTTCTATGGGCATTGATCATCCTGCCCAAGCGCGAACGCCAGGAAGCCCACCAGGCCGCGCTGGAAGATCAGGAAGACATGTTTGGCAAGGACAAACCGATGCCGCGCGCCGAAGATGCCTCGATGGGCATTTCCTACCGTGCGCTCTTGGCCGATTTCGGCGACAAGCTCGGCAAGAAAACGCGCATGGACATGAACCTCGGCCAGCTGTCCAAGCTCGGCTTTATCGAACGGCGCGGCGACATGATCATGGAAGGGCCGCTGCTCGACCTGATGATGGATACCGATGCTCTCAAGGACCGTATCGTCAACGGTGCGCTGTCGGATATCTTCCATCGCCCGCTACCGAAGGAAGCGGAAGTCATCGCCTTCCCGCAAGCTGCAGAACAAGACCAGGAATAAGGACCCGCTCATGTTTCATATCAAATCCCTGGAGATGGTCCACTGGGACTACTGGCAGCGCGTCAAGAACATTCCGCTCGATGCCAAGATCATCACCATCGCCGGCCAGAACGGCTCCGGCAAGACCACGCTGCTCGACGCCTTGCGCACGCTGTTCGGCCTGGATTGCTCGATGGGGCGCTCGTACAAGCATTATGCGCGTCATGCCGGCCAGCAGATTTCCTGGCTGCGCGCAGTGGTCGACAACCGCGCGGTTGGCCGCCAGCTGTCGAACCGGCCATTCCGCGGTTCCGGTTTTTTCAGCGAGGATGAAGTCACGCTGTTTTGCCAGATCCAGAAGAATGGCGGCGACTGGAAGCGCCAGTACCTGATGCGCGGCGGCGTCGTCGATATCGAGGAAGTGCAGGATGCCAGCGATTGGCTGGGCCTGGACGCCTATCGCAAGCGCCTGGCCGGCGCAGGTCTGTCGCAAGCAATGGCCAAAGTGCTAGCGCTGGAACAGGGTGAGACCGACAAATTGTGCGAATACGCGCCGCGCCAGTTGCTGGATCTGGTTTTCCAGGTTTTCGGCGACAAGGAAGTGCTGGATGCGTACGACGAAGCCAAGAAGCATCAACGCGACACGGAAACGGAGTTGCAACGCTTCGAGGCGGAACTGGAATCGGCGCAGACGAACCAGGAGCGCTTGCGCCTGCGCGCGGCCAATTTCCACCAGTGGGAAGGCCTGGTGAAGGAACAGCGCGACTTGCAGGAAGAAATTTTGCCGACGCTGCAGTATCACGAGATTCGCGAAAAGGCGGCAGTGACCAGCGCCGCCCTGCGCGAGACACGGGCAACGCTGTCGAATCAGGATGCGCAATTGTCGGACAAGCGTGCCGAAGTGGCACAGCGTGCCGCCGCGGTGAGCGCCGCGCATCAGCAGGAAACCGCGCTGGAAGAAGAAAAAGCGGTGCTGGAACAGCGCCTGAACGATATCAATGCCAAGCTCAAGCCGCTGGAAAGCATGCTTGAACAAAAAGCCCGCCTGCAGAAACTGGCGGCGGATGCCGGCGCCGACATTGCCGATGTCGCGACAGAGCTGGAGCAGAAAGAAGCCGAGTACATGCGGCTGCGCCAGGAGCGCGATGCCTTGGCTTCACGCATTGCCGCCGACCGCTCGGCAATCGCGGCGCTGGAAAGCAAGTCCGCCCTGCCCGATCCGGAAAACGTGCGTTCGATGCGCCGCGCGCTGGACGATGCCAAGATCGAGCACGTCATGCTGCCGGATATCGTCGAAGTCACCGACTCGCGCTGGCAAGGCGCGGTCGAAGGCGTCTTGCGCGGCTATACCTCGGTGGTCCTGCTGGCCAGTGCACGCGACACGGCAGGCGCGTATCGCATCGCGGAAAAGGAACGCTACGGCCACTTCATTGTTGCCGACCGCGTGAAAGCGCCTGAAGTCAAGGACAAGAGCCTGCTGTCGGCGGTGCGTTTTACCGCGCCGGCACCGGGCTGGCTGATCGAACAGCTGGCGCGCATCACGCGCGTGGATTCGGTGGAAGCCGGCGCGAAGCTGTCGAACAACGAAGAATGGATCACGCCGGAAGCCTATCATCGCGAGCGTCGCGGTGGCCGCTCGCTGTTTGTCGAGCCGTCGCGCTACCGCTTCGGCGATGCCGGCCGTATGCTGCGCCTCGCCGCATTGCAGGCATCGCTGCCAAAATTGGAAGCGCAGGAAGATCAGCTGACCCTAAAAATCGGCAAGCTGGCCGGCGAAGTGAGTGCACTGAAAGCACGCATTGCCGGCGTCGACGCAGCCAAGGAGCTGGTCGCACGCCAGGCTGAATTCGAGGAAGCCGAGCGCAATGCCGCACCGTTGAAAGCGGCACGCATGGAAGTCGGCAGCCGCCTGGGAGAGCTATTCCCGTTGACCAAGAAGGCCACCGAGGAACGCACGCTGGCCGACAACAACTGGCAGTACGCCAAGCGCGCGCTAGCCGACGCCGACTCGCATGTCCGCACCGCAAACAAGCGCTACGAGGAGGAGCGCGCCGGTCATGCCGGCAAGCTGGTCGAGTTGCGCAAGACCTGGCGCCATTTGCCGCATTCCTGGCGCAATCCGGCACGCCGCCAGGCGCTGGTGGAAGAACACCAGAATGCGCATCAGGTCGAACTCCGCCTGAAGCATCTCGCTGTCGATCTGGCGCGTGACGACTGGGAAACCGATTCGACCGTGGTCGACCAGTACGTGCGCCTGTCGAGTCTTCTGCAAGGCCGCCAGGCTGAGACCGAGGAGCGCCGCTACCAGAACAATCGGGCCATCGAAGCCACTGCCAATGCCCGTGGTGCCTACATCGAGCGACTGCGTTACACCATCAAGACCTACAGCCGCAACATCAAGGAGCTGGGTGAACTGGCCGGCATCGAAGTCCATACCGATCCGGTGCGCCTGGAAAACGATGACTTGCTGCTGGCGCAGGCAGGCTTGCACGTGCGCTTCAAGTTCGATGGCAAGGGACCGATCGGCCTGAACGATGGCGAGGCATCCGGCGGCCAGCAGGTGATGAAGTCGCTGATCCTGCTGATCGGCTTGCTGAAGTCGGATGAAGGTTCCGGCGGCTTCGTGTTCATCGACGAACCGTTTGCCCACCTGGATATCCGCAACATTCAGCTGGTTGGCGAGTTCCTCAAGAACACTGATGCACAGTATCTGATGACCACGCCGCTGACGCACAATACCGATGTCTACGATCCGTCGGAATTGACGCTCATCACCAGCAAGAAGAAAAAGGATACGCATTGGGCGCAGCCGATCTTCGTACTGCAACGGCGACGCGATGCGGAAGCGGCTTGATTCGGGGCGGGACCTCAGCGCCCCCCATGTCAACCGCAACGCTTCGTGTGACAGGTAGTGTTGATCAGTAAGGAATGAAACTGCGCGCGCTGCCGCTGACCTTCAACTCGAAGCGGCAATCGAAGGCTTGCTGCAGTATGTCGACCGTCAGCACGTCATCCGCTGTTCCGAGCCAGTGCCGCCCTTCTGCCAGCACCAGCACATGGGTGGCAAAGCGTGCCGCCAGGTCGATATCGTGACAAGCCGATATCACCGTATGCTTGCTGGCTAGTTCACGGATGAATCGCATCATCGCCAGTTGTTGCGACGCATCCTGATGCGCAACCGGTTCGTCCAGCAGCATCAATGCCGGATCCTGAACCAGCAGCGTTGCCAATGCCACACGTTGCCGCTCGCCCGCCGAGAGCGTCGACACATCCATGTCCGCCTTGTGCGTCAGGCCCACAGACGCCAGCGCGGCGTGCGCCACGGCGTGATTCACACTGTTGCCCGAGCCAATAACATCGGGATCAGGAAAGCGACCGCTCAATACGGTTGCCAGCACCTTGCAGGAACAGTGATCGACCTGCTGTTGCGGCATAAGGCCGTGCTTCAACGCCAGTTCTTGCGCCGGCCATTCAGCCAGCGGCACGCCGTCCAGCAAGACCCTGCCGGATTCCAATGGAAGCAGACCGCCCAGCGCATACAGCAGGCTGCTTTTGCCGACACCGTTTTGCCCGAGGATGCACCAGAATTCGCCCCGCTTGACTTGCCAGTTCAGGCAGTCGACCAGCCGGTGGCCGTCCGGCGCCAGCGCCAGATTTTCCGTACTCAATTCAATGCCTGTGATACTCATACTTTCCCTATCCTTGCAACTTCAGGAATGCCGACATGTCGCCTGCAGAAGCAACGACACCGGCCATCAATTGTAGCGGGACCGTCCGGCTAGCCGTCGCACTTGAGGAACGACGCTTTCATAAAACCCTGTGCCGGACGATGCCCAGGATTAGCGTGAAAAAGAAGTTGCACATCATGCTGCACAGCCCGGGCAATAGCAAATGAAACGGTAGCGAAGCTTATCTTGAACCCTGCCGAGCCTCATGGATGAGGAACTTTATCTTGGCGAAACCACCGGCGGACTTGCCTGCAGGTCGACGTGGACGGGAATCCTGAACACTTCCGAGAGATTGGCATCCGTCAGGACCTTATCCGGCGTCCCCCATGCATGCACACGGCCATGATGCAGGAGGCAAAGCTTGTCGCAATAACGCGCTGCCAGTGCAAGATCGTGGATCGCCAGGATCACGCCTTGGCCTGCATTCGCGTACAGCCTCAATACCTCCATCACGCTGCGCTGATAATACAGGTCGAGGCTGGCGATCGGCTCGTCGGCCAGCAGCAGTTTTGGGTGCCCCGCCAGCACCCGTGCAAGCCAGACGCGCGCGCGTTCGCCGCCGGAAAGCTGGTCCACCTTTCGGCCCAGCAGTTCATTCACCCCAGCCTGATTGACGGCGACGCGAATCGCCTCCGCATCCTGATCGCCCCAGGGCAAGCGCCCGAGCGCCACGACGTCTTCCACGTTCAGCGACCAGGCGCTTTCTCCGGACTGCGGCAACAGGCCAATGCCTTGAGCCCGCTGGCGCGGCGACATGGCATCGACTGCATGTCCGTCGAAATCGATTTCGCCCCGATAGTCGAGAATGCCGGCCAGGCTTTTGAGCAAGGTCGATTTGCCCGCGCCATTGGGACCGATCACGCCCAGCATGTCGCCGCGCTCCAGTGCAAACGATACATCGGCGATGCGCTCGCCGACATGCAGGTTGCGCACGCTGATCAAAGCCATCGTTTGCGATCCTTCCATACCAGCCAGATGAAAAACGGCGCGCCGATCAGGGAAGTCAGCACGCCAAGCTTGATTTCCTGGCCTGCCGGCAGCAGTCGCACGACGATATCGGCAAGGCAGACCAAAGCAGCGCCAGCCAGCGCGGAAGGCAGCAGCAGGCGGTCGGGACGATGGCCGACCAGGGGACGCATCAAATGCGGCACCAGCAATCCGACAAAACCGATGCTCCCCGCGACCGCCACCGATGCTCCGACCAGAAGCGCGGCGCCGAGGACGACCAGCCTGCTGCCGTTCGTAGTCGACAAGCCCATGCTTGCCGCCACTTCTTCGCCGAGGCTCAGGCCATACAGCAGCCGCCGCTGGCTCCAGATCAGCAAGCCTCCGGCCAGCAGCGCCGGCGCCAATAGAAGCAGCTGATCCAGTCCGCGCTCGGCCACAGAACCGAGCAGCCAAAATACCAGCTCCTGCATGGCGAAGGGATTCGGCGCGAAGTTCAGCACCGCCGCCAGGGCCGCCCCGGTCAATGTAGAGATGGCGAGCCCGGCCATGATGACCATCGAAGGCCGGGAAGACCCTGCCAGACCAAGCATCAGACCGAGCGCGACAGCCGCCCCCGCCAGGCCGGCTAGCGCCGGTGCGGCAGCGCCCGCAGCCGGAAACAGGCCAAAATAGAAAACGGCGGCGGCGCCGAGCGCAGCGCCCTGGCTGGCGCCTGTCAGGCCCGGATCAGCCAGCGGGTTGCGCAACAGCCCCTGCAAGGCCGCGCCGCTCATGCCGAGCGCCGCACCGACCGCGATCGCCAGCAGCGTACGCGGCAGCCGGATCTCGCCGACGATAATGGCGGCCGCGCTCTGCTGCCCCGTTATCCAGTCGAACAGCCCGGACAGTACCGGCACTGGCGCGGAACCGGTAAGCAGAGAAATCCCTGCCACCAGCATCAGCAACAACAGCAATAAAGGAGTGATCAGTTTAGCCATGCATTCAACTGCCGGATCAGGTCCCACGTCCATGGACCGGGACATTGCCAGCGCCAGTATTCCGTCGTAAGCCAGCGCTCCGGGGGCACCGCGTGTTTCAGGACCGGATGCTGCGCGAACTGGTTGGCCAGCGCATTTCCCTCGGAACCAGTCCACAGGATGGCTTCCGGCGGGTCAAGTACGATCGTCTCCAGGTCCAGGCGAATCTGTCCTTCTTCGGGCAGGTAATTCGACCAGCCGGCACGCTCCAGGATATCGTTTTCAAAACTGTTTCGCCCCGTGCCGATGCCATTAGGGCCTAACAGCAGCAAGCGCTTGCGGCGAACAGGCGTGCCGGTTGCGGCTATGGGCACACTGGCCCTGGCGGCAGGCAGCCCGAGCAAATCCAGCAAGCGCTTTTCATAAGTGACGATTTGATCCAGGCTTTTCGGCAGCGGCAGAATCTCGACGCGCACGCCAAGGGCCTGCAGCCGGCTGCGCAACAACAATGCATTGTATTCGCCGGTGATGACCAGATCCGGCTTCAACTGCAGAATCTGCTCCAGCGATCCGTCATGAATAGGCCAGCCGCCATCCTGCCACGGGGCCGGATATTGACGGCTCAGCGGCGACAATGCCGCGATCTCCGCGCGCTTGCCATGCGTCGTCAGCATCCAGTCCGTGCACAAGTCCAGCGACACCACGCGCCTGACCGGTTCGGCAAGGCCCGGCGGCAGATATGCCAGCATGCTTAGAAAAAAAACGATCGCCAGTTTCTTCATTATCCGGATTCCCCCTTGCGACACCGGGCTGCGTTGGGCAAGCCGGCGCCGCGGGGAATGCTATTAAAAGCGGTACTCCGCGCTCACATAGGCGTTACGCCGATCTTCCGGGTAGGCATTGAAACGCGAAGGCGTGGCAGAGATATTCGCCACTGCGTAGGTATAGTACGCCTTGTCGAACAGGTTGTTGATACCGGCTGCAATGCGCCAGGCGCCAATGTCATGACTGATCTTGACATCGCTGATCGTATAGCTGGGCATGCGCAGGAAATTATTGGCCTGGTCATTGTCGTAGCGCTGGCTGCCGACATAGGTGAAGTTGTAGGTCAGGCGCGTCGCAGCGGTCGCTTGCCACCCCAGGTTGAGGCTGAGGCGATCTTTCGGCACCAGCGGCACATCCTTGCCTGCCAGGTCGACATTGAACGGCGTGAAACCAAGATCGCCATCGAAACCGGTGTATGTGCCGGAACGGAAGCGCGCCTGGGTATGGGCATATTGCACCGCCAGATCGAGCGATTTGGCGACCGAGAACCGGCCTTCGATTTCCAGTCCGCGCCGCCTTGTCGGCGAGAGGTTCGTGTTAATGCCGGTGTAAGGCTCGTAATGGATCTCGTCGTCGATATCCATGTCGAACAATCCGATACGCAGGCTAGCGTCTTTCGCGCGCCATTGCATGCCCACTTCGCGCTCGCCGGAGCGTTGCGGCTTGAGCAAGGTGAGGTTACACGGCGCGAACAGGCAACGGTTTTCGTCGATGGTCGCCAGGCGGAAGCTGCGGCCAGCCCGACCATAGGCGGAGTAGCCTGCGCCAAGATCCTGCTGCAGGGCGATCTCATGCGCATTGAGGCGAGGCTCCGTGGTAGTACGCGGGCGCGGCGTCAGGTTATCCTGGTCGCTCTGGCTCACTTTCTCGCGCCGCACGCCAAGGCTCAGACGGGTGCCGGACCCGAACAGCAATTCGTCGCGGACATACACGGCGCGGTTCTGCTGGCTGCCGACCTGGTCCTGGCTGGACAGGAACCCGGTGCCGACCGTCTTGTTGGAGTAGGACCACTCGCTCCAGTCGAGACCGAAGGTCAGCTTGTTATTGAGGCTGGCCGTGCCGGCTTCCCACAACAGGCGCGGCGAGAAGGAAGTGACTTCCACGTCGGTGTTCGCGCTGCTGGTCCCGGCGCCGGCAATCGAGCCGAATGACATGCCTTTCTTTTCGCGCTGCACGATATCTCCTGCCAGCGTCACGGCGCCCAGGCGCTTTTCTCCGCGCAAAGACAGCAGGTGGCTCTCGCTGTTGATATAGTCATCCGGCGTGATAGTGCCGCGCGGATCCGTGACAAGCTGCGCCTGGGTACGGATACCCGGCAGCCGCGATTTCTGATCGTCCGCGCTGAAATTGACAGCGACGAATTCATCACGCCCGCCAAAGCGTAGTTCGCCGCTTGCAGTATTGAATCGAGCCCGGCTATTGGCACGGTAACCATCCTTCTCGTAATGCTGAGCGTTCAGCCTTACCCCTTTGTTGCCGTCGCCAACCTGCACGCCGGCACGCAGATCCCGCAAGCCGTAGCTCCCCGCCAGCACCTGGCCATTGCCACTTACTCCTTTCTGTATGGGAGAACGAGTAATGATATTGATCGTGCCGCCGGTAGCGCCCGCGCCATACAGGACGGCGCCGGCCCCGCGCAGAATTTCAATGCGTTCGATCGAATCGACCGGGATCGAGGAAATGCGCGCGGCCGTCCCTTCATTCTCGGAAAGACGCTGGCCGTTGACCAGCACCAGCGTATTCTGGCTGGCAGTCACGCCGAAGCCGCGCAGATCCAGCGGCGCATCAGGCAAGCCGGTCAGACTGTTGCGGGTATGGACGCCGCCGATTTTGCTCAGGACTTCGACCAGCGTGGTCGCCGAACTGTTGCGGATGTCGTCGGCCGTCAGCACCTGGGCCGCAATCGGGAATTCCGCAGCCTGCGACTCGAAGCGCGTGGCGGTGACCACTACCGGAGCCATGGATTGCTGGGCATGCAACTCATTGGCAAACAAGAGCGGCACCAGCGTCGCCAACGCCTTCAGGCGGCGCGATGCGGATGAGGACTGGGAATGAGCGCGGGCGAGTCGGTTCCGGGGGAAAGTAACCGGACCGGTATAACAAATTGTCATGATATTGAATGAAAAAAGCTCTCCGGCCAGCCTCCCCGCGGGCCGGATTCCACAAAAGACAGAAACGGGATGGAAATCGCCATACCAAAGGCGGACGCGCCAATGACAGGCACGTCGATCCATGTTCGCGAAATTCCCCGTTCGCAGCACTTTCACCTGTTCTGGCCGGTATCCGGGCTGACAAGACAGACCGCTTCACCTTCCCATGCCTGACGGCACAGTGGCTATGTAGAGCGGCCGGTACGGCAATGCCGTACGCTTGCTTACCGTTGCGGGGGCAGCACACGTTGACTACGGTCCTGTAGAAAAGCGGACCGGAGTTCCATGTTTCCCGTTTAACTACGCGTTGGAATAACGCGTGGGCACCAGAACCGCAGGAGTGTACGACGCCCGACGCAGGCTAGTCAAATCAGCAAGAATGAGGCTGCCGCTTGCACATTTGCGACGGATTCGCGAATCCGTTGCCCATCGTGGGAAATTCTTCGGTATTATTGCTAACAATCAATAATATCCGCCGTCTTGCTGTGTTGTCCTGTTCCTTTACGTAAAGTCCAGGACGTGATCGATTATCGCTGGCACCGACGGCATGCCCATTCACTGGAGATGTACTGGCTATGACTGACGACCTTGACGCACTGTTTGAAGAAGTGTCGGCGCAACGCGCGCAGACTGCCGCCGAGGCGCAGGCAGGACAGGCAGCCCCTGCTCCGGCCGCCGAGGACAAGGTAGCCGCGGACATCGCCTACGATAGCCAGAACAAGCAGGATAAGCCGATGTACGAGCGCCTGGGCGGCATCGTGCGCCTGCTGCACGACTCCTTGCGCGAACTCGGTTACGACCGCACGCTCTCCGACGCCGCCAGCCAAATCACCGATGCCCAGAGCCGCCTGGAACATATCGCTTCGCTCACCGAACAGGCAGCCAACCGCGTGCTGAACACCATCGACCAGGGCATTCCCGAGCAGGAAGTTGTATTGAAAAACGCCCTGGACATGGACAGCCGCTGGAACCAGCTCTTCGAAGGCAATATGAGTGTCGAGGAGTTCCGCCTGCTGGCTACAGACTCGAAGGAGTTTGCACAAAAAGTCGCTGCTGCGACCGAAACCGAAAAGGCGCGCCTGCTCGATATCATGATGGCGCAGGATTTCCAGGACATTACCGGCCAGCTGATCAAGAAAATCGTCGGCATCACGCAAAAGGTGGAAAACGAACTGGCGCAGCTATTGCTGGACAACGCCCCGCCGGAAGTGGTGCAAACGCTCAAGGAAAGCCCGGAATCGCTGATGCAGGGCCCGTCCCAGAATGCGCTGGGGCAGGACGATGTCGATAGCCTGCTGGAAGGTCTCGGCTTCTAATGGACGAGATGCTCAAGGAATTCGTCGTCGAGGCGCTCGACCTCGCGACGAACGTCGAAGAACACCTGCTGAGTCTGGAAAAGAACCCGGATGATGCGAACACGCTCAACGCGCTGTTCCGCTCCTTCCACACCATCAAGGGTGGCGCCGGTTTCATGAACCTGCAGGCGATGGTGTCCGCCTGCCACCTGACGGAAAACCTGTTCGACGGCCTGCGCACCGGCAAGGTGCCGGTCACGCCGCTGGCGATCGAAGCGGCGCTGCAGGCCAGCGGTTTCGTTGCCGACCAGTTGAATGAACTCTCCGATGGCACCGATCCGTCCGCATTGGCAGCAATGCCGGACGAACTCAAGGATTTGCTGAACCAGGCGATTGAAGGCAAGACAGAAGCCGTGCCAGCGGGCGCCGCCAGTGCTGCCGTAGCGCTTGATGCCGCCGCGCCGCAGGCTGCCGAACCGGCAATCGGCGCCGCCGGCACAGCCGACGGCCTGGATTGGGAAGCGCTGTATTACGCCGTGGTTCCCGCCGAGCTGGCGCCGCCGCGACCGGCCGCTAGCACGGCAACCGGCGGGAATAATGCCAACTCTGGCGCCAAGGCTGCCGCCACCGATGCGCCAGCCGCCGCGGCCGGGCGTGCCAAGCCGGCTGGCGACAAAGAGGCCAAGGCGACGTCCGGCTCCGCAAAGGATGAGAGCATCCGCATCGACGCCGTCAAGCTTGACGCCTTGCTGGAAGTCGCGGGTGAATCGGTGCAGGCTGCCAACCAGGCCAGCGTACTGCTCGAAAAACTCATGCAATTCAAGTTCGATGGCGCTGCCGCGACGCTGATGAGCACCCTGGCCGAAACCCTGGGCCGCGCCTCGCGTTACTCGACCGAGTTGCAGCGCGCCACCCTGTCGACCCGCATGCAGCCGGTCGGCCGCCTGTTCCAGAAATTCCCGCGCATGGTGCGTGAACTGGCGCGTGACCTCGGCAAGGAAGTCGATCTGACCATCGAAGGCGCGGAAACCGAGGTGGATCGCGTGGTGGTGGACAGTCTCTATGATCCGCTGGTGCACATGCTTCGCAATTCTCTCGATCATGGCATTGAAAATGCCGCCGACAGGGTCGCCGCCGGCAAGCCAGCCAGGGCCACGATTTTCCTGCGCGCCTGGCAGCAAGCCAACAGCGTCATGATCCAGGTCGCCGACGACGGCAAGGGCATGGACCCGCAAGTCATCCGCAGCAAGGCGCTGTCCAAGGGATTGATCTCCGATGCGATGGCCCAGACTCAGGAAGAAGCCTTGCAACTGATTTTCCTGCCCGGCTTCTCCACCAAGGAAGTGGCGTCCAGCGTCTCGGGGCGTGGCGTCGGCATGGATGTGGTGAAAACCGCCGTGGAAAAACACCGCGGCACCATCACCATCGAATCCACCCTCGGCGCGGGCACCTGCTTCTCGATCCGCCTGCCGATTGAACTGTCGATCGTGCCGACCATGCTGGTGCGCACCTCCGGCGCGGCGCTGGCGATGCCGATGAGCGTGGTCGAGCGTGTCGTCCAGCTTCCGGAAGAATTCGAGGCGGTCGGCGGCGCGCCAGTCATGCGCGACCAGGGCCGGCCGCTGCCGGTACGCTCGCTCGGCCAGACCTTGGGTTATGAACAGTCGGAAGAACGCATCGGCATCGTGATCGCCGCGCCACAGCCCTATATCCTGGCAGTGGATAAAGTCGAAGGTACGGCGGAAATGGTGATCAAGCCGCTGACGGCGATGATCGTCGCCGGCATTACCGGCACGGCGCGTTCAGCCGAAGGCGAACTGGTGCTGGTGCTCGATCTTTCCTTCCTGATGGATGGCTGCCGGGCGGCGGCACGTTTGGCTGCCTGATCTGTTCTTCCAATCTTTGGCCAAGTCAACAGCAAGCCGGCAAAAACAAAAAGGCGCTTCCGAACCCGGTAGCGCCTTTTTTCATGGCCGGATATAAAGCGGCCAACCAATCAACATTAATTACAAGTCTTCGGCTTATCGAACGATCCGCCGATTTCGCGGATCCACTGCCCAACCCTTTCCGGGAAAGGCTTGCTCATGTCATGCGCTACGGCACCATAACGATCGGTGTGGATGCAGATCTTGGGATAATAGGTCTCCAGTTCCTGTTTCCAACGTTTAAATGTTACGTGCGGCAATTTGGTCATAGCGTTTCCTTCCATTCAATTTACTGATGCACTGCTTGCTGCTAAATCATCTAACGCACCAGTTATCAAATCGGTTGAATCGCCAAACAAAAAATTTACCAATTAATTTCTTATAACGATATAAAGAATTAATTGAAGCTTTCTGAACAGAACGAAGTACGGGGAAGATACCAAATCATTCACAATAAAGAGCGTAAATCGGGTCATCTTTCAATGACACGCGGCGCTCTGCATAGTTGAGCTCCGCCAATTTAGCGTGCCAGTCCGACTGACTTTCCCAAAATGCGCCAAGTGGCGACTGCAGGAACGCTAGATGCAAGGGGACGTCTTCAACCAGCATCAAATGCAGATCCAGGCTGTCGAGCATGGTGAGGACCTCGCGCGCTACCGAATCTTCACCATCCCAGTCGTCATAATCAGCCTGCCCAGCCTGAAAGCGATGACTTGCCCAGTCCCAGAGCTGCTGGGTCGTCAGCTCGCCCGCCTGCCACGATTGCAGCATGCGGATCAGCTCGCCGCGCGTCACATAGTTATCGTCATTGGCCACGATTTGGCTGTCCGTCTAGAGTTCGTAGGTTTCTTTTTCGCCGCTCATCGCCCGCTCGATCATTTTCCGGTTGAGCACGGGAGCCAGCAATTCGATGAAGGTATAGACATAACCGCGCAGGTAAGCGCCCTGCTTCATCGCCACGCGCGACACATTCGTGCCGAACAAGTGGCCGGCCGGGATCGCCCGCAAATTGCGGTCACGTTCCGGGTCGAATGCCATGCCTGCCACGATGCCGACGCCCATGTTCAATTCCACGTAAGTCTTGATGACATCGGCATCGATGGCTTCCAGCAGGATATCGGGCTTCAGGTTGCGTACGGCAAAGGCATGATCGATCTTGTTACGCCCGGTAAATGCGCTGTCGTAGGTAATGATGGGATAGCCGGCGAGTTCTTCCAGGGTGATTTCATCGGAATTCAATAGCGGGTGATCCTGCGGAACGACGACAATGTGCTCCCACTGGTAGCATGGCAAGGTAACCAAACCTTCATGGTTGGCAATCGCTTCGGTGGCGATGGCGATATCGGCCTGGTCCTTCAGCACCATTTCCGAAATCTGCTTCGGATTCCCCTGAATTAAAGACAGCCTTACCTTGGGATATTTCTGTGTAAAGGCTTGCACCACCTTCGGCAAGGTATAGCGAGCCTGCGTATGGGTCGTGGCAATGGTGAAGCTGCCGCTGTCCTGGGCGGCGAACTCCTTGCCGATCTGCTTCAGGCCATCGATTTCCTGCATGATCAGTTCGACCGACTTCAGCACTGCCCGCCCGGGTTCGGTCAAACCGCGAATGCGCTTGCCATGGCGGGAAAAAATATCGATGCCCAGCTCCTCTTCCAGCTCGATGATGGCCTTGGACACGCCTGGTTGCGAGGTATACAGGGCCTTGGCAGCCTCGGTGAGGTTGAAATTCTGGCGAACCGCTTCGCGTACGAACCGCAATTGGTGAAGATTCATGGGACTCCCACTTTCTGCCTGTGCATTTATGCATTTGTATATGCCAAATTCACATATAAGCAAATAAATACTATGTAGTTTGGAATATTGCTTAAGTTTATTACCATTCACCGTACTTTGGGCGAGGTGTTATGGATTTTTCTTATATAGTGTCTGGATTCGCGGTTGGCGTGCTGGTCGGCCTGACTGGGGTCGGCGGCGGCTCGCTGATGACGCCATTGCTGACGCTGATGTTCGGCGTGTCTCCTAGCGTCGCTGTCGGCACGGACTTGGCCTTTGCATCGATCACCAAAGGAGCAGGCACGCTGGCGCATCGTTCGCGTGGCAACGTGCACTGGGATATTGTCAAAAAACTATGCCTTGGCGCATTGCCTGCTGCCGTAGTTGCCACGCTGGCATTGAAGCGTTTCGGCGCGCTCGATGAAGAGATCAATCATATAATCCGGTATTCCATCGCCTGCTCGGTATTGCTGACTGTCGTGGCGTTGTTGTTCCGTGGCCGCATGTTGAACTGGTTAAAACAGCACCCGGAAAAACAGTTACAAGGTAGAAACCTGACTATTGCTACAATAGCGGCCGGCGCCGTGCTTGGCACCCTGGTTACCGTTTCCTCGATTGGCGCCGGCGCGATTGGCGCCACGCTGCTGGTCATGATGTATCCGCGTCTGTCGCCTGCTGAAATCGCCGGCACGGACATCGCCTATGCCGTTCCCCTGACTGCGATCGCCGCATTCGGCCACTGGTGGCTGGGCTCGATCAATTGGGAATTGCTGGCCATGCTGCTGATCGGCTCGGTCCCCGGCATTACGCTCGGAGCGATGGGAGCGCGCGCCATTCCTGAAAAGGTATTACGCGGCATGCTGGCGACCACGCTGACAGCCGTCGCCGTGAAATTACTGAATGCCTAGATAACAAACTAGCCGCTTAATTAAGTGCTTAACCTTAAGCTGCATAACGAGGATTGAAGATGTATCGCTACGACCAATACGATCACCAGATCATCCAGGAACGCGTCGCGCAATTCCGCGACCAGGTGCGCCGCCGCCTCTCCGGCGAGCTGACGGAAGATGAATTCCGTATCCTGCGCCTGCAAAACGGCCTGTACATGCAGCGGCACGCCTACATGCACCGCATCGCGATCCCCTATGGCCATCTGTCGTCGAAGCAGATGCGCATGCTGGCCCATATCGCCCGCAAGTACGATCGCGGCTATGGCCACATTTCCACCCGCCAGAATATCCAGTACAACTGGATCAGGCTGGAAGACGCTCCCGATATCCTGGCCGACCTTGCTTCGGTCGAGATGCACGCCATCCAGACTTCCGGCAACTGCGTGCGCAACATCACCACCGACCAGTTCGCTGGCGTAGCCCACGACGAGATCATCGATCCGCGCCCGTACTGCGAAATCCTGCGCCAGTGGAGCACCTTCCATCCGGAATTCGCTTACCTGCCGCGCAAGTTCAAGATTGCCATCAATGGCGCCGTCGAAGACCGCGCCGCCGTCGGCATGCATGACATCGGCCTAACGATCGTCAAGAACGAACAGGGCGAACTCGGCTTCCAGGTATTGGTTGGCGGCGGCCTGGGCCGTACCCCGATCATCGGCAGCGTGATCCGCGAATTCCTGCCGTGGCAGCACATGCTGAGCTATATCGAAGCGATCCTGCGCGTCTACAACGAATACGGCCGCCGCGACAATATCTACAAGGCCCGCATCAAGATTCTGGTGAAAGCCCTGGGCGCCGAGGAATTCGGCCGTCAGGTCGAAGCCCAGTGGGTCGACTTGAAGGACAGCGACGCGACCGTGACGCAAGCGGAATTCGACCGTATCGCTGCCTACTTCGCGCCGCCGGCTTACCTGACGCTGCCGGCCACCGACGCCGCCACCGAACAGGAACTGGCCACCAACAAGGCTTTCGCCAACTGGCATATGCGCAATGTCCGCCAGCACAAGGTATCGGGCTATGCCATCGTCACCCTGTCGCTGAAGAAAACCGGCGTGGCGCCGGGCGACATCACCGCCGAGCAGATGGATTTCGTCGCCGACCTCGCCGACCGCTACAGCTTCGGCGAACTGCGCACCACCCACGAGCAGAACATCGTGCTGGCCGACGTGCGCCAGGCAGATCTCGTCGCGCTGTGGAAGGAAATCAAGGCCAAGGGCCTGGCGACGCCGAACATCGGCCTGTTGACCGACATGATCTGCTGCCCGGGCGGCGACTTCTGCTCGCTGGCCAATGCCAAGTCGATCCCGATTTCCGTCGCGATTGCCGAGCGTTTCGACAACATCGACTTCCAGCACGACATCGGCGAAATCGACCTGAACATTTCCGGTTGCATCAACGCCTGCGGTCATCACCACATCGGCAATATCGGCATCCTCGGCGTCGACAAGGATGGCAGCGAGTGGTACCAGGTATCGCTGGGCGGCGCGCAAGGCAAGGACATCGCCGTCGGCAAGATCATCGGCCCGTCGTTCTCGGCCGGCCAGATGCCGGAAGTGATCGACCGCATCCTGCAGGTCTACGTGCGTGATCGCATCGAAGACGAGAAATTCATTGATACGGTGCGACGTCTCGGCATTACGCCTTTCAAGGAGTATGTCTACGCGACCCCGATCAAAACCGAACATCCGCAAGGAGAAGACGCATATGCGTAACATTATCAAGGACCGCCAGATCGTGGCGGATGACTGGAACGTCCTGAAGCTGGAAGAAGGCCAGGCGCCGGAAAGCGTAGCTGTTGGCGCAGGCAAGGTGCTGGTGCCCCTGAAGGTCTGGCAGGCACAGCGCGATTCCCTGGCCTCGCGTAATGACGTCGGTGTCTGGATCGACAGCGACGAGCGCGCCGAAGCGCTGAAGGAAGACGCTGCGAAGCTGCCGGTGATCGCCGTGAATTTCCCGAAGTTCGCCGACGGCCGTGGCTATTCGATCGCCTACAACCTGCGCATGCGCCTGAAATACACGGGCGAGTTGCGCGCCATCGGCGATGTCCTGCGCGACCAGCTGTTCTACATGCAGCGCGTCGGCTTCAATGCCTTTGCCGTGCGTGAAGACAAGGATATCAACGATGCGCTGAAGAGTTTGAAGGATTTCACCGAGCCATACCAGAATTCGGTGGACCTCAAGGCGCCGCTGTTCCGCCGCGTGCAGCGCAACGGCGTCACGGCGTGAGCGATGTCATGAGCGATAACCAGGTCAATTTCGAACGATTGGTAGCCGACACCCGGGCTACGCTCGGGCGCATCGCCACCGAGTTCACCCCTGCCGTGCTGGCTTCCAGCCTGGCGGCAGAGGACATGGTACTGACCGACATGATTCTGCGTCCTGGCCTGCCGATCGGGATTTTTACGCTGGAAACCGGCCGCCTGCACAAGGAAACCTTGCAGATGGTCGAGCGCATCAAGCAGACCTACGCGTATGACGTCGAGCTGTTCAAACCTGAGACTGAAGCCGTGGATGCCTACGTCAAGGCCAATGGTCTGAACGCTTTCTACGATAGCGTCGACATGCGCAAGGAATGCTGCCGCATCCGCAAGGTCGAGCCGCTGAACCGCGCGCTCGCCGGCAAGAAAGCCTGGGTCACCGGGCAGCGCCGCGCGCAATCAACCACGCGCGCCGAGCTGCATGTGCAGGAAGACGATGCCGCGCATGGCATGGTGAAATTCAATCCGCTGGCCGACTGGTCGGAGGATGATGTTTGGCGTTATATCCGCGAGAATGACGTGCCGTACAACCCGTTGCACGACAAGGGTTATCCATCAATCGGTTGCGAACCTTGCACCCGTGCGATCCAGCCGGGCGAGGATATCCGCGCCGGTCGCTGGTGGTGGGAAAATGCGGACACGAAAGAATGCGGGCTACATCTAGTGGACGGCAAACTTGTCCGCATTTCGGCGAAGGCTAACGTAACCGAAGGGAACGTTAAGTGAACGCAGTGAACGGCCGGAGCCAAAATCCGGCGTAACCCAGCGCAAATCGAAGCAGATTCAAGATACACATCCAATCAATTCGGACAACATGAACACAGCAGTCGACAAATTATTCCTGGACGCGGCCAGCAACCGCCATCTGGACTGGCTCGAATCCGAAGCCATCCACATCATGCGCGAAGTCGCCGCCGAGTGCACGAATCCCGCTCTGCTTTTCTCGGGCGGCAAAGACTCCGTAGTCTTGCTGCGCATCGCAGAGAAGGCTTTCCGTCCCGGTAAATTCCCCTTCCCGCTGGTGCATGTCGATACTGGCCACAACTTCCCGGAAGTAATTACTTTCCGCGACAAGCGCGTGGCTGAACTGGGCGAACGCCTGATCGTGGGTTCCGTGGAAGATTCGATCAAGCGCGGCACCGTGCGCCTGCGTAATCCGCAAACCGACTCGCGCAATGCCGCGCAAGCCGTGACGCTGCTGGAAACCATCGCCGAACACAAGTTCGACGCCTGCATCGGCGGCGCCCGCCGCGACGAGGAAAAGGCGCGCGCCAAGGAACGTATTTTTTCCTTCCGCGATGAGTTCGGCCAATGGGACCCGAAGGCGCAGCGCCCCGAGCTGTGGGACTTGTATAACACCCGCGTGCATCCGGGCGAGAACATGCGCGTGTTCCCGATCTCGAACTGGACCGAGCTCGACGTCTGGCAATACATCGCCCGCGAAAAGCTGGAACTGCCGCCGATCTACTTCGCCCACGAGCGCGAAGTCATTCCGCGCAATGGCTTGCTGGTACCGGTCACCGACCTCACGCCGCCGAAGGAAGGCGAAACCGTTGAAAAACGCGTGGTGCGCTTCCGCACCGTCGGCGACATTTCCTGCACCTGCCCGGTTGCCTCGGACGCTGCCGATGTGGATGCCATCATCGCCGAGACGGCCGTGACCCAGATTACCGAGCGCGGCGCGACCCGCATGGATGACCAGACATCCGAAGCCTCGATGGAAAAACGCAAGAAAGAAGGATATTTCTAAATGAACGCCGTGGTTGCAGAAAACACTCCCGTCCAGGCAGCATCGAACGAACGCGGCCTGCTGCGCTTCATCACCGCCGGTTCCGTCGACGACGGCAAGAGCACCCTGATCGGCCGCCTGCTGTTCGACAGCAAGGGCATCTTTGCCGACCAGCTCGACTCGATTTCGCGCGCCAAGCACAAGCGCACCGTGGGCGACACCATCGATCTGTCGCTGCTGACTGACGGCCTGGAAGCCGAGCGCGAACAAGGCATCACCATCGACGTGGCTTACCGTTACTTCGCCACGCCCAAGCGCAAGTTCATCATTGCCGACACCCCGGGCCACGAGCAGTACACTCGCAACATGGTCACCGGCGCCTCGACTGCCGACGCCGTGATCATTCTGGTGGACGTCTCCAAGGTCAAGCTGGGTGACGATGGCAGCGTCGAGCTGCTGACGCAGACCAAGCGTCATTCGACCATCGCGCACCTGCTGCGCATCGAGCACGTGATCGTTGCGGTCAACAAGATGGACCTGGTCAATTACGACCGCACGGTATATGACCGTATCATCGGCGAGTATCAAAAATTTGCGCAGCAGTTGGGACTGACGGACGTGCATGCGATCCCGCTGTCGGCGCTGGCAGGCGACAACGTGGTCGAGCGCGGCGATAACATGCCGTGGTACGAAGGCCCGACCCTGATCGAATTGCTGGAAACCCTGTCGGTGTACGACGATGCGCATGAAGAGCCGTTCCGCTTCCCGGTGCAGCTGGTGGCACGCCATGGCGGTCACCTGGCAGAAGACTTCCGCGGCTACATGGGCCGCATCGAAGCCGGCAAGGTAACAAAGGGCGACAAGCTGGTGGTGCAGCCGAGCGGGCTGACTGCCACTGTCAAGGATATCGTTACCTTCGACGGTTCGCTGGAAACCGCGCGCGCGGGCCAGTCGGTCACGATCCTGCTGGAAGAGTACGTCGATATTTCACGCGGCGACATGCTGGCCGCTGCAGAGCAACCGGCCACCGTGCTGAAGAATGTCGAAGCCGCAGTCTGCTGGCTGTCGGAAGAGCCGCTGAATATGCGCCGCAAGTACTGGCTCAAGCACACCACCCGCCAGGTCAACGCCCGCGTCAACAAGATCGAATTCCGCCTGGATATCAATACGCAGGAACGCGTTCCGGCTGAAACGTTGAAGCTGAACGACATCGCTCAGGTGTCCCTGACCGTGCAGCAGCCGCTGGCAGCCGATGCCTACGATGCCATCCGCGCCACGGGTTCCTTTATCCTGATCGATGAAGTCACGCACCAGACGGTCGCTGCGGGCATGATCCGTCTCGGCTGAATCTTCGGCTAACTTCGTTCGCAATGTCTCATTCCACGGCAGGTCACCCTCCTGCCCGCTTCGGCAAGGTTTATCTGCTGGGGGCGGGCCCGGGGGCTGCCGACCTCATTACGGTGCGCGGCGCACGTATCCTCGCGCAAGCCGAGGTCGTGCTCTACGACGCCCTGGTCACCGAAGAAATGCTGCAGCTCTGCCCGCAGGCGGACAAGATCTCGGTCGGCAAGCGATCGGGACAGCGCTCTACAGCCCAAACTGAAATCAACCGCAAGCTGGTCGAAAGTGCCGGCAAATACAAGCTGGTCGTCCGGCTCAAAGGCGGCGACCCGATGCTCTTTGGCCGCGCCGATGAAGAATTGCGGGCTCTCGAAGCGTTAGGCATCGATTATGAAATCGTGCCCGGCATCACGGCCGCATTAGCTGCTGCCGCCTCCGCCAAGCTGCCGCTCACGCGCCGCGGCATAGCCCGCAGCGTCGCCTTCTTTACGTCCAGCACAGCCCCGGGCCATCCGGATCAAACGACCCTGCCCGATTGCGACACGCTCGTGCAATACATGGGCGGCAAGGAAGCTATCGCCACGGCACGCAACCTGCTCACGCGCGGCGAACCTCCCGATCTTCCGGTAGTGGTGGTGGAAAATTGTAGCCGCGCAGACGAGCGCATCCTGCATCTGACTCTGGAAAAGCTGGAACAAGGTTTGGAAGGCTGCCATGGCCCCGTGCTGGTGATGATCGGCCAGGCGCTGGCGCCACGCAGTTAAGTTCCGGCAGCATTCCGTCCATCACTGCCCGTGGTGTCGCCTGTCAAAGGGCGCGTAGCCTTGTAAAAGCGTAGCGCTATGCAGGCAAGCACTGTACATCTCTAATTTCCGCCGCTGCCACCCTTGCGGCCGACATGCAGGCCGACGTTCTACGGCTGCATGCTGGTGACGCAATATGCCGCGATCGTCCGTAGCACGCTGTCGTCTTCGCCGACCGCTGCCGCCACTTTCAAGCGGATGCCCGGATGCGCCAGGCGCAAGCCATCCACCATCGGCGGCAAATCGCGCAAGACATGTCCACCCTGCCCGAAAAAAACCGGCACGACGGTAATGTCATCGCAGCCATGCCCTGCCAACTCCCTGACAAGTTCCGGCAAGGTCGGCGACATGAATTCCAAGAAAGCGAGTTCCACCCTTGTCTGCGGCAACTGCTCTCGCAGGATCAGTTGAAGACGCTCGAACGGCGCCGCCCAGCGGGGATCGCGCGCACCATGGCCGAACAGGATCAGGGCTTGCGCGGTCATCAATGTCGCTCCACCCAGGATAGCGCGCCGATCGCCAGCAACAGGAATAGTGTGCTCGGCAAGGCCGCGGTAATCAATGGCGGCCAGGTATTAATCAGGCCGAGATGGGAAAACAAATTATTAATCAACTGAAAGCTCACGCCGATCATGATGCCCACGAAGATTTTCAAGCTGACCGCGCCGGAACGGAAATGCAGGTAAGCAAAGGGCAATGCCAGCGCCAGCATTACGAAAATTGCAAACGGATAAATGACCTTCTTCCAGAATGCGATTTCATAACGGTTGGTCGCCTGGCGGTTTTCTTCCAGGTGACGCGTGTAAGCCGCCAGATCCTTGGCAGACATGCGGTCCGGGTCTGCGAACACGACGGACAGAATATCCGGCGTGATTTCCGACGCCAGCCGGTATTGATCGAGGTGATGCATCGTGATGCCAGCCGTGCGGCCGATTGACGTGTTGTCCGGCTGCCTGAAGGCGTCGGGGGCGAATTGCGTCTGCACGACTTCCTTCAGGTTCCAAGCATGTCCGCCCAAATACGTGCCGCTGGTAGCCGTCAACAATGCCTTCAGTCGAAAGTCCGTATCGAACTCGTAAATGCGCACGCCGTTGAGCGTGCCATCGGTTTTTACTTCGCGCACATTCAAAAAGCGCGACCCTTGCACCTTGCCACTGCCATCCTCGGCCTTGATTACATCCTTGGCCCACAAGCCTGACCTGAATTCTTGCGTCAGGCTGCCGCCCTGCGTACGCAACTTCCATTTTTCCGCCATATCGCTGGCCTTGGGCGAGATGAATTCACCGAACGCCAGAGTGATCAAAACAAAAATCACGCCGATCTTGATCAGCATGACGCCAGCTTGCACGGTCGACAAGCCGGATACCCGCATGATCGTGAATTCCGAACGCGAAGCAAATTGCGACAGCGTGTAAATCGTGCCGATCAGCGCCGAGATCGGCATCAGCTCGTAGGCATAACCGGGCAAGCCCAGCATGACAAAGATCAGGGCGTCGCTGAAACCATAGCCTCCCCGCCCCACCGCCGACAGTTCACCCAGCAGGTCGAAGAACGCGAACAGCGCCAGGAAAGCCACCAGCACGAACAGAACCGATTTGAATATCTCGGACAGGACGTATTTTTCCAGGGTCTTCATGCGCTTGCCTTCTTCGCGTGAATTCCGCGCCTGAACCTCGACCACAGCGCCAGCGGATGGTAGGGACTGTTCACCTTGATGCGCCAGGCATACAGGGATAGCGCGATCAGGGCGACCACGACATGCACGACCCACGACCCAATAGAGAAAGATATCTTGCCCTGATTAACGGCAACGCGAATCACGCTGATCATGTTGCTATATACGACAGCCAGCATCAGCGCGATCAGCAGGTTGGCCGAACGGCCGGCACGCGGATTGACGAAGCCTAGCGGGATCGCCAGCAGCATCAGCAGCAAGGCCATGATCGGCGTGGCAATCCGCCAGAGCAATTCGCCAAGATTGGGATTGGTCGGATTGGCGATCAGCACCGGCGTCGGCAATGCACGCGCCGTCGTATCGCCGATCATCACCGGCGATTGCCGCGCCACCAGGATACCGTAACGCTCGAACTCCATCATCTGGAAATCCGATTGGGTCGGCACGCCATCGTAGCGACGCCCCTGGTGCATGACCAGAAACTTGTCGCCGTTGCTATCGACTTCCATGGTGCCTTCCTTGGCCACCACCACGCTGGTTTGCCCATTTTGCTTGCGCGAATTGACGAACACATTGCGTACCTTGGCATCTTCGCCGGAAACGCCTTCGACGAAAAACACGCGGTCCGAGGAAGCCGACTCCTGGAAACGGCCGGGCGACACGCGGGAGATATCGCTGCGCTTGGCAAAGCGCTCGCGGAATTCGGCGCTTTGTTGATTGGCCCAGGGCGTGGCGATAAAACTCAGCAAGGCTGTCAGGGTCACCACCGGTATGCCGAACGTCAGCACCGGTTTGATCCAGCGCGTGAGGCCAAGGCCGGCAGTAAACCAGACCACCATTTCGGAATCCTGGTAACTGCGGGTAATCACCAGCAGCACAGAGATGAAGCCGGTCAGAATCAAAATGTACGGCGAATAGGACAGTGCGGCAAAACCCAGCATGGCCACCACATCAGCTGAAGCAATCTTGCCCCCAGCCGCCTGGCCGAGGATCTTGATCAGCATGATGGTAATGGTGATCGTGAACAGAGTCGTAAAGACCGCGCCTGCTATGCTGATCAATTCGCGTCGGAGAGCGCGCTCAAAAATCATTGACTATATAATTGGGGGAAATAACGGAGAATGGCATGGACTTTAGCATAAAATCATTCGATGCAAAAAACCTCGCAAGCACCATCAAGACTGGTTGCCTGGTCGTTGGTGTCTTTGAGGACGGGAAACTATCTGACATAGCGCAACAAGCCGACCGCAAGGGCGACTTGAGCGCCGCAGTGAAGTCCGGCGATATCAGCGGCAAGCCGGGTTCCACTCTGCTCTTGCGCGGCAATGGGGGGCCTGCCGAGCGCGTGTTGCTCGTTGGTCTCGGCAAGCAGGATGCTGTTACTGACAAAAATTTCACGAGTGCCTTGCAAGCCACGGCTCGCACACTTTCCACGCTGGGTGGCGGCGACGCTGTCATCGCCCTGCCCTTCGAACAAATCAAGGATCGCGACCTGTACTGGGCCATCCGCGGCGGCGTGCTTGCCCTGCGCGACCATGCCTATCGTTTCGATGCCTTGAAGAGCAAGAAGGAGCCGGTCACCCAAGGCGTCAAGAAAGTGGCTTTCGGCGTGGCAGCGCAGGATAACGCACCTGCCAAGGCGGCACTTGCGGAAGGCGTGGCCATTGCCAATGGCATGGACCTGACGCGCGACCTCGGCAACCTGCCGGGCAATGTCTGCACCCCGACCTATCTGGCGCAAACCGCCAAGAAGCTGGCGAAAGATTTCGACCTGAGCGTTGAAGTCCTCGACCGCAAGCAAATGGAAGCCCTCAAGATGGGTAGCTTCCTGTCGGTTACCAATGGCACGGAAGAACCGCCGAAGTTCATCGTGCTGCGCCATGACGGCGGCAAGTCCAAGGAAGCGCCGGTGGTCTTGGTCGGCAAGGGCATCACGTTCGACTCCGGCGGCATTTCGCTGAAACCCGGTGGCAGCATGGATGAAATGAAGTACGACATGTGCGGCGCCGGCTCGGTATTGGGCACCATGCGAGCGATTGCCGAACTTGATTTGAAACTCAACGTCATCGCCGTCATTCCTTCGACCGAGAACATGCCGTCGGGACGCGCCACCAAGCCGGGCGACATCGTCACCTCGATGTCGGGTCAGACCATCGAGATTCTCAATACCGATGCCGAAGGCCGCCTGATCCTGTGCGACGCCCTGACCTATGCCGAACGCTTCAAGCCGGCTGCAGTAGTGGATATCGCTACCCTGACCGGTGCCTGCATCACCGCGCTCGGCCATCACAATTCCGGTCTCTTTACCCGTCACGATGACGCGCATGATGCGCTCGCCAATGAATTGCTCGCAGCCGGCAAGGCCAGCGGCGACACGGCATGGCGCCTGCCGATCGAAGACAGCTATCAGGAACAGTTGAAGTCGAATTTCGCCGACATTGCCAACATCGGCGGCCCACCGGCTGGCAGCATCACCGCCGCCTGCTTCCTGGAGCGCTTCACGCGCAACTACACCTGGGCGCATCTCGATATCGCTGGCACCGCATGGAAGAGCGGCGCCGCCAAGGGTGCAACCGGCCGGCCGGTGCCGTTGCTGACGACTTTCCTGATCCAGCGTGCACGTGCACAAGGTCTCTCTGCCGGCAAAGGCATTGCCACAGTCAAAGGTAAGAAGGCTGCATGAAGCTCGCGACCTGGAATGTGAATTCCCTGAAGGTGCGGCTGCCGCAGGTACTGCAATGGCTGGCTGATAAGCCGGTCGACGTGCTGTGTTTACAGGAAACCAAGCTCACTGACGATAAATTTCCGGTTGCCGAAATCGAGGCGGCCGGATATCAGGTCGCCTTCACCGGGCAAAAGACCTATAACGGCGTGGCAATCCTGTCGCGCCATCCGATGACCAACATCGTCAAGGGCAATCCGCATTTCGAGGATGAGCAGCAGCGTCTGATCTCGGCCAGCATCGATGGCATCCGCGTGATCTGCGCCTACATACCGAACGGCCAGGCAGTGGACTCGGACAAATATCAGTACAAGCTTCGCTGGCTGCAGGGATTGCAACGCTGGCTGGGCGAAGAACTGACTGCGCATGAACAGCTGGCACTGCTGGGCGACTACAATATCGCGCCGGAAGACCGCGATGTGCACGACCCGGTCGCCTGGCAAGGCAGCGTGCTGGTGTCGCCTCCCGAGCGTGAAGCGTTTCGCCAGTTGCAGGCGTTGAATTTGAAGGATGCATTCCGCCTGTTTGAACAGCCGGAAAAACTATTCAGCTGGTGGGATTACCGGCAAATGGCCTTCCGCCGCAACATGGGCCTGCGCATCGATCATATCCTTCTGTCGCCGCGGCTGGCCGCGCGCTGCACGGCCTGTGAGATCGACAAGGTGCCACGCAAGTGGGAACAGCCTTCCGACCATACTCCTGTCGTTGCGACGATCGTGTAGTCCTCATGCCGCAGTAGCCGCCACGGTCACTGTGGCACGCGTTACCAAGCCTGCCTGCAGCCGGCTCCACAGACGCTCATGCAAGGGCAACACGATCACATTGCAGATCGGCTCCAGCACGGCGGCCAGCCCGCCAAATGCCATCGACCCGGTTGCCCAGTACATCACGGCAAAGGCCACGGTCATGTGCATGCCAAGCTGACTCAGTTTTTGTAAAGCTATCGTCATGTAGCCTGCCTTCGGCATGCCAGACCGAGATCGCATGCGATTCCAGATACGCTCATGCATAGGCAGCAGCATGACGTTGATCGCCGGTTCAAGCAAGGCAGCCAGTCCACCAAAAGCGACTGAGCCGGTCATGACATGCATGATCGTGAAAGCAATTGCCATATGGGTTGCCATTTCACTTAATTTCTTCGCTGCGATCACCATGACATTTCCTTACTAGCTATTGAATACGCCTAAATGGTAACAATTCCCATTTAATATATGAAGGCAATCGTTTTTATCCATTCAATAGAAAATACCAATAAAGGAAATGATCGATAACAGCTGTTGTATTAAGTTCGGTAGCCGTTAGCCTCCAATAGATATTGCGCGGAATACTTGTCTGCCGATTTACTGGCCAAAAAAATCGATGCGGTTCACATATCGCCTCACTGCCAAGTCACATCGACTTCAGGATGTTCATTCGGTTAGTTTCCAAGAGCTGAAAAGCAAAAAGCCACCGATCGCTCGGCGGCTTTTTAATCAAGCTTCCCGCCCTCACGGGCGGTTGCAGCAACGGATTAACGCTTGTTGCGGATGGGGATATCCATTTCTTCGGGCTTGATTTCGCGTACCAGTTCAGGCACGGCCCAGGTGAATGCCGGG
>NZ_SLZQ01000013.1 GCF_004342585.1 Paucimonas lemoignei | reverse complement strand
TAGCTCGCTGGGCTACTTGGCCCCAGACCAGTTTGCAGATAGTTTTTTAACCGCAGATTCCATGTCCATTCCGGACTAAATTGGGTAGCAGGTCAGATCGGAATCTGGAGTATTGGGCTTCGTTTCAGATGATCGATTAGTCATTATTGCCTCCAAAGTAAGTTGGATGCTATTCAGATAATTCAGTTCTGAAGTGCCCTCACATCGAATGTGCCCATTTGCGAATCCCAACATTTTGGGGTAATTTCAGTAAGGGACGTGTGCCTAGGCCAATATGTACATCTGTATGCTGCGTCAATGTTGAAGCCCTATCTGGCTAGGCATTCTGTAAAATCCACCTGAACTAATTAATTTGGTAAAATTGCTGGGTTAATTACCGTATGTGGTTTTGGTAACATCATTTTGTAAGAGCGAGAAAGGCATCTAGGTTATGACACCGCGAACTAGCACCAAAGGTACACAGCGACGCTAGTCGAGTCTTTCATCGTCTGAATGAAACGCGGCTGGCCCGCGTTTTTTTTCGTCCGTATTTCGTAAAATTAATCTAACGTCCGCTGGCAACCATATGCCGGCATGGAGAAAACAATGGTTGCAATCCGCCTTCCCGATGGTTCACAACGTCAATTCGACGAACCAGTCACCGTTGCGCAAGTCGCTGCCAGCATCGGCGCTGGCCTTGCCAAGGCTGCATTGGCCGGCAAGGTCGATGGCAAGCTGGTCGACACTTCCTACCTGATCGACAAGGATGTCGATCTCGCCATCGTCACAGACAAGGATCCGGAAGGCCTGGATGTAATCCGCCATTCCACCGCTCACTTGCTGGCGTACGCCGTCAAGGAACTGTTCCCGGAAGCGCAGGTAACCATCGGCCCGGTGATCGAAAATGGCTTTTACTACGACTTTTCGTACAAGCGTCCGTTCACGCCGGAAGACTTGCAAGCCATCGAAAAGAAGATGGCTGAATTGGCGAAAAAGGATGAGCCGGTCACCCGCAAGGTGCTGCCGCGCGACGAGGCTGTGGCTTATTTCAAATCCATCGGCGAAGCCTACAAGGCTGAACTGATTGAGGCGATCCCGCAAGGCGAGGATGTCTCGCTCTACAGCGAAGGTAAGTTCGCCGACCTATGTCGTGGCCCGCACGTGCCCTCGACGGGCAAGCTGAAAGTCTTCAAACTGATGAAGCTGGCCGGCGCCTACTGGCGCGGAGACTCGAAGAACGAGATGCTGCAGCGTGTCTACGGCACTGCCTGGGCCAAGAAGGAAGAGCAGGAGGCCTACTTGCACATGCTGGAGGAAGCCGAAAAGCGTGACCACCGCAAGCTGGGCAAGCAGCTCGATCTGTTCCATTTCCAGGACGAAGCGCCCGGCTTGATCTTCTGGCATCCGAAAGGCTGGACCATCTGGCAACAGGTCGAGCAATACATGCGCCGCGTGTATCAGGATAGTGGTTATCAGGAAGTCAAGGCGCCGCAGATCCTGGATCGCAACCTATGGGAAAAAACCGGCCACTGGGAAAACTATCGCGAAAACATGTTCGTGACCGAATCGGAAAACCGCAACTATGCGTTGAAGCCGATGAATTGCCCAGGCCATGTGCAGATCTACAATTCCGATCTGCGCAGCTATCGGGATCTGCCGCTGCGCTTCGGTGAATTTGGTCAGTGCCACCGCAATGAGCCTTCCGGCGCCTTGCATGGCCTGATGCGTGTGCGCGGCTTTACGCAGGATGACGGCCACATCTTCTGTACTGAAGACCAAATCCAGGACGAAGTCATCGCTTTCCATACCCAGGCGATGCAGGTCTACAAGGATTTTGGATTTGCCAATATCTCCATCAAGATCGCCTTGCGTCCCGAGAGCCGTATCGGTTCGGACGAAGTCTGGGACAAGGCCGAGGAAACTCTGCGTACCGGCCTGCGCAACTGCGGCGTCACCTGGGAAGAGCTGCCGGGCGAGGGTGCCTTCTACGGACCGAAGATCGAGTATCACCTGAAGGATTCGCTGGGCCGTCCTTGGCAAGTCGGGACCATGCAGGTCGATTTTTCCATGCCGGGCCGCCTGGGCGCCGAATATGTCTCTGATGACAATGCTCGTAAAGTGCCGGTCATGCTGCATCGGGCAATTGTCGGTTCGTTAGAGCGTTTTATCGGCATCTTGATTGAAAATCACGCCGGCGCGCTGCCGCTTTGGCTGGCTCCGGTTCAGATTGCCGTGCTGAACATTTCGGATGCCCAGTCTGATTACGCGCAAATGGTCGCACAAAACCTGAAAAAACAAGGGTTTAGGGTCCACCTCGATTTGCGCAACGAGAAAATAACCTATAAAATACGGGAGCATTCGGTTCAGAAGCTGCCTTATATCGTCGTCGTCGGCGATAAGGAGCGGGATGCCAACACCGTGGCCGTGCGTGCGCGAGGAAATGTCGATCTGGGTGTAATGCCCGTCGATCAGCTGCTGGAACGCCTGAAGAACGAGGTCGAAACCAAAACCTGATCGTGACTTCCCGACGCGGAGCACGGCTTAATTATTTAATTTTTAAAGGAAACTGCAATAGCTACGGATAAATCGCATCGCATCAACGGCGAAATTACCGCGCCGGAAGTGCGCCTCACTGGGGTCAACAACGAACAAATTGGTATTGTCAGCCTTGCGGAAGCTTTCAAGCTGGCGGAAGAGGCTAACGTGGATCTGGTGGAAATTGCACCGACCGCGCAGCCGCCGGTGTGCCGTTTGATGGATTACGGCAAGTTCAAGTACCAGGAACAGAAGAAAGCGCACGAAGCGAAGTTGAAGCAGAAGGTTATCGCGGTCAAGGAAATCAAGTTCCGGCCGGGTACCGACGAAGGCGACTACAACATCAAGCTGCGCAATCTGATCAAGTTCCTTGATGATGGCGATAAAACCAAGATCACGCTGCGTTTCCGCGGCCGTGAAATGGCTCACCAGGAAATTGGTGTTCGTGTGCTGGAGCGATTGAAAGCTGACCTGGAGCCGTATGGCCAGGTCGAGCAGTTTCCAAAGATGGAAGGCCGCCAGATGATCATGGTCCTGGCGCCGAAAAAGAAAAAATAAGATTGCATGCTTTGTCCGGTAACGGGCAGGGCATCAAGCTGCAGCAGCCTCGATGCTGTTGCAAAACAAGTGAAAGCAGGCATCCAAGTGCAACGAAGTGTTGCCACCTGCAATCATCTAAAAATGGAGCTGTCCATCAAGGACAGATTTTGTCATGCCAAAAATGAAGACCAAAAGCAGCGCGAAGAAGCGTTTTCGCGTGCGTCCGGGTGGCACCGTCAAGCGCGGTCAAGCCTTCAAGCGTCACATCCTGACCAAGAAAACCACCAAGAACAAACGCCAGTTGCGCGGAGCCGTGGATGTCCATGAGACAAACATGAACTCCATTCGCGCGATGATGCCGTTCGCCTAACCCTCACATAAGGAGCTAACATGCCTAGAGTTAAACGTGGGGTTACCGCACGGGCCCGTCACAAGAAAGTCCTCAACGCAGCCAAGGGTTACCGCGGCCGCCGCAGCACCGTATTCCGCATCGCCAAGCAGGCGGTCATGCGCGCAGGCCAGTACGCCTACCGCGATCGCCGCAACAAGAAGCGCGTGTTCCGCGCCTTGTGGATAACCCGTATCAACGCGGCTTCGCGTGAAAACGGTCTGACCTACAGCGTGTTCATGAACGGTCTGAAGAAAGCCGGCATCGAGCTGGACCGCAAGGTTCTGGCTGATATGGCTGTGATGGACAAGCCGGCGTTTGCCGCGATTGTCAATCAGGTGAAGGCCAACATCGCTGCTTAAGTAGTGCTTGCGGCACTTCGGTGTCGCGCAATCTGGCGGGGCAAAGGTCGACACCTTGGCCCCGTTTTATTTTGAATTGGCAGAGCATGAATCCCCTAGAACAACTCGTCGTCCAGGCGCAGGCTGATTTCGCCGCCGCGCAGGATGCCGCCGCGCTGGAAAACGCGAAGGCAAAGTATCTCGGCAAGACCGGGCAGATTACCGAACAGATGAAGGGGCTGGGCAAGCTGGCGCCGGAAGAGCGCAAGGCCCAGGGGGCGGTGATCAACGCCGCCAAGGAACAAATTGAAAATGCGCTGTCTGCGCGTCGCGATGCGCTGGCGAATGCCCAGCTGGAAGCTCGTCTGAACGCCGAGGCGATCGACGTCACCATGCCGGGCCGCGGCCGTGGCGTGGGCGGCATCCACCCGGTGATGCGCACCTGGCAGCGTATCGAGGAAATCTTCGGTTCGATCGGTTTTGACGTTGCCGACGGCCCCGAGATCGAGGCCGATTGGAATAATTTCACCGCATTGAACAGTCCGGAAAACCATCCGGCGCGTTCGATGCAGGACACTTTCTACATCGAGGAAAAGGACAGCACCGGCAAGCCGCTCCTGCTGCGCACGCATACCAGCCCGATGCAGGTGCGCTATGCGCGCATGAACAAACCGCCGATCAAGGTGATCGCGCCGGGCCGCACTTACCGCGTCGACAGCGATGCGACCCACTCGCCGATGTTCCATCAGGTCGAGGGCCTATGGATCGCCGAGGACATCAGCTTCGCCGACCTGAAAGGCGTGTACCTGAACTTCGTCAAGGCATTCTTCGAGACGGATGACCTGCAGGTGCGTTTCCGTCCCTCGTATTTCCCATTCACCGAGCCTTCTGCCGAGATCGATATTGCCTTCGGTAGCGGCCCGCTGAAAGGACGTTGGCTGGAAGTCTCCGGCGCCGGACAGGTGCACCCGACGGTGGTGCGCAATTTTGGCCTGGATCCGGAGAAGTACATTGGCTTTGCATTCGGCTCGGGCCTGGAGCGCCTGACCATGCTGCGTTATGGCATCAATGATCTGCGCCTGTTCTACGAAGGCGATTTGCGCTTCCTGAAGCAGTTTAATTGAACAAGAAGGGCGCACCCGTCGAGCGACGTGGCGATGTGTAGCTTACGCATGTGGTTAATCTGAATCTCGCCTGGCACGAACAGTGACGTGAAGTTTTATTTCTTCCCTGTGAGGGAAGGACACCTGAATATCTGAAGGCTGAACTATGCAATTTTCCGAAAACTGGCTGCGCACGATGGTTGATCCGAAGATGACTTCGGATGAGCTGGCGCATATGCTGACGATGGCAGGGCTGGAAGTCGAGGAAGTCGAACCGGTCGCCAAGCCGTTTTCCAACGTGGTGGTGGCCAAGGTGCTGGAAGTGGCGAAGCACCCCAATGCCGATCGCTTGAACGTGTGTCAGGTTGATGCGGGTACTGGCACGCTGCTGAATATCGTTTGCGGCGCGCCCAATGTCCGTGCGGGCATGAAAGTGGCGTGTGCGATGGCGGGCGCGGTGCTGCCGCCGGGTGCAGATGGCAAGCCGTTCGAGATCAAGGTTGGAAAATTGCGCGGCGTCGAGTCGCAGGGCATGTTGTGCTCCGCGCGCGAGCTTGGTCTGTCGGACGAGCATGCAGGGCTATTGGATTTGCCGGAAGATGCACTTGTGGGACAGAACTTCCGCGACTACTATTTGCTGAACGATCTGAAGTTCACCATCAAGCTGACGCCGAATAAGGCTGACTGCCTGTCGGTGCTGGGCGTGGCGCGTGAAGTTTCCGCGCTGACCGGCACGCCGCTGAAGGAGCCAACCTTTACGCCTGTCCAAGTCAACTCGGATGAAAAGCTGCCGGTGAAAGTGTCGGCGCCAGACCTGTGCGGTCGTTTTTCGGGACGCGTGATCCGCGGCGTTAATGCGCGCGCTGCCACGCCGGAATGGATGAAGCGGCGCCTGGAGCGCAGCGGCCAGCGCTCGGTTTCCGCACTGGTGGATATTTCCAACTATGTCATGCTCGAGCTGGGCAGGCCGACACACGTATTCGACCTCGACAAGATCCATGGTGGCCTGGATGTGCGCTGGGGTAAAAAAGGCGAATCGCTCAAGCTCTTGAACGGCAATACCGTCGAAGTCGACGAGTGGGTCGGCGTGATCGCCGATGATCGCGCGATCGAATCGCTGGCCGGTATCATGGGTGGTGACGACACAGCCGTGACGCTCGATACGCAAAACATTTATCTCGAAGCGGCATTCTGGTGGCCGCAGGCCATCCAGGGACGTTCACGTCGCTACAACTTTTCCACCGATGCCGGACACCGTTTCGAGCGCGGCGTGGATTACGCCACGACGGTGGAACATATCGAGCGCATTACCGCGCTGATCGTGGAGATCTGCGGCCAGAAAGACAAGACCATCGTCGGCCCGATTGACGACCAGATCGTCAATCTCCCGCAGCGCAAGCCGCTGCATGTGCGTACCGCACGCGCAGCCAGGGTAATCGGCGTGCCGCTGGAAGCAGCGCAGATCGCCGATATCTTCACGCGCCTCGGCCTGGAATTCACCGCGACGGAAGATGGTTTCGATGTCACGCCGCCTTCCTTCCGCTTCGATATCGAGATCGAGGAAGACTTGATCGAGGAAATCGCGCGCGTGTACGGCTTCGAGAATATCCCGTCCGTGGCGCCAGTGGCACCGAATGAAATGCGCATTGCGCCGGAAAACCGCCGCTCGCTTTTCACTGTGCGGCGCCAGTTGGCCGACCTGGATTACCAGGAAGTGGTCAACTACAGCTTCGTCGAGGAAGCCTGGGAGGCCGATTTCTGCGGCAATACGAATCCGATCCGCTTGCTGAACCCGATCGCCAGCCAGATGAGCGTGATGCGTTCGTCGCTGGTGGCGAGCCTGGTGGCCAATGTGCGCTACAACCTGAACCGCAAGATCAGCCGGGTGCGCGTGTTCGAAACGGGGGCGGTATTCTTGCGAGACCCGGCTGTACAAGACGGACCGCTGACCGTAGCTGGTTTCAATCAGCCCAAACGTGTCGCAGCACTGGCATACGGTCCGGTGGCGGAAGAGCAGTGGGGGCAGGCTACCCGCAATGTCGATTTCTTTGATGTGAAGGCCGACCTGGAAGCGCTGTTCGCGCCGCGTCAGCTGCGTTTCGAGAAAGCTGAACATCCTGCACTGCATCCGGGTCGTTCGGCAAAGGTTTTGCTGGATGGTCGCGAGGTGGGCTTTATCGGCGAATTGCATCCTCGCTTGCAGCAAAAATACGGCCTGTCGCTTGCTCCTGTCGTGTTTGAAGTGGATGCCGAGGCTTTGCAGTCGCGCCAGGTGCCGGTGTATCGCGAAATCTCGAAATTTCCGCCGGTGACGCGCGATTTGGCCCTGGTTGTGCCGCAAGCCTTGCCGGCGCAGGAATTGCTGGATGTCTTTGTTGCCGAAAAAGCATCCAACCCGGAATGCGGAATTGTGCAAGCTATTGTTTTATTTGATGAATATCGCGGCAAAGGATTGGAAAATAACGAAAAAAGCCTTGCTTTCCGATTCACCTTGCAAGATACTCAAACTACCCTGCAGGACGATAAAGTGGAAGCGGCCATCGCTGCCTTACTGGATGCCGCTACCAAAAAACATGGCGCAAAATTGCGTGCCTGAAGCAGGAGGGGAGTTTGAGCATGAATGACGTGACTTCTTCGGCTGAATTTCAATCGATCTTGACCGCTGACCTGGACCGCGCAATGCAGGAAGCCCGCGCGCGCTCGCAAGCGGAAAAGGAATTGCCGACCTTGACCAAGGCCGAGTTGGCGGAGCTATTGTTCGAACAGGTCGGCTTGAATAAGCGCGAAGCCAAGGATATGGTCGAAACCTTTTTCGATGAAATTCGCAATGCGCTGGAGCGCGGCGAATCGGTCAAGCTGTCGGGCTTCGGCAATTTTCAGCTGCGCGACAAACCGCAGCGCCCGGGCCGCAATCCCAAGACAGGGGAGGAGATTCCCATCACTGCGCGTCGCGTGGTGACTTTCCACGCCAGCCAGAAATTGAAGGGCATGGTCGAAGACGCCTGCCGCAAGCCGCTACCCAGCATTTCCTGACCCTGAGTTAGTGCATGAACGATCGCGCCATCATTAAGCCCGAGGCGACGGCATTGCCGCCGATTCCCGCCAAGCGTTATTTCACAATCGGCGAGGTGAGCGAACTGTGCGGGGTAAAGCCGCACGTCTTGCGCTACTGGGAGCAGGAATTTACTCAACTGAAGCCGGTCAAGCGGCGCGGCAACCGCCGCTACTATCAGCATCATGAAGTGCTGCTGATTCGCCGCATCCGCGAATTGCTCTACGAGCAGGGCTTTACCATCAGCGGTGCGCGCAACAGGCTGGACAATTCAGCTGTTGCTGCCGCATCCGGAAATGGCAGCCTTCCTGCTGCCGAAGCATCGTCTGTCAGCGATATTCGGCGTGTGCGCGAAGAACTGTCAGCCATCCTGGAATTGCTTAAGCCCACGAACGGATGAGGCATGTCAGCATACGCCTGACAAAGTTCACACTCTGAGTTAAACGCACCGCAAATATGAGCGTTGACAATTAATTTTGCGGGAACAATTGGTATTGTTAAAACTCCTATCGGCAGGTAAGCCATTTCGCTTGATTGGAGTGACACATGACCTCAGAAGAAATCGTTAGCGAAATTAGCCGCAAGAACCGTGATGCACTGCCGGGACTCGACGATTGCGCTTTTCTCACCCGCGAACAAGTCCTGGATCTGATGGATGCCGCCGCCATGCGTGGCTTCCAGTTCGGCAGCAACGTTGCCTTATCGATGGTGCAGGGAGCGCTGCTGGTGCAACTGGCGCGCCTGGGTGATGGAGAGAGCAAGCCCTCCGCTTAAGTCTGGCTCGACATCATGTTTTTTTCATGCCGCGTGCCAGTGCCTTGAAGGCCTGGGTCTTTTCCCTGGCCGTTTCCCGTTCCATGATTCCCAGATTGACCAGCAGGGCAAGGGCGCCTTCCACGCGGCCGATGGCACGCTCCGTACCCAGGTGATCGAGCGCCGTGGTAGTGCGCTCAAGTAGCTCTTCGAATGTGCTCTCGATAGTCGTAGACGCATGCGCCGGAGCTTTGCTGCTGCCGTTGTCTGTCAGGCTTGAGGCATCCTTTTGGTAATAGGTGAAAACATCCTGCAGGCGCTTGATATATTGCGTCGGCAATTCAAAATGCCGGACAAGGGCTTCGGCAAATTCCTGCGATGACTTTTCGGGTGAACCGGTTTGGCCGACCACATGCGCCAGGCAAAATCCGTGAACATGCATGCTGGTGATGAGCTGTTCGACTGCGGAAAAGACCCGCATATGATCGATTCCTTCGGCAGAAATGCGATTCGCATTCATCAAGCGTTCGCCAATCCAGTGTTCGAAAGGCGGCGGGGAAGACTGACGGCCTTGCTGAATCCACAGGGCTGACAGTTTTTCATAGTCTTCCTGTAGTTTCTTGTGTTCAGCTTCGCTGACGATGAGTTGAATAGCTGGCATGGTGTGAATTGAGACTGCGCGATGTTGTGTTGCGGCAATATTTTATTGTATCTCCAAGGTTGCTTATCGCCAATTGGCAAAGCGAGAATAGGCTTGCATCTATCTAAAGAGTGGCAGGAACGCCATGACTTGCGAGAGGTCACAAGAACATGACGGATCAATGGGCGAGAGTTGCGGGTAGGTGCACAATCTGAACAGGGATGTTTCACCGCCGCCTCATTATCAAACGTCATTATTTTTTCAGGAACCACGCCATGGCCGAATTGAACAGCGAACAGATCGCCGAACTGAAAAACATGTTGCAAGAGCGCGAGCGCGCTTTGAGGGAGGATATTCGGCGTGAAATGAGCCAGCAGGATAACTATGCGGATGTGGCGGCCGAGGTTCCGGATCCGGGCGATGCTTCCTTTGCCGATTTGTCTGTCGATTTGGGTAATGCAGCGGTCACGCGCGACCTGACCGAACTGCGTGCAATACAAAATGCTTATACGCGCATGGACAATGGCACGTATGGCGAATGCGCCGAATGCGGCCTTGATATTCCCTTCGAACGCCTGAAGGTGCAGCCGATGGCCGAACGTTGCGCGCCTTGCCAGGGGCAACGGGAGAAAACGCATATCGATTCCATGAAGGGCTCGACAATGTAAGGCATGAGCTTTTCATGCCAGGACGTTCTCATGCCCGCTGGAACGGATTTCATTACAATAAGTAAAACATTCCTGTGATGCCGGCCGCGCGACGCTGCCGGTTGAACGGTTGCCGACGTTTTCCAAGGACCGATCCATGCTGCTGCAAGCCATGCGCATGACGGCGCGCGACTGGCGTGCCGGCGAGCTGCGCTTTTTGATGCTTTCTTTAATCGTGGCTGTGGCTGCGCTGTCTTCGGTGGGCTTTTTTGTCGACCGCATGCGCGCCGGTTTGCAGCGCGATGCCAATCAATTGCTGGGCGGCGATCTTGTCGTGAATGCCGATCAGCCGGTGTCTGGTGCCTGGCGCGAAGAGGCCCAGCGGCGCGGCCTGAATGTCGCCGATACCGCGGCTTTTCCCAGCATGGCGCAGGCCGGCAGCGGCACGCAGTCCGTGTCGCAGCTGGCATCCATCAAGGCAGTCTCCGAAGCATATCCTCTGCGCGGCCGCGTCAGCGTGGCGCTGCAGCCGGATGGTCCCGCCACGCCGGCAAGCGATATCCCCGCGCCGGGTACGGTATGGGTCGATCCCACCTTGCTGACAGGTCTGAATGCGAAAGTGGGGGATAAGCTGCAATTGGGCGACATGCACTTTTCCATTGCGCGCATCATCTCGGTTGAGCCGGATCGCGGCGCCGCTTTCGCTAACTTTGCACCGCGCGTGATGCTGCGCTTGTCCGATCTGAAAGCGACGGGCCTGGTCCAGGATGGCTCGCGCGTGACATACCGCCTGCTCGTTGCGGGACCGCCCGAGCAGGTCAAGGCATACCAGAAGTGGTTGCAGGATACGATCGCGCGGGACAATGCAAGGGGCGTGCGGCTGGAGTCCTTGGAATCGGGCCGTCCTGAGATGCAGGCGACCCTGGAGCGTGCCGAACAATTCCTGGCGCTCGTTGGCCTGCTGACCGCCATGCTGGCTGCGGTGGCGGTGGCAATGGCGGCGCGTCGCTTCATGCTGCGCCATGTCGATACGTGCGCCATGTTGCGCTGCCTCGGCATGCCGCAGGGGCAGGTAACGACGCTGTTCCTTGTCGAGTTCATCATCGTCGGCCTGATAGGCAGCGCCATCGGCGTGCTGGCGGGATTCGGCGCGCATTTCATCTTGCTGGAATGGCTGGGCAAGCTGGTGGCGACGGAATTGCCCAGGCCCGGATGGCTGCCGGCCTTGCAGGGCATGGCGACGGGCTTGTTGCTGCTGACCGGTTTTGCCATGCCGCCGATCCTGCAGCTGCGGGAAGTGCCTCATAATCGCGTGATCCGGCGCGAACAGGATGTGCCCAAGCCATTGACGCTGGCGACCTATCTGTTTGGTCTGGGGGCATTCACTGCCTTGCTGCTATGGCAGTCGGGTAATCTCAAGCTGGGGTTGCTGACCGCTGGCGGATTCCTGGGCGGGATGCTCGTGTTCGCCCTGGTCGGCTGGGCCGGATTGCAGGTGTTGCGTCCTCTGCGCACGGCCTTGCCGCATGCGGCGTGGCGCTTTGCCGTTACGGGATTGCAGCGCCGGGCCAGCGCTACCGTGATCCAGATCGTGGCGCTGGCGCTGGGTTTGATGTCGTTGTTGCTGTTGACGGTAATCCGGGGCGACCTGGTGGATGCCTGGCATCAGGCGACGCCTGCCGATGCGCCGAACCGTTTCGTCATCAATATCCAGCCTGACCAGAAAGACGAGATTGAGCGGCGCCTGGTCTCGCTCGGCGAGCACGATGTCGAGCTCTATCCGATGATCCGCGGCCGCCTGGTAGAGATCAACGGCTCCACGGTCAATGGCAATACCTATACCGAAGACCGCGCGCAACGCCTGGTCAACCGGGAATTCAATCTGTCGACCATGACGCAAATTCCGCCGCAAAACCGCATCACTGCCGGACGATGGTATGACGGCAGCAAGCCGGAAGCCTCGGTCGAGGAAGGCCTGGCCAAGACCCTGAACCTGAAGCTCGGCGACAGGCTGACCTTCGACATCGGCGGTCAAACCGTCACGGCGCCGATCACCAGCCTGCGCAAGCTTGAATGGGGCTCGATGCGCGTCAATTTCTTTGTCATCCTGAATCCGTCGCTGATGCATGATATGCCGCAGACCTGGATCACCGCCTTCCATCTGCCGCCCAAGCATGGCGGGTTTGTCAACGAATTGACGCGCGACTTTCCGAACCTGACGATTGTCGATGTCGGCAGCATCATCCGCCAGGTGCAAAGCGTGGTCGATCAGGTGGTGGCTGCGGTGGAATTCCTGTTCCTGTTTACGCTGGCGGCGGGTGTGCTGGTGCTGTATGCGGCGCTGATGGGTTCGCAGGATGAGCGCACGCGTGAAGCGGGCCTGTTGCGTGCGCTTGGCGCCACGCGCAGCCAGTTGTCGCAGGCTCAACGCATCGAGTTTGCGCTGGTCGGCGGCTTGGCGGGCGTGCTGGCGGCCACTGGCGCGGCGGCGGTGGGCTGGGCGCTGGCGCGATTTGTTTTTAAATTCGACTACATATTCGATCCGACGGTCTGGCTTGCCGGCCTGGCGGTAGGCATCGTCTGCGCCTTTATCGGTGGCTGGATCGCCCTGCGCAGCGTGTTGCATCAACCCCCACTGCAGACTCTGCGCGAGGCCTGAACCCGCGCGGGCGGGACATTTCAGGCGACGGCGGCGGGCCGATGCGCTATCATTGGCGCCATGAGTAACGAAGTTGAATCGGAGTCGCAACAGCCGACTCCATACGAACAGATCGGCGGGGAAGAAAAGCTGCGCGAGCTGGTGGACAGGTTTTACGACCTGATGGACCTGGAGCCGGAATTTGCCGGCATCCGCGCCATGCATCCGACACCGCTGGATAGTTCGCGCGACAAGCTTTTCTGGTTCCTTTCCGGCTGGATGGGCGGGCCCAGCCTGTATATCGAACGTTTCGGCCATCCGCGCCTGCGCGCAAGACATTTGCCTTTTGCTATCGCTTCGGACGAGCGCGACCAGTGGTTGCGTTGCATGGCCTGGGCGATGCTGGATGTCGGCGTCGAAGAAGCGATGCAGCAGCGGCTGATGGAATCGTTCTATCAGACTGCGGACTGGATGCGCAATACGCCGGGCTGATGCGCCGTTTCTGAATTTTCACTCCTGTTATCACGACTGATGGCGCTGCCGGCGCCGCGGAATCGACTATGAGCCTTACCGAAATCATCTTGCTGCTGTTGGCGGCATCCATACTCGTGTTGCAAGTCATGCTTCTCCTGCGAGGAAAAGGAAGTGATATCACATCGCGCCTGAACCAGTTGCAGGAAGACTTGCGCGCCCATCAACAGCAAACTAGTGAGCGCATCGAACGTGAATTGCGCGCACAGGTGCAGGCGTCGGGACAGGGCACACGCCAGGAATTGACCGGCAGCCTGGCGCAATTCCAGCAAACCATGGCGACGCAGATGACCAGCGTGGCCACCATCCAGAATAGCCAGATCGACAGCTTCGCGCAGCAGCTGGCCAAGCTCAATGAAGCCAGCATCCAGCAACTGGAAAACATGCGGCAGGCAATCGCCATGCAGTCGCAGTCCTCGCGCGAAGAACAGGCGGTATCCCTGAAGCGCTTTGCCGATACCTTGCAGCAGAGCCTGACGGCGCTTTCCGAATCGAGCGCGCAGCGCATGCTGGAAGTGCGCGCGACGCTGGAGACCAAGATTCGAGACCTGCAAACCGATAATGGCTTGCGCCTGGAAGAGATGCGCAAGACAGTCGATGAGAAGCTGCATGCGACGCTGGAACAGCGCCTGGGTGAATCCTTCAAGCTGGTGTCGGACCGCCTGGAAAAAGTGCATCAGGGATTGGGCGAGATGCAGGCGCTGGCGGTCGGCGTGGGTGACTTGAAACGCGTGCTGACGAATGTGAAGACGCGCGGCACCTGGGGTGAAGTGCAGCTGGAGATGCTGCTGCAGCAAGTGCTGACCGTGGACCAGTACGGCAAGAATATCGAAACGATTCCCGGCACTGGTGCGCGTGTCGAATTCGCCATTCGCCTGCCGGGTCAGGAAGAAGGGCAGGCGCCGGTCTGGATGCCGATCGATGCGAAGTTTCCCAAGGAGCAGTACGAGCGCCTGGTGGAAGCGGCCGAACATGCCGATGCCGAAGGTGTTGCTGCGGCCGGGCGCGAGCTGGAAAAGGCGGTGCGTATCGAAGCCAAGACCATTTCGGAAAAATATCTCTCTCCCCCGCTGACCACCGATTTCGCGATTCTCTTCCTGCCGACCGAAGGCTTGTATGCGGAAGTCATGCGCCGTCCCGGCCTGGCTGATGAATTGCAGCGCAGCTGCCGTGTCTGTATCGCTGGTCCGGCAACCTTGTCGGCGCTGCTCAACAGCCTGCAGATGGGCTTCCGCAGCCTGGCGCTGGAAAAGCGTTCTTCGGAAGTGTGGCAAGTGTTGGGCGCGGTGAAGACCGAGTTCGGCAAGTTCGGCGAAGTGCTGGCTGCCACCAAGACCACGCTGGAACGCGCTGCGCGCAATATCGAGCAGGCCGAGGTGCGTACCCGCCAGATGTCGCGCAAGCTGAAATCGGTTGAAGCCTTGCCGAGCGATTCGGCCCGCATGCTGCTGGGGGCGGGGTTGGCTGAACTCCCGGGCGAGGATGGACCTGCGCTGGACTAGAACTTCAGGATCAGGTTTTCAGATCGAGTGCAGGAATCGCAGGCAGGCGTCCAGCAATGCCTGCGGCTGTTCCTGATGAGGGACGTGGCGGCAATTTTCCAGCACATGAGTTTGCGCATGCGGCACCTGGCGCTGGATGGCGTCGATTTGGGCTAGCGTGCCGTACTGGTCTTGCCGGCCTTGCACTACCAGCAGCGGGCAGGTAATGCCCGGCAGTAGCGAGGTGATGTCCCAGGATTGAAAGTCGGGGGATAGCCAGAGCTTGCTCCAGCCCGCGAAGACTTCGTCCGGCGCGGCGTGCAGGCGTGCCATCCTTTCCCGCAATCCGCCCGATTGCCAGACGCTTTGCAGATAGCCGATGCGGGCGTGTCCGACCTTCTCGGTAAATACATGGGCAGCAAGCGAGATAACGGCGCTGACGGCTTGCGGAAACGCGGCGGCATACAGCAGGGCAATCGTGCCGCCGTCGCTGTGACCAAACAGGATGATTTTCTCCCGCGCCGGATCCAGTCCTTTCGCCTTCAGGAATGCCGGCAGGGATTCACGCGCTTCGCGCTCCAGGTAATCATGCGGCCAATCCTGTTGCGGCGGACGCGGCGTGGAATGGCCGTAGCCATAGCGCGAATAAATCAGACCGCGACATTCGGCGGCGTCGCACAGGCGTTGCGGCCAGTCTTCCCAGATAGCCAGCGAACCCAAGCCTTCATGCAGGAAAACTATGACGGGAGCATGATGCCGTTCCGGTGCGATCCACCTGAATTCGATTTCATGCTCGCCACTGGCAATTGGAACTTCGATTCGCTGGGGTTGTTGGCGGTCCATTGCTGAATGGAGATGTCAGGAACAGGGCGGCGCAGTCGGGTTAACCCTGCCGGCTTTTGGGCTTGTTGTTGGTCGAGGTCTGTATCCGTTTGCGGTCGGGTTCGACTTCGGTCAGCGGGCTGGTTTCATGCAGGGTGTTCAACGAGCGCGTGGTCAGCTCGTGATATTGCGCGGTGCCCAGGCGCTTCCAGGCGATTTCATCGTCGCGCAGCGTGCGCAGGATCTTGGCCGGCGTGCCGATCACCAGGCTGCGCGCCGGCACGATCATGCCGGCCTTGACGAATGCGCCGGCACCGACGATGCTGGATTCGCCGATCACGGCGTCGTCCATGACGACGGCGTTCATTCCTACCAACGCATCGCGTTCGATGCGGCAGCCATGCAGAATCGCGCCGTGGCCGATATGGCCGTCGACGTCGACCAGCGTATCGCAACCCTCAAAGCCATGCAGAACGCAGGAATCCTGGATATTGGCGCCCTCGTTGATGATGATGCGGCCGAAATCGCCGCGCAGGCTGGCCAGCGGGCCGATATAGCAACGCGGGCCGATGATGACGTCGCCGATCAGCACGGCGCTGGGATGTACATAGGCTGAGGGGTGCACCACCGGGGTGATGCCATCAATCGAATAAACCTTAAGCATGCACATTCTCCTTTTTATCTCTGCAATTGCGTAAATCGTCGACGGTGTCGATATCGCGGCAAATGCCGGGATCATCGACTTCGATTTCCTGCAAGGGGTAAGCCTGCAGCAGCTGGCGGGCGCCGGCATCTCCCGACAATTGCAGCAGCCGATCAAGATGGCGGCGACTGAATGCAACCGGGTTGCCGCGCTGTCCATGATAGCAAGGCACGGCGATATCGGCACCCTGGCGCAAGGCCTCGATGAGGCGATGAATCGTATCGGCTTTAACGAAGGGCATGTCGCCAAGCGCGATGACCCAGCCAAGCGCGTCGTGCGTTTGCCGCAAGCCATGTGTCAGCGAGGCAGCCATGCCGCTGGCAGCGTCCAGGCACTTGCTGACGGCGATTCCCTTGGACGACAGGTGTGTAGTCAGTAAAGGCGAGCCTGCTGGAATGACGGCTAGCGTATGGCATAGCGCTGCGCGCAGATTCATGGCTGCATGAGCGACCACCGTTTCGCCATCGGCAAGCAATTGCAGCAACTTGTTTTGTCGGCCTGCGGGATCGAAGCGGCTGCCGCGGCCGGCGGCGAGCAGGATTCCCGCATAAGCTGAAGAAGAGTGGCTGGCCATTGGATCTTGTTCGGGCTGCATGTGCATGCTCAGGAAAGGGCGCAAGCCGAAGCTTCCAGCGCAACAGGTTGCGGGCGCAGGGCATGCGTTTGCAGTACCGGCACGCCATTACGGATGGCCGTCATCTCCGCCAGGATGGAGATGGCAATTTCCGGCGGCGTCCTGGCGCCCAGGTACATGCCCACGGGGCCATGGAGCCGGTCGATTTCGGCATCGGTGATATCGAACAGCGCCAGGCGCTCACGCCGCTTGGCATTGTTGGCGCGCGAGCCGATGGCGCCGACATAGAAGGCCGGCGACTTCAGGGCTTCCAGCAGCGCCATGTCGTCAAGCTTCGGATCGTGGGTCAGTGTCAGCACGGCGCTATGGGCATCGAGTTCGAGCGCGAGAATCAGGTCATCCGGCATTTCACGCGACAGCTGCACGCCATCGATATCCCACTCATCCAGATATTCCTCGCGAGGGTCGCAGACAATCACTTCGTAATCGAGACTTTTCGCCATGCTGGCGACATAGCGCGACAATTGCGCGGCGCCGACAATGATGAGGCGATAGCGCGGGCCATGCACGGTGACAAGGCGCTGCTCGTCGAAGGAGAGCGATGTGGCATGAGCGCCCGGTGTAAGGGTGATGGCGCCGCTGGCGAGGTCAAGCTCCCGCGTCATCAGGCCTTGCCGGCTGACTGCCTGCAGCAAGGCTGGCAATTGCGATTGTTCGCTGACGTATTCCAGCACGATCTGCAGCGTGCCGCCGCAAGGCAGGCCGAAACGATGCGCTTCGTCGGCGGAAATCCCATAGGTCATGGTTTGTGGCGTCGTGGCGCGGTATTCGCCCGACCGGACCTGGCGGATCAGGTCATCCTCGATGCAGCCGCCCGAAATCGAGCCGCGCACATGGCCATCTTCCCGGATGCACATCATCGAGCCGACCGGGCGCGGCGCCGATCCCCAGGTGCGCACTACCGTCACCAGCAGGGTATAAGCGCCGCTTTGCGACCAGCTGATGGCGGTCTTCAATACTTCGAGGTCGATGCTATCCATGGTCTGTCTCCTGTATTCCTGCGCAAGTGCAGGCGGATGCGGCCGGTCAACTCCAATTAATTCGGTTTAACCAGTTACTAGTCTATTTATGAAAGTATTTAAAGTAAAGGGGCTTATGGGGTGAAGTGGCGTAATTTATATGGAAATAAAAATATTCGACTGCCTGCTTGTCAAGCGGTATGGTGCTGTGTATAGTTTAGTTATGCAAGTGACGAATTGCACTTAAGTTGCGATTCGCCGGGGAGGAGACACCCCTTCACAATATAAAGAGGAGAGCACATGCAGACTTTCGAATTTCAATCTCCGCGTTCCAGTCTGGTCGGTCCAGGCAGTTCCGCCCGCGTGGGCGAACTTGCTGCCAAGTTGGGTTGCCGATCGGTTCTGCTGGTGACCGACAAGGGCGTCGAGCAGGCCGGCCTGCTGGAGCCTGCCCTTAAGGGCCTGGCGGCGAGCGGCATTGCCGTCAGCGTCTATACCGATGTGCAGGCCGATCCGCCGGAAGCCGTGATCGCCGCCGCTACCGAGGCAGCTAAAAGTGTGAATGCCGATGGCGTCATCGGCCTAGGCGGCGGCAGTTCGATGGATGTGGCCAAGCTGGTGGCCTTGCTGGCTGTGGGTAAGGAAAAGCTGGCGGATATCTACGGCGTGGGACAAGCGAAGGGCCCGCGCCTGCCGCTGATCCTGCTGCCGACTACCGCGGGAACGGGTTCGGAAGTCACGCCGATTTCCATCGTGACGACCGGCGAGGGCGAAAAGAAAGGCGTGGTGACGCCGGTCATCGTGCCCGACTGGGCTGTGCTCGATGCCGACCTCACGCTTGGCTTGCCGCCGCAAGTCACCGCGGCAACCGGTGTCGACGCCATCGTGCATGCGATCGAGGCCTATACCAGCAAGCGTTTGAAGAATACTGTCTCGGATTGCCTGGCGCGCGAAGCCTTGCGCCTCTTGTGCGGCAATATCCATGAAGCCTGCCGCAACGGCAGTAACCGCGAAGCCCGCCATAACATGCTGCTGGGAGCGATGCTGGCCGGTATGGCCTTCGCCAATGCGCCGGTAGCAGGCGTGCATGCCCTGGCTTATCCGGTCGGCGCGCGCTTCCATGTGCCGCACGGCTTGTCGAATTCGCTCGTCTTGCCGGCGGTCCTGCAGTTCAATGCCAAGGAAGCGCAGGGCCTGTATGCCGAGCTGGCTTCCATCGTGACGCCCGGCAGGTTCGGCAGCACCCGCGAAAAATGCCAGGAGCTGGTCAAGACGCTGGCGGAACTGCCGGTCGAACTCGGCTTGCAGACGCGTCTGTCGCAAGTCGGGATCGCGAAAAACGACTTGCCTCAACTGGCGGAAGACGCCATGAAACAAACCCGCCTTCTCATCAACAATCCGCGCGAGATTACTTACGACGACGCGCTTGCCATTTACGAGGCTGTACTGTGAGCGAAAAAAAACCTGCAGAAACCCGCGCCGCGTTTGCCCATTTCCATCGCATCACCACGCGCTGGATGGATAACGATGCCTACGGCCACGTCAACAACGTCGTCTATTACTCGTACTTCGACACGGCGGTCAATGATTACTTGATCGGCCAGGGCGCGCTGGATATCGGCAAATCCGACGTAATCGGTCTGGTTGTCGAAACCCAGTGCCGCTATTTCAGTTCGGTGGCATTCCCCGACACGATTCACGTGGGCGTGCGCGTTGCGCACATGGGCAATAGCAGCGTGCGCTACGAACTCGGCATTTTCCGCAACGACGATGACGTCGCCGCCGCGCAGGGCCACTTCGTGCATGTCTATGTGGACCGCGCCAGCAACCGGCCTACCAGCTTGCCGCAGGCGCTGCGCAATGCACTGGAGCCGCTTCGGGTGTAGGGCGCGGCCTGAGCAGTCATTCATCGGAAATCATCGCAATAGCCGACACAGATTGGGACAAGAAACATGGAAATGAAAGACGAGATTCGCCTGGAGGCGAGGCGCGCGGTAGTGTGGGAAGCCTTGAATGACCCGGAAGTGCTGAAAGCCTGCATCCCGGGTTGCGAATCGCTGGAGAAAAATTCGGATACCGAATTGGTGTCGCTGGTGGTGGTCAAGGTCGGTCCGATCAAGGCCAAGTTTTCCGGCAAGGTCACGCTGACTGATATCGTGCCGATGGAAAGCTATCGCCTGATCGGTGAGGGACAGGGTGGCGTCGCCGGTTTCGCCAAGGCGGAAATCACCGTGCAGCTCGAAGATGAAGGCGCATCGACCCTGCTGCGTTATGGCGTGACCGCCAACATCGGCGGCAAGATTGCCCAGCTCGGCTCGCGCATGATCGACTCCACCGCGCGCAAGATGGCTGACCAGTTCTTCGCCAGCTTTAACGAGGTGATTCAAAGCCGCACCGGCGCCGCGCAGGCTGACGCGGGCGCAGCAGCTGTTTCGGGTGTAGCGGCTTCTTCGGGCGAAACGGCTTCCACTTCGGTCGCGACCGCCGTGCCGGAGGCTGGCGGCGCGATGCCGGTGTCAGACGATATCCTCGTGACCCTGGTGGATGTGCAGGAAGAAGACGAGCCGCCGGTCATGGTGCAGAACAATTCCGGCGGCTGGCTGGCACGATTGCTGGGACGCGCGCAGGCCGCGCCGGCGCAGCCTGCCGCCAAGGTTCCCGCGAGTAACGGCGTGCGCCACAAGGCTGCCATCGTCACACTGAACCGTCCCAAGCAGCGTAATGCCGTGACATTGCAGATGTGGCGCGACCTCGGGCGCATCTTTACCGAGCTTGGCCGCGATCCCAAGGTGCGCGCCATCATCCTGACTGGTGCCGGCGGTAACTTCAGCGGTGGTGCAGACATCGCCGAATTCTCCAAGGTGCGCGCTTCGGTGGAGCAGGGCGTGGAATATGAAGTGGCGGTGGATGCCTGCTGCGACGCCATCGCCGCCACCCCGAAGCCGACCATCGCCGTGGTCAACGGTTACTGCATGGGCGGCGCCTGCCACCTGGCGATGTCCTGCGATTTCCGTGTCGCCGCGACATCCGCGCAGTTCGGCATTCCTGCTGCGCGCCTGTCGATCGTCTATGGCGTGCGCGGCACCCAGCGTCTGCTGGCGCTGGTGGGCGTGGCCAATGCCAAGCGCATCCTGTATTCGGCGAAGAAATTCGGCGCCGAGGAAGGGCACCGCATCGGCTTCGTCGATCGCGTGGCGGCCGACCCGATGCGTGCAGCCAAATCCTTTGCCGCCGTCATGGCCGACAACGCGCCGCTGACCATCGCCGGCACCAAGGTCTTGCTCAACGGCCTGACCATGGGCATGGGCGTTCTGAATGACACGACCGTGCGCCAGGTGGTCGAACGCGCCGTCGGCAGCGACGATTACCGCGATGCGCGCCAGGCATTCGTGGAAAAACGCCAGCCAGTCTTCCTGGGGAAATAAACGCATGAAGCCGCCCAAGTTCGATTACTTCCGGCCGAGCACGCTGGACGAAGCGCTGGCAGCGCTGGCTGAGGCCAATGGCGATGGCAAGATCATCGCCGGCGGCCAGAGCCTGATGCCGATGCTGAACTTCCGCCTGCTGAACCCGGCAGTGCTGATCGACATTAACCGCATTGCCGAACTCGACTTTCTTGAAGAGCAGCCGGACGGCGGCTTGCGCATCGGCGCGCTGACCCGTCACCACACGATGGAAACCTCGCCGCTGGTCAAGCGCCTGTTCCCGGTCGCGAACGCTGCCATGCAATTCGTCGCCCATCTGGCGATCCGCAATCGCGGCACCATCGGCGGCAGCATCACGCATGCCGACCCGGCCGCCGAATTGCCGCTGATGATGGTGCTGCTCGATGCTGAAATCGTTATCGCGTCGTCGAAAGGCAGGCGTACCGTGCCGGCGGAGGAATTCTTCGTTGCCGCGCTGACTTCCGCCGTGGAAGAAGATGAAATCGTCGTCGAAATCCGCCTGCCGGGCCTGCCGCCGCAACATGGCTGGGCCTTCGAGGAAGTGGCGCGCCGCGCCGGCGACTTTGCCCTCGCCGCGGTCGGCGTGGTGATCAAGGCGGAGAACGGCATCGTCACCGAATCGCGCGTCGGCGTGATGGGCGTGGGCGACACGCCCATGCGCATGTACGACGCCGAGACCATCCTGTTCAACCAGGCGGTCGATGAACAAACCCTGGATGACATCGTCAAGGCGGTGCGCGACGCGGTCGAGCCTGCCACCGACCTGCATGCATCCGGAGATTACCGCCGCCACCTGGTTGGCGTATTGGTGCGCCGCGCCGTCGCCACGGCCTGGCAGCGCGCCATTGGAGAACAAGCATGATCGATACCCAAGAAATCACCGTGACCGTCAACGGCACCAAGTACCGCCGCGAGGTCGAGCCGCGCATGCTGCTGGCAGACTTTTTGCGCAACACGCTCGGCCTGACCGGCACCCATATCGGTTGCGAGCATGGCGTCTGCGGCGCCTGCACCATCATGGTGGACGGCAGCAGCATGCGCTCCTGCCTGATGCTGGCGGTGCAGGCCGATGGTTGCGAGGTCCAGACCGTCGAAGGACTGGGCAGCGTGGAAAAGATGAATCCTCTGCAGGAAGCCTTCCAGGAATGCCATGCCCTGCAGTGCGGCTTCTGCACGCCGGGCATGCTGATGACCTGTACCGACATGCTGCAGAAATATCCGCTGGAGAACGATGAACAGATCCGCGACGGCCTGTCCGGCAATCTGTGCCGCTGCACCGGTTATCAAAACATTGTCAGTGCTGTGCGCCTGGTGAAGGAACGCAGCAAGGAGGAGGCATGATGAAGATGCACGTACTCTCGGGCGGCCGCCTGCGCATGAAAAAAAGCGTCTACGTTCCGGAAGCGGATCGCGCGGAACTGGTCGAGCTGCCGGTGTCCTGCTATCTGCTGCGGCATCCGCAGGGCAATGTCCTGTTCGATACCGGTTGCCATCCATCGACGGCGCATGACGCCGAAGGTCGCTGGGGCGCGATGGCGCGGGCAATGGCACCGATTTCCGGGCCCAAGGACAATGTGGTGGACCAGCTGGCTGCCATCGGCGTGACGCCGGACGATATCGACGTGGTGGTGAATTCGCATTTTCATTCCGATCACTGCGGCTGCAATGAATTCTTCAAGAAAGCCACGGTGATTTGCCATGCCCGCGAGCTGGAAGCGGCGCGGCGCGAGGACGCCGAAAAGATGGGCTTTTTGCCGGTCGACTGGAAGCAGCCCATGCCGATGGAAACCATCGATGGCGAGCGCGACTTGTTCAACGATGGCCGCGTGGTGCTGGTGCCGGTGCCTGGACACACCGCCGGCATGACTGCTGCGCTGGTATCGCTGGATAAATCCGGCGCATTCCTGCTCGCGTCGGATTCGGTGGCCATGCGCACCAACCTGGAGCGCGATTTTCATCCGCGTAATACCTGGAATGTCGAACAGTCGGCCAAATCGATGGAAGAGATTCGCCGCATCGAGGCGGGCGGGGCTACTGTCCTGTTCGGGCACGATGACGAGCAATGGCAAACCCTGAAAAAGGGCGCGGAGTTTTACGACTAACGAGTTTGACGACTAAAGCGAGTGCGCGGTCCCACATCAACGAACAAGACAGAATTCAAGAGACATGGAAACAGCAAGCAAGTCGAAGCTGGTTGGCCAGCGCGTCAAGCGCTCTGAAGATCCGCGCCTGCTGACCGGGCACGGGTGCTATACCGATGACAAGCAGGTGGCAGGCCTCTTGCACATCGCCTTCCGCCGCAGCGACCAGTCGCATGCGCGTATCGTCGGCATCGATTATGCCGACGCTTTGGCATTGCCAGGAGTCGTCGGCATCTTTACCGCCGAGGACATGGAAGGCATGGTCAAGCCGGTGTATGCGACGTCGAAAATGCCGGAGTATCATCCGACCGCCATCTATCCTCTGGCGCGCGGCAAGGTGCGCTTTGTCGGCGAGCCGGTGGTGGCGATCGTGGCCGAAAGCCGCTACATCGCCGAAGATGCGATGGAACTCGTCAATATCGATTACGAATTACTGCCCAACGTGGTCGATCCGGAAGCTGCCGCCGAGCCGGACGCGCCGCTGTTGCACGAGGAAGCCGGCACGAATATTCTGGTGAAACGTGAATTCCGCCGTGGCGACATCGATGAAGTGATGGCGCAAGCGCCGGTCAAGGTGGGCGGGCGTTTCCGCTTTCACCGCAAGACCCCGTTGGCGATGGAAAACCGCACCTACCTGGCAGAGTACGATCAGGGCAAGCGCTCGATGGTGTTGCATTCCTCGACCGGTAGCCCGGGCATCGTGCGCGATGCGCTGGTGGAGGTGTTGGGCATTCCCGGCAGCCGCATGCGCGTGATAGCGCCCGACGTCGGCGGCAGTTTCGGCGGCAAGGGTTCGCTCTATCCCGAGGAAATCCTGGTGTGCGCGCTGGCGCGGCATCTCGGCCGCCCGGTGAAGTGGACCGGCGACCGCATGGAAGACCTGGCGTCTACCAGCCAGGCATTCGATGAAACCGTCGATGCCGAAATCGCGGTGGACCATGACGGCAAAATCCTCGGCTTGCGCGCCAATGTGATCGGCGACGTCGGCGCTTATTCGATCTACCCCTGGACTGCAGGCCTGGAGCCTGTGCAGGTGATCAGCTTCATGCCGGGTCCGTATCGCGTGCCTGTCTATCACGGCAAGGTGCGTGGCGTGGCGACTTCGAAATCGCCCACGGGCCCGTATCGCGGCGTCGGCCGGCCGACTTCCACCTTCGTCATGGAACGGCTGGTGGATATGGCGGCGCACAAGCTCGGCATGGATCCCAAGGAGATGCGCCTTCGCAACCTGATCCGACCTGAAGAATTTCCTTACAAGACCGCGCCGGGCATCGTCTGGGACCGTTCGGGGTTCATCGAATGCCTGGAGAGTGCCTGCGAAACGGTCGATTACGCCACCTTGCGCAAGAAGCAGGAAGAAGCGCGCGCGGCAGGGCGCTGGGTCGGCATCGGTATCTCGTCCTATGCCGAACTTTCCGGCATCGGTTCGCGCATCTCGGCCTCGCCCGGCATGCCGATCAATACCGGGACCGAAATCTGCAACCTGAAGATCGATCCGAGCGGCGCGATCACCGCTTCCTTCGGTATCGCTTCACACGGCCAGGGCCTCGAAACCTCGCTGGCGCAAGTGGTCGCCGACGAGTTGGGAGCGCGCTTCGAGGACATCACGGTGGTGCACGGCGACACGGCCGCAGTGTCGCACAGCACCGGCACCTACGCCAGTCGCAGCGCGGTATTGGCAGGCGGCGCCGGCACGCTGGCGGCGCGCGGACTGCGCGAGAAGCTGGAGCGGATCGCGGCGCATCTGCTGGGCAGCCACGCGCAGTACATCAGCATCAGCCAGGGCGTGGCGACTGCCGCCGACAATGGCCGCAGCATGACCATCGCCGACATCGCCGACACGGTGTATTCGCAGATGGGCAAGGTGCCGAAGGATGTCATCGAGGTGCTGGAAGAAACGCAATCCTACGACCCGGTCTGGGGCACCACCAGTTCTTCCACGCATATCGCCATGGTCGAGATCGACCCGGAAACCTACATGGTGCATGTCACCGATTACCTGGTGGCGGACGATTGCGGACGCGTGATCAATCCGATGATCGTCGAGGGCCAGGCGCATGGCGCGGTGGCGCAAGGCATCGGCGCCGCGCTGTTCGAGGAAGTGATCTACGACGAACGCGGCCAGTTGCTGACTGCCAGCCTGGTCGACTATGTCGCGCCATCGGCGCCGGAAGTGCCGGACACCCGGGTGCTGCATGTCGAGTCGGCGCTGCCGGCCACCATCGGCGGCTTCCGTGGCATGGGCGAGGGCGGCACCATCGGTGCGCCGGCAGCCATCGCCAATGCCGTATCGGACGCGCTGGCGCCGCTCGGTATCGAAATCCAGGAATTACCGGTAACGCCGGAACGCCTTTTCCAATTAATCGAAAAACAGAAATCCAATTCAAAGGAGATGTAAATGAGCGCAAAACTGCAAGGCAAGGTTGCCCTGGTGACCGGTGCGGGCCGCGATGTCGGCCGTGAAATTTCCCTGGCTTTGGCGGCAGAAGGCGCCACGGTCGCGGTCAACTACAACAGCTCGGCGACTGAAGCGGAAGCGGTGGTAGAGGAAATCAAAAAACTCGGCGGCAACGCGCGCGCCTATCGCGCCAATATCGGCAAGTATGAAGAAGTGACGGCAATGGTGGATGCCATCATGAACGACTTCGGCCGCATCGATATCCTGGTCAACAATGCCGGCCTGGTGATCACCGAGCGCTTCGTTAACACCACGCCGGAACAGTGGGCCAAGCAGATCGACGTTTGCCTGTACGGTACTATCCATACCTGCCACGCGGTGGCGCCGCACATGATCAAGCAGAACGGTGGCCGCATCATCACGCTGGCCGGCGATTCTTCCCGCATCGGCGAGAGCAATCTGGCCATCGCCGCGGCTGCCCGCGCCGGCGGTATCGCCCTGATGAAGTCGCTCGCCAAGGAGCTTGGCCGCGCCAACATCACCGCCAACGCCATTTCGTTGGGCCTGATCGAGACTGCCCATTCCGATCCGGAATTCCTGGCTGCCAACCGCGACAAGATCGTCAAGCAGTATCCGCTGCGCCGCATCGGCAAGCCGGTCGACGTCGCGCCGACCGTGGCTTTCCTGGCTTCCGATGGCGCTTCCTGGATCACCGGCCAGGTACTGAGCGTCAACGGCGGCTTCTGCATGGTTTGATCGCCGGAGGCCAAGAGCAAGAGGAGACAATATGATACATACCGAACTGATCGCCCCGCTGGGCCCTTTGCTACGCCGTCATGCTGAAACCAAGCCGGAGAAGTTCGCATTCCGGGACAGCAGGACATCTGTCAGTTACGGCGAACTGGAGCCGATCACCGCCAACCTTGCCGGCCATTTGCAGGATGCCGGCATCGAGCCTGGCGATTGCGTCGCGCTCTTTCTGCCCAATTCGGTGGAGTGGGTCGAGGCTTGCCTGGGGACGGTGCGCGCCGGCGCCGTGAGCGTGCCGATCAGCTACGATGCGACACTGCATGAAGTGGCGTATCGCATCAGCGATGCCAACTGCAAGGCGATTATCACGAGCAATGAGCGTGCCGAACTGGTGGCAAAACTGCAGGCCGAACATCCTCATCTCAAAACGGTGATTCTGACCGACCGGGGAGATACGACCGCGGCGAGCGCCGGCTGCCTGCGCTTTGCGGCGTTGTGCCGAAATGCGCCGCGTTCCGCGCCGCGTGACCTGGAAACGATCGACGAGCCATCTTTCATCGTTTACACATCGGGCACCACCGGCCGCGCCAAGGGCGTATTGCTCTCCCAGCGCAGCATGCTGTGGGTGACCGCTGCCTGCTGGGCGCCGATCGCAGGGCTGAATGAAAACGATCACGTGTTGTCGCCCTTGCCGCTGTTCCACTCGTATGCGCTGAATCTTACGGCAGTCAGCATCGTGGCGACAGGCGCGAGCGAAACAATACTGGAAAAGTTTTCCACCTCCGAAGTCATGGCGCAGTTGAAGGCTGGCGGCGTGACGGTATTTCCCGGCGTGCCCACCATGTTCCATTACATGCTGGAAGCGGCGCGCGCCGAGCCGGGTGTGCGTTTTCCTGGTCTGCGCGTCTGCCTGTCCGCCGGCGCCATCATGCCTGCGCCTGTCAATCAGGAATTCGAACAGCGCTTCGGCGTCATGCTGCTTGACGGTTACGGCATTACCGAGACCTCGACGATGGTGACGCTCAACTGGCTCAGCGGTGGCCGTGTGATGGGTTCCTGCGGCTTGCCTGTGCCGGGTTTGACGACCCGCATCATCGATCCTGCGACCGGGCTGGACGTCGCGGCCGGTGTCGAAGGCGAGCTAGTCGTGCGCGGTCCCAACCTGATGAAGGGCTATCACAACAAGCCGGAGGAAACCGCCAAGGCAGTCCGCAATGGCTGGTATCACACCGGTGACCTGGCGAAAGCCGATGACAATGGTTTCCTTACCATTACCGGCAGGCTGAAAGAACTCATCATCCGGGGCGGTCAGAATATTGCGCCCGCCGAGATCGAGGAAACCTGTTGTGCTCATCCGGCGGTGCTGGACTGCGCCGTGGTCGGCGCGCCGCATCCGCATTTGGGCGAAGTCCCCGTGGTATTCGTAGTGCCGCGTCCCGGCACGACGCTGGTCGAGGCCGATCTGATCGAGCATTGCCGCGAGCGCTTGTCGTCGTACAAGCTGCCCCAGGCTGTTCACGTAGTGGAAGAAATTCCGCGCACCGGATCGGGCAAGATCATCCGTTTCAAACTGAAGGAAGTCCTCACCACAAATTGAGGAAGCGTGTCATGCCGGGCAGTTCATGTTCGGCATGACACGGAATGTTCATCGCTTGCGGAACGCTGCCGTCATCTGCCATTGCCGCTGCGCCATTGTCACCTTATACGCCAAGAGACCACATGAACCAAGCCACTATCTCCGCCATTCGTTTGCAGGATCCATCTCTTCTTCGTCAGCAATGCTATATCGACGGAGCCTGGGTTGATGCCGATAGCGGCGGCACCATCGCCGTGGATAACCCCGCGACCGGCGCTGCCATCGGTAACGTGCCGAAGATGGGCGGTACCGAAACCCGCCGTGCCATCGAAGCCGCCGAAGCCGCCATGGGAGCCTGGCAAGCGAAAACGGCCAAGGAGCGTGCTGTCATTCTGCGTAAATGGTTTGAGTTATTGATGGCGAACCAGGAAGACTTGGCGGTCATCATGACCACCGAGCAAGGCAAGCCCTTGGCGGAAAGCCGTGGCGAGATCGCCTATGCCGCTTCGTATGTCGAATGGTTCGCCGAAGAAGCCAAACGCGTGTATGGCGACACGATTCCCGCGCCCGCCGGCGACCGCCGCATTGTCGTCATCAAGCAGCCGGTCGGCGTGTGCGCGGCGATCACGCCCTGGAACTTTCCAGCAGCGATGATCACCCGCAAGGTTGCACCGGCACTCGCGGCCGGCTGCACCATCGTCGTCAAGCCCGCCAGCCAGACGCCGTTCTCGGCATTGGCCCTGTGCGTGCTCGCCGAGCGTGCCGGCATTCCCAAGGGCGTGTTCTCATGCATAACCGGATCGGCATCGGAAATCGGCGGCGAAATGACTGCCAATCCGACGGTGCGGAAATTGACCTTCACCGGCTCGACCGAAATCGGCAAGCTGCTCATGCAGCAATGTGCCGCCACGGTGAAGAAAACATCGATGGAATTGGGCGGCAATGCGCCATTCATCGTGTTCGACGATGCCGATCTCGATGCGGCAGTGAAGGGCGCGCTGATCGCCAAGTACCGCAACGCCGGGCAAACCTGCGTCTGCGCCAATCGCATCCTGGTGCAGGATGCGGTTTACGATGATTTCGTCGCGCGCTTTGCCAAGGCGGTAAGTGCCTTGAAAGTCGGCGACGGTCTCGAGAGCGGCACGGTGATCGGTCCGCTCATCGATGACAAGGCGGTCGCCAAAGCCGAAGAGCATGTCAGCGATGCCACGAAAAAAGGCGCAAAAGTCATCCTCGGCGGAAAACGCCATGAGCTTGGCGCCAATTTCTATGTGCCAACCATTTTGGCCGACGCGACTCCCGACATGGCGATCTTCCGCGAAGAAACGTTCAGCCCGGTCGCGCCCGTCTTCCGATTCAAGACCGAGGAAGAGGCGATTCGCCTGGCCAACGATACCGAATTCGGCCTGGCAGCCTATTTCTATGGTCGCGATATCGGTCGCGTCTGGCGCGTGGCCGAGAAGCTGGAATACGGCATGGTCGGCGTCAATGAAGGCTTGATTTCCACCGAGGTGGCGCCGTTTGGTGGCATCAAGGAAAGCGGCAATGGCCGCGAGGGATCCAAGTACGGGATCGAGGATTACCTGGAAATCAAGTACCTGTGCATGGGAGGCATCTGACGTCGCCCGTATATAATGAAGTGCTCTGAACTTGTTCCGTCATTGCGCCAGATTTAGGATTCGATCATTACTATGCCAGCCGTGCAATCAATGAGCACTTTGCAGGATGCGGATGCCCCTCCGCGCTTTCCATCGCTGGACCGATTCTGTTCAGTCGGCCGTACGGTCGAAATCCTCTCGGATGCCTGGAGCTTTTTGGTCTTGCGTGAATGCTTTTTCGGCGCGCGCCGTTTCGAGCAGTTCCAGAGCGTTCTTAAATTGCCGCGCAATACCCTGGTCAAACGCTTGCTCAAGCTGACCGAACTCGGCTTGTTGCGCAAGGTTGCCTACTCGGCGTCGGCAGCCCGTTTCGAGTACCGACTGACGGAACAGGGCAGGGACTTGTATCCGACCATGCTGGCCTTGCTCAAATTCGGCGATACCTGGCAAAGCGATGGCCAAGAGCTTCCGTTGCGTCTGATTCACAAGCGCTGCGGCAAGCATTGCTCGCCAGTGGTCGCATGCTCGGCTTGCAACCAGGCTGTCGACCCGCACGACGTGCAATACCGTAACGGCCCGGGGGCAGGCAGCCAGGCACGCCAGCTCGACCGCATACGTTCGCGTCGCGCTTCCGATCCGCAGGTGCTGCAGCGCTTGCGTCCCTGCTCGGTGGCACGGTCGCTGCAGATCATCGGCGATCGCTGGAGCTTCTTGTTAATCCGCGAAATGTTTTTCGGCGTGCGCCGGTTCGATGAATTTCAGGCCAACCTCGGCATTGCCAGCAACATTCTCACCGACCGTCTGCAGCGCTTGACCGAGCATGGCGTCATCGAAAAGCGCCAATACCAGGCTCGCCCGGATCGTTACGAGTATCGCTTCACCGCCAAGGGACGCGACCTGTACGGCTCGATGATCGTCATGATGCACTGGGGCGACAAGTGGCTATCCCATGGCAAGCCGCCGCTGATCCTGCGTCATCGCCTGTGCCAGCATGATTTCTTTGCTCGTGTCGTATGCAGCGAATGCGGAGAAGAACTCGATCCGCGTCAAGTCGAGTACGGGTTGAGCTACAGCTTCGACAATTCATGCGAGGCCGCCTGACGAACAATACCCGATGGGGTTTATGCGTGTGCGCTGATGTCGTCAAGACAGGGAACATGACGCGCTTGCTTTCGCATCGTGAGGTCAAGTTAATGCTTTCATAAGTGGATTGAAAAAACTGTCGATTTGATTATGAAACTCGTCTGGGACGGCAGCAGGCATGCCGTGACTTCGCTCGCGTATCGGTGATTCACGTTGCACTTAAATTATTCGAGAATGGATGACAAAGTCTTTGACATTGCGTCACGATTTTAATAATCTACTTATGCAAGCGTATTACTTGCTTAAATATACTATTTAGTAAATCCAGATTGGAGCGAGACAATGAAGAAAGCAATGAAGGTATTGCAGTTCAGCCTGCTGGCGGCATTTGCCGCAGGGGCTGCCAATGCGCAGGATACGAAGCCTTTGCGCATCGGCGTCATGACTGACATGACCGGCCAGTTTTCCCACGAAGCCGGCCAGGGAGCGGTCAATGCCGTAAAAATGGCGGTACAGGATTTTGGCGGCAAAGTGCTCGGGCGCCCCATCGAAGTGGTCGTCAATGATCACCTCAACAAGCCGGATATCGCTGCCACCAAGGCGCGTGAATGGTTCGATACGCAAAACGTCCGCATGATCTCCAATCTGATCAATTCCGGCGTGGCGCTGTCGGTAATCGGCGTGGCAAAGGAAAAGAACGCCATCGCCATCGTCAACGGCTCCGGCTCTTCCCGCATCACCGGCGATGCCTGCACGCCCAACAGCATTCACTATGCCTACGACACCTGGGCATTGGCGCATGGCACGGGCAATGAAATCGTCAAGCAGGGCGGCGACAGCTGGTACTTCCTGACCGCCGATTACGCCTTCGGCCATTCACTGGAAGCCGATACGATCGGCGCAGTCAAGGGCAAGGGCGGCAAAGTGCTGGGCACCATCCGCCATCCGGTCAACACGTCGGATTACTCTTCCTTCCTCCTGCAGGCACAGAGCTCCAAGGCCAAGGTAATTGCGCTGGCAGGTTCCGGCACCGGTTTCATCAACAGCGTCAAATCCGCGTATGAATTCGGCGTGACCAAGTCCGGCAAGCAAACCCTCGCGGGCCTGCTGGTGTGGATCACCGACGTCGATGCCATGGGCCTGGAAATCGCGCAGGGCCTGACGCTCACCAGCGGCTTCTATTGGGACCGCGACGAAGAAACCCGCAAATGGTCCAAGCGCTTCTTCGAGATGACCAAGCGCATGCCGACCATGGGCGATGCCGGCGACTATTCATCCACGCTGCATTACCTGAAGGCGGTGCAGGCTGCGGGCACGGACGATACCGCGGCAGTCATGGCCAAGATGAAGTCGACGCCGATCAACGACATGTTCGCTAAGAACGGCAAGATCCGCGAAGATGGCCGCATGGTGCACGACATGTACGTGTACCAGGTGAAGAAGCCGTCCGAATCGAAGTACCCGTGGGATTACTACAAGCAGAAAGCAGTGATCCCGGCGGACAAGGCATTCCGCCCGCTTAACGAAGGCAACTGTCCGCTGGTGAAGGGCTAAGCGGCAAAAGGAAAGGAAGAGATAAGCTCTGTCGCGAATTCATCTCTTCCTGCCAAAACAAAACGCGCCGCTCCTTATCCAGGCCGGCGCGTTTTTTATCAGCGTCGCTCTATCGACAGCGTCGCAAAACTCATCGTTTAAATCCTGAACATATTCATTCTGTTTAATAAAAAATCTGGGAAGTAAAATGTCGTTTGCAAATATGAGAATCGGCTTCCGGCTGGGCTTGGCTTTTGCTCTTGTGCTGGGGTTGTTGGGTACTGTTCTGGGCTTGAGCCTGAATTCGATGGGGCGTATCGAGCATCGCCTGAACGATATTGTGAACGATAAAAATGCCAAGGTTGCCGCGGCCAGCGACATGGCATTCGCGATCCGCGACGTGGCTACGCATGCCAGCAACATCGTCTTGCTGAACGAAGATGCGGCGATCGACGCAGAAAAGAAAAGGATGGGCGAGGCGCGCGCGCGATACGGCGCCGGCAAGAAGGAATTGAGCAAGTTGGCCACCAGCGAAAAGGAACAGGCCCTGCTGGCGACGCTGAACGATTTGCTGGTCATCGCGGTGCCGAAAAATAATGAAGTGCTGGCAATGAAGGCCGAGCAGAAAAATGCCGAAGCCACCGAACACCTGATGAGCGTGGCGGCGCCGGCGCTGCGCAAGACGCTGGTGGCGCTCGACGATATCGTCGCCCATGAAAAGGAAATGGCGGCGCAGGCAGCCGTCGACGCACACGCCGAGTATGAGCATTCGCGCAATATCGTGCTGGTTCTCGGCGGCTTGACCATGCTGCTGAGTATCGTGGTCGCCTGGCTGATCACGCGCTCGATCGTCCGTCCTCTGAAGGCGGCGGTGCGCGTGGCGGAAACGGTGGCGGCAGGCGATATCTCGACGCGCATCGACGTGCGCTCGACCGACGAGGCCGGGCAGCTGATGCTGGCGCTCAAGAACATGAACGACAGCCTGGTGCGCATCGTCGCGCAGGTGCGCACCGGCACCGATGCGATCGCCACTGCCTCCACCCAGATCGCCTCGGGCAACCTCGATCTCTCCGCGCGCACCGAACAACAGGCAGCCGCGCTTGAAGAGGCTGCTTCATCGATGGAAGAATTGACTTCCACCGTGCGGCAAAACGCCGACAATGCGCGCCAGGCGAATCAGCTCGCGGCTTCCGCGTCGGAAGTGGCAGGCAGGGGCGGGGTGGTAGTGTCCGAAGTGGTCGATACCATGGCCGCGATCGACACTTCCTCGAAGAAGATCGTCGACATCATCGGCGTCATTGACAGCATCGCGTTCCAGACCAATATCCTCGCGCTGAACGCCGCAGTGGAAGCCGCGCGCGCCGGCGAGCAGGGACGCGGATTCGCGGTGGTAGCGGCAGAGGTGCGCACGCTGGCGCAACGTTCCGCATCTGCGGCCAAGGAAATCAAGGGCTTGATCGACGATTCGGTTGCCAAGGTCGATTCAGGCAGAAAGCTGGTCGATCATGCCGGCGTAACCATGCAGGAAATCGTCGCCAGCGTGCAGCGCGTCACCGATATCATGAATGAAATCGCCGCCGCCAGCAGCGAGCAAAGCGCGGGCATCGAACAGGTGAATCACACGATCGCGCAGATGGACCAGGTGACCCAGCAAAATGCCGCGCTGGTCGAGGAAGCCGCGGCAGTGGCGGCATCGCTACAGGATCAGGCCGGCGGCCTGGCGCAGCTGGTGAAAGTGTTCAAGCTGGACGATAGGGACGCAGGGGAGCGAGTGGCAGCCTTGCCGGCGCCGGCTCAGCGCAACGCGCCTGCCCGTATGGCATTGCCCGCGCCAGGGCGAACTTAATAAGCTAGCCTGGACGGCGAAGACTGAAGCTAAGCCGAGGTGTGGCGGAAGTTAAGCCTGCCTCGCAGCACGCCTTATTTTCAAAGCAGGCTGGCAAGCGGCCTCTGACCATGGCAAATTGCTGAAGGCTTGCCAGCTTCATCCACCGATATACGACATTTCGATCTTGCGCCTGGCCGTCGCTTCCGTCTGGCTGGTGCGCAATTCGGAATAGCGGTCGGAGCGTGCCTGCCACAAGTGGGCAAGCGCACCGCTGATCTCTTCATCGCTGTGGCCGCCGCGCAGCAGGGCACGCAAATCATGCCCCTGGCTGGCGAACAGGCAGGTATAGAGCTTTCCCTCGGTAGACAGGCGCGCACGCGTGCAATCCTGGCAAAAGGCTTGCGTAACGCTAGAAATGACGCCGATCTCCCCGCCGCCATCCAGATAGCGCCAGCGTTCGGCCGTCTCGCCGGTGTAATTAGGCGCGATCGCTTCCAGCGGCATGGCTTCGTCGATGCGCTTCACGACATCAGCGGAAGGCATCACCTCGTCCATTTTCCAGCCATTGCTGGCGCCGACATCCATGTACTCGATGAAACGCAGGATGACGCCGCTGCCATGGAAGTGGCGCGCCATCGGCAGGATCTCGCCATCGTTCATGCCCTTCTTGACCACCATGTTGACTTTCACCGGTCCCAGCCCGACACGCTCGGCGGCCTCGATGCCAGCCAATACATCGGTCACGGGAAAATCGACATCGTTCATGCGGCGGAACGTGGCATCGTCCAGCGAATCGAGCGATACGCTCACTCGCGTCAGGCCGGCATCCTTCAATGCCTGGGCCTTCTTGGTCAGCAATGAGCCATTGGTGGTCAGCGTCAGGTCGAGCGCGCGGCCATCCGGCGTTTTCAGCTCGGCCAGCATCGCAATGAGTTTCTCCAGATTCTTGCGCAGCAGCGGCTCGCCGCCGGTCAGGCGGACCTTGTCGACGCCATGGGCGACAAACACACTGGCGAGTCGGGTGATTTCTTCGAAAGAAAGCAGGTCCGTGTGCGGCAGATAGCGGTAATCCTTGTCGAACACCTCTTTCGGCATGCAATACACGCAACGGAAATTGCAGCGGTCGGTGACGGAGATACGCAGATCGCGCAGCGGCCGGCCGAGGCTGTCGGCGAGAAGCCCGGAAGGTGCCACCGGGCGCACGGGAATGACCGGTTTGGTAGCGCGGGTGCGCAGGTCGGTCACGGGGATGAATTTTTCAGTCATGCCGGCGATGCTTGCAGTGTCTTCATGTAAAAAGTCGGTATGCTTCAATAGCCAATCAACAATTTACCAAGAAAATTCCGACTGCCTGAACGGTATTATCAATGGAAAGAAGATACCACGAGCCCGACAATCGCACATGCCGTCAACAAAGAAATCGTTCCGAGTTTATAGCGGAGCAGGGCGATGCAGGATGCGGCTGCCAGCGCGATCGCGACAACATCCCATTGCATTAGAGGTTGGGAAAGTTTGAATACATGTTCCGCGAAGAAAACTGCGAGACTCAGGATGACGCCCACCACCGCGGCGGAAATCGCCGTCAGCGGAGCCGTCAGGCGAATCTTGTCGCGCGTGGCTTCCACCACCGGACCGCCGGCGAGGATGAATACAAAAGACGGCAGGAAAGTGAACCACGTCGTCACGCAAGCGCCCAGAATTCCAGCCAGCACCAAACTCTCCGGACCGAGCACTGTTTTGGTCCATGCGCCGACGAAGCCGATGAAGGCGACAATCATGATCAGCGGCCCCGGCGTGGTCTCTCCCAATGCCAGGCCATCGATCATTTGCGCTGCGGTGAGCCATTGATAGGTTTCAACGCCGCCTTGATAGACATAAGGAAGCACGGCATAAGCGCCGCCAAAGGTGAGCAAGGCAGCCTTGGTGAAGAACCAGCTCATCTGCACCAAGGGCGTAGCTTTGCCGAAAACTGCAACCAGCATGCTCCACGAGACAATTCCCATAGCGATGCCAATCAGCGTTACGCGAAAAAGCTTGCCCCACGAAAAACCGGCATGTTCCGGTGTGGGCGTATGGTCATCAATAATCGCCGGTCCAGATTCTTCTGCGACATTCGCCTGCTTATGGCCACCGCCTACTTTAAACACGTCAGGAGCAAACTTCCCGCCAATCATGCCCACAAGTGCCGCACCCAGAACGATGAAAGGGAAGGGCACATCAACGATCGCAATTGCCACGAATGCGGCCAGCGCAATCGCCATCAACCAGCCATTCTTCAGCGTCCGTGAACCGATGCGCCATGCCGCAGCCAAGACGATGGCGACCACGGCCGGCTTGATGCCGTAAAGGATGCCCGCCACTAGTCCGACATGGCCGAATGCCAGGTAGATCCACGACAGCGCGATCAGAATCACCAAGGAAGGGAGCACAAAGAGAGCCCCCGCGATAATGCCGCCAAGCGTCCCATGCATCAGCCAGCCGATATAGATCGCCAGTTGCGTGGCCTCGGGGCCGGGCAATAGCATGCAATAGTTCAGCGCATGGAGAAAACGCCGCTCCGAGATCCAGCGTCTTTTTTCGACCAACTCTGTATGCATGAGCGCGATCTGGCCTGCCGGACCGCCAAAACTGATAAAGCCAAGCTTGAGCCAGTAAAGCAGGGCTTCTGTAAAGGATACATTATGCCGCAGGCTGGTCGTGAACATGTTGATATTCAAGCTTGTCGTGGTCGGTGGCAGGCATGTTAGCGCCCCGCTTATTGCTTGTCATTAAGGAATGACTAAGATAGGGGGCGTTTTTATCGCGGATGTTCTTGAAACGGGAGGTCATGTATCAGCGCCATGTGGAGGATGGGGTACAGGGGACTGGAATGCGGGACAGGGATAAAAAAAGAGGAGCCGAAGCTCCTCTTTCTGACGATTGCCTAATGCGATTAACGGCGCGTTTCGACCTGCACCAGCGGTTCAGTCGACAGCGGCGGCAACGGCTTGCGCTCGCGCGGCACGCGCACCGGCGGCACGATACGGGCCGCTGCTTCTTGGGCAGCGCGCAGCTTCTCGGGATCGGTGCTCGCCAGCGTCAGGCCAGCGGCACTGAGGACGCTGCGCAATTCATCCAGCGGCATCGGCGCAGCAACAACGCGCTGATTTTCTTCAGCAGCTGCCTGAGGTTGTGAAGCAACCGGCGCGACTTCCGCTTGAGCAGCAGGAGCGGCAGGTGTCTCAACCGGAGCTTCGGCGGCCACAGGCGCAGTTTCCGGCGCTGCTGCAGTCGGGGCTGGCGCTGGCGCAGGCGCCTCTTCAACAGCCGGCTCCAGCGGCAGGGAAGCCTGTTCTGCAACGGTAACTGCAGGGGCAACAGGAACCGTCGGCGCTGCAACCGGTTCCGTTACGACGTTGGCTTGCACCGCGACGAATTCTGCGGCTGGCTTGTCTGCCTCAGCTTCCACAGCCGGCTGCTCTTCCGCTTTGATCGCAGGAGCGGCATTTTCAGCATCAGCGCCGGCTGTTTCGACTGCATTGACTGCTTGTGGCGCTTCTGCAGCGTCGGCTGACTCGATGTCCGTCTCGTCCGCTACCTCAGCCGCGCTTTCGCCTTCGGCCAGTGCTTCGGCACCTTCGCGCTCACGGCGGTTACGGTTACGGCCACCACGACGACGGCGGCGGCGGCGCTGTTCCTCACCTTGCTCGCCGGTTTCAGATTCGGTTGCGGTGCCTTCCACCTGGGCTTCGGCTTGTTCCGAAGCGATCTCAGCGATGCTCACACTTGCGGTTGTCAATGCCGGTACGCCGGTGGCAAGCGGCATTGCTGCAGTCTCAACCGTGGATTCCTCCGCCTTGACTTGCACTTCCTTGCGTTCTTCACGATTACGCTGCTGGCGCTCGGCACGCTCCGGCCTTTCGGCGCGTTCGGTTCGTTCGCCACGCTCCGGACGTTCCGTGCGCTCGCGACGTCCTTCCTGCGGATCGCGCTGCTGGCGCGGCTGACGGCCAGTTGGTGCGCCGGCTGTTTCGGTCAGGGCGGGCTTGGCCGCTGCTTCCTGGCGTTGTTCGCCGCGTGTTCCTTCTCGGTCCTCGCGCTGGCCACGGCCATTGCGATTGCGGTTGCGCTGGTTGCGGCCACCGCGTTCGCCATTGCGTTCGCGCGTTTGTTCGGGTTTCACTTCTACTGGAGCAACCGGGGCAGGAGCCGGTTCCGGTTTCTTGAAGAAGAAGCCGAACAACTTGCTCAGGAAGCCAGGTTCGCCGGAAAGAATGGCCGGTGCTGCCGCAGGAGCCGCTTCCTCGGCTGCCTTGCGTTCGATAATCGGTGCCGGTTGCGCCGGGGTGATGCCCTTGACCACGGCTTCCTGGCGCGGCTTGGCGGCTTCATCCTTCTGGCGCTTGCTGAAGCCGAGATCGGTTTCGGCTTCTTCTGCCAGCGTATAGCTGGCTTGCATGTCTTCCAGGCGCGGATCGTCGTGCTTGATGCGCTCCATGCGGTAATGCGGCGTTTCCAGATGCTTGTTCGGGATCAGGATCACGGTCACGCGATGGCGTGTTTCGATCTTCAGGATCTCGCCGCGCTTTTCATTCAACAGGAAGGCGGCCACATCGACCGGCACCTGGATGTGGATCAGCGCCGAATTTTCCTTCATCGCTTCTTCCTGGATGATGCGCAGCACCTGCAGGGCGGAGGATTCTGTATCGCGGATATGGCCGGTGCCGTTGCAGCGCGGGCATGTCACGTGGCTGCCCTCGGACAGCGACGGACGCAGGCGCTGGCGCGACAATTCCATCAGGCCGAAGCGGGAAATCTTGCCCATCTGGACCCGCGCACGGTCATAGTGCAGCGCATCTTTCAGGCGGTTTTCGACTTCACGCTGGTTCTTGGAATTCTCCATGTCGATGAAGTCGATCACGATCAGGCCGCCCAGGTCGCGCAGGCGCAACTGGCGGGCCACTTCATCGGCAGCTTCAAGATTGGTATTGAATGCGGTCGTCTCGATGTCGCTGCCACGGGTGGCGCGCGCCGAGTTGACGTCGATCGATACCAGCGCTTCGGTATGATCAATAACAATAGCGCCGCCGGAAGGCAGCGGCACGGTGCGGGAATACGCGGTTTCGATCTGGTGTTCGATCTGGAAGCGCGAGAACAGCGGCACATCGTCACGGTAACGCTTGACGCGGTGGATCATGTCCGGCATCACGTGCGCCATGAACTGGTGCGCCTGCTCATAGATATCGTCGGTATCGATCAGGATTTCGCCGATATCAGGCTGGAAATAATCGCGGATGGCGCGGATGACCAGCGAGGATTCCTGGTAAATCAGGAACGCACCCGGTGCGGACTGACCTGCGCCTTCGATGGCGCGCCACAGTTGCATCAGGTAGTTCAAGTCCCACTGCAGTTCTTCGACGCTGCGGCCGATGCCGGCAGTGCGGGCAATCACCGACATGCCGGAAGGCAGATCGAGCTTGTCCATGGTTTCGCGCAATTCCTGGCGATCTTCGCCTTCGACACGGCGCGAGACGCCGCCGCCGCGCGGATTATTCGGCATCAGCACCAGGTAACGGCCAGCTAGCGAAATGAAGGAGGTCAGGGCGGCGCCCTTGTTGCCGCGCTCTTCCTTTTCGACCTGGACCATGATTTCCTGGCCTTCGCGCAGCGCTTCCTTGATGGAGCAATTGCGCACATCGACGCCTTCCTTGAAATAGCTGCGCGCCACTTCCTTGAAAGGCAAAAAGCCATGACGGTCTTCGCCGTAATTGACGAAGCAGGCTTCCAGCGAGGGTTCGATGCGGGTGATGACACCCTTGTAGATATTCGATTTGCGCTGTTCTCGGCCAGCGGTTTCGATGTCGATGTCGATCAGCTTTTGCCCATCGACGATCGCCACACGCAGTTCTTCCTGCTGCGTGGCGTTGAATAACATCCGTTTCATGTTGTTATGCTCCTGACCCGAAGGCCATGTCAGGGCTGCAGCCAGCGAGCGTAGTCAGCTTTCAGAAACAGCGACAGGGTGCGGCCCGTGTGCACTGCCGGCATGTTCTGCGCGGAGCGCCGATGCCAGAGTGGGGAACAGCCGACGGTTTCATGACCTGCCTTTATATTTCTCTAATTGACGACGCAAGCCGCTCACATGCAGCCACAAGTACAGGGATGTACGCAAGGATGGAGCACCCGGGGGAGAGAATTGCCTTGGCGTGCGGCCGCGCAGGAATCAAGCGCGCACCGCAACAGGGCGCAGGGTGTTGCAAGGTTTGCCGGACGCGGGCCGGGCCAGGTATGGGCGTATCGAAATACGGGCACAATACAGGCACAAAATACACGCACCCCAAGGCCTGGCAAACGCATTACCAGCAACGCACCGGTTCGCAAACGGCCAACCGGCTGCAACACTACCGACCAGCGAGCCTGCCCTTGTGAACGGGCTCGCCGGCATTATCTTATCTATCCGGGCATTCATATCCATCATCGTAGCGCGCCACCTGATCGCAACTGCGGTGCGACCCCGGTACGCACGGCGATGTGCATACACTGCTTTTCCATCGAATTTGCAATTCAGCGAGGCCGATGGTCACGCCTCTGTGTAGAATGCTCTTTTTATTCTCACACTTGCTTTGGGTTATGCCCATCGCGCAACGATTATATATTCAAAATGAAGGACTTAGCGAGATATTCAGAGGGAAGTGCAAAAAAACCTGCGCAATCCCAGCCATCGCAAGTCTTGCCGCAAGTTCAACTTGTGACGATTTCTTCCGAAGAAGCCGGCCAGCGCATCGATAATTTCCTGATAAGAACTTGTAAGGGCGTGCCGAAGAGCCATATTTACCGGGTCTTACGCTCCGGTGAAGTGCGAGTCAACAAGGGGCGGATCGACCAGACCTATCGTCTCGAAGATGGCGACGTAGTCCGTATTCCGCCGCTGAGATTGGCGGAAAAGCCGGCGCAAACTGCACCGGCGGCCGAATTCGCCATTCTGATGGAAGACGAGCACATGCTGGTGATCGACAAGCCAGCCGGTGTGGCCGTGCATGGCGGTTCCGGCGTCAGTTACGGTGTGATCGAACAGTTAAGGGCGGCGCGTCCGCAGGCGAAATTCCTGGAACTGGTGCACCGGCTCGACCGTGAAACGTCCGGGATTCTATTGCTGGCAAAGAAACGTTCGGCCCTGACGAATCTGCACGAGCAGATGCGCGAGGGAGCATTTGATAAGCGTTACCTGACCTTGGTTGCCGGCGATTGGCAAAACCGCCGTCAGCACGTCAAGCTGCCTCTATTTAAGTATACGACGCCGGATGGCGAGCGCCGGGTAAGGGTGCAGGCCGACGGCATGCCGTCGCACACGATTTTCCAGCTTTTGAGAAAATATGGTCCGTATACCTTGCTCGAGGCGGAGTTGAAAACCGGGCGCACCCACCAAATCCGCGTGCATCTGGCATCGAACGGTTTTCCAATTCTGGGTGACGATAAATATGGCGATTTCACGCTTAATAAGGCTTTGCAGAAGACTGAGGGCGGACGCCGGGCGCTGAAACGCATGTTCCTGCATGCGCATCAAATTACATTCACGCATCCGCATACCGGCAAGGAAGTTCGTCTGAATGCGCCGCTCCCAGCCGAATGCCTTAATTTTTTAAGCAGTCTGGAACAGCAGGCGGGACCGGTGCGAGATGATGACTTGGCTCAAGCAAAAGGGTAAGCGGTAACGCGATTAAAAACATGGCAAGAAAACAGTTTGACCTGATCGTCTTCGACTGGGACGGTACTCTGATGGATAGCACTACAGCCATCGTCAAGTGCATCCAGGCGGCCGCGCGCGACCTTGGCGTCCCGGCGCCGGACCGCGACATGGCGGCGCACGTGATTGGCTTGGGACTTCAGGAAGCCTTGCAAAAAGCGGTGCCCGGGCTCGACCCTGAGCATTATCCGCGCATGGTGGAGCGTTATCGTTACCATTACCTCAGTCAGGACCATGAACTGACGCTGTTCGAGGGGACGCGCGAGATGCTGCAGGACCTGTCGCAAAAAGGTTATTTCCTGGCTGTTGCCACCGGCAAGAGCCGCGTCGGCCTGACCCGGGCGTTGCATGCGGCCGGCTTGATGTCCTTTTTCGATGCCACGCGCTGCGCCGATGAGACTTTTTCCAAGCCTCATCCGGCCATGCTCAACGAACTTACGCGCGAACTGGGACAGGACATGGGGCGCACCGTGATGATCGGCGATACCACCCACGACTTGCAGATGGCGGTCAACGCCGGTGCCGCGGGAATCGCCGTGCATTACGGCGCCCATCCGGCGCACCAGTTGCGCGCGCTGGCGCCCGTTTATGCCGCCGAATCCGTGCCGGAGCTGCATGCCTGGCTTGCCGAACATGCGTGAATCCATGAGTGAACTGATCCCGATCTGCCCGTCCGGAGATCTGTCCGAAGGCGGCAGGGGCGTGCGTTTTTCCCTGACGGCTGGCGGCGAGGACGCGACCGGCTTCGCGGTGCGCTATGACGGCGTGGCGCGCGCTTATCTGAACCGTTGTGCGCATGTGCCGATCGAGCTGGACTGGAACGAGGGAGAATTCTTCGATTCCACCGGCTTGTATCTGATGTGCTCCACGCATGGCGCTGTCTATCTGCCCGAATCCGGGCATTGCGCCGGCGGCCCGTGTCGCGGCGGGAAGCTGCGCCCGATCACGGTGGTGGAGGCGGATGGGATGGTATTCTGGCAACCGGACGATTATCTTACGCCGGTAAGAGCGTGAATCTCATATGACAGGGAAGGTTTATGGATAAGGATATGGAAAATACCCCGCCGATCGGGCCGGAAAGCCCGGGAGCGCCGGATGGAGCCCGCGCGCCGGCAGCCGGGGTCATGGCGGCGGGCCGCACAGGCAATTGGGAGCGCGACGTGCTGGAAAAACTGGCCCTGGAGGCTTTGCGTGAACAGCGGGCCAGGCGCCGCTGGAGCATTTTCTTCAAGCTCGCGTTTCTCGCCCTCGCATGTATCGTCTTGTGGCGCGTACTGGGGCTGGGTAATGCGGCATCGGAAGTCTCGACCACGCATACTGCCCTGATCGAGATCGACGGGCAGATTTCTTCCGGTGGCGGCAGTGGCGACGCCGATTCGGTGATTCCTGCGCTGAACCGTGCCTTTTCCGATTCGGGCTCGGTTGGTGTGATTCTGCGCATCAACAGTCCGGGCGGCAGTCCTGTCCAGGCTGGCATGATCAATGACGAGATCAAGCGCTTACGTGCCGAATATCCGAAAAAACCCCTGTATGTGGTGGTGGATGAAATGTGCGCTTCCGGCGGATATTACATTGCTGCTGCGGCGACCAAAATTTTTGTCAACAAGGCCAGCATCGTCGGATCGATCGGCGTATTGATGGATGGCTTCGGTTTTACCGGCCTGATGGACAAGGTGGGTGTCGAGCGCCGTTTGCTTACTGCCGGGGAAAACAAGGGCTTTCTCGACCCGTTCAGTCCGCAAAGCGAATCCCAAAAAGTCTATGCCAAGGAAATGCTGGAAGAAATCCATCAGCAGTTCATTCAGGTGGTGCGCGAAGGGCGCGGCAAACGCTTGAAGGAAACGCCGGAAACGTTTTCGGGCCTGTTCTGGACCGGCAGCAAGGCAGTGGAAATGGGCTTGGCCGATGGTTTTGGTACGGTGGATAGCGTGGCGCGCAACGAGCTGAAAGTCGAGGAAATCGTCGACTATACCGAGCATGAAAACCTGTCCGAGCGCTTCCTGAAAAAATTCGGCGCATCAGTCGGTGCCGGCGCATGGCAATCGATGTGGAGCGGCAGCCACGCTCGTCCGAGCCTGCGTTGATCCATCCTGGCGCCAGCTGATTTTACGGCTGGTGTCAAAAGCCTTGTTATTGGCCCAGAAATAAAAATACGGTTGGCCGCTTGTGCAAGTCCGGTGCCTTGCCTGCGGCCAATTGCTTTTTCCAGACCGCTGCAGTGCGGGTCACGATGGATTCCGAGGCGAGGCTCAAATCCGTTGCAATACAGATCAATGTGCCCGGCTGACAGGTATTCGCCAATGTTTCCAGCAGGGCGGCATTGCGATAGGGCGTTTCAATAAAAATCTGGGTCTGCTTTTCCTTCCGTGAGCGCTCTTCGAGCATCTTGATCTGTTTGCCGCGCTGCGCGGCATCGACCGGCAGATAGCCATTGAAGGCGAAGCTCTGGCCATTCAGGCCGCTGGCCATGACTGCCAGTAGCAGGGAAGAGGGGCCGACCAGCGGGCGAACCTGGATACCTTGGGCATGAGCCAGTCTGACCAGGTTGGCGCCCGGATCCGCCACCGCCGGCACGCCGGCCTCCGAGATCAGCCCGGCATTTCGGCCCTCCAGCAGCGGCTGCAGCAATTGCGGCAGCATGGCTTCGGGCGTATTGACATTCAATTCGTTGATCTGAATTTCCTGCAGCGGCTTGGCCAGCGGGTGCTGAAGTGCGACCAGTTTGAGAAAGGCGCGCGTCGTCTTGGCATTTTCCGCGATAAAGCAATCCAGTCCGGCCGTAATGGCTTGCACTTCGTCCGGAATCAGTGCGCGCAGAGGATCGGCGGCGCCGGCATCAGCGGGGCCGAGCGTATTGGGTATCAAATAAAGTGTGCCAGCCATGGTCATGTACGAAAAAAAGGCACGCCGGCACGGCGCAGCATGGTGGTTAATGCAATCAGCGGCAGGCCAGTAAGGGCCGTCGGGTCGGTGCTTTCGATTTTTTCCAGCAGGGCGATGCCCAATCCTTCATTTTTGGCGCTGCCGGCGCAATCATAAGGCTGTTCGATCCGCAGATAGGCATCGAGCTCTTCATCCGGCAGATTGCGGAAAGTGACGTAGGATGGCACGCACTCGACTTGGGCGGCATCCCGTTCCGCGCTTTTCCGGTCATCCCACAGGCAGAGTGCCGTATGAAATATCACCTGGCGGCCGCGCATGGTTTGCAATTGCTGCAAAGCTTTTTCTTGCGTTCCGGGTTTGCCGATCTGTGCCCCATCCAGCGTGGCCACCTGGTCGGAACCGATTACCAATGCGCCAGGGTTTTGCCGGGCAACCGCTTGCGCTTTTTCCAATGCCAGGCGCAAGGCGGTCGCCTCAGGCGTTTCGCCATTGCGTGGAGCTTCGTCGATATCCGGTTTGCATACCTCGAATGGCAATCCTAGTCGCGCCAGTAGTTCCTGGCGATATTTGGAACTTGAGCCCAAAATCAGGCGTGGCAGCACCGGCTTATTGGTTGAGTTTGTCATGGTGGCAAGATGAATGCGCTTAAGAGCTTAACAAATTGAATGCATGTAAGCTCGCAATGCGCTAAGGCTTTGACGAATAAAGGAAAAGCCTGTTATTATCGCAGGTTTTCCGGACTCGTCAGGCGCATGGAAGCTATTCTGATCGATGCATTTGAATTCTGCCGTCTCGGAGAGGCGCTCGAGGGCGAATTCGCTGTGGCTGAATTGCCCAGGTTGGCTGCGGAAGCCTTCACTCCCGCAGGGGTGATTCGCTGGTCGCTTACGGGCGGCAAGCATGCTCAGGGATATCCGCAGCTGACGCTGAACGTAAGTGGTTCAGTGCAGTTGATGTGCCAGCGTTGTCTAACGCCATTCGAATTCGGTGTCGAATCGAATTCAATCCTGGTGCTTGCTCAGGATGAGGCGGGCGCCGATGAGCTGGAAGAGGCGCTGGACGATGATTCGCTTGAAGTCATTGCGGGTTCGCTACAGTTTAATGTTGCAAACCTGATTGAAGATGAAGCATTGCTGGCCTTGCCGGTATCTCCAAGGCATGATGTCTGTCCAGGAAAAACGGCAGAAAAGCCGGAAGCGCAAGTCGAAAAAGCAGCTTCGCCTTTCAGTGTGCTGAAAGATTGGAAGCGTTAAGCAGTAGATAAGAATATGCGGATTTGCCATATGCAAGTTTGGGCGGGTTTGCGTTGAGTTGTGTTAAAATTTTGGAATCTTAGGTTTAGGAGTAATCATGGCTGTTCAGCAAAATAAGAAATCCCCATCCAAGCGCGGCATGCACCGTTCGCACGATCACCTGACCGCGCCGAACCTAGCAGTCGAGCCGACTACCGGTGAAACCCATCTGCGTCACCACATCAGCCCGAATGGCTACTATCGTGGTCGCAAGGTCCTGAAGACCAAGAACGACGAATAATCCATTGTTGTTTTTGGATGAAAAAGCGGCGTGATGCGTAGTAGAGCGACGCCGCTTTTTGTGTTTCTGATAGATTGCGTCATTTTGCGCTGCGTAGCATCTGGTCTATCTGAGACGTGGCGCCAGAATCAAAGCAATGACAATTAAAATATCCATCGACTGCATGGGGGGAGACCACGGCTGTGCGGTCACAGTCCCTGCGGCCGTTTCGTTTGTCAATCGCCAGCAGGATGCGGAATTGATCCTGGTCGGGCGCGAAGAGGCAATTCGTGCCGAGCTGAAAAAGCATCGTGCCCTCGATCATCCCCGCCTGTCCATTCTTCATGCCGAAGAAGTTGTGACCATGGATGATCCGGTGGAAGTTGCCTTGCGTCGCAAGAAGGATTCATCGATGCGCGTCGCAGTAAGTCTGGTCAAGGATGGGCGTGCCCAGGCCAGCGTCTCCGCAGGTAATACCGGCGCGCTGATGGCCATTTCCCGCTACGTGCTGAAAACCCTGCCTGGCGTCGACCGTCCGGCCATCTGCACGCTGATCCCGAACCAGAAAGACAAGCCGACTTACATGCTGGATCTCGGCGCCAATGTCGATTGCGAGCCGCATCACTTGCATCAGTTTGCGCTGATGGGTTCGGCGCTGGTGGCAAGCAGCGAAGGGAAGGCAAAGCCGAGCGTCGGCTTGCTCAACATCGGCGAGGAAGACATCAAGGGCAATGAGGTCGTCAAGCAGACGGCAAAGTTGCTGCGCGCCGATCACGAAAAGGGCGTGCTGAATTTTTACGGCAATGTCGAAGGCGACGATATTTTCAAAGGCACGACCGATATCGTCGTATGCGACGGTTTTGTCGGTAATGTCGCCCTGAAGGCGTCCGAAGGCCTGGGCCGTTTTTTCAAGGCTGCCGTGACGGCGGAATTCAAGAGTAATCCGCTGAATATGCTGGGGGCCTTGATTGCCCGCGGCGCGCTCAAAGCCATCTCGCGGCGCTTGAATCCCTCACGTTATAATGGCGCAAGTCTGCTGGGTCTGCGCGGACTGGTTTTCAAGAGCCATGGCGGCGCCGATGCCTACGCATACGAATGGGCGATTCGCCGCGCATATGATGCGGCGACCCACGATCTGATCGCACGTATTTCCGCCAGCATCGCTGAATTGATGCCGCAAGCCGAAGCACAAGCGGCCTCCGCCGACCCCAGCGTCCTTCCTGCACCCATCCAATAAAACCACCATGAGCCTGTATAGCAAAATCATTGGCACTGGCAGCTATCTGCCTCCGCGGCGCATTACCAATCATGATCTGGCAGCGCAACTGGCGGAAAAGGGAATCGAAACCTCAGACGAGTGGATCGTATCCCGCAGCGGCATCGCTGCGCGCCATTTTGCCGATACCGGCGTACAGTCCAGCGACCTGGCAGTGGAAGCGGCGAAGCGCGCCCTGGATGCCGCCGGCCTGCAGCCGGATGAGATCGACCTGATCGTCATGGCGACTTCGACGCCGGATCATTTCGGCGGTTTTCCCAGCACGGCCTGCGTGGTGCAGCGCAAGCTGGGCATCACCAATGGCTGCCCTGCATTCGATGTGCAAGCCGTCTGCACCGGATTCGCGTATGCGATGACGATCGCCGACAATTTCATCAAGGCCGGCGCTCACAAGAAGGTGCTGGTGATCGGCGCGGAAGTATTTTCGCGCATCCTGAATTTCGATGATCGCACCACCTGCGTGCTCTTCGGTGACGGTGCTGGCGCTGTGGTGTTGAGCGCTTCGAATGAGCCGGGCATCCTGGCCACCAGGCTGCATGCCGACGGCCGCCACTCGGAAATCCTGTGCGTCCCTGGCAAGCCCAGCGGCGGCATGCTGGAAGGCAGCGCCTTCCTGGTCATGGATGGCCAGGCTGTCTTCAAGCTGGCCGTATCGGTCCTGGAAAAAGTCGCTCACGAGGCGCTGGAAATCGCCGGCATGGATTCCTCGCAGCTCGACTGGCTGGTGCCGCACCAGGCGAATGTCCGCATCATGCAAAGCACAGCCAAGAAGCTCGGCTTGCCAATGGAAAAAATGGTCGTCACAGTCGACCAGCATGGTAATACCTCTGCGGCTTCAATCCCGCTGGCGCTGGATCAGGCGGTGCGCGATGGTCGCATCAGACCCGGCCAGAACGTGATGATGGAAGGCGTCGGCGGCGGCTTTACCTGGGGTGCGGTGCTGGCGCGAATGTAATGGCATCGTTTCGTGTTTGACTGAATTGGTATTCTGATCCTGCTTAACTCACATGAATAAATTCGCTTTTGTGTTTCCCGGCCAGGGCTCGCAAGCAGTCGGCATGCTGAATGGTTTTGCCGGCAATGCGGCAGTAGAGCAAACCATCGCCGAAGCGTCCGACGCCTTGCAATTCGATCTTGGCAAGCTGATTGCCGAAGGTCCGAAGGAAGACCTCGACCTGACGACTAATACCCAGCCGGTGATGCTGACCGCAGCGGTGGCAACCTATCGTGCCTGGATTGCTGCGGGCGGCCCTGCCCCTGCAGTAGTCGCCGGCCATAGTCTGGGCGAGTACTCAGCATTGGTTGCCGCAGGCGTGATCGCATTCAAGGATGCCGTACCGCTGGTGCGCTTCCGTGCGCAAGCCATGCAGGAAGCCGTGCCTGTCGGGCAGGGCGGTATGGCGGCGATTCTCGGCCTGTCGGATGAAGACGTGCGCGCCGCCTGTGCTGAAGCTGCGCAAGGTCAGATCGTCGAGCCGGTGAACTTCAATGCACCGGCCCAAGTCGTGATCGCCGGTCATAAGGAGGCCGTTGAGCGTGCCTGCCAGGCCGCCAAGGACAAGGGTGCCAAGCGCGCCTTGCCGCTGCCAGTGTCGGCGCCATTCCATTCTTCGCTGCTGAAGCCGGCTTCGGACCGCTTGCGCGAGTACATGGCAGGCGTGACTTTCTCGGCTCCGCAAATCCCGGTGATCAACAACGTCGATGTGGCGATCGTCACTGAGCCTGCTTCGATCAAGGATGCACTGGTGCGCCAGGCTGCCAGCCCGGTGCGCTGGGTGGAAACCGTGCAGAAAATTGCTGCCAGCGGCATCACGCACGTGGTCGAATGCGGCCCCGGCAAGGTGCTCGCAGGTCTGACCAAGCGAATCGATGGCAACCTGGTCGGCGAAGCCGTGTTTGACCAGGCAAGCCTGGAAAAAGTATTGGAGACCCTAAAGTGACTGCACAGAACCTGAATAATCAAGTCGCGCTGGTGACAGGTGCCTCGCGTGGCATCGGCCGGGCAATCGCTCGCGAACTGGCACGCCAGGGCGCAAAAGTCATCGGTACCGCAACTTCCGAATCTGGTGCAGAGGCGATATCCGCCTATCTTGCTGAAATTGGTCAGGAAGCCGGGAAAGGTGCAGTCCTGAACGTGAACGACGCTGCCGCTAGTGTCGCTCTCATCGACGACATCCAAAAAGAATTTGGCGCAGTCACGATTCTCGTCAACAATGCCGGCATCACCCAGGATCAACTGGCGATGCGCATGAAGGATGAAGAGTGGGATGCCGTCATCGCCACTAACCTGACCGCTGTCGGCCGTCTGTCGCGCACTGTACTGCGCGGCATGATGAAAGCCAAGCAGGGACGCATCATTAATATTACGTCGGTCGTCGGTTCGGCCGGCAATCCCGGTCAAATGAACTATGCTGCTGCAAAGGCCGGCGTGGCGGGCATGAGCCGCGCCCTGGCGCGCGAGATCGGCAGCCGCAACATCACGGTCAATTGCATTGCGCCGGGTTTCATTGATACCGACATGACAAAAGCCTTGAGCGAGCAGCAGATTGCCGCTTTGCAGCAGCAGATTCCTCTGGGCCGTTTTGGTACGCCGGAAGATATCGCTGCTGCTGTGAGCTTCCTGGCATCGCCACAAGCCGGCTACATCACGGGCGCGACGCTGCACGTGAATGGCGGCATGTACATGAGTTAATGAATTTTTGGTGCTTTTAGCAGATTTTCTTGAATGATCGAGAAAATAACTAAAAGTGATTTTTCAAAGCGCAAACCTGATAAAATGCGCGCACTTTCTGTAAACACTTGGAGCCATAACATGTCCGATATCGAACAACGCGTTAAGAAAATCGTCGCTGAACAACTGGGCGTCGCTGAAGCCGACATCAAAACCGAGTCCTCGTTCGTCGACGACCTCGGCGCTGATTCGCTCGACACCGTGGAACTGGTGATGGCACTCGAAGACGAATTCGAAATGGAAATCCCGGACGAGCAAGCCGAGAAGATCACCACCGTTCAACAAGCGATCGATTACGCCAAGGCGCACGTCAAGGCCTAAATCGACATTTGTATCGCAAGGAGAAACGCTTGAGCAGCTCGCGTCAACGCCGTCGGGTAGTCATCACCGGCTTGGGTTGCATTTCCCCCGTTGGTAATACCATTACCGATGCGTGGAGTGCATTGATTGAAGGTAAGTCTGGCATCGCCCCCATCACTCGGTTTGACGCCACGCCTTTTTCCACCACGTTTGCCGGAGAAGTGAAGGGATTCAATGTCGACGAGTATTTGTCGAGCAAGGAAGCCCGCACGATGGATACGTTTATCCACTACGGCATGGCGGCTGGCATCCAGGCTTTCCAGGACAGTGGCCTGGAAGTCACGGAAGCCAATGCCGAGCGCATCGGCGTGATCGTCGGTTCCGGTATCGGCGGCTTGCCGATGATCGAGGAAACTCACGCCGAGCTGGAAAAGCGTGGTCCGCGCCGCGTCTCTCCTTTCTTTGTTCCCGCGTCGATCATCAATATGATCTCGGGTCACCTGTCCATTAAATATGGACTGAAGGGCCCGAATCTGGCGATCGTGACGGCCTGCACCACCGGTTTGCACTGCATCGGTGAAGCAGGACGGCTGATTGAATATGGTGACGCCGATGTCATGATCGCCGGCGGCGCCGAATCCACCATTTCGCCGTTGGGCGTGGGTGGCTTTGCCGCAGCCCGTGCCTTGTCATCGCGTAACGATGACCCCGCGACCGCATCCCGTCCATGGGATAAGGATCGCGACGGCTTTGTGCTCGGCGAAGGTGCGGGTGTCATGGTGCTGGAAGAGTATGAGCATGCCAAGGCACGCGGCGCCAAGATCTATGCCGAATTGCTTGGTTACGGCATGAGCGCCGATGCGCATCACATGACAGCGCCGTTGGAAGATGGCGATGGTGCGCGCCGCTGCATGATTGCCGCAATGAAAAACGCTGGCATTAATCCGGATCAAGTCAACTATATCAATGCACACGGCACATCTACGCCGCTGGGCGATATCGCTGAAACGGTCGCAATCAAGCGCGCGCTGGGAGATCATGCCAAGAAGGTGGTAGTCAATTCGACGAAGTCGATGACGGGTCACTTGCTGGGTGGCGCAGGCGGCCTGGAATCGGTCTTCACCGTTCTGGCCGTGAACAAGCAAATCTCGCCGCCGACCATCAACATCTTCAACCAGGATCCAAACTGCGATCTGGATTACTGCGCCAATGCTGCACGACCGATGGCGATCGATATCGCTGTCAAAAACTCCTTCGGCTTCGGTGGAACCAACGGTTCCCTGGTGTTCGGCAAAATCTAATTTCGCCTCTCCGCAACTTTCTTTTTGAAAGTTGCGGAATTTCTTTCCTTTCCTAATGTCCATCGCGGTGTCTACCGTGGTAATGCCTTCCAGGCGGCTTGCCATCGTGCAAGGGAGCTTTTGCCTGGGCTTGGTGGCCGTCGCGGCCTATCTGGTGATTTCGCCGACCATTCATCTATCTCTCGCTTGGCGTGTTGCACTGGCGTTGATCCTTGCCGTGATTTCGGTTTGGGCAAGTCATGCTCTGATTTGGCGCGGAAAATCGCTGCGGATTGATATTTCCGAGCACGGACAAATCACGGTGACAGAAGATAAGACGTGTACTGTTCATCGCGGCCAGGCCGGTACTGACAAGCCGCCGCAGCAGGACCAGAACGGCACTGCAGTTGTCACGCTGAGGCACGACTCGACTATCTGGCCGCATTTGCTGTTGTTGCGACTTCAAGCCGAGGATCGAAGGATCAGAAATATCCTGATCCTGCGTGACAGTGTAAGTGCCGAAGAATTTCGCAGCTTGTCGGTTGCGTGCCGCTGGATAGCCGCGCACAATGGTCAGGCAAAACGTTAAATTTTGTAACGTCGCGGTAGGGATTGAACTTCTGGAATTTCCAGTAGTCAATAACTTTAATTCGCGCATGTTGTGAAAGACAAGGGACCGGGTGTTGACGACAGAACGCGATATTGACCAGGTATTAGTCGAACGCGTCCAGCGTGGTGATAAAAGGGCGTTCGAACTGCTGGTGGTCAAATACCAGAGAAAGCTGATGAGGCTGGTGTCACGGCTCGTGCGTGACCAGGCGGAAGCCGAGGATGTAGTGCAGGAAGCCTTTATCAAGGCTTATCGTGCCCTGCCTCAGTTCCGTGGAGATTCGGCCTTCTATACCTGGCTATACAGGATAGGGATAAACACGGCCAAGAATTATCTGGTGACGCAAGGCCGCCGTGCGCCGACTTCGACCGACGCGGATGCGGAGGAGGCAGAAACCTTCGATGATGGTGAGCACCTGCGGGACATCAATACGCCCGAGTCAATGCTTGCAACCAAGCAGATTGCGGAAACGGTGAACGTGGCGATGAATGCGCTGCCGGAAGAGTTACGCATGGCGATCACGCTGCGCGAAATTGAAGGATTGAGCTACGACGAAATCGCCGAGGCCATGGGATGCCCAATAGGCACCGTGCGTAGCCGGATATTCCGTGCGCGTGAAGCGATTGCGGAAAAATTGAGGCCATTGCTTGGCACTGCCATTGACAAGCGGTGGTAAGGAAATCAATATTTATCAAATGTAAGTGAGGCCGCAAACCGCGGACTGCTATGGAAACGAGAGAGAAAACCCAGGAACAGATCTCGGCATTGGCCGATGATGAACTCAGTGACAGTCAGATCGAGGTCGCGCTGGCCGCATTGCGCGATCCCGACGCGCGCGCCGATTGGGAGTTGTATCACCAGATCGGCGATATCCTGCGCTCGGACGACATGGCTGTTACCCTGAGCGATGGTTTTTCCGCGCGCATGGCCGCACGCCTGGAAGCGGAGCCTGTGATCCTGGCACCGCAAGCAGCGCCCAACGTGGCTGCCGCTTCCGGCCATCCTGCCCTGGTCGAGCGTGTCCGGCGCCTGGCCATGCCGGGCATGGCAGCGGCAGCAGTGGCGACTGCAGTGTTCATGACGGCACCGCACATGCTGGTGGCAAAAAAGGAATCCGGCAGTGACAATAGCCCGGCAGTGGCCATGGTCGCCGCCAAGCCGGCGCCGGCGGTCGTTGCAGTGCCTGCCGTAGTAGGCGTTGCTGCCACCGAGGAACGGGAGGTCGCCGTGGCTGACCAGGGAGAGGTGTTGCGCGATCCGCGCATCGACGAGTACCTGATGGCGCATCAGCGTTTTTCTCCTTCCGTTTATAGTTCGGCGCAATATGCGCGCTCAGCGACATTCGCAAACGAAGCGGGTAAATAATCTGTATGCGGCAAACCCCGGGTTTATCGAAATTTTTTACATTTCTTCTCCTATCCTTCATCGCAGTTTCAGTGCAGGCGCAAGGTGCTGGCCTTACGACGGACAAGCGTGAGGCGCAGTCCTGGCTGAAAAAGATCCAGGCTGCCGCTGTCAAATTCAGTTACTCCGGGACTTTCGTTTATCAGCAGGGCGAACAATTCAGGACTTCCCGCATCACCCACGTGAAGAGCGGGAAAAATGAGTATGAAAAGCTCGAAGTCCTCGATGGCAAGCCGCGCGAATATATTCGCACCAACGACGAAATCATCTGCTATGTCCCGGACAGCAAAACTCTGCTGGTGGAAAAGCGCGTCACCCAGGAAGTGTTTCCTGCCTTGCCGAATGCGAACCCGGCAAAGCTCGGGGATTACTATCGTTTAAAGATGGGTGGTTCCGGCCGCGTGGCGGGATATGCAGCGCAGACCATTCTGCTCGAACCGCTCGACAATCTCCGTTACGGTTACAAGCTCTGGGCTGACAAGAAAACGGGTTTGCTGTTGCGCGCTCAAACCTTGAACGAGAAGGGTGACGTGGTCGAGCAGATTTCCTTCACGCAGATCGAAATCGGCAAGATCGACCCGAGCCGTACGCGCAGCAGCATCGCCAATACTCAAGGCTGGCATATCGAGCGGGCAGCAATGGAGTCGGCCAATCTTTCAGGCTGGAGCGTCAAGGCCATGCCGCCGGGGTTCCGCAAGATTCGCGAGGTCAAGCGCCTGGTGACGAACGGGGCCGCCAACGCCCGTGCCGGAAATCAGACACCGCAATCGCGCGAAATGGCGCAAATGGTGTACTCGGACGGATTGGCTGCCATCTCGATTTTCATTGAGCCTGGCAGCGCCAGTCGCACCGAGGGATTCATGCAACAGGGGGCAATGAATATTGCAGGCAAGCGTCAGGGGGAATTTTGGCTTACCATAGTGGGTGAGGTGCCTGCTGTGGCAATCCGGCAGGTCGCCAATTCAATTGAATTCAAGACTACTAGAAGATAAAAGGACTCTATGAATACTGGAATTCCTGCTCGTAAATTTCTCTCTACATTAGTTCTTGGTGTCGCCAGCGCACTTTTCGCCGGTGGCATGGGTATCGTCTCTCCGGCAATCGCTGCTCCTTCCGTTGCTGGTTTGCCGGACTTCACCGATATGGTCGAGAAGGCCGGGCCGGCAGTGGTCAATATCCGCACGACGGCCAAGATGCGTTCCAATCCAAATGGCGCGATGTCCGAAGACGAGGAAATGCAGGAATTTTTCCGGCGCTTTTTCGGTGTGCCGATGCCGCGCCAGCCTGAGCGCACGCCGCGCGGCAACGGTAAATCCCAGCCGCAGCAGGAAGAGGAAGTGCCCCGTGGCGTCGGTTCCGGCTTCATAGTTTCCGCCGATGGTTTCATCATGACCAATGCGCATGTGATCGAGGGAGCTGACGACGTCTACGTCACGCTATCCGACAAGCGCGAATTCAAGGCAAAGGTGATTGGCAGCGACAAGCGTACCGATGTGGCTGTCGTAAAAATCGAAGGCGGCAATCTGCCGCGCCTGCCGATCGGCGATTCGGCCAAGCTGCGCGCCGGTGAATGGGTGGTCGCCATCGGCTCCCCGTTCGGACTGGATAACACCGTGACCGCCGGGATTGTCTCTTCGAAGGCACGCGATACCGGAGATTACCTGCAATTGATCCAGACTGACGTCGCGGTCAACCCTGGCAATTCCGGCGGCCCGCTGATCAATATGCGCGGTGAAGTGGTCGGTATCAACTCGCAAATCTATAGCCGTTCCGGCGGTTACATGGGGATCTCCTTCGCCGTGCCGATCGACGAAGCGATGCGCGTGGCTGAGCAGCTGAAGACGACGGGCAAGGTGACGCGCGGGCGGATCGGCGTGCAGATCGGCGAAGTCACCAAGGATGTGGCCGAATCGCTCGGGTTGAGCCGTGCGCAGGGCGCGCAGGTGCAGCGCGTCGAGCCTGGTTCGCCGGCAGAGAAGGGCGGCGTGGAAACCGGCGATATCATCCTGAAGTACAACGGCACCAACATCGAGCGTTCCAGCGATTTGCCGCGCCTGGTGGGGAATACGAAGCCGGGTTCGCGCGCAACCATCTCCGTCTGGCGCAAGGGCGCTACCCGCGACCTGCAATTGACTATCGCAGAGATGGAGCCGGAAAAAACTGCGAAGAAGGAAAACGGCAAGACCAAACCGGAACGCACGCCGAATGCCTTGGGCCTGTCGGTAACCAATCTGACTGAGGCACAGAAGCGGGAATTGAATCTGGATGGCGGTGTGCTGGTTGACGCCGCGGAAGGTGTCAGCGCTCGTGCCGGCTTGCGTGCTGGCGACGTGATTCTGCGCCTGAATAATACCGACATCAAGGATGCCGCTCAATTCAACAGCCTGATTGCCAAGCTGGATCCAAAGAAAATGGCGGTGCTTTTGGTACGTCGAGGCGATTCCTCGCAATTCGTGCCGATTCGGCCGAATGCTCAGTAAGCTTCTGTTATTGTAAGCTTCGATAATCAGTATCAAGGCTGCAGGCTGTCAGGCTTGCAGCCTTTTATTTATGTAACGTGTTGGTCATGCCGGTCAAATTCATTCTTTACTCGCGCACCTATTGCCATCTTTGCGACGACATGTTGATTGCACTGCAGGCTTTGCAGGGCGAATTTTCCTTTGCAATCGAGGTCCGGGATGTCGATGCGGACCCGGCGCTCGTCGCGCTGTACGATGAGTTGGTGCCGGTGCTGATAGGCTGGCGAAACGGCGAAGCGACGCGTCTTTGCCATTATTTCCTTGATGAAGGCATGGTCCGCAACTATCTTTCCAACGGAAGCGCAACAGCTGCCTGATACGAGTTTTTCAGGATTTTCACTCTGAAATCCGGTAAAATGCTGCCATATTCCATACGTGGAAGTCTCAAAAGGCGCTCGCCCGGGGAGGTTCCCCTGCATTGAGCGCCTTTTTTACGTATTTTTTGCTATTGCGGGACAGGGCCTGTACGCGGCATTCTGCTTCCGACTGATTTGGATGCAGGGCGAAATCAAGTGCTGCACCGTTTTGTCCTCGACTGGTTAAATGAACAATATCCGCAATTTCTCCATCATTGCCCACATCGATCACGGTAAATCCACCCTGGCCGACCGCATCATCCAGTTGTGCGGCGGCTTGTCCGACCGTGAAATGGAAGCCCAGGTGCTCGATTCGATGGACCTGGAGCGCGAGCGCGGCATCACCATCAAGGCGCAGACCGCGGCGCTGAGCTACAAGGCACGCGATGGCAAGGTGTACAACCTTAACCTGATCGATACGCCGGGCCACGTCGACTTCAGCTATGAAGTCAGTCGCTCGCTTTCCGCTTGCGAAGGCGCCTTGCTGGTGGTGGATGCCTCGCAGGGTGTGGAAGCGCAAACCGTGGCGAACTGCTATACCGCGATCGAGCTGGGCGTGGAAGTGGTGCCGGTGCTGAACAAGATCGACCTGCCCTCGGCCAATCCGGAAAGCGCGATTTCGGAAATCGAAGAAGTCATCGGCATCGAGGCCGGCGATGCGGTGCATTGTTCCGCCAAGACTGGCCTGGGCGTGCAAGACGTGCTGGAATCGCTGATTGCGAAGGTGCCGCCGCCCAAGGGCGACCCGGACGCGCCATTGCAGGCGCTGATCGTCGATTCCTGGTTCGATAATTACGTTGGCGTGGTGATGCTGGTCCGTATCATCAACGGCACGCTGCGCCCGAAAGACAAGATCCTGCTGATGGCCACTGGTGCGCAGCACCTGGTGGAAAGCGTCGGTGTCTTCACGCCCAAGTCAGTGGCGCGCGAGACTTTGTCGGCCGGGCAAGTGGGTTTCATCATCGCCGGCATCAAGGAACTGAAGGCTGCCAAGGTCGGCGATACCGTCACGCTGGCCGCCAAACCCGCCGCCGAGCCGCTGCCCGGTTTCAAGGAAGTGCAGCCGCAGGTGTTTGCGGGTCTCTTCCCGGTCGAGGCGAACCAGTACGATGCCTTGCGCGACTCTCTGGAAAAATTGAAGCTCAATGACGCCGCCCTGATGTTCGAGCCGGAAGTTTCGCAGGCGCTGGGTTTCGGCTTCCGCTGCGGCTTCTTGGGCCTCTTGCACATGGAAATCGTGCAGGAACGCCTCGAGCGCGAATTCGACATGGACCTGATTACCACCGCGCCGACCGTGGTGTACGAGGTGGTAATGCGCGACGGTACCGTGCTGCAGGTGGATAACCCGTCCAAGATGCCGGACCCCTCCAAGATCGAGGAAATCCGCGAGCCGATCGTCACGGTCAACCTGTACATGCCGCAGGAATATGTCGGCTCCGTCATCACATTGTGTACGCAAAAGCGCGGCGTCCAGATGGACATGAGCTACCACGGCAAGCAGGTCAAGCTGACCTATGAAATGCCGATGGCCGAGATCGTGCTGGATTTCTTCGACAAGCTGAAATCCACTTCGCGCGGCTATGCCTCGATGGATTACGAGTTCAAGGAATACCGTGCCTCCGACGTCGTCAAGGTCGACATGCTGATCAATGGCGAGAAGGTCGATGCGCTGGCGATCATCGTGCACCGCGCAAACAGCCAGTACCGCGGCCGTGCGGTGGCAGCCAAGATGCGTGAAATCATCCCGCGTCAGATGTTCGATGTGGCGATTCAGGCCGCAATCGGCTCCAACATTATTTCGCGCGAGAACGTCAAAGCCCTGCGTAAAAACGTTTTGGCAAAATGCTATGGCGGTGACATTAGCCGTAAGCGTAAGTTGCTGGAAAAGCAAAAGGCAGGTAAAAAGCGCATGAAACAAGTTGGCTCTGTGGAAATTCCTCAAGAGGCCTTCTTGGCAATTTTACAAGTGGATGAAAAATGAGCGTGCAGTCAATTCTTGGCAATTTTGCCCTGATTCTGTTTGTTTTGACGATCGTAACCGGCGTTATCTGGTTTCTGGATGTGTTTTATCTGGCAAAAAAACGCCGGGCGCATGCCGATGCCGCACTTGCGGAATATGACGCTCGCAATGCGAAGCTGGCGGCGGAAGGAATCAAGCCGGATTCCAATAGCAGGGCAGCCCTGGAGGCCGGGATTTTGCGCCAGCCGACATGGATCGAGTATTCCGGCAGCTTTTTCCCGGTTATCGCCCTGGTGTTTTTTCTGCGCTCTTTCTTGTATGAGCCGTTCAAGATTCCATCCAGTTCGATGGTTCCGACCCTCTTGGTCGGCGATCTGATTTTGGTGAACAAATACACCTATGGTGTCCGTTTGCCTGTAATTAACAAGAAGATCATTGAAGTTAATGACCCGAAGCGCGGCGATGTCATGGTTTTCAAGTATCCGGAAGATCCTTCGCTTGACTACATTAAGCGCGTAGTTGGTGTGCCTGGTGATAAAATAGTGTATAAAAACAAGCGTTTAACGATCAATGATCAAGCGCTTTCTTATGAAGAGCTACCGGATTACCTGGACGAGGATCGGCTGACATACTCGAAGCAGTATAAGGAAAACCTGAATGGCGTAGCGCATCGCATTCTCAATGATGAAGGCGCGCCAGCATATGCCACGAACGAAAGAAGTTTCCCTGGTCATGAAAACTGCAGTTTCAACGGTGGCGATTTCTCTTGTACCGTGCCGCCTGGGAACTACTTTATGATGGGCGATAACCGCGACAATAGTCTCGACAGCCGTTACTGGGGCTTTGTCCCGGACCAGAATATTGTCGGCAAGGCATTTTTTATCTGGATGAATTTCAGTAACCTGAAACGGATTGGCAGTTTCCAGTAACTAAACAGGGGGAGGGGAGCATGCAAAAACAACTATTCACATGCAAGCAACAAGGCATTTCACTGGTCGGACTGATCGTTGTACTGGCAATTCTGGGAGCGTTGGCCGTACTCGGAATGAAAGTCGTTCCAACCGTGACCGAATACATGGCCATCAATAAAGCCATCGCCAAGGCAAAGACCGATGGCTCGACCCCAGCGGAAATTCGCAATAGTTTCGACAAGCAGGCTGATGTGGCTTATATCACTTCGATTACCGGCAAAGACCTGGAAGTCTACAATAATGGTAATGGGCTGGAGGTCAGTTTCGCTTACGATAAGAAAATCCCCTTAGTTGGTCCCGCCAGCCTCTTGATTGAATACGAGGGTACGACAGAAAAGCAAAAGGGTAAGAAACCTGCAAAGGATGGCGGCGCCTAAGCCTCAAGAGAGCGAAATAGAGAGATATGGATTTGACGTTATTGCAAAATCGGCTGGGGCATACGTTCAAGGACGCTGCTTTGCTGCAGCAAGCCTTGACCCATCGTAGCCACAGCAGTTTGCATAACGAGCGCCTGGAATTCCTCGGCGATTCGGTCCTCAATTGCGTCGTTGCTTCCTTGCTGTTCGAACGCTATAGCAAGATCGACGAGGGCGATTTGTCGCGGCTGCGCGCCAATCTCGTCAAGCAGCAATCGCTGTACGAAATCGCGCAGCGCCTAGAGCTCTCCCAGTTCCTGAGGTTGGGCGAGGGAGAGTTGAAATCGGGTGGATTCCGGCGTCCATCTATCCTTGCCGATACCCTCGAAGCCTTGTTCGGCGCGATCTTTCTGGATGGCGGATTTGAAACCGCCCGCAAGGTCATCCGTTCGCTTTACATTCCCATCCTGGATACGGTCGATCCCAAAACCCTTGGCAAGGATGCCAAAACCCTGCTGCAGGAATTTCTGCAGGGTAAAAAAATCGCCTTGCCGCAATACAATGTAGTCGCAACCCATGGCGCGGCCCATAACCAGGAATTCGAAATCGAATGCCTGGTGCCGAAGCTGGATATCCAAGTATTTGGCAGTGGAGGCAGCCGGCGTGCTGGCGAGCAAGCCGCGGCCAAGCTGGCGCTGGAAGCCGTACAGGCTGCATTAGCGAAAACGCCGTCCGCCGCGCGCAAGACGCGGCCGCGCGCAGCACAGCTGAAGCTGGCGGGAATCGCCACGATTCAGCCGGATGCGCCGAATGCGGATACTTCCATTGCGCCGGAAAATAATCCGGAAAATAAGCAGCCTGAGTCCAAACCGGAAAGCAAGCCGGAACCTAAGCCGGCAAAAGCAGCCGCGAAAGAGCCGAAATCCGCGCAGAAACCTGCTGACAAAGTTACAGTCCAACCTGATACTGGCATGGTGCCGGAGACAAGCCAGCCGGCTTCCGACACCATGCCTGAAACCGGTATCGAACCGCCCAAGCCTGCCGGCACCACCCAACCTAAAACTGCATGACCTCTACTGCTGCACCCGCTGGATTTCGCTGCGGATATATCGCCATCGTTGGCCGCCCGAATGTCGGTAAGTCGACCCTGATGAACAAACTGATCGGCGCCAAGGTCAGCATCACTTCGCGCAAGGCGCAAACCACGCGGCACCGCATCACGGGTATCCAGACCATCGACGATGCGCAATTCGTGTACGTCGATACACCGGGTTTTCAAACCCGCCATTCGAATGCCCTGAACAAGACGCTGAACAAGACGGTCACCAATACCCTGACTGCGGCCGATGTCGTGCTGTTCGTCGTGGAAGCCGGGACCTTTGGCCAGGCCGATGAGCAAGTGCTGAATCTGATCCCGAAGAACGTGGCATGCATTCTGGTGATCAACAAGGCCGATCGCATGAAGGATAAGGCCGTGCTCATGCCGTTCGCGCAAAAAGTCGCAGGGCAACGCGATTTTGCCGCCGTAGTGCCGGTATCGGCCAAACAGAATTTTCAGCTGGACGGTTTGCAGGAAGAGATCCGCAAAATCTTGCCGGAGAATCCGCCGATCTTCGCCGAGGACGATATCACTGACCGCAGTGAAAAATTCCTGGCGGCGGAAATCGTTCGTGAAAAGATTTTCCGCCTGGCTGGCGACGAACTGCCTTACACCAGCACGGTCGTGATCGAGAAATTTGAACAGGAAGGCAATTTGCGGCGCATCTTCGCCGCCGTCCTGGTCGAGCGCGATAGCCACAAGGCCATGGTGATCGGACAGAAGGGAGCCAAGCTGAAGGAAATCTCGACGCAGTCCCGCCTGGACATGGAAAAATTGTTTGGTGGCCCGGTGTATCTGGAAGTCTGGGTCAAGGTGAAATCCGGCTGGGCGGATAACGAAGCCCGCTTGCGTGCCTACGGTTACGAATAAGGAAGCCTGACATCCCTGCGATGGATCTGATCGCCGCCGAACGGCGCCTGCGCGCGCCGGCTGAAAAGGAACACCGGGTGAATCAGCAGCCCGGCTTCGTCCTGCACAGCTATCCCTACAAGGAAACCAGTCTTATCATCGACGTGCTGACGCGCGATCATGGCCGCATCGCGTTGGTGGCAAAGGGCGCCAAGCGTCCGCATTCGCAATTGCGCGGCGTGCTGCAGACTTTCCAGCCGTTGTCGCTGTCGTGGAGCGGCAAGGGCGAATTGCGCACCCTGACCGGCGCCGAATGGGTGGGGGGCTTGCTGCCGCTGGAAAAAGATGCGTTGTTGTGCGGCTTCTATCTCAACGAATTGCTGATCAAGTTCCTCGCCCGCGACGATTCGCATCCTGCGTTGTTTCAGCATTATGTCTCGACGCTGAACGAATTGGGGCATGGTGAACCGGCGCCCATAGTGTTGCGCAAATTCGAGCGTGCGCTCTTGAAGGAAACCGGCTTTTCAGGCGATTTCACGCGCTGCACCAGCACCGGCGAAACAGTTGTGCCGCAAAAGACTTATGTGGTCGATCCCGAGCGTGGGCCCCGTCCCGCCGTGCCGGCCGATGCCTGGCCTCAGGTTGCCGGCAAAACGCTGATCGACATGGAGAAGGAAGATTATTCCGATGCGGTCACGCAAACGCAGAGCAAGTTCCTCATGCGGCACCTGTTGTCGCATCACCTCGGCGGCACCCAGTTGAATACGCGCCAGATCCTCATCGACCTGATGCAGTTGTAAGATACGGGCCATTACCCGCAACGACAATCGACCAATCTCATGAGCTATCTTCATCCCGCCGGCCCGACTATCGAACTGGGCGTCAACATCGACCATGTCGCTACCTTGCGCAATGCGCGCGGCACGACTTATCCCGACCCGATCCAGGCGGCGCTGCTGGCGGAGGAGTCTGGGGCTGACGCGATCACCCTGCATCTGCGCGAAGACCGGCGCCATATCAAGGATGCCGACGTGCGCGCGATGCGCCCGCTCCTGAAGACGCGCATGAACCTGGAGTCGGCGGTAACAACGGAAATGCTGGATTTCGCCTGCGAGATCAAGCCGCAGGATGTGTGCCTGGTGCCGGAGCGGCGTGCCGAAGTCACGACTGAAGGCGGGCTGGACGTGGCGGGTAATTTTGCAGTCGTGAAGGCGGCTGTGGCGCAATTGCAGCAAGCGGGTATCCGCGTGAGTCTGTTCATCGATCCGGATGAAGCCCAGATCCAGGCGGCGGCAGAAGCCGGTGCGCCGGTGATTGAATTGCATACCGGACGTTATGCCGAGGCTGTCGCTCCGCAGGAACTCCAGGACGAGTTGGAGCGCATCCGGAGCGGCGTGCGGGCAGGCGTGGCGCGCGGCCTCAAGGTCAATGCCGGCCATGGACTGCATTACACCAACGTGCAGGCGATCGCCGCGATCCCCAATATCGCCGAGCTGAACATCGGTCACGCCATCGTCGCGCAGGCTGTGTTCGATGGCTGGCGCAAGGCGGTCTCGGACATGAAGGCGATCATGCTGCAGGCACGGCTGGGCACGGTAAAATGATTTACGGCATCGGTACCGATATCATCCAGATTTCGCGTGTCGAGGCGGCGGTCGCGCGCCATGGCGACCGCTTCGCTGAAAAGGTCCTGGGGCCGCAGGAGCTGGAAAAATACCATCGCCGCAAAGCCAAGGTGCCTGTGCGGGGATTACGCTTTCTTGCCACGCGATTTGCTGCCAAGGAGGCGTTTTCCAAGGCGATCGGGCTGGGGATGCGCATGCCGATGACCTGGCGGTCGATGCAGACGCTGAATGCGCCGAGCGGCAAACCCATCGTGGTCGCCAGCGGCGCCTTGCAGGAATTTATGGAACAAAACGGTTTGAGTGCGCAAGTCACAATTACTGATGAAGCCGATTACGCGGTCGCGTTCGTTATAGTGGAGAAAAAATGACAAGAGATTCTTTCGCCGGCGGCCAGTCCGCTTCCCCATTGCAGGCAGGGGCATTGGGCCCGGTCATGCTCGACGTGGTTGGCACGACGCTCGACGCCGACGATATCCGCCGCATCCGTCATCCATTGACCGGGGGCGTGATCCTGTTTGCGCGCAATTACACCGACCGCAAGCAATTGACCGAACTGACGGCAGCCATCCATGCCGAGCGCCCGGGCGTGCTGATCGCCGTGGACCATGAAGGCGGCCGCGTGCAGCGCTTCAAGACAGATGGCTTCACCAAGCTGCCGGCCATGCGCCGCCTGGGTGAATTGTGGGAACGCGACGTGCTGGAAGCCACCAAGGCGGCGACTGCGGTCGGATTCGTGCTGGCGGCGGAATTGCGTGCCTGTGGCGTGGACTTGTCTTTCACTCCTGTGCTCGATCTCGATTATGGCCAATCCGGCGTGATCGGGGACCGCGCCTTTCACAGTGATCCGCGCGTGGTGACGCTGCTGGCCAAGAGCTTGAACCATGGCCTGGCGCTGGCCGGCATGGCCAATTGCGGCAAGCACTTCCCCGGTCATGGTTTTGCCGAAGCCGATTCGCATGTGGCCGTGCCGGTCGATGAGCGCAGCTTCGAGGAAATCGTCGAGCAGGATGCCGCGCCCTATGGCTGGCTTGGCATGGGCTTGGCGGGCGTAATGCCGGCGCATGTGATTTATCCGAAAGTGGACAAGCATCCGGCCGGCTTCTCGAAAAAATGGCTGAAGCTGCTGCGCAAGGATATGGGCTTCGAGGGCGTGATCTTCAGCGACGACCTGAGCATGGAAGGCGCAAGCGTGGCCGGTAGCGTGGTCGATGGCGCCCATGCGGCACTGGCGGCCGGCTGCGACATGGTCCTGATCTGCAATTCGCCGGACAAGGCCGATATGCTGCTGGAAGGCTTGCAGCTCAAGGAAGGCAAGAGCACCGAGCAATCGGCGGCACGTATTGCTGCCCTGGTGCCGACTGCCGCCGCCATGGATTGGGAAGCGCTGCAAAATGACGCACGCTATCGCGCAGCAAAAAAACTGGCGCAGTCGCTGGTGTAAGCAGCGAGCCGCCAGTTGCCGTGATGCGCCCGTGGACAGCGAAGACCGGACGCGTCAATGACGGGAAAGTTGTGACGGAAAAAGGTACTGATGAGAAAAGGCAGTGACCATAATGGATGAAGCTCAGGCGCCTGATCCTCGCGCCGCGCTGCTGGACGCGGTCGCCGCCTTGCCCCACCTGCCTGGCGTTTACCGCTATTTCGATGCCGAGAACAAGCTGCTCTATGTCGGCAAGGCGCGCGACCTGAAAAAACGCGTCTCCAGCTATTTCCAGAAAAATCTCGCCAGTCCGCGCACGGCCTTGATGGTCGAGAAAATCGTGCGCCTGGAAACGACGGTCACGCGCAGCGAAGCGGAAGCGCTGCTGCTCGAAAATAACCTCATCAAGACCCAGCAGCCGCGTTACAACATTCTGTTCCGCGACGATAAGTCCTATCCCTACCTGAAGCTGTCGGCGCACGAATATCCGCGCATGGCCTACTACCGTGGCGCGGTCGACAAGAAAAGCCAGTATTTCGGGCCATTTCCCAGCGCCTGGGCGGTCAAGGAATCCATGCAGATCCTGCAAAAGGTTTTCCTGCTGCGCACCTGCGAAGATAGCGTATTTGCCAACCGTACCCGCCCATGCCTGCTGCACCAGATCCAGCGCTGCAGCGCACCCTGCGTGAATTACATCAGCAAGGAAGCCTACGATGCCGACGTGGAGCATGCGGCCCAGTTTCTGCGCGGGCGCCAGTCCGAGGTGCTGGAAGCCTTGCAGGAAAAGATGCAGGCCTTCGCCGCAGAGCTGAAGTTCGAGCAGGCAGCGGTGGTGCGCAATCAGATCAGCGCCTTGTCGCGCGTCCTGCATCAGCAAAGCATGGAAACCATCGGCGACGCCGATATCGACATCATCGCCGTGGTGGTCCAGGGCGGACGTGCCTGTGTCAATCTGGCGATGGTGCGTGGCGGCCGCCATCTGGGCGACCGCGCCTACTTCCCGACGCAAGTGGAAGGCGCACTGGCGGTTGGCGAGGAAAGTGTCGAAGCCGAGGTGCTGAAGGCATTTCTGGCCCAGCACTACATCGATTCCTTCATCCCCGGTACCCTGATCATCAATATCGAATTCGACCAGCCGGAGTTGATGGTGGCGCTGATGGAGCAATGCGGCCATCGCATCAACCTGGTGTTCCAGCCGCAGGGCCAACGCCGCCAGTGGCTGGAGATGGCGCAAAAGGGCGCGGAAATCGCATTGGCACGGCTGTTGTCGGAGCAGGGCTCGCAACAGGCACGTACCCGCGCCCTGGCCGACGCCTTGAACATCGAGCGCGACGACCTGGAAAACCTGCGGGTGGAATGTTTCGACATCAGCCATACCCAGGGCGAGGCCACGCAGGCATCCTGCGTGGTATTCCATCACCATGTCATGCAAAATGGCGAATACCGGCGTTACAACATCAACGACATCACGCCCGGCGACGATTATGCCGCCATGCGTCAGGTGCTGATGCGGCGGTATGAAAAGCTCGCCAATGGCGACGGCATCATGCCGGACATCGTGCTGATCGACGGCGGCAAGGGCCAGGTCGAGATGGCGCGCCAGGTGTTTTCCGAACTGGGACTGGATATCAGCCTGCTGGTCGGCGTCGCCAAGGGGGAGGGGCGCAAGGTTGGCCTGGAAACCCTGATCTTCGCCGACGGCCGCGAGCCGCAAGTCCTGGGCAAGGAATCGGCGGCCTTGATGCTGGTGGCGCAGATCCGCGATGAGGCGCACCGCTTTGCCATCACCGGCATGCGTGCCAAGCGCGCCAAGGCGCGGCAAACGTCGCGCCTGGAGGAGATCGAGGGCATCGGCGCCAAGCGCCGGCAAAAGCTGCTGGCGCGTTTCGGCGGGCTGCGCGGGGTGATCGATGCCAGCGTCGAAGAGCTGGCATCGGTGGAAGGCATCTCACGTCAATTGGCAGAGGATATTTACCGGCAACTGCATTGACCATAGGCAGCGAAATCCAATTACAATTCGGCTTATGCCTCTCAATGTTCCCATTCTGCTGACCTGGTTGCGCGTGGCGCTGATTCCGCTGGTAGTCGGCGTTTTTTACCTTCCAGATACCTGGCTTTCCACTTTCGATAAGGGAGTGGCGTCTACAGCAGTATTCATCATTGCCGCGGTTACCGACTGGTTTGATGGTTTCCTGGCACGGCGCTGGAATCAGACTTCGGCCTTCGGCGCCTTTCTTGACCCGGTAGCGGATAAGCTGATGGTGGCCGGCGCCTTGCTGGTGCTGGTCCAGTTCAACGAGGTCAACGCCGTGGTGGCCTTCATTATCATCGGGCGGGAAATCACCATTTCCGCATTGCGTGAATGGATGGCCCAAATCGGTGCGTCCAAGTCGGTGGCCGTGAGTTCGATAGGCAAAATCAAGACTACGGCGCAAATGATCGCGATCCCGATGTTGCTGTTCAAGGGCACGCTCTTTGGTCTCATCGACACCTATGTCTGGGGAACGGTCTTGCTTTATGTCGCTGCCGTCCTGACGGTCTGGTCCATGTTTTATTATTTGCGCAAGGCCTGGCCTTTGATGAAGGAACGGAGTTGATGTTAAGTAAGGGAAGATGCTTGACAACTTTCTCCAATACTCTATAATTCATCCCTGTCGTCGCGCTGCGATGCACGCAAAGCGGGAGTAGCTCAGTTGGTAGAGCGCAACCTTGCCAAGGTTGAGGTCGAGAGTTCGAGACTCTTCTCCCGCTCCAGAATTAGAAGGGAAGCTAACCACGCTTCCCTTTTTCATTCAAGACCATTGAGGTGGTACTCATTGGTTATGCGGCGATAGATTGCGCAGTAAAGATGCGGGAGTAGCTCAGTTGGTAGAGCGCAACCTTGCCAAGGTTGAGGTCGAGAGTTCGAGACTCTTCTCCCGCTCCATTTTCTCTGTGCAGCAGGGTTTCCGATTCGCGGTTACAATACGCACCCATGGCGGGGTAGCAAAGTGGTTATGCAGCGGCCTGCAAAGCCGTAGACGCCGGTTCAATTCCGACCCCCGCCTCCAGATTCCAAGAAGGACTTGATTCAACCGGATCAAGTCCTTTTTTATTTCCCGCTACTGATCGGTAGAACAATGCATTGCTGTCACAGTTCACGGCCATCGGTTCATGAGGACTGTGAATGTGCCCCTAGCCCAGGATCAAGCGTGTAAGTCCCCGTCAGCCTGGCTTCTGCCAGAATATGTCCCTGCATCGCGGCACGTGCCTGCTGGCCAGTAAATTTGCCTTCGACAGGCAAGCGGTCGACATCCAGCGCATACAGCGTAAAGATATAGCGATGGACCAGGTCGTCATTCCAGGGCGGGCAGGGTCCATCGTAGCCGCAATAGCTTCCTTCCATGTCTGGATCGCCCTTGAACCATTGCGTGTAGTCGTTGACACCATGACGCATGGGCGGAGCGCCCGGTACTTCAGGGCCAGGCTTGCCGCGTGCAGTCAAGGTAGCACTGAACTGACCGGCGCCAATGGCATGCATGTCAGGCGGCATATCGATCAATACCCAATGGAAGAATTCTGCCCGCGGCAAAACCTTGCGCACCCGCTTTCCATCCTGGTTCACGTCGTCGGCTACCGAAGGCGCGGACTCGTCGTAGCAAATCAGTGCAAACGATCGGGTACTGCTCGGAACGTCGCTCCATGTGAGGCTGGGATTTTTATTGTCCGAAAAAGCGACCCGCTTGATCGGATCAATGGCGCACAAGGAAAATTCAGGGGGAATCGGCATCCCATCTCTGAATGAATCACTCCAAAGTCTCATTGCGTCTCCTTTACTAATAGAAAAATATGAGAGCGTGAAAATTTCAAGTGGCTAGATGCTGCATGCATTGTTCCGTATAGACCTTGTGCAAGATTAGAGATTCTTCCTCCGAATTTGTCTTCTCAAGCCTAAAAGATTAGGTCTTTATCGGAATTGGAAATTGGCCACTCATTCATTGGGGAAACGTTCTCTTTGAAGCCCATCGACTTCTTGCGCATGAGCAATCTATGCAGAGATAACTGATCGATAAACTCGGTAAGCGAATCATGATGGTGTGTCTTGTTTGATGTTTGCTCTATACCGATGTACTCCAGGCAAAAACAATTGCAAACATTATTCAGCTGCTGCTTGCGTGCGGTATCTCTCTTAACTGTTGCGTGAAAGTTTATGTGCCAAAAAGATGCTTCGGCAATGAGGATTATTAAGAGTTAAAGCATATGCGCTCGTAAAATGAAAACCATCGAAAATGGGTTTTAGAGACAAGCGGAAATTTTTATGACATTCATGGTTTACAAGGCGGTGCACTTTATCAAGACAACCGGATTGTTTGCGTGGAAGTGCAACCTGTGCGCACGGCGAAAGCCGTCGTCTTCCGCACTCTAGACTATAAGTTTCAATGGAACAAAAAATGAAAATCAGTGAATCAGCGGACACCGCGTTGCATCTGACGGAGCCGCTGGCATTCCGCAGAGCTAGACTCGCAGGGGAATTTCGTCCATCAAACGTACGAAATTTTCGCATCAGCCTGAAGCAATGGAAAATGTTCCACGCCGTCGTTGATTTCGATGGCTTCACCGGTGCCGCAAGCCATCTGCATATCAGCCAGTCGGCGATCAGTTATACCCTCGCCAAGCTCCAGGAGCAGTTGGGCGTATCTCTTTTAAAGATAGAAGGGCGCAAGGCCCAGATCACCGAAGAGGGAAAGATTTTGCTGGACCGCTCACGAGAGCTGGTTCGCAATGCTGTTGAACTGGAGGCGCTGGCGGAAAACCTGCGAAACGGCTGGGGGCCGGAAATAAGGATTGTGACCGATCCGAGTTTTCCGCCTCAACTCCTGATGAAAACCTTGCGCAAGCTTTCACCATTTTCACAGAACGTGAGATTGAGCGTGGAAGAGGCATCCCTAAGCGAAGCAAGAAAAGCACTTCATGAACGGGCTGCCGATCTTGCTGTCAGCACCGAAGTGCCGATGGGCTTCATGGGAAGCGAATTGATCGAAGTCGAACATATCGCCGTTGCCCATCCCGATCATTCACTCTTCTCCTTGAATCGGGAAATTACTACTGACGATCTGGAGAAGCAGGTGCAGATCGTTATTTCCGGCGGCGATCAGGCGGGTGAGCAGTCTAATTATCGCTTGTCCCGCTATTCGCGTTTTTGGAGAGTGAGCGGAATCGATACCGCCATTGATGCGCTTCGCCATGGGCTTGGCTACGCCTGGCTGCCAAGGTGCCGGGTGCAAAAGTGGCTTGATGAAGATCAGATTGCCATTCTTCCGCTAGACAAGGGCTCCGCGTATAAATCGACTTTGTATCTCGTGCTTGGTCATGGGGTTGCGCCAAAGTCGGGAGCCAAAAGATTCGCCGATGAATTAAGCAATCTGGCAGCCAGCGAATCCTCTCAATAACTCACGGTTTCCCTTGAATGCTGCTGAATTGCTATAGGTTAAACCGATTTATCAATTTAGCTGATTTAATGGGTGACATTAAGTGTGAAGAAATCGAATTTCCATACTTATTCTTTGCGAACTATTGAGTAGACTTGAACGGCATTACCAAGCAGCTCATGGTGGCTTGTCTAGTTCAGTAGGCGACGAGCGCCGGGCGAATATGCAAGCCGTACGTTGTTGATCAATGTGTTCATCAGTAAAGAAAAGGATGGAAGAGTTCGATCATTAGGTTGCAGATGCGGGCGAAGTTGCGTCTGTTACGTCAATGAACTGGGATCCTTCCAAGTGCAAAAACCTTTTTCGACTGAACCAATGAACCACTATCTACCACGGTTGCATCCTCGCGATGAAATGGGGGAAAGCGCTTTGAGCCTCGCTTTTATCCTGCGTAATATTGTTGAGCATCGATGGATGATCGCGATTATCGCGCTCGTTACCGCATTGCTCGGGACAATCTATGCCCTGTCGGTGAGCCCCGTCTACGAATCCAACCTTTTGATCCAGGTTAAAGAAAGCTCGCCGCAAACTGCCGACGTGCCTGGTAACTTGCCGGCAGCGCTGGATTTGAAAACCCAGACCTCGACGGAAGTCGAAGTCATCCGTTCCAGGACGGTGCTTTCCCGCGTCGTGGAGGCAACCAAGCTCGATATCGTCGTCGAGCCGAAATACTTTCCGCTTATCGGCGCATCGATTGCCCGCGGCAGCAAGAATATTTCCAACCCGGGCATACTCGGACAGGGCGGCTATGTATGGGGTGCCGAGAAAATTGAAATCGCCACCCTGAATCTGCCCGATTCTTTGCTCGGAAAATCATTTGCCCTCACAGTGGAAGACAACAACGGCTTCCGCTTGGTACAGAAAGAACTCGGCATTGAGCTGAACGGCCAGGCCGGTCAAGTTACACGCGCTCGTACCGATGCCGGCGATATTGAAATCCTGGTTGAAAAGCTTGCTGCGAATCCTGGCGCTGAATTCAAAGTCAGTCGCATCCCCAAGGCCCAGGCAGTCGAGCAATTGCAAAAGTCGCTGTCCATCTCGGAACGAGGACGGCAGTCCAATATCATCGCCGTGTCACTGCGCGGTTCGAAGCCAGAGCAAATCAGCAAGGTGCTGAATCAAGTCGGCGACGAATACATTAAGCAGAACGTGAGCGCGAAGGCTGCTGAAGCGGAAAAGGCACTCTCTTTCTTCAAGCAGCAACTCGCTGATGCCAAGAAAAATCTGGAAAACTCCGAAGCGAAAGTGGCGGATCTGCGTTCCCGGAATGGCACCTTTGATGTCAATGAAGAGGCCAGGAACTTGATGCAGCAGTCGGTCGTCGTGCAATCCAGGCTGGTCGAACTCCGGCAGAAAAAAGCGGAACTGCTTGTTCGCTATCGTGACGAGCATCCCTCCGTCGTACTGCTGACCAGGCAGATACAGGAATTGAACAACGAGCTGGGCAATATCAAGGCAAAAATGAAGGCCCTGCCGAATGTCGACCAGGAGCTGGTCGGCGTCAACCGCGACCGCCAGTTGAATGCGGAAATGTATGCCGGCCTGCTCAATATGGGCAAGCAGCTCGGCATGGTCGAGCCAAGCCGGATCGCCAATTCACGCATCCTGGATCGCGCAGAAGCACCGTTCGAATCCCTGAACATGAAGCGCTCGACAATGATCGCCGTGGCTTGGCTGGGCGGCATCATGCTGGGAATTGTCGTCGCATTCCTGCGTGGCCTGTTTGCCGGAAAAATCCATGATCCGCGCGAAATCGAAAACTCCCTTGGCTTGATGGTCAGTGCTGTCATTCCTCACAGCGAAAGCCAAAAGAGGATGTATAAGAAGATTCGCCGCAATGCCAAGGAAGTCATGCTGCTTCCGATGGATAAGCCATCCGAAGGGGCGATCGAAAGCCTGCGGATTCTCCGTAGCACGCTGCAATTCCTGATGCGCGAATCGGAGCGGAATATCATCATGATGACCGGACCGACGCCCGAAGTAGGGAAGTCCTTCATCTCGGCGAATTTCGCGGCAGTGCTCGCCTCCATCGGTAAAAAAGTCCTGCTTATCGATGCCGATATGCGCACCGGTTACCTGCATCGCTATTTCGGCCTGGATCGCACCAATGGATTGTCGGACATGCTCGTCACCATGACCAATATCGAGTCCTTCATCCACAAGGATGTGGCCGAGAATGTGGATTTCATCTCGACCGGGAATTTTCCGCATAAGCCCGCGGAATTACTGGCGCACGCCAATTTCGGCAAGCTGTTGAGGATGCTGTCCACACAATATGACTACATTCTGATCGATACCGCGCCTGTGCTCGATTTTACCGATGCATTGATTGTCGGCACCCATGCCCAGGCAATATTCAATGTGGTTCGCGAAGGCGTCAGCAGCATCATCGAAGCGGAGGAGGCGGTGAAGCGCTTAAGCCGCGCCGGCCTCACGGTGACCGGGGTGATAGTTAACGATGTCATGCCGAACTCCAGTCGTTACAGTTATGGCGCTTCGCGTTACCGCACCTTTACTCCGAGCCTAGAGTACCACGGCCGGGAAACGGAAAGAATCCAACTGCTCAGGAGTTGATCTATCAGCGAATTGTCCCTGCCAGGCTGTATGCATTGCTGGCAGTGGACATATGTAAGTAAACTAAAATTTAGTTTGTTTGATTGGCGGAGCTAATGGATAGCGCCGCCGATTCTACTTGGGCTGCAATCTTCGCCACTAACGAAGATTCTGTTGCTACGCACAGTCTCCGTACAAGTCATCTGATCGATTGCATCTGACACGCTGATTCAGCTGTCATTGCCTCTTCCCGCGACGCGCATGCAATGTCAGCGAAGTCGCGTCATGTCCTTGGCAGGTCGCCAAATTTTCAAGTCAAGTTTCCCGGGTTTTTGTTGATGCATCGCGTGTCGGCGTTGACAGTGGTGACGACTAAACGAAGGTATCGATGCCTTTGCGTTTTCTCCTTTGCCGACATGAGTAAACGCATACCCAGCATTGCATTTTTATTCTTTACTTAACTATGAAACTGACTGCTGAAAAGTTCAGTGAAAACTAATCTAGAAAGTAAATTGAAGAGCGACGAATGGCCATCAAGTTATCGAAATTTCATATTTTATTAATAACGAGCGATTCGCTAAAGTGGCGAAGTAGAAAACAAATCGCACACATGTCGAATGTCTTGATCCCATACCGCTCATTTGAGCGTCAAGAATCCCGTTACCTGATGCACTGAGGCGAACATCTTATGGTGATGTTCTCCTTGAATTGTTTGCACCCCACAATGGAGCTGGCAATGATTTCAACAGAAGGATGGTTTACCCGTACCTTTGGTAGCACCGGAATTGGTTTAACGAGTACTGAAGTTCTCGAAATTGTCTTCGCAGCATTTTTCGTAAGTCTTACCGTGAGTGTGCTGATTGTTCTTACCGAACGTTGGCACGGTCGCTATTCGTTTGATAAAGATGTGAACGGTATTCAGAAAGTTCATAAGAATCCTGTTCCCAGAACCGGCGGACTTGCCGTTGCGATCGGTATCTTCAGTGCCTCGATGCTTGTGCTGTTTGCGGAGCCTGGCGATCCGACCAGGGTTGACGCCTACGGCGTCTTCAAGCTGCTCGTGGCTGGGGCGCCTGCGCTGTTTGCCGGGTTGGTCGAAGACATGACGAAATGTGTTTCGGTCAAGGCAAGGCTACTGGCAACTTTCTGCAGCGCGTTATTGGCGGCCTGGCTCTTGGGTGCAAACCTGCCTAGGCTCGATATCTGGGGTATGGACGCCATGCTTGAATTCCTGCCGCTATCCCTGGCCGTAACCGCATTTGCCGTGGCGGGCGTGACGAATTCCGTCAATATCATCGACGGATTCAACGGTGTGGCTGGTGGCGCTATCGTCGTCATTCTTTCCGGAATGGCTTTCCTCGCCTGGCATGTCGGCGACACGTTTGTCATGCAACTTGCTCTCGCAGGAGTCGGCGCCGCCCTTGGTTTTCTGGCGCTGAACTATCCAACCGGCAGAATTTTCATGGGCGACGGCGGCGCCTACCTTCTCGGTTTCTGGGCCGCGGAAATCGCCGTCCTGACCATTGTCCGGAATCCAGGCGTCACTGCCTGGCAAGTGATGGCAATTTATGCCTACCCGGTCATTGAAGTGGTGTTCAGCATGTATCGCCGCAAGATAGTCAGAAAGGCTGAAGTGGGTGCACCAGATCGCCTGCATATGCACTCCCTGTTCTATCGTCGTGTGGCCTGCCAAAAAATCTCCCGTAACGTGTCCTATCCATGGATGCGCAATGCGGCGGTGGCGTGCTTCGTATCGACCTGGATTGTGGTCGCGACATTCGTGGCGCTCAGCTTTGGCGATACGGTGCCGGCGGCCATTGCACTGGTGCTGATCCAGGCGCTGTTGTACATGGCTTATTACACACGCTTGATTCGCGGTCACTGGGGACGTTGCCTGAATCCGGCAGTGATTTTCGGCTGGCGGCCCGAGCCCAAGGGCAGGCCAATCTGAGATGTGCCGATTCAAACGGCTTGTGACGTGAATGAGTGGCCGTCACTCCTTTAAAGGGTGACGGCACTTTCGATTGCATGGCACTGAATTCCTTGCAATCGAAAGTCGAAAATTAATTCAATATTTTCTCAATTTGTCTCAACTTCATGCACGATTTTTGAGGAACTTTAATCTTCAAATATTTTGCACGATGTTTGGTTGGCGTGCGAGACGTCAGGGCGGCGTGCGAGTGTAAAAACGATCTGCGCTTTTCTTCAAATTGTGGAAGATACGCGACGTTGACAGGCAGCCCGATTGATACGCTGCAAAACACGTAAATCTCTATCTATCAAAATTCAATCACTCATCTTGAGTGTGCGTCTTTATCGCTTCTTTGCTTGTCTGGCGCTAACGGAATGCGCTTCATTTTTGTGTTCCGGCAGGGGGCAGACGATATCGCGGCACATGGGCGAATTTGATCAAGCATTCAATAAACGTCGGCAAGCGAGTAGTCCATTTTGCTGTATGAGATTTTTGCGCCGATGGGAAGTGCAGCTTCCGCAGCAGTGGCTCCTTAAGTGATAACACTTTTAAATTCTGAGGATCATTATGAAGATTTCAAATAATACCCGCATAGCGATTATCGGACTCGGGTATGTTGGTTTGCCGCTGGCAGTCGAGTTCGGTAAAAAATATCCGACAATCGGATTTGACATCAACCGGCATCGGGTCGCCGAGCTGCGCGAAGGGATCGACAGCACCAAGGAAACCGAATCGGAAGAGCTGGCTGCGGCTACGCAGCTTAGCTATTCAACCGACATCAATGACCTGCGTGCGGCGAATGTCTTTATCGTGACCGTGCCCACGCCGGTCGATCAGCATCGCCGGCCTGACCTGACGCCGCTGAAGAGCGCTTCCGAAACGCTCGGTAAAGTCATCAAGCAAGGCGACGTCGTCGTGTATGAGTCGACGGTTTATCCGGGGGCGACGGAAGAGTACTGCGTGCCGGTGATCGAGCAGGTGTCCGGCCTGAAGTTCAATGCCGACTTCTACGTCGGATATAGCCCCGAGCGCATCAATCCGGGTGACAAGCAACATCGCCTGGTCAACATTCGCAAAGTGACCTCCGGCTCGACGCCGGAAGCAGCCGAGTTCATCGACAACCTCTATGGCAGCATCATCCAGGCCGGAACGCATAAGGCATCGTCGATCAAGGTGGCTGAAGCCGCCAAGGTGATCGAAAACACTCAGCGCGATCTGAACGTCGCTCTCATGAATGAGCTGGCCATCATTTTCAAGAAGATCGGCATCGACACGGAAGACGTCCTCAAGGCAGCCGGAACGAAGTGGAACTTCCTCCCGTTTGTTCCCGGCCTGGTTGGTGGACACTGCATCGGCGTGGATCCCTACTACCTGACGCACAAGGCTGAAGAACTCGGTTATCACCCGCAGGTGATTCTCGCCGGCCGCCGCATTAACGACAATATGGGCGGCTACGTGGTAGGACAGCTCATCAAGAAAATGCTGAAGCATCGCATTCAAATCGATAACGCCAACGTCCTGGTGATGGGCTTGACCTTCAAGGAAAACTGCCCGGACATCCGTAATACCAAGGTAATGGACAGCATCAACTCCTTGAAGAAGTACAACGTCAACGTCGACGTGTTCGATCCTTGGGTTGATGTCGAGGCAGCCAAACATGAGTATGGCATTACTCCTATCGATTATCCGAAGAGCGGCCACTACGACGCGATTTTGTTGGCTGTGGGTCATAACGAGTTCCGTGAGCTTGGCGTGGAAGGCATTCGCCGGTTCGGCAAGAAAGAGCACGTGCTGTTCGACCTGAAATACGTGCTGCCGAAAGAAGAAGTCGATATGCGGCTGTAACACCGTCCTGATTGACGCTTCAACTGCAATGTGCTCTGTGAATTGAATGGGAAAGGATTCGGCTCGTGAACCACTTTGAAAATATCCAGGCTCAACTACGTAGCCATCCAAGAAAATGGCTAGTGACCGGCTGTGCCGGATTCATCGGCTCCAATCTGCTCGAGACGCTGCTCAAGCTCGACCAGGAAGTTGTCGGGCTCGATAATTTCGCCACCGGCTACCAGCGCAATCTGGACGAGGTGCGTGGGCTTGTCAGCGCAAAGCAGTGGGCGGGCTTCCGATTCATCAAGGGCGACATCCGCGACATCGATGCATGCCGCAATGCAGTTGAAGGCGTCGATCATGTGCTGCATCAGGCTGCGCTAGGCTCCGTTCCGAGGTCGCTGGCAGATCCGATTACATCCAATGAGGCGAATGTCACCGGCTTTCTCAACATGCTGGTCGCATCGAAGGATGCAAAGGTGAAGTCCTTTGTCTATGCAGCTTCGAGTTCGACATATGGCGACCATCCGGGCTTGCCGAAAGTGGAAGACCGTATCGGCAAGCCGCTGTCTCCCTACGCCGTCACCAAATACGTCAACGAGCTGTATGCGCAGGTGTTTGCGCGCAGCTATGACTTTAAAACCATCGGTCTTCGGTACTTCAATGTATTCGGCAAGCGCCAGGACCCGGATGGTGCCTATGCCGCCGTTATCCCGAAGTGGATCTCTGCGATGCTCGACGATCGCTCCATCACGATCAACGGTGATGGAACTACGAGCCGTGATTTTTGCTATGTTGAAAATGCCGTGCAGGCCAACCTGCTCGCGGCAATGGCTCAGGAAGAAAGCAGGAATGAGGTCTATAACGTTGCTGTCGGTGACAACACCTCATTGAACCAGTTGTTCCGCTATCTAAAAGAAATCCTTAGTGCAAACGGCTTCGATTTCAATAAGGAACCGGTGTATGGAGATTTCCGCCGCGGGGATGTGATGCACTCGCAAGCCGACATTGGCAAGGCAACCCGCAATCTCGGATACGCGCCTCAGTTCCGCATCTATGCCGGTCTCGAAGCTGCCATGCCATGGTATATCGAGCATAGCAAATCGCGCCAGGACAAGTCTGACGAACTCTCTCAACGAAACGAAACATCGGCAACGATGGATATGTAAATAATGACAGGTGTTTCGGCTTTGAGGCGGTTCTGGATGTTGGCGGTAGATGTCGATCTTGCGCCTGCTGAGATTGTTGTGAATGCGAGGCGTTTGTGAATTTATTTATTGCTATAGGTAATCGCTTTAAAGCTGCTGACCCGCATCATTCCGCCATCTTCAAGGGGATGGCGACTGTAGCGCTCTTTGTACTGCTGGGGAAGCTGATCAGTGCGGCCAAAGAAGTAGTGGTCGCCTATCGGTATGGTCTGGGCGCAGAGGTCGACGCCTATCAGTTCATCTATAACCTTATCAGCTGGCCGATCGGGGTTTGGGCAAGTGTGCTGACGGCAGTGCTTGTGCCGCTCGCCGTTCGCGTCCGGCAAACCGAGGCTGAAAAGTTGCCGCGCTTTCGCTCGGAATTGCTGGGGTTCGCATTGCTCCTGAGCCTCGTGCTGGCGGTGCTTGGCTGGTGCGGGATCAAGCTCATGCTCGTTCAAGGTTGGGGCGGCTTGCCCGCCACCACGACAAGACTGGCGGCGGAAGCGCTGCCCGGCATGATTCTATTGCTGCCGCTGGGGATTCTGATTACGCTTCAGTCTGCGTGGATGCTGTCGGCGGGCCGTCATGTCAATACCTTGCTGGACAGCGTGCCGACGCTCTTTATCGGCGGCGCGGTACTGTTGTTCGCCCATGGCGGCATGGGGCCGCTCGTGTGGGGAACACTGGTCGGCAGCGCCATGCACTTTCTCTGCCTGATCATTCCCATGGTTCGCCGCCATGAATTCGAGGCCCCCAGCTTTGCCTATCGTTCTGAACAATGGACGTGGTTCTGGCAGGGATTTGGCATCATGCTTGGCGGGCAGGCATTATTAAGTCTGACCGTCATCGTCGATCAATTCTTTGCAGTCGATCTTGGAACCGGTTCGATTGCCACGCTGGGTTACGCCAACCGGATCCTGTCGCTCATCATGAGCCTTGCGGCGACCGCCGTCTCGCGCGCGACATTGCCGGTATTTGCCCAGGCGCGGCTGAACAGCGCGACGAAAATGCATGATGTCGTGATGTACTGGGCGTGCTTGATGTTCCTCGGTGGGCTTGTCACGGTGGTGATCGGCTACTGGCTGGCGCCCTGGGCAGTCAAGCTGCTGTTCGAACGCGGCGCGTTCACTTCTGCCGATACCATGACAGTGGCGGAGGTTCTGCGATATGGACTGCCGCAGCTGCCATTCTATTTTTCTTCCATGGTCCTGGTCAGCTATGCACTGAGCGAGCGACGCTTTTCCCTGATTTTCTGGTCTGGCGTCATTGGCTTTATCGGAAAAGTGGCCGGCAACATCTTTCTTGTGCCGGCGCTCGGTATTAATGGTATTTCGCTGGCATCCCTTTGTGTGTACGGCGCCAATGCGCTGTTTTTCTGGATCGCGCTGCGCAAGCGCTTGCAATGACCATGCAGGTCTGGCAGCGACTGTGGTCGCTGCCGATATGACGGAGCCAACCAATTGAAAATCTTTATTTTTATCAATAGCCTGGCCGGCGGTGGCGCCGAGCGGGTCACGGCGACGCTCGCCAATTACTGGGCCCGCGCGCAGTGGGACGTAACGATCGTGACGCTTGCGCCGCAGAGTGAAGATTTTTATGCGCTGGACCCTGCTGTGAAGAGAATTGCGATGGATATGGCCGGAGACAGCGCCAATGTGCTGGATGGCCTGTTGCAGAATTTTCGCCGCGTCTTCGCCTTGCGCAAGCTGATCCGCCAACACCGGCCTGATGCGGTCATGGCGATGATGAGCACTCCTAACGTTCTTCTGGCATTCGCATCCTGGGGCATTTCCTCCATATGCGCGGTTGGTTCCGAGCGCTGCTATCCGCCTCATTTCCCGCTCGCGAAAATGTGGCATGTCCTGCGCCAGCGAATGTATGGCCGCTTGCATGCCGTCGTGGCCCTGACCCAGGAAAGCGCCAAATGGATCAAGTCCCATTCCAATGCGCGCCATATTCCTGTTATTCCCAATCCCGTGGTTTGGCCAATGCCGAACAATGCGCCAAGAATTGATCCAGGCAAACTGTGTGATCCGGAAAAAAAGGTATTGTTGGCAGTAGGAAGGCTGAGTCGTGAAAAAGGATTCGGCATATTGATCAACGCCTTTTCGAAGCTGGCAGCCAGGCATGACGACTGGAATCTGGTCATCCTCGGCGAAGGTCCCGAAAGGGCAGGGCTGCAAAAGCAGATCGATGAATCTGCACTCGGATCGAAAGTCCTAATGCCCGGAATCGCGGGCAATGTGGGCGAGTGGTATTCCCGTGCCGATTTGTTTGCCATGAGTTCGCTTTATGAAGGTTTTCCCAATGCGCTAGCCGAGGCGCTTGCGCATGGGCTGCCGGCAGTGAGCTTCGATTGCGATACCGGGCCCAGGGACATTATTCGGCACGAGGTGGACGGCTTGCTGGTTTCTCTCGGCAGCGAAGCGGAACTCCTCGGAGCATTGGACAGGTTGATGAAAGATGGTGATGCCAGAGCCGCGCTGGCAGCGCGGGCTAGCGATGCAAGGGAGCGCTTTTCGATTGAAAAAGTGGCGCGTATGTGGGAACAGTTATTTATCGAAGGTCGCACAGCGGCAAGGCTTGGTACGGATGGCCGACCTGCGCCTGCCGCGCGAGAGGGAGTGAGTTCATGAACACGGATGTCTTCACCAGCACTTCACTGCTCCCCAAAAGGGATGTCATGGTTACCTGGACCATTCGTCCATCGGTGGCCTTCCTGCGCTGGTATCACTCGGTCGCGATTGCGGCGTCGCTCATCATTCTTTTTTCGAACCTGCCGATCTATAGCTATATCCTGCTTCCGGAGTTGCTGCCGAAATACTTCTTTTTCGGCCTCTTTGCCTTGCTGGCGCCGCTCCTGATCGTGAAGTTTCACACGTTGCGCTCATATCTCTTGTCGCCATTCTGTTTATGGGCATTGCTGCTGATCGTCCTGAATGTCATTCATCTGTCGAGCTTTTCCGCCGATGCCGCGACTAGTGCGGCGCCCTTTATCAATACCCAGCTCAACGGCAGGAGCGACTTCATCCTGACCCGCATTCAGTATGTCGTATTTGCGCTGCTGTTCGGGTTTGCGGTTTATTCGTGCAATCGCACATCGTATCTCCGCGTATTCGTCCTCCTCGCGATTGCCATTCCGATTGCGATCATGGTGGACTTCGCCAGTCCGGGGCTGCTGTATCCCATCGACACGAGCGGCGCCGTGCTTGGGCGTGCAGCTGCCATGTTCATCAATCCCACGACGGCGGCGGAAGCGGCGCTCCTGGTCTTCATCTTCGCCTGCGCGGTCGTCAGTCCGAAGTATCGTCTATTCCTTTTTGTGCTGATGGCGGCCGGCATCCTGGTGACGTTTACACGTTCGGCGATTATCGCGATGGCATTCCTGTGGGTGGCATTCGTCTACAAGCGGATTTTGCCCAGGTCGACCATCTTGATCAGCGCAATTCTTCTTGTGCTGGGCGTTATGTCATTCGGCGCTTTCGAGGCTTACCTGGGAAACAGGCAAGACCTCGGAGGCGCCATCGAAAACGTCCAGGCTCGTCTGAATTTCTTCTCCAGCGCGGAGCTGACGGACGACAGTTCGCTCGAGCGCGCCGCGGTCATCAGGGCTGGCTGGGAAGTCTTTTTGCAAAACCCGGTGTTCGGCGCCGGTGCCGGCGCAACCCAGTTCTGGTCGCTGCGCGCCAGTACGCATAATCAGTTACTGCTGATGGCAGTCGAATACGGTTTGCTGGGCATCGTCCTCTGGGGCTGGCTGGCGATCATCCTGTGGAAAGGTCGCTTTTTCGAGCATCGCGGATTACAGCTGGCGATCTTTTTTCTCTACGTTTTCATGTCCATGTTTACTCACCTGATGCTTGATTCGGCGTCGTACTGGCTTGCGACTTTCGCCCTGGCTTCGTTGAGGAGGGATGGAGCAGGCATGCGATACAGGGAGATGGCATGAAAATCATCATCCTGACGAGTTCGCTTGCTCTGGGCGGAACCGAGCGCGTCGTCGCCAGCCTGTGTAATGAATGGGCTGCGCGTGGCGACGACGTGACGCTGATCTTGACCTATTCCGGCGGCGCCAAACTGTTTTACCCGCTATCCGAACGCACAGAACTGATCAACCTTGCGGATGTGGTCGGCGTAAAAAATCTCGGCGTGCTGACCTATGCACAGAGGCTCTATGCGTTGCGGCGCCTGCTTGTGGAAAGGGACGCCGACGTCATCGTTTCTTTCTTGCCGAACGTGAATGTGTCGACGATCATTTCGTCCGCATTCTTGAAGACTCCGCTCATTATTTGTGAGAGGTCCTATCCCCTGGTAATACCAAGGTTTCACATACTGAACGTGCTGCGCAAGCGGACTTATCGCTATGCCGACATGCTGACCGTGCAAACCGACAGCATCGCGGATAAGTTCAGGAAGCACTATCCCGGCCTGAAAGCAGTGCGCACAATCCCCAATGCCTTGCCTGAGGAAATTGCGACGTATAAAAAATCGTCTATGAGCGAGAGAAAGATTCTGCTCAGTCTGGGACGGCTTGCGCCAGAAAAGCAACTGGACAAGTTGTTGAATACGTTTTCCTTGATCGCGCCCATGTTCCCGGATTGGGATTTGCATATATATGGCGATGGGCCCATGAAATCTTCGCTGGATCAGCAGATTCGCGATGCCGGCTTGCAGTCACGGGCCTTCCTGAAAGGGCCGACCTCCAAGCCATGGGAAGTCATGGCGGGTGCCGATGCCTTTGTCATGGTGTCGCAATACGAAGGCTTTCCCAATGCCTTGCTTGAAGCGATGGGAATCGGATTGCCATGCGCCGTGTTCGACTGCCCGACCGGGCCCAGGGAAATCACCCGCGACGGCAAGGATGCGTTGCTGGTGCCCTTGAATGATTATGAAGGCTTGCGCGGGGCATTGACGACATTGATGGGGAATGAGCAGTTGCGTTCTGATCTTGGCGCGCAGGCTCGTGATTCGGTGTATGGCCGTTTCAGCCATGCGCAAGTCATGGCGCAGTGGGATCAGTTGTTCAAGCAGGTCGGTGCAATGCGATGAAATGTATTGTTATTTCAAGCTACAAATTTATTCAATGATTGCGGGCGGCTAGCTATGTCCAAACTTGTCATTTCACTGGATTTCGAGCTTTTCTGGGGCGTCGGAGCCGCCCACTCCATTTCCAGGTATGGGCGGAATGTAAAAGGCGAATGGCAGGCCATTCCGAAAATGCTGGCCCTGTTCCGCCGGTATGGCGTGCGGGTGAGCTGGGCGACGGTCGGGATGTTGATGTGCCGGGATTACGCCCAGTGGCGCGCCATCCGGCCGTCGGTCATGCCCGCATTCCGGCGTGCCGAACTCTCTTCCTATTCCATGGACGCCTTGTGCCGGCAGTACCCGGACCTGTTCTTCGGGCGCCCGCTCGTGGAACAGATCCTGGAAACGCCGGGGCAGGAACTGGCAACACATACCTATAGCCATTATTACTGCGGCGAGGAAGGGGCGACGCCGGATCAGTTCGCCGCCGACCTGGAATGCGCGCGGATGATCGGCGACGAGATGGGCGTGCGTTTCCGAAGCATCGTCTTGCCGCGCAATCAGATAGTTGATAGCTACTTGAAAGAACTGCCGCGCGCAGGCATCGAAGTCTATCGCGGCAATCCCGAGCACTGGCTATACAAGAACGGCGATGCCGTGGTCGGCGGACTGGCCGGCAGGGTAATGCGGGTTGCGGATTCATGCCTGCCATTGAGCGGAAAGCGCGTCGAGCGCATGGGAGGAAGCGGCTCGCTGGTGAATGTGCCGGCCAGCCTGTTCCTGTATCCCTGGTCGGAAAAACAAAAGGCTCTGGCGCCGCTGCGCTTGTACCGGATGAAGCAATGCATGACCGAGGCGGCGATTACCGATGGCATTTGCCATCTATGGTGGCATCCGCATAACTTCGGCATCAACACGGAACAGAATCTTGCCTTGCTGGAGGCGCTGCTGAAGCACTATCGGAAGCTGGCCGACAAGTACGGCATGCAATCCAGCTGCATGGGGGATTTCGCGGCATTTGCCCAACCCGCCTTCGACTCTGACAACAAGCTGCCAGTCGGTGTTACTCCGCTTGCAGGTGGCAAGACCTATAGAGGGGTACTGCCATGACACGCCATGTGCTGCACGTGATTACCGGACTTGTTGTCGGCGGCGCCGAAATGGCGCTCTATCGCCTGATACAGCAGTCGCAAGGGGCTGGCTATACCCATACCGTGATTGCATTGACGCCGGAAGGAGGGATGCGGGAGCGTTTTGCAGAAGCAGGAATCAAACTGATCGTCCTGAATGTCCGCAAGCGCCCGATCTCGGAATTTTTTCACTTGTACCGCCTGATGCGGCAATTGCGCCCGGACATCGTGCAAACCTGGCTGTACCACGCCGATCTCCTGGGCGGGCTGGCCGCACGACTGGCCGGCATCCGCAATGTAATTTGGGGCATCCGAACGACCGACGTGAATATCGGATGCGCACGCCCGACAGCCCTGGTACGGCGGGCATGTGCCGCCATCTCGCGCTGGATTCCCCGCACGATCGTCTGCGTGGCCGAGGCTGCACGCCGTGCACATGCGCTCATCGGCTACGACGCGGCGCGCATGGTCGTGGTCGGCAATGGTTTCGATCTCTCGCGGTTTTCCGTGCCGGCCGAACAGCGCATGCAAATTCGCACGCAATGCGGATTCACCGAAGACGCCGTTGTCATCGGCACCGTCGGGAGATTCAATGCTGATAAGGATCATGCCAATTTCGTGCGTGCAGCCGGGATTCTCGCAAAGCGCGACAGGAATCTGCGGTTTTTAATGGTAGGGAGAAATCTGGATCGCAATAACAGCGAGCTCATGCAATGGATCGGCGAGACGGGCGCTTCCGACCAGTTTGTTTTGCTGGGCGAACGTGCCGATGTCCCGGTTTGTCTGGCAGCCATGGACATTTTCTGCCTGCCTTCCAGGACCGAGGCATTCCCGAATGCGCTGGGTGAAGCCATGGCGACCGGTCTGCCTTGCGTTGCCACCGATGTCGGTGACGTCGCCGCAGTGATGGGGGATGACGGCGTGCTGGTGCCGAAAATGAATTCTGCAGCGCTCGCCGACGGCGTCACGCGGCTCCTGGAATTGGGGACCGGCGGAAGGCAAAGTCTGGGCCGGCGGGCAAGGACGCGCATCCATGAAAAATACAGCATGGAGAGCACACGAATGCGCTTTGAAAATATCTATGCAAATCTGATTGCAGGAAGGGGAATGTAATGTGTGGAATTGCGGGATTTTTGGGGGCAAACCAGCTCCACTCGAAAGAAGAACAACCGGTTCTTCTCAAACGCATGACCGACACGATAGTGACGCGTGGTCCGGACGACGCGGGGCACTGGTGCGATAGCGAACATGGGGTGGGACTCGGGCACCGGCGCTTGTCCATCATCGACTTGTCGCCTGCGGGGCACCAGCCGATGCATGCGGCATCCGGCCGTTATGCCATCGTCTTCAATGGCGAGATATACAACCATCTGCTGCTGCGCCGGCAACTGGAATGCGATGAGCGCGCGCCGGCCTGGCGCGGCCATTCGGATACCGAGACTTTGCTGGCCGGATTCGACGTATGGGGTATTCAGGGCACCATCGAACGGGCAATCGGCATGTTTGCGATTGCCGTCTGGGACCGCGAAACCCATACGCTGACGCTCGCCCGCGATCGTATCGGCGAAAAGCCGCTGTATTACGGATGGCAGGGAAGCGGCAGCAATGCGGTATTCCTGTTCGGTTCGGAATTGAAGGCTTTGCGGGTACATCCTGCCTTCGAGGATGTCATCGACCGTGGCGCGCTCAGCCTGCAGTTACGGCATAACTATATCCCCGCGCCGTATTCGATCTATAAAGGGATTTCCAAGCTGCCGCCCGGGTGCATGCTGACGGTCTCCAGCCGGCAGCGCGAGCCCAAGGTCTGGAGTTACTGGTCCGGATTGCAGCAGGCCGAATACGGTTCGGAAAACCCGTTCAAATGGACGCCGGAACAGGCTGTCGATGAGCTGGAGAGCCTGCTCAAGGATGCGGTGCGCGCGCAGATGATGGCCGATGTGCCGCTGGGCGCATTCCTGTCCGGCGGCGTGGATTCCTCCACCGTCGTGGCACTGATGCAGGCGCAGTCTTCCCGGCCGGTGAAAACCTTCTCGATCGGTTTTCACGAAAAGGGCTTCAACGAAGCCGAGTATGCAAAGGCCGTGGCCCAGCATTTGGGAACCGACCACACCGAGCTTTACGTCACAGCGGCGCAGGCTATGTCGGTTATCCCGCAGTTGCAATCGATATATGACGAGCCATTCTCGGATTCCTCGCAGATTCCGACCTTCCTGGTATCGCAGCTGGCAAAAAAGCATGTGACTGTCTCGCTTTCGGGCGACGCCGGCGACGAACTGTTCTGCGGCTATAACCGCTACCAGATGACGGCACGGCTGTGGAACAAGCTGAGCATGGCGCCGCTGCCGATTCGCCGCCTTGCTGCCAAGGGAATTACCGGCGTCCCGGTAGGGAAGTGGAACAAGCTTGCCGGCGACCTGGAATCCTTCCTGCCGTCGTCGATGAAGCTGGCCAATCCCGGCGACAAGCTTCACAAGGGAGCGGGGGTCATGTCGAGCGAGTCGCTCGAGGCGCTTTACCTCGGCCTGGTGTCCCACTGGGACGATCCGGCTGCGGTCGTCATCGGCGGGCATGAGCCGGCCACCCTGCTGACGGATAAGGATCAGTTCTCGTCGAGGCTGAGCGGCATCGAACGGATGATGGCGCTTGATATGCTGACCTACCTGCCGGACGATATCCTGGTCAAGGTCGATCGCGCGGCCATGAGCGTGTCGCTGGAAACCCGCGTGCCTTTCCTCGATCACCGCGTCGTCGAATTCGCGTGGCGCCTGCCGCAGTCGGTCAAGCTGCGTGACGGCGTCAGCAAATGGGTATTGCGCCAGGTCCTGTACCGGCACGTTCCCAAAGCCCTGATCGAACGGCCGAAGATGGGATTCGGCGTGCCGATCGGCGAGTGGTTGCGCGGCCCCTTGCGCGACTGGGCGGAAGCGCTGCTCGACGAGACCCGTTTGCATAACGAAGGCTTTTTCCGTCCTGCCGGCGTGCGCAAGAAGTGGGAAGAGCATCTTTCCGGCCGCCGCAACTGGCAGTACCACATCTGGGATGTGCTGATGTTCCAGTCGTGGCTCGAACAACGCGACGGCAACGCGGGCAGCAGCTCATACCTGACGCAGGACAGATTTTCGGATGAAACGCATCGGTACGCCGCAAGCGCATCATGAGATGCCGATGCGGTAAGTGGAAACTGGCGTCAGCAATAATACGACGCCGATGATTCTTGCAATGAATGATCGCTGGTCAGATCGTTGAGGTTGCGTGTCATCGGCATTTTCGATGGGATGCACAAGACATGGATGCGCGATGATGAACCAGACAGTGGTGATTTCGGTGAATACTGCATGGAATGTCTATAACTTCCGTGCTGGACTGATCAAGAGTTTGATCGGCAATGGTTATGAAGTGGTGGTCGTCGCCCCGGAAGACGACTATGCCTCGCGTCTTACGGCGCTCGGGTGCCGCTTTATCCACATGCCGATGGATAACAACGGCACCCACCCTGGGCGCGACTTTGCACTTCTGATGCGCTACCTACGGGTGCTGCGCGACATCCGGCCGCTGGCTTTTCTGGGGTATACCATCAAGCCTAACGTGTACGGCTCGATTGCCGCGCATGTGCTCGGCATTCCCGTAATTAATAATATTGCCGGGCTGGGTACCGCCTTTATCAACAAGAGCCTGGTGACGCATGTGGTGAAGGAGCTGTATCGGTTTTCCTTGCGCCGTTCCAGGAAGGTGTTTTTCCAGAATGCGGACGACCAGCGCCTGTTCATGGAGGCTGGCCTGGTTCGACACCATGTCGCGGATCTGTTGCCCGGTTCGGGAATCGATTTGACGCACTATCTGCCTGAGCCTGTTCCGCCTCTGGAAAACCGGCCTTTCCGATTCTTGCTGGTGGCGCGCATGCTGAAGGCCAAAGGCGTGGAAGAGTATGTCGCCGCCGCGTCCATCGCGCGCCAGCAATTTCCCAATATCGAATTCCAGATGCTGGGCTTTGTCGATAAAGCCAATCCCGATGCCATTTCCCTGGAACGCATTCAATTGTGGGAAAAGAATGGGCTGGTGCGTTACTTCGGCAAGACCGACGACGTCCGTCCCTACATGGCACAAGCAGACTGCATTGTCCTGCCTTCGTACCGGGAAGGCGTGCCGCATTCCCTGCTGGAAGCCGCCGCGATGGCACGCCCGATTATCGCCACGAACGTCGCCGGCTGCCGGGATATCGTCGAACACGAACTGAATGGCTTGCTTTGCGACGTCAAGGACCCGCAAGATCTTGCGGCCAAAATGTTGCAAATGTATCAATCATCTGCGATGGAGCGCTACGCAATGGGCATGGCAGGCCGGCGTAAGGTCATATCGGAATTCGATGAACGGATCGTGATCCTGAAATATCTGGACATGATCGGCGCGATTTCCGCTGCACGGGTGAAAGGAAGGGAGAACCCCAAGGCAGTGTCGACTTGATTTGCACGCAAGCTCAAACACCGTTGATTTGCTAGTGATGAACCGGTCATCGAGTCGATTGAACGACATCACTGGCGTTTTCTTTTCGTTGCTACTTCCGACGTGATTTCTGGACTTTCAGGTTGCGCTGGCTCGGCGCAATTCTGGCATAGCAAAGTGAGACCGCATGAATCTTGCAATATACACTGGTAAACAAGCCGTCTCCCTTGCGGCAGCGGACGAGTTCCTGTCGCAATGGCTGGCGCTGTACGAAGCCTGCCCCTGGGCGACCGGCTTTCAGCATCCGGATTTCGTCATGCCTTGGTTCAAACTGTATGGCGATCGATTCCTGCCGGTTATCGTGGCCGGGCGTGACGACAATGGCACGCTTACCGGCTTGCTGACCCTTGGCTTGCATGACGGCGAACACAAGCTTGTCGGCGCCGGCGAGCGCCAGGCCGAATACCATGCCTGGCTGGAGAGGGCCGATTCGGGCAGCGCATTCATTCGTGCCGCCGTCGGCAAACTGCATGGTCATTTTCCAGGCGTCGACCTGTGCATGAAATATCTGCCGGCGGATATCCCCCTGGACTGGGCCAAGAGCGCCGAGAGCAAGCGTAGCCTTTTCTGCCTGCGACCCTATCGGCGCCCCGTCATGCGGATCGAAGCCGAGAACATGGAGCGGCAACGGCGCAAAAAAAATCACCGGCAAAACTTCAACCGCTTAAACAGATCCGGTGAAGTGACGTTCGAGCGAGTGGCCGACCACGGACATTTTCAACGCGTCGTCGAAGAACTGTGGATGCAATACGATTTCAGGCAGGGCGCGCTGCATCACTACATGCCGTTCTCAAGCGATCCGGCGAAGAGGCCGTTTTATCTCGAATTGCATAAGCGCGGCATGCTGCACACGAGCATATTGAATGTCGGCGACCAGATCGCCGCATCCCATTCAGGCGTGGTCAGCAAGGGAAGCGCGGTGCATCTGGGGATCAATACGCATGCGCCGGCCCTGGCGGCGCATTCTCCCGGCAACCTGCTGTTGGCCATGCTGGGCGTGCAGCTCGTGGAAGAGAACATGCAGGCGCTCGATCTCACTCCCGGCGGCGATGGCTACAAGGAGAATTTCGCGACCGAACATGACACCGTTCATGAACTGATCGTCTATGGCAGTCTGGCGCGGCGCTGGAGACAGGAAGCAGCATTTGCAGCGAAGCGCAAGCTGAAGCAGAGAATGCAGAAGGCCGGATGGAGCACAGCGGATGCCTGGGCTGCGATCGGCAAGATAACCAAGTGGAGGCAGCTTGGCTTGCGCGGCGTCGTAGGCAGTTTTTTCAAGCAAACGAATGCGGCGGACAAGACCTTCCGCTATTACCCGGAAAGGGCGCCGGCAGCCGGAGCGCCATTCCACATTGCCAAGAACAACTTGCGCGATCTGATGGCGTTCGATTCGAACGGCGCTTCCATGACGAGATGGGAATTCTTCAGGATCGCCATGGAGCGCATGGAACGTTCGGTCGATGTCTACAGTTACGTTCGCGGTGGCAAGCTGGCCGCATCCTGCTGGGTGCGGCAGGAGCAGCCAGCAACTGCGCAGCAGGAAGCAGCACAGAAAGAGAATAAGTCAGCCGGGGCAATCGTGCTATTCGACTTGTATGTGCACAAGGACTGCGCAGACAGCAGGTTTATCCAGCAGTTTCTTGCGCAGGTTTTGTCGGAGGTAAAAGACGATCAGGCGGCGCGCTCCATATACTTCAAAGGCGTACCCGGCAAAGAGTCGGGTGCTGCACTAAAAGAGTGCGGCTTCATCGATGAAGCCGAGTTGGCTGGGAGCGGACTCGGTCCATCGGCAGCACTAAGCAAGGACATGCAAAATATTTCAACAGGGGCATAACATGGATGCAGCAGTGGTAATGACGGATACGGCAGTAGTGGAGGAGGATGTTACCGTCACATGCTATGTGAACGAGATTCCGGCATTCGTGGAATCCGAACTGGCCAGGCTATATGGTTCACTGCATTCTTCGCTGCAGTACTTCAGGGTTTTTAGATCGATCAGCAATGCCAGCTGCTATGTCGCACGGCGCGACGGTCTGCCCATCGCCATTCTGGTTTTTCATGTGAATAACGGCCGCATCGAAGTGCTCAATGAGATGCTGGAGCTGGAGCAGGAAGAATTGCGCCGCTTCGTACGTCACGTATTCAAGGCATTCCCGGATGCCGGCGTCATCAGCTTCAAGGCCTTGAAAGCCGATACGGATGCGCTCGGATTGCCGATGCAGCGTAGTAATGCGAAGGATACCTATATGATTTCCCTGCCTGCCACGGCGGAGGAATATACGGCAAAACTGGGGAAGTCGACCCGGTCGACGCTGCGCCATCAACTGAACAAGATCGTGCGCGACTATCCCTCGTTCACTTCAAGCTTTTATGTCAAGGACGAGATTCAGGAAGAGCATGTCCGGGAAATCATCAAGTTCAATGAAGAACGGATCACGAGCAAGGCCTACAAGTTTTCCCATGACGACAGGCGCATCCTCGATCTTGCCAAAACATGCGGCTACGTCAGCGTCATTACCATCGATGGCCGCATTTGCGCCGGAACGGTGAATTACCGCATCGGCGACAGTATCTTCGGCGACGTCATCGGCTACGACACTGAATATGAAAAGTCCGGCGTCGGCAAAGTGGCGCTCTACCTGACGATCTGTGAAAGCATCGCCAGAGGTGCCAGGAATTTCTATCTTGGCGGCGGGCGTTTCGATTTCAAAAGCCGCATGCTCGGCGTGCAACTGCATATGGATCGAATCGAAATCTACCGGTCTTATGGCAGTTTGCTGCTCAATTTCGACAAGGTGGCAAGCACTGCCTTTAACGGTTACCTGAGGCGTGTAAAGGTGTGGTTACATGAAAATCAGGATAAGGCGTTCGCAAAAATGATTTTCAACTCGTTTTATTTCTGGAAGAACTTAAGAAATAAATAAAGTGTGCCGGCCTGGTTGTGTGGCGTTGAATGAAGTTCGGAGTCGGCAGATTTGCGCATCGGCAGTGTGCGAGGCGAATGGGTTGAACTGTGCTTGAAACAGGCGGCAATCCGTTTGTCTCGAGCGCATGTCTTATATGGTTTTTGTGTACGAGAGCGGCTTTCCTCAGAAGGAATTGGAAATATGCGGCATGGATCGGCAAACCTTGATGTTCTTCGTTCAATCGCAGTTTCATTGGTCGTTATCAGCCACTTACTGATCGAGCATGTTGGTCACGGTGAGGGCATCTATTCCACCCAAATTCTCGGCACGCTGGGCGTGCTGATTTTCTTTGTTCACACTTGCCTGGTCTTGATGCTGTCTCTGGAGCGCCAGGCCATGAAGGACCGGCAAGATCCGGGAACCATACCATTCCTAGTGGCACGGGCATTCCGCATTTATCCGCTGAGCATCGTGGTGGTTTCCGTCGTGGTATTCATCGATTGGGCCAGCGCCAGCGGACATCACGGCGGCTGGGCGGTGCTGAGCAACCTTCTGCTGATCCAGAATATTACTGGCCATGAGTCTGTGCCTCCGGTCTTGTGGAGCCTGCCGTTCGAGCTGCAGATGTACCTGTTTCTGCCGACGCTGTACCTGTTTGTCAGTATGAGCGGCAGGTTTGCGCGCTATGGCATCGGTTTGCTCTGGATTGGCATGGTCGTGGTGATCCTGGCGGTTTGGCGACTGGGATGGGATTACAGTCTCATCATGTTCTTCCCATGCTTTATTCCGGGTGTGCTGGCGTATAGCTTGCGAGATGCAACAAAGCAGCTGGCGCCCGGATTGCTGTTCGCCTTTGTCGGCACGATGGCCATCGCCTATCCATGGATAGTCGGGCATGGAGTAAAAGCGACAATGCTTTCCTGGCCGATTTGCCTGGCGCTTGGAATCATGATCCCGTATTGCCGCGAGATCGAATCGGTCAAACTGGCGAAGCTCGGCGAAATCGTCGCACGTTACTCCTTCGGTATTTATCTCACACATGTGCCGATGATTAATTTTTCCTTTCATTTTCTTCACAAGCAACCGGCGGTCATCTCGTGGATAGTCTTTTTCGTGGGAACAGGCGCGCTTTCTTTCCTGGCCTATCATCTGATTGAAAAGCCCTGTACCGATTTTGGCAAGGCGCTTTCCGAACGCATGAAATCCCACCAGCTCCAGGCAAAGTCGAATATCTCTTGACTGCCCACAGTCTCAAGCATTACTTCGGTATAAGGAATCCAACCATGTCCCCAGCTCCCCAACCCGCAATCGATTTCAGGCGGCGAAAATTGTTGCTGGGAGGATTGACTGCCAGTGTGGCAGGTTTGCTGCAACTGGGGTGCCGTGGTTCGAAACCGGAATTGGCTGAGGCCATTCCCGCGAAAGACTTGGGCGGCAATGGCGGCGCAGCCGTTCCGGCTCATCGTGTCAGCCTGGCCGATTTCGGCGGCGTCCCTGGTGCCAGCCCGTCGGTCTTGCGCCAGTCTTTCAGCAAAGCGTTTGCAGCATTGATGCAAAAGGGCGGCGGGACGCTTGTCGTGCCGCCTGGCTTATACGACTTCGGTTCCTATTCAGAGAGCGAATACATCGTTCTGGCACGCGGCTTAAGAGATATCGCCATCTCCGCATACGGTGCGACGTTCAAGGCCAATACGACGGCAAAGGTGATGCCGCACCTGTTCTATTTCGTGGATTTCCACAATCTGACCATCGCGGGCGCGCGCTTCACCGATCCGGGCTTTACGCCATGGGTGGACTGGAAAGGCATGTATTGCGTCGGCATACAGGCAGACAATCCGAGCAAAGGCTTCCGGCTTGTCGACTGTCGCGCGGAAAACGTGCTGGGGCTTTTCAGCACGAATAACAATGCCGCCACCAGAAAATTAATCTCCGACCTCGACATCCAGGGCGAAATCTGCGGCGCTTATTATGGAGTAGGGGCCAGCTATGTCCGCGAACAAGTCCAGGTAAAGCTGACTTGCCATAACGTGCGACGGGCGTTCATCGCCTATGCGTTGAAGAATGCGGATATCGATGTGACCGTCTCAAGCACCGAGAATTGGCCGGGAAGTAATGGCCTGATCGCGCTGGTATGCGGTGGGGCTGGGGCGGGAAACGTGGAAAATGTCAAAGTCAGGGTGAAGGCATCCGGCGCGGGTATTTACAGCGGCTATGTGCATTTTTACCACCAGGGTCCGGAAGCTGCCGGCAGCATGCGCAATATCGATGCGACGATCAATGTCGTCAATGTCAGCGACAAACCGAATCTTTTCCTGTTCGACCATGAAACGAGCCGTGTGCAGGAAAAAACCACGCGTGTCTGGGAAAACATCGCCTTGCGTGGAAGCATAAGCGGCAGATTCGCCGGGCGCATCATTTCCAATCCCTCGGTGTCGACTTCTCCAGGATCGGTGTATGTCGATCCGAAACTCGCCGAGCTGGCTGACATGTCCGCATTGCCACGCTACTTCGGTAAAAAAGCTGTCGCGGTGGATGCAGCCGATCTGAAATCGAAAGATGGCTAAGCAGGCACGCCGGCGGTGGAACGCCGCGCAATAAACTGGAACGAAAATAAAAAACTGGGAAGCTTCGGCTTGGTGGACACCGATCAATTGGTGCCAGCATTCAGCCGGAAGCTTCCCAGTTGCTTTGTTATTGCCGCATGACCTGGTTGGATTTTCAGGTCATGCGGCCAACATCGCTATTTAATTAGTAGTTGTAGATACCGAGATCCCAAGGAGCGGAGCGGGTAACGCCATTCTTGTCGAGCGAGACATTGATGCTTTCACCGTTGTA
>NZ_SLZQ01000012.1 GCF_004342585.1 Paucimonas lemoignei | reverse complement strand
TCCTCCTATGCTCAAATCATAGGCCGGAAATGTCTACCGAAGTGGGGCTAGTCCAATCATAGGCCGGAAATGTCTACCGAAGTGGGGCTAGTCCACTTCGAGCGAGTTCAAGTCGAGCCACCCCTGACATGTCTAGTCCTTGACCAGGCAAACAGCGAAGGTGTGGTCGCGACTATCATCGTACTGAGCCTCCCTATCAAAGAACAGATGCAGAATTGGATTAAAATGGCATATCAGATTTTTGCACCGCTGCGATAAATGAGGTATCTGTCCTCCATGCTTAAAGGATGAATTGCTTAGTGCACGGCGCTTTTTGGTTTGTGTAACAACGCCCATTTATCGCAATAATTCATAACAGGCATTCAAACCAAGCATCTTTACGTCATGAAACGATATGAAGCCCTCGCGGAAGAAATTGCGCAATCGATCAAGTCGGGAGTGCTGAAGTTTGGTGATCGTTTGCCTTCCGTGCGACAAGCCAGTACCAGCCGAGGCGTCAGTCCATCCACGGTATTTGAGGCCTACTATTTGCTGGAAGCACGAGGGCTGATTCGCGCCCGCGAACGCTCCGGCTACTATGTCGCTGCCAACTCCAAGTCCCTTCCGCCGGAACCGGAGATGCCATCCCAGCCGGATACGCATTCCAAGCCCGTGGATGTCAGCAATCTGGTGTTTGAAATACTCGGGTCAATCAGGCAGCGCGATGTCATCCCGTTCGGTTCAGCGTTCCCCAGCCCCCAGCTGTTTCCATTGCCTCGCCTTGCACGCACCATGGCTTCCAGCGTACAGCAGATGGATCCCTGGAGCACCGTGGACGATCTGACGCCCGGCAATGCCAACTTGCGGCGACAAATCGCCCTGCGTTACTTAGCCGATGGCGTCACCATACATACCGATGAGATTGTCATTACCAATGGCGCATTGGAAGCCTTGAATCTTTGCCTGCAGGCGGTGACATATCCTGGCGACGCCGTGATTATTGAATCCCCGACGTTCTATGCCTCATTGCAAGCTCTTGAACGTCTTGCCCTTAGGGCCGTTGAAGTACCGACGCATCCGCGAGAGGGCATCGACCTGGATGCATTAGCCGATGCATTGAAACGTCATCAGCCCAAGGCATGCTGGCTGATGACCAATTTCCAAAATCCCCTGGGAAGTTTGATGCCTGAGGAAAAAAAACGGGCATTGGTTGAGCTTTTAACCGAGCATAACGTGCCACTGATTGAAGACGATGTCTACGGCGAGCTGTATTTTGGCGGCAAGCGCCCGCTTCCGGCGAAGGCATTCGATACCAAAGGGATCGTCATGCATTGTTCTTCATTCTCGAAATGCCTGGCTCCCGGATATCGCGTTGGCTGGGTGGCGCCGGGCCGTTACACGCAAGCCATTTCACGCCTCAAACTAACCACGTCTTTATCCGCATCCGCTCCGGCGCAGGCGGCGTTAGCTGAATATCTAACCAGGGGCGGTTACGACCGCCATTTGCGCCAGTTGCGGCACACTTTATCGGTACAACAAAATTCAGTTATGGAGGCGGTGGTTCGCCACTTCCCGGCTGGAACCCGTGCGACGCGCCCTGACGGCGGCTATTTCCTTTGGCTTGAACTGCCGGAGAATGTGAATACCTTAGAGATTCATCGCCAGGCTTTATCGCTTGGCATCAGTATCGCGCCAGGGCCCATGTTCTCTGCACAGAGAAGCTTTATGAATTGCCTGCGCCTTAACTATGGCCATACTTGGGACAAGCGCGCTGCCGAGGCGCTGGCAACCCTTGGCAAGCTGGTTACTGCTGCGGCAGAAGGAAACCGGGCCCTATCTGCGGAACAGCGAAACCGCAAATGAAATCGTGGCGCAGCCGCATCGGGAATTGCAGCAGCATCACTGGCTATCAGCCGGCTATCTTTTGCCATCAAGGGAAGTTCAAGTCCAAACCAAGCATGCCGGCAACGACGAAGGTGACGAGCCCCAGGCCCAGGAGCACTAGCACGAAGACTGCGGCCACCTTACCGCCCGTGCGTAGCACCGCACGCTTCTCTTCCTCCTTCTCTTTATCGTAATGCCACTTGATGGCGAAGAACATGCCCGTGCCGAACACGAGAACCTTGAACGTAACGAAGACGATAGGGACCCAATCCATTATTTTGAATATTTTCAGGCTATTACTTGACGCTACCAATCGTGAGGAGCACTACCTCAAAACGCAGGTCCAGCAGCTTCATTTTTGTTACATTAATCCATTAATTACAGCATGGACAATAGCAATCAGAAGACCGATGAAAAGGCCGACCATCATGATTGCGACACCAATGACTGCCAATGGATGAATATTCCTGATGTCAGATTCCAGGCCTGCCCGCTTTCTGACTCCAAAAAAACTCCACAATACCATTCTGATAATTTGAAGCAGCTTCATAGTAAATCCATTCAAAATCTCAACACCGCCAGAACAGCCTTGTGACGCTTGACGGCTTCACGCCACTTTGCACGAAGCCGGGACAGAAATACAGAATCAGTTACGCGCCAAAAGGCCATCGCAGCTGAAGCCGCATGGTGACAAGTGCACAAGCATTGATGAGTCAGGCCTGTCCTGGCAATGTCGAATGACTTTGTGCCGTCAAGGCACATTACTCAACAGGAGCGCCCCGGAAACGGCCGACCTCGACTGAGGAAACCAAGGACCCTTTGTTCCCCCACGACATCCGGATATAGGAAGCGACTGCCGCAATCTCCTGGTCGCTCAAGGTCATGCTGAACGGCGGCATGCCATACGGACGTGGATTGCCACCTGTACTTGGCGGATAGCCGCCATTGAGAATCATCCGGATCGTGTTGGTGGCGGCGCTGGCAGACAATGACCTGTTGGCTGCCAAGGGCGGATACGCTGGTGGCATGCCCTTGCCATTCGCCTGGTGACAGTTCACACAATGGTTCTCATAAATGGCCGCGCCTTGCTTTAATACGGCTTCGACATCTCCTGTTATCTTCATTCTGCCGGTTTCAATGCCGGCATCCCGTTCCGGCAGCGACTTCAGATAAATCGACATCGACTGAATATCCGAGTCCGAAAGATGCTGCAAGCTGGAGGCAACCACTTCCGCCATGGGACCGAAGACGGCGCCGCGATGCGATACGCCGGTTTTCAGCAGGCTGGCAATTTCTTGCTCGGACCACTCCCCCAAGCCGGTTTCTTTTCCGGACGTCAGGGATGAGGCATACCAGTTTTGCATTGGAATCATGCCGCCAGCAAGATCGCCTTCTGCAGTTGTCCCACCCAATGCATTTCTGCTGGTGTGACAGGCGGCGCAATGGCCGAGACCTTGAACCAGGTAGGCGCCACGATTCCACTCGGTACTCTGATTGGCCTGAGCCTCGAATTCACCCGGCGTGAAATAGAGGGTGCGCCAGAACGCCAGCAACACCCGCTGGTTGTATGGGAATCTCAGCTCATGGTCTTTGTTCGCTTGCTTTACCGGCGCAACGGTCCTCAAGTATGCAAACATCGCGTCAGCATCGTTGCGGCTGACTTTCGTGTAGTTCGGATAAGGAAATGCCGGGTAAAGAAACTTGCCGTCTTTGGATTTGCCGTTATGGATGGCGCGCCAGAAATCGTCCGCAGTCCAGGAGCCAATTCCTGTTTCCTTGTCCGGGGTAATGTTGGAGGTATAGATATTGCCAAACGGCGTGGCGATTTGCCTGCCGCCCGCATACGACTCGCCACCCCTCGCCGTATGGCAGCCCATGCAATTGCCTGCGCGGGCAAGGTACTCACCCCGGGCAACCTGTTGGTTCGGATCGGCGCTGGCTACGCTACGTTGCTCGCTGCCTGGGTCGTGCGCGAGCTGATAACCGATGATCGCCAGAGGAATCAGGATGACTGCAGCAACGATAATGAGAAGAATGCGCTTCATGGGACGACTCGGCGTTATTGCGGCACGCTGCCACAAGGGATGGGGAGCTTGACGGAGTGGGCTGGAGCGGCCGCCATATTTTCCGGAACAGGTTGTGCGGCAAGCCATGCCGATACAGCGCTGATTTCATCAACGCTGAGTTGCTTGCTGATCTGCGCCATGCAATCGGGTGCCGCGGCTTTTCGCGAGCCGCTTTTCCATGCGCCGAACTGGGCGTTCAGATAGTCACGCGGCAGACCAACCAAGCTGGGGACAGAAGGTAACAAGCCAGTCAGTTTTTCCCCATGACAGGCGATACAGGCCGGAATGTTTCTCGACTGATCGCCTGAAAACACTAAAGCTTTGCCGCGCTCCAGTGTTGACGCTGGCAGGTTGGCTGGCTGAGGAGGCGGATATGGCGGATGGAGATTGGCAAAATGCTCTGCCATTTCCTTCAGATAGGTATCCGATAGATGGGCGACCATATAGGTCATTGCCGGATAACTTCGCCGCCCCTCACGGAAGTTCACTAACTGGTTATAAAGATAGCCGGCCGGTTTGCCTGCAATGCGTGGAAAGTAGCCTTCATTTGTTGCTCTTCCCTCTTTGCCATGACAGGCCGCGCAAGCAATCGCGCGTTGCGCGATGGTGTCTGGAACAGTTTGCTGTGCCAATGCGCCTGAATGAGCAAATGAAAGCGTCAGGCACAACAAGCAGGTTCTTATCGAAGAGCTGATCAGTTTTAGCGTATGAGATTTGCTCATGCTTGCAATAAGGTTAGGTTTATCCGGCGACATTCCTGCAAAAGAGACTGCCGATCTCAAAGTGTGCCGTTTTGAATTTGATAAAGACAGATTCAGATTGCCTTCAAAACACCATATCAGTTTCGATTCCACCTCGCCGGCCAAGTTTCAATTTATGCAATCATCTTAAGTACGAGTCAGCGCACGGTCTATAAGGCACAGGCTTTGCCTAAGACACTGAGCCTTTCAACAATCTTTTCCATGCCTATCTGATACGCTTTTCTAATCGGTTTCTGATTCTGTACTTTCTCTTGCTGCTCCACCACACTCCAGATCCAGAAAGTTGGTTCAGGCGAGGTAAACCGATGTATCAGTACGATCAATATGACGAACTCCTGGTCCGGGAGCGGGTAGCTGAATTTCGAGATCAGGTAGCACGACGTATTTCCGGCGAATTAAGCGAAGAAGAATTTCTGCCCCTTCGATTACAGAACGGGCTCTACATGCAAAAGCATGCCTACATGCTGCGTGTCGCCATTCCCTATGGCTTGTTGTCCGCCCGCCAGCTTCGTATGCTGGCCCATATCGCCCGCACCTATGACAAGGGCTATGGCCACTTCACGACGCGTCAAAACATCCAGTACAACTGGATTCAACTGGAACAGGCACCGGATATCCTGGCCGATCTGGCGACGGTCAACATGCATGCAATCCAGACTTCCGGTAACTGCGTACGCAATATCACGACCGAGCAATTTGCCGGAGTGGCGCAGGACGAACTGATCGATCCGCGGCCGCTTGCTGAAATCCTGCGCCAATGGTCGACGTTGAACCCTGAATTTGCCTTCCTCCCTAGGAAGTTCAAGATTGCACTCTCCTCTTCCGCAGAAGATCGCGCCGCAGTCAGGATGCATGATGTCGGCATCTATCTGCATCAAAACAGCGCAGGAGAAAAGGTGCTGAAGGTGTTCGCCGGAGGTGGCTTGGGCCGCACGCCGATTCTCAGTTCGCTTATCCGCGAAGACTTGCCGTGGCAGCATATGCTGACCTATGTCGAGGCCGTATTACGGGTCTACAACCGCTACGGCCGTCGGGATAACAAGTACAAGGCGCGCATCAAGATTCTGGTCAAGACCTTAGGCGCAGATGTCTTTGCCAAGGAAGTGGAAGAAGAATGGGCGCATCTGAAAGATGGCCCGGCAACACTGACCGAGCAGGAATACGAACGTGTCGCGCGCCACTTTCAACGGGCGCACTATGAGCAACTGCCGGATGAAGATACCGACCATCAACGGCATCTGGCTGAAGACAAGCGATTCGCCCAATGGGTCAAGCGCAATACCCAGCCGCATAAGGTGGCAGGTTACACGGCAGTTACCTTGTCGACCAAGCCCGGTGCGGCTGTGCCACCCGGCGATGTCACGGCCGAACAAATGGACTTGATTGCAGACTGGTCCGAGCAATTTGGCTTTGGCGAGGTGCGGATCGCACACGAACAGAATGTCATTCTGCCCGACATCCGCAAAAAAGACCTGTATGCGCTGTGGCAGCTTGCTTCCAGTGCTGGCCTGGGCACCGCCAACCTGGGACTGCTGACCGATATGATTGCCTGCCCTGGGGGCGACTATTGCTCCCTTGCGAATGCAAGATCGCTGCCGATTGCGCAAGCCATTGCACAGCGCTTCGATGACCTGGATTACCTGCTGGATCTGGGCGATCTGTCGCTGAATATTTCTGGCTGCATTAACGCGTGCGGTCACCACCATATGGGCAATATCGGCATTCTGGGCGTCGATAAGAATGGCGAAGAGTGGTACCAGGTGACCATCGGCGGTGCCCAGGGCAACAACTCCGCAATTGGCAAGATCATTGGACCTTCGTTCCGAGCGGAAGAAATGCCATCGGTGATTGAGAGACTGGTGCTGACGTTTTCCGAATGCCGCATTCAGGATGAAGCCTTCATCGATACGCTGACCCGTGTAGGCATCGAGCCGTTCAAAACCGGTGTCTATGGCCACGCAGAGCAAGCAAGCTAAGGAGAGATGATATGGCTAATGTCATCAAGATTATCAAGAGCGAACCGCAGATTGTGGAAGATGCGTGGACTGTTGTTCGCGGCCCGGAAGCAACGACGGAAGCCAACACTCGGCAATTGATTCTGCCAATCGCTTATCTGGAGAATGCGCCGGCTGAATATGAAGCCATCCAGCCCCGGGCGGTGTGGATTGCGCCGGATGACGAATTTGAGTCCTTAGCGCAGCACTTTCATAAGCTCGACCTCATTGCAGTTGATTTCCCGAGCTTCAGGGATGGTCGTGGATACAGCATCGGTTATCTGTTGCGAACCCGGTACAAGTGGCAAGGTGAATTACGCGCTATCGGGGACGTGTTGCGTGACCAGTTGAACTATATGCGCCGTTGCGGCTTTGATTCATTCGCCGTTCGCGCAGACAAGAACATTCACGACGCCGTCAAGAGCTTCAGCCATTACTCCGTGCAGTACCAAGGCGCCGTCGATCAGCCATTGCCTTTGTTTCGGCGTCGCTAGATCGTCAGGCGTCAATATGCTGACCATGGCCCATAAGCATAAGACCTTTGCAACGCTGCTCGCTGGCCTCGTTGGCGCGAGCGGCGCGCATCGCTTTTATTTATATGGAAAGCGCGACTTCTGGGCATGGACCTATGTCGGCTTGCTGCTTTTGTATCTTTGCCTGGCCTTGTCGGCTTATCTGGAGCTTTCGCCAATTAGCAGCATTCTGGTCGTGTTCCCGATACCCGCTTATGTTGGATTGATTGAAGCACTTGCGCTGGGATTAACGGCGGATGAAAAGTGGGATCAAATCCATAATCCCCAGTCCGGGCTGCGCACCAGATCGACCTGGCGGCTTGCCGTGGTCCTCGTGCTGACATTGTTTTTCGGCTTTATTGCGCTTGTCGCCGGCTTGGCGCGCGCAACAGATCTGTACTTAACCGGCGGATCGTTTGGGTAAGTAGGCTGTCGCTCTACCCTTGTCTTCTACCCTTGTCTATTAAAGAGCTCATCTGCTAGGCGATAAGCAGCCTGTCTGCAGCAATAACGCTGGTGGCAATGCGCTTCCGGCCGGAAGCAGACGCCCACGACCTGACACATCGCGTTTACTACACATAAAGGCCTGCGGATGCTGCAACGTTATTACCATCCTCGCGCATCGGACTTAGCACGTAAGCTGGGTTGAATGCTTTAACATCCTCAGGAAGAATGAGTAGATGGCATGAGTGGTAACACATTTTGACTGCTACTGTACGTCGAAAACCATGTTTTGAAGTCGCTTGCTGGCATCGGCTTGGCTATTACATAGCCCTGCGCAATATCGCAACCCAACTGCCGGAGCAAGTCGAACACTTCCGCGCTTTCGACTCCTTCTGCCACTGTTCGCATTCCCATGCGATGGGCCATTGAGATGATGGTTTCGATGATGTGCGCCGCTCTTACGTCATCGGGCAGTCTCTGTACAAAGTCGATGCAAATATTGCAGTGAGGAGTAACCCGTGCCGAAATCGTCGATTGAAGTAGTAACGTTGACTCTGGCCAGTCGATTAAGCTGGCCAATTATTCCTTCCACATCGGTCATAAGTGCGCCTTCAGTGACTTCAATTTCCAGTGACTCCCCACCCAAACCGTAGTCTTGAAGAAGGCGCAGAACCTGGTCTGAAAAATCTGGCTGCAAGAGATTGCGTGGCGACACATGCACTGCGACCGGAATATTAATTCCGCATTTCCTCCAATGCACCACTTGCTGCAACGCCTGATTTAACACGGACTCGGTGATCAAATGGATCAGGGTGCTTTGTTCGGTTCTTGAAATAAAGACGCCGGGTGGAATATATCCCCTTTCCGGGTGATTCCATCGTATTAAAGCTTCTGCACCGTATAACTGCCCATTTCAGATTGACACTTTCGGCTGGTAGTGAAGCGTCATTTGACCACTATCGATACCGTTCTTCAGTTCACCCAGCATGGAGAGATTCTCTTTGGCGTACACGGCGATTTTTGGCGTATAGGCCACACAATCGCGTCCATGCTGATGCGCGACCACAGACGCATCCTCAGCCCATTTTAAATACTGCTCCGGCGACTCGGTGATGGCGGTAAACGTAACGTAACCAATGCGGGAATCCGCATGAATGGGAACGCCGTTGAAAAGGAAAGGTTGGCGCAGCGCTTCAACGAGCGGCTCCAAGACATGTTGGATATCGGCCATGCCATTGCTACGGAAAAGCATCCCGACCTGTTTAGTCCTGGTGCGATAAACAGGAAATTTTTTCTCTTGGAAAGCATGCAACCGTTTTGACTTTCTACCCGAGATTAGTACGGACTTGACGCCTGCCTCTTGGGAGGCAGTATGAAGAAGCGATTCACCGAAGAACAAATCATTGGCATCCTGGAGGAAGCCGAGGCTGGAGCGAAGGTGGCTGAGCTAGACCGCAACTCGACATTGCCGATGCCACGTATTACAACTGAAAGGCAAAATTCGGCGGAATGACTGCGCCGGAGGTTCAGCGCCCGAAGGCCCTGGAAGCGGAGAATGCCCGACTCAAGCGATTTCTGGCTGAATCAATGCTGGACAACGCCGCCTTGAAGGATATCGTTGGCCGAAAGTGGTAAGCCCACAGATCAAGCGCACCTATCGGGTGTGTCGAAGAGTGGCGTTGCGAATACAATCAGCAGCGTCCACATAGCTCGTTGGGCTACTTGGCGCCAGAGCAGTCCGCAGACAGTTTTTTAACCGCAGACTCCATGTCCCTTCCGGACTAAATTGAGTGGCGGGTCAGGTCTGATAGCTAAATATTTTTGCGCAAAAAAGAAAAAAGGACCGAGCATTTCTGCTAAGTCCTTGATTCATCTGGTGTTCGTTGGTGGGCGGTGCAGGGTTTGAACCTGCGACCCCTGCCGTGTGAAGGCAGTGCTCTACCACTGAGCTAACCGCCCAACGTGGCCGGCATTATGGCACAAAAGAAGAAATGGATCAATTCGTATTCGCTGGCGCTACTTCGGCGCGCCAGACACAGGCGCCCTTCGATTCCTTGTCCACCCTGTCCAGCGTGGCTTCATGCTCGGCCAGTTCCTCGGCGCTCGCCTGCAGCACGATGATCGATTCGAGCGCGGCGACCGCCGCCCCGCTGCCATCCGCATGGCCGTCGGCTTCGCCGAGATCGATCGAGAAGCTCTCCTGCCCGCGCGTCATTGCCAGGTAAACTTCCGCCAGCAATTCCGCATCCAGCAACGCGCCGTGCAAGGTGCGGTGGGAATTGGAAATCTCGTAACGGTCGCATAACGCATCGAGCGAATTGCGCTTCCCCGGATGCATTTCCTTTGCCCGCACCAGCGTGTCGGTGACCTCGCTCACATGCTTGATAAAGGCCGGCCATCCCAGGCGCTCGAATTCGGCATCCAAGAAAGCCAGATCGAAGGGTGCGTTATGGATGATGATTTCCGCATCCTTCACATACTCGCGGAATTCTTCCGCGATTTCGGCGAACTTCGGCTTATCGCTCAGGAATTCGGTGGTCAGGCCGTGCACCTGCAGCGCGCCCTCTTCCGAATCACGCTCGGGATTGATATAGCGGTGAAAATTATTGCCGGTCAGGCGGCGGTTGACGACTTCTACGCACCCCACTTCGATGATGCGGTTGCCCGCGCGGGGATTGAGGCCGGTAGTTTCGGTATCGAGGACGATTTGACGCATGGCGGGAATCTTATCACAGCACCGATTGCCGGACCGACTCAACGCCGCGGTTGGCAAGCGCATCGGCGCGCTCATTGCCCTCATGACCGGCATGGCCCTTGATCCAGCGCCATTCGATCTTGTGGCGCGACTGCGCTTCATCCAGCGCCTGCCACAGGTCCACATTCTTGACCGGAGCGCGGGCAGCGGTTTTCCAGCCGCGCGCCTTCCAGCCATGGATCCATTCGCTGATCCCCTTCTGCACGTATTCGCTATCGGTGTGCAGGATGATTTCGCAGGGGCGCTTCAAGACCGACAGCGCTTCGATCACGGCGCGCAGCTCCATGCGATTGTTGGTGGTATTGAGTTCGCCGCCGAATAATTCCTTTTCATGCGAACCGGAGCGCAACCACGCGCCCCAGCCGCCGGCCCCGGGATTACCCTTGCAAGCCCCGTCGGTATAGATTTCTACTTTATCCACTTCAACCTGTTATTTGATTTGTCTGAGTCTGCGTATTCTATTGGTAGCCGGCACGCCCTGCGGCTGTACCTGCGCCATGCGGGTATTCCAGGCCGGCCCGATCAGCCGCATGCCCTTGACCCGCTTGATTGCCTGCACCACGTAAACTGCGCCAAGGTAGGGCCACCAGCGCTCGCCGGTCTCTTCCATGAACGCGAACCGGTTGAGCCACTTCTCGCGGCTGAATGGCGGCGCATAACAGCCGAAATAGCCGCGATTGACGCCGAGGTTCAGCAGTTTCATCCAGTCCTTTATGCGCGGCATGCTGATGAATTCGACATGCGGCGGCAGAAAAGGCGCCCCCGACAAGCGCCCGACAGCTTGCCGCACGGCCCACAGGCTCGCCGGATTGAAGCCGGTGATGATGACCTGGCCTTCCGGGATCAGAACACGTTCGACCTCACGCAATACCTGATGCGGTTCAGGCGCGAATTCAAGCACATGCGGCAGGACGACCAGATCGAGGCTATGCGAGGCAAAAGGCAATTCGGCGAAATCATGCACCACGACTACCGGCGGCCGGCTGCCATCCAAGGACTTGCCAGGCAATTGCGTATCCGACAACCACTTGTTGGGCATGCGGCTGGATTGCAGCGCATCGATCTGCGGCAGGCCGATCTGCAAGGCATTGAACCCAAAGATATCCGAGGTTAAGGCATCCAGCCTGGCCTGCTCCCATGCCCGCACATAGCTGCCCGCCGGCGTTTCGAGCCAGGATCCGAGCGCTATAATGGGTTTTTCTGATAAGGATTGGGGTATAGGCATGCTCAATGTATTAACGATTCCAGCCTTTGACGACAATTATCTTTGGGTGATTCATGACGGTCGGCATGCCGTCGCAGTCGATCCCGGCGACGCCACTCCCATCATAAAGGCTCTGCACGCACATGGTTTGATGCTCGACGCTATTTTACTGACTCATCGCCACGCTGACCATGTCGGCGGCGTAGCGGAGTTGTTGGAAAAGTGGCAAGTTCCTGTGTACGGCCCTCTCCAGGATCATATTCCTTTCATCACCAACCCGGTCGAGGACGGCGATCATATCCAGATTGCCAGGCCGGCACTGGACCTGACCGTCATCGGCGTGCCTGGACATACCCATGGCCATATCGCCTATTACGCCCAGGAACCACGATGGCTGTTCTGCGGCGACACCCTGTTTGCGGGCGGATGCGGCCGCATCTTCGACGGCACGCCGGCACAGATGGCTGAATCACTGGCAAAGCTGGCTGCCCTGCCCGACGATACACAGGTTTATTGCGCACATGAATATACCCTGTCCAACCTGCGGTTTGCTCGTGAAGTCGAGCCTGGCAATGCGGCGCTGAAGCAGCGCTTCGCCGCTGAAACGGCCAGACGCCAGGAGGGAATACCCACGGTGCCCTCGACGATTGGCCTGGAAAAGGCGACCAACCCCTTCTTGCGTTGTAATAGCCCGGAGATTGCAGAAAGCCTGAAGCGGGCGAACCGCTTGAAGGAGAACGATCCCGTGGCCGTGTTTACAGCTTTGCGGGAATGGAAAAACGGCTACAAATAATCATCATTCCAAGCCGGCCAATCCATCTTTGGTCAATCAGTTACATCACCTAGATTTACCGGTCCGCCTTGACAGGCGACACATACCCCATCCCGCGCTGGGCCAGCATGCCGTGCTGTTTTACCCGCACGATGCTATCCATCCCAACACTCCTTCGCTTAGTCAACTGAATGACTTGCCGCGAAATCCAGATTGCAATTTACTTAATGGCAATCAGAAATTCTGGAGTGTTGTTTGAGCAAGTCCTGTCAAGGTCATAAGACAGGCAAGCTAAGGCTGCGAAGGCTTTTTTTCAAGAACGGGAACTAAAGCGGCAAGTATTTATCCCTAGCAATGCCGGGAATTACCCTGCGGAAAATTTTGCAAGTCAAATCAACAATAACGGTGTTGGGATGAAACCATTAACGGCGCATAAATTCATTCACCCAAGAAATGTAAAATTCCTTGACGCAAGAAAAGCCTCTTCCTTACACTGTGCCCCTAATTTGCCGCCCACACATGCAGGGTCGGTCTTTGAAAGTCTGCCCATGCATCCAACGTTTAAATCCACGCTCGTCATTGCTGCCCTTCTTGTCGCCCAGGCGCCACTTGCTGCCCGCGCCGCCGACATTTCGCTTTACTTGCATGGCAGCGACTATCCTTCGCACTCCCTGGCGTTCGATGAGATGGATGTGTGGGAACGTATCCGCAAGGGCTTTGCCATTCCCGACCTCGACAATTCACTGGTCGTATCGCAAACCAACTGGTATTCAGCCCGTCCGGATTACATCCAGCGCACCACCACGCGCGCTTCGCGTTATCTCTATCACGTCGTCGAGGAACTGGAAAAGCGCCAGATGCCGACCGAACTGGCGCTGCTGCCGTTCATCGAATCGGCTTTCAATCCGCAAGCCTATTCCACCGCCAAGGCGGCAGGCATGTGGCAATTCATTCCCTCGACCGGCCGCGACTTCGATCTGAAGCAAAGCGTTTTCAAGGATGAGCGGCGCGACGTGCTGGCTTCCACCGAAGCGGCGCTGACTTACCTGCAGCGCCTCTACGGCATGTTCGGCGACTGGCAACTGGCGCTGGCCGCCTACAACTGGGGCGAAGGTTCGGTGCAGCGTGCCATCAACAAGAATCGCGCTGCCGGCCTGCCGACCGATTTCAACAGTTTGTCGCGCCTGATGCCTGCCGAGACGCAGAATTACGTGCCGAAGCTGCAGGCAGTAAAAAACATCATCGCCCATCCGGAGCAGTTCGGCATTTCCCTGCCGCGTGTCGATAACCAGCCCTACTTTGTCACGGTCGGCAAGACGCGCGACATCGATATCAAGCTGGCCGCGCAACTGGCGGAATTGTCGCTGGAAGAATTCAAGGCGCTGAACCCGCAATTCAACAAGCCCGTGATCATCGGCAGCGCCGATACGCAAATCCTGCTGCCGAAGAATAACGCCGCCAAATTCAAGGAAAACCTCGCGAACTGGGGCCACTCGCTGTCTTCCTGGACTGCGCACAAGGTTACCGGCGCGCGCGAACGCATTGAATCCATCGCCAAGCGCTTCGGCACCACGCCGCAAGTGATCCGCGAAGTCAACAACATTCCGCCAAAGATGGCCTTGAAGGAAGGCTCCACCATCCTGGTGCCGCGCACCGAACTGACGCCGCAGAAGGATATCGGCGCGGAACTGGCTGACAACGCCGTCATGAAAGTGGTGCCGGATTTGCCGGAGACACGCCGCGTCTATGTCAAGTTCGGCAAGCGCGATTCGCTCGAATCGCTCGCCAAGCGCCATAAGGTCAGCGTGGCGCAAATTCGCGAATGGAATGACTTAAAGAGCGACAAGGTTGCAACGGGCAAGCGGCTGGAACTGCATGTCCCCAACCGCGTCGCCGCGCGTGCTGTCGATGGCGACAATCGTGTCGAGAAACGCGCCGAAAAGCGCACGGTTGTCGCGCACAAGGGCAGCAACGACAAGGCGAACAAGGGTAAAAGCAAGAGCGCCCGCAATGAGCGCACCCGCACAGCGGAGGCAAGCTCGAAACGCAAATCATCTGCACCTGCAGCCAAGGCGTCCAAGTCCCGCGAAGTCGCTTCCAAGAAGCCGTCCACGACACCGCGCAAGACCAGCAAGACCGTCAAGGTCGCAGCAGCGCGCTGATCCGGCATTCTTCAGCGTCTCGGCAGCAAATTCAGCATCACCTTGACGCAAAACTCTGCCGGTTCCTTCCGGCAGCCTCCTGTTCTAGGCTGCCGGCAGGGATGCGTACTGCGCTGCCGCCAGTAAGCGCCTGGTGTATTCCTGGCGCGGCTGGCTGAGCACCTCTTCCGCCGTACCGCTTTCCACGACCTTCCCATCCTTCATCACCAGCACGCGGTGCGCCATGGCGCGGATCACTGCCAGATCATGGCTGATGAAGATGTATGCCAGGCCGTACTTTCGCTGCAGCTCCGCCAGCAGGTGCAGCACCTGCATCTGCACCGACACATCCAGCGCCGAGGTCGGCTCGTCCAGCAACAGCAATTCCGGTTTTAACACCAGGGCGCGGGCAATCGCAATCCTCTGCCGCTGCCCGCCTGAAAACTCGTGCGGATAGCGGGTCATCATTGCGGCGGTCAGGCCGACCTCTTCCAGCGCAGACGCAACCGCCGCCCGCAACTCTTCCTTGCCGAGGCCAGGCTGGTGCAGCGCCAATCCTTCGCCGACAATTTGCTCGACGGTGCGGCGCGGTGACAAGGAAGCAAACGGATCCTGGAACACCACCTGCATCTTGGCGCGCAAGGGCCGTACCTGGCCGCTGCTCATGTCGCTTACCGGCTGATTGTCGAACACGATCCGGCCATCGACCCGGGCCGAAGACAAGCGAAGTAATGCCATGCCGAGCGTGGATTTGCCGGAACCGGATTCGCCGACGATGCCCAGCGTTTCATGCGGGCGCAATTGGACATCGACGGTATCCACGGCGACGAATGGCGTCTTCTTGAACCAGCCGCGACGGGTGTCGAACACACAGCGCACACCATGCGCCTGCAGCAGTGCGTTGCCATCGGCCGGAGCTTTCTGCACCATGCGCTGCGGCCGGCTGTTCAAGAGCTTGCGCGTGTAAGCCTCACGCGGATTGGCAAACAGTTCGCGCGTAGGCGCCATTTCGACCAACCTGCCCTTTTCCATCACGCCGACGCGATCGGCGAAGTGGCTCACCAGGTTGAGGTCGTGGGAAATCATCAGCACGGCCATGTTTTCTTCGCGCTGCAACTGGTTGAGCAGTTCGAGGATCTGCACCTGGATCGTCACGTCGAGCGCCGTGGTCGGTTCGTCGGCAATCAGGAGCTTAGGCCGGCAAGCCAGCGCCATGGCGATCATCGCACGCTGTCGCTGCCCGCCCGAGAGCTGGTGCGGGTACGACAAGGCACGCCGCGCCGGCTCGGGAATGCCAGTCTTTTCCAGCAAGGCGACGGCCTGCAGCGCCGCGTGCTTCGCGCTCAGTCCCTCGTGCAGCATCAGCACTTCGGCGATCTGGTTACCGATGGTGAACAGCGGGTTCAGCGCCGTCATCGGCTCCTGGAAGATCATCGCCACATCCTTGCCGCGCACCGCGCGCATCGCCGACTCGGGCTTTTGCAGCAAGTCCTGGCCTTCGAACAGGATACGTCCCCGGTATTGGGCATCCTGGTTCAGGCGCAGGACGGACAGCGCGGTGACCGTCTTGCCGGAGCCGGATTCGCCGACCAGCGCCAGCTTCTCGCCCGGCGCAACCGTCAGGCTGACATCATCGACCACGGTATTGCCGCCAAAGGCGACCGACAGGTTCTGGATCTGTAAAAGACTCATGCCTTCCTCCGTACATCCAGCGCGTTGCGCAAGGCATCGCCGATATTGGTCAGCAGGAGCAGCATGGTGGTCAGCACGACAAAAGTCGACGTGGCGATCCACCAGGCATCGAGATTGTTTTTGCCCTGTGCCAGCAATTCACCAAGGCTGGGCGTCGAAGGCGGCACGCCCAACCCGAGAAAATCCAGGCTGGTCAGCGCCAGGATGGCGGCGCTCATGCGGAATGGCAGGAAGGTCACCACAGGCGTCAAACTGTTCGGCAGCACATGCCGCCAGATGATCTGTCCATTGGACAGGCCAAGCGCGCGTGCTGCCTGCACGTATTCCAGGTTACGGTTACGCAGGAAATCGGCACGCACGTAATCAGACAAGCCCATCCAGCCGAACAGCGAGAGCAGAATCAGCAACAGGCCAATACTTGGCTGGAAAATCGAGGAAAAAATAATCAGCAGGTATAACTCCGGCATCGATCCCCAGATTTCCATGAAGCGTTGAAATACCAGGTCGATCCGGCCGGCAAAGTATCCCTGGATAGCGCCGGTGATCACGCCCAGCACCACGCCGGTGATCGTCAATGCCAGGCCGAACAGGATCGAAATACGGAAGCCATACAACAGGCGGGCGAACACGTCGCGGCCCCGGTCATCGGTGCCCAGCCAGTTTTCACTGGATGGCGGCGCAGGGTTGGGCGACGTGGCAAAATAATTCAGCGTATCGAAGCGGTAATGGTTAAGGGGATAAATGGCCCAGTTGCCCGGCTTTTGCAACTGTTCCTGAATGAAGGGATCGAGGTAATCCGCCGGCGTTTCGAAATCGCCGCCGAATGCCTTTTCCGAATAATCATGCACGATCGGGAACAGCAACTGCCCGTTGTAACGCGCCACCAGCGGGCGGTCATTGGAAATCACTTCCGCCATCAGGCTGATGGCAAACAGGATGCAAAAGATCACCAGGCTCCAGTAGCCGCGGCGATTCTGCTTGAAGCGCAGCCAGATCCGGCGGCCTGGCGACATCGATGGCGCAGCCGCCGCCACCGCAGTGAAGGTGACGCTCTCCGGCACGACAGCGGTCGCCGGTTCCCTGGGTTCGGAAGGTACGGGCGTAAGATTCATCTGGCAAGACTTTCAAACTGGACGCGCGGGTCGGCCCACACATAGCAGAGGTCGCCGATCAGCTTGACCACGAGGCCGATCAGGGTAAAGAGATACAGCGTGCCCATCACCACCGGATAGTCCCGCCGGATCACCGATTCATACGATAATAATCCCAGGCCATCGAGCGAAAACAGGGTTTCGATCAACAGGCTGCCGGCGAAGAAAGCGCCGATGAAAGCGGCAGGAAAACCCGTCACCAAGGGAATCAGGGCATTGCGAAAGACATGCTTGTACAGCACAGTCTTTTCGCTCAAGCCTTTGGCGCGCGCCGTCAACACATACTGCTTGCGGATCTCTTCCAGAAAGGTGTTCTTGGTCAGCATGGTCATCACGGCAAAGGAGCTTGCCACCGAAGCCGTGACCGGCAAGGTAATGTGCCACAGATAATCCTTGATCTTGCCGAACCAGGACAGAGTTTCCCAGTCATCCGAAGTAAGGCCGCGGAGCGGGAACCATTGCACAAAACTGCCGCCGCCGAACAACACCAGCAAGAACACGCCGAGAACAAAACCCGGAATGGAATAACCGACCAGCACGGCAATACTGGAGGCGACGTCAAAGCGGCTGCCCTCGCGCACGGCCTTGGCGATGCCGAGCGGCAGAGAAATGAAATACGTCAGAAAAAAAGTCCACATGCCCAGGCTGATCGATACCGGCAGCTTGGACTTGACCAATCCCCACACATCCTTGTGGTGATAGAAGCTTTGCCCGAGGTCGAAGGTGGCAAAGCCCTTCAGCATTTGCCAGAAACGTTCCAGAGGCGGCTTGTCGAATCCGTACAATGCCTTGATTTCCGCCACCCGTTCGGCATCGATGCCTTGCCGCCCACGGTATTGCGATGCCCCGCCACCGCTTGCCTCGCCGGCGCCGACCTGTCCTTTCAGTTCCATCATGGCCTGCTCGACCGGCCCGCCGGGAACGAACTGGATGACTGCAAAGGTAATGGCAATCACGCCGAATAGCGTCGGCAGCATCAGCAGCAAGCGCTTGGCAATGTAAGCCCAGATATTCATGTGCCCTTCCCTAATTGACTATTCAGTTTCGCAATGCCGCTTACCTAGGCTTTTCTTCCCACCAGCTTGAGACGACGTAAGGGTTGGCCTGGTAGTACAAGGGCGCGACTTGTGGAATGCCGAAGCGGTTGCGGTAGGCCACGCGATGCGTCGATGAATACCAGTGCGGCACCACGATATATTTATGCAGCAGCACGCGGTCCAGCGCACGAGCCGCCGCGACCAGGTCGCGTCGCGTATCGGCTTTCACCAGCGTTTCGACCAGGCGGTCCACGACCGGGTCCTTCAGGCCCCAGGCATTGTCCGATCCAGGCTGGTCGGCCGCTTTCGAGCCGAAGCGGTCGAACATTTCATTGCCGGGGCTCGTAGTATCGGGGAAACGGATGCTGGTCATGTCGAAATCGAATTCCTCCATGCGTTTTTGCACCAGCGCGAAGTCTGCCGTGCGCTGGCTGACCTGAATACCGAGTTTTTCCAGGTTGCGCACATACACGCTGATCACACGCGACAAGGAGGGCTGGTCGTCGAGGATTTCAAAGGACAGGATTTCGCCTTTTGCATTTCGCAAGGCGCCATCCCGATAAGTCCAGCCCGCCTGCGCCAGCAAATCTCTTGCGGCCAACAGATTGGCGCGCAGCGAAGACGGCGGGTCGGTGCGCGGCGGCACCGGCGCCTGGCCGAATACGGCCGGATCGAGCTTGTTGCGCATGGGCTCCAGCAGGCGCAGCTCGTCCGCCGATGGCAAGCCGGTAGCGGCCATGTCGCTATTATTGAAGAAGGAATAGATGCGCTTGTACTGGCCATAGAACAGCTGCCGGTTCATCCATTCATAGTCGAGCGCCAGGCCCAGCGCGCGGCGCACGCGGATATCCTGGAATTGCGGGCGTCGCAGGTTCATGACGAAGCCCTGCATGCCGGCGCCGTTGGAATGCGTCAGCTCGCGCTTGACGATCTCGCCGTTTTCAAACTTCGGCCCCTTATAGCTGCGCGCCCAGTTCTTGGCGCTGTATTCGACCACCACGTCGAATTCCCCGGCCTTGAAGGCTTCCAGCCGCGCCACGTCATCCTTGTAGAAGCGGTAGACGATGCGGTCGAAATTGAACATGCCCTTACGCGAAGGAATCTCCGTACCCCAGTAATTCGGATTACGCTTGTAAGCGATGCTGCGCCCTACATCGTAGCGCTCGATGAGGTACGGCCCGCTGGCAATCGGCTCTTGCAACTGGATCTTGTCGAAGCTGGTGCCGGCAGCCCACTTGCGCGAAAACACCGGGACGCCGCCGACGATCAGCGGCAATTCATGGTTCTTTGACTTGAAATCGAAACGAACCGTGCGCTCATCGATCACTACGCACTGCTTGACGTCGGCAAACATGATCTTGAACTGCGGCGCGCCCTTGGCCATCAGCGTATCGAAGGAATACTTGACGTCCGCTGCCAGCACCGGATCGCCATTATTGAAACGCGCCTTCGGATTCAGATGAAAGGTCATCGCCATGCGGTCTGGCGCGAGCGTCATGTCGTCGGCCAGCAAGCCATACATCGTGGCGACTTCGTCGGAGGAACCCGTCGCCAGCGACTCGAACATCAGGTCCGACACACCGGCGGCAGACACCCCTTTCAAGGAAAACGGGTTGAACTTGTCAAAGCTGGTGCGGCGATCCGGATTGGCCAGATACAAGGTGCCGCGCTTGGGTGCATCCGGGTTAACGTACGCGAAATGGGTAAATCCTGCCGGGTACTTCGGCGTGTCATAAAGGGAAAATGCATGGTCGGCCCATGCCGGATTAGCCTGGCAGGCGAGCCAGGTCAGCAGCAATATCAGGGTTTTCTTCAGCATTCGTCAGTTCGTAACACCAGGGGAAAACTCCAGCGAAAAACAAAGCCGGCTCAAAGATAAGCAAATTTGAGCCAAGTCTGGCGTATTTTAAGCAAAGTTGTCTTAAACGGGCAGCAAAAACATGACCACTGTCAAGCCATCCAGCCCGGCCTCGATCCGGCAAAAATTTGCCGTCGGTGCCCATAACTCTTACAATCTCGCTCGTTTGCATCACTATAACAGTACATTCGGAGTATCCCATGGCATTCTTGCAAGGCAAAAAAATCCTGATTACCGGCCTGTTGTCCAACCGCTCCATCGCCTATGGCATCGCCACCGCCTGCAAGCGTGAAGGCGCCGAACTGGCGTTCACCTATGTCGGGGACCGCTTCAAAGACCGCATCACCGAATTTGCCAAAGAATTCGACAGTGAACTGGTGTTCAACTGCGACGTCGGCAGCGACGAACAGATCGAAGCCCTGTTTGCCGATCTGGGCAAGTCCTGGAGCCAGCTCGATGGCCTGGTGCACGCGATCGGCTTTGCGCCCCGCGAAGCCATTGCCGGCGATTTCCTCGATGGCTTGTCGCGCGAAGGCTTCAAGATTGCCCATGACATTTCCGCCTACAGCTTCCCGGCAATGGCGAAAGCTGCGCGCAACATGCTGAGCGACAAAGCCGCCCTGCTGACCCTGAGCTACCTCGGCGCCGAGCGTGCCATCCCCAACTACAACACCATGGGCCTGGCCAAGGCTTCCCTGGAAGCCAGCGTGCGTTACATGGCCGAATCGCTCGGCCCGAAAGGCGTGCGCGTCAACGCCATTTCCGCCGGCCCGATCAAGACCCTTGCTGCCAGCGGCATCCAGGACTTCGGCAAGCTGCTGGGCTTCGTCGCCTCGCACGCGCCGCTGCGCCGCAATGTCACCATCGAAGATGTCGGCAATGCCGCCGCCTTCATGCTGTCGGACCTGGCTTCCGGCATCACCGGTGAAATCACCTATGTCGATTGCGGCTTCTCGCACGGCATGGGCTTGAATCAGGCTGATTACGCTTGATTCAACACTGAGCAGAATAGCGGCAGGATGGCCGTCGATGCACAAAAAAATGGACGGCAACCGCCGTCCTTTTTTGCAGCCGGCTTCTGCCAGCCAAAACAAATCCTGCAGGGATTCGCATTCCCCTGTAGAATATCGTTCTTGCGGTGCAGCATACACCGTACAAGTAAGTAACAAGCAGCATCGCGAACCCTTCGCTTCACGTTAAAGCCCTCCCGCCTCCTGGTGTCGTTATCTGAACACCGTCCCGGCGCAAAGCTTTCTGTGCCGAAATCTCCTCTTCTCTACGAGTACGAGTTTTCAGTCGTTTCGTTGGTTGGCGTTGCATTTTTTGCGCTCGCATAATCCCGTCTGTGGATTTGCCGCGCTGATCTTTACGAAAGAAATGAATGACATTTGAATCATTGGGATTGCACGCGTCCATACTCAAGGCCCTGACCGATGCCGGTTACACTGAACCGACCGCGGTGCAGCAGCAAGCCGTTCCGGCAGCCATCGAAGGCCGCGACCTGTTGGTCTCGTCACAAACCGGTTCCGGCAAGACTGCAGCATTCATGCTGCCTTCCCTGCACAAGTTTGCATCACAAGAATCCGCTCCGGTTGGCAGCAAAACCCCTAATCAGGAACGCCAGGCAGCACGTGCACGCGGCGATCGTCCGCGCTTTCAGCCGGCACAACCGAAAATGCTGGTGCTGACGCCGACGCGCGAACTGGCATTGCAAGTTACTACTGCCACCGAAAAATATGGCGCTCACATGCGCCGCGTAAAGGCTGTGTCGATCCTTGGCGGCATGCCGTATCCGAAGCAGATGCAACTGCTGTCGCGTAACCCGGAAATTCTGGTGGCGACGCCTGGACGTCTGATCGACCACATGGAATCGGGCAAGATCGATTTCTCGCAACTGCAGATTCTCGTGCTCGACGAAGCCGACCGCATGCTCGACATGGGCTTCATCGAAGACATCGAGAAAATCGTGGCTGCCACGCCGGAAACGCGCCAGACCATGCTGTTCTCGGCTACGCTCGACGGTGTGGTTGGCTCGATGGCCCGCCGCATCACCCGCGAGCCGCAAGTGATCCAGATCGTCAGCGCCACCAAGCGCCATGAGAATATCCAGCAGCGCGTGCACTTCGTTGACGACCTGTCGCACAAGAATCGCATGCTCGACCAGCTGCTGCGCGACACGTCGATCGACCAGGCCGTGATTTTCACCGCCACCAAGCGCGACGCCGACACCCTGGCCGACCGTCTGACCATCGCCGGCTTTTCGGCCGCTGCCCTGCATGGCGACATGAACCAGGGTGCACGCAACCGCACCTTGAACTCGCTGCGTCGCGGCCAGGTGCAAGTGCTGGTTGCCACCGACGTGGCGGCGCGCGGCATCGACGTGCCGGGAATCACGCACGTGATCAATTACGATTTGCCGAAATTCCCGGAAGATTACGTCCACCGTATCGGCCGTACCGGCCGTGCAGGACGCAATGGCCTGGCGGTCTCGCTGGTGAATCATGCCGAAAACATGCTGATCAAGCGCATCGAGCGCTTCACCAAGCAAACGATTCCGGTTGACGTGATCGAAGGCTTAGAGCCGAAGAAAACGGCAGCGCCGGCACGCGCGGCGCGCAAGCCGCAAGGCTGGAAGCCGGGCGCCGGACGCAGCGCAGGCAATGGCAGCGGCCATGCCAAGCCGGGCCAGCGCACGTTCAGCAAGCCGAATGCGCCGCGCAAGGATGGCAGTGGTTACAAAGGCGCCCGTGCGGATGGTGGCGCACGCCGCTCGTACGGCGATTGATAAGCCATAAAGCTGCGTTAGGTGCAGCTTTAACACAAGACGGCTGCCGGGATTTTCCCGCAGCCGTTTTTATTTGCCCGTGCTGCTTCTAATACCAGTCAACTTGCCGATGGCAAGATAGCGCCATTCAGGCGCTCGCCAATTTATCAGGCTACTCAGAGCGCGCAGGTACGAAAACCGGCAAAGATATCGCGCCTTCCGGGCAAATAGAAATTGCGGAATTTCGCCGAGCGCATGCGCATGGGCGTGGCAAAGGACGCGCCGCGCAAGACCTGATGCGTGCCGAACCATGGCGCGGAATATTCGCGATAGGCATCAGCCGCAAAACCGGAATAGGCTTCGAATCGCGAAGCAGTCCATTCCCACTGCGCGCCCCAGCGAAAGTCCGGATGATTCGCCAAGGCCGCATATTCCCACTCGGCTTCGGTCGGCAGGCGCCGTTTGCTCCAGGTGCAAAACGCCTGCGCCTCATGCAGGCTGACATGGCGCACCGGCTCATTCGGCATTAGAGTTTCAAGTCTTCCGAAGCGACGTACCTGCCATTGCCGGCCATCGCGCTGCCAGTAAAGCGGCTCTGAACAAGCCTTGCGCCGCAGCCAATCCTGTCCATCAGGCGTCCACAGGCGGGCATCGTGGTAGCCCCCATCCGCGACAAATTCCATGTACTGCGCATTGCTTACCGACGAGGCATCGATCTCGAATGCCGACACTTCGCGACAGTGCGCCCATTTTTCATTATCGAAGACGAATCCGCCGCCTGCCGCGCAGCCGAGCATGAAGCTATTTCCTTCAAAACGGATTACGCCACGATTGCAAGACTGCGACGGCACTTGCCGAAGCCCGGGCGGCATTTCCAGGTCCAGGGTTTGCAAGGTATAAGCAAAGGCTTCGCCATGCATGTCTTCATGTGCGAGCGCCAGCCGGAATGGGTAAAGCGCGTCGTCGCGAAAAGGTGCCACGGCCAGCTTTTCCAATACCCTGTCATGCACCTGCCCGAAATACGACTTCAGCACATTTGCATCCGGAAGGTCGAGCGACCAGCGCTGATCATGCGCCACCGTATTGGAGTCGAACCAGCGGTCTGCGCCATCGAGAAGAGAGGGACGTTTCGCTGCCGCAGGATGGCTCGATTCCGCTTCCCGCAGGATGTACCATTCGGCGAACCAGGCGATATGCCCCAGTTCCCACAACGGCGGATTCACAATGGCAAGGCACGGCACGCGATCCGCCACATCCATCCCGGCGCGTTGAAAACAGTCGAACAAGGCCAGCGTATAATCGCGCGCATCATCGAAAGCTTGCGCCAGTTGGGCTGGCGAAGCCTTACGAAAAGAAATGTCCGCGAATGGCTGGATAGAACCCATACAGGAAACCGGCGAAAGTGAAGCCACATATTGTCATGATCAGCCCCGCGCTGGCAAATGCCAACAATGGCAACTGGCAGACCGCCAGCCGTTGGGCAAACTTCCTGCGCCAGCGCCACGCGGTGACGATCTTGCCAAGCAATGACCCGGAAACCTGGTCATCTATCGATAAGCCTGACCTGCTCGTCGCCCTGCATGCGCGCCGCTCGGCCGCGGCAATGGAGGCGTTACGCGAACGCTATCCGGATGTGCCTTCGATCGTGGTATTGACCGGCACCGACCTGTACCGGGATATCCATGTCGATACCAGTGCGCAGTTGAACTTGCAGCATGCCGGCCGGCTGGTGGTGCTGCAAGAAGCCGGCCTGCAGGAACTGGCGCCGGCATGGCGCGAGAAGGCATGTGTCATTCATCAGTCGGCGCCTTCATTGAAGCCCATCGGCGCCGCCTGCAAAAGCCGCATGCCGCGCTTCGAGGTTTGCATGATCGGCCATCTGCGGGCAGAAAAGGATCCGGCCACCTTCATGCAGGCAGCCGCCCTGCTCACCTCGCCAGGCATACGTCTCACGCACATCGGCGGTGCATTGGATGCCGAACTTGCCGCCATGGCCGAGGCCACTGCTGCGGCACATTCCCATTACCGCTGGCTTGGCTCGCTGGCGCACGACGATGTGCTGCATCACTTGCGGCGCTGCCACCTGATGGTGTTGACATCCAGGATGGAAGGCGGCGCCAACGTCATCATTGAAGCGCTGATGTGCGGCGTGCCGGTGCTGGCATCGAATATCTCCGGCAACCGCGGCATGCTCGGCGAGGATTACGAGGGTTATTTCGCGGTGGGCGATAGTGCCGCGCTCGCCCAGGCCATCGCGCGCGCAGCCGCTGATTCCGTGTTTTACAAGCGGCTGGCTGAGCAATGCCAGGCCCGCGCATTTCTCTTTACACCCGAGCGAGAGGAAGCGGCGGTGCAGCAGTTGGTGGATAATATGCTCAACAGCAAGTCAACTAACAGGAATCCCTTCCCATGAATGCACCTACCGATGCCGGCATCCGGCTGACTTCCTTTTCCCATGGCGGCGGCTGCGGCTGCAAGATCGCGCCCGGCGTGCTGTCCGAAATCCTGAAAAAGTCGAGCGGTTTCGCAGTGCCAAAGGAACTGCTTGTAGGCATTGAAACCTCGGATGACGCGGCCGTCTACAAACTGAATGACGAACAGGCGCTGGTGGCGACTACCGACTTTTTCATGCCCATCGTCGATGATCCATTCGACTTCGGCCGCATCGCCGCCACCAATGCCATCTCGGATGTGTATGCCATGGGCGGCACGCCGATCATGGCGCTGGCTCTCGTCGCCATGCCGGTCAACCAGTTGCCGATCGATGTCATCGGCAAGGTCATCCAGGGCGGCGAAGCAGCCTGTGCCGAGGCCGGCATTCCGATCGCCGGCGGCCACACGATCGATTCGGTCGAACCGATCTATGGACTGGTCGTCATGGGTCTGGTGCATCCGGACAAGCTCAAGCGCAACGCCGATGCCCGCGCCGGCGACAAGCTCATCCTCGGTAAGCCGCTCGGGGTTGGCATCCTGTCGGCGGCGTTGAAAAAGAATGCGCTCGATGCCGACGGCTATGCCGCCATGGTCGCCAACACCACCAAGCTCAACAAGCCGGGCAAGGCTTTGTCGGAACTGGCCGGTGTCCATGCCTTGACCGACGTCACCGGTTTCGGTTTGCTGGGCCACACGCTGGAACTGGCGCGCGGCGCCGGCCTGACAGCGCGCATCGACATGGCGAACGTGCCGCTGCTGCCGCGCGTGGCGCAATTGGCGGAAAGCGGTTACGTAACCGGCGCATCCGGCCGCAACTGGGCAGGATATGGCCATGAAGTCACGCTGGCGCCAGGCATCAGCCCGGTGCAGCAAGCCTTGTTGACCGATCCGCAGACTTCCGGCGGCTTGCTGGTATCGTGCGCGCCCGATGCAGTGGAAGCAGTGCTCGACCTCTTCCGCCGCGAAGGATTTGGCGAGGCTGCGGTGATCGGTGAAATGACCGAAGGCCTTGCCAGCATCGAAGTAAAGTAAAGGCTTCACCACCGAAGAGTTCCACAAAAGCCATTGATATTTCCGATGGCTTTTGTCCGTTTTTTCTTAGGGTCACATCATGAATTTTCATGATGCAAATTCAATGTGACCGAACTCACTTTACCCCGGCATTTTTTTTCGCTAACTTCTGTTGCAAGTTTATTCTCCAAGAGAGAGCCTGCGCACGAACTGTGCAGGACAGGGATTGGAGATTGAACCTTGCAAAGTCAAAACAATTCGGGCGCCACAACTGCTTCCAGCAAGACAAGATGGCGCCGGATTTTCTGGTTGTTTTTCTCTTTCGTCATCGTGCTCGGGGTAGCCGGCATCCTGACCCTATTTTCCGTCCATTCCTATATCAAGCGCCAGCAGACGACGCTGCCGGAACTGACCGCCATTGACAAGTTTCGCAATGCGCGGCCCAGCAAGGTCTTTGCCGCCGACGGTACGCTTCTCACCGAATTCAAACAAACCCAGCAAGTGCCCATCAGCTTGCAGCAAGTCTCCCCCTACGTATTGCAGGCCCTGGTCGCGACGGAAGACCAGCGCTTTTACGAACATGAGGGGATCGACCTGCGCCGTACCGCGGCTGCCCTGTTATATACCCTGACGGGTCGCGGCCAGGGCGGCTCGACCATTACCCAGCAACTGGCGCGCAATTTCTTTCCTGAAGAAATAGGCCGCGAGCGCAGCATCCAGCGCAAGGTGCGCGAAATGCTCACGGCGCTGAAAATCGAGCAGACCTACGGCAAGCACGAAATCCTGGAGCTGTATCTCAATACCGTGCCGTTCCTGTACAACGCCTATGGTATCGAGATGGCTGCCCGCACCTATTTCAACAAGCCGGCTGCCGAACTCAGCATCCCGGAAAGCGCGACCCTGGTAGGCATGCTGAAAGGCACGCACTATTACAACCCGGTAAAGAATCCCGAGCGCTCACTGAAGCGGCGCAACGTCGTGCTGCACCAGATGCTGCAACAAGGCTGGCTGACTCAACAGCAATTCGAACAATTCCGCGCGCAACCGCTAGGCGCCAAACTGTACCGCACGCCGCCTCCCGCCGTCGGGCCGGCGCCGCATTTCGCTGCCTACGTGAGCAAATGGCTGACCGACTGGTCCGAACGCAACGGCATCGATCTGTATGCCGATGGCGTGGTGGTGCAGACGACGCTGGATATGCGCCTGCAAGCCGCCGCCGAAAAGGCGGTCGAGCGGCAGACCCAGGCGCTGCAGCGCATTGCCGATGTCGAATGGGCGTCGAGCCAGCTCAACACCATGATGAGCGCCGATTCGTACGCCCGCAAGCACAAGCAGATCGTCCCGTTCAACTATCTATGGAAATCGCGCCCGGAACTCATCGAAACCTTCATCCGTGAAAGCGCCGACTACAAGAAATATGCCGCGGGCGGCGCCGGCCCGGCGATGGCCTATCTGCAGATGAAGACCGACCATGAATTCATGCGCCGGCTGCTGGCCGACAAAACCCGTCTCGAAGCCGGATTCGTCGCCATGGACCCGGGCAGCGGCGAAGTGAAGGCATGGGTAGGCAGCCGGGATTTCAGCGTCGACCAGTTCGACCATGTCGCCCAGGCGGTGCGCCAGCCGGGTTCGACCTTCAAACCCTTCGTCTATGGCGCCGCGCTCGAACAGGGCATCAGCCCCCGGCATACCTACCGTGGAGGCCGGGTGGAGATCATGCTGGCGGATGGATCGAGCTGGAAACCCTCCGACATGGATGTGGCCACCCGCCCGATGAGCTTGCGCGAAGGCCTGGTGTACTCGAAGAACACCATCACGGCCCAGGTCATGGAAGAAGTCGGCGTCGACCAGGTGGTGGAGCTGGCGCAGGCAATGGGCGTGCGGCAAAGCCGGCTCGACCCTGTCGTCTCGATTGCACTGGGCACGAGCCCGGTGACCTTGCTGGAGATGGTGACTTCCTATGCCACCATCGCGCGGGCCGGAGAATACCGGGCGCCGGTTGCGGTGAAGCGCATCCTGGACCGCAATGGCAAGGTCTTGGCCGAGTTTGGTGGCCAACCGGGCCAGCGCGTGCTTTCCGAGGAAGCCTCGACCGAACTGATCGACATGCTGCGCGGCGCCGTACGCCAGGGCACCGGTCAATTGGTCAGGCAGCAGTTCGGCATCAGCGCCGACGTTGCAGGCAAGACTGGCACCACGCAGAACAATACCGACGGCTGGTTCATCCTCATGCACCCGGAAATGGTCGCGGGCGCCTGGATCGGCTTCAATGACCAGCGCATCACCATGCGCAGCAGTTACTGGGGCCAGGGCGGCCACAACGCGATCCTGGTGGTGGGGGATTTTTTCAAGAATGCCTTGCGCGAACGGCAGATCGACATGGCGGCCAAGTTCCCGCTTCCCGAGCGCGAATTCATGACCGCCGGCTCCACCAGTTACGGCAGTGACGGCGATCCTGACGAAGCCGCCGGCAATGAATCCAGCGGGGCGCAAGCCAACGACCCGTTGCAGGAACAGGATGGCGGGATGCTGCCTCAGGCCGGACTTCCCGCAGGTCACGGCATCATCGTCCGACGCAAGGGCGACCGCATCCTGATCGGCGATGCCCCTGGCATACGAAGCCTGGAAAACGACCGGGCGCCCGCCGTTTCCAGCAGGATCGGCATAGCGGGACCGGCTAGTCTTCCTTGACGCCTGAAATCCCCAGTTCCTGAATTTTGCGGGTAATGGTATTGCGGCCAATCCCCAGCCGCACGGCAGCATCGTTCTTGCGGCCATGCGTATGTTTGAGCGCTGCCTTGATGAGGGTCGATTCAAACTGGCGGCCCAATGCATCCATCACTTCGGACTGGCCGGAGGATAGCATCTGCGCCGCTTCCGATTCCAGCAAGGAGAGCCAGCTTTCCTTGTCCGCGCCGTTGGCAGCGGAATAGCTCATCACATTCGGCGCCACAGCCTGGGGCATGCCATGCATCAGCGCGCCCCCCGGCGGTGCATCGGCAGCCGGCAATGCACCAACTTGCGTCGCCGCCGAGCTTGAGCTGACGGCCATGGTCAGCGCCATTTCCGACGCGGCGACAAGATGAGGCTCGCTACCCTGCTCGTCGATCAGATCCTGTGGCAGATCCTTGATTTCGACAGTCTGGCCCGGCGCCATGACCGTGATCCAGTTGCACAGGTTTTCCAGCTGCCGCACGTTGCCCGGCAATTCGCGCGTGGCCAAGAATTGCATGGCGCTTTCCGACATGCGCTTGGGTTCGACGCCGAGCTGCTTGGCGCTCTGGCTGAGGAAATATCGCGTCAACAGCGGAATATCCTCGCGCCGTTCACGCAGGCTGGGAAGTCGCAAGCGAATGACGTTCAGGCGATGAAACAAGTCTTCGCGGAACAAGCCATCCTTGACGCGCTGTTCCAGGTTCTGGTGAGTCGCCGCGATGACGCGCACGTTAGCCTTTAAAGGCTGGTGTCCGCCGACGCGATAGAAATGGCCATCGGACAGCACGCGCAACAGCCGTGTCTGCAAATCGAAGGGCATGTCGCCGATCTCGTCGAGGAACAGCGTGCCGCCCTCGGCTTGCTCGAAGCGGCCGCGCCGCGTCACCTGGGCGCCGGTAAAGGCGCCGCGCTCATGGCCGAACAATTCGGACTCCAGCAAATCCTTCGGGATTGCCGCGGTATTGAGCGCGATGAACGGCTGCGAGGCGCGCGGACTGTGCTTGTGCAGCGCACGCGCGACCAGTTCCTTGCCGGAGCCCGATTCGCCGGTGATGAGCACGGTAACATTGGATTGCGACAGGCGGCCGATGGCGCGAAACACATCCTGCATCGCCGGCGCCTGGCCTAGGATTTCCGGCGTTTCGGTGCTGGCCTGTTCGACGCTGGCTTCTCGCAGGCTTTCTTCCAGCGCGCGCCGGATCAGTTCAACGGCCTTGTCGACGTCGAAAGGCTTGGCGAGGTATTCGAAGGCGCCGCCCTGGAATGCCGCCACGGCCGAATCGAGGTCGGAGAAGGCGGTGATGATAATGACCGGCAGTCCCGGATGACTGGCCTTTACTGCCTGCAGCAGCTCCAGCCCGGTTTCGCCCGGCATGCGGATATCCGACACGAGGACTTGCGGCGTGCTGGTCTTGAGCGCATCCATGGCATCGCGCGCATTGCCGAAGCTGCGCGTAGCCAGGTTTTCGCGGGCGAGCGCCTTTTCCAGCACCCAGCGAATCGATTCATCGTCATCAACAATCCAGATTGGTTTCATATTCTCTTTCTCTCATACGCTGCGGCCAGCTCGCTTTGTTCAAACCTGCTCAAGCGCTCAAGGCAGCGGTATCAAAATCCTGAAATCCGTGCATCCCGGCCGGCTGGCGCATTCGATCACGCCCATGTGCTGCTGCACGAAAGTCTGCGCCAGGGTCAAGCCCAACCCGCTGCCGCCTTCCCGCCCCGATACCAGGGGATAGAAAATGCGGTCCTGGATTTCGGGTGGAATGCCGGGTCCGTTGTCGATGATATGCAAATCTAATGCCAGTCGATAACGAACCTTGGCCAGCGTCACCTGACGCGCGATGCGGGTCTGGAAAATCAGCTGTGCATCGCCGGCCGCGATGCGCGGTGCGAGCGCCTGGGCAGCGTTATGCGCGATGTTGAGCACGGCCTGGATCAGCTGCTCCTTGTCGCCCCTGAATTCCGGAATCGACAGGTCGTAATCGCGCTTGATCGCCAGCCCGCTCGGAAACTCCGCCGTGATCAGGCTGCGAACGCGCTCGAACACTTCGTGGATATTGACGTCGCCGACGATGTGCGGCCGGCGGTGCGGCGCCAGCAGGCGATCCACCAGCGTTTGCAGCCGGTCCGCCTCCTTGACGATGACCTGCGTGTACTCGCGCAGCTCCTTGAGATGACGTTCGGGCAGTTCCAGCTCCAGCAATTGCGCCGCGCCGCGAATGCCGCCCAGCGGATTCTTGATTTCGTGCGCCAGGTTGCGGATCAATTCCTTGTTGGCCTGGCTCTGGTCCAGCAGGCGCTCTTCGCGGTCGAGCTTCAACTGCTGCACGTTTTCGCGCAGCTCGATGAGAATCGCCATGCCGGGCTTGTCGAGCGCGCTGACGATGCAGTGCACATGCAAGGGCTCGCGGCCGCTTCGTTCCAGCGTCAGATCCTGGCGCCAGTCGGCAAACAGGTTCTCGGTCGCCTGCCTGAATACCGCATTCAACGAGTCGGCATTCAAAAACATTTCAGTAAACCGCAGCTGCGACAGCGCCTTGACGGAGCTTTCGAGCAAATGCTCGGCTGCGGGGTTGGCATACACAACGCGGTTGTCGTCATCCAGGATGATGATCGCCGAAGCCAGCAGATCCAGCCCTTCCAGGCCACGCGGCGGGGTCAAGTTTGTGTTTGAAGCCATGCAGTCAATTATAGAAATTAAAAAGGCCGCATGATGCGGCCTCTTCCTTCAAGCAATTGCCATACCTACTTCAAGTTGGCGATTTCACGCTTGAGCGCCTCGACATTTTTTTCCGTGCGCTCGACTTCCTGTTTCATTGCGGCCGTCCGTTCCTGGTATTTGGCATAGTTGCGTTCACCGCCCTGGCGCTCCGGCTCGCCATTGTTATATTCCTTCTTCAGGCTCGCCAGCTTTTGCTCTTCGTTTTTCAACTCATCGGCCAGGATCTGGCGACGGTCATTGTCACGCGCCTTTTGTGTGCCGCTATCGACCTTGGGAAAATCGCTCGGCGTGGATACCGGTCTCGGTGCCGAAGCCGAAGCCGGACGCACTCTCGTTCCTTCTACGGTGGTGATACCGGGCAGCTCCACGCGCTTGCAGCCTTTTGTGCCGCCGGTATTCTTGTATTCCTTGTTGCCGCGCTCGTCCACGCACAAATACACCTCCGACTGCGCATGCACGTTCGCAGCACAGATCGTCGCCAGCAATACAGCTAAGGAAATGGCAAATTTCATAAATTACTTAATGGAAAGTAACATTTTGGATTGTCAGTTTAGGATAAGAATCAACGGATTACAATTGCTGCTTGACACTTTTCCTCATATTACAACGATTAATTTGCCCTGAAAAAAACTAAAGGGCGGGAAAACCCGCCCTTTAGCTAGCACGCTGTTACTGGATTACAGCGAGTAGTACATGTCGAACTCGATCGGATGAGTCGTCATGCGGAAGCGCTGCAATTCCTGCATCTTCAGCTCGAGGTAGGCATCGATCATGGTGTCGCTGAACACGCCGCCACGGGTCAGGAACTCGCGATCCTTGTCGAGGGCTTCCAGCGCCTGGTCGAGCGAGGAGCACACGGTCGGGATCAGCTTGTCTTCTTCCGGCGGCAGGTGGTACAGGTCCTTGGTCGCTGCTTCGCCCGGATGGATCTTGTTCTGCACGCCGTCCAGACCTGCCATCAGCAGCGCGGCAAAGCCGAGGTACGGGTTCATCAGCGGATCCGGGAAACGTGCCTCGACGCGGCGGCCTTTCGGATTCGCCACGTGGGGAATACGGATCGAAGCCGAACGGTTCTTGGCCGAGTAAGCCAGCTTGACCGGAGCTTCAAAGCCAGGAACCAGACGCTTGTACGAGTTGGTGCCCGGGTTGGTGATCGCATTCAGTGCGCGAGCATGCTTGATGATACCGCCGATGTAGTATAGGGCGAACTCGGACAGACCGGCATAGCCGTCGCCGGCGAACAGGTTCTTGCCATCCTTCCAGACGGACTGGTGCACGTGCATGCCCGAACCGTTATCGCCAACCAGCGGCTTCGGCATGAAGGTCGCGGTCTTGCCGTAGGTGTGAGCGACGTTCCAGATCACGTATTTCTGGGTCTGGGTCCAGTCAGCGCGTTCCACCAGGGTGGAGAACTTGGTGCCCAGCTCGTTCTGGCCGGCGCCGGCCACTTCGTGGTGGTGCACTTCAACCGGAATGCCCAGGGATTCGAGGATCATCGACATTTCCGAACGCATATCCTGGAAGCTGTCGACCGGCGGAACCGGGAAGTAGCCGCCCTTGACGGTCGGACGATGACCGGTGTTGCCGCCTTCGAACTTCTCGCCGGTGGACCAGGAAGCTTCTTCGGAATCGATCTTCACGAAGCAGCCGGACATGTCGGCTTTCCAGCGCACGCTGTCAAAGATGAAGAATTCGGGTTCCGGACCGAAATAGGCGGTATCGCCCAGTCCGGTGGACTTCAGGTAGGCTTCGGCGCGCTTGGCGATCGAGCGTGGATCGCGGTCATAGCCCTTGCCGTCGGACGGTTCGATCACGTCGCACTGCATGAACATCGTGGTCTCTTCCATGAAAGGATCGATGTTAGCGGTGTTCGGATCGGGAATCAGGATCATGTCAGATGCCTCGATACCCTTCCAGCCGGCGATCGATGAACCATCGAAGGCGTGGCCGGATTCGAACTTGTCAGCGTCGAAATGCGAAACTGGCACGGAAACGTGTTGTTCCTTGCCCCGGGTATCAGTAAAACGGAGATCAACGAATTTGACTTCGTTGTCTTTTACCATCTTCAAGACCTCTGCGACCGTTCTTGCCATGCGAATCTCCTAAATGTAAGCGGAAATTAAATACAAAATTTCAAATTGAAATTGAACCGACCGTCAGCGAAAACCGCATCGCAAACGTGCTTGAGCAAAATCAATAATTCACCCAGGAATGATAGCAGGTTCCATGCCATCAACTGAACACAAAAATTCTTCCAAACGAATAAGAAAATAAGGCTTTTACATATCAAAATGCGTTAAATCCGGTAATTCCCAAAAATGCCACGCACCAATATGATGCAATAAAAATTTATTGCACTATTTTGGGGATATGACACGAATACGTCGCCATAGTGCACCAGTTTGGTGACTCACTTATCCAGCCTCATCAAGCCCGATCTATCGGTCTGGCGGACAGGACTATAATCGTTCCCACATTATTTGGATGGATAATCCCATGACAACTAAAGATGAAATTCTGGCAAGAGCTGGGGAGCGCGCCAAGGAAAACAATTTGCCGTACGCCGGCGCGGTTACTCCCCAGGAAGCCTATGTCCTGCTGCAGGCCGATCCGCATACGAAGCTGGTGGACGTGCGTACTGCCGCGGAACGAGACTGGGTCGGTCGGGTTGCGGTGCCCGAGGAACAGCATCAGGCAGTCCAATGGAATCTGTATCCGGGCGGCGTCCATAATCCCGATTTCGTTGCCCAACTGGCACAAGCTGCCGGCAAGGATGACACCATCTTGTTCCTGTGCCGCTCAGGCGTGCGTTCGCGGCATGCCGCCAAGCTTGCGACCGAACAGGGGTACAAGCATTGCTACGATATCCTGGAAGGATTCGAGGGCGACAAGGACCAGCATGGCCATCGCAAGACCGTTTCCGGCTGGTGCAAGCACAACCTGCCCTGGATCGGCGCCTGAGCACAAGCCTTGGCACCCAAACAAGGCAGCTGAATTGCACAGCATTTAGGTCGCGCGCCGTTTAAATCACGCGTTGAAGTCGCGTGCCGGTTCACGCGCTTCGCCGGCCTCCATCAGCCACTGGATGCGCTTGCGCACCAGATTGATATGGCTGCGCAAGCCGTACAGTTCTTCGGCAAAGGAAAGCGGGATCGAGACATGGTTGGCCTTTTCCTCGATCTCGTCCAGGCGCTGCAACTGTTCCCGGTAGACGGTCGCCCGCTCGGGTGGCGGCACATCTTCGATGGCTTGCTCGACGGCGCGCAGCGTGCCATACCAGCGATAGACGCGCGAACGCACCTTCCAGACATAGAGTGGCGGAATGATCCGCGATAGCGGCACCGCCAGCGCACCCACGGCGATGATGACAACCCACATGCGGCTCAGGAAATTGGCCAGCCAAAATGGCAAGTACCGCTCGAGAAACGATGGGCCATTGCGATAATATCGCTCGGCATCCCGCGCAACCGGGATTTCCGTATAGTTTGCAGTCGGAAATGCCTTTTGCGCATTGAACCAGCCGGCGCCGCCATGAATGTTTGCCGCAGCCTGCACAAACAGGTCCATCAGCGCCGGATGCAAATCCTCGCGCGCCACCAGCGTGGCGGTCGGCGCGATCAGGTGAATGTCCTGCGCCGGCAGGTTCTTGCCGAGATCGACGATCCCGCGCGGCAGCACGACATGCGTAAGAAATGGCAGGCGGCGCGTATAGGCTTCCGCCTGCGGAAAGTCCAGCAAGCGGATTCCCGGCGTCTGCAGCAGCATCTGAATCAGCGGCGCATCCGGCGCGGAACTGAATACCACGCCATCGATCCGCCCCGCCAAGAGCTCCACGGTTGCCGGCGTATTGTCCAGCGTGCTCAGGTGCAATGCAGCCGGATCGACATGGTTCGCTTCCAGCAAACTCTTGAACAATTGCGGCACGCCGGTGCCATCCTGGCCGACATTGATGCGCAAGCCTTTCAACTGGCCCAACTCGTTGATCTTTTTGGTACCGCGCAGGAAGATCCAGACCGGTTCCGTAAACAAACTGCCCAATGACACCAGGCCCTGGCGTTCCGCCTCGGACTGCTCTGTCGACCCGCTCTGGACAAAGGCGATATCGATGCCGGAATCGTTATCCTGGAGACGCTTGAGATTTTCCTGGGACCCGGGCGAAGCACGCAATTCGATGGCGATGCCTTGCCTGGCCAAAATTGCAGCATATTTTTTGCCGAATTCTTCATACGCACTGTTTTCCTGCCCGGTAGACATGACGACGTGCTTTGGCGGCGAAGGATCGATGAGCCAATACGCGCCTATGCATAGCGCGAGCACCAGCAAACTTGCCGGGCCGGCCGTGACTATCAGGTCACGCAGGGAGAAACGGGTGAAGCGGAAAATTTTTGGCATAACGAAAGGCAATCAGGAATGCCGACACCATGCCAAGAAACTCCCAGAGGCGCAAGTCACCTGTTGAGGTTTTATGTGATCCGTTTAAATGGACAAGCAATGAAAAAGAGCGACCTTAGCCGCTCCTTTTTATCTTCTTTCAATTTACGAAATCGCCAGATTTTACGTCCGCATAACAGGCCAGGCCTCGTGTTTCGTCGACGGCAGCATATCAGCATGAGTGCGGCCTTTCTCATCAACCTCATGCAAAAATTTTGCGGCAATATCGAACCATTGTTCGTTTGGCAGAAGTCCGATTACTACAGGGAAAAGTTTTTCCTCTTCCTTGGCAAAACGCTCATGCAAATGATGGCAGTACTGCTCCATTTCCGAACAAAGCTTTTTTACACCGGTAACGCCCTGCTCGAATGCATAGCGCCATTGGTCGTGCAAGGCACGCAAGAGATCCATGCAGCGTGAACTCAGGTTTTCCAGTTCTGCAAGAATGGGATCGGCCTTGCGGGTCGATTGACGGATCGCCGGAATGACGTATGTTTCCACCTTCCGCTTATGACAATATTCTTCAAACTGCTCCAGCTTGGAAATGGCGCTCTCCAGACACGCCCTATTGATGTTGTGGAGATTCTGCAAGATATTCAGAATTTGGGCATGCAGGCTGGAAAGCATGCTACGGGCGTTTTTTTGTTCCACTGACAATGTCACAAGGGAATAAGTGGCGGTCAACATATCGAATTACCTCCTTTTCCGCGCTATTTGATTGCTAGCAATCAAAAATTGATGGCTTGTCTCTTGATTTCTTATAAACGACGTCTTGTTTTTTATTGACGCCTGTTACTTTGCAGCTTGGAGAAGGATTATATGAACAGGTCCTACAATCCAATTTGAGCCAGATCAACGTGAACATAGACGTCGAAATAGCAATTTTTACAACATTTTTCTTTCCTGTTTTGCAAAACAAAAATGCCCAACATTGACGCATTAATAAGATGCGCCCCTGTTAGGCATGACTTCCTAAATTCGGTTCCCGCAGTCTGTCAGACAAAACCGACAATCGACTCTTTGAAATTATTCGAGCTTTGCTGCGTGTTCGCGGGTGGCGTGAAAGGTTAATTGCGGCCAGCGTTCCTGCACATGTCGCAAGTTAACCGCAGATGAGGCCAGATAAGCCATATTTCCAGCAGCATCGAAAGCCACGTTATTTCCAGCAATTGATTTCTCGAAATCAGCCAATGCTTTTTTGTCATCGCTCGAGATCCAACGGGCGGTATTGATGCTGGTGCCCTCGAAGACAGCGTCGACACCATATTCGTTCAACAGGCGGCTGGCGACCACCTCGAACTGCAGCACCCCGACCGCGCCGAGAATGAGATCGCCGCCATGCACCGGCTTGAAAACCTGTACCGCGCCCTCCTCGCCCAATTGCTGCAAGCCTTTGTGCAATTGCTTGATCTTCAGCGGGTTACGGATGCGGACGGTACGGAAGAAGTCCGGGGCAAAATAGGGAATGCCGGTGAATTGCAGCATTTCGCCTTCGGAAAAGCTATCGCCGATCTGCATGTTGCCGTGGTTGGGCAAGCCGATGATATCGCCGGCGTACGCTTCTTCGACCTGCTCGCGCGTCGAGGCCATGAAGGTCACCACGCTGGAGACCTTGATCTCGCGTCCGATGCGCAAGTGCTTCAATTTCATGCCACGCTCGAAACGCCCCGAGCAAACGCGCAGGAAGGCGATGCGGTCGCGGTGCGCGGGATCCATATTGGCCTGGATCTTGAAGACGAAGCCGGAAAACGGCGTTTCCTTCGGATCGACCGAACGGACGGTCGCATCGCGTGGGCGCGGGCCCGGCGCCCAGTCGATCAGGGCGTCGAGGATTTCGCGCACGCCGAAATTGTTGATGGCGGAACCGAAGAACACCGGCGTTTGCTTGCCTGCCAGGTAAGCATCGAGATCGAAGGGATGCGAGGCGCCATGCACCAGTTCAACTTCCATCTTCAGCTGCTCGATCTCGAGCGGGAACATCTCCGCCAGGCGCGGGTTGTCGATTCCCTTGATGACTTCGAAAGTCTGGTCAGCCCGCTCGCTACCGGGTGCAAACAGCAGGATTTCATCGCGCAGCAAGTGGTATACGCCGCGGAAGCTCTTGCCCATGCCGATCGGCCAGGTCACAGGCGCGCACTCGATCTGCAGGACCGATTCGACCTCATCGAGCAATTCGAGCGGATCGCGGGTTTCGCGGTCCATCTTGTTCATGAAGGTCAGGATGGGCGTGTTACGCATGCGGCAAACGTTCAGCAGCTTGATGGTCTGCTCTTCCACGCCCTTGGCGGCGTCGATGACCATCAGCGCCGAATCGACCGCCGTCAGCACGCGGTAGGTATCTTCGGAAAAGTCCTGGTGACCCGGCGTATCCAGAAGATTGACCACATGGTCGCGGTATTCGAACTGCATCACCGAGCTGGCCACGGAAATGCCGCGCTGCTTTTCGATGTCCATCCAGTCGGAGGTGGCGTGACGACCGCTCTTGCGGCCCTTGACGGTGCCGGCAAGCTGGATCGCGCCCGAAAACAGAAGCAGTTTTTCGGTCAGCGTGGTTTTACCCGCGTCCGGGTGGGAAATGATGCCAAAAGTGCGGCGGCGCGCTACTTCACGGGTGATTTGCGCCGCGCTGACAGTGCGTGATTCGCTGGAAGCGGATTCAGGAGCTGCGGCCGCCGGCAGGTCGGATTCGGTAGACATGGAAGGGTAAAGCGTAAAACTCGCAAGTCTACCGGCTCTTGAACACGAAGTCTAATACCCGGGTCGCCTTACCTGCCATGACGGTGGCCGCCATCCCAGTGACCATGGTGATGATGGCCGCGGCCACGCCAGTATGCGGGCGGCGGAGCATAGTAATAAGGAGCGTAGCCAACCATCGGCACCGGTCGCTGGACCACGACAGGAGGCGGCGGCGCGACGACGACCGGAGGAGGCGGAGCAACCACGACAGGCGCGGGATATGCATAACCTCCGGAACCGACGCTGACCGACCAATCGACGCGATCCCTTGCCATGGCAGCCGGGCTCGCTGCCATCAAGCCGGCGCCCAGAATCGCTGCGCCGGTAATCAGGGTAAATAATCTGTTCATTTCTTGCTCCTTGGTGGCCTAAGTTTGTGCAGTTGCTGTACTGTGAATGTAAAGCAGCAAGCGATCGGCAACCAGTGCATGCACGGTAAGTTTTGAAACAATTTGTATCTTGGGCGCGGTCATCTCTCGAATTAAGGGACCATAAAAAAAAGCCCGCAGTGCTTGCGCATTGCGGGCAAAAACAACTCCAGGGGGAGTGTATTGAAGGATCAGGTGCAATGTTAATGAAGTATCAAAAGAAAGTATTTGCGATATCGCAAATACTTGCAGTTTAGATTTTTTGTTATCGCAATGTTGAAAATGAAATTGATTTTGGCTGGCTTGTTAATGATCGCAAGCCCAGTCGTTACCCTGGGATTTGGCTTTGAAGCCGATTGCAGAGACCAGTTTGCCGATGGGGCGGCACCGGAAGTCATCGCAGAAAAACTGGCGGCGAAAACCCGGAAATTATGTTTTGAAGGATTTGCGGTCTTGCATTCCGGCGTATCGCGCACGCCATTATGGTCTGCCGAGCGACTGACGCCAGCCCGGCTTGAACAAGCCAAGACAGTTGAGCGCAAAGATGCCTTTCATGAAGAAAAGCGCATTCCGTTCTGGCAGCGCGCGGAACTCGAAGATTATAAGCGTTCCGGTTTTGATCGCGGCCACTTAAGTCCTGCGGGCGACATGCCGACCGAACAGGCGAAGTTCGACAGTTTTTCGCTGGCCAATATCGTGCCGCAACACCCCAGAAACAATCAGATCCTGTGGGAGGGAATCGAGTACAGCACGCGCGAGCTAGCCTTTGAGCGTGGTGACTTGTACGTGATCACCGGGCCGATTTTCGAGGGTTCCACACTCGAGCGCCTGAATGGACGCGTGCTTGTACCGACCCATCTTTTCAAGGCAATATACGATCCGATAAACAAGGAAGCCGGCGCCTATGTCGCCAAAAACGAAGCTGGCATGGCGTATCAGGTCATCAGCATCGAAGAACTTGAAGCGCGTATCGGCATTCGGCTTTTTCCCACGATGCGGGCAGATATCCGAACAAAGGCAATGGCGCTGCCGCGTCCCCGGCCATACAAGTATCGCAACCGCGATAACAGGCAACGGCAATCTAAAGAATTCATGAGGTAAATACCATGGCACAGTTCAAACCTTTTCAGGATGAGACGACTTCATTGACTCTGGACCAGTTAACCATCGAGAACCGGATGGATCGCATCGCCGTATATGGAAGCTTGCAAATCACGCGCGACAAATCAGGCTTGCAATGGGCACGACAATTAAAGGAATGGCTTGATGCAACAGTGGCGGCGCTGGAGCAAGAGGTATTGCCGGAACAGGTGGAAATCAGACCAAAGGAAAGGATCGAAAACCCATTCAAGTGAAGCACGATCCGGCACATCCGAATCGCCCTCCTCTTGCCGACGATCTTTTCCAGCATAGAAGTCTCTGCCTGCAATATCGCGGCTCAATTCCGAGCTCAATCCTAAGCAATACGTTTCATTTTTCACACCAGTATCCAGGGTTCTGGTGTAAGCTTTGAGAGCGGGCGGAACGATCCGCTCGCTCTTTGAGCAACCATTTTTGTGACAGGCATTATGCAAAATCCTCTACAAATATTATTCAGAGACATCCCGCCATCGGAAGCCATGGATGCTGAAATCCGCAAGCGCGTCGCCAAGCTGGAAAAGCTGTGCAGCGATCTGCTGGGTTGCCAGGTATCGGTCGAATCCGAAGCCAACAAAAAGCAGCAAGGCAAACTGTACCGCGTGCGGGTCGACGTGACCGTGCCGGGTTCTGAGCTGGTTGTAGATGGGTCGCGTACTGCGAATGAAGATGCCTACGTGGCGGTACGCGACAGTTTTGACGCCATCACCCGCCAGGTGGAAGAATATGTGCAGCGTCGCCGCGGCGACGTGAAGTCGCATACCGCATGAACGTGCCTATCGTTCTCTCATAAATGAAAAGGCCTTGGCGCGCTCAGCTCCAAGGCCATCAACATCAGTCGCACCTATCGCGACAATGGCGGTTATATATGCCGCCTCTTCAGTGCAGGTTGTGCTTCAGGTCGGACAGTTCCTGATGCGCCTGCATGACTGCATCGCGGACATTCTGATTCAGATTGCCGGCCTGTTCACACGCTGCCTTGGCCCGATCGCCCAAATCTTCCAGACTATCGACGCACTGGATGATCTGCTGTTCATTCTGTGATTGAATGACCTGCTTGGCCTGACCGGTCTGCTGATCCAGTTCGGTGATGCATTGCTTTAAATCCGAAGGAATATTAGGAGAACTTTGACACGCCTGGCTCATTTGCCTGACGGTTTGCTCGATATGGTTGAAGCGCTGCTGAATTTCGCTGGATTGCATCATCTTGATTCTCCTTGCTTGAAGTTATCCAGAGCTGGCTCTGGTGCAATGACTTTCCACACTCCCCTTTGATTTGACCGCATGCTTGAGCAACGGAGTGCCCTGCCCGTCTTGTAGTTGTTATTTGATAAGGGGGCAATAGTGAAGTTCCAGGCGTACCCGGCTCAAGCCTCGACTTGGGACAAGGCATTCTTGCGCACATAAAAAAGCGCGAGGCTTTGCTCGCGCTTTTTCCGCTTGTTCAGCGGGATTAGAATTTTTCCGGACGCGGAAGTGTCGTCGCTATTACAGCGTCAAGCCGCCGGTGACCTCGATAACCGCGCCATTGATATAGCTTGCCTCATCGGAAGCCAGGAAGGCAAAGGTGTTGGCGATTTCTTCCGGTTGGCCCAGACGCCCCATAGGAACGCGATCTTCCATCGCCTTGATGACATCTGCCGGCATATCCTTGAGGATGGTAGTGGCGATGAAGCCGGGGCAGACGGAATTGACGCGGATGCCCTTGCGGCTCAGTTCGCGGGTCCAGGTCTTGGCCATGCCGATGACGCCGAACTTGGAAGCGGCATAGTTGGTCTGGCCGAAATTGCCGTACAGGCCGACGATGGATGAGGCATTCACGATGCTGCCGGATTTTTGTTCCAGCATGATATCGACCACGGCCTTGGTGCAGTTGAACACGCCTTTCAGGTTGACGTCGATAACCTTGTCGAACTGCGCTTCGGTCATCTTTTTCAGGGTTGCATCCATCACGATGCCCGCATTATTGATCAGCGTATCGATGCGGCCATATTTGGCCATGACGCCATTGACCATGGCCACGATGGTTTCCATCTTGGTGACATCCACGGCAAAGCCGATTGCCTCGCCGCCGGTTTCGCGAATCTGGTTCACCACCGCATCGACGCCAGCCTGATTCATGTCGCAGACGACGACCTTGGCACCTTCCTTGGCGAATTTCAGAGCGGTAGCTTGGCCAATGCCCTGCGCCGATCCGGTGATGATGGAAACCTTGTTAGCGAGTCGCATGTCTTCTCCCCTATTCATAATATGGCTAAAAAAAAGCATCACCGGAACATGGCCGGATAGAGATATTGTAGAACCGGATTTTATGGTTTCATAATGAATTACCGGTCAACTGACATAATTTAACCCATTCACACCTTACAGTTAAGCTAGATCAGCAGGAATTGTGGTTTATTGCTACTTGCAAAATATAATTCGTACCAAATCTTTCGCGATCACAAAACTTCGCACCAAATTAAAACAGCGGCTCGATGGCCGCTGTTTTTTTGGTTCTCTGATTTATTAGCACCGGTGATTGCGGCGCCCCGTCATCAAATCACGTCGCCGGGAATACGCACCCAGCCTTCCATCAGCACGCGCGCGCTGCGGCTCATGATCGCCTTGGTGACGCTCCATTCGCCATTGGCCTGGGTGGCCTCGGCACCGACGCGCAGGGTACCCGAGGGATGGCCAAAGCGTACGGCATTGAGTTCGCCACCGCTGGCGGCCTGGTTCACCAACGTGCCGCGAATCGCCGCCGCCGTGCCGATGGCGACTGCTGCGGTTCCCATCATGGCGTGATGCAGTTTGCCCATGGAGAGTGCGCGCACCAACAGGTCGATATCGGATGCCTTGACTTCCTTGCCGCTGGAAGCGACGTAATCCTTCGGCTTGGCGACGAAGGCGATCTTCGGCGTGTGCTGGCGCTTGGCAGCTTCATCGATATTCTTGATGAGGCCCATGCGCAGCGCACCGTAGGCGCGGATCGTCTCGAAACGAGCCAGGGCATCGGCATCGCCGTTGATGGCTTCCTGCAGCTCCGTGCCGGTATAGCCGATATCTTCAGCGTTCACGAAGATGGTCGGGATGCCGGCATTGATCATGGTGGCCTTGAAGGTGCCCACGCCGGGTACTTCGAGATCGTCGACGAGGTTCCCGGTCGGGAACATCGAGCCGCCGCCCTCGCCTTCGCCTTCATCGGCGGGGTCGAGGAATTCGAGCTGCACTTCGGCAGCCGGGAAAGTGACGCCATCGAGTTCGAAGTCGCCGGTTTCCTGCACCTCGCCATTGGTAATCGGCACGTGCGCAATGATGGTCTTGCTGATATTGGCCTGCCAGATGCGCACGGTCACGGTGCCGTTCTGCGGAATGCGGCTGGCATCGACCAGGCCGCTGGCCACCGCAAAGGAGCCGACAGCCGAAGACAAATTGCCGCAGTTGCCGCTCCAGTCGACGAAAGGCTTGTCGATCGAGACCTGGCCGAACAGGTAATCGACGTCGTGGTCGGGACGGCTGGACTTGGCGACGATGACAGTCTTGCTGGTGCTGGAGGTGGCGCCGCCCATGCCGTCGATCTGCTTGCCGTAGGGGTCGGGGCTGCCGATGACGCGCATGAGCAGCTTGTCGCGAACCTCGCCCGGCACTTGCGCGGCAGGAGGCAAATCCTGCAGGCGGAAGAACACGCCTTTGCTGGTGCCGCCACGCATATAGGTGGCGGGAATCTTAATTTGGGGTACGTGTGCCATTGACTGATTCCTGAAAAAACCGGGCGGTACGTATTAAGTACCGCCCTACTTGGCTTTACGCCGCTTTTGCCGACGACGATTCGAGGAAGTCCTTGGCGAAGCGTTGCAGCACGCCGCCGGCTTCGTAGATCGAGACTTCTTCCGCGGTGTCGAGACGGCAGGTCACCGGCACTTCGACGCGATTGCCATCCTTGCGGTTGATGACCAGGGTCAGGTCCGCGCGCGGCTTGCGCTCGCCGATCACGTCATATGTCTCGGTGCCGTCGAGGCCAAGCGTAATGCGATTGACGCCCGGTTTGAACTCCAGCGGCAGCACGCCCATGCCGATCAGATTGGTGCGATGGATACGCTCGAAGCCTTCGGCAACAATCGCTTCCACGCCGGCCAGACGCACGCCCTTGGCGGCCCAGTCGCGCGAGGAGCCCTGACCGTAGTCAGCGCCGGCGATGATGATCAGCGGCTGCTTGCGATTCATGTAGGTCTCGATGGCTTCCCACATGCGCATGACCTGGCCTTCCGGCTCGACGCGCGCCAGCGAACCGGCTTTCGCCTTGCCTTCGGCATCGCGCACCATCTCGTTCTTCAACGTCGGATTGGCGAAGGTGGCGCGCTGCGCGGTCAGGTGGTCGCCGCGGTGGGTCGCGTAGGAATTGAAGTCTTCTTCCGGCAAGCCCATCTTGGCCAGGTATTCGCCGGCTGCCGAATTCGGCATGATGGCGTTGGACGGCGACAGGTGGTCGGTGGTGATGTTATCCGGCAGCAGGGCCAGCGGACGCATGCCTTTCAGGGTGCGTTCGCCTGCCAGCGCGCCTTCCCAGTACGGCGGACGGCGGATATAGGTCGACATCGGACGCCAGTCGTACAGCGGGCTGACCTTGGAAGCATCTTCCTTCTTGATGGTGAACATCGGCTCGTAGACGTTGCGGAACATCTCCGGCTTGACGCTCGTCTTCATGATGGCATCGATCTCTTCGTCCGAAGGCCAGATATCCTTCAGGCGGATTTCCTTGCCATCGACTACGGTCAGCACATCCTGTTCGATATCGAAACGCACCGTGCCGGCGATCGCGTAGGCCACCACCAGCGGCGGCGAAGCCAGGAAGGCTTGCTTGGCGTACGGGTGGATGCGGCCGTCGAAATTGCGGTTGCCCGACAATACGGCGGTCGCGTACAGGTCACGGTCGATAATCTCTTGCTGGATCTTCGGATCGAGCGCGCCGGACATGCCATTGCACGAGGTGCAGGCATAGGCGACGATGCCGAAGCCGAGCTTTTCCAGTTCGGGCAACAGACCCGCTTCCTTCAGGTACAGCTCGACCACCTTGGAGCCTGGAGCCAGCGACGACTTCACCCAGGGCTTGCGCACCAGGCCCAGCTTGTTGGCATTGCGCGCCAGCAGACCTGCGGCGATCACGTTGCGCGGGTTGGAGGTGTTGGTGCAGCTGGTGATGGCGGCGATGATCACGGCGCCGTCCGGCATCTGGCCGGGGACCTCTTCCCACTTGCCGGCGATGCCCTTGGCGACCAGCTCGGCAGTTGCCACACGGGCGTGCGGGTTCGACGGACCTGCCATGTTGCGCACGACAGTCGACAGGTCGAACTTCAGCACGCGCTCGTACACGGCATTCTTGAGCGAATCCGACCACAGGCCGGCTTCCTTGGCATAGGTTTCCACCAGCTTGACTTGCTCGTCATCGCGGCCGGTCAGCTTCAGGTATTCGAGGGTTTGCTGGTCGATCGAGAACATCGCCGCGGTGGCGCCATATTCAGGAGCCATGTTGGAGATGGTCGCGCGGTCGCCCAGGGTCAGGCTGGCAGCGCCTTCGCCGTAGAACTCGAGATAGGAGCCGACCACTTTCGACTTGCGCAGGAATTCGGTCAGCGCCAGCACGATATCGGTGGCGGTGATGCCCGGCTGACGACGGCCGGAAAGTTCGACGCCGACGATTTCCGGCAGGCGCATCCACGAGGCGCGGCCGAGCATGACGTTTTCGGCTTCCAGGCCGCCCACGCCGACGGCGATCACGCCCAGCGCATCGACGTGCGGCGTGTGCGAGTCGGTGCCGACGCAAGTGTCCGGGTAGGCGACGCCGTGATCGTTGTGAATCACCGGCGACATCTTTTCCAGGTTGATCTGGTGCATGATGCCGTTACCCGGCGGGATCACGTCGACATTCTTGAATGCCAGCTTGGTCCAGTTGATGAAGTCGAAGCGGTCTTCATTGCGACGATCTTCGATGGCGCGGTTTTTTGCGAAGGCATCGGGATCGAAGCCACCGCACTCGACGGCCAGCGAATGGTCGACAATCAGCTGCACCGGCACGACGGGATTGACCTTGGCCGGGTCGCCGCCTTGATCGGCGATGGCGTCACGCAGGCCGGCGAGATCCACCAGCGCGGTCTGGCCGAGAATGTCGTGGCAGACCACGCGTGCCGGGAACCAGGGGAAGTCGCGTTCACGCTTGCGCTCGATGAGCTGGATCAGGCATTCGTTGAGGATGGCAGGATCGCAGCGGCGCACGAGATTCTCGGCATGCACGCGCGACGTGTACGGGAGCGTATCCCAGGAGCCGGGCTTGATGGCTTCGACAGCGGCACGCGCGTCGAAATAATCCAGCTTGGTGCCCGGCAGGTTTTTGCGGTAGGAAGTATTCATGAATCAGTCCTCGATATTCAGGCGGCCAGGCTTGCCATGAATTATGGCAAGCCTGAAACGTCGGAAAGACGGCGTAGCGAGCGGTACATGGGCATGCCGAGAAGCGCAACCGTACTTGAGTACGGTGAGCATCGCAGGCTTGTCCATGGATCGCGCAGTAGCCGGATGCCGACGTTTTACTTGCGGTCCTTCAGCGGCACAAACTTCAGATCTTCCGGGCCAACGTAGTTCGCGCTCGGGCGGATGATCTTGTTGTCGATGCGTTGCTCGATGATGTGCGCGGACCAGCCGGAAGTACGGGCGATGACGAAAAGCGGCGTAAACATCGCGGTCGGCACGCCCATCATGTGGTACGACACAGCCGAGAACCAGTCGAGGTTCGGGAACATCTTCTTGATATCCCACATGACGGTTTCCAGGCGCTCGGCGATATCGAACATCTTCATCGAACCGGCTTCCTGCGACAGCTGGCGCGCCACTTCCTTGATGACCTTGTTGCGCGGGTCGGAAATGGTGTACACCGGATGGCCAAAGCCGATCACGACTTCCTTGTTCTCGACGCGCTTCTTGATGTCTGCTTCCGCCTCATCCGGATTGTCGTAGCGTTTCTGGATTTCGAAGGCGACTTCATTGGCGCCGCCATGCTTCGGGCCGCGCAGCGCGCCGATGGCGCCGGTGATGGCCGAGTACATGTCGGAACCCGTGCCGGCGATGACGCGGCCGGTGAAAGTCGAGGCGTTGAACTCATGCTCGGCGTACAGGATCAGCGAGGTGTGCATCGCTTTTTCCCACGATGCCGACGGCTTTTCGCCATGCAGCAGGTGCAGGAAGTGACCGCCGATGGAGTCATCATCGGTTTCCACTTCGATGCGGCGGCCGTTATTGCTGAAGTGGTACCAGTACAGCAGCATGGAGCCGAGCGATGCCATCAGGCGGTCGGCGATATCGCGCGCGCCCGGCGTGTTGTGGTCATCCTTTTCCGGCAGCGCGCAACCCAGCGCCGAGACGCCGGTGCGCATGACATCCATCGGATGCGAAGCGGCGGGCAAGGCTTCCAGCACGGCTTTCACGTTCGCCGGCAGGCCGCGCAGGGCTTTCAGCTTGGCCTTGTAGGCCTTCAGCTCGGCGGCGTTAGGCAGCTTGCCGTGCACCAGCAGGTGGGCGATTTCCTCGAATTCGCAGGCATCCGCTACGTCCAGGATGTCGTAACCACGGTAATGCAAGTCGTTGCCACTGCGGCCGACAGTACACAAGGCGGTGTTACCTGCTGCAACGCCCGACAGGGCCACGGACTTCTTCGGCTTGAAACCGCTGGTTTGTTGTTCGCTCATCGTCTTCTCCTAGATCAGAATGTCAATTCAATACGGTAAAAAAGAATTACTTGGCTTTTTGCTGGGCGAACAGCGCATCCAGCTTTTGCTCGAAGTCGTGATAGTTGATGCGCTCGTACAGCTCCATGCGGGTTTGCATGGTATCGACCACATTCTTTTGCGTGCCGTCGCGGCGAATCGCGGTGTAGACGTTTTCCGCTGCCTTGTTCATGGCGCGGAACGCCGACAGCGGATACAGCACCAGGCCGACATCGACCGACTTCAGCTCTTCGACGGTATACAGGGGCGTGGCACCGAACTCGGTGATATTGGCCAGCACCGGCACCTTCACGGCGTCGGCGAAAGTCTTGTACATGTCGAGCTGGGTGATCGCTTCCGGGAAGATCATGTCGGCGCCGGCTTCGACGCAAGCCTGGGCGCGGTCGAGCGCGGCTTCCAGGCCTTCGACGGCGAGCGCGTCGGTGCGCGCCATGATGACGAAGTTTTCATCGGTGCGGGCGTCCACCGCTGCCTTGATGCGGTCGACCATTTCCTGCTTGCTGACGATTTCCTTGTTGGGACGATGGCCGCAGCGCTTGGCGCCGACTTGGTCTTCGATATGGATGGCGGCGGCGCCAAACTTGATCATCGACTTGACGGTGCGGGCGACGTTGAAGGCCGAGGAACCGAAACCGGTATCGACGTCCACCAGCAACGGCAGGTCGCACACGTCGGTGATGCGGCGCACGTCGGTCAGGACATCGTCGAGGTTGGAAATGCCGAGGTCAGGCAAGCCGAGCGAACCGGCTGCGACGCCGCCACCGGACAGATAGATTGCCTTGAAGCCGGCACGCTTGGCCAGCAAGGCGTGGTTGGCATTGATGGCGCCGACAACTTGCAAGGGGGCTTCTTCTTTTACCGCTTTGCGGAAGGCTGCGCCTGCGGAGATTTGGGTCATGTATGCACCTTTATGTGGGTGAAATGTGTTGCAATGGTGCTAGTACTTTGCAATGGCTGTGCCAGGCTTTTGCCAGGTTCCTGACAACCTTGCGTCTGTCAAATTTAGATTTTCAATTCAATTACTTACGTAAAGATTGTGAAAAATGCAATTTCCAACGCAGCTTTCCCTATGTTTCATTCAGCGTTACAATTGAAACGAATGAAACGTAAAATGAAACATGACACGTCCTACTTTTCCTCCGCGCGAAGGCGCTGACAAGCCGGTCATCTGGACCGTCTCGATCTCGCGCCTGTTCGACTTGTTCCGCGACATCATGGTCGAGTTCAATGACCGTGCCACGATCGAGCCGATCCACCTTGGCTTCGAAGATGCCGTGCAGCATATCCGCGAACGCATGGCCACAGAACGCTGCGACGCCATCATCGCCGCCGGTTCCAATGCCGCCTATCTGAAAAGCCGCATCGCCGCCGTGCCGGTAGTGGTCGCCAAGGCCAGCGGCTTCGATGTGATGCAGGCGCTGGCGCGCGCGCGCAAGATTTCGCCCGATATCGGCATCGTCACCTATCAGGAAACCATGCCGGCCTTGGCGCAGTTCCAGGAAACCTTTGGACTGAAACTGGTACAGCGCACTTACGCCACCGAAGAAGATGCCCGCGCCGCGATCAGCGAATTGAAAGCCGCCGGGGTCAAGGCCGTGGTCGGCGCCGGGCTGATCACCGACCTGGCCGAGGAAGCAGGCTTGACCGGCGTGTTCCTGTATTCGGCAGCCACCATCAGGCAGGCGTTCGAAGATGCGCTGGAAATCGCCCGCTTCACGCAACTGGAAACCTCCCGCAGCCGGTTGCATCCGCAAGCGGACTCGCTGCGCGCGCGCCACGGCCTGAACGACTTGCGCGGCGAGTCCGAAGCCATGGAACGCGTGCGGAGGTCGATCGCCCTCTTTGCCCGTTCGCCTGCCACCGTGCTGATCCAGGGCGAGACCGGCACCGGCAAGGAACTGGTGGCACAGGCAATCCATCGCGAAAGTCCGCGCACACGCCATCCCTTCGTCGCCATCAATTGCGGCGCGGTGGCTGAATCGCTGCTGGAATCCGAACTGTTCGGCTACGAAGAAGGCGCATTCACCGGCTCGCGCCGCGGCGGCCATGCCGGCCTGTTCGAAGCCGCCAATCACGGCACGCTATTCCTGGACGAGATCGGCGAGATGCCGCCGCCGCTGCAGACCCGCCTGTTGCGGGTGCTGGAAGAACGCGAAGTGGTGCGCGTCGGCGGCACCCGGCCAATTCCGGTGGATGTGCGCATCGTGTCTGCCACGCATTGCGACCTGGAGGCGCGCATTCGCGATGGGCGCTTTCGTGCCGACCTGTTTTATCGCCTGGGCGTGCTGCGCGTGAGCTTGCCGCCCTTGCGTGAACGAACAGACGATCTGGTCGCGCTGGCGGAATGGTGTCTGAAGAATGCGCTGGCGGCGCTCAATGTGAGGCCGCACGCCAACCTGCATGCCGAAGTCGTCGCCTGCGCGCCGCTCCTGGCCAGTTATGCCTGGCCTGGCAATGTACGCGAATTGCGCAATCTGATGGAGCGCCTGGCGCTGTTCCTGGCGGCGAATCCTTTGCAAGCCTTGACGCCGAACTTCGTGCTGGGAGTAGCGCCGGAACTGTTACAGCAATCCGCCGGGACTAATCTGCCAATACCAGTCAGCACGCCGGTAGCATTACCACAGGAAAATATTGCCGAAGTGCTGGCGCGCTTTGGCGGCAACCGGGAAGCGGCAGCCAGACATCTCGGTATCAGCCGCACTACCCTTTGGCGCAAGTTACGGGAACTGAAATAGGTAGAGATAGGCAAATCGCAGCCGATACCGCATATGTATTTATCAGCCCAGTTTCGAACGGTCTTACATGTCGCCCAAGCAGTCATTCGCCCCGGCTAACGCTCCAGCTCGGGATAATGCCGGAAGATTCCCTCTTCAGAAAAAGGCAGGCGGCGCTCCGACGCCAGGTAAGCGGCGATATTCGGGCGCTCCTGCACCCGATCGTGCAGTTCGACCAGGCGCGGATAATCGGGCTCCTGCTTTTGCATCGCGCGCGGAAACGCATACCGCAAGCCTTCGATCACCTGGAAGATCGACAAATCCACGTACGATAGCTTGCTCCCGACCATGAAGTCGCCGCGACGGGGATTGGCCGCATGGACCTGCTCAAAGTAGCCAAGGAATTTCGGCAAGCGGCTATCGATGAATTCCCGTGCCCGCTTTTTGGCTTCTTTCTTTTGATCGTCGTAATACAGGTTCACCGAGATGGGATGATGGGTATCGTGCACTTCGACCACCAGGTCGGCCACGGTCAATTGAAGCTGATGCGCCCACAACCGTCCGGCTTCGTCGCGCGGCGCCAAGCCCAGTTTGCTCCCGAGGTAAAGCAGGATATTCGCCGTCTGCCCGATCAGGAAATCGCCATCCTTCAAAAACGGCGGGGCAAACGACACTCTGCCTGAAGCGCCCTCTTCCAGCAATGTCATCATGGCTGCCATGCCGCCACCCTGCCGGGCCGGCTGGCGTGCCACATCAATATATTCGGCCGCCGCTTCTTCCAGCGCCAGGCGCACGAATTCGCCGCGTCCTTGAATATCAGGCCAGTAATAGAGTTCGTATGCCATGCCTGCCTCCGGTGCCGTCCGCATATCTGCATTATCGTCAATTGGTAAGCGAAGTGCGGCATCCGTATCAAATGTCCACACGATATTTATTTATTACAATTTTTCAGGTAGTCTCTGCGTCTTGCAGCCAGGCATTAAACGTAGATGAAAATGTAGATAAAAGCCGGCGACTCTTACACGAGGAAGTCTTGTGAAATCGAGCTTAGTTGTCCCTGACCTGTCGGCGAAAGATGCCGACGACTTGCTGGAACGCGCTGTTGTCCGTACTTTTCCGCGTAACACCATCATCATTAACGAAGGCGACGCCCCCAACGGGGTCTACTTCATCATCTCGGGCACGGTACGGATTTTCCTGGCGGATGAGGAAGGCAACCAGATCGTCATTTCGACCATGGGCGCGGGCGATTATTTCGGTGAAATGGCGCTGGAGCCAGGGTCGCGCTCTGCTTCCGTGATGGCAATGGAGCCGGTGAAGCTGGCCATCATTACTCTCGAAGATTTTCGCAGCTTCCTGCGCAGCCACCCGGACTTTATTTTTTCCCTGCTCGGCAAGCTCATCCGCCGTACAAGGGCATTGAACCGTAACATCAAGAGCCTGGCGCTGCTGGATGTCTACGGCCGGCTGGTGCAGTTGCTCAATGACCTGGCCGAAACCGTCGATGGCGAACGGATGATCCTGGCCCCGCTGACCCAGCAGGAAATCGCCAGCCGGATCGGTTGCTCGCGCGAGATGGTCAGCAAGATCATGAAAGACCTCGTCGCCGGCGAATACCTCGATATCTCGCGCAAGCGTATCGTGATCAAGCGCCGTTTGCCGACCTCATGGTAGCGGGACGATACCAGTCGCTGCCGATTTCCTTCGCCACTTCAGCTTGCGCCCTCGACTGGGCCACCATGTAATTGCACATCGCCGTCAGGTGCTGCATGCGTTGGGCAACCAGGTCAAGTTCCGCTTCATTGGCTGCAATCGGTTGTTCCGGCCGACGCCGGCGATCCCTGCCTTCACGACGGTCGTACAGCACAAACCCCTCTTCAGTGACATACGGAGGCGCCTTGTGCGGCGCCACACGTCTTTCTTCGCGAGCACGCTCCACCATGACCCGGCTTTCCTGAAAATCTAGATCCATCGCATTTTCCCCTGTAAGACAATTTATTTTCTAAGGAGAAATATTAAAGATCTTTGCAAAGGAACTCTGTAAGCTATTGCACTGCGGCAATGTGAAAAATTACCGAAATCCCTCGTGCGGCAAAACTCAGGAGCGTGCCAGGCGGATGCCGGTAAATTGCCAGCGTGCCGAAGCGGGAAAGAAATTTCGGTAGGTATGACGAGCATGTCCGGGCGGCGTCGCGCAGGATGATCCGCGCAAGACATATTGGTTGACCATGAACTTGCCGTTGTATTCGCCTATCGCGCCGGGCGCAGGCGCGTAACCGGGATACGGTGAATAGCTGCTGGATGTCCATTGCCAGCATGCGCCGAACAGTTGCAGCACCTTGCCTTGCCATGCGGCTGGTAGCAGCGTGGCATTCTGTTCGGCTTCATCGCTTTCTCGGCTGGCTGCGAGTTCCCACTCAGCCTCGGTCGGCAACCTGGCGCCGACCCAGCGCGCGTAAGCATCTGCCTCGAAATAGGAGAGATGGCTGACCGGCGCGTGCAGGTCGAGCGGCTGCAAACCATGCAGGGTGAATTCGTACCATTCCTGCTGATCCGTTTCACTAGTCGGCCGCATGTCCTGACAAGTTTCCCCGGATGCGCGCCAGTACAAGGGCCGGCTGATCCGATTGGCTTGCGCCCAGTCCCATCCTTCCGATAGCCAAAGCGCCGGATCGGCATATCCGCCATCGTTCACGAATGCCAGATACTCGCCATTGCTGACCACGCGCGACGCCAGCTGAAACGCTTCGACAAACTGGCGATGGCGCGGCAGCTCGTTGTCGAAACAAAAGCCCGTGCCTGCGTGCCCGATTTCCACTACTCCGGCTTCAAAGGATAGCCATTGCAGAGGCAAGGCCTGGCCCGGTTCAGGCGCCGGCTCGCCGTGATAGGCAGGAAACAGCGGATTGTGAGAAAGCAGGTGCTTGACATCGGTAAGCATGAGTTCCTGGTGCTGCTGCTCGTGATGCAGCCCCAGCTCGACCAGCGGCAGCACGGCCTCGTCGACATCAGTCTGCGACAGCAAGCTCATCATGCGGGCATCGACGTGCCGGCGATAATCGAGCACTTCAGAAAGCGCCGGCCGTGTCAGCAAACCTCGTTGCGGGCGCGGGTGCCGGTCACCCACGCCGTTGTAGTAAGAGTTGAACAGCATGCGGAATTGCGGATGGAACGGTTGAAAATGCTGCTCATACCGTTCCAGGATAAAGGTTTCGAAAAACCATGTCGTATGCGCCAGATGCCATTTGACCGGACTGGCATCCGGCATCGACTGCGCGCAGCAATCCTCTTCGGACAGCGGCTCGCAAAGCTGCATCGAATGCGAGCGCACGCTGAAATACTGCTGTGCCAGCGCCGCGGCGCCGCGCGAAAATTGAACGTCGACTTGCATGTTCATGACAGGTCCACTGAAGATTAATGGGTGGCAGGCGCGTAACACACCATGAACCATCCCCGCTCATCGGTCCAGATGCGCGGCGCGGCGAAACCTGCCTCCTGCAGCATCTCGCGGAAGCCGTCGCGCGTGTACTTGTAGCTGCTCTCGGTATGGATGCGTTCGCCTTCCACAAAGCGCCGGCGCCCATCCGGCCACGACACGATGACATCGCGCCGCGCTTCCAGGTGCATTTCAACCCGGCTCTCGGCAGCATTGAAGAAGCCGCGATGACGCCAGTCGCGCAAGTTGAAATCGGCGCCGATCAGGACATTCATGTGATGGAGCAGATTGAGGTTGAACGCGGCAGTCACGCCCAGCGCATCATCATAGGCGGCGTCGAGCAGCCGTTTTTCCTTGACGAGATCGACGCCGATCAGCAAGCCACCGACCTGCCCTGCGCCGCAGGCATGATGAATCCGGCGCAGGAATGCCAATGCTTCAGCGGGGGTGAAATTGCCGATGGAGGAGCCAGGATAAAAGAACAGCCGGTGCTCGGCGTTGACGACTTCCGGCAAATCCAGTCCTGAAGAAAAATCCATGCCGATACCGGTGATAGGCAAGTCGGGATAGCGGCACTTAAGCTGCGCCACCGCGTCGCGCAGGAATTCGACCGAGATATCGACGGGCACGTACTGGCGCGGCGCCAGCGTATCGAACAGCCTGGCAGCCTTTGCGCAATTGCCTGCTCCCAGATCGACAAGCGTCACGCCTGTTCCGATGGCTTTGGCCATGTCGGGCAAGTGGCGAGCGAATATCTCAGCCTCGGTTCGCGTCGGATAATACTCTGGCAATTCGCAGATTGCCTCGAACAATTTGGAGCCTAAGGCATCGTACAAGAACTTGGGAGCGACACGCGCCTCGGTCTCCAGCAAGCCATTCAGTAATTCGGCGCGGACGACGGCATTATCTTGCTGAAAAACTTGAATGAATCCATCCGGCAAATACCCACTTGGTTTCTGCATAGCGACTGGTCCAGTTGATGCGGCAAGGCATGCGGCCATCCTCACAGCAATGCATGGTGAATTTGGCTATCATAGCGAAGGAATCACGCCTGCCGGTTGAGACCACACAAAGCCATCCTTGCTTACCAGCCAAACAAATCCAATAACCTCGCAGGAAAGCTTACCATGTTCATGCATCCGTCCTCGCCTTGTAAAAAGGGATTACCGCCAAGCCGGAAAATGGTTTACCAGGCGCATGAGACTCATGTCGCGTAATCGCATGCTTAAACCAATAATACGCGGCATGCTCCGCTAGGAAGACACGATGCTGGAACTGCAAGGCCTCGGCAAGGCCTATACCAATGGACGCCAGGTGCTCTCGAACCTCTCCTGGAAACTCGAGCAAGGCGAGTATGTCGCCATCATGGGAGAGTCCGGCGTCGGCAAGTCGACCTTGCTGAATCTGATTGCCGGCCTGGATACACCGGATGCCGGCGAAGTCATCGTCGACGGCATTGCCATGTCCGGGCTTGATGACGATGCCGCCACTATCGTACGCCGTAAAAAATTCGGTTTCATTTTCCAGGCTTTTCATATCCTGCCGCACCTGAATATTTTGCAGAATGTCGCGCTGCCGCTCATGCTGAATAACTTGCCGCAAGACCGTGCCACCGAGATGCTGGCGGCAGTCGGCCTGCATGGACGCGAACGCGATTTTCCGCGCCAGCTGTCGGGAGGCGAAATGCAGCGCGTGGCGATTGCCAGAGCGTTGGTGCATCGACCCGGATTGCTGCTGGCGGATGAGCCCACAGGCAACCTGGACCCCGACACGGCGCATAGCATTCAGGAATTACTGCGCAACGAGATCAAGACCAACAAGGCCTCAGCCATCCTGGTGACGCATTCACCATTGGCGGCGGCCAGCGCCGATCGCGTGCTCGTGCTCGGTCGTGATGGCTTGCATCCAGCCTAACGTGGATATGGGGACAGGCCTGCAATCCGCCCCTTTTCAGCGCCTCATGCGCTGGCTGCTTGCCGGCGAGTGGCGCGCTCATCCCCTGCGTAGCGCCATTGCCATTCTGGCGATTATGGTGGGCGTAGCGCTCGGCTTTGCCATCCATTTGATCAACAGCGCCGCGCTCAATGAATTTTCCGCCGCGGTACAAACCTTATCCGGCCAGGCGGACCTGCAAGTGCGCGGCACGCACGCCTGGCTCGATGAGAATCTCTATCCGCAACTGGCGCAGCATCCGGATATTGCCACCGCCAGCCCCGTGCTTGAACTCGATGCCGCGCTGCATGGGCAAGACAAGCCCTTGAAGATCGTCGGCATCGATGTCTTCCGTGCGGCGCTGGTTACACCGGAACTCATCGGCCGCGCCATGGAAGAAAACCGCACCGATACCCTGGCGGATGACACCATATTTCTTTCAACGGCAGCACAACAATGGCTGAATGTACAGCCCGGAGCAATGCTGTCGCTGCGGGCCGGCACGGAAACCGTTCAGCTGCGCATTGCTGGCACACTCACCGGTGCACGGCCAGGGCAGCGTCTCGCCGTCATGGATATCGCGGCATTGCAATGGCGCTTTCACCAGCTTGGCAAGCTGTCACGCATCGACATCAAGCTCAGGGAAGGCGTGCCACGCGCGGCATTCCGGACGGAGTTGCAAGAACAGTTGCAAGGCCGGGCCATCGTCAACGAACCCGAGACACAGCAGACGCGCACGGAAAACATGTCGCGTGCCTATCGCGTCAACCTCAACGTGCTGGCACTGGTGGCCTTGTTTACCGGCGCCTTCCTGGTGTTTTCCAGCCAGGCGCAATCCGTCATACGCCGCCGCAGCCAGCTTGCGCTGTTGCGCGTGCTTGGCATGACGCGCTCTCAGCTATTGCTGCAATTGCTGCTGGAAGGCGCCCTGCTTGGATTGCTCGGCTCGCTGCTGGGGCTGGCCGGAGGATATGCCGCTGCCGCGGCTGCGCTGCATTTCTTTGGCGGCGATCTCGGCGGCGGCTACTTCCCCGGCGTACAGCCTACCGTACAATTTTCACCGACAGCCGCGATTGTATTTTTCTTGCTCGGCACCGGTGTGGCAATCGCAGGCAGCGCGGTGCCGGCGTGGGAAGCGGCGCGTACGCAACCGGCGCCGGCACTCAAATCCGGCAGCGAGGAAAGCGCCTTATCCAGGCTGTCGTCGCCCTGGCCTGGATTGCTATGCCTGTTCTTGGGAGCGCTGTTCACGCGCTTGCCGCCGCTGAATGGCTTGCCGGTATTCGGTTACCTGGCCGTCGCGCTGCTGCTGATCGGCGGCATTGCCTTCATGCCGCGTCTGGCCGCATTCCTTTTCGGCAGGCTGGCAAGCATGCTTCGGCAGAGCCGCGCTCCGCTCATGCTGGGTCTCGCACGTCTGGCCAATGCGCCCAATCAGGCTTCCATCGCCTTGGGAGGCGTGCTCTCCAGCTTCAGTCTGATGGTGGCAATGGGCATCATGGTGGCAAGCTTTCGCGTATCGGTGGACGACTGGCTGACACGAGTATTGCCTGCAGATCTGTACGTACAAACTGCTGCCTCCGGCAATACGGGCGGCTTTAGCCCTGAGCAGCAGAACGTGCTCGCCGCGACGCCAGGCATCGCCCGCGCCGATTTCCTGCGCATGAGCCAGCTGAACCTCGATCCGGCCCGTCCGGCCGTGGCACTGATCGCCAGGCCGATCGATATCAACGATCCTGGCAAGGTCATGGCGCTAACCGGCAATGCCCTGCCCTTGCAAGACATTCCGCGTGATGCCATACCCATCTGGGTTTCCGAGGCGATGGTCGACCTGTATGGTTACGTGCCAGGCAAGCAGGTCCGTCTGCCGATTGCGGGCCAGCTTCGGGACTGTATCGTTGCCGGCGTCTGGCGCGATTACGTGCGCCAGTTCGGCGCCATCCAGATGCGTCAGGACGATTACCGACGTCTCAGCGGCGACCTGTTGGCTGACAACGCAGGCCTCTGGCTTGGGCCCGGCGCCAAGGTGGATGAAGTCATTGCATCCATTCGCCGCTTGCCGTTCGGCGCTGCGCTTGAATTTTCGCAGCCTGGTGAAATACGCAATGCTAGCCTCAAGATATTCGACCGCAGCTTTGCCGTCACCTACCTGCTGGAAGCAGTCGCCGTGCTGATCGGCCTGTTTGGCATCGCGACGACATTTTCTTCGCAAACGATTTCGCGGATGCGGGAGTTCGGCATGCTGCGCCACATCGGCATCACGCGCCGGCAAATCCTGGGCATCCTGGCCATGGAAGGATTGCTGCTGACCGTGATCGGCATCGCTGCCGGCTTTGCGCTCGGCTTTGCCATCAGCCTGATCCTAGTGTATGTCGTCAACCCGCAATCCTTTCACTGGACCATGCAACTGCACATGCCGTGGCAATTGCTGGCAAGCGTGGCGGGCGCGCTCCTGATTTCAGCAACATTGACCGCGGTGGCAGCAGGCCGTAATGCCGTATCCGGCAGCGCGGTGCGCGCCGTTCGGGAGGATTGGTAATGCAGATCAGCATAGGCAACTCGCCAAGGATTTCCCTTTATTTACGAGCGCTCATCAGGATAGCCATGCTGGCGTTGATGGTCGCAAGCGCGGCGACGGTGACAACTAGCGCAAGGCCCGCGCTTGCCGCGCCACCCAAATTGGCAGCCGTCGTGCCAGGAAAGTCGCTCACCTTCCCGCAAGACTATGGCGCGCATCCGAATTTTCGTACCGAATGGTGGTATGTCACCGGCTGGCTCCAGGCACCGGATGGCAAGCCGCTGGGCTTTCAGGTCACCTTCTTCCGCTCGGCGAGCGATCATGACCGAGCCAATCCAAGCCGCTTCGCACCGCATCAACTGATCATTGCGCATGTGGCACTCTCCGACCCGGCATTGGGCAAGCTATTGCATGACCAGAAAAGCGCGCGCGAAGGATTTGGATTGGCATACGCCAGGCAAGGCGATACCGACGTCAAGCTCGACACCTGGAGTTTCAGGCGCAACAAGGATGGACGTTACCTCGCCAGCATTGCCGCACGCGAGTTTTCTCTCGAACTGGAGCTGACGCCACAGCAGCCGCCGATGCTGCAAGGCGAACAGGGATTTTCCCGCAAGGGGCCGCTCCCGGAACAGGCAAGTTATTACTACAGCCAGCCGCAGCTCAAGGTCAGCGGCAACATCGTCCGCGCCGGCAAGGCACAAACGGTAACTGGCAGCGCCTGGCTCGATCACGAATGGTCCACCAGCGTGCTGGACGCGAGCGCCGCCGGCTGGGACTGGCTGGGAGTGAACCTCGACGATGGCGGCGCACTGATGGCATTCCAGATCCGCGGCAAGGATGGCAAGAAGATATGGGCACATGCCGCCATGCGCGACGCCGCCGGCAATGTCAGTAAATTTGCAACCGACCAGGTCGATTTCATCCAGCAGCGCCGCTGGCGATCGCCGAGCACTGGCGCCAGTTACCCAATCGAGCAAGACCTGGTCGTCGGCCCGCATACCTGGCGCATATCACCGCTGCAGGACGATCAGGAACTCGATTCACGTCAATCCACCGGCGCCGTCTACTGGGAAGGCGCTATCAGGCTCGAACGTAACGGCCAGCCGTCAGGCAAAGGCTATCTGGAACTGACAGGCTACGTCAAACCGCTGAAACTATGACTACAACGACTTCGCACACCAAAAGCAGTTTAGCCACACTGGCCGCCCTCTTTCCTTTTTTGCGCCCCTACCGCAGCCGATTCATTCTGGCTGGCATAGCCCTGCTGGTAGCGGCTGGCGCCACCCTGGCGATCCCTTACGCATTCCGCCAAATGATCGACCTCGGCTTCGGCGCCGCCGGCACGGCAGCCGCCGCAAGCGCCGCGCATATCGACCGCTACTTTCTCGCATTGTTCGGCGTCGCCTGCGTGCTGGCGCTTGCCACCGCCGCGCGCTTTTATGTGGTGTCCTGGCTGGGAGAGCGGGTGACTGCCGACCTGCGCAACGCAGTGTATCGGCACGTGGTCGAACAAAGCCCGCAGTTTTTCGAGACAGCCCAGACTGGCGAAGTTCTGTCCCGCCTGACCACCGATACCACGCTGATCCAGACGCTGGTCGGCACCAGCATTTCCATGGCCCTGCGCAATGCCCTGCTCCTTGGCGGCGGCATGGTGATGCTGTTTCTCACCAGCGCGCGTCTCTCACTGCTCATCCTGGTGTTGCTGGCATTGGTCATCGTGCCCATCATCCTGTTTGGCCGAAGAGTGCGCAAACTGTCACGCGACTCGCAGGATCGCATCGCCGCCGCCTCCGCGCTGGCGGGCGAAATCCTCAATGCCATGCCAACCGTACAAGCCTATACCCAGGAAAGGCGCGAATCGCAGCGCTTTGCCGCCACAGTCGAACAGGCTTTCGCTACTGCCATCGCGCGCATCCGCGCCCGCTCGCAGCTCACCGCATTGGCGATCCTGCTGGTCTTCGGCGCGATCGTATTCGTGCTGTGGCTAGGCGCGCAAGCCGTTCTGAACGGCAGCATGACCGCCGGCCAGCTCGGGCAGTTCATTCTCTATGCTGTCATCGTTGCCGGCGCCATTGGTGCGCTTTCAGAAGTATTGGGCGATGCGCAGCGTGCCGCCGGCGCCACAGAACGCCTGCTGGAATTGCTGACGTTAAGCTCACCGATCCAGACGCCGGCGCATCCGCATCCTTTGCCGCAACGCGATAGCAGCGGCGCTGCACTGACGCTACACGACGTCGGCTTTTGCTATCCATCGCGTCCGCAGACGCCCTCGCTTTCCCAGCTCTCACTGAGCGTTGCTCCTGGCGAGACGGTAGCGATCGTCGGCCCATCCGGCGCAGGCAAGACCACCTTGTTTCAACTGCTGCTGCGTTTTTACGATCCTCAGCAAGGCAACATTCACCTGGATGGCATGGATATCCGCCGCCTCGATTTGCATGACTTGCGTAGCCAAATCGGCATCGTCCCGCAGGATACCGTGATTTTTTCCGCAGACGCGATGGAAAACATCCGCTATGGCCGTCCCGATGCCAGCGACGACGACGTATTGAATGCAGCGAAAATGGCAGCCGCGCACGAATTCATCGAACGCCTGCCGGAGGGCTATCGCACCTTCCTCGGCGAGCGCGGCGTACGGCTCTCCGGTGGCCAGCGCCAGCGCATCGCCATTGCACGAGCCTTGCTGAAAAACCCGCCCCTGCTGCTTTTGGATGAAGCCACCAGCGCGCTGGACGCCGAATCCGAAAGACTGGTGCAAAGCGCACTGGAAGCCGCCATGCAAGGCCGCACGACGCTGGTCATTGCGCACCGCCTGGCCACCGTGCAGCGCGCCGACCGCATCGTGGTCATGGAACATGGCCGCATCGTCGAATCCGGCACCCATGCGGAACTGGTCGCGCACGGCGGGCTCTATGCCAGCCTGGCAGCGCTGCAGTTCGGCCAGACCTGAAGCAGCTTTTCCGGATAATTTCCCGCGCCATTATGGTAGGATGCCGGGCTGAACCCGCGACGGCGGGCGCCGCCACAAACACGAAATACGCATGCGCCAATATCTCGATCTGATGCGCCATGTCCTGGAACATGGCACCGAAAAAACCGACCGCACCGGCACCGGCACCCGCTCGGTGTTCGGCTACCAGATGCGCTTCAATCTGCAGGATGGCTTTCCGCTGGTGACCACCAAGAAGCTGCACCTGAAGTCCATCATTCACGAGCTGATCTGGTTTCTGGCCGGTTCCACCAACATCAAGTACCTGAAAGACAATGGCGTCTCGATCTGGGACGAATGGGCTGATGCCGAAGGCAACCTGGGGCCAATCTACGGTTACCAGTGGCGCTCCTGGCCGGCGCCGGACGGCCGCCACATTGACCAGATCGCCCAGGTGCTGGAGCAAATCAAGCACAACCCGGACTCGCGCCGCATGATCGTCTCGGCCTGGAACGTGGCCGATATCCCGCAGATGAAGCTGCCGCCCTGCCATGCCTTCTTCCAGTTCTACGTCGCGGACGGCAAGCTGTCGTGCCAGCTTTATCAGCGCAGCGCCGATATCTTCCTCGGCGTGCCGTTCAATATCGCTTCCTATGCCCTGCTGACCCACATGATGGCGCAACAGGCAGGACTCGAAACGGGTGAATTCATCTGGACCGGCGGCGATTGCCACCTCTACTCCAACCACATGGAGCAAGTGAACGAGCAACTCTCGCGCGAGACCTTGCCGCTGCCGACCCTGCACATCAAGCGCAAGCCGGAATCCATCTTCGATTACAAATTCGAGGATTTTGAAATCGTCGGCTACCAATCGCATCCGCCCATCAAGGCGCCGGTAGCAGTATGAAAAAGGCGGCCCGGCGCCGCCTTTTATTTTTGATGTGATTCTTGCCGCGTTGGGATGGATGTTGTGTGCTTAATCAAGCCTTGCCGAGCTGGTCGTTAAGTTTGCATGCTCGTAAAAACGTCACGTAAACTGAGCAGGCCGCAAGGCATCACGCCAGGATTTTTACAAACTTGTAATCTTCTGGGTACAAGTCATAGCAATAAATTGCCAGATTGCCACTTCTTTGCCGGATCACATTTATTTCTACTGCACAACAGCAGGATTACAACAATTTACTGGGCGCAATTACAGTAAAATAGGCAATCCGACTCAAGTCGCTCCCGGATATGCATCATGAGTAACACGATTTTCGAATTACGAGATTCAGTCGAAGTTTCCATCGGACGGCTAGGCCATGTCCGCATGAAACAGGAAAACTACAATCAGGAAGTTGCGATCATCACCGTGCACCCTGACGATATTCCGCAATTGATTGAGCAGCTCCAGAAAGCAGGGATAGAGGCTCAGGCAATTCGCGATGAATTGAATAACCGCTCGGTGGCAAAAGACACCGACAAGCAGTGATTTCCATCCCAATGCCTTGCTTGTCTTTAGCTTAAGCTATGGCAACGACCAGGGAAGTCAGGACTACTGCCATCAAGGCGTAAGCGATTTTTCTGGTCTGGCGCCGCGCTGTTTCCAGCTTGTCCCAGCGCTGATTAAATGTTTGATTCTGTGCTTCCACGATACCACTCCATGTATCAAAATCCCGCCGACAATTTTTGAGGGTTAGTAATTTATTGTAGGCCGTAAAAACGAGAATATATCGGGGTATTCGTCAATTAGTGTTGATTTGCGACATTCCGTAGGCTTTCAGTCAATTGCATACAACACTTTCCGCCTTAATCGCCTGCCCAAATAAAAGGCAAGCTTTCCTCCAGTTTTATTGCTGCAATGCACACCGATTGAGAAACATCTACTAGTTGATTTAGCTCACGCTCTCTCTTCCAAGAAGAATTAACCTTGCTCAAGCATTTGCAAGCGACGTCCTGACGGTAAATAAAAATGGAGGAGACAAATGGAATCAGCACTGAGGTATTTCACTAGCGAGTTGAAACAGGCAGTTTTTGCTTATCAGCCCATCACCAAATCAAGCGAGGAAGACCGCCATGCGAGGGCATGCTGGTACTGCAACCATCCGCTTTCCAATCGGCGCACGTTTTGCAGCAATGAGTGCCGGGATGCGTTGTATGAAGATAATGAATATGCCAGGTCGCGTCGCCTGATCCTCGGATGCCAGTGCTGAGGACGCACCCGCACAAACAAGACATATTCAAGCCGGTATTTTGTGTTCTTCCCTGCTGAAGAACCGGGCTTTGAGTACAAGCAGGCGAACCAGGCGAGGTAGTTGATAGAACATAACGGCCCCGACAATCAAAGATTTATTGTCAAAGTCATTCGATCAATGACTGCCTGGGGCTCTATATGTCCGTTACTACTACGCCAGTAATTCCTGACTTTGACATGCTGGTGAGCTTGCATGAACACGACCCGGAAGCATTCGAAGCATTGCGCCGGCACTTATTGTGGGACGCCGTCAGAGCCGCTCCTGTAGAACACCAACCGAGTCTTGAAAGGCTACTGGCTCGTATCGAAGCGACTCGGGCTTCCGCCGGCAGTCCGGCTCAGGCAGCCAACCAGGCGTTTGAAATGATGGCCGAGTCGCTGAAGGAATTACGAGAGTCCTGGCATCAGGCTTGCCATAGCTTGAGCGAACTTCAAGCCCGCTTGCTAATAGAACGGGTCAGGTAAGACATCCTGCCCTATTTTTTGCCAGCAAGAAATTAGCCTTCCAAATCATTCACTTAGAGGATTTCTCCCAAGCTTATCCACAAGCTTGTTCACGGTTCATGTGAACAACTTGGCGATGTGTTGCGGAACCGTGGATCAGTGAGCTTTTGCCGTCTCCTGCCGGCATCCGGCGAAATCCTCGAAGGCTCCGTAGGCCGCGCGCGCTGCCCGTTTGCCGTTGCATAAATCGATCGCGTCAACTGCAGCGGGCCGACGCCGCGGCACCTTACCCTGCCAGGCAAGGTCGAGTTCGGAAGGCTGGCGATACAGCTTGCGCATGGCATGCCAACCCAGGTAGCTGCCATAAATTCCGCCGACAAGATTATCCGCATCACGCACGACGCCATCATCCCGGCTGCGAATGATGCCATCCACGAGATTGCCTTCCAGGTCGGCGCTGCTGACGGCAAAGCGTACCGTGATCCCTGCTGTATCGAGCAGCGTGTTATGCGTCACGCGGGCTGTCGCAGATTTGTTCAGATAGATCCCGTCGTCCGAACAAAAGGCAATCAGGTTGTCATTGATGCTGCCGCCATCGTGCTCGGTCAAGCAACGCCGGTCGCGGCAAAATTGCGTGCCCGTTCCGCCGCCGCCGAACGACAACCCGACGCGTTGACCAGGAAATTCGCGCAAGCGATGTTCGCAAAGCACGATATTTTTTTCAAAGCGGTTGCCGCTGCCGGCTCCCTTGGCAAACGCCCCGTAACTGACAAGATTGCCATCCCCTTTCACGAAGTCGGTGATGAGATTGCGTTGGATTTTCCAGTCACTGGCGCCCACCATGTCAATCGGCGTGACCGGGTTGCTGGTTTGCCGCACGCCGGCATTGGTCAGCGTATTCGCTTCGATAATGCCCTGGTCCGGATAAATTCCTGCTTCCCCGTTCACCTTGAAGTGCGAGTTGAAATCTTCAACGACATTATTGCGGGCGATGAAATGGGAAGCCTCACCTACGACATGGAAGGCATGTTCGCATTCGGCATGGGCCTTGCACACGCCCCTGATCGTCAAGCCTTCGAAAATCCAGTAAGGCTTGGAAACCTTGAATCCTTCGGTGATGGCGAAATGCAGCACTACCTTGCCTGCATGCTGCGCCCGGACGGTAATCGGTTTGTCCGGCATCCCGGCTTGCCTCGCCTGTATGGAGCGCCCGTCAAAATAATAAGTGCCGGACAAAAATGTGATGACATCGCCCGGACGTGCCCCTTCGATGGCGGCACGGGCAGATGCGGGGGAATCGACGATGACCTCGCGTTCGCCTTTGCCCGCAACGGCGGGCGCGGTCGCGGATGAAGCATGTTGCGCCCCCAATGTCAGCGGCGGCAAGGCAAAAGGAAGTTGTTCGCCACGGTCTAGCGTGACGAGGGTTTGGCTCAGCCAACGCCCCGATTTCTCGATCAGGGCATGATGCCCCAGCGATCGTCGCTCCAGGTAAGGCCCAAGCGAACGGGGAGCGATTTTCAAGTGCCCGATGGCGAAAGCCAGAAGGAGCATCATGATTAGCAGGACGCCAATCAGGCTCCACAGAATTCGCTTACGGATAAGGAAAAATGCGGCAGGCATGTCCGTGTTCGCTCAAAGGATGGTGAGAAACGGGAAGCCATTAGGCGAACTTCCCGTCTTGCAGATCCCGGAGTGTAACGGATCAATGTATTGCTGGCAAAACTGACAATCTTCCTTTCCGGCGCCGTCTAATGCAAGGATGACGCCGTTCGTTGTTCAATCCATGTCGTCATGCAGCCTGGGCGCGGAAAGCCCAGGGTCCGATCACCAATGGCTTATCGGCCATGCTGGAGTGCAACATGCGCCTTGCCACTTGCTGAATCTTGTATTCATGTCGCCGGTAAATGGCATCCAGATCCTGCGGATCCGCATCCTCGGAAAGAAGATATAAGGCTTGCTTCAGCACGATGCATTTCCTTCTAGAAAATCCCTCGGCAAGAGTAAACATTACGCCATCCACATTCAGGTCTGTTTCATTGTTTGACAGCTCGTTTAGCATTGTCATCCTCCTAGTGATCCCGTTTGCAGGGTTGTACTAGAAGCAAGGATAAAAGTTGGCAACGATTAATTATTGTGACTGCTCAATGGTTGTATCTGTCGTGCTGCGGCCTTTTCTCTTCTCTGAACTTTGCGCATGCTGCTAACTGTGTTGCCACACCGACTACCAGAAATTTTCAAATAAATGCCACTAAGAATTAATTTCGATCTACAATCCGCTCATTCTCGTTTCGATGGTGATTTTGATGCTGTTCATCTTGACTATTTCGGTAGTACTTGTTCTTGCATTAATCAGTATTGGGTTGATCTGGTTTAGCTCTGAAGACGGCGTGACTGTCAAAGATCTCGACAAGGTGTTTTCCCTGGATCGCGCCTATATTGCCCAGGCCAGACGCGATTCCTGGAACGATCTCGATTAATTCCTTTTTTGCCGCGCCAGCGCATGTTCTCCTTAGGCCATGACGTGGCCGGACGGTGCTGGTCAAACCAAGCCTTTCATGAAAACCGCTCGTATAGCAGGAGCGGTTTTTTTATATCTTTTCCCGCTCATCCAGTCCCCTGGCGCCTGATCGCCAGGCGCAACACCCAAGTAGCGAACACTATCCAGCTCAATACAGTCTAACGACAGTCTTATCAAGTAAGGTGTCGATCATGCCTGCAATCACTTTCAACAAAGGCGGTTGCCATGGATAAGCCAATCACAGCACCTGCGGGTGCCGAACGCATGGCCAGTCCATGGCTCGGCACCCTGCATCGTGAATATCCCTTCTATCACGAACCATACAACCAGGCGCCCTCTGCCAACCTTGATCGCATCCTCAAATCCTGGATCGGCAAGCTGACAGCCAACGTTTCGCCGATGTCGATCTGGATGGCCTACGTTGACTGGTTGCTGCATGTCCAGTATTCGCCGTCCAAGCAGCAGGAGCTGCTGACCGACGCGGTACGCAAGATAATGCGCCTGAGCGAATACGAACTGGAAGTGGCACAGGATGATCCGAATGCCGAGATAACGTCGGTTACGCCGCTGCCGCAGGACAAGCGCTTCGCCGATCCGGCTTGGCGACGCTGGCCTTTCAACGTCATTTCGCAAGGCTTTCTGATGACGCAGCAATGGTGGCATCGCGCCACCACCGATGTGTCGGGCATGTCGCTCCACCACGAGGAAGTCATCAATTTCATTGTCCGCCAGATCCTCGACATGTATTCGCCGTCGAATTTCTTGCTGACGAATCCGGTGGTGTTGAATGAGACCTTGCATACGGGAGGAAAAAATCTCCTTGCCGGCATGCAGAATGCCGCCAAGGATTGGGAGCACGCCATCAACGACACGCATCCGCAGGATCGCACGGAGTTCAAGGTCGGCAAGAACCTCGCGATCACACCGGGCAAGGTCGTCTATCGCAATCGCCTCATCGAACTGATCCGCTACGAGCCGACGACGGAAACGGTCCACGAGATGCCGGTCCTGTTCGTGCCGGCATGGATCATGAAGTACTACATCCTCGACCTGTCGCCAAAGAATTCGCTGGTCAAGTACCTGGTGGATCAGGGCTACACGGTTTTCATGATTTCATGGAAAAACCCGCAGGCCTCCGACCGCGACTTGTCGCTGGAAGATTACCGCCGGCTGGGAGTGATGGATGCGCTGCGGGTGACCATCGAGGAAACCGGCGCGCCGCATGTCAACGCGGTCGGCTACTGCCTCGGCGGCACCTTGCTGTCGATTGCCGCGGCATGCATGGCACGCCACAATGACCGGCGGCTGGCCAGCATGACGTTGTTTGCCGCCCAGGTCGATTTCAAGGATCCGGGCGAACTGTCGCTGTTCATCGATGAGAGCCAGATCACCCTGCTCGAAGCCATCATGTGGGACCAGGGCTATCTCGATACCAAGCAGATGGCGGGAGCATTTCAATTGCTGCGTTCGAACGACCTGATCTGGTCGCGTCGGCTGAACCAATACCTGCTTGGCCGCGCCGAGCCCTATAACGACCTGATGGCATGGAATGTCGATGCCACCCGCATGCCGTTCCGGATGCATTCCGAATACCTGCGCAAGCTTTTCCTCGACAATGAACTTGCCGAAGGCAGCTATTGCATTGAAGACCAGCCGGTCGCCCTTACCGATATCCGCGTTCCGATATTTTCGGTAGGGACATTGGCGGACCATGTCGCGCCATGGCGCTCCACGTTCAAGATCCACCTCCTGACCGATACCGAAGTGACGTACCTGCTGACCACCGGCGGCCACAACGCCGGCGTGGTGTCGCCTCCCGGTCACCCGCGGCGCAGCTATCAGGTGGCGACCAGCCAGCACCATGATCCCTATGTCGATCCGGATATCTGGCAATCCAGGACGCAACGGCATGATGGCTCGTGGTGGCCGGAATGGGAACGCTGGCTGCGCAAACAATCCGGCAAACGTATCGAGCCACCGCCCTTCGGCCAAGTGCTCTACAACGCGCCGGGAAAATATGTCCTGCAGCCCTGACTTAATTTAACTCAGCGTATTATCCGTATCGGACATTCGCACTCAGGCACTCAATTCCTCCACCTTGATTTTCACGGAGATTGATTTCCCCTTACGCCAAACCTCGGCGTTGACCGTCGTGCCGGGACGCGTGCCGCTGACTTGCCTTGCCAGCTCCGCCGGATTCTCCACAACCTTGCCGTTGTAATTCAGGATGATGTCGCCCGGAATAATTCCCGCCCGGTCTGCGGGACCGCCACGCTGCACCGCAGCGACCAGCACGCCATGCGCCTCCTTCAAGCCGAGCGCTGTCGCCAGATCCTGCGTCAATTCCTGCGACTGCACGCCGATGCGTCCGCGCACGACCTTGCCGGTTTCGCGCAATTGCTTGGCGACGTCCATCGCGATATCGATCGGGATGGCAAAGGATATGCCCATGTAACCTCCGGTCTGGCTATAGATCTGGGAATTAATCCCGATGACATCGCCGCGCGTGCTGAACAAGGGACCGCCTGAATTTCCCGGATTGACTGCTACATCAGTCTGGATGAACGGCACATAACTGCCATTGGGAAGCAACCGTCCCTTGGCGCTCACCACCCCGACTGTGACGCTGTTTTCAAACCCGAAAGGCGCACCGATCGCCGCCACCCATTCGCCGGCCTCCAGCCTGTTCGGGTCTCCCAGCGTTACCACCGGAAGATTCTTGGCATCGATCTTGATGAGCGCCACATCGGTGTAGCGGTCGACGCCGACAACCTTGGCTTGAAATTCCCGCTTATCGGTCAGCTTTACCATGACTTCATCGGTATCGGCAACGACATGGGCATTCGTGAGAACATAGCCGTCGGCGTTGACGATGAATCCCGAACCAAGCCCGACCTGCGGTGCTTCGCCGAATTCCGGAACGCCGCCGAAGCGCTTGAAGAATTCGTAGAAGGGATCGCCCTCGCGCGGCCCGCCACGACCCGCGCGCAAGGTACTGATATTGACGACTGCCGGCCCCTCTCGCTTCACCAGGCCGACAAAGTTCGGCAGGCTTATCCCTGGCGCAGGTCCTGCCTGAACTGTTGTCGGCGGCGTTGACGCCACGGTCGCAGACGGCGTGGCGGATTCGTCGGATGAACGGGAACATGCTGCCAGTGCCACAAGCAGTATTGCAGCCATACAACTTGCAGAATGTGCTGACCGCTTGAACATGCTTGCTCCTTGTTTCGAGAGAATGAGAATGGAAGAATGTCGTCGCTTGCGTGGCAGCCAGAAGGTTCCGCCCCCTGGATACGGCATAGCCATGCCTATGATGCCTACATGCCCTGAAAACGGCCTTCATCTGCATCAACCACAACATCATTCCCTTGAATTCAAGCGGCAAGCCCACATGTCTAAGCAACAGTTTTCCGATCAAACCGGTTCATCATCTAGCCAGGAAAGTCCACGCCATGTCACTGCATCTCGTTTGCCCTGCTTGCCAGGCGGTCAATCGCGTTCCCGACGAGCGACTCCGTGACGCGCCCGATTGCGGACGCTGCCATCGCCCGCTGTTTTCCGGACAGCCGGTGGCATTGAACAGATCCGAATTTGAGCGGCAACTGGAGAAAAGCGACATTCCCTTGCTGGTCGATTTCTGGGCTTCCTGGTGCGGTCCATGCCGTATGATGGCGCCGGCTTTCGAACAAGCCGCGGCGCAACTGGAGCCGCACTTCCGCCTGGCGAAGGTGAATACGGAAGAACAACAGGAACTGGCCGCCCGTTACGCCATTCGCAGCATCCCTACCCTGGCGATCTTCAGGAACGGACGCGAGATCGCGCGCCAGGCCGGCGCCATGGGCACAGTCGATATTGTGCGCTGGGCACGCAGCGCAGCCGCTTGAACGCCATGCTCCAGGTCTTCAACTAGCGTGGCTCCGATAAAAAAGGCGCGGCATTTGCCGCGCCAACTCTCGCCAATTCGATAGCGTGAAAGCGATGCCTATTGCGCCTGCTTCAGCTGATCCAGGATGGCCGGGTTTTCGAGGGTGGAGATATCCTGGGTAATTTCTTCGCCCTTGGCCAGCACGCGCAGTAAGCGCCGCATGATCTTGCCCGAACGCGTCTTCGGCAGGTTGTCGCCAAAGCGCAATTCCTTGGGCTTGGCAATTGGCCCGATCTCTTTCGCCACCCAGTCGCGCAATTCCTTGGCGATCTGCTTGGCCTCGTCGCCGCTTGGCCGGGCTCGCTTCAGCACCACGAAGGCGCAGATCGCTTCACCCGTGGTCTCGTCCGGCTTGCCTACCACTGCCGCTTCGGCCACCAGGGGGTGCGCCACCAGCGCCGACTCGATTTCCATCGTGCCCATGCGATGCCCCGAGACATTGAGCACATCGTCGATACGGCCGGTGATGGTGAAGTAGCCGGTGTCCTTGTTACGGATCGCCCCGTCGCCTGCCAGGTACAGCTTGCCGCCAAACTCTTCCGGAAAATAACTCTTCTTGAAGCGCTCCGGGTCGTTCCAGATGGTGCGGATCATGGATGGCCAGGGACGCTTCACCACCAGGATGCCGCCTTGCCCATTAGGCAAATCATGGCCAGTCTCGTCCACGATTGCCGCCATGATGCCCGGCAAGGGTAAGGTGCAGGAACCCGGCACCATCGGCGTAGCACCCGGCAATGGCGTGATCATGTGGCCGCCGGTCTCGGTTTGCCAGAAGGTGTCGACGATCGGGCAGCGCTCCTGACCGACGTTACGGTAATACCACATCCAGGCTTCCGGGTTGATCGGCTCACCCACCGAGCCCAGAATGCGCAGGCTGGAAAGATCGTATTTCGACGGATGCACATTTGCATCGGCATCGGCCGCCTTGATCAGCGAGCGGATCGCCGTGGGAGCGGTATAGAAGATGGTTGCCTTGTGGCGGGCGATCATGTCCCAGAAGCGCCCGGCATTCGGATAGGTCGGAATGCCTTCGAAGACGATTTGCGTGGCGCCCACCGCCAGCGGGCCATAGGTGATGTAGCTGTGGCCGGTGACCCAGCCGATATCGGCGGTGCACCAGAAAATATCCTGCGGCTTGATATCGAAGGTCCACTTCATCGTCAGGGCCGTCCACAGCAGGTAGCCGCCGGAGGAGTGCTGTACGCCCTTGGGCTTGCCGGTGGAGCCGGACGTGTAGAGGATGAACAGCGGGTGCTCGGCATTGACCCATTCCGGCTCGCAGTCGGTGGGCTGGTTAGCCACCAGTTCATGCAGCCACAGGTCGCGCCCTTCTGTGAAACCAATATTGCCGCCCGTGCGGCGGTAGACGATGACGTTCCTGATGCTTTCGCAGCCGCCCAGCGAAATTGCCTCATCGACAATGGCCTTGAGCGGCAGCTGCTTGCCGCCACGCTGCTGCTCGTCAGCCGTAATCACCGCCACGGCGCCGGCATCGTTGATGCGTTCCTGCAGCGACTTGGCGGAAAAGCCGCCAAAAACGACCGAGTGGGTGGCGCCGATGCGCGCGCAGGCCTGCATGGCGGCGATGCCTTCGACCGACATGGGCATGTAAATGACGACGCGGTCGCCCTTCTTGATGCCCAATGACTTCAAGCCATTGGCCAGCCGGCAGACGCGCTCGTAGAGGTCGCGGTAAGTGACGCGGGTAACCTCGCCGCCATCGGCCTCGAACAGGATCGCGGCCTTGTCGGCGTTGCCATTCTTCAGATTGCGGTCTAGGCAATTATAGGAAACGTTCAACTCGCCGTCGTTGAACCATTGGTAAAACGGCGCCTTGGACTCATCCAGCACCTTGGTGAAGGGTTTGTGCCATTCCAGGGTTTCATTGGCAAGCCGGCCCCAGAAGCCTTCATAGTCGCGCTCCGCTTCCTGGCACAGTGCCTGATAAGCCGGCATTCCTGAAATCGTTGCCTGCTGCACCAGTGAAGCCGGCGGCTCGAATATGCGGCTTTCCTGTTTGGTGTTATCTGCTTCAGCCATGAAAGTCTCCTGCAAGCTGTTGAATTAATTAAATAAATTGCACCAAATTGGGCGCAGAAAGTTATTGGCAGCGCCAGACCATGTATTTTTTACTATTGTATCCCTAGTTATTTAATTTGCACGCTTATCGAAAAGTGGCTTGTTTCCTAACAAGCGAAATATCAATTCCCATATCTCCGGTAAATAAGGCCGTGCAAGCCATGGTCGGCGGCGTGTAAAATTGCAGAGATTCATTTTTACGCATTACTTTTAGGAAGAGCATGTCTTTGAAGGAAGATCCAAATCTGGTGGCCAGCCGGCCTATCCGCCCTCTACCCAATCTGATTTTCATGAGCCGTTGGCTGCAGCTGCCGCTGTATCTGGGCTTGATCCTGGCGCAAGCCGTGTATGTATTTCATTTCTGGGTTGAACTCACTGACCTGATCGGTGCGGCATTTGGCAATGCCAGCTCCCTTGAGCACATCCTGACCGCTGTCTCCATCGATGGCGCGCCACGCGGCACCAAACTGACTGAAACCACGATCATGCTGGTGGTGCTCGGCCTGATCGACGTTGTCATGATTTCCAACCTGCTGATCATGGTGATCGTCGGCGGCTATGAAACCTTTGTGTCGCGCATGAACTTGGAAAATCACCCGGACCAGCCGGAATGGCTGTCGCATGTGAACGCTTCGGTGCTGAAAGTCAAGCTGGCCACTGCCATCATCGGCATTTCATCGATCCATTTGTTGAAGACCTTTATCAATGCCGGCGCCTATGACATCAAGGTACTGCTGGCGCAAACCGGCATTCACATTACTTTCCTGCTGTCGGCGCTGGCAATCGCCTATACCGACAAGCTGCTCAATGCCGCCCACGGACCGAATCCTCATCATTAATCTTTTGAAAGCACTGACATGACTATCATCAAGCAAGAAGACCTGATCGAATCGGTCGCTGCAGCACTTCAGTACATCTCTTACTACCATCCTCAGGATTACATCCAGCATCTGGCGCGCGCCTACGAGAGCGAGCAAAGCCCGGCTGCCAAGGACGCCATCGCGCAAATCCTGACCAACTCGAAGATGTGCGCCGAAGGCCGCCGTCCGATCTGCCAGGACACCGGCATCGTCAACGTCTTCCTGAAGATCGGCATGGATGTGCGCTTCGAAGGCTTCAAGGGCTCGATCGAGGATGCGGTCAACGAAGGCGTGCGCCGCGGTTACCTGAATCCGGATAACGTGCTGCGCGCTTCCGTGCTGTCGGACCCGATCTTCGACCGCAAGAACACCAAGGACAATACGCCGGCTGTGGTGCACATGAGCGTGGTGCCGGGCAATACCATCGACGTCATCGTCGCGGCCAAGGGCGGCGGCTCCGAAAACAAGTCGAAGTTCGTCATGATGAACCCGAGCGACAACCTGGTCGACTGGGTCCTGAAGACCGTGCCGACCATGGGCGCAGGCTGGTGCCCGCCGGGCATGCTGGGCATCGGCGTCGGCGGCACCGCCGAGAAGGCCATGATGCTGGCGAAAGAGTCGCTGATGGAAGACATCGACATGTACGAACTGCTGCAGCGCGGCCCGCAGAACAAGCTGGAAGAATTGCGCATCGAGCTGTATGAGAAGGTCAATGCGCTCGGCATCGGCGCACAGGGCCTGGGCGGCCTGACCACCGTGCTGGACATCAAGATCAAGACCTATCCGACCCACGCCGCCTCCAAGCCGGTCGCCATGATCCCGAACTGCGCCGCTACCCGCCATGCGCATTTCGTGCTGGATGGTTCGGGCCCGTCCTACATCGAACCGCCGTCACTGTCCGACTGGCCGGACGTGCAGTGGGTGCCGGATACCGAGAAATCCAAGCGTATCGACCTGAACACCTTAACGAAGGAGGAAGTCGCCTCGTGGAAGCCGGGCCAGACCCTGCTTTTGAACGGCAAGATGCTGACCGGCCGCGATGCCGCGCACAAGCGCATCCAGGACATGCTGGCCAAGGGCGAAAAGCTGCCGGTCGACTTCACCAACCGCGTGATCTACTACGTCGGCCCGGTCGATCCGGTGCGTGAAGAAGTCGTCGGTCCGGCCGGCCCGACCACCGCGACCCGCATGGACAAGTTCACCGACATGATGCTGGAAAAGACCGGTTTGATCTCGATGATCGGCAAGGCCGAGCGCGGCCCGGTCGCCATCGAATCGATCAAGAAGCACAAGTCAGCTTACCTGATGGCCGTCGGCGGCTCGGCTTATCTGGTCTCGAAAGCGATCAAGAGCGCCAAGGTGGTCGGCTTCGAAGACCTGGGCATGGAAGCGATCTACGAATTCGAGGTCAAGGACATGCCGGTCACCGTGGCGGTCGATGCCAACGGTATCTCCGTGCACAACACCGGTCCGAAGGAATGGCAGGAGCGCATCGCTTCCGGCAAGGCCATCGGCATCCCGGTAAAGACTGTCTAAGTTTTTCGCTACCCTCCATGTCGCAAACTGCCTCCCACGGTCTGGCTGAGAAGCCGGACCGGCTGCGGCAGCGCGGAGCCTCTTCCGCGGATTCCAGCCTGCGCCCGATCGGCGTTTTTGACTCGGGCATAGGCGGCCTGTCGGTCTTGCGGCATATCTGCAAGCATCTGCCCAACGAAAACCTGCTGTATTTTGCCGATTCCGGCTTTGCTCCCTATGGCGGCAAGCCGGTTGACGTAATCGTTGCCCGCACCATGGGCATCGCGGAATTCCTGCTGAGCCAGGGCGCCAAGGCACTGGTAGTGGCCTGCAATACCGCTACTGCTGCCTCCATCAAGGCGCTGCGCGAGCGCTACCCTGCCCTGCCGGTGGTCGGCGTCGAGCCCGGCTTGAAGCCGGCCGCCGCGATTTCCAAAACTCGCAAGGTTGGCGTACTGGCCACGGAGCGCACTCTCGCCAGTGAAAAATTTCAGCTGCTGCGCGAGCAGATCAGCAGCGCGACTTCCGTCGAATTCCTTTCCCAGGCCTGCAAGGGCCTCGCCGACCAGGTGGAGAAAGGCGAGCTGCATTCGCCCGCTACGCTGGTGCTGTTGAACCAGTACGTCACGCCCCTGCTGCGGGAAGGCGTCGATACGCTGGTACTCGGCTGTACCCATTACCCGTTCGTCCAGCCGGCTATCGAAACCCTGATCCGGCAAATTTCCGCGCATCCGGTCGAAATCATCGATACCGGCGAAGCGGTCGCACGACAGCTTGGGCGCCAGCTGGAACTGCATGGCTTGCGAAGTCGGACAGGCGAACCCGGCGCGCTGCAGGCATTTACCACAGGCAGCCGGACGGCCCTGGCACAGGCATTTGGCACGCTGCTGCACCTGAATCCTGAGATCTCAGCGATCCAGTCCGAGGCTGCCGGTTAATCAAATCGCCTGCTCTGGCGCACCCGGATGAAAAAATTACAGCCGGAGTGCAGAAGCAATTGCCAGAATCGCGAGGCTTTTGTATAATGGCGGACTGCCAATATGCAAGTGATTGCGGCAAAGCTGTTTCAGTGGCGACTGTAGCTCAGTTGGTAGAGTCCAGGATTGTGATTCCTGTTGTCGCGGGTTCGAGCCCCGTCGGTCGCCCCACCAGATGCATGCGAAAAGCCCGGCCATGTGCTGGGCTTTTCCTTTCTATGCCTCTTCATCGGCCCATGTAGCTCAGTGGCAGAGCACTCCCTTGGTAAGGGAGAGGTCGGCAGTTCAATCCTGCCCATGGGCACCACCATCTTCTCCAGTTCTTCTCGAAGCCGGTAATAGCCGGATTCACATGCGTAGTCTCGCGGGCTGCGCTAAACGGCTTTCCCCATCCCAACAGGAACTCCACTCGCCAGGCGCAGACTAAAAATCTGATAACTGTCATGGAGCCTGTCTTATGCCCGAATTGATTTCAGTTGCCTATCCAGATCCGTACAAGGCAGCGGACGTACTCAACGCCATGCGCCGGCTCCAGAACGAATATCTCATCGATCTCGAAGATGCCGCCTATGTCACCAAAGACAGTGACGGCAAGATTCGCCTGCATCAATCCGTCAACATCCCCGCGATTGGCGCCGTATCAGGAACGTTCTGGGGTGCGCTGATCGGTTTGATTTTCATGAACCCCTTGCTCGGCGCAGCGATCGGCGCCGGCAGCGGCGCGCTGACCGGCGCCCTCACCGACTACGGCATCGATGATGACTTCATGAAAGACCTGGCAGCGGAACTGCGCCCGAACAGTTCCGCACTTTTCATCCTCGCCCGACGCTATACGCCGGACAAGGTCATTCAGGAATTGTCACGCTTCGGCGGCACCGTGCTGCGCACATCCCTGACGCACGACGCCGAAAATCAATTACAACTTGCACTAAATGGCGAAGGCCCGCTTGTTGAAGGTACGTACTCCGTCATGCCCGATGCACAAAGGGGCGCGCAATCTGCGCCTCCCTGATAAAGCGCAAGATAACGTCGATAAAAAACGTTGTAATGAATGCACGGTAGCGTAGTGATGCGCAGTTGGCGATATCGTTAGTTCGGCGCACGGTCGGTGAGACACATCGGGTCTTGACTCTGATGACGGACTTTCCGATTCGCGCTGCTCCTGAAAAGTTGTTTCCTTTAAAGAGTGCAATAGGAGTGCTTCCATGAATCCTACTTACCCATCGTCTTCTTCCACGACTTCCAGCGACATGACTTCATCCCAGTTGAGCAGCAATCTGGACGATGTCACCGACGATACCACCTTGAGCAGCGCATACCAGACAAGCAGCCGCAGTCAATCCACCAGCTCGGCATTGCGCACGGAGCTGAGCAATCTGAAAAGCGATCTCGATACCCTGCTGTCGCGCGCAACCAATTTGTCCGAGACCGAGCTGCGCCAGGAATATTCGCGCCTGATGGGCAAGTTCAGTTCTTTGCGTTCCTCCGCGCGCAACGTGGCGGCACAGGGGAAACAGCAACTCAACCGCGGCATGGATGTCACCAGCGGCTACGTCCGTGAAAAACCGCTGCAATCGGTCGCGGTCGCAACCGGCGTCGGCATGATGCTGGGCATGCTCTTCAAGCGCCATTAAGCAAACCTACGGATAATTAACGTCCCATGCTAAATACCTTACGCAAATCCAGAAAGCTCTATGCAATTGCATTGAACCGGATACAGGATTACAAGGAACTGCTCCGCATCGAAATGAAATTGCAAGGGCGTGGCGTCGGCATGCTCGTCGCCGCCTACGTACTCGCCGCGTTCTTTGCGGTTCTGGCCGTGATCTTCATTGGCGCGGCCATCATCGTGTCTGCCTGGGATACCGATTACCGTACCGAGGCGGCCTGGCTGGTCGTGGCCCTGTACTTTCTTATTGCCGGAGGCTGCGTCTATTTCGCCAAGAACTACCATGCCGAGTCGGCAATCAACACTGTAAAAAATGAACTGCAACGCGATTACAAGGCTTTGAAGGAGAGTCTGTGAACCGGCACCAGCGCGTATCCCTAACTGACGAAAAAGAAGCCCTGCTGGCCAGGATGCAGGCTAGCCGCGGGGCTTATCAACGTATGCTGTTGGGCCAGGAAGAGCCCATTGTCGAGGTAAAGCCGCCGCCACCTGCCAACGCTTTCCCTAAAAGTAAAACGATAAGCTGGATTCGCGACCATCCCTATCTGATGCTGGCCGGCGTGGCAGCCGCAATTCTAGCGACGCAACGCCGCCCGCGCCAGGCGGCACGAACCGTCGTGCGCAAAGGAGGGACGGCTGCGAAAGCGTTTTCACGCAATCACCAGACCATCCAGGCAGCGATCGGCATTGTCGCCATGCTAGCCCGCGCTGCGGGACAACGGCGGCGCCGATAAACGCCTTTGCACCGCTCGATTACGATTCGGTATCAGTTGGCTACACCAGGCATGGAAACATGCTTCTAGCTATGTTTTTTAATCCAATAGACAGGAGGCCTATATGGCAAAGCGATTGCTGCTTATTTTGAGTGTGCTCACTTTTACAGCTGGAATGACCGCATGCAATACGATGAAGGGGTTCGGCCAGGACGTAGAGCGTGGCGGTGAAAAGATTCAACGCGGTAGCGACGACGCCAGAAAGTAACGCCGCATAACGCTGGCAAATAAAAACGTGCCAATGCGAGTTGGCACGTTTTTATATTTAGCGTAAATGAGGAATGAATACTTCGATGAAAGAGTAAAGTGTTAACCCCTTCTGACAACGCCCATCTTCAATCTGCTTAGCCATTCAAGCTCGATTCACTCTTTATCCCTGCCATACCTTTCCGAACGATAGCTGTCGGTGCCGTAGCTTTCCCTGCTTCCCGCATCGCTTCCCGTCGATGACGTGGCGGACGAGTGCGATGGCCAGACAAACGTGACCGGGCGCGCATGACCTTTTCCAGCTTTGACGGCAGCAGATCGGTCAATCGTCCTGCCACCGGATTCGGCATGAATACGATAATTGCCGCCGGACGGCAAATCGACAAGAAGAATCGGCCCGTCACACTTGGTTTCCAGTACTGTACGGCCACGCGCATCCACGATCGATACATCGACATTTGCCACATAGGATCCGGTTTTCTCGGCGAAGGTCATCATCAGATCGTAATCCTTGGCCGCAGCTTGCTTCATGTAGGCAGTTTCATCCTCTCCCACGCCGCCGCACATGTAAGTCACGCCATTTTCGGTACGCGGCGTAACAGCGACACTTGATGAACTGCTTGCAGGACGCGACTGCGCGATATCGGGCGTAATCAGTTGACCACCGCCGCCGGAAGTCGAGGTCTGCATACCGCTTGCTCCAGACGAATCTCCTCCACCGTTCTCGCTGCCTGATGGAACCTGTGAACCGCTTCCCATGGTTGGCGGCGGATATTGCCCTGCGCCTGCAGGTGGCGTCGCGGTTCCCGATTCCGACATGCCGCCTGATGAAGGCTGCTGCGGGACTGACTGGACAGACTGCGCCAGGACGGTGGATGAAACAAGGCCCAGCGCGACAAGCAAGGTGCTACATGATTTCATGACTTATCCTCCTGCACAACAACAAAAAATTTACCTGCCCAATGCCGGCCAAGCGCCGACGGGCAAGCCGCGAAGATTCATTCATGCATCCAACAGTATCCGGCTAATACAGTCTGTTCGCCGTACCACCTTGTGGTGGCTTCTGCATCGATCCGGCTGCATGGGAATTGTTTCTGGCGGCGACATATCCATGCGACATTTCCCGCAAATACTCCATGACCTTGGCATCTTCCACGGGAGCGGAATCCTCATACCATTGATCCACGGAAGTGAGCCAATCCGGCACCATCAAGCAAACGACGTTTTGCACTTCCGTTCGCAATTCGGTGATGCTGTCGGCGCTGGCTACCGGCACGGCCACGATGATCTGCGCCGGCTGCTCATGCCGCAAGGCCCTGGTCGCGGCCAGCATCGTCGCACCGCTCGCCAACCCGTCATCGGCAACGATCACCACCTTGTCCTTCAGATCGAGAGGAGGACGCACGGCACGATAGGATCGTTCACGCTGCTTCATTGCTGTCAATTCCCGTTGCGCTATCGCTTCGATGGCATCCGGGGCAATATCCATCAATGAAATCGTTTCCGGACGCAAGACGCATACGCCTCGGCTACTTATCGCGCCAAGCGCGACACCGTCATGTCCGGGGACACCAAGCTTGGCAACGGGCATCACATCGAGCGGACATTCAAGACGCGATGCAATCGCAAAGCCTACCGGCACACCGCCGCGCGGCAGTGCCACGACCACCGCATCTTGTCGACCGGCATATTCTTTCAGCTGCTGGGATAGCAGCTGGCCTGCCTGCAATCGGTTGTGAAATGGTTCCATGATGGGAAGTCCCGCAACGCAGTTAAGTGTCTGCAAAATTGGGAAAACGATTTAACCGGGCACGCGTAATTTTGTCCCTGTGTATTGTTTTCCAGGTTTGCAAATTTCGACACTTTTGCAGCGTCGGGGTTCGCATGCCGCACGACGGCAGCATACGAATCTCATTCAGGGGATAAAGCGGAATTACACTTGTAAACGGCCGCGAGTGCCGATTTCCGGAGGCGGCTCGATGGCTGAAGAAGTTTTTTTTGCCGGCCTTGCATAATTGAAGATGGCAGTATGCACATCCTGCACCGGCTGCACCGCTTTCGCTTTCATTTTCGGCTTCGCCGGATCGATAGGAGATGGCGGTGTGCCGGGCCGGTCACATGCGCCGAGAAACAGCAGTAATGTAGCCGCCAGCACAAGCCGCCCACCTCTTTTCATGTTTCGTACGGCAAGGATCTGCGGAACGCGGTTTTCCATGATCTTCCCCGTTGAGAATTCGTCTGCGATCAGAACACTTGGCATTTATGCAAACGGCATGCCCGTATCGGCGAGCAAGGCGCGCACTGTCGTCAGCACGCGCTCGCGCACCAGTTCCGGCCGCTGTTTATTCTCGGTGGAAGCCACATGCACGCTGCGATGGCGGTGTCGGTCAAGGGGCGCCCAGCGGCGCGCGCCGCTGCCGCAGCACAGCGCAACGCTAGGGATCTGCAAGGCAGCGGCGATATGGGCAATGCCCGTATCGTTGCAAACAACCAGCCGCGCTTGCGACAGCAATGCGGAAAATGCGCCGACGCCAAGCTTGCCGACCAGGTTGAGCGCCGGCGCATGCATATGTTGCTGAACGGTGGACGCGATCGCAGTCTCCAGCGCCGAGCCGACCAGCACGACCTGCAGCCCGGCGTCATGCAAGGTATCGGCAATCCGCGCGAAGTCTTGCGGGGGCCAGCGCAGCGCCGGCATGCGCGCACCGGGATGGATGCAGACATAGCTGCCGGGTTGTGGAGGCTCCGGCAGACAGGCCCGCAAGGCATGCCGGTCTGCATCGGTGACAGGGAATTCCATGTCATGGCTGTTCATCGGAATGCCGAGAAAATTCATCAGGCGGGCGAGCCGCAGGATGTCATGGCAATTCTCGTCCCAGGGCATGAAGTGCAGCGGATCAGGGCAATACTCGCCCTGCCGGTAAAAGCCTGCATTCCTCGCTGCGCCGAAGGTGCGAACAATGGGATTGCTCAGGCCTCCGCTGCCGTGGATTTGCAGCACGCAATCGAAACGCTCCGCCTGCATGGCGGCCATGAACGTGGGGATGCGCGCCAGATCCACGGATTGCCCCGGCAAGCCGGGGAAACCAGGGAAGTCGACATGCGCATCAATATAGTGTGAAAAGCGCCGGGCGAAACTGGCCGCCCAGGGCAAGCCGATGAGCGTGATATGCGCCGAAGGTATTGCCTGTCGCAATGCGCGCAATGCCGGCACGGCACACAACATTTCGCCCAGATGCATGGCGCGAAACACGGCGATTTTTGGCCGCGCCGTCGAGGCGCAAGCATCGAGCAAACGAAATGGCAGGCTCACTGGATTCATGCAAATTGACTCCCAAGGGTTGCCGATATTCGCTAGCTCGGCATGGGGCTGATGCATTCATCTTAGCGGCGTGCCAACAGTGCAGTTTCGTTTCCCGCAAACTGCTTTTGTATCTATATCAGTATTCAATCATGCAGGGATGCTGATGTACTTTGCGCGTTTGATTCTGGCCAAGCAAACGGGAGCTTGCCGGTAATTGCTACAGGAGCGCCGGTAAAAAATTCTCTCGCCACTTTCTTTAACTGGCTCGTTTCGTGCGAGGAGAAATGGCTAGCTGGCTGCCCCGCTTGTTGCGCATGTAGATCGATTGCCCGACCAGTGCGGCGACCAGGTTGAAGGTATTGGTCCAGACGAATACCCAGCTATCCAGCATGTAGCTGTACACGACGAAGCCGATCGATGCCATGATCTGCCCGATGAACAGCCAGCCGGATACGCCCGCGCAACTCTTGCTGCGCCATTGCGTATAGACCTGCGACGAAATCGTTAACGCCAGGACCAATGCGCTTGCCCACCCTATTGCTTCTGACATCCTTTTCATTCCTTTTCGTTTGTGCCGCCCTGAGCATGCAAAGCAAAACTCCATGTCAGCGCAGCACTGTCAGCCTCATGCCGACATTGCCGCGACAAGCACTCAGCCCTGAATATTCAGGCGTCGCGCATGATTCGGAATGCTGGCGACCTGCAGCGTAATGTCGAGCACGCCATCGTGCATCGACGCTTTTGCCGAATCAGGATCGGCGCCTTCCGGCAAGGGAATCGACCGGTAGAAGTGACCCCGGTTGCACTCGGCTTGGCGATATTCCTGGCGATGCCGCCCCAGTCCTCCGCGCCGTTCTCCCTCGATCAATAACTGGCCGCGCACGATTTCAATCTGCACGTCTTCCTTGCTCACACCCGGCAGGTCGGCACAGATATGCACCTGGCCATCGTGCTGCTCAATATCCACCGGGGGCGTCCATTCGCCAGCCGTGCGCGACAATGGCAGCACACTTTTTCGCATGCTTCCTCCAGGACTGATCCACCGTCCCAGAAATTGTTCCATTTCTTCACCCATCTTGCGCACGATTCGCAAAGGATCGTCCCATGACTGCGGCATGCCGGAAGTCTGGCGCGCGGTACTCGCGCTGCCTTGAGCGGTCTTGTGCTCGCTTGTGGATGACGCAGTTCCCGCACCTGATGCACCTGAACCTGACATACCTGAGGAGTGGGACGCGCCGACAGCACTTCGCGTGTCCGCACCGGACATGCCGCTTTCCCGAGCCGCTGCGGAAGCCGAGGCTGGCGTCCCGTCTGCGCTGATATTGACGGATGCGCTCTTCGACTGGCTTTCCACCATTTTCTTGAAACGCGCCAGGTCGCCGTCATCCTGGGGCGAATCGCTGTAGATGGAAAACGGATGCCGCAGCGATTCCTCATCGGCTTCCATGTGCAGAGAGATCCGGGTCTTCTCCTGATCGATGACATGGAACTCCACCCGCCCCTCATTTTTCGGACCGCTCGTATTGCGCCAGGCAATACACTTTTCCGGAATGTTTTCGGTAATTTCTGCATCCCATTCCATTTCTTTCCCACCTTTTTCCGCGCGCCAGTGCAAATGAGATTCGTCAAGCTGGTGAACGGAATGGACCCCTTTCATGAATCGCGGGAATTCTTCGAATTCATTGAGCTTCCGATATGCAACGCTTATCGGCACATTCACTTCAATGGAACGTTCGACTGTGGTCATTGCTTTCTCCTCATATCCTGATGTGCTTCACCTTCATCAGATCAGCAGCAGTAAATGCTTTTCATCGCGAACATTAGACTGAATCACATGTCAATCGTTTAGTAAGCTCGATTCGGAAGAAAGATGGAACGGGAATTGCGTTAGGAGCTTGTGTAAGCGCGGCAAATAAACGAAAACATTTGGGGACGGAAATAGCCAATGGCAAAAATTATTGCTTTTCCCAAGAATTCCTGTTGTACCCATCAAGCCAGCAAACACCCTGGCATCAATCGGGCTTTGCTTGACGGCGCACTGCCGGTCATCCAACCTGAACCTGAACATGCAAAGCGCATTCAGCCGATCTGGAAATCGCGCATGCATGGCATTCTCATGTCGGTGGTATTGCCGGCACGTGGCCGCCCCGGATTGCTGAACCGCTGTCTGGCTGCCCTGATGCGACAGACGCTGTCGCCGATGCGCTACGAAATCATTGTGGTGGATACCGCGCCCAGCAGCACCAGCCGCAAGGTGGTGGAACATTACCTGACCAGGCCAGGCAATGGCCCCTGCATCATTTACCTGCCTGTGGAAAGTCGCGACAGTCCCGGCACTGCCCGCAATCATGGCTGGCATATCGCGCGCGGCACGCTGGTGGCGTTCACCGAAGAAGACATGATCCCCTGCCGCGACTGGCTTGCGCAGGGATTGCAAGCGTTCGATGGCGTGGCGCAAGCCGCACGTGGACGCGTCATCATGCCGACAGCCGGATTGCCGACATCGAACGAAGATACATTAATGAAGCTGGAGCAGGCGGAATTCGCCAGCGTCAATTGCTTTTTCCTGAAACGGGTGCTGGAAGACCTTGGCGGGTTCGATGAGCGATTCGGCGCAGCCGGGCGTGAAGATGCCGATCTCTATTTCCGCCTGTTGCAGGCCGAGGCAGTCATCGCCGATGCGCCATTGGCCGTGGTGGAACACCCGGTTGGATCGGTGCCGTGGGGCGCCAGTCTGTGGGAACAAAAGAATTTGCAGTTCGATGCGCTATTGCGTAAAAAGCATCCCCATCTGTATCGCGAAAAGATTGCCGCGCCTTTGCCGTGGCATTACCACATCAGTGTTGCGGCATTGCTGTTTCTGATCGCGGCGATGCTGACGCATAACCTGCCGGTCGCGATGTTCGCGGCATTTTGCTGGGGCATGACGAGCGCGTACATCTTCCTGCAGCGGCTGCGCGGCACAGCCAAGTCGCTCTTCAATATCTCCGATGTTCTGGTGACATCGCTGCTGCTGCCGCCGCTCGCGGTATTCTGGCGCATCGTCGGCGCGCTGCGCTTTCGGGTAGGTTTTATATAAGGCCGGATCTGTGGCAGTTGAGTCCGGCCTCGCCAATTTTCATCACCGGATATCGAGACGCACCGCCTGTTCGCAATGCGCGCCCGGCACTTCCCGTCCGGATTTGAACGCCATCGCGATCGCCTTTTTGTCCGGCACGGGACGAGGCGGCTCCGGTTGATGCATGAATTCCACAGGCAGCTCGGATTCCGAATCGATCACCACGGCCGGCGGGTTTTTCTTGACGGCGAGCGAAAACAGCGCGGTGGTCACGCGCTCCCGCTGCGCCCGCTGCATCAGATCCAGGATCAGCTTGCGCCCGCGCTCCGCCGCCTTTTGCAACGTGGCATGGCGGGCGGCGAGGTCTTCCATGGTCTTCACGATGCCGATGTCCGCCGTCTCCAGGTTGCGCACCATCTTCGCCAGGTTTTCCAGGTGCTCGTCCAGCGGCCCCGATTCGCTTTCCAGCGTATCGCGGATAACTTGCGGATCGTCGTGCTGCTCGGTCAGGAACTCTGCCAGGCGGCGATATTCCGCCGCTAGCTCAAAGGCCTCGAATACCGGTTTCATGCATGGGCTCCATAGATCAGATCCTCGGCGGATTCCAGCGCGGCCTTGCGTTCATCCTTCAAACGCGTCAGCTCCAGCAGCGCGGCCTGATCCGGGACCGCATTGGCGGTACGGTATGCCGATGCAAATACCCGATACAGCTCATCCAGGTCGCGCGCACCGCTGATCGAATCGGCCAACTCCTTCTTCTGCTGCTCGCTCAGCGCAGGCGGCGTGGCAGCCGGTTCTTCCTCGCCGGACTGCAACCATGCCAGCAACTGGCGGCCGGTGTCGACATCGGGCCGGATGATCTGGCCATCGAAGAGGCGCGTGCGATCCTTGCCGACATAGGCATTGTGCTGGGCGTCGAGCTCCATGAAGATGGTGAACTCGTAATCGATCCCGTCGCGCATGATGGGCGCCAGGCCGATCTTGCGCACCACGCTCTTGCCGGTACGCTCATCCTTTTCCTGCACATACTCGGTCTTGGCGCGCATGGTCGCGATGATGTGGCAGCGACTTTGCAGCAAGGCTTCCACCAGCGCGTTATGCTCGGGCGTCACCTGGCGCCATGCCTGCCACGAATTGCCGGAACGGTCGGCGATCTTGCCCTGGCGGTCCAGCGAACCGCCCTCGCCGCTCCAGGCATGCGTGAGGCTGTCGATGATGATCGTCGTCACGCCGGCCTGTTCGAGCGCGCGAATGGCTTCGATATAACGGCCCGGCGTAAACGGCGGCGCCAGGCGCAGCACGTCATATCCCTCAGGGAGCAGGTCGGCATAGAGATCGCCGCTGCCATGCTCGGTATCGATCATGCCGACCCGGCCTCCCAGGCCGGAAGCGATCAACAAGGCGGAATACGTTTTACCGCTGCCTGCCGGCCCCGACATACCCAGGCGCAGTTTGGCGCGGCGCTTGGTTGCGCGATGAATTTCGAATTCGCTCATGATGCGACATTTCCTTTCAAAGTTTTCGTCTTCAATCTGCTCAAGACGGCCAATTTGCGCGAACCATTGCAAACCGCCATCTCCATAATCCTGATGGTCATCCATGGTTAATATGGTGGCGATTCCGCGCCCTAAGTTAAGACAACTCAATACGACAATTTTGGTAGCTTTTCCTGCCAGTCTTGTGCCGATAAAAATTCGTTTTTATGGAATTTTTTTTAGCCGTATTTGCGCAAGCAGGTGGCTGGAGTGTGTTGACAACGACCGATAAGGTAGCAATTCTTTGACATAAGAAACGGGTAATCGTTCCTTCTCCAAGGCATCTTGCAAGACCATTTCACGCTCCTGCGGATCGCTTCCCAGCGACGGCGTCCAGACCACTTTTTCGCGCTTGCAGCGGGCGATCAGGACAGCATGCGTATAGCTTTCCTCGAAGAGGCGGCGCGCCAATACCAGCTCACCTTTTTGCAGAAGCGGCTGCACCTTGACCCACGATTGCGCCATCTCATCCGTCCACACCACGGAATTGGCTTCCGTGGCCGGCAGCATCGCCCAGGCCTCGTCGGCATCCGGCCGGCCATCATCGATCCGCACCAGGATTTCGCCGATATTGAGGGAGCCATGAAGCTCCATGCGGCAGCGCGCCAGCGCCTTCAGCACGCTGGAGCGGTCAAGTTTCTCCAGGTCCTTGGCAAGCAGCGCGACGGCCGAAGGCGACAAAGGATGCCCGCAAAGCTCCGAAGTCGCGGCGATTGCGCCTTCGAGATCCCGTGGAGGCATCACGACAGGCCGACGTGCCGGCATTTGACCTACTGTAGAAGTGCGTCGCATATTGATTTACCTTCAAAAATTAAACACGCCAACATCAAGCTTCAGCAAAAACCACAGGTAGCATTTCCATGCAAAATACAAGCCGGCCATGCTCGTGGCAGATTTACATCACCATTTCAACGCACTACCAATTTGGTTGTGGATTATCAACATAAAAAAGCGTTAAGCAGTTAAAATATGCACATTCTTGTAAATTGGAAAATGCTTTGAATGTAAGGCAGGAGTGCTATTGCCGCTTCAAGGCAGCTGCCGGACATTCAGCCGTATAGGATGCTTCATGGCTTTGGATAGCGCACAAATTCGTCATCGGAACTTTATGAAATTATTCAACGATTTCATAAACAAGCATCCGGACGAGCCAAGACGCGGCATGCTAAAAGCATTCGCCAATCGCCTGCAGCTTTCCGAGCGCTACCTCAGCCATATCAAGTGCAACCGCAAGAACATTGGTGCCAATCTCGCCCGCACAATAGAAAAACGTCTCAGGCTGACCCACGGCTGGATGGACAGAGAACACGAACCCTATACCGTACCTCTGGACGACAAGGAAAAACTCTTCATCGCCACAGCACTCACCTTTTTCCGTGCCCACCCCGTCGAAGCGCGGGAACAGCTGATGCGTTACTTCCAGCAGCAATTCATCGAAGCCGAATAAGCTGTTTGCCTTTCCTTCATCGATTGATCTGATAACAAAAACAATTGTTCCTCAGCTTGCTTCAAACAACGAAGCGCCGCATTAGCGCGTCGTATTAGCAAAAAATAAGCTTGTTTTTCTGCAATTCAGCTCGGTAATCCAAGCTTGCCGACTTTAGGCATACACCTATTCGAACTCTAAAATCATACCATAAAAGTAGCTTTTATCTGTATGGGCATACAGTATTTTTCAGGCAGTAATGGCTGGAACAACAGTGCGGTAAAAGCTGATCAGGAGCGCAGATTCTGAATATTCTTTTCTTCCAGAATGGGGATGGGAGCAATCTCGTCCAGTTCGCCGGAGCGATCCGGCATGCCATATTCTTCCAGGCGGTTGTACAGCGTTTTGAGGCTGATGCCGAGAATTGCGGCGGCACGCTTTTTCACGCCATCACATAGCTTGAGCGTGGCAAAGATAATTTGCCGATCCACTTCCGCAAGCGAAGTCCCGACAGGAACAGCGAGCGTCATGCCCTTTGCTGACGGAGATTCTTCGAAGTCAGGCGCCAGGGTACTCACGCTGATTACCTGGTCAGCGAGGATGTACGCACGCTGAACATGATTACGCAATTCACGGACGTTACCTGGCCATTTGCGCTCGGCCAGATTGTTCAAGGCGTCCGGCGTAAGAATCTTTGCGGTGCCATGCGCCGCGTTCAACTCGTCGAGAAAATACTGCGCGAGAAGCGCCACGTCTTCGCCACGTTCACGCAAAGGCGGGATATAGATTGGAAAAACATTGAGGCGGTGATATAAGTCCAGGCGCAACTTGCCTTCCGCTACAGCCTGTTCCGGATCGCGATTGCTGGCCGCGATCACGCGCACGTCGCAGGCGATTTCCTGCGCGCTGCCGATGCGCATGAACGATCCGCTCTCCAGCACGCGCAACAGCTTGACCTGGAGGTCGATCGGCATTTCGGTAATCTCGTCCAGGAATAATGTGCCGCCGTTCGCACGCTCGAAATATCCCTTGTGCTGCCTTTCCGCGCCGGTAAAGCTGCCTTTTTCATGCCCGAAGATTTCACTCTCGATGAGTTGCGGCGAAATAGCACCGCAATTCACAGCGATGAATGGCTGCTTCTGCCGCAGGCTGAAGGCGTGGATCGACTGGGCGGCAAGTTCCTTTCCCGTGCCGCTTTCCCCAAGCAATAACACGGTCGCATCGGTAGGCGCGACGCGGGCGATATGGTGATAAAGCTTCTGCATGGCAGGTGCCGCACCCATCATCAAGCCGAAATGGCCGCCCCCCCTCATTTCCTGCAGAGCCGTGTCCGTATCATGATTCAAAGGCTTGACCGGTTCCACATGTTCAACGGGAGCATTGATCGGGTTAACGTCATCCACTGCCAGTGCATTCGACATATCGCGTATTTTCCAGTGTTAAGGACGGACAGAAAATTTACCCTGCCCGATTGCCGCAGCAGCTTACTTCCGCAACAGCCTACTTCTTCAGCGTCATTTTGTTTTCCACGCTTTTCACGCCATCAATTCCTCTGACGATACTTGCCACGCGTTCTCGTTGACGCTCGTTTTCCACCGCGCCACTCAACGTCACGACACCCTTGTTCGTCTCGACATTGACCTCGCTGCCTTTCACGGTCGTATCGGCCAACAAGGCGGACTTGGCCTTCGTGGTAAGAACCGAATCATCGACTGCGCGCTCGGCTCGTTGCAGAGTAGAACTGGCTTCCGAGCCACTGTCGGATCGTGAAGAGGAACCGGCGGACTCAAGGCGCGCGGACTGTGCGCCGGAGGATTGTGAGGTCGTATCATCGGCGGCACGCCGCTCGCAAGCTGTCAGTGCCACACCGACAAAGAGTAAGACTACCGAGGTTTTCAACAAGTCGATGGCTTTCGTCATTCTCTATCCTTATACGTTTGCTAAAGGTGCTTGCTAGACTCTATGAGAATTAATAAGTTCTTTAACAATTCATTCGAGCAACTGCGAGTCATTAGCGAAATTCAACACAATCAAGCAAGTCTTACTTTAAGAATAGAAAAAAGAGGCATATCTGCCCTGTCACATTTTGTGACAGTTCACGATACATAGTGCGATAAGCCTGCTGTCACTCTCGTGAGGCAGGTCAAGCGGCGAACGTATTTCTCAAGGCGTTCTTTTTGGAGGGATCACATTGTCGGTATAAGCCAAAATGCTTGTCTTGATCGAAGTGTGTTGAGAAGCGCGTCTGTGTTTAATCAGGGAATGTTAAGCCGTTGCACTTTCATTCCGCATCGCGTGGCGAAAGTAGTCGATCGTTTGCCGCAATCCATCTTCGAGCCCGACTGCCGGTTCCCATTTCAGCTTTTCCCGCGCCAGCGTGATATCGGGTCGGCGCCTGACCGGATCGTCGCTTGGAATCGGCTTGAATTCCAGACGCGAAGACGACTCCGTCAAGGCAATGATACGCTCGGCCAGTTCCAGCATGGTGTATTCGCCAGGATTGCCGACATTCACGGGTCCGGTGAAATCATCCGGCGTATTCATCAATGCATGGAATGCGCGAATCATGTCGTCGACGTAGCAGAACGACCGCGTCTGCTTGCCATCGCCGTATATCGTTATCGGCTTTCCGGCCAATGCCTGGATGACGAAATTGGATACCACGCGTCCGTCGTTCGGATGCATGCGCGGGCCATAGGTATTGAATATGCGGGCGACTTTCACTCGCAGGTTATGCTGCCTGCGATAGTCCATGAACAGCGTTTCCGCGCACCGCTTGCCTTCATCGTAGCAGGACCGCAGGCCGATCGGATTCACGTGCCCCCAGTAGTTTTCGGTTTGCGGGTGCGCCTGGGGATCGCCATAGACTTCGCTGGTGGACGCCTGCAGAATCTTCGCTTTCACGCGCTTGGCAAGTCCGAGCATGTTGATCGCGCCATGCACGCTGGTCTTCGTGGTCTGTACAGGATCAAACTGGTAGTGGATCGGCGACGCCGGACAGGCAAGGTTGTAGATCTCATCCACTTCCACATAGAGCGGAAAGGTAATGTCATGGCGCAGGAATTCAAAGCGCGGATTGCCGAACAGATGGGCGATATTGGCTTTTGTACCTGTATAAAAATTATCCACGCATAGCACGTCATGCCCTTTGGCCAGCAGGAATTCACACAAGTGGGAACCTAAGAACCCGGCGCCGCCAGTGACGAGTATCCGCTTGCTATGCAATTCTCTCATGGCTACCTCATCTCGAAATATGGGTGAATGGACCGGCAGGCAAGTCAGTTCTGGCGTTATCGCTCAGTACCAGGCAAACTTCCCGATACACGGCTTCAGCATCAATTTGATCGGCGCATAAATGTCCGATCGGGCAGACCTGGTGCATGCATGGACGACAAGGCACGTCGGCGGCCAGCGTCCGGTGGCGGCGCGAATCGAGCGGTGCCCATCGCCTGGAGTCCGAACCGCAACTGATGACCACGCTCGGCGTTTTCACTGCCGTGGCGATATGCGAAGTGCCGGTATCATTGCAAACTACCAGCCTCGCTTCCGCCACCAGTGCAGCGAAAGCACCGAGATCGGTTCTGCCGCACAGGTTGATCGGCTTCGCATGCATGGCGCGCTCGACTGACTGGACCAGTTCGCTTTCTTCCTTGGCGCCGGTCAGCACGACTGCCAGCCCTTCCCGGCGCAGGCGGTCCGCCACTGCCGCGAAGCGCTCGGCAGGCCAGCGGCGGGATGGCATGCGTGCACCGGGATGAATGCAGACGTAGCTTCCCGGCGGCGGCAATTTTTCGCCGCATTCATGCAAGCGGCGCCAATCCTTTTCTTCGAGCGGAAATTCCAGCTCATCGTCTTCGGCAGGTAAACCCAGCCAGGAAAGTAGTTGCAGGTTGCGCCTGATTTCATGCTGCTTCTCTTCCCATGGCATGAAGTAGCGGGCGTCCGGGCAGAAATTACCTTCTGTGAAAAAGCCGGCGGTCCGCGCAGCGCCAAAGCTGGCCACAAGCGGATTGGTCAGTACGCCACTGCCGTGCAACTGCAGCAGGACATCGAAGCGCTGCTCCTGCATCACGAACATGAAGCCGGGGATACGGCTCAGTTCGACTGGATGCTCGGGCAAGCCGGGATAGCCGGGAAAACTGAAAAAGCTGTCGATATACCGATGAAATCTTCTGGCAAAGCTTTCCGCCCACGGCAAGCCAATGAGGGAAATATGCGCATCCGGCGCTGCCTGCCGCAAGGCGCGCAGCGCCGGCACCACGCACAGCATGTCGCCAAGCTGCAGCGCGCGAAACACGCCGATGCGGCAGCAACTTTCCAGGCCGGACAGAATATGGTGTCCAGCCCCAAGTCGCGGAAAATTGACGACCTCGTCCATGGCGTCAATTTTTCTCCAGGATGAACGAGCCGATCGCCAGCGCATCGAGCGGCGTGGTCAGGTAGGACTCGACCGCATCACGCGGCGTGCACACCACCGGTTCTCCGCGCGTATTGAAGGAAGTATTGATCAGGACAGGCACATCCGTCTTCCGCGCAAACGTGCGCAACAGATCGTAATAGAGCGGATGCTGGTCGCGGTTGATCGTCTGCACGCGCGCCGTGCCGTCGACATGGCGCACGGCCGGGATGGCATCCGCCTTGGACGGTATCACGTCATACACAAACACCATGAAAGGCGCCACGCCGCCGTTGACGAACCACTTGTCGACTTCTTCTTCCAACACGACCGGCGCGACCGGGCGGAAGTCTTCGCGATCCTTGATCAGGTTGAGGTGCGCCTGCATTTCCGGCTTGACGGGCGATGCCAGGATCGAGCGCGCCCCCAGCGCACGCGGGCCGAATTCCATGCGCCCCTGGAACCAGCCTATGACCTTGTTCTGCGCGAGCAGTTCCGCCGCCGCCTCGGCAATATTGTCCACGCGGCGATAGCGCAGCTTGGCCTGTTTCAGGAACGCTTCGATTTCATCGTCGCCATAGGCGGGGCCGAGAAAGGCATGGTCCATTTGCCAGTAGCGGCGGCGGTCTTGACGTTCCTGCGCATCGATCCGTAACGCCGCGCCAAGCGCCGTGCCGGCATCGCCCGCTGCCGGCTGGACCCACACTTCATCGAACGCCGAGCGGTCACGCAAGCGCGCATTCATGACGCAATTGAGAGCAACGCCGCCCGCCATCGCGAGTTTTTTCATGCCGGTTTCCTGCTGCAGCCAGTTCGCCATTTTCAGCACGGTTTCTTCCAGCACCACCTGCAGGGAGTGCGCGATATCCATGTGGTTTTGCGTCAGCTCCGAGCCGCGTTCGCGCGCCGGTCCCAGCAGCTCTTCCCACTGCACCGGTTGGACTTCGTATTCGCCTGCGCCCTTGTAGGTGATGATTTCGCGGAACAGCGGCGCGTATACCGGTTTGCCGTAGGATGCCAGCGCCATCACCTTGTATTCGTCCGAGGAATGCAGGAATCCGAGATGGCTGGTGACGGCTTCGTACACGAGACCGAGCGAATGCGGCAAGTTGACCTGCTTGATGCGTTGGTACTCGCCACCCGCGTAGCGGCCGAAGCTGGTGGTGGCCTGTTCGCCGCGCCCGTCCATGGTCAGCACTGCGCAGTCGTCGAAGGGTGCGGCCAGGAATGCGCTGGCCTCATGGGAAAGATGGTGTTCGACGAAGTGCCAGCGGTACGGCCCATCGTGCCGCACGCCCTTGAAGCGCTTCTTCAAATGATGCGGTGCGCCGCTGGCCAGTTGGCGCGGCGCATTGACGATCGAAGACAGGAAAAGAGGGTCCCAGGGAGATAGCCAGTCGGACTGATGACGCGACGGCTCCAGCGGCAAGGTGATGGTCTCGGCGCCTGCCCACTCGCCCAGCAACAGGTTCGGCTGATATGAATAGGCGACATGGTCCACATCCTTCAATTCGATCCTCGCTTCTTTCAGGCAGTAGTCGATTGCATGGAAGGGCAATTCCCACGTCGTGAACGGCACTGGCCGCTTGCCATGCTTCACACGAGTAAAGCGCTCATCTTCCACGGCTGCCAGTACGATGCCGTCCTGCACGAGGCAGGCAGCCGAATCATGATATGCGGCATTGATCCCTAAGGTGTACACATAGACCTCCGGTAAGTCGACATCCTGTCTGTAGAGACCTCCCGGTAAAGCAATTGATGTACCCGCCATTTCGATATTTTTTCGCCGGCATTAGTTAGGACCGTGACCTGATCCGGACCAGCCACCGCGCGACTGGCGCTCATCCGAACAACGTGAGCAGCAGTTATTGCAAAACACCTGTGCAAGAACTATAGGAACGCATATCCGAAAAAGACTTGAAAAAAATTAATGCAAATGAGAGATCGAACGTAATGCATGCGAAGTTCTCTTAGCTCTACTCGTTTAGCACAGGCCTTCACTATGTAAATATTGCAGCGTCAAGTAGTGCTTACCATCGCAAGTTAAAACACTGCATGAAAATTGCTTAGCAAGCTTCACCTATCGATCAGTCACCTGAATTTCCATGGATCAGCCAAACAAAAGCATCGACCATCCTGAGCAGGGGCCGAATATCATGCGTAGCTTGTGGAACGTGATCGCGTTATATCGCGGGCGCGTGATATTTGCCCTGGTATTCCTGATCATGGCTAAAGTGGCGACCGTCGGCGTCCCGCTGATGCTCAAACGTATCGTCGATCATTTGTCGCGGCCGGAAACGATCCATACCCTGCCGATACTCATGCTTTCCGGCTACGCCATCCTGCGCTTTTCGAGCACCTTGTTTACCGAATTGCGCGACCTATTTTTTTCGCGCGTGACCCAGCACACGGTGGCGGAATTTGCGCAAAAGACTTTCAATCATCTGCATGAACTGGGAGCGAGCTTCCATGCACGTCGCCAGCTGGGTGGCCTCTTGCCCAATATCGATCGCGGCACTGCCGGCATTTCGTTTCTGCTCGGCGTGGGCCTGTTCACCCTGGTGCCGACCTTGATCGAGATCGGGATGGTGCTCGTCATCATGCTGGCGAACTACAGCGTCTGGTTCACGGCCATCATTGCCGTCACCTTTCTCCTGTATACCGGCTTTACCTTGTCGTTCACGCAGCGGCGGGCCATATTCCAGCGGCGCGTCAACCGGCTCGACACCACCGCCAAGAACCGCCTGGCAGACAGCCTGATGAACGCAGACGCGGTCAAGTATTTCACCAACGAGTCGCTGGAAGCCCGGCGTTTCGAGCGCATCATGGGACGCTGGGCGGATGCCGCCGTCTCGAATCAGAAGGCTCTCTTCATCCTGCACGTCGGCCAGAGCGGCATCATCGCCATCGGCGTGGCGTCCGTCATGCTGCTAGCCGGGCAAGGCGTGGCCACGCAACAGATGACGGTAGGCGACCTCGTGCTGATCAATGCGTATGTGATTCAAATCTGCCTTCCGCTGAATGCACTGGGCTTTGTCTATCGCGAAGTACGCGACGCGCTGATCAATGCCGAAAAGCTGCTTGAGCTTTTACGCGAGAAACCGGATGTCGTGGAGCCGCCGGGCTTGCCCGATCTGCAGCTTCGCAAGGCGGAAATCACTTTCGAGCATGTCGCCTTCCAGTACGATCCGGGCCGCCCCATCCTGCATGACGTCAGCTTCACCATCCCGGCGGGCACGACCATCGCCGTCGTAGGCGGCAGCGGTTCCGGCAAATCGACACTGGCGCGCCTGCTGCTGCGTTTCTACGATGTCGGCGCCGGCAGCATCAGGATCGATGGACAGGATATCCGCAACGTCAATACCGCCAGCCTGCGCCACATGATCGGCGTGGTGCCGCAGGATACGATCCTGTTCAACGATACCATTGCCTACAACATCGCCTATGGCCGCCCTACAGCGGCGCGCAGCGAAGTGATTGCCGCGGCAAAGGCGGCGCAAATCCATGACTTCATCAGTGCCCAGCCGCAGGGATACGATACGCCAGTCGGCGAACGCGGCGTCAAGATCTCCGGCGGCGAGAAACAGCGCATCGCGCTGGCACGGGCCATTCTGAAAAATCCGCCCATCCTGATCTTCGACGAAGCCACGTCGGCGCTCGATCTCGAATCCGAACGGGCCATCCAGGCCGAACTGGACCGGCTGGCGCGCAACCGCACCACGCTCGTCATCGCGCACCGCCTGTCGACGATCGTCGGGGCCGACCAAATCATCGTCATGGACCATGGGCATATCGTCGAACGAGGCACCCACGCTTCGCTCTTGCAGCAGAACGGCGCCTATGCGCGTCTATGGTATCTGCAGGAGCACGGCCTTCCTCTTGAAAAAGCCTGAAGGCTTTCTCGATTTGAGTTTCCTCAAAAGCGGCGATGGAATGCGAATTGCATCATTCCCGAGGTTTTGCGTTGACTCGCGAGTGCCAGTTTTCAGGCAAATGATTTCTTTCTTGCGCAGGAAGGAATAAACGAATGGCTTCCATGTCGAAAACCGCCGGGATGTACAAAAGTTTTCTTGATTTGCTGAACCTCAGAAAGGATGCTCCGCCCAATCCGGCTGGCAATGAAGCCAGGCTCCGCGCAGGCAATCGGAAAAATTTTCAAGAGCATAGTAGAGCCGCTCACGACCCCGGCAGCGTGTCGCCCATCCGTCCCGGCGCGGGCAATACGCAGATTTCCGTGGTCGTGCCGACATACAACAGGCCGGACTTGCTGGAGCGGTGCCTGCGCGCCCTTGCCGCGCAAGTATTCGATGCCACTCGCTTCGAAATCATCGTCGTCGACGACGGCCCGCATCAGGCCACGCGGGATGTGGCGGAAAAATGGATCAACCAGCTGAAGGTCACCGGGCCGCGCGTGATCTACATTCCCTCGGAAGGGCCGCATGGCCCCGCCGCCGCGCGCAATCGCGGCTGGCAGAGCGCAAGCGGCGCAGTCATCGCCTTCACCGACGACGACACCATTCCCTATCGCGACTGGCTGGCCAACGGTCTGGCTGCGTTCGATGGCAATGTGCAGGCGGCCTGGGGAAGAATCGTGATGCCATTCAGCGGCACGCCGACCGATTACGAACGCGATGCCAAGGGTCTGGAGACTGCCGAATTCGTCACGGCGAACTGCTTTTGCCTGAAACATGTGCTGGAAGAACTGGGCGGCTTCGACGAGCGATTCCAGCTCGCTTGGCGGGAGGATGCGGACCTGTACTTCCGCCTGCTGCAAGCCGATATCGCGATCGCCCATGTGCCGCAGGCAGTGGTGGAGCATCCCATCCGCCCGGCCCGCTGGGGCGTAAGCCTGTCGCAGCAAAAGAAGGTGCAGTTCGATGCCTTGCTATTCAAGAAGCACCGCGACCTGTACCGCAAGAAGATCCGCGCCAGGGCGCGCTGGGATTACTATGCCATCGTCATTTTCCTGCTCATGATGGTCGTGGCGCCGCTGGCCGGCAATTCATGGCTGGGTCTCGCAGCCGGTCTCGGCTGGCTTGCGCTCACCGGGCGGTTTTGCCTGCAACGGTTGCGCGGCACGATCCTGACGCCGTCACACGTCATGGAAATGATGGTGACCTCCGTCCTTATTCCTCCCCTGGCCGTGTTCTGGCGGCTGGTGGGGGTGATTCGCTTTCGGGTCGGTTTCGCATGATTTCGCCTGGAAGCCGCCAGTTGCCTCGACATCCACCATTTCCATGCCGGAGCATGATATGCGGAGAATGAAAATCCTGACGTGGCATACCCACGGCAGCTATCTGTACTACCTCACCCAGGCGCCGCACGACTTCTTCGTCGTGTCCAAGCCCGGACGTCCTCCCGGTTACGGCGGGCGCTGCGGGCATATCCCCTGGGGCGATAACGTGCATGATCTGCCGCTTGAGGAAGTCGCGCAACAGGAGTTCGACTGCATCATTTTCCAGGACGACCATCAGTACCTGGAAGACCAGCATCAGTACCTCAACGCGGCGCAGCGCCGCCTGCCGCGCATCTACATCGAGCACGATACGCCGCGCGAGCATCCGACCGACATGCGCCATCCGGTTGACGATCCCGCCGTGCTGCTGGTCCATGTCACGCACTTCAATGCCTTGATGTGGCATGGCCCCGGCATCAGGACGCGCGTGATTGAACATGGGGTATTGCCGCCGCAAGGCGTAAGCTACCAGGGCCATCTCGAGCGCGGCATTGTGGTCGTCAACAATATCGCGCGACGTGGCCGCCGGCTCGGCGGCGATATCTTTCAGCAGGTGCGCGAGCAGGTGTCGCTTGACCTGGTGGGAATGGGCGCCGAGGAAGCGGGAGGAATCGGCGAAGTGCTGCATGCCCAATTGCCGGCATTTTCCGCGCAATACCGGTTCTTCTTCAATCCCATCCGCTACACCAGCCTGGGGCTGGCGGTCATCGAAGCCATGATGGTCGGCATGCCGATCGTCGGCCTGGCGACCACGGAAATGGCGACGGTGATCGACAACGGCGTATCGGGCTTCGTCAACACGGATGTCGGCAAGCTGACCGGGCAAATGAAGTTGCTGCTGGCAGACCCGAAGCTGGCGCGCACCATGGGAGAGGCGGCGCGCCGATGCGCCATGGAGCGCTTTCACATCGAGCGCTTCGTCGCCGACTGGAATGCCGCGCTGAAGCTGGTTGCAGCTTAGGCTGCAGTTAGGAACATTCACCGATGAACAAGGCAGGAATCCCGCCTGGTTTTATACAGATTCGCAGCCCGGTGAATTCCTGTACCGGTGGCGCAACCGTACCGGTTAATGATCCTTGATTTTCTATCGACTATTTTCGCTTCTTGATCTTCGGGAGACGCCATGTCAGCATCAGCCAGCCATTTCATCGATCGTGCCACTGCCGAAGCCGCGGTTCGCTACAGCCTGCCTACCATAACCGAGGCGATGAAGGATAAAAAAGTGGGCGACAGCGGCTTTTTATACATCGTCGTGATGGACCCGGGGCGTCCGCCGCAATTGGCAAGTTTCGAGGAAGCCATCTTGTATGAGCACGCCATCGGCGACCGCGAGCGCTGGGATGCCGACTACGCCGCCTTTGCGCGCGCCAAAGCGCAGGTAGCCTGGAAAACCGGCATGAACAGCCATGCCGTGCAGGAGCTGTATCCGCATCTGCTTGGCGCAGGCGACACGCTCCTGTGGGGCAGCGTCGCCATGGATGGCATCGTGGTCGGCGTGAGCGGCCTTCACCCATGGTTCGACGAAGCCGTCGCGGGCACCATCGCCATGTGGTTGCGCGCATTGTCGAAGGTGCAGGCGCATGCCGCGCGCCGCGACAACCTGTTCATTCCAAAGGATTGATTCTGCCGCGAGACCGGCATTGCTGCGAGCCGTCCTGTTGGCATTGGCAGGCCGCCAAACAATCGTCGAATAAAAATGGTCGAATAAAGGTGGCCGAATAAAAGCACTTTACCGTTAAGCGGCGCTTTTCGCCTATGCCGGCTGCATCGCCAGGATATGATCGACCGCCTCCGCCAGGTCGGCACACACCACGGTATGGGGCGGCAGACCGCCCTTGGCTTGCGTCGTTTTCCCCTTCCCTGTCAGCACAAGATAAGGCGTACAGCCTTCAGCCACGCCTGCCTGCAAATCGCGCAGCGAATCGCCTACGGCCGGAACGCCTGCCAATGACTCCCCATAAGTCTGCGCGATCTGTTGAAACATGCCGGACTTCGGCTTGCGGCATAGACAGGCATCATCCGGCCCGTGCGGGCAAAACAGGATGTTGTCGATACGTGCGCCGACGCTTTCCGCCATCGCATGTAACTTTGCGTGGATCGCATCGAGCGTGACATGATCGAACAAGCCGCGCGCAATGCCGGACTGATTGCTGGCGACGATGACGTGATAGCCCGCCTGGTTCAGCCGCGCGATGGCTTCCAGCGAGCCGGTTATCGGCAGCCATTCTTCTGGAGACTTGATGAAGGCATCGGAGTCGTGGTTGATGACGCCGTCGCGGTCGAGGATCACCAGTTTCATCATATTCACTCGCAAATTCCCATCGCCTTACTGGCGCAGGCTGCTGCCGGCCTGCATCTTGTGGCTGTCTTGCAGCAGGCTCGCATGCTCGATCACCCGGGTCGTCGAATAGCCCTCGTGGAAATCAAGCGCCACGACTTTGCCGCCATACGATTGCACGGTGTCGTAGCCGACGATGTCTTCGACCGCGTAATCGCCGCCCTTCACCAGCACGTTGGGCAAGACCTTGCGGATCAAGCGCTCCGGCGTATCCTCGGCAAACCTGACTACCCAGTCGACGCATTTCATGCCAGCCAGTAAATTCATGCGGTCTTCGCAGCGATTGACCGGCCGCGACGGCCCTTTCAGACGCGACACCGAATCATCGTCATTCACGGCGACGATCAGCACGTCGCCCAAGCGCCGCGCCGCCTCGAGATAGCGCAGGTGGCCGACGTGGAGAATGTCAAAGCATCCATTGGTAAACACGATGCGCTTTCCGCTGGCCTTGGCGCTGCCGACACGCATCAGCAATTCCTGTTCGGATAGCACGGAAGCGGCGCATCCCTCGCCGATGTTCAGGGAATATTCCAGTTCGGCGGCGGACACCGTCGCGGTGCCGAACTTGCCGACGACGATGCCGGCTGCCAGATTGCCGAGCATGCAGGCGGATACCAAGTCCTTGCCGGATGCCAGCGCCGTGCCGACCGTGGCGATCACGGTATCGCCGGCGCCGGTGACGTCGAACACTTCGCGCGCCCTGGCCGGCAAATGCAATGGCGACCTGTCCGGAAGCAGGAGCGTCATGCCATGCTCGCTACGCGTGATGAGCAAAGCGCCGAGATCAAGATCGTCGCGCAATGCGATGCCCTTGCGCACCAGGTCGCTTTCATCCGCGCAGCGTCCGGCCACCGCTTCGAATTCGGACAGGTTCGGCGTGATCATGGTCGCGCCGGCATAGCGCCGGTAGTCCGTGCCCTTGGGGTCGACCAGCACCGGCTTTCCGGCGGCGCGGGCCGCTTCGATCAGCTCGGCCGCCATATTCAAGGTTCCCTTGCCGTAGTCTGACAGGATGACCGTGTCCATGTTGGGAAGCGCGCGCCGATACCTGTCCATCAGTTCGGCCTTGTCCTGTTCATCCGAAGCCAGCGGCGAATTCTCGAAGTCGAGTCGTAGCAACTGCTGATTGCGCGAGACAATGCGAAGCTTGGTGATGGTCGGGCTCGCGTCCGACACGACAAAGTCAGTCGCCACGCCCTGCTTGGCGGTCAGCTCCTGCAGCAGCCTGGCCTGGTCATCCTTTCCTACCACGCCAAGCAGCGTAACCCTCGCGCCAAGGCTGGCGGCATTGACGGCGACGTTGGCCGCGCCGCCCGGGCGCAGGTCGTCGCGATCGACATTCACGACCGGCACCGGCGCTTCCGGCGAAATCCGCGCCGTGCCGCCGAACCAGTAACGGTCCAGCATCACATCGCCGACCACGAGCACGCGCCCGAAATGCAAGCCCAGCGATGCGCTCAAATCCTGCACTGCCATGCGTTTCCTTTCCTAGGTTACCTATGCCAGTTCCAGCTTCAGTTCCACGAGCTCGACCAGAATGTGCAAAACCTTGATGTGCAATTCCTGCACACGGTCGGAAAACATCCCGACCGGCGTGGCGATGCAGATATCGGCCAGCTCGGCCAGGCTGCTTTCCGGCTTGCCGGTCAGGCCGATCACCGTCACGTCCTGCTCCCGTGCGGCCACGGCGGCATTGAGTATGGATGGGCTGGTGCCGCTGGTGCTGATCGCCAGCAGGCAATCGTGCGGCTTGCCGTGCGCTTCGACGAAGCGGGAGAAGACGAATTCGTAGCCGAAGTCGTTGGCGACGCAGGTCATGTGCGCGGGATCGCTGATGGAGACCGCCGCCAGTGCCTTGCGGTTTCGACGAAAGCGGCCGGAAAGCTCTTCGGCGAAATGAATGGCATCGCACATCGATCCGCCATTCCCGCACGACATGACCTTGCCGCCCGCGCGCAGCGATGCCGCCAGGGCATTGGCCGCCTGGTCGATATCGCGCAGCGTCCGTTCATTGGCAAGCAGGCTTTCCAACGCCGCATGTGCTTCCTGCAAGGAGTGTCTTACCACTTCAACCGTCATAAGGCACCTCTTGTTCGCATTGACTCGCAATGACTTGCATTGGCAATAAATCCCCGGCCGCCCTTCGCCAAAGCGGCCGGGGACCATCAACATAACAGGCTGGCGGCGCGATCACCATGCCGCCGCGCCGGTTACATGCGCTCGATCACACCATTGCTGATTCGAACCCGATCGCCAATGCGCAAGCTCGGCGTGGATTCCTGCACCAGGGTTTGAATCGTGCCATCGTCCATGCGCAAGGTAACGCGATATACCTGCGCCGCCTGGCCCTGGGTCCGGTTTTCGATGGCATGACCGGCCAGCGCGCCACCGGCTACACCGGCTACCGTCGCCGCGGTTCTGCCCGTGCCGCTGCCGACCTGATTGCCGAGTACGCCACCGACGACAGCGCCGGCGACCGTGCCGATGCCGATGCCACTACCCGCATTTTCACGCGGCACCATGTCGATGGCTTGCACGACGCCGTAGCCGGATGCGAGAGTCGCCGACTGGCTTGCAGCAGGATAGTTGGTCGTTCCCGGATAGGTTGACGTACGTGGATAGGTGGATGAGTTTGTACTGCATGCAACAAGGAAAACCAGCATGACACTACTGGCCAAGGCTGACAATTTTCTCTTAATCATGTTTATCTCCTGAGTCGTTATGCATACCCATACAGCGATCATGTCGACGCAGTATTCATGCCAGTTTCCTAAGATATAAAAATCACCGAAATTGTCGCGCGATTCCTGCATTGCAGAAGGCGGCAAAGAGAATTTTTTACCTTACCCGGTATGAATTACCCATGTGTACTAAATCACGCTCCATTCATTTCTTCCGACAGAAACGCGCGCCGACCATGTAAATGATGAGAAGCGCCGATTTTTAGCCAACTCTTGTTGTCAGTCGCATGCGCTTGGCCGCATTAGGTATAGCCTTTGCTTTAACCGTTGCATTCCTAACATACGCACGCACCAGCGCTACTGTCACCATGAGAAATCTTGCCCTCATCAGCGAGCATGCATCCCCACTGGCCACGATCGGCAGCATTGATAGCGGCGGGCAAAATGTCTATGTGGCGCATGTTGCCAGGCAGTTGGCGGCGCTCGGCATCCAGGTCGATGTGTTCACGCGACGCGACGACCCTGACCAGCCCATCGTCGTGGATTGGCATCCGGGCGTAAGGGTTATCCATGTTCCGGCGGGACCCGCCTGCTTTATCCCCAAGGAAGCCATGTTGCCCTACATGGGCGAATTCGCCGAGCGCATGATCGATTTCATCCGTGTCGAGAACATCGATTACGACCTCGTGCATGCCAACTTTTTCATGTCGGGCATGGTGGCCGCCGAACTCAAGCGCCGGCTCGGCCTGCCGTTTGTGATTACCTTCCATGCGCTCGGGCTGGTACGGCGCCAGTGCCAGGGCCAGGCCGATGGCTTTCCGGATCAGCGGTTTGCCGTCGAAGCGCAACTGATGCAGGAAGCGGACCGCGTCATAGCGGAATGCCCGCAAGACCTGGAAGACATGGAACAGCTTTACGGTGCCGACGGTGCAAGCATCGATATCGTGCCTTGCGGTTTCGACCCCGAAGAGCTTTCCCGGGTAAGCGTCAACGCGCGCGCCGAGCTTGGACTGGATCCGGACGAGTTCATCGTGCTGCAGCTCGGGCGCATGGTGCCGCGCAAGGGGGTCGATAATGTAGTACGCGCACTGGCCGCCATGAAATCGGAGTACGGCATTTGCGCCCGCCTGCTCATTGTCGGCGGCAACACGGCCGAGCCCGATCCGCAAGCCACGGCAGAAATCGGCAAGCTGATGCAACTGGCACAATCGCTCGGCATTTCGCAACAGGTCCAGTTCACCGGCCAGCGCCCGCGCTCAGTGCTGCGCTATTACTATAGCGCAGCGAATGTCTTTGTCACCACGCCCTGGTATGAACCCTTCGGCATCACGCCGATCGAGGCGATGGCGTGCGGCACGCCGGTTATCGGCTCGGCGGTCGGCGGCATCAAGCATACCGTCGTCGATGGCGTCACCGGCTACCTGGTGCCGCCCAACGCGCCCAAGGCGTTGGCGGAACGCCTGGCCTGGCTATATCGCCATCCACGGCTCGCCCAGCGTCTCGGCTGGGCCGGCATGCGGCGCGCCTATCAGCTCTACACGTGGCGCAACGTTGCCGCGCAACTGCTCAGCGTCTATGAGGAAGCCCTCAGCGACACCCCGGCTTACCTGATTCCATTGCAGGCAACCGATCACAACGCCATGCAGAATTCTCTGTAAGTCTGTATTCACCATTCAGGAGGATAGATTGGATACCTTGTCATCGGCTGCATCGGCCCAAGGCTCTGCGCGCAGCGGTTCCCTCGCTGGAAAGAATGTCTTCGTCACCGGCGGCGGCAGCGGACTCGGCGCAGCGCTGTGCCAGGTACTGACGGGCGCCGGTGCGACAGTCGTCGTCGGCGACATCCGCCAAGAAAACGCCGAACGAATCGCAGGCCTGCTGCGCGAAGAAGGCGCGCAGGTCCACGCGATGGCCTGCGACGTCGGCGACCCGGAGAGCGCCAGGCAGGCGATCGACAACGCGATCAGCGCCTGCGGCCGTCTCGATGTCCTGATCAATAATGCCGGCACCGATATCACCTGCTCCATCGATGAACTCGAATACGGCGACTGGGACAGGGTCATCCATACGAATCTGTACGGCCCATTCCTGATGTCGAAATACGCCGCCCGCCACATGCGCGAGCAAAAAGGCGGCGCCATCGTCAACATCGCCTCTACCGCCGCACGCCGGGCCTGGCCGAACGCGTCGGCCTACCACGCCAGCAAGTGGGGCGTGCTGGGGCTGTCGCATGCGCTGCACGCCGAGCTACGTCCGCACAATATCAAGGTTACCGCAGTCATCGCCGGCGGCATGCGCACGCCCTTCCTGCTCGACCGTTTCCCGGATATCGATATCTCGACGCTGCAGGACCCGCGCAATGTCGCGGAGGCGGTGCTTTCAGTCTTGCAATTGCCGGCGGAAACCGTGATACCCGAGATCATGGTGTTGCCGATGAAAGAGTCGTCATGGCCGTGATTTTTCGAATGGGTGCCGAATAATCATGCGCGCGGTATTCATTGACAAGGATGGCACGCTGGTCGACGACGTGCCCTATAACGTCGATCCGGCCCGCGTTTGCCTCAGCAGCGGCGCGGTAGCGTGCTTGCGCCTGCTGCGCCGGCAAGGGTTCAGGCTGTTCGTGGTGACCAACCAGCCGGGCGTGGCACGCGGTTATTTTGACGAGTCGGAGCTCATGCCGCTGTTCGACCATCTTCACCGTGTGCTCGATTGCCAGGACGTGGCGCCGGATGGCTATTATTATTGCCCGCATAGCCCGGACGGCGTGGTGCCGAAATATGCAATCGAATGCGAATGCAGAAAGCCCTTGCCCGGCATGCTCCTGCATGCGGCCGAAACACATGGCATCGACCTGTCGGCCTCATGGATGATCGGCGACATTCTCAATGATGTGGAATGCGGACGGCGCGCCGGCTGCAAGACCGTCCTGATCGACAATGGCAATGAAACGGAATGGCTCTGGTCGGACATGCGGCGCCCTCACCTGGTGGCGCCCGACCTGCATGCGGCAGCAACGATGATTTGCCAGTGCGAGCAAGCCAGATCTTCAATGAAAGTCCATAGCGACGCCGAGATATGACCCAGACTTCAGCCTGGAACACAGCAAGAAACATCCTCTGCATTCGGCTCGATCATATTGGCGATGTGCTGATGGCGACGCCTGCGCTCCGTGCTCTCAAGGAATCCTTTGCCGGATGTCGCCTCACCTTGCTGGCCGCGCCTGCAGGCGCCATCGTTTCCCGCCATATTCCGGAGGTCGACGACACCATCGAATACGCCGCGCCGTGGATGAAGAGCAGCACGCCGCACGATGTCGCTGATGACATCGACATGATCACGCTGCTGCGCGAGCGTCGGTTCGATGCCGCGATCATTTTCACGACATACAGCCAAAGTCCCCTGCCGGCCGCCATGCTGTGCATGCTGGCAGGCATTCCCCTGCGCCTGGCGCATTGCCGCGAGAACCCCTATCAGCTCCTGACTGACTGGATTCCGGACCCGGAACCGCGGCAAGCCATCCGCCATGAAGTCAGACGCCAGCTTGACCTGGTCGCCGCTGTCGGCGCGCAGACAGGCAATGAGCGCCTGTCCTTCGCGCTGCATCCTGACGACCTCATCTGGGCAAGCGCGCAACTGGAGGCGCGCGATATCGACCGCAGCCAGCCCTGGATTCTGCTCCATCCCGGCAGCACGGCGCAATCACGCCGCTACCCGGCCGAACACTGGGCTCATGCCGCAGCAGAATTGAGCCGGCGACTCTCATGCAATCTCGTCTTTTCCGGCAGCGTAGGAGAAGCGGCGCTGGTTGCCGGCATCATCGAGCATGTGCGCAGCCTGCGCCCCGGCGCGCGCGCTCACAACTTCGCCGGCAAAGCCACGCTCGGTCAGCTTGCCGCCATCATGTCCCAAGCCTCGCTCCTCATCACCAACAACACCGGGCCGGCCCATCTGGCAGCGGCGCTCGGCAAGCCTGTCGTGGACCTGTATGCCCTGACCAATCCGCAGCACACGCCCTGGAAGACGCCGAACCGCGTGCTGTACCAGGATGTGCCTTGCCGGTTTTGCTACAAGAGCGTTTGCCCGCAAGGGCATCACCGCTGCCTTAGCGATGTCGAACCGGCGCGCGTGGTCAATGCCGCGCTCGAACTGTTGCGCGACGACCCGATGACGCTGCCGCAGGATATGCAGGACAGCCCGCCCCTGGCGCAATCCCTGCCCGCCTGAGCTGCGCGCCGCTGACGGTGGCGCCTTACAGGAAATAAGCCCACATGCGCGCCAGGCTCTCGCGGACGCGTTCCCCCAATCCGCGCTTATCCCAGGCGGCGGTGTCGATATTGACCGATGCCGCTACATCATCCGCGAACATGCTCTCCATTTGTCCGCCAAATTCCTTGCCCAGCACGATGGCATTGACTTCATCGTTATGCAGGAAGCTGCGGAAGTCGATGTTGCTCGACCCGACGGTGGACCACACGCCATCGACTACCGCCGTCTTGGCATGCAGCAGCGCATCCCTGCGCTCATATATGCGCACGCCGGCCGCAAGCAATTCCTCGTAGTAGGAACGGCCGGCGTACTGGGAGATCCAGACATCGCTGACGCCCGGCAGCACCAGCTGCACATCCACGCCCCGGCGCACTGCGTCCTTCAGCGCTTCCACGGTCTGGCGATCCGGCACGAAATAGGCGGAGGTAATGTAAATAGTCTTTTCCGCATGGGCAATGGCCGATAGCAGCTCGACGTAGATCAGGTTGATATCATCGCCGGGCGTGCTTCCCAGAATCCGCAAGACCGTATCGCCGCGACGCTCAATGCGGGGATAGTATTTTTTTTCAGCCAGCGTGTCGCACCCCTGACGCCGCCAGCTATCGATGAACAAGTCCTGGAATGCCTTGACTGCCGGGCCGCGCACCTCGATCTGCGTATCCCGCCAAGGTTGCGGAGCGCCGGTTCGCTTCTTCCTCACCGCCGAACTGCTGGAATACACGCTGCTGATATTGATTCCCCCGGTATAACCAAGCTCGCCGTCGACGATGAGCAGCTTGCGATGGTCACGGTTATTCAGAGTAAAGGGATTGCCGCGCAAGGGATTCAGCGGATTGAATTCGCAGACATTGATGCCGGCTTGGCGTAATTGCTGAAAGAATGCCGGCCGGGTCGACAGGCTGCCGAGGCTGTCGTACATCACGTTGACTTGCACTCCCTGGCGCTGTTTTTCCGCCAGCAGCCTTCCCAATTTTTCGCCGACGCCCTCTTCGTCAAAAATGTAAGTCTCCAGATTGACATGGTCCCTGGCGCTGCGAATGGCATCGAACATGGCGCGATAGGTCGCGGAACCGTCCACCAGCAGGTTCACGGCATTGCCGGTCCAGAGCGGTTCCGGGCTAATCGATTGCATGAAATCAAGGTGACGCTTCAGCAGGTCCGTCTTGCCTTCCTGCTGAAGCTGCAGCCGCCGGATAATTTCTGCGCTGCGTTGCGGCGACAGCACGCCACGCTGCCCGACGACCGGCGGCGTGGTGCCGCGCACTCCAGGCTGACCGAGTGACGCGAGTTCGGGCAGGCTTGCGCAAGCCGCCAGCATCGCGAGCAAAGTTGCGGAAAGAAGGAGAGAAAAACTGTAACGCTCGTTAAGCTTCATGAGATTCAATGTTTTTACGCAACCTGAATATTCCTTAGCAATTTTCGTGCTCACAACATGTGACGGAATTCATTACTTCCGATTCATGTCGCTGTAAAAATTATCTGCACTTCGGTAAATTTTTCCTGGATTACTGTCACTCACCAAGCACAGGGCAGTAATCATTGAAATCACGGCACAAATAAATATGCGTGGCACATGCTTTGCACGGAAAATGGCTTTGCCGCTTCAAGGAGAATCTCATGGCTAAAAAATCCAGCGCCACTTCCCAATCGCACGATGCGCTTGAACTGCTGAAAGCAGACCACAAGCACGTTCTGCAGCTATTCGCGGAATTCGAAAAAATGGATAAGGAAGACGAGGATGCCAGGCGAGAATTGGTGGAGAGAGTATGCAACCAGTTGACGGTCCACGCCGAGATTGAAGAAGAACTGTTCTACCCCGCCTTGCGCGATGTCGTGGATGAACAGGACCTTCTCAACGAGGCGCAGGTCGAGCACGACATGGCCAAGCAACTGATCGCCGACCTCGAATCGATGGAACCGGACGAAGACCTCTACGATGCCAAATTCACGGTGCTCGGCGAATATGTCAGGCACCATGTCGAGGAAGAGGAAAAGGAAATCTTCGCTCGGGCGAAAAAAGCCAAGCTGGATCTCGATACGATTGGCGCCGACATGTTCGACCGCAAGAAGGAATTGATGGCCGAATTCGGCATGGATATCGATGAAGAAATGATGCAGGATGCGCAGATCGGCGAGAAAAAATCATCCGGGAAGGCGGCTCGTCATCCGCGTGCCCATTGAAGGTCGTGCGCGTAAAGAAGCGCCGATAATCGCGGCGCTTCTTTTTTGCGGCTTTTCAGGCTATTCCGAGAGATAGTTCAATCGGCCAGGACTGCCTGCCACGATTCATTCAACCGCTTTCTCACCCCATGCTTATACGTATGGACTCGTATCGATGGCCAAGTCAGATATCAGCTCTCTCAACCACTTTACCCGTCAGCCGTTAATGATCTCGCCGCCATTCGGATGCAGGACCTGACCCGTCATGTAGGACGCTCCTTCGCTGGCAAGGAAGACATAACTGGGCGCCACTTCGTCCGGCTGCCCCGGTCGTTCCAGCGGCGTGTCCTGGCCAAATTTCGCCACTTGTTCATCGGTGAAGCTGGCAGGAATCAGCGGTGTCCAGATCGGCCCCGGCGCCACGGCGTTGACGTGAATGCCGCGCTTGACCAGCTGCAGCGCCAGCGAACGCGTGAAGGCCACGATGGCGCCCTTGGTGGAACCATAGTCGAGCAGATGATTGGTGCCGCGATAGGCAGTCACGGAGGTGGTATTGATGATACGAGCGCCCTCCTTCAGATGAGGCAGCGCCGCCTTGACGACATAGAACATCGAAAAGATATTGGTGCGGAAGGTGCGCTCGAGCTGCTCGACACTGATATCTTCGATGCTGCCCTGCTGGTGCTGTTCTGCCGCATTGTTGACGACGATATCGAGCTTGCCGAATTTCGCCACGGTGTCACGGACGATGCGCTCGCAAAAGGCCGGATCGCCGATATCGCCTGCCATCGTGATGCACTCTCGCCCGCAATCCATGATCTTCTGCCGCGTTTCCTCGGCATCGTCATGCTCGTCTAGATAGGCAATGGCAATGTGCGCGCCTTCTTTGGCGAAGGCAATCGCCACCGCCTTGCCGATGCCGCTGTCGCCGCCGCTGATCAATGCCACTTTGTCTTTCAGCTTGTCACTGCCGACATAGTTTTCCATGGAAGATGCCGGCCCCGGCTGCATCGGCTGTTCCAGTCCGGGCTGTCGATCCTGGTGTTGCGGAGGGAGAGAAGGTTTTTGCTGCGCCATGGGCATTCCTTATGGGTGAATGAACATGCCGGATAAGCAGCAGCTTCCATGCCAATGGCAAATGGGGGCAACAGGCTGTCTTGGGCTTCGGGCTCATGGCTCGAGAGTCGGGGCTCGGGCGCAGGACCTTGGTTTGGCAATTGGATTTGAGACCTGTGCTGACGCCAGACCAAGCGTTACAACTCCAGGGAATCCAGGTTACACATTAAACAGATCCCCCGCACCAGCCTACGCCGCCAGCGCAGGCATGCGGTCAATCGCGTCCAGCAGCAAACGTGGATCGCCCGTCGCCAGCCGCTTCGAATCGGACAAAGTCTGACGGAATTGACGCGCCCCCGGCACGCCAGTCATCAAGCCGAGCATGTGACGCGTGATGCTATTCATGCGCAACCCGCTTCCATTGGCGCCAAAGCGATCCAGCTGATCCCGAATGTAGGGCAGCATGGCTAGCACGATTTCCGCGCGGGACTTTATCGGCGCGGAATCGCCATAGTAGCGCGCATCGAAAGACGCCATCACATAAGGATTGTGGTAAGCCTCGCGCCCGAGCATCACGCCATCGACGTGCTGCAAGTGCGTATCGATTTCCTCGATCGTCTTGATGCCGCCATTGATCAGGATTTCCAGCTCGGGAAAATCCTGCTTCAACCGATAGGCATAGTCATACTTCAGCGGCGGAATCTCACGGTTTTCCTTCGGGCTCAAGCCTTTCAGAATCGCATTACGCGCATGCACGATGAACGTGCGGCATCCCGCCTGCGCGATCGTGCCGACAAAATCGCGCACGAAGTCATAAGAAGACACGTCATCAATGCCGATGCGATGCTTGACCGTGACATCGATCGACACCGCGTCGCGCATGGCCTTGACGCAATCCGCCACCAGAGAAGCTTCATTCATCAGGCAAGCGCCGAAAGCGCCCTTCTGCACCCGTTCCGAAGGACAGCCGCAATTGAGGTTGATTTCATCGTATCCCCACTGCTCGCCCAGCTTTGCGCATTTCGCCAGATCGTCCGGCTCGCTGCCGCCGAGCTGCAAAGCGAGCGGATGCTCCGCCTCGTTGTAATGAAGATGGCGCTCGACATCTCCATAAATCAGTGCGCCGGTCGTCACCATCTCGGTGTACAGCCAGGTATGGCGCGTAATCTGGCGATGAAACACGCGGCAATGGCGATCGGTCCAGTCCATCATCGGCGCAACCGATAAACGGCGGGACGGGAGAGTTTTGGTCATTTCTGCTATTGAAAGGATTGCAGCTGCGACAGTAAATGCAGCAAAGCTCGAAGTATACGGAAAATTCGTCCAACCGGCTCGCCGGCCGACGTACTATGATGGCGATATTGACCACGAATCGATGGAGGCCTGTGCCATGCCCGATACGCCCCAAGCACGCGATACCAGTCATTTTTGGATGCCCTTTACAGCCAATCGGCAATTCAAGAGCAATCCGCGCATGCTGGTTTCCGCTTCCGGCATGTATTACTACACCGATGACGGACGCCAGATTCTCGACGGCACGGCCGGTCTCTGGTGCGTCAATGCCGGCCACTGTCATCCCAAAATTACCGAAGCAATCCGGCGCCAGGCGGGCGAACTCGATTATGCTCCGGCATTCCAGATGGGCCATCCGCAGGCTTTTGAAGCTGCCAGCGCACTGGCCAGCATTGCTCCCGCCGGGTTGAACCGCGTCTTTTTCTGCAATGACGGTTCCGAAGCGGTCGATACCGCCCTGAAGATTGCCCTTGCTTACCATCGTGTGCGCGGCGACGGCCTGCGTCATCGCCTGATCGGTCGCGAACGTGCCTATCATGGCGTCGGCTTCGGCGGCATCTCGGTCGGCGGCATTGCCGGCAATCGCAAGCATTTCGGCTCGGCCCTGGCAGCGGTGGACCACTTGCGCCACCCGCTGGATATGGCGCGCAATGCCTTTACGCGCGGCCTGCCGCAGCAAGGCGCCGAACTGGCCGATGAACTGGACACGCGCCTGCTGTCTCTGCACGACCCTTCCACCGTGGCAGCCGTCATCGTCGAGCCGATCCAGGGTTCGACCGGCGTGATCCTGCCGCCTGTCGGCTACCTGCAGAAGCTACGCACGATCTGCGACAACTACGGCATCCTGCTGATCTTTGATGAGGTCATTACCGGATTCGGCCGCCTTGGCACGGCGTTCGGCGCGGACTATTTCGGCGTCGTGCCCGACATGATCACCTGCGCCAAAGGCTTGACCAATGCCGCCGTGCCGATGGGCGCCGTGCTGGTGCGCCAGGACATTCACGATGCATTCATGGACGCCGCACCAGAGAATGCCATTGAATTCTTTCACGGCTATACCTATACCGCGCATCCGCTGGCCGCCGCAGCGGCGATCGCCGCGATCGATGTCTATACCAGCGAAGGCTTGTTCACGCAGGCGGCGACGATGGCGCCACTGTTTGAAGAAGCCGCGCACAGCCTCAAGGGACTGCCCTATGTGAAAGACATTCGCAATCTCGGACTGGTATGCGGCATCGAACTGGAAAGCATCCCGGGCAAACCGACGACGAGAGCTTTCGATATTTTCCTGAAATGCTTTTGGGAGAAGAATATCCTGATCCGCACAACCGGCGACATCATTGCCCTATCGCCGCCCCTGATTATCAATCGCGCGCAAATCGAGCAATTATTCGAAGGCTTGGGAGACGTGCTGCGAAATATATGACCTTTCCATCACCACAGAACTGTTGCCAATTTTAATTGCCTGATTGCTCAAACTTCCCTTGATTTACATTGTCTACCTGATTCCCAGTCGTATCGCCAATCAACGGAGGATGAAGAATGGAAACAGTGGAAAAATCTTGTGAAGTTAATGTTCCAGTCAACACGGCATACAATCAATGGACCCAGTTCGAAGACTTCCCGAAATTCATGGAAGGGGTCAAGGAAGTCCGGCAGCTGGATGACACGCACCTGCATTGGCATGCCGAAATTGCTGGCAAAGACAAGGAATGGGATGCCCAGATCACGGAGCAAATTCCAGACAAGCGTATTGCCTGGCGCAGCACCAGCGGCGCCCCCAATGGCGGCGTGGTCACCTTCCATCGAATTGACGACAACACTACCCGTATCATGCTGCAGATGGATTACGAGCCGGAAGGCGTGGTGGAAAATGTCGGCAATGCCATGGGTGTCTTCACGCGGCGTGTCGAAGGCGATCTGGAACGCTTCAAGGAATTCATCGAATCGCGCGGCCAGGAAACTGGCGCATGGCGCGGCCAGGTAAACCAGCCGGGCAGCATCCAGCAGCCACGCACCTGAGCTGTTAGGTGATCTGTTGAATAGACCTTCAAGGCATCAGCCTTAAAAATAAAGCCCCCGCATTTTTCAATACGGGGGCTTTCTTACATCTGGAGCCAATCAGGCTTATGCGGCTTCGCGCGAAGCCTTCTTGCGCTCATGCTCCTTCAGGAAGCGCTTGCGCAGGCGAATGCTCTTCGGCGTGATCTCGACCAGTTCATCGTCCTCGATGAATTCGACTGCGTATTCCAGGCTCATCTGGATCGGCGGCACCAGGCGCACTGCTTCGTCGGTACCGGAAGCACGCACGTTGGTCAACTGCTTGCCCTTGATCGGGTTAACCACCAGGTCGTTGTCGCGCGAGTGAATGCCGATGATCATGCCTTCGTACACCGGAGTGTTGTGTTCGACGAACATGCGGCCGCGGTCCTGCAGCTTCCACAGTGCGTAGGCGACCGCCTGGCCATCATCCTGCGAAATCAGCACGCCGTTGCGGCGGCCGGCCAGATCGCCCTTGCTGGTATCGACCGGCGCATAAGCGTCGAACACGTGGCTCATCAGGCCGGTGCCGCGGGTCAGCGTCATGAATTCCGACTGGAAGCCGATCAGACCGCGCGCCGGAATACGGTATTCCAGGCGCACACGGCCTTTGCCGTCCGGTTCCATGTTCTGCAGGTCGCCACGACGACGGCCCAGCTCTTCCATCACGCCGCCCTGGTGGGCGTCTTCCACGTCCACCGTCAGGTTTTCATACGGCTCGCACTTGACGCCGTCGATTTCCTTGAACACCACGCGCGGACGCGACACGGCCAGCTCGTAGCCTTCACGGCGCATGTTTTCCAGCAGGATGGTCAGGTGCAGTTCGCCACGCCCTGCCACTTCAAAAGTCGTATCATCGCCGGTGTCGGTCACGCGCAGCGCCACGTTCGACTTCAGCTCGCGCTCGAGGCGGTCGCGGATCTGGCGGGATGTGACAAACTTGCCTTCACGGCCAGCCAGAGGCGAGTTATTGACCAGGAAGTTCATGGTCAGTGTCGGCTCGTCGACGGTCAGCATTGGCAGCGCATCAGGAGTATCCGGCGCACACACGGTGGAACCAATGCCGATTTCCTCGATACCATTGATCAGCACGATGTCGCCAGCCAGCGCTTCATCGACCAGTTCACGCTCCAGGCCCTTGAATTTCAATACCTGGTTGATGCGTGCCTTGATCGGCGTGGAATCCGGGCCGTTCATCACCACCACATCCTGCAGCGCTTTCACGCGGCCGCGCTTGATACGGCCGATGCCGATCTTGCCGACGTAAGAAGAATAATCGAGCGAGGAAATCTGCAACTGCAGCGGACCGTCCGGATCATCGTCGCGCACCGGCACGTGTTCCAGTACCGCGTCGAACAAGGGCTTCATATCGCCGTCGCGCACGTCCGGGGTCAAGCCGGCGTAACCGTTCAGGCCCGAGGCATACACCACCGGGAAGTCCAGCTGCTCTTCGGTCGCGCCCAGCTTGTCGAACAATTCGAACGTCGCATTGATGACCCAGTCCGGACGCGCACCCGGGCGGTCGATCTTGTTGATCACAACGATCGGTTTCAGGCCCAGCGCCAGCGCCTTGCGGGTCACAAAACGGGTCTGCGGCATCGGGCCTTCGACCGAATCCACCAGCAGCAGCACCGAATCCACCATCGACAGCACGCGCTCGACCTCGCCGCCGAAGTCGGCGTGGCCCGGGGTATCGATGATGTTGATGTGGGTGCCGTTGTATTCGACCGCGCAATTCTTCGACAGGATGGTGATGCCGCGTTCCTTTTCCAGGTCATTGGAATCCATGACACGGGTATCGACTTGCTGGTTTTCACGGAAGGTGCCGGATTGACGCAGCAACTGGTCGACCATAGTGGTCTTGCCGTGGTCAACGTGGGCAATGATGGCGATATTGCGTAGGGCGCGTTTGGTGTTGGACATGTTCGCTCGGATCGTTAATGTACGGGCCCGAAAATTCGGGAAACCCAAAATTATAGCATGCTGCGCTGCAGAGGATTAAGAAAAGCCTTGTTTTTCAATGGCTTGCCGGACTTACAGTCTGGCGCGGCAGACGATAGGTGAAAGGATCAAGCGCACAGACAACAATGTTTCCCGGAAGGTTCCGCTTGGGGCCGCCTTTCCATTGGGAAATGAGATCTTCCCTAACAGAACAATTGCAAAAACTGCAATTTTGTTTTATCTTTTCAATTGATAAAAATACAACCCCATCTCCGAGACAATCCATGTCCGCTCAACTACCCGGTATAGCCAGTCTGATTGACCGCATTGCCGCTTTCAGCGCCGACACGCGCCTGTACGAGCTGGACACACCTCTCGGCGCCGATGCCTTGCTAGTTGAAAGCTGGGTGGGACGCGAAGAATTGTCGAGCTTGTATGAGTGGCATGTCACTTGCCTCTCAACCGATTGCCACCTCGAACTCAAAAGCCTGCTCGCACAGCAAGTCAGCCTTTACACGACACTGGCCGATGGCACGCGCAGCCGCCGCAGCGGCTGGGTGTCGGAGGTCGCCCAGCTTGGCGCCGATGGCGGACTGGCGCGCTACCGCTTAACGCTCGTACCCTGGTTGTGGCTGGCCACGCAACGCCGCACATCGCGCGTCTTTCAGGATGTCTCTGTCCTGCAAATCGTCGAAACAGTATTGTCTGCGGATGCCCCACGCAACAACTGGCGCATTACGCCCGAAGCGCAAGACTTCATCGATAACCTGCGCCCGCGCAGCTATTGCTGCCAGTACCGCGAGTCCGACTATACCTTCCTGACGCGCATACTGACCGAGGAAGGCATCGGCTTTTATTTCGAGGAAGACGAGGACGATGGCGCGCCATCGAGGCAGCGCCTGGTGCTGTTTGCCGACTCGGTTGCCTCGCTTGCCGAAGACTATTCATCGCAACATGCCAATGGCGGGCGCGGCATTCGCTTCCATCGCGACGCGGCGGTCGAAGTTCAGGACACGATCCAGCAACTTGGCTGTGAACGCCTGTCGCAACCCG
>NZ_SLZQ01000011.1 GCF_004342585.1 Paucimonas lemoignei | reverse complement strand
TGTGACCACAGCGACACAAGCCCAGAAGATTATGTTCAACCCACTCCAAATCTTATTTGCTATCGCCATCAATTCTTCACCAAGTACATTTAACGCCGAGCTAACCGGGACCCAACATGTTGCCGCGAAGCGGCAAGCCCTTGTTGGGGCTCCGGGTTAAGCGACAAGTTAGAACGCAGCAAGAGCTTGCTCACAACCGCACTCCCACTGCTATCGCAGCGGCACGAACCATTTGAATAAAACCCCACGCGAAACACCCGAACCCGATGGCGCCCAATATCCAGCCGACCGAGTTGAACCAAGCGAGCCTCCGGCTTACGAAATCGGTTTTCACCTGTAGCATAAAAGCTTGAAACACCAGATGAGCCTTCACCAACAAGAAAAGAATCACGGAAGCAAGCATGAAGTACCAAGCTTCACTCGCCAACCGCGCGACGTTTGGAGTAATAAATGGCTCCGTCTTTTTGTCCAGAATGACAGAAATAGATAACGATAGTGCCCCTCCGGCCACGAGGAAGACTGCATTCGCAATCGAATCTACGCGCGACCGGATCTCCCGCCAGTCTTCATTGTTGTTCTCGATGGATGACATTTCCCTCTCCTATGCGGTCTAACGCCGCGTTAACCAGCGCGCGCCCTTTGCCGCGAAGCGGCAAGCTCTTGGGCGCGTGTCTGAGTTGAATACCGAGTTCGACTTTTTTCCATTCAGTGCCTTACGGAGGATTTGATGCCGCTGCACGTCGCATACCGCCGCATGTGAAAACGTTGTTCGGAGCGCTGGCGGTCGCCGGCCACCTTGCCCAGCACCCACCGTACTTCGCGCCCGCCTTGAATACCGGCTGGCCAAACTCGCGCTGATCGCAAATCATCCTTGAATACGGACTTGCCAAGTTTGCACGGAACATCGAACCATCGCAATACGTTCAGATCGGAATGCCGCACGCCAAGTCTGACCAGCGCAACACCACCATCGGGCCGAGCGGTCGCAACGAGCCACGGACCGCTTCAGTTACACACGCACACAACCCGAATCAAGGAAGAGGCGCGCCAAGTCAGCAGCCTTCGGCTCACGCGCTGGCTCGCGGAGGTCGCGCCATCGCTGCACTCAGCCCAGCCGCCAAACATCTGTCGAACTTTAATTAGGTGGAATCAGCTGTCAGTTTTTTCTACCCGCCTGCCACCTAACCCCTGCAACAATTTCGACAATAAACCTTAGTTTTCAAAAACTTGCCGCCGGCCTGATTAAAAATACAGTACTAATTAAATGTAAAAAACGTCACAAGCGCTGACTTGCCCATTCGACTGTCCGCCTAATCTGGCCTTTGCCACCTAACCTAGCGGAATTAATCTACAGAAGCAATGCGTTCGCCGCAGATCCCGTATTAATCTCTGTATATGCAATCCTAACGAACCACAAAAAGCATCGCAGTCAAAACAGCAAGAACTTCATGCGTCTCTTCAAGCTAGTTGCATAACTTATCTCAAAAATTGCATACAATACAACCAACATTTTATTAATCGCCAGCTTGATGTCGCTTTGGCAGAACACCTTGGCTCGTGGCCACGTACGCAGATAAAAAAACGGCCGCCGCAGCGACCGCTTTCATACAGTTTGCCTATGCCCTTTATTAATTCCGAGGCCAAGCTAAACTCCTCCAAACGCGACTACTTCACGCGCTCCAGCCTCACCATATTCTCGATCACCGCAACATCTTTCCCACTCATCTTCAGCTGGAATCCATTGCCATGCCCGGTTGGCTTGACTTGCACAACGTCGCCGTTCACGACATAGTTAACCGGAATAGTTTCACCATTCTGGATATAGGCGTTGCTGGTGAATTCCATCTGCTCACCGCTTCCCTCGATGCTCCACTTACCGATCACAGGATTGGCCGTGAACATGCCCTTGACCGCTGCCAGCAAGCCGCCGCTATCCGTATTGGATGCGGCAACTGTAGCCTGAGCCAAACGCATCTGGCGAACTATTCTCGTCGGATCATCGGGAACCTTCCACTTTCCGTCGGCAAGCATGACCGGCACATTAGCCGATAAGTTGGCCTTGCCGGCTTGCTGAAGAATGTCTTCACGCTTGTCTGCCTTGGCTAGCCAGGCAGCTTCCTTGAGAGCGAGTTTCACATTGGCCTGAGCATACTTGGTTCCGCTGTGCTCATGCACCTGATCAAATCCGGATGCCGACTGCACAACCAGCGCATCGCCCAGGCAAAGCTGGTTGTTTCTGATCGCCTGCTTACCGGTTTCCGTGACTGCATAGACGTAGTGTTTTTGCGAGAACCAGCCGCTTTGCTGTTCCTCCACCGTTGCCGTATACAGACCGGCATTGGCAAGGGCGTCAAGCCAGTTGCGGGTGCGCTGATCATATTGCCCGATACGCAAGGACTCCTTCGCATACGGCAGGTTGCTCACACAAAGCAAATCGTCACGGGCTTTCGCGTTGGTCTCATAGTAAGCCGTGACTGCACGCGCAAATGTGCTGGCCGTTGCGCTTTCCGGCGCCAGCCACCAGGCCGCGCCTGCCGCCGCTGCGACCAGGAGGGCGGCAGCAGTGCTGGCAAGAACCAGTCCTTTTTTACTGATTCGCCGCGCGCTTGCCGAAGGTACCGAGGCAGCCTCCGTTGCGGCGTCGGACGCGGCTGGAGCAGTTCGGCGCAAAGGCGCGCCGCATTCTTCGCAAAACAGTGCGTCAGGCGCTGCCGGATGTGCGCACTGAGTACAAAAACGAGCCATGTTCCGTTCCTGCTCCGGTTACAGTTTGTGCGCGCAATTGCCGCAAAAGACATCGTCCGGTTGGACAACCTCGTTGCAGGCTGGGCAAAGCTTGTGGTCGGCAGCAGAGACGGTTGGCGCAGCCGCAGGTACAGACACAGGTGCGGGTGCCGGCGCAGCCGAAGCGGCGAGAGTACGCGCACGCTCCCTGGCTTCCTCGGCCTTCTTGCGCATGGCTTCCATCTTGTCGCCAAGCTGCGCTTCGGTTGCGGAGACATCCAGGCCCTGGGTGGTGTCGATAAAGATGATGCAGGTGCCCATGGTGAAGATCAGACCCGGAATCACCATGGCGACGGCAAACAGCAAGCCGCCACCCAGCATTGCTGCAGTCAGGTAGCCGCTGCCACCGCCATATGCCAGGGCGCCGAAGCCACCCATCAGGGAACCAAACCCGCCGCTCACTTCGGAACCCAGGATACCGGCGGATAGGCCGCTGGAAATCGAGGCGCCGATAGTCACGATGGAGAAGATGATGAATGCGGCGAAGCCGGTGATCATGGCCAGCACGAATTCAAGCATCACGACCAGCACCAGTTTTTGGCGTGCCAGCGCGGTCAGACGGGCGATGACTTGAAACACGCTATGCCCTGCCCATACCGCGGGGCCGGCCAGCGGCAGCATGATCCACACCAGGGCAAATGTCAGCACGCCCATCAAGATGGCCGACAAGGGAAAGACGAAGGTGTACAGGAAGGGGCCGATTCCCGGAATCTTACAGATGAAAAAAACGATCGCCAGGACGATCAGGGCTGCGATGAATATCAGTCCTTCGAGAAGAACGACAGCCAGCAGGCGATGGCTGGTAAACAGGGACAGCAGCACGGCATCCATCAAGGACATTTTTTCATAGCCCTGCACTTGGCGCATCAGCATGATGCCGACTGCGCTGCTGCCATAGAAGAGCACGAGCCAGGCAAGCAGCACGCCAAACGAAGAAAGCAGGCCGCTGCCGGCTTTTGCGCCGATCATGACAAATAGCGCGCCGACGGCGCCGGCGACGAGGAAGGTCAGGCCCAAGAGCAGCAAGGCACGGAAGTTTCTGATCGCATCCAAAGCGCTCAGCAAGCTTCCAGCGGAGGCAACCACTGTTTTTTTGTGGACTTGGTCCATTGTTGTATCGGTCATAGTAATCCCTGGTTGTTATCGTTTTGTTGTAGCCATGCCCAGTCGCCGGGCATGGGTAAGGCGCTGATTAATTGTTATCGTAAGAAGGGCACCCATCCCGCCCCCAACGGTTTGCACAGACGCGGAACATGCAGGCTTCACGCTTGAAGATATTGGATTCGTTCTTGCACGCCTGAACGTCACTGGTCACGCCCGCCGGCTTCGGCGCTTCCTGCGGAACGGGTGCAGCGCTGGCTGGCTCGCGGGTTGCTGTCGTTGCCGCAACCGGCTTGGCCGCTGGTTTGCCGGATGCTGCCTCCTTGCGTTCCTTCTGGCGTTTGTCGCTAGCTGCGGCGGTTTCCTTGCGAGTCTGACTTGCCGTCGTCTGGGCCGGCTCGCGCACGACAGGCTCGGCTGCGCGCGGCTGGCTTTGCTGTGTCGTAGCCGTCGTGGTGTCGACGACGGTGCTTTGCGCTTCGGCTGACGGGCTGGCCGGTTCCGGAGCCTGTGGCGTCGCATTCTCCGGTGGCGTGGCAGCCGGCGCGGCAACGGGCATGACCGTCCCGCTCGAAGCTGACGTCGAGTCGGCGGCTTGAGCAGGCGTGGCCGGCGATGCACTAGCCGCAGCGGGCTGCGAGCCGGACTGTTTCATGTACAGGAAGGCCGCGCCTGCGACGACAATCGCCGCTACGGCGGCGACTGCCGGTATCCATTTACGCGAGCGCCCAGGCTGCGGATCCTGGACTTCGCTGTCCGGCGATTGCGGCTGCGCCGATTCCGCTATCGCGGGAGGCTGCGGCGCAGTCTTCGGTTCGTCGACAATGCGGCTTGCCGGCGCAATCTCTTCACTCTGGGACGAAGCTACGGTTTCAGCGACAACGGGAGCACTGCTTGCCCGGACCTGGACCACAGGTTCGGCCTGAGCCGGGGGCGCCGCCTCGACCGGCATCTGCACCGGCATCTCGGCTTGCAGTTCGGCCGGCGGTTCGACTGGTATCTCGGCAGGCTGCGCGGCCTGTGAACGCGGCTGTTGCGGGCTGCCGCAACCTGGACAGAATTTCGCTTGCGGCCTGATTTGAGCATGGCACTGCACGCATGTGGCCGCCTGGCCGGCGCTGTCTGCCTTCGGCGCCGCAGCGCCGAGCGATGCAAGCGGCGTTGCGCACTTGGCGCAGAATTTGGCATGTTCCTTGTTTTCTGCCTGACAGGAGGGACAGATCAATTGCGGCACCTTTTCCTTGAGAGTCATGTGCAAGCGCCACTGACCAGCGTCCAAGTGAAGTAGGCACATCCCCTTGCACGCATTACATGCGACGGTACGGGCCCCTGGAGATCAATGCGCAGCTTGCCTACATTGCGAATAGATTGTTAATAAGCAATTTTATCAAAAAATAAATTGTTATTTGATTTATAGCAATCTTAAGTCATTAAATAATGTTAAATCGATGTAAATCCTAGCCATTTCAGTGCAACTGGCAATAGATTGATATAAATCAACGTTGCCATTTGTCAATTAAATAAGCTGTCGCACTTCTTTTCCCGCGCTTTATTTAATTTTTAGGATTCGATATGGCTTTACTTTCCTTCTCCAAGCTGTCACAGCTTATCTCTGCCAATCACGACGACCTGCTCAAGAACTGGACTGAAGGCATATTGGGAGGTTTGGGCAGACGAGCCAACATTTCGGATGAAGACATCAAGCGCCAGGCTGCGCAATTCCTGACGTTCCTGGCAAAAGCATGCGGAGAAAGCGGCGACGTCAACTCCCCCGCTTTCCTGGAAGTCCGCCAGTTACTGACTGAAATTTCCGACGCTCGCGTGCGCCAGGGTTTCACGCCGATCGAAACGGCCAATTTTGTATTCTCGTTGAAACAGCCTTTGTTTGCGCTTTTGCGCAAGGAATTCGCTGCCGACGCGGCCACCCTGGCTGAAGAGACATGGGCAGTCAGCACCCTGTTCGACCAACTGGGCCTGTTTACCGTCGAGGTTTTCCAGAAAAGCCGCGAACAGATCATCCTCCGCCAGCAGCAGGAATTGCTGGAACTGTCGACGCCCGTGGTCCAGCTCTGGAAAGATGTATTGGCGCTGCCCTTGATCGGCACGCTCGACAGCGCCCGCACGCAAGTGGTGATGGAAAGCCTGCTGCAAAAGATTATCGACACCGGCGCCTCCATCGCCATCATCGACATCACCGGCGTTCCCACGGTGGATACGCTGGTTGCCCAGCACTTGCTGAAAACCGTCGCCGCGGCCCGCCTGATGGGCGCCGACTGCATCATCAGCGGCATCCGCCCGCAAATCGCGCAGACCATCGTGCATCTCGGCGTGGCGCTCGATGACGTCATCACCAAGGCCACGCTCGCCGACGCCTTCATGGTCGCCCTGAAGCGCACCGGCTCGACCGTCACGCAAGCCGAACTGACGCTATAAGAGGCGGTATGGAACGCATTCCAATTTTAAGGATGGGCAAATTCCTGCTCGTCACCATCCAGGTCGATATGCACGACCGCCTGGCAATGACACTGCAGGACGAGCTGACCGAACGCATCGTCAAGGATCGCGCCAAGGGCGTGCTCATCGACATCTCCACACTCGATATCGTCGATTCCTTCATCGGCCGCATGATCAGCAATACCGCCGCCATGGCGCGCGTGCTCGATGCCCAGACGGTGGTCGTCGGCATGCAGCCGGCAGTAGCCATCACGCTGGTGGAGCTGGGACTGGCATTGACGGGTGTGCGGACGGCACTGAATGTCGAGCGGGGCATGGCTTTGCTCGACAGCACGCAGCATCACCTATAAAGAGACACATCTCATGACATTATCGGTTAACGCTGCGTCGGCCGATCAGACAAAGACGCTTCCGTTGAAAGCGGATGATGACATCGTGCGCCTGCGCCAGGCGCTGCGCGATGCGACAGTGGCCATCGGTTTCAGCCTCGTGGATCAGACCAAGTTCATCACTGCCGCCAGCGAACTGGGACGCAACACGGTTCGCTACGGCGGTGGCGGAGAAGTGCTGCTCCAGCACCTCTCCGATGGCGTGCGCCACGGTATCAAACTGACTTTCATCGATAACGGACCTGGCATACCTGATATCAAGAAGGCCATGACCGACGGTTACACCACCGGCGGCGGCCTCGGCTTGGGCCTGAGCGGCGCAAAACGCTTGTGCGATGAATTCGAAATCGACTCCACGGTTGGAAAAGGCACGACAGTTTCCGTAGCAAAGTGGAAGCTGCGATGACCGGGACGGGTAGACAAATCAGTTTGCGCGTCGACGATCCGAGCCAGATCGCCACGGCGCGAAGGGCAGCATCCGACCTGGCTCACAAAATCGGTTTCGACGAGACGTATATCGGCAAGGCTGCATTGCTGGTGACGGAAGCGGCGACGAATCTTTTGAAGCATGCCAATGGCGGCGAAATCCTCATGCGCGATTTATCCCGCGGCATGCAGTCGCTCGGCGCATCCGGCATCGAAATCCTGGTCATCGACAAAGGTCCGGGCATCGCCAGCCTCCACCAGAGCATGGCCGATGGCGTTTCCACGGCCGGCACTTCGGGAACCGGCCTGGGCGCGATGCAAAGGATCGCGTCGACTTTCGACATCTTTACCGCGCCGAACAAGGGCACGGTCATCTGCATGCGCCTGTGGCCGGCAAATCATGCCGCAGCCGGCGCGCCGGTGGATATCGGCGTAGTATGCATTCCCATGCCCGGCGAAGAAGCCTGTGGTGACGCCTGGGCCGTCGCGGCGGACAAGGCGGGGTGCAGCGTCATGGTCGCGGATGGCCTGGGACACGGTCCGCTGGCAGCGGCAGCGTCAGAGCCGGCAGTCGCAATGCTTGCAACGCACTCGCAGTATTCGCCCGCGCAACTGCTTGAAGCCACGCATGGCGCCCTGCGCGGCACTCGTGGCGCGGCAGTTGCCGCCGGCCGCCTGGCATACGCCACGTCGACGTTCCATTTTGCCGGGGTCGGCAATATCGCGACCATGGTGCTGCAGGCGCAAGGCCGCAAGCAGCTGATGTCCCATAACGGCATCGTCGGCGGCAACATGCGCAAGACGCAGGAATTCAGCGTGGCGTGGCAAGACCACGACTTGCTGATCATGCATTCGGACGGTCTTTCCACCCAATGGTCGGTGGATGGATATCCCGGATTGCTGGTGGCGGACCCGGCCATCATCGCCGCGGTTCTGTACCGTGATTACTGGCGTCGCCGCGACGACGTCACCGTGTTGGTCATGCGTTATTCAAGGTAGGCGACATGCAGCGCATCTTAAACACTGTCATCTCTGCTGAAGAAGACGTTGTCGTTTGCCGGCAGCGCGCCAGGGCCATTGCCAAGCTCCTGGGTTTTGTCGCCCAGGACCAGACCCGCATCGCCACCGCCGTTTCCGAGCTGGCGCGCAACGTCATTGAATATGCCAGTTCGGGCCGGGTCGAATTCGCCATCGAAGGTGAAACCGTGCCGCAACTCTTGATTATCACGATCCGGGACAGCGGCCCGGGCATCGCCAATCTGGCCGATGTCCTGTCCGGCCAATACAAGTCCCCCAACGGCATGGGATTGGGAATCGTCGGCGCGCGCCGCCTGATGGACCAGTTCAGCATCAACAGCGATGCCGGAAAAGGCACGACCATCGTCCTGAAAAAACTGCTGCCCAGGGAAGCAGGCCTCGTCACCGCAGCCCGGCTCGGCGACCTCGTCGCCAAGCTGCAAACGCCGCAACATGGCGCCACTCTGGATGAAGTCCATTTGCAGAATCGCGAATTGCTAGCCACGCTCGATGAACTCAAGGCGCGCCAGGAAGAGCTGGTGCGCCTGACGCAGGAGCTGGAAGATACCAACCGCGGCGTGGTCGCGCTCTATGCCGAGCTGGATGAAAAGGCAGATCACTTGCGGCGGGCGGATGAAATGAAAACCCGCTTCCTGTCGAACATGAGCCATGAATTCCGCACGCCGCTCAGCTCCATCCGCGCCATTGCCAAGCTGCTGATCGAGCGGATCGATGGCGACTTGAATTCGGAACAGGAAAAGCAGGTCAATTTCATTCTAAAGAATGCCGAAGCGCTGTCCGAACTGGTCAACGACTTGCTGGACCTGGCAAAAATCGAGGCAGGCAAAATCGAATTGCATCCGGCGCCATTCAGCCTCAGCGAGTTGTTCAGCGCGCTGCGCGGCATGCTGCGTCCGCTCCTGGTGACGCCCTCCATCAAGCTGGAATTCGATCCGGTGCCGCATGACTTGGTCATGACCAGCGACGAAGGCAAGGTTTCGCAAATTCTGCGCAACTTCATTTCGAATGCGCTGAAATTCACCGAGCGCGGCGAAGTGCGCGTGTCGGCTGCGTTATCTGCTTGCCAGACCATGATCGCCTTGTCCGTGAAAGACACCGGCATGGGGATCGCGCCGGAACACCAGCAACTCATTTTCGAGGAATTCACGCAGGTGCCGAATCCCGCGCAAAAAAAATTCAAGGGCACCGGGCTCGGCTTGCCGCTGTGCCGCCAGCTCGCGGCGCATCTGGGCGGATCGATTCATCTGGAAAGCACATTGGGCGTCGGCTCGACATTCACGGTCACCCTGCCGGTCACCCTGCCGAGCCATGGTGCGCCGGTGGTCTTGCCGTCGCAGGATGACGCCGCGTTGCCGGGAACGGGCGTGCCGATCCTGCTCATCGAGGATCAGCAGGAAACCGTGCAGCTTTATAAAAAATACCTGGATGGCAGCCCCTACGTTCCGATGGTTGCGCGCTCCACCCAGGAAGCCGACGAGCTATGGCGCAAGGTCGAACCGAAGGCCATCGTGCTCGATATCATGCTCAATCGCGTCGAGAGTTGGCAATGGCTGGCGCGCGTCAAGGCCGACTCCGCCCGTAGCCACATTCCCATCCTGGTGGCGACCGATATCGATGACAAGGGCAAAGGCCTGGCGCTCGGCGCCGACGCTTACTTCATCAAGCCTTTATTGCGCAGGGAGTTACTGGAAGGATTGCGAAGGTGCGTAAGCAAGGCGTCCCTATTTGAAATCAAGGATCAAGACGGATTGGGCGGTAATATGCCAATCTCGAATAAGATTCATTGAAGCCGGAGATGGCATGAGCACGATACGTATTTTGAACGTTGATGACAGCGACGCCGCACGATACGCCAAGACGCGTATTCTTCAACGTGCCGGTTTCGAAATCATCGAAGCATGCAGCGGCGGGGAAGCCATCGCCAAGGCGCAAAGCGAGCAGCCCGACTTGATCCTGCTGGATGTGAAGCTGCCGGACATTAACGGCTTTGACGTTTGCAAGCAGATCAAGCAAAACCCGATCACCGAACAGATTCTCATCCTGCAGACCTCGGCGTCCTTTGTCGGCAGCCTGGACAAGGTGCGCGCGCTGGAAGGCGGCGCCGACAATTACCTGGTCGAACCAGTCGACCCTGAAGAGCTGGTGGCAAACGTCAAGGCGCTGTTGCGCCTCGGGCGCGCCGAATCGCAGTTGCGCGAAAGCGAGCGACGCTTTCGCCAGATCGCCGAGAACGTTTCGGATGTATTCTGGATGTTCGACTGCAAGGACCAGCAGCTGCTGTACATCAGTCCCGCCTACGAGAGGCTGTGGCAGCGCGACAAGAGCCGCCTGGCGGAACAGCCGCTGGACTGGCTCGAACCCATTCATCCGGACGACCGCATCCGCGTGGCGACGGCGTTTTCGCGCTTTTGCGAGTCGGGTATGTTTGAAGAAGAATACCGGCTCGTGCGGCCCGATGGCCAGATCACCTGGATACGCGACCGCGGCTTTCCGGTGCGCGACGATGATCCCAACGAAGTCCGGGTTGCTCGCATCTCGCAAGACATCACCACCAGCAAGGATGCCGAAGAACGGCTGCAGCAGGCGGACCGCAAGAAGGATGAGTTCCTCGCCACCCTGGCGCACGAATTGCGCAATCCGCTGGCGCCGATCCGCAATGCCGTCGAACTCATGGCGATCATTTCGCCGCAGGCATCAACTTCGGAACAACGCGCGCGCGAAGTCATTCTGCGCCAGACCAATCACCTGGTGCGCCTGGTCGACGATTTGCTGGACGTGTCGCGCATCACGCATGGCAAAGTGACCTTGCGCCAGGCGCCGGTCGAACTGAAGGAATTCGTCAAGCCGGCCATCGAAACGGCCGGACCGATAATCGAAGCGCGCCGACATGAATTCGACGCCCAACTCCCGACGGAAAATGTGTGGGTCCAGGGCGATGCCGTGCGCCTGTCGCAAGTGATCGCCAACCTCTTGACCAATGCCGCCAAATTTACGCCCGCCGGCGGCCACATTGTGCTGAGCGCCGTGCATTCCGCCGGTAAGCTGGTGTTGAGCGTGACCGATGACGGCATCGGCGTCGACCCGCAGCGCATGCAGCATATCTTTGACTTGTTCGCGCAGGCGGGACATGCGCCTGACCGCGCGCAGGATGGGCTCGGGATCGGCCTGTCGCTCGTGCGCAAGCTGGTCGAGCTGCATGGCGGCACGGTTGAAGTCGACAGCAAGGGGATCGGGCAGGGCAGCCGCTTTACCGTCACCCTGCCGACGATTCTGCCTGCGGAAGCGGAGCCCGAGGCTAAAAAGAGCAACCAGGATGTATCACGCAGTCAGGTGCGCAACGTCCTTGTCGTCGACGACAATGTGGATGCCGCCAATACGCTGTCCGCTTTGATTCGCAGCGATGGTCATCAATGCACCGTCGCCAACGACGGACCGTCGGCCATCGAACTGGCCAAGAAGATTCATCCGGACATCGCCATTCTGGATATCGGCCTGCCCGGGATGAGCGGCTATGACGTGGCGAATGCCATCAAGACCAACCCCGCGTTGCGCTCGGTATACCTGGTCGCGCTGAGCGGCTATGGGCAGGTGCATGACAAGCAGCGCGCCGCCGATGCCGGATTCAATCAGCACCTGATCAAGCCCATCAACCTCGATGCGCTGAAGTCGCTCGGCCTGGCGTCGGCGCACGAGGAAAAGTGACTGCCCCGGATGACTACCTGAGCGGCTGGAAAGATGCCGCCGCGTCGAGCTTGAGCGGGCGGGCAATGTAATACCCCTGCAGCTTGAAGACGCCCAGGTCGGACAGTGTCGCGACTTCGGAAGGCGTCTCCACCCCTTCAGCCACAAGGCTGATATCGGTTTCGCTGGCGAATTTCGCGAAGGCTGCGGTCAGCGCGCGGCGCGATTTATCCGTGTCGATATGGCGGGTCAAGCTCATGTCCAGCTTGATGCGGTCCGGCTCCAGGTTGAGGATGTGGCGAAAGCTCGCATAGCCGGCACCCGCATCATCCACCGCCAATTGCATGCCGCGCTCGCGGAATGGCTTAATCATGCGCATCAGATCGCCATAGTGGTCCACCTCCGCATGCTCGGTGATTTCCAGGACTACACGTTCGAGCGCATGATCCTGGAAAAGCTCGTCCATCGCGCCGGAGAGGATATGTTCGGGCGACATGTTGACCGACACAAAAGCATTGTCCGGCAGGCTTTCCAGTCCTTCCAGCGCCTTGTGGATCGCCCTGGCTTCCAGCGCATTGCCGAGGCCGACTTCATACGCTTTCTGAAACCAGTGGTCCGGCGGCTGATACGGGTCGAGATGAAAGCGCGAGAGCGCTTCGAAGCCAACCACGCCATTGACCTGGGTATCGAAAATCGGCTGATACAACACGGTATGCCAGTCGCTCGCCAAGGCATGGCGGATGCGGCTTTCCTGCTCCGAGCGGGAGGCCGCTGCGCGCTGTTCGGCGCTGATGAGATGGGCCGCCACATCGGCAAACACGCGCATCATCGCCAGATCGCGCTCGTCCAGCGTCAGGTCGGCGGCATGGCTGAAGCAGCAGAATGTGCCGTACACGCTGCCATCATCGAGCTTGATGGGGACGCTCATGTGCGCCCCGACCGGCACGGCTTCGGTTACCGGCAATGCCGCAGCGACCGGGTGCTTGCGCGCATCGTGCATCAATTCCGGCAAGCGGCCATCCACCACGCGCAGGCAAAAGGATTCTTCAAGGGGATCGCCGGCGCCAGGCTGCACCGGGTTATGCGGACTGGATGGGTCGACTTCACGGAAGATGCGTTGACCACCGGTGAACTGCGAAATGAACGCCACATCCATGCCGAGATGCTGGCGAATTGCCCGCAATAGTTCATTCAGCGAGTGGCTGGTCGTTTTGCCGCGTACCGCGACACTGCCAAGCAGCAGATCGGAAAATGCCATAGGTTCGAATGTGATAAGACACACATTTCAGAGCAAGAAGTTGTCTAAAGGTTCCGTTGGCCCGCCATTACCTGCGCTGCGTTTGCCTGCGGATTTCGAGCTCGTCCTGCGCATATTTCACGACCCGGTTGCGGGTCTGCTTTGCATGCATCAAGGCCAGGTCGGCGGCATGCAAGACCGCCTCATAGGTATCGCCATGCTCGGGAAAGCACGCCACGCCCAGCGAAATGGTGATTTTCCCCAGTGCCTGCCCTTCCATGGCCACTTCCATCGATTGCGTGCTTTCGCGCAGCTTTTCCGCAATCGTCGCGGCCGCCTGCAGCGGGGTGCCCGGCAAAATCACGGTGAATTCTTCACCGCCATAGCGGCATGCCAGATCGCTGCCGCGCATGGCTTCCTGCAGCATCTTGCCGATGGCGCGCAGCAAGGCATCGCCGGCGGCATGGCCGAAGGTATCGTTGAAACGCTTGAAGTGATCGATATCGATCATGATGATTGCGATCTGGCTATGGTTGCGGCGGGCGTGCCGCGTCTCGCGCAACAGCGACTCTTCCATGAAACGGCGGTTCAGCAGGCCGGTCAAGCCGTCGCGCATGGCCTGGACATGCAGCTTGTCGCGCAAGCGCAGGTTCGCCAGCGTCAATGCCGTATGTTCAGCAAACGCCATCGCCACCGGCTGCTCATCCGCCAGCCGGGCAGCCTGGTCATTCTCGAGATGCAGTATGCCGAGCATTTCGCCCTGCGCCATGAGCGGCACGCACATGTAGTTGATCGGCGGCGGCGTATGGACATGGTGGCAGCGCGGCTGGTTGCTGGCCGCATCCACCCGATACACTTTTCCGCGCCGCGCCGCCCAGCAATCCTGCGGCAGAAATTCGCTATTCACCACCGGCTCGTGCCAGTGCGTTCGCAATTCAAAAAAGTCGCCGCTCGCATGCGTCAGATACAGCGCGCCGGGCTGATCGGGAAACAGGCGCAAGGCGAATTGCCTGACGATTGCCAGGACTTCATCCTGCGTGGCGCACACCTGCATGGCATCGCTCATCTCCTTCAGGTCGCGCATCTCATTGCCGTGACGCTGCAACTCCAGGATGCGTGACTCCATCGAGTCGGCCATGGCATCGAACGCGGCGGCAAGCTTGCCGATTTCATCGCCAGCCCCCTGCATGCCGGTGCGGGCGCCAAGCTCGCCGGCCTGCAAGCGGCCCGCGCTCTGCACCAGCCTGCGCAGTTTTCTTGACACCAGGGCCTGCACCGCCGCCCAGGCGATCAACAGCACCAGCAGCAGCAAGCCGCCGTAGGTAATCAGATCCGCTACGATATCTTGACGCGCATTGGCATAGGCCAGGGCAACCGGCACCCCGGTGGCGAGATACACCGTCTGGCCCGGCGCCTTGCGCAGCTTGGTGTAGGCAAACAGGCGCGGCACGCCATCCGCCCCCAGCAAGTCCAGCGTCCCTTCGTCGGCCAGGCTGCTTTGCACGGCGTGAAAAATCGCCGCTTTGGTAATGCGGTTGGTGCCTTCCCATCCTTCCGGGTCGGGATAGCGCGCCAAAAACAGGCCGCTGGAATCGAACACAAAAATCACCGAATCAGAGGAAAGCTGGGCGGTCAGCTGCAGCGCTTCAAAGGCGGAAAAATCCAGCGTCGCAAGCAGGATGGCATCGACGTCGTTTTCCCGGCTGAGGACCGGTGCGCCGATCAGCACATACGGCGACGCCAGCATGGGATCGAAGCGGTACGCTCCCGTGCCGACATCGCGCCGGGTCAGCAGCTCGGAAAAAAACGGTGTGCTGCCGAGCATGGCGACGCGATCGATATTACCGGTGGAACAAAGAATGTTCCCATCGGGCGCCGCTAGCGCAATATCCGAAAACCGCTGGAACATCTGGGGAAAACTCTTGCGCAAAAAATTGCAGCGTTGCGCCGCCTGATCGCGAAATGGCGGAAATTGCGCCATCGATTTCACCAGCGACTTGGCATCATCGATGATCTGGGTATGCGCGCCTTTCAATAAACGGACGACGCGAAGCGCCGATTCGCGTGAGTGCGCTTTCTGGTTTTCGTATTGAACGTGAGAATTAAATATTGCCAGGCCGAGCGCGGGCAACAATGCCAGCAAAAAGATCATGGCAAAGCGGATGGCTAGCCTACCGAATAAAAATTTCTTCACGAATTTGGCGCACCTGGCAAAACAGCACTGGGCAATCAAGTTGACCGATAGTCAGCTTTAATCGTTCCACAAGCAGAAATCCCGTACCGTGACCGATTCCCCGCCACCCGCAAATGGAACGAAGACACGATCCGAATGACCAAACTGATACGACATGCGCAACGTCGTCACGGCGGCTCGGAGCCATACACCCAAGCCGCTTGCATGGCCTGCGCATTCTCCCCATTCTTTCATCGACAGGAGCCAGTCATGAGTCAGTCACAACAAGGATCCAACTACAACGATGGCGCCAATAGCGCCAATACCAACAACAATGCGCAAACCCAGCCACAGGTGAAAAAGGAAAATGCCAATGAAGCCGGCAGTGGCGCGAATTACAACGATGGCGCCAACACGCCGGCGACCAACAATAATGCTTCGATGCAAAATCAAAAACCTGAGAATGAATCGGGAAAGCAGTAAACCAGCGCCACACGATCCTTGATGATGAGTTAAGCTTCAGGAACATTTTCCAGCGTGCCATATCTAAAAATATTCTTGCCTACTTGCCGGCGCATGGATAGGCGCGCCGCTTAATCGATAACACGCTTTGCAAAGAATGCCCCTGAAGTCCCTGTTTTCCGCGCTCGCCGACCGTGTGCGCGGACGTACCCGCACGCTTGCCGTTTCGTCCACCCTGATCTCCGTCGTCGCCGCCGTCGGCTGCGGACAGCTCGGGCAAAAGGAACGCGAACTCACGTTCCGCGTCGAGCCCGGCACCGCCAGCTGGTACAACGGCTTGCCGCATGGCCTGGTCGAGTCCAACCTGCCGGTGCAGGCCAAGGGCCGGACCGAGCATATCCATACCTGGTGGTGGCCGGCGCGGCAGAAAGATGCGCCGGCGGTGCTGTACCTGCATGGCGCCCGCTGGAACCTGACCGGTCATCTTTTCCGCATCGAGCAGTTGCGCGATTTCGGCTTTTCCGTGCTGGCCATCGATTACCGCGGCTTTGGCAAGAGCGATGGCGATTACCCTTCTGAAAAGACCGTGTATGAAGATGCGCGCGTGGCGTGGGAGTATCTGTCGCGCCTGCAGCCCGATGCCGGCAAGCGCTTCATCTACGGTCATTCGCTCGGTGGCGCGGTGGCGATCGACCTGGCATCCCGCCTGGCGCAAGCGAGCGAAGAATCGGCGGCAGGCGGCCTGATCGTCGAATCCTCGTTTTCTTCCTTGCCGGATGTGGCGCGCGCCCTCTCCTACCCGTGGCTGCCCGTGCAATTGCTGATGTCGCAAAGGTTCGATTCCGCCGCCAAGATCCGGCGCGTCAACGTGCCGGTGCTGATCGTGCACGGCGATGCCGACCACTTCATTCCATCGCATTTGTCGGAAAAACTGTACGCGGCGGCGCCCGGCAAGAAGAAGCTGATCGTCGTGCCGGGCGGCACGCACAACAACAGCATGCGTCTGGGCCACGCCGAATATCGCCAAGCCTTTGCCGACCTGTTCGGCACTTAGTTCGGCGCCTAACTGCGCCGACGCCGGCATCCACCTCTTCATTGATACCGGACACTGCCTGCCATAGCCGACTGCGTTACCTTTGGCTTCATGAGAGTCATGTCGGTAACGACGGTCGGCTATGGAACAAACCAATCATCCCGGATTCGAGCTGGATGAAGATCACCGCCAGCAAAAGCGTGAATGGCTCATCCAGCGTGCTGCCTGGATCGCATTTCTGCTCATCCTGGCGGCGGTGGCGCTCGGCCTGCTCGGGCGCGGCGGTCCATTGAGCGACACGCGCATCAGCGCCTCCGACGGCAAGTTGCAGCTCCAGTACCAGCGCTTCCTGCGCAACCATTCCTCCGACACCATCCGCCTGTCCATCCAGCCGCGCGCAGGCAAGACCCGGATCAGCTTCAGCAATGCTTATATCGAGGCGCTCGAATTCACCAGCATCACGCCGCCGCCGGACCGCACCATCGCCGAAGATGGCGTACTAACATTTGAATTCAATACGCGGGCAAATGTACCGGCCGAACTGCACTTTCATTTCGAGCCGCAGCAGATCGGCTCCTTGCGCGGCACCGTCGCCATGGATGGCGACGCGCCCGTGACCTTCACTCAATTTGTCTATCCCTGACGTCATGCCATGGAAATCATCCTGCGTACCGCGGCAATCTATGTCTTCCTGCTCGTGCTGTTTCGCCTCACCGGCAAACGCACGCTCAGCGAACTGACCACGTTCGACTTCATCCTGCTGCTGATCCTCAGCGAAGCGACCCAGAATGCGCTGGTCGATGAAGACCGCTCCGTCGTGATGGCCATGACCGTCATCCTCACCTTCGTCACCATCGACCTTGGCCTTTCCGCCATCAAGACCCGTTCACGCACGATCGAAAGAATCACCGAGGGCGTGCCGGTGGTGCTGGTGAACCAGGGCCAGGTGCTGGAAGACGTCTTAAAAAAAACAAACGTCACGCGTTCCGACATCATGGCCGCGGCGCGCCTTTCCCAGGGCCTGGAAAACATGGAACAGATCAAATATGCGGTGCTGGAAGTGACCGGCGGGATTTCCATCGTGCCGGCCGAGCCCGACATCGAAAAGATGCTGGACCAGCGCATCGAAGCCGCGCTGCGGCGCCTGCAGCAAAGGCAGGATGGCCACAGCGAACCTTAGATCGGTTTCCATTGCGTCAATTGCAGTGGAAACCGATATCGATTTGCCATTACTCTGCAGGCAGGATGTTGTAGAAGCACATCGGTCAGCCCTATTTTCTATTTAACGTTAACGCATTGGCATCTACATTCGGCAAGGGCCTTCGTAAAATGTTTCCTTATGTCAATTTTTCTTGAAATGTAGACGAAGCATGGTAAACATGAAAATCGGTTTTCGGCTTGGCCTGGGTTTCGCTGTACTGCTGTTGCTGATGGTGGTGATGAGCGTGACCAACCTATGGCAACTTCAACATATCGACGACGCCAAGACAGCGATGTTCGAAGCCGAACACAAGGCGACACTGGCGCAAGAATGGTTGCGGGGAACTGCGATCAATGCCACGCGCACCTTTGCTCTCGTCAGAAGCAACGATCCTGAAGACCAGAAGCTGCTGGAAAAACAAATGGCCGCGCAATCCGCACAGGTCAGCACCATTCAGAAAGAACTGGAAAACCTGATCGCCTCGGAGCGCGGCAAGGCGCTGATTTCCACCGTTGCGGAAAAGCGAGCCGCCTACATCGACCTGCGCAAGCAAATCCTGCAAATGAAATCCAGGGGCATGGAAGCCGAAGCCCGGCAAATGACCGATGCCCGGCTGATGTCTGCCATGGATGCCTATGTCGATGCCGTCAGGTCCGTCCTGGAATATCAGAAAAAGCTTTTCGAGGATGCCCACGAGCGCATCGATGCCGTCTATAACACCAGCCGCACGCTCATTGCCGCCATCACCCTCGCGGCCTTGCTGATCGGCGCCGTGCTGGCCTGGCGGATCGCGCGCAGCATTACGCGGCCGCTAAAGGAAGCGGTCGCGCTGGCAAACACGGTGGCCACCGGCGACCTCAACCTGAACATCCAGGTCAGGTCGAAGGATGAAACGGGTGAGCTGCTCACGGCCCTGCATGCCATGACGCAGAGCCTGCGGCAAACCGTTCTGGAAATGCGCTCCGGCTCGGCAGCCATCGCAACGGCTTCGTCCCAGGTCGCAGCCGGCAATCTCGATCTCTCGGCGCGCACCGAGCAGCAGGCCAGCGCGCTGGAACAGACTGCGGCCTCGATGGAAGAATTGACCTCGACCGTCAGGCAGAATGCCGACAATGCGCGCCAGGCCGACACGCTGGCCCATACCGCCACCGACGTCGCCACCAAAGGTGGCCAGGTCGTCTCCAGCGTGGTGCAGACCATGGCGGCGATCAATGACTGTTCGGGCCGGATTGCCGACATCATTACCGTCATCGACAGCATCGCCTTTCAAACCAATATCCTGGCGCTCAACGCCGCAGTGGAAGCGGCCCGCGCCGGCGAACAGGGACGCGGCTTTGCGGTCGTCGCGGCGGAAGTCCGCGCGCTGGCGCAGCGTTCCGCCGGCGCCGCCAAGGAAATCAAGTCACTGATCGATGACTCGGTCACGCAGGTCAATGCCGGCAGCAAGCTCGTCGACCAGGCGGGCATGACCATGGAAGAGATCGTAAATAGCGTCAAACGCGTCACCGACATCATGGCGGAAATCGTCGCCGCCAGCCACGAACAGTCAAGCGGAATCGAGCAAATCAACCAGGCGATCACGCAGATGGACCAGACCACCCAGCAAAACGCCGCCCTGGTCGAAGAAGCGGCAGCAGCCTCGGCAGCGATGCGGGAACAAGCGGACCGGCTGGCCAAGGTGGCAAGCGTGTTCAAGCTGGATGGCACGACGGCGTAGTCGTAAGAAACGCGCTTACTCTTTCGCCCGGATGATGTGAATATCCTCCTCCGGCATGGCGAAGCCTTGCCGCAGCAGCTGGATGAATTCATCGGGCAGTTGCGGCCTGCCGCAGTAATACCCCTGGATCTCGTCGCAATGCAAGCCTTCGAGGATGTCGAAGGTCTGGCGGTCTTCCACGCCTTCGGCCACCACCTTCATGCGCAAGCTCTTGGCGACGTTGATGATCGCCTGCGCCACTGCCGCATCGCTGGGGTCGCGCACGATATCGCGGATGAAGGATTGGTCGATCTTGAGCTTGTCGACCGGCAGATCCTTCAGATAACTCAGGTTGGAATAACCCGTGCCGAAGTCGTCGATGGCCAGCACGATACCCATGCCGCGCAAGGCATGCAGCACGTCATGACTACCCTGCAGTAAGGCTCCCTCGGTAATTTCCAGCTCCAGGTAACGCGCCTCCAGGCCGCTGTCATCAAGCGCGCGCTGCACCGTTTCGACGAAATCCTCGCGCTTGAACTGATGCGCCGATACATTCACGGCAACCTGGATCGGCGGCAGCCCGGCATCCTGCCAGAGCTTGTTCTGAAAACAGGCGGCGCGCAAGGCCCATTCGCCCAGCGGCACGATCAGCTGGATCTCCTCGGCCAGATGAATATAGCCGGCGGGAGACAGCAAGCCCTTTTCCGGATGCTGCCAGCGGATCAGGGCTTCGGCGCCGACGATGCGTCGACTGCCGGCATCGACCTTGGGCTGATACGCCAGCAGGAATTCGTGATTGGCGAGTGCCCGCCGCAAGTCGGTTTCCAGCACGCGCCGCCGGCCGGCCGCCGCGCCCAGGTGCGGCGAAAACACGCGGATCGGCATCCGGCTTTCCTTGGCTTCATGCATGGCGACTTCGGCATGCCGCACCAGCGCCGTGCCATCGTCGCTATGCTCCGGAAAAATGGCAGCGCCTACTGTCGTGCCGATCTCGATGCGCTCGCCATTGATGAAAAACGGCTCGGTCACCCGCGACACCAATGCCCTGGCCACGCTGCTAAGCTCCTTGCGGCCCACGCCGGGTACGACGCAGACGAATTCATCGCTACCCAGATGCGCCACAGAGGCATCGACCGGGACGCCGAATTCCAGGCGCTTTGCCACGGTTTGCAGCAACTGGTCGCCCACCACTTGCCCCATCGAATCGTTGATGAGCCGGAAGCGGTCCAGGTTCAAAAACAGCACGATCAACGGCTTGCCTTCCGTGGTCATCTGTTCGATCAACTGCGCCAGGCAGATATCCAGCAGCCGGCGGTTGGGCAGGTTGGTCAGCGGGTCGTGCTGCGCCAGATATTCGATATATTGCTGCGCCGCCTGGCTCGCCTGCTCGCGCTCTTCCAGCGCGTGCGTCATGGCATCGAAATGCATGGCCAGCTCGCCGATCTCGCCGGTATCGTGATCGATCCCGGTCCTGGTCTTCAGGTTACCGGCGCGCACATCCTTGGCCGCCCGGATTACCCGCCGCATCGGAGAAATCAGGAAGCGCCGGCTCAGGAACCACGTGCCGGCAATCGACAGCAAGACGATCATGCTCAGCACGGCAAGATTTTTCTTCAGCGATAACTTGGCGGTATTGGCCAGCTTGGCCTGGTCGATGCCGACAAAGATATAAAACGCCGGCTTGCCGTCATACAGGCTGGGAACAACGGCATACAAGCGGTGCACGCCATCCATGCCCTGCGCTTCCAGAAACTGTGGCGAGCGCACGCCGAGGCCTTCGCGCATGCCCGCATCCGGCAAAGATTTACCGATGATCTCAGGAAGAGCCGGCTGGCGCGCCAGGACATTGCCATACGCATCGCTGATCAAAAACGACGCGCCGGCCGGCAAGGGAACATCATGCGCCAGCGAACTGAATGCTTCCATGCGCAAGGCCGTGGCAATGGCGCCGACCAGCTTGCCGTCTTCCATCAAAGGTAAGGCGAATGTCGCAAGCGGCGCGCCAGTAAAGCGATGGGCCAGATAGCCGCCGCTGACGAAACGTTTTTCCTGCACTAACGTCTGGAAGTAAGACCGATCGCTGACATTGACCGGTTGGGGTGGCGGCGTGCCGGAACACACGACATCGCCATTGGATTCGATCAGAACAAAATTGTTATACGCGGGATAGCGGTCTTTCAGGCGCGTGAGATAGGAGCGGCAGGAAGCGCGATCCTGGCGCCGCACGAAAGTTTGTTCGCTGATGGCAAGCAACGTGTCCTTGACGCCCTGTATTACCTGGGTCTGGTTGCTGGCAGCCAGTCTGGCAATCGCCATCAGGGTCGCCCCTGCATCGTGATAAGCCCGCTTATATTGCCTGGAACTTTCGAGTGCAAAAAACCCTGCCGCCGGCAGTGACGCCAGCAGAATGATCAAGAGTAAGCGCGTACGCAGCGATAGTTTGCCAATACGTGTTTTCATCTATGCATGAGTATAGTCCGCTTGCGCCGAATCAGGGCAGTTCGACACGCCCTGAGTCGCAATATATAGGTCGGAACTTTATTAGTTTTAAGAAATCAACCGCGCGCCGTAACTAGCTCTTACTCATGCCGGCGCATTGCTTGTCGTTGTATCGGTCGATACAAATGGCGTCGCATAACCGCTTTGCAACAAGGCACGGAAATCGTCGGGCAGCTGCGGCTTACCGCAGTAATAGCCCTGGATTTCATCGCAGCCAAGTTGTTCGAGGATATTGAATGTTTGGCGGTCTTCCACGCCTTCGGCCACCACCGTCAGCTTCAGGCTGCGGGCCACGTTGATGATGGCTTGCGTGACGGCAGCATCGTTAGGATCGCGCACGATATCGCGGATGAAGGATTGGTCGATCTTGAGCTTGTCGACCGGCAGGTTCTTCAGATAACTCAGGTTGGAATAGCCCGTGCCGAAATCGTCGATGGCCAGCGCGATGCCAAGGCCGCGCAAGGCATGCAGCACTTCATGACTGCCATGCAGGAAGGTGCCCTCGGTGATTTCCAGCTCCAGGTAGCGCGCCTCCAGACCGCTGTCCTGCAAGGCGTGCCGCACGGTATCCACGAAATCGTCGCGCTTGAACTGATGCGCCGACACATTGACGGCAACCTGGATCGGCGGCAGCCCGGCATCCTGCCAGAGCTTGTTCTGAAAACAGGCGGCGCGCAATACCCACTCGCCGATCGGCACGATCAGCTGGATTTCCTCGGCCACGCGGATATACCCGGCTGGCGAGAGCAAGCCTTTTTCCGGATGCTGCCAGCGGATCAGGGCTTCGGCGCCGACGATGCGCTTGCTCACGGTATCGACCTTGGGCTGGTACGCCACCAGGAATTCGCGGTTGGCCAAGGCCCGCCGCAATTCCGTTTCCAGGACCCTGCGCCTGCCGGCAATGGTTCCCATATAAGGCGAATACAGGCGCACCGGCATGTTGCTTTCCTTGGCTTCATGCATCGCCACTTCGGCATAACGCACCAGCGTCGTCCCATCCTCGCTATGGTCAGGAAACAGGCTCACGCCTACCGTGGCGCCGATTTCGATATGTTCCCCGCCAATCACAAACGGCTCGGTCACCTGGCGGACCAATGTCTGGACCACGCCCATCATGACTTCTTGCGGGCCGACGCCAGGCAGCATGCAGACGAATTCATCCCGGCCCAGATGCGCCACCGTCGCTTCGGCCAATACACAGCCTTCCAAGCGTTTTGCCACGGTCAACAGCAACTGGTCGCCGACGTCCTGCCCCAGCGAATCGTTGACGAGTCTGAAGCGATCCAGATTCAGGAATAACACGGCCAGACATTTGCCTGTTGTCTTCATGCGCGCCGTCTGCTGCTCCAGCTGCATGGCAAACAAGCGCCGGTTCGGCAGGTTGGTGAGCGGATCATGCTGGGCGATGTATTCGATGTACTTGTTGGCCGAGCGATTGGCTTCCTCGCGCGCTTCCAGCGCCTCGGCCATCACATCGAATTGCCGCGCCAGTTCACCGATTTCGCCAGCTTCATGATTCAGCTCGGTCCTGGCCTTCAGGTTGCCCGCGCTCACGCCCTGCGCCGCCGCGATGATGCGCTGCACGGGCTTGAGGAGCGAACGTTGGCTCAGATAGCCGGTGCCGATATAGGACAGAGCAATAATCAATGCCAATACGCTAAAGTCGATTACCAGCGAATTGCGCGCCGCCCTTTCGAGTCTGGATTTATCCAACCCAACGAACACATAAAAGAATGGCTTGCCTTCAAACTGGATAGGAACCGCGGCATACAAGCGCTGGACGCCATCCATGCCATGTCCATCCACAAAATGCGGCGCACCGGCGGACAAGCTGCGCATCAGGGCGGCATCCTGGACTGGCTTGCCGATTATTTCCGGTATGGCAGGTTCGCGTGTTAGAAGAACGCCTTGCATATCCGTAATGCCAATGACTGTGCCCGCAGGAAGCGGAATGCCGCGTGCCATCGAAGTCAATTCTTCAAGGCGCAAGGCCGTCGAGATTGCCCCTGTGACTTGCCCATCCTGAATGACCGGCAACGCGAAGGTGGCGACCTGTAATCCGGTGACGCGGCTGACAAGATAAGCGCCGCCGACAAAGCGCTTTTCACGCATCATCGTTTGGAAGTAGGGACGATCCTGGACATTGACCGCCCCGTCGAGCGGACTGCCGGTACACAGAATATCGCCATTGGTGTCGATGACAGAAAAATTGTCATATGCAGAAAACTGCTTCGCCATCCTGACCAGCGTGTCACGGCACATCGGCAAGTCGCGGTTCTGCACGAAGGGTTGCTGGCTAATGGCAAGCAAGATGTCCTTGATGCCTTGCACCACCCGGCTCTCATTACTGGCGACCAGCGTCGCCATGGCCATCAGGTTATTCTGGGCTTCACGCTGGGCTTTGTCATACTCCCTGGAACTCTCCAACAGAAATAGGCCAACCGCCGGCAGCGAAGCAAGCAGAATGATGATCAGGAGGCGTGTACGTAGCGTTAGTTTGCTGAGCTGAAATTTCATTACGTTGAACGTATGAATAGTTTTAGTTCAGACTAACAAAGGCAGGGAATGGTTGCTGTTATCGCAAGCAAGGTCCCACATGGTTTCATTATCAAAATAAAATTCGGACTATAATTTCATGGCCGCATCCGTCAACGACCCAAGGCGGGAAGCTGCAAGTGCGTTGACGGCATACCATCCATTCGAATGGGCCAGTGGGATCATTGGCCCTTTTTGTTTTTTACTGTTTCTTCTACATGGCTATCCATCGCGGTTTGTTAAGCAGCCTGCGCTGGCGCACGCGCATTACCTTGTGGACAGCCGCCGTGCTAGCCGGCCTGGTGGTCGTCTCTTTTGCCAAACTCGCAGAGCTAGCCCTGCATGCCTTTACCCTTCTCGCGCAAGGCCGGCCTTGGGTGACATTCATATTGACGCCGGCCATCGGCATGACTGCGGTGTGGTGCACCCGGCGTTATTTTTCGGGCATACAAGGTAGCGGCATTCCGCAAGTTATTGCTGCCACCAAACTCGTTTCACAAGGCGGCGAGATCAGCAAGCTGGTATCGATCCGTATTGCCATCGGCAAGATTGTTGTGGGCGCGTTCGCGCTGCTGGGTGGATTTTCCGCCGGGCGCGAGGGACCATCGGTGCAAGTGGCGGCATCCATCATGCACGCCTCGCATCGCCTGTTGCCGCATTCCCGGGCCCTGCGCCCGGCCGACCTGATTTTGGCAGGCGGCGCAGCGGGCGTGGCGGCCGCCTTCAATACGCCGCTGGCCGGCATCGTGTTCGCCATCGAAGAACTGGGACGCCGCCTGGAAACGCGCACCAGCGGCGTGCTGATCAGCACGATCATTCTGTCCGGCCTGGTGTCCATCGCGCTGCTCGGCAATTACAATTATTTTGGCCAATTCAGCGTCCTGCCGCAAAGTGCCTCGATCATCATGCCGGTCCTGGCCGGCGGCGTGCTCTGCGGTCTGCTGGGCGGCGCCTTCAGTTGGCTGATGCTTTGGCCCCAAAAAGCCAAGGATTTTCCGCTTTGGGTCTGGCGGCGCAATCATCCGGTGCGATTTGCCGGCATCTGCGGATTACTGGTAGCCGTGATCGGCTGGGCGGGAGATGGGCTGTCGTTCGGCACGGGTTATGAAGTCACCAAGCAGGCGGCGTCCGGCGCGCTGGAGCTGCCCTGGCACGCCTCGATCACGCGCTTTCTGGCAACCATCGTGAGTTACTACTCGGGTATTCCCGGCGGGATCTTTGCGCCGTCATTGGCAGTGGGCGGCGCATTGGGCGCGACGCTTTCCCCATTATTACCCGACGCGGGTGGAACGGCACCGTTCATGGCACTGTGCATGGCCGGCTTCCTGGCTGCCGTGACGCAATCGCCCATCACGGCCGCCATCATTGTCATGGAAATGATCGACGGCCATGAAATGGTCATCGGCCTCATGGCGGTTTCGTTCATCGCCAACGTGGTGAGCTCGCGCCTCAGTCCCGAGCTATACCAGCACCTGGCACTCGACTGGATGCCGGCTCACCGTGAATGGCACGCCAGCGCTCCAGACAAGCCGGATTAATCCGGCCTGCTCTTATACCGCGACCCAGACCGTGCTGTTCTCGACGCGTACCGGATAGGCCTTGATCGAATTCTCCGGCGCTTCCAGGCATTCCCCCGTTTCAAGGTCGAAGTGATGCTTGTAGATGGGCGAGGCAACGACGACGCGCTCGCCGAGCGTGCCGATCAAGCCGCGCGATAACACGCTGGCATTCGAGTTCGGATCAAAGTTGTCGATGGCGAAGAGTTGCCCGTTCGCGCCGCTGACCTGAAATACGGCGACAGGCTTATCGTCGACCAGGGCGCAGATGCCGGTATTGGGCAAGATATCGTCAATGGTGCAAACGGGATTCCAGCGGGGTTGAGATTTGATGCGAGTTTGTGCTTGTGTCATGGCGTCCTCTCCTTAAATACTTAAGCTGCTTCGGCAATGATCGGGATAATCTTGCGTTCTTCCGGCGTGGCCGGACGAATCTGTCCACGCTCCTCGACGAACACGACGTTCGGGTCCGGCTGGTCGCTGTTGACGAACTGGCGGAAGCGCTTGCGCGTCTCGGGATTGGTGACGGCAGCTTTCCATTCGCAGGCATAGGTATCGACCACGTGCTGCATGTCGGCTTCGAGTTCCGCCGCCATTCCCAGCTTGTCTTGCAGGATGACTTCTTTCAGATAATCGAGACCGCCTTCGAGGTTGTCGCGCCAGACGCTGGTGCGCTGCAGGCGGTCGGCGGTGCGGATATAGAACATCAGGAAGCGGTCGATATACTTGATCAAGTCTTGCTTGGACAAGTCGGAAGCCAGCAATTCGGCATGGCGCGGCTTCATGCCGCCATTGCCGCAGACGTACAGATTCCAGCCCTTTTCGGTGGCGATGATGCCGACATCCTTGCCTTGCGCTTCGGCGCATTCACGGGTACAGCCAGAGACGCCGAACTTGATCTTGTGCGGCGCGCGCAAGCCCTTGTAGCGATTCTCCAGTTCGATCGCCAGACCCACGCTATCGTCGACGCCATAGCGGCACCAGGTCGAGCCGACGCAGGATTTCACGGTGCGCAGCGACTTGCCATAGGCATGGCCGGATTCAAAACCGGCAGCGATCAACTCTTCCCAAATGGCCGGCAACTGGTCCAGGCGCGCGCCAAACAAATCGACGCGCTGGCCGCCGGTGATCTTGGTGTACAAGCCGTATTTCTTCGCTACCTGGCCAACGGCGATCAAGCCATCCGGCGTGACTTCGCCGCCCGCCATGCGCGGCACCACCGAATAGGTGCCATCCTTCTGGATATTGCCGAGGAAGTAGTCGTTGGAATCCTGCAGGCTGGCGTGCTCTTTTTTCAGCACGAAGTCGTTCCAGCATGAAGCAAAGATGTTGGCAGCGACCGGCTTGCAAATATCGCAGCCCAGGCCCTTGCCATGCTTGGCCAGCAAATCGTCGAAGGTCTTGATCTGGCCGACTTTAATCAGGTGGAACAATTCCTGGCGCGAGTAAGCGAAGTGTTCGCACAAATGGTTGTTCACCGCCATGCCCTGCTTCTTCATCTCGGCCTTCATCACTTGCGTCACCAGCGGCACGCAACCGCCGCATGCCGTGCCCGCCTTGGTGCAAGCCTTCATGTCACCGATACTGGTCACACCGTTGCACACCGCTTCGCAGATCTGGCCCTTGGAGACATTGTTGCAGGAGCAGATTTGCGCGGATGCCGGCAAGGCATCGACACCCAGGCCTGGTTTCGCCTTGCCATCGCTTTGCGGCAGGATCAGGAATTCCGGATCTTTCGGCAGCTCGATCTTGTTGAGCATCATTTGCAGCAAGGTGCCGTATTCGGTCGCGTCGCCCACCAGCACCGCGCCCAGCAAGTACTTGCCGCACTCGGAAACGACGATCTTCTTATAGACCTGCTTGCGCTCGTCGGTGAACTGACACGAACGGCTGCCGGCGGTCGCGCCCATGGGGTCGCCGATGCTGGCCACGTCCACGCCCAGGAGTTTCAGCTTGGTGCTCATGTCGGCGCCGGCAAACTCACCAGCCTGCTCGGCCAGGTGGCGAGCCGCCGTGCGCGCCATGTCGTAACCTGGCGCCACCAAGCCGAAAATCTGACCATTCCACAGGGCGCATTCACCAATGGCATAGATATCCGGGTCCGAGGTCAAACAGTGGTTGTCGATGACGATGCCGCCACGCGGTCCCACTGTCAGGCCGGATTCACGCGCCAGCTCGTCGCGCGGACGAATACCCGCGGAGAACACGATCATGTCGGTTTCGAGATGGGTACCATCGGCAAATACCAGGCGGTGACGCGCGGTTTCGCCATCGACGATCTCAAGGGTGTTTTTCTGGGTGTGCACGACGACACCGAGTTCCTCGATCTTCCGGCGCAGCATGCGCCCGCCCCCCTCATCCATCTGCACCGCCATCAGGCGCGGCGCGAATTCCACCACGTGCGTCTCCAGACTCATGTCGCGCAGCGCCTTGGCGCATTCCAGACCCAACAGGCCGCCGCCGATGACCACGCCGCTAGTCGAGCGGCTGCCGCATTCCAGCATGGCTTCCAGGTCTTCGATGGTGCGGTAGACAAAACAGTCCTTGCGATCCTTGCCGGGCACCGGGGGCACGAAAGGATAAGAGCCGGTAGCGATCACTAGCTTGTCATAGTCCAGCTCCTTGCCGTCGCTGGTGGTGACGGTCTTGGCGTAGCGGTCAATCGATGCGGCACGCGTGTTCAAGCGCAGCGCCAGGTTGCCGCGATCGAAAAATCCCGGCGACACCAGCGAGAGGTCTTCTGCCGATTTACCGGAAAAGAATTCGGACAGGTGCACACGGTCGTAAGCCGCGCGCGGCTCTTCGCACAAGACGGTGACTTCGGCGTCGTGCAGGCCTGCGTCATCCAGGCTTTCGAGGAATTTATGCCCCACCATGCCATGGCCAATCACAAGAATTTTCATCATTTTCTTCCCCTGTTTCATTCGGTTGCGGTCGCGCACAACTGCAGCGCACGAGTCATTTGCTCATCTATTTGCAATGGGCGTGCCAGGGGGAATTGGGGGTATTTGGTGCAAATGGGGTGGTTATGCACTAAATGATGGAGGGGATGCTTCAGATCGGGGCGAGGAGGTGGTGCAGGGGTGCACTGGGATAGTGCGGTGAGATCTTATTCACGCAAGGTAGTTCTGGCAGACTTGCAGCGACTTGGAACTTTATAAAAGTTATGTAAGCCTCAGTCGACAATCTGTGTAGTTGACATTACTGTCATCATATCGAGCGACGTATGGCTATGAATAACGATTCTTCGCCAATTCTTGCGAAATCGGCAATCAGAAGAGCAAACGTGGAAAAATTGAGAAATCAGGCTCTAATGGATATAGATAGGTTAGTACCGGCTGCTCAGGAAAGTGCAGCAGTGTGGGGCGCTGGCGGCACAATTGGAAGCTGAAATGGACGGCAATAAAAGTCCAGGAAAGCCATCTTAGTTTTAGCTATTTTCCTGAGGGCCAAAGAGACGATTCCGCTTCGCCTCTCATGGCAAGGTTACCTATGTAGCCAACGCGGGTAATGTGTAGACTGCGTTATCGGGGAAGATTCCGGTTGCGCGTACTTGACGTTCTGCCAAAGCTATATCATTTGAGAAGAGCACAACGGCCAAATCAGTACGAGCTCTTGTACAGCAAACATAAAAAAGTCGACGTGTACGTTCTATGGCAGTTTCTTTTCCTTCAAGAACATTTTGTTCATCACGAGCCGACATTCGCTTTATTCCAAAATATTTATCATAAGAAAACTGGACGTGGGTACCTTCATCGTCGTCTAAAACAACGAGTACTCTGGCAAACTCTGCTCCCTTAATACCTTGTTGCGTTGAGAACGGTGATTCGTCATTCAAATATGCTTGGTAACCCAAAAATTGGGATACTTCGCATCGCATGAAAGAATCCATCGCTGTGATTTCACGGTTATCACCGTCATCATTGTCATCGTCGCCTTCAACGTTTTCCGGCGTTTGATCATCTAGATACGCCATAATTCGGTGATCCAACGTTAAGAGGCGGGAGTCTCGTAAATGAAGCAGTACATCGCGCACCGACGCGTTAGAATCAGGAGACACCATTTCTGCCAACTGCATACAGGCCTCTCGTAGCTCGCCGAGCACCTGAGCGACGTCTCTCCCCCGCAAATTTTCCCCAACCAATCGTGGGCTACTTGACCGCAGAATCGACATTGCCTTGAATTCCTGCCCTTTACGAACAGCGTCGCTTAACGGAATAACAAAAGAAACAAATGGCCTCAACGGCCAAGCTGATGCATCAAGAAACCCTGCTTTAAACGTTTCAGGCGCATTATCATTCATAGCTGAATACAGCGCCGAAAACCCTAAGCGAGATGCTGCCATTCTGTGAACGATCACAAGTGTTTTTACTGAAGTAGTTTCGCTCGGCTGCCATTCAGGATCATTGTTGTGACGGGAAATCCAGTCTCTAACTGCAAGAAGACGCTCATTACGCTGCTCGTCAATTGGCAATATAAATATGCGTGCAGTGCCAATAACTGGTCGAGCTTCGCCCTCGACCATTGATGTTCGTCCGCCTACTTGGACTAAATCGTCACCACCACGCCGTATAGCATTTGCCACAGAAAGTACGGAAGTTGCACAACGAAAGTTTTCTGGCTTTGTGATAGTAATCCAACCTGCTTCTTGCTGAATCTTTCCAACACCAGTCGGATAAATCTGCTGCATTGGGTCGCCGAAGAATCCTAGACAAAAATGAGAGCGCATTTGATGCTGAACAGCTTTCAATGCGTCCACAACATACGGCATGGTGTCCTGGCTTTCGTCTACAAACAAAAACGGGAACTGCTGGCCGAAAAGTGTCCGAAATAATGGCCGCTCTGTTAAAAATGCTGAGGCGATCTTAATAACGTCGTCATGTCCTAAGACGCCTTTAATGTAGTCGCTCCCTGTACCGTATGTAAATGCGGATACAGATCCAATACGTGTACGCTGATACTCATATCTTTCGATATCACGTTTATTTCTTTCACGTGTACGTTCATGTACACGCGGGCCGAACCCGGCAGCGGCAGCCCGAAGCTCTGCAAGCTTTTCATCAATACGCTGAGCAACCCAATCGCGAATATCGTTTTGGAAAGATCGAATAATCATCCAAAAAAAACTATGTATCGTCGAAACATGAACTAGCGGGTTATTGCTAATATCAGCCCATATCTCCTTCGACGCGATTTCCGTATATGTGATGCATGCGACACGCTGACGTTTCTTTCTTAGGCTAGTCCCATGTTCGTCGATGATCGTTTTTAATGCCTTGATGAGTGACGTTGTCTTACCAGAGCCGGCGCCGGCCACCATGATAAAGCTCTGACGTACGCCAATGATTTGACGGAGCTGTAAATCAGCTTGTGTATCAGGTTGGCTTGCGCGGCGATTCACACTGCCCCCTTATTTTTATTATCAGTAACAACTGCGGCTGCATAGTCTACTGCTGGAGCAAGCGTAGGAGTCTCGGCGAATGCTTTAATACTCTCGACCGGCATTTTTTCAGTAAGAGCAACAATACTTGTTACCGCAGCCTGCGTTTGAGCTAGTGCGTCTGCAATAATCTCTTTGTGTGTCCCTTCTTGTGGATTTGACTCGGCTTCCAACCCTATTTGCGCTGCGAGCCAAATCAGTCCCTGTTTGATATAAAGTGGCACGCTCCAATGTTCAGGGTTACTACTAAGTACGGCAAGGGCAAACTTCGTTTTGTCGAAATGTTTTCCAGTCACACGCTTGTATAGCCCAATAGCCAAATCATTTGGAGAGGCTGGCACGGCCTTTAGCTTTAGCCCAACGTAACGTTGCGTGGCCTCTTGGCACCAAGCCGCATTTTCCAGACCAAATGCTTCTTCCAAAGTGCGTCCACACAATAACATGTGTTGATCGTTCCAAGTTACCTCTGTAGATGTTTGATATGCGACCATCACTCTCGCCATATCTGAATCGCCCAACTTCTCGGTTTTTTGTTCGCACGAAGCAGCTAACAACTCTTCAATCGTACGCATTTTCGGAAGCCATTGAATCAACGTTTGATTTGCCGTCACTGCTCCAGGCTCAGCCGGCAGGCAAGTTCTTCCGTAACGTTTTTGTGGAGGCGCATTTTCGTCTACACTCGGAATCTCGAATTCTTTCTCTTCATCTTCATCTACGACATCTGGCGCGCTCGCCTCAGTCACGCTGTCGATATCAGTGATGATGAGTGTTGTGATGCCGAGGAACTCGATCAGTTCTTTGAACCGGTGTCCGAATGCACCGCCAACTTCCAATATACAGATTGCTGCCGACCTCAGAGTTTTCGACTCTTTCTCGATCATTGATGGCATGAGGAGCCGCTCCACATTCCCCTCGACCAATATTGCAGCATCAGCAAAAAACAAATCACAGTGTGTTAATTTAAGATAGCGCTGCAGAAAGTCACGATCCTTTGGTGTTGGCCCTTTTTGGAAACTTGAGAGGTTCAGTACCTTTGTTGACTGCTCACCGTCCTGATTATGGCGACGAAAATAACGTATTGGTGTAAAGCCGCGTTCATACAGTATGTGTGGAGAATGCGTAGTGACTACAACTTGACTGGCGAATGATTCGCCTGCGTTGTCAGTGTCATTAAGCAGGCTAAATACGTTACGGATGAATACTTGCTGAAGTTGCGCATGCAAATGTGCCTCTGGCTCTTCTATAAAAATCAAATGAAGCGGTGGACGCTTGTCCTCTTCTTCTTTCCATTTTTGATGAAGATCCAGGATCTCGACAACCATATATATAAGATTCTTAAACCCAAGGCCGTTATAACTGTCGGGTAGTGTGACAGTACTATCGCCGCTGCCGACAATGTAATGAACCTTCGCATCTTGGCTCATGATTGTCGCCGGATTCAAAGCAGACTTGATCTCTAAACGCGGATTATTAAGTCCTGGATATCCAAGCGTTTCAAGTTGTTTCAGCGTTGGCTCGAATACCTCCATAAGATGCTTGTTCAACCCCTCTTCGGAATCAAACAGCGCCTTCAATGCTGCGTGATCCTCCTCCCGCTGATCGAGGTTGCGCTGGTAGAATCGACTTAAGCGTTTTGATAGATCTTCCGCTCGCCCAGCTCCGCCGGACGTGTTGGATTTGGGGTCAGTCAAATGGCGTTGAGCATTTAAGCAGTCTACGCGAACAAGTGATTTTAGGAGCGCACCACCACCTAGTTCACCCGCAAGTAGAGAGGGCTCATACCCGTTAGATTGCCTATACTCGGAATCGAACTGTGTGCGATCAAGCACGAAATATCGCAACTCGAACTCTCGGTGCAATTCCTTTTCAAGATATTCGGTTAATGTTTTTGGCCAAGGAATGTAGTTTCCGGCTCCTCCCACTAAAGCGGCAGCGCGTTCTTTTGCCTCCTTCTGCTTTCCTCTATACCGTTGCAACAGTTCGATCGCATCGCGTGCGCCAAACTCAATGCGGATTCCGACTTCGTTTCCCTGCCATTGCGTACTTGGAAGGAGTGGGATGACGAGGTACAGGTCATCCTGCGTTACTTCAAACCAAAGATCCAGTACGACGCAGGGCATCGATGCTTGATCATCGCCAGACGGATCAGCCTCTCCGATTTCGTTAAGTTTTTTCCAGACACTGGAACTAAAGTCATATAGAGAAAATCTCTCTTTAGACCCGGACAAAAACGTTTGAATCGCTTGCGTCGCAGACGTTTTCCCGCTGTTATTTGAACCAACAAAAATTGAGATATCTGAATCTAGTTCTATATGCGCGCTCTGAAGACGCCTGAAGTTTTGTACTCGATATGAACGTAGGTACATGAATGCTTCCCCCCGAAAGCGAAAAATGTGCTTAAACCATATGCGTTAGAGCTCATTCCGAGCCAGCAAAATATTTCTCGAAGATTAGACGAACTCCTTCGTTTTTATTTCTATAAACTGCCTAAAGATTCTGAATCGCTGCCTTTGTATCTAATTCTGGCGTGAGAGCGGATTCATTTGCGACTTTAGAAGTCGCAATAGCCTTTTGAATCGGCTTCACCTGCCGAATCCACCCCATCAGAACCCGCCCATCAATCAACTTCAAATTCCGCCCTTTAGCAAACCTCATCGCTGCCTCGGTAAACAACCCGGACGTCACCACGTATCCGCCAGCCGCCCCTTTCGCTGCCATCACGCCATACAACTCGCGCACCACATCCACGCCCACCCGAAACGCTTTCCATTGCTTGCACTGCACCAGGAATAGCTCATCTTCCTTGCGCAGGATGAGATCGATTCCACCATCCGGCCTGCTGCCGCCGTTTTCCATGACTTGATACCCCTGCCGCCGAAACGCTTCGCCAACCAGCATTTCAAACTCTTGCCAGGAGATGTCATCCAGCGCGCTGGCCGCCTCGCTCTTTGCCGCATTGACGAGCAAAGCTTCGCGCTGCTTGCGCCGCCATGCCGATAGGGCCGCGCCGCCCAGGCATATCAGCGGAATGAAGAATTGGCCGTAGTACGCCAGCGTTTTCCAGAGCGTGCTGGTGACGTACGCGCCCATTTGGGCCGGCTGCACCGGCGCAGCAGGAGCCGGTTGGCTGGCTATCGAATGCAGCCAGAAATAAGTGATGGCCGCGATGGCGATGCCGGCCCACGCCGGGAGCATCGCGACGAATTCGAGCAAGTCTTCTGCGGGAGAGGTTTTTTTGTTGCGCCCCATGTTTGCCGTAAAAATAGTGTCAGGGTTAATGTTTTAATATTTATATTTGGCAACATTTTACCTGTGTAGGCGGGCCGTCGATATCCCATAAATATGGGAGAAAAGAGCCATAAGATAAAACGACAATAAAGTACCATTGGTATTTCTCTTTGGTAATATCTTTGGTATTCCGACTTAAAAGAGAACGCCGTGGCCACACTCATCCCTGCAATTAGCTCCTGCGCCTCGCGCATGACCTCAGGAGAAAAGCGCCTCGCCTACCGCTTGGAAGATAAGCTGGAAGACGATTATCTGTGCTGGTATGACGTTTCTATTGGCGAACGCACTCAGCATCCAGACTTCGTAGTGTTTCATCCTAGTCGTGGCCTACTAGTCTTGGAAGTGAAAGATTGGAAGCTCGATACCATCCATAGCATGGATAAGCAGCAGGCTGCCATCCTGACCAATCATGGCATCAAGCATGTGCTGAATCCGCTTGAGCAAGCGCGACAATACATGTTTGCCATTACAAGCAGGTTGGAACGTGACCCAAAATTGGTTTTCCCCAGCGGCTCATTGAAAGGCAAGCCATTTATCTCTTATGGCCATGGTGTGGTGCTGTCCAATATCAATCGCAAACAATTTGATGGCGCCCAATTGGGCGACGTGTTACCGGCACATCTTGTTATCTGCCAGGATGAGATGACTGAGAGTGCTGATCCTGAGGCATTTCAAAAGCGGCTTTGGGATATGTTCCCATTCAAGTTCAAGATGCCCCTGAGCTTGCCCCAGATTGATCGCATCCGTTGGCACATGTTTCCCGAAGTGCGTATCTCTAGCCAGTCTGACCTGTTTGCCGACACCGATCAAAAAACCGTGGAAATTCCCGATGTCCTACGCGTCATGGATCTTCAGCAAGAGCAACTGGCGCGCAGCTTGGGCGAAGGCCATCGCGTCATCCATGGCGTAGCTGGCTCAGGTAAGACACTGATCCTTGGATATCGCGCGGAACACCTCGCCAAGCTATGCCATCGTCCTATCCTTGTTCTCTGCTATAACAAGACACTAGCTGCCAAACTGGCTAGCGTGATGGAAGCTAAAGGCGTGCAGGACAAGGTCCACGTAGTGAATTTCCATGCCTGGTGTGCTCGCCAACTGGAAGCCTATAACGTTGGTAAGCCGCCGCACAATCCGGATTTGAATGCGTATTTCGAGCAAAGCGTGGAGCGCGTCATCCGCGCTGTCGATCAAAAACTGATTCCGACTGCGCAATATGATGCAGTTTTGATTGACGAAGGCCATGACTTCCGACCAGAGTGGTTTAAGCTGGTCGTGCAAATGATTCATCCAGATACCAATTCACTGCTGGTGTTGTATGACGATGCACAATCTATCTATAACGGCCCAAAGAAACTACGGTTTTCATTTTCCAGCGTTGGCGTGCAAGCCAAGGGCCGCACAACCATCCTGAAGCTTAACTATCGCAACACTGCCGAAATCCTGGCGGTAGCCCGTGCTTTTGCTGATGACTTGCTATCGCCGGCTGACAGTGAAGAAGATCAAGCACCTACTGTGCAACCCATGAGCGCAGGCCGTCATGGCCCGAAACCCTTACTTATCAAGCTTCCATCCATTAGAGATGAGGCTGAATTCTTGGCGAATAAACTCATCGAAGCGAACCGTGTTGGCACGCCATGGAAAGATATGGCGATCATTTACCGACGCTACGGTATTGGGGAACAGATGATGGAGACATTGAAACGGAAAGGCATTCCGTTTCAATGGCAACAAGATAAAAAGAAAAGCTATTCACCGGCGCACGACAGCGTCAAGCTGATAACTATGCATAGCAGTAAAGGACTGGAGTTCCCCATGGTGGGTATCCCTGCCATTGGTGCGCCATCGAAGGAAGACGATGATGCTCAGGAAGAGGCGCGCTTATTGTATGTCGCCATGACACGGGCCACACAAGAACTGGTGATGACATATGGCGAAACGTCGCTATTGGGAGAAAAGATGCAAAAGGCAATGGGAGTGTTGGAATCAGTGTAGTTATTTTCCAATATGCTTCTATTTAAATAAGCTTATTTACTTTCTTCATTGGTCTTTTACATGTGCCAGTAACGCTCCCTAATCTGCGCTTCGATCAAGGACGCATGGCAACCCGCATGGTTTGATGGAGCTTCCGCATTGTCTCGTTACCCTTTATGCCGATTGAACGCGAACTCAGTCTGCGCGCCGTCCTGACCGGCATCCTGCTTGGCATCGTATTGACCCCGTCGAATGTCTATTCCGGCTTGAAGATCGGCTGGTCGTTCAACATGGCGATCAATCGCGCTCTTGCCCGGCTGCTTCCTTAGGCCGCTTCACTCACCTGCTGCTGCGCCAGCCACTGCACCAGGCTTTCCGGCGGCATGGGTTTGGCAAACAGGTAGCCTTGCACTTCATCGCACCCGGTCTTTCGCAGGAAGTCGAGCGCTTCCTGCGTTTCCACGCCCTCGGCCACGACACGGTAACCCAGCTCATGGGATAGCGACACCATCGCGCCGACCAGCATCCTGGCGCGCTCGCCCTCGAACAGCTTGCGGATGAAGGATTGGTCGATTTTGACGATATCAGCCGGCAGGCTTTGCAGGTATGACAGGCTGCTGTAGCCTGTGCCGAAGTCGTCGATCGCCAGGCGCACGCCGGCGTCGGCGACGGCCGTCAGCGTGGCTTGCGCCTTGCCCGGATTCGACATGAACGCGCTTTCGGTCAGCTCCAGTTCCACGGCTTGCGGCGCGACCTGATATTTCGTTAGCGTGGCAAGCAGCCGCTCGGCGAAATCCGGCTCCAGCAGATTGGTGGCCGAGACATTCAGCGATACCTGCATGTCGATGCCGTCGTCTTGCCACTGCCTCAACTGGCGGATGGCGGTTTCCATCAACCAGGCGGTAACGGGACGCGCCATCGAACTCAGCTCGACGATCGGCATGAATTCGCCTGGCGACACCGGGCCCAGGTCCGGATCGGTCCAGCGCAGCAGCGCTTCGGCGCCGACGCAGGCGCCCGATGCGATATCGATGCGCGGCTGGTACACCAGGCTCAGGCGCTCGGTGTGTTCCAGCGCGCTGCTGAACTTGTTCAGCAAGGTAAAGCGGCGCAAGTGGGCGGCATCGTGTTCCGTGGAATACACGCAGACATGCTCGTCCATCTCGAACGCTTCCTGGCAGGCGCTGTGCGCCATGCGCAGCACGTCGGCATACCCGGTCTGCCCGAGCAGGAATGGCGCGATGCCGACCGACGTGGTGGTCATGAACGAGGCATTGCTGGCATGGCGCTGCTGTTGCAGCACTTGCGCCAGCTCCCGGCTGTAGGCTTGCAGCTCGATCCCCTGGCGGGCGAAAAAAGCCACCTGTGCTTCGCCGACGTGATAGATCGTGCGGCCCTTGCCGAGTATGCTCCTTAACAAGGTCACCGAATGGCGGATCAGGTCTTCGAAGTAATGCGAACCCATCGCGCGGGTGCCGTCGCGGATCTCTTCCGGCTTGGCGAAATTGACCATGACCAGTACGCGCGCTTCGATGCCTTTCCCATCCTTGTTCAGGTCGTCGAAATCTTCGCGGAACTGCTTGCGGTTGGGCAGGCCGCTGACCGGATCGATGCGGCCCAGCGCGTGCTGCAATTCGATCTGCGCCATCGCCATGGCCGCCAGGTCGTGCAGGGATGCCATTTCCTCTGGAGTCGTCTGGCGCGGCTCGGTGCCGAGCACGCACATCGCTCCCAGGCTGTAGCCATCGTCAGTTATCAGCGGCGCGCCGGCGTAAAAACGGATGCCGCTTTCGGCAAGCGGACTGTCGCGGTAACACGCATCGTCGAGCAGATCGGGAATGACCACCACGCCCGCCGTATCGGCGACATGACTGCAAGGCGCCTTGTCGCGCGGGATGGAGTCATGCGCTACGCCCACGCGGGACTTGAACCACTGCCGGTCGGCGTCGGTCAGCGATACCGCCGAAATCGGCAGATTGAAAATCTGCGCGGCCATGCGCGTGATGCGGTCAAATGCCTCCGTCGGCGCGGTGTCGAGCAAATCCAGCCGGTGCAATGCTTCTAGGCGTCGGGCTTCATAGGTATCGCTCGGATTGGATTCTTCGTTTGGATGGGACATGGTGTTGCTTCCTTTGGCTGCCGGACCAGCCATTCCCATCAAGATGTGACGAAAATGACGAAACTGGTTTTTGCTTATTGAGTAAAATTAATCGCTTGCAAGATATTCGCATGAAAAACCGCTGATATATCCATAATTTGTTTCTATAACATCGATAGATTTGTCAGTTTCGTCGTTTTTATTGATTATTGCTGAATGACGGTTATAATTTGCGCCACACATAAATCGCACGCCCATGTCATCGCCCCGCAAAACCGCGTCTTTCAAAGAAGATGCCGACCCTATTCTCACCACCCGCGCCACTGCCAGGCTGCTGGGAGTGGCGGTCAGCACCGCACAACAATGGATTGAGAGTGGTGCGCTGCCGTCCTGGAAAACCCCGGGTGGACATCGGCGTGTAAGAACCAGCGCGGTCATGCGCTTGCTGGAAAATAGAGTGAAAGTTGCGCAGGCGAATCAGGCGCCACAGGTGTCATCGTTCCCGCTTGATGCGGAATTTCAGCCTGTCGCTGAACCGGCCTACCCTATACCGCAGGATGAAGGGGCGCGCCTGAAGGCAGTGCATGCGCTCGAGTTGGTCGGCACTTCGGACAACCCGGCGTTCGATCGTCTCACCTGGCTGGCGAGCGAAATCACCGATATGCCAATGGCCTTGATTACGCTGCTGACCTCGCAGCGCCAATGGTTCGTGTCACGGGCCGGCATTACTCTCGCCGAAACGCCGCGCGAATGGGCATTTTGCAGCCACGCGATCCTGCAGGATGATCTGTTCGTGGTTGAAGATGCACGGGAAGATGAGCGCTTCAAGCAAAATCCGCTGGTTACCGGTAACCCCTATATCCGTTTTTATGCCGGAGTGCCCTTGATCAGCCGGGACGGATTTCGCCTCGGGACCTTGTGTGTGCTGGATCGCGAGGCGCGCCGCTTGCGCGAAAAGGAAATCCGCGCGTTACGCGAATTGGCGACGATTGCCTCGGATGAATTGAAACGTCTCGGCGCCCTTCCGGCGTTGGGGTAGACACTGCAACGGGCCGGGGTCTGCGTCCCTACATCCCCAAACAAACCTTTATCCCATCAATGGCGGCAGGCAATCGGTGTCGGCCGCGGTGGTCTTCCGCAATTCCGCAATCACCCAATTCCTGAAGAGGGACATGGTCGCCTCCTTTACATCGTTTTTTCGCCAGACCAGGTAATAACTGAAGGCGCCGCGCGCCGCGATATCGAACAAGCGGACCAGGCGCCTTTGCTGTAGATATTCCTGCACCAGCAGCGACCTCGCCAAAGCAATCCCCTGCCCGAGTAGCGCGGCATGGATGGTGTGCGTGATTTCGTTGAATGCCAGGGTATTGTCCGGCTCATCGGGTGACAAGCCTGCCTTGCTGAACCAGTTGCTCCAGGAAATGACGGAATGCCGCAGCAAGGGAAATTGCTTGAGAGTGTCCAGGGTAATCCCGGGGTGCGCTTGCAGAAATTTCGGGCTGCAGACGGGGAAGATTTCTTCATCCAGCAGCTTGAGCTTTTCCACGCCGCGCCAGTTGCCGTCGCCATAGCGCAAGCTCATGTCGACCGCCTCGTCTTGCAGGATCACGAGGTCGGGCGTGGTGCGGATATTCAGGCGCACATCCGGATGCTGCCGATTAAACGCTTGCAAATGCGGAATCAGCCAATTCTCGGCAATCGGCGCCATCACTTCCAGCGTCAGGGTGCGGTCGGCAGCACCTTGCCTGGGCGCGTCCGGAAACATGCCTTCCAGTTCATGCAGGACTTTGCGGACTTTATCGGCCAGGCCTTTGCCCGCCGGCGTCAGCAGCATGGCATTGCCGGAACGATAAAAGAGCTGGCAACCCATGCGGTTTTCCAGCTCGCGGATTTGCTGGCTCACCGCGCTATGCGTGATGAACAGCTCTTTTGCCGCCGCCGAAAAGCCGCTTAAGCGCGCCGCAGCCTCGAAGGCGCGCAGCATGGAAATGGGCGGGAGTTTTCTGTACATGACGTAGGGTGTTAGTTGCACTTACATCTTACGTCAAAATTTCTCGTTGGGCTTTTGCACCATGCCGCGCCACACTACCAGCTTACCCGATGGGAGTCAGACCGTGAGCGTAAAGTGAATCACAGCAGCATGAGTAAAAAAGCAGCAGGCATGTTAAGCATTCCGGTCGGCGCGGCATTGTGCTGGATTTACCTGGTGTGGGGCAGCACTTACCTGTCCAACCGGATTGCGCTGGAAAGCATGCCGCCTTCTCTCATTTCCGGCATCCGATTTTTGATTGCGGGCAGCGTGCTACTGCTGATCAGCGCATTATCCGGCGCGCGGTTGCCCAAGCTCGGCGAGTGGAAGGTGGCCGCCGTGCCAGGCGTGCTGATGATCGCCATTGGACAAGGATCCATGGTCTATGCCGGACCAATGCTTCCCTCGGGGATCATTGCCTTGCTGTTTGCAATGTTGCCGATCTGGACCACGCTGCTGCAGTGGGCCATGCCGGGCGGCACGCGGCCAAGCGCCGGGGTGCTGGCCGGGCTGTTGCTGGGCAGCGCGGGCATGGCCTTGCTGGTGGGTCGCGGCAGCGGCGCGGGAACGCACTGGCAGCTTGAAGGACTGGTGGCGGTCGTGCTCGGCACGCTGTCGTGGGCAGTCGCGGCCCTGTATATGAAGCGCAGGGCGCCGCAAGGGTCCGCCCTGCAGGGCGCGGCGATGCAGATGCTGACCGGCGGCGCTTGCCAGATCCTGGTTGCCACGCTGTGCGGGGATTGGCAAACCTTCTCGTTTGGCCAAATCACGCCCCGCTCGGGCTGGGCGGTCACTTATCTGGTTATCGTCGCCAGCGTGATTACGTATCCAGTCTATAACTGGCTGGTGAAGGCGGCGACCCCTACCCTGGTTGCGACCTTTGCGTTCGTCAATCCGGTGGTCGCGCTCTATTTGGGGTGGCTGGTGCTGGATGAAAAAATGACTGCGCTGATGGTGCTGTCTTCGGTATTGATCGTTTGCGGGGTGATTGCCATCACGTTTGCGCAGGCGAGGGCGAATCGGGGCGACAGGTTGGCCTTGGCGGAAAAGGCGGCCGGGGCGGGAAAGCTGCAAGGGTCCGGGATCTGATCCAAGCCAGGCGTCTGCGCCCTACATCCCCAAACAAACCTCATGCACCTGCTGCCGTAGCCACTGGTGCCCCGGATCTTCATGCGCGCGCTCATGCCAGTACTGCCCGACCGGGATGTCGGCAAGCGGCATCGGCAGCTTGATTTCCATGAGTGGAAAACGCGCCAGCAGCAGATTGGCCAAACGCTTTGGGCACGAGGTCAAATAATCCGAATGCTCCAGCAACAACAGCGCCGCCAGGTAAGTAGGCACTCGCACTGCAATGTGCGGCTCGATCTCGACGCCGTCTTTTTCCTTTAACTGTTCCCACGGCAGCCAGTGGCCGTAGGGGTTCACCAGCACATGCGGGTAGCGGTTAAGCACCTGCAGGCCGAGCCTGCTCCTGGCGGCCGGGTGCTGGCGCCTGCCGAGCAAGACCATGCTTTCGTCGAACAGGCGCTGCTGCCGGGTCGGCCCGGTCAAAAATGGCAAGCCGCCGATCGCCAGGTCCGCTTCGCCTTTGGCCAGCGCCGCGGCAAAGTCGCCGCTGTCGTGTTTGGCGACCACATGCAGGGTCACGCCAGGCGCTAGTTGTTGTACGCGCACCATCACGGCAGGCAGCACGACGGCGGCCGAATAATCGCTGCAGATCAGCGTGAAGCGCCGGTTCGATAGCCTGTAGTTGAAGGACGCTTCCTGCAGCGCGCTTTGCAGCAAGCCGAGCGCCTGCCTGACTTGCGGCGCAATGCTGTCGGCATAGGTGGTTGCCACCACGCCCTGGCCGGCGCGCACGAATAGCGGCTGGCCGAGCGCGTCGCGCAAGCGCCCGAGGGCATTGCTGACGGCGGATTGCGAAATGCCCAATTCCTTTGCCGCCTTGGACAAATTGGATTGCGCATATACCACGTCGAACACGCGCAACAGGTTCAAATCGAGCTGATGCAGTTCCATCAGTTATTTACGCTGTAAATAGCAGTTATCAAGATTGTTGAACATTATAAATGGCTCTGACATGCTGGCTGCAATAAAAAAGGAGCCACTCATGTGGAAAGAAATCGCCCCTGACATGCGCCGTCAGCTGATCATCGTCCTGGGATTGGGACTGCTCTGCGGGTGGGTGATGGGCGCGCAGTTTTATGTAGCACGCCTGGTGCATCAATTAAACGGCAGCGCGACAGTCGCCGGCATGTTGCTGGTGATGTCGCTGCTGCCGGTGCTGCTGGTGGCGCTGAATGGTCGCCGCATTGCGGCGCGCTGGACCTTGCGCCAGCAGTTGCGCATGGGGCTCCTGTGTTACGCCGTGCAAATGGTGTTGCTGGCCAGCGCGCCCAATCTTGCCTGGTTGATTCCGGCGATGCTGCTTTCCGGCTTTGGCTATGCCTTTGCCTTCGGGCCGCTATTGACCAGTGCAACAGACGCGGCGCCCAAGGCCTATTATGCGCAGGCCATCTCCTATATCAGCTTGTCGGTGCAACTGGGTATCGGCACTTTCAGCATCATCGCTGCAATCGCAGAGCCGCAGTTCGGCACGCGCGGCATCTTTTGGCTGCCGCTCGCCTTGGCGCTGGTGGCGATGGTGTTTTGCCGGTATCTGCCGCATGCCAAGGCGCTGCCTGCGGATGCTGCCGATGATGCGAAGAAGCCGCGCCATGCCGGCTCCATGTTCGAAGTGTTTATCCTGATGGCGATCCTGGGCCTGACCTTCGGCTTGCCGCTGCAATTCGTGCCGATGTGGCTGGGTGCGTCGCGCGAACTGAGTTTTTCGCCGGGATATTTTCTGACGACGACGTTTTTCACCATCATGACCACGCGCATATTCTTCGGTCATTGGCTCAATGGCGAGCGCGAGCAGCATGTGGTGAAAACCTGCTTTACCGTCGCGGCCATCGCCATCGCGGTATTGGGCTTTGCGCATTCCCCCTTGCAGTTTGCGCTATGCGCCATACCCTATGGCGCGGCATACAGCCTGCTGTATCCGAGTTGTATGGCGTATTTGATCAAGCAGGTGGATGAGGCGGATCGCGGCGTACGTTCGACCTGGGTGCTGCTCGCCTTCGAAATCGGCACGCGCTGCCTGCCCTTCTTGTTCGGTATCATTGCGGACCATGGCGGCTTTCCGCTCACCTTCGAAATCCTGGCCGTATTGATCGCGGCAGCCGGAGTCTGGCACGTTATCAAGCGCTTCAACCTGTGGCGGCCGGCGGCGTCTGTGCCGCTCGCCGATTAGTGACGGGCTCGCACCTGACCGGACTCGCGCCCGAATTACCGGCACGTTACAAAGCACGTGACATGCCTTGCAGGCGTTGAGAGCCTGGCAAAGAAAAAGCCCGCAACAAGCGGGCTTTTTTACTGGTGTTTCTGCCGACGCTAACGGCACCGGACAGACCGATGAAGCCGGAAGCGGCAACTCAGTTTTTGCGCGATTTACGGCGGGAAGCCGCCAAGCCTGCCAGGCCAAGTCCGAGCATTGCGATGGTCGCCGGTTCCGGAACATCGTTGGAAGGTGTTTCGTTGTAAACCAGATTGTCGAAGCTAGGCCAGAAACCATTGGTAGCGGCAAAATCGATATAGCGAACATTCGCCACGGTATTGGAATAGGTGATCCATTGGCGATCCGTCGGAATGGTGATGAATGCATCGAGCAGCACGTTCATGCTAGCGTCAAGCAAGCGCATGTTCAGGATGCTCCCCGAGCCGCCATTGTAGTTATTCCAGGGATCGTAGTTGAAGTCGATGCTGTTGAAAACAAATGGGCTGGCAGCCGTAATAGTGTGGCCTTGATCGTAATACTCGAGATAGGGCCTGCCGGCATCGTGAAATTCAATGTTACTGGACAATTGGAAGCCATTGGCCGCAGCAGAGGAAGCACTATCAAACGTTTCAACAGCAGCATGAGCGGAGGCAGCGAAAAAGCTGAATCCCATCAGCAAAGTTGCAAGTATGCGTTTCATGAAATTTCCCTTGGGTTAATTTTTTATTAAGAGATCGCATGAAAAGCAATTTTTGCACCAAGAATTTAACTTCCTGTAAAAACAATTACTTAAGCACTTTTCCTTTCCAAATTCCGCCCTGCATGTAAGTTAATTCGACATTTCATGCAGCCGAAGCGTTTGGGAACTTGGCGTATAAGCGAGGGACGTGGCGCTGTTGCGCCCGCCGTCCAGTTTCAGATATTCCCTTTGCGATGCGGCTTTGGTTTTGCCTTGCTGGGCGCTGCACCGCCTTTGCCAAACCCTTTGCCTGATACTTTGTCGCGCAAGGATTTTTCCTGCACGCGGCGGTCGCCGCCTCTCTTGGGGGCGCTGAAGGTCGGCTTTTTGGCGCCGCCTGGACCAACGTTGCCCATTGCCGCCCCGGCATGGCTGATGCGCAGCTGGTGTCCGGCAACCATGACGGTCTTGAGCTGTTCGAAGATTTCCTTCGGCATGCCTTCCGGCAGATCGAGCACGCTGTGGTCATCGAAGATCTCGATGCGGCCAATGTACTTGGCCTCGAGCCCGGCTTCATTGGCAATCGCACCGACGATATTGGCGGGTTTGACGCCATGATTGTGGCCGATCTCGATACGGTAGGCTTCCATGCCGACTTCGCCTTTGCCCTTCCCTTTGTCTGCATGCGCTTTCCTGGGTGCAGCCGGGCGCTCGCTTGCCTCAAGAGCGCCGGGTTCCTTATGGCCCGGCTTTTCAGAGGGGCGGGCGACGCCGTCGCTGGCTGACCTGTCGCTTGATGACTCCAGCTTTGCCGGCCTTTCTTTTGCCAGCTTTTCTTTTACCGGCTTGTCGGTCGTCGCCTTCTCGGCTGCGCGGCCTTTATTACCTGCGGGCTCATCCGCCGCCAGAGGCGCTTCGCCGTCGCGGCTGATGCGCAATTGTTTGCCGGCGACCCATACCGTCTGCAATTGCTGCAAAAGCGCGGCCGGCAAATCGTCAGGCAAATCGAGCGTGCTGTAATCGTCATAGATTTCGATGCGGCCGATATGCTTGGAATCGATCCCCGCTTCATTGGCAATGGCGCCGACGATATTGCCGGGCTTGGCGCCTTGCCGGTAACCGACCTCGATGCGGAAGGTCGCCATGCCGGGATCGGGTTCGCGGTGGACGCGCTCCTTGGGCGCGCGTGCCGGGCGCTCGGCACGGTCGAAACGTTCTCCTCGTTCACCGCGCTCGAACCTGCCGCCCGCGGCCATCCGGTCATCCGACCAGGATTTTTCCGCCTGCGGCTCGCGCTGGTTTTTATCCAGCAGCAGCGGCACATCGCCGCGCGCAATTTTCGCCAGCGCGGCGGCGATTTCCAGCGCCGGAACATTGTGCTCGCGCTCGTAATCCTCGATCAGCGACTGGAACACTTCCAGTCCGCCGGCTTCCAGGGTGGCGGTGATCTGCTCCTTGAAGCGGGCAATGCGCACATCGTTGACCGCCTGGATGGTCGGCAGCTCCAGCGGTGACACCGGCTGGCGCGTGGCGCGCTCGATCACCTTCAACATGCCGCGTTCGCGCGGGGCGATGAACAGGATCGCTTCGCCGCTGCGGCCGGCGCGACCGGTGCGGCCGATGCGGTGGGTATAGCTTTCCGGATCGTAGGGCACGTCGTAGTTGATGACATGGCTGATGCGCTCGACGTCCAGCCCGCGCGCGGCCACGTCGGTGGCGACCAGGATATCGATCCTGCCGTTTTTAAGCTGCTCGATGGTGCGCTCGCGCTGCTGCTGCGCCATGTCGCCATTGATGGCTGCCGCCGAAAAGCCGCGCGCCTGCAGTTTGCTGGCCAGCTCTTCAGTCATCAGCTTGGTGCGCGCGAAGATGATCATGCCGTCGAAAGGCTCGGCTTCGAGGATGCGCGTCAGGGCGTCGAGCTTGTGCATGCCGGAGACCAGCCAGTAGCGCTGGCGGATGTTTTCAGAAGTCGTGGTCTTGGCGGCAATCGTCACTTCGGCGGGATTGCGCAGATAGGTTTGCGCGATGCGCTTGATCGCCGAGGGCATGGTCGCGGAAAACAGCGCGGTCTGGCGCGATGCCGGCGTTTCTTGCAGGATGGTCTCGACATCGTCGATGAAACCCATGCGCAGCATTTCATCGGCTTCGTCCAGCACCAAGGTCTTCAATTGCGAGAGGTCCAGCGTGCCCTTTTCCAGGTGATCGATGACCCGGCCCGGCGTGCCGACCACGACATGCACGCCGCGGCGCAAGGCGGAAAGCTGCGGACCGTAACTCTGGCCGCCGTAGATCGGCAACACCTGAAAGCCGGGGATATGCGTGGCGTAGCGCTGGAAGGCTTCGGCCACCTGGATCGCCAGCTCGCGCGTCGGCGCCAGCACCAGCGCTTGCGGCGCGCTTTGGCGGCTATCGAGGCGCGCCAGGATCGGCAAGGCGAAAGCGGCGGTCTTGCCGGTGCCGGTTTGCGCCTGCCCCAGCACGTCGCGGTTGGTCAGCAGCACCGGAATGGTGGCGGCCTGGATCGGCGATGGCGCTTCGTAACCGAGTTCCTGCAGCACGCGCAACAAGGGCTCGCCCAGTTTCAGTTCGGCGAATGAAGCGGCAGGCGCTGTGGAAGGTGTGTTGCTCATGGTTGCAGGCATTCGAAAGGAAAATTAATGAGGGACAATTGAGAGGGCTACAGATAGACCGCGCAGGCCGCCATTGTAACGCGGCGGGCGCCTTGAAGCTAAGCTTACACAATGTGGCGCGAGGTGCCATGGCTAGCCAATCCGTATATGATGTGATGCAAATATTGCCGCCCATTGTTCGCCACCTGCCCGCCGTTTATGAATGACCTTGCCGCTTTACAGACCGCCCTCTTCCAATTTCGCGACGAGCGCAACTGGAAGCAATTCCATACCCTGAAAAACCTGATCGCCTCGGTCAGCATCGAAGCGGCGGAGCTGTTGGAGCTGACGCAGTGGAAAACCGATGACGAGATGCAGGCAGCCAAGAATGACCCGGCCTATCGGCAGGCACTGCAGGAGGAATGCGCGGATGTGCTGATGTATCTGTTGCTGGTGGCGGATGAAGCCGGCTTCGATTTGCTGGAAGCGGCAGCCGCCAAGCTGAAGAAGAATGAACAGAAGTACCCGGTCGGCCTGGCGTATGGATCGGCGAAAAAATATACGAAGCTGGCTGAAGATTAACCGGTGCCGGGTACCAGGTACGGGCACAAGGAAATTTATATAAGCGCCATGCATGGCTCGCGTTAGGAACGAAGTCTGGTGCTATAGTCAAGTCACCACCACCGACAAAGAAGGAGGCTGCCATGGATACCCTGGAAGAAATCAAGCAAAGGGCGGATTCCTGGTATGACTTCATGTTGAGTGAAGTCGATAAAGCCGTGCAGGCAGCCTGGAATGACGCCGCTCCCGCGCCGCAGCAGAAAGACATCTCGCCGCACTAGCCTCCACTTTTTCTCCATCTTGTTGTCATTGCCGCCATTGCTGGGTATAGAATCGGATCACGCATCGTCCCAGATCGACAACAACAAGGAGGATTGGTATGCCTTCCGGAAAAATCCTGGTCGCCCAAGGCGGCGGCCCCACTGCGGTCATCAATCAATCCCTGGTCGGCGTGACGCTCGAAGCGCGACGCTTTAAGCAAGTCGAGCGGGTGTACGGGGCGCGGCATGGCGTGCGCGGCATCATCAATGAAGACTTCGTCGATCTCACCCAGGAAACCAGCCACAACCTGGAACTGGTCGCCAACACGCCTTCTTCCGCGCTGGGCTCCACGCGCGACAAGCCGGACCTGAAGTATTGCCAGGAAATTTTCCAGGTGCTGCGCGCGCATGAGATCGAGCACTTCTTTTATATAGGCGGCAACGATTCCTCCGACACGGTGCGCATTGTCAGCGAGGAAGCGCGCAAGGCCGGCTATCCGCTGCGCAGCATCCACATCCCCAAGACCATCGACAACGACCTGGTCGGCAATGACCACACGCCCGGCTTCCCCTCGGCGGCGCGCTTCGTGGCGCAAGCCTTTACCGGCGCCAATCTCGACAATGCTTCGCTGCCGGGCGTGTATGTGGGCGTGGTGATGGGGCGGCATGCCGGCTTTCTGACTGCCGCCTCGGCGCTGGGCAAGAAATTTCCGGACGATGGCCCGCACCTGATCTATCTGCCGGAGCGCACCTTTGTCCTGGAAAAATTCCTGGCTGATGTGAAAGCGACGTACGAGCGCTTCGGCCGCTGCGTGATTGCCGTCTCCGAAGGCATCCATGATGTATCCGGCGCGCCGATCGCCAGCCTCCTGGCCAAGGAAATGGAGCACGATGCGCACGGTAATGTGCAACTCTCCGGCACCGGCGCGATGGCGGATTTGCTATGCGAGGAAATCAAGTCCAAGCTCGGCATCAAGCGGGTGCGCGGCGATACCTTCGGCTACCTGCAGCGCTCCTTCATCGGCTGTGTCTCGGACGTCGACCAGCGCGAAGCCCGCGAGGTCGGGGAAAAGGCAGTGCAATTCGCCATGTGGGGCGACCGCGACGGCTCAGTCGCGATCAAGCGCACCGGCTATTACTCGGTCGAGTACGAATTGCTGCCGTTGGAGGCGGTAGCCGGCAAGACGCGCGTCATGGAAGATGAATTCATCACTGCCAGCGGCACCGATATTACCGATGCCTTCCGCTTGTATCTGCGCCCGCTATTAGGCTCGGGCATGCCGGATGCGTTTCGCTTGCGGCATAGTCCGGTTGCCAAGGTGAGGGATCAGGGTTGATGCTTATCCGCGCCGATGCCTGCGCGATTTGATTGCACCATGGCATAAGAGACACGGATTGCTCAAGCCTTTTGCAATTCCTTCTTTGCTAAATGCAGAAGTGACCTATAAAGAATGAGTCACTGCACGGTGTCGGAAGGAGATGCAAATGGCCAAATATCTGATCGAGGTGAATTACATCGGTGATGGCATAAGCGGGCTGTTGAAAGAAGGCGGGACCAAGCGCCGTGCAGCCGTCGACCAGTTGTTCGAGTCCGTGGGCGGCAAAGTCGAAGCCTATTATTTTGCGTTCGGTGAAAGAGATGTCTTTATCATTGGCGACCTTCCGGACAATGTCACCGCCACCGCGCTTGCCTTGCGGGTCAATTCGACAGGCACCGCCTTGTGTAAAACGACGGTATTGCTCACGCCTCAAGAAGTGGACGAAGCCGTGAGGAAACCTGGAATGTACCGGCCCCCCGGCTATGATCTTGACCAGGCCGAGGCTGCCTGGGATTACGAAGGCGGCCATCTCTCCTCGGACCTCTCTGACAACTCTTAACTGCTGTGAGGGCAGATCAATCGGCTGCAGTTTGCGGTACGCAACTCGCGCATGGCGTGCGCCCGTAAACGCAAAAGCCCGCATCAGCGGGCTTAGCGAATCCATCCGGATCAGGTTAGTCACTTCTGGAGGGTACCCATGCTATCTGCGTGGTGTCCCGGTCCGATGACGTGACTAGTTTTTTATTGCTGATGCATCGAATCTACCCAAGGCAGGCCCGATGCCGGCGCAGTGCCGCTGTCATCTATTAGATGACGCGGATATTGGTGGCTTTCTCGCCTTTCGGACCGGTGCCGCGCTCGAACGAGACGCGCTGGTTTTCAGTCAGGCTCTTGAAGCCGGTCGATTGAATGTCCTGGAAATGGGCGAACAGGTCGGCGCCGCCGCCTTCCGGAGTGATAAAGCCGAAACCTTTAGCGTCGTTAAACCATTTTACTGTGCCAGTTTGAATACTCATGTGATTACCTTGTAAAAAAATTAAGGGTTGAAACCCGGAGATACACGCGGGAGACCAAGAGAAATAACCGAAGGGATTCAAACAGGAATAGTTCTGAAACGAACTAGACGGGAGAGAGACCGACAATAAAACGACTTGAACTGCACGTGCAAAGCTCAATATACAGGTAATCCTGCGAATCACCTACACATATTTTCATTTAGCGTTGATAGCAATAAACATTGGTAAAAGCCCATCGCCGTCACAGGATGCGCGTTATCTTGTCATGATCGCGATGCCTGCATCCTCATCTTCACATCACGCTTTTCCACCGCCATAGCCTAGGAAGCGCAGCGTGCACCACAGGCCTCAACCGCCATAGGTTGACCTGTTACACTGTCTTCCTACTCTAGGATTCTATGACTACCACTTCATTTTCCAGCCTGCCGCTGGCGCCTGCCATGCTGGCCAATCTCGACTCGCTCGGCTATCAAGAGATGACGCCGATCCAGGCGCAAAGCTTGCCCGTCGCCCTCGAAGGACGCGACCTGATCGCGCAAGCCAAGACCGGCAGCGGCAAGACGGCGGCATTCGGCATCGGCATCCTGCATCGCTTGAACCCGACCTGGTTCGCGATCCAGGCGCTGGTCTTGTGCCCGACGCGCGAACTGGCTGACCAGGTATCGAATGAGTTGCGCAAGCTCGCGCGCTTTGCCGACAATATCAAGGTGCTGACGCTGTGCGGCGGCGCGCCGATGCGCCCGCAAATCGCCTCGCTCGAACACGGCGCGCATATCGTGGTCGGCACGCCGGGGCGCATTCGCGACCATCTCGGGCGCGGCAGCATCAATCTCAATACGATCCAGACGCTGGTGCTGGATGAGGCCGACCGCATGGTCGACATGGGCTTTCAGGAAGAGATTGCCGGCATCGTCAGCGCCTGCCCGGCGCGGCGCCAGACATTGCTTTTTTCCGCGACCTACCCGGACGATATCCGCAAGCTAAGCAGTCCGTTCTTGCGCGACCCGGTTGAAGTCGCGGCGGAGACGCAGCACGCGGAAGGCCAGATCGAACAGCGATTCTATGAAATCGGTTATGAAGAGCGCCACACGGCAGTCGCGGGGCTCTTGCACCATTACCAGCCGGTGTCGACGCTAGTCTTTTGCAATACCAAGATCCATTGCCGCGAGCTGGCCGAGTATTTGCGTGAACAGGGATTTTCCGCGCTGGCGCTGCATGGCGACCTGGAACAACGCGAGCGCGATGAAATCCTGGTGCTGTTTGCCAACCGCAGTTGTTCGGTACTGGTGGCAACCGACGTCGCCGCGCGCGGCCTGGATATTCAAACGCTGGGCGCAGTGATCAATGTCGACGTCTCCAAAGACGCCGAAGTGCATGTCCACCGCATCGGCCGCACCGGGCGCGGCGGCGAAAAAGGCCTGGCGCTGTCGCTATGCGCGCCGAATGAAAAGAAATGGGTCAAGCTGATAGAGGAATACCAGGCCAAGCCGGTGCAATGGTTTGATTTGCCGGCTTATGATGAGGCACAGCCCAACAACTTGCGCGCGCCGATGGTGACCGTGTGTATCCAGGGCGGCAAGAAGGATAAGCTGCGTCCAGGTGATTTGCTCGGAGCCTTGACCGGCGAAGTTGGCCTCACCAAGGAACAGGTGGGCAAGATCAATGTCTTTGAATTCATGACCTATGTCGCGCTCGACCGTCGCGTTGCCGAGCGGGCGTTTGCGGCGCTATCCAAAGGCAATATCAAGGGGCGCAATTTCAGGATGCGCTTTATCGGCGTATAAAATTTTGCCGGCGTAGCAGCGTGATGCGCCGGCTTTGAAAGGACAAAGCAATGGCCAAGAAAGAACAACTCGACCCGGAAACCGAAGCGCTGATTGCCTGGTGCATCGAGGTTGAAAAACACCTGGTGGCGGGTGGCGCCACGCTGGAACAGGCGCAAGAACATATCGAGGAAGAGGTCGAATGGTTCACCGACCAGTTCTATGAAGGCTTGACGCCGGAGGAAGCGGCCAAGGCGGCGTTGAACGGCTGACCAAAGAAGCTTAGAACTTCTCCACGCTGAACATCGCCGCGCCATTTTGGTAAGCGATGTTCTCCACCACGTCACGCGGCAATTCCGTTATTGCGGCGCAAATGAAAGCGGATAAACGTTTCACAAGGCTCGGTGTCGAATGCTTATAGCTATGCAACATTCACTCTTGCCTGGAAGCGAATGCCGCTACTGAACAAACATCTAGCCCACATCCTCAAGCACCCGGGTGCATTTTTACTGCAGGCAGCGAAAAGCTTCCTGGCCAATAATGGCTTACTGCTGGCCGGCGCCGTGGCTTACTACGCCATGCTGTCGCTGGTGCCGCTCTTGATCTTGATTGTCATTGCACTCTCCCACGTGGTCGACCAGGCGGAACTGCTGGATACGGCCGGGCGTTACCTGGAGTGGCTGGTGCCGAGCCAATCCCGGGCCGTGATCGAGGAATTGCTGAATTTCCTGGATAACCGCTCGGTGATCGGCTGGGCTCTGCTGGGCAGCATGCTGTTTTTCAGTTCGCTGGCATTCTCGGTATTGAACCAGGCGATGTCGATCATTTTTTACCATCGCTTTGCCAAGCGCCGGCGCCACTTCCTGATTTCAGCGCTGCTGCCTTACAGCGCGGTCCTGCTGTTTGGTATCGGCCTCTTGCTGCTGACGATGCTTGTCCATGGCGTGGAAATCATGAGCGAGCATGAACTGGTGCTGGGCTCACGGCACTGGAGTTTGGAACGCGTATCGGGCTTGCTGCTGTATCTATTGGGCCTGGGCGGTGAAGTGCTGATGTTTACCCTGATTTACTGGTTCATGCCGGTCGGCCGCCTGTCGTTTCAGCATGCCCTGATCGGCGGCGTGACGGCAGCGCTCCTGTGGGAAGGCGTGCGGCGCGTGCTGTTGTGGTACTTCGCCCATCTCTCGCAAGCCAGCGTCGTGTATGGCGCGCTAACCACGGCGGTGGTGCTATTGCTGAGCCTGGAACTTGCCGCTACGTTGTTGCTGTTTGGTGCGCAGGTAATTGCGCAGTACGAGCTCATGACCGGCAGCGCCAGCGAATTGCCGAATGGAGAAAACAAAAGCTGATGGCTTACCTGGGAGTGAGAATCGAGAGAATCAGCTTGAGCTGTTTTTCTGTCGTCGTCCCGTCCAGGATGGCATAACCGACCCAGGCGCAATACGTCCATTGCGCGAGCGTGAGCGCTTCCTCCTTCGACCAGCCGACCGCGCGCAATAACTTCGCAAGGTAATCGATCCGCTCTTGATCGACCCTGGCTCGCACTTCTCGTACATTCGTATTGTTCAACGACCATGAACGGATCGCCCGGTCCAGCTTGAAGTCTGCATACGCCGCCCCGGTGATCCAGGTGCGTAGTTTGGTAGTGGGATCAGACTCTTCTTTTTCCAGGTATTGAATCGCTTCTTGCGTGTAGCTGTGTTCCCACTCTTCCAGCAAGGCTGCCTGGTAATCCTCGAGATTCTTGAAGTGCCAATAAAAGCTCCCCTTGGTCACGCCCAATTGCTCGGCAATCGGCATGATCCTCAAACCTTCCGGCCCTACTTCTGCCAACGTTTGCAAGCCGGCGGTGAGCCAGCGCTGTCGATTCAGTTTGTCATCCATGACATCACCATACCTCAAGGTATTGACAATGACAAGACTTGATGGAATGATGACCATACCTTACGGTATGGAATACCATTTACCTCTCACAGGAGCGCAGCATGGAAGCGATACGCGTTGTCGGAATGCCGTCGATCTGGGGTTTGCCGAGCCCTAGCCCGTTTTGCCTGAAGCTGGAAACCTGGCTGCGCATGGAAAAGATTCCCTATACCTGCGTGGCGCTTAACAGCATGCCGCAATCGAAAACCGGCAAGGTGCCGTACATCCTGCGCAACGACGGCAGCACGCTGGCCGACAGCAATATCATCATCGCGACACTGGCCAACGAGCACGGCATCGACCTGACCTATGGTGTATCGTCAGAAGAGCAGGCGCGCGCACACCTTATCCTGCGCACGCTGGAAGAAAGCCTCTACTTCGCCGGCGCCTGGGAACGATGGATGCATCCGGAATCCTGGCCGATCACGCGGGCCGGCTACTTTGGCGCGCTGCCGGCCGGAATACGTAACTTGATCGCCGGCCTCGTGCGCCGCAAGATGCGTACCCTGCTGCATGGCCAGGGCGTGGCACGGCATGAACCGGCGCAGATCCTTGCCCTGGCAGCGCAAGATGTGAAAGCGCTCGCGATGCTATTGGGCGAGCAGCCTTTCTTCCATGGCGAGCGGCCGGGAGTGGCGGATGCTTCCGCTTATGGCTTGTTCGCCAATGCGCTTGGCTTCCCGGGACAAAGCGAAATCAGGAATCTGCTTCATCGGCATCCCAAGTTGGTCGAATTTTGCGAACGCATGAAGAGGCTGTATTGGCGCGATGATTCCTCTTCGGAAGATATCGCATTGGTGGAGCAGGAACGCGATAAAAAGATTGCTTGAACTGGAAGTGACTGTTTGCTGCTCATGCAGGGCGCCGCTCGCCAGGCGCCCGACATCCGCTTACGTGGATCGCGCCAACTGCTCCCGCAGCCGCGCCACGTGCCGACCGTGCAAAAGATAGAACGCCAGCATGCATGCGGCAGCCAGCACGGCCATGCTCCAGTACAGGTTACGGTAGCCTGTCTGTGCAATCAGCAAGCCAAGCAGATAGGGACCGAATCCCAGGCTGGCGTCCAGGAAGATATAGAAAGTCGAGGTTGCCAGTCCCATGCGCTCGGGCGCGACCACCTTGATGGCAATCGCGTTCAATGCCGATTGCAGGTTGCCGAATCCTAGGCCGACCAATGCCCCTGCCAGCAGCAATGCCGTCCCGCTTTGGGCGGTGGCCAGCAAGACCATGCCGGCGGCTAGGAACACGCAACAGGGATAGACCACGTATTTGGAGCCCTTGCGGTCGAGCAGCTTTCCCGTCAGCGGTCGCGAGCACAGCACGACAGCGGAGTAGACGATAAAGAAGAAGCTCGCCGCGGTGACAAGATCCAATTCGATGGCGTAGGCGTTAATGAATGTCAGCACGCTGGCATAACACAGGCCGCACAGGAAAGTGACCAGGGCGATGGGGATTGCCTTGGACTCCATCAGGTTCGCCAGCGAGAATTGAAAATCTTTGAGACTGCCGCGCGATGCGCCTTTCGCGGCCAGTCGCAGCTGTGTCGCAGCAAACAGGCCGACGATCGCGACGAGCAGGCAAGCCGCGAATATCCAGTTGAAATCCATATGCTGCAGCAGCCACAGACCGATGAAGGGCCCGCTGGCCGATGACAAGGTGGTGCTGAGACTGTAGTAGCCGATGCCTTCAGCCTTGCGGTGATGCGGAATGATGTGCGCCACGGCGGTGGCGGCGGCCGTGCTGGCCACGCCGAGCGAAAACCCGTGCACGAAACGCACGGCCAGCAGCGTCATGACGGAATTGCTGAGGAAGTACAGGCATGAGGTCAAGGTAAAGGCGATCATGCCGATGATCATGGTCTTTTTCTGGCCAAGCACATCGACAAGCTGCCCGATCACGAGCCGCCCGAGGAAAATGCCAATGACGAAAATGCCGGCAACCAGGCCCGCCTGGCTGAACGACGCGCCATACTGCTTGATGGCGTACGAGCCGATCACCACGATCAGCATGTAAAACACCAGGCCCAAAAGAAAATTGACGCCCGAGACAATGACAAAGTCCCGGGTCCAGAGTCGTGTGGATTGCATAGGAAAAGTGCAGAAATCTAGATGAGGTTTTCGCGAATCTGCTGCAGCACTGCGGCGGTCTGCTCAAGGCGGGCGGCAGCGATGTCTGCGGTGACACGCCGCTCCAGCGCCGAGATCCGCTGGCGGCACTGCGCGTAAACGCCATGGCCTTGACTGCTCAAGGCAATCGCTTTTTCGCGGCGGTCAGTGCCTTGGGCAATCGTAATGTAGCCCAATTCTTCCAGGCGCTGCACGCGCCGGGTAATGGCAGGCTTTTCTATGCCGTAGTGCGTTGAAATTTCTACCAGAGACGCTTGCTCATGCTCATGCAGGTATACCATCACTTGCCAGAGCGAATAGCTCAGGTTGAAGGGATGGAGTAGATCATTGAGGGTTTGGATGAGCGGGCGGTACACCAATAGGTATTGGCGAAAAAAACCTTGCATGGATCGCTAGACCTACCTCGGGCTTTAGTAAACCAGGGTAACTATATGCCTCGGTGCGCTTGCTGTCAAATGATCACATGGTGATAACGCGTCCATCCCTACGCCGGGTACAGCTTGTGAAAAATCCATGACAGGTTAGCCTGTGCGGACAGGGCCTGCATGGCCGCCGTCAGTGATCCGCATCGGCCTTGCCGAGAACGCCGGCCTTATCGAGGGTATAGCGGTCGAAATCGCTGGCCAGGCAAGCCATAGCAATGGTCGCCATGGATATGCGTGATGAAAATCGCACGCAGGGTCGCAAGAGATAGATTGGTATTGAGGATACGGTGCTGCGTGCCCTCACCGCAGTCGACGAGATGCCACTGGCGCGCATTCGGCACCCGCAGTGCCAGGCCCGCGACATTGCGGGTCTTGGTGGGCGTGCCGGATGAGGTACCGAGAAACTGGAATTCCATTGTCAACCTACCATAGAAAATTCCATGATCCGGCAGCAGGGTTGGCTACACTGTGGTCAAGCTCGCATAGCCAGTCCTGCAGCGATAGGCTTAGCTCTTGCCCGGCTTGTCGGCTGCGGGAGTCGGCTCCTGCTTCCCGCCCGTGCCGCCTTCGAGCTGGCGCAGGAATTCCTCATGCGTCAATTGCTTGAAGCCTTCCGGCACCTGGAAGGTATCGTCATTGACCTTGATGCCGGTTTCCATGCTCACCACTTCCTGTCGCAGCGAACCATCCGCATCCACTGTGCGCATTGCCAGGCCCAGTTCGGCGTAACGCCCCATCAGGGTCTCTTGCGCATCGTCGCAGGGCGCATATTGCGTGCCGATGGCGCGGTATTGCTGCTTTTGTTTGGCATGCAGCTGGTGAAAGCCGGCGAGGAAATCCTTCAGTTCGCCGCGCTGCAATGCCTCGCGCGACAGATACGTGTTCAAGCAGAGCTTGCCATTGGCGAAGAGCTGGTAGCGCTGCGTGGCAAAGCCGGCAATTTTCGGCCCCGTGCCTTTGTTCACCAGCTTGACGGTAGCTGGCTTGGCGGCCTTGACCGGTTGCGCTGCTTCGATGGGCGGCTTGCTATTCATCGTGACGGTCTGGCGCGCTTCCGGGAGGATGTAGAGATACTGGTCAGCGCTGGGGTCGATGAGGATATAGTTTTGCGGCTCGGACTGCATGCGGGCTTTGCCTTTTTCAACCGTCATGAGCGAGCGGGCGCCGTTTGGGCCGGCTTCCATCCGGATGACGGTGGCGGCTGTGGCAGCGTTCATCAGCAGGGCGGCGCCGAGCACGCCGAACGACAGGTGGATTGCAATACGCATGGCTTTGTCTCCGGTTTATATTTATGAATGCTGCAGTAAACCATAAGTGTGGTTGCCTGAAAATACCGGAGCACTTGATCGCCGCGGCCTCAGTTACTGGCTGGTCTACCCTCTAACCCCGATAGCACTGCCTTTACCCTGCGGCTTGCCATCCTTGATCATGATCTGTTCACGCACGCTATTTTTTAGCGAATTCATCATCTCATCGCTGATGGACTGGTTGCGCTCCTGCGGATCGAGCCATTGGACCGCGGCGCCGAAGTGCTCGACATCGCGCCCAAGATTGAAGTTGGCTTTGCCTTGCGGGTCCACATCTACCGGCTTCTTCAGCAACTTGCCATTAACCCGGAAGAAGAGCCGGGCCAGCTTGTCGGGATTGGTGTTGCGGATCTGTGCAACCACCGTGGAAGCGCTTGGCGTCTTACGGACAAGATAAGTCACCTCGACGCCATCGTAGTGACGCGTGATGCGATCCAACCCGCTTCTGTCCCACACCTTGATGACCTCGGGCTCGGAAATAAAGTATTCTCGGAATGTTCGCACATGGGCGGCCAGATTATCCCGGGCGCTTGGTTCATCGCGGCCAATCGCGGTCGAGTATTTTGTAAAGACACACTTGCCATGCAGGCCCGGCGAATGTCCCTGGTACTGGTAGACCAGACCCGTTCTGCCGGGCTTGAAGATCTCCGTACTCTTGTCCATGAATTCTTTATTGGCGAGGAATGACTTCTTGAAGGCCTTGGCTTCATCCTCTGTCTGAAATTCCTCGGTCACCAGCGCAAACCGCGGGCAGGCTTTATTGTTGGCCAGTGGCGGACGATGCACGCCGACGAACAGGTAGTCGCCGGCTCGGGCAGCCGGTGATTGCGCGATGGCGGCCATGCACAAGATGCCGGCTGTGGCCAGGTAACCTGGTGATGTCAATATTTTTTTATTCATGGGTACCGGTAGCTTCAATAACCATTGCCTTCGTATTGCTTACTTGTTGTAGAAAGCAATACACACGTAGCTCGGCATTTTTTAACAGCTCGACGCAGCGACGTCACCGATCTTTATTCATTCTGTAGAACGGATCGTACGTCGGCACCATGATCTCGCCTGGCTTGAGTTCGCGTCCGCAATTGAAGGAGGAACCGCCTTGCCCTACCTTCGGTGAATAGCCGGTTCCGCCGGCGCATCCCGATCTATTAAGAGCCAGCTCCAGCGTCTCACCCCATACGTTATTCTGGAATGGCCCACTGCACCAATATGCGCCCTCCTTATCTTGCCGGCACCAGGCACGCGCCGGTCCCCTGGATGCTGCCGTCGATTTATCCGACTCCGGCTTGTCAATACCGGCCCTGCGCGCGGCCCAGTAATCAGCCGCGCTGGTATTTGACGACGTTGTCGATGTAGGTGACGCGACAGCTTGACGCGCCGGTTGCTGGACACTCGCTTGTATTTGGGCCTGTTGCTCGATCACTCTTTTTGGCTGCTCAACGGCTTTAGTGACGTCTTGCCCTTGAGGCGCAGCTTGACGGTTACTTGCTGCATTCTGAGATCGAGAAGACGCCTGATATTGTGCTGTCTGCTGTGACTGTTTCGAATTGAGTCGAGCCTGATCGTTGGCGATACGATCTCTTTCTTTCGCCGCCGCAATGTCTCTCGATTGCTGGATCGACTGATTCAAAGCATCGCTTCTGGCTCGTTGCGCCGCATATTCTTGCGAAACCTGAGCAGCGCCCCGTGCCATTGCTCCCATCCCCGCTGCCATGTTGTTCCAGAAAGCAGCGCTTTCCGCCTTCTCAGCCCGGACCTCAGCGCTGACTTGGGCCAGCATCTGTTCGGCCGCTTCCTCGGAATACGGATAAAAATAGGAAGGATTATTGAGTCGCGATATCGCAGTCAAACTCATTAATCCATCATTTTCAATCTTGAATCCATTTTCTGTTTTCGTGATGCGTACATTCCCCTTGAGCAGTCCATCCTTTTCAAATAAAACAGAACCATCGCTAGTGGCGTTCCCAACCCATGTGTTACCTAAGCGCATGGCAATCAGAGACAGGGATTCATTAGTTTCGTTGTAGTGAATAATGACGCGGTCGTACATGCCCTCGCTAGTCGCGCCGTTAACGTGCTGTTGCATCACTAGTCCAGGTAAGATCCAGGCGAAATCGTACGACACTGGCGACTTGTGTATATTCTGCGTTAGCCACTTATTCTGCATAACTTCCGGCAAAATGCCCCACTGCTTCCTTAAGAGATCGGGGCTAAGGCTTAGTTTGGCACCTTTATAATGAACAATGCCTTTACCCGTTGGCCGGCCGTAGGCAAATTCCCCACTATATTTATAGGTGCTCTTCAGTTCAAAGTCTCCAATCTTTGTTCCTGCGGGTGCGATGAGAGTGCCGCTCCCTTGAGGGACACCTTCTCGGAATTCCCCATAGTAAGCAAAGGCTCTGACTTTCTCGATATTTTTCTCTACCTCATTCAACCAATACCCAGTCTTAAAAAAGGGGATCACTCCAGTTGCTCGGCCACGTCCATGAGCCAGGCCTGCTTGATTGCACTCGCCAAGATAGGGACCATAAAAAATCGCCTGCGTGAATGACAGTGCTTGGGGCTTCCCGGTGCAAGAACCAGGAGAAGCCATTTGAAATTCTGTTGGAGGTGTGGACAGACGCGCGCGCAAATTCAATGTTTTCCCGTTTCGCCAAACTTGAAGAGCGACTTCAACGCCTGGCTCTTGCGTGGCTATTGCTTTCAACAGCTGCTGAGCGGTAGTGATGCTCTCGTCCTGAAATTTGAGAACAACATCTCCAGCTTCGATCCCTGCTTGCTCTGCAGGACCTGCTGGCACTACGCTAAATACCCAAGCTCCATTTTCATCCGGTAGTGCTAGAACCCTCGCAATATCTGTTGTTACGGGCTGTAGTTCAAGGCCAAGAAAGACACGCCTTACCGATTGACTGGTCCCGCTTTTCAATGTCACGCTCTGACCTGGAGAATCTTGCGGCGCGGCGCATGCCGAGAGAGGTGCAAGCGCGAGACTCAAAACGGCGGCAACGCCGCAGGTCTGGAAAAGAAGTCGGAATGATTTCATTATGTTTTTAATGTCGAAGTGGCCGCCTCGCATGGAAGCTTTCGCATTCTAGTTTCTTACTTGTTGTAGTTAGCAAAAGGATCGTAAGTTGGCATTTTCTGTTCAGATGGCTTAAGGTCGCGGCCGCAGTCGAAATACTCACCTTTCAATTCCGAAGGACTATAGCCGGAGCCCCCTGCGCATCCCACACGACTCAACGCCAATTCGAGCGTGGCTTCGGGCGCCCAAAGCTTTTGAAAAGGTCCAGTACACATGAATTTGCCGCCTTTAGCCTTGATACACCAGGCGCCCGCACGCCCCAGTGATGCCGCCCCTTGCTTGGTTGCGTCCGAGTTCCTGTTGTCAGGATGGTCGATACCGGCCCGGCGCGCGGCCCAGTAATCAGCCGCGCTGGTATTCGATGACGTGGTGGGCGCGGCAGCCTGGCGTACGGGTTGCTGAATACTAGGCTGCAGCTGACGTTCGGGCTCCGCCACTCGCCTTTGCGGTTCGGCACTTCTCGCAGAAGCATAAGGCGTTGCCGGTGTTCCACGAGATGGCACATTGTCCCTGCTGAGCTGAGGCGAAGTGCTTGGCGTATAGCTGCGCTCCGTCTCCCGCAAGCGCTCCCGCTCCCTTTCCTGCCTGCTCTCCCTTTGCCTATCAATTTCGCGCATCTGGTTTCCCAGGTTATTGAGGAAGGCCTGCTGCCTGTTATCCTGGGCTTGCTTGTTACGCATCTCTTGTTGGAAGGTATCGGCAAAGGTTTGGGCGAATGATCGTTGCGGTTCAGGCGCGCCACGACCATAGACCTGTGGCCCGCGGTCGGCACGCTGCGGCGGATAACGATCGGCCTGTGCCTGGGCCGCTCTGCTCTGCCTGGCCCGCTCATCGGCTTCGGCTTGCGCAACACGGCGACGCTTTTCTTCCTCCCGATCGGCAAAGAGCTGTTGAACCTGCTGAGGACTGGCAGGGGAAAAATCCTTGGAATTAAAAACAATGCAGCAGGGATTCGACGCTTTCTTCCAAAGGTAGGGCAAACTACTCATTCCAAGCGAACGCTTCATGTCCAGATACAGCACTGGATCGAAGTCATGAGCATAGGTATTTCCATCTTTATCCGATCCTTGAGTATGAATCACGGGCTTATTCGCCTCGTTATAGAACACCAAGGCGGTAACCGGCTTATCGTAAACGATCGCGTTCGGGTTGACGCGAATTGTCCAATTTTGCTCATCGCATCTGACCAAATCGCATTGGACAAAATGCATGTGCATCGCTTTGCCCGGCTCGACCCATTTAAGTTCGAGTAAGTATTGCAATCCTTTTCCCAATTTCGAAATCCAGGCCGGCGACCGGTCAGCGGCTTCACCGAGTACGCCCCATGCGTCTGCATTCCGCGTCGTTGGCGATGGCTTGCTGTCACGCCGAGCAACTGGCTTTGCCTTGCCATTGTTATAGTAAGCACGATACGTCGTACGCGTATGCGCTGGAAGCTGGCTGAGAATGGAACGCGAGGCTGCAGCCACGGGAAAGCGAACACTCTTGATTCGATTATCCGCGCCAGTAAATTCAATCGTTAATTCCGATCCCGAGGCAAGCTCTTGAATCAATGTCTCATCAAACGGAAGATCTCCGTTGAAGTAGACCGCATCAGGGCTGCCGCTATAATCTATAAATTCCTCGGCTTTGAACTGGCGGACGACTCGCCCATCCACTTTGAGCACGATAGGGTCAGCGGGCAATTTGTTGGCCCCATATCGAGGCTTGTCCACGACATAGATTCCTGCACGTGAATTTATTTCAGGATTGACCCATGCAGATACAAGGAGGGTAGCAATCGACCCGCCATTCGCATCCTTTTCTGAGCTAATCCCTGTCGCACATCTCGAAGCCGGGCGTCCGCCATAACCGGCCTCGGAACAGGTGATTTTTCCCCAGGCTTGCGGCACATCCCGTTGAACTTTGGCGACGGCCTCTTCCTGGGCCGACGCCTTAGCCACCGCGATCGGCTTCGAGTCGTTTGGTTTGGACGTCACTGCAGCGGCTGGCGTTTCCGCCGATTTGCCATTGCCCGCCAGCGTTTGCCCATCCTTTAGCGACGTGACCGTCTCCAGCAATTGCTGGCGGCTGACTTCGGCATATACATACGTCGAGAAAAAGCCGCCTTCCAGATTAAGCGTATTGGCTGCGGCATCGTATTTCCATTTTTCGCTGCTGCCGAGCAGGCCGGTGGCAGCCGTATCCACCGAGCCGTCAGGCTGCACGGTTCCGGTCTTGACCAACTCATTGGTTGCGGAATAAAAGTCGAGCTGCTTTTTTTCCGCGTTGTATTGCACGGTCCATTCCATCTTGCAGTTGGATGGCCTATTACACCAGGCGAAGGCGATATGCATGGCCGCGCCCGGTACAAGCCATTTCATATCCATGCCGTAGTTGTCGCTGGTGCGCTTATGTATCCATGCCTTGTCTGCCAAGCTGGCCAAGTCACCCCAGCGCCGCTGCACCTCATCCTTGTCCGTGGTGCGCAGCTGTTCCAGCTGCTGACGTACCTCGGGGCTTGTTTGATAAGTTAGTGCGTTTTGCGCCACGCCTGGGCCTGCCACCGCGAACAATGCGCAAGCGAGAAAAATGAGCGGGTTCTTTCGAAATGACGTCATCATGATTTCCATGTTGAGTTTTTATTATTGCGATTGGCTGACCACACGCAGTGATGATCACGGCCGCTGATTTGCCGGTTGCCTAGTTGAGGATTGAGGCCTGTTTCATTTACTTTGCATTTGGCCATTCCTCGGTGCTAGCCAGACATTTGTGCCAGCACGATGGCACGCCATCGGCAGGCTAATTCGAATCCGCTGCAGATGGACTTCAGGCTCGCTTGTCGCTTATTCCTGTTTCGAACGACAGTATAAAGTTAGCATTAAGCGATCCTTGGAAAATTGTCATTGCTGTAAGCGCTCACTGCGAATGACGTGGTATCGCTACCACGTTAGAGGCTGAGCTCCTCTCTGCACTTGGCGTAAAGTTATTATTTTTATAACGTATATACAGAACTCCATTCAGCCTGACGAACCTTCTCTTATGTATTCGTACAAGGAATAAATGCTATTTCTCATGCCGGACACGCCGATTTTCTGGAATTGGCATAATGGAGTCTTTGCACCCGCTTTTCCGAGGTCTGTAATGAACGCGCTGGACGTGCCCTTGAACCTGCTGCCTGAAACCGAAGCTTCCACAGCCCCGAATCTGGAATACATTCCACCCTGCGACTTGCCCACGCCTTGGGCAAAGTTTGCGCTGCACGGTTTCATCGATCAGGCCGATGGCAAGGAACACCTAGCGATCACGCTCGGTGACATCACCGGCGAGGTGCCGGTGCTGGCGCGCATTCATTCCGAATGTCTGACAGGCGATGCCTTATTCAGTCAGCGCTGCGATTGCGGCGCACAACTGGAAGCCGCCATGCAACGGATCGCCAAGGAAGGACGCGGCGTGATCCTGTACCTGCGCCAGGAAGGACGCGGCATCGGCCTGGTGAACAAGCTGCGCGCGTATCGCTTGCAAGATGGCGGCATGGATACGGTGCAGGCCAATCATGCGCTCGGCTTTGGCGACGACGAGCGAGATTATCGCCTGGTCAAGCCGATGCTCGTGCAACTTGGAGTGACTTCTCTGCGTCTCATGACTAACAACCCGCGCAAGCTGCGCGCCATGCAGGAAGCCGGTGTGCCGGTGACCGAGCGTGTGCCGCATGAGGCCGGGCGTAATGCCGCCAATGAGCAATACCTTGCCACCAAGGCGGCCAAGCTTGAGCATATGTTTGCGCAGACTAAAGAGTCTTGATCGGAGTCCCTGATGCCCTTTACTACTGAAGTTTATCCCGGCGTGAATACCGTGGTGCCGGAGGAGACGCTTGGCTTCACGCTGAACCATACCATGCTCCGGATAATCGACCCGGAGGTATCGCTGGCGTTTTATTCGAAGGTGTTGGGCATGCGCGTGTTGCGCAAGCTGGATTTCCCCGAAATGAAATTCTCGCTGTATTTCCTGGCCAAGGTCGATAAGAGCGAAAACGTGCCGGAAGAAATTGGCGCACGTACCCAGTGGACCTTCAGCCAGCGCGGCATTCTTGAACTCACGCACAACTGGGGCACGGAAGACGACCCTTCCTTCAAATACCATGACGGCAATGCGGATCCGAAAGGCTTCGGGCATATCTGCTTTTCCGTTCCCGACCTGGCAGAGGCGATCCGCTGGTTCGACGCTAACAATGTGCAGTACGTGAAGCGCCCGGAACAGGGCAAGATGAAGGATGTCGCCTTTATCAAGGACCCGGATGGGTACTGGATCGAGATCGTGCAGGCCAGCTTGCTGACGCAGCTCGGACGCGCGTAATTCCTGACTTTATATTTATTCGCTCACTGCCCTGACAAGGCAGAGAACCGGGCGAGCGCGGTGGAAGTATCGCGCTCGCCGGCGTGGCATGCGGTGTGCCGCACTCAATGACTGTGGTTGAGGACGCTTTTAATGATCGCCTTGATTTCTTCTTCTTTATCGGCGCCTGCTGCATGTTGAAATACGATGGTATGCCGGGATTCGATGGAATAGTCATCTTCTCCGGCAATGGCTGAAATGACTGCCATGCACTTGCTCTCTCCTACCTCTTCCACACTGGCTTTCGCCCTCCACATTCCGACATTGCATGTAATGGTTTGCATTCTTCACCTGAAAGAGTGGACAAAAGAAGCCCCCGGCGAGCACCTGGCTCACCGAAGGCTGACTACCGCTGGTAAGGAGCGGCTCTTTACAGAAGTGGCTTAGCGGCCGCCGAGTCCGCCGCTGCCGCCGGTGCGGCCGCCCGGGTCACCCTGGCTCGATCCGGTGCCAAACGAGCCGGTCGAGCTGCCGCCTGAAGTCGTGCCGCCCGAGGTGCTGCCACCGGTCGAACTGCCCATGCCGCCCGAACCAGAGCTCCCGACGCCGGAGCTGCCGGAAGAGCCGGTGCCGCTGGAGGTATCACCGCTGCTACCCGAGCCGTAGGAAGAGCCGGTGCCGGAGGAACCGGAGCCAGTGGTGCCCGAGCTCGACGAGCCGGAACCTGTGGAATCGCTACCCGAGGAGCCGGTGCCCGAGGTGCCGGCGCCCGACGATCCTGTTCCCGATGAACCGCTTCCCGAGGAAGTAGTGCCGGAAGTGTCCGAGCCTGACGAACCGGTGCCCGAGGTGCCGGTGCCGGAGGAACTGGTGCCAGTGGAATCGCTACCCGACGAGGCAGCCGAGCCCGTGGAATCGGCGCTGCCGCTGCTATGGGTGCCGCTTTGATGCGAGCGGCGCTTTTTCGTCGACGACGTGCCGCTTGTTGTGCCAGTGTTGGAGGTATCGGTCGCGCTTGTGGCGCCGGTGCCGGATGAGCCGGTAGTACTACCGCTCATTGACGAGCCCTGAGCCATGGCATAACCAGAGCCTAATGCAGATACGAGTAATGCTACTAATAGTTTATTCATGCAAAATCTCCAATCTGTACGAGAAAAATTTCCAAATACTATTTCCTTCGGTTGAACAACCGAGTCACGGATTAGAAAGCTCCCATATCAAAAGTTCATTGCTGTATTTGCATGTGTAAAAGACTGATTCCGTCTAGCGACGTCATTTCACTATATAAGCAAGGGCAATTGGCTTACATGTCTCTTATTAGTGGTTTTTGAAATCTCTTGAAATTTTTCAGTTTGCACGCTCTCCGCTTCATTGTGTGTTCAATCGGCAATGGCGCAATTCCCGCACGCCAATCTCGTGACGGAAATGACCGACACGGGTCGGAACTCCGAGCATTAAGGTTACGCTACAAACGAAAAAGCCCCGTAACGGGGCTTTTTTATTGTCAAACCGTTGAACGATTTACCGTAAAGCTTGCTGTTTATTTCAGCAGCGAGCTGCGCGCGCCAACGAAGGTGATCACGATGCTGAGCAAACCGATGAAGCCCATCGCCGCTTGCATGCCCATGGTGTCAGCCAGGGTGCCGATCAACGGCGGGCCCATCAAGCTGCCGATATTGCACATGGTGGCCACAGCTGCCACCGCCAGCGGACCTTCCTTGCCTGCCGCGCTGAAGACGAAGGGAATGACGAGGGCCAGACCGAGGCCCGAGCAGGCAAAGCCAAACAAGGCGATGTAAGCGTTGGGGGCAGAGACTGCCAGGAACAGGCCGGCGCTCGACAAGCCCGCGCCGCAGGCGATCAGGCGGCTGGCGCCATACTTTTCCTTCAGCTTGTCGCCGAAGATGCGTGAGATCAGCATCATCACGGTGAAGGCCGACAACGCCATCGGGGCAAAACCTTCGCTCACGCCGAAGTGACTCTTCAGGAACACGCCGCTCCAGTCGGCAATGCTGTTTTCCGACATGGCCATGCAAAAGCCGAGCACGCCAAGCATCAGGAGCGGGCCGCTGGGCAGCGAGAATTTTTTCTTCTCGATCTTTTCACCAGCCTCATCCGCATCCAGGAATTGATAGCAAATCCAGAACAGCACGGCCATCGGCATGGCTACGCCCATGAAGTGCAGCGAAGGCGCGATGTTCATGCCGCCCATGGCGCCGCCCAGCAAGGCGCCAGCCAGGGAACCAGAGCAACCCCAGGCATGCAGCATCGACATCTGTGACTTGCCAGTGGACTTTTCAAACCTGGAAGCGACCGAATTGACACCGACGCCATACACGCCAGCCGTCACGCCCAGCATCAGCACGGCCAGCATCAGGGCCGACATGGTGGGCGCCAGGCCAATGGCGGGCAGCACGGCCGTCAAGGCCAGCGCACCGATCAACATGGTATTGCGACCGCCGAAGCGTGCCATGGCGCGGGTCGCAACGGGATAAGAAAGCAAACCGCCCAGGCCGCCGCACAGCAGCACGAATGACAGGGAAGAATGCGAAATTTGTAAGCCAGCCTGCAGGGCAGGAATGCGGCTGGCCCAGCTGCCGAAAATCAGGCCAATCGCTGCAAAAATGGCAGGCAAGGCCACCTGCGGCAGCGAGCGGGAAATCGAAGCGGTACGAGAAGTGAGAACGACTGGAACGGCTTGCATGTAAAGATCCTGAGCAATATTTCTGTATGGAATACCGCTCTGATGTATGCCGTCCGGAAAAGTTTCTGTGCGGAAGAGATTATTTGAGGAAAAAATTTAGATAGTAAATTCCTTGCGAATCTGCCTACTTTTTAGGCAGATTCGCTTAAAATTTTTTATGGCGAAATGGCCTTTTGTACGGCTGTTGGCAAGGCGGCAGCGGCCATCTGGTCGGCGCCGTGCCTGAGCATTTCGCGGAAGGCCGGCTGCCGACTCAACAAGTCTTCTACCGTGCCGATGTCTTGCACTTCGCCGTTTGCCAGCAAGACCACCTTGTTGAAATGACGAAGCAAATCCATGCGATGGATCGAGGCGACGATGCAGGCATCGGGCAGGGCTGCCGTGATGCGTCCGAGGACGGTTTGCTCGGTGATGGGGTCGAGCGCGCTGGTGGGTTCATCCAGCAAGACGAGCGAACTGTCGCGCGCCGCCAGCAGTCCGCGCGCCAGGCACAAGCGCTGGCGTTGTCCGCCCGAGAGATTGCAGCCGCGTTCCGACAAGGGCGTATCCAATCCCAGTGACAATTCGCTCATGACGGCATCGAAGGCGCTGGCACGGATCACCTCGGCGATTTCATGATCGGCATGCTCACCCGAGAGCGAGATATTGTCACGGATGGAAGCTTCAAAGACGTCGGCTTCCTGGGCGATGAAAGTGGCGATGCTGCCAAGATGGCGCGTTTCGGCGGCATGCGCGCCATCGACATCGATGCGCTGGCCTGTCGATAAATATTGTCCGGCCAGCACGCGCATGAGCGTACTCTTGCCGGCGCCGCTGGGACCGACCAGGGCGACGCGGTCTCCACGTTGCAGCGAGAGGCTGATCTTTTTCAAGCCTGAACCGCTCTTGCCCTCGTCGTCATTGGCCGCATGGTCGTATGACAAGTTGCGCATGTCGATGCGCTGCCAGTTTGCCGGCACAGGGGCGCCGCCGTCAGTCTGCTCCGCTGCGAACCAGATCGATTCGGCGCTAGCCAAGTCGGTGCGCATGCGCGCGACATTTTGAAAACGGTCCGCCAAGGCAAGCACGACAGTCCGGGCTTGCTGGGCATATTGATGAACCAGGAAGACGCCGCCGATAAGAATGGCGCCATCGCGCTGGCCCATCCAGACCGCAGCACCGACCAGGCCCCAGGTGAGCGCCACGCTGAACAGATCGGCAATACACCACTTCACTTCCACCAGGGTGATGCTTTTTTTGGCAGGCGCGAATACGTCGCCAAGCTTATCCACCACCTGGTGGCGCGAGCTGTCTTGCATGCGGAATGACAGGATGGTGGCGACATTGCCAAGAAAATCCAGCAGCTTGGATTGGTACTTGCGCTCAGCGGCGTTTTCTTCTTTGGCCAGGCGCATGAGCATGAAATCGAAGCGCACCATGATCATGCCGGCCACGCTGTACCCCACCAGCGCCAGCAATCCCAGCATCGGCGAATACAGCATGATCGCGACTGCCGCGCCAAAGAAGTGCACTGCCGCCTTGATATAGTTGAACTGGTTTTGCGTGAAGCCATGCAGCGCCAGCGACGATTGCGACAGGCGCTGCTGCACTTCACCGGAATGATGACGGTCATGCCATGCCAGCGGCAGGCGCATCAATTTGGCATACAGCGCATTGGTGTAATTCCTGCGCACCAGCAGCGCAATCCGCCGCTCGCTCACGCGCGCCGGACCATGCAGCGACCAAGCGACGACTGCCGCGGCGAGAATCGCGATGCCGTAATACGCCGCCGTCGTCAGCGCCTGTGCGCCATCCTTTTGCAAGGCATTCAAGGCTTTGGCTCCCAGCCAGGGCGACATCAATTCCGTCAAGGCCGCGCCGACCAGCATCAGCCATGTCAAACCTAATTTGATGCGTGCGCCGCTGGCGTAGCGCCACATGTTGAAATACAGGCCACCGAGCTGGGACGGCTTGGGTTTGCCGCTTTCGCCACGATTGCGTTCACTGGCGGGATTGCCGCCTGCTGACGCGAAAAACTTGAGAAACATAATTGAATGATGACTGCGCGCCCGTGTGGGCTTGCCGTGTTTGCTACAGAAGAGAAAAAGAAAAGAGACGCTGATCACAGCGATTGATTAGCGTAAATCTTACCACGTAGAAATCGGCTTGCTGCGTGCGTTACAGCGCTTTCACCGTGTTTGTAAGTGGGAAGTTAATTAAGAGGTAAGGACTTCGCAGAATCGATGCCCATAACGTGGCAATTCAATAAAGTGACGTGTGCAAATCGTCAATTGCGATAACGTCCATGAACGAGATCAGCAACGCTGAGGAAAAATTTTTCAGTCATTGAATTTGGTATGCCTGGCATTCCTGCACATCATGACAAGCATGTAAAAATCTCGATTGCATCCACGTTCATGAACGTGTTTAATGGCCTCCAACAAATTCCGGCAATGTTTGCTTAATGTGCCGGGAAAGGAGACTAGTTTGCCTTTTTCTACACCGATGCCTGGCGAGTCGCCGATCCGGATTGCAGCGGCGGATGGTTACACCTTGCATGGCACCCTGTTTCAGCCGGCCGGGCAATCGGCATCTTCATCGCTAGCCATCATCAATTGCGCGACCGGCGTGAAAGCTGCCTATTACGCCCGCTATGCACGTTTTCTGGCGACGCATGGCTTCACCGCGCTGACGTACGATTACCGCGGCATCGGCGCATCGCGCCCACATTCGCTGAAGGGATTCCGCGCTTCCAAGTACGACTGGGGCCATCTCGATTTCGAAGGCGTGCTGCGCTGGGCGATGCCACGTTTTGAACAGAATCGCATCGCCGTGGTCGGCCACAGCATCGGCGGCGTGGTGCCGGGATTTGCGCCGTCCAACCATGGCATCCATCGCATGCTGACAGTCGGCGCGCAATTCGCCTACTGGCGCGACTATAAGGCAGACCAACGCAGGCACATGTTTTGGCAATGGCATATCGCCATGCCATTGCTGACCATGGCAGCGGGTTACTTTCCCGGCAAGCGCCTTGGCTGGCTGGAAGATTTGCCCGCCGGCGTGGCGCTGGAATGGGCATTGCGTTCCTCATCGCTCGAGCGCGCAAGCCCTGCGTGGATACGCCGGAAGTGGCGACTGGCGCAAAGCAGCGAGGTCACGCGCCACTTTGCAGGATTGCGCGCGCCGATCCTGGCGTACGGCGTTAGCGACGACCCGTTCGGCACCCCCGCCGCGATTCATCGCCTGCTGCGCTATTTCACCGGAAGCCACCGGACGTATGTCGAAGTGAGCCCAGCAGACTTGCGCTTGCCCGCCATCGGGCACTTCGCTTTCTTTCACGACCGTTTCAGCGCCAGCCTCTGGAAGGAATCGCTTATCTGGCTTGCAGATGGCAAGGTGCAACGTCCACCGGCCGCGGTGTTAGCGCCATCGTCTTCCCGGCTGGCGGACCTCGAAATCCCGGCTTAATGCGCCCTGCAAGAAAAATTTGGGCATTTGGAAAATTTGCTGTAGAATCCGTGCCCTGCTGATATAGCAATACCTCAGCGGAGCGGTAGTTCAGTTGGTTAGAATACCGGCCTGTCACGCCGGGGGTCGCGGGTTCGAGCCCCGTCCGCTCCGCCAGACATGTCTCCATCGTCTAGAGGCCTAGGACATCACCCTTTCACGGTGAGTACCGGGGTTCGAATCCCCGTGGAGACGCCAAGTTTTAAAAAAGGCCCTGCAAAGGGCCTTTTTCTTTTTGCGGCGCCAAACGCGCGCAGTGCGCCAGCTTACGGCTGCTTCGGCACATCAATGCGCGTTACCCCGCCCGTGACGGCAACCGGGTCGCTGGCGGGAAAGGTCAGTTCCACCGCATCATCCAGCTGGGCTTCTTCCTTTTCTTCCGGATCGTCGGAATCGACATTACGCGCCACCACATCGCGCGAAGTGGCATCCTGGGGCGAAACATCTTTTGGCGTCACCGACAACGATGCGTCGCCGTGCGATGACTTTTCCTTGGGTTGCTGCTTTTCGTCTTCCTGAGAGCTTCGGGGCAAATTCGACATGGCATTCCTCCACGATAGTTACTTTTCACAATAATTTTTAGGGAATACACCTGATTTGGCAGGGTGTTTTTCCCCTCAATAATTCGGTTAGAGCCTAGAACGTTCTTGTTGTTCAATTTTTATTGCAATAAGCATAGCGACGCTTGACGAGTTCTAAACTTTCATTGATGGCAACGGTCTATGGACAGAATGAGGCTGGAACAGGGAACAGGCGTAACAGCCGCAGCGACAAAGTGACTGCACGAAAGGATGAACCATGCAACCGGTAACCAATGGCACGTCATGTTCGGTGTGGCTGGCCACCTCGGCGCTTCCTCAATTTTCTCCCTTGCCTAGCGATTGCGAAACCGACGTCTGCGTCATCGGCGCGGGCATCGCCGGGATGACCACCGCTTATCTATTAAGCCGCGAAGGCAAACGGGTAGTGCTGATCGATGCCCTCGGCATCGGCGCCGGCGAAACCGGGCGCACCACGGCGCATTTCTTCCCGCCCGATGAGTGGTACACCGGCGTGGAAAAACACTTCGGCAAGAAAAAGTCCAGGCTGGTGGCGGAAAGCTTTGCCGCCTCCATCGACATGGTGGAATCGATCATCAATCAGGAAGGCATCGATTGCGAATTCGAGCGCCTGGATGGCTACCTGTATGCCCTGGCCGGCAATGGCTTCAAGAACATGGATCACGAGTTTGAAGCCGCCAGCCGCGCCGGCGTGCCGGTAGAGCGCCTGGATCATGTGCCGGGATTAAGCTTCGACACCGGCCCCTGCGTGCATTATGCGAATCAGGCGCAATTTCATCCGCTGAAATACCTGGGCGGCCTGGCGCAGGCTTTCGTGCAGCGCGGCGGCACCATCCATTGCGGCACACTGGCCGATGACATCGGCCTGGACAGGAATGTCTGCCTGGTTCACACCAGCCATGGGACGATCCGCGCTTCCGCCGTCGTGGTCGCCACCAACACGCCCTTCAATGACCGCGTGACCATGCATACCAAGCAGGCCGGCTACCGCACGTATGTGATCGGCATGCGCGTGCCGCGCGGCGCCGTTCCGCGCATCCTGCTCTGGGATACGGGCGACCCTTACTACTACATCCGGCTGGAGTCGCCCCCGGACGATGCGGAGCACGACATCCTGATCGTCGGCGGCGCCGATCACAAGGTTGGGCAGGATTCCCATCCTGAACACCGCTATGCGGAAATCGAGCGCTGGGTGCGCGAACGCTTTCCGATGGCGATGGACGTGGCCTACCGCTGGTCCGGCGAAGTGATGGAACCCTCGGATGGCCCGGCTTATCTCGGCCGCAATCCATCCGGCCCGCATGGCGTTTACCTGATTACCGGTGACTCCGGCAATGGCATGACCCATTGCACGATCGGTGCCATGATCGTCAACGACCTCATCATGGGGCGCGATAACCGTTGGCAGGAGCTCTATGATCCGTCGCGCAAGGTCATGCACGGCCTTGCCGACTTCGTTGCCGAGCAAGCCAATACCTTGTCACAGTATGGCGAATGGATGAAAGGCGGCGAAGTCGAGTCGGTCGAGGAAATCGCCGCGGGCGAAGGTGCGATCTTGCGCGAAGGCTTAAGCAAGATCGCAGTGCACCGGGATGCGCAGGGCGGGCTGCATGCCGTCTCGGCCAAGTGCACGCATCTCGGCTGTATCGTGCACTGGAACTCGGCCGAGCAATCCTGGGATTGCCCCTGCCATGGCTCGCGCTTTGCCACGGATGGCGAAGTCTTGCACGGCCCGGCAGTAGCGGCGTTGGCTCCCGTCACGCTGGATACGCAAGGCCATGTTCCACGGAACGCTCGCGACAGCCAGCGTCCGCCGCGCGGTCCAGGATTACGCTAGATTCGGTTCAGCGAAGATAGGGATAGCTAAACCCGATGAAGTGCACGGCGTTCAAGGCAAAGTGCACCAGAATCGGGGCCTCGATCGTGCCTGCTTTGGCATAGGCGATGGCATAGCCCAGCCCGGCCAGCGTCGCGAGCATGACCATGACGGCACCGCCGCCCGCATGCGCCAGGCCGAACAGCAAGGCGGAAACCGCTATAGCGAGATACGCGCCGCCTCGCCGGCATGCCAAGGCGCGCGCCATTCTTTCCTGCATAAAGCCACGAAAGAATGCTTCTTCCGCCACGCAGGTAAAGAACAAATTCACCAGCAAAAATACCGGCGCATAGGCAATCAGCTTGGGAGCAAAGCGTACATGGCCCAGCATCAATGCTGTCACGAGCACGATGGCAATCGTGGCTAGGACAATCACTAAGGCAAGGCTGCTGGACTTGCGCCATGCTTTTGCCGATCCGGCTTGGCGGCACAGGCAAGCCAGCAGGATGGCGCCCGCTGCGCCCTTGTCGAAATTGGCATACTGCGTGAACGGCGCGGCATCCGGCGCCAGGATGGCATTGGCGAGCAAGACCGGGTTATGGAAGCCCGGGAGCCGATGCAAGGCCAGCGCCAGGGTCAGCAAGGCAGTCGCGATGCCAAACACCCATTGTTGCGCCCGGCTCGCGTCGTTACGACCGGTGCGATAGGCGCAGTAAGCCAGGGCGGCCAGCGCGATGAGCCCAGGCCATTCGAGCACGCCGGTCAGCATGCCCGCGACAATCGCGGCGATAAACAACAGCAGCCAGGGAGCCAGCCGCCACCGTCCAACAGCCATCGGCCTGGCCCAGGTCGCGCAAACGGCCAGCGCCAGTAAAACAAAGGCCGCCGGCATTAAAAGGATGAACCCTTCTCTTGTAGGAAGGAAGATTCTTCGTCGGTAGAAGGCCGGCCGAGGATGGCGTTACGGTGCGGGAAACGGTGGAAGCGTTCGATGATGACGCGATGGCGCACGGCGAAATCATGAAAGCCCGCAAATGTCGTACGCTGCTCGGGCGGCACTTCCTGCACCAGGCGCTCAAACAGCGCCACCGCGCGGTTCTGGTCCTCCAGGTCCTCGGAATGCTCCAGCGGCATGTAAAGAAACACGCGCTCGATTGGCCGCAACTGGCGGTCGACCTCCATGGCCAGGCCTTCCTTGCACCAAGTTCGCGCCAGCGCATCGTAGGCAAAGGATTGCGCGGTATTGCGGTACATATTGCGCGCAAACTGGTCGGTGAGCAGAATCAGCGCCAGCCGCCCGCGCGGCGTGGCAGCCCAGTCGTCGAGAGCCCCGCTTGCCGCCTGCGCCAGCGTGTCGCCGAAGTGCTGCAGCATCAGCGCATCGGTCGCCGCATCCTTGGCCCACCAGAGCTTCGTCTTTGCCGCTGCTACCGCGGCATCGTCAGTCTCGGTGCCGAACCAGAATTCATGAATACTCTCCGGCGTTTCCATTCATGCTCCCGCTGCCAATTCTTTACATGGTCCTGGCGAGCGCCACCAACTGATCCAGCGCCGCGCCCCAACCTTCGTAAAATCCCATTGCCTCGTGCCGCTTGCGGCCTTCCTCGTCGCGATGGATGACGGTCGCGGTATAGACCGTTTCCTCGCCCTTAGACTCCAGCTCGATCATGGCGGTAAATGCAAAATCATTGTCGCCGTCGATGTTGGCAGGACGCCAGCCCGGCGTCATGGCATTGGTCCAAACCAGCTTTTCATTGTCGACGATTTCCAGGTAGACGCCGACATTGGGAAATTGCTGGCCGTCCGGCGACTCCATCACGGTGCGGAAGGCGCCACCCGGGCGCAGGTCGATTTCGCAATCCACGGTACGCCAGGGCGCGGGCGTGAACCATTGCTTGATGTATTCCGGCCGGGTCCAGGCGGCCCATACATGCTCGCGGGGCACATCGATGGTGCGCGTGAAGGTGAGGTCGAGCCTGGGATCAGGCTCGGGCGAGGCCGGGCGTGCCAGCAAGGTTTCGACATCGATGATATTCACGCTGGTGGCTTGCACGCCGACGCGGTAGGTGCCGATTCCTTCGAGCTCGATGCAATGCGCGATCCGGCCGATCACATGCATGACGCCATCTTCGTTCGGCAATTGCAATCGAAACTGGCGAATCGACTCTACTTCAAGCTTTTCGCGGCTGAGAAAACCAAAGCCGCCCTTGGAGACATCGACCGTGCTGATCGGGTGCCAATCGTCGCTGCCGCTTGCCGCAATCCAGCCCTGCGCCGTGATGGGCCGCCGTTGATATGTACGTCGATTGCTGAAATCCATGCCGCATTCCCCTGATCATATTGTTGTGGCGTTGCCGGCTGCAAGGCAGTGTCAGCCATTACCGCGCTTTTGGCATGTTGCCGCAAAATTATTTAACGCGCAATAAAGGGGGCCATCGATGGGCTACCGTCAAGGTGGCTGCCGTCGTGCTTGGAGCCCGAAAGCCGGCACACCGCTGTTTATAGGATCGCGCACGAATACCGCTGACGATTTGCATCATCTGGCGGCCAGCTGCATGCCTAACAATAGAATGACCATGAGCAGCATGGCGGAAACACTTTTCCAGAAAACCACCGGGTCGCGCTCGATCAGCGGCGGACGCGCTTTGGCAAGAAAAGCCTTGTTCGGATGGTGCAGGTCGAAGACGAACTCCGCCACATCCTCGTAGCGCTTGTGGGGAAGCGGATGCACGGCTTTCCTGATAGCTTCATCCACCCAGGCGGGAATGCTGCGCTCGTACAAGCGCGCCGGATGATAGGCCAGCTTTTTTTGCGCCGCCGCCGAACGGATCTTCGGCACTTCGCTTCCATACGGCAGCCGGCCCGTCAGCATTTGATAAGTCAGTACGCCGAGTGAATAGATATCCGAATGGACCGAGCCTTCTTCGCCTAGGAAATATTCCGGGGCGGCGTAATGCGCCGCGCCCAGCGGGTAATTCGGCGCTGCCGACCTGGCCGCTTCGGCGATGCCGGCGACATGGACCGAGCCGAAGTCGATGATCTTCATCGTGCCGGTACCGTCGATCATGACATTGTCTGGCCGGATATCCTGATGCAGCATTTCGAGCCGGTGAAATGCGCGCAAGCCCTTGGCCACCTGATCGACCATGCCGCGCACCGCTTCGAGGCTTGGCCGCGGATGGTCGATCATCCACTGCCCCAGGGTCTGGCCATCGACAAATTCAGTCGCCAGGTAGATGAAGTTGCGCGCCCTGACCGATGCGCATGGCTTCAATACATGGGCGCTATCGATGCGGCGGGCCACCCACTCTTCCATCAGGAAGCGTTCGATATGCGCCGGATCATTCTGGGCATCGATGGCCGGGACTTTGAGGATGACGCTTTCGCGCGTGTCGCCATCCGTCGCCAGGTAAATATGACTGCGGCTGCTGGAGCGCACTTCCCTGACAATCCGGTAACCATCGAATTCCATGCGCGCCTGCAGCACGGGCGGAAAAGGCAGCTCGGACATCTGCCGGCATATTTCATTGACTTGCGGGCGAGGCAGCGCATCGATCCTGACGATCTGTACGGTGAGATTGTCGCCGCTGCCATGCGCGAGCGCTTGCTCGACGATCCGTTTGGCAGCCAGGTCCAGGTCGTCTGCGCATGCCCGGATGATGCCGTCGATGCCATCGGCTTCAATGAATTCATAGACGCCGTCGGTGGCAAGCAAAAAGATATCGCCCCGTTCAATCGCGAAGTTGCGGTAATCGATATCGAGCCGGCTATCGATGCCGAGCGCGCGGCTCAGGTAACTGCGCTCCGGCGATACCCAGACCCGATGGTCGCTGGTCAATTGTTCGAGAGACTGGGGATGGACCCGGTAAATCCGCGCGTCGCCGACATGGAAGAGATGAGCAGTGGTGGACTTGATCACCATGGCGCTCAAGGTGCAGACATAGCCGCGGTCCTTGTCATAGCGTCCCTGGCTCTGCTGGGTTTGCGAATACAGCCAGGAATTGGTTGCTGCCAGCACGCGCTCGACAGAGGTCTTGACCGACCAGGCATCCGAGGTGCAATAGTAATCATCCAGGAAGGACTTCACCGCAGACTGGCTGGCAATGTGGCTGACATCACTGCTGCTGATGCCGTCGGCCAGCGCAATGGCAATGCCTTTCGTGCTCAGGTGCGGCTCCCTTGGCAGATACGCGCCATGAAAATCCTGGTTGGTGTCCTTGCGTCCCTTGTCGGAATACTGGCCGATGGAAATCGTGAGTTGATGGGCCATCTTAGACTGATGCAAACGCGCCCCGGCACCAGTCGGGACCGGGGCGCGTCAATTGTTGCGTGGATTAGTTGAAGGAACGCTTGGGCGCGGTCTTCACATGCGTGGTGTACAAGGTCAGGCCGGTGAAGGTCAGGCCGCCAACCAGATTACCCAGCACCGTCGGGATCTCGTTCCAGATCAGGTAATCCATCAGCGAGAAGTGGCCACCCAGGAGCAGGCCGGACGGGAACAGGAACATGTTGACCACGGAATGTTCGAAGGTCATGTAGAAGAACACCATGATCGGCATCCACATCGCGAGCACCTTACCCGTCACTGTCGTGGAAATCATCGCGCCCACCACGCCGGTCGACACCATCCAGTTGCACAGCATGCCGCGCACGAACAGGGTCAGCATGCCCGCCGCGCCGAATTGCGCATAGCCCAGGGTGCGGCTTTCGCCGATGATGCCAATGGCATGGCCCACCTTGTTGGGCTCGGTCGAAAAGCCATTCGTGAAAATAATCGCCATCAGGACCGCGACCGTGAACGCGCCGCCAAAATTGCCGAGGAAGACGACACCCCAATGCTTCAATATCGCGGGGATGGTGACGCCCGGACGCCGGTCCAGCCAAGCCAGCGGCGTCAGGACGAATACGCCCGTCAGCAAATCGAAACCGAGCAGATAAAGTATGCAAAAGCCGACCGGGAATAAGATGGCGCCAAGCAGCGGCTGGCCAGTCTGGACATTGACGGTCACGGCAAAGACCGCCGCCAGCGCCAGGATTGCCCCGGCCATATATGCGCGAATCAAGGCATCCCTGGTTGCCATATAAATTTTGGATTCGCCGGCGTCCACCATTTTGGTGACGAATTCTGAAGGCATTAGATAAGCCATAACTTCCCCCTTTAGCCGCGATCGGCGGCTTGATAACAAATGTGCTGTAGTCGGATTGACGGATGCACCGCCCTAAAGCGGATCGCACTAGGGTTGAGCAAAAAGCGGGCCTGCCTGATTCGTGGCGGCATAACTTCCTGTTCTTTATACGGTTTTTGTGCATTTCGCCTTGAACAGGGCGCATCTTGGCGGAGCCATGCATCGAATGGGAGCGGGCTTGCACCATAATGCGGCCAAGCATGGTGCAGACGCGCACCACCGATGTTCGACCACATTCTGGTTGTCAACGGGAGGAATGAATACGGCATGCCCGGCGAGTCATGCGTCAGGCGCATATCCGATATAACGAAGCGTGATTGGCATCGCACTGCGATGCAGCATAACGTAGAGCGATACTTATCGAGTATTCCACGTTAACGTCGTCGGGCTGTTACAGCGGCCCGACGGCAGCAACAAAAAAGAGGGCAAGATGCATATCGTATTCATACATGGCCATCGTGCTACCGCCAAAAGCTTCACCTTCCTGTCATCCAAGCTTCAGGATTACCAGCAAAGCTTTATCGAATACGACAGCGAGAATGGTTTCGACGCCAATCATCGCGACATGCTGCAGCAACTCGACGGCATCGGCGATATTTTCTTTATTGCCCATTCCCTGGGCGGCCTTCACGCGCTGCACCTTGCGGAAGAATTGCAATCGCGCGTCATCGGCGCCGTCACGATCAGCACGCCCTATGGCGGCAGCGAAGCGGCCGAACTGCTGTTATATATGATGCCGTTCAATAAGGTGTATCGGGATATCCACCCGCGCAGCACACCGATCATCCGCAGCAAGCAGTTCGCGCTTTCCTGCCCCTGGACGAATATCGTCAGCACGACAGGCCATTCCCCGCTCATGGCTGCGGCCAATGATGGCGTCGTGACCCTGGCGTCAATGCGCCAACGTGACGATATCAGGCTGGTCGAAGTGGAATCGAATCATTTCGAAGTGCTGCAGCATGAAGCGACGCTGGCGACGATACGACGCGCGATCCGGAAGGTGGAGAACAAGCGACTGCAGCGGGCAGGTTACCGAAACGCTTAATCGTCACGCCGGGAAAACAGCGCACGCCATACCCAGCCACGCTCACGACTTTCGCCAGTAAGAATATAGTGCAGCACATTGGCATTGCTCAGGGTGAGCTTCAGCATCGAGCGAGCGGAATGGATTCCCGCAAGCAGAATGGCATCCTCCGCCCGGAGCTGGAAATCATCGTCAGGCAACAGCACCGTTTCACCGTCGCGCTCCACCATCAAGACGATCACCGGCAAGGCGCTGTCACGGTCGGCATTGTCACGCGTGAGCAAGCCGATATCGATTGGCTGCCCGCCAAGCAAAGCTTTATGGACTGCGACGGCATCCAGCGCATTGAGTCGGACATCCCAGACTTGCGGCACATGCCCCTTGCATAGCGACTCCAGGCGCGAGACGAGCGCCTTGCTCCATTCTTCATCGCGATGTCGGACCGCAGCAAGAAAGCGCGACAGCAGCGGCGTAGTGATTACGGAAATGCATTCCTGCGCGACGATGCGTGTATGCACCATGCTGAAATCGGCGCGAAAGGTATCGAACAGCAAATCATGGGCCGCATGATTTTGGCGCGCCACCACAAAGATGTCCGGGTTAAGCTTCCTCGCCATCATCGCGATCGACAGATTGTTGATATCGTTTGGACTTCCGGCGACTATCCCATGCGCACCCATGATGCCGGCGGCTTCCAGCACGCTGGCTTCAGTGCCGATGCCGCGCACCGACTTGACGTCAGCAGGCCCTTCCCCTTCCGGATCGATTACCGTCAGCTCAATTCCGGGCAGCGACAGGTAACGCGCAATCGATTGGCCAAACAAGCCGTAGCCGCAAACAATCCATCGCCCGTGCGGCGGTCGATGCGCCTGCGGCAAAGTGGTGCCAGGCAAACCGGTCAGAATTTCGATGAGCCGGAAGCATTCCGGCGACGACACGGCCAGCGCCAAATATTCGGCAAAACGCTCATAAGCGTTGACGATATGGTGCGTACCGAACGACGCCATGCTGCCGGCAACGACGGGGCTGCGCACACGTGCCAGAACGGGAATGCTCGGATTCAGCAGCCGGGCATTGACGGCGATAGCGAGATTGCATTCTTCATCATTCGTGACAGCCAGCACGCCCTTGCAATAACGATGACGCAGCCCGGCCATTTGCAGATTCACGCTGGCACTGGCGTCAGCAGCCAGTGCGGGATCGTTCGTCTTGAAGTCTTCGAGATCGAGCTCTTCTACCCGTTGCTCGTCTTTTTCGAGAATGACGAAATCAAAGCCTAGAACATCCAATGCGCGGCAAATCAGGCTGCCTGTCTCGCCGCATCCGCATACCAGATAAAACGGCGCGTGCATGCGCTTCACACGCCGCGCGAAACGGGACGCCACCAAGGTATGCTGGAATGCCTTGTCCTGCACCAGCGCCAGCAAGGTCAGAATGGCATACGACCAGGCCACCACTGTCATGTAGATGCAGGCCGTTACCCACAGGCGCTGCGCATTGGAGAATGTCGTCGGAATTTCGCCAAAGCCGATGGTGGTGGCGGTAAAGCTGATGAAATAAAAGGCATGAAAAAAGCTCAGCGGCGCGGCCTTCGTGCCATCGGCATTCATGCCTGGCACCAGCGTCAATCCCAACACCGAGACCGCATAGACCACGATCAGAGCAATCAACGGCGCCCGCATGCGCCGCAAGACCAGGAAAAAGACGCTGTTCATGCTAGCGCCGCATCATCACCGTTTCCACGACGAGTATGGTGAGCGAGATGATATTGGCAAGCAGCGCACCGCCGGACAGGGAGACGACGCTCGCCGTCACTGCCGGCGTCATGCCTGTGCCGCTGATATGCACGGCCGTGGCCCAGGTCACCGCAGCGGCGATCAGCTGCAGGTCGGCCACCAGGCTGGTGGAAAGGTGCACGGCGCCGATTTGCGTGCGATCGCCGAACTTGAGCACAGTAGCGATCATGTTAATGACGATGGCGGCGAACAGTTCGTAGATATTATGGAGTTCAGGACGCTCGATGTCGCCGATGAAAAAGCCAAAGTTGAGGGTGGCGGCTAGGACGATGAAGAAGGCGAAGATGACTTTTTCGAGGTTCATGTTACTCTTCTTGAAAAAATTCACGTATTTCGATGCAGTGATTTTATGGTTCTTTTATTCTCTCGCATCAATTAGTTCGTCCTATAATTTTGCTTCTACGGCCTAGTAGATTTTAAGGCCAAATCTGCCCCCAAATTTACAAAGCTCGTGCAGAATTTTCTTGTGAAAGCGCATTGCGAATGCTATTAGTTTGCAAGCATTCGATATATACCAGTTAAAACTCTGCCTCTTGACAGCTTCTATTAAATTAAGACATATCGAATCGGGATTAGTTGAGCTAGCAAAGAAATAGCTGTTCGGCTTAAATTCCTTCCGCTGTCAATAAGTTGCCTCTGCTTCATTTATGTATAACCGCCACCAAAGGCTTTTCTTGCAGACTCTTTCCAATTCTTGGTAAGGACTTCCACAACTCCTTAATTTACACCGCGGAGTAGAACGTGCTTGTTTAGTAAACTCTATTTACTTCGCCAGCACCAATAACGCCAAGCCTATGGGCACCATCATCGGTCACAATACTGCCTTTTGCCATGCTGCTGATCAGGTCATTCTTCACTATGCATAAATTTTAAGTCTGATCAAAATTGATTCTTTCCAGCTCTACAACTAAGGGCATATTTCTGACTTGAGTATGAATTGACCCGATATACTCTCCCAGTAATCCAATAAAAGATATCTGAACGCCACCGAAAAAGAACAATCCAATCAACATCGGCGCGGTGCCCATTTGAAACTGATCCCAAAAAACAAGTTTGGCAATCAAAAACCCGAAAGCGGTCGTTAAGCTGAGAATAGACAGCAAAAATCCGCACATCGCCATTATTCGCATGGGAACCTTGGAATGGTTCGTAATACCCAGCATCGCGATGTCGTAAAGCGTATAGAAATTATTTTTTGTTACTCCGCGTTGCCGCCGTGGCTGCTTAAAAGGTACGGTGGCGATCGGAAACCCTATCTCGCATAACAGCCCCCGAAAATAGGGATATGGGTCTTCTATTTTTCTCAGGATTTCAATAACTATGCGGTCGAAAAGGCCTGCCCCAGTAGCGTTTTTGATCAGCTGAACTTCTGAGATTCGCGAAATAAAGCGATAGTACGTTTTTCTAATAAAAAACATCAGCGGAGACTCCTGACTTTCCGGCTTCACCGCAAGAACGGTTTTAAAACCCACTTCCCATTTCTTGATGAATTCCGCGATCATTTCAGGCGGGTCCTGCAAATCTGATGCAATCAGGATGGCCGCGTCGCCACGGGACTGCAGCAAGCCATAATAAGGCGACCTGATATGCCCGAAGTTTCTGGCATTGATGATCAGCTTGACGCGTTTATCCTTCGCTGCCAGCGCTCTGAGCTTTTCGATGGTGCCATCCGTGGAGCAGTTGTCGATATAAATATGTTCGTAGTCATATGGCTGCTGCGCCATCACATCGGCAACGCGTCGGTAGAGCTCATCTACATTGCCTTCTTCGTTGTAGCACGGAGTAACGATACTTATCAGTTTAGCCATAATTGAAAACGAACCATTTGTTTACGATGAAAGCCAGCACCGCCATGGGAAGCAGCAGAATCGCGCCAGCAATGTATGCCTCAATCCCGATGAGTGAAAGAGCCTTGATGCCAATAACGTTAATGAAGTAAATAAAAATATACGAACAGGAAAATCGAAAGACCAGCCGGTTGTCACGCGAGCCGAACACCAGGGTTCCCGTCGTCTTGAAGTTGAATAGCACGCCAAGCGCCGTTGCCAGCAGCAAGGCCAAGGTATAGTGCAGTCCAAGGTACAAAAACAATGCAAAGCACCCGTAACCAAAGAGGGAATTGATCATCCCGACAAACAGGAATCTCAGGAACTGATGTTTGGCCAGATTGCCGAGATTGATGGAGCGAAAGTTCGTCACAAGGCGCTTGATCGATTCAGTACAATGCGCGCTTCATCCATGACACTGTCCAGAGAACTCCGGGACGGCTGATAGCCGAAGGCAGCTGCTTTGCGGTTCGTCGAGAAATAATGCATTTTCATGCCGGTCGCATTCACGCCGGCCGGTCCGTCCCTGACTTCGAATGCCAATCCGAATTGCGCCTGCATGGCGCGCAATAGCGACATTTTGTCGGTTGGCGCCAGGGTATAGCAATCCAGCGCCGCATTCGCCGGCGGCGCGGCGAGGACGCGCGATACCAGCTGGGAAAAATCATCCGGACCGAGGTAATCCCGCATGATGTTGTCCGGCGAGGTGATCATTTTTTCGCCGCTGCAGATCGATCGTATCAGGTCGGTGATGAAGAATCGTGCCGAGAGATCCTGCGTACGGCTGAAATAATTGAATACCCGGAGATCGACGATGGGAAACTGCGCGAGCGAGCGATGCCGGCATTCTGCGTGAAGCTTGGCTGCCGCATACCAGTCTTGTGGCTGCAGGTCGTTGATGGGAATGTTCGCCCGCGTATTTTCATCCGCCGGCTGTTCGAAATTGCCGCCATAGGCCGCACCGCTGCTCAGGAAGATGTAACGGCAGTCCGGATACCGCCGCTGGTAATGCAGTGCCATCTCGTCATACTGCAGCGTTATATCAAAAATCGCCGTTCCCATAGCGGCTGCCTGCGCGGGGTTTCCGACGCCGACAAAATTGAGCAGAGCGTCGAAAGACGTCTCCATGCCGAAAGTGCCGAAGTCGGCAATGGCATATCGTCCGGACAATCCAGTGCGCGCCAGCCATGCAGCCACAGCGTCCGGGCGGCGCGCAAAAAGCACGAGTTCATCGCTGCTTTTTTGCGCGGCGAATGACAGGATCAGGTCCTTGGCGATCTGGCTGGTGGCTCCCAGAATGGCAATGCGCATGACTCAGGTCGCGGCAAGAAAATCACGAATTCTTTGCTCGATGGCGGCGCGATCCAGCGCGTGCTCATTGAGCAAATATTCATAGGTGCCGCAGTGGTGCGAGAAGCGGTCGCGCACGCCGATTCTCAATATGCGCACAGGAGCGAATTCCGCAGAAATTTCGGCGATGACAGAACCGAGTCCGCCGAGCACCGAATGTTCTTCCAGCACCACGACTGTGCGGGCACGGCGGCAGACCGCAGCCACTTGTGCGCTGTCGATCGGCTTGATGAAAGGCGCGCTCCAGACGCCTGCGTCCGGATAGGACGCTGTCGCAATATCGAGCGCCGTGCGGACCATTGATCCCGTGGCGATGAAGGCGATGTCAGCCGCGTTTGCTGGCCTGGCTTGCAGTAATGCCCCGATTTTTTGTTTAGGTATTGCAGCATGGACATCGCCCCGGTCCGATTTGCCCATGCGTAGATACACGGAAGATTTCGATTGGTATGCCGCATCCATGCAGGCGGTCACTTCGAATCGATCAGCCGGCGAATACACGGATAAATCCGGTATCGCCCTCGTGCAGGCGATGTCCTCGGTCGACTGATGGCTGGTGCCCAGATGGCTGTAGACGAATCCGGCGCCATCGCCGATGAAAATCACGGGCAATTTGTCATGCGCCACGTCCAGCTTGATCTGTTCGACGACACGCACCGGAATGAAGGCGCTGAGACCATACACGATCGGCCGAAAGCCCGTGCGCGCAAGGCCCGCAGCCATGCCGACCATGTTTTGCTCGGCGATGCCGGCGTTGATATATTGTGCCGGACACGCTTTGCGAAATTCATCGAACAAGGCATACCCATGGTCGCCAGTCAGCAGTAGCACGTTGGGATCGGCCTTCGCCAGGCGCACCAGCGCTTCTGAAAAAGCGTTTCTCATGTCGACTCCCCGGCAACTGCGGACAAGGCTTGCCTGTACGTGTCAGGATTCAACCGCGTGTAATGCCAGATATTGTTGTTTTCCATGAAAGGCACGCCCTTACCCTTGACCGTCCTGGCAATCAGCGCCTTGGGCAATCCGGTATCGCTTTTCCACAAGCGGGCAATGGCGCTGTCGATGGCTGTTTCATCATGTCCATCGATGGTCACGGCTTCGAAGCCAAAGCTTTCGAACTTGGCTTGTATCGAGCCGAGCTTGAGCACGTCCTCGGTGCTGCCCATGGCCTGAAAGCCGTTTTCATCGACAATCACCATGAAATTTTTCAATCCATGATGGGCGGCGAAGAGTGCCCCTTCCCAGATCGGACCTTCGTTTATCTCGCCATCACCGACGATCGCGTAGGTTTTTTGGTCGGTGCCGTGCAATTTCGCTCCCATTGCCATGCCCACGCCGACCGAAAAGCCGTGGCCGAGCGAGCCAGAGGTCACTTCAAGCCCCGGTATGCGCGAGTCGGAAAGCCCCTTGAGGTCGCTGCCATTGGCGAAATATTTTGTGAAAGCCTCGTCATCGAGCCACCCTAGTTCACGCATGCAGGCATACTGCGCCATGACGCCGTGTCCTTTGCTGAGAACGAGGTAATCGCGCCCGGCAGCGCGCGGGTCATTGGTCGGATAGCGCAAATGATTGCGGTACAGCACGGCCAGGATTTCAATGATCGAGAAGGCGCAGCCGATATGCACAGTGGCGCCGGAGTAGGCCATTTCAAGCACGGTCTTGCGTAGCACCTTCGCATCAAAATTCGGGGTAGGGACGGTCATCGCCTGTACACTCAAAAATTTACCCCGAGATACGATTCGATCTTGCCCGCTGCGTAGTCCAGCATTTCCTGGGTCAGGGCAGGCTGCACGCCAATCCAGAACGTATTGTTCATCACTATGTCGGTATTAGTTAATTCGCCGCTCACGCGATAGTTACGCCCGATCATGTAAGGCTGGCGCGTCAGGTTGCCGGCGAATAGCAGGCGGGTGCCGACTTTTTCCTGATCCAGGTACGTCAGCAAATCCAGCCGGCTGACCGGCGCACTCTCTTTCAGGGTCAGCGGAAAGCCGAACCACGAAGGAACACTGTTGGCGGTGGCCTCTGGAAGGACCAGGAATTCCTCGCAACTGACTAAGCGCTCCTTGAGGAAGGCAAAATTTGCCTTGCGCTGCTCGATAAAGGCCGGCGCCTTGTCCAGCTGGGCCAGGCCGCAGGCTGCCTGCATGTCGGTGATCTTGAGGTTGTAGCCAAGATGGCTGTAGGTATATTTGTGATCGTAGCCTTCAGGCAGATTGCCGAGTTTCCAGCAAAAGCGCTTGCCGCAGGTATTGTCCTTGCCGGGGGGACAATAGCAGTCACGACCCCAGTCGCGAAAACTCTCGGCGATCTGTTTCAGCTCGCCATTGTTGGTGAAGACTGCGCCGCCCTCGCCCATGGTGATGTGGTGCGCCGGATAGAAGCTCAGTGTGCCGATGTCGCCAAAGGTGCCGACCAGTTTGCCATTATAGGTAGAGCCCAGCGCATCGCAGCAATCCTCGACCAGCCAGAGATTGTATTTCTTGCACAGCGCCGTGATCACGTCCAAGTTGTACGGGTTGCCCAGCGTGTGCGCCAGCATGATAGCCTTGGTGCGGGGACCGATGGCGGCTTCGATCTTGCTCGCGTCGATGTTGTAAGTGCCGAGCTCCACATCGACGAAGACCGGAATCGCGCCAAACTGCAGGATCGGATTGACGGTCGTGGGAAAGCCGGCGGCGACGCCGATAACTTCATCACCCGGCTTGATCGCGCGCTCGCCCAATTTCGGCGATGTCAGCGTGGAAAACGCAACTAGGTTGGCCGAGGAGCCCGAATTGACGGTGATGAGGTAATCGACGCCGATAAACGCAGCCAGGCGTTTTTCGAATTCGTCATTGAAGCGGCCCGTGGTCAGCCATCCATCCAGGGAGGCCTCCACCATCAGCTTGAGCTCGACGCCATCCAAGACTTTGCCGGACGGCGGGACCAGTGATGCGCCGGGCATGAACGGTTGTGGCTTGAGCGCAATGGCAGCGTATTCGTCGACCAGCGCCGCGATTTGCTCGCGAAGGGCTTGAGTTTTGGCGTTTTGCATGATGATTATTTTTGGGTCAACGTTTGGTAGTCGTGGATCTGTTTAAGAGTCAACTGGCGCACATCGGCGCCGGCCAGGCGCTGCCTAGACCAGTCTACGATGAGCTGCAACCCGTCATCGAGGCGCAGCAAAGGGTGCCAGCCGAGGCGGTTGCGTGCTTTGGAAATATCGAGCTTGAGGTAGGTGGCTTCGTGCGGATGCATGCCACTGTCGACTTCCCATCGCGCACCGGTTCCCCAAAGCCCGGCCATTTTTTCGACAATCCAGCCAACAGATCTGGCATCTTCATCCACCGGTCCAAAATTCCAGGCCGTGCTGTACTCGGGGCCACATTTTTCTAGGCGTTCGGCCAGAGTCAGATAGCCGCGCAACGGTTCCAGCACATGTTGCCAGGGACGGATTGCATGGGGATTGCGGATATTGACGACCTTGCCTTGCTCGAAAGCGCCAACGATATCGGGAATCAAACGGTCTTGTGCCCAATCGCCGCCTCCAATTACATTGCCGGCCCGTACAGTCGCCAGCGACACGCCATGTTGCGCATAAGTGGCAGCATTGAAAAAAGAAGAGCGATATGCAGCACTCACCAGTTCTGCACATCCCTTACTGTTACTGTAAGGGTCGAAGCCACCCATCGGCTCGTTTTCACGGTATCCCCAATCCCATTCACGGTTTTCGTAGCATTTGTCTGTCGTAATGTTGACGACCGAAATGACTCCGGGAGTGCTGCGCACAGCCTCGAGCAAATTGACCGTACCCATGACGTTGGTGGCGTAAGTCTCGACCGGATTCTGGTACGAATAGCGCACCAACGGCTGGGCTGCCATATGAAATACGATTTCAGGCCGGGCTGCCTGCATTGCCTCGCTGAGCGAGGCTGGATCGCGGATATCTCCGATAATTGAATGCATGCCCTCTGCCACTCGTGCTTGCTCGAACAGGCTGGGCAGGGTGGGCGGCTTGAGCGCAAAGCCGGTCAGTTCCGCACCTAGGCATTGCAGCCAGAGGGACATCCAGCTTCCCTTGAAGCCAGTGTGGCCTGTCAAGAAAACGCGCTTGCCGCGCCAAAAATCCGGCGTCATTCCCAAACCTTCCAGGGCGCGTTGCCGCTTGCCCAATGTTCTTCGAGATAGGCCTTATCGCGGAGGGTATCCATTGGCTGCCAAAAACCGTGGTGTTGAAAAGCCGCCAGTTGCCCGATCTCTGCAAGGTGTTCCAGCGGTCCCCGTTCCCAGATTGTTTGATCGCCTTCGATGAGATTTATAACTTTCGGGGACAAGACGAAAAAGCCGCCATTGATCATGCCACCGTCGCCCTTCGGCTTTTCCTTGAACGAGGTCACCTTGTGGTCGCGATGGATATCCAGCGCGCCAAATCGCCCCGGCGGATAGGTTGCGGTTAATGTAGCGAGCAAGCCATGAGCCTGGTGAAATTCTATCAATTTGGTAATGTTCACATCGCTGACGCCATCACCATAGGTGAAGCAAAAAGGCTCATCGTCATTCAGATATTCGGCCACGCGTTTTAATCGCCCCCCAGTCAATGTGTCATCGCCAGTGTCGACCAGTGTCACCCTCCAAGGTTCGGCATAGCGCTGATGGACTTCCATGCGATTTTTTGACATGTCAAAAGTAACATCAGACATGTGCAGGAAGTAGTTGGCAAAATACTCCTTGATCACGTAGCCCTTGTAGCCGCAGCAGATTACGAAATCGTTGATTCCATATTGGGAATAAATTTTCATGATGTGCCAAAGAATTGGCTTGCCACCAATTTCCACCATCGGCTTAGGCTTGATGGTGGTCTCTTCGCTAAGACGCGTACCAAGCCCCCCGGCGAGAATTACTGCTTTCATTATTAATTTCCTGATAGGACGATAATAAGTATTTTAGCCTTACTGGGTGGGAACCAGCGATTTTGGTTCCACTAGGCGTCACGCCCGGCCTCTTATGTTAGATTCTCGACTAACTGCGGGAACAAACTTCTGCGGGATCAAGCGCTGCCTCGTCAGTAGAAATTACTTTAGTATCGATACGCGCTGCTCGGTTTAAAAATTCGTTGAGTGGAGCAGTTTGTGACCCCGCATAAAAAAATGCCCGAGCACGGAGATAAAAATATTGAAGAACTAGGTCTTTTTTAGACAGTTCTGGAAAGCCAGGCCTGATATTCAGGCAAATCTGTCTCCCCTTCGGGTTAAATTCTGCAAGATTGTATCGATTTGAAAATACTTTAGGAGGCGGTAGCTTATGTGAGATTGGCCGGCCTAAGTATTCTAGCTGCATTGCAATACGGGATTGTCCTCCCCATATTTTCTTAAACATGGAGGACCATTCATAGAAATTGTAATAGGTATCCCCTCCAACAAGAAAATCGTCCTTAATCCAATATATAGAGAATGGCTTGAGGTGGATTTGCTGGCTCAATTGCTCCCTGACCGATTGGTCCTTAATAGCTCTTGCTTGCCAATCTACGTAGAAGCTAATGCTGGATATTACGAAGGCAAAAATTAGGGAGCTTGCTACCAAGGCCGAGATTAATTCGGGGACGATTACCCCAGATTTGTTATGAAAAGATTTGAACTCGCGATTACACAAGTATCTCAAAGCGGCGGCAATCAGCACCGCCATCGGTAAGCCGATTAATAAGCTATGCCTAGTATTCCATCCACTTGTGCTCGGAACTATGCCTGCCATAGCGTATGGAAAAATTCCACTTACCAGTAATAGTAGTCCAAATACGAACAGCCATTTCGATTCACGCTTGTGAGGTGCAATCTGTACGCCGAAATCGATAAACCCATTATGTGTTGATTTGAATCTTGAATAAAGTACATAGGTTGACACCAAAAGCGCCCCCCACAAAAAGGGAAGCTCCAACAATTGGTAAAGCGAATTTGAAGTTTGTTTGTGAGCTGCTGTGGTAATTGTCTGGCGGATACGGATTATCGCTGAATACGCGTTTAAATCTAGAGCATTATATTTTTCGTAAAGCCCATGTGTGGGAAAAAATAGTTTTTTGATTACCCAGTAGGCGAATGGCAGTACGACTAGATGCGCGCGTCGAACGGAGATGAAGGTAATAATCTTCGTCCAAGAAAACTGGCGCTGTTCCTTGATGTACAGGGACAACAGAGCTAGGAATGGAAAATAATAAACCAGCAGCGAATTTAAATTAAAACTGAGGAAGAAGAGTAAAGAAGCAGTTAGTGCTAGAAGAACTTTGTGAGACTTATAAGTGGAATTTTTCTCTGCGATGAATGACAGCAGTATTGCAAAAAGAAATAAGAAGTAAAAAAACAAATACTGCAGCGTGGACAACAGCACAGTAGTTTGGAACGCAGGATAGACTGCACTGACAATGGCAATAAGCAGCGCTTCCGGACGACTTAGCCAACTTGTTTGAGATCCTGCCTGATATATGCAAAATGCTGAAAAAATTATTAAGAGCAGTGCAACCGTTTTGAAATGGTCAGATAGCCCAAACAGCTTCAATCCCCCGAAAAAATAGGCAAGTATAGGCAAGCCCATTTCGCTCGTCATGTCCCTTAGAAGATACCAGTTTCCATCATCTAGAAAACCTTTTACCAACCAATCATCCCAGAAGACGCCATTGTTAAACACTAACAATCCGTGGGCCAACAGGACAACGATCGTGATCAACAGGTAGGGCAAAGCACTCCTCATTCGATTCAGTATAGTTATCATTTTTGTCCGAGTTATGGGAGTTTAGTCTGGGTATGCTAAGTGCAATGTGCAAACGTCACGAAGCGTGTCAATGCACGATGCCATCTCTGCGTAATACCTTTAAAAAAGTCATGAGTATGATTTTAACGTCGAGCCAGAATGACCGTTGCTTCAGATATTCAGCGTCCAGTTTCACCTTGTCAGGGATAGGCAGTTCATCTCGCCCATTGACCTGCGCCCAGCCTGTCAGGCCGGGAGGTAGCGTGTGCACGCCCTGTTCAGTACGCAGGCGGATTAAGTCGTCCTGGTTAAACAACGCTGGCCGCGGCCCGACAAAGCTCATGTCGCCAGCCAAGATACTCCAGAGTTGTGGTAGCTCGTCCAAGCTAGATTTGCGTAGAAAGGAACCAACGGGCGTTAAAAAACGCTCAGGATTTTGCAGCAAATGCGTGGCTACTGCCGGCGTATCGATACGCATAGTGCGGAATTTCGGCATCTTGAAAATCCGGTTGTTGCGGCCTACTCGATCGGACCAATAAATTGCCGGACCACGCGAGGTAATTTTAACCAGAAGCGCGACAACTACAATAGGTAACAACAAAATGAGCGAGGCAAATACGGCAAGGGCAATATCAAAAAATCGCTTCATAGAAGACCAAATCGTGCAGAGGATTATAAATACACATTATTTTAGACGCGTGGAGATCCCAACAAAGGCGCCACAGTCTCTTGCAGCCCCTGCGCCACACTGAAAGGCGGCTGCCAATCCAGCGTGGTACAAGTGTGCCGAATGTCAACTTGCAGAGACCCCAGTACTCGCTCAGCAACAGCACTTTTACCCAGGATGCGCGCAACTATTCGCATCAGCGAAGGCGGCACCGGCAGCAGTCGCGGCCGTCGCTGCACGGCGTGTGCCAGTTGCCGCACTAGTTCTCCTGTACTCATATCGCTGCCATCACCTGCAAGAAAAATATTACCGGGCGCACGCGGGTCGGTCGCACAACGCTGCAATAGGTCAACCAAGTTACCTAGGTACACCATGCTGCGACAGTTGTTACTCAGGCCGAACGGCAATGGCACACCGCATGCCACGGCCTGCATCAGGCTTTGGAAATTGGCCTTGACACCTGGCCCATAAACCAGCGGCGGACGCACCACAACCGCTTCGATGCCAGTCGTGCGTGCAACTTCCCATAATGCCTGTTCTGCTTCGTGCTTCGAAATGCCATAAGCATCCTGTGGCGCCGGCGGCTCATCATGCCGGTACGGCAGGCGGCCGCTTGTGCTTTCACCATTGACCTTCACTGAACTAACTAGTACTAGCCGTCGCACTCCGGCGGCGGCCGCTTGTAGCGCGAGCCGACGTGTACCCTCTACATTCACTTGCCGAAAGCGCTCAAGCGATTCTGCCGAGCCTGCATCGTGCATAACATGTACGCGCGCGGCACAATGGATTACTGCGTCGATGCCGACCAACGCCTTGGTCCAGTCGGTGTTAGGACCGATGTCGCCAATGCCGACGGTATCGTCGGTACTGGCTGGCGTGGAACGTAGCGCCTTACGTATCCGGATTGCAGGTTCTTGCTGGAGGCGGTGCACAAGTGCTTGACCGACAAAACCATTCGCTCCAGTGATCAATATCGAAAATTTGCTCATGTACTGGTTCCAGTATTGGAAGTCAGTAAGATCTGCTCAATACGGGTCATCAAGGTATTTCGTTCAAATTGCTCACGATAATAGACGTTACCTGCCTCGCCCATGCTGCGCAACGTGGAAGGTGCCGAGTCTGCCATTTCCTGTACAATTTTGGCAAGCTCTGCACCATTGCCTGCGGGGCAGACCTTGCCTGCCTTTGCCTCGAAAATCGCAGCGGCGCCTTCGCCATCCAGCATCCCAAGTATGGGCTTGCCAGCAGCCAGATAAGATTGCACTTTGCCCGGAATGGTCATCGAAAAGATTTCATTCTTTTTCAATGTCACCAGCAATGCATCTGCGCTTGCGTAAAATGAAGGCATGCGCTCCAAAGGAAAACGTCCCAACATGCTGACTGTCTGAGTCAAGCCGCGCCGCTTGATTTCATCTGCGACCCACGCCCCCATCCGACCGTCTCCCACTAGAATCCATTGAATATCTTGACGTGCCTTTAGATGCTCAGCTGCATCTAAGATCGCTGGAAAATCTTGGGCTTCACCGATATTGCCGGCAAAAACGATTTTGAAGCAATCAGCATATGGCGCCAATTCTGGCGCAGGCTCTACTACTTCCTTGCCAAACATGTCTTCTGCCCAACTCGGAAAATATTCTACGCGTTGATGGGGATGGCAATATTGGCGAATATTGCCGATAAACGACTGCGACTGTGCCAGAATGACGTCGCAGCGCCGGTAAATGAACGACACCATGTGGCCGATTAAGCGCAGGACGCGTTCGGATTTAACCATGCCGACCGCACGCAGAGTTTCCGGCCAGAGATCGAGCACCCAGAACGTGATCGGCGCCTTTTTCACCCATTTCATGACAATCGCTGGCAACCCTACCGTGATGGGCGATGGCTCATAGACGAAAATGTGGTCAAACTTGCGGCCACGTAGCTTAGCCAAGCCGAGCAGCGAAGCTGAAACCACAAAGCTTAAATAATTCAAGGCGAGGCGAATCGCCCCCTTTCCCCGTGGCGCTAGCGGTACGCGTATGATATCGGCACCGGCGTATTGTGCATACTTGCCGGGATTTCTCCTGAAATCCTCGAACACCACGCCATCCGGGTAGTTCGGATAACCGGTGAGAATCGTCACTTCGTGACCGCGCTGAACCAGTTCAGCGACCAGATCGTTGATGCGAAAGTTTTCCGGCCAAAAGTATTGGCTAACGACGAGCAGCTTCAATTCATTAGCCTTACTGATAACGCTGCCAAACCACCCGATTGACGTAATCCGTATAGCTTAGGATGATGCGCACGACCTTTTCCGCCACGTTCGGCATGCTGTAATCACCGACTTGGCGCAGCAAACGTTCTGCACCAATCGGCTGCTGTTCAAGAATGACCAATGCCTGCATCACACGATCCGGATTCAGTCCGGTCATCATCACCGAAGCTTCCTCCATCGCCTCTGGACGCTCATGCGCTTCACGAATGTTTACGGCGCGGAAATTCAACATCGACGATTCCTCGCTGATGGTGCCGCTATCCGATAGCACGGCACGCGAGCACATCTGCAGTTTCACGTAATCCCTGAATCCCATCGGCTTCAACAAGCGCACATTGGGATGAAACTGGATGCCCTTGGCGTCGAAGCGCTTTTGCGTGCGCGGGTGCGTGGACATGATCACCGGGCAGTCGAAGATGGCGGCAACGCGGTTCAGCGTCTCTTCCAGCGCCATCAGCAGTCGATCGGAATCGACGTTTTCCTCGCGGTGCGCGCTGACAACAAAGTACTTCCCTTGTTCCAGCTCTAGCCGTTCTAGCACATCGGAAGCTTCAATGCTGGGGCGATAATGCGTCAGTACCTCGAACATCGGGCTACCCGTCTTGATCACGCGGTCCGGCAGCAAGCCTTCGCGCAGCAGGTATTCGCGGGCGATGTCGCTGTAGGTCAGGTTGATGTCGGCGGTGTGATCGACAATTTTTCGGTTGGTTTCTTCGGGCACGCGCTGGTCGAAGCAGCGATTGCCGGCTTCCATGTGGAAGATCGGAATTTTGCGACGCTTTGCCGGGATCGCCGCCAGGCAGCTATTGGTATCTCCCAGCACCAGCAAGGCATCTGGCTGCACTTCCGCCAGGACGCGATCAACTGCAATAATGACATTGCCGATGGTTTCGGCGGCATTGGTGCCGGCGGCATTGAGGAAATGGTCGGGCTTGCGCACTTCCAGATCCTGGAAAAAAATTTCGTTGAGTTCGTAGTCGTAATTCTGGCCGGTATGGGCCAATACATGGTCGCAATGCTGGTCCAGCGCAGCCATCACGCGCGACAGGCGAATAATTTCTGGCCGGGTACCGACCACGGTCATGACTTTAAGTTTTTTCATGCTGTACTGGACGTGCGTAAGTATCTGGATGTTCGCGGTCAAAAATCTCGTTAGCCCACAGCATCACGATCATTTCTTCCTGACCGATGTTGGTGATATCGTGGGTCCATCCGGGGACGGTTTCGACGATTTCCGGCTTATTGCCGGAAGTTTCGATGGCATAGTACTCATCGGTAACGATGTGGCGAAAGCCAAAGCGCGCTTCGCCTTTGATCACCAGGAATTTTTCGGTCTTGGTATGGTGATAATGGCCACCACGGGTAATGCCGGGATGCGCGGTAAAGTAGGAAAATTGCCCGCAGTCGGGCGTCTTAATCATTTCCACGAATACGCCGCGCGGGTCGCCATACTGCGGCACGGTGTAGGAAAACGTTGCCGGTGGCAGATAGCTGACATAGGTTGCGTACAGCGCACGCACCAGTCCGGTGCCAACGCGCTCGGTAATTAGCGTTTGCCGGCTGTCTTTGAAAGACTGAATCAGTTCCGCCACTTCACCCACGGTCGTGGTGTACTCAGGCTCGACTAGAGGGAACAACTGATCTGTGCCCTCACCATCCAACAAGTGGAAAAAATGGTCGATTACATCATCGATGTACACCAGCGTAAGCGGCGCTGCCGGGTCGTTGATCTGGATTGGCAAATCGCGGCAGACATTGTAGCAAAAAGTCGCCACTGCCGAGTTGTAATTCGGGCGGCACCATTTACCGAACACATTGGGCAGGCGGAAAATGTAGATGCGGCCCCCCCGAGACTGCGCCAGCGCCGACAGCGCTTCCTCAGCAGCACGCTTGCTGGTGCCGTAGGGATTGTCGCGCTCAGCCTGAATCGACGAGGCATACACAATAGGAATCTGGCGTCCAGTCTGCGCCACCAGGTCGCACAATGCCTGCGTCAGTCCGGCATTACCAGTAATGAATTCAGCTGGGTCGGAGGGGCGATTAATTCCTGCCAAGTGAAAGATGAAATCCGCTTCACCAACTTGCTGGCGCAATTGTTCCTGAGCGGACTCGCGGGTAAAGGCCAGCACTTCTACGCCCTTGCGTTCGCTCAGGCGGGCCACCAGGTTTTTGCCGACAAAGCCATTGGCACCGGTAATCAGTATCTTCATGGTAGAGCCGCTCAGTCAATTGCATGCGCGGGCTTGCCCGCAATCAGGTCACGAATGAAGTCAAGTTTGAGTAAGAGTCGCTGCATGCCCTCGACGTCGAGACGCTCGGTATTGTGCGAATTGTAATCCTCGCTGATGGAAATCGAACGCTCACCCTGCTCTACAAACTTGCCGTAGTTCAGGTCGCGCAAATCGGGAGGCACGCGATAATAGCCGCCGCGATCCTCGGCACATGCCATTTCTTCCCGGCTCAGGAGAGCTTCAAACAGCTTTTCACCATGGCGTGTTCCGATGACGTTGATCTCATGGTGCGTTTTGTCTAGCAAGCCGAGCAAGGCTTTGACTAGAACTTCAATGGTGGCCGCCGGTGCTTTTTGCACGAAGATGTCGCCGTTTTCACCATGTTTGAATGCGTACAATACCAGTTCAACAGCATCTTCCAGCGTCATCATAAAGCGTGTCATGGCCGGATCGGTGATAGTGATCGCCTTACCAGTCTGGATTTGGTCCACGAACAGCGGGATCACCGAGCCACGCGACGCCATTACATTGCCGTAGCGGGTGCCGCAAATGACGGTATCCGATCCGGCATTGCGAGACTTGGCCACCATTACTTTTTCCATCATTGCCTTGGAAATGCCCATAGCATTGATTGGATAGACAGCCTTGTCGGTGCTCAGGCACACCACGCGCTTGACGCCATTGGTGATGGCGGCTTCCAGGAGATTTTCCGTGCCGATCACATTGGTCTTGACCGCTTCCATCGGGTGGAATTCGCAGGAAGGAACCTGTTTAAGCGCGGCGGCATGGTAAATATAGTCCACGCCGCGCGTGGCATTCAGCACTGCATTGTAGTCGCGCACATCGCCGATATAGAACTTCAGCTTATCGCTGGCATAGCGCTTGCGCATGTCATCCTGCTTTTTTTCATCGCGGCTGAATATGCGGATTTCTTTCAGGTCCGACTGCAGAAAACGGTTGAGCACGGCATTGCCGAACGAGCCGGTGCCGCCGGTAATGAGCAGAATTTGGTTGGAAAACATTAAGACTCCCTGTATGGATGCCGGTCGTTAGTCGCCTGTCTGGATGGCAGTGCCGCGCGGATGATGCCGTCCCTTTGTTCCAGACTCGGATAATTAATCAACACGGCCTTGTACGGCCCCTTGAAGACGAACAGGCTGCCTGCTGCGGCACCGACGACGCCGCAGGCGCCGATCAATTTGCCAATGTCTTCCAGAGATCCAGCGCCGCCAAGGATGGTAATGGGCAGTTTCACTGCCTGGCGCAGGCGCTGTGCCATGGCCAGATCGTAGCCCTTCATCTGGCCATCATGCTCGATCGAGTTGATGACGATTTCGCCGGCGCCTAACGCTTCAACCTGGGTTGCCACTTCGGTTACGCTGCGTTTAGTGTTTTTGGTGCCGTTGTGGATCCAGACTTCCGGCTCGCGCGCCAGCATGCGCTTCTTGTAGTCAAGTACAACAACCACGCTCTGGCGGCCGATTTCATCCGCGATGCCGGGGATGATGTCCGGGTTCTCGATGGCGGCGCTACTAATGGCAACTTTTTCGACGCCCAGGCCGATAATCTTTCGCGCCTGTTGCGGCGTGCTGATGCCGCCCCCATAGCACAGCGGCATGCGGCATTCCATTGCCAGATTGGCGATTAACTTGTAATTCGGTTCGGACTTGTTGACCGCAGCATCGATGTCGAGCACGATTAATTCATCGGCTTCTTTCTCGTTGAAGATTTTGACCGCGTTGAGCGGGTCGCCTACGTATTTGGGCGACTTGAAGCCGACAGTCTTCACCAGGCCGTTATTGTGGACCAGCAGGCAGGGAGTGATTCGAGGTCTTAACATCTCACAGTTCCGCAAAATTCTTCAGCAAGTTGACGCCGAAATGGTGGCTTTTCTCTGGATGGAACTGGACGCCAAAGACATTTTCCGACTGGACTGCGCAACTGAAGTCGACGCCGTAGAAAGCGCGTGCGACGGCATGTTGCGGCTGGGCGCATTCGAAGTAAAAGGAGTGCAGGAAATAAAAACGCGCGTCGTTTTCCATGCCTTTGAATAGCGGATGCCCGTTCGCTGGCTGCACCTCATTCCAGCCCATGTGCGGCAACGGCATTTCCTCAGCGCCCAGCGTGTTGCGAAAGGCGCGCACCCGTCCGGGGATCCAGCCAAGCCCCGGCAGGATACCTTCATCACTTCCCTGAGTAAGAATTTGCATGCCGACGCAAATGCCCAGTACCGGCACCTTTTGCTGCAGCACCATCTCGTCAAGCGGCTCACGCATACCAGCCTCCTGCAGCAGCTTCATCGCATGGTCGAAAGCGCCGACGCCCGGCAGGATCAGTTTGCTTGCCCCATTCAGGTCTGCCGCGCTTTTCGCGACTGTAACCGGGATGTTAAGGCGTTTGTAAACGTTCGCAAAGGCTAGGATATTACCCAGCCCATAATCAATAATCGCGATCATCTGAACAGTCTTTTTTCCAGCCCCAAGGTACGCATGACGTTCGAGCCAAGCCCGATCAGATAACGCTTATTTTTGTAAGCATGGTATGTCTTGTTTTCGCCTTTGAAGATCTGGCGCAGCTCGTCGACCGACAAATCCAGTTTGTTGGCGACATACTCGAATTCCTGCTCCAGAAAATGCTCGTCTAGTTCTGGCTTAGAGATACGCTCCAGAGCAGCGTCACGCGTCATTTGACCAGTCATAATCAGGCTGGAGAAATGCGCCCGGCGCTTTTCATAGCCGAATTTACGTGGCATCCAGTAGTCTTCGTAAAACCGAGTAAAGCGCGACTCATGATGTTTGTGCTGGAATTTTTCCCAACCAAATTTTTCATACAGCAGACCTTCCGCAGCCTTTTTATTGTATGGCACGAGATTGAGCGGCTTGACGACTTCCATGCCATGGAAGTAGCGGTAGTAAATCTTGTACACCATGATATCGACCAGCGGGAATGTCTCCAGTGTCCGCTTACCGAACTTGGCGTGAATGTCACGGAATAGGGTGGTGTCGATGCCAGGATAGCCACCCCATTCTTCCGGTTCGCGGCAACATTCGGTCGAGAAGTTGCTACCGGTAAGAATGTATTTGAGCTTGTGCTGGCGGGCGAATTTATACAGCGTCGAAAAGAAAGCGCCGTCCTGCGGCAGATCCTGGTCCGGAATCTGGGATTTTAGGAAGGCGACCTGCAGGTCCTTCATTTCTTCCCAGTTGATCACCTCTGTGTACAAATGCAGGCCAAGGCCGTCCACCAACTTTTCGATATTCCCCACCGCCTGATCGGTGTTCCAGCCGGCGTCCACATGGAATAGCAGGGGGCGCAAGCCCATCTTTTCCTTGGCGACGTAAGTTAGATAGGAACTGTCCAACCCACCGCTCAAGCCGATGATGCAATCGAAATCCCTTCCTTCGCCGGCCTTCTTAATCTGCTCGGCGATCTGCATTAGTTCGCGTTCACCGCGTTCGTCGGTATGCCAGTTCGGCCGGATCGTACTATGGAAGTTGTTGCAGTAGTCACACCAACCGCGATCATCGAACGTAATGTTCGGATCGGAAGTGTCCATGATGCAGTTGGTACAAATTCGGTAGTCTGAATGACTCATTATTTATCTATGTGGCAATTTATATTGTTTAATTCCGGGTTGGCCGACTTGTATATTTTTATAGTATCCCTATAAAATCTTCCGGATTGTGGCAACTACTCTTTCCAGGCTTTCGTCGGTCATGTTCGATCCGGAGGGTAGACATACGCCGCGATTGAACAAATCATCTGATACCGACATTTCTCCATCTGAAAAATAGGGGGCTGAAGCGAATACCGGTTGTAGGTGCATCGGTTTCCACAACGGGCGAGCTTCGATCATTTCAGCCGATAGCCGCTGGATCAGTTCCTCGCTGGTAGTTTTCGTAAATTGCGGATTAATAGTGCAGGCGGTTAACCAATGGGTTGCATAACTCCATTCCGGTTCAGGCATCCACTCCAGTGCTGCAATATCGGAGAGCAATTCGCGATAACGTGAAAATACGGTGCGCCTTGCATGCACGCGTTCTTCAAGCACCTGCAGCTGGCCACGTCCCACTCCAGCTAAGATATTACTCATCCGATAGTTATAGCCAATTTGGCTGTGCTGGTAGTGTGGTGCAGGATCGCGTGCCTGCGTTGCCAAGAAACGTGCCTTTTCGATAAAACTCGCATCGTCCGAAACCAGCATGCCGCCACCAGACGTGGTAATTATCTTGTTGCCATTGAATGAATAGATACCCATGCTTCCGAACGTGCCACTGGCGCGTCCTTTGTACTTTGCGCCTAATGATTCAGCGGCGTCTTCGATCAGTGGCACGCCATATTCGTCGCACAGCGCTAACAATGGATCCATGTCCGCGCTCTGTCCGTACAAACTTACTACTATCACAGCCTTAGGTAAGCGACCTTCTTTCTTGGCCCATTGCAAAGCATGTTTCAACGCTGCTGGAGACATATTCCAGCTATCAGCGTTGGAATCAATGAAAACTGGTTGCGCACCTTGATACATAATCGGATTGGCGCTCGCAGCAAAGGTCAGTGTAGAACAAAATACTAGATCGCCCGGCCCCACATCCAACATTCGTAAGGCAAGATGGATTGCAGCCGTACCGGAGCTCAGTGCTGCGGCATATTTACAACCAACCTTTTCCGCCAGTTCGCGTTCAAAGGCATCAACATTGGGGCCTAGCGGTGCAATCCAATTTGTACGGAAAGCCTCTTCTACAAATTCCCGTTCCGCGTCGCCCATATGAGGCGTCGATAACAAAATTTGTCCATCGATTTCACGGCGTTCCAGAACTTGACTTACGTGTAAGCGGTCATCCAGTACGGGCAAATGGTTGATCGAATGCTTGTTCATCAACGCCAATGCTTCCCGGCGCGTGTACGGCGTCTGAATCACTACCGAATCTATAGCTTTGAGCAATGCAATAGATTCATCAAGCTGGCATCCTTCCAGAATCAGACGACGCAAATCCCCATCGGTAACTGTTCTTTCAAATCGACCATCATCAGTGTTCAACAGGAGAATTCCGGTACCTGCGCGGTTCAGAGTTTCCAATGCGTCCCGCAATGACGTACTGCGCTTTACCGAAATTTTTGAGACATTAATCACAATTACTCCTGCTAATTGATGTGGCGGGAACGCCGACATATGTTTCGCCCGCAGCGATATCATTTAATACAACGGCACCAGCCCCAATCACCGCATCATCACCAATTTTGATGTTTGGCAGTATATTGGCCCCGGCGCCAATTAACACCCTGGCACCAACCTTGACCGCTCCGCCAAGTGTGACATTTGGGGCGACATGTGAAAACGATCCAACTGTACAATCATGATCCACAACAGCACCATGATTGATAATGCTCCCTTCGCCAATCTCCGCCGCTGGCGCAATGATTGCGCGTGCAGCGATAAAGCTACCTAAGCCAATGGTGGAAAATCGAGATACAACCGCATCGGGATGAATTACGGATAATGGCATGCTGCCAATCCCCAAAAGCTGCAAATACAAATTCTGCCTGATCTTCCCATTCCCGATTGCAATATGAAATTCCCCCTGCTCTAAGCCGTTTTGTATTATTGGAATATTGATTTTTAGCCCGCACAGTTCTTTTCCGAGAAGAGCAGTATTACTGTCTAAAATACAAATTTTATCAATGGCCACATCGCTTCGTATTAATGCGTCTAATACGACTTTGCCATGCCCGCCAGCTCCCACTAAAAAAATCGATCTAATACGCATTACATTTTGCAAGTATTTGCGAATTCAAAGAGATAGTTTGCAAAAGTTGAACAATGCGTTGCGCAGCTTTGCCATCGCCATAAATATTGCCAGAACCATCTCGCTCTCGTGCCAATGTTTGTTCAATAGCTAATTCTATGGCGTTGGGTAAAGCTGCGACATCAACAACATTTTTATTTCTTTCACGCAAGTTCTGTCTAGAGCCAATATTGATTACTGGAGTACCAAAAGTTGCAGCTTCAATGATACCAGCGCTAGAATTGCCAACCATAATATCTGCTGCAGCCATCCAGGAAACAAATCGACTTCTTGGAAAGTGTGTAACTACCCGGATACCAGGCGTTTTGGCATACTGCTCCAAGATTGCACGGATACTTTGGCTACCTGCATCTGAATTCGGTAGCAACGCCATAATTTGGACATTTTTGCTTTGTAAAGCTTGTAAAATACCCAGCATGCTCGCACCAGCAAATTCTGCCTCTTGAACAACGGGATGGTAAACGAGCAGCGCCAAAGATTTTTCGGGATCTAAACCGACTTCTTGCAATAATTCTGTGCGACTGGCACATACAAGATCTTTCAGGCCATCCAAGCCAGGTGCGCCGGTGACCCAGATACGCTCAGACATTTCGCCCATCCGTATTAGGCGGTCGTGAGCATCTCGCGTCGCCGTGAAATGAAAATGAGCCAGTTTGGAAATGGCATGACGTATCGGTTCATCTATGGTACCCGAGCGTTCTCCGCCGTGAATATGGGCGACAGGGATATTCAAATGCACTGCTGCCAATGCACCCGCAAGCATTTCGCCTCTGTCACCCAGCAGTAATACTATATCGGGCTGGATATCCTGCAACGCTTCAACGAATCCGGTTAGACTGACCGCGATATTGCGTGCCATACCTGCGCCGCTGGGTGTGCCGATTTCGACAGGAATGCGCGCCTTAATCGGCAATCCTGCAGCTTCGATATCTTGCACTGTATTCCCATACTCGGCAGCCAAATGCATACCTGTCACGATGACCGATAGCGCCAATCCCTCTGCTCGGTGAATGGCCTCTAACGTTGACTGCATAAGCCCAAAGTCTGCTCGCGTGCCGCTGATGTAACATATCTTGCGGGTCATGCCAAATCGCTCCACTGTAGCGTTGTACCGGCTGGAATATCTCTGGTCACGGTTTTGCCAATAGTGGCATCTAGCTCCGCTGGAGGGATGCCGGTGCCTGGTCGCAACAACGCCATATCCTCACGGGATACGACGCCACCTGCAACTAGGGGGCGCACTAACGTCACGCTGCGACGCACTAAGTCACGAACAGGCAACTCAGATTCGGTCGGCTGTTTAATAGCAGAACCCAGTGCCTGCTCCACATCACGAATTTGTCTGACTAGCTGAGCCAGTTCTTTAGGGTCCAAGGAGGCCTGATGGTCGGGCCCCGGTAATTTGCGATCAATGGTGAAGTGTTTTTCGATGATGCGGGCGCCCATAGCTACAGCCGCTGTGGACACCGCTATACCTAGGGTATGATCAGAATAGCCAACCGGCAAACCTGTTGCTTCGGCGATCGTCTGCAAAGCACGCAAATTAACATCTTTACACTTTGCCGGATAGTTCGAAGTGCAATGCAAGATGGTCAATACTTGATTAAGTGGGGTATCCAGTCCAAAATCGTTGCGAGCACATTGAATCACGTCGACCGCCCTCAGTATTTCATCTAAGGTGGCCATGCCACTGGAAAGGATTAATGGCTTGCCCTTGGAGGCTAGAAACGTAAGAAAAGGCTCATTAGTTATCTCACCTGACGGGATCTTGATTCTTTCCATGCCGAGATGCAGCAAAAACTCCACAGCATCTTCATCGAATGGGGTTGACATGAACTCAATATCAAGCTCTTTGCATCGTTCAAACAGTCGCTGATGCAATTCGGGCGACATTTCCAGTGCCTTGAGCATTGCATATTGGTCCCCATTGCCGGTAGCTTGTTTTTGATACTCGGCTTTCTCCGCACCTGGCCGCACCAGTTTGTCAGCGGAAAAGGTCTGAAATTTCACTGCGTCTGCGCCGCAGCTGGCGGCAGTTTCCACCAAGTCCAAGGCCAGCCTCTCATCGCCATTATGATTGACCCCTGCTTCTGCGATGATAAAGCATCGGTCGCGCATGCGTGCTTCGCTTACCAGACTGTCTATCCGCCATCCACCATCAAGTTTTCTCCTGTGACCCAAGCGGAAAGATCGCTTGCGAAATATGCGACTGCACCTTTGAAATCCTCTTCTAATCCCATGCGGCGCAGCGGGGTTTTTTGCTCATAGCGACGCGCAAAAGCCTCTGGCTGATTACGTGCTATCCCTCCTGGACTGATGGCATTGACGCGTACGTCAGGCCCAAGCACACTGGCAAGCCATTTCGTCGCCTGCAGCAAACCGCCCTTGCTAGCGGCGTATGCGGCTGGGTTTCCCATCGGCGTACCTTCATACAGGCGCAAATCTGGACCAACGACGCCATAAATGGAACCGACATTAATAATTGAGCCATGGCCGCTTGTTCTCAACAGCGGAGTCAATACTTGGGAAAGGTGGAATGCCGCCGTTAGATTGACTTCGAGCGCACGCCGCCAAGTATCAATTGCCTGCTCTTCAAAGGGAACAACCCAGCCCCGCAACTGGCTATCGCCAACAAAGCCGGCATTGTTAATCAGAATATCAGCACGGCCGAATTTTTCGGTTATCCAAGCCGCAACGGCGGCTCGTTCGCTTTCTGCTTCAAGGTCAATTTCGAGTGTCGCGACAGGAGTTTGCCAGCGAGCTTGCAACTGCTCTTGCGCATCCCGTAGTGCGCTGCGGTTTCGATCCAGCAGGCAGACACTGCATCCCAGTTCGGCTAAAGCATCTGCCATGGCACGACCAAGATGACCAGCACCACCAGTGATGACGGCCAGTCGTCCTTCTAAGCTCATGAGTTGAGAAAGCGTTCGCATGTCGTATGTTCTAATAGATTATGGTTCAGGTGTTCCTGTTCCGGATTTCAGCGATCGCCTCTGCAAGAAGAAAGTCGTAAGGTGTGTCGATATCTAATGCGCGTTCCGCCGGAACCGTGACGGTGCGGATATTGCCATCAAATAGCCGGTTAGCGCGCAAAATGAATTCTGGCCGCACAGCGTAGGCAACTGTAGTAATGTCGTACACAACCGGCGCGTCCTGCCGGCGGCTGATACTTCCGTGGGGTTTGCATACCAAGTCGGCGAAACCGAGCTCATTCAGCGTTACCATGTTGAAGTAGGGACTTCGCTCCGCAGATTTGACAGTAATCACGGCATCGGTGTGTGGATCATTGCGAAGCAATTCGATGCACGCTTCGACATCGCTTACATCGCGAAACGGGGATGTCGCTGGAAGGCTCACAAAGGCATCGAATCTGCCATGTTCGCGATGCATCCATTTGACTGCATGCTGCCAGGCATACCACTCCGGTGCAGTATCCGTTGCCAGTTCCGCCGGGCGCATGAATGGCACTTTCGCGCCGAAATCGCGGGCGACGTTAGCAATTTGCATATCGTCGGTGGAGACTATTACCGACTCCAAGCTCGGACATTCATTTGCAAGTTGAATTGAATGGGCAATTAGGGGCTTTCCGGCAAGAGATTTGACATTTTTACCGGGCACCCCCTTTGAGCCACCTCTGGCAAAAATGAATCCGATCGCCCTGAAGTTAGCAGAGTGCATAGCCGTGTACCTTTACCCTGGTTTGTTCTTGAATTGATCTTTTTGCTGCCTCGATAATGGCAAGAACATCATACGCTTGTGCACCATCAATCAGGATTGAGTCACTCTCTTCCAAGCAAGCGAGAAAATGTGCCAACTCGTCGATATACATACGATTGCGGTCAGATTGCCCGACTGCTGTGCCGATGCTCGACCAGGAACGTGTTGCAGCTGAATATAAATCGATCGTATCGCTTAGGCCGTTCCAGACCAACGTTCCCTCAGTGCCGATGAACTTGCAAGTACGCGTCGGTGCACGTTGCAGAAAATCGAGGTGAACGCTGACCAAACGCCGCGACTCATCCGCATACTCGAGGTTCAGGCTGACCAAGTCTTCCACATCTATGTCCAGAGAACTGTAACGCCCGCCGCTGGCGCTGACTGCAGCCGGAAGTCCAAAAAACCAGTAAAGATAATCGATTTCATGGCTTAACTCAAGAAGGGCTCCGCCCCCGAGCGATTTGCGTGCCGAGACTGTATCCTGATAGCGACTTGTCGGTCTCCAGTCTGGCAAGTACTGCCCGACTTCCGCACGTGCAGCCAGAACCCGCCCGATGCAGCCATCGTCCAGCAGACACTTAACCTTTTTAAGTGAAGGTAAGAAGCGTAAATTGTATCCGGTCATAAGCGGCAGCTTACGTAATGAGCAGTACTGCAACACCTCTTGCAATCCCGTCAGCGTGTTGGATATCGGCTTTTCCAGAAACATGGGAATGCCAGCTTCGGCAAATGTGCGCATGAGTGGCAAGCGAGTGGATGCAGGGCCGGCAAGCACAGCCGCGTTAGGTTGAAACGCCAAGGCCTCATCGATTGAGGCAAACTGAATATTGACGCCATCCGGAACGGCCTCAGATGATATGTTGGAATGTAGACGCAAGACGGCGATTTCCGCATTGGGGCGCAGCAGTCGTAAATTGGCCAAATGGCGGCGACCAATACTGCCTAAACTGACGATCAAAAATTTTTCAGCCATGACGTTCTATATGAGCAATGATTTCCGCTTTGAATGCGTCGTAATTCTGCACGGACAAATCTATTGGATGTACGACTGCTGGTATCCCCGATGAAGCATACTCAACTACCAACGTCGAAGGATATGAAACAAGAAATTGCACCCGCGGAAAATGGCTCTTTTCTGTAATAACTTTCCAGTCCTGACCAACGAGTTCCGTGCTCATCGGCATAAGCGGGTGAGGTTTGTAAAAAGCATTGATCGAATATTTTCTCTTCAATTCCTGTAATAGAAACACATGTAAGGATTCACATGCCGGATGACCGACAAACAGTACACTGGCACTGTTGGTCGGCAAACTTTCTTCTTGAAGAACAATTTGCGGCCGGAAGTGATTTACGCGGATACCGCGCCGAATACAATGCGTCGACAGAATCGATTCTCTAAAAATATTTTCGGATGTTTGATCATATACATAGAGGAAGGAAACCGCCTTAAGACGTCTCTTCAATGTCATGTGGAATTGTGGTGCCTGGTTCGGGTCACTTAAGCCCTCAACTCTTCCATGCTGTATTAATGACAGATGTGACATACTGCCCCCTGTGCCACGTGGGCGTAGCCTGTTATGAATTACACCGTCAGCGAGGACCGCCCAACGATCATAATGCTCCGCTATGTAGAAATCACCTTCGAGCTTTTCGAGTGCAGCTCTAGAGGCGAACCACCGAAATGCCGTATAGCTATGCAGTAGCCACTTCTTTGTGTCTGCTCGATATGACATTGCCTGCGTGCTTACCATTGCGTGCCGGAGCGCCAGAATTAAATCGCGGGCCGACAATAATGAAAAAACATCAATATGATTTGCATCCGCTGGCAACTGGTTGACCGGTGCCCAAGGGAACGTTATCCAGCATGCGGAAAAACCGGGAACACTATGGCTATTGATCACTTCGGCTGCACGGGATGAAAAAGCCAGCGCGAAATGCCGACATGATGATAACGGCATTTCACCGTGCTGCTTACTAGCTTGTATGAAGTAACGAAGAAATTGTATTGAATGGTACACTGCTGCGCCACCAGAACTCCAGATTAAAAGTCCTATCCGCCAAGCGAGCTTGGAAAACCAGAATCGAGAATGGAGGCGGCCGATCCATTTAGTGGGTCTTGGCAGAAACCCGCATGTATCCGGCGTCAGGTTCAAGGAGCGATAATCATATTCGTCGAAAAGTATTTCATTATCTGTGGCTTGCAGATAGTCGACAATCCAACGCTTTTGTAATGGTTGATTCAAGACGGACATGAGCATGGTCACTTAAGATTTAAGATCGCGTCATCAATAAGCTGGACAATGCCAATCCCACCAATATGCAAAAAACGGCGCCATAGAACGTTGCGCGTGTTTCGGAAGACAGCAATTTGCTATCAAGGCTGCAAATCTTAACAGCTGCATTGCGTACAGCGTACATGTAATAAATATAAGCCAATAGTGTAGCAAGAGCCGCTCCGACACTTTCAAGCAAATAAACAAGCGGGACCAAAATCAGAAAATAAAAGAGTGAAACGAGCAATGTAATCTTGCTGAGCTTCATGGTTGCCTTGGTCGCAAACAAGAAACACACATATATTTGATAAACCGACAAATACAATAATGCGGCCACAACGATGCCAATAATTAACGGCATTGAATAGTGATAGTATTTGAGGGCTCCAATGTATTTATAGTCCAACAAAAAAGCAGCATACAAAAATATGACAATCACCACATAACTCAAGACGAATTTTTTAATGAATTTATAGCGTGTCAGCGCAGAAGACCATTCAGTCATATTCTTCATAATTTCATGTGGCAAGTACAGCCCGAGGCCGCTCAATAACACTGACATCACGGACGCGACGGTATAAGCCAAGCTATAAATTGCCAGTTTCTCATTGCCGGTCATCCAGCCAACAACAAATCGGTCGGAGCTATTCAATGCCCATTGTGCTAGACCATGCACAATCAGTGGTAAACAGTACGGTAAATGTTGATAAGCCCAGCGCACTTCTGGCGCGACAGGAAGTTTACCGACCTTTTTTAAAGGCCGATGGCATACGAAGGCCAAAGTAACTATTGAATACACACCCAATTGCACGACCAGCCAAGTGTCAAGATCCCAAGCACTATTTGGTCTAAAGTACAAAACCAAGCTAGCGAAACCTACCCATAAAAAAGTTTTAACGACCGCAAAAATCAAGAAAACAAGAGGGCGATTTTCGGCACGTAAAACCAATTGAAAAAGCTGTTGTATCGCCTCATGTGCAGCCAGAAATATAAAGAGAATCCAATAATTATTAACAGGTAAAACAATAATAGCTACGGAAATCAATGCTGCGAGCATTAAGGCTGCTAATGAAAATTGTAGGGCCAACGACCGTGCCAACAGTGTATTTGCAGCGCCCTCCCTTGCTACCGCCGCACCACCACCTAGCGATAAAAATTGTGCGAGGACTTGAACCAGCGCGATACCCATAGCATAGATGCCTATTTCATTGAGCGATAATGCATGGGCAGCTACCGGAATGGCGAGCAATCCCCCTGCGCGGCTGATGCCTGCCGCCAATCCGTAGATCAGAAATTGGGAGTTGCGGAATGATGTAATAGAAGCCACTAAATTGAATATATTCTCAAGTTCCGTGGTTGGGCGGATAATCTTTGATTAAACAGCCTATACCAATTGGGAATTCAATCTTTTTTACTATTTGATTGTCCAGCAGGATCTTCGAGATAAAAATTTTTAAATAACAAAAACATTAGAATTAGATATGGATATTGGTAAAAATCCGTATGGTTATACAAACTACCCCGCAGATGAGAAATCATCCAAACTGACATAAGAGTGCTAACAAATATCCAGCCTAATGTTTTTACGGAATGCGCTCGACCATGCAAAAATCCGACAATGTAAAAATATCCAGCTACGAGAGGCAACCCGCAAATGAAGTAAAAATTTAAGTAAAGATCCGTTTCTACGGGCCACTGTTCTGTAGCACGTATCTCCCACGCCTCTGGATAATAATGATCCGTTAACATGTGATTCATATCGAAATACATGTTTGGCTCCGCCAGCCCGAAGGGGGTGAGGAATTTAACAAACGGAAGAAAGAAAGTAGTAATAAAACCAGGATCAAAATCACGTATAGAGAAAGCCAAATTTTCCAATGCTGAAAAATAATTCAGCACATAAGGCAGGCTGAATGCCATGTCCTCCCAAGTCAAGCCACGGAAGTACATTCCAAGAAAAAAGACGAATGCCAAGAAAAAATAAAAAATTATCGACTTAAAACTTAATGGCCGAAGCTTTGAGAGCCACGGCATGAACAAAACTATCCCCAGTGTAGCAATATGCAACTTACTTCCATGGACTGGAGATGTTATTGCTAACCATATCAAATAACTCACAATCGGCAGTTTTGATCCACGTACGTATGTGTAGTAACCAGATATTGCTGCGAGCGCAAATGCGGAAAAATGGCTGATGATCACATAGATACCGGAGCCACCTCTGTTAAGAAACGCATCGCCAGGATCAGCAATCCACTTTGCCAATCCACCAGAGCTTATGACGATCATCATGACCGCAACGCTGGCAATGGCGTATAAAACTAAAATTGAAATTTGTAGCCGACGTTGTGGTTTTTCGTCAATTTCGACTTTCTGCATCTTAGGCAGATACTGACGTGCCCCCGCAAATTCACCTATGTAAAGGGCAATTAGTCCCGAACCAAATACCGAATATGCCAATACGATTGCCAAGGTATATTCTGGAAGAGTAAAAACATAATCCTCATACCTTTTGGCAAATATTGGTGCTACGATGAACCAAAGCCCGTAATAGCCGTATAGCACGCTCGCAGGGGAAATTGTCCGTGTCGGCGGCAACAGAAATAAATGCAAAAAGTAAAGGCTAACGAAATACCAAAGGTTCGATACGCCAGCAACATGAGCTGAGTATAAAAAAACGATTCCAAATAGGTACAATGCGACAGTCGCAGTTATACCCACCGGCTTGAAAATAGAGGAGTCGTGAGACAGAACAGTTGGCATTCGCAACATAGAAACTATAGAGCACCTTTCGCGAATTGCGCGAATTTTAATACTTGGCACGGTTCGACGAAGTTAGTACTCGTGGTGTAGGCAGCTCAATTTCACTGCTTTCGAGCCCATAAAAATATCGAGCGCACCATTAGAGCTGTTAGGCGCAAAATGGGGCAATCACATGGCCACTTCGAGAATTATCTTGAAACGTATTGCCTCCTGCATCAATCAATCCCTAATTAATATGAATTGTTCGGCCAAGACTAAAGACATCAATAACTTGCGGTTATTTTTAGTGATGGCTAATCCGTTGAGTGCGTACGATTTAATCTAGCACCGTTTGCGATAATGGATTTTTTTGTTGCAAATATTAATATGCCAAGCACAAGTCCCGCAAATACTGAAGCTAGAAGGATTAATAGCTTTTGAGGCTCTGCCTCTATATTGGGCGCGTAAATAGGCGCCACGAGAGAAGCCTGTTTTGTTTGCGGCTCAGATAAAGCAATTTTCAAATCAGATATTTGACTTCGTAAATTCCTTATGTCATTTTCCGCTGTAATTAATGTTGCTAACAATAAAGCAGAGCCGGAAATCTTAGAGTTGTCGAACACAAAATCAATATTTTTTACTGGTAGTTGGGCTTTTAAAGCTTCTGATGCCTCGAGTTTTAGCTCTAATGCGCGAAGCTCTGCTTGCTTTATTTCTAATGCGGGCTTTGCTAAAGTAGCTTGATCTTTTCTAATATCAGCAAGCACAGACTCTAAGCAACGCTGAGCCTTGCTGGGCGATTGTCCCCTGAACCTAAGGTTGATAATTGATGCATTTTTTATTGCTGTTGGTCGGAGCTCTTTTGACAAATAACGCCCTGCAGTTGGATGCTCTGCAATTTGACAAACTTTAAAAGTTTGTTCGGAGTAATAACTTGGGAGTTTAAGTTTTTCGGCAACCACGACCGGTGTGTCAACGTCTTTGCTCGTGATGGAGGCCATTTGTATACTTGCTACTGCTTCATATGTCGGAGGAGTTAGAAAAGCAATTGCCACTCCAAGTATAAAACATGTAACTGTCGAAGAAATGATCCAGTATTTCCCTTCTTTTGCAAATTGAATAATTTCAGATAAGCCACTCCGTTCTCCTCGATCATTGTTTATGAACGATGTTTCTTTAGTTTCTGTATTTTGCATTTAAATCAATGGCTATTTGAAAATATACTAAGTGAATTTTTACCGTTTTTACAGCATTCGCCGCAGTCATAACTGCCTACAAAATTATTAAAAAATAATTGTCTGGTAGCGGAGAACGCACGAGCAAGATAATGGTTAACTCATTCTGAAGGTGCGAGTATAAGTCACTCTCTGCCTGTTTTCTCTTTAAAGCAGCATCCCCCCTTCGCAAAGAAAAAATATTATTTTTCATTTCCGTTAATCTTAGGCGACATTACTCCACCTTCATTAAACACAAGTAATTTTTGAATGTAAAAATTAAATATAAACAAAATAAAGGTAAATAATATATAGGCTGCTGTTTTTGGCCAATTTAGCAACGCCTTCGCCGTATCAATCAAAGGAACAAGTAACGCAATATTTATTATTACTAATGTCACATATTTTAATAGGGGTATAAACAATCGTTCCGTTGCGTTGTACACAAAACCTCGAGCCATAAAAAAATAACCGAATGTCCCAATAATTCTTGCAGTAATTACTGATGTGATTGTAGAACTTGTTAATTGCTCTACTATATGAAATGTCAGAAAATCTATCAGTGCAAGCGTCAAAGAAACTATTCCCCCACGGAACAAGACAGCATAAATTTTGGCGGAATCGCGGATTTTTCTGAAATGGGAAGACGGGTTTCCGGGTTCGTAAATTGTTTTAATTTCTAATTCCTGCAATTTTTGCGACTTAGCAAATAAGATCAGCGCCGATAATTCAAAGTCATATCGGTCTTTATTGATTTTAAGAAGATCGTCAAAGCAACTTTTAGGGATATATCTAAGGCCTGTTTGCGTATCCTTTATCAATTGCCCATGAAGTAGGTGGAAAATATATGCCGTTAGAATATTGCCAAACCGAGATCTGAAGGGAGTATTAGAGTCAAATTCCCGTTTTCCAAGGATAACCGTATCACCTTTTAGATTCCCGGCCTTAAGCACTCTGATGATGTCTTCCGGGGCATGCTGGCCATCTGCATCCGCAGTTACGACAAAATCTAATCCACGGCGTTTTGCTTCTGCCAATCCCGATTTTAACGCAGCACCTTTACCTTTGTTTATGTCGTGCACTTGAACTTCAACACCGCGTGCAATTAATTCCTGGAACACTTGTTTTGACTTCTCGGTTTTTGATCCATCATCTACTACAAGAATAGAAAATTCTTCACCTAATTGTGTCATTAACTTTTTGATATTATCAATCAAGCTAATCAATGTACGATCAGGTTCAAATGCGGGGATCAATATCATGTTGAAATGCAGGTAGGCAATCTAATGAAGGAATAAGGCAGAATTTTATCTTTTAGTTTTTGCGTGCTAGACCAAGTATGTTGGCGAACGTGGCTGGCGCACAAGGGGTAACAGTTTAAGTAACTAACACTTGCAGCATAAAATATATAAGCTAGCGAAGCACAAATTTACTCAAATACCCCAAAATTGGCGAGGCCACTTTTCCATTTAGCTCTATTTTTCGGATGTCTGTAAATCTTTCGTAGATAGACCTCGAGTAATTGAGAAACCATGCTTTTCTTCTGTCCCCAATATATCGTCCGGCTTCAGTGACTTCCTTAGCTCAGGATAGTCAAAAGAGTCTCGCCCGAGCAAAACTACGCTTCCGGGGTGCTGAGCAATCAAGGAGCTTACACATTGAAATTCTGAGCACGACCTATACCTGCCCTCGAGATCTGGCAAATACGCCACAAATGGATAATTGGTAATAATAAATTGATTCCCTAATTTATTTAGGTGGGAATAGATTAAATGATTAACCGATGGCCATACAATTGAACGACGCCCCTCCTTTGCGAATTTTAAGAATTGGGACTCTCCAACTGAAATTTGCGCAATGACAGCAACCACTACTATCACTCCAATTGCCGCCAATTCAAAATGAGAATAACGGAATGCTAATTCCCGCCGTAATAATAAATTCGATTTGATGCGTTTCCAAAAAATTGGCGCTGTAATTTTTTTTCTTATCGCAGAAATTTCTTGCTTTAGACCATGCTCAAGGATAGATACTCCGCAAATACAAGAAATACCTAACAGCGAGATCATAAACCAGCCATTTCGCTCGTCATAGGCACAGCAATTTGAATAAGCAAAAAATGCGATAGTAGATCCGCTCAAGTACAGTAATCCAATTTGGCTTACGGTACGTTTAGGCGAAACAAAGTTTAAAAGAGCTCCCGTCAGGATCACTAACAAAGGAAATCTGCCGAACATCGTTACAATATGTTTCCAAGCATGTTCATAAAAACTTCCTCCAGATGCATTACTGGTAAGGAAAGCAAGGTGAGATATATTCCCTAGTGGCGTCGGCGTTTCAGGAGTCGTTAAGTATATTGCCATAAACGTTGATAATGGCAAAAAAAGCAATACATATATTAGACCGTACCATTTATAATTTTTCTTTTTTTTAATTCCAATAATAAGAAGACTTATCCCTACTATGACGGCAGCGAGCATGCCCGGTTGTTTTGTAATCGCGCCAATGCCAGCAAATAGAGCGGCAGAAAAAGCATATATATTTGTATCGAGGTCTGAATCTTTTGATATCGCCGTCAAATAAAGTGCAATGCCGCTAATTAAAATCAGCATCATTACTATTGAGTCCATAAGACCGCTTAGTAAAAGCTTATTGTTTAAGAAAATTTGAGAGAAAACTAAAAAGATAATGATGGCCGCAAGTGGCTTGCGATTTCCGGCTAGCTGAATATTTTGAATAAGGACGATTATTGGAAAAATAAGAAGAAATACCTTAGGCAGCACCCATGTCAAGGGATCGGACTGAGCTTTGTAAATAAGTGACCAAATTCCGGGAATAAAAACAGGATAGGCGGCATTATATGGACTATACTGATTTTCATATAATTGCATAGCCCAGCGATTCCAGGACATGTTGATATCCCACCCAGAAAGAACCAAGTTTCCTTCTAAAAAGGATTTAGCAGCCTGGGAATCAACAATTAATAAGGCAGATGCGCCGGTCACAATAAGAACAGTCAAAATCCCGGGGCATGCAAAGGTCATGATATTGTCTTTGCGATTCTTATATCGCCAAACAACCGTGCAAACAACTACTGCCATTAATGCTAATGAAATGTCACCAATATTTAGCAAATAAGAAATAACCACAACTAACCAGCTAAGCCACAATGACTTGGCTACTGTTAATACAATTTGGCTCGAAAAATCAGATTTATTGGGTGTTGGCCAAATAAGTCCGATCAAAAAACAAAATAGCCCGATTGCGAGTCCCCCCTTCATCAATGTCATTTTTTTTCTCCCACCGGACCACGGATTGACCGTTCAAATTTAATATTGGAAACGATGACTGCCGCAGTTGGATCGCCGTAATTAACATCGATTGCTAATTTTATGTAAGCGGTATCAGCAGGGAGCAACGTTAAACCATCTCCATTTGGAGAAAAAATGCCACGAAAATTACGGATACCATCTGCCATCTTGACCGGCACGCTCCAAGCAACACCATACAAATGTGTTCGTGGATTTGATATTTGATTCTTGTTTTTGTCAAAAGGTACAATCCCTGCAAAAATATACGATCCAGTCTTACCATTCGCGCCATTACTTACGGCAGAAACATCGAAATTCATCATGTAAGCTGAAGAACTATCTACAGGAATCAATTCTCGGCTATATAAAGTTGTCGGCCCAACAATCAACGCTCCGTTCCGATACCCTTGGCGAGTACGTATTAACTGGCCCTCAAATATTTCTGCTGATTCTCTATTATCAATATACTTTGAGTAGTTTATTTCATTAATTGAAAATCTATCCCATACTCCCAACCAAATTGAAATATCTCGCAGATAAATTACAACTGAGCCAACAATTAACCATACTGTCAAAGTTACGATAATCAATCTGAATGAAAACCTTGATAGTACTTGGTCATCATTTGTAATATTTTTTTTTCTAATTGAGTGTGGCATTGCTATCAACTTAATTCGGTTTGGAGAACTACCGCTCCATGGAAAAATGGAGGAGATTACCCACCATTTTTATGGGATCTAATGGTAGAGGCCAAGCAGCCAAGGCCAACTTATGTATTAGGACAATGCCGCCGATCGCCATGTTTAGACGCGCATGCTTATAAGTCTATCACTACCGGCTAACAGATTTGCTTGGTAGCGATAGCAGGTCTGGCTAATGAGAAATAACTGACAAATTGGAGAAAATTTCACCTTTATGTCCGCTTAATTTGCGGGGCAGATTACCAAGTTGTGGCCCGTATTCGCAGACAATCTCCCGCATTGCCAGCTTGATCGCCTCATCGTCGCCGATTACACATGCGCCAGCCAGATTATCGATCAACGTACTCAGAATCTCCGGTGCAAACGAGTATTCCGTTGTTCGCATAATTCGTGGATGCTCGCTGCTCTCCGCTTCGTTACCAATCAACAGTTCTTCATACAGCTTCTCACCCGGACGTAAACCGACATAGCGAATCTCAATATCACCATACGGGTGGTCCTCATTTTTCTCTTCCAGCCCTGCCATGTCGATCATAGTCCGTGCCAGATCGACAATTTTGATTGGCTCACCCATGTCGAGCACAAACACTTCGCCGCCCTTTGCCATCGCCCCAGCTTGGATTACCAGTTGTGCGGCTTCTGGGATCAGCATGAAATAACGCACGATTTCAGGATGAGTAATGGTGATCGGGCCACCTTCCTCGATCTGCTTTCTGAATAGTGGCACCACGGAGCCGGAGGAGCCTAGCACATTCCCGAAGCGAACCATGCAGAAAGTGGTGGAGGTCCCAGGCTTCTGCGACGCAGCCTGAAATATCAGTTCAGCAATACGCTTGCTGGCACCCATGATGTTGGTCGGCCTTACCGCCTTGTCGGTAGAAACCAGCACGCAAGTCTGAACTCGGAACTTGTCTGCAGCAACGGCAACGACCTGCGCGCCTGTAACATTATTGCGGATGCCTTCAGCCATGTTGGCTTCGACTAGCGGCACGTGCTTGTAAGCCGCCGCATGGTATACCGTATTGATCTTTCCGCCTTGCATGACGCGCTCAACGAGCTTTGCATCACAGACTGACCCCAGCCATGGGTGGATTACCACCTCGGGAAATCGAGCGCGCAATTCCTGCTCGATGGCATACAAAGCATATTCGGAATGGTCCAGCAGATGAAGCGCCGCTGGTTTTTGGGCCATGATCTGGCGACACAATTCGCTGCCAATAGAACCTCCTGCACCGGTGACCAGCACGCTCTTGCCGTGCACGCAGCGGGCAAACAGGTCCACCTGCGGCGGTACCGGCTCACGACCGAGAAGATCTTCAAGTTTTATTTCGCGAATCGATCGGGAGGAAATGGTTTCATCGGCAAGCTCGACGACGCTGCGCAACGTCTTGACCTTGATGCCTGCCTCACGGGCATCGTGCATGATGCGCCGGCGATGTTCTGCCGATGCACTCGGGATCGCTATTACGATCAGACCGATATTCAACTCCTGCACCAATGCTTGCATACGGCTGGCGTGAAATACCTTTAGTCCGGCTACATTGTGATTATTCAGTGACTTTTTTTCATCGAAAAAACATACGGCACGATATTTATCACTGAATCGGATAGCCTGTGCCAGCTTAGCGCCAGTTTTGCCTGCACCATAAATCGCAACCACATTCTGATGCGACAAGCGTCCTGGAATGTGTTTGCGTAAAAAGTTTCGTATCGCTAGACGCGATCCAACCACATAGGAAAAAGCCACGAACCAATAGATGGCCAGCGCGCTGCCCGGCAATGTCTGTGATCGCCAGAAAAACGTAACAGCATAGGCACTCACCACAGCCAGCGCCAGACTGATGCCAGTAGCGCGTAGTAGCGTCTGATCGATAAAGCGTATAACTGCACGGTACAACCCGGACAAAGTAAATACGCCTACCGTCAGCATCCCCACTACAATATATGCGCCGATGCCGTAGCCAATGGCAGCTTCAAGGTCGCCCAGCCGCAATAACATAGCAGTTAGAAAGCAGAGTGGCATTGCAACCAAATCCGCCGCCAACATGAGGGCTGTCTTTATCCATCGCCGCATAGACACAAGACGCTTACTAAAACGAATGGCAATCGTGGGCTTTGCTGCGAGCATATTAATTTGATACTTTACCGGGGGGCTTAAGTCGGAGGAGGAATACAAAGTCGACCAATATTGGTGACAATTTGGCGTGCACAAATATACTAAGAGAAATTATAACTTAGAAACAAAAAGTGATGACTCTATTTAGAAAAAATGGAAAAAACAATCTAAGCAGCTGCAACAGCATCGTTCGTATTAATCTTTAGAACATCGGCTAAGGACGTCGATCAGCAAAAATGCATGTTGCAAAGAGCACTTTGGGAGTGTCTGCAGCAATATCACCCCACCGAGCACCATAATGCATTATAGAGTTTGGTCGCATCCATTTTCTCATGAGACAGTGCTTTATTATTTTCTATGGGCCCACATGGGTCAAATGTTAGCACTCCCAACATTAGGATAAACAGAGGGTAAAATTTGAATTGGCATGATACTACTGACATAAGTTGTAGTAAACGCGATCTGACCTGACAGTTGCCCGATTTGACGTATGCGGCTGTCAGGTCAAATTCAGCTATTCAATGTGGTGATTTTATCGTGCCACTCCTTTCTACCGTCAATTAATGTCTGCATCGAC
>NZ_SLZQ01000010.1 GCF_004342585.1 Paucimonas lemoignei | reverse complement strand
GCAAATGGAATCGTCGCCGCCAGCGAGGATATTTTCAGCGTCAGCAAGCCGCCGACTTCTTGCGCCCATTCCCCGGCGCCGACATAGCCCAGCACGTCGGCCGCGCTCAGGTCGATGCCCACCGCAAAGGAGGAAATCAGGCCGATCAGAATCGACGACACCATCGCGCCTTCAAGCGAACCGAGACCGCCGATCACCACCACCACGAAGACCAGCACGCCCAGTTCCAGCGCCATGTTGGGGTTGGTGGTGTAGAACGCCCCGGCCACCGCACCGGCGAGACCCGCCAACGCCGCGCCCACGCCGAACACGCCCATGAACACCATCGGCACGTTATGGCCGAGGGCTTCGGCCATCTTCGGGCGGTAGATTGCCGAGCGCACCACGATGCCGACGCGGGTGCGCGACAGCAGCAGGAAGACCAGGCCGAACATCAACAGCGAGATGACACCCATCATCAGGCGATAGAAGGGATAGTCGGTGCCGAAGAGCTGGAAGGCGGCGAAATTGAGCGAGGACGGCACCTGGTAATTGACCGGGTAATTGCCGAAGAAGAGCTTGATGATTTCCGCGATGATGAACGACAGGCCGAAGGTGACCAGCAATTCATGCGCGTGGCCATACTTGTGCACGCGGCGCAAAAAGAAGCGCTCGACGACCACGCCGAGAAAGCCGACGATGATCGGGGCGACGATGATCGCCGGCCAGAAGCCGATCACCTTTTGCAGGCTGTAGGCCAGGTAGGCGCCGATCATGTAAAAAGAGGTATGGGCAAAGTTCAACACGCCCATCATGCCGAAAATCAGCGTCAAGCCGGCGGAAACCATGAACAGCAGCAAGCCATAGATGGTGCCGTTGAGCAGCGATACGGTAAAGAATTCCATGAGCTTTTCCAGAAATTGCGGAGCGCAGCGCTCCGTGCCGCGCATGGAAAACATGCGCGGCAGGACATTCAAGTCGGTGCAGCGTCAACTCACAACGCTACACCTGGTACAGCGCCTCAGGAGGGGCGCTGCATGTTGCAGGAAGCTTGTACCGGATTGGCGGATTCGCTGGCGCTGAAGGTCTTGACAACCTTGAAGCCCATGTCGGTGCCGTCAACCTTGAACTTGGCATCCTTTGCCACGGTCGACACGACCATCGGCAGTTGCACCTGGTGGTCGGCAGCACGCATGGAGATTTCACCCATCGGGCTAGCGATCTTGGCCTTTTCCAGGTTCTTGGCCAATTCGGTGACATTGATCTTGTCGCCGGACGGCTTGGTTGCCTTCAGCGCCACGCCCAGCATCTGCATGCCGAACACGGTTTGCGGTTCAATGTATGCCGGGTAGTGACCGGTCTTGGCCTTGTAGTCATTGCCGAACTTTTCGGATTCCTTGTTGGCTTCGACGTTATAGGTGTGCGAGACATAGTGACCCAGGGCGGTATCGCCGGCATTGCCGATGTTGCCCGGCTGATCCAGGAACACGGTACCGAACTTGGCCTTCAGGCCGGCTGCGCGGGTAGCTTTCATCAACAACAGCAAGTCGTTGGACCAGTTACCGGTCAAGACGGAATCCGCGCCGCTGGCCTTGATCTTGGCAACGTAGGGAGCGAAGTCCTGGATCTTGTTGACGTCGTGCAGGGTGCTTTCGACTACGGTATAGCCGCCGGCAGCCGCGTTATCCTTGACTGCCTTGTCGACGTCCATGCCCCAGGAATAGTTCTGGTTCATGGCATAGACCTTGGTGCCCAGGGCCTTGGCTTCCTTCATCGCCGGCACCAGAGTCTTGATGCGCATGATGGCGTTGGTGGTGAAACGGAAATGGTAGAAGTGGCACTTGTCACCGGTCAGTTCCAGCGCTTCGCCGCCCATGTTCAGGTACAGCACTTCCTTGCCAGGATTGCGCAGGTTATGCTTGCGCACGTCTTCGGTGATCTGGCCGGCGACGGCAGAGGACGAACCCTGGATGATGATTTGCGCGCCATCGGCGATCGCTGCCTTGACCTTGTCGGAAGCGCCGGCGGTGCCGCCCTGGTTATCGTATTCGGCGATGACGAGCTGTTCGCCATTCCAGCCGCCGGCGGCATTGATGCGGTCAAGTTCGTACTTGATCGCGGTGCGGTACAGCAGGCCGGTCGAGGCTTGCGGGCCCGAGAGCGTCTCCACCAGCGCCACTTTCAGCGGTGCAGCCTGTACGGCGCCTGCGACGGCCAGCGCACAGATAGACAAACCGATTTGCTTCTTATTCATAGCAACATCTCCATTGTGGTTATACATATTCAGGCACCGCCGTAAAGCCGACATCCAACCTGAGTTCAAAAATGGCTTGTCCGGTAATGACAAGCCGCATCGAATCAATTCGAAATCGCTTTCAAATCAATTCAAGAAACTGCGCCATGCGCTCGATCTGCACTTCCATCATGTGGCGACCAAAGTGCATCGCCAGTCCACGCTCGCTGGCGCGCGCCAGCAATGGCGTGACTTCGGTTTTCATGACTGCTTCGGCCACGACGGCGCCGGCAGGCAAGTTATCCGGCGAAAATGGCAGCGCATCGTCTTCATTCAAGCCAAGCGAAGTCGAGTTGATCGCCAGCGTGTAATCGGACGGCGCGGCGTCAGCCAGGTGCACATCGAGTTGTGGAAAATGCGCACGCAGGTCTTGCGCCAGCTGTTCGGCGCGCGCCGCGCTGCGGTTGTAAATACCCAGCGAAGCAATGCCATGCTCGGCCAGCGCATGCGCGATCGCCTTGCCGGCGCCGCCTGCGCCAGCCAGATAGACGCGGCGACCAGCCACTTCATGTCCCTTGGCCAGCAAGCCGCCGACGAAGCCGGCGCCATCGAGATTGTTGCCCATCAGGCGGCGCGTGCCGTTTTCGCCATCGGCAAAACGCACGATATTCACCGCACCGATGCGACGCGCAGCGTCGGAGAGTTCCGTGCAATGGGAAAGAATGGTTTCTTTATAGGGAATGGTGACGATCAAGCCGGCCAGGCTGCGGATCAAGGGCGCCGCGGCCATGAAGGCAGCGAAATCCTGCGGCTGCACATGAAAGGGCACCATCACGGCATCCACGCCGCGCGCCATCATCAATGCATTGAATGCTTGAGGGGTGCGCACATGGCCAATGGGATCGGCAATGATGCCGACTACGCGGGTCTTACCGCTGATGCCATCTTTAGTGCTGGCAATAGTCATGCTGTCTCCAAATTCGTGCCGCCCTAGCTGTTGTCGTGGCCGGTCTTCTTGTTGAACACCTGTGGCATTCACCACCACAGTAGTAGGATTTTCCCGAATTGTCTGATAAGATTTTGAACATGTCAGACAAGTTGTGAGGCGATTCTACCCACCACTTTTTACGGTGTCAACCAGTCACCGTACAAGATTTGCAAAATAGGTTTATCAAAACTTTCCGGCACAAATCCTTGGCGCAATTCCTCCGCCACCGGGCCGGCATCCAATAGGAGACATGATGATTTCGTTTGAGAATAAAAATTTCTTGATCACCGGCGCTGCCGGCGGCATTGCCCGCGCGACTGCCAAACTGGTGGTGCAGCACGGCGCCAACGTCGCCCTGTCGGACTTGAATCCGGCAGCACTCGAAGCCTTGCAGCGCGAACTGCAGGAGCTCGCTCCCAATGCGCAGATCAGCGTGCATGAAACCGATGTCGGCAATGCCCAGGCTTGCCGCGACACGGCGCGCGCGGTAGCGGAGCGCTTCGGCGGCATAGATCACCTGGTGCATTCGGCTGGCATCTATCCGGAAAAGATGGTGGCGGACATGAGCGATGAAGAGTGGGACAAGCTCATGAAGATCAACCTCGACGGCACCTTCTACATCTGCCGCGCGGTGATCCCTTACCTGAACGAAGGCAGCTCGATCGTCAACCTGTCGTCGGTGGCAGCGCAAAAAGGCAGCTATGCGCACGCGCACTATTCAGCCTCCAAAGGCGCGGTGATCAGCTTCTCGCGCAGCCTGGCGCTGGAACTGGCGCCGAAAACCCGCGTCAACGCCCTGTCTCCGGGTATCATTGCAACGCCGATGACCAAGGACTTGCTGGCCAAGAACGAGGAAACCCTGCTGAAGAACACGCCGCTCAAGCGGCTGGGCACGGCGGAAGAAGTCGCCGGCGGCATTGCCTTCCTGTGCTCGCCGCTGGCTGGCTTCATTACTGCGGAAACCCTGCAAGTCAATGGCGGCCTGTATATCAACTGATGTAGATAATAAGTATGAAAACCAATACATCTCATACGCCGACGCATTCGCTGACCGAGGAGATCGTCAGTTGGCTGAATGAGGAAATCCGTTCGCAACGGCTCAAGCCGGGCGACAAGCTGCCCAGCGAAAAGCAGTTGTGCGAACAATTTTCCGTCAGCCGTTCGGTGGTACGGGAAGCCGTCTCGCAACTGAAGTCCGAAGGCATCGTCAGCGCCCAGCAGGGACGCGGCGTCTTCGTCAACGAGCGCGGCTCGCGCCAGACCTTCCGGCTGGATGTCTCCGCGCTCGACGACGCCAAGGGGCTGGAATACGTCATCGAACTGCTGGTGACGATGGAAGCGGCGGCGGCGCGCTACGCTGCCATGCGCCGCACGCCCGAGGATTTAAAGAAGATCAAGCAAGCGCTGGTCGGCATGGAATACGCCATCGTCAACGACAAGCTTGGCGACGATGAGGATTACGCCTTCCACCAAGCCATCGTCGACTCCACGCAAAATCCGCACTTCCAGACGCTCAACGAGTTCCTGGAGCGCCACGTGCGCCGCCTGATCCGGCAGGCGCGCAGCAACACGGCGAAAAACTACAACAACATGGTGCAGGCAGTGCAGGATGAGCACAAGGCTATCCTGCAAGCGATTGAAAAGCGCGATGCCGACAGCGCCGCGCTGGCGGCCGAAACGCACTTGCGCAATGCCGCCAAACGGCTGCGCAAGTATCTCAACGATTGATATCGGGGTTTCGGCTATTCCTGCAGCACATGCAGGAAGCTATCGAGGATATGGAAGTGGTCTTCAAAGAATTCCTCTTCCATGTCCGGTAGCGCGGCGACCGCCACCCAGCGCGCCTGTGCGGCATCGTCGCTACCTTCCACCTTCGGCAGCTCATTGCGGTCCAGGGCAAAGTAATGGGCATGCGTAATCGTGCGGCCGCGCTGGCTGCGCTCGGGATGGTCGAACACCTTCACATCCCGTAGCGCTGCCTTCAATTCCGCTTCGTCCACTGCCAGCTGGGTTTCCTCTTTCAATTCGCGCAAGGCGCTTTTCAACAGCCGCTCGCGTGGCTCGACAAAGCCGCCGGGCAGCGCCCATTGCCCCTTGCCCGGAAAGCCGCCGCGCTTGACCAGCAGCACGTGCGCCGCAGCCGTCACGACCGCGTCCACCGTGGAAAAGATCGGCGGATAAGGCGCACAGCTCCATGCCGCCTTATCCTTGGCCAGCTGCCGGTACTCGTCGGTCAGCGCGGCAAATTCCGGCGTTGCCATCCAGGCTTCCAGTCGCAGCCGCACCGCAGTCGGCACCACCGGCTCCAGCCTGGCGAGCGCGTCATGAGGATTGGCGCTTTCAAACAAGATGCCACGCAACTCGGTGGCATTGATGCCGGCGAAATTTTCCGCGGAAATCAACTGCCATTGCGGAAAGCGGCTCAGGTAATAACTGGAGTGATCCTTGAAATGGCCGACCAGCGCAATGCGCTTGTCCGGCCCGGCATACGTTTCCACTTCACGCCGCAAGGCATGGCACCAGCGGACGTCATCGTAATAGTCGCGCAGCGGAATGAATTCCACGCGCGCCCGGTCTGGCGGCGGCAGGCTTTCCGCAATCATGGCAGCACGCTCGCGCCAGTCGAAAGGGTTCCTGGCGCTCCTGGCATGCCAGGCCGAACCCAGGACGACTGCCACCCTCGGTGCGGCATCCAGCGCGCGCTGCAGCAAAAAGGCATGGCCATTGTGGAAAGGCTGAAAGCGCCCGATCAATACGGCCAGGTCGGCCGGCTGCTCGACATCGCCGGGCGTGACAGAGGAAGATAACGGATCGTGGTGTGGCATGGTCGAACTCCTTCAGGAGCCGGGATGATGAAACACTTGCCGCAGATAGGCAAGAAAGGTTTCATCCTTGCAGACGGTTTTGCCGGGCGCATCCGACAGCTTGGCCACCGGCTGGCCATTGCAGGCCACCAGCTTCATGACGATGTTGAGCGGCGTGAAGCCGGTATCGTTGGTGAGATTGGTGCCGATGCCGAAACCTGTCATGGTGCGGTCGGCGAAATGGCGGTACAGCGCAAAGGCCTTGGGAAAGTCGAGCGAATCGGAAAACACCATGCGCTTGGTATAAGGGTCGATGCGCAGCTTGGCATAATGCGCCAGCACCTTTTCGCCCCACACGACCGGGTCGCCCGAATCATGGCGCAAGCCGTCGAAGAGCTTGGCGAAATACAGGTCGAAATCGGCCAGAAAGGCATCGATGCCGACCACGTCGGTCAAAGCCGTGCCCAGGTCGCCGCGATATTCATGCACCCAGTCTTCCAGCGCCGCGCGCTGAAAGTCGCGCAGCCGCACGCCGAATGCCTGGAAGGCTTGCAGGTATTCGTGCGCCATGGTGCCGATCGGCACCAGCTGGTATTTCTTGGCGAGATAAACGTTGGAAGTGCCCTTGAAGTACGGCGCGGCTTGTTGCGCCAGGGTCGCCACCACTTCTTCATGCCAGGCGGCGGAAAAGCGCCGGCGCACGCCGAAGTCGAAAAATTCGAATGGATGGCGGCACGCCGGCTCGCGCGCGAAACTGTGCAGCAGCTCCAGCTTGGCCTGGAGCCGGCGGCGCCCCTCGGCCATCGCGGCGGCCTGGTCGACGCGGCGAAAATACAATTCACTGACGATCGCCAGCACAAAGATTTCAAAGCCCATCACATGCACCTGCGGGCCGCAAGCGCGAATCAATAACTGCTCGCCCTCGGTGTCGACTGTGATGAATTTGCGCTGAAAATGAAACAGCGCGAGGAAATCGACAAAGTCGCTTTTAATAAATCGCAGGCCGCGCAGGTAATCCAGTTCATCTTTCGTAAACCGCAGCAGGCAGAGGTGATCGAGTTCGCGCTCGAGTTCATCCTTGAGTTGCGCCAGCGGCCAGTCGGGCCGGTTGCGGCACACGAAGGCATACTCGGCTTGCGCAGCCGGGTGCCCATGCAGCAGCGCCTGCCACATGGTGAACTTGTACAGGTCGGTTTCGAGCAGACTGGTGATGATGGGGCTCATGGCGACTGTCTCTCGTAGTACTACCTGATCGGACGATAAATCGTCGAAATGGTTTTCCGAATTGATTACTGGCAAAGGATTGTTTCCCCGGCGCGCCTAATCTGCCGCCAGCACCCGTTCCAGCACGTGCCGTCCAGCCAGCGGCCGTCCCAGGGCGGCGGCCTTGCTGCGCATCTGCGCCAGTCGTTCCGGATGCTCGAGCAGCAGCTTGATGCGGTATTCCAGCGCCACGCCATCGACTGCCTTGAGGGCCGCGCCCTGCTCCAGCAGGAAGTCGGCATTGCGCTCTTCCTGTCCGGGAATCGGCGCATTCACGATCATCGGCAAGCCCAGCGCCAGGCATTCGGATGTCGTCAAGCCGCCCGGCTTGGTGATTACCAGGTCCGCGCACGCCATCATGCGCTCGACCTTGTCGGTAAAACCCTGCGGGAACAAGCGGCCGGGATAGCGGGCCGCGAGCGCCTGCAGCGACGCCAGGGCGCGGGCATTTTTGCCGGCCAGCGCGATCAGCTGGAAGTCGCCATCCAGCGCCAGCAGCCGCGCCGCCATGGTGTCGAGGCTGCCCAGCCCGGCGCCGCCACCTATCACCAGGAACGTGGTCTTGCCGGCGTCAATGCCCAGCTCGCGGGCGCAGGCGCTGCGCTCCGGCGGCGCGGCGAACGCCGGCATGATCGGAATGCCGGTGACATGAATGCGTTCAGGCGCAATGCCGCAAGCCTGCATGCGCCAGGCCACTTCCTGGTTGGCGGCAAAGTAGCCGGCCATGCCTTCCTGTACCCACAGCCGGTGCAAGTCGAAATCCGTGACTTGCACCCAGACCTTGCATGCCAGGCGCTCTTGCCGAATCATGCGAGAGAGCAGCTCCGCCGGCAGAAAGTGGGTGCAAATGATGGCATCCGGCCGGACGCGATCGATCTCGCGCCGCAAGGCTGTCGTATTCAAGCGTTCGACCGCGCGGCGCAGGCGCTCAATCGAACCATCCGGCCGCGTCTCGTGCGTGAGCTGGTACAGGTACCCCCACAAGGCCGGCGCCTTGTTCACCAGGCCAATGTAAAAGTCCGTATACAACTTGCGGAATGCTCTTGGCACAAAATCCATGACGTCCAGGTGTATCGTCTCTGCCGCGCCGCCAAAGTCGGCGGCATGGCGGCACAGCGCTTCGGCGGCACGCATGTGGCCTGCTCCGGCGGAAACACTCAACAAGAGAATTTTTTGCGGCGTCGTCATTTGCCCGAAATATTAAAAATAAGGCAATTATGCTTGCAGGCACATGTTCTGACCAGTCGGCTTGTTACCGGCTTGGCAAGTCGTTTCCACCTGTTCGTGTTCAGGCATGCAGCATCCTTGATACAGAATCCCGCATCAAAATGTTAATTTGTTAGTAATTTGACTGGTTTTCGCTTGGATCAGTTAGCTTTTTACAGGGCAAGCGTGTAGCATATTTCCCTACAGGAAACTAATGTATATCCATGATTTCCCGCGTGGCCTGATTGAAGGAAGTGCCAAAAGCACTGACTCAAACCTCACTACTATTTACCGATTCTTCCTTCAGGCTTGATGAAAAAATTATGAAAGATTTAAACCAAGCCGTCGACCTGATTACCCGCGACATCGGACTGGATCAACACGAGATTGACCAGCGCAAGGCTTTTCTCGAATTGGGCGAGACGGATATCGACCTGCTGCAGCGTATCCACAAGCTGCTGCAAGACGACAAGGAAGGTTTTTCCGACGCCTTCTACCAGCATCTCGTCGAATTTCCCGAGATGCGTACGCTGCTGCCCGATGCCGAGACAATGGCGCGCTTGCGCGCTGCCCAGTCCGCCTATTTCGACAGGCTGACCGCCGGCGACTATGGCCAGGACTACATCCGCAACCGCCTGAAGGTCGGCGTGGTACACCAGCGCATCGGCCTGGAGCCGAAGTGGTACATCGGCGCTTACCGCAAGTACCTGTCCGAACTGTTGCCGATCCTGTGGCGCATGCTGGCCGACCAACCCGAAACCTTCCTGGCCGCCTACGACGCCGCGCTGAAAGTCGTCAGTTTCGATATGGGATTGGCGCTGGATACCTACGCGCAAGCCGCGCAGCAGGAAGTCGTACAGCACCGCAATTATCTCCAGCAAGTCATCAGCGGCATGCCGGCCGGGCTCATCGTCGTCAATGATACCGGCGACATCCGCTCCATGAATGACATGATGCGGAAAATGCTGGATATCAGTGAAGAATATCTCAACCACCCTCGCCCGCTGAACGAATTGATCGAATCCGCCACGCTGGCGGAAAGCGTGGCGCAGGTGCGCGCCACCGGCAAGCCGTGCGACCGCGTCATCGTCACCCTCAAGCGCGAATGCGCCGGCACGCGCCACTTCGAATTGAGTATCCGTCCCACCGTCCTCGGGCGGGAAAACCTGCTGCTGCTGATTGCGCAGGATGTGACGTTCCAGCTGGAAGCCACCCGCAAGCTGCAGGAAAGCGAAGAGCAATTCCGCCTGACCTTCAACCAGGCGGCGGTCGGCATCGCGCATGCCAACACGGATGGCGAATTCATACGGATCAACCGCAAGCTGTGCGAAATCACCGGCTATACCGAAGCCGAACTCTTGCATCGCGACTTCTGGTCGATTACCCACCCGGACGATGTCGCCAGGGACACGACATTATTCAATCGTCTCGCCAAGGGGGAAATCAGCGAATACTCGCGCGAGAAGCGCTATATCCATAAGCAGGGGCATGCCGTATGGGCCAATGTGACAGTATCGTCCATGCGCGACGCCCTGGGGCGCCAGCGCTTCATCGGCCTGGTCGAGGATATTTCCCGCCGCAAGGAAGCCGAAGAGGAATTGCGCCGCCTGGTCAATCACGATGCGCTGACCGGCTTGCCGAACCGGCTGCTGCTGGAAGACCGCCTCGGGCAAGCGATCGCCCACGCCCACCGCGCCGGCAAGCTGGTCGCGGTCATGTTCATCGACCTGGACCGCTTCAAGAATATCAATGACAGTCTCGGCCACGATGCCGGCGACGAAGTCATCGTCGAGATCGCCAGCCGCATTGCCAACAGCCTGCGCGAAGCCGATACCGTAGCCCGCCAAGGCGGCGATGAATTCGTCGTCGTGCTGCCCGACATGGCGCAAGAGGAAGATGCCGCCATCGTCGCGCAGAAAATCCTCCAGTCGCTCTTTCAGCCCATGGTCGTATCGGGCCAGGAGTTGTTCCCCACCGGCAGTATCGGCATCAGCCTGTATCCGCGCGATGGCCAGGATGCGCAAACCCTGTTGAAGCATGCCGACGCCGCCATGTACCGCGCCAAGGCCGAAGGCAGGAATGACTACCAGTTCTACGCCGGCAGCATGGGCACCAATGCCATGGATAGCCTGAAGCTGGAAGGCGCGCTGCGCCGCGCGCTGGAACGCAATGAATTCCTGTTGCATTACCAGCCCCAGGTTGATATCCGCAGCGGCGCCGTGGTCGGCGTCGAAGCACTCCTGCGCTGGCAACCGCAAGGCAAGGAGATGGTCTCGCCCGCTGATTTCATCCCGATTGCGGAAGAAACCGGCTTGATCGTGCCGATCGGCGAATGGGTGCTGGCCACCGCCTGCGCCCAGCACAAGGCCTGGCGCGATGCCGGCTTGCCGCCGATCCGCATCGGCGTCAATCTGTCGGCGCGCCAGTTCCAGCGGCAGGATCTGGCCAAACGGGTAGCGCGCCTGCTGGAGGAAATGGACTGCACGCCGGATTGCCTGGCGCTCGAAATTACCGAAAGCGATGTCATGCAAAATCCGGAAGCGGCGGTGGAAATCCTGCGCCAGCTTCACGCCATGGGCATGCACCTGGCCATCGACGATTTCGGCACCGGCTACTCCAGCCTCAGCTACCTCAAGCGCTTCCCGATCGACTGTCTCAAGATCGACCGCTCCTTCGTGCGCGACATTACCAGCGACGCCGACGACGCCATGATCGTCAACTCCGTGATCGCCCTGGCCCACAGCATGAAACTCAGCGTGATTGCCGAAGGCGTGGAAACCGCCCAGCAGCTGGACTTCCTGAGCGACCATGGATGCGACCAGATGCAAGGCTACTACTTCAGCAAACCGGTGCCTGCCGACCAGATTGCCAAGCTGCTGCAAGCCGTCAAACCCGAAACTGGCCACGTTGCGGCCGCCTGAAACAAGTTCAACCGTAATCGACTTCAACCCATGTTCAAGAACCTCACCATCAAAGCCCGTCTCATCTTCGTGATTGGCTTTTTATCCCTCCAGCTCATCATCGGCGCCGTCATGGGGCTCGTGGGTCTCGACCGCGCCAACGATGCCATGCGCTCCATGTATGAAGACCGCCTGGCGGCGCTGGGACAAGTGGATAAGGTTATCCGCCTGCTTACCCTGAACCAGCTGGCCGCCGCCAAGGCCGTGACGGCCGAGCCTGGCAAAGGGGAACTCCTGGCGACTGAAATCGCAAACAACATGTCTCAGATCGATCAGGTATGGAGCCAATACATGGCGACTTATCTGACGCCGGAAGAAAAGCAACTGGCCGAACAGGCCGCCGTAGCACGCAAAACGTTTCTGGCCGAAGGCTTGCAGCCGACGCTGGCAGCAATCAAGGCGCAGGACATGACATTGGTGACATCGCTTGTCCAAGGCAAAATGGAAGAACTTTTCTCGCCGGTGAGTGACAGCCTCAACAAGCTCATCAACTTGCAGCTGGAAGTTGCCAAGAGCGACTACGACGCATCGCAGCAAACCTATCACCTGATCCGCACGATCTGCCTGGCGGGCATGACCTTCGGCCTGATACTGGCTGCGATCATCGGTGTCTTGCTGGTGCGCGCCATCACGCGCCCGCTCAACGCCGCCGTCGAGATTGCCGGCGCCATCGCGGCCGGCGACCTGACCCGCAGCATCCAGGTACGCTCCAACGATGAAACCGGCCGCCTGATGCAAGCCTTGCGCGACATGAACGAAGGCCTGGTCAAGATCGTCAGCCAAGTCCGTGCCGGCACCGAAACGATCAAGACGTCATCCGCCGAAATCGCCTCCGGCAACCATGACCTGTCGGCCCGCACCGAGGAACAGGCCAGCTCGCTGGAAGAGACGGCCTCCTCCATGGAAGAACTGACCTCCACCGTCAAGCAAAATGCCGATAACGCCCGTCAGGCCAACATGCTGGCGGAAAGCGCTTCCGACGTCGCGGCCAAGGGTGGCGACGTGATCGGGCGGGTGGTGGGCACGATGGATGACATCAGCGATTCCGCGAAAAAGATCGTCGACATCATTTCCGTCATCGATGGCATCGCCTTCCAGACCAATATCCTGGCGCTCAACGCTGCCGTGGAAGCGGCGCGCGCCGGCGAGCAGGGACGCGGCTTTGCCGTCGTCGCCGCCGAAGTGCGTTCGCTGGCCCAGCGCTCCGCCGGCGCCGCCAAGGAAATCAAATCCCTGATCGACGACTCGGTGCAGAAGGTGAATGCCGGCAGCCAGTACGTCAACGAAGCGGGACAAACCATGCGCGAGATCGTCGACAGCGTGCAGCGCGTCACCGATATCATGGGCGAGATCACGGCCGCCAGCGCCGAGCAAACCGCCGGCATCGAACAGATCAACCAAGCCATCCTGCAGATGGATCAAGTCACCCAGCAGAATGCCGCGCTGGTCGAGCAAGCCGCGGCCGCATCGGAAGCCATGCAAGACCAGGCCAACAAGCTGGCGCAAACGGTCAGCGTATTCAAGGTGGAAGGACATGCCGCGCGCCGGCTGGAGCTGGCAGCCCCTCGGGCGTAACCCAAGCTATGCGCGGGTATGGGTGGGAAGTTGTTTGACGCCTCTCAATTTTCGAGGCTATGAGGCCAGGTGAAGGCAGAGAAATGCGGTTCAATAACATCATCTCTGCCCGCGCGGCCGGCCAACCGGCTGGCTGCGCTACCTGATAGGAGCATGGCCATGAACTTTCATCTGACCCCGTTGCTGTCCCTGATTGCCGGTATCCTCATCCTGGTGATGCCGCGCTTGCTGAATTTCATTGTGGCGCTGTATCTCATCATCGTCGGCCTGATCGGCCTGTTCGGCACGGGCAGCTTAAAACTATAACCCGCCTTCTACGCAGCGCACGAAGCGTGCCGGCGCGGCATCGACACGCTGAACACCGTGCCATCCCCCTCGGATGAGCGCAATTCGACACTACCGCCGTGCGCCTCGACGAACTGTTTGACGATATATAAGCCCAGCCCCAGACCTTCGGTGTTTTTTCCCGATGTCTGGGCGCTGTGATATGGCTCGAAAATCCGCTCCCTCAATGCAGCCGGAATCGTGCCGCCGTTGCCGACCTCGACGATGATCCGGCCGGACTGGGAGCCATCGATCCCGACGCGTACAGGCTGGTCGCCATCGCCATGCTGGAGCGCGTTGCCGATCAGGTTCGACAGCACTTGCCCCAGGCGATCCGGATCCGCCATGCCGGCGACATTTCCCGTCGCCGTCATCTCGATGCGCGGCGATTCCTGCGAGGCGTCGAACTCGGCAATAATCGACCGGCATAGCTGGACGTAATCCGTCTCCTTGCAATGCAGCTGGATGCCGCCCGAGCGGATGCGCGCCACATCGAGCAACTGGTTCACCATCTTCGACATGCGCTTGCCGCTCGACTTGATGAGCTTGGCCGTGGCCCGGGCTTTGGGGTCTTCCGACAGCATGATCAAATCGGCGGCGCCCAGAATAGTCGAGAGCGGCGTGCGCAAGTCATGGCCCAGCACGGCAGTGAACAATTCATTCATGCGCAGCGCCTGCTGCAGTTCTTCCAGCTGTTGCCGCAACTGCTTTTTCTTGGCATGCAGTTCGACGAATACATTGACCTTGCTCTTCAATACCGCGACATCGATCGGCTTATGCAGGAAATCCACCGCGCCGGCTTCGTAACCGCGAAAGGTGGACTTGGCCTCGCGCGAGACGGCGGTAAGGAAGATCAGCGGCACAGCTCGGGTGCGCTCGCTGCCGCGAATCAGTTCCGCCAGCTCGAAGCCATCCATCTGCGGCATCTGCACATCCACCAGCGCCAGCGCGATTTCATGCGCCAGCAGGATTTCCAGCGCTTCGGGTCCGGAAGATGCCTTCAGAATCCTGATACCGGGCTGCGCAAGTATCGCCTCCGTCGCAATGAGATTTTGTTCGACATCGTCCACTACCAGAATATTGATTTCGTCCATTGGCATCAGATTGGTTGAGTCATGGCTTGCAAGCCGCTGCCAGACAGGAGTTGCTTCATTTGCTCAAGGGGCAAGACGCGGTCGGCGCCCGCATCGGCGATGGCGGCTGCCGGCATCAGGCGCGCAACGGCGTCTTCCGGGTCCTGCACCCATGCCTGTCCGCCACGTGCGCGCACGGCCTTCAGGCCGGCAGTACCGTCGGCACTCGCGCCGGTCAGTATGATACCAAGCAAGGCTGCACCGTATGCCATTGCCGCAGAGTCGAACAGCACATCGATCGATGGGCGGGAGTAGAGAACCGGCTCATCGCACGACAAGGAAAAGGTATGGTCCGGCTCCACCTGCAAATGATAGTCGGGCGGCGCGACCACCACCGTGCCGGGTTGAATCGGTTCCTTGTCTTCCGCTTCCTTGACCGGCAAGGCGCAGCGCGATGCAAACAATTCCGCCAGCATGCTGGGCCTATCCGGCGGCAGATGCAGCACGACTGCCACTGCCGGCGCGAAATCGGCCGGCAATGCCGCCAGCAGATTGCCGATGGCATCGACGCCGCCGGCCGAGGCGCCGATCACCACCAGTTTGGTATTTGCCGGAATTGTCATGTTTAGCCCTTGTTCGCTTTTCCGTTATTCCCGTTTTTTCCCATCAACGCCGCTGATAGATTTTCTCGCTCGCGGCGAACTCGGAAAATTTATCCGCATGCGAGGTGAAGCGCAGGCTTTCCTTCGCTCCCAGGCCGAGAAAGCCCCGGTGCACCAACGCATCGACGAACAGTCCGATCGCCCGGCTCTGCAACTGCTTGTCAAAATAGATGAGCACATTGCGGCACGAGACGAGATGGACCTCGGAAAAGACACTGTCGGTCGCCAGGCTATGATCGGCAAAGACCATGTGGCGGCGCAGGCGGCGATCGAAGATCGCGCCGTTGTAGGCCGCCGTGTAGTAATCGGACAAGGATTTCTTGCCGCCCGCACGCTGGTAATTGGCGCTGTATTGCGCGATGCGGTCGAGCGCGAAGATGCCGGCTTCCGCCGCTTTCAGCGCTTCCGGATTGATATCGGTGGCATACAGGATGCAGCGATCGAGCAAGCCCTCCTCTTCCAGCATGATCGCCAGCGACCACACTTCTTCGCCGGTGCTGCAGCCGGCCACCCAGATTTTCACCGAGGGATAGGTCGCCAGGATCGGCAAGACCTGCTCGCGCAAGCGCTTGAAATACTGCGGATCGCGGAACATTTCACTGACCTGCACAGTGAAATACTGCAGCATCTGCGCAAAGATCACCGGCTCGTGCAGTATCCGCTCCTGCAGCCGCGACACGGTATCGCACTGAAAGCGCGTCATCGCCTGCAGGATGCGCCGCCGCAGCGAAGCCACGGCGTAGTGGCGAAAGTCATGCTGATAGCGCAGGTAAATCCCTTCCAGCAGCAGCTTGAGTTCGATATCGAAGACGGCATTGCGGTCCGGCATGCGCTCTCCTATTTCGGCAGCCAGACGCGGCACAGCGAAATCAAGCGCTCGACATCGATCGGCTTGGCGATGTAATCGTTTGCGCCGGCATCAAGGCAGCTCTTGCGGTCGTCCGGCATCGCTTTCGCGGTCAGGGCGATGATCGGCAATCGCGCCAGTTCCGGCCGGTTACGGATTTCGCGCATGGCGGTCAAGCCATCCATCTCCGGCATCATCAAGTCCATCAGCACCAGGTCGATATGGCGGTCGCGCTCCAGCAACACCAGCGCCTCCTTGCCATTGCGGGCAATTTCCAGCTTGGCACCCAAGGGTTCGAAGACGCTCGACAGCGCAAAGATATTGCGCACATCGTCTTCCGCCAGCAGGATGCGCCGCCCTTCGAACAGCACGTCGCGCTGCCGCGCCTGCAGCAGCAACTGTTTCTGGTCGGGCGGCATGGAAGCCTCGACGCGGTGCAGGAACAGGGTGACTTCATCCATCAAGCGCTCCGGTGAACGCGCGCCCTTGACGATAATCGACTTGGAATACCGGCGCAGGCGCTGCTCTTCATCGCGCGTCAGCACGCGGCCGGTATAGACGATAACGGGCGGGAAGGAATATTTTCCGCCGGCCGCCATTTTTTCCAGCAAGTCATAGCCGCTGGCGTCAGGCAGCGTCAGGTCCATGACCATGCAGTCGAAGGTACTATCCGACAGGCGCTGCAATGCATCCGCCACCGTGCCGACGGTGGTGATTTCCACGTCTTGGGCCTGCAGCAGCGTCGCGATGTTTTCACGCAGCGTGACATCGTCTTCGACGACCAGCACCTGGCGGGCGCGCTCCTGCGACTTTGCTTCCAGCTTGGCGATCGCCTCGATCAATTCTTCGCGTGCCACCGGCTTCAATACGTAGCCGACTGCGCCCAGTTCCAGCGCCGTCTGGATATGGTCATCGACCGACGCCACATGAATCGGAATATGGCGCGTGACAGGATCGCGCTTGAGCTGCTCCAGCACGCTCAGGCCCGACTGATCGGGTAAGCCGACATCGAGCAAAATGCCGTTGGGCTTGATGTCCTTCGCCAGCCGTATCGCTTCCGCGCCGTTGGCGGCAACGACGCAATCGAACTTCAGCTCCTGCACCAGCTCGCGCAGGATCGATGCAAAACGCTCGTCATCCTCGATCACGAGAATGAGCCGCTCGTGCTGGCGCTGCAGCCTGTAGTCTGCCGCTGGCACAACAGCTGTCGGCGCGAGACCAGCGTTTGCTGCCTGACGCCCGCCATGGTCGACAACGGCATCGGTACGCACGACCTTGAAGCCATCGACGCTATTCGCCTCGGCCATTGCCGGCTCCGGCTCTGGCGCCGGCAAGGCCGCCGGGCGCTCCTCCACGGTAACCCCTGTGGCGGCAGCCAGATTGGCCGACACCACCACCGTGAAGGTGCTGCCCAGACCAGGCGTGCTTTGCACCTGGATATCGCCGCCGAGCAGGCGCGCCAGTTCGCGCGAAATCGACAGGCCGAGTCCGGTGCCGCCGTACTTACGGCTCGTCGTGCCGTCGGCTTGCCGGAACGCTTCGAAAATCACGCCCTGCTGATGCTCGGGAATGCCGATGCCGCTATCGCGCACGGAAAAGGCGATGCAATCGTTCGCGGCGGCAGCCACATGTAATATCACTTCGCCGCGCTCGGTGAATTTGAACGCATTCGACAGCAGGTTCTTGAGGATTTGCTGCAGCCGCTGGACGTCGGTGATGAAGGTGGCCGGCGCGCCAGCGGCAACGCCCACGGTAAAGGCGAGATCTTTTTCCTTGGCGATCGGCTCGAAGGATTGGCGCAGCGGTTCAAGAATGCCGGCGATCGATACCGGCTCCGGCAGAATATCGACATGCCCGGCCTCGATTTTCGACAAGTCGAGAATTTCATTGATCAAGGCCAGCAAGTCATTGTTGGAGGCATGAATCGTGCGCGCATAGCGGACTTGCTCTTCGGTCAGCGTGCCAGTCTTATTTTCGATCAGGATCTGCGACAGGATCAGCGAGCTGTTGAGCGGCGTGCGCAACTCGTGCGACATATTCGCCAGGAATTCGGATTTGTAGCGGTTCGATTTTGCCAATTCCTCCGCATTGATTTCCATGGCGCGCTGCGCTTGCACCAGCTCGGCCTTTTGCCGCTCCAGGTGCTGCGCCTGCTCTTCCAGCTGCACATTGGTCTGCTCCAGCTCCGCCTGCTGGTTTTCGAGGCGGGTCTGCGACTCCAGCAGCACGCGTCCCTGCTCCTCGAGCTCTTCATTGGCCACTCGCAGCTCTTCATGCTGCGCCTGCAATTCTTCCGCTTGACGCTGCGTCTCTTCCAGCAATTCCTTCAAGTGGCGTCGATACAGCGCCGAGCGCAAGCCGATGCCAGCCGTTTCCATAATCACCTTGGCAAGCGCCAGTTCTTTTTCAAGCGAGCGGTCCTCCCCCGCAAAGCCGAGCTCCAGAACACCCTGCACTTGTCCGCTGGCCGTGAGCGGCGCGATGAGCAACTGGCGCGGTATGGCGCCACCGGTGGCCGAGCCATATTTAATATAGCCGTCCGGGATGTCGCGCACGACCACTGCTTCCCTGTCGCGGACTGCTTCGCCGGCAAGGCCATGCCGCACCGGCAGTTCAGCGGCGGCAGATTGCATGGCGAATGACCCGGTCAGCACCAGGCGCTCGCCGTCGATGCGGTACAAGACGCCGACCTGCGCATCGACATACCTTGCCAGCGCCCGCAGCAAGTTGTCGCCGGTCTCGTCGATATCCTGTTCACCCTGGACACTCGTGGCCACTTCATTGTGTCCTTGCTGTAGCCAGGACAGGCGTTGCGCGGTCAGTCGCTCCGCCACCACGCGATGCGCAAGGAATGCCGCGGCAAAAACTGAAATCGCGCAAAAGGCGCGGTTGATCATCGCAATGTTTTCATTGATGCCCTCCGGGGAGGCGACAAACCCGGCCGCAATCAATACCAACTGGACTGCGGCGACGATAAAAGGAAAATATTTGCGCCGCTGGAAAGCGCTCATGATGACCGGGATCAGGTAAAAAACCCATTCGGCGATACCCACCCGGGTGAAAAAATCGATGATGAAAACGGCAATACTGAGCAGGGTAATGCCTATATAGCTTGCTGTCTGATCGCGGCTGGTGGAATGCATGTAATTGGTCAGAATGGCGAGAGGCAAGCGTGGCGGCGCTCTCGCGATGAATAGTGAACGGGGTAAAGCCCTATTGTACCGACTGTAAATCGCTAGTGTTTTGACAGCTTTGTGTCGGCCAAGCAAATAAGAAGCGCGCATCCGCCAAATCCGGCGGATTTCGAGTGATCAGGATCGTGCTATCGGTAAGTGAGGACTTGTGGCGCGGCTGGCGGGGATCGAACCCACGACCTGGCTTCGGAGGCCGAAAAAAACAGCGGGCATGTTCAGGGCTTATTTGGTCATATCGGGTTTTGTCGCACGCAAGTGATTGAATTCAATGGGCTTTTATCTAGCCATTCGTGACAGATTAACCCCGAATAAATTGTTCAAAATAAAACCTGTCACAGCGCCCACTTCAAAAAACGGCACAATTTTTTAACTAGAATTGCCCGCTTTTCCAAAAATATTGACCCTTAGCCAAAATCCGTGATATTTTTGCCTCGTTGCTATTTTCACAGCGACTTACGCCGGAAACCGGCAATTGCATCAGAACTCCTGGCTCATTGCCAAAACGGGAACACAGCTACCCTTGTTCCGGCCAAGTCTGAGCCTTAATTGGTTTCATTCAAATCTTGCTGGGCAATCCACCTAGCACATCAAACATATCTCCATGCTTGTAGGTTTACGAGGCTGTGCGAAACGTGAGCTTTGGCTTTGCGTCTCAGTTTTTCAAGCCCTCAGTATGGTTGTGTGACGCTTTGGGTTCCGTATAGCCCTCTTCCCAAGCCACGTCAAACCCCTCCGCAAGCTCATCGTTTAACCAAGTAGCGCATTCGCAAGACAGGCAATCGCCCTGATCACTCGACGCTAATCGCGCACTTCCTTTCGTAAGCCAACACCAAGGTACTCCGGCCGGGATCTTGGCGATATTGCGCCCTCATTTTGAGATAACCACCGCGCGGCCGGGCGCACCAACCCGACCGGAGGACATATGTCTTTGGTTTTACCCGCCACCATGGGTGGCACTCCCAGCCCTGGCTTGCCAACGCAAGGCAAGGCTGCTCCCCAAGTTATCCTGACCCGCCTACTTCACGCAATTCCGGCGCCGCCGGAACTGCCCAATCTGGCAAGGGTGGTCTCCCATTGCAGACTGGCACTTGAACGCTATGCCCAGGACACCGATGTCCTGGGCCAGGAAATGCGCGATGTGATCAATGACATCGTGCGTCTCGACGAACTGTTCTCCACTTCCGAAAACCGCAGCGCGTCTCAACCGCTAGCCCTTTTTCACCGCAAGGGCAAATTTCCCTGCTGGAGCCTTTTCTCTTCTCATGACTTTCCCCATGTTTCCCGGGAATGCCTAGATGCCGCGGGAGCAGAACTCGCAGCTTCACTTATTGCCCACGAGCGTTTTCGGGATCATGTCGCCCTTCAGTTAGTAAGGCTGGGTAAGCCCACTGCACCAGAATCTGTCGCGAAGCAGCTCGAGAACGCTCTGGACTTGCGTCGCCGAGTCTTTCGCCGCACGAAAAAGATTTCCGAGAAAGCGATGCGCGGGCTGGATGCCGATGACTTGCACAACCTAGCCTTCTCCATGAGAGTGGAAATGCACTTTATCGCCCAAATGACGACGGCAAGCATCCCGGAAAGAAAGGCTGCCGGCTCCCTAGGGGAGCAGACTGCGGCAGAGATTGCTGCAACTGGCGCGGAGCTCCGCGCGAGAGTGGAAAGCGGCGACAACGAAGCCCTTCTCCAAGTCATGGCATTCCTCCTCGGATTGCCGCTGGAGCTGGCTTGCCAGGCCCCCTTGGTCGTGGCCAGTCCCATCGCATCAACGATCACCATCGACATTAATCAGGGACTTATCAGAACGGATCTTGGTGAAATTGTCACCGGGGCAGCGCTTCCAGGCTACCCCGATTGCCTGCCGGCTACCAGGCAAGTGGCCCGGCCCCTCCCCCAGTTTGTACAGGAAGCACTCCGGCAAGCCATCAGCGGAAACCCTGCTGCCAAATACCTCGGTGATCTGGACCCGGACGGCAGCTGGCAACTGCCCATCCGGCATCGGACCAGCCAGTTAAATCCTGCAGCACGCATTTGCCCCTCCCTCGCGAGATTCATCCACTCCCGTGCCTCCATCGCCATCCGGCTCGGCATTGACCGTGCCGTAGCAGCTTATCTCACCAACGACTTCACCAAGATCGGCCACGCAAAACACTACTACCTTCATATACAGCGAGAAGAAATCTGGCATGCAGCCACAATACTATTCGCCGCACTAGGATGGGGAGAACCTACGCCCGCCGAAATGGGGCCAGGATTTGGTTCAGCCGTGACGCCCAGCCGGGAACTTCTAGTCAGGAGAAACGAGTGGATGTGCCAGGAAGTCGACAAGCTTCGACCTGGCCATCGTTATACGCTGGCATCGCTGCAAAAACACCATAACGCGTTTGCCCTCCTCTGTGCTGACCGGTTCGCCATGTTACTTGGGGGGCGCGCGCAGCGAATCTATCGCTTCTTCGCCGAAAGCTTTTCAGAGGACTCAGCGTTCCTGCAATTGCAGGACAAGCGTGTGGGCATGCTGGCCGGGATGAGCCCAGTTGCGATTCCCGCGCTGGTTCGCGAACAGGCAAAATTCTGGTTCGCCCATTGTCGTGCCCTTGACGCACGCCTGGAGCATCTTGGTCTACCGCCCCGAAACCGGATACGCCGACATATCAACAGCGTGCTCAATCAGGCTCCGGTACCCATGTTTTTCATGATGCGCAATGACGATGTCGTGCCCGTAGGCTCAGGTCATGTTTCCGCGTGGCCCCCACCAGCATTGCAGACAAAACCGGATCATGGCCGCCATTTCTGGCAAAACGCTCTCCGCCATGCCGGATTGCCTTCTACTGAAGTGGATCTCTTCATGAGACATACCGTGCGGGGCCAGGAAGCCTTCTGCATCGAATCGCTTCTCGTTCTGCGCCACAGTTTTTCGCGCATCACCTCGGCACAGAACGGCATCATTCTGCAATTGGGGATGCAACCTGTAGTTGGCCTATCGAGGGGGAAGAAATGACATCGCGCCAAGACCTGTCCAGGCCACGCGCCGTCAAGCGGCAGTCCCCGTGTTTGCTGGCTTCGCCAATCGAAGCCACTGATGATGAATCCGGGCGTTTGATTCCCAGACCATCGCGGTCGACGGATCTCAACGCATATTGTTCCCGCGCTGCAGAGTTCCTGACTGCCTTTCACCGAGGGGACTTTCATTCAGGAGAACCAACAACGGCCGCCATTGCCAGTGTCATCGGGCTGGAAGGCATTTGTTCAATCGATGAGCTGAAAAGCTTGCTAGCAGCAAACAACTCCATGTCACGGATTGGCGACCAGTGTGCGGTCAGCTGGAAGGCCAGCGATGACCACTTGGATCGGCGCTTTCTTCATCCGGCGACCACCTTAGCGCTCGTGCAGGTAGATCAGCAGACAACATGGCCGGCGGCATTAAGTGCATTCGATGCACTTCTTGGGCGAACCCGATCCACGCGCACCCAGGGTGCTGCAGAATTGGGACACTTGGCAGGGTTACTGCTGGATATGACAGCGTGGCACTTCCTGTCGCTGCACCGCCCGTTGTTTTGCCACGTTGCCCGCTTTGCACCCGCGAGTGCCCTGCCTGATTCGGTCTATGCACGGCGCGTGGCAAAACGCCCTCTGCTCCTGGAGACCTCTTCCGACCTCACGGCAGATGACGCTGATCGCATTCAAGCGCAGGTCATTGATACTGCACTCCAATACAACGATGCGGGTAGCGGCGGATGGGTTATCGCTGAATTGAAGACGATCGCCAACCTGCACAAACACAAGGCCAGGGCTTTGGCAAAGATCGACTGGATAAAAAGCCTGGGAACCATGTCGGGAAACCTGCGTGACGCAGGATCAGCCGCTGCCACGATCTTTGGCTGGGTCTTGCACATGGTGACGGTGGGAACCCCGCGAGAGGCGTCCCCTAGCCCTGCGACCATTAGCGCTTACGTATCTGCGATTTCCTCTGAACTTCTCCAGGAATTGGGAGCACACAAGGACCCCATACCGTGCTGGAAACTAACTGACATTATCGACGCTTACCAGCGAATATTAAAATGCAGAGCTTCGAATTTGCATGCGGCCTCGGCGCTGAACGCATTTCACGCCTACCTCGTTGACAGCTTTGACATGCCGCCATTGCGACAAGCATTGGCATCGGAAGTGCGCAGCGTCCACAAAGCCAATATTCTTTGGGATCACGAAGCAGACTCAATTCGGGATTGGCTTGGCTCCGGCCATGGGGAGGAAAGGCTTTCACAGCAAGTAAGGCTAGCCTTTGAACTTGCCCATCACCTGCACTTGAGAATCGGAGAGCTATTCAGTCTCTGCCTGCGCAGTGTACGTACCTATGATGATGGCCAGATAGAACTGGAGATTGCCCCTAGTCCCAAAGGCAAATCCGGCAAGAGCCCGGCATCGCGTCGCATCCGGCGCATCACTAGCGAGGAAACAGCACAACTGCTGAGGAGGTGGGTTCAGCGTCGCGACCTGGAGGCTGCACTTCACGATGACTATCTCTTTGGAGATCCGCATAACGGAAAGCGCGTATATCAGTACGGTAAAACGTACGTGATGCTGTCACGGGCACTGAAAGCCGCCAGCGGCGACACCAGCATCAGCCCTCATGCCCTTCGTCATGGAGTGTCATTTGAAGTGGAGCAGGCACTCATCGTAGAGCGACATGATATCGATATCAATCTCCTGGATGAAATCGCCGTCGAAACAGGGCATCGAAGTTTCCAAATGGGTTGGGGCTGGTATTCGCATCTCTTTGAGCAGCCTTTGCGCGATGGGATTGATCGAAGCCTGAAGAACCACGAATTAAATTATGGTGTCGTGGCGAAACTCACGGGGCTCAGCAGAGAAGTGCTTCGGCAAAGGGTTGCGCGATCCCCAGAAAATAGGAATTGCACGCTCAGGAAGATATTGCAGGACAGCGCGGGCGCGCTGCCGATTCCGGATATATGCGCCAAATTCAATTTCACGGATCTGCCAGAAAGCCCGGATGTCTTTGCCAAACCCGGAATATCCTTCGAAAAGATAGTCGCGGTACTTGGCGACATCTCCGCCAATCTCACGCTGCCAGCCATCGCTGCGCGCAATGGCATTGGCGAGACCACCATCCAGGATATTGCTGCGTCTGCACTATGTATTTTGTCTCGGCAGTATGCAGCCCAGATTGAGTGGAGAAAGCTGCTACTTGAAGATCCTCTCTTCGTTCTCCAGAATCTTCAGAAGCTGAATATACGGTCGCCTTTCGAACGCGCTGAACAGGCAAAGTTTCTTTCGTTGTCGCGTTTTCTCGCCGGGCATGTGCACACTGACGTCGTAACGGATGGACTCCGCTCTTGGCAAGCTTGCGCCGACGGTGACTATATTTCCCTAGACAGCCCAAATCTGGCCGAAGGATTGATCGCGTTACTCCATGGCGCCGGTGTACCGTTGACTCACCTCGTTTTGCGCGCCGCGCCCGGATTTGTGCCACCGATGAGTGCCATCGATCAGGTCATTGGCAGAACATTTCATCCCGGGCTTTCTCCAGCAGGATTTTCTCTGGACCTTGTTTATCTCTTTCAGAAAATCTACAACGGCACCCCGCAGATCGAAGCCATCGTCCAACGCCGTGGGAGGCCCAGCGCATATTTATTGGTGTCCAGTTGCCCTGCAAGCGGCGAGGACGCGGTGCAGAATGCTGCAGTGGGCATGGCAGGGTTCCATGGGTTGATGATTGCTGCACATATTTTTCGCGATACCGTTTTGCAAGCTAACGCTACCGATGAGCGCACCAGGGGAGAAGACTGATGGGGGAACATAACTGTTTTTTCATGGTGGGCCTGTTTCCTGCACAGCAGCCGGTTGGTGAGGAAAAGGTCTTGAAAAAAGTCGACGAAATCAAACGACTGATCCAATTATTGTTTTTGTCACCTTGCCTGACTAATCGTTTTAATTATGGGTATCACACAGCAGATGGCATGCTCTGGCTCGTTGTTTCATTGTTAGCGGACCGGCAACTGCAAATATTTGATGCAAAGGGAGTGCCCATACCACTCGGTGACCCAAGACGCCATCAGCAAACGCAACACGAGGACAAGACGCTAGCTAGGGCATGGCAAGAGGCAGACCATCTTCTGCAGAAAGTAGCCGCCATCCAGCGATTGACGCCTCGCGCGCTGATGGAGCTGATGCCCCGGGGCCGGGAACACCAGTTAGGCGAAACATTGCTGTCGATTCTTTATAGGCAGCCGAGCAAGAGGCTATCAATTAGATTCTCACATGGCGGTCGGACTCTCGATTTGCCTGAACTGCCTCGCCGCGTGACCTTTGAAGATCCTCGGGGCGTGTCGGCACGAGTCAACATGGTGGGCTTAAAGCAGGCGGTCATTTTTGATGTACGAGACCACGAACAGGGCAAACATCTTGTTGGGCTGGGAGGAAAAAAAATCCAGGTGGACTGGACTGAGTATGAAGCACCTCAACTGATCTACCGGCAACTTCGGGATGCGCTGGAAATGCATGCCCGGATCGACTTGCAGGTGCGGCAGACTTGGTGCAATCGTCGGCGCAAATTGCTGAGGCTCGAACTGGTGACCGCAATGGCTTCTGCGGTTGGGCAAGGAAAGGATGGCTTGGCAGTCAAAGCGCTCCCTGCTCCTCGCCTCGAATCGACAATTTTGCAGCCGTGACCGCGGCGTCAATTGGCCGAAAATCTTCTCCAATAAATTCTGCTGGAGTCTGTCCTCCCAAGATTGTGCTTGGACGTAGCATAAAATTGTGGATTACCCAGCTATTTGTTTTTGCTTTGATAAGCGGACGTAGCACCGCTGCGAGGCGGAAAGGATTTGCACGAAATTGCCACGCCGGGTATCTGCACTCTTCTGAGTCTGGTCGAGCTAGTGCATAAATTTCGCCGACTTCGCGACGCTGGATAATGCTCTTTGCAGTACTGCTACTCATATTTGCAGCATCGTCGACGGTCAGGTTTTCCTGGCGAGTCCATTCCGCTTGCACATATTGCTCGCCCCTCTGCCTTGCACTCTTAAATAGATCGCTTTTTTCTTGTGCCATTTCATTTGCTCCAGGACCGACCTTGATTTCCTGCACTGCTTCATGATCAAGTCTATGTAAAGCGAAAAAGAAATTGAGATAGGTGAGACTTTACAGGGTGGGCTTGGCAACACCTCCCTGTAGAGTCTCACCTTTCGTCTCTAGCTACACTCCGACCACCCTGTAGAGTCTCACCTTTAACATGTCCGTGTGTGCTGACCACCCTGTAGAACCTCACCCTTGCAGCACTTCAGCTCTCTTGCGAAACTAGATAAAGATTAACGGTGAGACCCTACAGGGAGGGCTCGGCAAAAAACCTCCCTGTAGAAGCTCACCCTTGCAGTACTTCAGCTCTCTTTAAAGGCAAATCAACACTATCGGTGAAGCTTCACAGGGAGAATTCGACAAAAGGCCTCCCTGTAGAACCTCACCTTTGGTGGTTACGGTTCCAGAACGGCGCAATTGCGCTTATAAGGCCAAAAACCGGCGAAAAAGCCACTCGCCAGAACAAGGCCCATCCTTCGCCCAAGCTTTCCAAAAACACCTTGCCAAGTTTAGTCATGAATCACGTTCTCCCAAATCAAGACGTAACGTACGATATCATTAACAGCACTTGCCGCAAGTAGAATCATAGCGATTTCCATTGTGAGAGCCGGGCACAAAATTTAAAATCATTTTGCTTGCGCAGTGCAATTAGTTCCGATCAATGAAGCCCTGCTAGAACTGACAATTGATTTTAGCCCTGTGTTTTAAAACGTCCAGAGAAAGGAGTGTATCTGGCGCCAGCACTTTGACCTTCAGGTCACGCCAGTGTCCGAAAGGTGGATAAAATGATAGAACGCTCTACACACTAATATTTCTACCGCTTCGTCTCAGCAGAATCGGTTTAAAGTTGATATACCGAGACGCCAAGTTTTCAATCAATTACAAATTCTTTCAACCTAAAATGAAACTCAGTACTCGATGCCAACGATTCAAGAAACAGCATCTAGCTCACTTTTATTTGGTGCCACAAAAAGATTGGCATCGGGTGTCGGAGATCGCAAGTATTCGACGTGCAAAAAGTTTTTTGGAAGCCAGTAGAGACAGTTTCATCACCAGATTTGAGCAAGTCAGCGCCAGTCGCTCCAAATTTACTGGTGTACTCGCTGGCCCGACTCTCAAGCGTAAATAATGAACACCCAAAGTAAGCACTTGGTTATTCAGTCTTAACTTCCGCGCCACCGGATAACGAATTCCCCGGGTTAGGACAGCGGCATTAGTTCGTAACGCACGATATCATCAACAGTATTTGTAGCAAGCAATATCGCAATGATTTTCGGTCGTCTGAACCGAGCAAAAAATTCAAGAAATTTTGGCGCTTTGTTTCACGTAAATTCCTCTCAGCCTGGTCAAGCTTGTTTATTCGCGCCGTAGCTGCCCATTCGCACGCTAAAGTATCCATCACCTCGCATAAGAAACGCACCTTGGCTTTATAGGGCTTTTTAGGATCTAAGATCGATGGGTCTGCTTCCGGCCCATTGCAAACCTTCGCATCAGATGTGACGCACCTGTTATGCTAATTTGCCCTACGCCAGCGGAAACCATGCCTGCTCGATCCCGCCGTATTCAATCATCACTTCTTCTTTAATCTAGACGTCGTCATGCCCGTCGGTTAGCTGGGGGCGGTAGCCGAGATGGTGGCGATAAGTATGGTTCTGCTGCTAGCAGATACTCTGCAATGTGCTTGACGTGAAGCTGCTGGTAAAGTGGGAGCGACACACGGATAAAATCACATAGTTTCTTCTATGTAATAACAAAATATGGCGATACAATTAATTTTCATTGCCAATATACAAACCCGTCATGCAAATCAAAGAAGCGATCCTCCATCGCATTAATAAAGATCGTCACCAGAACGGTAAGCTCACTCTGGCGCCAGCTTGCCTTCAGATAGACTTAATTCTGACCGATGCCGTCGAGAAAGCCCGCAAAACGTATGGCACGACGGCCAGTCGTGCGTTCGGCACCTTTGAGACGGACATCCGCCTGTTCCCATTCAGCGGTCTGCTTAGCGACTACCTTGCTGGCAAGCTGGATATGCTTACGTTTTCCGGTCAAGCGATGACTATGCTCGTGCGCGAGATGGACAAGCAGGCATTGGCCACTGGCGGCTATGCGCTGTTTGTTAAGTACGAGGAGCATGCAAAGACCTACTTCATGATCGTGTTGCTAAAACTGCGTGGTGGCGTTGGCATTGATCAGAATACCCTAACCTTGAACCAGAACTTCTCCTTGGATGTAGACCGTCTTCATGAGGCGGCGCGCATCAATGTCCCTAACTGGCGCGCTGCGGACGGGAACTATATTTCGTTCGTCAAAAAGGGAAAATCCGATGCGGACTTCACAGACTACTTCCGTAACTTCCTCGGTTGTGCCGAGTTCGTCGAGTCCAAGGAGCAAACAAGCTTGTTGATCCAGGCGATCCGCGATTATTGCGTCGCAGAGAAGCTGGACGCGGACGAAGCAAAAAAGATGAAGGAAAAGGCCTTTAACTACTTCTCGGAACAGGCGCGCGACAGCAAAGGTGTGAGTCTGGCTGCGCTGTCGATGCGCTTCGACGACCAGAAACCGACTGCATTCAAGGAATACATCGAGCACAACGCGATCGAGATCGGTGATGGATTCGAGCCGCACAAGGCCACGTTCAAGAGATTAATGCGCATTGGTGGTAAAGATGCAGACATCACGATTAATTTTGACATTGGCTTGATAGGTAACCGTGTGCTTTACGATAAAATCAAGAAGGAACTGCGCATAACAGACCTTCCTCCAGCGCTAATTTCAGCAATTGAAGCCGAAATGTAATGACTACAGCCTTTGATCACGCCATTACAGTCTACCGGGCATTGGGCAAGCCCGAGTTTGCTGGCGCATCCTTTAGTGGGAAGCTGAAAGTCACGGACGAGCTCACGCCTAGTCTGGTTAAACTGGCTGAGCTCGACTGGTTGCTGGCCCCTCCAATGAAGAAGGTGGTCGATGGCGCAGAGATCGAGGTCGAAATCAAAGTCAGTGTAGGCCAGTCAGCGTTTTTCTCCCCGACGTGGGCGCATCTGCTGGCGAGCCATAACTTTAAGTATGTGCCACCGGAAGCCTATTACGTCGCCGAGGATGATTACTTTAGTGCAGAGAAAACAGACACCGTCAGCTCGCGACGCTATAAAGCGGTCTTGTCTCTCCTGAAGGTCCTGCGCGAGGTTGCTGACTATTGCGACGAGTCGCTTTCTGACTTGAAGTTCGTGTTTCTGAACAAGACCAAGATCGAGCTCTTAGTGAAATACGAGGCAGCCCACCTGCGCGACGTGCCTAAAGTGAAAGATCTCGAAAACGATATGTTCGAGACGTCGTCTAAGCACAAAGAGCAGCGCAAGGTAATCATGAAGGTCATTCTGAACGAACTGCTGAAAGACACGGCGGAAGACGCGCGATTCACCAAGCTGCTGTCGGACTTCATGCTGTTCGCTCAGCGATATCAGGACAGCTACGACCTCTATATCGCCGAGTTCTCGTTCGAGAAGGTGCTGGACGAAGTCAAAGCGCACAAGCTCGATTACACAATCAAGCTAAATAAGGTCTTTTCCGACATCCAGAACCAACTCTTGGCGATCCCGGCCGCCCTCATCCTGATTGGCAGCAAGTTGACGCCGAAGGGCTTTTTCGAGTGGCAGAACTCGTTGACGATGCTCGGATGCGTGATCTTTGTGGCGCTCATGAATCTGCTGGTGCGGAACCAGTACAACACGTTGACGGCAATACTGGACGAAATTCACAAGCAAACTGATCTGCTCCTCAGCAAGCACGCAGCTCTTCTGCCAAAGTTCAAAGATCCTTACGAAGACCTAGAGAAACGCCACGCGCATCAGCGCTGGCTGATCAGAATCGTCGACGCCTTGGTGGCGACGATGTTCTTGTGTTGCGTAGCGATCTATTATTGGTATTCGACCGGTGAGTATCACTGGCTGAAATACTGGATCACACACTGACAGCCGCGAAGCTGCTGGCACGTTAGTATCCGTCCTTATGGTGCATAGGACTTATACGGCTCATCGCGTCGAAGCCAAGTAAACTTTTTGTGGAAGTAAAAAGGCTCGAGTGAGCTGAACTTTACCGACTTGCCTCCAGTCGTGTTTAATCCGGGTGGCCATGTTTTATATGGCAGGTAGGCTTCGTGCAGTGGCTAAGACCGCTTGGTTATCGAGAAATCGACTTGGTGGTGAGATTGGGAATCGGCCTGTATGTCATCAAGGAAGGTATCGAGATATGGGAAGACGCCAAAGAGCGTGTTTGATCAAGGGACGGCATAAGTGGGTCTTCGACCGTCGAATACCAAGGCATGTCAGACTGGCGCAATAAGCTCCGGCCCATTGGTGCCGGGTTTGTTCACCGCCGTACTGACCTCGTACCACTCAAATGCATCCGGCCCAATTGCCACATTCCGTGCCAAGTATTCCGCTTGCTCTGCCGGCAGATCAGGATCGAGCCATAGCTGGGCATCCTCCGGTGCCAAGACGACCGGGCGGCGATCATGGACGTCCAGCAAGCCCGCTTCAGCCGCGGCAGTGACGATTACAAACCCGGTTCCTTCTGGCTGTTCCTTGTAGGGTTTCCAATTGGTGATGGCCGCCATGAGCATGGGCTTGTCGGCCTTCAGGCGGATATACCAGGGCTGCTTGTGGCCTTTTTCACCTGTCCATTCATACCAGCCATCAGCGGGCACAATCACACGCCCCGATTTCCACATGTGCCGGAAATAGCGACCGGTAGCGGCTTTTTCGATCCGGGCATTGATCGCCATGGGAATGCCTTTTTCAGCGGCCCACGCTGGCCGGTAACCCCAGTGAATCTGGTCTATTTCGTCAGCCTGATCCTCGTTCAGGTGATGCATCACCCATGGCGATGTTCCCGGCGCGACGTTATACGCTGGATTAGTATTGCCCAGCCATTTGCGATGATCTTCCGGCCAGCCGATAGCAGCGGCATATTCTGCCCGAAGCCGATGTTGGGTAATGCGTCCGCACATACCGTACCTTTGGAATTGCGTTCACTGAATGAGTGTAGCGCCATGCAAGCACAGCGCTTCTACCGTTCTTGAAAGCATGGGTTGCCGCCCCGGCCCCTAAATATGGGAGGAAGCGGAATATGAAGAGTTCAAAGATGAAACTTGCGCCGGCGCAAGACACAGGACGTCGCAGCCGAAGATGAGAAGTTAACTCTGGTGAGCCGCCCCAACCTTATGGAGCCAGATTCTGCCGCCAGTGTCGTGCTCCATGGCAGACGAACCGGGCGCCGATTGCGGTGAGCTATTTTCAAATATAGCGGCGAATCCGCGTCGTGTGATTTTTGCGATTTTGTCGTACAACAGCAATAAAACGACAATTGTTGTTCTATTGCTGTGCCACAGCAATGAGATTGCAACAGCACATTTATGTACATCTAATTTAATTGTTCTTTTGAGTGCGACCCAATCTGAGAAGTACTGAATTACTGTTAACTATCTCCCCGAGGTTGTCCTCAGTAATAGCCGGGACGCTTCGGCTCAGGAGCATCCAAAATCGGATCCGACACCTGTACCAATGGATCCAGCCAATCCGCCTTGGCCAGTGCCCAAGCCATCCATTCCTGCTGTTCCGGTGTAGCTCTTCCCTCAGCAAGTGATTTTTGTTCGGCAGCGGCGACAAAGCGGCGAATGCGCCTCGCGCGCTCCCAGTTCGTGGCTTGCGCTTCCAGTTGCTCAAAACGCTTCCCTTCACTTTCTCGCCGTGCCGTCAGAAATGCATAGCGCTCCTCCCGAAGCCGCCGCTCCTCCCTTTGCCTGGCTGCTTCTGCCTCTTTCGCCCCGGTCTCCTCTATCAGCGCGACGATCCCGGCCAAGACCTCCATTAAACGCTTTTCCAGCGGCGTGCGGCCGGTATCGTTCCAGTTCCGGGTGGGCCACCGGCCGGCCGAGATAGTTAATACTCCGGTTGGTAAATAGTCATAGCGAGATGTATGGGGATAATCTGCTACATTCCGAAAAGGCTGTTTCCAGTAACGTTCCTTGGCCCTCGTCTCTGCCGGCGTGTCCTGGTGATGCGTGCGTTTGACCTGCTCGGTGATGCAAAACGATACCCGCGTTCCTGCAAGCTCCAGGACGGTTTCCTTACGTTGGGTATCCACATGTACCGACACGGACTGTTTTTCCAACTCCTTCAGCAACGTATCGGTAAGTAGCAATGCCCGATCCAGGGAGGACGGCGTAACACGAAGATTCAGCACTTCATCGGGAGCGGTGCGCAGGCCGCTTTCGTCGTTCCAGCCGTCCCGCTGCCTGAGCCGCTTGTTCGCCGCCTTTACCAGAGGATGGGGGCTGCCAAGCTCAGCGGGAACGTCAATTTGCGTCTGGCCATTCCCCTCGGCATGGATTTTTTGCTTGACCGCCGCTTCCGCTGCCTTCCTCGCTGAATCCACTTTGCTCACCGCTGCGCTCGTGGGAGTATTTTCTTTTAGGTCGGGCAGCGGGATCTTTTTCATGATTCGCCCGGCTTTGACCTTGGCCCAGTATCCCCGGCTAGGCAACGGAATACTTAGCTTTTTACAGATCTTGGCGAGCCCTACATCAGAGAGGCCATAGCGCCTAGCGACAATGACGACCGGTTCAGCCCATATTTCCTCGTAAAGCTTTTGCCGATCAAAGACGATCTGGTCAGGATTTTCCATGGACTGGACTGCCTTAGTGTCAAAGCCCTATTTCCGCGCAAGAGGTTGGAAACGAAGGCTATAAGATAAAATAATTTTGCGCAGTCCCACTTCCAGAGACCTGCATCAGTTATTTTAACTTGCACTTGGTGGCTTAATTGGCCACGCCAACGCAACAGTCATCACGCCTCCACCGTTGCGTATCCTATGGCGGCTTCCGGATTATTTCGCTGGAGGGCTAATAGCTAGCAGGTCTGCTACGTGGTGAGCAGCTAATTGCGCAAGCGCATTCCTGCAACAGCCCATCGCCCGCAGCTAAAGAGTGGGTCTTGTATGTGCTCCTTATGGGCGATGGTAATAACGTCACAGTTATCCGGATTTTCCAGGGACTCAAACTGCTCCACGGTCAGGTGTAGAAAGCGCATCACGAAGCAACGGATCACCATGCCATGGGTAACAATCATCACTTGCTCGGCTTCCTTGCGCTGCACCTGACGCATCATGCTTTCCAGGAAACTCGATATGCGGTCATAGACATCTGCCGGACTCTCCCCGCCAGCATGCCGATAATAGAACCATCCATGAATTTTTCGGAGTTCGAATTGCGCTCCTTCTTCCTGATAGCCTCGCTCCACCTCCCGCAGGCGGGGATCTTCGTAAGTTTTTTTGGGCTGCTGAAGATTTGCTCCTTGCAGAATCGCCTGCAAGGTATCGCGTGTGCGCTGATAAGGCGAGCAATATACCAAGGCATTGGAGACAAAGTCATGGCCAAGCAATTGCCCTGCTTGTAGCGCCTGCTGCCTGCCTGCGTCACTTAAACCGATTTTTGCGTCGCCCGCTTCATGCGGCAAGACAGCACCGATGTTGGCGAGGGATTCTGCGTGGCGGACCAGTTTGATTATCATGCTTTTCTCTTTGAATTTAGGACGATGGTAAATCGTACGCCGCAACAATCAAGGGCTCCAATTTCACTTGATAATTAATTTCAATCACTCGAATCGCTCGTCCAATAGTCGCTCTACGATTTCGCAACCTTTTTCCGTTTTAATTGCCTCAAGCGGAGTTTGTCCATTGAGAGCAATCTTCTCCATTTTTAGCCACTTGATTGCTGGCGCTTCACTGCGAAACAATTCTACTGCGCGACGTATCAGGATCTCAGCTCGGTGCTTATTTTCAAATGATTCAGGTTCCGACCTCTGCACATTGCCTCCCATTTGGCTAGAAGTCTTTATAGTTAATGCGTCATAGGGTTTCGTGCCAGGGCAGCGGTACGTTGCACAGCGCCAAAATGGTTCCTTTGTTTTTCTGTTTTGAGTGAGCTCCATGCGACATCCGCAAATCGTGCATTGAGGAGTTACCTCGCTTGCATAATCTCGCCTACGCAGTTCTTTTTCTGTAAATGCAATCAAGGAATTCGGAACGTCGTCATCGATGAACCATGCCCCGAGTTCGTTATCAAAATACGCGCCTTCACGCTCCGCAATCTTGCGCATAGCTTCCGGAAAACTTAACTTAAAGCGTTTTTTCATCCCGCCCCCTTTAATACAAAGTTAATTAGTCTCCAATTTTTGCGTGACACAAGGGATATTTCAATGGCGATAAACTGCGAATTCGGGTGCTTTACTCTATTGACAAATGGCCCGTTAGAAGCCTCAATAGTCACCGCTAGAATCGATGAATGTATATGCGCACTAGCATAATGATTATGACTTCGCCTTCGAAGCAAAGCGCTCGTACAAGCTGTCTGCCATGAGCTCGATATCGTCGCGCATCGCCAGCGTCGACAGCCAGCGGCTCGGGATAGCCTCGACGCCGTAATAAGCGCCGGCGATCTGACCTACAATCGCCCCCGTGGTATCCGCATCATCGCCGAGGTTGACCGCGCGCAGCACTGCTTCCTCAAGACTGTCGGTATGGTAGAAGCACCACAATGCTGCCTCCAGGGACTCCATGCAATAGCCTGATCCGCGGATCCTGTCTTCATCCTTACGCAGGAATTCACCTGACATTAACTGCCGCACGTTGGGCTCGGCCGGCACGAAATGCATGTTGTCTAGAAGCGCTTCTTTTGGCATGCCAGACAGCGCCCGGCTCAAGATTTCGCCAAACAGCTGGCAGCACTCCACTGCTTCGGCCGCGCCATGAGTCGTCCGGGAGCTGTCGGCAGCGAGGCCCAGTAGCATTGGCATGTCGCCATGCGCATGCAGGATGACAGGAGCCAGCCGCATCAGCGAGCCATTTCCAGCACTATGAGGATCTACCGCTCCACTGTAAGGATCGCGAGAAACCTCAAATTTGGCCAAGGCGCTGCGCACTGTCATGCCGATATCAAAACAGGATCCGGTCGAACTCAGATAGCCCCATTTCCACCAGTTCAGGTACCGGACCATCTGGTCAACAGGATCGAACCCACCCTTGGTCAGCAGGCTCTCAGCAAGACAGAGCGCCATCGACGTATCATCGGTCCATTGGCCTGGCCGCAGGCCGAATGGTCCGCCGCCCACCATGTCCGTCACCGGATTAAACGAACCGCGCGGACAAAATTCCACTGTCGTACCGACGGCATCACCACAGGCAAGCCCAAGCATTGCTCCCAAATACCGGTTACGCATTGAGGTCAAGTCAGTCCTCCTTCAGACGCAGAAAGTGGTTAAGGATGTGAAAATGATCTTCGAAGAACATATCTTCCATGGCGGCCAACTCGCCGATTGGTGTCCAGACTGCCTGGGCCGCGTCATCTGCCGCCTCAGTTTCCGGTAAGCGCTCCACGCGCAAGTCAAAGAAATGTGCGTGCGTGATAGTGCGGCCCCGCTGGCTGCGGTCGGGATGATCAAACACCTTGACGTCAATCAGTGCACCTTCGAGCATTGACGCCAGCACCCCAAGCCGCGTCTCCTCCGCCAATTCGCGCAAGGCTGAATGTAGTAAGCGCTCGCGCGGCTCGACGAACCCGCCGGGCAGAGCCCATAACCCTTTTCCCGGGAAGCCGCCTCGTTTCACCAATAGGACGTGACCGGCGGCCTTGACGACGGCATCTACTGTCGAAAAGATCGGCGCATAGGGCGCCGCACTCCACGCTGCCTTGTATTTCTCAATCTGCCGGTGCTCTTCCACCAAGCCGGCATAATGTGGCAGCAGCGTCCATGCCCGCCAATACTGCCGGACTGTCGCCGGCACCAGGCCCTCAATGACTTTCATTGAGACATCGATATCCTCTGCCTCGAACAGAATGCGCCGGATTGCCGTGGCATCGATATCCTCCTCCATCTCTGCGGCAATCAATTCCCATTGCGGAAAATGGTTCAGATAGTAGCTGGAGGCATCCTTGAAGTAGCCAATCAGCGCCACCCTCCCAGCGCCAGGTGCGGCTTCAGCAACTTTCTCGCGTACTGCGTTGGACCAGCGCGCATCTTCATAGTAATCGCGCAGGGCGACGAACGAAATACGCTCCCTCTCCTCGTCCGCCAGCGTCGTGCTGATCATTGCAGCCCGTTCCTGCCAAGTGAACGGATTCTTGGCGCTTCTAGCATGGAAGGAGGAGCCCAGCACCACCACGACTTTCGGTGCGGTGGCCAGTGCCCGGCGCAGCAGCGCGGCATGCCCGTTATGGAAGGGCTGGAAACGGCCGATCAGCACCGCCACGTCGGCATTTTGTCTAGTATGCATGCAGTCATCCCTTCCTAATAATCAGTACTTCGCGGCGATCGGCATTTGCCGGCCGCTGCCGAATGCGCGAGAGCGCACGCGCACGATAGGAGGCGCCTGCCGGCGCTTATACTCATTGCGCGCGACCATACCCAGTATCCGTTCTACCAACTGCTTGCCATCCCGAGTTGTCATTAAATTTTCAACGAACTGGCGGGCGGCAAATGCCTCGTAGTCGGGCAGGCGCGCGCCCTCGATATGCCATTTGAGGATTTCGTCGAGGACGTCATACGGCGGCAGGCTGTCCGTATCCTGCTGCCCTGGGGCCAGTTCCGCCGAGGGCGGCTTCGTCAACACAGCTTCCGGAATAATTTCCCGGCCAGCCTCTTCATTGATATGGCGGGACAAGGCAAATACCTCGGTCTTGTACAGATCGCCGAGCAAACCCAGGCCGCCATTGGTATCGCCGTACAACGTGCAGTAACCTACCGAGATCTCACTCTTGTTGCCGGTCGTAAGGAGCAATGCGCCAAAGGCATTCGAATATTCCATCAGGATCGTTCCCCGCACGCGGGCCTGCAGATTCTCGAGCGGCAAGCCCATGAGCGGCGCATCGAACGCCGTGGCAAAGCCTTGACTGTAGGTCTCGACCAGTTCGCGGATCGGATGGGTGTACAGCCGGATGCCCAGATTGTTGCAAAGGGCAACCGAGTCGGAGACCGATCCTTCGCTGGAATAAGCCGATGGCATCGTGATGGCGATGACATTGTCTGCCCCTAGCGCCTGCACCGCCAGGGCGAGTGTCAATGCGGAATCGATGCCGCCGGAAGACCCCACCACGACCTTGGCAAACCCGCAGCGGCGCGCATAGTCCTGCAAGCCGAGGACGATCTGGCGCCGGGTGAACTCGGGCACGGACAGACCGACTGGATCCGGCACCGGCAACGCGGCCCCATCGGTGGCAAGAAACCGCCCGCCCGCAAAGCCGATGACCTGGAAATCCTCGGTGAAGCGCTGCGCTTCGAACGCGATCCCCTGTTCCGGGCTGACGGCAAACGAGGCGCCATCGAACACCAGCTGATCCTGGCCACCGACCTGGTTGACATACAACAGCGGCAGCTTGTTGTTCATCGATGCCGCGCTGAACAAGGCATGGCGCTGCTTGCGCTTGCCGATGTCCGACGGACTGGCATTGATGCTGATGATGAGTTCGGGCCTGGCCTCCCGCAGCGCGGCGAAAGGATTGACACCGTAATCGCGACCCTCGTCGTTCCAGCCATCCTCGCAGATGATGAAGCCGACCTTTATACTAGCGATGTCGAGCATGCAGGCGCCCTCGGGCCCCGGCTCGAAATGGCGGCGTTCATCGAAGATGCCATAGGTCGGCAAGAGTTGCTTGTAATACTCGGCGATGATTTCGCCGTCGCGGATGGCCAGCAGGGCGTTGTACAGCGGCTTGCCAGGGCCGGCATTGCGGCGCACCGTACCGATGATGGCAACCAGTGCTGGCATGTCCCGGGAAGCGTGACGAATGTCTTCCACTGCAGCCTCCATCCTGGCCAGGAATGTCGTATCCTCGAGCAAGTCGCCCGGATAGTAGCCGCAGACCGACAGCTCGGAAAACACCACCACATCAGCGCCTTCTTGTGATGCGCGACGCATGTGGCGGATTGTTGTCTCGGTATTGCCGGCAAAGTCCCCGACCATATAGTTCAGCTGAGCAATGGCAAGTTTCAGCATGGTGTCCTCTTCCGGTTAACTGACCTGATGATTGAAGACCTGGCGCAGATAGGCCAGGAAGGTCTCGTCCTTGCATAAGGTTTTGCCCGACGCATCTGACAGCTTGGCCACTGGCTGGCCGTTACAGGACATGAGCTTCATCACGATGTTCAATGGCTTGATGCCGACGTCATTGCTCAGGTTGGTGCCGATGCCAAAGCCAACCATCGTGCGGTCGGCGAAATGCCGGTACAGCGAAAACGCGGTCGGCAAATCCAGGCCGTCGGAGAAAACCAGGCGCTTGGTGTGCGGATCCAGCCGCAGCTTGGCATAGTGGGCCAGCGCCTTCTCGCCCCACTCTACCGGGTTGCCCGAGTCGTGTCGCAAGCCATCGAACAGCTTGGCAAAGTACAGATCGAAATCAGCCAGGAACGCGTCCATGCCAACCACGTCGGTCAGGGCAATGCCCAGGTCGCCACGGTATTCCTGTACCCAGTCTTCCAGCGCTGCTTTCTGAAAGTCACGCAGCCGCACGCCGAACGACTGGAAGGATTGCAGGTACTCGTGGGCCATGGTCCCGATCGGGACCAGATTGTACTTTTTGGCGAGGTAGACGTTGGACGTGCCCTTGAAATACTCCGGCACCTCGCGCGCCAAGGTAGCGACCACTTCCTCCTGCCAAGCGCCGGAGAAGCGCCGCCGCACACCAAAGTCGGAAATTTCGAATGGGTGCCGCTTGGCCGGCTCCTTGCCAAAAGCGCGTAGCATGCTGATCTTGTCTGCCAGACGCTTGCGCCCTTCCGCCAACGCCGCTTCCTGGTCAAAGCGCCGGAAATACAACTCATTGACGATATACAGCACGAAAATCTCGAAGCCCATCACATGCACCTGCGGACCCGCCGCTTTGATCACCAAGGTTGGACCTTCCGTCGTGACCTGGATGAATCGGCGCTGGAAGCGGAATACCGACAGGAAGTCTGCGAAATCGCTCTTGATGAAGCGCAGGCTGCGCAGGTAGGCGATTTCGTCGTCCGTGAAGGACAGCGTGCAGAGCTGGTCCAGTTCGCGTTCGACATCAGCCTTCAGCTCTGCCAGCGGATAGGCCGGTTCATTGCGGCACACAAATGCGTACTCGGCCTGGGCCGCCGGGTGCTTGTGCAGCAGCGCCTGCCACATGGTGAATTTATAGAGGTCGGTTTCAAGAAGGCTTCGTACGATCGCGTTCATAGTCATTGGTCTTATGCGAAGGTTGATTCAATTCCGGCAGCCGTGCCGCCGGACAGTCTGGTTAAGTATGAAAATCAGCGGCCGGCATTGGCCAGCAGTTCCGGCAGCACGTCGGCAGCCCTGGCGATCTGTACGCCGCGCGCCGCCATGTCCTGCACGAAGCCCTGGTACTGGGCATCGAAGCCGGTAACCGCACTCATGCAGTCCGTCACCAGCACCAGCTTTGCCAGGTCTTGCTGGGCGAAATTGGCCACGATGTGTTCGGTGGTCGCCTTCACGCAGTGGCTACCCGCTTCGCCGGTAATGTAGATGCGGTCTGCCTTTGCCAGCAGGTCGATGAAGCCGCGGTTCAGCTGGGTGCTGTCATCCTCCTCGTCCGGCACCTCGGCCTGGATGGCGGAATAGTGCTCGGTCCAGGGGTTGGTGCCCTTGCTGACCTTGTTGACGATCCCCAGCGCGCTGTCTTCCCAGCGGTTATACGCCGCACGCACATCGGCATGGACATTGTGCCCCCAGGTGCCCATCTCGCAGTGCACCGGCCAGACCATCAGGGTGTAACGACCCGCTGCTTCGAGGGTATCCAGGTAGGCCAGCACGCGAGGCAGCGCGGCCGGATTGCGCGGCTGGTATTTCCCGGCCCGCACGTCAGCGGCAGTGATCTGCGTGAAAGGATTCACCGGCCGCTGCTGCCCATCCATCCAGAACGTCGGGTGTGCCACGTCGAGCCTGTGGTGAGAGTCCAGGGTCACGCTGATGCCGGCCAGCCCTGCGGCGCCACGGTTGATCAGGTCGGCCAAACGCAGCATGTCGGCATGGGCGCCGGCAACCGGAAGTGCCGGGGCGATGCGGTCGCCTGTCACCGGATCAACCGGCAGGTAGTTTTCCGGCAGATCACAGAAGTCGTTTTGCGGGTCGATCACGAGCAGGTGGAGGTTGCGTTTCATGGTTCATCCCTTTTTCTGATGTTGTGATGCCAGTATAGGTCACTTAGTTTACTGTTGCAACTAAGTATGCTATGATTTTTTCAACGCGTTGTTTTTATCTATGAAATAGCGTTACTGTAGCCAGGATTATTATTCTTTCTTTAGTAACGTTCTTAAACTAAGCGGCCTGCCAAGGAAGTTATGGCAGGCCGAACAGGAGCCAAGGTGGATCAAATCATTTGCACGGTGGACGTCGTCCTCCTCACTCTGAAGGAAGACCAGCTCATGGTGGCGCTCCTAAAACGCAACCGCGAACCGTATAAGAATGTGCTGGCGCTACCGGGCGGCTATATCCACGCCGAGGATATGGATGCCCGCGATGCGGCGCTGCGCGTTCTAAAAGATAAAACCGGCATTGACACCCCTTACCTGGAGCAGCTGGCCACCTTTTCCGGTCCGGCACGCGATCCGCGCGGCTGGTCTGTCTCCATTGCCTATTATGCATTGGTTTCCATTGATGTCATCGAAAAATCCGGACATCCCGATGTCGCGTTGAAAAGTGTCGACCAACCTTTAAATCTGCCATTTGATCACAAGACCATCGTCGATACTGCTGTCGCTCGACTGCGCAGCAAGAGCCAGTACTCGTCACTGCCCTGCTATCTGGCAGGTGAAAACTTCACCCTGCCGCAATTGCAGCGGGTATATGAAGTGTTGATGGGCGAGTCGCTTAACAAGGTTAGCTTTCGACGAAAGATGACTGAGATGGACATGCTGGAGCCGGTAGAGGGGGCGTTCACTTCCACCGGCGCCCATCGTCCAGCACAGCTTTATCAATTAAAGCCGGAATTCAGAAGGCAGCTGACCCTGCTGGAGAGGGGGCTATAGCAAATTTGTCACACGACATCCCATGAATGTTGAGCCCGTATCAGACCGTCGAGTACACTGCTTTTCACCAAGTTTCACTACCGGGACTTTGCAATGTCACCTTTCAATCTCTTCAATCGCATTTCACAGGCGCCTACCAACCCCAAGACTGCGCCAAAGCCCCGGCAGTTCGACGTAGCGGATCTTTATCAAGGCCCGATCCAGACAGGTACGGCAGGCGAGCAAACTGAACAGGCACTGGACGAAAAATTGCGCCAGGCGTATTTCTGGATCGTCAACAATGCCATTATCAGTCCGCACTACGATATTGAATACAACGATGGCCCGGCCCAGACCTTCACCGTCGGCGACAGCAAGCGCACGCTGACCTTGCCTTCCGCGCAAAGCTATTCGAGCTATATCCTCCTGCCCCTGCTGACCTTCGCCACACGCAAGAAATGCCTTTTTGTCGGCGGGCCCGGGCGGGGCAAGACGGCCAGCGCGATCCTGATGGGCGTGTTGTCCGGCGCATCGATTCGTGACGTCAAGCGATCGATGCAGCATGGTCATCCACAAATGACAATTGCCGATCTGCTCGGCAATCCGCTGCCGGCAGACCTGGTCAACGCCCAAAGCATGAATGAGATCCGCATTGCCTGGCGCTCCTGGCTGTCAATGCGGGTCAAGATCATTGACGAATACAACCGCATTCCCACCCGAACCCAAAGTGCCTTGTTGACCGTTATGGCCGACAACTATGCGGAAGTGCTCAACCATATTCATGAGTGTCCCGAATCGGCGTGGTACCTCACTGCCAACGATGATCAGGGTGGCGGCACTTACCAGGTGATCGAGGCCTTGCGCGACCGCATTGATGTCATCGTGCAGGCCCTGGCATTCAATCCTCGCTTCCTGAATGACCTGCTGGTGCGCATCGAGGAAAACCTGCGCCCGGAAGAGCTGGTGCCGCGGGAAATCATCTTCACTGAAAACGACGTCGACCGCATGGGCGAAGAAATTCGCCAGATAGAAATCCCGGAAGCAGTACGTCGCCGGCTCGAATTCTTCACCAGCCAGTTCGAGCTGTTCGAGACGGCAGGCGGACAGTTCGAATACATGACAAAGGACACGGCGCGTTTGTCGGGTGTCGACTGGGGGCTGGCAGTCGCTGCCGATAACGGGCGGGATAGGCTGAAGGACCTCGGGTGCCAGACCCGTAACGGCATCTCGGTACGTAATCTGATGACCTTGCTGGTCTATGCCAAGGCATTGGCCTATTTCCGCGGCATGCGCGCTGTCGACTTGGAAGATGTGCGCCAGGTCCTGCCTTTTGTCCTGCACGACAAGCTGCAACCCGATCTGGACGCTCCTTTCTTCAGTCTGCCGGAAAACGCGCCCTACCGCACGGACCGTCTGAGCTGGCTGCGCCGGCTGTTTGATCTCTCCAATGACGAATTCAACCGGCTCGATCTCGATCGCCATGACCCTATCGGTGCAATGGCAAAGGAATTTGCCGAAGGGCTCGATGGTGTCAGCGAACGGGAAACCCTCTCCCGTTTGTCGAAGATCGAGAAAATGGTGGCGGAATGTACTAAAGGGCGCAAGCTTTACGGTCACTTGTATGACGACTTGCTGAAGCTGAAATACCTGCACCAGCGTTACACCAACTACCTGGCCTGGTTGCGTTCCCAATAATGGCGATCTCCGAACCTTTCGCCAAAGTCCTGTCGGCTGGCCGTGCGCAATTCAACCAGCGCGTGACGGAAGCCCGTCGCCGCTATCCTGCGTTTGATACGGGGGCGTTCGCCGACTTCCTGCAGACGGGAATCGACAAGTTGGTGGTTGCTGTCGCCGATTTCGCTCCCGAGCGCGTTAGCACCACGGTGCTGGTCGCCTACGACATGGCATTGGAGCTGGTAGGCCAGGCTCTGGCCGGACCGAAGGCACGTAGTCCGCTGGTAAACCGCGTCTGGCAGGAGATACTCCCTGCTTACCCCCGCCTGGTGACAGCCCACCCCGTAGAAGTATTGGGCGCCATGAGTAATGCCGCAGTCAACATCGGCAAGGTGGGCAATGCACGACCCGATCAATGGATACGGGAGATGGGCGCACTGGCATCCCAGGTTGAATCGCTGCCGCAGCTTCAGGCACTGGGCCAGGTTCTGGCCTGGCGTTGCGGGGTTGCCCATTTCCGCCTTGGGGCAATCCAGGCGGCAGATCTGCTGCCGGAACAATTCGCGCTGGCAGCGCTTGGTAGCAGCGGTGGCGCATCGTGGTCAGACGTTAAGGATAAACTGCTTGCCGATCCATGGTGGACACCCGGACCGATCCAAGGGAGTGCCGTCCATCCCGGCATCGAAGTCGGCCGGTTTACCGGTTTTGGAGGCGAATTTGATGAGCCACCGGAAGTGCGGGCCTGTCCCGAGGGCTTCTTCGTCAAGAGTGCAGAGCGTTACAGCTTCCTGGTTGCCGATGCATTTGGCGCAGTGCTGCACGCAGCGTCGCGGGAGGAATTCGACCATGCAAAAGCCCACAGCTTTCCCAAGGCTGTGGTGCTGAGCAGAAATCGCCTCGTCGTCGGAAAAAGAGAAATCGATCTCGACCTGCCCGAAGGGCACATTTCAATTGCACATAACACGCATACGGTCGCTGTGACGTCACCCTTTACCCATGCAATCCGCCTGCTGCCCCTGCAATGACACGAGCCGATACCGTTTCCTCTGCTAACACGGCCTTGATCGACCGTTGGCGTGCGGCCTGGCCGCAGGCAATTGAAACCTGGAGCAAATACACGCGCTTGCGCGATGCCCGTTTATGCGAAAGCCGCCTGGAAGCAGCAAAGGAGGGATTGAGCGGCAGCTTTGCCATGATCCGGCTAGCAGACCAAAGCGTCGTTGTCGATCTGGAGACGGTGCGCACTCTTGGCCTAGCTGATTACGCAGTTGAAATTCTCGCGCATGAGATTGGTCATCATGTTTTAGCACCCGGCAGCGCGACAGATCAGTTCCGGTTACTGGCCCGCATTCGCCGCGCCTTGCCCACGCTCGAACAACATGCCCCGCTTGTCGCCAATCTGTATACCGATCTATTCATCAACGACCGCCTGCAACGGCAAGCTGACCTGCGCATGGCGGACATCTACCGCCTGCTAGCCAAGTCTGCGGCCGGGACAACAGCAACACGCCAGGCAGGGGTGTGGACGCTTTATCTGCGGATCTATGAAAATCTGTGGAAGCTGGATAAAGGCAGCCTCGGGAGCCAGGGCTGTGACGAGCGGCTTGACGCGGATGGATGGCTTGGCGCCCGTCTGATTCGCGTCTATGCCGGTGAATGGATGAACGGCGCGGGGAAATTTGCCAGCTTGCTGCTGCCCTATCTGGTCAACGACATTGAAGCCAGGGATGCCATGCAATACCTGCATGACACCAGGGATGCGGCCGACGGATGCAATCCGTATGGCGCACAGGAGATTGAGCAAGACGAGATCGACGGCGCGGTTCACCCGGTCCATGACCGGCGCATCTCGGGCCTGGATGAGCCAGAGACCGAACCGATTGGATCGCCGGCAGCGCCCTCGAAAGGGCAAATGCGGGAGCCATTCGAATATGGCGAAATCCTCAAGGCAGCCGGCATCAAGCTGTCTGATCACGAGATCGCGATGCGCTACTATCGGGAACGCGCCCTTCCGCATCTGGTGCCTTTTCCAACCAAGCTGCTGCCCGCGTCTCCGGAACCGCAGCTCGAAGGCCTGGAACCATGGGAGATCGGCGACCCGCTGGACGAAATCGATTGGCTCCAGACCGTCATGCAATGCCCGCGTCCAATCCCCGGCTTGACTACCGTCAGGCGGATGTATGGCCAGGAACCGGGCGTCATCGGGCACCATACACCGGTCGACCTGGACATGTACGTCGATAGCTCCGGTTCCATGCCCAATCCGCAAGTACAGACGTCTTACCTGGCCCTGGCCGGCGCCATCATTGCGCTGTCCGCCTTGCGTGCAGGCGCTACCGTGCAGGTAACGCTCTGGAGCGGCAAGAACCAATTCATACATACACCGGGCTTTGTTCGCGATGAGGACGAGATATTGCGGGTACTGACCGGCTTCTATGGAGGCGCCACCTGCTTCCCCATACACCGGATGCGCGACACCTTTCGGGAACCGAGAAAGCGGCCGACCCATATCCTGATGATTTCGGACGACGGCATTACCACGATGTTCGACAAGGATGAAAAAGGTGCCAGCGGCTGGGATATTTCAGCAGCAGCGCTGGCTGCTGGCGGTGCCGGCGGGACCATGGCGCTCAATCTCCCGGAGGACTGGGAGCACGGACAAGGCAACGGCTGGATGCAGCAAGCCTATGCTGACTTGAAACGCGCCAAACGCGAGCAAAATTGGGAAATCCATGCCGTCTCGAAGTTCGAAGCCCTGGTTGAATTCGCGCGGGCTTTCAGCCGCCGCCATTATGCAGGCCTCAGCACCCAGGCAAAAGGCGGGACGCTATGATTGTCGTATGGCGCATTACCGAGCGTTGCAACCTGGCTTGTGGATTCTGCGCATACGACAGGCGCTTGCCTTTTGCGCGTCGCGACGTCGCAGCAGACCAGGTGGAGCGCTTTGCGCCCATTCTGGCCGATTACCAGAAAACGTCCGGCGATAAGGTTTTGCTGAGCTGGATCGGCGGGGAACCCTTGCTGTGGAAGCCGTTTTTCGGCTTATCAAAGTGGCTCAACAACACGCTCGGTATCGCGGTGAGTACCACTACAAATGGCACGACCTTGCACCTGCAGCAAACGCGTGACGGCATTCTCGAACAGTTGACGGAATTGACCGTCAGCGTCGACGGCCTGGCCCCATTCCACGACGACGTGCGCAACTGGCAAGGGGGATGGGAGCGGTTGAGGGCGTCGATCATCGCGCTGGCCAGGCAACGTGATGCCACACAATCCAGGCTCAAGCTGCGCGCTAATGTCGTCCTGATGCATGACAATCTTGGCCAATTCGAAGCACTGTGCGATGAACTGGCCTCCTGGGGAATTGACGAGATCACCTTCAATCAGCTGGGAGGCCGCGACCGCCCGGAATTCTTTTCCGCACATCGGCTTACCAGAACCGATGCCGAAGCGTTGGGGCGCCTTGTACCGGCATTGCAAAAACGCCTTGTCTCTCGGGGCATCCGGCTATGTGCAAGCCCTTCCTATCTGGAGCGAATCGAGTCCAGCGCTGCAGATCGGCCGCTTCCCGTATCGGATTGCAGCCCCGGTCAACGCTTTTTGTTCATCGATGAGAAGGGTCTGCTCTCTCCCTGCAACTTCACGGCGGCGGAATTCGGCGTCCCGCTTCAGGAAATAAGAAATGTATCGGATTTGCTGGCACTCCCGCAGATATTCTCGTCGCGGCAGAAACATTGTCGCCCTGCAGTCTGCCAGGATTGTCCCTCAACCCAGGTGTTCGCCAAATTCGCGAGTTGAACCATGAACCAGATTGGCCCTGATCTTGAAGTGCTGACCCATCGTCTCGCGGAAACACCGCGGGAGTTTCTTGGCGAACCCCGCATCGGCTCCTCAGGGGCGATTCATGTCGCAGCGCTGATCAACGATGTGCTGAAGATGAACGGCACCAAGACATCTTATGCAGTGCTGGCACGCTTTCAGAGCCGCGATGCAAAAACCGACCGCAATCGCCTTGCATTAGCAATGATTGCGGCATGGCTTCTCGCCGACGACTGGTTCGTGAAGACCCGCATCGCACAAACTGAATTGCTTAAGGTGCTCGATGATGCCGTCGCAGAGTTGGCATCGGCAACACCCGCGCACCAGTTCGTCAACGATCCGGACCGTCGCGAGGAACTGGCCCGCGTGGCACTGGCAAGACTGGACTATCGGCCCGCGGGGGAAACGATTGCCCAGGCAACGGACCGCTTGTCCAGCATCAGCGGTACCGAGCGACGGCGCCTGCTCGAGGCTAGCCGTGCTGCCGAAGAGCGGGCGCGCTCTATTCGTGAAGCGCTGGCGAGAAAAGCCGCTGAAGAGTCCGCAGACAAATGGACGCGCGACTGATGAACATCGAGCCAACTGATGCGGACCGCTTCCCGACCTTGACTGACCATGGGCGGCGCATGCTCGAGTTCATGCGCGAGCATCCTGCGGCGCCGATCTACCGGAACCAGAGCGGTAACCGGTTGACGGCAACGGAAGTCGACGACATCCGCCAGTTTGAAAAAACGATTCGGCAAGCATCGGTGGGGTGGCCGCGCGACGGACTGCCCGCCTGGCTGCCAGAATTCATGGCACGAACTTTTCAAACAGTTCCACATTACCGCGGGCTAGGATCTCCTCCGGTAAATTTTATCGATCTGCCGACTGTCAGCCGTGCCGACTATGCAGGCGATATTGCCGCGTTTGTCCCGGATCATGTCGAATTGACCCGCATGATCAACTTCCGGACGACCGGCACCACCGGCCATCCGCTGCTGATCGCATCGCACCCCGCCGTAGCCGGGCGTTATCTGGCGTTTCACAAACGGGCGATGGACCGCTTCGGCATCGAGCTTACCCATGGTAGGGGCCAGGTCGGCGTGATGCTGCTCGGTTTCCAGCGCCGCTGTTTTACATATGTGTCGGTCACGCCGACAATGGATGAATCAGGCCTCGCCAAAATCAATCTGTATCCTGACGACTGGAAGCATCCGGATGATCGTGCCCGCTATCTCGACGCAATGGCACCGGAGGTCATCGCCGGCGACCCGATCTCCTTTGCCGAGCTACTTAAGTTGCCCATGACCCACCGGCCGCGCGTGATGATGTCGGTATCCATGACGCTGCTTCCGGCGCTCCGGGAGCAACTGGAAAGCCGTTTCGCTTGCCCAGTCCTGGATATCTATTCGCTGAACGAAGTCGGACCGGTCGGCGTATTCGATGCGCGCGCCGGCGGGCATGTGCTGTTACAACCGCATCTTTACGTCGAGATTCTGGACGAGCAAGACAAACCGGTGCCGCCAGGCGACCGGGGAGAGATCACGGTGACGGGGGGCTTCAACTTCTGTCTTCCGCTATTGCGTTACCGTACCGGCGACTTCGCATCCCTGTCGTTCGGGTCGGATGCGCCCGTGCTGGTAGGCTTGTCAGGAAGAAGCCCGGTGCGTTACCGCCTGCCTAATGGCAGTTGGATAAACAACATCGACGTCACGCATGCACTCCAGTCCCTGCCGATCCCCCATTTCAATTTTCACCAATACGGCAATGGTGAAGTCATGCTGCGCCTGAATGCCAGCGCGATGACCCTGGCGGACGAAGCACGCCGCGCCTTGCTTCCTCTTTTCGGCACTGCAGGCGTCCACGTCGGCGTGCTGCAATCGGAGGACAAGACCATTCAATACACCTCAGACCTACATGGAGCAATGGAATAATGAGCCCGCTCGAAATCGCCGCGAATGGCATGGCGACCATATCCATCCTGCTTGCCGGCCGAAACAGCGTGCATACCTGGTGGACAGGAATCACGGGTTGCTTTCTGTTTGCCGTGCTGTTCTTCCAGGCCTCGCTCTATGCGGATGTTGTGCTGCAAATTTTCTTTGTCGTGACAAGCGTCCTGGGATGGTGGCATTGGATGAAAGGCGCCCAGGGAAATGCGCTTCGCATCTCCCGTGCCGATTTCAAGAAGCTGGCCTGGACAATTCCTGTTGGATTGCTTGCCACAGCCGGCTACGGCGCACTATTGCACTTCTTTACCGATGCCTATGCGCCATTCGTCGATTCAGCGGTATTGGTATTCAGCGTGGTTGCCCAGCTCCTTTTGATGCAACGACGTCTTGAAACTTGGGCGTTCTGGCTAGTGGTCAATTCCATTGCGGTTCCGCTCTATGCAAGCCGCGAACTGTATCTGACTTCATTTCTTTACGCGAGCTACTGGATCAATGCCTTGGTCTCATGGCGCTGGTGGCAGCGATCGGTAGCAAACACTGCTTCTATCTGACAATGAATCAAGCAAAGCAATTTAAGCGAGGCCTTGTGGTCGGCAAATTCTGCCCGCTGCACAAGGGTCATGAGCTGCTCATCAACCGTGCGTTGCAGGCCTGTGAGCGGGTTACTGTCATCAGCTATACCAAGCCGGGGTTTGAACATTGTGGTCGGGCTGCACGTGAAACCTGGCTCAAGAGCCTGTTCCCAGGCATTGAGATGCTGGTCATCGACGATGAATCGTTGCGCAATACCTGTCAACAACGTGGGCTTCTATTTCAGGAAATTCCGGACAACGATGCGGGAGACGAGATCCATCGGCAGTTCGTCGGCTGGCTTTGTTGGGAAGTCCTGTCACACACGGTTGATGCGGTTTTCACGAGTGAAAACTATGGCGATGGCTTTGCCAAGACTTTGTCCCATTACTTTAGCGCCCGAACAGGTTCCTCAAATCAGGTAACCCATGTCTGTGTGGACAAGTCCCGCACCGCGATTCCAATCTCGGGCTCGGCGATTCGACAGAACCCGACTTATTATCGTGATTTCCTGTCCCCCATTGTCTATGCCAGCTTTATCAGGCGTGTATGCTTCCTTGGCGGTGAGTCCAGTGGCAAGACAACACTCGCAGCAGCAATGGCATCACGCTTTGCCACCAAGTGGGTCCCGGAATACGGCCGCGAGCTATGGCTGCAGAAACAGGGCAAGCTGGAGACGACGGACATGGTGTCGATTGCACGCGAACAGGTGGCGCGCGAGGTAGCGCAATCACAGCAAGCTACGCAGTGGCTCTTCTGTGATACCTCGCCGCTTACCACGCTGTTCTATAGTCTCGCGCTGTTTGGCAATGCCGATCAAGAGCTGCGAAAGCTGGCAAACCGGGAGTATGACCACGTTTTTCTCTGCGCCCCAGATTTCCCATTTGTTCAGGATGGGACCAGGCAGAACAGCGAGTTCAGGGAGCACCAACACGCATGGTATCTGGACGAACTACGAAAAAGAAGCATCCGGTTCGAGCTCATATCGGGTTCTTTTTCTGACCGAATAGAAGCGGCATCAAGACTTCTGCCCTCGCGGCAGGAGATGCAGGTGACATGCCATACCAGTGAAGATTAACGCTTTGGTATTTAATAGAGCGGTTACCGTCATGAAAGCTCTCCTGTGTATTCGCATCAAAGTAGCCGCGATCTTGAGCCGGCAATAATCGGCGACTTTACCGGTTCATTTTCGCCTAGCCAAATCATATATATAAACGACGGCTTCCAGCCTATTTCAAACTTTCACAAATAGCCGAAAAGCGCTTCGTGAATAGAATGATTGGCTCTGAAAACGTCAAAACTCTAATACAAGGCTAAGTGGTATTCAAGTAAAAATGCCTCCATCAAGTTTACCTTCGAATTAGCATTGATATACACCTTCTTATAATAGTGCTCTTAATAATGGTGCCCTATATTCTGTAACGAGAGAACAATGACTTTAGAATTTCTAACCCAAAGTCCCACCAATACTGAAACAAAACAAAAGCTCTCGACAATCGTGAAGCAAAAAACGGAGGGTAGGATTTTTCTTCTAACTGGCAATGTTTCAGCCCAACGGAACGATATAGCAGCAGATATGCTGCTGTCACTGATTGAATGGGCTGCCGAAAGTAAGAATCGCGAATTGGTGATATGGGTAGGGGTGTGGGTCGATTTCAATGCAGTGAATAGGGCTAGAGAAGAATATGTGAAGTCAAATCCAGGAAAATCGCCGGATTCTTTCAAGTATGATGAAAATGAATATTTGACTACTCACAAGGTCGCAGACGACCTAGCCAATCTCTATGTGCAGGCAGAACGGAAATACATGGATAGAAAACCGAGCCCGCCGGTTATTACACCAACCATTCAATTTTGGGGGGTAAAGAAATGGCATGCAAAGGCTCTCGGCCTAAGCGGCAAAGGAAAAGAGTTTAAAGATGCACAATGCGCCATTTTCGGAAGTACAAATTTTTCTGCGAACGCGCTCGGCGGAAAAAGTTTTGAGCTCGACCTGTACATGGACACAAAAACTGAGACTGGTGGCGCTTTGCTGGATGCATTCATCAGGAAGATTGTGCCATTACTCGATGAGGCCAAAACACATAATCTAGTCCCTGATTTCCAAAACATTGTTTTTCTAAAAATCGCAGAATGGCAGAAAAAGCGTTCGTGAACCTCGGAATGGTCCATGATACATACGCACTGCTTTTCGAATAAGTAAAGCGGTTCACAGACTTCGCAGCTTACTAGGCTATCGTTAAAGGAGTGGATACATGGCCAATAGTTATAGCTATATATTCGTGGTCATATCATTTCTTCACTAAAGATAGATGAGCGCTAAAATTGACCTATATCGCTAAATTCGGAAACCTCGATCTATGCATCCGAAGTAGTCATTAAATAATTCAAAAACATTGAATAACTATTAGAAAAAGAATCATGTCATACGCAGGCATTTCAGTTCGCGAAGCACTCGACAAGCTTAATGCTCCGAACAACGGGTGGTTTCTACCGCAGGTACAAAGGCAATATGTGTGGGGGGCTCGTCATGAGTCCGAGGACTATGTGTGCCTGTTGCTCGACTCACTCCTCAAGCGTTACCCTATTGGAGGGGTGGTGCTATGGGAAACTGATCAAAAGGTACCCTATCGCCGATTCGTTGGCGACTACGCACCCGGAAAATTTGCTTATCAAGTAGACGAAGGACTTTGGGGAGCTCCTAAAGCACTGGTGTACGATGGCCAACAGCGTCTGCAAACCCTGTACTCGGTATTGCGTCATCGTTTCAACGGCCGCGTACTTCACTATGACCTGTTGTTCGATTCCAATACCGCCGAATCGGATGAAACCGGATTCTTGTTTCGCGATGCAGACGCAGCGCCGGAAGCTCACTACTTGCGCATGACTGAACTAGCATGCATGCGATGCAATCCAGAAGAAAAGGTCAATCTTGAAGTACGTGCGCTCACGGCAGCGGGAGAAAGCAAGGAATTGAATTTGCGAGTTCGTCGGAACTTGAGCGCCTTGTGGGATATTTTTGTCGATACCAACATCAAGTCCATTGCTTACTTTTCAGTGAAAGCCGATACTCCTAAAGAAGTAAACGAGGTTTTCCGTCGCTTGAATACTGGCGGCGTGGCGCTTACTCAACTGGAGCTTGTTCTCGGAAAGATTAAGGCTGTCCAGTCGGATTACGAGGAAAAACTCTGGGCGCTTTCCAAAAAAATTGGCAATCAAAGTGGGGGTATCAAGTTTTCTTCTACTGCAATACTGCAGTTCTTCCATTTGCTAGTTAAGAACACGATTCGCATTGATGAAGGACGCTTGGAGAACTCTGACATTGAGGCCTTTCAGAATGTGCTTGAGAAAGACACTGAACCATTGGTCGAGGTGTTTTCTGGTTATTTGAAAGGGCTGTTGAATATTAATCATGCGTCTATCGTGCCGCGCTGGCTCGCGGTATTACCCATTGCAGCTTTTCTAATTCAGCGGAAGCGAAATTGCCATGAGTGGCGTATTCGCGCAATGAAAGCCTCTGAGTTGCAGCCGATCCATCAATACTTTTTGCTGTCGCAGTTCTGCGACTGGAATACTCAAACCATGGTCAATGCGTTTGCACGCGAGGCTATGGCAGAAGGCAAGGCAGGCAACGCATTCCCTCTAGAGCAGATACGTCAGATCGCTATCGAAAAAAACCGTACCGGCGAATTGCACGAATACCAGTTACTAAGCCAGCCCTGGCTTGCTACCAAGGTGCTGATGCCAAGCCGCAGTTATATTTTTCATGACAACAAACCTCAAGTAGACCATATTTTCCCTGTTAATCTCGAAGGTCAAGATGAAGCCTATCGGGAAGCAGTCGACGTATTGTGGAACTTCCAGCCCATGCCTGCCGAGGTCAATAACTACAAACGAGCGCGCCATCCTCGGGAGTTCTTTAGAAGTGCGGACGGCAACAAGTATTGGGCTTCCTACGACTTTGTTCCCAAACCTGACTCGCCCGTTTGGGATAGCCATCTGGCCTTTGTGAATGATCGAAAAGAGAATATGTTGAGCGCTTTACATGATCTATATGGACTAGTGCTTTCAGTCCCAGCGGTAGATAAAAAAACACTTTGACTGTCCAATTTTTGGTGCGTCATCGTAATGTAAGGCTTACGCTTGAGTTAAGCCTCGCCGCAAATCGGCATCGGGTTGCACGCGAATTGTTAGGCTTCGTCCCCTGTATCTGAAAATACGGATCCCAAGAATGATTCGAGTTCATCTCCATAAGGTATGTATGGATCTCTGGCCCCGGCAGGATTAAGGTTGATAACGCTAGAAAGCCATATTACCAAGTCGCGGAAAGCAAGTTCGACCTTTTCCCGTGTCGGGTTTGCATGGAGGCCAGCATTGAACAAGTCGATGAGTCGGTCTGCTTCTTTACCTAAGCGGTCGAGCATCGCTTGGTCAGGTGCACTGTTGGTACTTAAAGCTTGTTCTACGTATGCCCAAAGTCGGTTCTTATACTGGGGCTTTCCGACTTTGCGGCCTTTCCAATCCTTGTCCTGAGGGGGGAAGAGGGAGTCAGCCACCCTCTCAAGCAGGCGGCGGCCAGAGAGCGCCGCTTGGGCAAGGTCTTCTTCCGTCTCGGCTCGTTCCAGAGTGCGGGCAGCTGCAGCGAAGGCATCGAAAAGTTTTGGATGAAGCTCTTCCAAGCTATGCGCCAAATCTGATGCATAGTCGGCATCGAGACCGGGAAGTTTTGAGAAGTATGACTTAAATGACTCAACCCTTTTGAAGTGCTCAAGAGAGTCATAGTTGTCAAAAATTGTCCTTCGGGCTCCTTGATCTTCGTAGGAAACTTTGAATCCATGCTCCTCGAAACCTTCTTTGACAACAATGTCAGGATCTTCATTAATGCCCATATCGAAAAAAACAGCGCATTCGGTTCCGCGTAAGCGGTACGCTTCAATGAGCTTGTTCCTGAAGAATGCTAAATGAAGTGGTAGCGAAAAATCGACGTCCATGGCGCCTAGATATGAATCCTTGCCTCTCAGTTGATCATGCAGGCTCTGCGCAATTGATTCAGTAATGTTCTGGAATAACCAGCAATAGACCGTTGCTGTTGTAAAAGTTGCAGATAGCTCGTCTCGATTCAATCTATCAAATTTTATTGGCTGGTAAACAGCATTACATAACTTTTTTAGATACTCATATGTCGGCGTACGGCTCTGAGAAGCTGCTGAATACGTCAATATATCCCCAACAGATACGCGCATGCTGCGATTGGCGGCTTGAATAACGCCTGCGCCTAAAACCAAATTCATTACGGGAGGCCCGTAGTATCCACCCAGCGAGGGATCGTCAGAATTGAATAAAAATGCGACATTCATAAAAAGCTAAGCCTAACTTCCGTTTAAATAAAAATTTTATTACGAACTAAACGCCTATCGGTTTAACCTGATCGCCAACTCCCTAACAAACCACGTAACTTGTAGTACTGACTAGGGGCATTAGCCCAATATGAGAATCATAAACAATGTCTGGCTCATACGATGAGCCAGACATAATAATGCCTGTTTAGTAAATTAGAGGCGGACAATTGCATGGAATATACAATCGTTCCAGAATATTGAATCGAGTTACATAATTACTGGCATTCCCTCGGCACATAAAAACTAACAAAATATGGCGATTCTTTTCCCCAGCGAGCTACCCTCCGTCAGGCAAGATATGGGGCTCTACCGTGAATTAGAGGTAATCTCCCGGCTCCATGATTCCCTGCCCGATGGCTTTGAGGTTTTCCATAGTGTTCCAATTCACAGTCTACAGGGTGACAAGGACAGGTACGGGGAGCTTGATGCTGTGGTTCTTGGGCCGACGGGGAATATCCTGCTGATGGAAATTAAGGCTGGCGATGTCATTCTGCGCGAAGGCAGCATCTTTAAGTTGTACAGCACCAGAGAGCATGATGTAAGCCGGCAGTGCCGTGTCCAACTTGCTGCCATGTTGAACCGGCTTCAGGAAGCAAGCCTTGATGCATTCGTATCGAATTGCCTAGTCATTCCGGATTACCGATTAGGCGATGCTCACTTGGTATCGATACCGCGCGATCGGATCGTTGACGCGGAGCGCTATCCCCACTTAGGCACTATGGTGCGAGAGTTTCTTTCTGCAGGAAGAGGCTGTAGCGACATGCCAAGGCTACGGCAGTTTCTTCGCAACGAGTTTAAGGTAACTGCAGACATTGGTACGATGCGCGACCAGTTGGAGCGCACGGTCCGCCAACTTGCCGATGGCCTCGCTTCGTGGGTGCCAAGAATTTCGTCGCCGGCTGGAATTTATCGCATTCAGGCGACCGCGGGTTCGGGCAAAACCCAGCTTGCCTTGACCTTGATGGAATCGGCAATCGCTGACGGCAAAGTTCCTGCCTATATTTGTTTCAACCGTCCATTGGCGGATCACCTACGCAAGTTTGCGCCCGCTCGCGCGCATCTCGCCAATTTTCACGAGCTATGCGTCGAGCATTTTCGGAGGAAGCATGGAGAGCCAGACTTCTCCGATCCCACGGTCTTCGAAAAAGTATCGGAACAATATTTAACGGACAGTGAAAGCTTCTCGCCTCAATTCGATGTCCTTATTATCGATGAGGGCCAGGATTTTGAGCCAAGCTGGCTAGAAAGCCTAGTTACCCAGCTAAAGCCGGACGGCCAACTCTACTTGATGGAGGACGACGATCAGCGACTCTATGACCGTCCGGCTTTTGAATTGACGGATGCCATTAGTATCAACTGCCGGGACAATTTTCGTACACCACGAGCCATCTGCCAGATGATTAATGCCTTTGGTCTGGCCTCGTCATCGATTCAGAGCAAAAGCCCTTATCACGGCGCTTTGCCCAGCTTCCACGTCTTTACAACCGATGAAGAGCTGATTACCCAGACGGCAGATGCGGTTGAAGGGCTACTTAGGCAGGGCTTCGCACTTGACGATATCGTCGTATTGACTGGCCGTGGCCGCACAAAGTCTAGACTGCTATCCGCGGAATGGATCGGGAACTTTTCCACAAGACGGTTCACGGGAAAATACGATCGTAACGGCAATCCTGTCTGGACCACTGGTCAGTTATTAGTTGAATCCGTTTATCGCTATAAGGGCCAGAGCGCGCCCGCCGTTATCGTAAGCGAACTGGATTTCTCAGAGCTAACCCCGCTGGAACGCCGCAAGCTTTTTGTTGGCCTTACTCGTGCAATTATGGCCGTTGACGTGGTGCTTTCGCCGCAAACGGAACGATGCTTGGCGGCGCTAGTTCAGTGATAGCGCTATTGCTCCAGCTTCCATGAATAAATACAAATGGAACTGTGGACGAAGGGCCACTGAAAACAAGCAGGATTTAGTTCGATTTAATATCGAAAGCTCTATAACTTTATTCTATTTTCCGATTTCCATGCACTACTAACTCTCCAAAGGCAAAATGCCTAAGATCGCTAAAAAGCGAAGAAACAATGAGGCTAGGGAAACTGCGGAAAAGCATGCTGTCTAATTTCCGAATAGGTACAAGGTTTGAAGCATTGCAATTTCTTATGCTTGTGCGAAGGAATACAAGATTATGCGGAATAGTGAAAACGTACCCGTTTTCTATGCTGCTCCTAAAGATATAGACGTATCACGATTTCGAACTGGTTTAATGGCGTGGTTTTCTTTTAACCAGAGGAAGTTTTACTGGCGCACGGACGATGTGTCTAATTACATCAAGATTGTGTCCGAAGTTCTGCTTCAGCGTACTCAGGCGGGGGTGGTCTCAAGTTTTCTTCCCACATTTTTGGCAACCTTCCCTAGCTGGGATGCAATTGCCCAGAGCAACGAGGACGAGATCGGCGCCTTGCTCAAGCCCTTAGGCTTGTGGAGGAGGCGAGCCGTTTCCTTGCTAGCGCTCGCAAAGGAGATTTCTCACCGCGGAGGAGCATGGCCATTGACACGCGAGGAACTAGAATCGATCCCGGCAGTGGGCCAATATGTTGCTAGCGCCGTATTGCTCTTCGAGCACAAGGAAAGAGCCCCTCTTCTGGATGCGAGCATGGCACGGTTGCTACGGCGGTATTTCGCGATCACTCCGGAAAAAGCCGACATCCGCTATGACAGACCGTTGCATACAATTGCCCACGCAGTGCTGGGGACCGGCGACCCCATTTTACTTAACTGGGCGATGCTTGACTTTGCCGCTCTCCAATGCAGGACCAATGCAGGAGGCTGCGTTTCATGCGTTTTGAAAGCGGAATGTGAGCACTATGCACAATCACCGAACCCAGATTGCTAGCGAGCTCTTACTCGATAGTTAGGCTTAGGCACAACCTGATGCCAAGAGAGCGAAGTCCGCGCCTAAACCATTTCTTCTAGCTCGAGTCGGATGGCTGCGGATTCCTCTGTCTCTAATGTTCCTCCATGCAGGCCTAATAAATACCTCACTACCTGGCCAAGTGCATGCCCAAGCAAAGGGGGAACGGCATTACCTACCTGCGTATATTGGGGAACCTCGAACTTACGCTGGTCTCCGCCAGTTGTTGGCTTAGAGCGAAACGTAAAGTTATCCGGAAAAGACTGGATACGCGCCATCTCTCTTACAGTCAAGGTGCGTAAACTTGCTTCATCGTAGTGGCACGCGTCGTCCGGTATCGACAACGCGGTAGGCGCCGGTTGGTCTGCTCGAAGGGCCTTTTGGGAGTGTTTTCCAGTCTGGTGGTCAAGTAGGAACTCCACCAATTCATCTTTTTTCCAGAATTGGCGAAAAGGCTTACCCTCGCGAACGTAAAAGGCTTGCGGCTGCAACTCTTTCCATGCCCTTGCACTGAGTGTTTTCTCCCTCCGGTTCAACAACCTTAGGACTTCCAAGGACGTCTCGAGCGACACCTCGTTGAGTACTTGGTAAATGCGAAAGCGACGTTGGACCTCAAGCCCGTGAACACGATGAACATGGTTTTTCCTTGATCTCGTCTCCAGACAAGCTCCCAGTAGATCATTGATTTCCTTGACATACGATGATTTCGCAAGGCCCGGTCCTCGAAGGTCATCGATAGCATCCTTTACTGGGATCGGATTTTGATTTACGAGAGACTGGAGGAAAGTGCCATCAAAGATGCGTGGTTCTTTATCCGCATCGTGAACTTTCAGATCCTTCACCTCGACAGTCTTACCTGCTCTAACCTTGTTGAAAAAATCTTCGGACGACGCAAAAAGGTCCTGATTCGGATCAGTCAACCTTGCTTTGAGCACCCTGAAGACGTCCCTTCGGAAGGCTAGCATGATGAACCTGGGCCGATTTTGTGCGACTCCTGCGTACTTTGCGTTGACATGCAAGCACAAAGGCACGTAGCCACCATCATCTTCAACCATAGTCTTGCTCGTATCCTTTCGGATCTCGGCAAAAGCCTGTGCAACTTCGAACCATGCATAGACTCTTTTGCCGTCAACTTGGAACGGCCGCAAGATACCAGTCACGTTCTCGAGTAACGCTATTTTGGGCTGGACCAGCTCGACGAACTTGGCAAATTCCCAGGGCAAGACATTGCGCGAATTCGCATACTCTCGCATGCCGGTCATGCTAAAGCTCTGGCACGGAGGGCCACCTGACACAAGGTCGACATGCCCGTCTCCAAACCCCTGCTGCAATCGCTCGAGGGCCAGCTTGTTCGGTTCAGCCTTTAGCCACTTGTTCAGTTCGATAATGTTACCGACGACTAAAGATCCCTCCAGTCCCTCCCCATCACTCAGAAGGTCGCATTCGCCTTCACCCAGCGGGGGATATTGATGGGGGTTCTCACGCAGACGTGCGGCCAACTCCGTTAGCTTGTACCTACTACTAAGCCATTTTGTTTTTAGATGTTTTCCCGAAGAGCTCGGATTCTGCGCCATTGCACTAAGATCTTCCCCGGGAAAGAAATTGTATGCAAAGGTCTCGCTCGCCATCGGTGAGAGCTCATTAGCGAGTAAAAGCCTCGAATTGATGGACTTGAGTCCAAGGGATAAGCCTCCGCATCCGGCGAAAAGCTCGATGTGATTCATTGTTTCTCCAAGGGCCCGACCACCGCACTAGCAAATTTCAACTGGGCAAAATGGTACATTATTTGCTGCCCCTGCGCTTCATTTACCGCGAATTGTGGCGCAAAAAAACATACGCTACCCACTACGTCAATTCTTAAAAGCCGTGCCAGGAAAATCTAAGGCACCCAGTGCTAACTCTTTTGAATCCAACTGTTGCGGCCTTACCTCGTGGAGCCAAATGTAATAACTATTATTGTCGACCAAGCTACAGGCATAGTTTGGGTAAGCAAATTGACGCAGAAATCGCAACGTGTATCCCTCGTTACTCACACCGAGCTTGGCGCTGACAAGTCTCGCGCCAAGTCGTAATCATTGACTTGATTACTTGTTCCTCCCCGCGAAGAATCTGCCAATATCTTGCTCTCCGCCGCCCAAACTTTTTCTTCCAAAGTCTTGTTAAAGCTTGCTCGATCGAAGGAAAGATGCGCGCGGCGATGACAATTTGGGCAAATGGCAGCCACGTTGCCAGGCTTATCTGGCCCTGAGTCGGCAAGCCGATGGAGATGGTGCACTTCCAAGAAAGGTAAGCCAGCTTGGTCCTTAAAGGGCGCTGGTTCTCCGCAAGCCTCGCATATTCCATTCGCCCTCCGCAAGGCATAACGCCGGATCTCTCTGCTACGCCTCCAGAATTCCCTCGTACCGACAGACTTCTCAGGAAGCTCTTTGATATGCTTGTTAAGCATTTCGCGGAGAGAGTACAAATTCCCTTCCTCCTGCGTCTCATCGGCCCAGCTAAGGGTTGCTTGCTCAGTGTCGACTTGGACCAGCCTGAATCGGATTAGTCGGTCCCCTTTCCTTGGTCCCTCTATTGGTACAAAATGCTCATAGCCGGTCACGCAAAAACAGCCTTCGAACCGCATCAGTTTTCCATATCCGCCTTGCTGGGCGACTTCCTTGGCCGTTGGTTCGCGCGTAGTGAACAGAAGTATTACCAGATTCTCGCTAGCCAGTCGTGCATTGGCGGCATTCTTTAGCAGCTGATCACCTTGCTTACCCTGCCCAAAGTACCACCAGCTCCCGTCGGCCAACGCTTCGTCCTTGTATCCTGCCTGCTTGCCATGACGACCGCCAGAGGTACAAATCAAGTAACCGGGCTGAATATTCCCCCAAAGGACGCCAGACATCTGCTGCTTACTACCTAAGAACTCAAGCAGCTGCGGACGACGGTATTTTTCACCGATTACGAAGGGATGTAATAGCATTTTCAGGTCCTTGTGAGCACGGGCCGCCACTGGCTGGTGTGGCGTCCATGGTGTCCCAGCCCCAGCAACGGTCTATTTCAAAACAAAATACCTGAGAACCTCTAACAGGATAAGCGTCAGGTGATATTAAACCGCCGGCACAGACAGTAAATATGTAAAATGTGCTAAAAAGTATAATGAAAAGGTGATGTTTCGACTACAATCAAGACCTCCTTTTACTCGCCTAAGATTTCTACAATAACTATATTGCGAGTTAATGGACCGAGCTTGTTTGCAACAGGGGAGTGGATTCCATGCAGCCACGCTGCTATTTGAAGTATTCAAGTTTGAAGCGGGAGCGCCTTTTACACCCGTTTCCTAAGCAGGATAAAGCTGCGTCACCTGTCTTGCATAGCATTTTGTTGAGCAGCTATATACCTACCAGGTTATCGAATCAGGTTGGCTGACTGTGATGAATTGGCGTGCATGGTCGGCTAATGATTGGAATCAGGTACTTGTAAATGAAGTATTCTTGGATCTGGAGCGCATTAGCTCGCCCATTAGCCGTATAAACGCCTCGAACCGGCTCTTACAAAAATGCACCGGCGATGCCGAGTGCCGACCTGAAGAGGCCCGCCAAGCATTCATCTCGGCGCTCGGTAGGACGTCCGGGGAAATGAGAAAGCGATTCCGCTGGACGGGCGAGGTCAAGGCAGCGAGCGCGAAAGAGAAAATCCCCTCGGTCTTCGCCCCACTGTACCTTACGCTACTTGCTGCGAGTGCCGACGAAGCAACCTATGACGAGGGGAACTTCCGCCGGCGGTTTGCAGAGCTTGTTCAGCCACTTGACATCCCATACCTAGATTGCAATGATCTTCCGACATTGTGGGCCCATGTAAGGGACTGGAGTGTACAGCGACACCGGGGGAAAAAAGACTGCCGCGTGCTTCACCTCCCCGCCGTGCCAGATCACGAAAAGCTAATCGGATATTCTAAGCGACTCGCCTTCCCAACTTATAAGGACGAGATCACCCTATCTAGCGTGTTAGCCGACTTGGGTGTAGACGAGAACTCGGGGTTCGAAGTCGTCTCTCGCGCAGTTTACTCCCGATTCACCCGGTTCACCGCTGGATTTATCGAGGAGTTAGGGCAGTTCAGGGCACTCATTGCAAACGGGCGCACTTTGGAGGCATATCAAACTCCGTTCTGGGGAGCGGTGCGCGACATTACTTGGGACCGAAGAAGGCAAGAGGCCAGAGAAATTGGGCGCTTTACCTTGGACGCGGATTTTTCTGATCCCGTCCACGCGAGGCTTACCCTCCTTGTAGACGAGGCTGGACATAGGACGCTTTCTACCCGCTGTGAGCCTACTCCCTTCCCGGTACCCGGCAACTATCAATACCTGGTGCGGACATTGAATGGAAAACCGTGCACCCCGGCAGCGTTGCTTTCACTTGCGCAGGTAGTAGCGCGCTTAAAGCAGTTGAAGTTATGGAGGGACCTAGCTGCAGGATGCCTTTCCCTGTTCCCAGACGAACATGGAAACATGAGATCAGATTCTAGTTATAGCGACGATAGTGCCGCCTGCTTCATCGTCAATAGCGATCTCGCGCGCCTAATGCAGCGATGTGCTACTCATTATGGGCTAAAGCCCTCGCGTACAACCATCATGGGAACACCTGCAACGTGGGAGGTTTTCCTGTTCGAATCTATAAGTCGCGGTTCCTTGTTGGGACTGGTCCGCGATTTACCGGAACGAGTACAAGCGGGAATGGGCCTAGCTTGGCAGCCCCCGAGGCCAGCGTTGTCTGGAGGTGCTTGGTATGGGCAAGCACTGCTCCTTAATCCGGCTAGCAACCCAATCGTACGGATGCAGGGTGCGGAATCTGGGAAGTTTGAATTACTCGACTCTCAGGAAGACACGATCGCGCAGGGAAGGCTCGTTGAGCTAGATAATGGGGGATTCCAGATACCTGTATCAACGTTACCAACCTGTCCCACGGTTGCAAAGGTACGCTTTTCCCTGACTGCAAGTGAAAGCCTTGGCGATGCTGAGCTCGACGCACCGTTGGTCCAAACGGTACCATTTGTCCTGCCAACTAACTTACCAGAGCCTACTGCTTGGCTAGTTGATGGCCCGTCAGGCCGCCTATCGCCCTTTACGCCTGTCACGGGCAATCTTCAGTCCCTATCGCCCACCACGCCCCGCAAAGAGAAACCGGGGCGCTTTCATCCTCGATTCGTAACTATAAAGGAGCAGGACACGTGGGGCGAGTATGGAACTTCGGGCATCGATGACATCCCCCCGTTCTTGCATTGGCTATGCGAGACTTTGTCGCTGCGGTTCCAATCACGTGCGACGCTGCCCTTCAAAGACCTAAGGCTGCACGTGAGCGGGGCCGCGGCCGCGGCTGATTTACCCCATTGGCTGCCCACTCGACTCCTTCTGGCATCGTGCTGGCTTTCCACGGTCGCTAACCGTGCCTCTCCATATTCCGTGGTAACGCCTGCGCCCCGCACGATCGCCATTTTCCGCGAGGGTCCTCCGCTTGTGGCCCGCATTGTTGGCATGCTCGCGCAATCAGAGCGTGCAAAGTTGAGGTCCCTATTGCAGCCGGGTGAATCAGCATATCGACTTACATGTGGCGGTGACGAGCCTGGAGTCGGCGCAATTGAGCTCCGACTTAGCACTCCAAGTCGGCTCAAGCAAATTGCCTGCGGCCTTGGCCTAGAAGTCCTTACAAGAGACACTTTCGGTGCTCCCCTTGCGAATGGAGCGCCAGTCCTGCCCGCTGGTAATACAGTTTTGCCCAAGGCCTCAGTTTCGACGACAGCAGAAAAATGGGATGGCTGGGAGTGGAAAGAATACTCCCCTGTATCTGGGGCCGAATCCTTGGGCGCCCTAATCAGGACAAAGGGGTCGCAACGGTATACCCACTGGATCTCGACGGGAGGCAGCTGGTGGAAAACGGATAGCCCTGCATGGGCATGGTTATTCCGAGCCACCGCCTTGGGATTCGCGATAGGGGAAGTTGCATCCAATGGAGACTGCAAGCTCAGCGGTCAACTCCGAGGGGCACCACCTTCGTTTCTAAGATGGTGGATGCACTGGGGCGGAGGCTGTGTCTCGATAGACAACGATTGCTGCTTGGTCTTCGGTGGGGCACCTGGCATGAATATATGGAAGGAGCTTGGGCAATGGACGGATCTTACTGATAACACGACTACTCCCGGGTACGCTTGGGCAGCCCCGATGGATCGCAGACGCCTTGCCTTGCGGCTCCGGAGGATGCGCAACACCGCCAACCAGAAAGGTGAGTGATAAGGAATTAAAGAAGTAATCGCGGCGATGATGAACAGATTCCCGCGTTAATTTTAATTGGCCGGCTTAATCGGCCGCTTGATTTGAGCAAATGCGGATGAAGATCGATACTAATGAACTCCAAGACCGGCGCTATGTTATGTTTTTACTCGGCACGAAGGATGCCGAGATATCGCGCTGCCTAGAGCAATCGCGGAAGCAGCTCATCGTGGCGGGAGCAAAGGCTGATACCCTGCCAACAAAGCATGAGCAAAAGATTAAGTTCATCCTTCGGCTAAGGGATAAGGCACTCCAAGTTATCTGTAAATGGCTAGCGGAAAACGCTGATTTTAGCGGCCTACCGAGTGTCGAAGAGGTACTTTCCGAAGAAAACCACGATAAAGACAATACCTCCGAACCAAATGCTGAAGGAGAGGAGTTACATAAGTTTTGGCGTGCCATCCTCGCGGCCTACGTACGTACGCCGCGCTCAGCGGCCGTGGAGGAGTATCTAAAGACCAAAGTACCGACCGTTACAGCCGTTAATCCCGCAGAAACCGCGAAAGCGTCTCCCCCCGCCCCTTCCACAAGTGCGCAAGAAGAGCCACGCGCCACGGCGGCAACTGCAAGCTGCATTACCAGCAGCAAGGCTATTAGGCTATCGGCCACTGTCGTAGCAGATCCCGTAGAACTACCCGTCTTAGCCTATCGTAGCCACCACCTGCAATCAGGTCAATTCTTTATCGACATCGTAGGTCTCATCCAAGGCGATGACCTAATTGAATTAAGTGCTGAAGAAGGGACGCTCCTCTTCCCAGAGACAGGGGACGCAACCGCATTCCCGGGTACGGGCCCAACTTTCAACTCGTCATTTGACGGGCTATCCATTTGGCGGGTCAAGCACGGCAATCGGGAAAAAAAGACCCAATTTATCGTGGATACGTGGCTGGCGCACGTCTACGATGTGTTCAATGTGCCGCATCCTTCGACCGACCCGGACAAGGTCCGTGCGTGGATCCAGAAGCTCTATACCCCAGCTTCCAACATCTACCCCGTGTTCCACCTAACGGATGGGCTGCTCGTTAAGATCGCAAGTGATACCAGCGATCCTAGGCACGCCGATTTTGACTTGCCGCTACATGCATACCGTGCGATCCATGCCATTGAGTGGAAAGGCCGTACCATTATCATCAAGCCACTTCCAGCGCCGGATTTCAAGTATGACTGCGCTCCGCCGGGAACCCTTGTTAAGCGCTTATTTAAACAGAAGTCTGTTGTGGAAGGGCTCCCACAGATCACGAAAAACCAGCTGCAAGTACTAGCCGAGCTGGCCGAGCAAGAAGCCGACGGCAAGGGCATCCGACAATCGACAACACGCATCGCTTCCAAGCTCGAGGAGGTGTTCACATCTAGGGATGTCCTCGAGGAGGTGTTTCTCGAGATAATGGCCCTACCCACCGTGAAGAGCGAGATCAACGCAGCGAAGGCGCGCGCCCTCGAAGAGCATCGGAAAGAGCTGGCGATCGAGGAAAAGGCTGTTGATGCACTGCGAATAAAAAAGAAATCGCTCGAGGAGGAGATTGAGCGCCACAAGGCAGCCAATAAAAGGGAAGCGGCAGACATGGCCCGCGAAATTAAAAAAGCTTTTGAGCGTGCCAGCGAAGAGAGCTTCAAGACGCTCGCAAATGTCGCGCTACTCAAGCCGTTCTTACAGCCCCAGCAGATCGAAGCTTCAAACCGAAATGGCGAGACCTCTACCGCACCGTGCCCCCCTGTCGACCGAAACGCATCTGCAGGAAGCCAAGACATCAAAGCAACACCGAGGAACATCGAATGGAAGGGGGCTCCGCTTCTGGATGTTAAGGGCCTGAACCTCGCACTTGCAAAGCGCTGTATAGTCGAAGGCTTGAGCCAGTGCTTCATGAAAGCCATCGTCTCGGCTGCGGCTAGCCAAGGCGTGGTCGGACTTCTGGGCGCACAACAAAAGGTAGTGGCAAGATCCTTGGCTGCGCTCCTGTCCGGGGGTGTTACTTGCCGAGTCTCCATCACGGGGGACATGTTTGGCCCAGCAGACCTTCTCAATGCCCCGGCGATTGTAGCGACTGACTCGGTCACCGGCATGGCACTCGGGGAATTTCTCGGACTACAGCAAGCTGCCGGCAAGCCAAGCATTGTAATACTCGACGGTGCGAACCGAGCGCCGCCGGAATCCTATATCCCCGAACTCCTTGCTGCCACGCAGCCTTCACCGAGCAACGAAGCACTCGCATGGACCGACAGAAAGGGCAACGTCAAGCTTGTCCAGCTGCTTACCCCGGTGATTTTTCTACTCTGCTTTTCTTCGGGCCGCTCTACCTTCCCTCTCGTGCCGCCGCTTGCGTGGAATCTGCCAATATTTGACACGGACTCGAAATGGCATGACATGCTGGACCCAGAGGACGATGTCCCCGTTTCGGAATCGTTCATCGACCCAAGCCTGTGGTCTTCCATGGCTGGCAGGGACCAGCGCTTCAACCTGCAGCTACTCTCTAACCTCACGCCCGGCAGTCGCTCCGCTGCCATGCGGATGAAGTTTGCTGCCAGCAGGATCGACATGGACGAAGCGGATGCAGAGTTATTTTCACTAGCAGCATACGGGTATGGCAGATCTAAGGGCGCGGCTGTTGCTGAAGTTCTAAGCGTTACAAGCCGTCAAGTTACATCCCATATGCAAGAATATTTTCGCAGCGCCGATGAAGCTGCGCTAAGCACCATCTTTGACATACATGAAGGGGCAGCAGGGTGAACGATCCCGTTTCTACTTTTTACTCTATACGTGATTTCTACATTACGTACCTCGAGACGGCTTTCCGCATTGGGGACAAGTCGATTCAAGCAAAGCGGCGAGCCTTATTGGAACAAACAGGGACAATGTGCACCGAGCCGTTGCTCGAACCCCTTCCAAGTTATCTCACGCATGGGATACGGCTCGACGACTTGATGCAAGAAGACCATGGCAAAGAATGGCTGCCCGGCTTTAATGCAAATGAACGCGCTGCTTTCGTCTCATTAGGGCTTGCCGGACTTCTTCCCGCCGAGAAGGAAAATCCTGCTAGAGGCCGGTACGAGCTTTATCGCCATCAGCTTGCTATGCTGCGCAAGGGGATTACGGCAGGAACGCCGGGAATCGTCACTTCGGGGACGGGCTCGGGCAAGACGGAATCCTTTTTATTACCGATTTTCGCAGCACTGGCCAAGGAAGCCATATATTGGCCGCCGAGCCCCAAGCTAGCCACTTGGCAGCCTTGGTGGAAAGATGATAATGCGGCGCCCACCTTTAAGCGAGACGAGCCGCACGAGGCAGCAGGACGCCCAAAAGCAGTCCGTGCGCTTATCCTTTATCCCATGAATGCGCTGGTCGAGGACCAGATGGTACGCCTGCGGCGCGCGCTTGACTCTGATGCCGCACATGCGGCGATGGATGAGCACTTCAATGGAAACAGGATTTTCTTTGGCCGGTACACCGGGGCGACTAAAGTCACCGGTTGGCTCCAGCATCCTCGCATCCAGAACAAAGCTGAGCAAGCAAGGGCTGCAGAGCGAATCGAGGAGCTACGCACATACATGCGCACCCTTGAAGAGACGCATCAAGAAGCAGTCGGGCAATACCAAAGCGGCAAGTCCAGTGATGAGACACTCCCCTTCAACTTCTCGCATCCAAATGGCAACGAGATGGTTAGCCGCTGGGACATCCAACACCGACCTCCTGATATCCTCATTACCAATACTAGCATGCTCGCGACGATGTTAGTGCGCGAGATCGACGAGCCGATTTTTCAACAAACACGCCAGTGGCTGGAATCTGACCCCAACGCGTACTTTTACTTGGTACTGGACGAGCTACATCTGCAGCGAGGCTCAGCCGGTACCGAGGTCGCTTACCTTCTTCGCATGCTGCTCTCTGAGCTTGGGCTTATCTCCCCGCAGAACCGACATAAGCTTCGGATCTTGTGTTCGAGCGCGTCTTTGCCGGTCGACGGCGACGGCAGGGAACAGAGCCTTGATTACCTTTCGGGATTGTTTGGAACAGCGGGGCTAGGTCCCGGGGAGAGCCGTCAGAGCTGGGCAAACGCGATTGTCCAAGGGGCCTCGCCAGAACTGGCTATCGAGTGCTTTACTGGGGACATTGAAGCACTTTGCGAGGCCGTCAGAGACTCCAAGCAGGCATCACGCGCCGATTCCGCGGCCGGTCCAAGCGAAGCACATTGGGAGGCAATCGGCAGAGGGATCGGGGTGCAACGTAGCGGCGCTGCACTCGATGTTTATGCCGAGCAGATAGTGGCAAAGGCAGCGAGGCTACTACGGAGAGGATGCATCCCCGTTGGGGATGTGGCGCCTAGGGCAACATCGCTTCAAAATATTGCTGCAAACGTGTTTGGTGACGTTCCTAAAGGAAGAGAAGCAGTGGAGCTGCTCGTGTGGCTCCGGGCATGCTCGGATTACTGGAAAGATTGGTTCCATAAGGACTTTAGTAGCGATATCACGATTCCGCGGTTCAGGGTACACACGTTTTTGCGTGCCCTTGAGGGCTTATTTGTCGCACCCCAGCCAGCACCAATCGATCTTCCCCTAGCGCAGCGTACGGCACTCCTGTTTGGTGATTTATCGGTCGATTCGGGCGCCCGGTACGGGGCTTTGCCTGCCAGCGGGGGACGGCAAACGCGAAGGGTAGACCTCCTGTATTGCGAGTGTTGCGGAACCTTGTTCTTTGGAGGGAAGCGCACACCACCCTCGCCCCTTGTCAAGGAAGTCGAGCTCTTGCCCAACGATCCGGATACCGAATCCTTGCCCGAGCGTGCAAAGGTGCACTTGGTCGAACGACGTTCTGCCGTAGATTACGCGATTTTTATGCCGACGCTTAAGCGCTTCTGGCCACTGGGCCAAGAGGAGGTGGCAAGCGAGGAGGCACAAGGCAACTGGCAGCCCGCAGAATATGATCCGTACTCTGCCACAATTAGGGCAGGGGGCGTCAAGGAAGGTACAGAGCAAAGTATCCCTGGCTGGTATTACTACGTCGATAGCAATCCAAAAAATTTTAACGGCAGTGACAAGCACAAGCAGGCAGCTCCCACGGACTCTGGAAGCGCCCTGCCCTTCCAGTGCCCTGCCTGCAGTACATCATACCGTCGTAGGCGCGGCAAATCCTCGCCGATCCGTGGCTTTAGGGTCGGTTTTGCAAAAACCACCCAGCTGCTAGCAAGCGCATTAATGGCCGAGTTACAAAAGTCCAACCCGGAAGAGCGACTAGTGTCATTCTCTGATAGCAGGCAAGATGCTGCAAAGGCTGCGCTGGACCTCGAAGGTGGCCACCATGATGATGTTCGACGCGAGGCTGTCGTGCGAGCCTTGGCAAAGCTGGGGGAAGCGCTCAAGTCCGCCGGCAACGCGGAGCACCAGCTCAATGTATTGAAAGACAGGCAGCGAGCCCTCATACGTAAAGAGGAGCATACCGACGCGGAAATCAAGGAACTGTCGGAGTTACCCGCAATGATCAAGGCATTGCAAGGACAGCTCGAACTTCCTCCAGCTGACTGCATAGCGATCGCGAGCGCCTTGGAACCATTGAAACCCGTGCCGGGTGACGTGCTGCACCCCGTGTTGCAAGAACTCGTTTCTCGTGGCATCCATCCTATCGATCGCACCGGCGTCACGCCGATAGCGGTACCCGCCCCAGGGGATAGAGAGGTTGCGTTTGCCTGGCAACAGCTATTTGCGCGCTCCGGGGATGTCTGGGCGTGGGCCGGTCACCCTGTATATCCCGAGGAGGTCGCAGCCGCGTGCAACAAGATTGCCGACAAATTGCTCGAGCTGGTAGGCAGTACGCTCTTTAGTAAGACGTATTTTGCGATCGAGGAAACAGGCTGGGGATACCCCTGCCTACCCTTGAAAGGAGGGAGCGATAGGGAATCGAACGCTGTTTTCGACGGCATGATGCGCGTCCTCGCGGACGCCAACCGGGTCATTCCATCCAAGTATGACTACGAACATAGCCATTGGGATGCCCCCGAGGACATCCCGAAAACACACCGGTTACGTGCCTTCGCTAGGGAGCGCTGCCGAGCTTATGGCGGCAATGAAGCGTCGTTACTTGCCCAATTCCTAAGCAAGCTTAAAGAATCGGGCCATCTAGGCGGCATTATCTCGGTCTCCAAGCTTTGGTACAGATCCTTAGACACGGACGCCCCGTACTGGCGATGCGAAAACTGCGGTAGGGTGCATTTGCATCGGAGCGGGGGAATTTGCACGCGCTGCCACAAGACGCTTGGCGAGACGCCCGAGGGAACGGCATTGATGCTTAGGAATGATAACTTCCTTGGTAAGCGCATTGGCCAATCACCCCGCATTCGGCGGATGCGCTCCGAAGAACTGACAGGCATGACATCTAACCCGGCCGCACGCCTGAGACGGTTCAAGGGTGTCCTTATTCAGGATGACGATGACATCCTCCCGCCAGGTTTTTCTGAAATGCCTACGGACGAAGTGCTCGATCGGGCAGCACGCGTGGTCGATGTCCTGTCTGTCACCACGACGATGGAAGTTGGCGTAGACATCGGCGATTTAAGAGCCGTGTTCCAAGCCAATATGCCCCCCCAGCGTTTTAATTATCAGCAGCGGGTTGGCCGCGCAGGCCGTCGAGGCCAAGCCTACTCCGCCGTGCTGACCGTCTGCAGGAGCAAGAGCCACGACCTTCATTATTTCTGGCATCCGGAACAGATCACCGGTGATCCTCCCCCGCCGCCGTTTTTAACAACGAGCCTGAACCAAATTGCGCAACGCCTCGTCTTGAAACATTGGCTCGTCGTGTCATTTCGCTCAATGCGCCGCAAGTACAGCCCATGGCTCGGCGATGAGCTACGTACCTCGCCTGACAACCATGGCGAGTTCTTCCGCGTGAGTACACTTAAGCAACAGAAAGCTATCTGGCTTCCTATCATCAAGGAAGAGCTCGACGCGCACGTGGCAGAGCGGGACGCGTTCATCCAGCTGTGCCTGCAGGGAGACAAGACGAGGGCGCGCGAAATAGCGGGTGCTCTGTCGAGCGATAACGTAATGGACTACATCGAGGAAGCTCTTGATGACGAAGCCATGGAGGATCGCGGCCTAGCTGAAGTCTTGGCAGAGCACGGCAAGTTCCCAATGTACGGGATGCCCACGCGAACACGGTTGCTCTATACCCGGCCCGTCCAGTCGAGTTATGGGTTAACGTTTGCAGACATGGACCGCGATCTTGATGTTGCAATCCAAGAATTTGCGCCAGGGAAGGTGCTTGTCCACGACAAGCGGAAATACTTTACTGCTGGGTACGCTGGCGGCATGCTAAGACCTCTCCACGGGCGGCCCGGTCAGTTCGTTTCCAGGCCCAATGATATTGGGGAGGCACGCCGCTTTGCCGCTTGCCCTGTTTGCCTCGCGTGGACGAGCCTAAAGGGGAACGAGTCACCTACTGGGCAATGCAAGTCGTGTGGCGCAGAGATGTCTGGAAGTAGCATTTATGACACCTACGTCCCACGCGGCTTCATAACTTCGCTCGAGCCGCGCCACGCTGATGATCCTGCGGACGAATCGATGACCAAGGCTAGTCGCACGTCTACCGCAGAAGCTGAACAAATACCGACCCAGTATTGTGCTGCCACTAACCTCGCGCTAGGTGTCAGCCATCAGTCACAAGTATTCCGTTTGAATAAAGGGGAATACAAGGGCGGTGTATGGGGCGGATTCAAGGCGCGCGCCGGTAGCTTATACGCGCGGTATAGCACAGCGGGGATACAACGACGAGTGCAGGTACATGACGTGTGGATCGACGAGGACGCGCTCCAAGTAGACACAGGTTTAGCCCAAAGGTTTAGGACTGCGGCTCCACAGCGCGAGGGATTCTACCTTGCTTCCCCAAAAGTGACGGACTCTATCATCCTTGTCCCTCAGCAGTTGCCGCCCGGGTTACAAGTTATCCAAACAACTAGCAGCGGGGAGCAATCACTTACCAACCCATTTAGGGCAGGTGCCTTGTCGGCATGCTTCATGATCGTGAATTACGCCTCTCGAGAGTTGCTCGACGTCGATCCAGAGGAGTTCGAGATCCTCGATCCGCGCGTTGTGCGTGATCAGGACGGCATGTTTATGCCCGTCCTGCAGATCTCTGATGAATTGGTAAATGGCTCGGGTCTCTGCAGTAGGCTCGCCCAACAAATCAATGGAACGCCAATCGTTCTCAGCGTAATGCGCACGATCATGACAGAAAGGATGGCTTCACCCTTGGTAGATTTCCTGGCGGTGAATCACCGGTCTGAGTGCATCACCGGGTGCTACCGGTGCCTACACCGATATGGGAATCAACCCTACCATGGCTTACTTGACTGGCGGCTGGGGCTCGACGTAATCCAGATGCTGCTTGACCCCACATACGTAGCGGGGCTGGATGGGAATTTTACCGCGCCAGGGGTTCAAGACTGGCCGGACGTCGCTAGGCGCCTAGCCGAAGACGCCGCCAGCCTGCTCTCGACCGAAGTGCAGAGGCTTGGCAACATCCCGTTGATCGGGCTTGGAGACAACCGGTGGGCAGCCGTCGTACATCCTCTATGGGCACGCGATGAGATCTATTCCCGCCTCCCGAGCCTAGAAGACTTTGCCTCCGAAGTCGACAAGTTGGACGTTATCACAACGTTTGAATTGTCTCGGCAAATGGGACAAACGCTCTTGAACCTCAAGAAGGCCTAGAAATGTCGGCACCCCATCCTTGCGTGGTAACGCGACTAGCACGGAAGAAGCCGGTTTCGCCCTCGAAGCTTGCCGTGTTTTCCACGTGCCCGTTGCGTTATCTACTCGAGACGGAGCGGCCCGACGCCCTGTCGCTACCTGCGGGGCCTCATGCGCTGAGAGGTACGGCGGTCCACATGGTAATCGAAGAGTGTGGTGAACAAGCAGCTAACGGTCAAACCATCAAGGAGAAAATCTTCAACTTGGTCTCGGCGCTAGTTCAACAGCGCGGTGGGCTTGATCTAACCAAGCTCGTGTTTGATACCTACGGGATTGAAGGGCTTTTCACAAAAGAGCAAGTCATCAAGTCGGTCCAGTTTGTCAATCGGGTTGCCCGCATCCATGGCCAGTATCTTTCCCACCATTCGGCTCGCGGTACTGTATTAACGCAGAAGCAGGTTTATCCACAACTTGGTCCTGAAAAATGGTTCGAAGATCGAGTCCTCGATTTGGCAGGCAAGGTGGACTTAACCTACCTGACAAATGACGGCACGGTACGCGTAGTTGACTTCAAGACTGGCAGGGTACGCGATGACAGTCAAAAACCCATCGAGGGTTATGTTCTTCAACTAGCGGCATATGGCCTACTTTTGGAAAAAGCTTTCTGCGCGCCCGCCATCCACCTTGAGTTAATGGGCCCTGCAGATAGCTGGGATGCCCCTTTAGATGACCAACTACGTGCGATGGCGAAGAGCGTGCTTTGTCAGCTTAAGCGGCTACTTCCACTGAATCAGGAGGTACACACGGTGGAAATGGCGACGCCGGGCGCACACTGTCACTCGTGCTCGTACCGACCATCATGTCAAAAGTATAGCGGCAAGCTTTGGGCTGGCGGGAGAGAATGCGAAGTGGCCGCTCCTGTAGATATAGCCGGACGAGTGCTCGAAGTATTTAACTTTGGCGACGTGATGACACTGAGAGTAGAAACTTCCCGTGGCATCACTTGCTCCATCTCTGGAATTCCGCTTCGCCTTTACCAGAGCATTAACGTGGGCAGCAAAATCACGGCGTATTCTCTGGGAAGTTTTGAGGTGGCCGGTCGATCCAGCATTCCTGCAAATTTCTTCATGCTACGCCCAGACTCGCCTAGGTCTTCGGCGTTTAGCTCACTGTTAGTGCGCGAGTTAACTAACTCTATATCTTAATCAGACCTTATTCGCAGCCGTACCGGTCTTCGGTTTTGGTGCAATAAAGACGTGCATTGATGTAACGTTAGTGGCAATAATATCGCACAATGGAATTAATCTAATAACGCCACATTAATCTTCGCCAATGCTGTTTGCTGCTTCATTTTTCGGTGAAGACTTGGGTACTGGTCGCAATAGCCGGTCGCCAGTATTTCTTCCAGCGACGCATGTAGCCTATTCTTTGCTGGATTCAGCGCTAATCTAACTAAGTCTAGTGTCGCGGCATGCGGTACGATTCCAGTCGCTTTCCGTATAGTTTCTGCGGTTAAGTTCACATCTTGAATACGCCCGAGGTCGTAGAGGATGGCTGTAGTCAGCACCATATCTGCTTCCTCCTGACTCTCAAAGCCCATGCCGATAGCTACTTTTGCGGCTGCGACCGTCTTGGCTAGCAGTCCGCTGGGATACGTATAACTTTCGCGACCGCCGAAACAAGTTAGGAAAGGCAAAACGATTTTCGCGTCTGAAAAGGCGGTTTCAAGCACCTGCCTCAGCTCCTTTGCCTGGATATATTGAATCAGCTCGCGAAGCTCGTCCAATTTTCTTGGTAAGGCGCATACTGCACGAGGCATTAAATCTAAATAAGAGCCTGGTTTTCCCCCTTCCGTACGTAAGCGCATCACTTCAGCCGTCAATTTTCCGTTTAAGGAAACAGTGACAAGGTCGACGAGCATAACCTGCCAATTTTTGAATGACTCCAGTTTGACGTCCGGTCGAGAGATCCTAGCGCACATTGCTCCCTCAGCGTTATTCAGTGTGCACAGAATCGCGCCGCTTGCGTTGCGACGAAAATCAGTACCGCGACACCAAACCTGTTCGCGATATCCCTTCGGGTATAGCTGGGTCATCGGGAAACTCAGAACATTGTCAGCAGCCTGACTCGCATATTCAATGAAGTGTTTTAGTTCCGTCGCCATCATTTATCCTTAGTTAAATTGTTTTTTACAGCTGGCTTGAAGGGTTCGCCGATTACCTTTGACTACGCTTTTGGATTGCAGCTTTTTTCTTAGGTGGTGTTGTCGTATCCGGTGTCCCGACTGCAGCGATGGATTGAATGGAGCTAGCCAACAAGCGCTCGAATGCACTGCCGTCCTGCCGAGTTAAATTGGGCACAAACCTCGAATACACTCGGAACAACATTTCCGTCGTGGTATGCCCCAGTTGGCGGGCGATCCACTCGGGGTTCTCGCCGGCTCCCAGCCATAACGTGGCGGCGGTATGACGGGTTTGGTATGGCCGACGCTTGGCTAAGCCAAGATGCCGCAGCAATGGGTACCAGACGCGGTTGGTGACATTCTTGTTATCGAGCGGCTGCCCTTCCCGGTTACAAAACACATGGACGGAACGTTTAGCCGTTTTTGCGGATTGTCGCTGCATCGCCTGAAAAACTGGCTCCGACATGACAATGTCGCGCCGGGAGCCGTCTGTCTTGGTTTGGTCGTCTTCGCCCATGACGATGGTTTCTCGAACCATGATGATGCGGCGGTCGAAATCAACGTATTTCCATTTCAGGCCATCGATTTCGCCAGTGCGCATACCGGTGAAGAATCGGACGATGTAATAGTCAGTGAAGTCCGAACGGACCGCTGCCAAGATGCGGTTCACCTCATCTAACGTAAAGGGAGCGATTTCAGTACGCGCTACCTTCAGGCTTTTAATATTGTGATACGGCGTGCTAAAGTTAAAACGGTCGGCCGCTTCATTCATAATCATCCGCAAGGGCGTCAGAATATGATTGATCCTGGTGGTGGAAAGTCCCTCCTTATTTTTACGTCCCGGAACTTTGGCGAGTGAGGAGCGTAGCTTAAGGATGTCTGCTTTGGTGATTTGGTCGACCGTCTTTTCTCCTAATGCGGGGATCAAGTGTCGGTCCAATGTTCCGCGTACCGTCTTGCGCTGGCTGCGACGCCAACGGACTTCGTTTTCCCCATACCATTCGTTGGCAAAGTCCTTGAATGATGGTCGAGCAGGACTAACTCGCTGCTCAGTTCCACCACCATAAAGATTTTCTGGACTTTTGCTTCCAATACCGACTGGAATAGGCTGAGCGTCAAACTTCAACGCATTTCTGCTTTCCGGAAAGTACGTCCGATAATCAAAGGTTCCTAGCGTTATCTCGGCTTCGATTTTTTTCAGAAGCACGCCTAGGCGCTTACGGTTTTCTGGAGTGTCGTCTAACGCGGTCTGCTCGCGACATCTAACGTTTTTATATCGGAAGTCGATAAAGAGCTTTCCGCTTTCCTTCCGCGCTCTGATACTAGACATAGAGCACCCCGCCGTTTGCCATCGGAATTGGTGCTTCGATACCGAGGGAGACCTTAGCCATGTCTCGCTCTATCGCTTCCCAAACATAGAGAATTTTGCGACCGCCGAACGGCCGCATGTAATGCACTCCTTCGATCAGAACACTGTCTTTTAGCCGTTCTCGGATTGTTCGAGCATCGTATTTGATCCGTTGAGATAGCTCGTCGGTTGTGAGATAAGTATTTGCCATTCGCTTTCCTTTCTTATTTATGCAAGAATGCTTTAAGTTGAATGACATAACGCCGCCCTAAACATCAATTTGTCATCCTGAATGACATTCTAGAATGCAAAATGGCGTCCGTCAAGGCTTTTTGTCATTCAGGATGACAAAAAGGCGCTTTAAATGGTTAAATGCAACCTATCTCGTCTAATGGGCGAAAGGAAATTAAAGATTGTGGATGTGGCGCGGGCGACTGGCTTGCACCGCAATATGATTACGCTTCTCTACAATGAGACGGCATCCCGAGTGGATTTAGATGCAGTAGACAAGCTCTGTGCATATTTCGGAGTTTCTGTTGGTGAGCTGTTCGAATATGTTCCGGTTACGTCTGAGCAAGTGGTACAAAGCAATCAACAGTAACTTTCGCAATATCTAATCAGCCTTAACGTAGGCAAAGAAAGTGCACCGATATCAATCTTGCGCCCTAAATTCGACCGAGGGTCGAAAACTGCGGCTCAAAGAAATTAACTCAAGATGAGCGGGCACATTCTAGGCACAACATGGGCACAAACTAAATCAGTCAGTGCTCGCTATCAAGAAAATACCGGAAATATGGCGCGGCTGGCGGGGATCGAACCCACGACCCTTGGCTTCGGAGGCCAATACTCTATCCACTGAGCTACAGCCGCGTTGGAGGAATGCTGAAGAGTCCCGAAGGATACCTTTTTTCTGCTGTGCCGTCCATGCAAACCACAGGCAAATCGTTCCAAAAGGATAGTAATACGTCTATAATCAAAAGTTTGGCGACCTATTGCGCATTGGAATCCTGGCCCGCTTTCGGACCTGGGCGCACCGGCCTACCGGTTTAAAAATTGTCTAGAGGGAATGATGAGCGACGCACATAAAGAACATGAAACCCTGATTAAAACTCCGAAGCAATTGATCGCCGTAATAGCTGCGGCCTTTATCGTGCCGATTCTGGTCATCGTGCTGCTGACGAAATTCGTGACTGCCGATAAGGGTGGCACGAGTGGTTTGAGTCAGGAACAGCTCTCCGAAGCGACGGCTGAACGCATCCGCCCGGTGGGGGATGAGGGCTTTACCCTGAAAGTGGCCGGCGGCCCGGTCCAGCTGCAGGCTGGCGACGCCGTCTACAAGGCTGTCTGCGCAACCTGTCATGAAGCCGGTTTGGCTGGTGCGCCGAAGGTAGGCGACAACGCCGGCTGGTCGGCTCGCATCGCGCAAGGCTATGACACGCTGGTTTCGCATGCCATCAAGGGTATCCGCGGCATGCCGGCCAAAGGCGGCAACCCGGACCTGGACGATGTCGAAGTCGCGCGTGCCGTGGTGTTCATGGCGAACAAGTCGGGCGCCAAGTTCAAGGAACCGGAAGTGAAAGCTGCCGCCAGCGCGGCCGCTGCGCCGGCTTCGGAAACCAAGACCGACCCGGGTTCCGCACCTGCCGGTGCAGCGGCTGGCGCCGCTCCAGCCGCTACGGCTCCGGCAGCCGCTGCTCCTGCTGCCGCCGCGCCGGCCACCGTATCGGCCGATGCCGGCAAGAAGGTTTATGAATCCGCATGCGTGGCTTGCCATGGCGCGGGTGTAGCAGGCGCACCGAAGTTCGGCGACAAAACCGCCTGGGCACCGCGCCTGAAGAAAGGCATGGATGCACTCCACGCCAGCGCGCTCAAAGGCTTGAATGCCATGCCGCCTAAAGGTGGTTCGTCGGCTTCCGACGCCGAAGTCATGGCAGCTGTCGATTACATGGCTGCCGCTGCCAAGTAATCACAACGCATGCAAAAAGGCCGACCTGCGGGTCGGCTTTTTTATTGCCCGGTCGCGGTGCCCGGTTTCATGGCCGGGCAGCAGCCGCAGCCTTCTTGTCGACCACGCCCGGAATATCCTGGGTCTGGCGGCCGAATTTCCCCTTGAGTTCATCAACGCCGGATTGCGGCTTGGCCAATGCCTTCAGGTCCGCGCGGTCCTTGCGCTTTTGCGCGGTATTGAGCTCCATTTTCTTGTCGCGCCGTTCGACCAGTCCTGGATTGGCTTCGTTGTCTCGGTTGAACGACCATGCCAGCATGGGTTTGCCCATGGGGAGCTTGTCGGCGAGCTGCCCCTCTTGCCCGGTATTCCAGAAATGCCAGGTCTTGCCGTAGCTATTCATCTTTGTCTTCATGAGCGACTTTTCCGCCACCTCGGGAATGCCGGGCGCCATCAATTGGCCGCTCAGGATCTCGGCATTATGCGGATGCCAATATTGCTTTTCATCCGCGGGCAAGGTCTCGAACAGCTTTTCCGAAATGATGTATTCGACGCCATGCATGTTGGCGCCCTTGGTATTGCCGTCAAAGAGCACGCACTGCGCCAAGTCTTCATTGACTTGATGGCAGTAATGGTGCGCTTCCATCTGTTGTTCCGGATGGTCCTTGATCGGGTGAAAGCCGACGAGATAGATATCGAAGCCCTCGATCGGCGCATTGCTTTGCAAGACCTTGGCACCCGCCTCCAGCGTCCTCGTCTTGGCGGACTTGCCGGCTCCGGGCGGTTCTGTCTTCGGCTTTGCCGATTCCTGCGCCATGACGCCGCTTCCTATGCCGGCAGTGCCGGCCAGACATAACATGGCGAAAAAGAAGTTACAGGACTTCCGCATATCGCTCCTCCCGGCAATTTCGAATGAAGCATCCCTTCCTATCGACGGCCAACGCCAAGGGAAGTTCTAAAATTGCAACAGGTATAGAGGAGTTGCCGGAAAGCCCGGCCGGCCAGACGAAGAAATTGTCCACGGCAAGCCTGCCGCAGACGGAATCAAGCTTATCGGGCTTACTTGGCGCGACGCCGCGCCACCGCCTTTTTCACGGCAAACGCCGTCACCGCGCCGAGCGCACCAACCAATAACAATTGCCGCATCGTCGGTTTGGGCGACTTCGCCTTTTTTCCGACCAGGGAAATGCCTTTCAGCGCCAGCGGCGCCAGCACCGGCAACAGTGACGTCAGGCCTGCCGGGCTCGGCTCTTCCTTGCGGCTGCGCAGCAGGGCCAAGCCCGTCAGTGCCAGCCCGCCGACGCCTTTCATCAGCGTCGCCGGACGTATGCCGGCCACCAGCGTCTCACGGGCTTGTTCCACGCGCTGGCGATGGATCGCGGCTTGCGCCACCAGCTCCTGTTTGCGGTCAATTGGTTTCATGATGATTTCACTGCAGGGCGTCGCGGTCGTTGCGCAATTCCGCCATGGTCAGCGGCAGCGATAGCCGGTCATCGCGCAGCAGCGTGCGCGCATACATCCCGACTCCCAGGCAAACGAGCGTGTAGAAGACGGCGACGATGGCAAGAATCTTCCAGCCCAGGCTATCCCATGCCAGCATCACCACCAGCCCGGTCCAGCAAGCCAGCGCAAAAAAAGCCGTCAGTATGCCGATGGCAAAGACGACCGCCAGCTTCAGCAAGGCGGCGCGCACATCGGCCAGTTCAAGGGCTGCCAGTTCGATCCGGCACAGCAGCAATCCAAGGAGATTGCGCCCCATTCCCGCCAAGCCGGCCAAAAAACCGGGGCGCAGCGGCTCGTCTTCGGCCGCCTGAGTCGAGTTGAATTGCATGCGACCGGCTTACTTACGGCCGATCAGCATGCCGACCACGAGGCCGACGCCAGCGGAAATGGCCACGGCCTTCCACGGGTTGTCCTTGACATAGCTGTCGGTATGGCTGGCGAATTCCTTGCCGGTTTCCATGGCGGCGGTTTGCAATTCCTGCGCGCGTTGGGCAGCGCTGTCGAGCAATTCCTGTCCTTTGGCACGCAATTCATCGGCACGCTCACCGGTGGCTACGCTGGCTTCGCGGAACAATTGCTGGGCATCGCGCACCAGGCTTTTCATATCGTTGCGCACAGTTTTGTAGCTGGAAGCAGTCATGCTGATCTCCGTATAGAAATGAAGTTGTCGGTCTCATCATACTCAGCACAGCTATTGCCGGCAAGCCGGGCAGCGCCATTTCCCGCATTTACCTTCATCAAGCGCAAAGCAAAATGCCGGCTGAATTTATCTGGACCACGTCTGGCAGTAAGTAGTTACTTAGCCGAAAACCTGAATGTGGGAGGACTTTGGCGATGCAACCGGTACCAGAGCAAGCCCAGCCACTCATGCATGGCATAGTAACTGACTTGCATGCCGGTAGCGCCCGGCAACCAAGCCTTGAGCGAGGTATGTTCGGTGGTCGCAAAGGCCGTGGGAGCCGGCACGACGGTCAGACCGGATTCCTCGAAGGCGCGTCGCGCGCGCGGCATGTGCAAGGCATCGGTGACCAGCGCGATCTTCTGGATGCCCGCCTCCTGCAGGATCTTGGCGGAATACTGCGCATTTTGCGCCGTATTGTCGGAGGCATTTTCGATCCATTTGACCGGCACATGCATTTCATCTTGCAGCACGCGGGCCATCATCTCCGCTTCGCTGCCGGTTCGGCCATCCGGCGCGCCGCCTGTAACCAGGACGGGCAAGCCGGTGGCGCGCTGCAGATAGGCGCCGTAACGCAGACGACCTAGCGTGGTCATCTTGGGGATATCCTGGCCGCCATACTCGGGCGAATCCCAGATGCGTCCGCCGCCCAGCACGACGATCGCTTGCGCATCGAGGTTTGCCGTGGAGGTCAGCGCCGGATTTTGATTTTCCAGCGGGCGGGCGAGCAGGCGCGCGCCGACGCCCGTGCTAAACACGGTCAAGATGGCCAGGGTGCATGCGCTCAGGGAAAGGCCAAGCCGCGGGCGCTTGCGCGCCAGCCAGAGTCCCAATGCGGTAAGGAGAACCAGATTCAGCGGCGGCAGCAAGATCGTGCCGACCAGGGTATTGAACATCCAGCTTAAGCTCATGAAGACTTTCTTGCCGATTCGAAAGCGGCATCCTGCAGAAAGTCACCGTGATCGTCAAGCCGCGCTGACACCATGTTTGACTAATTTATTCATCGATCTGACGTTGCGCCGTGCTGCGAAGCTGGAAGCGGCCATCGTTATTGAATAGCCAGGTTTCGGCCAGTTCCAGGCGGCCATGCCGCATCAGGTGCGCATCCGGGCGCGGGAAAGGCGCGCTGTTGCGCAGCGTCGCCAGCGCGGTGGCTTCGGTGCTGCGGTCACGGTTGGAGCGCATGATTTCCGAACGCAAGAGCCGGCCATCGCCATCCACCACATACTTCACCACCACGACCGAACGCAGCAGCGCTTGCGGCCGGCCCGTGTACATCTTGTCGCTATTGACGGCGGCGATACGGTTTGCCAACGCGATCTTGTACGCTTGCAGACTGGCGGAAACGGAGCCGCCCGGTGGGCCACCCTGGTAGGCAGGCGTACCGGCAAGCGGCAGACTGTCACTGGCGCAGCCGGCCAGGATCGCGGCGATACAAAGCAGGCTCAATCTGGTTTTCATATGTGACCTTGTTCTTGGCGGCTGCTGGATGAACCGGCCGCGGCAGTTCGTAAACATGCATGCTGAAATGTGCGTCCCTGTGGCCGCCTTGTTAAGATCAGGATAACCCAAAATAGTTCCCATAGGAAATATTGGCGAATTGCCAATCAGGTGTCGCGAGGATGCATTGTAGAGACAAGCCGGTGCGCATCGCAAGGCATCCGAAACATGGCCTCAACAAGCGGCATGTAGCTTGCGTCCCTCGCAAAAGACTTGAGTGCAACTTGCGGTAATGATAACTTTCGGCATCCCATCGATTGAGTCGCCCATGCCTACCTACATTGTCGGTTTACCCGCTTTCCGGTTTATCCGGCTCCTGCGCCTCGCCTGTTTATTGCTGCTTTGCTGTGCGCTTCCTGCGGCGCTGGGTTCGGAAGCGGAGCCCGAACGTGATGTCACGGTATCGGTGCACAAGAATGGCGACATGATCGTGGTGGATGTGAGCTTCAGCGTCGCCGCCACACAGCAGGACGCCTGGAATGTCTTGACGGACTTCGATCATATGAGCGAATTCATCTCCAACCTGCAGTCGAGCAAAGTGATCAGCCGCAGCGGCAACAAGCTGCAGGTGGCGCAAATCGGCAAGGCGGCGCGCGGCATGTTCAGCTTCGCCTTTGAATCGGTGCGCGAAGTCGAGCTGATGCCGCATTCGACGATTCGCTCGCGCCTGTTGTCCGGCAATATGCAGAAAATGGATGGCGCCACGCAACTGAGTTCGGAAAGCAGCGGCACGCGCGTGGAATTTCACGGCGAATCGATCCCATCGGTGTGGGTCCCGCCCGTGGTGGGCACCAAGTTCATCGGCAACGAGGTACAGGAACAGTTTCGCGAAATGCGTGCGGAAATCCTAAAGCGCAAGCATGGCGATGCGCGGCCGTCTAATAAAAACGGCCCTGCAGCTTGAATTGTTCCGTCGCCGTGACCAGAGCCCGCGCAATGCCCGGCTCCAGGCCGGCATGGCCGGCATCGGGAATCATGTGGAATGCCGCTTCCGGCCATGCCTGGTGCAGGCGGTAAGCCGATAAGGGCGGGCACACCATGTCGTAGCGCCCCTGCACAATCACCGCCGGCAGGTGGCGGATGCGCCCGACATTGCGGATGAGCTGGTCCTCGCTGAAAAATCCGGCATTCAGAAAATAATGCGCTTCCAGGCGGCCCACGCCGATGCTGGTGGTTTCTGTGGCAAAGTCATCCACCAGGTCCGGCTGTGGCAGCAGGTACAGGCAGCTTCCCTCGTACCGGCCCCAGGCGCGCGCGGCGCGCAGGCATGCCGCTTCATCGTCGCCGAACAATCGTCGCGCAAAGGCTTGCAGCAAGTCGCCCCGCTCTTGCGGCGGGATCTGGCGCACGAATTCCTCATGCACTTCAGGGAAAAACCAGCGCATGCCATTCATGAACCAGTCGATTTCTTCCGGCGTGCACAAAAAGATCCCGCGCAGCACGAAGCCGCTACAGGCTTCTGGATGCGCCTGGCCATAAGCCAGCGCCAGCGTCGAACCCCACGAGCCGCCGAATACCAGCCAGCGCTCGATATTCAGCATGGTACGCAAGCGCTCGATATCGGCAATCAGCAAGGGCGTGGTGTTGTCGCGGTATTCGCCCAATGGTGTCGAGCGGCCGGCGCCGCGCTGGTCGAACAGCACGATGCGGTAATGCGCCGGATCGAAATAGCGGCGGTGCTTGGGCGACAACCCCGCGCCCGGCCCGCCATGCAGAAACAAGACCGGCTGCCCCTGCGGATTGCCGCACTCTTCCCAGTAAATCGTATGGCGATCGTCGACAGCCAGCGTGCCGCTGCGGTACGGTTCAATGGGTGGAAACAGCGGCAGGGTCGCATTTGTGGACATACTCGTGACAGCGGGAGCGAAAGTCAAAATGGCATGATACGCCGATCATGTCCGCGGCGTCAGCCATGAACTCGGCGCAGTGGCGGCAGTCTCAGGGACGGAGGGCGCGACCATGACGAAAATCTCCAGACCCAAAGCCGACTACCTGAAGGCCCGCACCGGCATCGCTGCAGGCAGCCGCAATGGCAAGGCCGATGAATATGAAGAAGAGTACGACGAGATCGAGTCATTCCCCTTCGATGCCGAGCACGACGAAGACGACCGCGATCCGGAGCCGGAACGGCGGCCTTACTCGGAACATGCGCAAGAGCGGCGTCGCGCAAACCGGGCATCCAGGCGTGACGACAAGAGCCGGGTATAAGGAATGGCGTGAAAGCGCAATGGATACTTGCCGTGCTGCGTCTATCTACGGTTGCGCCGCGAATTAGTGCTTACTAACATCCGGTGCTGCCGGATCCCTTCCCAGTACCGCTAGACCCCTTTCCTGCACGACTTGAGCCCTGCCCAGTACCACTGGATTCCTGGCCATGCCCCTTGGCGCTACGGGTGCGTTCGCCATGGCGGGACTTGGATGCATGCGGCGCGACCCGTGATGATTTTTGCGGGCGCTGCAAGGTCACTTGCGCCGGAATACGCTTGGCGCCTTGCGGCACGACTACCACTGCCGCGCCACTGCCACCGCCTGGCATGCCCAGCGACTGCGGCTGGATGGCCGGTGGCGGTGGCGCCGGCGCTGCCGAAGCCGGTGTGGCCGGCGGTTGTCCGCCTTGCGGTGCTGCCGCTGCCGCTCCCGCGCCTGCCTGCCCGGGCCCGGTCGGCACGCCGCTGGCCTGGGTGCCGCCCTGATCGCCGCTGGATTGATTGCCCCGGGATTGGTTCGAGCCGCCTTGCATGGTCCGTCCCTGAGCTGGCACATGCTGGTTAGTCGATGCAGTCGGGTTGGGAGCACGTGGATTGATGCCCGTCTGGTTCGGCGCCCCCTGATTGCCGGCGCCATTACTGCCACTGCTTTGGCTGCCAACCCCGCCGGGCGTCGCAGTCACGGCAGGGCGTCCCTGCTGCACCGGGGTGCCGGTCCCCGTCCCGGAGCCGGCTTGCGGCGAATTCACCATGCCACCGGCACCCGGCAATGGGCGCTGCGTCGTGGTGGGAAAAACCTGGGCATGGGCTGCACAGATAGTCAAAGGAAACAGCAGCAGCATGCCGCTCAGGGATTTCGATAAGTGACTCATAGCACTCCCTATATCGCAGCTCTTACTATTTGCCAGTCTGCAAGATTGCCTATAACAGGCGCGCAATCCAGGAAAAGCTGCACACAGAACGCGCGCATCCGGCTCATCCGGTGCGCAGCAAGTGTTCAATCGACAAGGGAATACGACGGGAGTTCACCGCTGAAAGGCAACGATACTGCCTTACAACAAGTTTACGCTGCTTGTTTCGGCTGGCGAGAAGGACACCATGCCGCCAGAGGTGAAGGGAATTTGAAGTCAGTAATGCGGCGGAATTTCATGCGCCGGGCCACGCTCGCTGGCGGTTTGCTGTAATTCCTGCAGGCGGCGCGCGAGCGCAGTGCAGAGGGCTTCGAGTTCGTCGATTTTCTTTTGCTGGCGGTAAATGGTCTGATTCAATGTATCGACCAGGTCTTCCTGACGCGCCAGCTTGATCTCGATGTCGACCAGGCGGTTTTCTATCATTGGCTGCAAAGCTCCTAAAGGCATGCCGCAAACCGGCATGAGCGCCAAGTATACAGCCTCAGGAACGAATGCCGCCTTCAGGCAGCCGGTATCCCAGGCGGCAGCGCCTCTTCCAACTGGATGGTGCGCCCGCCGCCTTCTCCCTGTGCCTGGCGCATGGCTTGTTCCGCACGCTTGATCATGGATTCGGCCGTGTCGCCAAAGGCGTTGGTCGTAATGCCGGCTGAAAAAGTCAGCATCAGGCTAGGCGCAGTATCGCCCCAGTCGCATTCGGCCACTGCCTTGCTCAAGCGGCCCATGGCAATCACGCCCTGGTCCAGCCATGTCGCCGGCAGCACGATGCCGAACGATTCGCCGCCCAGGCGGCCGAAGCGGTCAACCGTGCGCAGCAGCTTCACGGCGGTAGCCGCGGTTTTCTTCAAGACCGCGTCGCCCGCCACATGGCCATATTGGCCGCTGACTTCCTTGAAGCGGTCCAGCTCCAGCACCGCGAAACAAAACGGATGGCCGGTGCGCTGTGCGCGCTGCAGTTCGGCCACGAGGCTTTCCAGCAAGCTGCGGCGGTTCAGGGCGCCGGTCATGGAATCGTGACGGCCAAGCTCTTCCAGGCGGGCACGCAATTCCGCCAGTTCCGCATCTTTTTCGACCAACTGCGCGCGCAACTGTTCGCAATTGCCGCAAGAGTGGTTTGCATCTGTCATGACATACTCCCGGATGCTTCGTTAAGAAGAAACGGCGACGAGGTCTCATCATTATTGGCCGCCAGCTGAATAACGATAGCACACTTGCATTGCATAGAGGAAATATTGAGCTCGTCGCGCAACTTGGCGGGCATTCGCACGGACTAAAAATGTGGTATTTCTTTGTCACCCCTTTATTTGCCTGACCACCCATGCGCTCGACCAAAGCCAGTGCCGCCGTGACGCGGCTCAATACCCGGGATACCGACTACCGCTATTCGATGGGAATGACGGCAAGCGGGTTTTTCTATCTGCTGCGCGCCAAGCCGGGAGCGGCGCCAGAAAAAATCAGCGACGAGCTGACGCAGGAAGAATTCATTGCGCTGGTCAACCGGACCGGCCCGCAAAAGAAAGTGAGAGTCAGCCGGCTGGATGCCGCTTTCGAACAGCAGCTCAAGCGCGGCAAGGAATGAATGCAAGCACGGCCTGTGCACCGAAAGGTGGACAGGCCGTGAGGACCGGCAGGCACTTGGCGCGCTTGCCTATTTTGGTACTGAGCTAGTTAAGTGGAAGGCTTTTTCTCTTCTTCCTGGCGCAGCTTTTTATCCAGTTCGATCATGAATTGCTCGCGCATGCGCATCTGCGTATCTTTCATGTATTCCGCAAACGTCTCTTCGATTTGAGGCATCGCCACCAGAAAGGCTTTGCCAGCCTTGGTGCCATCGAAACGCTTCATCAATGCCTTTTCCTTTTGCGTGAATACCAGTTCCGGCGCTTCACCAGTCGTCAGCATCTGCACCTGCGTGCGCACCAGCTTCTTGCCCACCGGCCCTTCCCAGAAAGCGGCGATCTGCTTGCACGTCTCCTGGTCGAACTGGTTGGCAAACCAGATTTTCAACTGCTGCGCGGTATATTGCTTTTCCAGGTAAGGATTCATGGTCGCCGACATCAGCGGCGCATTGTCCGGATCCTTGTCCAGGCTGTTCTGCAACAGCTGTTTGGTCGGAATGATGAAGCGTTCCGGCAGCGCCATGGCGTAAATCACGCGCTCGGCGGCAGCCAGGTGCGCCGTCGAGAAATTACGCTCGGCGCTCGCCTCTTCGGCGTGGACGCTGCTCAGGCAGGCAGCCAGGAATAAAAATAGGGAAAACAGTTTGGTCAATTTCATGAGTATCCGCGTTGCAATCGAAGAGGTGAACTTTATCGCGAATGCGAAGCATAGCGCAAAGCAGCGCACCTTAACCGCATAGTGAAAATAAATCACCGCCGGTTTGCGGCGTCGCAAAGCAAAAAAAGACCCCAAGCATCCAGAGGATGACTTGGGGATAAACGGGAAGTACTGCAGGAGAACCAGTCAGACCCGCTGCGGCATGCAGCGGGTCTTTCCGGAATTATTTCATCAGCAATTCAGCTTGCTTGCTGGTGGTGTAGGTTTGCAGGCCGAGATGGCCCAATGCATAGTCATAGGTGGCATTCTGCAAGTCGACATTGCTGGTATGCGATCCCCAGACATAGCAGCTGCCGATACAGACCAGCTCATCCATCCAGCTCTTGATGGAGTACATTTTGGCACCATAGCGCTTGCCCTTGACCGACTTGATCAGCGGGCTGTCGATCGACAGGCCGGCCGAACCGCAAGTCGACGATATGACATTGAACGGATACACGCCGCAGGAATTGAGGCCATGCTGTGCACCCGCCACACCGACGAAGGTATTGACCTTGCCGGAGTAACCCAGCTCGTTGATGGCTTTCATCGCCAGGGTCACGCCCATGGAGTGGCCGATGACGTCGATCTTGCCGGTGCAGGACGCCGCCAGCGCCGATTGCAGCGAGGATTTGACGACATTGGTATTGGTCGTGTCGTGTGAATTACAAGCTGCGCAAGTCTTGGAACCCCAGTTCGGACGGTACAGCTGGCTATCGGTATAGCCGCGTGACTTGAGTTCGGAAACGGTGCTGTTCCAGCTCGATGGCGACGCCATATTGCCATGCACCAGCACGACATTGTCCAGGCACGCAGCCTGGGCGGAAAAGGCGCTGACTGCCATGGCGGCGGTGGCCAGCAGACGGGAAAGGGAAAGCGTGAAGCCTGTCTTCATGGTGTCTCCTCAGATTGCTTGTTATTTTCAATATGGGTGGGTGCCGTATTGTTTTTACCGCTTGATGAGCGGTTATGTCGGCGTGCGTGCAATGTAACGGCTAGCCACCCGGGTTGCTACTCCCCATTCGGAGAGGCAAGCTTTAAAGCGATCCTCGGAGTGAGTTATTGCACTACAGCAATTCTGTAAATATTGCTAGCAAGTGGCACAAAACCATGGTCTTTTTGCTAAAGACAATAGCGACTTTGATAAAATGCGAGCACTGACAGCCGAGGCAATATGCCAGAACAGCAGACCATCATCCCTAAGGATAAAGACCCTACGCTTCGCCAGCGTTATGAGTCGATCGAGGTCCAGCGACGGACTTTACTTCTCTACCTTGGCAATGGCTTGTCCAGTGTCTTCCTGCTGGCTTTCGGCATCGCCGACCTGGTGCAAGGCAAAGACCTGCTGGCGTATTTTTTGTTGGTCCATTGCGGCATCACCATTACCAATATCCTGATATTTCGGTTTACCGGCAACCACGACTGGGCCGGCTATGGATTTGCCTATGGTTTGCTGGCCCTGTTTGCCTTCCTGGTCGGGACAGGCGCGGTTCAAAATACGGGGGCGCTCTGGGGCTACCCGATGGCCGCTTCCGCTGTTACCGTGCTGCGGGCGCGCCTGGGATTGATCGTCATTGCCGCCATGAGCGGCATTGCGCTGACCGTGTTTCTCATCCCACCTTCCTGGCTCGGCACCCAGCCCTATTCGCTCGAATTCAAGATCCGCTATACGGCAACCTACTTTGCCCTGATGCTGTTTATCGCGCTGCATGAGTATGCGCGCAGCCGCAGCCAGAACGAACTCTTGCGATTGAGCGCGCAACTGGATCACCTGTCGCAGACCGATGTCCTGACCGGCTTGCCCAACCGGCGCTTCATGCTGGACAGGCTGGAAGAAGAAAACAGCCGCAACCTGCGGCATCAACGCCCCTATGCCATCCTGTACGGCGATGTCGATGACTTCAAACTCATTAACGATACTTACGGTCATCAGGCAGGCGATGAGGCATTGCATCTCATCGGGCAAACGCTGCGCAACAACCTGCGCCAGCATGATCTGGTGTGCCGCTGGGGCGGGGAGGAATTTTTGGTGCTACTGCCGGAAGCGACCCCCGAACTGGCCAAGGAAGTGGCGGACAAGCTGTGCAAGTCCATCACCGCCATCGAGTTTCGTCCGGCCGGTATCATGCATCGGCTGACCATGAGTTTCGGTCTGCACCACGTTGCCGGGCACGGCAATATCAACAGCTTCATCCAGCAAGCCGATCAAAAGCTTTATCGCGCCAAGCAATCCGGCAAGAACCGCGCAGTGGCAGAACTGACGCCGGCCTGAGTCAGATTTTCCGCCGTGGGTAACCTTCGCGGATGATCCTGTCCCAGACGGCATCCTTCTCGGCCTGGGACATCGATACCCAATGCGAGACTTCCGTCGCGGTACGCCCGCAGCCACGACAGATATCGTCGAAGAGAGTGGAGCACACCGCCACGCAGGGTGTGTCCGGGCGATTGTTGACCGGTTGCGTCATTGTTTCAGATTCTCGTGCTGCAAATAGCATGTCAGTGCTTGTGCTTGCCATGCCCGTGGCCCTTGCCGTGACCATGGTGATCGTCATGCCTGTCATAGTGGTGATCGTGATGATGATCGCCGCGGTGGCCGCCACCAGGACCGCCATATTCGGCAGTCCTCACGAAATATACCGGCTGATTACAAGCATGATAGCGATGGCAATGCTTGCCCCAGTTTTTAGCATGGCCTGGCGGCACATTCATGTAAATCGGCTGCAGCGGGCGCGGCGGCGGCACGATGACCACCGGTTGCGCATAGACCACGGCAGGACGGGTATTACCGATATTGACGCGGCCATACACGCCGGGCGCCATTTCGCCGCCGACGCTGACGCCAAAATTGACATCCGATGCCTGCGCTGCAGCCGCGCTGGCAAGCGCCAGCAACAGCAGCGCGGGTTTGATTATTTTATGCATGGTTCCTCACCTGTATCCTGAAAATTCTTTATGGCCATTTAATCGGCGAAAATTGCCGTATCATCAACGATGGCATCCCTTGAAGCACTTTCATGAGCGCAACATAGCCTCTCCGACAAATTTCCCGCAGTAAAGTTTCAATCTGCCTAAGTGTTTATGGGCATTTATGCCAAGCCATACGAATATACCAAACTCCATCTTCCCCGCCATCTTTTCGCTCTTGATAAACTCCAACTTTTGGGAAAGACTAACTATTCGTTGTGAGCACGCACTATTGATGAAATGTAGACCTGGTTTGCAATTCTGCAATACAGGCAGCAATAGCGAATTCAAATGGTCAGCTATTGGCTAGGTATGGCCCTGCATTCTCTATGCTAGGTGCGCGAAGCGATCTGCACGCGCCTGGCCTTCCTTGGCAAGTTCGACGTGCTGGTGATGGAAGCCGACGAGGAGCGCATGATGGCCCGCCGCCGCCTCGGGTTCCTGTGCTTCCTTCCGCCGGAATTCAGACGCCAAGGTAGCGCGTCCACAGCGCACGGTCCGCGTCCAGCTCGGCGGAGGTGCCGTGCCAGGCGACGCGGCCGCGCTCGAGGATGAAGTGCCGGTCGGCCAGCCGCACCAGCTTTTCGACATACTTGTCGACCACCAGGGTGGTCTGACCTTCGGCCTTGAGGCGCTCCAGGCACTGCCAGATCTCGGCGCGGATCACCGGCGCCAGGCCCTCGGTGGCTTCATCGAGGATCAGCAGGCGCGGATTGGTGGAAAGCGCGCGGCCGATGGCGAGCATCTGCTGCTCGCCGCCGGAAAGCTGGTTGCCGAGATGGTTGGCACGTTCCTTCAGGCGCGGGAACAAGCCGTAGATGCGCTCAAGCGTCCACGGATCGCGACGACCGTTGCGGTTATCGGCAAAGGCCACCAGGTGCTCGCGCACGGTCAGGTTGGGAAAGCATTGCCGCCCTTCCGGCACGATCGCCATACCCAGGCGCGCAATCGCATCGGCCGGCAAACCGTGAATATCCTTGCCGCCGAAGCGCACCGTGCCGCTGCGCGGGCGCAAGCCGCCGATCAGGCTCTTGATGGTGGTGCTCTTGCCCATGCCATTACGGCCGAGCAGGCCCACCACCTCGCCGGCAGCGATGTCGAAATCCAGTCCGAACAATACCTGGCTGGCGCCGTAACCGGCTTCCAGGCCGCGGCAGCTCAGCAAAACTTCCCGCGTCATGGCCGGCCTCCCTGCGAGATGATGATGGATGAATGCATGCTCATGCATGTTCCTCCGTGCCCAGATACACCGACTGCACTTCCGGATGCGCCTTGACATGGGCGGCGTCGCCCGAGGTCAGCACGCGGCCGGCAACCAGCACCGAGATGCGGTCGGCCAGCTGGAACACCGCATCCATGTCATGCTCGATCAGCAGGATGGCCGTGCGCTCACGCAGGCGGTTAATCAGCGCCACCATCTGCAGCGAATCTTCCGGCCCCATGCCGGCCATCGGCTCGTCGAGCAGCAGCAGCTTGGGACGCGCCGCCAGCGCCAGCGCGACATCCAGCTTGCGCTGGGCGCCGTGCGGCAGCGTGCCGGCGACACGGTCGAGCGCGTCGCCCAGGCCGACGGTTTCGGCCAGCTCATGAGCGACGGCAAGCAGCGCGGCTTCCCTGTCGCGCTGCCCGAGACAATGAAAGCTGGAGCCGGCATGGGCCTGCGCCGCCAGCAGCAGGTTGTCGCGCACGGTATCGCGGGCAAACACGCTGGTGACCTGGAAACAGCGCGACAGGCCGGCACGCACGCGCCAGTGCGGCGGCAGGCCGGTGAGATCGACGCCGTCCAGCGCCAGCTTGCCGGCGTCGGGCGCCAGCATGCCGGAGATCAGGTTCACCAGGGTCGACTTGCCGGCGCCGTTGGGGCCGATCAGGGCATGGATTTCGCCGGGCTCGACGGTGAGGTCGACGCCGCCGGTGGCGAGCAGCCCGCCGAAGCGTTTCACCAGCCCGCTGGCTACAAACAGGCTCATCGCGCTTTCCCCTTTCCGGCAAAGAGCGCGGCCACGCCGCGCGGCGCACAGAACACGATCAGCAACAGCAGCAGCCCCATCGGCCAGTGCCAGTACTCCGTGTAGAACTTGAGCACTTCTGCCAACACCATCCAGATGACCACGCCGAGCGGCGCGCCCCAGCGGCGGCCGGCGCCGCCCAGCACCACCATCACCAGCAGCGTGGCTGATTCGGTCCAGTGCATCATCGAGGGGCTGACGAAATTGTTATGGCTGGCCAGCATCGCGCCTGCCAGTCCGGCCACGGCGCCGGCGCCGGTGAAGGCTGCCAGCTTCAGGCGATACACCGGATAGCCCAGCGCCATCATGCGCGTCTCGTTGTCGCGGATGCCCGTGAGCGCATGGCCGAAGCGCGATACCTGCAACCGGCTGGCAAAGGCAAAGGTCAGCGCGGCGGCGGCCAGCACGATCCAGTAAAAGATATCGGCATGCAAGGCATCGAGCGCGGCGCCGAAGGACAGCGGCGTGTAGATGCCATAGCCGTCGTCGCCGCCCCAGGTATTGAGCGACACCGCCAGGTAATACAGCATCTGCGCGAAGGCCAGGGTAATCATCAGGAAGTACACGCCGCGCGTGCGCAGCGAAACGGCGCCGATCATCGCCGCGAACAGGGCGCTAACGGCAAAGGCCGCCGCCCATGCGCCCCATGCGGAGGCAAAGCCGGCATCGACCAGCGCCACCACCGTGTAGGCGCCGACGCCGACGAAACCGGCATGGCCGAGCGCGACCATGCCGCCGTAGCCGAGGATGACATTCAGGCTGGCGGCGGCGATCACCATGATCAGCAGCCGCCGCACGAAGCCGACGTAGTATTCGAGACCGAAATGCGGCGCCAGCAACGGAAAAACCGCCAGCGCCAGCAGCAGCGCCCACGGCAGCAGCTTGGCGCCAATGTGGCGGGCGGTCGGCGCGGCGGCGGAAATCGCAAGGTCTTTGGTCTGGTCCATGGCCATCCTCATCCGCGCGCGGGAAACAATCCCGCCGGTTTCAGCGCCAGCACCAGCGCCATCAGCACGTACATGGAAATGCCGGCCAAGGCCGGGCCGAGGTCGGCCGCCAGCGAAGGCGGCAGGATCGCGCGCAGCAATAGCGGCAAAAAAGCGCGGCCGGCGGTGTCCACCATACCGACCAGCAAGGCGGCGACGAAGGCGCCGCGCACCGAACCGATGCCGCCGATGACGATGACCACCAGCGCCGGGATCAGGATCTGCTCGCCCATGCCGATCTGCACCGCGCTGATCGGCCCCATCAAGGCACCGGCGAGCGCAGCCAGCCCGGCGCCCAGCGCAAACACGAAGGAAAATACGCGTCCCACCCGCACGCCCATGTGCTCGGCCATGACGCGGTTGGAGGCGCCGGCGCGCACCAGCATGCCGATGCGGGTATGGCTGACCAGCAGATAAAGGCCGAGCGCCACCACGAAACCGACGCCCAGCAGCATCAGGCGATAGGCCGGATAAGGCAGGCCGTCGAACAGCTGCACCGGACCGGCCAGCGCAGCGGGAGTCGGCGCCAGGATCGGCGACGGCCCCCAGATCATCTTGACGACATCGTCGGCGATAAAAATGATGCCGAAAGTGGCCAGCACCTGGGCCAGATGGTCACGGCGATAAATGCGGCGAAACACCAGCACCTCCAGCAGCGCTGCGACCAGGATGGTCGCCAGCACCGCGATGGCGACGGCGCCGATGAAGGAGCCGCTGGCCTCATGTACCTTGGCGGCGATATACGCGCCGGCCATGTACAGCGACCCGTGGGCAAGGTTCATGGTGTCCATGATGCCGAACACCAGGGTCAGGCCGGCGGCAAGCAGGAACAGCATCAGGCCAAAACCAAGGCCGTTGAGCAGCTGCTCGAAGATGAAAATGGCGTCCATCGGAGTGAGGGTACCGGATGCGGGAAAAACCAGACACGGAGGGCGGCGGCCGCCCTCCGCTTACTGCGGCAAAAGAATCAGCGGGTGCATTCCCCGACGTAGGCGTCCTGGTGCTTTTCCAGCACGGTGCCGACCAGCTTGTTGGCGAGCTTGCCGGAGGCATCCTTGTCCACCACGCGCAGGTAATAGTTCTGCACCGGGTAATGGTTGACGCCATAGGCAAATTCGCCGCGCACCGACTTGAAGCTCGGCTTGGCCAGCGCCTTCACCAGCGCTTCGCGGTTATCCGTCTTGCCGCCGGCGTCGCGCACCGCCGCATCCATCGCCATGATGGAATCGTACGCCATGGCGGCATACACGGACGGCGTGCGGCCGTCGTATTTCTTGCGGAAGGCGCTGACGAATTCCTTGTTGGCCGGCACCGGCAGGTCGTGCGCCCAGTGCGCGGTATTAAGCAGGCCGAGCATCGGCTCGCCGACCGCCTGGATAACGTCCTGGTCAGCCGAGAAGCCGGGAGCGATCAGGGGGATTTCTTTCAAGCCGCCGCCGACATACTGCTTGATGAAGTTGATGCCCATCGCGCCGGGCAGGAAGAAGAACACGGCATCCGGCTTGAGGGCGCGGATGCGGGCGATCTCGGCGGCGTAATCGATCTGGCCGACCTTGGTATAGATCTCATCCTTCAGCGCGCCCTTGTACAGGCGCTTGAAGCCGTTCAGGTGGTCCTTGCCGGCCGGGTAGTTCGGTGCAATCAGCACGACATTCTTGTAACCCTTTTCGTTGGCGATCTTGCCGGCAGCCTCGTCATAGGTGTCGTTCTGGTACTGGCCGAAGAAGTACGGGTTGCACTGCTTGCCGGCGTACTGGCTGGGGCCGGGATTGCTGGAGATGAAAGGCACCTTGGCGGCGAACAGCGCGGGGCCGACTGCCAGCGCGGCATTGGACGGGATCGGCCCGGTGAAGAAGGTGATCTTGTCGCGCTGCAGGTAACGGTTCACCAGCTCGGTGGCCTGCTGCGGATTGCCGGCGTAATCGGCCTGCAGGAATTCCGCCGGCTGGCCGCCGAGCTTGCCGCCGAGTTTTTCGATCGCCAGGTTGAAGCCGTCGCGCGCTTCGGTGCCGAGCGCGGAAAAGGGACCGGAAATATCGAGCGCGATGCCGACCTTGATCGGCTCGGCATAGGCGCCGATCGCGCTGCCCATCGCCACGGCGAAGATGGCGGATTTTATTCTTTTCATGAATTCTCCTGAATTCGGGTTGCTGAAGTTGCGGTTGACTGAACGAATAAAGGCGAATGGGGCCTGGCAGCAGGGGCCCACGCCGGAAGACTGGCCGCGATGGCGGCTGCAGGTGTCGCGCAGTTTTTCAGGATATTACTTGAATATGGTGCATGCTGGCGAGAACTAGCCGGCGGCGGTACTACATTCAGGTACTACATCATGCAGCACCGGCCGTTTTGCTGGCTCCCCGCTTGACGTGCGCAAAGCCGATTCGCTTTGCCCGGCACATCAGGCAGCCGGCAGGGCCCAGGCTTGCTCGCCATAGATATCGTCGAAGTGCGGCACCCCGACGGTTTCAACGCCGACGGCTCGCAGAAAATAAAGCTTGCCCTCGTTTTTTTCATTCGCGGAATGCACATACCAGGCCGGCTTGCGCCGTTCCGGAAACACCCGATAGTACTTGGCGCGCTCAATCAGCAGCCAGCGCAAAAACACTTCGTTTTCGCTCAGTCCCAGCCCGAAAATCAGCAAGGGCTTATGAAAGACGATTTGCAGCCAGGTGGAAGCGCCCACCCAGGCATTGATATCGGCGCCGGAAAACAAGCGTATCGTTCCGCGATATAACAAGGCCCGCGCCCGCTCCACTGCCCCCATGTAATGGGTCAGGCCGAGCCGGATGCTTTGGCGGTAGCATTGCATGCCATTGATATGCCAGACGCCAAAGCCCTTGCAGGGATCGTCGATGGTTTTCAAGCCGTAATAGCGCTCCCACGGATAGTAGGCGGTGAACCTGGGATTGCGCACGCGCTGCAGCGTGCACCCCAAGGCATTGCCGAGAGTGTTTTCGAAATTGGTCGTCAGTACCGGCACGTCATGGCGATGCGCCCATTGCATGACCCTTTTGTGCTGGGCTTGCGGCTGCCAGCTCGCCAGCAGCTCGCAAAATTGCGCCTGCAAACTCGACTTGCCTTTACCTAGCGTGGAAGACAATTCCAGCACATCATAGAACTCGGTCAGCGACATGCCGCTCGGCAACGCGGCGTGCGCCGGGTCCAGCAGCTTTTGCGCCAATGTCGACAACAAGCCATCCCAGGAACTGGCCGCCGCCTCCGCGCCATAGCGATTGATGCCATTACCTATCAATAATGCCAGATCCTGACACTGCGCCTTAAGAATGTCTTTCAAACTCATTGGGAAATTTGCCTTGTATGGGTTTGATTATCGCCGCGAGAAAAATTCCCACATCACGTCATTGGCGGAAATTGCCTGAGAGGCTGGCTCGCCGCGCGTTTGCGAAGCGCCCGGCCAGGAGTGGCCACCGGTTTGCGTGACGCATAACTCGACCTCTGTCCTGCTCCGACATGATGCATAGACTTCGCAATACGCGCCGGCAGTCTCCAATACCCTTTTCGGTGGCGCCGAACAGCCATTCAATTTTGCCCACTTCGACACCGTATCGCCTACCGAGGTAAAGTCAGTCACGGCCTGCTCATTCGGCACACCCGGCCCGGCACCGCCATCGAACAAGACATGCGTATCGTTTTTGGCATGGATATGCAAGATCGAGACCGGCGTCTTCGGATTGCAGCTCACTGTGTTGTCGGTACCGGCCACGGCGGCGATGGCCCTGAACACATCCGGCATTTCACAGGCCAGCCGGTATGCCATCATGCCGCCGTTGGACATGCCGGTGGCATAGATGCGTTTGCGGTCGACATGGACCTGCTGCGAGACACGCGCGACCACTTGGCGGATGAAACCGACGTCATCGACCTGATTATCCCGCGCTGCGCCGCAGCACTTCCCCGCATTCCAGGTTGCGAGTTTTCCGCTTTTCATCCTGCTGTACCCGTTCGGAAAAACCACGATGAACCCTTCCTGCTCCGATTTCGTGATCAAACCGTAGCGATGGTCGTCCGCCTGGAAATCCATGCTGCCACCGCCACCATGCAAGGCTACCAGCAAAGGCATGGAGGTTGCGGGCGTATAACCGGCCGGCACGTGCACGAGATACTGGCGCGTCAAGCCATCATGCTCGATGGTGTAGCGATAGTCGCCCGGCCGCACGATGGCGCCGTCGGGCTGGGAGGACTCGGAAGCGGATGCTTGCTGGTGTCGTTGCATCCAGCGCTCTTTCAGCCGCTGCCTGATCGGCCCATCCTGCGCCGATGCCGCTACCGGCAAAGTGGCAAGGCTGCAGGCAAGCAGCGCGTATGCGAAGAAATCACGGACAGCAGTGCGTTTCATAATCAGCCTCCCCAAGCGAATGACCGGCCGTGGACATTGGCCGGCTCAAGCCTCAAACCGGTACTCGCGCCTGATTTCCGCAACCTGCACGAGGTAAGACTCGTACCATTTTTCGCGCCCGAGCTGCTGTGCGAGAAGATGGTCCGTGTGCGCTTTCCATTGCCGGATGCTGGCCTCGTCCGGTCAGTAAGAAATCGCGACTTCGGCATTGCCTTCGCTCACCGATACAAAGTCCAGGCAGCCAAACGATGTCAGTGCCGTTTCGCGCAACATCGCGGCAACCCGGATATATTCATCATCGATTGCGCCAATCTTTGCCCGGAAAATGACGGCGTACATAAGCGATATGCATTGAGTGTAGTGAATGGCGGTAAACCCGCCCCACAGATTTACCGTCTGATACGGAAGTTACAATTGCAATAATTCTGATTCAAGCCTATTGAACGGCAAGCCGCCAGCGGACTGGAGCATAGCGTCTCAAACATGCCGGCGCCATCCCATGAATATGGGAAGCGGAAGGAAAAAGCGATGAAGGCTATGCCGCCTTCGGTTTCTGCAGCAAGGCCTTCAGATTCGCCAGCCGGTCCTGCGGCGTCAGCACTTCCTCTTCCGTCGGCACGGCATCGCCCTCGTCCAGGCGCATCTCGGCAATAAAGCGCGACATGTCGCAACTGACCGTTTCGCGCGCACGCTTTCTGCGCTTGCACCAGCTGATCGTCAAGGAGCGCTGCGCCCGCGTAATGCCCACGTACATCAGCCGGCGCTCTTCTTCGATGCGCGCCGCCAGCGTGTCGATCGGCGCATCGGGGTCGCCCTTGTGCGGCAGGATGCCCTCTTCCACGCCCACCAGGAACACATGGGGATATTCCAAGCCCTTGGAAGCATGCAGTGTCGACATGCGCACCGCATCCGGTTCTTCATCTTTGCCGTCCAGCATGCTCATCAATGCAACCATCTGCGTCAGTTCCAGCAGGCTCTTTTCCGCGTCCGTCCCATCCCTGCCGCCCTTGGCCTTGTCCTTGAGCCAGTCGGTGAAGTCGAGCACGTTTTGCCACTTGCTCTGCGCCGCGCGATCGTCGAAGTTATCGTACAGGTAAGCTTCGTAATTAATCTCCTTCATCATGTCGTCCAGCAGCTCGGCGGCATTCTCGCCGCGCTTGGAGGCGCGTGCCTCGACCTGGTTGATGAAGTTGCAGAATTCGCGCAGCGGGTGCAGCTGGCGATCGGCCAGCTTGGCTTCGATACCGCCCTTGAAGACCGCCTCGAACAGCGAACATTGCCACTGGCCGGCAAACGCGCCCAACGCTTCCAGCGTCGACTGGCCGACGCCGCGCTTGGGCGTGGTGACGGCGCGGATGAAGGCCGGATCGTCATCGCCATTGGCGATCAAACGCAGGTAGCTGATGATATCCTTGATTTCGGCGCGGTCGAAAAAACTCTGGCCGCCGGAAATCGTGTAGGGAATGCGCTCTTTTCGTAACGCCTGCTCGATCACGCGCGCCTGGTGGTTGCCACGATACAGAATCGCGTAATCGGAAAACTTGGCACGCCGCTCGAACTTATGCGCCGACAGCATGATCGCCACTTGCTCAGCTTCATGCTCGTCATCGTTCATCGCCATGACCTTGATCGGGTCGCCCAAGCCATGTTCCGACCAAAGCGACTTTTCGAACAGCTTGGGATTGTTGCCGATGACCGCATTGGCTGCCTGCAGGATGCGCGTGGTGGAGCGGTAATTTTGCTCCAGCTTGATGATTTTCAGGTCCGGAAAATCCACCTGCAGGGTTTTCAGGTTTTCGATGGTCGCGCCGCGCCAGGCATAAATTGCCTGATCATCGTCACCCACCGCGGTAAACAAGGGTTTCTTGCCGATCCCTGTCACTAACAGCTTCACCAGTTCATATTGGCAGGTATTCGTATCCTGGTATTCATCCACCAACAGGTAGCGCAGCTTCCTTTGCCAGCGGTCGCGCACGGCTTCGCTATTGCGGAACAGTTCCACCGGCAGGCGAATCAGGTCATCGAAGTCCACCGCCTGGTAAGCGGCCAGCGTGGCGACGTAACTGCGGTAGATGCGCGCCGCCTGCGCCTCTTCTTCAGTGACCGCGCTTTTCAGGGCAACCTCGGGGTCGATCAAGCCATTTTTCCACAGCGAGATCGCCGTCTGGATGCGCCGCACTTCCTGCTTGTCGGTCGTGAACGCCATATCCTGCACCAGCGAAAAACAGTCATCGCTATCCATGATGGAAAAGCGATCCTTCAATCCCAGTTCCTTGGCTTCACGGCGCAGGATATTGACGCCGAGCGAATGGAACGTCGAGACGGTCAATTGCTTGGCTTGGCGCGGCTCCTTCAACATCTTCGCCAGGCGTTCCTGCATTTCGGTGGCGGCTTTGTTGGTAAAGGTCAGCGCGGCGATGTTGCGCGGATCGTAGCCGCATTCCTCGATCAGGCGCGTGATCTTTTGCGTGATCACGCGGGTCTTGCCGGAACCGGCGCCAGCCAGCACCAGGCAAGGGCCATCCATGTAGTTGACCGCTTCGCGCTGCGGCGCGTTCATACCAAACGTCGGGGATTGTGACATGCGAAAAACCGGAAGGACGACAAGCGCAACATTGTAGCAGTGCACAGGCGGCATCACGGTTGCCGCACGGCTTTAAATACCGCGAAGTCGCCAGTCAGGCATACATTCCTGACATCATTCAGCAAGGGCAGCGTGCACTTGCTGGCGCAGCGCCGGCACCACCTGCTCCTCGAACCAGGGATTGCGGGTTAACCAAAGCCGGTTGCGCGGACTCGGATGCGGCAATGGAAAATATTGCGGCAAAAACTCGGCGTAATGCGCCACCGTTTCCGTCAGCGTGCTCCTTTTGGACAGGGATAGATAGTGGCGTTGCGCGTAACTGCCGATCAGCAGCGTCAGGCGGATGTGCGGCATGAGCGCCAGCAAGCGGGCATGCCAGGCTGGGGCGCATTCGCGACGCGGCGGCAAATCGCCGCTTTTTCCGGTGCCCGGATAGCAAAATCCCATCGGCATGATGGCAATCCGGCTGGCATCGTAAAACTCGTCTGGCGACATGTCCAGCCAGGTGCGCAATTGCGCGCCGGAGGCATCGTTCCAGGGAATCCCGGTTTCATGCACCTTGCGGCCCGGCGCCTGACCGATGATCAAGAGGCGTGCCGTGCCGCTCATCTGCACTACCGGCCGCGGTCCATGCGGCAGGTGATCGGCGCATATTCGGCAATCTTCGATTTCCCGGTGAATCGGGATGCGGGCGTAAGCGGCCATGCCGCTACTTTACCGCATCCCTTCAGGGCTTACTTGACCGGGGCAGCGAACGGCTTGTCCTTTTCGACGATATATACGGCCAGCACCTTGACGGGCGAGGTGCCGCTGGCCTTGGCATTGTGGGTCTGCCCGGCTTCGATGAAATAGGTGTCGCCGGGTTTTAATGTCCTGGCCGGTTTGCCATCGGCTTCCAGCACCAGCTCGCCTTCGAGAACGTAACCCATTTCCTCGCCCGGATGCGTATGCTTGCCGGTTTCAAGGCCGGAGACGATTTCCGCATGCCCCATGACCGCATCGCGCCCCTGCACCGACAATTCATGCTTCAGCAACACGGTGCGCTTGATGCCGCTTTGCTGCGCATACAGTGCGCCCATGCCGAAAGCACCGAGCAGGATACCGGTAGAAAGAGTGATGCACGTCCTGAGCAAAGTTTTTGTCGTCTTTTGCATGCGAATCTCCTTGAATTGTTGTTGTGCCGTCAATATTGGCGGCTGGTTATCAAACCAAATTCCTGAACATTATTCAAGTTCCCCAGCTCAACAAAAAAGCCGGCATTGGCCGGCCTGTTCATCTTGGAAACGGAGAACTCATCCGCGCTGCTTGATGCGGACCGAAGCCGTTGCCGGACCGTCGATGCGCAAGGCGGCGGCGCGCACCAGGCGCAGCGGAGCCGGCTCTTCCTGCCGCAGGTTCAGATTGGCACGGACCCAGCGCTTGTGTTGCTCCTTCCATTCACGCAACAGCTCAGCCGGATAATGCGCACCCTTGTTTCTGCTGGTGAGCTCGGCGCATTTACTGCACAAGAAGATGGCGTTATCGATCGCCTTGCGCTGATTGCTGCTCATGCCGGCAAGGTAGCGCGGTCCGCCTTCGGGACCGCAGATCGCCACGGCGCGTCCGCGATAGCTCACTCGTTCGGCGTCATCGCCAACCAGGCTCAATGTCAGGCAACGACAATCCGGATTGGCACAGACATAGGCTGCACGGTGCGCCAAAGTGGATTTGACGGATTTGGAAAATTCAATTGCTGTCATGTTATGCCCAAGAAGTATGTCCCTATTCCGCAAATGGTCATGGGTAGAAAACAACGTTGCGGAAGTTTCAATCAATGACTTGATTCTCTGCAGAGCTTCAGCAGGCATTGCTGATTACTATGCGAAAAGGAAAAACTGCCTGGTACAAATCTTAATGCGCACCACGCTGGTGCACATCCCATAAATATGGGAGAAAACGTAAAAAAATTTACATGATCACCCTATGGAAAAGTTAGCGTCGGTAAGCGCCAGCGTAGCTGCTACTGCGCACGAAGTCTTGCTTGATCTGGGCATTGCCTTATTATTGGGTAACACTTGGGAAACGGTTTTCAATGATTCCCGCTGGACTTGGCGGTCCTTGTATATCGCCTATACCCACGATAAGCTCGGCACTCCGGATCAAGTGCACGGAGTATTCTTCGAACAAGACGAAGCTGAAAACCTGATTGAGGAGATCACGCGCGAACATCTGCGCAACCAACCGGGCGAGCAACCCTTTTACAAATATAAAGTTGCGAACTGGCCGCTTGGGGCCTTAGCGATCCGCGATGCACGCGATAGCTTTCACCGCAGTGTCGTAAGTCATCTAGTAAAACGGATCAAACAAGCGCTACAGCAATCAGGCCAGTTGCCTGCCGGCGTAGCCGTAGTCACCGTCACGCCAGCCAACGCGCGTCATACGCCACCGCTTCCTGCCTACATCGATCAATCCGGCGACAGGATCGTGTTATGGGAAGACTTTGAGGGCCTGACCGGGCGTGAAGATACGATCAATTTCCGCACCCGCAGCAATCCCCCTTTATGCGGCTTGATGAATAGTGCCGGGGAAATCCTGATTCCAGCCGCTTTCCATAAAATTGCGCCATTGCGCGAAGGCTTGGCGGTCGTTATGCTGCGCGGCAAATATGGCTATGTCGATGCTGGCGGCAACGTCATCACGCCGATCCAATACGAGGAAGCACTCGATTGCTGCCAAGGCTTGTTGCTCGTGAAAAGCGGCGGGCTGTGGGGCGCGCTCGACCGCAATGGCCAGAAAGTGATTGCGCCACGCTATACCATGCTCAGGCATGACAGCGGCAATGGCGCATTACGCGCCACGCTCGATGGCCGACATGCTTATTTATCGCTATCCGGCCAGTTGCTGGTCGGCTTTTCTGCCCGGCCGCTTTCTTTGGTCAAACAAGCGTTTCTCCGCGACAGAGCGGCGTTTATTGCCAGGAAAAACAAGGGCGAAAGCTTGCGCCTGGCTGGCGACACAACCGGAGACGCGGGAGCGGCCGCCTCCAAAGTGTTGGTGGATGTGCTTGGCCAGTCATGCACTCCGCACGGCTTTGCCTCGATTACCTATGGCGGCCATGACGAGGGCATGCTTTGTGCCAGTACACCACATGGCAAGGAATTTCGTCATGGCTATATCAGCCAGCATGGCCAGGTACTCGTCGACTTCCGCTTCGCTGCCGCCGAAAGCTTTTCAGAAGGGCTGGCGGCTGTCACCGACCCTGCCGACCCGCAACTGTACGGGTATATCGACCGGCGCGGGGACTGGGTCATTAGCCCACGTTTCGACTATGCCGGCGAATTCCGGCACGGGCTTGCTGCGGCAAGTGCCCGGGATATATCTGAGCCGCGTAAAGAATGGCGCCGGATTGCCCGGAAATTGCTGCGGAAGGCGCCCGTGGGGAACGAGAACCAGCGCACGCAAGTGCAACAGGAATTCGCGCGCAAGTATGGCTACATTGACCGTAAAGGCGAGTGGGCAATCACCCCGCGATTTTTGGAAGCCAAGCCGTTCAGCGAAGGCCTGGCATCGGTGCGCACGGAAAACGGCTGGGAATATATCGATGTCTGCGGCATAGCGATTACTTCTGATTATTACCAGGAAGCCGGTCCATTCAAGCGTGGCGTCGCCCGTGTCGGGCGGCGCGTCGATGGCTCGATCCGCTATGGCCTCATCGATTGCAGCGGGCGGGAAATCATCCCGCCACGCTATGACAGGCTGTCATATCCGCAGCAGGGTTTGATCACGGCGCGGGATGAGTTCGGCCTCTGGGGCTGTATCACCCTTTACGGCAACGTCGTCATCCCTTTCATTTACCGCGAAATTCCTGACCTGCAGGTGGCGCTGGCTGCACGCAGCCAAACCCTTCATCACCTCGGCTGAGCCAGGTCCATCGTCCAGTAATATCGATAGCTAGACGCATCGTTGCGCACGCACGCCACGCCGACTTCCGTAAAATTCTGGTTCATCAGATTGGCGCAGTGGCCCGGGCTATTCACCCATGCCGTCATGACCTGATCGACCGTGGTCTGGCCGGCGGCAATGTTTTCGCCGGCCGCGCGCCAGTTGTAACCGGCATTGGTCATGCGCTGGCTGAATGTGCGGCCATCCAGGCTGGTGTGCGAGAAGTAGTTCTTGGCAGCCATATCAGCCGAGTGCCCTGCCGCGGCATTGGACAACTTGTCGTTCCATTTCAGCGGCGGCGCGGCGGCATAGGTGAGCGAACCGCAGGCGCGTGCGGTGGCACGGATTTGGTTGATACGGTTGATCAGCTCTTGCTGGAAATTGGCGAGGCCGCATGTCTGCGCGGCGGGCAAGCCCGCACTCGGTGCGAGAGTCGTGGTCGAGGTGGATGCCAGCGTTGTCGTGGTGGCCAGACTTGACGAAGTCGTGGTGGTGGCCAGCCTGGTGGTGGTCGTGCTTGCCCTCGTCGTTGTGCTACTGGCTTTCGTGGTGGTCGTACTGGCTTTTGTCGTCGTGGTGCTGGCCTTCGTCGTGGTGGTCGACCAGTTCCGGTTAAACAAGCGGGAAAAATCCGCAAAGCTCCAAGCGTAGGCTTGGCCGGCAGTCGTTGCGCACAATGCTCCTAGCAGTGCTAGAGCACAAGTATTACGTCTCAATTGAGTCTCCCTGGACAATTTTGGCTGATGACGCCCGCCAGGACGGCAGGCGTAAGTTTTTCTGGGACGCGCCGACGGCTGCGTGCCTGAAACATTGACATTTCCAGTTGCCAACAAGTTCCATGAAGCAACTACTTATTTCCAGCCCCAGGGTACGCCGACTGGCTGATTTGCTATGCTGTTTTCTTCAGCTATCGCTTGTTCAGCCTTGCCTGTTAAGCTCACGTTCCTGAGTGTCCATTCTTTTTTAATTTAGCTTCTGCTTGTCTGATGAAATTCCACCACCTTATTGAAATTAACGATCGGTTGAATCCCTTGGCTGATTTTTTGACACGTGAACAACTCTGGCACGGGCTCGTGTTGCGTGCGGAAGCGCCGAATCTCTTCATGGCTCACCTCGATCAGTGCACCATCCTGGAAAAAACCGCCACGGGCCTGACGCGTGAACTACGTTACGGCACCGTGATCATTCGCGATCACGTCACGTTTACGCCGCAACAGGAAGTCTTGTACGAAGTGCCGGCACAAGGCGAAATTGCCGCTTCGCGCATGACCATGCGGATCGAAGAACCGCAGCCGGATGCCTTTTTCGTCCGCTTCGATTATGAAGAAGGCTCGCCTGAAACCGCAGGGACGATGGATGATTTTTATAATGAATTTCGCCGCTCGGCATATTATGAAGCGGATCTCGATACCATCAGCACGATTCGCCAGCTGGCTGCGGAAGGCAGGCTTGACCGGCTGCCAAGCTGAGTCGCGGCAGACTTTTCTTGGTAATTGCGCTACCTGACATGCAAGCATGAAAAACGAGGCAATCCGGGGAGCGGATTGCCTCGTTCACGATCACGTATGCGCTGACTTATTGCGAGGCAGTCTAGCGCGTTGCCTTTTCCCAGCCATAGCGCACGGCATTCTTGGCTTTTTCCCAAGGCGTCGCCGCGCCGTAACGGGACTCCCAGTCCGCATGCACGTCTTCCTCGGATTCATCCCAGTTATGGCCGCGGAAGCGTTCGTCTGCCGCCACCGTGGAACCATAGCGATAGGCCGGTTCATAATCTTCAAACCTGTCCGAGGTATCGGTATAGGCGGAACTGAAGTGTTGGCGAAACTCATCGTCGTTGAGGAAATTCCTGCCGGAAGTATCCCGGTCGGTCCCGCTCAACTGTTCCACTTCCACGTCGGTACGCCGGACCTTGTCATGGATTTCCTGGGTGCGGTCACTAGCTTCCTTGCTGACCACGACTTCCTCGACGATGCGAGCGGTTTTGCCGATCACGGCTTCTTCCGCGGTTTCACGCAATTCGAAGGAAGATTCCTTCAGCCCGCTCAAATCGGCTTCGCTGGCCGGCCGGTCGACGGAATGGCGTTCGACATGCACATGCTCTTCATGCAGGCGGACAGATTGATCGACCGGCGTTTCCTTGACGCGCTGATAGACACGCACGCCGCCACGTTGCACTTCCCGTTTGCCGACCTGGAGCTCTTCCTGAATGACGGGAATGGTGCGGGAGTCCGGCGACGTGCCGGCAGCGGTCATATGACGTTGCGACAGGGTGGTGTCGGCATCGGACAAGCGTGTCGCCGCCGGCTCGCTGACTGTCCTGTCTGGCATGTCTGACGACGTCGACGCAAAGTTGGCACCGGTAGTGGTCGTGGTATCTGATGCACTGGAAGTCATCGGCGTCGAGAAGTCGGCGCGAGTGCGATCATCTTCCATCATGTCATCGGTGTGAAGCGTTTCCGATGGCATGGTATCGGCGCGGGCGGTACCGTAATCGGTCGTGGTGTCGCTACCCGCCATGCTGCCGGTGCTGCCGGCCGCGGTCATACCGGCCGACGTGGTGGTGGCATCACTATCCGTTGTCGCCCTGTACGTCTCGTTATCCGTGCTCGGCGTGGTATCCCGCACACTGTAGGTCGGATTGGCGGAGACAGTTTCATCGGCGCGCGAAGTATCGGCGATGGTAGCGTCGGAGGCATTCGTGGCCGCCCCCATGCTGGCGGCGCCTGCTGCGGCTGCGCCCATCGACGGCGAGGTGGAATAATGGCGGCGTTCATCCTCGATCTCGGAATCGTTCAGCGCCGGCGCCGTTTCATCGTAGCGCGACCAGCCACGGCTGCGCCATCCGGCGGCGCGCTCGTCGATATCGATGGGACTGAACTTGTTCATGACCTGCGTCGCCTGGACTCGCTCCTCGTCGCTATCGGTATGGACCGTTACCAGGTAATGGCCGCGGCGCACGGCTTCGGCATAGACATCCGCATGTTCCTGGTATTCATCGTTGCCGCTGAACAGATTATGAAAAAAGTGGCGGATACCGGCGCCGAACGATTGATCGCTGCTATCCTCGCCTGGCGTGCTCGTCGTGCCGGCCGAACTCAACGTCGACTGGCGTGAATCCGATGATTCATCCGATGGGGAAAGCTGCAGATCGCCGCGGTCGAACCCGCAGGAAAGTAGTTCATCGTAAGCTCCGCGAGCCTCGCTGAACCTGTCATACACACCTACCAGAGTGTTAGCCATGATGATCTCCTAAAGTCTTCATTGCCCGGCAGATGTGCCAGGACTATTTGTATTCTGCTTAGGGTTACTTGGCATTCCTGTAGTTCCGCGCCAGCGCGTGTTTTCATCGAAGTGTTCAATACTGACTTCTTGCGACTGCAGGACAACATGCTGCGGCGCGCGAATTTCGCGTTTATGCCGAGTAATGCGCACTTCTTCCTTCAGGCGCAATTGGCGCTCCACGACCAGCACTTCTTCGAATACCGGAACGATGAATGTTTCCCCCTCCTGGCGCGCCTGCGGGATTTGGGCACGGTCGACGGGGCGGCCGATCGGCACGCGTGTGACTTCCAGCACGTCTTCCTGCAGCGGTACATCGACGACTTCGGTGCGTTCCACGACATGCTGATGGACGCGAATGCCGCGTCCGGTCTCGATGGTGCGCTTATTTACCTGCAACTCCTCTTGAATCACAGGAATGACTTGTCCTTGCTGTGGGCTTCGTGTGGCGTTATCCAATGCCGAGAATGCAAATGGAATGGAATAGTCGCCGTCGCTACGTTGTTGCAGCAGGTCTAGCGGGATCTGCAAGCTGGTGCCATCTTGCTGCTTCAAGATAACGTAAGTCCCTCCATTCGTTTCGCCACGCTCGACGATATTTGCCTGGCGACCATCCGTGTCAAAGACCGTCGCATTTTCTGATTGATCGACGGCCGTGCGATCGCGAGTGACCTTGTCTTTCATGAATTTTGTAAATTGCACCGGTACATTAAGGTCTCGTTAGACCAGCAATTGCGGCTCCTGTGCCGCGAAATTATGACGATGGCGGAAGCTCGGATGATCGATCCGATTAGGTGCAAACTTCTCTGGCTCGACATCACTATTGCCGAACTAAATCCCTATCCGGTGTTCTTATTGTTTTGTAATGGTTCATTGTTTTTTGAGGAGCTATTCATGGGGAATATCATTGCCGGTCGATTCGATCAACAAATTTCTGCTGACGAAGCCCGCGCTGAAATTTTGCGTGCGGGTTTTGCTGAAGAACAGGTTTCGACTTTTTACGTCAGTCCGCCGGGCCAGCATGACATGACCCTGATAGGTGGCGATGAAATCAAGTCACATGGCGCGGAACACACCGAGCGAGGGATCGCCAAAGGCGGTATCGCTGGCGGCGTCGTGGGCGCCGTGATTGGCGCGGCGACCATGCCAGTGATCGGGCCGGTTGCGCCGGTTGTCGGCGCGCTGGTTGGGGCGCACGTGGGCGACCTGGCGGGATCATTATCCGAGACGGAGGACGATGGCACCGAAAGCGGCACGCTGCCTTATCGTCGGTCAGGCATGATGCTGGCCATCTCGGCGGCCAGCGAGGATGAGGAAGCACGCGCGGTGCGTGTGCTGCGCGAGCTGCAAGCCTTGGATATCGAACGTGCCGAGGGGACGATCGCCAACGGTGACTGGGAAGATTTCGATCCGCTGCAACCGCCTCGACTGGTGGACTTGCATTGACAATACAGTGATCCGGCCACAACGGGGAAGTGGAAAGTCACGGCGTTCTCGACAGACTTAAATATCTTGCGGGTCCACTTCCAGTGACCATTTGATGCGGGGTTTTATTTCCCGCAATACCGGCAGCCATGCCGTCAAATAAGCCTGCAAGGCCACCCTCGACGTTGATTCGATGAGCAATTGCGCCCGCTCGACATTGGCCACTCTTGTCATTGCCATGGGAATCGGGTCATGGAGAATCACTTCGGGCGGCAAATCCATAGATGAGCGCGCCGCTTCCAGGAATTCCAGCGCGGTTTGCAATTCCCGCGCTTCGGCCCGCATCAGCGCCTGGTAAATAAAGGGTGGCAAACCGGCTTGCACGCGGTCTTGCAGCTGCACGTCCGCAAAGCGCTCATAGTCATGCGCACGCAAGGCGGCATACAAGGGATGTTGAGGATAGCGCGTCTGGATCCAGACTTCGCTGGGATTGCCATCTTCCTTCTGCGCCCGGCGCCCCGCGCGTCCGGCCACCTGCATCAATTGGGCGAACAGGCGTTCGGCGGCGCGGTAATCCTGCGAAAACAATGCCGTATCCGGATTGAGCACGCCGACCAGGGTGAGGTTTTGAAAGTCATGGCCCTTGGCCACCATTTGCGTGCCGATGAGAATATCGACCTCTCCCCGGTGCACGGCATCGAATGCGGCTTGTGCGCTGCCCTTGAGGCGAGTGGAATCGGCATCGATGCGCTGGATGCGCGCAGCAGGAAATAGCTGCTGCAGGCTTTCTTCGACGCGCTGGGTGCCGCGGCCGATCGGCTGCAGGTCGATATTGCCGCAGGTGGGGCAATTGCGCGGGATCCGCATTTCATTGCTGCAGTGGTGGCAACGCAGCTTGCGGTCCAGCTTATGCAACACCATGAATGCGCTGCAATGGGCGCAGTTGCTGATCCATCCGCAGGCTTCGCATGCCATCACCGGTGCATAGCCGCGCCGGTTCAAAAACAGGAGCGATTGTTCGCCGCATTCCAGGCGCAGCCTGACCGCCTTGATGAGGGAAGAGGTCATGCCGCCGGTCGGCCTGTCGCGCTCCATATCGATCATGCGTACCTTGGGCAGCACGGCATCAGGCACGGCGCGCTCGCGCAATTCGAGCTTTTTGTAGCGGCCGGATTGCACATGCTGCCAGGATTCCAGCGAAGGCGTGGCCGACCCCAGCACGACCGGGATGCCCAGCTGGTGAGCGCGCCATACCGCCAGGTCGCGGGCGGAATAGCGCAAGCCCTCCTGCTGCTTATATGAAGGATCGTGTTCCTCGTCGACCACGATCAGTTTCAGGTTCGGCAGCGACGCCAGGATTGCCAGCCGCGTGCCCAGAACGATTTGCGCCCGGCCGTAATGCGCCGCCAGCCAATGCGTCAAGCGCTCGCCTTCCGCAAGCCCGCTATGCAACAAGGCGATGGTCAAGTGCGGGAAGCGCGCTTGCACGTTAGCCAGCCATTGCGGCGTCAGGTTGATCTCTGGAACGAGGATCAAGACCTGAGCCGGCGGGCCTTCACTGTGCGCCTGAGCGAAAATGCGTGCCGCCGCTTGCAGATAGACTTCCGTCTTGCCGCTGCCGGTCACGCCGAACAACAGGTAGGGAGTAAAGCCCATTGTTTCGGCGATGCTTGCGACGGCTTGCTCTTGTGCGGCATTCAGGTTCGGTGTGGCAGACCAGAATACCGGGCTGGCAAGCGCGGCCGGCTCGGCGACTTCAACCGCTGCTTCCGCCTGGGCCGGCGATTCGACCGGGGTAGTTATTGCAGCGTTGCGTCCGCGTGCGCGCGCAGCTTTGCGGAGCCTCGGCAAAGCGACATCTGCGGGCCTGGCGAGCTTTGCCAAGGCTTTGTCGAGCGCTGTCGTCTTGGTGGTACGGAGGTTTTTCGGCAAGCCTGGAATAGCGACTTCGCCGAGCGGGCGGTGGTAATAATCGGCCGCAAAACGGCACAAGTCCAGCCACTCGCGAGACAAAGGCGGCACTTGCACATGCACGGCAAGCGCCTCTCTCAGTTTTTCCGCAGGCAAATCGCTATGGTCGCTCACCGCCACGATGATTCCCACGACTTCGCGGCGGCCAAACGGCACGATGGCCAGTTGTCCCGGCCGTGGAAGTGGCACCGTTTCATCCTGAAGTTTCCACTGGTAATCGAACAGGCTGTCGAGTGGCGAATCCAGCGCGATTTTGAGAATGCAGTGTTCCACGCAATTAAAGTAAATCTTTAATAATTTTGCTAAGCATAGGTTTCATAAGCATTTTTTCAGCTATCCACAGTTATTGTGGATAACTTTGTGGACAAGGCCCTCTTGACAGCCGCAAATGCCAGTATTTATGCGGGTTTCAATAAAATGCCTATTCGACGAGCAAAAATTTTTCCCTTTAAATTCAAATACTTAAGTTTTTGTATTTGATTTGAGAAATTTTTTAAATCAAAAATTGTTTGCTGCTTTGCACCAGTTCAACCTTGTGAATAAGTTCCGGCTAATAGCACTTTTTAGCGATGCTTCAGATCAAAAAGTATTCATGTCGTCAAGCGTTGCCCCATGGCATTTACTGCAGGCTACAACAAGAAAGTTCTGAAGATTTTCACCTAAGTATGTGTCTTATAAAGACTTTTTCATTCTATCCACATCTTCTGTGGATAACTTTGTGGACAATCGCCTCTTGACAGGCTGAAACCCGCGTATTTTCTCTGTTTCTAGGAAATTTCCTACATAGCAGAGGAAAATCGAGCATCAATAAAATCAAGGAGTTACAGAAATTGCCTTGCGAAAAGTCATTTATTTAAAAAAATTTTTTATATACAGAAATTTGCACACTTTTTGTGAATAAGTCCTTGTTTTTTCCCAAACTAGTTACTTACGCGCAATGTTGTTCTATGGACTTAACCTGCTTGACGAAGTTGGCGGCTATGCTTGTGGACCGCATCGACCAGGACTGCCACGGACTCCGGCGGCGTGAATTGCGAAATGCCGTGGCCAAGGTTAAAGACATGACCATTACCCGGCGTGCCGAAGGATTGCAGCAGCCTGCTCACTTCGGCTTCGATCTGTTCCGGTTTGGCGAACAGCACCGCAGGGTCGAGATTGCCTTGCAAAGCGACCTGATGCCCGACACGGGCGCGTGCCTGGCCGAGATTGACGGTCCAGTCCAGACCGACGGCGTCGGCGCCGATCGAGGCGATTTGCTCCAGCCACAGGCCACCGCCCTTGGTAAAGACGATCGAAGGAATCCGTACCCCATTGTGTTCGCGCTTGAGCCCGTTGATCACCTCACGCAGGTACGCCAGCGAAAAGTCCTGGTATGCGCCGTCTGCGAGCACGCCGCCCCACGTATCGAACACCATCACGGCCTGGGCGCCGGCGTCGATCTGTGCGTTGAGATAGGCCGTCACTGCCTGGGCGTTGATTTTCAGGATATGGTGGATCAGGTCGGGACGCTGGTAAAGCATCGTCTTGATGGTACGGAAGTCGTCCGATCCTCCGCCTTCGACCATGTAGCAGGCGAGGGTCCACGGGCTGCCGGAAAAACCGATCAACGGCACGCGGCCGGCCAGCGCCGTGCGGATTTGCGTGACGGCGTCGAAGACATATTGCAACTCGCCGAGATCCGGTGCGCGCAAGGCGTGCACGGCCGCTTCATCGCGGAGCGGACGCTCGAACTTGGGGCCCTCGCCTTCGGCAAAATAAAGTCCCAGCCCCATGGCGTCCGGTACGGTCAGAATATCCGAGAACAGAATGGCGGCATCCAGCGCAAAGCGGTCGAGCGGCTGCAATGTCACTTCGGTGGCGAAGCCGGGATTCTTTGCCAGGCCCAGGAAGGAGCCGGCGCGCTTGCGCGTGGCATTGTATTCAGGCAGATAACGGCCTGCCTGGCGCATCAGCCATAACGGCGTATAGTCGGTCGGCTGGCGCAACAAGGCACGCAGGAAGGTATCGTTCTTGAGAGGCGCGAATGAGCTGGACATGGATTCGATGAAATGAATGGACTAACCCGCTATTATCGCCCAAGCAGTGCGATTGAAGAGGAAATGTCGCGAGCTAACGAGAAAATCGGTTTTGCTTGAAGCCACTGGCACGCAGCGATATTGATGCGATAAGTGCATACGGGCTGAGCGCCGCCGCATAAAAACAAAAGGCAGCCGAAGCTGCCTTTTGCTGCAAGCGAATCTCGCTTAGTGTTGCTTAACGCTTTTGACGCAGTTTCTGGATTGCCGCCAGTTGCGCGATGGCCTGAGCCAGTTCTGCTTGCGCCTGGGCGTAATCAATCTTCGAATCCTTGTTGGCCAGCGCTTCCTCGGCCATTTTCTTGGCTTCGGCAGCTTTGGCTTCGTCGAGGTCGGCGCCGCGGATAGCGGTGTCGGCCAGAACCGTCACCGCGTTCGGCTGCACTTCAAGAATGCCGCCGGCGACGAAGACCAGCTCTTCCTGGGCTTGGTTGCCGACCTTGATGCGCACCGCACCCGGCTTGATGCGAGTGATCAGCGGGGTGTGCATCGGATAGATGCCCAGCTCGCCTGCTTCACCCGGCAACGCGACGAATTCGGCTTCGCCGGAGAAGATTTGCTCTTCAGCGGAAACCACGTCAACGTGAATAGTGTTTGCCATGTTGGAACCTTATACGTTCGTCGGATCGAGGCGGCGAAGCGTTTTCACGATTCACCGCCTAGCGATTTAGGCAGCCTTTTTGACTTCCTCGGCCATCTTGCGACCTTTTTCGATCGCTTCGTCGATGGTGCCGACCATGTAGAAGGCTTGTTCCGGCAGGTGATCCAGTTCGCCGGAAGCGATCATCTTGAAGCCCTTGATCGTGTCTTTCAGCGAAACGTACTTGCCCGGGGAACCGGTAAACACTTCAGCGACGTGGAACGGCTGCGACAGGAAACGCTGCATCTTACGAGCGCGTGCCACCACCAGCTTGTCTTCCGGTGCCAGTTCGTCCATGCCCAGAATCGCGATAATGTCACGCAGTTCCTTGTAGCGCTGCAGCGTGCCTTGCACGGCGCGAGCGGTTTCGTAGTGCTCGGCGCCGACCACGTTCGGGTCCAGCTGACGCGAGGTCGAATCCAGCGGATCCACGGCCGGGTAAATACCCAGAGCAGCGATGTCACGGGACAGAACCACGGTCGAGTCCAAGTGAGCAAAGGTGGTTGCCGGCGACGGGTCGGTCAAGTCATCCGCAGGGACGTACACGGCCTGGATCGAGGTGATCGAACCAACCTTGGTCGAGGTAATACGCTCTTGCAGGCGGCCCATTTCTTCAGCCAGCGTCGGCTGATAGCCCACGGCGGAAGGCATACGGCCCAGCAGCGCGGACACTTCGGTACCGGCCAAGGTGTAACGGTAGATGTTATCGACGAAGAACAGCACGTCACGGCCTTCGTCACGGAACGATTCAGCGATCGTCAGACCGGTCAGCGCCACGCGCAGACGGTTGCCCGGCGGCTCGTTCATCTGGCCATACACCATCGCCACTTTCGACTTGGTGAAGTCTTCAGTGTTGACGACGCCGGCTTCGATCATTTCGTGATAGAAGTCGTTACCTTCACGGGTACGCTCACCCACGCCGGCGAACACGGACAGACCCGAGTGCGCCTTGGCGATGTTGTTGATGAGTTCCATCATGTTCACGGTCTTGCCCACACCGGCGCCGCCGAACAGGCCAACCTTACCGCCCTTGGCGAACGGGCACACCAGGTCGATAACCTTGATGCCGGTTTCCAGCAGGTCTTGCGACGGGCTCAGCTCGTCGTAAGCCGGAGCCTTGCGGTGAATCGAGGCGGTTTGGGTTTGAGCGACAGGACCGACTTCATCGATCGGGTTGCCCAGCACGTCCATGATGCGACCCAGGGTAGCAGCGCCAACCGGCACGGTGATCGGGGCGCCGGTGTTGGTGATCGTCATGCCGCGACGCAGACCGTCGGAGGAGCCCAGCGCGATGGTACGGACAACGCCGTCGCCCAACTGCTGCTGCACTTCCAGGGTCAGCTCGGAGCCTTCCATTTTCAAAGCATCGTACACCTTGGGCATTGCATTGCGGGGGAATTCCACGTCCACCACGGCGCCGATACACTGAACGATTTTGCCTTCAGCCATTTTCGTTCCTTCAATATTAAATTTAAATTCGATAATCCGTTGAGCGAAGCACGCGTTAAACCGCAGCCGCACCAGCGACGATTTCGGACAGCTCGGTAGTAATCGCGGCCTGGCGGGTCTTGTTGTAGACCAGCTTCAATTCCTTGATCACGTTACCGGCATTGTCGGAAGCCGACTTCATCGCCACCATGCGCGCCGACTGCTCGGACGCCATATTCTCTGCGAGGGCCTGGTAGATCAGCGCTTCCACGTAGCGCACCAGCAGCTCATCAATCACGACCGCAGCTTCTGGCTCATAGATGTAATCCCATGCGTGGGATCCTTTATCAGCCTTCATGCGGTCCGACGACAGCGGCAAGAGTTGATCCATGATCGCTTCCTGCTTCATCGTCGTGATGAACTTGGTGTAGCACACGTAGACAGCGTCGAGCTTGCCTTCCTGGTAAGCATCCAGCAGGACCTTGACCGGGCCAATCAGCTTTTCCAGGTGCGGGGTGTCGCCCAATTGAGTCGCCTGCGACACGACCTTCGCGCCGACACGATTCAAAAAGCCCAGGCCCTTGTTGCCGATGGCAACGGCCTGAACCTGGACACCTTGACCTTCGGCTTCGCGGATCTTGTTGGTCGCCAGACGCAAGACGTTGGTGTTCATACCGCCGCACAGACCCTTGTCGGTCGTGACAACGATAAGACCAATCGCCTTGGCGCCTTCCTGCTTGACCAGGAACGGGTGCGTGTACTCCGGATTAGCCTGCGACAAGTTAGCGGCGATATTCCGAACCTTTTCACTGTAGGGACGAGCCGACCGCATCCGGTCCTGCGCCTTGCGCATTTTGGATGCGGCGACCATTTCCATCGCCTTGGTGATCTTCTTCGTATTCTCTACGCTCTTGATCTTGCCGCGTATCTCTTTTCCTGCAGCCATGAGGGGTTACTCCTTCTAGCTGTGGGTTCAGAAAGTTTTCTTGAAGTCGGCAATCGCGGCGGCCAATGCTGCTTCGCCGTCTTTATCGAGTTGCTTGGTATCTTCAATCTTCTGCAACAGTGCACCGTGGCTGATCTTCATGAAGTTATGCAGACCGGCTTCGAATGCCAACACTTGCTTGACGTCGATGCTGTCGAAGTAACCCTTGTTCACGGCGAACAGCGACACGGCCATCAGCGAAACCGGCAGCGGCGAGTATTGCTTCTGCTTGAGCAATTCGGTCACGCGGGCACCTCGGTCGAGCTGCTTGCGGGTGGCTTCGTCGAGGTCAGAAGCGAACTGCGCGAACGCAGCCAATTCACGATACTGCGCCAAGTCGGTACGGATACCGCCGGACAGGTTCTTGATAACCTTGGTCTGGGCAGCACCACCAACGCGGGACACCGAGATACCGGCATTAATCGCAGGACGGATACCGGCGTTGAACAGCGAGGTTTCCAGGAAGATCTGACCGTCGGTAATCGAAATCACGTTGGTCGGAACGAACGCGGACACGTCACCAGCTTGGGTTTCGATGATCGGCAGCGCGGTCAGCGAACCGGTCTTGCCCTTGACTTCGCCATTGGTGAACTTCTCGACGTAGTCCGGGTTCACGCGGGCTGCGCGCTCCAGCAGACGGGAGTGGAGATAGAACACGTCGCCCGGGAACGCTTCACGGCCCGGCGGACGGCGCAGCAGCAGGGAAACCTGACGGTAAGCCACGGCTTGCTTGGACAGATCGTCATAAATGATCAGGGCATCTTCGCCGCGATCACGGAAGTATTCGCCCATGGCGCAACCGGAGTAGGCGGCAACGTATTGCATCGCTGCGGATTCGGAAGCGTTGGCGGCAACGACGATGGTGTATTCCATGGCGCCATGTTCTTCGAGAGCGCGCACCAGGTTCTTCACCGTGGATGCCTTCTGGCCGATAGCGACATAGATACAGGTCATGTTCTGACCTTTTTGATTGATGATGGTATCAATCGCAACGGCAGACTTACCGGTTTGACGGTCACCGATGATCAGCTCGCGCTGGCCACGACCGATCGGCACCATGGCGTCGATCGATTTCAGGCCGGTTTGCATCGGCTGCGACACGGACTGACGCGCGATAACACCCGGCGCAATCTTTTCGATCGGCGCGGTCAGCTTGGTATTGACCGGGCCCTTGCCGTCGATCGGCTGACCCAGCGCGTTCACCACGCGGCCACGCAGTTCCGGACCGATCGGCACTTCCAGGATGCGGCCGGTGGTCTTGACGGTATCGCCTTCGGAAATGTGTTCGTACGGGCCCAGGATAACGGCGCCGACGGAGTCGCGCTCGAGGTTCAGCGCGAGGCCGAAGGTGTTGCCCGGGAATTCCAGCATTTCGCCTTGCATCGCATCGGACAAGCCGTGGATGCGGACGATGCCGTCGGTCACGGAAATAACCGTGCCCTGATTGCGGATCTCAGCGCTTTCGCCAAGACCCTGGATGCGGCTCTTGAGCAGTTCGCTGATTTCAGACGGATTGAGTTGCATGTTAACTCCTAATATTTTTCACTGTGCCTGGCGGTCGTGGGCGTTAAGCCGATCACGACACCAGGGCTGTGTGCATTTTTTGCAGCTTGGCGCGCACCGAGGTGTCCAGCACTTCATCTTCCACGGTCACGCGCACTCCGCCGATCAGCGAATTGTCGACAGTTACCGAAGGAATGAGCTTGCGGCCGAATTTCTTTTCCAGCGCAGCCACCAGTTCCTTCACCTGCGCGTCGCTCAACTCGAACGCGCTCGTGATGTGCGCATCGGCGGCGCCTTCCGCGGCATTTTTCAATGCCTCGAATTGCACGCCGATTTCCGGCAAGGCGGCCAGGCGGCCGTTTTCGACCAGCGCACTGACAAAGTTCCTGGCTTCCGGGCTGACCGGGGACTTGATCAGCGACAGGAAGGTTTCGACAACCTGGGCATCGGTCAGTTTCGGGTTGCTGACGAATTCCTGAACGTCAGGATTGCCAGCGACTTGCGCCATTTCGGACACCAGTTCCGACCAGGCGGCGAGGTTGCCGGCCTTGGCCACGCGGAACAGGGCTTCTGCATAAGGACGAGCGATCGTTGCGAGTTCTGCCATGATTACAGCTCGGCCTTCAATTGGTTCAGCAGGTCGGCGTGAGCCGCTGCATTCACCTCGCGACGCAGGATCTGTTCGGCGCCGGCAACCGCAAGGGTCGCCACTTGGCCGCGCAGCGTTTCACGCGCTTGGGTTACCTGCTGTTCCGCATCTGCCTTGGCGGCCGCGATAATGCGGGCAGCTTCGTCGGAGGCGGTCTTCTTGGCTTCTTCGACGATCGCTGCAGCACGCTTTTCAGCGTCAGCGATGCGCTTCAGGCCTTCATCCTTGGCGGTAGCCAGTTCAGCTTGCACGCGTTTTTCAGCGGCAGCCATTTCAGCCTTGCCTTTTTCTGCGGCAGCCAGGCCGTTCGCGATCTTCTCAGCGCGCTCATCGAGCGCTTTCATCAACGGCGGCCACACGAATTTCATCGTGAACCAAGCGAGGATGAAGAAGACCACGAACTGTGCAAACAACGTTGCATTTAAGTTCACGGTATTTTCCTTCTCAAATAAACAAATGCCGAACGACTAGGTTCGGCCGTTGAGAATTGGCTCGTGGCCGATTAGCCTGCGACGCGGGCAACGAACGGGTTTGCGAAGGCGAACAGCATGGCGATACCAACACCGATCAGGAACGCAGCGTCGATCAGACCAGCCAACAGGAACATCTTGGTTTGCAGAGCGTTCATCAGTTCAGGCTGGCGAGCCGAAGCTTCGAGGTACTTACCACCCATGATTGCGATGCCGATGCAAGCGCCGATAGCGCCCAGGCTGATGATCAAACCGCAGGTCAGGGCAACGAAAGAGAGGTCGGTCATGAGAGTTCCTTTAGAAGGTTAAGTTAAAAATAAAAGTTAAAGCCAAAAATTAAAACTTCGGTACTGCTGGATCCTGAATTTTCTCCTGGTCGTATCAGTGGCCTTCATGCGCCTGACCGATGTACACCAGGGTCAGCATCATGAAGATGAAGGCTTGCAGAAGAACGATCAGGATGTGGAAGATCGCCCACATGGAGCCGGCGATCACATGGCCGACGAAGCCGAAGACGGTAGCCGTCGAGCCCAGCAGCGCAATCAGAAGGAAAATCAATTCGCCGGCATACATGTTGCCGAACAGTCGCATACCCAGCGACACAGTCTTGGCGGCATATTCCACCAGGTTCAACAGGAAGTTGAACGGCGCCAGCCAGATGCCGAACGGCGCGGCGAACAGCTCATGCAACCAGCCGCCCAAGCCCTTGACCTTGATGCCGTAGTAAAGCGACAGCGCCAGCACGCCCAGGGACATGCCGATGGTGCCATTCAGGTCGGCGGTCGGCACCACGCGGTGATACGGGAACACTTCGCCCAGGCCGAGGTAATGAAAAGCTTGCGAGAACAGGTCGACCGGCAGGAAGTCCAGCGAGTTCATCAGGGCGACCCAGACGAACACGGTCAGGGCCAGCGGAGCGATGAAAGTGCGGTTGCCATGCACGATGGATTTGGATTGGTCTTCGACCATCTCGACGATGATCTCGACAAAAGCCTGGAAGCGGCCCGGCACGCCGGCAGTAGCCTTGCGTGCGGCACGATACATGAAGAAGCAGCCGAGCACACCAACCAGGATCGACCAGAACAGCGTGTCGTAGTTGATGATCGAGAAGTCGACGATATTCTTCTGTGCGTGATGCGTATTATTGAGGTGCCCTAGGTGGTGGACAATGTACTCGGAAGCAGTTGGCGTAGCAGAAGATGACATGTCAGTGCCTAAATAATAAGATGATGTAACTTTTCAGTGCCACGATGAAGGCAGCGAGCAGCGCCAGCCAATTCACATCGCGATACAGCAAGACCACTGCGTACAACAACGCAATCGTCATTCCAATCTTGATAAATTCGCCGATGAAAAACACTATCGGACTGGCGCCGCCGGGTTTGCGCGCATTGACAGCCAAGCGCCAAGCAAACAAGCCGTTCGGGACCACGCAGCACATCCCACCCAGCAGCGCAGAGATAAGCGCCGCCTCCCCTCCTATGGCACCGGCGATGATTGCCGTGAGAACTGTAGCGGCAAGTTGCAAAAGTAAGACGCGCTGCATACAGGCCTAATTCGTCGCATCGCGCAAATGGTGCTAGCGCGTAAGCGTTTTTTAATTCGGAGAGCGGTTCAGTGAAGCCTCGGGATTATAAGTGGATTCATAAACTCCAGTCAAACATTTGCCATTACGCAATTCAAGCAATGCGACGGAATTGATACAGCACTTCTCACGTTGAGCAGCGCGGGTTTGCCTCGCTCACATATATATGTATGACCGATAATTTAATATCGGATTGGCCTGCACCGCTTTTTTTTTCACCTTATCTAACTTCATATAGAGTAGAAAAGCAGGGCAGGATCTTGGCAGCCATTCAATTACCGTCGCGCTCATACTACAAAAACACAACAAGTTACGGCATCAGACGGACCATGATTCAAAAACTCTTTAGATGTTGACAACAGTCTCTCGCGTTGCGCCAAATCAAGCCGCTATAATTAGAATCTGTTACGGCAAGATTTTTCCTGGGGTTTATGCGTTCCGCGATCGAGTTTTCCATTACCAGCAACGCTGCCTGGGCCCCCGGCATTGAAACACGCGAGGCGTGGCAGGACTGGGCACTCGGCCAGCCTGTAACGCGCACGGATTCGGAGCCGGCATTGCGCGTAATGCCGGCCATGCAACGTCGGCGCCTGGGACTCCTCGGAAAGATGGCGCTCGAGGTTGCCTATGAATGTCTGGGCGAGCGCCGCGACATCCCGACACTGTTTTGCTCCCGTCATGGGGAGGTATCGCGCTCGGTGGAGTTATTGCGCAACCTGGCACAAGGCGAGCCGCTCTCTCCCACCTCTTTCGGATTGTCGGTCCACAATGCCATTGGCGGGATGTTTTCCATGGCGCGTGGCGACAAGGCTAGCCATATTGCCTTGAGTGGCGGCCATGCCAGTGTCGAGCATGCGCTGATCGAGGCCTGCGGTTTGCTGGCAGATGGCGAACAGGCGGTGCTGCTCGTTGTATACGATTGCCCGTTGCCGGCCGTGTATGCAAGTTTTCAGGATGAGGATACTCACCCGTTTGCATGGGCCTGGCTGATCGAGCCGCCACAGCAGGATGTGATTGCCCTGTCATGGGACGCGCCAACTGGGACGCCAAGCGGAAATGAAATGACAACAACCAGTCTGGAAATTCTGCGCTTTTTCTTGCGGCGGGAGCAAAGCATGAAGCGCCTCTGCGGCAAGCAATCCTGGCAATGGACGCGACATGGTCGTTAATCGTCTTGAACGTTCTGTGCGCGTGCTGACGACGGGCTTGAGCTTTGCCGCCTTTGGCCTGGGCGGGCTGGTGCTGCGCGTGGCGGTATTCCCGATCATCAGTGTGTTTTTCAGGGACCAGCAGCAGCGCACGCTGGTATCCCGCAATGTCATCCGGCTGACATTTCGCGCGTTTATCGAAATGATGCGCGTCATGGGCGTGCTGCGTTATGAGATCAAGGGGCTGGAGCGGCTGGAGCGCGCGGGCTTGCTCGTTATCGCCAACCATCCGACGCTGCTGGATACGGTATTTCTGATGGCATTCGTGAAGCATGCCAATTGCATCGTCAAAAGCGGCTTGTGGAGCAATCCATTTACGCATGGGCCAGTGCGGGCTGCTGGCTATATCAAGAATGAGAATGGCCCCGACCTGGTGGATGATTGCATCGCCACCCTGGCGGATGGCAGTAACCTGATCATTTTCCCGGAAGGGACACGCAGTCCGCGCCATGGCCTGCATCCGTTCAGGCGCGGGGCATCGAATATCGCCGTACGCGGCTTGCGGGACCTGACGCCGGTGACCATCCGCTGCACCCCGCCGACGCTGGGCAAAGGCGAAAAGTGGTGGCAGGTGCCGCCTCGGCGCATGCATTTTGTCATCGAAGTAAGGGAAGACGTCAAGGTCGCGCCTTTTGTTGCAACCGCCAACAATGAAACACTCGCGGCACGCCGCCTGACCGATTATTTGCAAAACTATTTTGCCGAGGAAAACCAACGCCATGCAATCGCTTGAACAAGAAGTAAAGCAGCTCATCATCGATGCCCTGCAACTGGAAGACATCACGCCGGCGGACATCGATACGGATGCGCCTTTGTTTATCGAAGGCCTCGGGCTGGATTCGATCGATGCGCTGGAATTGGGCGTGGCCCTGCAAAAGCGTTATGGCATTTCGCTATCCGCCGATTCGGAAGAAACGCGCCGCCACTTCAAGTCGGTAAGCGCGCTCTGCGCGCTGATCACCGAACATCGCAACAAATAATCAACGGGGGATAAGGAAATGTCTGCGCCGAGCACCACCATGAGCCGGGATGAGATCCAAGCATGGATCGTCGATACCTTGCACGAGATGTTTGAAATCGACAAGGCGGCGATCACCCCGCAATCCAATCTGTACACCGATCTCGATATCGACAGCATCGATGCGGTCGACCTGGCCGTCAAATTGAAGGAATTGACCGGCAAACGCTTGTCGCCGGAAATGTTCAAGACCGTGCGCACGGTCGAGGACGTCATCAATGCCGTAGCCGACCTGCTGACGGAGTAAGAAATCAAACGACGCGTCCTGACCGCATTGCCGGTCCTGGTCACGCTGCTCTACCCGCTGCTGGTCTGGCTGGGCCATGGCGAAGTGGAGCCGCGCTTGCTTGCCGGCGTGCTGGTGCTGGCCGCGGTGCTGCGCATCTTCGCGAAGGGAAGCGACAAGGCCGGCTTCTGGTGGCTGCTGGGCGCGTTGCTGCTTGCCGCAATGACGTTCTGGAAGAATGCCTGGATGCCGCTGAAGTTATATCCGGTATTGGTCAGTGCCGTCATGCTCGGCGTATTTGGTTATAGCCTGATTTCGCCGCCATCGCTGATCGAGCGCTTGGCGCGCATGCAGGATCCTGACTTGCCGCCGTATGCCGTGTCGTACACCTATCGCGTGACACAGGCGTGGTGCGTATTCTTTTTGATTAATGGAGCAATCGCGCTGGGCACGGCGCTGTGGGCGTCGCCTGCAGTCTGGTCACTGTATAACGGCGTGATTTCCTACGTGCTGATGGGCTGCCTGTTCGGCGGCGAGTATCTGGTCAGGCTTCGAGTAAAACGCAACAATGGCTAATCGCTTCAACATTCTTGATCTTCCCGGCAGCGGGCAAGAGCCGAACCGGGTGGTCGGCTGGCGTAACGGCCAGGCGGTATCCCATGCCGAATTGGTGACGCGCACGTCACAGTGGCGCGCCACGTTGCAGAAATCGCCCGATCGCAACGTCGCACTGTTTTTCCATGACAGCCTTGAATTCGCCGCGGCGCTGCTCGGCGCCTGGCATGCGGCGAAGACGGTCTACCTGCCATCGGATACGCTGCCGGCGACCTGCGCCTCGTTGCGTACGCTGGTCACGCAATATATCGGCGATTTTCCGCCTGATTGCCAGCCGGTAGGCGTGCCGGCGGATGACGCGGCGAGCGTTGCCATTGATGACTTCGGTATGCTGGATGCGAACTTCACTGGCTTGGTGGTGTTTACCTCGGGCAGCACGGGCACGCCGCAAGCCATTCCGAAGAAGCTGTCGCAACTGGCAACCGAAGTCGCCACGCTTGCGCAACTGTTCGGCAAGGAGTTCGACAACGCCGCCGTCATTGCGACCGTGTCGCACCAGCATATTTACGGGCTGTTATTCAAGGTGCTGCTGCCGCTGGCATATGGCAGCCCGATCGAAGCGATCAGCCTGAGTTACCCCGAGCAGATTGCCGCCGCCATTGCCATGCGCGACTCGGTCCTGGTGGCGAGCCCGGCGCATTTGAAACGCTTGCCGGACACTTCGATCTGGGACGCCGGCACGCAGCGCTTGCGCGCCATTTTTTCCTCCGGCGGGCCGCTGCCCGAAGATGTCGCGCATGCCACCGCGCGCCTGCTTGGCCGCATGCCGATCGAGGTATATGGCAGCTCCGAAACCGGCGGTATCGCTTGCCGCCAGCGCCATGCCGATAACGGCGACGAATGGCAACTCATGCCCGGCATCGAAGCGCGCATTGCCGAAGATGGCGAATCGCTGGAAGTGTGCTCGCCGCATTTGCCCGACGCGACATGGTTCCGTTGCTCGGATCGGGCGCGCATGATCGATGCGCGCCGTTTCACCCTGCATGGGCGGGCCGACCGTATCGTCAAGATCGAGGAAAAGCGGATCTCGCTGGACTTGATGGAAACGCGGCTGCGGCAGTCGGCGCTGGTGGCGGAAGCGCGGGTAGTGGTCGCGGCCGGCAATCGCGATCGCGTCGCGGCGTTTGTGGTGCTGTCCACTGCCGGCCGCGACGAACTGGTTAAGCAAGGCAAGCTGGCCTTGAACCTGTTCCTGCGCGAGTGGCTGGCCGAATGCATCGAGCGCGTGGCGTTGCCGCGTAGCTGGCGCTATCTTGATGCCTTGCCGGTCAATGCGCAAGGCAAGACGACCCAGGCGGATTTGATGGCACTATTGAACGACACTGTAGCGCAGGAAAGCGACCGGGCCACCGGGCCGCGCACCGCGCTGCTGGAAAAGGACGCGACGCGCGCGCTGTTTGCCCTGGAAGCGGCGCCGGAGCTTCCGTGTTTCGACGGTCACTTTCCGCAAACGCCGATCTTGCCCGGCGTCGCGCAAGTGCAGTGGGCGGTACAGATGGCGCGCGACAGCTTCGCCCTGCCTGCCGAATTTTGCGGCATTCATGCGCTGAAATTCCAGCGCGTGATTCGTCCCGCCATGCCGTTTTCGCTGGAAATGCAGCATGACCCGCTCAAAAACAGCGTGTCGTTCCGCTATTTTTCAGCCGAGGGCAACCATGCGAGCGGCAAGCTGATGTTCGGAGCGGCCCATGTTTAAGCCTTGCGTCGTCATCCCTGTGTATAACCACGAGCATGCCATCGGCGCCGTGACGCAGGCGGTATTGGCAACCGGCTTGCCATGCGTACTGGTGGACGACGGCAGCACGCCACAATGCGCGCAAGTGCTGGACGACATCGCCAAAGCATCGCCGCAGCAAATCATGCTGGTGCGGCATGCGCACAACCAGGGCAAGGGAGGCGCGGTGCTGACCGGTATCCGCCACGCCGCCGATGCCGGCTACACCCATGCCTTGCAAATCGATGCCGATGGCCAGCACAACGTCGCCGATATTCCTCGCTTCATCGAACAGGCGGCGGCACATCCCGCTTCTGTCATCGTCGGTTATCCGCAATACGACGAATCGGTGCCGGCAGTTCGCCTGTACGGCCGCTATCTCACGCATGTCTGGGTATGGATCAATACGCTGTCGCTGCAGATCAAGGATTCGATGTGCGGCTTTCGCGTCTATCCGGTGGCGCCGGTGCTGGAGCTTACCAAGCGCCACAGAATCGGTTCGCGCATGGATTTCGATACGGATATCCTGGTGCGCCTGAGCTGGGAGGGCGTGGATATGGTCAACGTCGGCACGCGTGTCGGCTATCCGACCGATGGCGTGTCGCACTTTCGCATGGTGCTCGATAACGTGCTGATCTCACGCATGCATGCGACGCTATTCTTCGGCATGTTGCTGCGGGCGCCGAAACTGTTGGCGCGCAAATGGAGCAGAGCGTGAGCCAGTCGATGCCTGCCGCGCCGCGCCGCCACTGGGCGCACATCAATGAAGCCAGCTTCGTGGCAGGCATGCGCTTTCTTTTCTGGATTTGCCGCACTTTCGGGCGCTGGCCATTCCGTCTATTCCTTTACCCGGTGCTGACCTGGTACGTGTTGACCCAGCCGGCAGCGCGCGCGGCGTCGTCGGATTATCTGCGCCGCGTGCGCAATCATGGCAAGCTGGAATGGATCAATCCCGGCTTGGCAGGCGTGATGCGCCACTTTGCCGCGTTTGCCGAATGCATCCTCGACAAAATGCTGCTGTGGGGCGGCCACACCAATTTCGGCAAGGTCGCCTACTTCGGCGAAAAGCAGCTCGACGACGATATTGCCAGCGGTCGCGGCGGCTTGTTGATTTGTTCGCACTTCGGCAACCTCGAGCTTTGCCGTGTATTGGCGCGTCAACGCGGCGGGATGAAGATGACCGTCTTGGTGCATACCAAACATGCGCGCAAATTCAATCAATTGCTCGGACAGCTCGATCCGGAAAGCCAGTTGAATTTGCTGCAAGTGACGGAAATGTCGCCGGCGACCGCCATGCTGCTTAACGAACGTGTCAGCCGGGGCGAGTTCGTGGTGATTGCCGGCGACCGCGTGCCCGTCACTTCCGGCGCCCGTACTTGCGAAGCGCAATTCATGGGGGCGCCGGCAGCCTTTCCGGTGGGGCCGTATGTGCTGGCGAGCCTGCTGCAGTGCCCGGTGTACATGCTGTTTTCAATGCGCAGCGGCCGGCGTTCGGAAATTCATTTCGAACGCTTGCGCGATAGCGTCCGCCTGCCGCGCAAGGGGCGCGAACAGGCATTTGCCGAACTGGCACAAGACTATGCGGCACGGCTGGAGCATTTCTGCCTGCGCGCTCCATTCCAATGGTTTAATTTTTTTGAATTCTGGCGTATGCCTGACAGGGAATCCACCGATGCATCCTGCTGACCTGAAAAACACTTCACGCGCTGTCCGTTTCGACCAGGAACGTCTGCAGATCGAGGATATCGCCGATATCGCCGCTGGCCGCGCGCGCGCCACGCTGTCGCAAGCGCCGGAATTCCGCGCGACGATTACGCGCGGCGCGGAATTTCTTGACCGCCTCTTGCGCGAAGATGGCGTCATCTATGGCGTGACGACCGGTTATGGCGATTCGTGCACGGTGACCATTCCGCCCGATCTGGTGGCGGAACTGCCGCATCACCTGTACACCTACCATGGCTGCGGCCTCGGCGCTTATTTCGATGCCGAGCAGACACGCGCCATCATGGCGGCGCGCCTGGCTTCGCTGTGCAAAGGTTACTCGGGCGTCAGCGTGGAATTGCTGGAGCAGATCGTGCGCCTGCTGGATAAGGACTTGCTGCCGCGGATTCCTTCCGAAGGCTCGGTCGGCGCCAGCGGTGACTTGACCCCGCTCTCCTACCTGGCGGCGGTGCTGTGCGGCGAGCGCGAAGTGCTGCGCGACGGCGTCGAAGTGCCGGCTGCGCAGGCATTGCAAGATGCCGGTATCACGCCGCTGCGCCTGCGCCCGAAGGAAGGCTTGGCCATCATGAATGGCACGGCGGTGATGACGGCCTTGGCATGCCTGGCCTATCAGCGCGCCGAATACCTGACCCGGCTTTGCACGCGCATCACCGCGATGGCGTCGTTTGCGCTGGATGGCAACGCCCATCATTTCGATGCCACGCTGTTTTCCGTGAAGCCGCATCCGGGCCAGCAGCAGGTGGCGGCATGGCTGCGCACCGATCTGCAATGCGAGCAAACCCAGCGCAACGGCAAGCGCCTGCAGGATCGTTACTCGCTGCGCTGCGCTCCGCACGTCATCGGCGTACTGGCCGACGCCCTGCCCTGGCTGCGCGACTATATTGAAAACGAGCTCAACAGCGCCAACGATAATCCGATCATCGATGGCGAAGGCGAGCGCGTGCTGCATGGCGGTCATTTCTACGGCGGCCACATTGCCTTTGCCATGGACAGCATGAAAAATGCCGTCGCCAACCTCGCCGACCTGATGGATCGGCAGATGGCGCTGCTGGTCGACAGCCGCTACAACAATGGCTTGCCTTCCAACCTGTCCGGCATGCAGGGGCCGCGCGCGGCGATCAGTCATGGCTTGAAAGCCTTGCAGATCAGCGTCTCGGCCTGGACCGCCGAAGCGCTCAAGCAAACCATGCCGGCATCGGTCTTTTCGCGCTCGACAGAATGCCATAACCAGGACAAGGTCAGCATGGGCACGATCGCCGCGCGCGATTGCCTGCGCGTGCTGGAATTGACCGAGCAAGTCGCCTCTGCCTTGCTGATCGCAGTCATGCAGGGCAGCCTGCTGCGCCAGCGCGTCAATCCGGAGGTGGCGCCGCAAGCTTCCCTGCAAGCGATGATCAATGCGCTGTCGAATGATGTGCCGATGATTGAGGAAGACCGTCGCCTGGAGCCGGACTTGCGCGTGCTGCTGGCGCGTATCCGCACCCATGCCTGGAAGCTGTATGAGTAAGACGCAGCACAAGTGGACTGCCGAGATCGACCTGCAGGTGCAGTTCTTCGATCTCGACCCGATGCAAATCGTCTGGCATGGCCACTACGTCAAATATCTCGAGCAGGCGCGTTGCGCATTGCTCGAGAAGATCGGCTACAACTATCCGGACATGAAAGCTTCCGGTTACATGTGGCCGATCATCGATATGCAGTTGCGTTACATTGGCGCCGCCACCTTCGGGCAGATCATCAAGGTCAGTGCCACGCTGGTGGAATGGGAAAACCGGCTGAGAATCAATTACCTGATCACCGATGCGCAAAGCGGCAAGCGCCTGACGCGCGCCACCACGACGCAGGTGGCGGTGCATGCCGAAACCGGCGAAATGTGCTTCGTCTCGCCGCCTGTGCTATTTGAAAAATTGGGAGTACAACCAACATGAAACGCCTATTTGTCTGCTTGTCGCTGGCGCTGGTCGCGGCATCGGGTTTCGCGGCCGTGCCGGTCGCGAAGATCCAGGCATTGCTGGCCAAGCCGGATGTCATGTGCGGCCGTTTCGATCAGAGCAAGCAGCTGGCCGGGATGAAAAAACCCTTGCTGTCGAGCGGACGCTTTTGCGTGGCGGCGGGCAAGGGCGTCTTGTGGCGTACCCTGCAGCCTTTCCCAAGCACCTTGCGTTTGACGCGTGATGAAATCCTGCAAATGCATGGCGACCGCGTTGCCGTGCGCGTGGATGCCAAGCAGGAGCCGACCGTGCGTGTCATTAACAACATGCTGTTCTCGCTTCTGGCGGGCGACCTGGCACAACTGGAAAACCTGTTCGAAGGCGAAGGCAAGGTACAGGACAAGCAATGGTCAGTGGCGCTGAAAGCGCGCGATGCCGGTCTGGCTAGAGTCATTGCCGGCGTGTCGCTGGAAGGCGGCGCATTCGTCAAGCAAATCACGCTATTTGAGGCCAATGGCGACCGCACCAGCATTACTTTCTCGGCGATGCAAACGGGCGAAACCGCTCTTGCACCGGAAGAGGCGGCGCAATTTTGAAACGGCTTCCTCTTCCCGCCCTGCTATGGGCCATCGTGGTGACGCTATTGCTTGCGTATGGCGCCCACCTTTGGCTCAATCAGCGGCTCGCGCCCGATACCGATATCCTGACGCTGTTACCGGCGCAGGAACAGGATCCGGCCGTGCAGCAAGCCTTCAAGCATATGGCGGACTCGGCGCAGCAAAAAGTCATCGTGCTGGTTGGCGCCAAGAGCTGGGGTGAAGCCAAGCGTGCCGCCGATTCGTATCGTGCCGTACTGTCGACGCATGACAATCTGCTGCAATTTACCGACCGGCTCAGCGACCAGACCCAGCAGGATTGGCTGAGCCTGTTCCAGCAGCACCGATTGGTATTGATGACGCCGGCAGATGAAGAAGCCTTGCGCACACAAACCAAGCAACAGTGGGTCGATACTGCGCTGGCCAAGCTCTACAGCCCTTTCGCGGGTCCCAAGGTCGGCGCGTGGCAAGATGATCCCTTCGGCGTGTTTGGCGGCTGGGTGCAGGCGCGCGCCCAGGAAACGCCGGTGCGTCCGCGCGATGGCCGCCTGTTCGTCGCCGATACCGAGAGATCCTATGTCGTCATGCCGATCAACCTGCTGGTGCCGGCATTTTCCATGGATGCGCAACAATCCGTCACACCGCTATTGGCCAAGGCCCGGCAAGCCGCCGTCAATGCCGCGCCCGGTGTGGAAGTACTGGAAGCCGGCGTGATCCTGCATGCCGCCGTGGCTGGCAAACAAGCCAGCAGCGAGATGTCCACGATCGGCTTGGGCTCGCTGGCCGGCATCGTGCTGCTGATCTGGTTCTCGTTCCGCTCGCTCAAGCCGCTGATCTATGTCGTGCTGTTGCTTGGCGTCGGCTTTCTCGGCGCGCTGACGCTGTGCCTGCTGCTGTTTGATCGCGTGCACCTGCTGACTCTGGTATTCGGCGCCACCCTGATCGGCGTGGCGCAGGATTACGGCATCTATTTCCTCTGCCATCGTCTTGGCGCGGATGCCGGCATGACCTCATTCCAACTCGTGCGCCGCCTGCTGCCAAGCTTGGCTCTGACGCTGCTGGCGGCCGTCATCGGCTACACCGGCCTGGCCTTGACGCCATTTCCGGGCTTGCGGCAGATGGCGGCGTTTTCCGTGACCGGCTTGCTGTTTGCGTGGATGACCGTGGTGTGCTGGTATCCGGTGCTGATCGGTCCGGCGACCATGAAGAACACGGGTCAGGCGCAAACCTTCTTGGCGATGCTGTCGCGCTGGCCCGTATTGCGCGCCGACCGCAAGACGCTATTGGCGCTGCTGGCCGTGGCTGCGCTGATCGGATTGGGCTGGTCGCGCCTTGGCGTCAATGACGATATCCGCTCGCTGCAAAATCCGCCCAAGCATCTGATCAATGAACAGATCAAGCTGGGCAAACTCCTGGATGCACCAACCCCGGTACAGTTCTATCTCGTGCGTGGGCAAAGCGCCGAAGTCGTGCTGCAGCGTGAGGAAGCCTTGAAGCGTCGGCTCGATCCATTAGTCGGCAACCAGACGATTTCAGGCTACCAGGCTATTTCCAACTGGGTGCCGTCGCCGCAGACGCAAGCAGAGCGGCGCAAGCTGGTAACTGACAAGCTGCTGGCTAGTGACGCCGCCTTGCCAGTTCTGGCAGCGCGCATCGGCGAGGATGATGAGTGGGTGCGCGCCGTGCGCGAGCGCAGCAGTTCGGTGCCAGAATTGACGGTCGAGGCCTTCATGCAGTCGCCCGCCAGCGAACCCTGGCGCCATTTATGGCTGGGGCGGCTTGGCGATGGCTATGCCAGCATCGTCGCCGTGCGCGGCCTGACCTTGGCCAAGCTGCCTATCTTGCAGCAAGCGGCCAGCGGACTCGACGGCGTGCAATGGGTCGACAAAGTAGCGGACATTTCTTCGCTGCTGGGACGCTACCGCCAGTACATGGGATGGGCGCTGATGTTTTCTTACATTGGCGTCTTCTGCCTGCTGTTCGTGCGCTATCGCACGGCGACGTGGCGCGTGCTGGCGCCCACCGCGCTTGCCAGCGCCATTACCATCGCGCTGCTGGGTCTTGCCGGCCACCAGCTGCAACTCTTCCATGTGCTGGCCCTGATGCTGTTGCTCGGGATCGGCGTCGACTATGGCGTGTTTTTCCAGGAGCGTCCGGATCGCCGCGAAGCTTCTGCGTGGATGGCGGTCAGCCTGTCGGCAGCCAGCACGCTGCTGTCCTTCGGCTTGCTGGGCTTGAGCAAGACGCCCGCCCTGCAAGCGTTCGGCTTGACCATGCTGCTCGGTACCGCGCTGGTCTGGATGATCGTGCCCTGCTTTGCCCGTGAACATAAGACTGTGACACCGGTGCGGCAAATGGAGAATGTATGCGAATGATGTTGCGAAGCCTGATTCTTTGCGCCGTTGCCGTGCTGGCGCTGGCCGGCTGCGCTACGCCACGGCCACAGCAACCGGCCCGCCTCGGCCTGCGGCTGGCCCCTGCCGCGCTCGGTACCTCAATCCAGCTGCAGCAGCGCCTGGCGGTCGAGCGAGATGGCCGCACCGATTATCTGGAAGGCGCGCTGGAAGTCGATAGCGAGCATGTCAGCATGATTAGCCTGGCGCTTGGTCAGCGCGTGATGAGCCTGGAGTTCGATGGCCGCGAATTGAAGTCATGGCGCCATGCCCTGCTGCCGGAGCAAGTGCGCGCGGAAGACGTGCTGGAAGATATCCAGCTCACCTACTGGCCGGCCGGTGTCATCCGCAGCGCCCTGCCCGCCGGCTGGCGCATCCAGGATGAAGGCATGCGGCGCACGCTCTGGTCGAATGACGCCAAAGTCCTGGAAATCGATTACAGTGCCGAGCCGCGCTGGAAGGGGAAAGTCGTGCTGACCAACCTGCGCTACCAGTACCAGCTCACGATTCAATCGGCACCCATGGGTCCGTAACATGATTTATTTAAACCATCTTGGCATCATCTGCGCCCCAGGCAACTCGCGAGAGGAAGTCTGGCGGCGCGTATTCGAATCGGCAGAAAGCGGCATTACGCCGACCGAACAATATTCGCCCGGGCGCACTCTGCCGCTTGGCTGCGTGAACGCTGCGCTCCCGGCCATCGGCCACCTGCCGCTGCAGCAGCGCAGCCGCAACAACCAGTTGGCGCTGGCAGCCCTGGCGCAAATCCGCACCGAGGTCGACGCGGCCATTGCCCGCTTCGGTGCCAATCGCATCGGCATCATGATCGGCACCAGCACTTCCGGCATTGCGGAAAGTGAAGCGGCGCTGCGCGAACACGTCGCGAGCGGCAAGCTTCCTGATACTTACCACTATGGCCAGCAAGAGCTCGGTTCACCGGCGACGATGCTGGCGTCTGTCCTTGGCACGAACGGCCCAGCCTATGTGCATTCCACCGCCTGCGCCTCCAGCAGCAAGGCCATGGCCAGCGCGGCCCGCTTGCTGAACATGGGTCTGTGCGATGCCGTGATTTGCGGCGGCGTCGACTCGCTGTGCGCCTTCACGGTTGCCGGCTTCGCCTCGCTGGAATCGGTCAGCGACGTTCGCTGCAATCCGCTCAGCGCCAACCGCAAGGGCATCAATATCGGCGAAGGCGCCGCGCTGTTTCTGATGACGCGCGAACCCGCCGCAGTCGCCCTGCGTGGCTGGGGCGAGTCTTCCGACGCTCACCACATGTCCGCGCCCGACCCCGCCGGAACCGGCGCAACCATCGCCATGGAAAAAGCCCTGGCGCGCGCCGGCATTAAGTCGGCACAAATCGATTACATCAACTTGCACGGCACTGCCACGCTACAGAACGATGCCATGGAATCGCGCGCGGTGCATGGCTTGTTCGGCAATGATGTGGCGGTCAGCTCGACCAAGGGCTTCACCGGCCATGCCCTGGGTGCCGCCGGCGCGATCGAAGCGGCATTGTGTTGGCTGGCCATGCAGGATGACAATGCCGAAGGTGTATTGCCGCCGCATTTATGGGATGGCGAGCGCGACACTGGTTTGCCGGCATTGAATGCGGTCGCGCCGGGCACGCGTCTGGGCCGGCGGGTGGAGTGGGCATTGAGCAATTCGTTCGCCTTTGGCGGCGCCAATGCGGCGCTGGTATTCGGAAGAGGTTGAGATGACTTATCCGGATATCCGATTGCTGGTGCCGCATGGCGGGCCGATGGTGTTGCTGGACCGGGTGATTGCGGTGGACCAGGAAAGCCTGTGCGCCGAAGTGACGATCCGGCCCGATAGCATGTTCGGTAGCGCCGCCGGCGTCGGCGCCTGGGTCGGCATCGAATACATGGCGCAGGCGATCGCCGCGCATGCCGGCTATGAAGCGTATCAGCGAGGCGAACCTGTCAAGATCGGCTTCTTGCTGGGGTCGCGTCGCTATTCCTGTGCGAAGTCGATGTTTGCCGTCGGCAGCGTGCTGCGCGTGCATGTTGTCCGGCTGCTGATGGCTGAGAATGGCCTGGGCTCGTTCGAATGCCGCATTGAAGATGAAGAGGGCGTGGCGGCGACCGCCACAGTATCGGTATTTTTGCCTGCGAATGCAGAAGAATTCCTGAATGGGAGCGTGGAGTGAACAAGAGCGTGTTGGTAACGGGTTCCAGCCGCGGCATCGGCAAGGCGATCGCCTTGCGCCTGGCGCGCGATGGATTCGATGTGGTGCTGCATTGCCTGAGCCGGCGCACCGAAGCGGAGGAAGTGGCACAGAGCATTGCCGCGCTCGGGCGCAATGCGCGCGTGCTGCAATTCGATATCGGCGATCGCCAGACCGCTGAAGCGATGCTGACGGCAGACGTGGAGCAGCATGGCTGCTACTACGGCGTCGTGTGTAACGCTGGTGTGGCGCGTGACAATGCCTTTCCGGCCATGCCGGGCGATGAATGGGACATGGTTTTGAAGACCAACCTGGATGGTTTCTATAACGTCCTGCATCCTTTGATCATGCCGATGGTACGCCGCCGCAGCGCCGGCCGTATCGTCACCCTCGCTTCGGTATCGGGATTGACGGGCAATCGCGGCCAGGTGAATTACAGCGCCGCCAAGGCAGGCATCATCGGCGCCACCAAGGCGCTCGCGCTGGAACTGGCTTCGCGCAATATTACGGTCAACTGCGTCGCGCCCGGATTGATCGAGACCGACATGATCAGCGACGTGCCGATGGAAGAAGCCTTGAAACTGATCCCGGCCAAGCGCGTCGGCAAGCCGGAAGAAGTGGCGGCGGCCGTCAGCTTTCTGATGGCGGAAGACGCTGCCTACATTACCCGCCAGGTTATTTCGGTCAATGGAGGATTGGCATGAAGCGTCGCGTCGTCGTCACCGGCATGGCCGGCATCAGCCCGCTGGGCAATGACTGGCCAAGCATCCGCGCAGCGCTGGGCAACTACCGCAATGCCGTCAAGCGCATCGAACAATGGTCCGAATACGAAGGCTTGAATACGCAGATTGCCGCTCCTGCCGCGCCATATGAGCTGTCGGAGCGCTACAACCGCAAGAATACCCGCAGCATGGGCGCAGTCGCCTTGATGGCCACGCGCGCCAGCGAACTGGCCCTGGCTGACGCCGGCTTGCTCGACGATCCCTTGGTGACCAGCGGCTGGATGGGTATTTCGTATGGCTCTTCCGCCGGCACCACGCAAGCGATCTGCGGCTTCGGCAAAATGCTGGAGGAAAAAACCACGCGCGGCATCAATGCCACCACCTACATCAAGATGATGGCGCATACCGCGCCGGTCAACATGGGTGTATTCCTCGGCGTGACCGGCCGCGTGATCACGACGTCGAGCGCCTGCACCTCCGGCAGTCAGGGCATCGGCTACGCCTATGAAGCCATCCGCAGCGGCCGCCAGCGCGCCATGATCGCCGGCGGCTCGGAAGAACTGTGTCCCACCGAAGCGGCGGTGTTCGACACGCTGTTCGCCACCAGCGTGCGTAACGATGCGCCCCATACCACGCCCAGCCCATTCGACGCCAATCGCGATGGCCTGGTGATCGGCGAAGGCGCCGGCTCGCTGATCCTGGAAGACCTGGAACATGCCCAGGCGCGCGGTGCCAAAATTTATGCCGAGATCGTCGGCTTCGGCACCAACAGCGATGGCTGTCATGTCACCCAGCCCAACCCGGATACGATGAAAATCGCCATGGAACTGGCGCTGGACGACGCCGGCCTGCCACCCTCGGCGATCGGTTACGTCAATGCCCATGGCACCGGCACCCAGCATGGTGATGTCGCCGAATCGCAAGCCACCGCGCAAGTGTTCGGCAACAGCATGCCGATCAGTTCACTGAAGAGTTACATGGGCCATACGCTCGGCGCCTGCGGTGCGCTGGAAGCCTGGGCCAGCATCGAGATGATGCGCGAAGGGTGGTTTGCGCCCACCATCAACTTGAAGCAACTGGACCCGGCATGCGCGCAGCTCGACTACATCGTGGAGCAGGGCCGGCGGCTGGAATGCGAATATGTCATGTCGAATAACTTCGCCTTCGGCGGCATTAACACCTCGTTGATCTTCAAGAAGTGGAATTAGTTTGTCATTACCGTTTTAACTGCAACACCCTCAACTTGTCTGAAACTCGAAAGGAGCAATAACAATGAAAAAATGGATTTCGTCGTTTGTGGTTTGTGGTGCTGCACTGGCCGCTGTAGGCAATGTTCACGCTCGGGATACCAAGCACTTGCTGCCGATTGAAACAGCGATGGCAGTCGCAGATAGCAAGGATAAGCTGGAAGGAAACGTGAAGTTTTACTTCGGTAATCAGAAGTCGCCCAAAGTCCTCGCCAAGCTCGGCTCCGATAGCACCAGCAAAAAAACCAATGCTTTCGGCAAGTCCGATGAAACGGCTTGCAACTGGGCGTTTTTGTCGGCACTAGTACAACTGGAGAAACGCGCCATCCAGCTTGGCGCCAATGCCGTGGTCAATGTCGTCAGCAACTACCAGCATAATGTCTACTCCAGCCCGACCGAATTCGAGTGCCATGCTGGCGGGATCATGGCCGGTGTGGCATTGAAAGGGGATTTCGTCAAAATCGCCAACAAGTAACCGCCTCTGCCGTCCATCGTCATGTCGCCGGTGGACGGCGAATCTGATGTGGCGCAGACCATTGAACAACCTGCCACAGCCGTTTCTGCCTTACCGAATCGAATCATCCTTATGAATCAACTCCACGACGTCATTATCATCGGCGCCGGTCCATCCGGATCGATCGCTGCCGCCAACTTGGTCAAGCGCGGCTACAAGCCATTGATCCTGGAACGCGCACTCTTTCCGCGTTTCTCGATCGGCGAGAGCCTGCTGCCGCATTGCATGGAGTTCATCGAAGAAGCCGGTTTGGTCGAGGCGGTGCATGCCCAAGCCGATGAAAAAGGATTCCAGTTCAAGAACGGCGCCGTATTCAATTATGGTGAGCAGCACAGCACCTTCGATTTCACCGACAAATTCTCGCCGGGACCCGGCACCACCTACCAGGTGCGGCGCGCCAACTTCGACAAGCTGCTGGCGGATGAGGCGGAAAAAGCCGGCGTCGAAATCCGCTACCAGCAAGAGATCGTCAATGCCGACTTCGCCGGCGCACAACCTGAGCTGACCGTGCGCGAACATGCCAATGGCGGCGAATACACCATCCGCGCGCGCTTCGTGCTCGACGCCAGCGGGTTCGGGCGCGTGCTGCCGCGCTTGCTGGATCTGGAGGCGCCATCGAACTTCCCGGTGCGCCAGGCCATCTTCACCCATGTCGAGGATCGCATCCGCTCGGAAGATTTCGATCGCAACAAAATTCTCGTCACCGTCCATCCGAGCAACCGCAGCGTCTGGTACTGGACCATTCCCTTTGGCGACGGTCGCGCATCGCTCGGCGTGGTCGCCGAACAAGCCTACTTCGATACCATCCCCGGCAGCCCGGAAGAAAAGCTGCGGCAAATCGTCGGCGAAGCGCCCAGCCTGGCTCGGCATTTGAGGGATGCCGTCTACGACACGCCCTGCCAAGTCATTACCGGCTACAGCGCGAATGTGAAGTCGCTCATCGGCCCGGGCTATGCGCTGCTCGGTAACGCCGGCGAATTCCTCGATCCGGTATTTTCCTCCGGCGTCACCGTCGCCATGAAATCAGCCAGTCTGGCTGCAGCCGTGCTCGATCGCCAGCTGCGCGGTGAGACGGTGGACTGGGAACAGGAGTTTTGCATTCCGCTCAAGCAGGGCGTCAGCACCTTCCGCACGTATGTGGAAACCTGGTACGACGCTTCATTCCAGGATGTGATCTTCCACGAAAATAAAACGCCCGAGATCAAGCGCATGATTTCATCGATCCTGGCCGGCTATGCCTGGGACCAAAACAATCCTTACGTGGCCCATAGCCGGCGGCGGCTGGAAGCGCTGGTGAGTGTCTGTCGTGCCGCCTGATACGGAGGAACTGGAAAGTATGCGTCCGCGCGCCGCCGCGGCGTTAACGTCTTCCAGCCCGGCTCGCCATGACGATTGATCCCCAATTCCTGACATTCGCGGTCAGCACGGCGCTCATTCTGATTACGCCGGGCCCGACCAATACCTTGCTTGCGACGGCTGGCCTCACGCTTGGCATGCGCAAGGCGCTGCGCCTCTTGGCTGTCGAGCTTGCCGGCTATGTTTTGGCGATTTCGACGTGGGGCATCTTTCTCATTTCCCTGCAAGAGCACTATCCGTATCTGGGCACCCTGCTCCGTTTCATCGGCAGCGGCTATCTGCTGTATGTCGCGGTAAAGATGTGGCGTGCGGCCAAGGCGCTGCAGACGTCGCCGCACGCGTCGATCAGCGCCCAGGCATTGTTTACGGCCACGCTGCTGAATCCGAAGGGATTGGTCTTCGCTTCCGCGGTCTTTCCGGCGCAGGCATTCGATGATATCCAGGTTTATTGTGCCGCGATGGCGGTGTTCGGTTGCCTGCTGCTGCCGATTGGCTTTGCCTGGATTGCGTTTGGTGCGACCCTGCGCAGCGGGAAACTGGCGCGTGTGAACCCGTTCAACTTTCAGCGGGCAGCGGCCCTGCTACTCGGCCTGTTCTCGGTCTCGATGGCCTGGGCGGCCATTTCCTGACGATGGCAATACACAGGACGGCGTGAAATCCGCCTGGGCCGGCATGGCTGCCTCACATGGGACGAATGCTGGTTTTAGCTCTGGTCCTTGTGTCGCATTGCCAGTCGCTTTATCTTTATGTCCGGCGTCTTTTCACATAACGACTAAAACGGAGCAGCAAGATGAAAAAAGCAATAACAATGGCATGGCTCGGCATATCGATGGCGGCAGCCCTTGCGCCGGCACAGGCGCGCAATGACAAACTCATGGTGCCGATTAGCGATGCCCTGAAAGTACCCCGCGCCGTAGATGCGGCAGCGATACCGGTTTCAGCGGCAATCCAGATTAAAAGTCCTGGGGTGCGATATAAGCCCGACGATTCGGTGAAATTCTATTTTGGGCCACAGGCGTATCCTGAATCAGCGCAAAAGCTCGGCATGAGGCAAAGCGTGGGCAAGGAGCCGATTGAGAATAACGATGATGTGGCCTCCTGCTTCGCCTCGTTCAACGAAGCCTTGGTGAAGCTGCAGAAGCACGCGAGGAAATTCGGCGCGAATGCCATTGTCAATATCACCAGCGCCAACGCTAAAAATGGTCAGCAAGTCTCCAGCGCGACTGATTTCGAATGCCATGCCGGCAGCTTTAGCACGGCCGTCACGCTCAGAGGCGAACTAGCCCGAATCAGCGAACAGTGATTATCGATCGCCATCCGCCCATCGGTGGCTGGCGATCGTGGCTTTGCCAGAATACGCATGCGTGGACATGGCCATTCGAGCGGCGAGCGGTAGGCAGCAATGACACGAAGTAGTCGCGTTACGCCTGGTGCCCTATCTACGCTTGCGGCTTGAAGGCCACCAGGTTCAGCAAGGTTTCTTCGCGCTGACCGAATGGCGGCGTCTTCTTGATCCCCAGTCGATTCAGCAAGCCGAGGTCACTGCGGCTCCACCATAGATACGGATAAGAGATTTTTTCTTCCGGCACCTGGAAGCCCGCCTGGCGAATCAGCGCCAGGTATTCCTCGGCCGTTTTCTGCACTTCCATCGGATGGCGGAACAAAAGTCGAATAATCCAGGAATGGATGTAGGCACGGGTCGACTCGGCAAACAGCAGCTTGCCGCCCGGCTTGAGCACGCGGAAAAATTCGGCGATCGCCTTTTCCTGCTCCACCAGGTGATGAAAGGTCTGGTGGCAGAACACGATATCGGCACTGTTGTCGGGCAGCGGAATCGCCGCCCCGGTGCCGAGCAGGGTTTCCACTTGCACGCCATCGGCTTGGGCTTGATTGCGCGCCACTTGCAGGATTTCTGCATCAGCATCGATGCCGATCAGTTTTTGCGGATTGAAGCGCTGCTTAAGCAAAGCGAACGATTTGCCCTGTCCGCATCCGACGTCGACGATCGTGCCATAGGCTTGTTGTTCATCCTTGCCGATCAAGCGGACCAGGTCGGCAATCGCGACTTCCAGCACGTGTTTAAGCCATGTTTCACTGCCGAGAAACCAGATGCCAAATCGCGTCTCCGGCACAAATGCGTAATCCTTCAAGCTGCCCTCTTTTTGATTTTGTGAATCGATGCATTGCTTGTAGCTCCATGCTTCAACCAGAATGAACTTGCCGCTCGGTCGGCAAAGGCATTAGTGCTACCGGCTCATTTTGTAATTAATTGTTTGGCGTATCGCCACGCAATCTTGCGATAACCCCATCCAGGGCATCGAGATCGGCAAAGTCGATCAAGACTTGCCCGCGATTCTTCGCGCCGACCTTGATGGTAACCGTCGTGGCCAGCGCATCGGACAATTCTTCTTCGAGGCGCTCGATATCGCGGCTCTTGCTGCGGCCTTCGGTTTGCCTTGCGCCCTGCTCGCTGCTGGCGCGTGCCACCAGTTTTTCTGCTTCGCGCACCGACAGGCGCTTGGCTGCGATCTGGTTCGCCAAGGTGATCTGGGTGGCGGCGTCGACGGCCAGCAAGGCACGCGCATGGCCCATGTCGATATCGCCCGCCATCAGCATGGTCTGCACCGGCTTGGCCAGATTCAACAGGCGCAACAGGTTGGAGACCGCGCTGCGCGAACGGCCTACCGCGCCTGCCGCTTGCTCGTGGGTGAAATTGAAGTCGGTGATCAAGCGATGGATGCCCTGCGCTTCTTCGAGCGGATTCAAATCCTCGCGCTGCATGTTTTCGATCAGCGCCATGGCGGCAGCAGCCTGGTCGTCGACATCCTTGACCAGCACCGGCACTTCATTCAAGCCGGCGATTTGCGCGGCACGGAAGCGCCGCTCACCAGCGATGATTTCATGCGTCACGCCGCCGCTGGCCGCCACCGGCCGCACCAGGATCGGCTGCATCAAGCCCTGGGCCTTGATCGATTCCGCCAGCTCGTTGAGCGCGCCTTCATCCATGCGTGTGCGCGGCTGGTATTTGCCGGCCTGGAGCTGCGCCACCGGCATGACATTCGGCGCGCCGGCGGTGACCGGGACCTCTTCCATCATGTCACTGGAGCCCCCCAACAATGCATCCAGGCCGCGGCCCAATCCCTTGGTTTTTTTGGTTGCCATGATTTGTTATCCGTCTTCTTTTTTGTCGCTGCCGCTTACATCGTCTTGATGCGTTCCACCATCTCTTCGCCAAAGGCGATATAGGCTTGCGCCCCCTTGGAAGATGGATCGAAGGTCACGCCGGGCACGCCATACGAGGGCGCTTCTGCGAGGCGCACGTTTCGCGGAATCAGAGTCTTGAATACCTTGTCGCCGAAGTGCTGCTCCAGCTGCGCCGAGACTTGCTGCGACAAGGTCATGCGCGGGTCGAACATCACGCGCAAGAGGCCAATGATTTTCAAATCCGGGTTGAGCTTGGCATGCACCTTCTTGATGGTGTTGACGAGGTCCGACAAGCCTTCCAGCGCATAGTATTCGCACTGCATGGGAATGACCACGCCATGCGCCGCGCACAAGCCGTTCAGGGTCAGCATTGACAGCGCGGGCGGGCAATCGATCAGGACGAAGTCGTATTCGGCATCGACGACCGCCAGCGCATCCTTCAAGCGCTTTTCGCGGTTGTCCAGTTCGACCATTTCCACTTCGGCGCCGGCCAACTCACGATTGGCGGGCAAGACATCAAAGCCGCCCGCATCGGACCGCTGGCGTGCACCGGCGACGTCAGATAAGCCAAGCAAGACTTCATACACGGAAGCGGTCAGCGTGGCTTTGTTGATGCCGGCGCCCATGGTGGCATTGCCTTGCGGATCCAGGTCAACCAACAAGACACGCTGTTCCAGCCTTGCCAGGCCTGCCGCCAGATTGACTGCCGTGGTGGTTTTGCCGACCCCGCCCTTTTGGTTGGCCACACAAAAAATTTTCGCCATATGCTTTATATAGTTGTCAATTTGACACCGCCCGCGCAACTGATGCGATTGCATTGATCAGTTGCGTGACAATGGCCACTCGCCCCTGGTACTACCTTTACACCGTCTCGCCCTGCCCGCTCGCATTCACAGTTTGGCCGTCGCGCTCGATGAACACGAGGTGACGCTGCGCCTGCAAGCCAGGCACGTGCAAGGCTTGCACCTTGCTGACTTGCCAGCCAGCCGGCAAGCGGCTGATTTCGTCTACCGGCTCCACGCCTTTCATGGCGATGAAGCGACCGTCCTGTGCCAGCACATGCTGCGACCAGATGACGAAATCCTTTAACTCGGCAAACGCCCGCGAAGTGATCACATCGAAAGGCTGATCGACTTTCAGCGTTTCCACCCGCGCGGTATAGACGGTGACATTCGCCAATCCCAGCTCGCTCTTGGCCTGTGTCAGAAAAGCCGTTTTCTTATGCACGGTATCGATCATCGACACGCGCAGATCAGGCTGGCATTCCGATGCCCAGGTCGCCAGCACGAGACCGGGCAAGCCGCCGCCGGCACCGACATCCAGCACATTGCGCGCCCCTGCAAACGCCGGCAAGGCTGCCAGGCAATCGAGCACGTGCTGCGTCAGCATCTGCTGCGGCTCGCGCACGGCAGTCAAGTTATAGACGGCATTCCATTTGCTCAGCAAAGCCAGGTAATCCAGCAATTGCCCGATCTGCCGATCGCTTAATGCCAGTCCCAGTTCTTCAGCGCCCTGGCGCAAGTGGCGCGCAAACGCGTCCCGATCGAATGGTTTCATCGGCTATCGCTCTCAGGCCGCAGCCGGCGCATCACTGCCGCTATTGGCAAAGCCCTTGAAGCCACCCTTTTTCAGGTGCACCAGCAACAAGGAAATCGCGGCTGGCGTGACGCCGGAAATGCGCGAGGCTTGGCCTAAAGTTTCAGGACGATGCTTGTTCAGTTTTTGGCGGACTTCGATCGACAAGGCTTTCACATCCATGTAGTCGATGCCATCCGGCAATTTAAAATTCTCGTAATGGTCATGCCGTTCGACTTCGCGCGCCTGGCGGTCGATATAGCCGGCATATTTGATCTGGATTTCGACTTGTTCTTTCACGGCTTCATCGAGCGCGGTATCGCCAGCCACCTGGACTTCGCCGGCTTGCATGCCCATCAGGGTATCGTAATTGACGTTCGGCCGGCGCAGCAAGTCGGCCAGCGAGTATTCCCGCTCGATTGCCTTGCCCAAGATACGTTCGGCTTCCTGCTCCGCCAGAATGCGCGGGTTGACCCAGGTGGACTTCAGGCGCTCGACTTCTCGTGCCACCGCTTCGCGCTTGCGCTCGAACGCTTCCCATTGCGCATCGCTGACGCAACCAAGCTCACGGCCGATTTCCGTCAGACGCATATCAGCATTATCTTCACGCAGGCTCAGGCGGTATTCCGCCCGGCTGGTGAACATGCGGTACGGCTCTTGCACACCCTTGGTGATCAAGTCATCGACCAGCACGCCCAGATAAGCCTGGTCGCGGCGCGGGGTCCAGCTGTCACGGCCCTGGGTCTGCAAAGCGGCGTTGATACCGGCCAGCATGCCCTGCGCCGCAGCTTCTTCATAGCCGGTGGTGCCATTGATCTGGCCGGCAAAGAACAAGCCTTGGATCGCCTTGGTTTCCAGTGAGGCTTTCAAGCCGCGCGGGTCGAAATAATCGTATTCGATGGCATAGCCCGGGCGCAGGATATGCGCATTTTCCAGGCCGCGCATGGAGCGCACTAGGTCGAGCTGCACATCGAACGGCAAGCTGGTCGACACGCCATTGGGATAGAACTCGTTGGTGGTCAAGCCTTCCGGCTCAAGGAAAATTTGATGCGAAGTCTTGTCGGCAAAGCGATGAATCTTGTCTTCGATGGAGGGGCAATAGCGCGGCCCTACTCCTTCAATGACGCCGGTGTACATCGGGCTGCGGTCGAGGCCGCCGCGAATGATGTCATGCGTACGCTCGTTGGTATGCGTGATCCAGCAAGGCAATTGGCGCGGATGCATGTCTGCCGAACCCATGACGGAAAATACGGGAACGGGATCCAGGTCGCCGGGCTGCTCTTGCATGACGGAAAAATCGATCGTGCGGCCATCAATGCGGGGCGGCGTACCGGTTTTCAAGCGCCCTTGCGGCAGCTTCAACTCTTTCAAGCGCGCTGACAGGGAAACGGCTGGCGGATCGCCAGCACGGCCGGCAGCGTAATTATTCAGGCCGACATGGATCTTCCCATCCAGGAAGGTACCAGCCGTCAGCACCACGGCACGGGAACGAAAACGGATGCCAACCTGGGTGACAGCACCGACGACCCGCTCGCCTTCCACCATCAAGTCATCGACTGCCTGCTGGAACAGCCAGAGGTTCGGCTGGTTTTCCAGCCGACGACGGATCGCTTGTTTGTAAAGAATCCGATCAGCCTGGGCGCGGGTAGCGCGCACGGCTGGGCCTTTCGAGGAGTTAAGGATACGAAACTGAATCCCGCCTTCGTCGGTGGCAATGGCCATTGCCCCGCCCATGGCATCGACTTCGCGCACCAGATGGCCTTTGCCAATGCCGCCGATCGATGGATTGCAGGACATTTGCCCGAGGGTTTCGATATTGTGCGTCAACAACAGGGTTTTTTGACCCATCCGCGCCGAAGCCAAGGCTGCCTCGGTGCCGGCATGACCGCCGCCAACGACAATAACGTCAAATTCCGTAGGAAAGAGCATGGTGTGTTCCAGTACCGCAATAAACTGCTGAGCCGAGATTATAGAGGCTTTTGATGAGTGTGTTTCGACTGTGGCGTGAATTGTTTGGTTTCACGTGAAACATTTTCATTAATGCATCCTGATGCATTGTAGGTCATTGCATTTAACGCAGACAGTTTATCCGCAGCGCGACATTAGCTAACTATACCGACCTTCGCCCTTTTGCTATGTTTCACGTGAAACATAGCATCACCCAACTTGATGGCGCATGATGCCAGCTATAAAACTTGTCTAAACTACGGACCACATCTCCGTCGTGTCCGCTAACGCAAAAATGCATCGTACGCCGACTTAATAATCAAGACCGACACCACCAACAAAAAAACTTGTCGCACCAATCCGCTACCATGCCGCAATGCCAGTCGGCTACCCAAGACCGAACCAGTTACATTACAGACCGCCATGGCTAAACCCAGTGCCCATAACACATGGCCACTATAGCCAAACCAAATCAACGCCGCCAAATTACAAGCCACATTGACGATCTTCGCCGCTGCCGACGCCCGCAAGAAATCAAAGCCAAAAAACCGTACAAATAAAAAAATCAGAAAACTCCCTGTGCCCGGGCCGAAGAAGCCATCATAGAAGCCAATCCCCGCCCCGACCAACAAGGCCAATCGCCGTTCGGTACCGCCTTGGTGAACAGGTGCATGCGTCAAGCCGAGTCCCCTGCTTCTCCAGGTATAGATCAACAGGCAAACCAGTACAAAGGGCAATAGTTTTCGCAGCAACACCCCTGGTAACCAAGTCACGGCGTAGGCGCCAAGAAAGGCAAAGAAAAAAGCCGCAACGGTTGCCGGCCACACCGTATTTCCTTGCAAATTCACCCGCCGGTAGAAATTCCATGCTGCCGTTCCCGTACCCCAGATACTGGCAAACTTGTTCGTCCCTAATAGGGTCGCCGGCGTTGTAGCCGGCATAGTTGAGAATAAAGCCGGGATTTGAACAAGTCCGCCGCCTCCGCCCATTGCGTCGATCAATCCAGCAAAAAACGCTGCACTCATCAGCAGAAAAAATTGTTCGCTCATGTGTGAAAGTAAATCAGACAATCAACCAGAGCATATCAAGGCAACGTGCTCGCCTCTACCGACGAGCAAAAATTCAAACAATTCGAAGATTCAAGCAAACCTGTCCGATAGGCGATACAACCGCCGGCGATCTCCACCGCAAAGCCAACAGTTCAACAGTACCCTGCCGCGACAAGCAGCAGACGAATACCAACTCGCTTGACGCCATAAAGACCTTCAGCGGATTACGCGGACGACCAGATAGCAGGTCCGCGAATACGGGCAAATTAAAACAGGAGAGACACGAAGCAAAATTAACCGTAACCGCGTTAACATCATCGGGAGTCCGCGGGAGACTACCACCGGGAAAGAAAGCGACCATCTTCCTTATCGGTCAAGATTCGGATGGATCAGCACACGCTTTTTAACCAGATACACATGACTCGCCAGAACAGCGCTCAGCCGCTAAGCAAGCTCCAATTAGCATTCGCAAAACCAACTCCTAGTGCCTTATCAGCCGCTTACACCGGCGATACACTCACGCCAATAGAACAGCTCCCCCTCGCCAGCATAGGAGGCAAACAGGCTGCGTAAATGTACAAACCGCGACGCCAAAAACACTGCGGGCGGTAAGCCACCTTTCAGTAGCTTACCGCCCGCAGCAGAACCAGCGGCGAATACCGCCAGATTTTACTTAAGCGCGCTTACGGCTGAAGTACGCCATGAACTCGCCGACAATACCGCGGCGGAATGCCAAGACGCACACGATAAAGATAAAGCCGATCACGATATTGACCGATTCACCCAGGGACCGGAACCACTCGATGGTAGTGACATTGGCCAGGAAGGTACCGATGTCACCCAGCTTCGATTCCAGGATCACGATCACGAAAGCGCCGACGATCGGGCCAGCGATGGTCCCCAGGCCACCGACCAGGGTCATCAGCACGATCAGACCGGACAAGCTCCAGTGAACGTCGGAGAGGGTTTCAAAGCCCAGCACCAGCGTCTTGGTGGAACCGGCCAAGCCAGCCAGCGCCGCCGACAGCACGAAAGCCAGCAGCTTGTACTTGTCGACGTCGTAACCCAGCGAAATGGCGCGCGGCTCGTTTTCTTTCACGGCTGCCAATACTTGGCCGAACGGCGAATGCACCGTACGGACGATCAAGGCAATGCCAGCCACGAAAATTGCCAAAACGACAAAATACAGCGTGAAGTCGCTACCCAGATCGAGCACGCCAAACAGCTTGCCGCGCGGTACACCCTGCAAGCCATCTTCACCGCCCGTGAACGGGAATTGCAAGCACAGGAAGTAAATCAGCTGCGCGATCGCCAAGGTAATCATGGTGAAGTAGATGCCCTGGCGACGAATCGCCACCACGCCCATCAGCCAACCGATCACCGCGCCAGCCAGGGTGCCCAGCACCAGGCCAATTTCCGTCGGCACGCCCCACACCTTCAGCGCATGACCGGCCAGATAGCCGGCACTGCCGAAGAATGCAGCGTGGCCGAACGACAGCAAGCCCGCATAGCCGAACACCAGATTAAAAGCGCTGGCAAACAAGGCGAAGCACAGCATCTTCATCAAAAACACCGGGTAGAAGAAGAACGGCGCAATCAATGCCGCTGCCAATGCCAACCCGTAACCAATTTTTTTGTTCATAAATCCCACCGTTTGCCCTTGAGAGCGGCCCGTGCCACTTTGATCCTTGCCCAACACCGCGCTCATGTTATTTCACCTTGCCGAACAGACCTGCCGGACGAACCAGAAGCACGATGATCATGATGATGAACACCACGGTCGACGACAATTCCGGATAGAACACGCGAGTCAAGCCTTCCACCACGCCCAGCAGCAGGCCAGTGATGATCGAACCCAGAATCGAGCCCATGCCACCGATCACGACCACTGCAAACACGACGATGATCAGGTTGGAACCCATCAGCGGCGAGATTTGGATAACCGGAGCTGACAGCACACCGGCGAAAGCAGCCAGCGCGACGCCGAAGCCGAAGGTCAGCGTCACCATCAGCGGCACGTTGATGCCGAAAGCTTCCACCAGTTTCGGATTTTCCGTACCGGCACGCAGGTAAGCGCCCAGCTTGGTTTTTTCAATCACGAACCAGGTCGCCATGCAGATCGTCACGGACGCCAGCACCACCCATGCGCGATAATTCGGCAGGATCATGAAGCCCAGGTCGGTCGCGCCGGACAACGCTTCCGGCACCGAGTAAGGCTGGCCGGATACGCCGTAAATCGAGCGGAACACGCCTTCAATGATCAGCGTGACGCCAAATGTCAGGAGCAGGCCGTAGATATGGTCGACCTTATAAAGCCAGCGCAACAACAGGCGCTCGATCAGGATGCCGAAAATTGCCACGATAATTGGCGCGGCGATCAGCATCACCCAGTAATTAATATCGAAGTACGCCAAGCCCATCCAGGCCAGGAAGGCCCCGAGCATGTACAGCGCACCGTGAGAAAAGTTAATAACGTTGAGCAAGCCGAAAATCACGGCGAGGCCCAATGACAACATTGCATAAAATGACCCGTTAACCAGACCCAGTAACAACTGGCTCAACATGGCTTGCAGGGGAATGCCGAATATTTCCATGGCAGATCACAAAGAGAAAATTCACCCAAGATGGGCGATGAAACTTGAAAAGCGGCGCGCCGCAGGGCGCACCGCAAGCTTGACACTACTTACTGCTGATTACTTCCAGAGAGCGCACTTGGATTCGGCCTTGGTCATGTAGGCCTGGTCACCCGGGATGGTCTGGATGACTTTGTAGTAATCCCACGGT
>NZ_SLZQ01000009.1 GCF_004342585.1 Paucimonas lemoignei | reverse complement strand
GCAAATGGAATCGTCGCCGCCAGCGAGGATATTTTCAGCGTCAGCAAGCCGCCGACTTCTTGCGCCCATTCCCCGGCGCCGACATAGCCCAGCACATCGGCCGCGCTCAGGTCGATGCCCACCGCAAACGAGGAAATCAAGCCGATCAGAATCGACGACACCATCGCGCCTTCGAGCGAACCCAGACCGCCGATCACCACCACCACGAACACCAGCACGCCCAGTTCCAGCGCCATGTTGGGGTTGGTGGTGTAGAACGCCCCGGCCACCGCACCGGCGAGACCCGCCAGCGCCGCGCCCACGCCGAACACGCCCATGAACACCATCGGCACGTTATGGCCGAGGGCTTCGGCCATCTTCGGGCGGTAGATCGCCGAGCGCACCACGATGCCGACGCGGGTGCGCGACAGCAGCAGGAAGACCAGGCCGAACATCAAGAGCGAGATGACGCCCATCATCAGGCGATAGAAGGGATAGTCGGTGCCGAAGAGCTGGAAGGCAGCGAAATTCAACGAGGACGGCACCTGGTAATTGACCGGATAATTGCCGAAGAACAGCTTGATGATTTCCGCGATGATGAACGACAGGCCGAAGGTCACGAGCAATTCATGCGCGTGGCCATACTTGTGCACGCGGCGCAAAAAGAAGCGCTCGACGACCACGCCGAGAAAGCCGACGATGATCGGGGCGACAATGATCGCCGGCCAAAAGCCAATCACCTTTTGCAGGCTGTAGGCCAGGTAGGCGCCGATCATGTAAAAAGAGGTATGGGCAAAGTTCAACACGCCCATCATGCCGAAAATCAGCGTCAAACCGGCCGAAACCATGAACAGCAACAAGCCGTAGATGGTGCCGTTGAGCAGCGATACGGTAAAGAATTCCATGAGCTTTTCCAGAAATTGCGGGACGCAGAGCCCCGTGCCGCGCATGGAAAACATGCGCGGCAGGACAGTCAAGTCGGTGCAGCGTCAACGCTCAACGCTACACCTGGTACAGCACCCTTAGGAGGGACGTTTCATGACGCAGCTGGATTGCACCGGGGTCGCAGCTTCTTCAGCAGAGAAACGCTTGACCGGCTTGAAGCCCATGTCGGTGCCGTCAACCTTGAACTTGGCATCCTTTGCCACGGTCGACACGATCATCGGCAGCAAAGCCTGGTGGTCGGCGGCACGCATCGACATTTCACCCACCGGGGTTTTCACCTTCGCCGTTTCCAGATTCTTGGCAAATGCGTTGACGTTCAATGCGCCTGCCTCCGGCTTGGTGCGCTTCAGGGCATCGGCAACCATCTGCATGCCGAACACGGTTTGCGGCTCGATGAATGCCGGCATATGGCCGGTCTTGGCCTTATAGTCGTTGACGAAGCGTTCGCCTTCGGCGCCACCGGCTTCCGGATTGAATGACTGAACGACATAGTGGCCGACAGCGACTTCGCCGGCGTTGGCGACGTTACCCGGCTGATCCAGGTAAACCGTCCCGAACCTGACTTTCAAACCGGCTGCGCGGGTAGCTTTCATCAACAACAGCAAGTCGTTGGACCAGTTGCCAGTCAAGACGGTGTCAGCGCCGCTGGCCTTGATCTTGGCAACGTACGGAGCGAAGTCCTGGATCTTGTTGACGTCATGCAGGGCCTTTTCCACGACCTTGTAGCCACCCGCCGCAGCATTGTCGGAAATGGCATGATCCATATCCTGGCCCCAGGAATAGTTTTGATTGATCGAATAGACCTTCGAACCAAGCACGTTCGCCTGTTTCATCGCATCGACCAGTGCCTTGGTGCGGACTTGCGCATTGCCGCCGAAACGGAAATGATGGAAATTGCACTTGTCGCCAGTTAATTCCAATGCTTCCGCGCCGACATTGATATAGACGATTTCCTTGCCTGGATTGCGCAGGTTGTGCTTGCGCACGTCTTCCGTGATTTGTCCGCCAACAGCCGACGATGCGCCTTGGACCACGATCTGCACGCCATCGGCAATCGCTGCCTTCAGTTTGTCCGAAGCGCCAGACGGGCCGCCCTGGTTATCGTAGTCGACCAGCTGGACCGGTTCGCCATTCCAGCCGCCGGTGGCGTTCATCTGGTCAACGGCATACTTGACCGCGGTGCGGTACAGCAGGCCGGTCGAAGCTTGCGGGCCCGAGAGCGTTTCCAGAACAGCGATCTTGACAGGCGCCGCGGTGGCGATGCCGGCCACAAGAGCCAGGGTCGGAGCGATTGCGAATTTTAATTGTGTGGATTTGTGCATGGTTGTCTCCAAGTTCTAATGCAGGAAGAAAAGAAAAGGGCGAAACTACTGACTACGCTTAAAGGTATTCGATGTTGCCATCGACACTGATCGCTTGTCCTGTCACGTTGCGCGCGGCAGGAGAGCTAAGGAATGCGGCCATGGCGGCCACATCATCCATGGTGACCATGCGGCGCAGGGAAATCTTGCGCAGATATTCCTCGCGCATGGCTTGAACTGAAACGCCGGTCGCTGCGGCGCGGGCACTGATGACACTGCTCATGCGTTCTCCTTCCACGACACCCGGAAGAATGGCGTTGACGCGCACTCCATGCGGGCCCAGCTCGATGGCCAGCGATTTCATGAGGCCGACGATGGCCCATTTCGTCGAGGCGTAAGGAGTGCGGAAGGCATAGCCCAGGCGGCCTGCGACCGAGCTCATGGCGATGATGCAGGGATTGGCGCTCGATTGCTTCAGCATGGGCACTGCTCTCCGCGCAAAATAAAACTGGCTGTTGAGATTGACCGATACGGTGCGATCCCATTCGTCCTGGTCAAGCTCTTCGACCGCTCCCGTAGGCCCGGCAATGCCGACATTGTTGACCAATACATCCAGCCCGCCCAATGCGCTCTGAACGTTGTCAAATACGAGGTCGACATCATCGGGCGCGGAGGCGTCAGCCATGGTGGCGCCGATACCCGGCACTTCGGCGGTCAGGCGATCCAGGGCAGCGCGGTCAATGTCGCAAACGTGAACCCGGGCACCGAGCTCGTGAAATGCGCGGGCGATTGCGGCGCCGATTCCCGAGCCGCCAGCTGTGACAAGAACCCGCAGGCCCGGCTCTGGAAGAAGTAAGGATTTGATGCTCATGATGGTTTTCTGAAATTTGATTTCACATTGGCAGTAATTTTTGCGCCATGCCGAAACATCAAGTTGGCGCTACTAGCCAAGAACTTTAGATGAGCGAGAGCCTGAAAAACATGTTTGATCCCCACACATTTACCGAACAACCAATGTGAACATGCCACTTATCCACCCGGCATTAACGCTAAACATTAACACTCGGCCTTGTTCGCTTAGTGCCCAACCCAGGCGGTCCCGCCGCTTTAGCTAAAGCTCGCCGTCCGGCTCTGCGCCCTCGGGTCGGGCATTGCCCGACTATCGACGAAAGCGCGTTTTTTATTCGAATAAATCGCAGTCAGCCCACAGGAGCGTTCATTGAAATCAATAGCGCAGCCAGCCTCCGCCGTACTTCGTCGGCTTGCTGCGGTGTCCAGGCGCGCAGCCCTTTTCCCGATTTCATGCCCAAATCCCCTTGCTTGATGAGCTGGCTCAGCGTTGGCGACGGTGTTTTGGAACAATCCAGATCAGGAAAGACAACGGCGTGCACCTCGCGGATAAGATCCAGTCCGACCAGGTCTGCGTTTTCCATGGGCCCCAGCACGGAAAGCCGCATGCCGAAGCTGTTCTTGATCACGGTGTCGATGGTTTCTGCATCACACACCCCGGCGTCAATCAAGGCGAAAGCTTCCCGCCACAAGGCATGCTGCAGTCGATTCCCAATGAATCCGGCGACATCCTGATGGACTTTTACCGGCATCTTGCCGACTGCCGCGAGGATGTCGAAACCAGTCTGAAACACGTCCTCTCTGGTATGCACGGTCCTGACCACTTCGACCAGCGGAATAAGGTGCGGCGGATTCCACCAATGCATGCCGAGCAACCTTGCGCGCGCATTCGCTTCGAGAAGCTCGCCGATCTGGGTGATCGGTATGACCGAGGTATTGCTGGCAAAAATTGCATGCTCAGGCGCCCATTTGGCGACGTCGGAAAAAATGCGCTGCTTGAGCGCCAGGAGTTCGGGAGCCGCTTCAATCACGAGATCGGCAGTCCTTACCGCCTGCGACAATTCGGCTTCGATGGCGATGTTGGCAAGCACCGGCTCGGCCTCGATATTCATTTCTGCCAGGTTGCGCGCGATATGCCTGAGCGCCGCATCCAGCGCCGCCTGGTTGGGATCGGTGAGCGTCACGCGATTGCCGGCCCGCGCAAAGACTTGTGCAATGCCATGGCCCATGAGCCCGGCGCCGATGACTGTCACGGAAAGAGCTTGTTGCATACTTGTCTCCATTTGATTTCTCCACCGGCCCGATGACCGATGCGTCAATTTTTTGCTATGGTAGTATTGGCAATCGGACAGTAGGAGGTTCCATTCGGACATGCACATATTCATCGAGGACAAACTGATTGGGAACAGACCGTGACAGTAAAACTGCCATTGCTGAATGAACGGATATACGCGCCCTACAAGATTGCAGCCCTGGTCGAGACCTTGGGTGAGCAAGGCATCTCCACAGAAGAAAGCCTTCAGGGAAGCGGCATTACCGAAGCGGAAATGTATGCCGCCGACACGCTGACATCGGTACGGCAGTATTTCGCGGTCTGCAAGAATGCCGTGCAGTTGTCGCATGATCCGGCTACTCCTTTCCAGGTCGGCATGCGCATGCACCTGTCCGCATACGGGATGTATGGCTACGCCCTGCTCTGTAGCGAAACCATCCGTGATTTTTTCGATTTGGGCGTGAAGTACCACAAGCTGGCCACACCGACCTTGGCAATTCAGTGGCGCGAAGAGCCGGGATTCGCCATCTGGTGGTTTCCCGAGAATTTCATCTCTGCGCCTTCGAAGGAGTTGCGCCAATTCCTCATCGAACAGCAACTTGCGCAGCATGTGACCCATCTTCGTGATGTGGTCAGTCCGGAATGCGTTCCGCAAAAAATCCACGTCTCGCACCCTGCTCCGCCGCACGCCGATCTTTACGAAAAATATCTGGGCTGCCCGACGTATTTTGATCAGCCGGTATCTGAAATTTATTATGACTCGTCTATTCTTGACCGCAAGCCGCAGCTCGCGCACCGCCTCACCTCCACCCTGCTGCAGGAAACCTGCGACCGCTTGATAGGACAGGCCAAGGTTTCTGCCGGCGTCGCCGGCGAGGTGTATCAGATCCTGATGCGCACTCCTGGCCAGTTTCCCGGCATGGACGAGGTTGCCGATGCCTTGCATATGACTTCCAGGACGCTGCGGCGCAAGCTCGAAGCAGAGGGCATGTCATTCGTGGAGATATTGAACGATGTCCGCTGTTCGCTCGCCACTGAATACCTTCAGACGACGAAACTGAGCACCGACGATATCGCCACCCTGCTCGGATTCAGCGATGCGGCAAACTTTCGGCAAGCTTTCAAAAAGTGGACTGGCAAAGCGCCGAGCGCCTATAGAAAATGAGCTGCAATAACTCGGCCTTGCAGCATCTTGACGGCAAGGAATTCGCTCCTTGGGCGCAAGTTTCTACAGCTCATCCCGCACCGCTTTACTCCCAATACCTGGCGCAGAGCCGACCAGTTCACGAATAGCAGATTTTCAAGCCTGACTACTCACCCAACCATATTGCAAGACAAGCATATTTGGCGAATGCCCAAATATCATCCTCGAAGAGGACAGGCGAAGAAATCGGCCGGAAATCTCTCTTCTTACCTCAGGTATAATGTAAGGTTTCACCAAATCCAAGAAATTCACCATGGAAGCCGAACGCCTCAATGCCCTTTCCGCCCTGCTGGCGGACCTCACCACCCGTGAGGCAGAACTACGGAGGTATCTTTGACTTCGCTGCGAAGTCGGAGAAACTCGAACAAGTCAACGCCGAACTGGAAGACCCCAACGTCTGGAATGACCAGAAGCGGGCCCAGGATCTCGGACGTGAAAAGAAATCCCTCGAAGCCATCGTCGTTTCGCTGACCGAAATCGAAGCCGGCCTGCGCGACGCCACCGATCTGTTCGAAATGGCGCGCGAAGAAGGCGACGACGATACCATCGTCGCTATCGAGCAGGATGCCGAAGAACTCAGGAAACGCGTCGAAGGCATGGAATTCCGCCGGATGTTCAACAATCCGATGGACCCCAACAACTGCTTCATCGATATCACCGCCGGCGCCGGCGGCACCGAAGCCCAGGACTGGGCCTCGATGATCATGCGTCAGTACCTGCGCTATTGCGAGCGCAAGGGCTTCAAGACCGAGATCCTGGAAATTTCCGAAGGCGAGGTCGCAGGCATCAAGACCGCCTCGATCAAGGTCGAAGGCGATTATGCCTATGGCTTTTTGCGCACTGAAACCGGCGTGCACCGCCTGGTGCGCAAGTCGCCGTTCGACTCGGCCAACGGTCGCCATACTTCGTTCTGCAGCCTGTTCGTCTATCCGGAAGTGGATGACTCGATCGAGATCGATATCAATCCGGCCGACGTGCGCATCGATACATACCGCGCTTCCGGCGCCGGCGGCCAGCACATCAACAAGACCGACTCCGCCGTGCGCCTGACGCACGCGCCGTCGGGCATCGTCGTGCAGTGCCAGAACGATCGCAGCCAGCATCGCAACCGCGCCGAAGCCTGGGACATGCTGAAGGCCAAACTGTACGAGCTGGAATTACGCAACCGCATGAGCGAACAGCAGAAGCTGGAAGATTCCAAGACCGATGTCGGCTGGGGCCACCAGATCCGCTCCTACGTGCTGGACCAGTCGCGCATCAAGGATTTGCGCACCGGTCATGAAGTCGGCAATACCAAGGCCGTGCTGGACGGCGACATCGACGACTTCATCGCCGCTTCGCTCAAGCAGGGTGTCTGATCCCTGCACCTTTCCGGCCATCGAACATAACAATACGCAATCATCATGACTCAGCAAAACGCTCAACAACCCGATCAGCAAGCCGCGCAACAAAACGATAGCGCCGCGCCGCAGGATGACAATTCCATCATCGCCGAGCGCCGCGCCAAGCTGGCGGCGATCCGCGAACAGGGTGTCGCCTTCCCCAATGATTTCCGCCCGCAGCACAAGGCCGCCGACCTGCAGTCGCAGTATGGCGAAACCGAACGTGAAGCGCTGGAAGCACAAGGCGTGAAGGTCTCCGTGGCCGGCCGCATGATGCTCAAACGCGTGATGGGCAAGGCATCCTTCGCCACCATCCAGGATGCTTCCGGTTCCAAGGCCGATGGCCGCATCCAGTTGTACATCAATGACGAAGCCACTGGCGCGGACGCCCATGCCGCCTTCAAGCATTACGACATGGGCGACATCCTCGGCGCGGAAGGCACGCTGTTCAAAACCAACAAGGGCGAGCTGTCGGTCAAGGTGACGAACCTGCGTCTGTTGACCAAGTCGCTGCGCCCGCTGCCGGACAAGTTCCACGGCTTGGCCGACCAGGAAACCAAGTATCGCCAGCGCTATGTCGACCTGATCATGAGCGAAGACACGCGCCGCACTTTCAAGGCGCGCACCGCCGCGATGTCGTCGATCCGCCGCTTCATGGGCGAGCACGGCTTCATGGAAGTGGAAACGCCGATGCTGCACGTGATCCCGGGCGGCGCCGCAGCCAAGCCTTTCGTCACCCATCACAATGCGCTCGACATGGAAATGTACCTGCGCATCGCCCCGGAACTGTATCTGAAGCGCCTGGTGGTGGGCGGCTTCGAGCGCGTGTTCGAAGTCAACCGCAACTTCCGCAACGAAGGCGTATCGCCGCGCCATAATCCGGAATTCACGATGATGGAATTCTATGCGGCCTACGTCGATTACAAATGGCTGATGGAATTCACCGAGCAGGTGATCCGCCAGGCCGCCATCGATGCGCACGGCACCGCCAAGCTGACTTACCAGGGGCGCGAGCTGGACCTGTCCAAGCCTTTTGAACGCCTGACCATCGTCGGTGCGATCAACAAGTACGCGCCGCACTACACCAACGAGCAGCTGCACGACGAAGCGTTCCTCAAGCAGGAATTGAAGAAGTTCGGCGTCGAGCCGCATGTCATCTCCGGCGTGGGCGCGCTGCAGTTATCGCTGTTCGAGGAAACCGCCGAAGCGCAATTGTGGGACCCGACCTACATCATCGACTATCCGGTGGAAGTCTCGCCGCTGGCGCGCGCCTCCGACACGGTGCCCGGCATCACCGAGCGCTTCGAGTTGTTCATCACTGGCCGCGAAATCGCCAACGGCTTCTCCGAGCTCAATGATGCCGAAGACCAGGCCGAGCGCTTCAGGAAGCAGGTGGCAGCCAAGGAAGCCGGCGATGACGAAGCCATGTACTACGACGCCGACTACATCCGTGCGCTGGAATACGGCATGCCTCCGACCGGCGGCTGCGGCATCGGCATCGACCGCCTGATGATGCTGATTACGGATTCGCCGAATATCCGCGACGTGATCTTGTTCCCGCATCTGCGCCGTGAAGACTGAAGATATGTTTTCGCGATAAGAAAAGGGCTGCACGGCAGCCCTTTTTTATTGACTGATTCGCCAGTCGTTACAAACCCTTACATCTGTCACCGCTTGCCGTCTATTTCCATTGAAACTTTCCTTCGATAATCAGTTCTTAGGAAGACAACTTCAACATGGATTTACACGGGAGCCTGTATGGACACCAACAACAAGCCTAATCGCATTCACCCACTGGTTGCAATCGCTGCCGTATCCGTCACGGTATTGAGCCTTGCCGGCGTAGCGGCCATCACCGGCCTGCTGCCCACCTCGCATAGCGAGAGCGGCCCTGCCAATGCGCCGGTTGCCAGCCTGATGGCACCCGCAGCCAATAGCGCCAGCGCTGCGCAAGCCGCGCCCGGCGTGTCCAGTGATAGCGCGCAAGCCAAGACTGCCGCCGACACGGCTTCGACAAAGACTCAGCTGGCAAATAACGAAGCGGAAAAACCGGCTCCCAAGGCGGCTTCCAAGACAACAACCCAGCACCGCAGCACACCCCGTCCTGCGTCGCAGAATTATTCCCAGCAAACGGCACAGGCACGCGCCATCTGCTATGACTGCGGCCGGATCGAAGCCGTTACTCCTGTCCAGGAACAGGGCCAAGGCAGCGGCGTGGGAGTGGTGGCCGGTGCAGTAGTGGGTGGTCTATTAGGCAACCAAGTCGGTGGCGGCAATGGCCGCAAGCTGGCTACCGTAGCCGGCGCAGTGGGCGGCGGCTTTGCCGGCAATGAAGTGGAAAAACGGGCCCGCGCAACTAGCAGCTATCGTGTCAGTGTCCGGATGGAAGACGGCAGCACGCGCAGCTTCAAGGAAACTACCGACAACTGGCGCGTTGGTGACCGCGTGCGCATCGTCAACGGTCAGTTGACCCTGCGCGGCTAAAAAGCAATTGGGCGGAGTGATATGAATCGCCTCCACCCAATTCAAGAATGCAGCAAACCGCGCTGCTTATTTTGCTTCCTCGATCCAGGCCATCTGGATGCCTTCGAGGATTTTTTCATTGGAGCGGTTCGGTTCGTCATCGAACCCTTCCAGACTACATACCCACTTATGCAGGTCGGTGAATCTGACCGTCAGCGGATCGATGTCGGGATACTTGTCGTACAGTTCTTCCGCAATCTGAATGGTATCGGTCCATTTCATGGTTTTCCTCCTTGGGTTGCCTATGCTGTCTTATGCGGGCACAGGCAGGATAGCGTTTAGTGATTTTCCCGGGCGTGATTGATGGTGTACTTGGGAATCTCGACCACCAGATCCTCGTCGCCCACGACCGCCTGGCAAGACAGGCGCGAGGTCGCTTCCAGGCCCCAGGCCATGTCGAGCAAATCTTCTTCTTTTTCCTCGGGCTCGTTCAGCGAATCAAAACCTTCGCGCACGACGACGTGACAAGTCGTGCAGGCGCAGGATTTTTCACAGGCATGTTCGATCTCGATATCATTTTCGAGCAGGACATCGCACACGCTCTTACCCTTTTCCGCTTCGATGACGGTGCCCTCAGGGCAAAGAGTGGCATGGGGAAGAACAACAATCTGGGGCACAATTACCTCGGTTAATTTAGTTATATGGAGTCAGCCGTTTGTTCAGGCGATCTCGTCAAGCTTCTTGCCCGACAGCGCGGCGCGCACGCTGCGATCCATTCTCCGCGCGGCGAATTCCTCGGTCCCTGCGGCAAGGTCATGGATTGCCGCCTTGATGGCGTTATGGTCCGAACCCTGCGCTACCTGACGAAGGTTCGCAAGCAAGCCATCGATGGCAGCGCGTTCTTCGTCGGACAGCAGGTTGCCGTCAGCAGTCAGCGCCGATTCGGTGGCCAGCACCAGACGGTCGGCTTCCACCTGTTCCTCGCGCAAGGCACGTGCCTGCATGTCGCTTTCCGCCGACTTGAAGGAATCCTGCAGCATCTGCGCAATCTCGTCGTCGGACAGGCCATAAGACGGCTTCACGGTGATCGAGGATTCGACACCCGAGCGCAATTCCCGCGCCGACACCGACAGCAGTCCATCGGCATCGACCTGATAGGTGACACGGATGCGCGCGGCGCCGGCTGCCATCGGCGGAATGCCATGCAACTCGAACTTCGCCAGCGAGCGGCAATCCGATACCAGCTCGCGCTCGCCCTGCACCACATGGATTGCCATCGCAGTCTGGCCATCCTTGAAGGTGGTGAATTCCTGCGCGCGAGCGCAGGGAATCGTGGAATTACGCGGAATGACTTTTTCCACCAGCCCGCCCATGGTCTCAATACCCAGCGACAGCGGAATCACGTCCAGCAGCAGCCAGTCGTCGCCCGGCGCACGGTTACCGGCCAAAAGATTCGCCTGGATCGCAGCGCCCAGCGCCACCACCTTGTCGGGGTCGATATTGGCCAGCGGCGTGGTCTTGAAAAACTCGCCGACCGCCTTGCGGATATGCGGCATGCGCGTGGCGCCGCCCACCAGCACCACGCCATCGATATCGTCATCGGTCAAACCCGAGTCACGCAAGGCTTTCTTGCATGGCTGCAGGGTCTTCTTGACCAGATGCTCGGTGATGGCATAGAAGATGTCGGTCGAGAGCGTCAGGTGCACTTCCTCGCCGCTATTGAGAACCGCATCGATCTGGGTTTCCGCCTTGGTGGACAACAGTTCCTTGGCTTCGCGGGCCTTGACCATCAGCAGGCGCGTGTCCTGGTCCGACAGCGGCGCCAGCTTGGCTTGCTCGATAATCCAGCACAGGATGCGGTGGTCGAAATCGTCGCCACCCAGGGCAGAATCGCCGCCGGTAGCCAACACCTCGAACACGCCCTTGGTGAGTTTCAAAATCGAGATATCGAAAGTGCCGCCGCCGAGGTCATACACGGCATAGATGCCTTGCGAATTGTGGTCGAGACCGTAGGCAATCGCTGCTGCGGTCGGTTCATTCAGCAGGCGCAACACATTCAGGCCAGCCAGCTTGGCGGCATCCTTGGTAGCCTGCCGCTGGGCGTCGTCGAAATAGGCCGGCACGGTAATCACTGCGCCAACCAGTTCATCGCCCAGCACGTCTTCCGCGCGCTGGCGCAATGTCGCCAGAATTTCCGCCGACACTTCCACCGGGCTTTTCACGCCCGCCACGGTCTTCAACTGGACCATGCCCGGCGTGTCGAGAAAATCGTACGGCTGGTTTTCCGCGTAAGCGATATCCTTCAGGCCGCGCCCCATGAAGCGCTTGACCGAGACGACCGTATTCTTGGGATCGGCCACCTGCGCGGCCTGCGCCTTGTAACCGATGTTCGCATGACCATTCGGCAGGTAGCGCACCACGGACGGCAGCAGCGCCCTGCCCTCATCATCGGTCAGCACTTCCGGGATGCTGCTGCGCACGGTCGCCACCAGCGAATTGGTCGTGCCCAGGTCGATCCCCACCGCCAGCCGATGCTGGTGTGGCGCGGTGGACATGCCCGGTTCGGAAATTTGCAGAAGCGCCATAAAATCAGTATTCCTTCAGTATTCCTACTCGCTGACCAGGTCGAACACCCTGGCCACTTCTTCTTCGAATTTTTCAATGAACATCATGCGCCGCACACCCTGCGCGGCAGCCTGGTAGTCGCCTGCATTCAAGGTCGCGGCAAGCGAGGCAAGCTCGCTCTTGCGCGCGGCGCGCAGTTCGCCCTCGAGATTTTCCAGTTCGCCGATGTCTTTACCGGCATGGGCATCTTCGAGCTTTTCACGCCACTCCATCTGCTGCATCAGGAATGCCGGCGGCATGGCCGTGTTGGATTCCACCTGCAAATCCACGCCATTCAGTTCGCACAGGTATTTCGCCCGCGCCAGCGGATTCTTCAGGGTTTTGTAGGCTTCGTTGGCGCGTGTCGCCCACTGCATGGCTACGCGTTTTTCGGCGCCGCTGGCACTGGCAAAGCGATCGGGATGCGCCTGGTTCTGCACTTCGTGATAGGCGCGATCCAAGGCTTCGGTATCGATCTCGAAGCGCTGCGGCAGATGAAAAAGCTCGAAGTGGTTTTGCATGATCTCTTAAAACAAAAGCCTGTCAGCAGACCAACAGGCTTCGGCAATCGCTCGGGCGGCGATGGCGCCTCGCGGCGCCACGATGTCAGATTCGGAAGCTTTCGCCGCAGCCGCACTCGTCCTTGACGTTGGGATTGCGGAACTTGAAACCTTCGTTCAAGCCTTCGCGCGCAAAGTCCAGCTCGGTGCCATCAATGTACGGCAAGCTCTTCGGATCAACAAACACCTTGATGCCGTGCGATTCAAACACCTCATCTTCGGCCGCGCTCTCATCCACGTATTCCAGCTTGTACGCCAGGCCGGAGCAACCGGTGGTGCGCACGCCGAAGCGCAGGCCGATGCCTTTGCCGCGCCGCTCAATATAACGAGAAATATGTTTCGCTGCTTTTTCCGTCAATGTGATTGCCATCTTGCTTTCCTCAAGCTATCCCCTCGTGAGGGACGCACCTTACTTTGCGCCTGTATTACGTCAATTACCTGCGCCACATCCTTACTTACGCTACTTCCTTGGACGCACCATGCTTGGCCTGGTAATCCTGCACCGCCGCCTTGATGGCGTCTTCCGCCAAAATCGAGCAGTGGATCTTTACCGGCGGCAGCGCCAGCTCTTCGGCGATCTGGGTATTCTTGATCGACAGTGCTTCGTCCAGTGTCTTGCCCTTGACCCATTCGGTCACCAGCGACGACGAGGCGATCGCCGAGCCGCAGCCATAGGTCTTGAATTTCGCATCCTGGATCACGCCATCTTCGCCGACCTTGATCTGCAGTTTCATCACGTCGCCGCAAGCCGGGGCGCCGACCATGCCGGTGCCGACCGAGTCATCGCCTTTTTCAAAAGCGCCGACGTTGCGGGGGTTTTCATAGTGGTCGAGGACCTTGTCCGAATATGCCATTTTGATGCTCCTTCTAATCTTGGTTTTTGCAGGGGGCCGAAAAATTGCGGCCTCCTGTCAGTGTGCTGCCCACTGGATCGAATTGATATCGATCCCTTCCTTGTGCATGTCCCACAGCGGCGAGAGATCACGCAGCTTGCCGACCTTTTCCTTCAGCAGCTTGACCGTGAAATCGACGTCTTCCTCGGTGGTGAAGCGGCCGATGGTGAAACGGATCGAGCTGTGCGCCAGTTCATCGCTGCGGCCTAGTGCGCGCAACACGTAGGACGGCTCCAGGCTGGCCGACGTACAAGCCGAGCCGGACGACACGGCGATATCCTTGATCGCCATGATCAGCGACTCGCCTTCGACATAGTTGAAGCTGACGTTGAGGTTGTGCGGCACGCGGTGATCCATGTCGCCGTTGATGTACACCTCTTCGATTTCCATCAAGCCCTTGGCCAGGCGGTCGCGCAATGCGCGGATGCGGGCCAGTTCGCTATCCATCTCTTCGCGGGCGATGCGGAAGGCTTCGCCCATGCCGACGATCTGGTGCGTCGCCAGGGTGCCCGAGCGCAGGCCGCGCTCATGGCCGCCACCATGCATCTGCGCTTCGATGCGCACGCGCGGCTTGCGGCGCACGTAGAGCGCACCGATACCCTTCGGGCCGTAAGTCTTGTGCGCCGAGAAAGACATCAGGTCAACCTTGGTCTTTTCGAGGTCGATCTTGACCTTGCCGGTTGCTTGCGCGGCATCGCTATGGAAAATGATGCCCTTGCTACGGCATAGCTCGCCGATTTCATCGATGGGCTGGATCACGCCAATCTCATTATTCACCAGCATGACCGACACCAGGATGGTGTCCGGGCGAATCGCCTCTTCCAGCTGCTGGATAGTGATCAGGCCATTGTCCTGCGGCTGCAGGTAAGTGGCTTCGAAACCTTCGCGTTCCAGTTCGCGCACGGTATCCAGCACAGCCTTGTGCTCGGTCTTGACCGTGATGATGTGCTTGCCCTTGGTTTTATAGAAGTGCGCCGCGCCCTTGATGGCGAGGTTGTTGGATTCGGTCGCGCCCGAAGTCCAGATGATTTCGCGCGGATCGGCATTCACCAGTTTGGCGACCTGCTCGCGCGCTTCTTCCACGGCCTTCTCGGCAGTCCAGCCATACATGTGGCTGCGCGAAGCGGGGTTGCCGAACTGCTCGCGCAGGTAGGGGATCATCTTGTCGGCCACGCGCGGGTCGATCGGCGTCGTCGCCGAGTAATCCATATAAATCGGAAAATGCGGCGCCTTGATGGTATCCAGCAGGCTTTTTTCCAGAGGGGCGTTCATTTATTCTTACTCCAATCAAACCACAACATGGGGACGCACGACGGAAACCACGTGCTGTTGCTCAGCTTTCTGTTTTTGCTGATCCACCAAATCTTTCAGGGAAACCGAATCGAGGTATTCGACCATCTTGGCATTCAAGGTCGACCACAGGTCATGCGTCATGCATTGCGTGCCGCTCTCCTGGTCCGCGCCGTGACAATTGCCCTTGCCGCCGCACTGCGTGGCGTCCAGCGGCTCGTCGACGGCGATGATGATGTCGGCCACCGTCACATCCTCGGGGCGCCGGGCGAGATTATAGCCGCCTCCCGGACCGCGCACCGACTCCACGATTTCATGCCGGCGCAGCTTGCCAAACAGTTGCTCCAGGTAGGAAAGGGAAATCTCCTGGCGACGGCTGATGGCAGCAAGCGTCACCGGACCGTTCTCCTGGCGCATGGCCAGGTCGATCATCGCGGTGACGGCAAAACGGCCTTTGGTCGTCAATCTCATCTGTCGTGTACCTCAAATACGAACATTATTTCTATGCAATCTCGGAATTTTATTGCTTTTGAGCAGTTAATATCCCGATTAGTTGAGTGTTTTGTTCGGCTATTATATCAAAGTCGACTAAAACCGTCAGGAATGTCTGGCAAGGGAAAGTTAAGGAGTAACGGGGAAATAATGAAGGTGCAATCCCCGAAGCATGGAGCCAGGATCGCGAATTACGCGGCTGCTAGCGTGCACGACAGGAGCAGCAAGGCGCGGGATAGGAATCGATGAAGTATAGAGAAATAGACTTATTGCCTTCTAAGCAGAAAGATTGCTTTCAAAGCATAAAGACTTCATTAGCCAAGCTTGACCACCATCGATTCAATTACATGGCGACAACTCTCTGCGCATCGCCTGCATGCCTGCGCCGTATCCGCCATGCCGCCTGCCTGTTCGCAGGCTTGCGCGCACAAATCGCAAATTGCAGCGCATAACTGGCAAGTCTGGTCCATAAAGGGAGAACCACGCAGCATGAAGTCGGCGGCAAACTGGCAGATTGCCGCGCAATCGGTCATGAGACGAAAGTGACCCGGTTCCAGATGAGGGCCTCCGCTTTCCTGGCTATGGCTCATCGACAGCTGCAGACAGGTGTTATGACACTTCTGGCATGCCTCGATGCATTTCTTCATTTCCGCACTGACCGGATGATGCATCTTTCTGCCCTCCAGGCTGGCTACGCCGTGCTTGATGAAGATCTCCGACCCTGGGCTAAGCGCCGGCTCGCCCTAATTGAACTTCATCTGCAGGCGAAAAAAAACCGTATAGGAAGTGGTTTTGTCACCATAGTAGGACAGGAGTTCATTCGGCATATCGCGCCGGCTTACCACCCCGCCGACGCCCAGCCTGGCCGGACCTTCCGTTTTCACTTCATACAGGTAGCCGACGCTCATCTTGTTGACGTTGTAGACCCGGTTGCGCGGACCTTCCTCGTCAAGGAACAATTCGTCATGGCCACCCCGCTCGATACGGCCGAACACCGTGTGCTGAAGGCCGAGCTGCATGGCAGTATCCAGCAAGTAGGTCGTGCTATCCGTTCCGGATGATCCTTTTCCCCTGGCGTAGGCGAGCGTTGAGTGCCAGGGATTACCTGCAAATTCATTGCGATAAGTCAGCGATGCGGTGCGGCGGCGGCTCTTCTGATCCTGGCGGAATTGGTCGGGTGTATTCAAATAGCCGCGACTCAGTTGAAACGCCCAGTTCGGCCCGAATTTATAGGCGAGCCGGCGCTTGGCGGCATCCATGCGCAGCAGTTCGGTATTGCTATTGCGGGACTGGTCGCTGTCGCGCTCCTTGAACAGCGCGCCTTCCAGTCTCAGGTTGCGCCAGGTATAACCCAACGCCGCCATGCTGGAGCCGCGATTGCGGGAATTGAGCCAGTGCACGCTCGGCCAGAAGCCCACGATGCGATGCACGTTCTCAATCGTGCCGGAATCGAACTGGACACGCGTGCCAGTCGGAGAAACCGCCGGTTCATGGCTAGCCAAATGCGACGGCACCGCGGCGAGCATATCAGCATCGATTGACTTTTCCGCGAGCGCGCTCGACACGGGCTCGTCTGCCAGGCTGCGCCCGTTTTCGTCATAGGAATCAGCCTGTGCCGGCTGCATCATCCAGGCACATGCGCATCCACATGACAGAATCGCCAATCGCATCGCATTCATCTTCACATCCCCCAATTCAACCAGGTGTCCCAGCAGTGCATACGCAAACGCCGTACCAGGAAAATCAGGACACTTGCCAAAGATGCCGGACAGCGCAGCCAGCAAGGAGAAGCGCCATAAGCGGGTGATTAAAACACCCTGCTCCCTGCCATTTTGAATGGTCAAGAGGCGCAAGTCTGTTATGCAAGCTTTACAGAAATGGCAATCTTTACAAGCCCACAACTTTCCCTTCAAGGCTTAGAGACGAAGATGGGCTGGCTAGTTACCGGACAGCGCAGCGATCCTTTGAGGGCTCACAAAGGTCTGTCCGGGCTTGAGTCTGATCAGACGCGCTTGTCGGAGGATTTCTGAAGCAGGTGCATGGGCCCGAACAAGGCTTGCATGGTGGGATTGAGAATGAAGCTCAGGTTATACGGATGCTCGGAAACCGCTTGCGGAAAATCTGGCAGCGCCGGGACCGACTTGAGCTGCTCGGCGATTTTCCCCCACAGGACAAGCGTCGGCAGCGGCTTCCCGGATTCGCCGGCATGGCGTTCCAGCGCTTCCAGCACGCATTCGAGAAACGGTTGCCACGCCTTGGCTTCCTTGAGCGGCGGCACATGCGGGCGAAATACCAGCGCTGCATTCAGCAAGAGAAAACCACGATCCGTGAGATTTTGCTGCAGTTCGGCGCGCGTCTGGATGAAATCGGAGTCCGCCGCATTGGCTTCCTGCGCGATATGCGCCATTGCGGCGCCCGAAGTATTGTCCGGTTCCAGCCGGCCATCCGCCACCAGCAAGAGCTTCATGAAATTGCGCAGCGAAGTGGCGCGATTGACCGGCTTGGACAAGCCGCTTTCCGACCACAGCGACTGCACCGCGCCATCCATGAAACAAAAGCCCGTGGCGCTTTCCGGACGCGGATAAGGCCCCTCGCCCACCAGGATGTAACGCACCGCCGGCAGGGGTTGCGCAAAGGCGGCAAACAAACGTCCTTCAGTAGGCAGATACTGGTCTTCAACCAGCGCCGGCAGGTAATCCGGATTGACTTCGGCCAGCGCTTCCAGGCCGGCGCGCAAGGCGGTCCGCCATGTTGCGTCAGCCAGGTCCAGCATGGCGAGAATCGCATCCGGAACGGCAGCATGCGACGCCGTCCCTTTCTTTATCGATTGGGCAGTTTTCCTGGCTGATGCCGAAGCGGCTGATGCATGCGCAGTCATGGTCATTTCCCCGTGATCGACACGACGTTATCGGCGCCCGGCGCGCCAAACAGGTTTTCCTTCAGGACTTGCAACTGGTCGCGCACCTTGGCCGCCTGCTCGAACTCTAGGTTCTTCGCATGATCGATCATCAGTTTTTCCAAGCGCTTGATTTCCTTGCTGATCTGCTTTTCGCTCATCGCCTCGTAATCGGTGCGGTCCTGCGCCACCTGCTGCTCCAGGCGGGCTTCGTGCGGATTGTAGACGCCATCGATGAGTTCGCGGATTTCCTTCGACACGCCGCGCGGCGTGATGCCGTGCTCCTTGTTGAAGGCAATCTGCTTGTTGCGGCGGCGTTCGGTTTCGCCGATGGCGCGCTTCATCGAATCGGTCATGCGGTCGGCATACAGGATCGCCGTGCCGTTCAAGTTACGCGCGGCGCGGCCGATGGTCTGGATCAGGCTGCGCTCGGATCGCAGGAAACCTTCCTTGTCGGCGTCGAGAATCGCCACGAGAGACACTTCCGGAATATCCAGGCCTTCTCGCAAAAGGTTGATCCCGACCAGCACATCGAAGGTACCCAAGCGCAGGTCACGGATGATTTCCACGCGCTCGACGGTATCGATATCGCTGTGCAGGTAACGCACCTTCACGCCGTTATCACCCAAGAACTCGGTCAATTGCTCGGCCATGCGCTTGGTCAGCGTCGTCACCAGCACGCGCTCATTCTTCTTGATGCGATCGGTGATCTCGGACATCAGGTCATCGACCTGACTGCTGGCTGGACGCACGATAACGATCGGGTCCACCAGGCCGGTCGGCCGCACCACTTGCTCGACCACCTGGTCGGAATGCTTGCCTTCGTAATCGGACGGCGTCGCCGATACAAAGACAGTCTGCCGCATCTTGGATTCGAATTCCTGAAATTTCAGCGGCCGGTTGTCCAGCGCCGACGGCAGGCGGAAGCCGTAATCCACGAGATTCGTCTTGCGCGCGCGGTCGCCGTTGTACATGCCGTTCAACTGCCCCAGCATGACATGCGACTCATCCAGGAACATGAGCGCATCCTGCGGCAGGTAATCCACCAACGTCGGCGGCGGCTCGCCCGGCTTGGCGCCCGACAGGTGACGAGAATAGTTCTCGATGCCCTTGGTGAACCCGATCTCGGCCATCATCTCCAGGTCGAAGCGGGTGCGCTGCTCCAGGCGCTGCTCTTCCACCAGCTTGCCCTGCGAGCGGAAGAATTCCAGCCGCTCGCGCAACTCTTCCTTGATCGACTCGATCGCGCGCAGCACGGTCGAGCGCGGCGTGACGTAATGCGAACCCGGATAGATGGTAAAGCGCGGAATCTTCTGGCGCACCTTGCCGGTCAGCGGATCGAACAACTGCAGGCTATCGATCTCGTCATCGAAGGTTTCGATGCGCAGCGCCAGTTCGGCATGCTCGGCCGGGAAGACATCGATGGTATCGCCACGCACGCGGAAAGTGCCGCGGGCGAAATCGACCTCGTTGCGCGCGTACTGCATCTGGATCAGTCGGGCGATGACATCGCGCTGGCTGACCTTGTCCTTGGCGCGCAAGGTCAAAATCATCTGGTGGTATTCGTTCGGATTACCGATACCGTAGATCGCCGAGACGGTTGCCACGATGACCACGTCGCGCCGCTCCATCAGCGACTTGGTGCACGACAGACGCATCTGCTCGATGTGCTCATTGATCGCGGAATCCTTTTCGATGAAAAGGTCGCGCTGCGGCACATAGGCTTCCGGCTGGTAGTAATCGTAATAACTGACGAAATACTCGACGGCGTTGCGCGGGAAAAATTCGCGGAATTCGCTGTAGAGCTGGGCCGCCAGCGTCTTGTTGGGAGCAAAGATGACCGCCGGCCGTCCCAGCCGGGCAATCACGTTCGCCATAGTGTAAGTTTTCCCGGAGCCGGTCACACCCAACAGGGTCTGGAATGACAAGCCATCCTCCACGCCTTCAACCAATTGCTGGATCGCCGTCGGCTGGTCGCCGGCGGGCGGAAACGGTTGGTAAAGTTGATAAGGAGAGTCCGGAAAAGTAATGATGCGGGATTCGTCGATCGCGCTGGGAACCTGGGTTAATTCAGCCATGTATGTAAGACCTTTGGTAGAATAATAGGTTGCAATTTCCGCGCGAAACCACGCAAAAATGGTTTTGCGAATTGGACAACCCTGCTGCGCCACCACCAACGCAGCCAACTTTTCATGTTATCACGATGAACGCACCTGCTTCCGCCTCCCTGTTCGGCGCCATCGAAATGGCCCCGCGCGACCCCATCCTCGGTATCACCGAAGCCTACAACGCCGACAAGAACCCCAACAAAACCAACCTCGGCGTCGGCGTCTATTACGACGACAACGGCAAGGTGCCCCTGCTGGAATGCGTGAAAAAAGCTGAAGCGCAGCTGATGGAAAAACTGGCGCCGCGCACTTACCTGCCGATCGAAGGCCTGGCAGCGTACGACAAGGCAGTGCAGGAACTGGTGTTTGGCGCCGACAGCGCCGTCATCGCCGAAAAACGCGCGGTTACCGCCCAGGCAATCGGCGGCACCGGCGCGCTCAAGCTGGGCGCCGACTTCCTGAAGCGTTTCTCGCCGAATTCGGAAGTCTGGATCAGCGACCCGTCCTGGGAAAACCACCGCGCCCTGTTCGAATCGGCCGGTTTCAAGGTCAACAACTACCCGTACTACGATGCCGCGACCCGCGGCGTGAACTTCGCCGGCATGCTGGAAGCCTTGAAAACCATGGCGGCCGGCTCCATCGTCCTGCTGCACGCCTGCTGCCACAACCCGACCGGCGCCGACCTGACGGAAGACCAGTGGACGCAAGTCATTGAAGTCATCACCCAGCGTGGCCTGGTTCCGTTCCTGGACATGGCTTACCAGGGCTTTGGCGACGGCATCGATGCTGACGGCAAGGTGGTGCGTCGCTTTGCGGACGCCGGCGGCCCGCTGTTCGTGTCGAACTCCTTCTCGAAATCGTTCTCGCTGTACGGCGAGCGCGTCGGCGCCCTGTCCATCGTCGCTGCCAGCGGCGAAGAAGCCGCCCGCGTGCTGTCGCAGCTGAAGCGCGTGGTGCGTACCAACTATTCCAACCCGCCGACCCATGGCGGCCAGGTGGTGGCCACCGTGCTGGCGACTCCCGAACTGCGCAAGCTGTGGGAAGAGGAACTGGCCGCCATGCGCGTGCGCATCAAGGAAATGCGCAAGGAGCTGGTTGAAAAGCTCAAAGCCAAGGCTCCGGGCCAGAATTTCGACTTCGTCATCCAGCAGCGCGGCATGTTCTCTTACTCCGGCCTGACCAAGGAACAAGTCCACCGTCTGCGTGACGAATTCTCAATCTATGCCGTGGATACCGGCCGTATCTGCGTGGCTGCGCTGAATTCGCGCAACATCGACGCCGTGGTCGACGCCATCGCCAAGGTGTTGTAAAAGCAAAAATTGCCCTCGGGTTTTGACAAAATCCCGAGGGCTGCTATAATCTCGCTTCCATTCCCTGATAGCTCAGTCGGTAGAGCGACGGACTGTTAATCCGCAGGTCCCTGGTTCGAGTCCAGGTCGGGGAGCCAGATTCAAGAAAAGCCCATTCCGCAAGGTTTGGGCTTTTTGCTTTGGGAGGCACAGCCTCCCCTTCTTACCGCTCCCTTCCTACTTTTTCGCGCCAGCCGTCTTCATCGAGTCAAGTTTGGCCAAATCGATGCTGGCTACTGCCTGCTTGAGCATCTTCATGTCAATTTGCTGGCCGCGCGCTTCGACCAGGAAGCGATTGCCAACCAGGACGCTGTATTCGCTCTCGCCGTCTTTGCTGAATCTTTCATGGGTAGGACGACCATCGACCTTGCCAGTTTTTTCATAGCCGGAGTCGTTTTCGCGTTCCTGTTCGACCATCGCCCAGCCTGCCAGCATACTAAAGGCAGCAACACCACCGCCGTCAGTAACGGTCAGGCTGATGTTGCGGCCCTGGTCATCACCATATTCACCATTTGCCTTGGAAACGTTGAATCCGCCCATTCCGACTTTTTCAGCCTCCAGCGCAGTGCGCTTCAAGCCAGCCAGCATCTCCGGCATCATCCCTTTCAACATGTTCTGGTCGACCACCTCGAATTGCCCGCCTCCCAGTGCGGCATTCATGATCGCGCCTGCTGCTTCGGCTTGTGCCTGCGGATTTCCCGACTGGGCAGCCTCTTCCATCTTCTTGCTTGCAGCTTCCATTTCCGCGCCCATTTTCTGAAGCTTTGCAAGCGCGTCGCCGCCTTCGCCGGCGGCGCCTGCCGAAGGAGCTCCGGATATATTGCCGATTGCCGCACCGGTGCTGGTAAATGCGCTTGCAACCGCACCGACGACGACGGTCAGGACAATCGCACAAATCACCACCACCGCGGTATAGGGGATCGCTTTTTCCTTCGGCGCTTTCATCAGCACCGGCAAACCGAGGTAAAGCACGTATAGGCTATACAGGCTTGCCAGCATCACCAGGATGCTAAGCGACGGCAAAACAAACAAGATGCTCGCCACCCATGCCGGCGTATAGGAAAATGCTGCGACTTTCAGCGCCTGCATCTGGTTTTTTTCACCGCCAAATGTCGGCGCCAGGGCATTGATCACCAGCGCCAGCAGATAGACTGCAATCAGGCCGAACACGAACGACACCAGTGCGCTCGATAAACCCGACAAAAACGGCACGCGATGCGTGCCGATAAATGGCAACGAGATGCCGACGATCGACAGGCCGATGAAGCTGGCAATGGGGCCAATTGCGGACAACGGCACGATGTATCCCTTATACAGGGCGGCGTTCGTTGTCGACTCATTGCTGACGACTTCCCACTCCGATTTTGGCGTGAGCACTATATTCTTGACGCGTTCGATCAAATTCATGCATTTTCTCCCTGAGTGGAACTTCGCGAATGTGATGACTTTTTGGAAACCAACGGCATTCTAAATGGGGATATTGAAAAAAGCTGTGAATAATTACCAAAAATCAGCAGGTTTTCGTTAGTCGATTATTTCGCATAGTGAAATTTCAACTTAAGCTACGTGGAACAGAAACATTGCAGAGTAAGAATTTACTTGTTCGCCGGATGGAATTCGTCCACAGTTTCCTGGCTCAAGACCGGATCGGGGGATCCATATGCAGGCGGCGTCCATTCCGCATTGGCGTGGGCGATTTTGCTTTGAGGAAGCGTTTCTCCTTCAGAATACTCGCCAGTTCTGAAAGAACACTGTTATAATTTCGCCTCTATTCCCTGATAGCTCAGTCGGTAGAGCGACGGACTGTTAATCCGCAGGTCCCTGGTTCGAGTCCAGGTCGGGGAGCCAAGATTCCTTACTATGAACCACGATTCTTTCGTGGTTCAAGATCTTCGAAGGGTTGTATTTAATTACAACCCTTTCTTTTTCCAGCGTCACTTTTTCCACGAACGAACTGAAGAAGCTCCGCGCCGCCTTTTGGTTTTCGCAGTCGATTACCATGGTCCGCAGGACGTCTGATGCCGTGTGGATATCCTCTTCGCTGACATTCATCACCGGATCCTGCTCCGACTCCAGCTCGGCCAGTTTCATTTCCAGAGTTTCCAGCGAAGACTTAATTTCCCGCAGGCGTTTTGTGACATCCGCCAGGTTGGGCGTGTCCTTGCCATACATCTCCAGCACGTCGAATAGGTTTTTCTGCTTTTTTTCCAGGTCGCGGATCTCCGCCACCACAGCCGCGCGCCGGCTTTCCCGGTCTTTCCACCAGGTGCCCACCGACTCTTCGATATCGCGAATGATTGCCTTGACCCTGTCCCTGGTCAAAATCTGGTCAAGAATGACCTGAGACAGGTATTCATCCAGCGCGGTGGCATTGATGCGGGCCGCCGTGCACCCCTGATGCTGCTTGGCGTTACTGCAGCGGTAGTAAAAATAGGTCTTACTGCGCCCGCTACCGCTTTCAATATGCATTGGGCTCTTGCACTGGCCGCAGAACAGCATCCCTGTGAAGCGGTGATTGCTTTTCGGGCTGCCAAGTGCCTCGCCTGGCGCCCGGCCGCTGATGATTTCCTGAGTACGCATGAACAGCTCCTCGTCGATGATTTCGGGATGGCTTTTGGTCCGGATCCAGTTCTCTTCCGGCTCGAATTTATTGGCATGGTGCCGGCGGCGGTTGAATACGGTGTAGCCGGCATAGATCTGGTTTTTCAGCATGTAGATCACGCTGCTTTTTACCCACTTTCTGCCATGGTTGGTATGACCAGCGTCATTCATTGCGACTGCGATCGCATGGGCGCCCATCCCTTTGGTGCACATGTGGAAGATCTCCCGCACCACGGCAGCCTCCTCTTCCTTGATCACGACGCGCTTTCTTCTCCCGTCCGGCACCGTCTGGTACCCGTACGGCACGCGGCCGCCGTTAAAAAACCCCTCGGTCGCATTCTTGATCATGCTGCGCCTGGTGTCCTTGCTGATGCGCCGGCTGGTGTTCTCGTCAAACACCTCCATCAACGCTTCCAGCATCCAGCCTTCGTCGGTCTTCGAGTCGATCGACACTGACACATACACTACATCGGTGCCGATTTCGCGCAGATCGCGCTTATACAGCGCCGCATCGATCCTGTTCCTGGCAAAGCGCGCCGTATCCCAGGCAATGAAGTAATCCGGCTTGTAGAGCTCGCAGTACTTAACCGCTTCCTGGAACTCCGGCCGCTGATCCGTGCGGCCCGACACGCCGTTATCGGTGAATACCCGGATCACCAGGGCATCCAGATCGCGTGCCTTTTTATAGGCGAACTGCAACTGGCTTTCAATCGGTAGCTCTTCCCTTGCCTGCTGTACCGAACTGACGCGCAGATAAATGATCGCGGTTTTTTGTGTCATCGCTTAATTCTATTCTTGTTGCTCAATCGCCAAATGTGAACAATCGAGATGTTTTCACATAGCTGCTGCTGGACGCGCTGCTGGATTTCCTTCGGTTTCAAACCTTGCGCGGCCAGCTGCTCGACGAAACGATTTTTTTGGAAACGCAGGTACCCTGAATACGGTCGCAAGATGGGTGACATGGAATCCCCGCCGTTGCGCTTAGCCTGCGGAATATTGTTTCGGTTCGCATCCAGGATGCGCCACATGCCGAGGAAGGCATCAACACCCAGATATTCTGCCACCTGTAGCCAGTAGTCCGCCAAGCCCATGGCGGCCAGCTCGTCGAGCCGCGGATCGCGCGGACGAGCGTCGATTTTTTTTACTCCTGGCTGGGTTTCAAAAAAATCGCGATTTTTTTGGTACCTTCCCCCCCCTGCCGGGGGAGGGCAAGACCTATGCCACCCCCCCACCCCCTTGGCCTGGACAGGCTCCTCGAACGACAGCTGTAGGACTAGCTGTGCAATTCCGCTGGCTGAGCTTCGCTTTTCATCTGTCGATAGCACTGTGCTTGCCCCTGCTGTTGCCTGTTGAGTTTCGCTTTCTGACAGATCACGAAACCCATCAGTAGCAGTGTGTGAGCCCCTGGTTGCTGTAGTCATTTTCGTTTTTGCTCGTTTTTAGGTGCAGTTTGGAGTGGTGCGGGATCGTCTCGCTAAGGCCTATAAACACTATCTCTCCGGACTAAGGCCGCCGCCGGGAATATGAGTTGTGTTCGGCTTGTTGATGTGCAGGCATGGCTAAGGCTCCAGCAAAAAAAAGACAGCGGTCAGGAGGAACGGCGAAGCTTCGAAATCAATTCGCCGACTGGTGTGCGGATCTTGGCGAACGGGTTGGCTCGGTCTGCCTCGGTCATCTTCTTGCGCATGGCCAGGTGCGTGTAGACCTCGGTGGAGCGTGGATCTGCGTGGCCCATCAGTTCCTGCCTGATGTGCTGATCGACGTCTGACTCGAGTAATTCGGTGCCGTACAGGTGGCGCAGGGCATGCGGATGCAGCTGGGCGTCCGGAATACCTGCGGCCTTGCCATGCTTCTTGACGATTTCCCAGATGGCTTTCGGGGCCATGCGGCGGTTTTCACCGATGTATTCATGTGGCGGCACCATCTTGTTGCCAAGGGAGACAAACAGCACCTTGTCGCCGCTCTCCAGCGTTCGGTCGATCGCCTGCAGGTCCTCGTGCTCGAGGTAGAGGCGCAGCACCATGTCGGCCTCACGCGGCACCGGCAGGATGCGCTCCTTCTCGCCCTTTTCCATCACGCGCAGGATGTAGCGCTTGTCGCCCTGGTGCTCGGTCTGCACCAGGTTGGATTCATTGAGGTTAGCCACGCCTTCACGGCGCAGGCCGCAGCCCAGTAACAAGGACAGGATGGCGGCATCACGCACGCCGGCGAACGTTGAAAAGTCTGGCGCCCACATCAGCTTCTCGGCATTGCCGAGGGTGATCATTGATGGCAGCCGGCGGCCGCCCTTTGGATAGCGCAGATCCGCAGCTGGATTGGTCTTAATCCTGCCGGCGCCGGCCAGCCACTTGTAAAACTCGCGCACCGCAGCCACGTAGGGGCGCCGGCTGATTGCGTTGACACCCTGCTTGTGCAGCCACAGGCCGCCGAAGAGCTCAACATCGTCGATCGACGCATCCTCCAGATCACGCCCTTCGAGGAATTCAACCAGGCGCTCGAGCGCTGCCTGGTAAGCCTCAGCCGTGCGCGGCTTGGCGCCGTCGTTGTAGCGCTTCCAGGTGATGAATTTATCGATCAGCTCAGCGTTATTCATTTCATTTTTCCTAAATTCAAGTTCCCAAAAGCAAGACACACAGGGGAACCACACGCAAAACAAGCTGTGGATGTATGGATGAAGTCATTTTTCACCTTAACCCCTTGAAAATATTCATTTTTCTATTCCACGGATTTCCATGAATTGGCCGCTTTTGCATATCTAATTTCATGGACGTTTTTTTCAGCAGCGCGCTAACCTGTGGAATTCCCCCTTCAACTTGTGGATGCATTTCCGCCCTCTTCTCCTTCCTCCCCTTCTTTTATTCTTCTTTATATTCAATTAGTTAGAGAGAGATAAATAAGAGTAGACGCGGATTAATTCCAAAAATCAAATATCTGGAAAACTGTTACACACCCATGGAAAAACGCATATCACTTGTGGATGGCACTCTCTCTAAAATCAACGACTTACGCACTTATCCACCGCTATCCACGAGTTTTCTGCACTCCCTGCTTTCCCATTGATAGAAAATACCTATGCGGACCTCCCTCCCCTTAAAGTTTTGCCGTTTCCGCGGCCCCATTTTTCGTGGAGGGGTGCGGGGAGGTCGACAAAGGACTTGCCGGCCTGGGCCAACAAATCAATATTTGGCGGCCGCACGGCCGCAGGATTGGGGAAGGCGTCCTGCGGACGCCCGGGACTAGGAGGAAGCCGCAGGAGCCTCGATTGGAAGCTGTTGATACGCCGGCACTGTCGATGGCAAACCAGCCAGGTCAGCCTTGCGTGGATGTACCCAGGCCACGCCCTCCAGGATCAAGAACGGCTCGCCTGTTTTAAGTGCCAAGCGCTCTGCTTCCTTCTCTGCACTTTCACGGCTCTCGTGCACGAAGCGCGGCGCGTACTGCAGCCCGACATTGCCATTAGTGAAGGGAGGGTCGCGCAAGACCATCCAGTATTTGGGATATAGGCTCATGGCAGCACCAATTTAAAAGGGCAAACAGTCGCATTCGGACTGCAGCGTGGGCTTGCCGTGGCACTGTGGGCACACAGGTGACTCATTACCTAGTGCCTGGTCAGCAGGTCTGCTTGCAAGGCCGCGCCACTTTCCGAGATTTATCTCAGGCAGTTTCCCGGATTCCTTGGCGGCCTCGTCTGGCGTGGCGCCACCATATATCCATTCGAGGCCAGTCCATCGGTTGAACCACTTGCGATTCTGGAACGGGTCGAAGGTCTGATAGATACCTGGGTAAACCGGCTTCAAATCTGCAGGGAACCACGCGGTCAACTTGGCGCGCATGACGTGGACTTCCTGCTCGGATTCCTTCTTAGCAGCAGGCCTGCAATCATCACAATTCCACCGGCACACCCATTCCGGCATCGGATCGCCTTCAAATCGCTCAAGACGCTCCACTGTGTCACCGCGGCGAATCCATCGTGCCACTGATTCTGCGACCTCCTTTTTACTGCCAGCATCGTCCCATGACATGGCAGAAACCTTACCGCATGGCCGTTTCGCTATGTACATGAATCCTAGTCGTTTTAATCGGTTAGTCATGGTCGATTCTCCGTGCCGCACTTCGCACATGCGGCTGTGTAGTAGGCGGTGACATTCATAAACACGCCACAGCCTTCGCAGCGGTACGTTTCGCGGTGCCTTTTTGTGGTTCTCAGCACAATGCCAGTGCCAGCCAACGCCTCGCTGCGCTTGATGTACTGCATATCAACGGCGGGCCTCGTCTTGCCGTCGATGTAGGACTTCGGCCACGGAATATCTGTTTCTCGGCTCTCGTGCAGTGCAAGGGCCTCGGCTTTCGTGTACACATGGGCCTTGCTCAGGTCGGTGGTGTAGCCATTGCCATCCTTGGCCCACCACAGAACGTCATTGCCGACATAGCTGCGGCTGTCTTGGAGGTAAAACAGTTCTTCCGGCTGGGAGATCCCAGTCTTTCGCGGGCAATCATCAGCATGCCCGCTGCGCGCATCACGCTCGCAAATTCCGCATTCGATGCTCATGCTCAAATCTCCAAGGTTTCATCAGCGTGGCGGCGAATGCGGTCAATGTTCTCCGCGCCTACGATCTCGGGCGATACTTCCACTTCATCGAAGCCGTCCGCCTCATTAAGTGCGTATTCCTGAGCTTTATCAGCGTCCTCATCGTCTTCAACCTCGACGGCATAGACGGTTACTTTGGTGACCTTCACTTCAAACCATTTGCTCATGCTATTCCCCGCTATTAATCTGGCAACGCTCATATTCACGGCCTTTGTTGAAAGCGGCCTCGGCAACAAGCTGCATATCTCTAAGGAATGCGACTTCAGCATCCTTCAGGAATTGATCGAACCGTATTGGCTCCATCTTGTGATCATGCGCACTAACCAACCATTGCAGCATTACGCTCACATAGTTCCGGTCCAACTTCGGCTTGGCTTCAATTTCCACTGCCATTCTCCTTGCTGTCAGACTGGTCCATGGCGGCTGCTATCGCCTCCCGCACAGATGTTCCAATCCCGCTTACTGCAACTTCTGCACCAAAGCCTGTCCTGACATATAGGCGTACGCCACCAGTGACAAAATGCATGTCGCTTTTCGCATCGCGCTTGCTTAGAGTGTCTAGCCAATCCAGTAGCGTAGCGTCCGCCGCATTCTGGACCAGCTTGGGATGCAGCTCTAAGGTTTCAGCATCCGGATCCACAATGTCGTTATGCATCAGCGTGTGGAAGCCCCAGGTCACGCGCATCAATCCACCTGGTGCGGCCTCGATGCATGCCATCACGCGCTCATAAAACACACGCAGGTGCTCTTGGTCATCCGGATCAAAAAACGTCGGCTCGTTATCTTCACTCTCCGGATCTCCGGACGGCGGGAAATACCCTTTTTCGACGTTATCAAGGACAGCAGTCAGGCGAATCGCCTGCTCCATGTCCTGTTCATTTGCCTTGGCCATTTTCATTGCAGTTACCTCCCTCTCATTTCAGATAAATCGGACCAGCCTTGAATGCTTGAAAACACAGCTCAGTGGCCAGCTCGTCATACGTGCGGCCGCCCATGCCGTTCGGGTGCTTCGCAAGGTTGAACACGTGCTGCAGCGGGTCGCTATTGGCCCAGGACTCAAACCGTGCGATCGCACGTGCCGCGGCGTTCTGCTCAATGGCTTGCCTCTTCAATGCGGCTGCACAAGGCTTTGATCTACCATCACGAAGCCAGGGATCATCACCACACCAGTTGATGCAGTCGCACACTACAGGCACTTTTTCGTTAGTCATGCTCATAGCTCTTCGTCGTTGATGGGGTGGCATACAGGCCGAACTGCCGGAGCTTTTCCAGGGAAATGATCTGCAGGTTCGACACGCGTCGTGTGTGGATGGTCCGCTCGCAATCGCCATCGATGACGCCGGCATTCATCATCTGTTTCTTGAACACGCGATCGCTTTTCACCGGCAATCCGTTCCACTTCTCGCGCAGCGCCGGCGCCGTCGATATGTGATCCATGATGTGACTGGTGCGCACCAGGAGCGCCTTGGCGTTATCGCCCTGCCCTTCCCAGGCATATGGGTAGGAGAACCGGCCGGCAGCGATTTCCGACAGCGCCGTCTCCATGATCCACACCCACGGTTCCCGATCGGCGCTGGTCTCACCGATGTGCCGGTTCATCTCCTCGAGCATGTCCGCGTCGAAGTCACCCTGCAGCGGATCCAGCCCGGCGAACTCGCACAAGTACTCCCAGGCCAGATAGAGGGCGGCATAGTTGGATGCCATGCGCAGGGCGCCATCGTCCTGGCCACTGGCCCGTGACGCATTCAGGCACATCTGCCGGATATCGCGGTACCGCTCCATCACCTGGACCTTGGACAACCTGGTCAGCCACTGCAGCCAGTTCTTGACCGGGAAGCGCGGCAGGTCGTCGGGCATCATCGGCCCCTTCTTGTTGGTCAGCTCGGTGCGCACGATCTTGCCCAGGAGGGACTTGACCGGCACATCCTCACCGGCCAGCAGCACGGGTGCCGACAGCAGGTATTCGGTCATGTCGGTACCGCGGCGGGTCACCGTGTACTGATAGTTTTCCTGCAGCAGGCCAACTGCCTTGTCGATCACGTCCTGCCGGCGCGCGGATAGCTCCTCCCAGCCGACCGGGTGGCTGGTGTGCGAGATCGATGTCAGCAGACGAAACTCGGTCTGCAGCGACTGCCCGGAAAACATCGTGAAGCCGATCGCCCGCTCCATCCGCTTAATCAGAGTCGATTTACCCATGCCCTTGTCCGCCTGGATCATCATGTGCGGCCAGAAGCCCAGGAGCACCTTCAGGTGGCCACCAAGCGCCCACACCAGGGGAATCAGGGCTGCATTCTGCTTGTACGTCGTCTGGAAGGCCTGGATCACCTGGCGGGCCTCCCTGGTGGTACCGCCCGGAAAAGTCAGATTGTGGTACGGGCACTGCTTGTCCGGTTCGGTGAAGTAGCAGTCCGGCCCCTCGTTGACGATCAGTTCGCCGTCGCGCCATGCCAGGCCGACGAAGTTGGCCGCCTGCCGTGCGCCCAGGTCGGCAGTACGCTCCAGGATGTTGATCATGCGAGAGAACGCGGACGGGATCCAGACCGGGCCGAACTTCTTCCAGCCGTCGATGTTGTGCAGCTGCTCGTCCTGCATCACCCGGCGCTGCAGCACCGGCCCGTGGCGCGGCGTCTGCACCGACACGGCAAAGTACACCGTCGGCTGATTGTCCGGGTCGCCCGTCATGGTCGATGTCGAGCTGGCCACAGACACGCGGGAGAGCGACGCCACCCTGAAGCCTGCCAGGTCGGACACGATCGGCGTCTTGATCGTTTCGCCATCCTCACCGTCTTTTTCCTCCATCTTGCCGATGTAATTGGTGAAGTCCGGCCGCACGCGGAATTTCCAATACTGGGCGAAGTCATGGGCTGGGAGATAGACACGCTTTTTACCGAACGTGCCAGCTTCACCAGACAGGCCGGGAATCAGCCACGGTTCGAACTTCTCCAGCGCGGCCCTCAGCTTTTCGGGCCCAATCGCCTGCAGGTAATCATTGACGTCGTTGATCAGCTCTTCGTCTTCATCCCTCCAGTCCGCCTGGTCGACCAGCATGGCGCCGATGTTCTGCGCCGTCAGCCGCTCGTACAAGCGCCAGGCAGCCTCCGGGCCTGGACGGTGTCCGGCCTGCTTGTGCGGCGGCTCGAACGGCTTGTCATTGTCCAGGCAGATGATGACGAACTTCCCGCGCAGGAAGGCCCAGTCCACCAGGTCGACGTTGCCCAGACCGCGCAGGACCAGGGCAACAGCATGCGGATCCGCGGTTTCGATCGACAGCGCATTGATCGAAGACTCGACGATCCAGACCCGTTTCGCGTTCTTGAAGCGTCGCCAGTCGCTGCACCACAGCACGCCATCCTTGTCCCCCTGGGATTGCGTCTTGACGCCGCCATTGAGCTCTGGATTCAGATATCGCAGGTCGACGGCTAGCACCGCATTGGTCTGCGGGTGGCGGACGATGAAAGCCGCAGCCGGACCACCATGGCCGACTTCGCCTTCGGCAATCTTCTTGGACGTGTAGGAATTGAATCCCAACGTCTTGGCCTTGATGGCCGCATCGATGACCTGGTCACTGATGCCGCGGCCGTTCAGGTATTCACGTACCTGCGGCGCCTCCGCAATGCACTTATCGGCGATGTACTCAGCGCGGGACTTCTCCCGTGGGACCTCCGCCGGCGCATCCTTCTTGTCGAGCGGGATCCCATACTCCTGGTGCAGCCAGCGCATGGCGTCGGCCACATCCGACATCTGCCGGAAATACATCACCATGTCGACGCAGGACCCCTTCGCATGAGGTGCGCCGTCATTGCTGTAGTCACGGAAGTAGCCGTCCTTAATGCCGATCGATGGTGATTTGTCTTCGTGGAATGGACTGTGATAGTTCGCATTCCCCCCTTTGCCACGCTTCAGACCCAGGCGCTCAGCCAGGTCGTGCATGTCGATGCGTTTTTTCAGTTCGTCAATCGATGCCATATTCTTCTTTGTTCAACAGACTCGCCCCGCCTTGTCACTCGCGCAGGTGCATCCAACCCTTCGGGAATTGTTACATCAGCCTCCCATATTCATGGGAGGAAGAAACTATTGCTTTGTGGTAATACTCTCGATTTTTATAGCAATACAAAATTGCCAAAATAGCCAGCTCACAAACACTTTTTCCGGGACGACTTCGCAGCGGTTGGTCTGCTCGTAGCGGATAGTCTGGGCACTGGCTCGAGGCAGCAGACAGGGAGCAAGCCTGGTGGCCAGCAGGCCGCGGCGCTGTAGCGAAACATTAAAAAAGCTGGAGAGAATCATTGTTGTTGGCTTTCTTGAGAAGTTTGTCTTGTACGGCCTGGATGGCTGCCCTGGCAGCGCCGAGGTATGCGGCGCTGGGATTCTTGTCGTTGCACTGGCCGGGCCGGTAATGGCGCCATACATCGCGCTGCAGATCCTTCGGCACCATGCGCCAGTGCTTCAGGCACATCAAGCGCTCCGGAGGCACGGCGACCGGGCAGTGAGGGATATGGCAGGTGTGCGTCATACCTGGCCACCGGCTTTGACAAATTCATCAAGATGCTTTTCCAGCTGCTCGACGTCGCTCGCCAATGTTTCGAACTGAGCGCGAAAGAATTCATCGACTTCACCCCAGTCAGTGGAAATTAGAAGTAATTTCGATTTGATGGAGGCTAGAGTCCGGCGGTTGTTGGCTGCCTGCCTTACTGTGGAAATCATGCGCAAATCTCCTTGTTCTCGTGTTTCTCTGCCTTTCTTCCGTTCGGATAACGCCATTCCTGGTAGCAGGCTTTGCACCATTGGTTCAGGCCGTCATCGCCTTTCACCTGATAGAAGAATTCGGTATCCGCTGGCCAGTAATCTTTGCAACGTGAGCAGCGCTTATAAAGCTCATCATCTTCGTATCGGTAGATGCCCTTCTTAAGCCTGCGCGCCAGAACGTCATCGGTTGGGTTGGCGGACTTAGCCTCGTACGTTGCGCCATTGGGCGCTGTGAATGTCGATATCATTGTGGCGTTTCGAGTCCAACGTAATAAGGGCCAAAAGAAATCGAGACGTCACCATCAAGACTAAAATGATCCGTGTGCAGCAACTTGATGCCATAACTGCCATCAAGTGGAGGCCATCCCTCCACCTTGCCCTTGACGAAATCATCGAATGGATTAATCTCGGAGAAGGTCGCAGCCAGCAACCTGGTGCATAGCATTTTCAAAACAGCGACAGTCAAGTCGCCATTTGCGGCCGCTAAACGATCTTTATCTCCACTCCAGAAGGAATTGATCTCGCCCATCACAGCCAATGTTTCTGGCGCATCCGATACTGCCACTTCGACCTGGTGGCCGGTATCGTCATAGGTCATGATGTATTGGCTCCAGTTAGCCATGGACCGCCTCCATCGAAGCGGTCTTAATGGCGCGGATGACGGCGCGCACCGCAGCAAGCCCTTCAGCCGGCAGACCGTCGATCTCAGCAGCGATTAACAACACCGTTTTGTTGATCGGTGATGGCTTCGCCTTCGGCTGCTCTTCTTTTCCGCCAAAGCGCAGCCAGGCCGCGTCGACGCCGAGCCAGTCGGACAACACGCGCAAGTGTCCCTGTGCCGGGATGGATTCTGCCTTGAGCCACTTTCGCACACCATGGATCGTCACCTTATCGGGAGAGCGAACATTGAACTCGCGGGCGATGTTGGTGACTTTCTTCGGGTCGTACTGGTGCTGTTCCAGCACACTGCACAAGCGTTCTGTGAATTGATCGCGTTCTAGTTGTGATGTTTTCATTTACCTCATCCCCCTTAAAATTACGGCGCGTAGGCCAAGCGCACACCGGTCTCACCGATCAGCAGCAGGCACGGCTTCCCGCCGGTGCAGAGCTGGATCCAGACGTACCGCCATGCAGCGTCATAGGCGCAAATCTTTTCCTTACTGATGAGCATTTCCATCAGCTGCTGACGGTCCGCTTCCGGGATGCGGCGCCAGAATGACTTCGACATCAGCAGCGTCAGGTAAAGCGGCTCAGCGTCGGCATATTCAGGCTCAAGGATGGCGGCCGCTTCCAAGTGCGGCACCGGACACTGGTCGACCAGTCCATCAAAGCGACCGGTAGCTGCGGCAATCGGCACCATCAAGGTCATGCCAGGACGCGCACCGATCAGGTGATCAAAGGCGCGATACAGGGCGCCGACTGGCTCATTAAACCGGCGCACCAGGTCGACAGAAAAGCTGCTCATAGGACCCCCGACAGTTCTTTAAAGCGCTGTAGGAAAGCGGCCTCAGCCGGCACCGGCAGCAGTGGCCGGATGGTGGCGGAACGGGGCTCCACACCATCCAGCACGGCCCAGCGCTGGTTATCCGGATGCATCAGGTCTCGGCGCTCGGTGGCCAGCATGACAAGGTCTGCTTGGCGGATCGCGTCGCGAGCGGCCTGGTAATCTGAGTGGACAATGCCAAAGCGTTCAAGGATGACCTCTAGGAGCAGGTCTTCCATGTCCCGGTATTCCAGGTTGAACGCCATGCGCTTCAACGGCATGACGATATCGCCCAGGTACGCCTCCGCGGCGTCATGCAGTAGCGCAGCGAGGCGATGCTCACGCGGCACGATATGCGACACCAGCACGGAATGCTGGGCAACGGAATAGAAGTTGCGGGTATGGCCACCAAACCGGTTGATTTGCGACAGCGCGTGCGCGATATCGACGATCTGGATGGTTTCCGGGTTCGGCTCACGTAGATCCACATACTGACCGCTATAGGTCAGGATGGAGCACAAAGTCTGATTGGTCATTTTTTGTTATCCCTGGAGAAGCGGTGCAGCACAATGCCGCGGATAAAGCTTGATGTAAAAACTACAGACAGCATGAACATTCCCCACTGGAAGTGCTGGTATGTACTGAAAAACCAGGCAGGCTGGCCAGCCAGGCCGATCCAGCAGCCAAGGCTGCGACGCTGTCCACGCGGATCCGCCATCAACCAGACGGACGCGCCGCCGGTGAGGAGGACCCAGGCTTGCAGCAGCTGCTCGGTCATCGCGCTGCGCCCTTCAGCTCCTGCAGCTCGATGCGCTGCAGACGGTAGTCGGTGACATTCCAGTCGCTGGCCATCTTTTCCCAGATGGCTCCGCCGTTCTCAAAGTAGCAATGCACTTCACGCTGCGGCGTGTTGTCCATCCTTAGTACAGCCAGACAATCTTCAAACAGCTCCTGGTCGAGTCCGCGCAGGTCGGTCAAGTCCATCTTGAAGCGGTTGCCGTTATAGAGAGACAGCAAAAAGTGAGCGATGACGCGGCTCTGGCCTGTATCGCGACGCGCAATCGGTAACAGGCGACGCAGCGCCGGCAGCCCTTCTGCCTGCGCCTGCAGGCGCCTTTCTTCCTGGGCCCGAATCCGGGCGATAAATGCGCTTTGCTGGCATGCGTCGTCTGCATTCACTGCTGGCGGCAATTTGGCATCCATGGTGAAGTCCTTTACGGTTGATGGTTAGCTGCCCAGCAAAGCAGCGCGCAAAGCCTTGGCTGCCTGCGGGGCCTCAAATTCCAGCCGGCCAGATAGATTGGCCAACATGGCGACAGCGCACAGGTTGGGCCTAGGCTCGGCCTTGACGGCATACTCAACTGCCAGGCGGATATGCTCAGCCAGCACTGCATCGGAAATTTCCTGAATGGCTCTCGTCATGCTTCCCTCACCAGGTCAAGTTCATCCAGAGGCAGGCGGTGCTCATAGCACGCCTCGTCGTACGGCTTCACAAAGGCATAACGCCGGCCGCCTTGCATGTTCGGCTTGATGCTCACCACGGTGCCAATGACGGCGCCCTGGTGCGATACCTTCTTGCCGATGACATCGGTCGGGTCAGAAATCAAAATCACGAAGCTCTCCTTTCGAATTGTTTTCTTAGCTGGGAGAGCGTGACGCGCTTGCCGGCCGGTGCATCGACCTGGTTCAGCGCCTCCTCGATCTCCTCTCTGGTTGCTTTGGTATACACGCCAGTGCTGGCGATGGATGTGTGCCCGAGTGCTGCTTGGGTAATGCCGCGCGGATCCTTGGCCTCGCTGCTGCGCATGATGTTCATGGCTCTGCTGTGGCGAAGCCAGTGCGGGGATACATCGGCGCGCAGGCCTGCGACCTTTGCCCAGTGCTTCAGGCGCAGCTCATAGGAGCGAACGGACATTGGCTTGCCGTATCCACCATGCTCACGGCTAAGCACCAGGGCATGGCTGAGGTTGGATTTTTCTTCACCGACGATTTCGAAGTGGATCTTGGCCAGATCCTCAAGGGCGGCACGCAACGCGGCGGTAACGAACACGCGATGGTCCTGCCCCTTGCCCTTGCGGTTTTCCTTCGGAATGAAAAGGTACTTCTCGCGCAGCGCTGCCATGGCATCGCCCAGGGTGATCCGGGAAAACTCCTGGATGCGCAGCCCCGAGTGCAGCAAGGCGCGGATCCAGGCATGGTCGCGGCGGTCGTAGATGTCAGCTGACTTGGCTGCAGCGCCGAGCAGCTGCTGCTGTTCTTGTGGTGTCAAATAGCGTTGCATGTGGTTCTCCATGCGGTTGGTTAATATTCCCGGCGCTCCCACACCGGATGAAAACTTCAGGCGCCGAATCCAGCGTTCGGCGGGTCGAGCAACTCGTGCAATGCCGTTGCGTGCTTGATACGATCCTTTTCCAGGTCGGCTTTCATGTTCGCGGATGTGCAGGTTTCCAACATCGCGTTGGTCTGTTTCATCGAGTTCATAACGGCACACTGCAGCACGAGAAATGTCTCGTCACTGATGCGGATCGTCTTCATTGCGCAGCCAGCAGCACAGGCTGGTCCAGAATGCTGGCCGTGACGAGAATCACGGCGACGATGAAAATGGCCAGCAGCCAGTCACAAAAACGTTGAAAGGACATCACTTACCCCCTGATCGAATGATTGCGGCGCGCGCCGCGTTCTTGATGGCCAGCGCAAAGGCCGGCGTTTCCAGCGCCTTTTCGAAAGGCAGTTTTTTCTTATCGGCGATACAGCGCTGATACGCTGCTTTCAGGTCGTCGATCGTCGGCTCGCGGACGATCACCTTCAGTTCCAGCGTGCGCTGGTATGGGCTCATGTACCTTGCCACCATTGCTCTCCCCCTTGAAAAGCTTTTTGATGATCTCGTTGCGGAACAGATTGACGAAGTCGGCCTCAAATCCACCGACATAGGAACCGGCCGGCACGTTGTCGACTGCGTGGGTAATGCCGGCGCGTTGTAGTGCGCGGGGCGCTGGTCTTGTAGATTTATTCATCGACCATGCCCTCGATGCGCTTGACCGTTTCCAGCACGGCAGTGATGAATTGAAGCGCTTTCTTTTTAATTTCGGCGTGCTCTTCTCTGGAAAACTTACCGTCCTTGAGCGCTTCCTTGATTTCGAAATGAAAGTGTCCAGCGCGGATATGAATCTCTGCCACCATTTCCAGCAGAGCTGCATCAGAAACGCCCTCCAGCTTGGGAAGACGCAAATGCAGGCCGCCCAAAGTCTGGCTTAATGCCTCCGCGATCCGGTGATCTCCGGAAACGACCGACACCAGAACAGACTCGCCCAGGTTGGGCTTATGGATGGTGGTTTCGTTGAGGTTGCACTTGTTATAGAGGGTGCCAACTGGCATCCCGAGCACGGCAGCCATTTCCGGTACGCCGTAGTCATAGACCACGGCGCGGAACGCCTCGTGCACGTCTTTGGGCGGAACTAAGGGACGATTCGACGACATGTGAATCCTGCAATAAAGTTAACACTTCTCTTTTTGCCGGATTGACTACACTGTCGTTGCATATTTGCAATCTAGTCAGTCCGGCGGGACTGCTGGTAAAGCACAGCCCGCATGACCGTTGGCGCGGTCATGTGGGCTTTTTTCTATGTCAGAAGGGATGCGTAACCGAAATGCTTCCGGATGATTTCTCGGGCCAGCGCGGAGCGGCTCAAGCCTTGGTCCTGGGCTTCTTTTTCGAAGACTTCGACGACCTCTTTATCTCGCCGTCCAAAGGTCACCATCACGAACTTGGTGTTCGAGGGGCTCGCCTTTGATTCCTTTGCGCCACTTTTCTTTTTGTTCTTCTGCGTGCCGGTAGTGGGGTTTGATATCATGAGCTTGTTTAAGAATTGTTTAATAGAGTCCTTAAATTCTATTCCTAATTTTATGAATTGGGAAGGGATTCTTCATAAATTTATGAATAAATTTGGGAGCACCATTTCGGAGCGCTTGGCCTTCGTTGTCGGCGATCGAAAGATCCACCCGTGGGCTAAGTCCATCGGTGTTAGCAAAGGAACAATTGAAAGCGTCATGAACAAGGGCGGCATGCCGGGAGCAGAAACCCTTGGAATCATCCGGCGCGCGGAGAATGTCCGGATCGACTGGCTGCTAGAAGGGAGAGGCACGCCTTTTTACGTGGCGCCGTGTGCCAGCGACCAGGCGGCCGCCAGCTTATTGGATGAGCTGCTATCAGAAGAGCAGTGGGAAGTGACTGTGGTGAGCGATCATCACCGACTGGCATTCGTGCTATCCCAGCCAGGAAGCCACAGCGTCAAAGACCAATTCATCGATTACACGATCGTCGAGGTAATTGTCGGACCTCTCGGCCCCGCGTCCATCCTTACTCTGCGCAAGCGGAACGGCACACTGTTTTATACCTATCTCGACGCCGCCTTAATGGAACAGCTGGAAAAGGGAGAGATCGGCACCTATAAGCTATTTGATAGGGAAAAAGGATTACTGAATGCGCGCGTGCCGATCGACGTGACCAGCCCAGTATTCGATGATTTCAAAGATCCCAGCATGCCTGTCGTAGCAATCGAAGAAGTTGAGCTTTTGCTGCACTACCGCATGCTCGATAAGGACAAAAAACAGGCAGTCCAGAAAATTATCAGTGCTATGACGCCGGATCCGGACGAAGGCGAGCTTCCGGCACCAAGCATGTAATTACCTCTCCGATGGACCGCGCTGCAGAAAAGCCATGGAGAGCTTGCCCGGGTCTTGAATGCGGCGCTCCTCCCGGGATGGTTCGACCCGCTCGGGATCCTTTCCCTGCAGCTGCTGGGCTGCATCGTCTTCCGTCATCTTATAGCGAGTGGTCCGCCTTTTTTTCGTGAGCGGGCAGGTGTACCGGAACAGGTAAAAGATTTCGATGCGCTCTGGCTGCATGGCTTTCACTGTATAAAATTACAGTATAAGCCTTTACCGGGAGTTATTGGTCAAACTTCCCGTCGGTGCCAATACCCGCTCCACAGTGACTGATCCGTCACGGTGCCATCCCGTTTTGCTGCAGGTGTCCCTGAGCGACGCGGCAGCCGGCGAAGACATGCTCAATCTTCAGTTCGAGCGCTCTAAAATCCTGGTCAACTCTTTCCGGAACCAGCCTGGTTCGGGGATCTCCACCATTGCTTCCGCCGGCGCGATCGGCTTCGGCTTCGACGGCAAGCTCACCACAGATTTCGGCGCTGATGCGCAGCCGAGGAGCGGCAGCGCTAAGAGCGCGACTTTTAGCAATTTCATCCGCATGTCCTTTCTTGAGTAATTGTTTTTCGTGCTCGTACTGGCCCTTGAGGATTTCCTGCGCCTGCAGCTCCTCCTGGATGGATGCCAGTTCGATGTCCTTGCGCTCGGTCTCCCTCTTCAGCCACTTTGCATCGGCAGCGTTATAGCCGTGGGTATAAATGCCATGGGTGATGGCGGCCAGGACGGCGACCACTGCGGCCGCGATAACGGCATAGATGCCCATGCGTATCAGGTTCATGATTGTGGCTCCCTGGGAGTGACCTTCTTTTGTGCCACGTTGCCGGTGATGTACGCGACTACGACGGCGATAACAACCGCTGAGTACACACCGTCGGCAATGTGCTCGCTGCAGACCAGCCAGGATGCAGATATCAGCGTCGCTAAGGCAATCAGGAATTTGCGGCTTAGGAATTTATTCATTGCATTGCCATGCACTTGGCATGCCGTTCCAGTTGGCGGGTCCAGACGCCCTTGCAGCCTTTCGGGCCCCAATTCTGAGGTTGCGAACAATCCCTTCCGCCTGCTCGCTTGTAAGCGAGCAGCGCGTCACAGGCCGCGACATAGTCACCTGCCAACAGGTGGCGCCGCATGCTCGATTCGCTCCATCTGCCGGTGCCGTACTGGTACACCCAATCCATGTACAGGTCGAACTCCTCCTGGTGCAAGCTGGCACCGGCCAGCGACTTGCGGAAAATCGCCTCTTCCTTGCTGACGTGCGCTTGCGCCTTGACCAGTGCGCGGGCCGGTGTGGTCGTGTCGCCCATCTTCACCGGTGAGCCGTCTTCATGGAACGTGCTGCCAAATCCCACGGTTGGCCTGTCGTTTTTGGTCGGGATGACGGCGTGATCGGTGTATCCCTCACTCTGAACAATGCCAATGAACCCAGCCGCAGAGAGCGACAGCGCAGCAACTGCAATGCGTGCTTTTTTCATTGCGTTGCTCCTTCCAGCGCTTTCATGCGCGCTTCGTGTTCACGCTGCTCACGTTTGTCTTTGCGGGCCGCATAAAAGGCATTCATGGCATAGGTCAGCAGCGCCGTGATAATGCCGATGATGATGCCGATATCGGTAAGCGTCAGTGAGGAAACCACGGAGATGATAGCTCCGGTATAGCTCCCTGCCTCGACTGGATTTGTTTTTAGCAGGCTCATGATCTGCCCTTCTTTTTTCATTTGTTACTTAGATCTCAGTCGAACAACTTCCGACTTTGCGAAATTGCACATCAAAAGATGTGCGGGGGTTACACGCTTGCAGACGTTCGGATCCAACATGGCCGTCCCGCCTTTCAGCACCTGCATGAAACTCAATTCACTGCACCACCAGGCATCATCATTGGCCCAGTCTTCCGAAGCCAGGAAAGGAATGCCCAACGCACCGGCGAAATCGTACGGCCTGCCATACTGCTCAAGGCCCCAGGCGATCGCCGCAGCCTTGTCCCGGACTGGCACGTACATGTCCTGGTACATCGCCACACCCTGCATTGCCACCTCAAGTGGAATGCCTACTCGGCATCCATGCAGCATGGTTGCTTCAAAGACCTTGCCATCAATGATGTTCATTGAGTGGCTAAAGTCCCTGGAGCCCCCGAGCCGTGCGGTTGCAAGGCTGGCCAGGTTGGGCGGCCATTTCGTCGTGAAGCGAATCGTGACGATGTCCATGGCTACCAGCTAATTGCTTGAACCTGCTCCGGTGTTACAGCGGCCGCGATCTGCTGTTTCAGCAATTGCGCATGGTTGAAATTTTCAGTGCCGCGGGCAGTCATAGACTTAAAGAAGGCCTTGAAATCGTCCACGCTGGCCATTTGCAGGATGGAGTTATCTACTGCCTTCCACCCCCCTGGGAATTCAGGCGGAAAGTTGCCGAAAAGAGCGATATGGTTCGCCGTGCCGTCGATATCGGAACGCGAGAGCACATCGCATGCAAACACTTTCCCTGCGTGCTCGAACGTCGAGGAATTGGCGGCTAGGCGTGCGGCGTTGATTTCCGCATTCTTCGCAGCCTTGATATCCTCCAGCGTCGGCGGCGGCGGGAAAACCGCAATCGGCTTGCCGTTTTTATCTGCCGTTATCGTTGCGCCCTTCGATTGCGCGTCAATCAGCGCGGCGTGTTCTTCGTCCGTTATCTCAACGGCGTCAGTAGGAATTTTGCTGTCCTGATTTGGCACCTTGACCGTCGGCGCGTCAGGGTTTAGCACCATATATCGATCCAGTGTCTCTCCACTCTCAGGATCAGTATCTATGTGCTCGATTTCTTTCGGTTCGAATGCCGGATCGATAATGAGAATAAAGCGCGCGCCGTGAATCGATTCGTCATAAAAACCGCGTTCTTTCGCTGAATAAAATTTCATTTTCTAATCTCGCTTTAATGACCAACGCAAATGTAGAGGCAGTTCGCCGACTGATTTGCGCCAGTCGTCGAAGATTGCATGCTGAACGTCGTTCCGGTAGCTGTAAGGTTCGAATAAGTAATAGTTGTGGCGCTTGAATTGGAAAGCGCCGCACAACTCAGGCACGAATTAGGGAACGCAATCGGCCAAGTGGTTAACGATCCACTTAACGCAGAAATTCCCCATTGAAATATGATTCCATTTTGTAGTTTCGTATATCCGTTAGTTGCCTTATTGTTTGCCAGAGATCCGGTAAATTGCGCCATCGCCGAACCGCCGATGATGCGCCAATAACTCGTGCCGGCGGTTTCCAAAACAATCGAATCTCCGGCCGTTAGCGTCAGCGAATTTCCCGTGCCTGTGTTGTATCCAATAACATCTGTGCCGCCTCGCTGCACAGTGCTGGAATTGCTATTGGCGTTGACGATAACGATCGTTGAACCAGATGGGAATGCATTTGCAGCAGGAAGCGTAATGGTTACGCCAGCGCCAAGAATGACAGCCTTCCCAATATGGGCCGCCGTCAGCGTAGCGCTAACATTAATGATGGTTTCTCCGGCGAACTGGAAGCCTGATGATTTAACGAACTCAGTTGTCGCCGCCTTTGTGCTGCTGTCAAACTGCAGCGGCGTCGCAAAAACCCCCGAAGCGCGCAAGGCAGCGAGCAGCTGCACTGAGCTGTTTTCATTAGGCGTCAAACCGGCTGCGACAATAACAGCCAGCAATTCATCCATGACTTGATTGAATGTCCGTGATGGAATGATCGAGGCCTTCCTGATGCCAGGCACGCCATCATCAAATTTGCCGTTATAAAGATCGAGCTCGGTAGACCGGCTTAATGGATAGTCCATGCATTACGCTCCATAGTGAAAAATCACCTGCGTGTGTGCAGGCTTGAGCTTGACGACACGGCATTCGAGAACCGTGTTGCCACTCTGTTGAAAACGGGTGCCAAAGCGATCGCCGAAACGTGCCGTGGTGTTCCCCTGCCCGGGCAAATTCAACTGCCACACGTTGCGCCATTTGCGACTATGGAAGCGATCCCCGAAGTGCGACCGGCCAAACCGCGCCACCGGGAATTCCGTCACCGTTGCGCCGGGGTAGCCGAGCGTGGCAGCGAGCTGAATGAAGTACGAAGCCGATGCTCCGCCTGTTGCTGTGATTTTGGCGTGCACGGCAGCGCGGCGCTCGCTTTCGGTACCTTGGATCAGAGAGCACTCGTCCGGAAGACCTGCGAAGCGCTCCCAGTCGTCCAGCAGTTGGGATGAACTGCGCGGATCCAGCTCACGCGCCAAGAGCAGCAAAGATGCGTGTACAGATGCGTAAGAACGGGAAAACGCCTTGTACAGCTTGCCCAGCACACCATTCGGATTACGCGACCAGGCCAACCCGCGCGGCTGCAGCTGCGCATGGGCAGAGGCATATTGATCTTTGTCGAGCGTCTCCATATCAACCTCCCGTGAACGTGATCGTGCCGAGCACGGGAATCTCATTGAGGAGTGCCGTCACGTTGGCCGTCGGGGCCACCAACACGTGATCGGTCTCGCCTTCTGCCAGGGAAATAGCTTCATCCATGTGAGACTTCAGCATGGTGCCGCCCAAAGTCGCTTCCCTGGCGTATAGGTCTTGTAGCTCGGCGGTGACGGCCGCACGCGTGGCCGCGGTGTCCGGCGTCAGTTTGATGGTGTAATTGACCACCTTGGAGGTAGGCGCATATACACCGACAGATGCCGCAACAGGCTTGATCTCCTGGCTATTGATATGCGCCTGCACGGCGGCAACCGCCGCGGCGTCCGGGATGATGCTGACATCATCGTTATCCCGGACGAAATACACCTGCACGGTAGCGTCGCCATCCAGACCACCATAGACCCAGACGCGCGTCACGCCAGGCACTTCCCGGGCCCAGGTGATGTAATCGGCCACGGATCCGCCATGCGCCGGGTTCTGCACCCGCTGCAGGTAGCGCGCATACAGGCTATCCATGTCTTCGGCATCTGTGCCGCCCGTCACACCGGTGCCATCTACCGTGGCCGTGCTAGCCACACCGGCGATTGGGTTGACCAGGCTCAGTTCTGTGGCCGGCGGCAGGTTGCCGGCGGCGCCTGGCACCACTGCCACTACGGTAGCGAGAGCGACGCCGGCGGCGATCGTCACCTCGGCCTGCGTGGCATATTCCCGGCCGTCAGCCGCCTGCAGCAGCGTATCGGCTTCAATGACACTGCCATTGGTACCGGTCAAGGTGACCCGGCCAGTAGCGGCGGTGGCCGGCAGTTGCATGACACCCCAGACTTCTGCCCATTGGCGCAGTAGGAAGCCACGCGACCATGGCAAGCATTGAGAAATGAATTCGCGGATAAAGGCATACATGCCGCGCGCCATGCCGGCCATCACGCGCGCCAGGACGTTCAAGTTGCTGCGGCGTAGCCGCGCATTGGTGCCCGGCAGCTCGGCTTCGATATCGGCTTGTGCGCGACTGATCAGGGTGCGCAGGTCCGGCAGTTCAAAGGCCATTATGTCCCTTCCAGAAAGATTCAAATTGGTAACGGGAGGCCGTGCCGTCCGGTCGGTAGATCGCGACATTCAGGGCACGAATTCCCTGGCGTGGAGACAAGGCGCTCACCACCACGCGGGATGCGATACCGTCGTCAACCATCCATTGCAGCGCCTCCTGGGCGTATTTCCGGTCGCGCTCGAGCACGGCCGGCAGCTGCTTGGCCGCTTCGTTCAGCCACAGGCGAGAGCCGATCCGGTCCCGCGGATCCTCGTTGAACTCGTCGCCCCACCAGCCGCGGCGATCGTCATCGCCCAGATCCGCATTGGGCAGCTTGTCGTCCGGATTGGCTTGGCGATCGGTAAAGAGCGACATCACCACGGCAGTGAGCAAGCCATCATCCTCGGCCAAAAAAATGCCATCGATCACCAGGTCGGCGCCCTGGGTGAAGTCGATGAACCTGGTTGCGATATCGGCCATCAGAACACCTGATTCGGCTTGCTGGTCTTCCCGCCAGCCACATTGGTTTCGTTGTGGTCGTGCGCGTTATGCTTGGTGCGCATGTCCGCCATCGTCACGCCGCCGCTATCGCACTTGTCTTTGATCTCCCCAGTGTTTTCGACCATGGGTGTCTCGAACCTGACCTTTTCCGATGCCTTGACCACGAAAGTTTTCGTGTTCAATTCCGCGATGCGGCCGCGCTTCAGGACGAAGTAATCTTCTTCGTCGGTGTACATCGCCACCTCACCGTTTTTCAGCAAATCCACTTGGTAGCGGCGGTCATCCATGCACAGGATGACGGTGTGGTCACGCGTGCCGCCCAGGGCCAGCATAATGCCCTCGGCACCAGCCAGCGGCCGGGAGCGAAATCCGTATTGCTGGAACAGCTCGGCGTCATCCTTTGGTTCGCCGTCCAGTGCCTTGACTTGGACCGACACGGCATCTTTCATCAGCTTCAGCACCGCGCGGCTGGCCAAAAGACGCAGTTGCCGCCGCAGCGGCTGCAAAGCCCGACCCAGTTCTTCCATCATTGGTCGCCTCCTTCGGCATTGCCGGTCGACAGATCGATGATCGCGCCGGCCGACTTGTTGCCCTTGGCGCGTTCCTTGGCGTGCTTGCGGTTGTCTTCCAGGCCATTCGTGCCGCGGATCCGGCGATTCAGCGGGGTACCGCGCACGCCTTGGAGCACGTCGAACGCGGATGGGTGAACAAGCTGTAAGGTGGTCAATGTGCCGCTGCTATCGTCCTTGGAGTAAATACATTTCGCGATCAGCAGCTGCTGGTCAATGTATAGATAAGGCGATTTGACAGGCACCAGGAGGTTCGGCCGCCACAGTTTGCCGTCGTTCATCGTCCAACCTTGTACGACGATCGTTGCCCGGATCCCGCGGCCGCGCCGCACATTGCGTTCCCATTCGGCGCGCTGCTTAAAGCTTGGCCCCTTGCCGTGCTGCTCGGCGATCACGATCAACGGCCGGTAACGCGTGATCGCGTCATCCTGGACCGTGGCGCTGCCGTGCGCGACTTTCTCGCCAAACTCTGTGAGATTGCCCTTGCCCTGCCCCTTGATGGTGATCTGGCTGTAGCGCTCTTTCCAGGAATTTTCCAGCTCAGCAAAAAGAATGTTTTCGCCTTCTACCAGGCTCGTGCCAGCCTTCTGAGTCGATGCGCGCGTCAGAATCAGTTTCCCGGTGCCGTCGGTCGTCACCAGCACGCTGCGCATGCGCGCAGCGCGGTCGATCGTCTCGAAGGCTCGCTCGCCTTCCTCGATGTTGAAGCTGTCGAATATTTCGCCCGTATCGCCATGGGCCACGACCTCGATGCCGAAGGGCTTGCAGATATCGCGAGCGATGCGGTCCAGCGTGACGTTTTTCCACTGCCCGGACTTATAGATCGCCGAGCAATCAATCAGGTCCATGGTCTTGTCACGCCCGGACACTGAAATGCCATGCGACTTGCTGTCGTAGCGCGGTTTCGGCACGTCGATAAATCCGGTAATCACCGTTTGCTCCGCCAGCATCAGCGTGCAAGCCTCTCCCGCCCTGACCTGCAGGGGCGTGGCCTGCCCGGCCCAACGGTCGGTCACGCCAAGCTCGAAGGCGCCGGCGCATTGCTCGATGCCAACCTCGGCACGCATGGTTTTCCACCCGCCGAATACGTTGCTGCCGACCTTTAGCTGGACAATGGGCTCAGACACGGCGCACTCCCAGCGCGGTACCGCCTGGCACAAACAGCGGATGCATGATCGTCGCCGCCGCCTGGTTACGCGCAATGATCTCGTCCGCGTAGTTACCACTACCATACAGCCGATAGGAAAGCGCCTGGGCCGGCATCGATGCTGGCAGGGTCACGCTGGAAACCTGCGCCAGATCCGCGCCGCGCGCGGTGATGTCGCGCACCATGGCACTGCGTAGCGCATGCAGCACTTCATACACCGCATCGGGCGCATCAAGCATCACATCTTCCATGGCGTCATAAAGCTGGTCGCGCACGGCCACCGACGCTTCGATGTTGTCAAACGGGATATACACAGAGGAGCGCACCGCCTCGACAACGGCGGCACGGGCAATCAGAGAATACAGGGCGGCGGTGCTGGTGGCCTGCTGCCGGCGCAATGGGGTATTGGCGGGCACACTGGGGCGGGCATACGCGGTGCCCGTTTGGCCATATTGCCGCAGCGGTAGCAGCACGTTCATCGGTTGCTTGACCTGGTGACGCGCGCCGAAAAGCTGGTTCTGCGCCGCGGAGAAATCGAACAGGCCGACGATCCCGCGAACCAGGCTCGTCAGTTCTCCGGCCAGCGCGCTCGGCGTGGCCAGCAGCCCGACGATATTGGATTTAAAAATGTTGCCGGCACGAGCCAGTGAGGACAGGCTGGTCATGTCGAGCCGCAGGCTGTCCCGCACTGAAGAAATCACATCATTGATCTGGCCGACTTCAGTGGCGATCGCGTCGATTGACCAGCCTGGCAACCCGTCCACGCTGAAATCGCCGACGAAGACATCCTCCAGGGGACCATAACTGGCATCGGCCGCATCTTCGACCACCTGCTGGGTGTCGATAAGGACTTGCGGCTGCGCCTTGTCGCCATCTTCAACAAAAGTCAGCGAGAACGACACCATGCCGCGGCGCTCAATGAATTGCTCGCGCAGCCTTGACGGATTCACCAGCACGACTTGCCGCTCGCCGTGGGTCGGGTGCACCAAGGTGCCGGGCCCCGGCTTCTTCAGCGCTTTAATCAGCGCTTCCTTACCATCGAGATAATTTTCCCCGATGATGAAGCCATCCACTACGAACTCATCGGCCTTGCCGCCCATGTCCTCTGCGTAGGGTTGATCCTTGTGCGGAAACTCATGGACCACCACGCGCCGGCCGACGACCGTCTCTGCGGCGGGTGCCTCGAAAGGCACCCCGCGGAATGAGGCAGGCTGTAATTTGTCTCGGAAGCTCAAGGGATCGACTCGGCACGCAGGTATCAGTGCCGCCGAGTTTCACCCTTTCGTCAATACAACAAGAGGGGGGAGGTTGTTAGGTCAGAAGCCGTAAAGATTCTTCAACACGTGCTCAGCCTTCTTTTCTTTTTCGTTTCTGAAGATGCGGCGGCGCAGTTTGTACAACTTTGGAGATCGTGAAATGACAGCCCTCTCGAGAAAATAAATTGCGAATTCGGCATAGTCTGCGGCTTTGATATAAGCATTGCAGACTGTTGCGACGTCGGCATTTATTAGCTCGATACCGCGATCTGGCTTCTGACCTTTCGCGATCAGGTAGAGATCGTCAGCCAAACGTAGATAGACCGGCTCAACACTGCGCATGAGTCCTTGGAAAAGTGAGAGGTATGATCCCAGCGATTTGTCGCAATTCACAACTCTCAGGAACGACGAGTCGAACAAGGGGGAAAGCACGGGCCTTATATGGGTCAGTTTTTCAACCATAAAATAGTTGAGATCTTCTACTTTCACGCCCTTTTCTCGCGCCATTTGTTTGATCGTATCAACAGAGCTGCAAACGCCAAACAGATCAGCAACAAGCATCACCGCTGCGCCTCGTTCCTCTGCGCGCCGCGCACTTGCTGCAACGATCACAGCAACCCATAGCGAGCCGAATACGCCAATGACCGCGCCTACCAGCTCTTTCCACGCCTGCAAAAACTTAACAAATTCTTCCACTCTCCCCCCAAGGAAATTATCAAAAGGAACATATGATAAGGGATGTGCAACCGTACGAAGCCCCAATCAGTGCGTCAGCGTCGGACCGGTATCCAGCCGCATGTTCTGGCTTGTCAGTTTAGTCTGCGAGACTATCGGCTGGCCGAACGAATCAAAGGCGACCTGCAGCTGTAGCTTGGCTTCGATCGGGTTGAATTTCACCGACTGCTGAATTGCCTGCGACACCTTTTCCGCACTCGGATCGGCCTTCGCTGCCGGGCCGCGAATACTGTCGACGGTAGCCTGTTGCCTGGCAAGCTGTCTCTCCAGCTTCGTCTGCAGATCGGTGTCGCCATTGGCCTTAGCCATATTGATCCGGCGCTGCAGCGCCTCGTTTTCCAGGCTTAAACCACGGGCGCGCGATTGCTGGCCAGCGTCAGATTGTTGCCATTGGTGGAAGCCTAATGCGGCGACGGCAGGCACGGCGACCGGCGCTAAGCTACCAGCAACAGTCCCGGCCGCGCCCATCCATCTACCGTATTTGGCAGCCCGGCCGATATTCTTACCCCCGATATCGGCAGCTCCGCCAGCGGCCGCCACACCGCCCAGGGCGGTCGATGCCGCAGCTGCATTCTTAGTCAGCAAGGTCATCACAATTGACGCGGCACCAGCGCCGGCGCCAAGGGTCGCAATCCCAACCTTGCCGCCTTCAATCGCCTGGCCAAGCACGGGGTATTCCCGGTTAAGCTTGGCCGTATGTTCCCAATAGGAGTTCAATGCCGGGACTAGCTTCTGCAACGCCTGATGCTGCGAATTCATCTGCTCGTTGATGGATTGCTGGCGATTGAACCCAGCCGTGGCTGACATCACGGCGAAGTTGCCTGCCGTGGTGCCGGAAGCGCCACCGTTCATCGTTGCCGCCACCTGAGTATTGAAATTCTTCTGCTGACTCATCACGCCGATGTAGGCCAGCCTTGCCTGCTGATCTTGCAGCACTTTCCCGATCGCGGTGCCCTGGGCCAGCTGCAGCTGCTGCTCGATGATTGACTGTTGATCTTCGCTGGAGGTGGCGCTTTGCCGGCGTTTTTCCAGGGCGACGTAGTTCTTGTCCTTACTCATCACCCGGTTGACCAGGCCGGCGAATGCCGTGATCGGATCGACCCCCTTGGCCGTAGCGGCCTGCAGGCTGCCGGTGAGATCGATGCCTAACTTCTTGAAGTCCTGCTGCGTGTCGCTCGAATTGATCTTGTTAAGCAGGTTCAAGACATTGTTGCCTGCCTCGCTCATGTTTCCTGCAGTTGTTGCGGACGCCTGATTCGCTGCCAGCAGCAGTGCCAGGCCTTTCTCGCCCTTCATGCCGAGGGTGGATGCCGCCGCCATCTGTGCCGGCAGCATCTTGGCCATGTCCTTGAGCTCGAAGCCGCCCATGTTGCCCGACTTGATCGCCATGTCGATCACGGTAGGCAGATCCTGGGCCTTGAAGCCGAAGTTCTGCATCGCCCGGATGCCGATGTCGCTTATTTCCTTGGGCAAGGCACCGGACGCCGTGGCGCCATGCATTACAGTCGGCAGCATAGCTTTGGCTTCCGCATCCTTGACGGTGCCAGAAGCAAGGATGTTTTGGTAAGCCGTTAGCGCCTCGTCTCGCGTGCCGCCGCCGAAGCGGGTGGCTCCCATGATGATCGAATTTAGCCCTGGAATGGCGGCGCGGCGCTCCTGTACGGACTTGTCGGCCATTGCCGTATTGGCCAGCTGTGCCAGGCGCTGGTCATAGTCCAGCATGCGCTCCATCGGCTGCTGGAACACCATTTTCCCAGCCTGGAAGCCGGCAAAGGCAGCACCCAGCGCCTTGCCGCCCTTAACCAGCTTATCCATGGTCTGGGATAGCCGGCTGGCTTCTTCGTTGGAGTCGCGCAGCCGGCGTTTCAGTCTGTCAGGGCCGTCAACACGGCCCAGCTGATCGATTCTCGTAGAAAGGGTATCGACCGAGGTAGACAGCTGCCGCACCAGCGGCGGAAGCTCGGACAGGTTGTTCTTGGTGCCGCCGAGCTGGTAGGTCAGCCGGACGACCGCGTCACCCGACTGCTTGACGGCTTTGGGCAGCTCGCCCATGGATTTGCCGGCGGCGCCGGTGAAAGCCTGCACAGCTTTCAAGGCGTCGCCGTAGTCGGCGCGGATCCGGACGGTGATATCGTTACTCATCCTCGGGCTCTTTCAGTAATTCATCGAGGTAAAAATTGAACCGCGAGCGCGGCAACCCCAGGATCTCGCGCTCGCTCCAGCCGGTCCGCACGCCGAGCAGCAGTACCGCCTTTAATCGGTCTCCACGCTCGGCGACGAGTCTTCCCCCAGCTTGGCCACCTCGTCCAGACCGACCATCGTTAGCTCATTGAAGTCGACTGGGTGCAGCTTGCGCACCATTCCTGTAGTAAAAGGCCCCTCGTAACTGCCAACGCGCACGAGCTGTCGGGCGGCGACCGCCGCCTTGTAGTTCATCGGCGTCGAGAGCGGGGCTTCCACCTCCGCTTCCAGCATGTCTTCGGTCGTCATTTCGCGCAGCTCGTAGTCCATGTGGACTTCCTTGCCGATCTTCATGCCCTTTTTAAATTTTCCGACGAAGTTCGGCATGCTTACATCTCCTCGACGTCGCCAAAGAAGGTGGCCGCAATCTTGCCGCCACTGATCACGCGCGCAGTGCCGCAGGTGGCCTTGCGCATGATGTAGCTGCTGCCGTTGTTGCCTTCGGCGATGATCGTGCCGTTGCGGATTTCTTGCACCTCGCGCAGCTTGAATCCTTCCGTGGCCAGCAGGTTGCAGCGAATCATGCCTGGCTGCAGGTTGCCCAGGCTATGGGTATTGCCAGTCGAGTCGACAACCGGCTCATTGTCTTCGCCGCCGATATCGATTTCGGTCGAGCGTTCTTCAGTGGCTAAAGTCTTACCGCTGAAAGTCAGCTTCAGCCTGGCTAAGAGAGTAGACATATTTTCTCCTGGAGTAGTCCGTAAGTTTTAGAAAAGCCAGCCCGACGATGCCGGGCCGGTCATCCGGATCAGTTAATAAACTTGATCGCTGCGGCAAAGACGTCGAACTGGTTGACCAGGTCGGGCGACGCCACTGAATTGACCTGGTTCGGGTTGGCCTGCGAGCGCAGCATGATCAACGTGTTCTTGAAGTCCGCAATGTTTTCGAGCAGGCCCGCATATTCCAGGTCCTTGGCCAAGGCGACGGTTTCCAGGCGCAGCGTCTTTGCCGTGACAATGGGCTGACCCGGCGCAAAGTCAGTGTCATCGTTGGCCAGCTTGAAATCCGGGTAGCGGGTGGCGATCAACACCTTCCAGGCATAACGGAAATAGTCCGCTGTCCACTTACTCTGGATCTTGAAGTATGCGCGGGTCGGCACGCCCATGCTGTTGGTCTTGTAGGTCGAGACGATCATCTCGATCATCACCGTGCCATCCGGTCCATAACGCAGGGTCGAGATACCGGCCTTCAACAGGTTATTGCGGGTCGGCTGGTCGAAGCGATCCTTCTCTGCCGGTGCCGGCAGGCCTGGCAGGGTCATGCCGAAGAACGGTCGCGCCGGATCCGCGCTGCCGCGCAGCGCACAGCGGCCTGCCACCGAAGCCGCAATGCGCCATGGCGACACCATGCTGCCTTCTCGCACGACGACAGTGGTATGGGGACTGTTGCGCAAGCCACCGTAAGTGTTCAGGGAGGCATAGGTGCCTGATACCGAGACGAAGCAATGCGACTCTTGCTGTTTCATTGGACCGAAGCGCTCGGCAAAATCTGCCTCAATCTTGGCCATGTTGGAAGCATCAGTCCAAGGGCAAATCAACACGATGCGATCATCACCTCGGATCGCAGCCAGGAGCGGGCCGATATCCGGGTTGCCGGTTCCGCCCGTCATCTTGGTCACGGTCAGGGTAACGCCGGAAGGCAGCGCTTCACCCATGTAGAAGTTGTAACGCACATCGATATCGTTGCCACATTCGCCCTTGTGGCGCGCGCTCAGATTGACCTTTGCCGCGTCAGAACCATCCACAGCCGCAGTCAACGGCAAGTCCGGATTGGCGTTGATTTTTGCCGCAATAGCCGCCGCGATCGTCGTTGCCGTATCGGCCTTGGTCACGCCCACCGATACCTTGGTGGCGTCGATGTAGAGCGCCAAGGTGCCGGACTCGGTTGCCGGACCGGCGACGGCGATCGCGCCAGTGGCTGCTGCGCCGTCGCCCAGGTCATCTGTGGCAATCAGCGTGAACTTTCCGTAAGGGTGCGCCTTGAAGGCCTCGATAGCCATCTGAGCCAGGAGAGAACCACGGCCACCCAGCTGTACGGCACGATCCGCGGTGGCGATCGCCTCTTCGGTCGGCGTCGCGGTAATGGCGGTGCCGCCAGGTAGTTTGTTGCCAATGATCACAATCTTGCGCGGGATCGGCGGCGTGCCGGTATCGGCGCGTGAGCCGTCTATTTCGATATATTGCCCGGGTACGAGAATATCGGCCGGGACTTCGCGGAAGCTGACATTGTCGGCCATGGCGGTTCCTTTCGGTTGATGGGTAAGAGCGGTTTAAGGCAGGATTACTTTTTGGATTTTTTCGGCTCGGCCGACGCTGTAGCAGCAGGCTGGCTAGGCTCACCAGGCGCAGCAGCTTCAGGCTGTTCAGGTTCGACCGGTACGTTCTCGACCGTCACATCGCCGTCATGCTTCAGGCCCCAGTAATACGAATTCATACCGACCACCATGCCTTCAGCCGGCAGGTTGCCATTGCCGTCATGGCGCGGGATCTGCAAGCCTTCCCGAGGTTTGACGAGTTTCTTGTCCATTGCTTACTCCTGGAGATTGACGCGCAGCTGCGCATCGGGTTGACTGGTTGAATAATCAGGCGTGTCCTGCGCCCATTTCTGATGCTCGGCTGCGCTTTCGTGCGGCGCGATATCGACGTCGGCACGAACAGTCAGGAAATCGGTCAGGTTGCCTAATACTTCGTCTGCCGTTAGTGGCTCTGTGGCGTCGTAGGGGCCGACCCGAATGTGCATCGAGATCCAGCCATAAGGCACTTCCAGCTGCGCCGACTGGTCGACCTTCGTGATTTTCATGTCCGGGCCAGTGAACTTGCGCTGAATCAGATTGGTAATCTCGCGCGCCATCTCCAGTTCGGCATTCTCAACTTCCTCGCCCTCCGCCTTTTCGCCCAGCTGGATCTGGCCGACCACGATGAAGTTCATGCTCTGGAAATAAACATCGCCTTCAGGCCGGCCATCAGCGATCACGGTATAGATGCCGGCTTTCAGCTCGGTATGATCACGCTCGGCGAAATCCTTCAGGCTGCGCGTGGCAATGCGTGACGGATAGGCGCCGGCGATCGCATCCTTGAAACTGGTAAGAATGACCTGTTCTGGACTCAATGGATTCATTTTCCGAATGCCTCCTGGGTTGCGGCGGCGACGCCGTCCCGGACCAGGCGCACCACCCTGCCCTGCATCTTGATCCGCGTACGATTAACAAAGGGATTGGCCTTGGTGCCATGCTTGGCAATGAATCGGCGCAAGCCGTAGGTCCGCGCACGCAGTTCCTTTTCGTCGGAGACGCGCTTGGTGTACTTCAGCCACAGGTAGAGCGGCAGCAAGGGGGCCAGGTGTGGCTTGCCACCCTTTTCCACCGCTTCCGCGTAACGCGCTGTCGGCACCACAGAGTAATCAGCTGTGCCGTTCTGCTGCACGGCGATGGACTGTGTCATCGCGGAGAATGCCTTCGGCGCCTGCAGTTTTTCTTCCCGGGCAAATTCATGGGCCCCGCGGCTGACAAATCGATCCAGCGTGCGGCCGAAAACAGCCTCAGCGCGATTTGTCTTGGCATGGAAGCCTCGCAGATCGAGATCGGCACGAAAAACGCTCATACACCCTGCCTTTGCATTTTTTCAGCCCATTCCGCCATCAAGCGTTCGTACCATGCAGCCGGCGTCATGTTTTTCGGCGCTGACTGCAGGCCGTCGCGCAGCTGCACGGGTTTCTTGATATTGCGGATCATCAGCTCGCGCATGGCTTCCGCCTGCGCCCGCAGGAGCAACAAGAAGCGATCGCCCGGGTGGATCGTGGTCTTGTCTGCTGTGTCGCCGATCACGTGATTGCCGAAATAATAGAAACGGAATTCACTGCCCAGTACGGCCACCTGGTGTGCGCTCGGCTCCGGTGTCAAGTGCAGTTCCTTGCCGGCAGCGCCGTCGATCATGCGCACGTCTGGCAAGCGTCCTGGCCATTGCTTTTCCCATGGTTTGGCGCGCACGGCCGGCGCAATGCCCCACAGCGACGACTTGAAGAGGTAGCAGTCATCCGGCGCCGGATAGGCCATGCGCCCCGCTTCCACGGTAAGTTTCCCCAGCAGCGTGCGCGGCCGGTACCCGTTGAAGTCGAGTGCCGAGACCTTCAGCAGCCGTTCCATGTCTCCGGCAGCGACAAAAACCTCCCCGGCATCGTGCAGGGAGGCTTTCAGATCGGCGACCAGGTCGCCCATGGACATGCTGCCAGCCATGATTTACTGTGCGCCCCCGTTTTTCTCTGCTGCGCGGCGCAGGGTTTCAGCGGCGATCGCTTCGACCAGGGACTTGCGGTTCTTGCCTTCGGTTTCCAGCGTGCTGATCTTCGCCAGGTCGTCGTCCGACAGTTCGGCAAGCTTCGCCGTCACAGCGGAGACGCTTTCCTTGAGCAATTCGGCGACCGGATCGAGCTGGACTGTTTCGGACTGCAGTTCGGCATCGGGCTGATAACCGGCAAGCAATGTCGGATCGACGTCGCGCGTCTCGCCGGGCGGCACCGTGACGGCACCGATGTGCTGAAAATTCTTGGTCTCGTTGGTATAAGGGACGCTCGACGCGGTCATGCCGACCAGACCCAAAGCGCTGCCAGAAGCAAGGGCCACCGGGTCGATATGGGATCCGGCCGCCAGTGACAGTCCATTAACAACGGCATGCGGATCCATGGCGAAGGCGGCGGTGGCGAGAACCGCCAAAACCGCCAGCGCTAAAAAATGAGTACGTTTCATGTCGAATTCCTGCTCAAGTTGATATGGTCTGCCGGGGATCGGGATGGCGCGTCATCCGTCATTTCCCCGGGGTTCGCCTACGGCTTCTCTCTCAGGAAGTATTCCTGTTAGCGGCCGCTGAAGCTGTATGCCAGGACCGAGGTCATGCGGTTTGCGACAGGCGTCGGCACCTTGATGGCGGAGTACTCCTCGCCGTATGCCTGCTGCTTACCGATTGCACGGCCTTGGCTGTCGACGGCTTCGAACGGCTGGCCGGTGACAAACGGCTTGCTGACGACATAACCCAACAGACCGCGCTGGCCGATCAGGATGCGCTCGTCGCCGAGGTCGACGCCCGGTGCATTGGTGCCGTAGGTCGGCAAGCCCTTCACGCGCTCCAGATCGCCGTCCGGCGTGGTGTCGGTGCCGTTGCGCTTGGCCTGCAGGGCGAATTGCTCGGCATTGGTGATGGTGTCGTTCAGCACCGGCGACATCAGCAGGAAGTCCGGATTGACGAAGCGCTGACCGGACAGCACGGCCTTACGCGCGCCAACAGCCTGCAGCACCTTGTTCAGCTGCTGCTCGTAGGTCAGGCCGGCAGCGACATCCAGGTCGACCTTGGCGACGTTGGTCGCTTTGCTGTAGCTGATGGTGTTGGTACCGGTGTCGGCTGGCGTGACCGGAGTGCCAGCCTGGTTGACCAGCTGGATGTAGCCCAGGTTGTAGCTGAGAACACGGTAATACGTGCCATTCGGCTGAGAACCGGTGCCGTCAAACGGGGTGATTTGTGTGCCGTTCAGGGTGATGGTGATCGGATTCACCGGGTTGCCGATCGCGTTGCCCTGCAGGTCGCGCTGCTGGTAAGGACGCACGATCGGGAAGGTGGCAGTCTTGATCAGGCTGTTCGTGCCGGTCACCTGGGAGTCGAAGGCCTCGTTAGCGACTGCCACGGCGCCATAACTGTCGGCTGCGCGCTGCAGTTCGTTGATGATCCGGCGGCAGATCAACTCGCGCATGATGCGGGCGTTGGACTCGATGTTGCGTGCCATGGCATCCCAGTTGATCGCGGCGGCCTGGGTGAAGTGCCTGACTTCGTTCGAAATCAGCATCGCCAGCTTCATCGGCAGGATGTAGGCCGTATCCATGAATTGGCCAATACCGGCACGATGGATCGGCTGGCCTTCATACACGATGCCGTCGTTCATCACCTGCGACATGTCGCGCAGCTCGTACGGGATTTGCGTGGTGACGGTGGCGGTGAAGTCGGTCAGGGTCTGGACCAGCTCCAGGACGCGCAGGTCGGACAAGGCTTCGCGGATCACTTCGCGACGGAAGCCGACCGGCAGATTGGTGTCCGAAATATTGACGGCACCGCCGGAAAGCATTTTGACTTCATTGGCGATCTGGCCGGCATGCAGGCGATCGAATTCGGCCAGCACCTTATTGACAAAAGCATTGTCCTTGGCGGACAGGTGCAGTTTCCCCTCGGCGAATACGCCGGTTTTCTTCATCTGCTCGCGATACATTTCGCCGAGCTTTTTCGGCTCTTCGAATGGCACGGTGATGCCCGGAATATGCACATTGCCCACTGCTGCGGGATAGCCCAGTGCGGCCAACTGGCGAGCCACAACCAGCTCATTGCCATTCTTGATCTGCACTTCGGCCAGCTTCTTGACCTGGTCAGCAGTCATGTCCGGGGTGATCAGGTCGGTGACGGCATCGGCCAAGGCCTTCTTGGTCGCGTCATCGATGCCGGTAGCGGCGCCGATGGTGTCGGACAACAGCTTGACGTTGGCGGTGCGGTTTTCGGCCAGTACCTTGGCGGCATCTGCCTGCTTTTTAGCTTCGTCAGCCATCAGTTGGCGAACCTGGTCAGCGGAGAGGCCGGCGCTGACTTGCGGCATGGTGATCGACAGAGTGACTTCGCGATCGCCAAACTGTTCGGACAGCTGCTTGCCGGTCGTGTCGAACTGATCGCAGATCAGCTTCGCGGCCGCTTCGTCGGACGCCAGTTGCACGGCCTCTTCGGCGTGCTTCATCAACGCGACAATGATGCCTTCAGCGAGTTTTTTGCCTTCCAGGCTGGAACGCAGTTTCTTCAAAAGTTCAGCAAATTTCATTTGCATCTCCTGTAAGAGGATGGATTGGAGTTCGGGGTGGATGAGGACGGGAATGCCGTCATCCGTGACTTCGGAAAGCTGAATGGGATCCAGGCGCTTGATGGCGGGACGCACGACCAAACCAGCTCCTAGCATCACAGGGCCATGATTGATGCCCTGTTCGTTGTCTTTCCACTGCTCGTGATACTCGATGGACAGGTAGCGGTAACCCTTATTTTTCACGGCATCCATGCCGAAAGGAGTCCACTCCAGCAGCGCCCGCAGCCGGTCACCTTCGACCGACAGCTTCAACACCTTGGCAGCTGCGCCATCGTTCGGGCGATGCGCCACATCGACGAAAACATCCTGGCCAAACACGCCCTTATTGAAGTTGTCGACCATCGCCAGCAGCATCGAGCGGGAAATCTCGAATTCGCCATAACGTGGGTCGGTAAATTTTCCGGTACGTGTGACCGTCACCCAGGATTGCTGCTTGCCTTCTTCCAGATTCACATGGAGGCCGGACAGGAATCGCACTGCGCCGGCATGGCTGGCATCGAGGAGGATGTGACGTGCTTTGCTTTGCATGGTCGCCCTGAATAAAAAGTCGTGATGCCCGTCCGCGTTGAAGGAGGAGACGAATCGGAGAACCCGGGCAGCACGAATAAACTTGTCGAGTCAGGACGTAGTTTCTGCTTGCCGTCAATACATTAGGAGGGGGGGAGGTGTTACAGGAAGGTAGAAAGAAAAAAGCCCGCTACGCGAGCGGGCTTGGCCAAGGTCGAAGAAAAATTAATTCTCTTCCGGATCCTCGATCTCATCAGATTGACCGGCCGCGTTGCGACGCGCCCAGTCTTCTGGCGTAAGCGGCTGCAGCGGCGGCGCTTCCGTCAGGTCAATCCGTTCCATTTGCTGAGGCTGATTTTTTTTGCCGTCAGTTGCTTGATCAGCTGCTGCCATGATCGGCTTCCTTCCGTTAAGTCGAAATTGCATTCAATACTATACCCCTCTTTTTTCCAGAAGGCGCGCCCGGCATCGGTTCCCATCAGGTCCAACAGATCCCGGGCGCCCTGCAGCCCGGGCGGCAGCTTCCGCAGTATCTTCTCAGGCAGATCGGCATTGGCGCCGTACTGCGGCCAGGCGTGATATCCGTTCATGTTCGAGCTTCTAGCGGCATAAATCTCGATGCGCTTGAATCCCAGCTCCTGCGCCGCCTGGGCCTGCGTGCCAAAGATTCGCAGACCAAACCCCTTGGGTGCCTTGTCGGACTTCAGCATCAGTAAGTCGTTCGATAAGCCGAGCCCGCCATCGTCGGTGCGGAAGAAAGATCGATGCGATGGCGCCTTATAGAAGGGGTGCTCGATTTCCAGTCCAGGACGGTCCCCATACCGGGAGAAATAAATCCTGGCGCCATCCGGTGCACCGGCAAGACGGGCCATCTGGTCTCGGGTGAGCGGCTTGCCGCCAATGGCGATATCGGGCACACCATCGGGGAAAGATACGCGCTGGTTGAAAAACTGCCGGGTAACTTGATCACGCAAGTCATGTCGCGGCCCGATCCGGGCCTGCACATCCTTCCAGCGCGACTTCACCATACCGGCGGACAGCTCGCCCGCCTCGAAAGCCTCATTCTTGTTCTTGCCGAGAATCCCTTGCCGCTGCTCGCGCGGCACCGTTTCCAGGAATTGCTCGACCGTCTGCTTACCGGCGACATCCTGCGGCGTCACCTCATCCTTGAACACAACGATGACAAAGCTCAGCGTGTTCGGATGCGCCGGCCAGGGATTCTTCCCATGCGGGTAGACACCCTCACCTAAGCCATGTAGGTTCGCCCGGGCGTGCATGTCGCAGATATCCACGCGGGGATGCCGCGGCGACAACATGAAGCGAGTGCCGACGGCATCGGGATGCGCCTCGGCGGACATTTGGTACGCGGTACCGTGTGCGCGGTTGATCTCGGTGCGAAACACCCGCATGGCGCTATTCAAGGGGCTTTCCGCGCCGGTCAGCAGGACATCTTCCACCTTGGCCGTGATTGCCTGGGCAGACCCGGCCTGCATGGCCAGCTGGGCATCGGCCGGCACCGGTAATTTGCGGTTCAGGAATTCGCGGGCAGCCTGGGCGGCACCATTTCCGCGGATGACGGCCCCCTGGACGGCCGCATTGACGGCCTCCTGCGCGCCGCGGTCGATGCGCCAGATCCGGTCGGACAGGCGCAAGCCGTCGGCGGCCTGGAACTCGCGCACGAAGCGGACTGCCTCGAAATTCATCCGCCCGACCAGCTCGGCACCCAGCGCCGGCTCAAATGGCGCCGTGCCGAGCTGGGCCGCGCGGTTCAAGTGCCGCATCAGGTTTTCCGATTGCGCAGTGGATAGCTCGGAAAGGTGAGCGTTAATTTCCTTCAGCAGGTCCGCCAGATCGCCAAAGTCGATGTGGCCATCACCGTCGCTGATCTTGGCGATAGCGTCGATGATGTTCCCGGTTGTCGTCTCGTACAGCGTTGCCAGCTCCTCGATCGCGTGCTGATCGAGTTCCTTCATTGCCTGCTGTGCGGCGCGAGACGCCCGCCGGATGGCTTCTTGACCGGACATCAGCGATTCGTGATGCTGGTGGCCGATTCACCCTTGCGCGCATTGCTGGGGGTAATCTTGACACGACTGCGTGCCGGATCCGGCATCTCCTCCGGATACGGGTCTTTCTTATTGATCGCAAACTTGCGCCGCTTGTCGACATAGACCGGGTCGTATCCAAGCTCCTCGTAGATCATGTCATCCGGCAGGCCAAGCGCTTGCAGCTTCAATGCACGATCCGCTGCCTGGTTCGGCGACTCGGTACGGCGCTCGGCATAGCTGACACAAAAATCATCCTCACCGGCGACAATCCCCTGCAGCAGCAGCTCGAAGCGGAACACCTGCTCATAGCCGAAGGAAAGCGTGTCCTGCAGCACGTCGATCTCGTCGAAGTAATCCTTTTTCAAATCTTCCAGGATGTCGCGGTTCAGACCCTCGGTATAGCCGGCCAAGCCTTTCGGCATCGGCCCGCCGGAGAAAAAGGCATCCAGCAGCAGCGCGATATCGGCCACCTGGTCCAGGTTCGCATCGCCCTGGATTGCCGATACGGCACCCTTCTTGTTCAAGAAATAGTCCGTCGTGATCTCATGCTGCCCGGAGGTGATCTTGGCTTCATAGGTCTGCAACTCGGCCTCTGTCGCCCCCTCCAGCACGTGGGCATGCCGCACTGGTGCGCGCACACGCCGGCGGATCACCAGATCTTCCTCAGTCATGCACAGCTTGCGCCAGGTAGTGCGGTTAGCGTCAAGGAAAGGACGGCCCATGGAGCCCATGTCGTCGAAATTGTCCGGATCAAAGCGCACCAGGAACAACTGCCACAGCGCAAACTCGGCCGACACCAGGCCGCTGACGATATCAAGCTGACGGTACGCCTTGGTCGGATCTTTGAAGCGGCCGGACTCGTCCACCTGCGGCACGATGGTCTCCGACGGCATGCGCACCAGGCTGCAGATGTTGCGGTTCTGATTGATCACGACTTGCAGCGGCAGGTTTCCTTCCATGATCAGGCCACGCGCATCACTCTTGAGCTTTTCGGGGCGGTTCAGACTCGTGCGCCGGCAGAAGTCAATCCACGCGGCCGTAATGCGCTCGTCCGGCTTGGATTGTTGCAACACCAGGCCGCTCTTGATGATGTCGCGCGCGACCCGGCTATGTATCATTTTGACGCGGCCGTCCAGGCGATCGGCTTCCCTGATGTCAAGAATCGCCTGACGCACGTCCGGGTCGACCCAGAACTCCCGGAACATGTGACGGAATCGATCTTCCGGCCGCACGCGCAGGCCTGCTTCGGTGGTACGGCTGCCGGCAGTATTGCCGCTGGCGGCTTGCGGAATTTGTCCCGGCACCAGACCGCCAAGCATGGATCCCAGTCGAATAAACGGTTTAAGCAGGTTCATCGTCGAGCCTCTTGAAAGTAACGCTTCGCCAGCCATCGATCAGGCCGGCCGCGTGGAAATCTTTGACCATGTCGACCATCTCCGGAAGGTGCTCCTTCACATCGGCAATGGTTTGTTTGATGCGCGCATGCGCTTCAGCTGTTAAAGGGGGAAGATCCTCGCTGGTTTTTGGCTTCACCTCCGCTGTCGCCGGCGCCACAGTAGCCCGCCCCTTCAACTTCGCGTAATCGCTGTTGTTCTCCATCACCGCATCCCCAGAAGCTGTTCGCGTGTCTGCGTCCGGCTGCTGACAATCGTCGGCACATGCTCTGCGCCGCGGGTGGTCAACGCCCAGACGGCCGCACAGGCCGCATCGAAAAAGTCATCACCCAGTTTGATATTCACCATCTTGTAGCTGGGATAACTGCCGGAACTGTTCGGCACCTGCTTGATGTTCCCCAGCTGCCGCACGAAGGTTCGCCACTCCTGTGCATCGCCGGCTTCGGCACGCAGTTCCTGTTTCCAGTTCGGATTCGGCTGGACTTGCGCCCCAAGGATGTCGCCATCATCGTCATATGGCGGAATCGCCGCCTGCCGGTTATGGAACACCGCCCTCAAGCTGGATGCCATGCTGTGCTTGGTCATGCCCTCGAAGCGGATAGGAGCAAAGGCCCATTGCTGCCAGGTCGAGGCATTGCTGTCGCCATCGCCGATCGTGCGCCGGTCGATATGCGTCAAGCCTTCCCGAAACAGGTCATCGTTCACCGAGGTCAGCATGCCAACACCGTAGGCGTCGCCAATCGCATACTCGGGCATGAAGTAGCGCCACAGGCCGACCAGGTCACGGCGGATGACGTTGTCGTCAGTCCCGGCCGGCCATGATTTGACGAACGGGAAAGTGACGAAATTGCCCATCTGCTCAGCCACCACCAGGGCGGACTTGGAAGCGGACAGGCTTTCACCGTGGCCGGTATGGTCATAGCCGAACGACACCAGGCCGCGTTTCTTGTAACGCTTGTCCGGCAACGGACCGGCCGCTTCCAGCTTGGCCTGGATCCCGACCGACTTGGCCAGGGCAATGTACTTTTCCCAGATGTGGTTCTGGGCCCGCACGTTCTTGCCCAGGAACTGGCGGATGTATTCACCCTCTGGCAGCTGCGCCCGCATCTCCAGCATGAAAGCTTCGTTCAGGATCCCCAGCTCAATGCCAAGATAGACATTCACGATCGGCAGCAGGTGGTACTGCTTGGAATCGATCAGGCTCTGCAGCAGGTCGGCGCCCTTGAACACACCGGTGATGCGCACCTGCGGCTTGAAGCTGGCCTCACGGGGTGCGCCCAGGCGCCGCGCCGAGCCCAGCATCGGCATGAAGCGCGACAGCAAGCGGTCCGCCGGCATGTCATCCACCTCCTCGATCGACGCGAAGCTGATTGCGTCACCGTCAATCTGGGACATGATCCCGTACGCCGAGGCCTTGCTGCCATTGAAAAACTGGTATTTCGTGTCCGACAGCTGCTCGCGGCCTGACTTGTGGGCGATATAGCCCCGCAGAATGGGCGAGCGCCGGATCGCGTCGACGTGGTAGGTCAGATTGGTTTGCGACTGCTGCTGACGCGGCGCCACGATACCGACTTCTTGGTAGGGATTGCAGGCATTGTGCTTCAACGCATACATTTCCTTCACCGCGGTTTTGCCCGTACGCCGGCAGGACACATCGATCGTGTTGTGATGGTTATCCATCTCGATGCACTTCAGGATCTGCATCGGGTCCAGGTCGACGCCGTGCACATGCTTGTGCCACATCGCATGATCATCCTTATAGCGCAGGACCTCCGCTTCAGCGCGATGACTGACGCGGATCCGGTCGGCGCTGGATACCCGGGCGTTCATCGCTCTTTTGCCTCGACATCGATGACGTCGGCTTCACTGCCCCCGTTTTCCCGATTGAAGTCGACCAGGATCGGATCCTGATTGGTGAGCTGGTTAGAACGCTGGACCTTGCCCGCCAAGTCTTGGAGCGCCTGCAGCTGGAGGCGCTTGTATTCGTCGTCTGAAATCGCCGGCGCCGCACTGGTGGCAATCTGCCCGGGCAGCATATCTTCGGCCTCGATGACCTTGTTTGTCATGCCCATGTCAGCCAGGGACATGCTGTTCTTCGAGAGGAAGTCCGTCAGCGGTTTCAGCAGCGGATGTGCCGACACATCCATCAGCATGCGCTTGTCGCCGGTTTCCTTGTCGGTGTATTCGCCCAGGTGCAGGCAACCGTTTTCATCGAAGTGGAACACTGGCCGCTCGATCTTCACGCCATCGGCAATGATGGTCATGATGATCTGCTGCAGGATAGAGAAGATCGCCGCCTGCATCTCGGCATGCATCTCGCTGAGCAAGCCGGGCTTCTTTTGTTCGAAGGCAGCGTGGTGAATCATGAAATTCTGCGTCTGCTTGACGCAGCATGGCTGGCTGGCACACCAGAAGCGGTCGACCTCGCAGCTTTCACATAAAGCATACTTTCCCGGCTTGGCTGGGAAATATTTGGCCACCTTGGCCGACGCGCCGTGCTTCATAGCGTTGAAGCGCGTACGCAGGCTTTCTTCCTTGGTCGGGTGCCCTTCTAGGTTGGCGGCAGAGGCTGCCTTGCCCTCCTCGGTTTTGGGGCCCGTCGCATTCTTCCAGGCTTTCATCAGGGCGCGCTCCCAGGACGCCTGGGCACACTCGCGCGAGCAGTACGGACAATTGCCGTAATAGCGCCAGGGATGATGCTCGTCTTCCGGCGCATCGACGATGCGGTCAGGGTCAGCCTTGAACGGTCCGCAGTCGGAGCAGCGGAAATTGACCTGAGTCAGCCGGGAATGGTGGTCCTTGTTAGGTGGCACGGGAAACGGGCGCAATGATGAAGACTTGCGCAGTTTCCTCGTATCGTCAATACAACGGGAGGGGGAGCTTTGTTAGCCGCCGGACGGTGGCAGATCGGCAAGCGTTGTCCCAGTGCTGGCCATGAACATTACGTCATACAACGCATCAGCCGCACGATCGCGGCGTACCTGCGTCATATGGCTAAGTCTAGGCGAAGCCATTAAGGCCTTGTCATAGGCAAGCCAAGCTTCAAGCAGATTATCGACTTCAGGACGGGGGAGAATGGCTATAGCCGGAAGAAGAATAGGGTTCGACATGGTTTTACTCCTCGTTGAGATTAACCCGTTTTCAAGCGGGTGGGCAGGATGTTGAAAACCGCAACGAGACGGCCGACGCTTTTCCCCTTTCGGGTCTTGTATGGGCGCCGCAACCCGCCCATAGGAGTAAAACCAATGGACGAAAAAAATGCCACGGACTATCGGGGTGACATGCCGCTCGTTGAGGTGTTTTCAAGCACCTGGAGCGGACTATAAGGCTCTGTTCTTAGGGTGTCAAGTTTCGCTTTTCAGTTTTTCGTGTTTCGCTTTTCTGTTACCCTTGCCGGAAAATTTCCAATAAAAACTGGGTAGTGACCATGTCAAAGCCAAGCTTTATCGATCTGCAGATAGCTGTCACTGTAATTGTAGTGGCCGGCATGCTCTGGTTCTTCCTTGGTGGCGGCATGGAACAAAAAGCAGTTGATAGTCTCCAGGAAGTGAATAACAAGGTTGCCAGTGACGCGGTCACTAGGTACCAAATGGTAAAGCGAAACGGCTCATTATCAGAAATCTGTGTCGAGGCCGGATTTGTCGCGTCATCCTACCTGCAGGCCAAGGATGAGCCAAGTTATAAGCAGTGGAAGCAAACGGAGCGGGATGACTGCGCGCGAGCCGGTATTTCAAATTAATCAACAATCAGTGAAGCGTATAGTTCACAGCCTGCTTGGCCAAGTGCGGCGGAAGAACAGCCGAGACGGTAAAAACTCGTTTTGCGATTTGTTCAGGGAGCCAGATTCAAGAAAAGCCCATTCCGCAAGGTTTGGGCTTTTTGCTTTCTGCATAAATATCCGCTGCATCAGACCAACACAAGGTCATTCTGCGCTCTTGTCGATGCAATCAATAGCATTGCTGGCTAAAAGCCATATAAAAATCCTGCCAACAAGTCCCAACGCTCATTTGTCAGGACAAGGCTCGCTTTAACTGTGTCCGCAATCGGCAGCCCCCTCTTTCTCCACTTCTCCTTCCCCATTCAAATTCTGTCGAATTTTTTTACACGACCTAAAACCCTCGTGCTCAAGCGATATATAACATATTGATAATACTAGGAATTATTAACTCAAATAAATTTGGCACATATCCTGCTTTGCTACCTGTCAGACACAGACTTGCCGTTGCATGCTTTCATTTACGCAACAAAACTGAATTGTTATTAACCGGTATTCATGGTTTAGAAAGATCATAAATGACGTCATTCCGCCCATATAAATTCATCCAGACTCTTGCTGCATCGATCTTCTTAAGTTTCTGTGCTCTTTCTGCTCAAGCAACAGTCATCTCGACAAGTGGAACTCTTCCGGACACACCGCTTGGTGCCGCCAATACGTTCACTTTCCAAGTCACGTCAGCTGGCCTTACTTCGCTTTTTCTCGAAGGCAATTCAGACCCATACCTGATTTTGTTTTCCGGCAACAACACTTTTGATGCTGCCACCTACATTGATCAAAACGATGATTCGAATGGTACGTTGAACAGCTTTTTAAATGTATTACTCGATATTGGTGAGTACACAGCCTATATCACCACTCACGGCACGACCTGGTCAGGCAATGCATTTAGTGTGAGCCATGATCACACTCCCATGAGCTACACCCTCACGATTAACGGAGCCGTAGCTTCGGCCGTACCGGAGCCTGCCACGCTTGCGCTTTTGGGCCTCGGACTGCTGGGAGTTGGCGCTGCTCGTCGCAAGGTAAGAAAATAAAAGATTTCGTGAAATACAAATGAGCCGTTGCCGCTATTTAGCCGCAACGGCTTTTTCTTGACTACTATTCATGGCAGCTGGAATAGCTGCGGTCATAGCGGTGCGCTGTCGAATAAAATAACCGGCGTGGATTTGCTCAGGCACGTAATCTGTGTGGGCGTACATGGAGGCAATCCCGGAATGACTCTGCCTGCAGCAGGGACGTTGCCAGCTTATTCTTAAGGCCTTATCCGAGCCAGGATTCAGCACCGATCCAGTTAGGTCAATCACCGCGCCATAGCCAACCATACCTGCCAGCATGGCGCGATGTCCTTTTACACAAGCTCCACTGCGATCGCCGTGGCTTCACCGCCGCCAATACACAATGACGCGACGCCGCGCGTGCCGCCTGTCTGCCTCAATCCACCGAGCAGCGAAACAATAATGCGAGCTCCCGAAGCGCCGATCGGATGACCGATGGCACACGCGCCGCCATGGATATTCACCTTGTCGCGCGGGATGCCATGCTCTTTCATCGCCGCCATCGTGACTGAAGCAAAGGCTTCATTAATCTCGAACAGATCGACTTCGCTGGTTCGCCAGCCTGCCTTGCTGTAAAGCTTGGCGATCGCGCCTACCGGGGCCGTAGTGAACCATTCCGGCTCCTGTGAATGCCGCGCATGCGCGATGATGCGGGCAATCGGCTTGCAACCGAGTTTTTTCGCCGTCGATTCGCGCATCAGCACCAGCGCTGCCGCGCCGTCGGCATTGGCTGAAGAGGATGCTGCCGTCACCGTGCCATTGGCGCTGAAGGCCGGCTTGAGCGACGGGATCTTTTCCGGCTTGATTTTTTGCGGGCGCTCGTCGCGATCGATGATGGCCTCGCCGACGCGGGAGGAAATCGTGACCGGCGCGATTTCCCACGTCAATGCGCCATTGCCGGCCGCTGCTTGCGCGCGCGTTACCGTTTCCATTGCAAAGGCATCCTGCTCTTCGCGCGTAAAGCCATATTTGGCTGCGCACTGCTCGCCAAACAATCCCATGGCGCGTCCTTCGCCGATGACGTTTTCCGGATCATAGGAATCCTCCAGACCATCGAGCATCATGTGGTCAAGGATCTTGCCATGTCCGGCGCGGTAACCGCCGCGCGCCTTGGTCAGTAAATATGGAGCGTTGGTCATGGATTCCATGCCGCCAGCGATAACCACCTGGCTTGTGCCGGCAAGGATGGCGTCGTGCGCGTACATCACGGCTTGCATGCCCGAGCCGCAGACCTTGTTGAGCGTGACGGCACCGGCCGAAAGCGGAATGCCCGCCTTGATTGCAGCCTGGCGCGCAGGCGCCTGTCCCTGCCCTGCCATCAGGACATTGCCCATGATGACTTCTTCAACAAGCGCCGCCTGCAAGCCGGCGCGCTCTACTGCGGCACAGATGGCGACGGCGCCCAGGTCATTGGCGGACAACGAAGAAAATTCGCCCTGGAATGCAGCAAGTGGGGTGCGGGCCGCACCGACGATTACGACGGGGTCATGCATGATGATTCTCCTGGTTGGGCAGCTTGCGCTGCGTGGATGGACCGCCTTACAAATCAAAAAACGCCTGAGTGAATTACCCCTTTCACATGCCCAGTAATGTCGCGCCCCATGTCAGGCCGCCGCCAACGGCAGCCAGCATCACCTTGTGGCCAGGCTTAATTTTTCCTTCACGGATGCCGGCATCCAGCGCCAGCGGGATCGACGCAGCCGAGGTATTGGCATGCCTATCGACCGTGGTAATGAGCTTGTCGATGGGAAGGGAAATCTGCTTCGCGACCGCATGCAGGATGCGGATATTGGCCTGATGCAGGACCAGCCAGTCGATCTCGTCGGCGGACATTCGGTTTTGCTCCAGCACCGAAAGAATCGCATCGGCCAGGATATTCGCCAAGCCGCCGTCGGCATGCAGGCAAGACCCATGCATACCTGGCTTGTCGCTAACGCCGAGCACCACTGCTCCCGCGCCATCGCCAAACAGCACACAGGTAGCGCGATCGTCAAAATCAATAATCCGCGAATACACTTCGGCGCCTACTACCAGCGCATTACGGTAGCCGCATGTTTTCATCAGCGCATCCGCAACGGTCAGCGCGTAGACAAAGCCGCTACAGACCGCCTGCACATCGAATGCCGCGCAAGTGTTCGCCATTTCCAGCTTATGCTGCAGCACCGCTGCCGTACTGGGAAAGCCGCCCACATGATCCGGAGTTGAAGTCGCAAGGACGATCAGATCAATCTCATCCTTGCTTACGCCGCTTACCCGGATGGCACGCTGGCAGGCAATGAGAGCAAGGTCGCTGGCATGCTGATGCGCCTCGGCGTAATGACGATAACGGATGCCCGTCCTCGTCGTGATCCATTCATCCGAGGTTTCAATGCCTTTTCGGGCCATCTCATCTGCCAGTTCCTGGTTGGATACCCGGCGCTCAGGCAAGGCACTGCCAGTGCCGATTATCTTGGTGTGGCGCGTCATGTAGCCTCCCTTATTGTTGGTGTTAATCCGGCTGTGAATTCATTCCCACATGCGGCTAATGCGCGGATACCGAGTGGCGACGTTCGATAAACGCGGTCGCCGACATGGCATCGAAATCTTCATTCCGGTCCGGAATTTCCCGCATCCATTGAGTGACGCGATATCCCATCAGCGCCAGGGCGACTCCACTTGCAATCAGCAGCATAATCATGACAACCCCTTTTTCGCACACCCATGCTAAAAATGATCAAAAAAATTTCAGTCGGCCCGCCTGCCACCTACCAGTTCCCCTGGAAGCTGCGATAGGTGGAGATCAGCCTTGCGCAGGCATTGCGCATCCGCGCTTCAGTCTGCGCATCCCGCAAAAAGCGAGCGTCATGCATGGCGCCGACAATAATGCTGTAGATCTCGAAGATCAATTGCTCCGGATCCGTATCCGATCGCAAGTGCCCTTCCTCCATGGCTTGCAGGATCGTGCGCCGTAACGCCGTGCGCATGCGCAAAACGCCATCCTGCAGGCGCTCCCTTAACGGACTGGCGGCAACGTCATCGAATTCGAAAGAGCCAGCCACATACAGGCACGAGCTCAGCGAATTGGCATTGCAGACGCGTTTGATCCAACCTTCGACGATGGCATTTAAACGCGGCAGACCACGCGGCAGGCTTAGCGCCGGCATGAACACGTCAGCACTGAAGCGCCGGTCGAATTCATCCAGCACCGCGTTCTGCAAGGCCTCGAGCGAACCAACCCGGGAAAACACCCCGCTTTTGCTCATATTGAGCCGCTTTGCCACCTCGCCGAGCGACAATTTGCCGATGCCTTGCGTCGCCGCCATTTCCAGGGCGGTTTCCACAATGGCGGCAAAGGTATGCTCGCTTTTGCTGGTGACGGTATCCATGCAAATCATTTTAGCACATGTGTGCGAATTAACAATGCCTTCGCAACTGGCACGGTTCCTTGTTCAGATTTTGGCTGTAAAGCTTTGAAAGGCTTCCTTTGCGCGTTCAACCTTGGCGGCATCACCCATCACGGTCACGCCCATGAACATCAGGGCGCCGCTGCTGGCTATGGAAAATGGCGCGTCTGGCCGGCGCACATCAATATGGGATATCGAGGTACTTGTTCAAGGCTTGAATGGAGGGAGCGAAAGTGCGACGAAAGAAAGGAGTGAACCACGAAACTCCGGGTGCCTGCGGATTATTATCAGATATGAATGCCGAAGTTATATGAAGTACGCATATCTAGTATTGCCAATATAAAGCAGACCTTAGCCCGTCCTTTGGATAAGATTGCATCCGTCTCCTCCAATCTTCTTGAATTGGATTCAGCCCGCAAGCCGACAAGGCCTGCGGGCTTTTTTTTAATACGTGTAGAAGCCCTTGCCGGTCTTACGGCCAAGCATGCCGCCATCGACCATTTCCTTCAGCAGCGGGGCCGGACGATACTTCGAATCGTTGAAGTCGCGGTAGAACACTTCCATCACGGCGAGACACACATCGAGGCCGATCAGATCCGCCAGTGCCAGCGGGCCGATCGGATGATTTGCCCCCAGCTTCATGCCGGCGTCGATCTCTTCGGGCGAAGCCACGCCTTCCTGCAACACGAAAATGGCTTCGTTGATCATCGGGATGAGCAAGCGGTTAACCACGAAGCCCGGTGCATTCTTGACGGAGATCGGCGTCTTACCGACGCGCTCGGCGAGGGCGCGGGTGACTGCGACGACATTGTCGCTGGTGCGCAAACCGCTAATGATCTCTACCAGCGACATCACCGGCACCGGATTAAAGAAATGCATGCCGACGAAGCGTTCGGGGTTGGCCAGCGTGGCGCCCAGCTTGGTGATCGACACGGAAGAGGTGTTGGTGGCGATGATGCAGTCCGGCTTGGCGATGCCTTCCAGCTCTTTCAGGATTTGCTGTTTCAAGCCGAGGTTTTCGGTCGCGGCCTCGATAATGAAATCAGCCGGAGCCAAATCTGCCAATGCGGTCGTGCCCTGGATGCGGGATAGCGTCTGCTCCTTTTGTTCGGCTGTCAGCTTGCCGCTCTTGATGCCGCGGTCCAGGCTGGAAGAAATCGCCCCCATGCCCTTGGCGATTGCTGCGTCATTGATATCGCGCATGATAACTTTCAGACCGGCTGCTGCGCAAACCTGGGCAATGCCGCTGCCCATTTGTCCCGAACCAATGATGCCGACAACTTCAATACTCATCTTGCTCTCCATGTTGAGTGGTCTCCGCCCTGGCGGCGAAATACCGTTCGATATATTTCATGCAAGCGCGATTGTACCTATTTATTTACCCAAAACGTCCTGGGCGATGCGTCAACTTTTGCGTTCGTCCGCCGCAGCACGTACCATGTAGCTTCCACCCAGCCTGACCATATCCCGCATTTTTCCACGATGAATACCACCCCTATCCAAGCCGCATGCCATGAGGCAGCCGCGCTGCTCGCTGATGCCGATGCCGTGCTCATCACGGCCGGCGCAGGCATCGGCATCGATTCGGGATTGCCGGACTTTCGCGGCGAGCAAGGCTTCTGGCGCGCCTATCCGGCGCTGGGGACGCTTGGCATGCGTTTTCATGAGATCGCCAGTCCTGCGGCATTCCACTCCATGCCGGAAGTCGCGTGGGGATTCTATGGACACCGCCTGCAGCTCTACCGCCGGACGCAGCCGCATGCGGGATTTGCCAGACTGCTGGATTTATCACGGCAACTGCCAAAGGGAATCGGGGTTTTCACCAGTAACGTCGATGGCCAGTTTCAAAAGGCAGGGATTACTCCGGGGCGTATCGTGGAATGCCACGGCACGATTCATCACCTGCAATGCCTGAACGGATGCGGACAGTCTCCATGGCCGGCGGATGAGTTTGAGCCGGTCATCGATGCCGGCCAATGCAAGCTAATGTCCGCGTTGCCGACCTGCCCTGCGTGTGGCGGATTGGCGCGGCCAAATATCCTGATGTTCAGCGACTGGGATTGGGACGACAGCGCGACAGAACGACAACTGGCACGCCTGGATGCCTGGCTGGCGCGCACGGAAAAGCTCGTCGTCATGGAGATTGGCGCCGGCACCGCCATTCCTACCGTGCGGCACTATGGCGAATCGCTGGGAAGTCCGCTCATACGCATCAATCCGACTGAAGCTGCGGTTGGCGACAAGCGATGTATCAGTATCGAACTTGGCGCCTTGGAAGGAATTACGCAGATCATGGATGCGCTCGCCAACTTGCAGTAGGCTTGCTGGCATACCTAAGCATATTTATATATCCGGAAAATGGTATAAGAAATTCATATATCACCTATTCCTAATATAAAGCAGACAGGGGGCATGCCAATCGTTAAGATTTCACCTGTCTCCTCCAAGTCTTCTTGAATTGGATTTACCCGCAAGCCGCAAGGCCTGCGGGTTTTTTTTTATAAAATCATGCTTTTCGAGGAGAAATACATGAAGCCTTACCAGCCCGCCATTCTGGATGCCCCGATTCCGGCACAGGCACGCCACCTATTCTTTAAGCTGGAATCGCCGGCTAAGCTCCCCGCAGCGCTCGATAATCTGGCTCGCATTGCCGATGGCGAACATACCGTTGTCGGATTGGGCGAGCCGCTGGTGCAGGCATTAGGCCGACAGATCGAAGGATTGCGCGCTTTTCCGGCCATGCGCAATGCGGACATCGATATTCCCTCGACCCAGCATGCGCTGTGGTGCTGGCTGCGTGGCGACGACCGTGGCGAACTGCTGCATCGCACCCGTGAAGTCGAAGCTGCCTTGGCGCCGGCGCTGCGACTAGTACAAATGACCGAAGCCTTTCGTTACAAGACCGGCCATGACCTGACCGGTTACGAGGATGGCACGGAAAATCCCCAGGCAGAAGACGCATTTCAGGCCGCAATCTCCAGCAATATCCCGGGCAGCAGCTTCGCCGCCGTGCAGCACTGGGCGCACGACCTGGATCATTTCGCGCGCCTGCCGCAAGATGAGCAGGACAATATCATGGGGCGCCGCAAGAGCGACAACGAAGAACTGGATGACGCGCCCGAGTCGGCACACGTCAAGCGCACTGCCCAGGAAAGCTTCAGCCCCGAGGCATTTGTCGTGCGCCGTTCGATGCCCTGGGCGGAAGGCGGTAAGGCTGGGCTGTTGTTCCTAGCCTTTGGCCGCTCGCTCGATGCCTTCGAAGCGCAGCTGCGCCGCATGGCCGGGCTGGAAGACGGCATTACGGATGCGCTGTTCCGCTTCAGCCAGCCTGTCAGTGGCGGGTATTACTGGTGTCCGCCGATCTCGGAAGGCAGACTCGATTTGCGGGCGGTGCGGTAAACACTTCAGCCTCTCTCCTCTCATGAAGGCTCGTCCGGCTTTGCACTTGCATAGGCAACAGCGGCGGGCCTTTCTCCGCTCTTCCTCCTGATTTTTCGGAACATTAATTCCAGCTTCCTGGTTATTGTTAAGTCAAGGATGCGTTCTGAGCAAATTATCCACTGGCAAAGGTTATCCCCGATAAACGTGGAAAAGTCTGTGGATAAGCCACCCTGCAGTTTCCTAAGTTCATGATTATTAGGAAATTTTTTCCGTTGATAAAAATCAAGGCAATAATGCTGACAGGCATCGGAATTTTCCTATGCTGCGCTGAAAGTTTCTTTTTGGCATCGCCAGCTCGATCTGCAGGTTATGGGACGACGCAGCTTGCAAAATGGCAATATATGGGCAATGAGGGCATAGTGGATTGCCGTCTAGCCTCTGCAAAACTACTAGATGGAAGAAAAACGGCTGGATAACCTGTCGCGGAAAAACCAGGAATTCAGGCTGCACAACACGGGGCAAAGAACGCGGAATGAAAAATTGCGGCCTTGTTACCAAGGCCGCATTCTGTCAAAGACTTACTAAATTACCGATTCAGGACCTAACCAAGCGGATCCACGGTAAACGCCGGCATGCGATCTCCCTTTGCCTCGCAAGCGAGGAAGCGTTCCGCCACATCCAGCGCTTCGGCAATCGTCACGTGCATATCGAGATAGCGGTAAGTGCCGAGGCGTCCCACGAAGGTGATGTTCTTTTCACCGCTCGCCTGCTCGATATATTGCTTCAATTGCGACTTTTCCTTCGCCAGGCGGATGGGATAGTAAGGCGTATCGTTTTCTTCGCAAAAACGGCTGTACTCCTTGAAGATCACCGTATCCTCGTGGGATTCCCACGGCGAGAAATGCTTGTGCTCGGAGATGCGCGTCCAGGGCACGTCTTCGTCGCAGTAATTGATCACCGCGTTGCCCTGGTAATCGCCGCGATGCCATTCCGCCTTGAAATCAAGCGTGCGATAGCCGAGCCGGCCAAAGTTATGATTGAACCAGGCATCGATCGGGCCGCTGTAGAACACGTGATCATATTCGCCTGCCATCGAGCGGTCGAACTTCGTGTTCAGGCGCACTGTCACGTTATGCTGGTCCAGCATTTTTTCCACGATGGCGGTGTAACCGTTCTTGGGCATGCCCTGGAACGTGCTGGCGTAATAGTTATCGTCGTAATTGAAGCGCACCGGCAAGCGCTTCAGGATACTCGCCGGCAGCTCCGATGGAGGCATGCCCCATTGCTTGATCGTGTATCCCTTGAAGAAGGCTTCATACAATTCCTTGCCGACGAAACGCAGCGCCTGCTCTTCAAAGGTCTTCGGCTCGGTGATGCTTTGATCGCCGATCGAAGCCATGAACGTAGCAGCGTCGCTCGGATTGAAGGTCTTCCCAAAGAACTGGTTGATGGTCAAAAGATTGACCGGCATGGAATACACACGGCCCTTGGTGATGGCCTTGACGCGATTCGTGAATGGCATGAATTCGTCAAAGCGGCGCACGTAATCCCAGACCTTTTCATTACTGGTATGGAAAATGTGCGGGCCATAGGTATGCAGCATCACGCCGGTTTCCGGGTCGCGGTGCGAATGGCAATTGCCGGCGACATGCGGGCGCGAGTCGAAGACGTCAATGCGGTACCGGTCAGTCTTGCCAAGTTCTTGCGCAATCACGGCGCCGGAAAAGCCGGCGCCCACCACAGCGATTCTTTTCATGCTTCCTCCTGTCTAGGATTGCGCTGCCAGCCCGGGAACTTCTTCCTCGACGGCTTGTTGGCGCGACTGCAAATAGCGGGATAACGCATCATCAAGTGCGGGCAGGAGAATGCCGCGTTCGCTCAGGAGCGCGCTGTACATGGGGCGCGGCGCCACATAGCCGAGTTCCTTCGATGGCTTGGCCTCGAGCCGGCTGGCATCGATTCCGGCCATGTTGCATGCCTTGAGCGCCAGTTCCGCCCAGGTGACCGCCTGGGAATTGGACAGATGCCAGATGCCCTTTTCCTTATCGATCAGCAGGTCCAGGCTGGCATTCACCAGGTCAGGCACATAGGTGGGAGAAACCGTCATGTCGCATGCCGCCATAAAAGGCTGGCCATCGCTCAGCGCCTGCAAGGCCTGGGTGACGAAGTTGTAGCGGTCCCAGGGGCCGAAGAAAGCGCTGGTGCGGACAACCAGCGCATCTGGATGCGACTCCAGCACCCGGCTTTCCGACTCGGCCTTGCTCTTGCCATAGACATTCAGCGGCGCCACCGCATCGGTCTCGACGTAAGGCGACTGCTGGCTTCCATCGAAGACGAGGTCGCTCGAGAAAGTCAGCAACTGAATGCCATGCCGCGCGCACACCCTGGCAAGCAGAGACGGGCCATGCACGTTTTCGCGGAAGCAGCGTTCGACTTCCTTTTCCGCGTCATCCACGCGCACGTAGCCGCAGGCATTGATGATTGCCCAGGGTTTGTAATGCGCGATGGTGCGCTCGACCGAATCGACATCGGCGATATCCATCTCGCTGCGGCTGAGCAGGTGGTATGCCAGATGCCGGTTTTCACAGATGCGCGCAAAAGCGCTGCCGAGTGTGCCGGTGGCGCCGGTAATCAGAATCGGTTGAACGGCCGGGCTGGTATCCTTGTTGCGCACGACCACGGGCATTGCCGCGACGATGCCGGAGGCAGCTACCGGCGGACAGAAGAACCGCCCCGACCGGCGCCACCAGCCCTGCCCCTGCAACACCGGATGCGAGAGGTCGCCGCCGCTTGACAGTTCCCGCATCAGGCTTGCCACGGCTGTCGGCCGCGGCGGCTTGGAGCGCACGTCGAGCGGACCTGGCTCGTAATAGCCTCGGCATGCGGTGACCAGGCAGTTCCAGTCATAGGAACCGAGCAACGCCCACACGGTGACTGCCCGTACGTCCGCACCGTTGCGCCGTACTGTCTTTGCCGCTTCCCAGATTTCCAGCAGCCAGCGCATCTGGTCTTCGCGGGTGGCATCGATGTGCGCTTCCGTAATCGCGATCGGCAAGCCATACCGGTCCCAGGCTTCCTGCAGCAAGGGACCGATGCCAGGAGTCGGCGTGGCCAGTGCGCGCGGCGTTTCGATATCGGCATGCTGCAAGCCGCGGTAGGTACCGACATAGCGCTCGGGGTAGCGCTGCACGCGATGGTCGAGCCAGCGCTCGCTGGTGATGTAGTAGTTGACGCCGATGATATCGGGCGGACACGGATTGGCACGGAACCAGAGGAATTCCGCCTCATCGATACCCGTCGCGAGCAGGTAATCCCACAGCGGATGCTCGGGCCCGACCTTGCCGCACAGGAGATCCCACCCCAGCCAGCGGCGTTCGTTATAGAACTCCACCAGTTCGGACATTTCAGGCGTGCCGTAGGTTTTGCCCAGGTCATCCGTCTGCACCAGCTTTGCCTGCGGGTTAACCTCGCGGATGGCACGCATCGACAGCACTACCCCGCGGCACTGGTTCAGGAGCGCCTGGATAAAGGTGCGCTCGTCTCGCCCATGCGGATACCATACGCCGTACAAGCCGCTGAAGCGTGCCGTCGTCAGGGGCTCGTTGACCGGCGTGTAGTACTCGAGCCAGGGATAGCGCTGGGCCACGGCACGCGCGAATTTGGCCAGTTTTTCCGCGAACTGCGGATCCACCAGGCTGGTATGACGCGGTCCGCTGCCGTGGTGCACCAGGCCGGCGATCGGCGTGATGCCCAGCTTCTGCAAGGCCGGCAAGCGTTCATCCGTCCATGACCAGTCCGCGCTTTCCAGGCCGTCCGGCGCGGTCCGCTCCCACAACACGGGATAACGGATGGCGCGGATGCCCAGTCGCGCAAAGCGTTCGAGATCGCCTTCGCGGGTGGCGTGCCCGTTTCTGTCCAGCTGGCTGAAGTAATCGTCCTGTACCCGATTGACCGTGCATTCGAGGCCGCCCCACAAGGCGATCTCACGGCCGGTTGCCTGATCGTTTTTTTCAGTCATGGGCATCCGTTATTTTTGAGCGGCGGTCAGTGGTACGCTGGCGATCTTGCCATTTGCAGACGCCAGCAGCTCTTCCGAGAGATCCTCGGCATCGCCTTCCACGCTCTCGTCCTCATCGAGGTCTTCCGCATCGATGCTTTGCAGCAGCGCATGCATCTTCGATGCCGTCATGTCCCAGGAAGTCTCGGCGAGTTTTTCACGCATGACGCGGATCTTGTGTCGCATTTCATCGCTGGACAATGACACCATGCGTTCGCAGGCAGCGATGAATTCGTCAGCGTCGGCGGCGATTTCCACCACGTCGCTGTGCAGGTCGACCACATCCTTGATCGGCGTGCTGACGATCGGCAGTTCGGCGGCCATGTATTCCAGCGACTTGGTCGGGCTGATGAAACGCGTGGATTCATTCATTGCAAACGGCATCAGGCATACGTCCCAGCTCGCCAGGAATTGCGGCAGCGTGTTGTACGACTGCTGTCCCATGTAATGGATGTTGTCGCGGCGAGGCAGAATCGATGGGTCGATTTTCACTACCGGACCGACCAGCACGATTTGCCATTCAGGATGCGCATCCGCCAGTTTGTCTACCAGTTCCGGGTCGAAGCGCTCATCGATGACGCCATAGAAACCCAGGCGCGGCTTGGGCATGTCTTCGTGGGCGGGGTAAGCGATATTGCGGTCCAGGGCCTGACGAAAGTGATTGGCATCGACGCTGCTGGGGAAGCAATGCACATTGGGGTTCTTGCCCTTCTTGGCCTCGTAGAGGCTGGGGCCGCCGGTAAACACCAAGTCGGCGGTCTTGAGAAAGGTCTTCTCGCGCTCGATGAGCTGCGGCGGCGGATTCTTGAAAGCGCTCAGTTCATCCATGCAGTCGTACACGACGCGACGGGCATCCACCTCTTCGAGGAGCGGCAAGGCCATCGGCGTGTAGAACCAGGCAATCGAGATGTCGTATTCCTTATCTAATTTCTGCACTATCTGGCGCAGGTAGGGCATTTGCTCATCAGTAAAACCAAAGTGCTTTACCGGCGTATACGGTTTACACACAAGCAAATTAGGGATCGGTTCGGAAACTTCTAAATCGGCACTACCTTCGCGGTATATCGGTTCTTCCAGGCAAATAATTCGATAATGTTTCGCAAGCCTGGAAAGCAAATGTTGAGGCCGCTGATAAACAAAATCCCAGCGCAGGTGGGAGAACACGATGATGGTATCCATGTATTTTTGGCCTTATGCAATTAATTGTCTTTAGTACAACTTCTGTTTGAAGCTGCTCTGTACATTTTGTTCAACCTGCCTGCGCATTCTTTTTTATTCCTCATAAGTTTCACGAGTTTCCATTTGACAGAGCGCAATTCTTGATCCCAAGCATGAATGCGGAACTTCTCTTATTCCGGACGTGTTTCAGTCAAGTTTTTAGAAGGGTGCTTCCATGTCACTACGCAGGCCAAGTTGGAACGGCCATGCGCGTAAACAAAATAAAGGCAGGGGTTGCCTGCCTTGTTGAGCTTCCAGAAAAGGTGTCGATTGACACCTTTTCCCTAGATTAATTAGTGATCGCGTTCCTGCTTTTTGCCGCCGCCGGCGCCTTCGTTGGAACCGGCCTTGTTATGGCTTTTCTGGTCATGACTGCTTTTGCGGGTTTGCGCCGGCTTGCCGCTCAGATTCATGGATTGAGCGTCGGCTTCCGTCTGCACTTTTTGTTTACCAGGAGAACTTGGCGTGGATCGGGAATGGGAAGTTGGCATATATCACCTCGGCGAATGAAAAAGAAACCAGGAAGAGGATGCCAATAGACCGGATAGCAGAATTGAAATTCCCTTTGCAGATCCTTTGATAAGGATAATGTTTTGCCAAGGACCTTGTGCCGGAAGCATTCAGTCGAACAAGCATCCTAAAGAATGAAAGTCATGCATGCTCGATACCGTTTCTCCGTCCAAAGCAACCGATCCGTCCATTGCCATCCTGCCCGCCGCCCCGCTTCAACGCCTGCGCGTCTTGCTTGTTACCGACAGTTCGAATCCTTCCGGCGTAGGCGAACATATGGTCACGCTTGCCGCGGCATTACAAGAGCAGGCAGAAGTCATGCTGCTCTTTGCCGATACGCCGGAAGCCCGGTACTGGGCCGAAAGAGCCAGTGCGTCGCAATTGGATGCCAGGGTGATTTCCGCCCAGGCGCTGGAAAACGGCGGCAAGGAATATATCGCGGCACTGAATGCGTTCTCTCCTGATGTCGTTCATGTCCATGCAGGAATTGGATGGGAAGGCCATGGCCTGACAGCGGCCGCCCATAATCTCGCTGTATCCGCGATCATCCGTACCGAGCATTTGCCGTACACCTTGCGTGCACTGAAGAGTACTGAACTGGAAGCCGCCTATGCCAGCGGCGTCGCATCCGTCCACCGCATCATCTGCGTTTGCGAAGCGGCGCGCCAGACATTTCGCATGTCCGGGATCGACCCGGAGCGCTACACCGTCGTCCACAACGGCATTGCGCCGAAGCCTGCACTCCGCAGCCGTGCGGCAGTCCGCGCTGAACTTGGCATTGGCAACGACCGCCTGGTACTGACAGTCGCGCGATTTACCGAGCAAAAGCGCCACAGGACGCTGCTGAATGCCTTGCCTGCCCTGCTTACCAGCTGTCCGGATGTGCGCCTTGGCTGGGTCGGGAGTGGCCCGCTGGAAGCCGACTTGCAAGCCACTGCCGCCGAGCTTGGCTTAGTTGACCGCATCTTATTTCTGGGGCGCCGCAATGACGTTCCCGACTTGTTGGCGGCAGCCGACCTGTTCTGCCTGCCATCCTTCTTCGAAGGACATCCATTGGTGGTGCTGGAAGCCATGGCCGCAGGATTGCCGGTCGTCGCCACCCGGTCGCTGGGCACCACGGAAGCCGTGCGCAATGGGGAAACCGGACTTATAGTTCCGGTCGATAATGCGCCGGCGCTGGCGGCAGCGGTGGCCCGCATTCTCAACGACGCATCGCTCTCGGCAAAATTCAGCACCACCGGACGGGAAGCGGCTCATACCCGATTTTCCGCCGCACGCATGGCTGACGCAACGATGAACGTGTACCAGGACACGTTAGAAACGTCCAGATTGCAAGGCCGCGACATCGCCTAAACAATAAGCGTCTCTTCTTCACTTCCTGCGCCGCTTGTTCCGAGCGGAGTCGCCTGCCTCCAGTGTTGCTTTTGAGAAAATGTGACAAGAATTAACTTTTAACATTTAACTTTTCAAGCACAATCTCCGTATTCGAATCTGGATCTAATCCCTATTATGAATTCGGAAGCACAGACTGCATCACTCCGCCCGGCTGAACTCCGTGTCTATCCTCGCAAGGAGTTGGATGTCCCTGCGCGACTGCTTAGCCATGACGCGATTCCGCGCCCGGTAAGGATTCTCGATATCTCCCGTGGCGGCATCGGCTTGCTGGCTGGCGAAGTCATGCAAGCCAATGATGCCTGCGCGCTTGCGTTCGATATCGAATTGAGCGATGAAGCCAGAAGGATCAATGTCTGGGCCAAGGTTGCCTACTGCATTCCGCAGGATGAAGGCACTTTCCGTATCGGCATTCATTTCCGCGATTACGATTCGCACAGCAGAATGCATATCGAAAAGATATGCAGCGCTCCCCTCTCCGAATCCCGCTGGTAATACGTCGCCTCATCCCGCTTCAGTATCCGATTGTCTTTTCCCGCCATCAACGGCATCATCATGCCCACATCGGGATCGCGAATCGGAGAATAAGGCATGCTGAACGGCCTGTGGCTGAGCTTTTTTGTGGTGGCGGCGTTGAGCGCGCTGGGACGCTGGCTGTTCGGCGGCGATGCGGGCGTGTTCGCCGCAATGGTGGAAAGCCTGTTCGGCATGGCCAAGCTGTCGGTCGAAGTCATGGTGCTGCTGTTCGGCACCCTCACCTTGTGGCTTGGCTTTTTGCGCATCGCTGAAAAGGCGGGCATCGTAGATGTGCTGGCGCGCCTGCTGTCCCCGCTGTTTCGCCGCCTGATGCCGGAAGTGCCGCCCGGCCATCCGGCGCTTGGCCTGATCACCCTGAATTTCACCGCCAATGCGCTGGGTCTGGACAATGCCGCCACACCGATCGGCTTGAAAGCCATGCGCGCGCTGCAGGAGCTCAATCCCTTGCCGACTGTCGCCAGCAATGCGCAGATCCTCTTCCTGGTATTGAATGCCTCTTCCCTGACCCTGCTGCCGGTGACGATTTTCATGTATCGCGCGCAGCAAGGCGCCGCCGATCCGACGCTGGTCTTTCTTCCCATTCTGCTTGCCACCAGTGCTTCCACGCTGGTCGGGTTTCTTTCCGTCGCGCTGGTACAGCGGCTGAAGCTCTGGGATCCGGTCGTGCTGGCCTGGCTGGTCGGTGCTGCGTTGGTGCTGGGCGGGACAATGGCATTCCTCGCCAGCCTTTCTGCGGCGGCGCTGGCATCGCTGTCGTCGCTGATGGGCAATCTCGTGCTGTTCGGCTTGATCCTCGTGTTTTTGCTGTGGGGCGCATGGCGGCGCGTTCCGGTTTATGAAAGTTTCGTGGAAGGCGCGAAGGAAGGCTTCGATGTCGCGAAAAACCTGCTGCCCTACCTGGTGGCCATGTTATGCGCCATCGGCGTCCTGCGCGCTTCGGGTGCACTGGATGTGCTGCTGGATGGCTTGCGCCATCTTGTTAACCTCGCCGGCCTGGATAGCCGCTTCGTGGAAGCCTTGCCGACCGCGCTGGTCAAACCTTTTTCGGGCAGCGCGGCGCGCGCCATGCTGATCGAGACGATGCAGGCTACCGGCGTCGACAGCTTCCCCGCGCTGGTAGCCGCTACCGTGCAAGGCAGTACCGAAACCACCTTCTACGTGCTGGCCGTCTATTTCGGCGCAGTCGGCATCCAGCGCGCGCGTCATGCGGTCGGCTGCGCCCTGCTGGCCGATATCGCCGGCGTGCTAGCCTCGATCAGCGTCTGCTACTGGTTCTTCGGCTGACCTTCAGACCTTCTTCTTGCCCCACCGGCGTCGCCCTGCCCCAGGAGAGCCATGCTCCACTGACGGCAACGGCGACCGCATCAGGAAATACTGCTTCCTCGCAAAAGCTATGGCGATTATTGTTATTGCCAATTGGAAACAGCATTTCAATAGCCATATCATGATCAGGAATAACCAATAAACACTACGTTCCTGAAAGCCCGCCATGCACCGTCCCGTTTCTTCCTCCTCAATAACAGTCAAGACAAGAATCGGACTGGGCTTTGCCCTCATCCTGCTGATGATGGCGATCCTTACCGGCATCGGCATCGTGCGCGTGAATGCCATCGATGCCAGTCTGCAGACCATCAGCCGCGTCAACGCCGTCAAGCAGCGGTATGCCATCAATTTCCGCGGCAGCGTGCATGACCGTGCCATCGCCCTGCGTGACGTCACCCTTGCCACCAGCGACGCAGAACTGAAGACGGAACTGGATGAAATCGACCGCCTGGCGCGCGACTACGCGACCTCCGCGGAACGGCTCGACCGCCTCTTTTCGGAACGCAGCGATATCGGCGCGGAAGAGCGCCGCATTCTTGCCGACATCAAGGCGAGCGAAGCGCGCACCCTGCCGCTGATCGGGCAGGTGGTCGCCAGCCGCAGCGCCGGCAATGCCGAGGAAGCCCGCAGCATCATGCGCGAGGAAGCGAAGCCGGCTTTTGTCGCATGGCTGGCAAACATCAACCGCTTCATCGACCTGCAGGAGAACATGACCAAGGCCGAATCGGCATTCGCCCAGCAAACGGCGCGCGGCTTCCAGGCCTTGATGCTGGCGCTGTGCGCCGCTGCCCTGGTGATCGGCACAGTTGTCGCCTTCCTTACGGCGCGCCAGATCATCCTCGCGCTCGGCGCCGAGCCTGCCGAAGTCAAGCGCCTGGCGCAAGCCGTCGAGCATGGGGAACTGTTCCATGAGGTACGCTTGCGTGCCGGCGACACCGACAGCATCATGGCGACCCTGGCGACAATGGCCCTAACGCTGCGCAGCACCGTTGCCGGCGTACGCAGCGCGGCGGAAGCCGTCTCCGCAACCAGCAATGCACTTGCACGCGGCAACGAGGATCTGTCGGCGCGCACGCAACAGCAGGCCGGCTCGCTGGAAGCCACGACAAGCTCGATGGAACAGCTGACCATGACCGTGCGCCAGAATGCCGACAACGCCCGCCAGGCCAACGAGCTGGCGGGATCAGCCTCCGAGGTCGCGGCGAAAGGCGGTGAAGTGATGTCGCAGGTGGTGGGCACGATGGGATCGATCAATGATTCGGCGAAAAAGATCGTCGATATCATTTCCGTGATCGATGGCATCGCCTTCCAGACCAATATCCTGGCATTGAACGCCGCCGTGGAAGCGGCGCGCGCCGGCGAGCACGGCCGCGGCTTTGCGGTGGTAGCCACCGAAGTGCGCCAACTGGCGCAGCGCAGCGCCTCGGCTGCCCGGGAAATCAAGACGCTCATCGACGAATCGGCCGGCAAGGTCGAGGACGGCAGCAAGCTGGTCCAGCAAGCTGGCGCGACAATGGAAGAAATTGTCAGCAGCGTCAGGCGCGTCACTGGCATCATGGCCGACATTCTGTCAGCAAGCGAAGAGCAGCGCTCAGGCATCGAACATGTCCATCAAGCCATCGGACAAATGGATCAACTGACCCGGCAGAATACTTCGCTGGTCGACGAAGCAGCCGGCGGCACGGCATCCTTGCGGCAACAGGCTGCCGCCCTCACATCCGCAGTCGGCGTATTCAAGCTGGATGATGGCGCCGCTGGCATAGGCGACAGCATGCCGCAATCCCGCTTGCTCATAGCGCGCGGCAGGGTTTGAACCGACTATTGCTCAACTGTTTTACTGAGTTACCACAAGATATTTGCATTAAGAATGGGTGATATTCACCAAGAAGATTTGACGCGCTTGATGCAATGAAACATAATGCGCGACTGCATTTTTTTCGCATCCTGCCAGATCTGGCGCCTGCGGCCCGTTTGCTTGAACCATTCCAGAATCCTGTGATCGTACCGCACTCCTGTTTTCACCCTTGAAGAGATAGCTGCCGCAGCAACCGGTCATGCTGCAGCGTGCCTCGCCCTCGTCTTCCTGCTTGCGTCGAGACGCCGTCATCTTCTTGGTGTGGCTGTCTCCGCGACCGGATGACGGGTTGTTATCGATAATTTTGAAGCAATGACAAAACCCGTTAAAACACTGTCGCTAACCAAAAAATCCACCGAAAGCATTTCCGAATCAACGACATCCGCGCAACACACCGATGCGCCGGTTGAAGTCAATGCGGATGCCCAGGCCAACAAACCCGTTACCATCGTGACGCGTCGTTCGCGCTTGACTGTGCGCCCTGAAGCAATGCAGCCGGTTGCGCCTGCCGACAATGCGGCGTCCGCACCGACTGTTGCCGCGGAAGGCAACGCCACGGCGGCGCCCGCGCCTAAGGTAGTGGTCGTCAAAAAGCCGGTATCCAGGCTTGCGGCTCAACCGGCTAACGCGGCACCGGCTGCCCCCGTAGCCGTGGCACCCGCGGTGCCACGCAGCGACGATCATGTCGTCAAGCCTGTGAGCGCCAGCCCGATTGCCGAAGCGGCCGTCGCCAAGCCGGTCGTGAAACCGGCAGCCAAGTCTGTTACAAAAACCACCGGCAAAACCGTCGTCAAAAAAGCAGCCGAAAAATCGCAGCCTGGCGCTGTGACGGTCACGCGCGGTGTCGGTACTGCCTCCCTGGCAGGTATCGATACCTCATCCTATTCGCTGCCGGCGACGAAGGTCGCAGCCAAGCGCGGCCGCAAGCCATCCGAATATCAAGCGGAAACCGATGAGATCGCAGCCGTCAACGCGGCTGAACAGGCGGAAATCTTCGGCTTGTCGTCGAATAAGTCCAGGGCCGGGCAAAGCCTGTCGGAAGCGCAGATGGAAGCGCGCCGCAAGCAAATCACGCTGCTGGTCAACCTCGGCCGTGAACGCGGGTATCTCACGCATGCCGAAATCAACGATCATCTGCCCGATGACCTGACCGACGCCGACACCCTGGAAAACCTGGTCAGCACCTTCAATTCGATGGGCATCACGGTGACTGAACAGGCGCCCGACAGCGAAAGCCTGCTCCTGTCCGACGGCGTGGTGCAAGTCGCCAGCGACGACGATGCCGAAGCCGTGGTGTCGACCGCACTGTCGGCAGTGGATGCCGATTTCGGCCGCTCCACCGACCCGGTGCGCATGTACATGCGCGAAATGGCATCCGTGCAATTGCTCAACCGCCAGCAGGAAATCGCCATCGCCCGCCGCATCGAGGAAGGCTTGACCGACATGATGCAAGCCATTTCCGCCAATCCGGCAACGATTGCGGAAGTGCTGGCGCTGGCCGCCAAGCTGGAGCAGGAACAGATCAAGGTCGATGACATCATCGATGGTTTCGCCGAAACCGGCGCCGATCTCGCCGCGCCGCTGGAAGACGAATTGCAGGCAGAGGCATCGGCGGAAGACGAGGAAGAACTCGAGGACGAAGACGATGCCGACGACGTCAGCGCTGGCTCCGACGGCCTTTCCGCCGACCAGCTGGCACAGATGCGTGCCGAGGCATTGAAGAAATTCGCCGCGATTGCCACGCATTTTGCGACCATGCGCACTGAACACGATGCCGGTCGCTCGATGAGTCCGGTGTGGCGCGATGCCCAGGCCGCCATTACCCGGGAAGCCCTCGGCATGCGCTTCACCGCCAAGATCGTGGAAAACCTGTGCGACCTGGTGCGCAAGCAGATGGAAACCCTGCGCAAGCTGGAGCGCCAGGTGCTGGATGTGGCGGTCAACAAGTGCGGCATGCCGCGTGAACACTTCATCAAGACCTTCCCGGGCAGCGAAACGGATCTTGACTGGGTGCAGCGCGAAGTCGATTGCGCCTATCCGCATAGCGCCGCGCTGGAACGCCAGGTGCACGCCATCCGGGAATACCAGTCGGGCTTGATCGAACTGGAGCGCCAGGCGGCGATTCCGCTATCGGAACTGCGTGCGATCAACCAGAAGATGATTGCCGGCGAGCGCCGCGCGCGCCAGGCCAAGCGCGAAATGACCGAGGCCAACTTGCGCCTGGTGATCTCGATCGCCAAGAAATACGTCAATCGCGGCCTGCAATTCCTCGACCTGATCCAGGAAGGCAATATCGGTCTGCTGAAGGCGGTCGACAAGTTCGAATATCGTCGCGGCTACAAATTCTCGACCTACGCCACCTGGTGGATCCGCCAGGCGATTTCACGCGCGATTGCCGACCAGGCCCGCACCATCCGCGTGCCGGTGCATATGATCGAGTCGATCAACAAGATGAACCGCATCAACCGCCAGATCCTGATGGAAACCGGCGCCGAAGCGGATATCCCGACGCTGGCCAAGCGCATGGACATGCCGGAAGCGAAGATCCGCGAAATCATGAAGGTTGCCAAGGAGCCGATTTCGATGGATATGCCGATGGGCGAAGATGGCGATTCCAGCATCGGCGACTTTATTCAGGACGACAGTACGCTGGCCCCGGCCGATGCCGCGTTGCAGGCTTCCATGCGCGACGTCATCAAGGATGTGCTGGATTCCCTGCCGCCGCGCGAAGCCAAGGTGCTGCGCATGCGCTACGGCATCGAGATGAACAGCGACCTGACGCTGGAAGAAGTCGGCAAGCACTTCGAAGTCACGCGCGAGCGCATCCGCCAGATCGAACTGAAGGCGATGAACAAGCTGCGCCAGGCTTCGCGCGCCGACCGCCTCAAGACCTTCCTGGAAGGACGCTAAGCGTCCTTGTCATTGGCCCGGCCGTACGCAGCCGGGCCAATTTCCCCTTCACTGCACAAGCCTGCAACGGCAACACGGATTGCCGCATCGGCGGCGCCTTCTTCACTATCAATCGCGACCGCATGGCCCGTTTCCTCGGGCGTTAAGGGATCGTGGCTAGCCAATTGGCGAGCCAGGACTTCCGCGCCGGCGTCCGAAGGATCTTTACCCTCCGCGGCACGCTTGGTCAGTCTTTCCCGCATGGTGGCTTCGCTCGCTTTCACATCAACGATGAGGAATGGAACACGACATTCCCTGGCCAGCCGGGCAAATTGCAGCCGCTGTTCATGGCCGAGGAACGCGGCATCGACCACCACCGGCCAGCCCGCCTCGACGATACGGCGCGCGAAAATAAGCAAGCGCGTGTAGGTGGCTGCACTCGCTTGCGAAGAGTACAGCAAATCGCCATGCGCGCCACTGCGGTCGACCGGATGCAAACCGTGCATGCGCTTGCGCTCGACGTCGGACCTAATGCGCACTGCTCCGTACTGTTCCACGATAGCTGCGGCAACCGTCGATTTACCGCTGCCGGAAAAGCCATGCATGATCAGGATTACCGGATGGCCTGACTGACTCCATGCGCTGGCATAAGCGAGATAGGCTTGCATACGGCGCCCATTCGCGGCATGTTCAGGCGAATCAGCCGGAACCTCTTGCATGCGCAGCAAATGGACTTTGCAACGCACCAGGGCGCGCAAGACAAGGTAGTAGCGCAACACTTCCAGGTCGGCATAGTCGCCGCCGGCTTCGAGATAGCGGTTCAGCAGCCGGGCCGCCAAATCGGCTCGCCCCGCCACTTCCAGGTCCATGACGGCAAAGGCAATGTCGTTCAGCACATCGATCCAGCGCAAGCCGTCGCTGAATTCAATGCAATCGAATGCCGTGGCCTGGCCTTGCAGCGTCAGGATATTGGCGCAATGCAGATCCCCATGCCCTTCCCGCACAAAAGCTTCCCGCTTTCTCCTTACGAATGCCGCGCTTAATTGTGCGTGTCGGTTTCGATGCCATTTGATCAGTTCAGCCACTTGCGGCTTGTTTGCCGGATCTTGCAAGAGATCGCCAAGCGTCGACAGAATATCGTTTGCGCATGCCAGCAATTGCTGCGGCGTTCCCCACGGATCATCACCTTTCGATGCCGGCGCCGAGCGATGAAACTGCGCCATCCTTTCAGCCAGGCTGTCGATCTCCGCAGGAGCCAGCAAGCCCGCGGCAATGCGCTCGCTCCACAAGGCATCCTGGTCGAATGCACGCATGTGCAACGCATACTCGATCGCAGGGCCGTCCCCTCGCAGTTGCGGTGTATCGACGCTGCCTGTTATGGCAAGCACATCCAGATAAAGCTCCGGCGCCAGGCGGCGATTCAGGCGCAACTCGTCTTCGCAGTAACGACGCCGCGCCTCCAGCGAGGAAAAATCCAGAAAGTCGAAATGGACCGCTTTCTTGATCTTGTAAGCGTATTCATTTACGACCAATACCCAGGAAATGTGCGTCTCGAACAGGCGTACCGGACCGGCACCCTGCAGTATTTTGAAAAGAGATCGGACTAATCTCTCCTGGCAAGCCAACCCCTGAGCAGACGATTCCAGCATCAGAGCGCGCTCAACTCACTCACCGAGCCGCCCTCGTGCATGGCCCGGATGGCATCGCCAAAGAGCGCGGCACTGCTCAGCAGCGCCAGCTTTTGTCTGGCCGGCCCATCGCCAAGGCGAAACGGCGGCACCGTGTCGGTTATCGCCAGGCGCTCGATCGCATCGCCGGCTAGCAGATCGACCGCATCTTCCGTGAACAAGCCATGGCTTGCGGCTGCCAGTACGCTTGCCGCGCCCTGCGCCCGGCAAGACCGGGCCGTGCGAACCAGGGTATTGCCGGTGCTCACCATGTCATCAATGATGATTGCCACCTTGTTGCGCACATCGCCAACCAGCAACTCTCCCGTGATCGCCCCGCCGCTGCGGTGCTTTTCGGCGAAGGCTGTGCCGACCTCCCTGCCGAGCTGTTGCGAAAGCAGCTGGCGAAAACGCTCGGCACGCTTGATCCCGCCGGCATCCGGCGCAATCACCACGACCTCTTCCTCCCGAACCAAGGGCAGGAAATAATGCACGAATAATCTGTTTGCTTCGAGGTTGTCGGCGCAGATGCGAAAGGCATTTTGGAAGGCAGAAAGATTGTGCACATCCATCGTGAGGATGGCATCGGTCCTCACCGCCTCGAACATTGCCGCGACATAGCGAGTCGTCACCGGATCGCGCGGCTTGGTTTTCCGGTCCTTGCGTGCATACGCGAGATAAGGCACGACAGCCGTCACCCGCGCCGCGCTCGCATCCTTCAAGGCGCCGATAAAAAATAACAAGCGACATAACTTGTCATTGCCGCTCTGGCGTGAATCACCATACAGGGAATGGAAGACATACACATCGCTGCCACGAACACTGATCAATGGCCGCGCTTTGTGCTCGCCATCCTCGTATTCCTTTTCTTCTTGCGGACTAAGGGGCAAGCCGAGGTGGGCAGCGACACGCTCGCCGAAATCCCGCGTGCCATCCAATGCGAACAATTGCACATCGCTATCGAGGATCCCCATGCCAACCGCCTTTCCATACTGATGCTTGCCATCTGCATACTATGGCAGCGGGAGTTGGCGATAAAAGGAAGTTCACGCGCTCATGTGCGGTGCATCAAGCTTCTTGCGAATGAGGTAAGCGCTCATGTAATGCGAAGATCTGGATCGCGCTCAACAAGGCAATCTCATCGCTTATCGACAAGAGGAATGGCCCCGTCCATCGGTTTGCCGCCGCTTTGGCATGTCGTGCCGGAGCTTTTGCAAATCGGCCATCGCGCGATTGGCGAGCGTACGGGTATGCAATTCTCCGGAAGCGGTCAATTGCGCCACCATGCGGATCGCCGAATCGAGCAGGCCGCCATGAGACATCTTGCGCCTTTCCGCCGACTGGTCCTTCACATATCGTTCGCTAACGCGCGATGTATCCATGTATTACTTACCTCTGAAATAGTCATTCATCCTGGATGAATGGATTCCCCGAAAATGGGAGGAAGGCCGTACCAAGTTTTTGATTTACGAAGGAAGAAGTTAAACCAGCGCGATACCCGGTTCATGGAGCCTGGTCAGCGCTCGTCTTTCAACGGCAAGGTCGTCATCTTCAAATGCCTCAGCACAATCTTTGTCGCAAAAGCGTTGACCGTGAGGAATATGATGATCGCAGTACCAGCAAGTGGAAGGATGTAAAACCGAAAATGATAGAGGCGTACTTTCGCCAAGGAAAGTCTGTTTACCCATCGTTGTCTCCATTTCATTTTTATTAGTGGAGAGGCAAGGATAGTAATTCGTTACAAGAAGCCTGTGATTTAAATCAACGTTTTATCAGGCAAGCTTTCGTCTGCTCAAATACATTTCGCAATCTGCAATAAGCAACCTCTTTGCCTTTTTAGTATCTCATTGAAGCCACTCGTTTGATGAATAGAGCGGGTCGGCGTGTACTTACCCGTTTAATCCTCAGCACTTACATTGATTTCAAGGAGCTTACGATGGCCACAATGGATACTCCGATTACTGAACGGCGGCACATACCGGATCGACGCAGTGCGAGCGACAGTGTAAACAGGCACAAGGCTGCTCATTATTCAGCAATTGACTGGATAGCCATGGCGTTGATGATCGTTGGCGGTATTAACTGGGGCCTGGTTGGCTTGTTTAACTTCGATCTCGTGGCGTCATTATTCGGGGAGCAAAGCCTGATTTCCCGGATCATTTATGTTGCCGTCGGTATTTCAGCCCTATATTCGCTTTACCTGAGCAGCAAAATGGCACAGAAAGATACTTGAAGCGAGAGCCGTATCGCAAAGTATCCGCTCCTTCAGGAACCACATAGCCGACACCTTTGGCTATCAGCTGAGCCGAAAGCCAAGTGAAGGCGACGGAAGGCAACCATCCTGCAGCCAAGCCCAGCCACCAACCATACTGGTAGATGCCATAAGCGTAGGACGCCATGAACACGAAAATGGCACCGATCACTGCCAGGCGCCCCGCAAATAACGATGACACGGCCGTATGGTTGGCCGGCATGGCTTTACCATATCTACCCGCAAAGGCTCCTGGTCTGCGGGGGCCATTCCGCTGATACCTTTCTCTTTGAAAATACCGACGCTTCTTCATTGATTGCCTTTCATCAATGTTGCACTTAAGTTATTGCCGATCAGATCACCGAAGCGTAAAAAAGTTTCCAAATTTCTATTGGAGTTTCTCAATAGCTAGAATTCTCATCACCATCACTAAGCTTAGATTAGGCTTTGGAAGTAATTCAACATTGTGGATCTACACAAGCAGGTTTGGCTTCATTTGACGAGTTACAAGTACAAGCCTTTTTATTGTTTTAGGTTCGCCAATTCGCTCAGAAAAATAAACTTTTACATAAAGAATTACGCCGCATATAGAAGGCGTATATAACCGGTTACTAAGCGAACCCCAATGTTGCTTCCTGAACCTTGCAAGTAGTACAGGGTCGAAAACTCATCCTTCGCGTAGACTTCCAGTCACAAGTTTTCATTTGACGCCCTTTAATGTAAGGCCCTGGCATGAAAGGCAAATCAACACCGGTGGCAACATCTTCGGGCGAGCATAACGATCCGGCCTGGCGCATTGCTGAGCAAGCTGAAGACAACAACCTCTTGCAAGCCATCTATAGCAGCATGCCGGAAGGGTTTGCATTGGCTCAGGTGGCCACTGGCGACAAAACAGTCGAAAATTTCAGCTTCATACGGGTTAATGCAGTCTTTTGCCAGCAGCATGGCATCGATCCCGGCGTAGTCGACAATCCCGCACATCCCTTCTATCGGCACCCGCCGGACTGGCTGCTGCAATGTGCGCTCGCGGCATGGTCAGGGAAACCGTTCAGCGCCGAGTATGAAAACGCAGGCAGCAAGCGGCATTTTGAAATGCTGTCCTATAGCCCGCAGCCGGGGACGTTTGTGATTTTGTCGCGCGATATCACCGCACGAAAGCTGGATGCCATCGCTTTGCAGGAACGGGAACATTTTATGCGGGACATGCTCTCCAGCTTGCCCGGCATCGTCTGGGCTGCCAGCGCCTACGGGAAAATCGAATTCCTCAGCGCGCAATGGAGCGCATACACCGGCAAAAACATCACCGGTCCCGGCGTGGACTGGAGCGTAATGCATCCGGACGACGTCGATAACGCCATGCGCGCCTGGCGCGACGCTGTGCGCAATCAGAGCGCATGGAGCGTGGAATGCCGCCTGCGCCGCCATGACGGCCAGTATCGCTGGTTCGCCTGGCGCGGCACACCGCTTTGCAACCCAAGCGGCAAGGCTGCCAGCTGGTTCGGCGTCTGCACCGATATCGACGACCTCAAGCGCACGCAGGAAAAGCTGGCGGAAACCGAACAGCGCTACACCACCCTGTTCAACAATCACACTGTCGCGATCGCGCACTATGCGATTCTTGCCGATGAAGCCGGCAATCCCGTCGACTACCTCGTCGAGAGAGTGAACCAGGCTTACGAAAACATATTTGGCGTCGCCCGCACTGCAGTGGAAGGCAAACGCATCACCGAGGTCTTCCCCGACGTTCGCAATGCCAGCTTTGACTTCATCGGCATTTTCGGCAGGGTTGGCTTGCATGGCGGCGAAGTGACATTCGAAGCCCCGACGATGCACCCGGCCAGCCGCTGGGTGTCGATCTACGCCTACAGCCCCAAACCTGGCGAATGTACTGCCCTGTTCTTCGATATTTCGGAACGCAAGAGGCTGGAGCAGGCGCGACGCGAATCCGAGCGCCGGCTGCAACTGGCGATCTCGATCGCCCATCTCGGATTCTGGGAGTGGGAGGTATCCAGCGGCACCTGCTATTACTCGCCGTCCTGGAAAAAGCAACTGGGCTACCAGGATACCGAGCTGGCCAACACGCCGGACGAATGGGAACAGCGCCTGCATCCGGATGACCGTGAGCGCGTGCTGAACGATATCGAGCTTTATCTTGCGCGCCCCTCCACGGACTACCGGCTGGAATATCGGCTGCGGCATCGCGACGGCAGCTATCGCTGGATGATCGCCAATGCCGTGCCGCTGTCTCGTCGCAGCAAGGGCGGAATCAAGCTGATCGGCACCCAGCTCGACATCACCGAAAACAAACTGGCGGAACAGCGCGTGCGCGAAGCGGCGCTGCATGACCCGTTGACCGGTTTGCCCAACCGCGCGCTGATTTTCGAATATGCCAGTCACCTGATCGCCGCCGCCAAGCGCAACCACCAACGCGGAGCGGTGTTGTTCATCGATCTCGACCGTTTCAAGCCCATCAACGACCTGTATGGCCATGAGATCGGCGACAAGCTGCTGCAGGAAGCCGCGCGCAGGCTGACCGGCTGTGTGCGCGCGGAAGACCTGGTGGGACGCCTCGGCGGCGATGAATTCGTGGTCGTGCTGCCGCATGCGGACGATACCAATCCCGCCGTCACGGTAGCGGACCATGTCCTGGAAGCGCTGTCGGCGCCATTTGAAATTGATGCATTGGATTTGTCGATTTCCGCCTCGGTCGGCATCAGCTATTTCCCGGAACATGGCACCGACGTGGATACGCTCATCCATGCCGCCGACCTGGCCATGTACCAGGCCAAGCATTGCTGCCATGGCAGCGCGCAGATTTTTTCCGATCTGATGAGCACCCGCTTCGATGCCGCATCCAGCATCGAAGCGCGCCTCAAACGCGCGCTTTCCCAGGGAGGCCTGGTACTCCACTATCAGCCGGTCATCGATATGAAAAGCCGTCGCCTCACCAGCGTGGAAGCGCTATTGCGGCTGACGACAGAGGATGGAAAACTTCTGGGCCCGGATCAATTCGTCCCGATTGCCGAATCAGCAGGCCTCATCGCGCCGCTGGGCGAATGGGTGGCGGCAGAGGCTTGCCGCCAGCACGAGGAATGGCGTCGCCAGGGTCTGCCGCCGGTAACGATTGCCATCAATGTCTCGCCGCTGCAATTCCGGCAGCGCGGCTTTGCCACCCGGCTGACCGACATTATTCTGGACTCCACGGTCGAACCGGGCCGCATCGAGGTCGAGGTAACGGAAAGCACGCTGATGGATAACCTGGAGGATGCGGTGGAGATATTGGAGCGTATCCGCTCCTGCGGCATTCGCATTGCCCTGGATGATTTCGGCACGGGTTATTCCAGCCTCAGCCGCCTGAGCCATCTGCCGCTCGACAAGCTCAAAGTCGACCAATCCTTCGTGCGGCGTCTCGATACCGATCGCGCCAGCCGGGCAATCACCGGCGCCATCATCACCCTGGGACGGACGCTCAACCTCGAAGTCGTGGGTGAAGGAATCGAGTCGGAACTGGCGCTGGATTACCTGCAAGAGCATGGCTGCAATCAGGCGCAGGGCTTTTTCATCAGCCGCCCGCTGGCGGCGTCCATTTTTGCCGAATGGTACCGCGCGAGATTTACCGCCGCACCGGCCATGTACTAAATGCGGCCGCAGAGTTTAGCGAACCTGAGTAATCCTTGTAACTTCAGCAGCATTCAGACGGCAGCACCCTCGCCTCTTGCCTGCTCGATCGCTGCCAGATGCGCTTGCAGCGCGACCACGGCCGCGACTTTGTTGGAAATCGTCGGACTGTCGTAAAACCTGGCCAAGGCATCGTGGATGACATTGGCGCTGGCGATGGCATCCGGCGTCTGCATGGGCAGGTGCTGGCCGGCCGGTTCTGTCTCCGTGTACATGTTCGACTCCTGCTTGATGAATTAATGTAGTTGAGCGGAGTCATCGACTTGAGCGCTCAGCCACAGTGTCAAAAATTCACGTATGCAGCATCTTGATTTTTAGCAAATATTTCCTTCATATTCTTCCGAGCAGACGCGAATCCGCCAGGCGCATACAATAGCGGCTTTAAGCCGTCACACTGATATTTACCCCATGTCCGCTCCCGAGATCCGCCCAGGCCAATCGATTGAATTATTAAAGGAATTGCACATCCTGACGCGCGATGGCAAGTTGAACCAGGATAGCCGGCGCAAGCTCAAGCAGGTCTATCACCTCTACCAGTTCATCGAACCGCTGTTGAAGGAAGTCCGCGCCGACCATGCCGATGTCAGCCTGGTCGACCATGGTGCCGGCAAGTCCTATCTCGGCTTCATCCTATACGACCTGTTCTTCAAGGATCAGCTCGACGGCGCGCGCATCTATGGCATCGAAACCCGCCAGGAACTGGTGGAAAGATCGCAAGAGCTGGCGAGCCGCCTGGGCTTTACGGGCATGGAATTCCTCAACCTGTCAGTGGCGGAATCGATCACGACGGACAAGCTGCCACCCACGGTCGATATCGTCACGGCTCTGCATGCCTGCAATACCGCCACGGATGACGCCATCCGCTTCGGCTTGCACAAGAAAGCCAAGTTCATGGTCCTGGTGCCCTGCTGCCAGGCTGAAGTCGCCTCGGTCCTGAATCGCAACAAGGGCAAGTCGCTGGGCCGTACCGCTTTGACTGAAATCTGGCGCCATCCCATCCATACCCGCGAATTCGGCAGCCAGGTCACCAACGTGCTGCGTTGCCTACAGCTGGAGTCGCACGGTTACCAGGTCACCGTGACCGAGCTGGTGGGCTGGGAGCATTCGATGAAGAATGAATTGATCGTCGCCCGCTACCAGAACCTGCCACGCCGCCGTCCGAGTGAACGCCTGCTGCAGGTGCTGGAGAATCTGGGCCTGGAAGAATTGCAGGATCGCTTCTTCACCCCGCACGACGCTGCGCAACCGGCGGCCTGATCTGCTGCACTGCATTTGCGCGGTGCAGCATGCCAAGGCCTGAATCGCCACTCGCTTTTATCCGTTCCGCCATTCTTGAAATTCTTTCGTGACTGCCGTATTTCGGGATAGTCAGCCGCGTCTGGCCAGACTATGATATCGGCCACAGGATGTGCCTGAGACACGCATCCGCAGACGACACGAATACGATAACAAGAAGGAGCACCATGCAAATGGCAGAGCAGGAATTCACGCGCGGCAGCGGCAAACGCATCAAGATCGTCAGCGCGCAGGACGCAGTCAAACTCATCCATTCCGGTAATACCATCGCCACCGGCGGCTTCGTCGGCATCGGCGTGCCGGAAGAACTCCTGATTGCCCTGGAAGAGCTCTACCTGTCGAACCAGGGGGAAGACGGCCAGTCGAGCGGCCCGCGCGATCTCACGCTGGTCTACGCTGCCGGCCAGGGCGACGGCAAGGAAAAAGGCCTGAACCACCTCGGCCACGATGGTCTGCTCAAGCGCGTCATCGGCGGCCATTGGGGCCTGGTGCCGAAGATCCAGCGGCTGGCGATCGACAACAAGATCGAAGCCTACAACCTGCCGCAGGGCGTCATCTCGCATCTCTACCGCGACATCGCCGCCAAGCGCCCCGGCCACCTGACCCGCGTCGGCCTCGGCACCTTCGTCGACCCGCGCAACGGCGGCGGCAAGCTCAACGAAAAAACCCGCGACGATATCGTGCGCCTGCTGCAGATCGACGGCGAAGACAACCTGCTGTACAAGGCTTTCCCGATCGACGTGGCGCTGATCCGCGCCACTTCCGCCGACCCCGACGGCAACCTCACCATGGAACGCGAGGCGCTGACGCTGGAAATGCTGTCGCTGGCGATGGCCGCGCACAATTCCGGCGGCATCGTGATCGCCCAGGTCGAGCGCATCGCCGAACGCGGCACGCTCAACCCGCGCCAAGTCAAGATTCCCGGCATCCTGGTCGACTGCGTGGTGGTGGCCGAGCCGCGCCACCATTGGCAAACCTATGTCGAGCCCTACAATGCCGCCTACAGCGGCGAGCTGCGCGTGCCGTCCAACACGTTGAAGGCAATGCCGCTCTCCGAGCGCAAGATCATCGCCCGCCGCGCCGCGCTCGAACTGGCCGCCAACAGCGTGGTGAACCTCGGCATCGGCATGCCCGAGGGCGTGGCGTCCATCGCGCATGAAGAGCGCGTGATCGACCTGCTGACCCTGACCACCGAGCCCGGCGTCATCGGCGGCATTCCCGCCTCCGGCCTGAACTTCGGCGCCGGCGTCAACACCCAGGCCATCGTCGACCAGCCTTATCAGTTCGACTTCTATGATGGCGGAGGCCTCGACATCGCGTTCCTTGGCCTCGCCGAAACCGATGCCGACGGTAGCGTCAATGTCAGCAAGTTCGGCACCCGCCTTGCCGGCGCCGGCGGCTTCATCAACATCAGCCAGAATGCCAAGAAGGTCGTCTTCCTCGGCACCTTCAGCGCCGGCAAGCCAAGCGTCCATGTCCGCAACGGCCAGCTCATCATCGAAAACGACAACGGCCCCTGCAAGTTCGTGCAATCGGTCGAACACATGACCTTCAGCGGCAAGCTGGCCCGCAAACTGGGCAAGCATGTGCTGTACATCACCGAGCGCTGCGTATTTGAACTGACCGCGCACGGCCTGGAACTGGTCGAAATCGCGCCCGGCCTCGACCTGCAGCGCGACATTCTCGATCACATGGCGTTCAAGCCGAGCGTCTCGCGTAACTTGCGCACCATGGACAAGCGCATCTTCCAGTCCGATACCATGGGACTGCGCGACATCATGCTCGAAGTGCCGCTGGAGAAGCGTCTTCGCTACGACCGCCAGCGCAAGACACTGTTCATCAACTTCGAGGGCTACAACGTGCGCAACCTCGACGACGTCGAACAGATCCGCTGGCATGTCGAGCACGTACTGCGCGACACGCACTACAAGGTTGAAGCGGTGGTCAACTACGATAACTTCTCGATCGACCTGGAAGCAGTGGATGCCTATGCCGACATGGTGAAACACCTCACCGACCGGCATTATTCAGGGGTAACGCGTTATTCGACCAGCAGCTTCCTGCGCGCCAAACTGGGAGCCGATATCGCCCATCGCGACGTGCCGCCGCATATTCACGAAAAAGCGGGGGCTACAACGGCGGCCGTCCAGGAAGAAGCCGACAAGCAGCAGGCGCCCGCCGCATAAAAATAGGCACTTAGGCAACAAAAGTCAGGTCAATTTGGTGTTGCGGCCGGGAAAAATGCGATAATTCCCGCCGCAGACTTCCTGCAAATCCAAGGAAATACGCCGATGCCGCTCGCCGATCTGACCTGCCTTGTCGTGGAAGACAACGAGTTCCAGCGCCGCTGGCTGGTTGCCATGCTTTCCAATCTGGGCGCGAACAGGATCGTTGAAGCTGACGACGGCTTGGCTGGCCTGGCGATTCTCCAGGACCCGCAGGCGGCGATCGATATCTGCTTCATCGACCTGAACATGCCGGGCATGGATGGCATGGAATTGATCCGCCACATGGCCCGCAGCGCCAACCCGGTCTCGATCGTGCTGTCGAGCGCGCTCGACCCGTCGCTGGTGTTTTCGGTGGAATCGATGTCCCAGGCTTATGGCGTCAACCTGCTCGGCACCATCACCAAGCCTGCCACGCCGGAAGAACTGACCGCGATTATCAACCGCTACACGCCCAGGGATGCGGGCCGAACGATCGCGTCGCAGGTAGCGAAAACAGTCACGCTCGAAGAAATCCTGCAGGGCTTGCAGGAAGACCAGTTCACCCCCTATTTCCAGCCCAAGGTCGAACTCGCCACCGGCAAGGTCAAGGGCGTGGAAGCCTTCGCCCGCTGGGAGCATCCCGAGCACGGCATCATCGCGGCTGACGCCTTCATCCCTGTCCTGGAAGCCGGCGGCAAGATGGACCAGATCAGCTGGAACATGATCCGCAAGTCGGCCGCCACCTGCCGCATGCTTCACGACGCGGGACATCCCGTTCCCATCTCCATCAATCTGGCATCGCAGCCGCTAAGTGAACTCGAATTTGCCGATCATTTTGCGGCCTGCATGGCTGCGCATGGCATTGAGCCCAGCTTCATCACCATCGAGATCACCGAGTCGGCATCCCGCACGGAGACACCGGTATTCCTGGAAAACCTTGCGAGGCTGCGCATGAAGGGTTTCATGCTGGCCGTGGACGATTACGGCACCGGCGACGCCAGCATGCAGGAACAGTTGCGCATCCCCTTCTCGGAACTGAAAATCGATCGCTCTTTCGTTGTCGGCGCTTCGCATAATGAAGCGCTCGGCCTTGCGCTTGCCTCCTGCCTGGAACTGGCGCAGAAACTCAAGCGCGAATCGACTGCTGTCGGCGTCGAAACGCGCCAGGACTGGGATTTTCTCCAAAAGCTGGGATGCACCAATGCCCAGGGCTACTTCATCGCCAAACCCATGGATGCGAAAGCCCTTCCGGGATGGATCGAGGAGTGGTCTCAGTTCTTCTGAAGACGCCGGCAAGACCTGTAGCATCAGTCAAGAAAACTTTTCTCAAGCAACGCGCGCACTGCTCTGCTGTGCGGCAAGTTCGTTGCGCTGACTTCTCTATATCAAAATCTCTCCGTGGCTACGGAACGCTGCTCATTCGCTTTCATCTCAATGAAAAGTGATTCCTGCTCTCCAGCAGTAAGAACGTAATGGCGCCTTGCGCCCTGGCTGCACGAACACGACGACACCCGCTTTTTGACTATCTAGCTCAAGCTTCCATGACAAATGACGATCGCATGCTGGATTGCCTGATTATCGGCGGCGGCCCCGCCGGCTTGACCGCCGCCATTTACCTGTCGCGGTTTCGCCGCAAGGTTAAGCTTATCGATGCCGGCACCAGTCGGGCGTCGCTGATCCCGCGTTCGCACAACTATCCCGGTTTTCCGGACGGGATTACCGGCAACGAGCTACTGGCGCGCCTGCGCGAACAGGCATCCCGCTATGGCGCCGAAGTCCATTTGGGAAGAGTCGAGCGGTTGGCCATCGATTCCGATAAAACCTTCATCGCGCATTGTGGCGACGAAACCTATCGTGCCCGCTCGATCCTGCTGGCTACCGGCGTGATCGATGTCGAGCCTGATTTACCCAACTGCAAAGATGCGATCAAACAGGGATTTTTGCGTCATTGTCCGATTTGCGATGGCTACGAGGTGATCGATCAAAAAGTTGCGATCCTTGGTCAGGGAGAGCCTGGCATCAAGGAAGCGCTGTTCATTCGGACTTACACCAATGACCTTACCCTGATCAACCTTGGGGCTGAAAACAAATTAAGTGAAGAAGGTCGCAAACTTCTCCATGAAGCAAACATCAAACTCATTGAAGAACCGATTACTGAGGTGCAAGTCACCGGTAAACAAATCGCTGGATTCAAATTGGCAAGTGGAAGCGTGCTGACTTTCGATACCGTGTATTCCGCGCTCGGTGGCCTGGTGGTTTCCGGTTTGGCAGTGCAGCTTGGCGCCACATGTGACGACAGCGGCAATCTCGTCGTCAATGGCGCCATGCAGACTTCCATACCCGGCTTGTATGCCGCGGGAGACGTGGTGCATGGCTTAAACCAGATCTGTGTCGGCGCCGGACAGGCCGCGATTGCGGCGACGGCAATCCATCATTATCTATAGCTTGATGCAGCGGAGGACTTATGAGTGAATCCAAAAAAATGGAACAGAAGCCGTCATCCGGGAAAGAAGAAATGAATTCTTCCAACCTGCCGTCGTCTCAGGGCGACTCTCCGAAAGAAATGATTCCCAAGGATATTTCTCCCACAGATGCGGCATGGGCAGATCGGTCCGAAAGAAAAATCACCTCACGCAATCAAGAAGAACATACCGAGGCTTTGCTCGATGAAGCGGTGGAAGATACTTTTCCTGCAAGCGATCCTGTCGCCGAAATCTCGCAAACTCATGCATCCGAACAGCATAGCGCTTCACCGATAGATGAAGAAGAGGAATTGCTGGATGACGCTATCGAAATGACTTTTCCCGCAAGCGATCCGATCGCGGTCCCCAGCGATGAAGAGATAGTCTATGAGCGCAAGCTGCGCCAGGAGCAGTCAAGACGAGCGGGTTCACCGGGACGCTGATCCTGTCAGCACTACTACAACTTAACCATACCGAAATTAAATCTGACCAGCCAAGGCAAAGCCTTGGCTTTTTATTTGTCCTATTCCATTTTGAAGACTACGCAGGCTCCTCGCTCAGTTGGCGCGAATCGGTTCCGATTACCTGCATCTATATGCCTTCATCTATCCATTCATCAATTGGACTAATCAAATTGCGCCATAACGCACCGCGCTCAATTTGCCTGATGCCGCCACATTGATACAGCCTTAACGCAATTTCTTTTTTTTCCGCTTGGGCGGTGCCAGCGCACCACTCCAGAGATCGATCATTTGCTTGGTTCCCTCATTCATCATATTTGTTGCCTGGCGGCGGGTCTCCGCAATTGCGCGGCCGCGTGCCGTTCCGGTGATTGCATTAGCGCCACTTAACCACATGCTCAAATAAGGGTTCTTTTTCAGCCACGGATTTTTCATGCCGGTCCATTTCCATTCCAAAGTTGCAAAATGTCAGCCAATTTCTGTTTTTTGACTGTGTAGCCGGATTAGACCAACCGGTTTCAAAACATTTCAGCTTTTGAGAAGCCGCAATATCGAGGCGAATTTGTTTTAGCCCATAGCCCCCATGCAATTCTTTTGCTAGCCTTGCCTCCGATCAAATAGAATTACCCATAATTAAGCTCGACATGCAGGACTTGTTGACATCGCCCATGTACACCCACTTTTTTCAGCTCAAGCAGGCACCGTTCTCGATTGCTCCTGATCCACGCTACCTGTTCATGAGTGAACGGCATCGTGAAGCCCTCGCGCACCTGCTTTATGGGGTGGATGGCGGCGGCGGCTTCGTATTGCTGACAGGAGAAATCGGCGCGGGAAAAACGACAATCTGCCGGTGCTTTCTGGAACAGATCCCGGCTCACTGCCAGGTTGCTTACATCTTCAATCCGAAACTGTCGGTCGACGAGCTGCTGCAAACGATATGCGACGAATTCCATATCGATGTGCAACCAGCCCGCGTGACCGAAGCATCGGTAAAACAATACGTCGATGCGCTGAATGCCTATCTGTTGCAAAGTCATGCAGAAGGCAAGAATAACGTCCTCATCATCGATGAAGCACAGAACCTGACGCCGGAGGTGCTTGAGCAACTTCGTCTGCTGACCAATCTTGAAACCAGCGAACGCAAGCTGCTGCAAGTCATCCTGATCGGCCAGCCGGAATTGCGCAGCATATTGGCGCGTCCCGAACTGGAGCAGTTAGCCCAGCGCATCATCGCGCGCTACCATCTCGATGCACTCTCGCCTCACGAAACCGCCGCCTACATCCAGTACCGGCTGTCGATTGCCGGCGCCGTGGCGCTGCAGCCCTTTCCTCCGTCGCTAACGGCGAAAATCCACCGCATTTCGCGTGGCGTGCCGCGGCGGATCAATCTGTTGTGCGACCGTGCCTTGCTGGGAGCATATGCCGCCAACAGCCCGGTGGTTACCCCGCCGATCCTCAACCAGGCGGCCCGCGAAGTGTTTGGCACTGTCGGAGAAGGAAGCCAGACGGCGTTAACTCGATCAGGCTGGCGCCTGGCCATGGCGGGTGCAGCAGGCATCGTCCTGACCGTTGCGGCGACCTGGGGCTGGCAACAGGCGAATTCCGGCCCCGACCCGGCAGTGCAAGCCGTGCTTGCCTCGCAGGCAGGCAGCTTCAAGCTATCGCACAGCCTGACATTGAATCGTGGCCTGGAGCGGCACCGCTCTGGATCGCGCACAGCGTCATCTGCTGACGATGCCACACCGCTTTTATCGAAAGCCAGCTGGAACGCAGTTTTCAGCGATTCCACCCGCAGCGAAGAGGCAGCATTCCGCCTGCTCGGACAGGAATGGGGCATGGCGATCGCGCATGGCGAACCCTGCACGCTGGTACAAGAACGAAATCTGCGCTGCTATCGTGGCAGCGGCGGATTGGAAGAACTGCGCCGCTTGCATCGCCCGGCGATTCTGAAGCTGACTGACTCGGCGAAGCAAAGCCAGCATGCCTTGCTGGTTGGCTTAAGCGAAAACAGCGCCGAGTTGCGGATGGCAGGACGAGAAAACAATTTGCGAATCAGCCTGGAGGAATTATCCAGACACTTCCAGGGAGAGTTCGTCACCTTCTGGCGCACTCCTCCCGGCTATGCGGGTGAAATCAGCCTCGGCGACAAGGGGGAAGCCGTCGACTGGATCAATGCCCAACTATCCCGCATCAACGGCGGTATCGAATCGATTCAGGGCGAACCCTATGGAGCCGCAATGGTGCGCCAGGTAAAACAGTTTCAGCAGGCGCAAGGCCTGGTGGCAGACGGCATTGCCGGCGCGCGCACGCTCATGCTGCTCAACCGCGCAGCAGGCGTGCCTGAGCCGCGACTGCGGGACAATGCCACGCTGGCCGCCGCCTACCACGGAGAATAAACCGATGTCGCTCATTCTCGATGCCCTGAAAAAAGCCGAAGCGGAACGCCATCTGGGACAGATACCCAGCCTGCATGCGCAGCCGCTCGCCATTCTTTCGCCAGATGGCGCCTCATCCAGCAAAAAGAAAATCTGGCTGGGACTGGCCGCTTTGCTCATTATTGGCGCTATCGGCGTGCTGGCCTGGCCGCGTCCCTGGCATAAACCGGTTCTCGTTGAAGAAGACCGAATTGCGCAGAAGGACTTCACCGGTGCCAGCATCGCCCTCGCCACGCCATCAGCCAGCTTGCCGGCGCATGACGTGCCGGCATCGCCGCCACAGCAAATCATTGCGGCAAAGCCACAGCCAGAGACATCTCCGCCGTCGGCAAAGCCGACAACACCACCGAAAAAGGTAACACCCCTACCTTCTCGCTCGCCTTCGGCAGATTCCGTTGCAAGTCCAGCCGCCGCCAAAAAGACAACACCAGGCCAGCATCGGCATGCCGAGTCTGCCGTCCCGGCAAAAACGGCGCAAGCTGCCGCGACAGCATCCGTGGCCCCAACGGCAGCTGCGGATTCTGCATCTGCGGAAAAGAAATCCATTTCCATGCCGCGGCAAGCTGCGTTGCAAGCACAAGCCGCTACCTCTACAGCAGCCGCGTTAAGGCCGGAAGCGCCTCCGGCACCAGAGATATCGGCATTGTCGCTTCGCGAATTGCCCGAGCAAATCCAGCGGGAATTACCGAATCTGGCTATCGGCGGATATATTTATTCAGACAATCCACGCGAACGCCAATTGCTGGTCAACAGGCGGCTCCTGCATGAAGGGGAAGAGGCTGCGCCAGGCGTGATATTAGAGAAAATGACGCCAAAGGCCGCTGTGTTTAATTACCGAGGTTATCGTTACAGGATGGGTTACTAAGCTGTATGGACAGGGATTCAAAACCAGTCAATTCAAAAAACTCGGTCGAACGTCCAATGCACGCTTTCTGCCGGCATTGGCTTTCTTTGCATTGTCTATTGCATCAATATCATTTTGACAATATCATCGAAGCCTTTGCATTAGAATGAATGCAAGGTTGTACGGACACATAATTCCCCTACCAGTTAAGCACTAGCCTACAATAATAGAAATCAAAATTATTACTGTAATAGTTTGATATTATCGGCAAAGTAATTCTTCGATCATGGTGCCCGACATTTCGAGTATCATTCCACGCAAACTGTAAAGTTTGCAAATTCACGTAAAGCGGTGGGTTTATGTACAAGAAAATCCTGATTCCTACAGACGGCTCAGAAATTTCCAATGCAGCAGCCCGTGCAGGAGTGGAGTTTGCTAAACAATTGGATGCGGAAGTCATCGGCCTGTATGTTGCGCCGGAATATCAGTATCCAGTGTTTATTGAAATTATTCCGCCTAACTTTCCTTCTGAAGACGAATATCTCGCTTCAATGGTTAAAGTTGGCGAACACCATTTGCAAGTGATTGTGGATGCCGCACGCGCTGCCGGCCTTACTGCCTCGGTCAAGACAATCTTTTCTGATGCGACGGCGCGCGAAATTGTTAATACTGCTACAAAAGAGGCTTGCGACCTGATATTCATCGGTTCGCACGGAAGAAGCGGCTGGGGCCAAGCGCTCCTGGGTAGCACAACCGCGAAAGTTTTGTCGAGTTGCCAAATACCGGTTTTAGTGTACCGGATGGGTAAACAGCCAGAACCTACCGGCACTAAGAAATAACATTAGACTATGATCCGCATAGTAATTGCCGACGATCATACGATCATGCGCGAAGGCTTGAAGCGCATTCTGGATGGGGCTGACGATATCGAAGTTGTTGGCGAAGCCGTAGACGGCTTCGAAGCGCTGGCACACGTACGCAAGGGCGGCTTCGACCTGCTCATGCTGGATTTGTCCATGCCAGGACGCAGTGGCGTCGAACTCATCCGCCAAATCAAGGATGAAGCCCCCAAACTGCCGATCCTCATCCTGACCATGCACGAAGAGGATCAGTATGCCATCCGCGCCATCCGTGCCGGTGCACGCGGTTATCTCACTAAGGAAAGCGCCGGCACGCAACTGCTGAGCGCCATCCGCAAAGTTGCCTCCGGCCGCCCTTACATCAGCATCGAGGTTGCCGAACAGTTGGCGATGGATGCCATGCCGTCCAATGAGGACTTCCCCCACAAAAAGCTGTCCGACCGAGAATTTGAAGTATTCAGCCTCCTGGTTGGCGGCAAAACGATCGGTGAAATTGCCGATCTGCTTCACTTGAGCGCCAAGACTGTCAGCACGCATAAAACCCGCATTCTCTACAAAATGGATATGCATTCACTGGCTGAAATGGTGCAATACGCTGTTGAACACCGCTTGCTGACTCCGTTGAAAATTTAACAACATACGCAACGCGACAACATGGCAAGTAGGACAATTCCTACATCTTCCCTCGCATTCCTACTGTCCTATTCAGCGCACGCCGATAGCAAAGATGCAGCACGACCGGCATACTTTCCCTTTGTAATGGCGCGCACGATTCGGTTTTTCCTTGTTATTTGACAGGGATTGGGTCACATCTTTCCCGACAAGCGGATAGCAAGTTTGACCCGCCGCATTGCCAGTATCTCCTGGTGTGCGCTTCATTTACTGTTCAGCTGATCCGCAGGGCCGACACACATCGAAGCCGTGTGCCGCACCGGGATCTGCAAACGGGGGCGCGCCGTATCCAGCGCAAAGAACGCGGTGGCAGATGGTTTTTTCAGACGTATCAGTACATGGATGCCCAGGAAATTCCGCAGCGACTGCCGGATTGGCGGCAGCCTGCTGAAGCTGCCACAGTAAGTGAGCGTATTTTTTCTAACAGGAGATGCCATGTTATCCATGCCCTCATCCGATGCCCGGAGCGAAGCATCGTCTACCGTCTTACCTGCCTCGCCCAATGAAACGGGATGGCAACGCCAGGGAAAACTATGGTCGAACCTGAAGGAGTTATGCGAACTGCTGCGCATCCCTACCACGACCTTGCTGAGCGATGAGGAACTGCTGTTCCAGCACGTGCAATTCAAAACCGGGCAGCGCATCCATACCATCGGCCAGCCGTTCGACACCTTGTACGTGGTGCATTCGGGTTTCCTGAAAACGGTGCTGATCGATGAATTCGGCAATGAACAGGTATTGAGCTTTCCGATGAAGGGTGACCTGTTTGGCGTGGATGGTATCCATACCAAGCGCCATGCATCAGAAGCAGTCGCCTTGTCCAATTGCGACTTGATTTTGCTCCCGTTCAAAAAGCTGACCGCGCTCGGCCGCACCCATGCCGAATTTGAACATGCCATGTATAGCGTGATGAGCCGCGAACTGGTACGCGAGCAAAGCATGGTCAGCATGCTGGGCGCGCTCTCTGCGGAAGCACGCGTTGCCCGTTTCCTGGTCTCACTGTCTGAACGCTACGCGGAAATGGGTTACTCCAGCAAGCTGTTCAATCTGCGCATGACTCGTCACGAAATCGGCAGTTATCTCGGCTTGACTCTGGAAACAGTCAGCCGTACGCTCTCCGCCTTCAATGAGATTGGTTTGATCAGTGTCGACCAGCGTTCGATCGGCATTAAAGATATCGAAGCATTGAAAACCTTGCGCCGCTTGCCTCCATCCAGCTCGCGCGCCAAGCAGTTGGCAGCCAGAAAACAGAAAGCCGCTGCCGCCAATCCCTCGCACATCGCATCGGCTTAATACATGCCGATCCAGGTCGCGCCGATGACGGCGGACCTGGCGACTACTATGGCAGCAGCCTAGCCAGCTTATTTATGATTGCGTTTGCTGCCGTGGTTTCCTTGATTTCCTGATTTCTTCTCACGCCCGGCTGTCATGGCTTCCGCAGTCTCATCGACAGTGTCGACGACCTCCCCGGCATTGTCCTGAACCGTATTCACGACATTCTCGAACGTGGAGCGTGCCACTTCCATGTTTCTGTTGGCGGCACTTGCGGCCTCGCGAAAAGCTGATTGCCATACCGAGAAAATGCCAGTCATTGGGCTATAGATATCCGCTGCAGTAGGCGCATCCCTTTCCGCCTCGGAGGCAAACTCCGAGGCCGCTCCATTGCCAATGCTTCCAATTTGCTCCATGTATGTGCGCATCGAATTGCCCAGTTCGGCCTGCACTTCAGTAAACACCCTGACCAGTTCGCGTTGGTAATTCATCGCACGATCCGGGCGCTGCGAAAAAAACTTTGCCTGGACATCTGCGGCGCCCTGCGGATCACGTACGCTTGCCAGCGATTGGGCAAACCGGAGCTGCTCGATGCATGCTCGATGCGATGCTGCGAGCAATACCTGATCGAGTTTCTCGGCGCTGGAAAACAAGGCATCTGCAAATTGGCGAGAGGCCTCCAACTGCGTCTGGCAAAAAGTCGCCATAGGGCTATAGAGCTTCGGCATATTCATTCCCTGCATGATTTCTCTCCTTGGCAAAGGGATACAGGCGCTTATGCTCCTGAATCAATTGCATTGCGGAAGTTAAAGGCAGGGCAAGCCAGTCTGCTCGCCAGCCGGCCCCACTGGGATCAAATGGAGGCTATCATTCTGGCAGCGAAGTTAAGAGCATTTTTGAGAAGACGCAAAACCTCTCAAATGCTGACATGTTCACCGACTAAAGAATTCAAGTTTCTCCCGCTTCTCACTCCTTCAGTACCAGGCATTACATTGGCTACAGGCGGCCGCTTTATGGCAGCCATATTTTTCAACTATCCATTCTCATATTTCCCTTCCTTTTCTTGCTCCGCAACATACCAATACACATACGAAAGTATGAGCGCTCTATCCCTTTTCTCATCGATGTGTGTGCACGTCCACAAACCGCTTAAATTACTGTAGGAAATTTCTTAACAAGTTGAATATTTCGGAGTAGTATTTTTTTAATAGGCAGAAAGAAGCCGTACCTGCCATGTAAGCTTTGGCGGAGGCATGTCAGAAAAATCTGCCTTTAGCATGGCAAAAAATTCAGCAGTCACTACAAAATAACAATATAAGAGAGAGACTATGCAACTGGACCCTTTTGGCATTGGCAATACCTTCTTCAGGATTCAACAGGCCTGGTTGCAGCATCCGCAGGAACAGCTGGAAGCCCAGCGCGAACTGGCGGCGAGCCTGTGGATGCTGAACCTGAATGCGTTGACCGCCCTGGCTGGAGGCAAAAGCGAGAAGGCGGAAAAAGCTGCACCGGCCGACGAACGTTTTGCGGATCCGGAATGGCAAGCAACGCTTGGTTATTCGCTGATGGTTCAGCATTACCTGGCTTACACCCGCTGGCTCGAACGCATCGTGTACGACACTCCCGGCGTGGAAAGCAAGGACCGCCATGCTGCCGCTTTCTGGACCAGGCAATGGTTCAACGCGCTCGCGCCGAGCAACTTCTTTCTTACCAACCCGGTTGCCCTGCACAAGGCGCTGGAATCGCATGGCGCCAGCCTGATGAAAGGTTTCGAGAACTTCCTCGCAGACCTGAAAGCCGGCGATGTGCAAATGCTGGGCAAGGACACCGGTTTCACGGTCGGGAAAAATCTCGCCAACACACCGGGTTCGGTAGTCTTCCGCAATGAATTGATCGAAGTGATCCAGTATCACCCCGTCGGCAAAAAGGTGCGTGCCATGCCGATCGTGATCACGCCGCCATGGATCAACAAGTTCTATATCATGGACTTGAACGAGAAAAAGAGCATGGTGCGCCACCTGGTCAATGAAGGCTTCACGGTCTTCATGATCAGCTGGAAAAATCCGCGCGCGGACATGGCGGACAACACGTTTGAAAAGTACCTGCTGAAGGGCATCCTGCAAGCCATCGAGGTAGCGCGGGAAATCACCGGCGCGGACAAGGTGCATGCAGTCGGCTACTGCATCGGCGGCACTGCCCTGACGGCGCTGATGGCCTTATTGAACCGCAAATATAAGCCAAGCGACGTGCCGGTGGCGCATTGGACCTTGCTTGCCTCGCTGGCGGACTTTTCGCGTCCAGGCGAAATCGAGGCATTCATCAACGAAAACAGCCTGGCAACGATCGAAGAACTGATGGCCAAGCAAGGCTATCTCGACAAGAACCAGCTGTCTTCCGCGTTCCGCATGCTGAGGCCGAACAGCCTCATCTGGCACTACGTGATCCATAAATACTTGTATGGCGAAACGCCGCCTTCGCTGGACGTGCTGTTCTGGAATACCGACAGCACGCGGCTGCCGCGCGCCATGCATGCCTTCTGCCTGCGCCAGCTCTATGTGGAAAACAATCTGGTGAAAAAGGACGCGCTCGTAATCGGCGGCCAGAAGATCGACCTTGGCCGCATCGCCCAGCCGCTTTACGAAGTCGGCACCACGGAAGACCATATTACGCCCTGGGTAAGCACCTTCAAGACCGCTGCCCTGGTCAAGGGACCGGTGCGTTACGTACTGTCGACATCGGGACATATCCTCGGCATCATCAATCCGCCTAGCCCCACCTCCAAGCGCGAATACTGGGCCGGCGATGCCAGCGGCGCCACCGACAGCACGGTGTGGCTCAGCAGCCAGGCCAAGCAAGCCGGATCCTGGTGGGATGACTGGTGTGCCTGGCTCCATGAGCGCAACGGCGCGATGCAGACGCCGCCGGCTGTGGGATCGGCGAATCATCCCGTATTGTGCGCAGCGCCCGGCGCCTATGTGGCGGAAGACTGAGCCGGCCGCCCTGATGCAAGTTCAGCCCGCACCTTCATCCAAAATGACATAAGATTGGCATTCATTCATCCAGAGCCAGCCCTTTTCATGTCCTTACGCTTAACCATTATCGTTGCCATCGATGCCCAGCGCGGCATCGGCGTGAACAATACCCTGCCCTGGCACCTTCCGGAAGACCTGGCATTCTTCAAGCGAACCACTACAGGGCACCCCATCATCATGGGGCGCAAGACTTTCGATTCGATCGGCAAACCTTTGCCCAACCGGCGCAATATCGTCATCACGCGCAATCCGGCATGGCAGCACGAAGGCGTCGAGGCGGTCGGTTCGCTGGCGGAAGCGGCCAGGCTGGCTGGCGACGGCGAGGCATTCGTGATCGGCGGCGCGCAAATCTTCGCAGACGCGCTTCCCCAGGTGCAGCGCCTGCTGGTCACCGAGATCGACAAAACTTTTGCATGCGACACTTTTCTGCCGCCGATCGATCTTAGCCAATGGCGCGAGACTGCACGGGAAACCCATCATTCCGAGGCCAACGACTGCAATTTCGCCTTTGTGACTTACGAGCGCATTTAATTTCCCCACTGCCGCTCCATATCTGCGACAATCCGTTTTTTTAAAAATTGGCGGGTCCGATTTTTGCTGAAAAATAGTCGACCCGTCTTTTTCACTGCGAGCATGCAGGCAGCTGGAGGCCTCGATGAAATTCCGTTTCCCAATTGTCATCATTGACGAAGATTTCCGCTCTGAAAACACATCCGGCCTCGGCATTCGCGCCCTGGCCAATGCGATGGAACAGGAAGGCATGGAAGTCGTGGGCGTCACCAGCTATGGCGACCTGTCGCAGTTCGCCCAGCAACAGTCGCGCGCCTCGGCCTTCATCCTGTCGATCGACGACGAGGAATTCGGCGGCGGCTCCGACATGGAAGTCGAATCGGCGCTGAAATCGCTGCGCGCCTTTGTCGAAGAAATCCGCCACAAGAACGCCGACATCCCGATCTACCTGTACGGCGAAACCCGCACCTCGCGCCATATCCCCAACGATATCCTGCGCGAATTGCACGGCTTCATCCACATGTTCGAGGACACGCCGGAATTCGTCGCGCGCCATATCATCCGCGAAGCCAAGTCTTATCTCGACAGCCTGCCGCCGCCCTTCTTCCGCGCGCTGGTCCACTATGCTCAGGATGGATCGTATTCGTGGCACTGCCCCGGCCACTCCGGCGGCGTGGCCTTCCTGAAGTCGCCGATCGGCCAGATGTTCCACCAGTTCTTCGGCGAGAACATGCTGCGCGCCGACGTTTGCAATGCTGTTGAAGAACTCGGCCAACTGCTCGACCACACCGGTCCGGTTGCCGCTTCCGAACGCAATGCCGCGCGCATCTTCAATGCCGACCATTGCTATTTCGTCACCAACGGCACCTCGACTTCGAACAAGATGGTGTGGCACTCGACCGTGGCGCCGGGCGACATCGTCGTCGTCGACCGTAACTGCCACAAGTCGATCCTGCACTCGATCATCATGACTGGGGCGATCCCCGTGTTCCTGATGCCGACCCGTAACCACCTCGGCATCATCGGCCCGATCCCGCTGGAAGAATTCACGCCCGAAAGCATCCAGAAAAAGATCGAAGCCAATCCGTTTGCCCGTGAAGCCGCCAACAAGAAGCCGCGCATCCTCACCATCACGCAATCGACTTACGACGGCGTGCTGTACAACGTCGAAACCCTGAAGCAGATGCTGGACGGCCAGATCGACACGCTGCACTTCGACGAAGCGTGGCTGCCGCATGCGACCTTCCATGACTTCTACCGGAACATGCACGCCATCGGCAAGGACCGTCCGCGCGCCAAGGAATCATTGATCTTCTCGACGCAGTCCACCCACAAGCTGCTGGCCGGCTTGTCACAGGCATCGCAAATCCTGGTGCGCGAATCCGAGACCGTCAAGCTCGACCAGGACACCTTCAACGAAGCCTACCTGATGCACACCTCGACTTCGCCGCAGTACGCGATCATCGCCTCGTGCGACGTTGCCGCGGCAATGATGGAGCCGCCGGGAGGCACCGCGCTGGTCGAGGAAAGCATCCAGGAAGCGCTGGAATTCCGCCGCGCGATGAAGAAGGTCGACGAGGAATGGGGCCAGGACTGGTGGTTCAAGGTCTGGGGTCCGGATACCTTTGCCGAGAATGGCATCGGTACGCAGGAAGACTGGATCATCCGCGCCGAGGACAACTGGCATGGCTTCGGCAAGCTGGCGCCGGGCTTCAACATGCTGGATCCGATCAAGGCTACGGTCGTCACTCCCGGCCTGTCGCTGGACGGCTCATTCGGCGACACCGGCATCCCGGCCTCGATCGTCACCAAGTATCTGGCCGAGCATGGCGTTATCGTCGAAAAAGCCGGCTTGTATTCGTTCTTCATCATGTTCACCATCGGCATCACCAAGGGCCGCTGGAACACGCTGGTAACGGCGCTGCAGCAGTTCAAGGACGACTACGACAAGAACCAGCCGATCTGGCGCATCCTGCCCGAATTCGCTGCAGTCAACCCGCGCTACGAGCGCATCGGCTTGCGCGACCTGTGCCACCAGATCCACGACATGTACAAGGCGTATGATGTCGCACGCCTGACCACGGAAATGTACCTGTCGGACATGCAGCCGGCGATGAAGCCGTCGGATGCCTTCGCCAAGATGGCTCACCGCGATATCGAACGCGTGCCTATCGACGAACTGGAAGGTCGGGTCACGGCAATTCTGTTGACGCCTTATCCGCCGGGCATTCCGTTGCTGATCCCGGGCGAGCGCTTCAACAAGACGATCGTCGATTACTTGCGCTTTGCACGTGACTTCAACGAAAAATTTCCCGGGTTTGAAACCGACGTCCATGGCTTGGTCACCCGCGAAGTAAACGGACGCCGCGGCTATTTCGTCGATTGCGTGAAACAGGACTGAGCCCGCCGAGTAGATAAGTAGGCGCCGCCCGCCAGCCATGCGCGGCGCCGATTATCGGAGAGAGCGATGCTTGAGCAACTGAAGGCCCGTGCTCGACAACTGAAGGCCGACACCTACGTTCTCTACCTGGCTGCGCGCCATCCTTCCACGCCATGGCATGCCAAGCTGCTGGTCGCGGCAGTTGTGGCTTATGCCCTGAGTCCGATCGATCTGATTCCTGACTTTATCCCTGTGCTGGGTTACCTCGATGACCTCGTGCTTGTCCCCATCGGCATTGCGCTCGCCATCAGGCTGATTCCGGAAACTGTCCTCGCAGATTGCCGCAAGCAAGCAGCGGAAGCCATGCGCAGCGGTAAACTGCAAAGTCGGTCTGCCGCGGCGGTCATCATTGTGATCTGGGTGGTGCTGGCGACAACTTGCGCAATATGGCTGTACAAGAACCTCTCGCGTTGATAAGAGCGCTAAGGTAAGTATTTGAAGAAGGGAATATTCGGGCGCATGCCATTACTATTGAATAGTAATGGCTGATGATTCCGATACTCCCTTTCGACAGGATTACGCGTGATTAGCCTGGAGTGTTTGCAGACACGTCCGCCTCCGCACGGGCCGTCAGTGTCGCAGCAGGACGTGCGGCCTGTCTTATCGCCTGGTGGCCACGGGATACGATGCGCCCTACGCGATAGGCAGCGCGCTTGACCGCGCGGTCGATGGCGTTATACATATTTTCCTGCACTTCCCTGATCACGACTTCGGGTTTTCCCGGCATCTTCACCGATACCTGGCATTGCATATCCCGTCCTCCGCGCGGGCCGTTCAGGTCGCGCAGGCGAACCACGATATCGCCAATACGTCCACGTACCGGCCCAAACGCCGTTTGCAGTCGCTGCTCGAGATATTCGCGTAATGACGGCGTGATTGAAAACTCTGGGGAAACCATATGAACTTGCATAACATCCTCCTTGTGGAACACGCGTTCTGGAATGCGTGTCAGGACTATTGTGGGACAAGGGTATGGCAAGTTGAAGCCAGGTTTAACTGAATGGCACTTCAATAAAACCGAAGTATAAGAAGCACGCTGGAATTTAGAAGACTGTCTTTTCGGGCAGCATCTCGGCTGCACTTGGTCAGCTTACTTTCAGGCAGTATTGTTTTGGCCGCTGTGTGGCACTAACTCGTCAATTAACATGCGCGCAGCCGGCGAAAGCACGCTTCCTTTTCGCGTAACCAGCTGATACGGCTCGCTACGCGACTGCAGCGTCAATGGCAGTACCGTGGTCATGCCGAATCGGGAGCAAAATTGCGCCACATCGGTCGATAACAATGCAACGAACGTCGGATTTCTCTGCAATAACGACAGCGTTGTGAAAGCCGAGGTCGTTTCCAACAGGTAGAGCGGGAAACGCAAACCAGCCTCGTGGAATTCACGCTCCAGCAGCAACCGCATCGGCATGTTGGCAGAGTAGACGACCCAGCGGAATCCGGCCAAGTCGGATAACTGCAGTTTCTTCTCTTTCGCCAGCGGATGATTTTTATTCGCCACCACTGCCAACTGTTCATCGCGCACGTCGACGCTATCATACAGGTCCGGCCTCTGGCTGATGCTGGTGCGGCAGATCGCCAGGTCCAGCCTTCCCTCATCCAGCAGCTGAAGCAGCTGGGCACTGGTGTCTTCCACGATTTCCACCGACAGCGCCTGGCGCTTTTCCAGCAACCGCGACAAGGCATCCGTCAATAACGGTACCGCTCCCATGATCGTGCCCAGCGACAGGCGACCGCCATGGCCCTGGAGAATACCCAACATTTCTTCGCGCAGATGAGCCAGGTCGGTCTGGATCAGGCGGGCATAACGAATGACGACATGTCCGACGTCATTGGGTTCAAGGCCGCGATTCGTGCGAACGAAGAGCGTGGTGCCCAGCGCCGACTCGATTTCCTGCAGGGCTTTGCTGGCGCCGGGCTGGGTCAAAGCGACTTCTTCGGCCGCCTTGATCAGCGAGCCGTGGTCGCTCAATGCGACAAGGAGACGCAGTTGTTTAAGACGCAGGCGGGAAACAATCGAATTAAGAGAAGGCAGCATAAAACCCTTTGATATGAAGAAAAGTTATATCAGCATAATTTGTTGTCAATATGCAGGCAAGCTTTACTCCCCTACAGTTCACCGTGAATTTATCGCTGATGCATTGTGAATCAGCGCAGGCAACACATTGTTTCTATAACTTTTAGGGAAGCCATCCATGGCACTGATTAATTACATCACACAGGTTCAATTCGATTTTGGCGCCTTGAGTCTCCTCCAACAGGAATGCGAACGCATTGGTATCCGCCGCCCGATGATCGTCACCGATACTGGCATCAAGGCCGCCGGGATCGTGGACCGGGTGCTGGCGCAACTGTCCAATCCATCCAGCGTGGCGGTATTTGACCGCACACCGCCCAATCCCAACGAGGCTGCGGTGCGCGCGGCAGCCGAGATTTACCGCGAAGGCGCATTCGACGGCATCATCGCCGTCGGCGGCGGCTCGTCGATCGACCTGGCCAAAGGCGTCGCCGTGCTGGCCACCCACACCGGCCCGCTGAAGACCTATGCGGCAATCGAAGGCGGCGTTGCCCGCATCACTTCGGCCACCGCGCCGGTGATCGCGATCCCGACAACTGCCGGCACCGGCAGCGAAGTGGGCCGCGGCGCTATCCTGATTCTCGACGATGGCCGCAAGGTCGGCGTGCTGTCGCCGTATCTGGTACCGAAATCAGCAATCTGCGATCCGGAACTGACGCTCAAGCTGCCCGCCATGCTGACAGCAGCCACCGGCATGGATGCCATTGCCCATTGCATGGAAACCTTCATGGCGCCAGCCTTCAATCCACCGGCGGACGGCATTGCGCTCGACGGCCTGTGGCGCGCATGGGGCCATATCGAACGCGCCACCCGTGATCCGGAAGATCGCGAAGCCCGCTTCAACATGATGAGCGCATCGATGCAGGGCGCCATGGCGTTTCAAAAGGGCTTGGGTTGTGTGCATAGCCTCAGCCACTCCTTGGGCGGCGCCAACCCGCGCCTGCACCATGGCACCCTGAATGCGATTTTCCTGCCGGCGGTGATCGAGTTCAACCGTACCTCGGAGTCGGTGCAGAAGGAGAACAAGCTGGCGCGCATGGCGCAGGCAATGGGCCTGTCCAGCCCCGACGATATCGGCCCCGCCATCAAGGCCCTTAACAAGCGGCTCGGACTGCCGGCCGGACTGCAGGAAATGGGCGTGGAACGCGACCTCTTCCCGAAGATTATTCAAGGGGCGTTGGCCGATCACAGCCACAAGACCAATCCGCGTGTCGCCAGTGCTGAAGATTACGCAGCGATGCTCGAACAGTCGATGTAAGCGGCGGAGATTTTTTCGCGAATTTGAACGGCCTATCCCATATTAAACAAGGACTACATCCAGTGACCATTACCATCCTCGGCCACAACTATATCGACGGCCAGCGCAGCGCCAAGGGAAGCATCACGCTGCAAAGCCTTGCAGCCGCAAGCGGCGAAGCCCATCCGGCCGCATTTTATGAAGCGACCGATGCCGAAGTCGACGCTGCAGTCGCTGCTGCCGTTGCCGCCTACCCGCGCTACCGGAAAGTACCGGCAGAAAAGCGCGCGGCATTTCTGGAAGCGGTTGCAGATGAAATCGATGCCCTCGGTGACGAGTTTGTCACCGAAGTCGTCCGCGAATCCGGTTTGCCGACCGGCCGCATCGTCGGCGAACGCTCGCGTACCAGCGGCCAGATGCGCCTGTTCGCCAAGGTACTGCGACGCGGCGACTTCCATGGCGCGCGTATCGATCGGGCATTGCCCGACCGGCAGCCATTTGCGCGCCCGGATTTACGCCAGGTGAAAATGGGCATCGGGCCAGTCGCCGTATTCGGCGCCAGCAATTTCCCTTTGGCGTTTTCAGTCGCCGGCGGCGATACCGCTGCGGCGCTCGCGGCAGGTTGCCCGGTCGTGGTCAAGGCGCATACCGGCCATATGGTCACTTCCGAACAGGTTGCCGATGCCATCGAACGCGCCGTCGCCCGTTGCGGGATGCCCGCCGGCGTATTCAACATGATCTACGGCGTCAATGTCGGCGCCAGGCTGGTGAAGGCGGACGGCATCCAGGCAGTCGGCTTTACCGGCTCGCTGAAAGGCGGACGGGCATTGTGCGATATGGCGGCTGCACGTCCTCAGTCGATTCCGGTATTTGCGGAAATGTCGAGCGTCAATCCGGTCATTCTGCTGCCGCAAGCGTTGAAAAACCGTGGCGCCAAGATTGCCGGTGAACTGGCTGCATCGGTGACGATGGGTTGCGGCCAATTCTGTACCAATCCCGGCCTGGTGATTGGCGTCCGCTCGCCGGAAATGAGCGAATTTGTCGGCCAGTTGAAAAAAGCGATGGCATCGCAGACGCCGCAGACCATGCTGACCGCTGCAACGCATGCCAACTACTCAGCTGGCATCAACAGGTTGCGCCAGTTGCCTGGCATCGAAGTTCTCGTCACTGGAGACGCCACTGGTCAACAGGCAGCGCCTCACCTGTTCAAGGCAAATGCGGCGCTGCTTCTCGACCCTGCCGCACCACTGGAAGACGAAGTGTTTGGCCCGGCAACCGTGGTGGTAGAGCTGGCCGACCGCGAACAGTTACTGGCATTTGCCGCACGCATGCATGGGCAACTGACTGCGACGCTCCAAGCCGAGCGTGACGATCTGCTGGCGCACCAGGATGTGATCGAATGCCTGGAACAGAAAGTCGGGCGCTTGCTCTTCAATGGTTATCCGACCGGCGTGGAAGTATGCGATGCGATGGTGCACGGAGGACCATATCCGGCAACGTCCGATGCACGCGGCACATCGGTTGGCAGCCTGGCGATCGACCGTTTCCTGCGCCCGGTCTGCTATCAGAACTATCCGGATGAGCTATTACCGCCTGCCCTGCAGAATGCCAATCCGCTTGGTTTATTACGCCTGGTCGACGGAAGCATGACGCAGGCAGCGATCTAGCGCAGTTGAGCGTCATAGCCATTCCTGGGCACGTGTGCTCTTCGCTCGCTACAGAATGAATGGCTTCAGGTTTAGGAAGAAGGCAAGGCAATTAATTTTAACTGGAGGATGACCATGAAAATGAATAAAAAACTCACTTTACTAGCAGCAGCCGTAGCTGGTGCTTTTGGAATCAGCGCTTCCGCAAGCGCGGCCGACAATGTAATCAAGATCGGCTTTATTACCGATATGTCCGGCGTCTACGCCGACTTTGATGGGCAAGGAGGCGTCGAAGCAATCAAGCTGGCGATTGCAGACTTTGGCGGCGCCATCAACGGCAAGAAAATTGAACTGATTACCGCCGACCATTTGAATAAGGCCGACGTCGCAGCCGATCGTGCACGCGAGTGGTTCGACAAACAGGGCGTGGACTTGCTGATTGGCGGTTCCAATTCCGCAGCCAATCTGGCAATGGCCAAAATCGCCGCTGAAAAGAAAAAGGTTTTCATTTCGGCGGGATCGGGCACTACTCGCTTGACCAACGAGGAATGCAATCCCTACACGATCCAATATGCCTATGACACCACTGCGCTGGCGCGCGGCACAGGCGCCGCTCTGACCAAGCAGGGTGGAAAATCCTGGTATTTCCTGACAGTCGATTATGCGTTCGGCACATCGCTGGAAAAAGATACCGCCGATGTGGTCAAGGCCAATGGCGGCAAGGTGATGGGTAGCGTGAAGCACCCACTGTCAGCGCCTGATTTTTCATCCTTCCTGCTGCAGGCGCAAGCATCCAAGGCACAAGTGCTTGGGCTGGCCAATGCGGGCGGCGATGTCATCAATTCGATCAAGGCAGCCAATGAGTTTGGTCTCACCAAATCGATGAAGCTGGCAGGCATGATGATCTTCATTAACGATATCCATGCGCTTGGCTTGAGTGTCACGCAAGGCATGTACCTGACCGATGGCTGGTACTGGGATCTGAATGAAGACTCGCGCAAGTGGTCGGCACGCTATTTCGACAAGATGAAAAAGATGCCGTCGATGTTCCAGGCAGCCGATGCTTCGGCAACGATTCAATATCTGAATGCAGTCAAGGCGACGGGCACCACGGATGCGGATACGATCATGGCGCATTTACGCAAAACCAAGATCAATGATTTCTTCACCAAGGACGGCGTGGTGCGCCCGGACGGCCGCATGGTGCATGACATGTATTTGATGCAAGTAAAATCGCCGGCCGAGTCGACGCGTCCATGGGATTATTACAAGCTGGTGCAAACGATCCCCGGAGAGCAGGCGTACATGACCAAAGCCGAATCCAAGTGCGCACTCTGGAAGTAAACGAACGGCTCCCGCAGAAAGAAGCCGCTCAGTAATGGCCAAGCGGTATCACGCCTGAAAAAGACAAAGCCCCGGATGAATCACATTCCGGGGCTTGTCATTTCACGCCAATCCAATGGGCGAGTACACCAACCCGGCTTAGGGGTGACTAGCGAATCGCCCAACTAAAAACTCAGCGCCCTATGCTCCACCAATCCGGCTCAACCGCCGCTCTGCCGCTGAACAAATTCGGACAGCGTCCCCTCCAGCAACCTTCGCTTGGCAGAACCCGGCGGCAATTGCCCGGCCAATTCCTGAAAGCGCGCCAGATTGCCACTGTTAATAAAGGGCAGAATTTCTTCAGCAACGACCTGTCCTGCGAAATGCCCGCCGGTCTGCAAGGTCTCGATCAGGGTATTTTCCACGCGACTGCGTGAACCCTCATCGGGATAGCGCACCAATTCACGCATGGCCTGACTATAGATCTGTGCATCATGGCCTTGCTGCAAGGCGCTGAGAATAGGATCCACATTGGCCGAGTTGGCAGGCAAGGCACTGATCAGGCTGAGCGCCGCTTCCTGAATATGACCGTCCTCATTCTGCATGTAGCGGCGGGCGATGCTGCCGCCGTCGACTTCGCCCAACGCACCGGCACGGGCCAGTACCGCCAGGTTGTTGAGCTCTGTCGCCACGCGCCGGCCAAGATCGAAGTGGGAAGCGCGCGGGTCGGAATCGTCAAGGTCGCACTGTTGCGGCTGCTGCTCGCATTGCGCCAGAGCCTGCAAACGTTGCATCGCAACCTTGGCTGGCCCCTGGTTGAAAGCCGCGAGTCCCGCCGCCTGCCCGCCAGATGATGGCGCTGCTGCGGCCGCCGTGCCGGAAGCGACCGGTTGCGAGGGTCCAGTTTCTTCGCTGCCGCTACTACCGGCAGCCGAGAACGCGGCATAAAAAAGCCCGGTCACGATGAGAAAGGCGGCCGGCACCGCCCACATCCGATGTTTCATGCGATGGATTCCCATTGGCTGGCTTGCATAGGCTTACTTTTGGATCACCCAGTCTTTTTGCGTCGAATTCGGCAACAACTGGCCGGCATAGATATAACCGGTATGGCCACCGTAGCTGACGCGGTAATAGACATCGTTGCTGCCATTGCGCGTTTCCCATCCTGCGATGGTCAGCACGGTCAGGCGCGGCACGCGGGTCAGCAAATTGCCGCCCGGTGTGGCGCGCAGGTTGATGCCGCTCGGCGCCTGGATGGAAATACGGTCGCCTGTAATCGGAATCAAGTGAGAACCTGCGGGAGCAGCTATGCTTGCTGCCCAGCTCGAGTAATCAGCCTTGTCGCCTGCGTAGAAATAACCGGTTTTACCATTGTAGGTAACGCGGTAATAGCGATCCTGGCTGGATTTGCCGCGCACTTCGAAGTCCAGCACTTGCACCTTTGCGCCGGTCGACAATACGGTGACGATGCTGCCTGCAGGCGTAGCGCGGATGTAAATATCCTTGCCGGCCTTGACGTAATTGCCCACACGATTGACCGGCGGAGAATAGCTGGCGGCGCAGGCGTGGCGGTCATGATCGACGCGCTTGAGCTTGTCTACCGCATTCAGAGCAACAGATACCACAGCATTCTCGTCAAAGCTGGCGTAATTGCCCAGGCAAGCGGCATCGCGGCGTTCAGCCATGCAATGCATCGTCTTGCTGTTGTCGAGCGCGCAGGCGACACCGCCGGGCAGCACCATCAATTTGCCGACCCATTGCTGGGTAGCGCCGCCGGGCGGGCAGACTTCACCGCCTTCGATCAGGCAGCTGGCATCGATGCGGGCCGGCGCCGAATGGTTCTGCACGTAGGCGTTCCAGGCCAGGCCGTCGTACTTTTCCGCATAGCCCTGGTCATTGCGCGCCCAGGCATCCTTGGGATTGGTCCAGCGGCAAATCTTGCCGGCGCCACCGTTATAAGCCGAATAGGCAGCGCGCGAACGGCTGCGCCAGTCGGTGGCATAACGCACGCAGCTCGCAGAGGCCGCGCGCTGCCAGTTGCCATAGAATTCTTCCATCCCGTACAACATATTTTCGACGAGATTCCAGCCTTTGCCAGCCTTGACGGCGACGAAATGCCAGCGGTCATCCACTTGCATTATGCCGTGGCCATGGCCCGAGTCGCCGCGCATCATCTTCAGGCGACCGTCGGTCGCAGAACGGTAATGACTCCAGTAGCTTTCCTGATGCGCCAGCGCCAGCATGGCGCGCAGCCATGCGTTTTTCTCTTCCGCGGAAGCGGAAGGCTTGCGGGAATTGAGGTAATACAGCGCGATATCGCGCATGGCTGGATACATGTCCGACATGTAGCGCGCACGCTCGCCATTGACTTCCGACTTGTCGTTGAAGACAAGTGCTTTCATGTTAGTCGTGATGAACTTGTCGTCGCCAAAAGAGTTGGCGTCGCAGGCATAGGGCGCGCGGCCGAAAGTCCAGGAACCGCTGACACGGTTAACACATTTCCAGTAATCCGGAGTCGGGTTGGCTGCAGCATGGCTCTCGAAAGGCAGCAGCGCAGCGATAAACGCAATAGCGGCGAAGGCAAGGGTTCTCATAAGTATTTTTGTTATTAAGGTAAGGAAAGAGGACGTCGTAACCGGGATTTTCCGCTTAAGAAAATTAATGCTTTTTCTGCAACGGTTCGCCATCATAGATTTGCGTTGCAATTTTTACAATCAGGAACGCTCGCCAAAATAAAATATTTGGCAAATATGCAACAAATTAATTAACACCATCTTCCTCGACTCCGGAGTTAATGCAATGTAAAGCTTGCGAAGAGGTAGCGCTTCCCGGTCATGGCATGCTCGGAAAGCATAGATAGGGTCAGACTGGCAGAGTCGCCAGCCGACCGACTGAAGCAACGGTCAGGCATGCGAGGGTGGTAGATTAGGAGATAGCACCAGGCACCAGCGTATCGCAGTACCCGGCATAGCCGTGACAGGTGCCGGACAAACTGTTATCCGGCGCCAGAAAGGGAAGAAGAATCAGGTCTTTGGCAAAGTTACGCCATGCTGCCCCTGGTATTTGCCACCGCGATCCTTGTACGAGGTTTCGCACACTTCGTCGCTTTCGAAGAATAAGACTTGCGCGCAGCCTTCGCCGGCATAGATCTTCGCCGGTAGCGGCGTGGTATTGGAAAACTCCAGCGTCACATAACCTTCCCACTCCGGTTCGAACGGCGTGACGTTGACGATGATGCCACAACGCGCATACGTCGATTTACCCAGGCAGATGGTCAGGACATTGCGCGGAATCCGGAAGTATTCGACCGTGCGTGCCAGTGCAAAAGAATTCGGGGGAATGATGCAGACATCGCCCTTGAAATCGACGAAGGATTTTTCATCGAAATTTTTCGGATCCACGATGGTGGAATTGATGTTGGTGAAAATCTTGAATTCGTTGGCGCAGCGGATATCGTAGCCATACGACGACGTGCCATACGAAACGATTTTCTGGTCATTGGCATAGCGTACCTGGCCAGGTTCAAACGGCTCGATCATGCCGTGTTCTTCGGCCATGCGCCGGATCCATTTATCAGATTTAATTGCCATGTTGTCTCTTCGTGAAGTTGCCACTGCCCTGCGCCAGCAATGACGCAGCCGGCAGCCGGCGTAGTAGCGCGATTTTACGTGAAAACCGCATGGTTTCTTTAAAATTGGAAATTTCCAAAGGCAATCCCAGGCTAGCGTTGCATCGATTCCCAAACTTTTTGCAGCCGCTTGGGCGAAACCGGCATCGGCGTCCGCAACTCCTGGGCAAATAGCGAAACGCGCAACTCTTCGAGCAGCCAACGGAATTCCACCATCCTGGGATCGGACCGTGCGCCCTGCCCTTTCAGCGCGCGTTGCCAAGGCTGCGCGACCTGCTGCCATTCCGCCATCAAGCGGGTGTCACGCGCAGGATCGGCGCGCAGCTTTTCCAGCCGTACGCTGATGGCTTTCAGGTAGCGCGGAAAATGGCTGAGCTGCGTGTAATCGTTATCGGCGATGAATCGCTTGGTCATCAAGCCTTGCAATTGCGACTGGATATCTGCGACTGCCTGAGGATGGCCTTTGGCGCCCTGGAGCTTTTTCGGCAGCGCGTAATATTCCGCGAGGATTTGCCCCGCCAGGCGCGCGATTTCATTGACCAGCAAGCCGAGGCGGCCTTTTCCTTCATCCTTGCGCTGGTTGAATTCGGCGGCATTCTTCGGCAACGGTTGCTGCAGGCAGGCGCGTTCAAGCCCGGCCTGGATGATCTGGTCACGCAGTTCCTCCTGCGTACCCAGGCTCATGAATTGCATGCCCATCTGCTGCAAGCCCGGGACATTCTTTTCCAGGTATTTGAGCTGCTCCTTCAGTTGCAACGCCATCAGCCGCCGCAAGCCGGCATGGTGGATGCGCGCCGCCTCATCGGGATCGTCAAAGACTTCGATGTCGCAATGACTGCCCTTATCGACCAGCGCTGGAAAGCCGATCAGGGTTTGCTTGCCGCGCTGGATTTCCAGCAGTTCCGGCAATTCACCGAAAGACCAGGTGGTGAGGTTCTGCTGATCTGCCGCAGCCACCTGACTGGTTTGACCTGCACTCCCTGACTTGTTACCAGCCGACGTGGCCGGTTTCGCTTCGCTGTCTATGCCATTCCTGTCAGAGACAGCGGCACCGGTCGTACTTGCCAGCGGCGCCACGACAGCGGTTTCAGCCAGGCGCTGAAAGCTTTCTCTCGCCTGGCTGCCGAACTCGCCCTGCAGCGCCGCGAGATTGCGCCCCATGTCCAGCTGGCGGCCATGCTCGTCGACCACCTTGAAATTCATGAAGTGATGCGCCGGCAAAGTTTCCAGCTTGAAGTCGGCCTGCTTGACGGCGATGCCTGTCTGTTCGCGGACATCGGCGATCAGGGTCTCGAGCAATGGCCCCTTGCCGAAACCATGAGCCGCATCGGTGCGCTCGACGAAGCCGGCAGCATAGTCCGGCAGCGGCACGCAATGCCGACGCAGTTTTTGCGGCAGCGATTTCAGGAGCAAATGGACCTTTTCCTTCAGCATGCCGGGCACGAGCCATTCGCAACGCGCAGCAGATACCTGGTTCAGCGCATACAGAGGAACGGTGAGCGTCACGCCATCGCGCGGCGAACCCGGCTCGAAATGATAGGTCAGCGCCATGTCGACGCCGGCTACGCTCATGACCTTCGGGAAGACGTCGGTGGTGATGCCAGCCGCCTCGTGCCGCATCAGGTCGTCGCGGTTCAGGTGCAACAGCTTGGGGTTTTCCGCCGCCGCATCCTTGAGCCATTTTTCGAACGCCGCGCCGTTGCAGATTTCTTCCGGGATGAGCCTGTCGTAAAAGGCGAAGATCAGCTCTTCATCCACCAGGACATCCTGGCGGCGCGACTTGTGTTCCAGGTTTTCGATTTCGCGCACCAGGCGCTGGTTGTGCGTGAAGAATGGCGCCTTCGTGTCGTAATCGCCGCCCACCAGCGCCCCGCGAATGAAAATCTCGCGTGCTTCTTTCGGGTTGATCGCGCCGTAATTGATGCGGCGCTGGCTGTACACGACCAGGCCATACAGCGTCGCGCGCTCGTAGGCGGAAACCTGAGCGGCACGCTTTTCCCAGCGTGGATCGCCCCAGGATTTCTTCAGCAAATGCCCGCCGATGCGCTCCAGCCATTCCGGTTGGATATTGGCGATGGAACGCGCATACAGGCGATTGGTTTCGACAAGTTCGGCTGCCATCACCCACTTGCCCGCCTTTTTCGCCAGATGCGAACCGGGCCACACATGGAACTTGATGCCGCGCGCGCCCAGGTAATGCGGCTCATCCTCGGCCTTGAAACCGATATTGCCCAGCAAGCCGGTCATCAATGCCACATGCAATTGCTGATACGTGGCCGGCAGCTCGTTCAAGCGCCAGCCCTGCTCGCGCACCAAGGTCAGCAACTGGGAATGCACATCGCGCCATTCGCGCAAGCGAAGCTGCGAGAGGAAATTGGCGCGGCAATTATCGGCAAGCTGGCGGTTGGTTTTCTTGTGCTCGATGGCTTCCTCGAACCACTTCCACAGCTTCACATACGAGAGAAATTCCGATTTTTCATCGGCAAACTTCTTGTGCGCCTGGTCAGCCGCCTGCTGCGCTTCCAGAGGGCGTTCGCGCGGATCCTGCACCGACAACGCGGCGGCGATGATCAATACCTCCGACAGGCAGGCGTTGTCGCGCGCGGCCAGGATCATGCGGCCGATACGCGGATCCAGCGGCAGCTTGGCCAGTTGTTTACCGATAGCGGTCAGCTGGTTGTTGTCATCGACAGCTCCCAATTCTTGCAACAACTGGTAGCCGTCGGCAATCGCGCGGCCCAATGGCGGCTCGATGAAAGGGAAAGTCTCGACATCGGCCAGGCGCAACGATTTCATGCGCAAGATGACCGACGCCAGCGAAGAACGCAGGATTTCCGGATCGGTGAATTTGGGGCGCTGCAGGAAGTCCTGCTCTTCGTACAGGCGGATGCACACGCCGGCCGCCACGCGGCCGCAACGGCCGGCGCGCTGGTTGGCAGCAGACTGCGCCACCGGCTCGATCTGCAATTGCTCGACCTTGTTGCGGTAGCTGTAGCGTTTGACGCGCGCGGTGCCCGCATCGACGACGTAGCGAATGCCCGGCACGGTCAGCGAAGTCTCCGCCACGTTGGTCGCCAGGACGATGCGGCGGGCATTCGATGCCTTGAATACGCGCTCCTGCTCCTGTGCAGACAGGCGTGCAAACAGCGGCAGGATTTCGACATGCGGCGGATGGTGCTTGCGCAGCGTCTCGGCGACATCGCGGATCTCGCGCTCGCCCGGCAAAAACACCAAGACATCACCCGGGCCGATACGGCATAACTCGTCCACGGCATCGGCAACCGCATCCATGAGGTCGCGCTGCTCCCGCCCCTTTTGCGCAGCGGTAGGCACGGCACCCGGTTTTGCCGCCGCCGTCCGGTCAGCCGGCTCGACTGGGCGATAACGGATCTCTACCGGGTAGAGTCGACCTGACACTTCGATTACCGGCGCTGGCTTGTCGCCGCGCGCAAAATGCCTGGCGAATCGCTCGGCGTCGATGGTGGCCGACGTGATTATGATTTTCAGGTCCGGGCGCTTGGGCAGCAACTGCTTCAGGTAACCCAGCAGGAAGTCGATGTTGAGGCTGCGTTCATGCGCCTCGTCGATAATGATCGTGTCGTACTGCTTGAGCAGCGGATCGGTCTGGGTTTCGGCCAGCAGGATACCGTCGGTCATCAGCTTGACCGATGCGCCCTTCGATAGCGTATCGGTGAAACGCACCTTGAAGCCGACATGTTCGCCCAGCGGCGAACCGAGTTCCTGGGCGATGCGCTTGGCCGTGCTGGATGCGGCAATGCGGCGCGGCTGCGTGTGGCCGATCAGGCCGGCCTGGCCGCGCCCGATCTCCAGGCAAATCTTGGGCAATTGAGTGGTTTTGCCGGAACCGGTCTCGCCGGAAACAATGACGACCTGGTTCGCGCGCAAGGCAGCGGCAATCTCTTCACGGCGGCCGGAAACCGGCAATTCCTCCGGGAAGACGATCGGCGGCAAAGGATTGCGCACTGGCGCAGGAGGCGGTGTGCGGCCTGGCTTGGCCGACCTGGTCGGCGCTGCTGTGATATTTTTAGGAAGTTCAGATAAAGACATGTCTAGCGAATTATAATGCGCCCATGGAAAACCCGATTCAATTCGTAGCCTGGCTGCGCTCGGTCGCGCCGTATATCCACGCCTTCCGGGGCAAGACCTTCGTGGTTGCCTTTCCGGGCGAACTTGTCATGTCTGGCGCGCTGCCGGTGCTGGCACATGACTTGTCACTTTTGCACGCCCTCGGCATCAAGGTCGTGATCGTGCATGGCTCGCGGCCACAGGTCGAAGAGCAGCTTGCCCTGCGCCACGTGGAAGCGCGCTTCCACAATGGCTTGCGCATCACCGACGTGGCGGCGCTCGAATGCGCCAAGGAAGCCGCCGGCGAACTGCGTCTGGATATCGAAGCTGCCTTCAGCCAGGGCTTGCCAAACACGCCGATGGCCCACGCCGCGATCCGTATCATTTCCGGCAATTTCGTGGTGGCCAAGCCGCTCGGCGTAATCGACGGCATCGATTTCGAATGGACCGGCCTGACCCGCAAGATCGCTTACGAAACCATCAACCCGATTCTCGACAATGGCGGCCTGGTGCTGCTGTCGCCGCTTGGCTTTTCGCCTACAGGGGAAATCTTCAACCTGACGATGGAAGACGTGGCAGTCGCCGCCGCTTCCGCCCTGCGCGCGGACAAGTTGATCTTCATTACCGAAACGCCAATGCTGGTCGATGCGGCCGGCGTCGAAATGCGCGAACTGTCCACACACCAGGCGGCAGCGGTACTCGCCTCCAACTGCCTGCCGCTGGATTCGGCGTTTTACCTCGAACATGCCATGAAGGCTTGCCGCAAAGGCGTGCCGCGTGCGCATATCGTCCCGTTCGCCACCGATGGTTCGGCTCTGCTGGAACTCTTCACGCACGATGGCATCGGCACCATGGTTTCCAATGAAAACGTGGAAAGCCTGCGCCAGGCAACGATCGAGGACGTCGGCGGCATCCTCCAGCTGATCGAACCGCTGGAAGCCGATGGCACGCTGGTCAAGCGTGGCCGCGAACTGATCGAACGGGAAATCGAGTATTTCTCGGTGATCGAACACGATAACGTGATCTTCGGTTGTGCGGCGCTCTACCCTTTTCCGGCCGAGAAAATGGCCGAGATGGCATGCCTCATCGTCAACCCGGACGTGCAAGGCCAGGGAGATGGTGAAAGGCTGTTGAAACACATGGAAGATCGTGCCCGCGCTGCCGGCATCAAGAAACTGTTTGTATTGACCACACGCACTGCGCACTGGTTCCTCAAGCGCGGCTTCCGCGCCGCCTCGGTGGATGATTTGCCGAAGAACCGTCAACTCATGTACAACTGGCAGCGCAAGTCGCTCGTATTCATCAAGAACCTTTAAGGAAAAAACATGGCACGCACTGTTCACTGCATCAAGCTCAACAAGGAAGCCGAAGGGCTGGACTTCCCGCCGTACCCGGGCGAACTGGGCAAGCGCATCTATGAAAACGTCTCGAAGGAAGCTTGGGCCGGCTGGCTCAAGCACCAGACCATGTTGGTCAACGAGAACCGCCTGAACCTGGCCGATGCGCGCGCGCGCAAGTACCTGGCGACGCAGATGGAACGGCACTTCTTCGGTGAAGGCGCCGATGCGGCACAGGGTTATGTGCCGCCGAGCGAATAAGCTTGAAAGATTAAAAACAAAAAAGCCCGCAACCGATTAGCGGGCTTTTTTCATTGGGGCGACACTCAGTAAGTGAATTTCTTCACGCCTTCTGCCATGCCCAGCAAACCGACATTGGCGCCGCGCCGTGCGAACAGACCCACGGTCACCACGCCGACGATATTGTTGATTTGCTCTTCCAGTGCAACCGGATCGGCGATTTGCAAGCCGTGCAAATCGAGGATATAGCAGCCATTGTCGGTCACCAGCGGCTGGCCATCCTTCATGCGCAGACGCGGCTCGCCGCCCAGCTTCGTCAGTTGGCGAGCAACAGCGGCTTGCGCCATCGGGATCACTTCGACCGGCAAGGGGAATTTACCGAGCTTGTCGACCAGCTTGGAGCCGTCGGCGATGCAAACGAATTTGTCCGCCACCGAGGCGACGATCTTTTCACGCGTCAGCGCCGCACCGCCACCCTTGATCATCGCGCCGCTTGCAGTGATTTCGTCAGCGCCGTCGATATACACCGGCATCGACGTGACATCATTCAAGTCGAATACCTGGATGCCATGCGATTTCAGACGCTCAGCCGTCGCTTCGGATGAGGCCACCGCGCCCTTGATCCTGTCCTTGATCTTGCCCAGTTCGTCGATGAAGTAATTGGCGGTCGAACCGGTGCCGACACCGATGATTTCGCCTTCAACCACGTATTCGATGGCGGCACGGGCTACCGCCTGCTTGAGTTCGTCCTGAGTCATGATTGCTCGCAAATTGAGGAAGGCGTTATTTTAGCCCAGTCGGCAGCTTGCAGAGTCACCTCGGACAGAGTCCATTGCATAAACAAGGCGGGCCTTAAGATGCGCGGCGCAAGGCGCTGGCAGCCTGCGCCAATCTGGTAATGGCCGCCCAGTCGCCGGCATGGATAGCATCTCTGGGCGTGAGCCAGGAACCGCCAACGCAGGCCACGTTGTTCAGTGCGAGGAATTGCGGAGCGGTCTCTTGCGTGATGCCGCCGGTCGGGCAGAACGTGATGTCGGGCAGCGGTCCGGCCATTGCCTTGAGCATGCCGAGTCCGCCAGCCTGCATCGCCGGGAAAAGCTTTACCTGCTCAAAGCCATGCTCGCGCGCGACCAGGACTTCGCTCGGCGTCATCACGCCCGGCAGGAGCGGCAAGCCGGTCGTCCTGGCAGCCTCGGCCATTAATGGCGTGAGTCCGGGAGAGACGCCAAACTCCGCGCCGGCATCGAGCGCCAGCGCAAATTCCTCCGGGCGCGTCAGCGTGCCGACGCCGACGATGGCGTCCGGCACCTGCTCGGCAATCGCCCGGATCGCCGCCAGGCCATGCACGGTGCGCAGCGTCACTTCGAGCACGCGGATCCCGCCTTCCACCAGCGCTTTCGCCAGCGGCACGGCATGATCCAGTTGGTCGATGGCAATCACCGGGATCACCGGCGAAACATGCATGATGTCTAGGATTTTCATGATTAGCGTTTTTGTACGATCAGGGTGTCGCGGTCGTTGAAGGGCGTATCTTCATCATTGAAGGGTTCGCCCGCATCGGCGCCCAGCGAATTGTTTTCGAATTCGCCCGGCAAAACCGGCGGCAGGTCGAACGTCGCGCCGCCCTCCTCCGCCGAACTGACATTACGGCGAAACATTGCAAACAATTCGCGCCCCATGCCGACCTGGTTCGCAGAGAGGTCGATGGCCTCGACCTTGCGGGCATTCCATTCCTCCAGCGGCACCACCGCTTCGAGCAAGCCGTTTTCGGCGTCCAGGCGAATCGTGTCGCCGCTTCTTACCTTGCCAAGCGGGCCGCCAGCCAGCACTTCCGGCGATACATGGATCGCTGCCGGCACCTTGCCCGATGCGCCGGACATGCGGCCATCCGTCACCAGGCCGACGTGGTAACCGGCATCCTGCAGGCTGCCCAGGGCCGGCGTGAGCGAATGCAGCTCCGGCATGCCATTGGCGCGCGGCCCCTGCAAACGCACCACCGCGATGAAATCGCGCTGCAACTCGCCTGCTTCAAAAGCGCGCATGAACGCGTCCTGCGAATTGAAGACGATGGCTGGCGCCTCGACCAGTCTGTGTTGCGGCTTGACTGCCGAAATCTTGATGACGGCGCGCCCCAGGTTGCCCGACAAGAGGCGCAGGCCGCCTTCCGGCGAAAACGGTTCGGCAACCGGACGCAGCACGCTGAGGTCGCCGCTTTTTTCCGGCGCCGGCTTCCATACCAGCTTGCCCTCTTCCAGCAAGGGCTCGACGCAATGGGCGCGCAAGCCATGGCCGAGAATGGTGGTGACATCTTCATGCAGCAAGCCGGCGTCGAGCAGTTCGCGAATGACGAAGGGCGTGCCGCCCGCGCTATGAAAATAATTGACGTCGGCGTCGCCATTCGGATAGATCCGCGCCAGCAGCGGCACCACGCCGGACAGCACGTTGAAATCATCCCAGTCGATCACGATGCCTGCCGCCTTGGCAATCGCCACCAGGTGCATGGTGTGGTTGGTCGAGCCGCCGGTCGCCAGCAATGCCACGATCCCGTTGACGATAGACTTTTCATCGATCACATGGCCAACCGGCAGATATTCCTTGCCTTGCGCGGAAATCTCCAGGGCCCGGCGCGCCGAGGCACGAGTCAAGGCATCGCGCAGAGGCGTGTTCGGCGTGATGAACGCGGCGCCCGGCAGGTGCAGGCCCATCACATCCATCAGCATCTGGTTGCTGTTGGCCGTGCCATAGAACGTGCAGGTGCCGGCATCGTGATAGGACTTGGATTCCGCCTCGAGCAATTCGTCGCGGCCGATCTTGCCTTGCGCGTACAACTGGCGCACGCGCGACTTTTCCGGGTTGGACAAGCCCGAGGTCATCGGGCCGCCGGGTATGAAGACTGCCGGAATATGGCCGAAATGCAGCGCGCCGATCAGCAGGCCGGGCACGATCTTGTCGCAGATACCCAGATAGACGGCGGCATCGAACATATTGTGGGAAAGCGCCACCGCGGTCGCCATGGCGATGGTGTCGCGCGAAAACAGCGACAGTTCCATGCCGGGCTGGCCTTGCGTGATGCCGTCGCACATGGCAGGCGTGCCACCGGCGAATTGCGCCACGCCGCCGGCTTCACGCACGGCTTCCTTGATCACGGGCGGGAAATGCTCGTACGGCTGATGCGCGGAGAGCATGTCGTTATACGACGACACGATCGCTACCGACGGCACTCTCAGCTGCTTGAGCTTGAGCTTGTCATTCGCCGGGAAAGCCGCAAAGCCATGCGCAAGATTGGTACAGGACAGCGTGCCGCGCTGTACGCCCTGGTGTCTTGCCGTCTCGAGCCGGCGCAGATATGCGCGTCGATAGGGTTGGCTGCGCCGGATAATTTTTTCCGTGACAGCCGCTACAGTGGCATGAATTGACATGGCTAGCCTATCTCTCGTTAAACCGTTTTGAAATTTTACTACACATACGAACGCCGCCAGGCGAAGGCCAAGCTTTCTTCAGGAGAGGCATCAATTTCCTGAAACAATCATGAAGCAATATAGCAACTCTTGCTCTACCTCACAGGTAAATACGAAAACCTGCCGCGCAGGATTTCTTCATCCCTTAAAAACTCTACACTATCAATCAGTAGTAAATTTACTAAAAACTATTGTATAGTCTTCTTAATTATCTTTTGACAAAAAATGCCAGTCACTCACTTCACCGCCACGCCGGCCCACGCTGCACTGACTGAACATCTCACCGTCGCGCGCCGCTGGAAGATGCGCGACTTGTTTGCGGAAGATCCGGCACGCGCACAAGCCTTTTCCCTGGAAGCGGCGGGCCTGTTTCTTGACTATTCCAAGAACCGCATCAATCGCGACACCCTCGACTTGCTGGCAGCTCTCGCACGCGAATGCCAGGTCGAAATGCGGCGCGACGCCATGTTTGCCGGCGAGACCATCAATGAAACCGAAGGACGCGCCGCCTTGCATACCGCCCTGCGAGCCCCGCGCGGACAAAACCTGCGACTGGGCGGACAAGATGTCAATGCCGAGGTGCATGCGGTGCTGGATCGGCTGCACGACTTCTCCAATCGGGTGCGTTCCGGCGCTTGGCTGGGCTACAAGGAAGAGCCGATCACCGATATCGTCAACATCGGCATCGGCGGCTCCGACCTCGGCCCGAAAATGGCTTGCCAGGCATTGCGCGCCTATGTGCATCCACGCATCAAGCCGCACTTCGTCTCCAACGTCGACGGCCACGATCTTGCCGCGCTGTTGCCGACTCTGAATCCCGCCACCACGCTTTTCATCATCGCTTCAAAAACGTTCACGACCGCCGAGACCATGATGAATGCGCAAACGGCGCGCGCCTGGTTTCTCGACCAGCACCCCTATGTCGACGACCTGAAGAAACATTTTGTAGCGGTATCCACCAACGCCGAAGCGGTTCAATCGTTTGGCATTGACCCGGAAAATATGTTCCCCTTCTGGGATTGGGTTGGCGGCCGCTATTCGCTTTGGTCGGCAATCGGCTTGCCGGTGATGCTAGCCATCGGCTTTGAGCGCTTTTCACACTTGCTGGCTGGCGCGCATGAACTGGACCGGCATTTCCAGACTGCGCCACTGGAACGGAACATGCCGGTACTGCTGGGTTTGATCGGTATCTGGAATCGCAATTACTTCAACGAAGCCGCGATCTCCATTGCCCCCTACCATCAGGATCTGAAATTTTTTCCGGCTTACCTGCAGCAACTTGAGATGGAAAGCAATGGCAAGCATGTCAGCCTCGATGGCAAGCCCGTGGCGGCACCAACCTGCCCGATAGTGTGGGGCGACGTCGGCACCAATGGCCAGCATGCTTATTTCCAGCTGCTGCATCAGGGCACCGACATCGTGCCCGTGGATTTCATTACTGCATTGCGGCCCAGTCACGACTTGCCCGGGCATCATGCTGCCTTGCTGGCTAACTGCTTTGCCCAATCCGAGGCTTTAATGCTTGGAAAATCAGCGGATGAAGTCAAACGCGAACTGGCGAAAGAAGGCAAGTCGGCTGCAGCCATCGACGCCTTGCTGCCCCATAAGATTTTTGAAGGCAACCGTCCCAGTAATACCATCTTGCTCGATGAATTATCGCCAGCAAGCCTGGGCGCCCTGATTGCGCTATATGAACACAAGACCTTTGTGCAAGGCGTGATCTGGGGCGTCAACAGTTTCGACCAGTGGGGTGTTGAACTGGGCAAGGTATTGGCAAAACAAATCCAGGCGGAACTGAATGGCGCCAATACATCTAACCAGCACGACAGTTCCACGCAAAGCTTGATCGCCCGCGCCCGCGCGGCACTTACCACATAAGGCACATGCACCATGGCCCTGGCTGATTTCGATATCGTATTGTTTGGCGGCGGCGGCGACCTCGCCATGCGCAAGCTGCTGCCCGCCTTGTTCGCCCGCGACCGGGACGGTCACTTGCCGCCGGGCGCGCGCATCATTTGTGCCGGGCGGCACCACTGGAGCCGGGAGGAATTCCTTAACGTCCTCGAAACGAACGCGCGTCCTCATGTCGCGGCAGCCGAAACACAGCCGCAGCGCTGGCAAGCCTTCTGCGAGCGCGTGCAATACGTCGCCCTCGATGCCACCGATCCCGCAGCCTACGAGCCGCTGATCCAAGCCATGCGCCCCGACTCCGAACTGGTACGGGTGTTTTACATGGCGACGCCGCCCGCCTTGTTTTCACGCATCTGCCACAACCTCGCCGATGTCGGACTGGCCAATGAGCGTTCCCGCGTGGTGCTGGAAAAGCCGCTCGGGCGTGACCTGGCAAGCGCGCGGCAAATCAATGCCGAGGTAGGCAAGGTTTTCAACGAATCGCAGATCTACCGGATCGACCATTATCTCGGCAAGGAGACCGTGCAGAACCTGCTCGCGCTCCGGTTCGGCAACGTGCTGTTCGAGCCGCTATGGCGCCGCGAATTCATCTCGGATGTGCAAATCACCATCGCTGAAGAACTGGGAGTCGGCAACCGCATCGAGTATTACGACACGGCCGGTGCGCTGCGCGACATGCTGCAGAATCATTTGCTGCAGCTCCTGTGCATCGTCGCCATGGAACCACCCCTGAGCGTGCAAGCCGATCCGGTACGCGATGAAAAGCTCAAGGTTTTGCGCTCGCTGAAACGCTTCAATCAGACCACGCTGGCGCAAAACATCGTGCGCGGCCAGTATCGCGCAGGCCACGTCGGCGGCATCGCCGTGCCCGGCTATCGACAGGAAGGCGCGCCACCCGACTCGCGCACCGAAACCTTCGTCGCCGTGAAAGCCGAGATCGATACCTGGCGCTGGGCGGGGGTCCCCTTCTATCTGCGTACCGGCAAACGCATGGCCGATCAATTGGCTGAAATCGTGGTGCGTTTCAAGGCCTTGCCGCACTCGATCTTTGCGCAGCCAAGCTCCACCTTCCAGCCGAACTGCCTGGTCATCAGCCTGCAGCCGGAAGAAGGCCTGCAGCTGAACCTGATGGCCAAGACGCCCGGCGACCGCATGCGCCTGAAACCTGTCGAACTGGAACTCGACTTCCGCGAGCAATTCAAGATGCCGCGCATGGAAGCCTACGAGCGCCTGTTGCTGGATGTGCTGCGCGGCCAGCTTACGCTGTTCATGCGCAGCGACGAACTGGAAGCGGCATGGGAATGGGTCGAGCCCATCCTGAATTACTGGGAGCAGGAACAGACTGAACCGCTGCCCTACAGCGCCGGCACCTGGGGCCCGGCCGCCGCGAGCGCCCTCATCGGCCGCGATGGCTTGCAGTGGCGCGAAGAAGCCCTGCCGGAGATGTAAGCACGCATGCTGCTGGATTCCATACGTACTCAACTCCCTACCCTGTCCAAGTCGGAGAAACGGGTCGCGCTCGCGGTCCTGGAAAACCCGCAGCTGGCGGTGTCGGAAAACATCACGGCGCTCGCCAGGAATGCGCAGGTATCGGAACCGACCGTCGTGCGCTTTTGCCGCGCGATCGGCTACGACGGCTGGCACGAGTTCAAGCTTAAACTGGCGCAGAACCTGGCCTTGGCCATGCCCGGCGGCGACGAGACCCTCGCGCCCGACGACCTGACCGCCGATTTGGTCGGCAAGATCTGCAGCCGCTCGATCAACGCGCTGCTCGATTTGCGCAACAACCTGCAGCCGGAAGCGATCCAGCGCGCGCTCGATGTCCTCGCCCGCGCCAACAAGATCGAGTTCTATGGCCAAGGCACTTCCGGCATCATCGCCGCCGATGCGCAGCACAAGTTCTTCCGCTCGGGCGTGCCAACAGTGGCCTATTCCGATCCCCATATTCACAGCATTTCGGCATCGCTCTTGAACCAGGGCGATGCGGTAGTGGCCATCTCCCAGCGCGGCGGCAGCGCAGCCCTGCTCGGCAGCGTGCGGCTGGCCAGAAAGGCTGGCGCCGATGTCATCGCCCTGGTCCCAAGCGGCACGCCCCTGGCGGAACTTGCCACGGTGCTGGTGCCGATCGATCTGTCCTTCAATGCTGATCCGTATACGCCGATCTCGGCGCGTCTGGCGCATCTGGTCGTGATCGACATCCTGGCAGTAGGCCTGGCGCTGAAGCGCGGCCCGGAAATCCGCAAGAAAATGCTGAATGCGCAAAAGTCCTTGCAGAAAATGGATATGCCTTTTGACACTTTCCTCTGATTGATTAAAAGCAATGCAATGCGCTCTGATGCCGAAAAATCGGCAGGCTATAACGTGAATTGCGTACAATAAGCGCTTGCCTTGCAGCTTATATTTCCTGACGCCATGAACCAACTCGAACAACTCAAGCAATACACCACCATCGTTGCCGACACGGGTGACTTTCAGGCGATGAAAGCCTTCGCGCCGCGTGATGCCACGACCAATCCCTCATTGATCCTCAAGGCAGTGCAAAAGGATGAATATCGCCCGTTGCTCGAACAGGCCGTGCGCGATCACGGCAGCAAGTCGACCGGCGACATCATCGATCGCTTGCTGGTGGCATTCGGCCGCGAAATCGTGAAGATCATCCCGGGCCGTGTCTCGACCGAAACCGATGCGCGACTTTCCTTCGATACCGAAGGCACCATCGCCAAGGGTCGCGAACTGATCCGCCTGTACGAGCAGGCCGACGTGCCGCGCGAGCGCGTGCTAATCAAGATTGCCTCGACCTGGGAAGGCATCCGCGCCGCCGAAGTGCTGGAAAAGGAAGGCATCCGCTGCAACATGACCCTGCTGTTTTCGCTGCCGCAGGCGATTGCCTGCGCCGAAGCGGGCGCGCAACTGATTTCACCCTTCGTTGGCCGCATCTACGACTGGTACAAGAAATCGACCGGCGAGGAATACACCGGCGAAAACGATCCGGGCGTGCAATCGGTCAAGCGCATTTATAACTACTATCGCAAGTTCGGCTACAAGACCGAAGTGATGGGCGCGAGCTTCCGCAACACCTCGCAATTGACGGAACTGGCTGGTTGCGACCTGCTTACGATCAGCCCGGAATTGCTGCAAAAGCTGGCAGAGACCGATGCGCCGGTTACGCGCAAGCTCAGCAGCGAGTCGGCACAGGCGTCCGACCTAGAAAAACTGTCGCTTGATGAAAAGACATTCCGCCTGATGGTCAACGACGATGCGATGGCGACAGAAAAACTGGCCGAAGGCATCCGCCTCTTCTGCGCCGACGCCATCAAACTGGAGAAGATGGTCGACGCGCTGCGCTGATCAATCGCCTGTATTCGGCAGCAAATAAAAAAGCGGGAATTCATCCCGCTTTTTTATTTCCAGATATTCCGCCTCAGCCATGGAAGCATGATGTTCTTCATGCCTTATCCTTACCGGTTACTCAGGCGACGTTGATCACCTTGCGTGCACTCGGCAAGAACTTGGCAATCGTCGCGAGCAACTCATCCTCGCTGACCGGCTTGCCCAGATAGGCATCGCACCCTGCCCAGTTGCCGCGGAATTTATCGAAAGTACCCGACTTGCTGGTCAACATGACGACCGCGGTATTCCGGGTGGCGGCGCTCCCCTTGATGCGCTTGCATACCTGATAGCCATCGATGCCCGGCATCATGATGTCCAGGAAAATGCAGGTATAGGGCTTGGCCTGCGCCATATCGATGGCGCTCTCGCCGTCGGCCGCATAATCGACATCGAAGCGGAATGGCGCCAGCTTGGCCTTCATGAAAGCGCGCACGGTAGCGCTGTCATCCACCACCAGCACCGACTCGTTCGGGCTGGGTTCGACAATGACGACTTCCGGCGGCAGGTCCTGGTCGATGGCGCGGCGGAAGGTACGGCCATCCCACTTCTCGCCATTCGCGCTCTCGCGCCGGCTCCGTTCCGCCAGCGCCGCCTGCATCACGACATCCAGTTGCTCGAACAGACGCATCCAGTGAATCGGCTTCTCCACTCGCGGCCAGCCGATGTCCATCGGCGAGCGACCGATCAGCACTGCCGGCGCGTAAGCATTGGGCGCGCGTTCGGCGAGCTCCTTCAACGCTTCCGGACTGTCTCCGTTTGCCAGATAAATGTCCGTGCGCTGGTTCGGCTCCGTCGCTTCGGCATAAAAAAACGCCCGACGTCCGGTCAGGCGAAAAGTCGATGACAGCATGGCCTTTTCGGCAGGAGAAAAACCGATGATCTCAAGGTTAAAACGCCTGGGACCGGCAGCAACGGCGGGAGCAGTCTGTAAAGCCTGGTTCATAGTATTGTTTTCTAAAAAGAAAGACTGTACGGCTTACGATGATGATATTGATCAAATGATAACAGAATTCAATCGGAGAAAAAGCAGGAAAATTGCAAATTCTTGTATCAAATTGTTATTTCGGCGAGGCAAGATTGTCAGTTAAATTTTGCCGCCAACTGAAAAATGTCCGAGTGTTGTTGTGTCCGTCCAACCAAGGCTTCTGCAAACAGAAAGTTCGCCGATGCTAAATCACTTTTTCAATGCGTAGCTGCTCAATGGCCGCAAGTTCATAACCCAGTTCAGCCAATATTGCTTCAGTATGCTCGCCCAGCTTGGGGCCGAGCCAGCGGGTTTCACCTGGTGTCTGTGACAGTTTAGGCGTAATCGCCGGCAGCCTGATCGGCGTGCCATCGCTGAATTGGTGCTGTTCGAACATTTGCCGCGCCAGGAATTGCGGGTCGCTCATCATGTCGCGCACCGAGTAGATTTTCCCAACCGGCACGTCGGCTGCCTGCAAGGTCGCCAACGCTTCATCGATACTTTGCGTATCGCACCAGGCCTGGATCGCGCCATCGATTTCCGTTGTGCGCGGCACGCGTCCGTCGTTGCGTGCGAGTTGCGGATCATCGGCCATATCTTCGCGGCCGATGGCGATCATGAGGCGCTTGAAGATGGCGTCGCCATTGCCGGCGATGACGATATTGGCGCCTTCTTTCGTCATATAGGTATTCGACGGCACGATGCCCGGCAAGGCGCCGCCGGTACGCTCGCGCACCACGCCCGCGTGGTCATATTCCGGCACGAGCGACTCCATCATGTTGAACACCGCCTCGTACAGCGCGACGTCCACCACCTGTCCCTGGCCGGCGCGGCAAGCTTCGCCAGTTTCGCCATTCCAGCGGCCACCGGTGGCATCGCGGTGGCGCAAAGCCATCATCGCGCCGATCACGCCATGCAAAGCCGCGAGAGAATCGCCGATGGAAATGCCGATGCGTACCGGCGGGCGATCCGGATGTCCTGACACATAACGCATGCCGCCCATCGATTCGCCGATTGCGCCAAAGCCCGGCAAGTCTTTCATCGGTCCGGTCTGGCCATAACCGGACAGGCGCACCATGATGGTCGCGGGGTTGATTGCCTTGAGCGCTTCGTAACCCAGCCCCCACTTTTCCAGCACGCCGGGACGGTAGTTCTCGATGATGATGTCCGCTTCGAGCGCCAGCTTTCTGGCGATCTCCTGCCCGCGCGGATCTTTCAGATTAAGCGTGATGCTTTTCTTGTTGCGCGACTGGACGTACCACCAGAGCGAGGTGCCATCCTTCAGGACGCGCCACTGGCGAATCGGATCGCCGCCATCGGGCGATTCGACCTTGATGACTTCGGCGCCGAATTCGGCAAGCATGCGGGAACAGAACGGGCCGGCGATCAGCGTGCCGAGCTCCAGCACCTTGATGCCGGCAAGCGGGCCAAAAGAGGAAGTCATGGGAATAGCGCGTAGTCGGGATGAAAAAATGGCATTATCCCACGCGTAGCTGCGTGCTCAAAAGAGCAGTGATGTGACTGGATTTACTTACATGGCACAAGCGCCTACTGATTACGGGGCGCCCTTGCCGTGATTCGCCGCCCTTGCCGTGATTCACCATGCGCGCGCCGCAAATGGCGTTGCACCGAAAATCAGGTCGCCCGGCGATCCAGCATGGCACGCGCAATCGTGCCGGCGTCCACGTATTCCAGCTCGCCGCCGACCGGCACGCCGCGCGCCAGGCGACTCACTTTCAAGCCGCGCGCCTTGAGCGTTTCGCTGATGTAGTGAGCGGTCGCTTCGCCTTCGTTGGTGAAGTTGGTCGCCAGGATCACTTCCTTCACCACGCCATCCGTGGCCCGCGCGATCAGCTTTTCGAGATGAATGTCCTTGGGGCCGATGCCGTCGAGTGGCGACAGATGCCCCATCAGGACAAAGTACAAGCCCTTGTAGGTCAGGGTCTGCTCGATCATCAACTGGTCGGCCGGCGTCTCGACCACGCACAACAGGCTCAGGTCGCGATCCGGGTCAAGACAAGTCTCGCATACCGGATTCTCGGTGAACGTATTGCAGCGCTCACAATGATGAACGCGCTCAACCGCCTGGTTCAGCGCCCTACCCAGCATCGCCGCGCCGTCGCGGTCATGCTGCATCAGGTGGTAAGCCATGCGTTGCGCAGACTTGGGCCCGACGCCGGGCAAGCGGCGCAGGGCTTCGGACAGGAATTCGAGACTGGACGGAGTTTTCACGTAAGCTTAATTCCGGAGGCGGCAACGAACTGCCGCATCGTTATTAATTTAAAACGGCATCTTGAAGCCAGGCGGCAGCGGCAAGCCGGCGGTAACACCAGCCATCTTTTCCTGCGACGTCGCTTCTGCCTTGCGCACCGCATCGTTGAAGGCGGCAGCCACCAGGTCTTCCAGCATATCCTTGTCATCGCCCAGCAGCGAAGGGTCGATCGACACGCGTTTGACATCGTTCTTGCAAGTCATGACGACCTTGACCATGCCGGCGCCGGACTGGCCTTCGACTTCGATGGCGGCCAGCTGGTCCTGCATCTTCTTCATATTGTCCTGCATTGCCTGTGCTTGCTTCATCAAGCCTGCCAATTGGCCTTTCATCATGGTAGAGCTCCTTAATAGTTAAACGCGTTAAGTTATACGCCAGGGCAGGTTGTGCCCCATTGATCCATCACACCGGCCTGATCGATCCCGGCACGATCGTGGCGCCGAATTCGCGCATCAGGGTCTGCACGAACGGGTCGGTATTCATCGTTTCTTCCGCCTGCCGCTGGCGTTCTGCCCGGTCGGCCAACGCAGCCGCATTGGCGGTCTGTTCGACAGCGCCGATTTCCGTCGTCACGCGCACCGGCTTGCCGAAATGCTCGGTCAACGCCGCCGCCAGCTTGTCCACGCTGCCGGCTGCGCACAAGGTTTCCAGCGGCACGCGCAAGTTGAATATCACATTGTTGCCGCTGGTATCGCAGTCGATCAATTCGCTTTGCTGCGCCAGCTGCTGCGCCACACCTCGTACCGGCAAGTTTGCCGCGAGCGCGGGCCAGTTGCCATCCCAGTTCAGCGCCGGCACCGGGCCGGACATCACCTGGCGCCGGGGCGAGGCACCGGTACGGGCTGCCGGCACTATGGCTCCTGCGGGCTCTTCGGCAACTTCAGTTTTTTTTTGAGCCTCGGCCACGGTGGCGACGCCAGCCGATGCTGCATGCACCACGTCATCTTCCCATGGCGCCGGCGACTTCGGCTGAGAAGCAGTCGGTGCTGGAGCCGGCATGGCTGGCTCTGCCGGCCGCGGCGATGCGTTGACGGTCACGCCGGCGGGCAACTTGCCGCCATTACGCGCGGCTTCCAGGGCAGCACGTGCCGGGCTCATGCCACCCGCGGAGCGAGCCGGCGCAGGCACGCTGGCGCTGGCGACCTGTGGCGTTGCTGCAAGCTTTGCCGGTGCCGGTGCCGGAGCTACCGGCGCGGCAGCTACCGCTGGCGTCTGCACGACCTGCGCTTCGCCGCCGCCGATTCCGGGACGAAAAGCCAACATGCGCAACAAGGTCATAGAGAAACCGGCATATTCATCCGGCGCCAGTCCCAGTTCATTTCGGCCATGCACGGCGATCTGGTAAAACAGCTGCACTTCTTCCGGATCGAACTCTTTTGCCAGCCGCAGGATATCTTCGCGTTCAGGCAAATCGTCCGGCACGGCGGAAGGCACCGACTGCGCCAGGGCGATGCGATGCAGCAGCGAACCCAGGTCCTGCAGCGCGCCGTTATACGACAGGCTGCGCGCCGCCATTTCATCGGCGACAGCAAGCAAGCCAGCGCCATCCTTTTGCGCCAGTGCATCCAGTACGCGCACGAGATAGGATTGATCGAGCGCGCCAAGCATGCCCTGCACCGCTTCCAGCGTCACCTTGCCGGCGGCATAGGCGATCGCCTGGTCGGTCAACGACAAGGCATCGCGCATCGAACCATGCGCGCCCTGTGCCAGCAAGCGCAAAGCCGGCGTTTCGAACTCGATGCTTTCCTGGCCGAGAATATTTTCCAGATGGCCGACGATATGCCCGGGCGGCATCTGCTTCAAGTTGAATTGCAGGCAGCGCGACAGCACTGTTACCGGAATCTTTTGCGGATCGGTGGTCGCGAGAATGAACTTCACATGCTCCGGCGGCTCTTCCAATGTCTTCAGCATGGCGTTGAAGGCATGATTGGTGAGCATGTGCACTTCGTCGATCATGTAGACCTTGAAGCGGGCATTGGACGGTGCGTAAATCGCCTGTTCCAGCAATTGCGCCATTTCATCGACGCCGCGGTTGGAAGCCGCGTCCATCTCGATGTAATCGACGAAACGCCCGGCATCGATTGCCGTACAAGCCTCGCATACGCCGCAAGGCTGGGCCGTGATGTCGCCATTGCCATCCGCGCCGCGGCAATTGAAGGATTTGGCGAGGATACGGGACAAGGTAGTCTTGCCGACACCGCGCGTGCCGGTGAACAGGTAAGCGTGATGCAGGCGCTTGTGCTCGAGCGCATGCGTCAGCGCGCGCACGACGTGCTCTTGCCCGACCAGGGTGTCAAAGCTTTTGGGGCGATACTTTCTTGCCAGAACTTGATAAGACATAGCCGCGCTACATGTTGAATGTAAATAGCATTTTACCTGACCTGCGGCCTGGCAAGGCGACTTCCTGCCCTTTGCCATGCAAATCCGCAGGACTGGGTCTTGCCAGACTTGCAAACCGCGCTGGAATCCTCCTATTATCGAAAGACTGATAGTCGTCCCGGAGAAGGTAATGCAATGGTTCACCCATGAAGTCACCAACCAGGTACCTGAATTGCGCGACTACGATCTGTTCGTCAGCGATATCGCGCTGTGCGAAGGCGTGGAACGCGAAAATGCCGATTGGCACCTGGACGAACTGCGGCGCCTTGGCACCGAATTGGGCCAGGGGCGCATCCTGCAGCTGGGCGACATGGCCAACCATCATTTGCCGGAGCTGATGACGCACGACCGTTACGGCAATCGCACTGATGTCGTGAGCTTTCATCCAAGCTGGCACCTGCTGCTGGCGCTGCTGCGGCGAGAGGGATTGCATGCCCTGCCCTGGACGACGCCACGCCCAGGCGCCCATGTGGCGCGCGCCGCCGGTTATTACATGCATGCGCAGATCGAAGCCGGCTCGCTCTGCCCGACCACCATGACCTTTGCATCGATTCCGGTGCTGCAAAAGGAAGCAGGCTTGTTCGCCCAGCTGCAGGAAAAACTCTATTCGCTGGAGCACGACCCGCGCGACTTGCCGATGTCCGCCAAGGATTCCATTCTGATCGGCATGGGCATGACGGAAAAACAGGGCGGCTCGGATGTGCGCAGCAATGCCACGATCGCCCGTCCCGACGGCCCAGGCGGACGCGGCACCGAATATCTGCTCACCGGGCACAAATGGTTTTTTTCGGCGCCGATGTGCGATGCCCATCTTGTGTTGGCTCGCACCGAGGAAGGCTTGTCCTGCTTTTTCGTGCCGCGCTGGCGTCCGGATGGCACAAAGAATACCGTCCTGATACAACGCTTGAAGGACAAGCTCGGCAACCGCTCGAATTCGAGCAGCGAAGTCGAGTTCCAGGATGCCTATGGCGTCATGATCGGCGAGGAAGGACGCGGCATCCCCACCATTATTGAAATGGCCGGCTATACGCGCCTGGATTGCGTCATCGGCAGCGCCGGCCTGATGCGCCAGGCCTTTGCGCAGGCAGTGCATCACGCCCGCCACCGTAGCGCCTTCGGCAAGCCGCTGATCGAACAGCCGCTGATGCGCAACGTGCTATGCGACCTGGCGCTGGAAAGCGAAGCCGCGACCCAGCTCATGCTGCGCCTGGCGGCAGCGTTCGATTTTCCGAACGAACCGCTGGACCGCGCATGGCGCCGCATCATGACGCCGGCCGCCAAGTTCTGGATCTGCAAGCGCGCGCTGGAATTTTCCGGCGAATGCATGGAAGTCTGGGGCGGCAATGGTTATGTCGAGACCGGACCGATGGCGCGCATGTACCGTGAAGCGCCGGTCAATTCGATCTGGGAAGGCTCGGGCAATATCATGTGCCTCGATGTCTTGCGCGCCATCGAGCGCGAGCCCGATGCTTTCGCGCTGCTGCTCGACGATATGCTGGATGTCGCGGCTGACCATCCCGACGTGCAGGTTCTGGTGGAAAGCCTGAAGGACGATATGACAGCGCCACCACAGCAGCGCGAAATGCTGGCGCGCCGCTTCGCGCAAAAACTGGTGCTGGCGGCGCAATGCTGCCTGATGCTGGAACATGCCCCGTCAGCCATCGCCGAGGCATTCATTGCCAGCCGCGCAGACCCCGATTGCGGACGCGTCTACGGCACCCTGGGCGGCGCCTCAACTTCCCCGACCTTACAGCGGCAGATTCTCAGCCGTGCCTGGCCGCACTGACGTCTGCTGGCGCACTCTGCGCCAATACCTCCGGCGACAATTGTAGCGGCCCGGTGCCGCTGAATCGATCGAGATACAGGTAGATCACCGGGGTGATGAAAAGCGTGATCACCTGCGACACCAGCAAGCCGCCAACGATTGCCACGCCCAGCGGCTGGCGCAGTTCTGCGCCGGCGCCCCAGCCGAATGCAATCGGCACCGCGCCCATCAAGGCTGCCAGCGTCGTCATCATGATCGGCCTGAAGCGCAGGATACAGGCGGTACGGATCGCCTTTGTCGGCTCCATGCCTTCACTGCGCTGAGCATCGAGCGCGAAATCGATCATCATGATGGCGTTCTTCTTGACGATACCGATCAGCATCAGGATACCGATCGTGGCAATCAGCGTCAGCTCGAAACCGAACAAGTCCAGCGCCAGCAAGGCGCCGACAGCAGCAGACGGCAAGCCGGCGAGAATCGTGATCGGATGAATATAGCTTTCGTACAGCACGCCTAACAGAATGTAGATCACCGCCACCGCTAGCAGCAGCAAGGCAACCTGGCTCGTCTGCGACGACTGGAACACTGCCGCATCGCCCGCATACGATGTGATGATACTGGCCGGCATGCCAAGCTCTTGCTTGAAGTTTTCCAGCTTGTTGCTGGCATCTCCCAGCGGCACCTTCGGCGCCAGGTTGAATGACACCGTGATCGCCTGCAGCTGCCCCTGATGGTTGACCGCGACCGGCCCAGCCGAACGCCGCACCGTGGCCACGCTCATCAGCGGCACCAGCGCGCCAGCCTTGCTGCGCACATAGATATCGTTCAAGTCCTTTTCATCCTGCTGGCCGGAACCGGCGCTTTGCAGGATGACTTGGTAACTATTGCTGCTCGTGAAAATGGTGGAGACCTGCCGTTCGCCATACGCGCTATACAACGCACTGCGGATATCCGCAATTTGCACGCCGGCCTGGTTGGCACGGTCCCGATCGATTTCCACTTCCGCCTGCAAGCCCTTCAACTGCGAATCGCTCGTCACATCGCGGAAGATCGGGTCAGCGCGCATTTTTTCCTGCAGCTTCTCCGACCAGCCGTTCAGCTCGTCGGCGCGCACGCTTTGCAGCACATACTGATAGCGACTCTTGCTGGAGCGCCCGCCAAGCCGCAGGTTCTGCACCGGCGTCAGATACACAGCCAAGCCTGGAATGCTACTGACTTCCTTGCGCATGCGTTCGAGCACCTTGCTCATGGATTCGCGCTCGCTGCGCGGCTTCAAGCCGATGAAGATATTACCCGTGTTGGTGCCCGAAATGCGCGAGGAAATGGTCGCGACATTCGGGTCGCGCATCATGGCATCCGATGCCGTCTTGACCAGGTTGACCATCACCGGATACGACACATCCTGCGGCCCTTCCACCACGGCGGAAATCTGGCCGATATCTTCTTCAGGGAAAAAGCCCTTCGGCATGCTCTGAAACAGCCAGGCCGTCAGCGCAAAAGTGGACAGCGCCACCATCAACACCAGGAAACGCTTCTGCAGGCACCAGTCTAGCGCGCGCTCGTAAGCACCAAGCACTGCCTGGAATACGCGCTCGAAACCGCGGCTCAGCCAGTTGTCCGGCTCTTTCTCGCCATGGCGAAGATAACGGCTGCACAGCATCGGCACCAGGGTCAGCGACACCACCGCCGACACCAGGATGGCGAGCGACACAACGGCGGCGAATTCATGGAACATCAGGCCGATCACGCCCGGCATGTAGAAAATCGGAATGAACACCGCCACCAGCGAAATCGAAATCGAGATGATGGTGAAGCCGACTTCGCGCGAGCCCTTCAATGCCGCCGCCAGCGGCTCCATGCCGTCTTCGATGTGGCGCACGATGTTTTCCAGCATGACGATGGCGTCATCCACCACCAGGCCGACCGCGATCGTAATACCCAGCAGCGAGATATTGTCGAGGCTGTAACCCAGCGCATACATCAGCGCAAAGCAGCCGATCAGCGAAATCGGCAGGGATAATACCGGAATGAGGGTCGCCGAAAGACGCTTCAGGAACAGGAAGATCACCATGATGACCAGGGCAATGGTCAAAAACAGCGTGATCTTCACGTCATGAATCGCCTCGCGAATGGAGACCGAGCGGTCGTTCAGAACCTTCAGCTCCACCGACCCCGGCATCTGATCGCGGAACTGCGGCAGCCGCGCCTTGACGGCATCGACCACTTCCACCGTATTGGCATTGGGCTGACGCTGGATGCCCAGCGTGATCGACGGCTCGCCATTGGCCCAGCTGCCGCTCTTGGCCGATTCCACGCTATCCTCGATCGTGGCAACGTCTTTGAGACGCATGGACACGCCATCCTTGCTTTGAATGACCAGTTCGGCAAAGGCAGCCGCATTCGGCAATTGCTTGTTGGCTTCCAGCGTCAAACTCTGGCGAGGGCCATCCAGCACGCCGACCGGCGTATTGGCATTGGCGGCGCGGACGGCGGCGGCCAGCTCGTCCAGCGTCATATTGCGCGCCGCCAGTTCATCGGCGCGCGCCTGGATGCGCACGGCATAGCGGCGCTGGCCGAACACCAGCACCTGCGCCACGCCATTGATGGTCGATAGCGAAGGCGAGATCAGGTTTTCCGCGTAATCGTTCAGCTCAGCCAGCGACAGCGAGGGCGAAGTCAGCACTACCAGCAAGACCGACTGGTCCGCCGGATTCACCTTGCGATAGGCCGGCAGCGAAGTCATCTCTTCCGGCAGACTGCGCTGGGCCCGCAGCAAGGCGGCCTGCACATCCACCGCCGCGGCATCGATGTCGCGATCCGGGTTGAACTCCAGCGTGATGGAGGTATTGCCACGCGTATTGCTCGAACTGATCGTAGCCAGCCCGGCAATGGTCGAAAATTGTTTTTCCAGCGGGGTGGCGACCGACGCCGCCATGATCTCCGGGCTCGCCCCCGGCAGGGCAGCCGTGACATTGATGATCGGCGTGTTATAGCTGGGCAGCGCCGCAATCGGCAAGCCGGCATAGGCGAACAAGCCGATCACGACGATGGCGATGGAAAGCAGCACGGTCATGACCGGCCGGCGGATGCAAAGTTCGGAGATATTCACGTTCGCTGATTACTTCTACAGGCTGTTAGTCGTCAAATCCTCAGGCGGCATTCTTGCGTGTCTTGTCCGCATTGCCGCCTTCCGTTTCGGGACCGCTGCCTTTGCCGTCCTTGACATTCGCCTCCTGCACCTTGCTGCCGGGACGCAGGTTTTGCGTGCCCTCGACCACCACGCGCGCGCCCGGCTCAATGCCGGCGACTGCCGCCTGTCCTTGCTCGATCGTCAAGACCTCGATATTGCGCGCCTTGACCGTCTCGTCCTGGCTCACGACATAGATAAACTGGCGCTCCGGGCCGGTCACCACGGCTTGCGCCGGCACCACGACGGCATCGGGCAGCGTTCGCGCCACCATTCGCACGGCGACATAATTACCGGGCCACATGCGATGGTCTGCATTGGCGAATTCCGCCTTCATGCGCACGGTGCCGGTCTGGGTATCGGCGGCATTATCGATAAAGACAAGTTTGCCCTTAATCTCCGTGCCATTCGCCAATTGCGCCACGACAGGGGCATCGCCCTTCGGATAGCTGGCAAGGATATGGCTCAATTCCTTCTCCGCCACGGAAAAGCTGACGGCGATCGGATCAAGCTGCGAGATGGTCAACATCGGATTGCCTGTCGGTTGCGCCAGGCTGCCCGGCCGCACGCTGATGGCGCCGATGCGCCCCGCAATGCTGGCGGCAATGGTGTTGTGGCCAAGCGCTACCCGGCTTGCGCGAATCGTCGCTTCATCGCCCTGCACGGCACCGCGTAGCGCTTCAACCTGGCTGCGCGCCGTATCGACTGCCGCCTGCGAAATGAATTGCTGTGCCAGCAGGTCCTGATTGCGCCGGAGCGTCGCTTCCGCTTCCGCCAGCGCAGCGCGATTACGCGACAGTTGCGCACGCGCATTGGCTACCGCCGCTTCGTCGCTGCGCGGATCGAGTGTAAACAATAGCTGACCAGCCTTGACTTCCTGGCCTTCGCGGACATGAATCGCCCGTACGACATTTTGCACTTGCGGACGCACTTCAACCGTATTGATGGCGGTGACATAGCCATTCGCCCGAACCATCACCGGAATCGATTTTTTTTGCGCCTGTACGCTCTTGATTGTCTGTACCTGAGAGCGCGGTTTCTGCGATTGACCTTCCGGTTTGCCTGACCAGAAAAAGTAAGCGGCGACGGCAACAATAATAAGAATGGCGCCGACGGTCAGTTGCTTTCGTGTTACATGCATATGAGATAAGCAAGAGCGGTAAATTCAGCAGAGCTTCCTGGTGGGTGAGGAAACGACCCTTTTGGAGGAATAGCCAGAGCAACACAATACCACTTTGCCAGCCTTTGTGTTGCCTGAGGAAATGATGGAATGGAGCGGTCCCAAGAGTCTGCTTGCTCTTGCGCTTGCCAAAGATTGGTGAAATGTCGGCGCCCAATCAACAAGGAGCCTGAATGAGGATGAGAAGAAGATAATAAAGGCGAGCCTTGTCTGCGGCACTTGTGGGAATCGGCTGTGGCTGCTTCGTTCCCGACCTGACCAGGTTCACCAAGCCACAATGCGCAGGGGCCCGCCAAGAGAGATTTTACCAGCAATATGCGTTTTCACCCAACATTCAAATTCCCAACTCTTGCCAGATGCTATCCACCCGGGCTTTCACCTCATCCGTCATGACGATGGTCCGGCCCCATTCCCGACTGGTTTCGCCCGGCCACTTGTTGGTGGCATCGATGCCCATCTTGCTGCCCAGACCACTTACCGGCGACGCAAAATCCAGGTAATCGATCGGGGTATTGTCCACCAGCGTCGTATCGCGCACGGGGTCGACCCGGGTCGTGATCGCCCAGATGACTTCCTTCCAGTCGCGGATATTCACATCCTCATCCACGACCACGATGAACTTGGTATACATGAACTGACGCAGGAAGCTCCAGACGCCGAACATCACCCGCTTGGCATGCCCCGGATAGGATTTCTTCATCTGCACCACCGCCATGCGGTAGCTGCAGCCTTCCGGCGGCAGGTAAAAATCCGTAATCTCGGAAAACTGCTTCTGCAGCAAAGGCACGAATACCTCGTTCAACGCCACGCCGAGCACAGCCGGCTCATCCGGAGGTTTGCCTGTATACGTAGAGTGGTAAATCGGGTCGCGCCGCATGGTGATCCGGTCGATCGTAAATACCGGGAACCAGTCCTGCTCATTGTAGTAACCGGTGTGGTCGCCATACGGCCCTTCAAGAGCATGCTCATAACCGCTCGGATGCGAGGCATCGGGATAGATATGCCCTTCCAGGACAATTTCCGCCGAGGCCGGCACTCGCAACTCGCTGCCGATCGCCTTGACCAACTCGGTACGACTGCCGCGCAGCAGTCCGGCAAACTGGTATTCCGACAAGCTGTCCGGCACCGGCGTGACTGCACCTAATATAGTGGCGGGGTCGGCACCCAGCGCCACCGCCACAGGATATGGCTTGCCGGGATTGGCAATCGCATGCTCGCGAAAATCCAGCGCACCACCGCGATGCGCCAGCCAGCGCATGATCACCTTGTTCCGGCCCAGCACCTGCTGTCGGTAGATACCCAGGTTCTGCCGCTTTTTATGCGGCCCCTTCGTAATCACCAGCCCCCAGGTAATCAACGGCGCGACATCCCCCGGCCAGCAATGCTGAATCGGCAGCTTTGCGAGGTCGACGTCATCGCCTTCCCAGACGATGTCATGGCAAGGCGCGGAGCGCGACTCTTTCGGCGCCATATCCCATAATGCCTTGAGTAAGGAGCCCAGGCCTAATGCATCGCGAAAGCCTTTAGGTGGCTCCGGCTCTTTCAGGCTGGCCAGCACCTGGCCGATACGGCGCAATTCGCCGACATCCTCCGCGCCCATCCCGAGAGCAACTCGACGCGGCGTGCCAAACAGATTTCCCAGGACGGGCATCGTATGCCCGGTCGGGCGCTCGAACAGCAAGGCAGGTCCGCCGGCTCGCAAGGTGCGATCGCACACCTCGGTCATTTCCAGATGCGGTGACACGGAAACCGCAATACGCTTGAGTTCGCCAATTTCTTGCAACTTCGCAATAAAGTCCCGCAAATCCGTATATTTCATATTTTTTACAATTCTTTTAACTTCTGCAGATTATCAAAGAAGATTTGGCAAGTCGCTGTTTTTATTGATTTTTGCTGCACTGCAGCGCATTTCTATATGCAAATTGGTTATGGATTTCAAATTTTATATTATTGACTGGATATAATTCAGCCCCTACAATCTTTTTCACTTGAAGCGGAAGCAGCCCTCACCAGAACAAGCGCTGCGGAATAAACCAAATCAGTTCACGGGGTTCGGGGCCCCACATGACATTTTAAGGAGTGTTGCCAAAGGCGTCAGCCTTCCCCCGGAAAAATTTGCCTGTCACTGGGTCCGTAGCGCAAACCGCGCCGCCAGTTGAACAAAATGGCAAGACGACCGTCTGACTATGCTCTCAGCAATGCCAGACGATGTTTCTGATTGACGGCATAAATGGAAAACGCTCCGGGTCTACCCGGTGTGGGATCGTTTGTGCCGTGACGATTCAGGAGAAACCATGCTGTACCGTTTTATCCAGGCTGGGGAGGCCTTGAGCCGGAAAACTGCAGACCAATCTGCCGTTGTCGCCACCTCTCTCGCACGTGCCACTTTACGCGGCATCATGACCATTGCCCATCATTCGCTGATGGTTCTCGGCGTTGCCGCTATCGCCGCCTTGACTCTGTTATTCGTCAAACCGCACTTTACCGACCATTTGAAAGCCCTGTCGCCATTTGCAGCCGAAGTGGCAGACGCTGATGATGAAGACGAGCTTGACCCGCTCGCGGATTTGGCGGCGCCTGACACGACTCCGGCTCTTCCTTCGCCGCAGGTAAGCACTACCCCTGCCTCCGTGGTGAAACAACCAGCCAGAATCGAACTGCAAATTAAAAACACTAGCCTTTCAAATGAACAATTAGCGGTTTCCCGCTGGATCTCGCGCCGTTACCGTGTCGCTTCCGACGCGACTCACATGCTGGTGTCGGAAGCGTACAAGAATGCCGAGAAACTTCAACTGGATCCGCTGCTTATCCTTGCGGTCGCCGCCATTGAATCGGGCTTCAATCCCTTTGCTGAAAGTGCAGGCGGAGCGCAGGGGCTGATGCAAGTCATGTCAAAAGTGCATCGCGATAAGTTTCGTGAACATGGCGGCGTTCGCGCTGCGCTGGACCCTGTCGCCAATATCCGCGTTGGATCGGCGATCCTGAAAGATTATGTCAAGAGAGCCGGTTCAGTCGAAGCGGGGCTGAAGCGCTACGTTGGCGCGGCGGCCTTCGCGACAGATTCCGGATATGGTTCGCGCGTATTGGCTGAATACCGCCGCCTGCAGGAAGTGGCTGGCAAGTCCTCGCCTTCCACCATCGCCACCTCGGCTGAACCGGACAGCTCCACCAACGCTCCGTCCCATTCCAAGAAGGCACCGGCTGATGCCGACAAATCCGCCGCCATGGAATCGGCAGATAGCATTGCCTCAAACCGTTTTTCGCTGCATGCCTTGTCTTGAGCGTTATTGGCCCAATAAAAAAGGAGCCTTGCGGCTCCTTTTTTATTTCACTACGTTTTTAGAATTTCCCGTCCTGAAATAGTCCTGCAGGCGCCTGACAGCTTCCTGGAGATTTTCCATGGAAGTCGCGTAAGAGATCCGGACATATTGGCGGGGACAATAACTGCCGAAATCCAGTCCCGGTACCATGACGACCCCAGCCTTTTGCAACATATCCCGCGTCAGACGGTCGGCATCGTCGGACAAAGCACTGCAATCCGCATAGACATAAAAAGCGCCATCCGGCTTTACCGGAATGGTAAAACCCAATTCTTCCAGTGCCGGTACAATAAAATCGCGGCGACGGCGGAATTCCCGCTTGCGCTCTTCAAACAGCGCGAGCGCTTCTGGCGTAAAGCATGCCAACCCGGCGTACTGGGAAATCGCCGAGGCGCAGATAAATAAATTTTGCGCGAGCTTTTCGATTTGCGGCACGAGTGCTTCCGGCACCACCAGCCATCCCAGGCGCCAGCCTGTCATGTTGAAATACTTGGAAAAGCTGTTGATGACGATAATATCGTCGCCCAGCGACAGAGCGGAAAAAGGCTCCGTGTCGTAACTCAAGCCCTGATAAATCTCGTCGACGATCGTAAAGCCGCCGCGCTCCCTGACGGTTGCCGCAATCCGGCCCAGCTCTGCCGGCTCGATGGAAGTACCGGTCGGGTTCGACGGCGAAGCCAGCAGCACGCCGCGCGTCGTCGGGCCCCAGTGAGCGCGCACCATTGCTTCGCTCAATTGAAAGCGTTCCGCCGGCCCGCTCGGAATCATCCGGGCTTGCCCTTCGAAAGCCGCGACGAAATGGCGGTTACACGGGTAGGAAGGGTCAGGCATCAACACTTCGGCGCCTTTTTCCACCAGTGCGGCACATGCCAGCAACAAGGCGCCAGAGGCACCGGCAGTCACGATGATGCGTTCCGGCGCCACTTGCAAGCCATAGGTCTGCAAGTAGTGGCTGGAAATCGCTTGCCGCAAGGCGGGCAAGCCGAGTGCCGACGTATATTGCGTCAATCCTTGAGCCATGGCCCGGCTGGCGGCTTCAATGGCCTGCGGCGCCGCCGTGAAATCAGGTTCACCGATTCCCATATGGATGATGGAACGCCCCTGCTGCTCCAATGCAGCAGCCATTTTCGCCAGCTCCATGACATGGAACGGTGCGATATTCCCGAGACGGGATGCGAGATAAGTCAGATTCATGCTTGGATGCAGCCCGGCTAGCGAATATTTGCCGGAGCCATTGTACAAAATCGTCGGCGGCACAAGTATGGTACCGCGATCATCAGGGGCGCAATTCCATGCAGCCCCTTGCAAGAGAGGGATTACTCTTTGCGAGCGGCCTGCACTTCCACTGCCCGCACTTTGCCTGCCAGTTTATCCAGCACGCCATTGACATACTTGTGACCGTCAATGCCGCCGAACGACTTGGTCAGTTCAACGGCTTCGTTGATCACCACCTTGTAGGGAATTTCAAGATGGTGCTTGAGCTCATAGGCGCCGATCAGCAGCGCGGCGTGCTCGATCGGCGACAGTTCACCGATCGGGCGATCGATCAGCGGGCTTAACTCATCTCGCAGCAAGGTGGCATCACGGATCGCACCGTGCAACAACACGTCGAAGTGCGCGGCATCGGCCTTGTTGAACCCATGCGCCTCGCGCATATGGGCATCGATCGCGCCGGCGTCCTCATTATTCAGCAGCCACTGATACAGCCCCTGGAGCGCAAATTCACGCGCGCGATGACGCGGTGTACGGTTCTTGTTCGGATTGGCGTGAAATTCTTTTTGCGTCATGAATGAAAATACCTGTAATCCCGGGCAAAGCCGGAATAAATAAATGCCATCTCAGCAGCGTCGCATCATGAAGTTGAGGCGACCTGCGTTAGTCTTACCTGCGTTAGTCTTACTCGTCCTCGGTCGCGTCCGTCAGCTCTTCCAGAGCGATCGCGAGATTAGCCATTTCAACCGCAACACGGGCAGCATCGGCGCCCTTTTCAAGCATGCGCGCCTCGGCCTGCTCATCGGTTTCCGTGGTCAGCACTGCATTGGCAATCGGAATGCCGTAGTCCAGGCCGACCCGAGTGATGCCGGCGCCGGACTCGTTCGACACCAGCTCAAAATGATAGGTTTCGCCGCGGATAACCGCGCCGATGGCGATCAGCGCATCGAATTGCTGGGTTTCGGCAAGCTTTTGCAATGCCAGCGGGATCTCCAGGGCGCCCGGCACCGATACATGCAGCACATCCTCGTCGGCCACGCCCAGACGCTGCAGCTCCGCCAGGCAGGAATCCAGCAAGCCCTGACAAACGTCTTCATTGAAACGTGCCTGGGCAATCCCGATACGCAGGCCTTCGCCATCCAGATTCGATTCGTAGCTTCCCACTGCCATGGCTTTTCCCCTTATTACTGCATGCAAAAATTGAATGTCCCGGGACTTTGCGCCTCAGGACCGTTCCTGAAAACCGACCACTTCCAGATTAAAGCCTGCCATCGACGGCATCTTGCGCGGATTGGACAACAAGCGCATCTTGCCGACATTGACATCCTTCAGAATCTGCGCGCCGATACCATAGGTGCGCAAATCCATGCTGGAAGCGCGCCCTTGCGGACGCTTCTCCGGCGCATTGAGCGCGGCGAACTGGCCGAACATCTGTTCTGCGGATTCTTCGCAATTGAGCAAGACCATTACGCCATGCGACTGCGCCTGGATGGCTCTCAGTGCGGCGGCCATATTCCAGGAGTGGGTGGTTGCTTCGGTATCGAGCAGATCCAGCACCGAGACCGGCTGATGCACGCGAACCAACGTTTCGATGTCGGGACGCGGCTCGCCGTGCACCAGCGCCAGATGCGCGCCGCCGCTAGGCTTGTCGCGATATGCAACCACCTTGAAACGACCGTACGCAGTTTGCATTTCACGCTCGCCAACGCGCTCAATCACGCTTTCATGCTGGCTGCGGTAATGAATCAGATCCGCGATGGTGCCGATCTTCAGGCCGTGTTCCTTGGCGAATTCAATCAAATCCGGCAGGCGCGCCATGGTTCCGTCATCATTCATGACTTCGCAGATGACGGCGGCCGGCGTAAGGCCTGCCATTTCCGCCAGGTCGCAACCGGCTTCGGTATGACCGGCACGCATCAACACGCCACCCTTCTGGGCTTTCAGCGGGAAGATATGGCCAGGCTGAACGATATCCGAAGGCTTGGCATGCTTGGCCACAGCCACCTTGACGGTATGTGCACGATCCGCCGCCGAAATGCCGGTGGTGACGCCTTCGGCGGCTTCGATCGATACGGTGAAATTGGTGCCGAAAGCGGTGCCGTTACGGGTTGCCATCATCGGCAATTCCAGCTGTGCGCAGCGCTCTTCGGTCAGTGTCAGGCAAATCAGCCCGCGACCAAACTTTGCCATGAAATTGATGGCTTCCGGCGTAACGAAATCGGCTGCCAGTATCAGGTCGCCTTCGTTCTCGCGATCTTCTTCATCGACCAGAATGACCATGCGGCCGGCACGCAATTCGGCGACGATTTCATTTGTTGTTGCTAAAGACATAAATGGTTTCCTCGGTAGACCGCTATTTTAATGGATTTGGCTTGTTCGAGTCCGCAAGGTCCAAACTTCATGAGCGCAAGCGGCGGCTCGCCCTTGCCAGGTGCAAGCCGCCGCTACTTATCCAGGAGAGAAAATTTGTCTTACTGGCCAGATTCGGAGAGAGACAGCATCCGTTCGACGTAACGCGCAATCAAGTCCACTTCGAGATTCACTTTTGAACCGGCGCGCAAATGCTTCAGCGTGGTCACTTCGACGGTATGCGGAATCAGATTGATGGAAAACTCGCAGCCCGACTCGCCATCGGCAACACGGTTCACCGTGAGCGAAACGCCATTGACCACGATCGAGCCCTTGAAGACCAGGTACTTCGCCAGCGACCTCGGCGCCTCGATCACCAGTTCATGGGATTCGCCGACCGGCTCAAAACGACGCACCACGCCCAGGCCATCGACATGGCCGGAAACCAGGTGACCGCCCAGGCGCTCCGCCAGGGTGAGCGCTTTTTCGAGATTGACTTCGCCCGGTGCATCCAGCCCAACGGTGCAATTGAGACTCTCGCGCGAAACTTCAACCTCGAAGCCCACACCGGTCTTGGCAACGACCGTCATGCAGGCGCCGTTCAGGGCGATCGAATCGCCCAATGCCACATCGGCAAGCGGCAGCCCTCCCGCATCGACGGACAGGCGAACGCCGGCATCCTGCTCCTTGCCCAGCGGCGTGACGGTAGTGATCTTGCCGACAGCTGCAACAATTCCAGTAAACATAACAAATTAAAATTCAGAGGAAACGAGCTAGGATACGCAAATCTGGGCCGATCTGCCGGACTTCATGAAAAGTCAGATCGCGCCGGCCCTCAAGCGAGTCGAGTCGGGGCAAGTCAAACATTTCCATGGCGTCTCCCAACAGGCTGGGAGCCAGGTATAGCAAGAGCTCGTCGACGCAACCGTCTGCAATCAGTGCGCCATTCAGCCGCGAGCCGGCTTCAACGTGCAACTCATTGATCTGCCGCCGTCCCAGCTCTTGCATCAATGCCGGCAAGTCCACCTTGCCGTGCGCGTTCGGCAACAGGATAATTTCCGCGTCGCGCTCGCGCAGCAAGGCTTCCTTTTCCGGATTCGGCTGCGCCGTCACGATCCAGGTGCCGCCGCCTTCGAGGATGCGCGCATCCGGATTGATATGCAGCTTGCTGTCGACCACGATGCGGCGTGGCTGGCGCGGCGTGTCGATGCCGCGCACCGTCATTTGCGGATCATCCTGGTTGACGGTGCCGCTGCCGGTGAGAATGGCGCAGGCACGAGCGCGCCACCAGTGGCCATCCTGACGCGCTTCCGACGATGTGATCCACTGGCTCTTGCCGTTGTGCAGCGCCGTCTTGCCATCCAGGCTGGCAGCAGACTTCATGCGCACCCACGGGCGGCCCCGCTGCATGCGCGATAAAAAGCCGATATTCATTTCACGCGCTTCCTGTTCCAGCACGCCACATGTGGTCTCGATGCCGGCGGCCTGCAGTTTAGCCATCCCCTGCCCCGCCACCAGGGGATTGGGATCACTGATCGCCGCCACGACACGGGCAAGGCCTGCCGCAATCAACGCATCAGCGCACGGCGGCGTCCGACCGTAATGGCTGCAAGGCTCCAGCGTCACGTAAGCCGTCGCGCCGCGCACCTCTTTGCCGCGCGCAGCAGCGTCACGCAAAGCCTGGACTTCGGCATGGGCCTGCCCTGCAGGCTGGGTGAAGCCTTCGCCGATGACTTCTCCACCGCGCACGATGACGCATCCGACGCGAGGATTGGGGCTGGTGATGAACATGCCCTTGGCTGCCAAATGAAGGGCTAACCGCATGCCATCAAGATCATTAGTAATATTCACGTAGCTGGCTTGTGCTGAATTTTGGTGACATGTACTGCCGCTACGAACGAGGATTCTGCCAATCTCAAACAAACTCTGAACGAGCATGGTCAGCTTCGTCAGACGGCAGAACCCGCCTCAATCCGCATCGTCAGTACCGGTGCAGGTTTTATCCTTCTCGGGGTTACAAACACGCGCCCGTCCGGAAAAATTCAGCTTGATACGCCGCACTTCCTCACCGAGCATGAACGATACGGTTCCGAGTTGCGGGGTCTCGCTGCTGGCGTTCGTGCGCGTGCGACCGCTGCCATTATAAGCAAGATAAGGTTTGCTGGAGTCAGTCAACACGGATTTTATGGCCATTCCATGAGGCACCACATCCTGCCGCAAGATGACCATCTCGCCGGCGTCGGCTTGCTGATTGCCATTTTCGTCAACAAATGCCATCCAGCCGTGGCTCCAGTCTTTTCCATCTAGCGGCACCAGGTCGACTCTTGTGCCGCGCCGGATCGCCTCGGATCGCGCCATATGCAGCGCGCCGACAAAGCCGTTCACGCTGGTATTCAGCCGTTGGTTGTGAATCAGCGCCTGATAACCAGGGACGCCAACCATGAGCAGGATCGCGGCGATGCATAGTGCAACCATCAGTTCGATCAGGGAAAAGCCAGAACGCAAACGCACTCCGATTGCATTGAAGTCGGCTCCAATCCTCACCAGCATTTCTCGCCCACAGGAAGTTTAGCGCCATTGCTCGTCAAGGACATTACCTGGCATTCAGGGTCGTCGTAGCCCTTTCCGACCCGACTGCCTCCCGCTGTCGCCGTAATAAGAACACAGTCGGTCAATGTACTGTCAGCGCAGGCCTTGCCTTGAATTTCATAGGTGCTCGATGCAGGATTGTCACCCGAATACCACTTGAATTGCTTGGCTTCGACATCGGTCGCATCAGCCGAAAATTGTACATACGTGGTATGCAATGAATAAAAACGCTCCTGCTGTTGCATTAACTGCAGAAGCGCGGCACGGGCTTCGGTCCGCTTCGCTTTACGGATCGCGTGCTGATAAGACGGATAAACAAGAGCCGCGAGAACAGCGATGATTGAGACTGTGATCACCAGTTCTATCAATGTAAATCCGCGGTGTCGATAGCCATAGCATCGATCACTGGCAGGAACGCTTTTGACTGAGTTATCCATCTGCTTTCTGGATGCACGCTATTTCCGTAGCGCCTTGAGGCGCAATTCCGGCCAATTCACAATCTCGCGCCAGGACAGCCGCATGGCGGGCAGCGTTACCTCAGGCATGCTGCCTTCGGCATCTTCCTGGACGGCCGCAGTATTTCCTTTGGTGCCGCCTGAGCCGGCATTAATCACAACTGACCTGCGCCGCACGGTGGATTTACCGAACACATTGCGACTGCCGGCTGCCATAGCTGTCTGCAGGGTCAGCGGCGCTGCCAGCATGCCTATGTGCGAAAGCATGCCGCTATTTTTATCGCCGGGCGACAGTCCGCTCAAGGCATTCAGAACGTAACTGCGTCCACCGCCGTGAGAGCAAGGCGCAGCACATGGAATCAGGCTATTGAAAATCAGCCTGCCGGAATCAACCACCGGATTGCTGACATTGCGTTCACCGCTCTCATCAGATGCCAGAAAATCGAAATACCAGCCACGTTGTTGCTCCGCGCTTTCGCCGTACAAGAATTCCTGTCCGGTGATTTGCAATGCATCTCCCTCTTTTACCAATCGGCGTGGCTCGAGCTGATTCCGCCCCGATACCTTGTAGGATTTTTGCGTCGTATCGTATATTCCGTAGAAGGATTGAACCGAAAACGCTGCAGGTTTCGTATCCGCCTCTTCCATGAATTTCCCAGTGCCGAACAGAACCACGTAGCCGCTGCCAGGAGCAAAAACCACCCTTGGCTGGACTGTGATCGGCTGCCTGCGTGCCGAGGAATCCTGCGCGGTAAATAGCGGGGTCTTACCGGAATTCTCTTTTGACCACGGCAGAAATCCCGTGAAATCGAATCTCCAGAGATTGCCCTGCAAGTCGCCGGCATACGCAAAACGCACAGCGCCGTCTTCACCAAGAACCAGCCCAGGAGAACTTAAGCCGTTCGGCAAGCCTGTGTCGAGAATCGGCTTCTTGAATTTGAAATAGTTGATGCCTAATTGCCATCGTTCCTCTGGCTTCTTGTCCAGCGCGAGCAGAAATAGCACAGCAGGCGCGAGCGGATCGGCATGCCCATCCTCCAGATAATTATTCACGCCACTGCCAACCATGGCGAAATAGCGATACTCCAAACCTTCAGCTGTCTGGCGGGCTTTGAATCGCGCGATTACCGGCACATTGAATACATTGCCGATATCCCCGTCGTCGCGATCCGTAAATTCCCACAGGGCGCCAATCCCGCTTTTAAAATCCTCGGGAGTCGACACATCCAGAGCAAATACGCCTTGCGCTCCACCTCCCATCCCTGCGACCAGCACAGTCTTCCATCCTCCCCGGACCTGAGCCTCTGCTACGGCAATAGCGCCGTCGACATAATTCTGATGGTGATACTCGGGCTGGGCCAACTGAGATACTTTTTCCAGCAAGGCGTCAGGAAGATAGGCAAAGAATTCAATGCCGCTAGATGCATCGAAGGCATGCAGCATTCCGTCATTCGCCCCGACATACACCGCATTTGCACGACTCTTATGCGCTTCATAAAAGGATCGATAATCCGCACCGCCACTTACGGACGCAGGCGCCCCGACGAAAACGGGATTGCTGTTGACGATATCTCCGAGCACGCGATCCCGCGGACGGAATATGCCATTCGCCTGTCCAAGTTCATCTTCCCGTTCGCCACGCAAGAATCCGAGTCGCCTGGGGCCGAGGCCATCGGTTGCACCACCAAGCCGCGAAACGTCCAGCTTGGTTCTCTGGACTTCGGCAAGCTTCTCCCATTTGAATTCGGTGATGCCTGATCGCGTATCCGCATTGGCTGTATATATCTGGCGGTTTACTGACAGAGGTAGCGGCGTCTCATTCTTCTTCCCTGTTAGTATCTCAGCCGCATCCCATTCCGGAGCTGAACCTAACTGGACACCTCGATCACTGGTCATCGTGACCGGCAACTTGATGAGCTTGCCGCTCCATGTGGCGGCATCAAAACCTGATTGATAGAGAAAAGTACGCCCCGGCGAGCCTTTATCAGTACCCAGCGTTGCGCCGGACATCCCATGAGCATCATGTAATAGCGGTTCCGAAGCAATATGGATAATCGGCACGGCGGCATGAACGCCCTGTGAAATGCCAAACGCAAGGATCAATGGGAAACAGATGCAGCGCCTTCGGCGTGCAAGAATGCAGTGAAGGTAGAGAGATGGGCGCATCGCTAATCTTCCTTGCGATAGAAGCTTTGCAAGGCAATTTGCGTCGACTCTCGTGCACCGAAGCCAATCGCCGTCACACGATAAAAATAGCTTGGCTTATCTGCAGGCTCACCGGGCCTGTTATAAGGCATCAGCTCGATAATGTATCTCGGCAAACGACTAGGTAAGGTGCCTTTCCCAACCTGAAAGCTTTGGCCGGTAAAACTGCCGAATGCCACGGATTGCGCTGTGGCGTCGCTCTTGCTGAAGTCAACTATCTGCCATGGCTGCATCTCGTCATTCACAGCTCTGCAAAGCCCTCGGTATATTTCACCAGAATCGTCGTTGCACACAGCCTCATCCGGATCGGGAAATCCAAACGCGCTATGCCTTGAAAAGATATGACTGCGAGATTTGGCAGAGTCTGGAGAATTTTCAATATCGATTTCGGCATCGCGCAAAGCCGCTTCAGCAGCCTGAAGGGCTATCTGACGATCGGTCTCATTGCTTGCGCTCTTCCAGCCAAGAACTGCACTTTGAGCCGCTGCCAATCCGAGCATGAGAACAGCCATCAGGATGACGAGCGTGACGATCACCGTTCCGTTCTGATTGCAGGAGCGCATCAAGCTATACAAATGCTGCGATAAGCATTTATTTGGAATTTGCTCTGCATGCGCAGCTTGCCGCGGAGGAGTCATATACCTCCTCCGTCTGTCCGATTACGTAGCATGATAGTGGCGCTGAAGACCTTACGAATGCGATTTCGGCTCCTCGCCGGCAAATCCGGTTCGCTGATGCGGGTCCCTACGTCTACAACGCCATAGGCATCGGAATACTCCTTACCAAAAAGATCGTAAGACTTACGTAGTGCATCATTACGTCCGGCGCGCGCGCCGCGTACAAGCAGCGCAATCTTAACCGCAACAATGTTTTTCCAATGCGTCTTGCGATTTTTCTCCAAGATCCGGGCCGCGCTATCTGCACCGGTCAATACCAGTTTGTCATCCAGCTGCTCCACTTCAGTGGCCGTCAAAAAATGGTTCGGCAAGCCATCCCTATCACTGTCCAGCCCATACAAGACCTGGAACGATTCGACCCCACGGACGATGGCAACCGCGTTCCAGCTTGTCTTACCTCGATACTTACAACGTAGCTCGGGCTCTCCGGCAGAATCTTCGGCCACATAGAAGATGCTCCAACCTCGGTCAGTCATTCCACCAGACTTTGATTCCGATCCAACACCAAATCCGGCGCAATTGAGCATGGAACCGTCACCATTGTCTCCGCCACCTGAACCATGAAACCGAATACCCAGCACATCGCTTCCATTGACCGATTTGGCGACTGGCGAGTCCACAGCGGCTGTCGTCGCTTTCAGACTCTTGGCGTCTAAACCGACGATGGTTGCGCTCTCATCTGAACGGGTTAGCTTCGCAGTACCGCCTCCGCTCCAATCCTCGTAACCTGACTGCCGCAGCGCCCTTGCTATCACTTCCAGTCCATATCGCCCGCTTTCCTGAATGAGGGCGGCATCATCGTTTGCTGTGTAAGCGGATTGGCTCGTTACAAAGATTGATGTGGCAGCAAGGACAATGAGGAGGCTTAACGCGAGCGAAACCATGAGCTCGACCAAAGTCAATCCCGAGTGAGCTGACAAGCCCTGACAACCGAATTTTGGATACGCGTGCATTTTCCGTCTCCCTCACGTTTGAACGAGGATTACAAGACGGGGGCTTTCCTTGCCGCCTGCTGGAAGCGCCGTGTGATCGGATGGAGATCGCCAACTCAGCTTGACGACGATAGGTGCGCTTTTGCCAGCATCATGACAGTCCCACTGATAGGTATTGCTGCTGTCGCTCCATGGTGCAGCGTCGCGACAAACCTTTATTCGTCCGTTCGGCAACGAGGATTTGAGTCTCCGTTGGATCTCATAAATCTGTGCATCTGTAATTTCTACGGCATTACACGCAGATGAGACGTCATAACAAAGGCTGTGAGCACTAATAACGCTCTCTTCACTTTTAAAGTCCAGTCTTAAATACGCATTGGCAGCATCAGCATCATTATTTACTGTGGCTGCACGGATCTGGTCTGCGGTATCTATCGCGAGTTGAAGCGCGGTGCTATGGAATCCTGATTGCTGGTTGCTGCGCAACGCATTGAGCTGCATGGACGCAGCGCCAATTATCCCGACCGATAAAACAAGTAGAGAGACAAGCACTTCGATTAATGAAAATCCTGTTTCAGCATGTTTTTTCATGTTGAGTACTTTCTGCTTTTTCTTGAATTTTTGACAAGCATAAGATACACGAGAAAGTAGGACGCTTTGATCTCATATTTATGGGAGAAAACGGGCCCAAATATAAGATCTTTGATATGAATTAAAGGCGGGAGAGGCCTGGCCCATCGTACAGGGAGGGGGGTGGACCGCTGGTAAGGAAGGTGCGGTGAGGGTGAGTGAGGGAGTGTGGTGAGGGTGAGGAAGTTACGTGGAGGGCCTGCAAAGCAAAAACCCCCAGGCTCGTGTAGAGCGAGGGGGTTTTTTAATAAGAGCCTGACGATGACCTACTTTC
>NZ_SLZQ01000008.1 GCF_004342585.1 Paucimonas lemoignei | reverse complement strand
ACGCTGGCGTCCGACCCCAAGGTCTTGCTGCTGGACGAGCCGATGGCGGGCATGTCGCGCGAAGAGACCGATTACACGGCCGAGCTGCTGCGCGAACTGTCGGTGGGACGCACCCTGATGATCGTCGAGCATGACATGGATGTGGTGTTCTCGCTGTGCGACCGCATCAGCGTGCTGGTGTACGGGCAGGTGATTGCCACGGGTACGCCGGAAGCCATCCGCAACAACAAACAGGTACAGGAAGCCTATCTGGGCACGGAGGTGGCGGCATGAGCCAGATGAAGCAATCCAATTCAAGTGCGCAGCTGCTGCAGGTGAAGGACTTGCATGCGCATTACGGCAAGAGTCATATCCTGCAGGGCGTCAGCTTCGATGTGGGGCGTGGCGAGGTGATCAGCCTGCTGGGCCGCAATGGCTCGGGACGGTCAACGACGATGAAATCCATCATGGGCCTGGTCCCTCCTTCTGCCGGACAGGTTCAGCTGCAGGGCAAAGAGCTGGCCGGCGCGCGCCCCAACACCATTTGCCGCTCGGGCATCGCTTACGTGCCGGAAGAGCGCGAAGTGTTCGCCAATCTTACCGTTGACGAGAATCTGCGGATGGGCGAACAGCCGGCGGTGCCCGGTGCTTATCGATGGACCGTCGAGCAAATGTTCGACTATTTCCCTCGGCTGAAGGAGCGCCGCAACACCAAGGCGGGCAGCATGTCGGGCGGCGAACAGCAGATGCTGACCATATGCCGCTCCCTGCTGGGGAATCCTCTGGTCATTCTGATCGATGAGCCGACCGAAGGCCTGGCGCCCAAGATCGTCGCCCAGGTAGGCGAATGCATCAAGGATATGCGGGATAAAGGCGTGTCGGTGGTGCTGGTCGAGCAAAAGCTGGCGATCGCGCTCAAGGTGTCCACGCGCGTTTGCGTGATGGGCCACGGGAACATCGTTTTTGAAGGCACGCCGGAAGAACTGACATCCGACAAGAAGCTGCTCACGGAGTGGCTGGCAGTCTGATCGATTGCGATCCGGATTTACCAATAACCTTATTTTTCATAGAGGCCGCCATGGCAAAAACTCACGATAAAGTCATCATTTCTTGCGCAGTAACCGGCTCGGTGCATACGCCGACCATGTCGGAATACCTGCCGATTACCCCGGACCAGATCATGGAACAGTCAATCGAGGCTGCCGAAGCCGGCGCTGCGATTCTGCATCTGCATGCGCGCGATCCGCAAACCGGCAGCCCGACGGCCGACCCGAAGGTATTCGATCAGTTTGTGCCGCGTATTAAGGCAGCGACCGATGCCGTCATTAACATCACCACCGGCGGCAGCACGCGCATGACGCTCGAAGAGCGCCTGGCCTATCCGTTGCAGGCCAAGCCGGAAATGTGCTCGCTGAACATGGGATCGATGAACTTTTCGATCCACCCGGCTGCACGCAAAATGACTGGCTGGAAGTACGACTGGGAAAAGCCCTATATCGAGGGCATGGAAGACCTCATTTTCCGCAATACCTTCCTGGACATCAAGAAGATCCTGAAGGTACTGGGAGAGGATTGCGGCACGCGCTTCGAGTTCGAATGCTACGACGTCGGCCATCTCTATAATCTTGCCCATTTCGTCGATGAAGGATTGATCAAGGGGCCGCTGTTCATTCAGAGCATCTACGGCATCCTTGGCGGCATGGGAGCCGATCCGGAAAATCTGGTGATGATGCGGACTACTGCGGATCGACTGTTCGGCCGGGAAAATTACCGATTCTCGGTCCTGGGCGCAGGCCGTCACCAGATGTCGATGCTGACCATGGGCGCGGTCATGGGCGGCAATGTCCGCGTCGGCCTGGAAGACAGCCTCTACCTGGGCAAAGGCCAGTTGGCCAAGTCATGCGCGGAGCAGGTGCGCAAGATTCGCCGGATCCTCGAAGAGCTTTCGCTGGAAATCGCGACGCCGGACGAGGCGCGAGCGATGCTGGGCCTGAAAGGCAAGGATGCCGTCGCATTTTAAGGTCGCCGCAGGTTAAGCGTATCGGGATGCATCGAGCAAACCGGTACGCAGGCGGCAGTCTTCAAGGTCGGTCAAAGCGTTCCGCGGGCGGCGCGTCATCTTTGTTGTCCCTGCTCAGATTCCACAAGCGTAAAGCCATGTGAATCTCCAGAGACCGCGTGGCATTGCCCCAGTGCCCGATGATTTCTTCGATGCTGGCCAGACGCTGGCGCATGGTATTGACATGGATATTCATGCGTTTGGCTGCAACGCTCGCATTCTGATTGCTGTCGAAGTAGCAGAACAGCGTGCTGGTCAAATCGGATGAACGCTTGCGGTCATAGGAAACCAGCGCGCCGATGGTGTTGTCCTGGAATGCCTTGAGACTGGCCTGATCATGCGTTTCAAAGAGCACGGAATAGAGCGCCAGTTCAGCCTGCTCGATTATTTTTCCTGTCATCCCCAGGCGCTTGGCAACCGATAACGCGCGCCTGCTTGCCTCGTATTGGGCAGGAAGCTGTTCCGCATTCAGCACCGGTTTGGAAACCACGCCCCGATAACTGCCGGCCAGTTCTCCCTTGATAAGGGAGACGCATGACTTGACAAGTTCAGTCGCGTGCAGTGTCGCGCATACCATCACTACCAGGCCATCGACCTCGTCCAACACCGTGCCGGCAAATCCGGCGCTGCCCCTGAGTCTCCTTGCAAGATATCCGGCCTTGGTATCGTCTGTCTCGATCAGTATCAGCGAAAGCGGCTGTGAGAGATCAAGGCCGAATCGCTCCGCCTGCTGATAAGTCAATGTTGGCTCGTGCTGGCGCGGCGACAGAAGGTTGCGTAGCAGCGCCGAGACGTCGCGCGTCTTGTTGATTTCCATGCGCTCCTGGGAGAGCAAGGCAATGCCGACGATACTTGAGCTTCGCTCGAAGGTGCGTATCGCGATTTCACTCAAGTCGTCTTTGCAAAAAAGCAGCACGGATCCCAGCACATCGTCGCCCCCCGTTACCGAGATCACCCTGCATTGCTCATCGCTGTCTTTATAGGCGAGAACGGAGCGTCCTGCCTTGCGGCTTTCCCTTGCCGCGGCAATGATGTCGCTGCTGCGGTCGCCATAAGGTGTATAAGTGGCTGCGGCAATGCTGGCGTAGCCGGCAGCCGCGCCATGGCTAATCGGCTGAAATGCCTCGTCAACCACAAGCACACTGCCGCCGAGCAGATGCGCAACCGTTTCAGATATCCTGGAAAGCGAAGCGCCTTGTGCCAGCAATGACGTCAACTGCTCGTGGGCTTCGGCTGCTGCCTGTATGTTGCGATTGTTGCGTTCCAGTTCAGCACGGGCCTCGTCGCTATTTCTGAGGGCGGTATTCGCCAGTTCGAATGCCTTTGCATTTTTCACGGCTACCGCGGCATGCGTCGCCAGGGTGGACAGAATCGACACTTCCAGCGCAGAGTAGGTACGTTGGTAGCGGTCGCCTACGAACAGCAAGCCCGTGACTTCGCCATCGGAAAGCAGCGGAACGCCGACTAGTGCCGCAATGTCTTCCTTGGCAAATGTTTCATCCAGGTTGGCAGTATGTTCAAATCTGTCGTCGTTGAGATAATCAGACGTCGTGAACGGGCGGCGAGTCGACATGACAATGCCCGCGATGCCGATACCTCTGCGCGCAGTCATTCTGTCCGTGCTTTCGGCAAGCGCGCCATCGGTGACCTGCGCCTGAAATTCTTCGATTTCCTCCTTGTATACCGATAGCCAGGCGACATGTGATCCCAATAGATTGCGTGCGCGCGTTACGATTGCGTGAAGCAATTCCATGTGATCGAGTCGACTGGACAGATCCTGGGCGGATTCAATGACAGCCAGAAGCGCCTGTTCCCGCTGTTTTTGCAATTCAAGCCGGTTGCGGACAGCCATCGCCATCCGGACGCATTCGGCGAGCCGCGTTTTGCGCAATGTGTCAGAAGCTGGAAGCGACTCGATTTTCGAGAGTTGAGTGGAGAAATCGTCGGCCGAAGCCCCTTGATGCAAAAATTGTATCAAGTCGATGACAATGTCTTCCGGATCATGGCTGGCGCCGCTGGTCATGCTTCTTCCTTCTTTGCGCTGTGGGGGGGCGGTCAATGCCCCGAATATTACCCAGTTCCAGGCTGGATCGTGCCACAAGAGCAGGGATCGGCGCCAGATAGAATGGAAAGATGCGCGGCCTGGCGCAATTTCCGGGGAGCGCTGCGTACGTACGAATGCTGGCGCCGGTTCGCAGCACAGGCCGCTCGCGGTGTACACTTCGCCGCTACCGTAATTTTCTGTGCTACGTCATGACCATCAAGATCAACGAAGAACTGCGTGCTTATATCGATCCGCTGACCGAAGATGAATACACAGCCCTTGAGCGCAGCCTGCTGGCCGAAGGCTGCCGCGATGCGCTGGTGCTGTGGGGCGACTTGCTGGTGGATGGCCATAACCGCTACAGCATTTGCCAGAAACATGGTATTCCTTTCAATACGATTCAGAACACGACTTTCAAATCCATGGATGACGTGCATCTGTGGATGATCGATAACCATCTTGGCCGGCGCAGCGTGTCGGATTTCCAGCGCGGCGTGCTGGCGTTGCGCAAAAAGGAAATCCTGGCCACGCGCCTGGCAGAGCTCGAATCACAGGCGGAAAAGGCGGTGGAGCCGTCCGAGGCTGATCAGTCGGCGGCGCAGCCAGCAGGCGCGGAGGCTCCTGCCCGTCCGACTGCTCCGCCGATTTCACGCGAGGCGCTGGCCCGTGCGGCGCGGGTCAGCAGTGCGACGCTGGGGCAAATCGAAAAAATCCAAAAGACTGCCGCGCCCGAGCTGGTCAGCGCGGTCAAGAGCGGCGTGATTTCCATTAATGCGGCCGCTGCCGTGGCATCGCTGCCGAGTGAAAAACAGGTGGCGGCCGTCGCGGGCGGCAAGAAGGAATTGCAACAGCTGGCGCGGGAAGTCCGCGAAAGCAAACGCCCGCCGAAGCCGGAGCCTGTGCCGCCGCCTGCCGATGCAACGCCGGATCAGTTGGAAATCCATCGCCTGAACCAGCTGGTTGCGGAACTCACCGAAGAGCGCGATCAGCTGAAAAAGAAAGTGCAGCACCTGACTATCGCGCTGGCAGAGGCGCGTCGGCAGGAGACTTGAGTCACACCGTCTCGTGAAATCTTTCCGGATAGGGAAGTTTGCTAAGCAAAGGCGTAAGCGGGTGCATTGTCCGCCTAAGACTGCTGCGCAAAATGCCGCCAAAGCGCTGGCGAAGTACCAGCGCTGCTACTTACGCAGCTTGCGCATGCTCGACCAGCAACTGCACGCGCGTGACGCCATTGTATTCATTGTTATCGAGCCGGAAGGCCACTTCGATCCGCTCCGGCAGCGCAGCCGCGTGGCCGAACCAGATGGCGTCATAGCGGCGGCCATCCTTTTCCAGCAAGAGCTTGAGATGCTTATCCTTGAGCACGCGCTGGTTGATGACCCTGAAAATATCGCAAAACACCGGCGCGGCGAATCCCTGTCCCCAGACCTGTTCCTCCAGCAGGCTGACGAATTGCGGCGTGAAATACGCATCTTCCAGCGTGCCATCGGTTTCAATGACGCGTTCCAGCTGATTGGTGCTCAGCCACTCGCGCCCGACATCCTCGAAAGCATGAGCAAAGGCATCGAAGCCTTCCGCCTTGACGGTGAGCCCCGCTGCCATCGCATGACCACCAAATTTCTCGATCAGTGTCGGTGCGCGCTTGGATACCAGGTCCAGTGCATCGCGCAAATGAAAACCTGCAATCGAGCGTCCCGATCCCTTGACATTGATGCCATCCCCGGCCGGCGCGAAAGTGATGGTCGGTCGGTAAAATTTGTCCTTCAGGCGCGAGGCGACGATGCCGATCACGCCCTGGTGCCAGTTGGCGTCGAACACGGTAATCGTCGAGCGATTGGCCGGGTCGAAGTCGTCCAGCAGCGCCATGGCGGTATCCTGCATGCCGGCCTCGATTTCGCGGCGATCGCGGTTGATGGTGTCGAGCTGGGTGGCGATAGACCAGGCGCGGCCTTCGTCATCGGTGGTCAGGCATTCGATACCGAGCGACATGTCGGCCAGGCGCCCGGCGGCATTCAGGCGCGGTCCCAGGCCAAAGCCGAGATCGAACGGCGAGGCGCGCCGGGCTTCGCGTCCGGCGGCGCGAAACAGCGCGGCCACGCCCGGCTGCATCCGGCCGGTGCGCATGCGCTTTAAGCCTTGCGCCACCAGGATACGATTGTTGGCGTCGAGCTTGACGACGTCGGCTACCGTGCCCAGCGCCACCAGGTCGAGCAGGGCATCCAGGCGCGGCTGGTTTTGCGCATCAAACACGCCGCGGCGGCGCATCTCGGCACGCAGCGCCAGCAATACGTAAAACATCACGCCCACGCCAGCCAGGTTCTTGCTGGGGAATCCGCAGTGCGGCTGGTTCGGATTGACGATCACGCGCGCAGCCGGCAGGCGGTCGCCGGGCAAGTGATGGTCGGTCACCACGACGTCGATGCCGCGCCGGTTCGCTTCATCCACGCCATCGATGCTGGCGATGCCATTGTCGACCGTGAGGATCACGTCCGGCGATTTTTCGCGCACCGTCAGTTCGACGATTTCGGGCGTCAGGCCATAGCCATACTCGAAACGGTTAGGGACGATGTAATCCACCCGCGCGCCCAGCATGCGCAAGCCGCGCAGCGCAACGGCGCAAGCGGTGGCGCCGTCGCAGTCATAGTCGGCGACGATCACCAGCTTTTTGCCGGCATCGATGGCATCGGCCAGATACACGGCCGCCGCTTCCACGTGGGTCAGGTTCGAAGGCGGAATCAGGGCGTTCAATTCGCTTCCCAGTTCGCGCATATCAGTCAGTCCGCGCGCTGCGAACAGGCGCGCCAGCACCGGATGGACGCCGCTCTGGCGCAGTAATTCCGCGGTGCGGATGCTATAGGAACGAGTCGCGATCCGGGTCATGGCAGCAGCCTGTTCAGATTCGGCTTGACCCAGAATTTGCGCAGCGAATTCCGGCTGACGCTGAATTCCGCCAGCCTGGTATTGTTGGTGAGAATGAGGTTCACGCGCTGCAGCCTGCCGCCCTGCAGGGCCGACACATAAAGCGTGAACCACTCGGTATCCAGCATTTCCATGATTTGCAGCCAGGAGCCCCAGTCCGATGCCAGCGACGACGTCAGCAGCGCATCGATCATGACCAGGCCTTGCCTGGGTTGCGCCAGGATGGTGTCGATGGCATAGCAATCGCTGTTGTCCTTCGTTGATGCAGCGCCCAGCGCGGCTGTCCATCCGCGCAGATTGAACGTCTCGGAATAAGGTGCCGTCTTCGAAGCTTGCGCGCCATGCGAGACGGTAGAGCCGCCCCACAGCCATAGCGAATTGACCATCTTGGCGCCGCGTGCCTCGCGTTGGGCATTCAGCTCATGCATGTGCCAGTGCATTTGCACTTCATTTTGCAATTTGCGCCAGGCCAGTTCTGCGTCGCCTTTGGGCATCCAGATATCGATGTTGTGGCCGCAAGCAGCATCCGGCGTGGCGGTTCGCAGGCCATGCCAGTCATCGGCCTGCACGAACCAGGTCGCGGCATCGCCATAGACCAGCGTCTTGCCGGCTTCTTCAAACAGCGGGCGGGCAGCTTCGAACAGGATGCGCGACTCTTCATCCGGCAGGTTCAGTTGCCGCGGGTCGGTCAATACCAGATGGTCGCGCGCGATGTGGAAGTGGACAGGCTGCACGATGAACCATGTACCGGAGTCGGCTTGCAAACCGTGCTGGCGCAACTGTGCTCCGGCGATTGGCGGACTCGTTTCCGGCTCAAAACCCGGAGAAAGAAATTTTTTGGCAAGCCAGGTTTCATGAGGAAGAGCGCGCGAAAACGGATCTAACTCTTCAGTGTGTAAAACCTTGGCACGTGCCAGCAAGGTCGCAAGCGCCGGGGATTTGCACTGTCTCAATAGATCTTTGGCTAAATCTTCCGGCGGCAAGCCGAACGGCAACAGGATATCGATTTGATTCATGCCGGAATTATAGAATGTATGGCACACTGCGGGCTGCATGACAGGCTTGCAAGATTGCGCGATTCTGCGTTTTGAGTGATGAATCGATCAATGAAGGCAAGCCCTTTTGGGAGCGTTTCTTTTGAGTATAGTGAAAAATTTGCCATTTGAATGGCTGGTCGGCTTACGGTACACCCGGGCCGGCAAGCGCAGCGGACGGAACAGTTTCATTTCCTTTATTTCACTGATTTCCATGCTCGGTATTGCGCTGGGCGTGGCAGCGCTGATCGTCGTGCTATCCGTCATGAATGGGTTCCAGAAGGAAGTGCGCGACCGCATGCTATCGGTCCTAGCGCATATCGAAGTCTTCGACGCATCAGGAGCCTTGCCGGACTGGCATGAGACCGCCCGTGAAGCCTTTACCAACAAGGCGGTCATCGGCGCGGCGCCTTACGTTGCCGGACAAGCCATGATTACCCGCGACGACACCGTGCGCGGCGTGATCGTGCGCGGCGTGCTGCCGCAGGAAGAGCCGAAAGTGTCGGATGTGGCGTCGCAAGTGCGCCAGGGCTCGTTCGATAACCTCAAGGCCGGTGAATTCAACATCGTGCTGGGCGGCGAACTGGCACGCTCCATCGCCGTCGGCCTGGGCGACAAGGTAACCCTGATCGCGCCGCAGGGGCAGGTGACGCCGGCTGGCGTGATTCCAAGACTTAAGCAGTTCAACGTGGTCGGCATTTTTGAAGCCGGCCATTATGAATTCGATTCGTCGCTGGCCTTCATTCACCTGGAAGATGCGGAGAAGATGTTCAAGCTGCCAGCGCCGTCCGGCCTGCGCCTGAAGATCAGGGACATGCAAAAGGCGCCCGAGGTGGCAATGCAGCTCTCGACCGTCATGACCGGCAACGTGCTCATCAGCGACTGGTCGCGCCAGAACCGCAACTGGTTCGCCGCCGTGCAAACCGAAAAGCGCATGATGTTCATCATCCTGACCCTCATCATCGCGGTGGCGGCGTTCAACCTGGTGTCGACACTGGTGATGACGGTGACCGACAAGCAGGCCGATATCGCCATCCTGCGCACCATCGGCGCTTCGCCGCGCTCGATCATGAAGGTGTTCATGATCCAGGGAGCCATCGTCGGCCTGATCGGCACGGCGATTGGCGTGGGGCTTGGCGTGCTGGTGGCGATGAATGTCGATGTGATCGTTCCCTTCATAGAGCGGCTGTTGGGCGTGCAATTCCTGCCCAAGGATATTTATCTGATCAATACCCTGCCATCGGATTTGCGCTGGCCGGATGTGTGGACCATCGGCGGCGTGGCAGTCGTGCTGGCTTTCCTGGCGACCTTGTATCCGAGTTGGTGGGCGGCGCGCGTCAAACCCGCGGAGGCATTGCGTTATGAGTAACGGGAACGCGAATATGAATGAAGTCGTGCTGTCCTGCCGCAACCTCGGCAAGACCTTCACCCAGGGTAAATATTCGGTCGAGGTGTTTCGCAATATCGAATTTTCCGTGGCGCGCGGCGAGCGCGTGGCAATTGTCGGTGCTTCCGGCTCCGGCAAGTCGACCCTGTTGCACCTGCTGGGCGGGCTGGATGAGCCCACCGCCGGCAACGTCAACCTGCTGGGCAAGGATCTGTACAGCCTGAATGAGACGGCGCGCGGCGATTTGCGCAATGCCTCGCTCGGTTTCGTCTATCAATTCCATCACCTCCTGCCGGAATTTTCCGCGCTCGACAATGTGGCCATGCCGCTGATGATCCGGCGCATGAAGCGCGCCGATGCGCAAAAGGAAGCAGCCGCGATCCTGGAACGGGTCGGACTTGCCAATCGCGTGTCGCATGTGCCGGGCGAGCTTTCCGGGGGCGAACGGCAGCGCGTGGCGCTGGCGCGGGCGCTGGTGACGCGGCCGGCCTGCGTATTGGCCGACGAGCCGACCGGCAACCTGGACAGGCCGACCGCGCAAAAGACCTTTGATTTGATGCTGGAATTATCAAAGACCCTCGGCACCGCTTTTGTTATCGTTACGCACGATATTGAACTGGCGCGGCATTGCGACCGCATTGTGCGCCTCTCGGAAAGCGGCTTGCAAGCTCATGTGGATTGATACCCATTGCCACCTCGATGCAGGAGAATTCGCCAGCGAAGAAGGCGAGGTGGCGGCGCGTGCAGATGAGGCACGGGTCAACTGGATCGTGATCCCGGCAGTAGCGCGCGTCAATTTCGACCGGGTGGCGCAGCTTGCGCGGGACAACGCCAATTGCGTGTATGCGCTGGGCATCCACCCGATTTTCATGCCGAAGGCTGAAGAAAAAGATTTGCAGCACCTGCGTGAGACGGTGGCCGTCGCGATGGATGATGAACGGTTTATCGGCATCGGCGAAATTGGCCTGGACTTTTTCGTGCCGCAGCTTAAAGACGGGCCCTTGCGGGAAAAGCAGGAGTATTTTTACAGCGAGCAGTTGAAGATCGCGCGCGACTTCGGCTTGCCGGTCTTGCTGCACGTGCGCCGCTCGGTCGATATCATTCTCAAATATCTGCGCCGCATCGAGGTGCCGGGCGGGATTGCTCATGCCTTCAACGGCAGCTTCCAGCAGGCGAACGAGCTGATCCGGCTGGGATTCAGGATGGGCTTCGGCGGCGCCATGACTTTCACGCGAGCGCTGCAGATCCGCAGGCTGGCGTCGCAGCTGCCGCTCGAATCCATCGTGCTGGAGACCGATGCGCCGGATATTTCACCGGTGTGGGTGCATCCCGGGCGTAACAGCCCGGAGGAATTACCGCGCATTGCCGAGGTTCTCGCGGATCTGCGCGGCATAGGAACGGAAGAGCTGGCGCGCAGGACTTCCGCGAATGCCCTGGCGGCCTTGCCGCGACTGGCTTCTCTGGCTGCATAAATGCGCCGCGCCATCCTCGGTTTCGTGGTTGGCGCGGCCTGGCTGCAAATGCAGCCGATCTTGCCCGGGATCTGGGGCATGCTCATGCTGGCTTCAGCGGTGCTTTTGCTGGCGTTTGGCATATATCGATTTTGCCAGCCAGCAGATCAAGCTGCACAGCCTGAGGCAGAGTGCACGAGGCTTGCAGCCACAGCGCCTTATCTGCGAACAGCCGGACTTGCCACTTGCGGCATCCTGACCGGTTTCATCTGGGCCGCGCTCGTTGCGCATTACCACCTGCGCGAAGAATTGCCGGAAGAGTGGGAAGGCCAGGATGTCACCGTCATCGGCACCGTCGATAGCCTGCCAAACCGGTTCGACCGCGGCGTGCGTTTCAATTTCGCCGTCGAACGCGTGCTGACTGGTGAAGATGCCAGCGGTGACGCCGCAAGCGGCGAGTCCAATTCGGCAGGCATGCAATCAACCAATGACGATTCGGCATCCGCACCGACATCCGAAGTCAATGCCAGAGCGCCGGTATTACCGTCGCGGCTGGCGTTATCCTGGTATAGCGGTTTCCGCAGCGTCGAGTCGCAAGCGGTGCCCGAACTTTTGCCGGGAGAGCGTTGGCAGTTGACGGTGCGACTGCGTCGTCCTCATGGCAATGCCAATCCTTACGGTTTCGACTATGAGGTCTGGCTGCTGGAGCAGGGATTGCGCGCCACCGGTTACGTGAGGCAGGATCGCCGCTCCTCGTCGGCCAACCGCAAGCTCGATGAATTTGTCCCCGGTCTTTCCCATGCCGTCGAGCGCAGCCGCTACTGGCTGCGCGAGCGAATTGTTTCGGCCTTGCCGGACATGGAGTATGCCGGCGTCATCGTCGCGCTGGTGGTGGGAGATCAGCGTGCGATCGCGCAATCGGACTGGCAAGTCTTCAACCGTACTGGCGTCGGCCATCTGATCTCCATCTCAGGATTGCACATCACCATGGTCGCCGGCTTGTTTGCCGCACTGTTCGGTTTTCTGTGGCGGCGCTCCTTTTTCACCCGTGCGCAATTGCCCTTGCTGCTGCCGGCGCAAAAAGCTGCGGCTCTCGCGGGCGTGGCAATGGCGTTGGTGTATGTGCTGCTGGCCGGCTTCGGCGTGCCCGCTCAGCGTACCTTGTACATGCTGACGGTCGTGGCGGCGGCGTTATGGTTCGACCGCCTCACCAGTATCTCGCATGTGTTGTGCCTGGCCCTGGCGGTGGTGATCCTGTTCGACCCCTGGGCAGTGCTGTGGCCGGGATTCTGGCTTTCCTTTGGCGCGGTCGCCGTCATCCTGTACACCGGCGTGGGACGGGGCAAGCCTGCGCCGCCAGGCGCTGCCGCCGAGCTTGCGGCGCAAACGGCTGCCCGACAGGGCGCCGCGAATAATGGATTGCCCGTGCCTGCAACTCCGGCATGGAAGCTTCGCTTGCATGCCTTGCATTCCAGTTTGCGCGATGCCAGCCGCACCCAGTATGCCGTTACCATCGGCCTGGTTCCGCTGACCATGCTGCTGTTCGGCCAGGTTTCGCTGGTCAGTCCGATTGCCAATGCGATTGCCATTCCGCTGGTGAGTTTTGTCGTGACGCCGCTGGCGCTGGTCGGCAGCGTATTGCCCGCGCCCTTGTCCGTTCCGGTACTGGACTTCGCTCACGAATGTATCGTATGGCTTGCCCGCGTCCTGGCCTGGATGTCGTCGTGGCCATCGGCGGTATGGAATGCGCCTGTGCCGGAATGGTTGGTATTCGGCGCCGCCTTGACCGGCATGCTCTGGATGCTGGCGCCCCGCGGCTGGCCATTGCGCTGGCTGGGGCTGGCAGGCTGGCTGCCGCTATTGCTCAATGCGCCCGCTGCGCCGCGCGACGGTGAAATGTGGATCACGGCATTCGACGTCGGACAGGGCACTGCGCTGCTGGTCGAGACGCCGAGCCGGCGCCTGTTGTACGACACCGGCCCTGTGTATTCTCCCGAATCGGATGGCGGCAGCCGCGTCATCCTGCCATACTTGAAAGCCCGGGGCATCGATCATCTCGACGGCGTGGTCATCTCCCACAGCGATGCCGATCATGCCGGCGGGGCCTTGTCGCTGCTCGAGGCCGTCAAGGTCGGATGGGTTTCTTCCTCGCTGCCGGAAGAACATCAGATCAAGCGCGCTGCTGCCGAACATCGACGCTGCGAAGCCGGGCAGGCGTGGGAGTGGGATGGCATGCGTTTCGAGATGCTGCATCCATCGCCCGAGAGCTACGATAATCCCCATCTCAAGCCCAATTCCCGCAGCTGCACCCTGAAGATCAGCCATGGCGCAGGCGCGGTCTTGCTACCCGGCGATATCGAAAGAAACGATGAAGCCCGGCTTCTGGAGGAGCAGGGCGAGCATCTGCGTGCCGCAGTGCTGTTGGCGCCGCATCATGGCAGCGGCACATCTTCCACGCCGGGTTTCCTGGCAGCGGTCAATCCCCAACTCGCCCTGTTTCAGGTCGGTTACCGCAATCGCTACAAGCATCCCAAGCGGGAAGTCTACGAGCGTTATGGTGACCTGGGCGTTCGCCGCCTGCGCAGCGATGAGTCGGGTGCAGTCACTCTGCGCTTCAACTCCAGTCTCGAGGCAATTGAATATCGTCATGAACATGCGCGTTACTGGTATGGAAGGTGACGTGAGCTTGATGTCGGCCAATGTCTCCCTTTCTCGGGTGTTGTGGCGAAGCGTTTCATTGACTGGGAGGATTCGTTAGAATGCTGTCAATACCTCTTCCAGCCTGATCCCCATTTCCTTTCTCAGGAGTCCCATGGCTTTTATGTCCTCACGCGTTGCGCTTGGCATGTGCTTCATGACCGTATCGACCTTTGCCGCCGCTGCCGGTGCTTCCAGTCTGCTGGATGACTACAAGCGCGTGACGGAGCAGGGCAGGGTAATCAACCACTTTGATATCGACAATGACTCGCTGCTGCTCAACCGCGATGATGGTTTTTATTCGAGCGGCGTTCGCTACAGCCGCGCACATGTGCTGCGGGAAGGCAGCGGGGAAACCGAATTCGGCTGGCGCTTCGGCCAGCAGTTTTACACGGCATCCGACATCAAGTTGCCGCCACAATTGGTCGGCCCGCCGGATCACCCTTATGCGGCCTGGCTGTATTTCGGCTTTTTCAAGGAGGCGCGGCAGGAAGAAGGCTCCAGCCTGCGTTATGGCCTCGACATAGGTTGCCTCGGCCCGTGCGCCGGCGGCAGGTGGACCCAGACCAAGCTGCACCAGTTGTTGAACCAGCCGGTTCCGCAAGGCTGGAGCCGCCAGATGCGCAATGAATGGGGCGCCATCCTGTATGCCGATTGGGCGCCGGTGCGCTGGAAGCCGGCCTCCTGGCTGGATGCCACGCCGGTGATCCACGGACGCTTCGGCAATATTCATACCGATGCCGGCGCCGGCATCACGCTGCGGGCAGGGCAATTGCCCAACTTTGCGAACGACGCCGGGCTGCATGCCTATCTAAGGCTGGATGCGACAGGCGTGGCGTACAACGCTACACTGCAGGGCGGTTATTTCTCATCCAATAATCCGCATACGGTCAAGCCCAAGCGTGCGGTGGGCGAGGCGGAACTGGGCGTGGCCTGGAGCGATGGTAAATACGGCGCTACCGCAGCCATCGTCCGGCGGAGTACCGAGATCGATGCCTTGTCGAATGCACGCGGCGCGCAGAATTTCGTGCGCCTGTTGTTTACCTATGCACCTTGATCCCGAATTCATCGGGACAGGCAGTGCATTCAGGCATGTCATCGCCGGAAATATCCAAATTAACTCAGTAAATTTATTGCGGACGAGTACAGGCGAGCAGCTTTGTTGATAAAAAGGAAATCTTCTGCCGCCAGCTTTGCGGTATAATTTCAATTTCCCGCATGTGCCGTTTGGCACCTTCAGCAATGACCAAGTTTGTTTTCGTTACTGGCGGCGTGGTTTCATCCCTGGGCAAAGGGATCGCCGCCGCATCCCTGGCCGCCATCCTTGAATCGCGCGGCCTCAAAGTCACTCTTCTCAAGCTCGACCCGTACATCAACGTTGATCCGGGCACCATGAGCCCGTTCCAGCACGGCGAAGTGTTCGTCACCGATGACGGCGCCGAGACCGACCTGGATCTGGGCCATTACGAGCGTTTCATTTCGGCCAAGATGCGCAAGGTGAATAACTTCACCACCGGCCAGATCTATGAATCCGTGATCCGCAAGGAACGCCGCGGCGAATACCTCGGCAAGACCGTGCAGGTGATCCCGCACATCACCAACGAGATCCAGGAATTCATCAAGCGCGGCGCCGCAGGCTATGAAGTGGCGATCGTCGAGATCGGCGGCACCGTCGGCGACATCGAATCGCTGCCTTTCCTGGAAGCCGCGCGTCAACTGAGCCTGCGCTCGGGCCGCAACAATACCGCCTTCGTGCATCTGACGCTGGTGCCATTCATCGCGTCTGCCGGCGAGTTGAAGACCAAGCCGACCCAGCACAGCGTGCAGAAGCTGCGCGAAATCGGTATTTCGCCGGACGCACTGCTGTGCCGTGCCGACCGCCGCATTCCCGACGATGAGCGCGCGAAGATTTCGCTGTTCTCGAACGTTCAGGAAGATGCCGTGATCTCGGTGTGGGATGCTGACACCATCTACAAGATTCCGCAGATGCTGCATGACCAGGGGCTTGATCGCATCGTTTGCGAAAAGCTCGGCATGTCGCCGCAACCCGCCGATCTGTCGATGTGGGACCGCCTCGTTTACACATTGGAAAACCCCAAGGCCGAAGTCACCATCGGCATGGTGGGCAAGTATGTCGACCTGACCGAATCCTACAAGTCGCTGACCGAAGCGCTGCGTCACGCCGGCATCCATACCGAAAGCCGCGTGAATATCGAGTACATCGACTCCGAGGAACTCGAAGCCAAGGGTCCGGGTGCGCTGGCCAAGTACGACGCCATCCTGGTGCCGGGCGGCTTCGGCAAGCGTGGCGTGGAAGGCAAGATCGCCGCCGCGCGCTTTGCCCGCGAACACAAGATTCCTTACCTGGGTATCTGCCTGGGCATGCAGGTGGCGCTGATCGAGTATGCCCGTCACAAGGCTGGCCTTACCGTGGCGAATTCGACCGAGTTCGATCCTGACACCGAACAGCCGGTGGTGGCTCTGATCACCGAGTGGGAAAACCACGATGGCAAGGTGCAGACCCGCGACGCCAGTTCCGACCTCGGCGGCACCATGCGCCTGGGCGCGCAAACCTGCGACGTCAAGCCGGGCACGCTGGCTGCCGAAATCTATGGCCCGAAGGTGACCGAGCGTCATCGCCATCGCTACGAAGCCAACAACCATTACCTCGGTCGTGTCGAGGAGGCAGGCTTGATCGTGTCGGCCCGTACGCCTACCGAGAACCTGTGCGAAATCATGGAATTGCCGCGCGAAGGCGCCGACGGCCATCCATTTTATCTGGGCGTGCAATTCCATCCGGAATTCAATTCCACGCCGCGCAATGGTCACCCTCTGTTCATTTCCTTCATCAAGGCAGCACTGGCGCATAAGCAGCAGGCTGGTGCTGCCAATACCGCCCAAAAGGAAACAGCATGAAGCTCTGCGGATTCGATGTCGGTCTCGACAAGCCGTTTTTCCTGATCGCCGGCCCCTGCGTCATCGAGTCGCGCGACATGGCGCTCGACACCGCAGGCCGCCTGAAGGAACTCACCGCCGAACTCGGCATTCCCTTCATTTACAAGTCTTCGTTCGACAAGGCCAACCGCTCTTCCGGCAAGTCTTTCCGTGGCCTGGGCATGGAAAAGGGCCTTGAAATTCTCGCCGATGTGAAGAAGCAGATCGGCGTACCGGTGCTGACCGACATCCATGAGATCGACGAGATCAAACCGGTCGCCGCCGTGGTCGATGTCTTGCAGACTCCGGCCTTCCTGTGCCGCCAGACTGATTTCATCCGTGCCTGCGCGCAGTCCGGCAAGCCGGTGAATATCAAGAAGGGCCAGTTCCTCGCGCCGCACGACATGAAGAATGTCATCGACAAGGCGCGTGAAGCCGCGCGTGAAGCCAATCTGCCGGACGACGTGTTCATGGCATGCGAACGCGGCGTCTCCTTTGGCTACAACAACCTGGTATCCGACATGCGCTCGCTGGCGATCATGCGCGAAACTGGTTGCCCGGTGGTGTTCGATGCAACTCACTCGGTGCAATTGCCGGGCGGGCAGGGCACCTCTTCCGGCGGTCAGCGCGAATTCGTTCCTGTCCTGGCACGTGCCGCCGTTGCAGTCGGCATCGCCGGCCTGTTCATGGAAACGCATCCGAATCCGGCCGAAGCCAAGTCCGATGGTCCCAATGCCGTGCCCTTGGGCCGCATCAAGGAATTGCTGGCGACGCTGGTGCAACTTGACCGGGCCGTCAAGCAGGCAGGCTTCCTGGAAAATAATTTTTCCTAATGACGAATGGTGGCGCAGCGCAATGCGCCCCAAAGCCAACAATAGATAATTGGATATTCAGTACGTTGCCCGATGCCGGGCAACGTCTTTTTCCTGCAGGGCAGGCGCAAAAAGAATTTTTATTTTGATTTGGGAGAACTGAATGAGTGCAATCGTTGACATCATCGGCCGCGAAGTAATCGATTCGCGCGGCAATCCGACCGTCGAATGCGACGTGCTGCTGGAATCCGGCGTGATGGGCCGTGCGGCCGTGCCGTCGGGTGCGTCCACCGGTTCGCGTGAAGCGATCGAATTGCGCGATGGCGACAAGAGCCGTTATTTCGGCAAGGGTGTTTTGAAAGCCTGCGAGAACATCAATACCGAAATCTCCGAAGCCATCATGGGCCTGGATGCCAACGAACAGGCTTTCCTCGACCGCACCCTGATCGACCTCGACGGCACCGAAAACAAGGGCCGTTTGGGTGCCAACGCCATGCTGGCCGTGTCGATGGCGGTCGCTAAAGCCGCCGCCGAGGAATCCGGCCTGCCGCTGTACCGTTATTTCGGCGGTTCGGGCTCGATGCAGATGCCGGTACCGATGATGAACGTCATCAACGGTGGCGCGCATGCCGACAACAACCTGGATCTCCAGGAATTCATGATCATCCCGGTGGGCGCTCCCAGCTTCAAGGAAGCGATCCGCTACGGCGCCGAGGTATTCCACACCCTGAAGAAGATCCTGCACGACAAGGGCCTGACCACCGCGGTCGGCGACGAAGGCGGTTTCGCTCCTTCCGTGTCTAACCATGAAGAAGCCATCAAGCTGATCATCCAGGCAATCGAGCAAGCCGGTTACGAGCCGGGCACGCAAGTGGCCCTGGGCCTGGATTGCGCCGCTTCCGAATTCTACAAGGATGGCAAGTACCACCTGCATGGCGAAGGCCTGACCCTGTCGGCATCCGACTTCACCAACCTGCTGGGCACCTGGTGCGACAAGTACCCGATCATCTCGATCGAAGACGGCATGGCCGAGAACGACTGGGATGGCTGGGCCAACCTGACCAACGCCCTGGGCAAAAAGGTGCAACTGGTGGGCGACGACCTGTTCGTCACCAACACCAAGATCCTGCGCGAAGGCATCCAGAAGAACATCGCCAACTCGATCCTCATCAAGATCAACCAGATCGGCACCCTGACCGAAACCTTCGCCGCCATCGAGATGGCCAAGCGCGCCAGCTACACTGCGGTGATTTCGCACCGCTCCGGCGAAACCGAGGATTCGACCATTGCCGATATCGCGGTGGGTTGCAATGCACTGCAGATCAAGACCGGCTCGATGTCGCGTTCGGACCGCATGGCCAAGTACAACCAGCTGCTGCGCATCGAGGAAGATCTCGGTGACATCGCCAGCTACCCGGGTCGTAGCGCGTTCTACAACCTGCGCTAATAAGCTGGCGTAAAAAACCACAACGGGCGGCCGGATACACTCCGGCCGCTTGCGCAATGGTTGACTATTCCCATGGGTATGCGAATATGTCGCCCGTGGCATGTGCCATATTCAATTCCTGACGCGATTACCTGACTGGCCTTATGGCCTGCAGTCCCCAGAATGCGCCTGATCACGCTTTGCCTTGCTGCCTTGCTGGTTCTGATCCAGTATCCCCTATGGTTGGGCAAGGGCGGCTGGCTGCGCGTGTGGGATCTCGATCACCAGGTCGCCGAAGCGCAGCAAAAGAACCTGCAGCTCAAGGCGCGCAACGACAAGCTCGAATCCGAAGTACATGACCTGAAAGACGGCACAGGTGCTGTCGAAGAGCGTGCCCGCTTCGAGCTGGGCATGATCAAGGAAAACGAAATCTTCGTCCAGGTGCTGGCGCCTTCCGACAAGCCGGCCTCCGCGCCATCCCAACCACTGGCCACAGTCGCCAAACACACACGCTGACCCCTTCAGTTTCACATCTTCCCTGCCGATATTACGGTTAGGGCTCATTTTCCAGTATCAAATAAATTATTTGTCTGGCAATATTTAAACTTTTTTGACGATTGTTGCCTAATAAGTATTGCTTCAAGGCAATATTCTGAGAAAATGCAGAAAGTTGCCGGAATCGCCGGCTTTCTGTACATGGGCACAAGTTCCGAGAATCGAAGAAGCGCCGATGCGGCAAGGCGGAATTTGCCGGGATAAGGAGGAAATCATGGTTTCCAGTCACATTGACACGATAGGCAAACAGCGTACTCCGCATGCAGCCGCAACAAGCAAGTCAATGGAAATCCTGTCCGGCCTGGTTGTTATTGCTTCCAAAACCGCCAATGCCCAGCTCGATGCCTTTTCGCTTCGCCTGGCGGACGCCCTGATGGCATTTTCCGAGCAAAGCACCGATTCCCGCCAAGCGAACCTTTGTTTCACCGGCGCCGGCATGCTGCGGAAAAATATGTATGCCTATTACCATTTGGCGTCAGGCTACATCGAAAGCATGCTGCGCAGCGAGATACAAAGCCTGCTGCAGCTGGACCAGACCGAACAAGATGAAAAGCCCGAGAAGTTGCATGCCGAGCTGGAACTGGTTCCGTACGAAGAAATGGACCGCAAGGTCAGGCTGGGACACGCCGCCCGTCCGTATACGGCCAAGCATGCCGATGCGCTGGATGCGCTGAACATGCGCCTTGGCAGCCTGCTGGGCCGCTCCGAATTCCAGTTGTCGCAAAATCCTTTCCGGCCCGATGTCTTTCTGGCAGCACTGAACCAGGCGTGGGCTGAATTCAATCCGGATGCCGATTCGCATCCGCTGATATTGCCGCTGCTCGAGCCTGCTGTCTTTCTGGACATGGCGCCGATCCTGCAGGCAGTCAATGAGGCATTGGTCAGTCATGGCATTTTGCCCGCGCTGGGCGATACCTACCGCATTCGCAAATCCACCAACTATGTCGCGGAAAAAAAGCGCGAGGAGCAGATTGCGGAGGGCTTGCGCCGTATGCTGACGGGCGAGGCGGGCTCGGCGGCGGGAGGCTACGGAGATGGTGCGGGATTCGGCGGCGGGAGCGGTGAAGGCGGAAATTATGCTGGAGGCGTACGCGCCGGAGAAGTCGGCATGGTTGGCGCCGGTGGCGCAGAAGGCGTCCAAGCCAACCTGCAAAGCCAGCTCCTGCAGGTCACGGCAGTCAGCAACCAGTTGATGGGTTTCCTGGCCGGCATGCAAAAGAGCATGCTGGATCGGCAGTTGGCTGGGCTGGCAAGCAGCGATAGCGCGACGACCGCGGTGCTCACCAACATCAAGCAGCAGGCTCCAGCCGGCGCGCTCAGCCGCGTCGATGAAAATACCATCGATCTCCTGACCAATGTGTTCGACCTGGTATTCCGCGACAAGAATATTGCGGGAGAAATGAAGTCGCTGATCGGCTTCCTGCAGGTGCCGGTATTGAAGGCTGCGCTGATCGACAAGGATTTCTTTTTCAAGCAGGAGCATCCCGCGCGGCAACTGGTGGAAACGCTGACGCAATCCAGCCTGGAGTGGGACCAGGCCAGCGGGCAGGATGCCCCCCTGTACCAAAAGATGAAGCACATCGTCGAACGGGTGCAGCAGGATTTCGACAAGCAGATGTCGATTTTCTCCGAAGTGCTGGGCGAACTGCAGAACTTCATCCAGCAAGAGGAAAAGGCCGCAGTCACGAAACTGCAGGAGCCGATCGACCAGGCACTGCAAAGCGAAAAACTGGGGCAGGCGACGAAAGCGGCGAAAAACGAAGTCTCCATGCGCATCGGCACGGGCGAAGTGGTGGCTTTTGTCGAGACCTTCCTCGAAAACAAATGGGTGCCGGTGCTGACGCTGGCTTATACCCTGCAGGAAGAAAAACCGACGGCAGTCCAGAACGCGGTCAGCACCATGGATGACCTCATCTGGAGCGTCAAGCCGAAAATCACCGCGCAACAGCGCAAGGAATTGCTGGCCAAGCTGCCTTCCATCCTGTCGCGCCTGAACAAGTGGCTCAACATGGTCAAATGGGAAGAGGGCGAGCGCGAACGCTTCTTTTCCGAGCTGGCCGAGACGCATGCCTCGATCGTGCGCGCGCCTTTGCCGATCACGCCGGAAAAGCAGTTGGAACTCGCGGTCGAAGTGGCCAAGCAAGCCGCGGAACGTCGTCAGGAAAAACTGGCCAACCTCAAGCCGGAACCGGAGCCGGACGATTTCGACGAGCAGATCAAGCGGCTGGAACGCGGCGTGTGGCTGAGTTTCACCGATTCTCACGGCGGCGCCATGAAGGCCAAGCTATCGTGGGTCAGCCCGATGAAGAGCATGTTTATCTTCACCACGCATCGCAAGGAACAAACTTTCCAGTTGACGGACAGCGCGCTGGCGCAACGGCTGCGCGAAGGAAGCGCTCAACCGGTTTCGCTGGATCGCCTGGTCGACCGCGCGCTGGACCAGGTATTCGCCGCCGGCGCCAACGATCCCGACATCGAGGCCAAGTCGGCGGCGTAGCGCCGTCAAGCCTCATCCAGCGAATGCGGCCGAATGAGGATGCCGGAAGACTGAAGGGGAAAAGGAAAGATAGGGCGCACATCGATGCGCCCTTTTTTATTAATGCCGTGTCGGACTGGTCTGCTGCGCGGCATCCGTGCTGGTATCGGCGGTAAACAAGCGGGCGCAATCGACACTGTCGAACTCGTAGTGTTGGCCGCAGAAGTCGCAATTGATCGCCAGCTTGCCGAGATCCGCTAGGGCGGCATTGACTTCGTCCTGGCCTAGCATTTTCAGCATGTTGCCGACCTTGTCGCGGTTGCAGGAGCAGTTGAATTGCGGTTCCTGCGGGTCGAACACTCGGATTGTCTCTTCCCAGAACAGGCGGCGCATCAGGGTGTCGGTGTCGGTGCTCAGCAACTCCTCTTTCTTGAGCGTCGATCCGAGCGTCACGGTACGGTTCCAGGTTTCCAGTGCCACTTCCGGATTTACTTCCTCGCCGCCGCTGACCGGCAGTTTTTGCAGCAGCAGGCCGCGCGAGACATTGTCGTCGGCTCCCAGCCAAAGCTTGGTGTCGAGCTGTTCGGAACGCAGCATGTAGTTTTCAATGATGGTCGATACGTCTTCGCCATCGAGCGGCACGATACCTTGATAGGCCTGCTGGCCGGGCAGCTTGTCCTTGGGGTCGAGCGTGATGGCAAAGCGTCCCTGGCCGTGTACGTTCACCAGTTCGCGCAGCGTTGTCTCATCCGAAATCAAGGCATCGGGCGCTAGCTTGGCGGTGGCACGCATGTGCAGTTCCGCATCGCATTCGACCACCAGCAGGCGCAGTGGGCCATCGCCGTGAATCTGCATGATGATCGAGCCATTGAATTTCAGATTCGCCGACAGCAGCGCGGCAGCGGCCATCATTTCGCCCAGGACGTTGCGCACGGCCGGCGGATAGGTGCGGCGCGATTGCACCTGCTTCCAGGTTTCGGAAAGTTCGACCAGTTCGCCGCGCACGGCGGCCTGTTCGAAGATAAATTTTTGCAGCTTGTCCATAAATACTTCCTGTTGGTGCCGGCTTAACCGATGCGCTTGAGGTTGTCCTTGAAATACCGACCGCGTTCGACATAGTTGCGGGTATTGCCGTGCATTCGCGCGATATCTTCTTCTGACAGCGTGCGCACCGCTTTGGCCGGCGAGCCGATGATGAGGCTATTGTCGGGAAATTCCTTGCCTTCGGTGATAAGCGCGCCGGCGCCGACCAGGCAATTTTTGCCGATCCTGGCGCCATTCAGGATCACCGCCTGGATACCGACCAGGCTGCCGTCGCCGATGGTGCAGCCATGCAGCATGGCTTGGTGGCCCACCGTGACATTCTTGCCGATGGTGAGCGGCTTGCCGGGATCGGTATGCAGCACGCAGCCTTCCTGCACGTTGCTGTTTTCTCCCACCGTGATCAATTCATTATCGCCGCGAATCGTGACATCGAACCAGATGCTGGCATTGGCTTCGATGCGCGCCTTGCCGATGATATTGGCGGAATCGGTAATGTAGGCTGTGGCATCGATTTGCGGGATGTGCTCGCCCAATTGGTAGATGGCCATGGAATTCCGTAGAATGCTCGAGTTGATGATGTCCGCCATTTTACCGTTCCCAGCATGACTGCACCGAATCCTTCCCAATTTGTTCAACGTTCAACAGAATTGCCAGATTGGCAGGAGTTGCGTGCAGCAGCATTGCACTGGCTTGCGGAGCCAGATCCGGCTAGCAAAGCTGCGGGCGTGACTGCTCTGTACAAAGCCTGGATTGGCAATCAACTAGAGCTGGATGCGGAAGCGCATCTACGGCCTCGCCAACACATTCCGGGACGGCCTGCACGACCGGAATTAGTCCCTCCGCTTGCGGTCAAGCATCGATCCATGGGAACAGTCGAGGGCAGGGCGGCACTCATTCATGCCTTGGCACACATCGAATTCAATGCCATCAACCTGGCGCTGGATGCAGTGTGGCGCTATGCGGGCATGCCGAAAGATTATTACGGCGACTGGCTGCAGGTGGCCGCGGAAGAGTCGCTGCATTTTTCCCTGCTGTCGGCGCATCTGCAAACGCTGGGATTCTCCTATGGCCACTTCCCCGCGCATAACAGTCTGTGGGAAATGGCGCAAAAAACCGAGGGTGATCTGCTTGCGCGTATGGCGCTGGTGCCGCGCACGCTGGAAGCGCGGGGACTGGATGCGACGCCGGCGGTGCGCGCCAAGCTGGCGCAGGCCGGTGATCAGGCGGCCGCCGAAATCCTCGATATCATCCTGCGTGACGAGATCGGCCATGTCGCCATTGGTAACCGCTGGTACGGCTGGCTGTGTAGTGCGCGCAACCTCGATCCGGTTGCGGCCTATGCGGAACTGTCGGCGATCTACAAGGCGCCGCCCTTGCGCGGCCCATTCAATCTGGATGCGCGCCGTCGCGCCGGATTCTCCGAGCGCGAACTGGCGCTGCTGACGCCATGACGAAACAGATTGAAGGCGTGGAAGCATTGGCGCTTAAGCGGCCTTTGCTGACCGCACTGGCCTTGTCGCTGGGCGCGGCCATCGCATTGGGCATCTCGCGCTTTTCGTATGGCTTGCTGCTGCCTGCCATGCGCGCCGATCTCGACTGGTCATATTTCCTGGCTGGCGCCATGAATACGGCGAATGCGCTTGGCTATCTACTTGGCGCATTGGTGACGCCGTGGCTGATGCGCCGGCTCTCGCCGCAGCGCTTGCTGCTGGCCGGCGCCATTCTCACGGGCATATTCATGATGGTGTCAGGCCTCGTCACGGATACCGGTGTCTTGCTGATGCAGCGCATACTGGCGGGTATATCGAGCGCGTTCATTTTCATCGCCGGCGGCATCCTGGCCGCGCGCCTGGGCGCCTTGCATCCGCAGCGTTCCGGGCTGTTGCTGGGCCTGTATTACGGCGGGACGGGATTCGGCATTGCGGCGTCCGCGCTGCTGGTGCCGGCCACGCTCGCGGCGGCGGCATCGAATGGCGTAGCGCACGGCTGGCATTGGCCATGGCTGGCGCTAGGTTTGCTCTGTTTCGCCGCCACCGCGGCCATGGCTGCGCCGATCCGCACGATTCCCGACACGGCGCGCCAGAGTGGCGAGCATCGTCCGTTTCAGGTGCGCGCATTCGCATTCGGCTTGCTCGGCTATTTCATGTTCGGCGTCGGCTACATCGGTTACATGACGTTTGTCGTGGCGCTGCTCAAGCAGCAGGGCATGGCGCCGCCAATGATCACGATTTTCTACGCCTTGCTCGGCCTGGCCGTGGTGGCGTCCTCGCGCATCTGGGCCGGCATGCTGGATCGGTTCAGGGGAGGGGAGTCGCTGGCGATCTTGAATGCCTTGCTTGGCATTGCCACGATCATCCCCGCGCTGACGTCGGCGCCTTTACTCGTATTCTTGTCCGGCATCGTGTTCGGCGCGGTGTTTCTTTCGGTCGTCGCCTCCACCACCGCGCTCGTGCGGCACAACCTGCAACCGCAATCCTGGTCCGCCGGCATCAGCGCGTTCACGACCGTGTTTGCATTCGGCCAGATCGTCGGCCCGAGCGTGGCCGGATGGATTGCCGACAGCGGCGGCGGCCTTGAGCGCGGCTTGGTGTTTTCCGCACTCGCATTGTTTGCCGGTGCAGCCCTGGCTTCGCAACAGCGCAGCCTGCATCCTTCAAATGGAAAATGATGTTGTATTTTCGCTTCGCCTATCTCTCATGTCTTCGCACGATGCTGTCATATTGCGGCATCGATCAGAGCGAATCCGCGCAGTTGTCTGCAAGCCGAATCGTTCCCGGCGATAGCTTGATGCAGCTAAACTCTCCGGGTAATGTATTCAGTAGCATTCGGGAATGTGAAGCGGCCACCCATTCCGGTCCGCTGGAAGGTTTCTGAGAAAAGGATCGTGCATGCCGAAAAAAACGCTGACGCTAGCTCTGCAGGGTGGTGGTTCGCACGGGGCCTTTACCTGGGGTGTGCTGGAGCGTTTGCTGGAGGATGAACGTATCGACATCGAAGGCATCAGCGGCGCCAGTGCCGGCGCGATGAATGCGGTGACGATGGCGTATGGCTGGACCATTGGCGGACGGGAGGGCGCGCGCCAGGCACTGAAGGATTTCTGGGAAAGCGTCGCCGTCAGCAAGCCTTTCAATCTGCAATCCGACGCAGAATACACGGCCGAGAGCCTGGCCGCGCATGCTCATCCTTCTCCTGGCATCAATGCCTTGCTCGCCCTCACCCGATTTTTGTCGCCTTACCAATGGAACCCGTTCGATATCAATCCCTTGCGCGACATACTTGCGGCGCAAGTCGATTTTGAGCGCCTGCGCAAGGAATGCCCGCTAAGACTCTTTATCGCCGCGACCCATGTCGGCAGCGGCACGCTCAAGCTGTTCCGCACGCACCAATTGACGCTCGATATGTTGTTGGCATCGGCTTGCCTGCCCTCGCTGCATCATGCTGTCGAAATCGATGGCGAGGCATATTGGGACGGTGGTTTCACTGCGAATCCGCCGCTCTTTCCCTTGCTGCACCAATGCCAGGCGCGCGATATCATGGTCGTGCTGCTGCACTCGGCCATCGCGACTGCGATACCCAAGACTGTCAACGAGATTCACACGCGCCTGACCGAAATCGGCTTCAATGCCGCCATCTCCACGGAATTGCAAGCCATCGCCCTGGCGCAGCGCGAAGCCAGGCGCAGTCTGTTTGCCTTTGGCCAGCTGGAGCGGCGCCTGCGCAACCTGCACATTCATTCCATCGCATCGCGCGAGCTGATGGGACAGCTGCCCACGCTGAGCAGATTGAATACAAAGGCACCGTTTTTGCAGGCTTTGCGCAGCGAAGGGCGCGCCCAAGCCGAGGCCTGGTTAAAACAACACTTTCATCATATCGGCGTGCGGTCGTCGTTTAATCTGGCCCAGTTTCTGCGCTAGGAAGCCTGCCGTCAGGTTGATGTCATCAGCCTGCCTTAATTTTCCGCTGATAAAATCCAAAAATCGGCAGTTCCCCCTTCGTCGTGCTCTTCGGCGAGGGTAGGGCGCAAACTTGCCTTTGCGTTCTGAAGCACTGACTGGCACATGAGCCGCTCAGCCGCTTCTTCTCGAGCCATCGCGGCTACTTTAATTGGATCCCGGCGCATATCTGTTTGCCAGGATAACTGTCCCGTACTGCCAACCGTCGCTTCGTCGGCAATGGCATACGCCGCTTCAACTTGTTTGGGTTACCCGAACGATGTTTAAAAAGGAGTTCAGACTAGTGACTTTCCCATTTCTCGCCGACCTGGAACCGTGGGCTCAAGCCACTCTTGGATTGTTGCTGCTGGCCGTACTGGCATTTAGCGCCCGTCTTATCCTGCAGGGATTGCTGACGCGCGTATTCACCCGCCTTGCTGTCCGCTTGCAAACCGGCTGGGTTGGCATGCTGTTGAATAATCGCTTGCCACAGCGCCTGGCGCAGGTGGTGCCCTCTCTCGTGGTGCAGGTCGGCATCGTTGCCGTGCCCTATCTGCCGCAAAATGCGGTTACCGTGATTCGTAACGTGGCGGTGGCGCTGACCGTGCTGCATCTCTTGCGCGTGCTGTATGCCGTGCTCGACGCGGTCCGGGATGGCTATGAATCCACGGATAATTCACAAGGCGGACAGCGCCGCTCGGTCAAGAGCTTCATCCAGCTTGGCAAGCTGCTGCTGGGACTGTTGGGCGGCATCGTCATCGTTGCCGCGCTGATTGACCGTTCTCCGCTGATCCTGCTGTCCGGCCTGGGCGCGATGTCTGCCGTGCTGATGCTGGTGTTTAAGGACACCATTCTGTCATTTACCGCCGGCGTGCAGCTCACATCGAATGATCTGTTGCGCGTGGGGGACTGGATCGAGATGCCGCAGGTGGGGGCCGATGGCAGCGTCATCGATATTGCCTTGCATACCGTGAAGGTGCAGAACTGGGATATGACCATTACGTCAATCCCGACCTGGCGGCTCATGTCCGAAAGCTACAAGAACTGGCGCGGCATGTCGCAGTCGGGCGGCCGCCGCATCAAGCGTTCGCTGCGCCTGGATGTCGCATCGGTGCATTTTCTGGACGATAGCGAAATCCGCCGCCTGGCGCGGATCGAACTCCTGCGGCCCTATCTCGAAGAAAAAATGCTGCATCTGACGCAGACTAACGCTGGCCTGCGCCGCAAGCTGGGCGATCAATCCGCCGAGCCGGCCAACCTGCGCAGGCTGACCAATATCGGTACCTTCCGCGCCTATGTCGGCGCTTACCTGAAAGCCAATGCCAACATTCGGCAGGACATGACCCTGATGGTGCGTACGCTGGAACCGACTTCCGAAGGGATTCCCCTGGAACTGTACTGTTTTACCGCCACCACGGCCTGGGCAATCTATGAGGGTATCCAGGGCGATATCTTTGACCATCTTCTGGCCATTTTGCCGGAGTTTGGATTGAAGCTGTATCAGCACCCGTCCGGCAATGATATCCGCCTCGGATTGTGGGGCGGTGCGCAAGACCTGGCCAGGGCCTGAAGCCAGCCTCTGATTGGCGGCGCGATTGCAGGTTGACTGATTGCCGGCAAAGCCTGTTGGCATCAGTCAACCGCACATGCCGAACCTCCGATATAATCGTACGGTCGTTCTATTTATTGAAATGGCCATACATGAAACCATCGAGGTCCGAATTTCTTCCGGTGCGCGGCTTGCGCTACCACATTCGCCACTGGGGCAGCGAAAGCGCGCCACGCCTGTTCATGCTGCATGGCTGGATGGATATGTCGGCGTCGTTTCAATTCGTGGTCGATAGCCTGAAGAACGACTGGCACGTGATCGCTCCCGACTGGCGCGGTTACGGGCTGTCGCAGCGTTCCGGCGGCGACAGCTACTGGTTTGCCGATTACCTGGGCGACCTCGATGCGATCCTCGATCATTACGCGCCCGGCGAGCAGGTGAATCTGCTCGGCCATAGCATGGGCGGCAATGTCGCCTGCATGTATGCCGGCGTGCGCACGGAACGAATCGGCAAGCTGATCAACCTCGAAGGTTTCGGCATGCCGCCGACGCGGCCGGAGCAGGCCCCGGGCCGCTATGTGCAATGGCTGGACGGCTTGCGGGATGCGCCGGAGTTGCGCAGCTACGCCTCGCTCCAGCAAGTGATGGGACGCTTGCAGAAAACCAATCCGCGCCTGTCCGATGAGCGCGCTGCTTTTCTGGCCCAGCACTGGGCCGCGCAGAATGCGGAAGGGCGCTGGGAAATCCTTGGCGACCCCGCGCATAAGCTGATCAGCCCGGTTCTCTATCATGTGGAAGAAGCGCTGGCCTGCTGGCAGGCGATCACGGCACCAGTGTTGTGGGTCGAAGCCGAAGAAACCGATATCTGGCGCTGGATCGGGCCGAAAGAGCAGGGGCGCGCCGAAGTGGACCGCCGCAAGAATTGCATCCGGAATGTGACGACGGTTTCCATCCCGGACGCCGGCCACATGCTGCATCACGATCAGCCTGAACTGTTGGCCCGGCATATCGAAAACTTCTTGGCATAAGTTTGCTGTTCGCCATCAAGATAGACGCCTGCGGCCTCGGCGCAAGCCGCGTACAATGCAAGCATGCGTAATTTGCAATCCACCATGCTGAACGTCGATCTCCATTGCCATTCCAACGTTTCTGACGGCTTGCTTGCGCCGGCAGAGGTGGCGGCGCGTGCGAAAGCGCAGGGCGTGGATGTCTGGGCCCTGACCGATCATGACGAGCTCGGCGGCATTCCCGAAGCCAGGGAAGCGGCGGCCGCGCTCGGTATGCGGCATGTGGCTGGCGTGGAAATTTCGGTAACCTGGGCTGGCGAGACGGTGCATATCGTCGGCTTGCGCATCGATGAAACCAACCCGGATCTCGTGCACGGATTGGCGGCTACCCGGGGTGGCCGCGCCCGGCGCGCGGAAGAAATGGCGGCACAGCTTGCTGAGGCAGGGATTCCCCACGCCTTCGAAGGCGCCATCAAATTCGTCGGCAATCCCGACCTGATCTCGCGCACCCATTTCGCCCGTTACCTGGTTGAAATCGGCGTCTGTGCCGATGTCAAGGATGTGTTCCGCAATTATCTGACTGAAGGCAAGCCTGGTTACGTGCCGCATCGCTGGGCGACATTGCAGGATGCGGTGCGCTGGATAAGGAGCGCCGGCGGCATTGCCATCGTCGCCCATCCGGGGCGTTACCGTTTCACCGAATTGCAGCAGCATGCCTTGCTGAGCGAATTCAAGCATGCCGGCGGCGTCGGGATCGAAGTGGTCACGGGCAGCCATACACCGGACCAGTACGAAGTGTATGCCAAGGTTGCTGCCAAATATGGCTTGCTGGCGTCGCGCGGATCCGATTTTCACGGGCCTGAAGAATCTCATGTCGAATTGGGCGCCTTGCCGCCGCTGCCGCGTTCCGTCACGCCTGTCTGGCACGACTGGAATATCTGAATAAATCGCAAATATAATTCCGTAAAACCTGAGAATAAAGCGGCCCGTCTACTTGAATTCTGTGGAAGAATTCCTACATTAGTCTCGGTTTTATATAAGGGAATTTCAAATGAAAAGAATATTGTTGTTCATCGCCACAAACATTGCCGTCATCGCCGTCATGACGATAGTGTTGTCGGTGCTCGGCGTGGACCGCTTCCTGACGGCGAATGGCCTCAACCTGCCGATGCTGATGGTGTTTTCATTGATCGTCGGCTTCACCGGTTCCATCATCTCGCTGCTGATCAGCAAGCCGATGGCCAAGTGGTCCACCGGTGCGCACGTGATCGAGTCGCCGTCCAACTCGACTGAATTCTGGTTGGTCGACACCGTTGCCAAGCTGGCGCAGAAAGCCGGCATCGGCATGCCCGAGGTGGCGATTTACCAAGGCGAGCCGAATGCCTTCGCAACCGGTGCTTTCAAGAATTCTGCGTTGGTGGCGGTATCGACCGGCTTGCTGGAATCGATGACGCGTGAGGAAGTCGAAGCGGTGCTCGGGCATGAAGTCGCTCACGTTGCCAACGGTGACATGGTCACCATGACGCTGATCCAAGGCGTGGTGAATACTTTCGTGGTATTCCTGTCGCGCGTGGTAGGTTATGCAGTGGATCGCGCGCTGTCCCGTAACGACAATGAAGGTCCGGGCGTCGGCTACATGGTGACCGTGATGGTGTGCCAGATCGTATTCGGCATCGCCGCCTCGATGATCGTTGCCTGGTTCTCGCGCTATCGCGAATTCCGTGCCGACGCGGGTGCTGTGAAGCTTCTGGGTACGCCGCAGCCGATGATTCGCGCGCTGGCGCGTCTGGGTGGCCTGGAGCCGAGCAATCTGCCGCAATCGCTGGGGTCCATGGGTATCAGCAGTGAAAAATCAGGTTTCCTGGCACTGTTTTCCAGTCACCCGCCGATTGAACAACGCATCGCTGCCCTGCAGGGAGCACGCTGACAGGCGGTGGATAGCCTGATTAATGGACGGCGGTGGCGCAAGCTGCCGCCGTAACTTTTTATGAGCCAGTTTTTTCAAATTCATCCCGACAACCCGCAACTGCGCCTGATCAAGCAGGCAGTGCAAATCGTGCGTGCCGGCGGCGTCATCGCCTTGCCGACCGATTCCTGCTATGCATTGTGTTGCCAACTCGATGACAAGGATGCGGTAACCAAGCTGAGGCGCATTCGCGGCATTGACGAAAAACACCACCTGGCCTTGCTGTGCCGCGACCTGAGCGAGATTTCGCAATATGCCAAAGTCGATAACACCCAGTACCGGATGCTGAAGGCTGCCACGCCTGGGCCCTATACATTCATCCTCGAAGCATCGCGCGAAGTGCCGCGCCGGGTGAGCCATCCGTCGCGCAAGACGATTGGCTTGCGGGTGCCGGAAAACCAGGTTGCGCTGGCCTTGCTGGAAGAACTGGGCGAGCCTTTGCTGAGCTCGACCCTGATCCTGCCTGACGACGAACTGCCGCTGACCGACCCGGACCTCGTGCGCGAAAAGCTGGAGCGTCAGATTGAGCTGGTGATCGACGGCGGCGCCTGCGGCCTGGAAATGACCACCGTGATCGACCTGACCGGTGGGGAGCCTGTGCTGGTGCGCCAGGGCCGCGGCGATGCATCGATGTTCGGATTGTAGTCAGATTGCTATCGCGTGGAGAGAGAGGAAGAGTCGTGCTTCTCTCCATGTGGCAACCGTCTGATAAAATCCGCTGATGAACGAGCTTATCCAGAATTTCGCGGTATACGTACTGCCCATCCTTTTTTCCATCACTCTGCACGAAGCCGCCCATGCCTACGCGGCCAAGTACTTCGGCGATTCCACCGCTTACATGCAGGGGCGCATGAGCCTCAATCCGATTCGCCATATCGATCCGATCGGTACGCTGCTGATTCCCATCGTGCTGTATTTTTCCGGTAGTCCCTTCCTGTTCGGCTATGCCAAGCCGGTGCCTGTCGACTGGGGAAAGCTGCGTAATCCGAAGCGCGACATGGCCTGGGTGGCGCTGGCCGGCCCGGGTGCCAATCTGTTCATGGCGCTGCTGTGGATGCTGTTTGCGCTCGTACTGGGAGCACTGCAGGTCAATGAAGTCTTCTTTTACAAGATGGCGCAGGCCGGAGTGGTGGTCAACCTGGTGATTTTTGCCTTTAATCTTTTTCCGGTGCCGCCGCTGGATGGCGGACGCGTCATGTTCAGCTTGCTGCCCAATCGGCTTGCTTATAAATATGGCCGGCTGGAGCCCTATGGTTTCTTCATCGTGCTGGCGCTATTGTTTTTGCAAGTATTAAAATTCTGGATGGTGCCCGTCATGACTGCTGCTAGCCTGGTCGTGAAGTTGCTGGCAACCCCTTTTACCTTTTTACTAAGCTAATCCATTACCATGTTCCCCGATCGCGTCGTTTCCGGCATGCGCCCCACGGGTGCCCTCCATCTCGGTCATTACCATGGCGCCCTGAAAAACTGGGTCAAGATGCAGGATGAATTGCCATGCCTGTTCTTCGTCGCCGACTGGCACGCCCTGACCACTCATTACGAAGATCCCGCCGGAATCGAAGCCAGCACCTGGGACATGGTGATCGACTGGCTGGCCGCCGGCGTCGATCCTGAAAAGGCGACGATCTTCATCCAGTCGAAGGTGCCGCAGCACGCGGAGCTGCACCTGCTGCTGTCGATGATGACGCCGCTGGGCTGGCTCGAGCGCGTGCCGACCTACAAGGACCAGCAGCAAAAACTGGCCGACCGTGATCTGTCGACTTACGGCTTTCTCGGTTATCCGCTGCTGATGTCGGCCGACGTGCTGCTGTACCGCGCCACCATGGTGCCGGTCGGCGAAGACCAGATTCCGCACGTCGAGATCACGCGTGAAATCGCGCGCCGGTTCAATCACATGTACGGCAAGGAGCCAGGCTTCGCGGAAAAGGTGCAGGAAGCTCTGAAGAAGCTGGGCGGCAAGCAGGGCAAGCAATACGAAGCCTTGCGCACCGCTTACCAGGAGCAGGGCAAGCACGACGCGCTCGATCAGGCCAAGACACTGCTCGACGCAGCGCAGAGCATCAGCGTTGCCGACCGCGAGCGCCTGTTCGGCAATATCGCGGGCAGCCGCAAGATCATCCTGCCGGAACCGCAGGTGCGCCTGACCGAAGCATCGCGCTTGCCGGGCCTGGATGGACAGAAGATGTCGAAGAGCTATGGCAATGCCATCGCCCTGCGCGAAGACAAGGAAACCGTGGTCAAGAAAATGCGCACCATGCCGACCGATCCGGCACGCGTACGCCGCACCGACCCAGGCGACCCGGAAAAATGCCCGGTCTGGCAGCTGCACAAGGTATATTCGGATGAGCAGACCAAGGATTGGGTGGTGAAGGGCTGTACCTCGGCAGGCATCGGTTGTATCGAGTGCAAGCAGCCGGTGATCGAAGCCGTGCTGAAGGAACAGGAGCCGATGCGCGAGCGTGCGCAGCGTTACCTGGATAATCCCAAGCTTGTGCGTGAGATCGTCTTCGCAGGCTGTAGCAAGGCGCGCGCGCAGGCCGAGGAAACCATGCGCGACGTGCGCGAGGCAATGGGCCTCGGCTACACCAGCTAAGGGGCAGTCGTGCCGGCCAATGGCGAGTCGCTGCCGCCTGTGCAGGCCCATGTGTCGGCACCTCATGGCGCGGGCATGGCGCCTGAACCCGCGCCATGGGTGAAACGCTTCGCTCCGCTGATCCCAGGCGGCGAAGTGCTCGACCTGGCTTGCGGCAGCGGTCGCCATAGCCGTCTTCTGGCTGAAATGGGATACCGAGTCTGCGCGCTGGATCGTGATGCGGATGCCTTGCGCAGCGCGGCTGGCGCCGGCATCTCGACCATGCAGTTCGACCTCGAAAATGGCACGCCTTGGCCCTTTGCCCCGGCACGCTTTGCCGGCATCGTGGTGACGAATTATCTTCATCGTCCGCTGTTTCCCGCCATGCTGGCGAGCGTCAAGCCGGGCGGCATCCTGATTTACGAGACTTTCGCCTTGGGCAATGAGCGCTATGGCAAGCCCTCGAATCCGGATTTTCTGCTGCGCCCGGGGGAATTGCTGGATGTTGTCCGTGATCCGCTTCGTGGCATCTGGCAGGTGGTTGCTTTCGAAGATGGTTATGCCGATATGCCTAAGCCCGCCATGCTGCAGCGGATATGCGCCGTCAAGGCTGCCGAGGCTCAGGATGCCGAGGTAAGACCCGGTTTTCCGCGGATTTTTTAATCGGATTTGCCTTGCCGAACTTCCCCACATCGGCAAACGATCCGCTACAATCGTAGCTTTCCATCTTTCCGTTTCCTAAACACCATGATTCAGGGCAGCATAGTTGCAATCGTCACCCCCATGCATGCGGATGGTAGCCTGGACTTGCCGGGCTTGCGCAATCTGATCGACTGGCACATCGCTGAAGGCACCGATGGCATCGTCATCGTCGGCACTACCGGCGAATCGCCGACGGTCTCCGTCGAGGAACATTGCGAACTGATCAAGGTGGCGGTCGAACATACCGCCAAGCGCATCCCGGTCATCGCCGGCACCGGCGGCAATTCGACCGAGGAAGCCATCGAGTTGACCCGTTTCGCCAAGAAGGCTGGCGCCGATGCGTCGCTGCAGGTCGTGCCTTACTATAACCGGCCGACCCAGGAAGGCATGTACCAGCACTTCAAGAAGATCGCCGAGGCAGTCGACCTGCCGGTGATCCTGTATAACGTGCCGGGCCGCACCGTGGCCGACATGTCCAATGAAACCATCCTGCGCCTGGCGCAAGTGCCGGGCATCATTGGCGTGAAAGATGCGACCGGCAATATCGCCCGCGGCACCGAGTTGCTGCGTCTGGCGCCGAAATCCTTTGCCGTGTATTCCGGTGACGATGCCACGGCAATGGCGCTGATGTTCTGCGGCGCCAAGGGTAATATCTCCGTCACGGCGAACGTTGCGCCGCGCGCGATGCATGAATTGTGTGTCGCCGCCATGCAGGGCGAAACCGCCAAGGCAGTCGAAATCAATAACCGCTTGCTGCCGCTGCATAACAAGCTCTTCGTCGAACCGAACCCGGTGCCGGTGAAATGGGCCATGGCAGAGATGGGCAAGATTCCTTCTGGCATCCGTCTTCCACTCGTTCCGCTAGCTCAGGAATACCAGGAAACTGTCCGCAAGGCATTGCGCGAAGCTGCTGTATTACAATAAACGCTTATGGCGCTTGGCGCGCTGTTGATCTTGTCCGGCTCTTAACCCGTATTTTTATGACTATTTGCAAGAACAAATTTTCGCTCCACGTTACTCATGTCACGCGCACTACGCTGGGCGCGGCCATCCTTACCGGTATGGTCGGCTGCAGTTCGCTTAGCTCGATGCTGGAGCCGGAACGGGTCGACTACAAAAGCGCAAGCAAAGCACCTGCTAGAACACTCGAGATTCCGCCGAATCTCACTCAGCTTCAGCGCGATAACCGCTATGCGGTGCAGGATAATCGCGGCGTTGCGACGGCAACCGGCTACAACATGCAGCAGCAGACAAGTGCGCCTAGCGCTTCCAATGCGGTGATCGCGCCGGTCGCGGTTGCCGATATGCGCATTGAGCGTGCCGGCAACCAGCGCTGGCTCGTTATCAAGAAAGCGCCGGAAGTCCTGTGGCCGCAGATCAAAGACTTTTGGCAGGATTCGGGCTTCCTGATCAATATCGAAATGCCGGAAGCCGGCGTCATGGAAACCGATTGGGCGGAAAAGCGCTTGAATATTCCGCAGGGTACGGTCCGTGGTTTCCTCAGCAAGACGCTGGATTCCGTTTACGATAGCGGCCTCCGCGACAAATTCCGCACCCGCCTTGAGCGCGCGCCGGATGGCAGCACCGAGGTTTATATCAGTCATCGCGGAGCTGAAGAGGTGATTATTGGCAGCGAAAACGCCAGGAGCGGCCTACAATCAACTTCGTGGGTCGGTCGCGCCTCCGATCCCGAACTGGAAGCCCAAATGTTGAGCCAGTTGATGGCAAGACTGGGCAACGAAGAAGTGAAAGCCAAGACCATCGTCGCCAACGCGTCTCCGCTACAGCAGCGTTCCAAGCTGGTCAAGGCCGAGGGTGGTTCGTACGTCGAGGATAACGAAAGTTTTGACCGTGCCTGGCGCCGAGTCGGCTTGGCGCTCGACCGTGTAGGTTTCACCGTGGAAGACCGAGATCGCTCGCAAGGCTTGTATTTCGTGCGCTACGTCGATCAAGACAAGGATGCGAAAGACAAGGCAAATAAGGGCTTCCTCGCCAAGCTGTTCACTTTCGGCTCTTCCAAGGATGATCCGAAGTTGGCTCAGCGTTACCGCATCTCCGTCAAGGAAAGCGCCGGTAGCAGCCGCATTCAAGTCCTCGATGGCGAAGGCCGTCCGGATATGTCGGCCACTGCCGGCAGGATTCTCTCGCTGTTGAATGACCAGCTGAAGTAATCCAGCGTTTCGTGCTGTATCTGGGCCGTCCGCGTTGCGGGCGGCTTTTTTTATGCGTCGATTCTGATATGGCGGCCCCGGGCAAGCATGCCACGCAGGGATGAAAACAATGGGCGAAAAAAAACCGGCCCTGAGGCCGGCTTGTTCACTACAACCGAGTGCTGATTACTTAGCCAGGGTGGTGGTGGTGGCTTCAGCAGCGGTGGTGGTGGTTTCGCCGCCAGCGGTGGTGGTGGTTTCTTCAGCAGTGGTGGTGGTGGTTTCTGCAGCGGTGGTGGTGGTTTCAACTGGAGCAGCAGCTTCTTCCTTCTTGCCGCAAGCAGCCAGGGCGATAGCAAACAGGGAGGCGATCAGCAGAGTCTTTTTCATGATTTTCCTTCGAAATTTAAACAGGTTTTGCGATGAATAATTACCGGTAATTATCGCTCGTTAGGGCGCTTTCGCATGATATCGGCAAATGGTGCACTGCGATAATGCGAAACCTTCCTAACTCATTATTATAGCGGGTTTTTCTATGGAATGACAAAAACGAATGCCTGAAAGTAACGTAATTTTGTAGTCAAACAACAGACCTTGCTCTGTCGCATTTAATTAATGTCTGCATGGAAATTTTTCATTCAAAAAGCTGAGAAACATCAATAAACTGCATCGTTCTGCTTTTAACTTCCTTGATTAAGCCAGCTCTATCCAGCCGTCCGAATACCACTGATGCAGGGTTTCCATGACATCCGTCGATGCATCGTTCAATGCAGAACCAGGGAGGTTCCTGTCATTTGCCAGAGAAAGCAATGGCGTTTTATCAGCGCGGCTGGCGCTGAAGGATTCGCCATTGATAAAGATGTGCTTGCCACGATAAAGCATATAAGTCTTGCGCGAAAGCTTGATGCCGCGCTTGCCGGCAGCTTCAACGAAGCGCGCCATACTGAGCGGACGCGCCGGGGGGCGGAAGTAGACATTCGGTTTGGGCTCCGATAAGTATTCGCCCAAAAAGATCGCAATATCTTCCTCGTCAAAGCTAATCTTCTGCAATTCATTGCGTACCTTTTGCAGCATGGCCGTACTGATTTCCGCCGGCGCCCGAGCAGGCGCAAGGTCAGGATCGGCGTAGCGGCCGGGCATATCAACTGTCTCAGCCATGAATTGCAGGAACCCTTCGGCAAGCTCCTGGTAGGACGGCGCGCGAAACCCGATCGAGTAGGTCATGCATTCGCCGACTGCAATGCCGTCATGCGCATAATGCGGTGGCAGATACAGCATGTCGCCCGGTTCCAGAACGAATTCTTCCTCGGGTGTGAAGTGCTTGAGAATTTTCAGCGGCATGCCTTCGATGAGGGAGAGATCCTGCTGCGGGCCGATGCGCCAGCGCCGTTGGCCATGTGCCTGCAATAGAAAGACGTCATAGGAATCGAAATGCGGACCGACGCCGCCGCCTTCGGTGGCATAGCTGATCATCAGGTCGTCCAGGCGGGCATCGGGAATGAAATTAAATTGCCGCAGCAGCCGGTCGGCCGCATCCACATGCAGATTGACGCCTTGTACCAGCATCGTCCAGTCGTTTCGCGAAATGGCCGGCGTGTCGGCGATCGGCCCATGCGACATTTCCCAATGCTGGTCGAAATGCGTGATCAGTCGGGATTCGACATCATCCTGCTGCGCCAGGGCGAATAGTGCATCGCGCTTGAGCACTGGTTTAAAACCAGGAATGGCTTGCCGCACCAGCAGCGGCTTTTTGTGCCAGTAGTCACGGAGAAAACGTGCGGGCGTCATGCCGCCCAAGAGAGTCAGTTTATTATTCATGCCGTCATTATATCGCCGCTCATGTCAGGGCTTTTCCGCCTGGGCACGATCCATTGAATATTTCATCGGCCGCAAATCGGCGGCTTGGTGACAGGTTGGTATAATTTCATCCATTAACCACTGAAAGGAAGCCCTGCCATGAAGATTGCCAAAAATTCTGTAGTGACTCTTCACTACACCCTGTCAGATGCGCAAGGCAATCTGATCGAGGAAAGCCGTGAGCCCATGGTTTACCTGCATGGCGGTTATCACAATACCTTGCCGAAAATCGAGGAAGCCCTAGACGGCAAGGAAGCCGGTTATACAACGACGATCCAAGTCGAGCCGGAAGATGCCTTTGGCGAATATGATCCGGCCCTGGTCCGCATGGAAGAGCGCAACCGTTTGCCGGCTCAGCTGGAAGTGGGCATGCAGTTTGAAGGTTCGCCTGAAGATGGCGATGAGCGCCAGGAGTCGCTGATCTTTACCGTGACGGATATCGCCGATGACAAGGTAGTCCTGGATGGTAACCATCCGCTGGCCGGCATTGCCCTGCGTTTCGGTTTGAACGTGGTCGGCGTGCGCGCTGCCAGCGACGAGGAAGTGGCGCATGGCCATGTGCATGGCGAACATGGCCACCACCATGGTCACGACGATGATGAAGGCGATGAGGGCGACCAGTTCCGCACCGTGCCCATCCAGTAATCGTCACGCCGGGGTTGCTTCCCCGGCGTTATTTTCGATCTGTCGCGCCAGCATCCTTTCCCGAGGCGACGGTAAAGACGGAAGGACGCGAGGGCGTGACCAGCAGCATCGTCCAGTCAGATGCCACGGCTAAATCCCCCAGGTTGCCTTTCCAGCGGATAGTGGGCGATTTGTGTGGTTTGTGTTTGTCGCCGTTTGCCGGCTGATTGTGGATTATTAATATCTTGCCCGGGTAGCTTGCCGCGAGCGTAATGATCTGGCGGCGCGTTTCACGAAAGCCGTCGCGTTTCACACCGTCTTCCTTGCCTGCATAAAGTGGGTCGCCATCGCAGAAAAAAACGATTCCCGCATATTGCTTGCGCTTTGCGTGCATCACGACACGTTGCAGCCAGTCGTGATTGGCGACCAGGCGATCTTCAAATTCACTGTTGCGTCCGGCTGCATCCAGGTAGCGATTGTTATTGGCCGGCAGATTAATCGTGGCAAACATGATGCCGCCGATCTCCCAGCGGGAATTTTCCGCATAATCCCGGAACTTTGGATTGGCCGACTGCCGCGTGAGGGGAATGCGGCTGGCACCCAAAGAAAAATCGTCGGCAAAGTAAAGCTCGCGGATGCGGTGCAGCCGCTCCAGCGCCGCCGGCCGGCCGTCACGATAGCGGCAATCGCTCCAGTCGCTTTCCGATACCGACACCACCAGGCCATGGCGCGACTGGTTCAGCATGGACCGGCGCTGTTCGTAAAGCTCGTCACTACAGGGCTCAATGCCCGATTTGATGCCGCCGATGACGACGAATGCCAGGTTGGCCTGTCCAGCTGCAGCCAGTGAATCCTTCAAGCCTGATTCATCGGTGAGCGCATCGCCGAATGGATGGGCGATATAGCCGAAACTGAAGCGGTTATCGGCACCAAAGGCTGCCGAACCGGCCAGCGCCGCACAGGCTAGCATGCCGGCAATCAGCAAGCGCTTCATGAGCGTGTGCCTTCCGTCTCCAGTTGCTTCAGGCGGTAAAGCGCTTCCAGCGCTTCGCGCGGCGACATGGCATCAGGGTCGATGTCGGCCAGCGCGGCAAGCAGGGCGCCGGCCTGTTCATTGGCCGCATGAGCCGGGTCGGAATTTGCAGCAACTTCGTCCTCGGTCGCATCGTCGCCCGTCATGGCGCCGGCAAACAGGTCGAATTGCGGCGTCGGCTGCAGCGAGTGCGATTCCAGCGCCGCCAGATGCTTGCGCGCGGCGCGGATCACTGCAGGCGGCACCCCGGCCAGTTGCGCCACCTGCAGACCGTAGCTTTGCGAGGCGGGGCCGGGCTGCACGGCATGCAGGAATACGATGCTGTCCTTGTGTTCGACTGCCGACAGGTGCACGTTGGCACAGGTCGGATGCGTTTCCGGCAATTGCGTCAGCTCGAAATAATGGGTGGCGAACAGCGTGAAGCTCTTCGTCGTCTCGATGAGGTGACGCGCGATGGCCCACGCCAGCGCGAGGCCGTCGAAGGTCGACGTGCCGCGGCCGACTTCATCCATCAGCACCAGCGAATGCTCGGTGGCGCCGTTCAGGATCGCTGCCGATTCGGTCATCTCCACCATGAAGGTGGAGCGGCCGCCGGCCAGATCATCGGCGGCGCCGATGCGGGTGAAGATGCGGTCGATCGGGCCGATGGTGGCATGGCTGGCCGGCACGAAGCTGCCCATGTAGGCGAGCAGGGTGATCAACGCCACCTGGCGCATGTACGTCGACTTACCACCCATGTTCGGGCCGGTGATCAACAGCAGCTTGCGTTCGGCAGCCAGCTCGCAATCGTTGGCGATGAAACGCTCGATCTGGTTTTCCACCACCGGGTGACGGCCTTGGCCGATCGAAATTATTGGTTCATCCACCAGCAGCGGTGCACACCAGTTGTGAGCCAGCGCATGTACGGCCAGCGATGCCAGCGCGTCGAGTTGCGCGACGGCGCAGGAAATGGCTTGCAGCCTGGGGATGTGCGGAGCAAGGTTTTGCAGGATTTGCTCGTACAGGAATTTTTCACGAGCCAGCGCGCGTTCCTGGGCGGACAGCGCCTTGTCCTCGAATGCTTTCAATTCCGGCGTGATGTAGCGTTCGGCATTCTTCAAGGTCTGGCGGCGGCGGTAGTCGTCCGGCACCTTGTCGGTCTGGCCGTGCGTGACTTCGATGTAAAAGCCATGCACCTTGTTGTATTCGACGCGCAGGTTGGCAATGCCGGTGCGAGCGCGTTCCCGCGCTTCGAGGTCCACCAGGAACTGGCCGGCGTTTTCCGACAGACCGCGCAGTTCGTCGAGATCGGCATCGAAGCCGCGCGCGATCACGCCGCCGTCGCGTACCAATGCCGCCGGCTCCAGCGCGATGGCGCGAACGAGCAGGTCCAGGCATTCCGTTGGGTCGGCCAAGTCGGCCTGGATCGATTGCAAAAGCGGAGCATCGGCGTCGCGCGTGCACATGCCTACATAGTCGCGCAGGGCCGGCAGGTTTTGCAGGCCGGCGCGCAGTCCCGCCAGATCGCGCGGACGCGCAGAAAGGAGGGCTACACGTGTGGTGATGCGCTCGATATCGGGAATCGCCGCCAGTGCCGACGCCAGCCCAGAGCAGGCATCGTTGCGCATGAGCGCGTTGATGGCGGCATGACGCGCGCGGGCGACTTGCTGGTCGCGGCGCGCATGATGGGTCCAGTAGCGTAGCAGGCGCGAACCCATCGAGGTGCGGCAATGGTCAAGCGTCGAAAAGAGCGTCGGAGCAGAGCCGGAACCATCCTGGCCGCGCAGCGTTTCAGTCAGCTCCAGGTTGCGGCGCGTGGCGGCATCCAGGCCGATGAATTCGCTTTCCGATTCGACGGCAAGGCTTCTGACATGGTGAAGCCCGCGTCCTTGAGTCGACTGGGCATAGCGCAGCAATGCACCGGCGGCACCAATGGCGACACCGAGATGCTCGGCATCGAAGCCGGCAAGGGTGCCGACTTCGAGCTGGTCCAGCAGCGCTTTGCGGCCGGCAGTCTGATCGAAATGCCAGGCTGGCACGCCGGTACGCGCGGCCGGTATGGCGCCGTTGGCAGGAAACAGCTCATCCTGGGCATCGTCGGCCACGAGCACCTCGGCCGGGCCGATGCGTTCCAGTTCCTGGCGCAGGCGCGCATCGAGCACTTTCTGCTCGCAAGAGAATTCCATCATCTTCAGCGCGCCGCTGGCCAGCGATAGCCAGGCCAGGCCAACCGTGACCTGCTTGCGCTGGGTAAGCTGGCACAGCGCCATCAGCGGGCGCTCGGATTTTTCGGGCAGGAGATCGGCATCGGTCAGCGTGCCGGGAGTAACAACGCGGATGACCTTGCGCTCGACCGGGCCTTTGCTGGTGGCGGGGTCGCCTATCTGTTCGCAGATGGCGACTGATTCGCCTTGCTTGATCAGGCGCGCCAGATATTGTTCGCAAGAATGGAAGGGGACGCCCGCCATCTTGACTGGCAGGCCGTTGGAATTGCCGCGCTGGGTGAGCGTGATGCCGAGCAGGCGCGCGGCTTTTTCCGCATCGTCGAAGAACAGCTCGTAAAAGTCACCCATGCGATAAAACAGCAGAGTGTTCGGATGGCTCGCTTTGATGCGCAGGAATTGCTGCATCATCGGCGTGTGGCCCTTCAAATGATCCTCGATTGCCGAAGCGTCTGTCACATTCTTGTCTTTTCGCTGCAAGTCCACCACGTTTACGCCCTCTTTTCGAGCGCGCATTTTATCACGCTGGAATGCCGGCCTTTCAGCCAGGCGGCAAAACAAAAGGCTCCTTGCGGAGCCTTGTTGCATGTGATGACATGGCCGGTCAATGACCGCGGCCTCCGCTGCGATGCGCGGGCGCCGGGCGTCCTCCGCCCGAATTCTGTCCTTGTCCGGTGCGCGGCTTGTTGATGCCTTGCTTCTGTCCCGCCGGGGCAGGCTGCGGATTGCGCGGCTTGCCGGCTGGCTTGGCAGTGGCAGTCTTGTTTTGCGCGTTATTGCCATTATTGCGCTGACCGCTGCGTCCCTGGTTACCGCGCCCGCGCCCGCCGCCGCGCATATGATCTTCGCTGCGCAGTTGAATCGGCTGGGGCTTGGCATTCGGATCCGGTTCGAAGCCCGCAACCACTTCACGCGGCAGGGTTTGCTTGATGAGCTTTTCAATCCCCTTCAGCATGTCGTGTTCATCCACGCAGACCAGCGACACTGCCTCGCCCGAAGCGCCGGCACGACCGGTACGGCCGATGCGATGGACGTAATCTTCCGGCACGTTGGGTAGATCGTAATTGACGACATGCGGCAACTGGTCGATATCGATGCCGCGCGCGGCGATGTCGGTGGCAACCAGCGCCTGCAACTTGCCGCTCTTGAATTCGGACAGGGCTCGGGTGCGCGCCGCCTGGCTCTTATTGCCATGGATCGCCAGGGCGGAAATATCTTCCTTGCCGAGTTGTTCCACCAGCTTGTTGGCGCCGTGCTTGGTGCGGGTGAATACCAGCACCTGGAACCAGTTCTTTTCCTTGATCAGGTGCGCCAGCAAGGCGTGCTTGCGATTGCGGTCCACCGGATGAATCTTTTGCGTGACGATGTCGGCGGTCGCATTGCGGCGTGCGACTTCGATCATGGCAGGGCTGTCCAGCAGGCGGTCGGCCAGCGCCTTGATCTCGTCGGAGAACGTTGCCGAGAACAGCAGGTTCTGACGCTTCTTCGGCAAGAGCGCAAGCACGCGCTTGATGTCATGGATAAAGCCCATGTCGAGCATGCGGTCGGCTTCATCCAGCACCAGGATTTCCACCTGGTCGAGTTTCATTGTGCCTTGCTGTAAATGGTCAAGCAGGCGGCCGGGAGTCGCGACGAGAATATCCACGCCTTGCTTGAGCAGCGTGATTTGCGGATTGATGTTAACCCCGCCAAAGATGACGGCGGAATTGAGCTTTACATATTTGCCGTAGGCTTTGACGCTGTCACCGATCTGTGCAGCGAGTTCGCGCGTGGGAGTGAGCACCAGCGCGCGCACGGGGCGATGGGCGCCACCCGAACGGGGCATGGCGGACAGGCGTTGCAGGAGCGGCAGCGTAAAGCCGGCTGTCTTGCCGGTCCCGGTCTGCGCGCCGGCCAATAGGTCACCGCCGCCGAGAACGGCGGGGATGGCTTGCTGCTGGATTGGCGTGGGAGTGGAATAGCCGCATTCGGTAACGGCGCGAACAATGGCATCGGACAAGCCGAGCTGGGAAAAAGACATACGTATTTTCTATAAGGGTATGGCCTGCTGAATTACCAATTAGCCAGTCTCAGGCACATGAATTGACACTGACCTCCGCTGCATTTCATAGCGAAGGAGGGAAGGAATTCTTCATTGACCACGGCAACAGGACTGGAAGATCGCCGCGAAAGGGGGGAAGTATAACAGTGCTTCCTCTTCGGTGCTGAAGACTGCATTGCGAGCGCTGTTGTTCAGGTCGAAAGCAACTTGCCTTTGTCGATCCCCAAATATTTTTTTAAATGTATTGACCTCGTGTCATTCTCAACTGATAATGAGAATGATTATCAATTAGGTTCAAGGTAACATAAGAAACACGTGTCGTTCGACGGCTTTTGCAAGGCTCTTGAATGATTCTGTTTTTTATATTTATTGCATTAATAAAAATATCTAAGGGAAACAACGTAATGAAAAAAGAAGCTTTACGAAAACCGAAAAGTCTTCGTCTCAATAAAGATACACCAGCCACATCAATGACAAAAAATAGCATCGCGCTGGGGATTTCCACCGCGATGCTGATGCCTTTGACGTCGATGGCGCAAACGGCAACGCCGCCTGCTACCGAAGCAACCTTGCCTACCGTGGTGGTGCAGAGCACGGCGATCGATCCCAATCCTAACGCCGAAGTCGGTGTGCCTTACAAGGCAAAGACTTCAGGTGACTCGCGTCATACCCGCCCGCTGGCGGAGACGCCGCAAACCATTTCCGTTATCACTAAAACGGCAATCGACGACTCTGGCCAGACCGACCTGAAACAGATCCTCGCCACCCAGCCAGGCATTACGCTGGGCACTGGTGAAAACGGCAATGCCTTCGGCGACCGTTACATCATTCGTGGGCAAGAGGCGCGCAGTGATGTGTTCGTCGATGGCTTGCGCGATCCCGGCATGAGCACCCGCGAGAGCTTCGCCATCGAGCAGCTGGAAATCTCGAAGGGACCGAATTCGAGCTTTGCCGGACGCGGCACTGCCGGCGGCGCGATCAATGCCATCACCAAGCAAGCCACGACCGATATCGATTTCACCCGTTTTTCTCTGGGTCTCGGTACCGATAGCCATGTGCGCGCCACGGCCGACGCCAACAAGGTCTTCACGGACCAGTTCGCGCTGCGCGTCAATGCGCTGTACGGCAAGGAAGACGTGCCGGATCGTTCACCGTCCCAACGCAATCGCAAGGGCCTGGCGCTGTCCGGTTTGTGGGAAGTAAATCCGGATCTGTCGTTAACCCTGGATTACTATGGCTTGCGCGCCAAGGACGATTTTCCCGATCTGGGCAGCTTCCTGGTCGGCACCGTACCCAATCGCGTGCCGGCGAGGAATGTGCCGGTCTACGCGCAGGCAAACGACTTCCTTGAGTCGGATACTGATACGCTGACGGCGCGTGTCAAGTATCGATTTGCTCCCAATCTGAACCTTACCAGTTTGACCCGTTACGGTACGGCGAGCAATGCCTATGCGACGACTGGTGCATCGAGTCAGACGCGCTTCAACGGCGCAACCAGTTATACGACCGGCGCTCTGGATGGCGGTCATACCGGATGGCAGGAAGTGGATTACTTGGCGCATCAATCCAACTTACGATGGGATACGAATTTATTCGGTAAAAAGAACGAATTCATCTTTGGTGTCGAATACACCGATCACAAGGTTGTTTCGGGTAACTACGCCGTTACCAGTAATGGTGCACCAAACTGTACTACCGCAGCTGGAGCGGGCTCTTATTGCTTCACCGATGCGAATGGAAATCCTGTCGCTGACTTGGCCAATCTTTCGGGCCGTACCTACTCGCGCCTTGGACCGGTGCAGGACTGGCATGTAAAAACGTTCTCGCTGAGCGCCATGGATACGATTGATTTGACGGACAAGTTCACCGCGTTCGGTGGCTTGCGTGCCGACAACTTCGATCTCAAGCTGCTCAGGTTCTCAGGGCCGACAGCAGGCAATTACGGTTACAACGACACTTTGGTCAATGGTCACTTTGGTCTTAGCTATAAAATCAACCCGATGGGCATGGTCTACGCCAGTTATGCCACCGCGCAGGATATCAACGGTGGCGAAGCGGACGCTGGCACGAGCAGTGGCTATGGCGGGGCGGTGCTGTACCGGGGAAGTATCGCCGGTGCCAAGCCAGAAACGTCACAAAACGTCGAAGTGGGCACTAAGTGGAATCTGTTTGACGACAAGGCTTTGTTGACTGCTGCTATCTTCCAGACCAAGAAAACCGATGTCATGGAAGGCGCGGATTATGACGCTATCGGCACTTTCAACACCGGCAGCAATCGCGTGCGTGGCATCGAATTCGGCTTGACTGGTAATCTGACCGACAAGCTGACCGTGCAAGCTGGCGCGGCATTCATGAAATCCAGGGTGCTGAAGTCGGCAAACCCGATTAATGTCGGCAACCCGCTCAGCAATTTTGCAGATCGCAGCGCTTCCGTCCAGGCCAAATATCAGTTCACCAATGCCTTCTCGTTCGGTGGGATTGCGCGGTACGAAAGTTCGCGCTGCGGCGGCCAGCCAGATACCGGAGCCGGGTTCAATACCCAGGGCCAGTGCTTGCAGCCTGTCCCATCGTTCACGGTGTACGACTTGTTCGGCTCGTATCGCATCAACAAGAAAGCCGATCTTCGCCTGAATATTCTCAACGTCACTGACAAGGATTACTACACGGCGGTGTACCGCAGCGGCGCATTCCTGTACAAGGGCGATGGCCGTGCGATTCGGCTGACCTTGAACTATGAAATGTAATGGCGTTGCTGTAAGCATTGTAGTGTGATCAAATGCCGGGTCCTTGCCCGGCATTGACCTTTACCATGAGCGAATCCTTTCTCCCCTTGCAGCAGCCGATGGACAGCATTCCCGCTGAAATTCGTTGTGCGCAAGACTATGAATTGCTGGCGCAGCGTTTCATGGCGCCGGCAAGCTATGCCTACGTGGCTGGCGGAAGCGGCAGGGATGCGACCGTGGAAGCTAACCGGGCGGCATTCGACTCGTGGGCAGTCTATCCCCGCCTGTTGCGCGACGTTAGCGGTGCACATGCGCGAGTCACAATCGGAGGCCAGGAGCTGTCGCATCCGATCATGCTGGCACCGGTGGCGTTCCAGAAGCTGGCGCATCCCAGGGGCGAACTGGAAACCGCGCGAGCGGCAGCGGCACTGCAAACCTGCATGGTCAGCAGCACGCTGGCTTCTTATACGCTGGAGGAAATCGCCGCTGCGGGAGCTTTTCCGCGCTGGTTCCAGCTTTACTTTCAACCCACGCGCGAGGGAACGCTGGATCTGCTCAGGCGCGCGGAAGGTGCCGGCTACGGAGCGATCATGGTGACGCTGGATGCATCGATCCAGGTCGCCAGCCTGCGCGCCTTGCGGGCGAATTTTCAGATGCCGCCGGATTGCATTGCTGCGAACCTGCGCGATCATGCCGCTCCTGAAGTGAAGGAAACAGTGGCAGGCGACAGCAGGATATTTCAGGGAGTCATGCGCACCGCGCCGACGTGGCGCGACCTGGAGTGGTTGATGACCCAGACCGCCTTGCCGATCTGGGTCAAGGGTGTGTTGCATCCGCAAGATGCCTGTGCATTGCAGAGCAGGGGCGTGGCGGGGATTGTGGTGTCGAATCATGGCGGGCGCAGCCTCGATGGCGCGCCGGCCAGCTTGCAGGTTTTACCGGCAATACGCGCGGCGGTCGGCGAAGATTTTCCGCTGCTATTCGATAGCGGTATTCGCTCCGGCCTGGATATTTTCAAGGCACTGGCATTGGGCGCCAATGCGGTCATGATCGGACGGCTGCAAATGTATGCCCTGAGCGTGGCAGGCGCATTGGGCGTTGCCCACATGATCAGGCTCTTGCAGGAAGAGCTGGAAGTCTGCATGGCGCAAGCGGGTTGCGTGACTGTCACAGAGATCGATCGCGCCACCGTGGCGGCGACTGCTGCGGCAAAGCCGGGAAGTGCCGGCAACCTTGAATTACCCTGAAAGGAAGCGTTCATCATGTTGATGACTATCGAGCAGGTCTTGAGCAAGGATGAAGTGCGGCAGTTCCGCGACCGCCTGGCGCAGGCCGACTGGCAGGATGGCGCGAAAACCGCCGGGACGCTGGCCGTCAGCGCCAAGCAAAATCAGCAGCTCGACGACAATGCGCCGCTCACGGCGGAACTTGGCAATGTTATCTTGCGCAAGCTTGGCGCCAATCCCTTGTTCATATCCGCCGCATTGCCGCGCACGATTTATCCGCCAAAATTCAATCGCTACGCGCATGGCGGAAACTACGGCGTCCATGTCGATAGCGCAGTGATGCAGATCCCCTGCAGCCATCTCAGCATGCGCACCGATTTGTCGGCGACCCTGTTCCTGTCGGAGCCGGAGGAGTATGCCGGCGGCGAGCTGGAAATCGAAACCGCGTTTGGCGTCCAGGCAGTCAAGCTGGAGGCAGGCGACATGGTGCTGTACCCGTCATCCAGCCTGCATCGCGTGACTCCCGTCACCGAAGGGGCAAGGGTGGCGTCGTTCTTCTGGATCGAAAGCCTGGTGGGCGACGACGCTGAGCGCACCATGCTGTTCGATCTGGATCAGGCGATTCAAAAGCTCACGCCCTCGATGCAAGCGGGCGATGCGAATCTCCTGGCCTTGACCGGCATTTACCACAACCTGCTGCGGCGCTGGGCGAAGACTTGAGGTCAGCATGCAGCGCTGTATTGTTATATTCATTTACTGAAAAGGAGCGATTGATGAAATCGAAACTCGTAAAGTTCGCACCCCTGGTTCTGGCATTCGCCGCGGCTGGCGCATGGGCGCATGGCGATGTGCAGTGCCCGCAGCATCCGAAGTCGGAATGGCGGGATCACAACGAGCTTTACCGCAAGTTGCAGAGCGAAGGCTGGCAAGTGCGCCGCATGGAAGTCACCAAGACCTGCTATGAAGTGTATGCCAAGGACCCGCAGGGCAAGCGCGTAGAGGCATTTTTCGACCCTAAGACTTTTGAACGCGTTGAAGAAAAATAAGATCAGGATCTGGGACCTTCCAGTGCGCTTGTTGCACTGGACACTGGTGATAACGGTCGCTGCGGCATGGATTACCAGCGACCGCATCAGTCCTCTGCATGAATATTTGGGTTATGGTGCAGGAGCCGCGGCTCTTACGCGATTCATCTGGGGTTTTGCCGGCAGCGCCTACGCCCGCTTTTCGCAATTCGTGCGTTCTCCCGGCCCGACCTGGCGTTACTTGCGCGAGGTCGCTGCCGGAAAGGCGCCGCGCTACCTTGGCCATAATCCGCTGGGCGGATGGATGGTGGTGGCGCTGCTGTCCTGTGTCGGCGCGTTGGTGTTTACGGGATGGTTATACACCACGGACATGTTCTGGGGGTATGGCTGGCTCGCCAGTCTTCATGGCTGGCTTGGCTGGCTGTTGCTCATCCTGATTGCCTTCCATGTGGCCGGAGTGGTGTTTACAAGCTTCCAGCATCGCGAAAACCTTGTCGCCGCCATGTTCAGCGGTAAAAAAATGCCGCCTGAGGCAGACGATATTTCTTAGTCAGGCAAAAGTCATAATAGCGTCGAGGATCGAAAATCTCGGTATCTTGAAATTGGCCAGCGTTCAGTTATTGTGCTGACGACTTGCGCCGGCGCCTTGTGCACTGGCGCATGCCGATGTGCCCGACCTGGGCAGTCTGAATATGAAATAAGGATCAAGCCTTCCTCAGACACTGCAATGCAAAAAACCGGTGTAACAGCAGACCCTGTTACGCCGGTTTCTATTTTGTCCGAAGCGCTAGCCTAGGTATGCGAGCGCTGAAACGTATGCTTGCCTGCGAGGCTGCTTAAGTCAACGCCAGCGCAATGCGATAAGTGACGAAGGACGCCAAATAGGCAAGTGCAAACAGGTAGCCCGCCATAATGATTGTCATTTTCCAGCCGCCGGTTTCCCGCCGCACGGTCGCCAGGGTGGAGAGGCATTGCGGCGCGAAGACGAACCAGGCCAGCAGGGAAAACGCGGTCGCCAGGCTCCATTGCTGGCTGATGATGCCCGACAGGGCTGCGGCAGCCGCATCGCCCGAACCCGACATGGCATACACGGTACCCAGCGAGCTGACCAGCACTTCGCGCGCCGCCAGGCCGGGCACCAGCGCGATGCTGATCTGCCAGTTGAAGCCGATCGGCTCGAACACCACCGCCAGCAATTGTCCCAGCATGCCGGCCAGGCTGTATTCGATTGCAGGGCCGGTAGCGCCTGCAGGAGGTGCCGGGAAGCTGGCCAGGAACCACATCAGGATGGTCAGGCCAAGGATGATGCCGCCAACGCGCCGCATGAAGATGCGCACCCGCTGCCAAAGACCGAGCAGGATATTCGCGGGGCTGGGCCAGTGATAATTGGGCAATTCCATCATCAGGGGGCGCACCATGCGGCCGCCGCTGGTGAAGCGTTTCAGCACCCAGGCGACCGCCAGCGCGCCGGCAATGCCGGCTGCATACAAGCCGAACAATACCAGCCCCTGCAGTTCCAGCACGCCCCAGACCTCGCGCTGGGGAATGAACGCGCCGATCAGCAGCGCATACACTGGAAGGCGCGCCGAACAAGTCATCAGCGGCGCAATCATGATCGTGACCAGGCGGTCGCGCGGGTTGGAAATGGAACGTGTCGCCATGATGCCCGGAATGGCGCAGGCAAAGCTCGACAGCAAGGGAATGAAGGAGCGGCCGGAAAGCCCGACGCTGCCCATCAGGCGGTCGAGCAGGAAGGCGGCACGCGGCAGATACCCGGATTCTTCAAGTATCAAAATGAAGAAAAACAGGATCACGATCTGCGGCAGGAATACCACCACGCCGCCGGCGCCGGCGATCACGCCATCCACCAGCAGGCTCTTGATCCAGCCATCCGGCAGCAGCGCGCCCACCGCGTCTCCGGTCCAGGCGGTCAGTTGCTCGATCCAGCCCATCGGCGTTTCTGCCCAGGCGAATACGGCCTGGAATATCAGGAACAGCACGACGGCCAGCAGGACAGGACCGGCGACCGGATGCAGCACCACGCTGTCGATGCGCTCCGTGGCGCTGTGCGGCACGATCTGATCGAGGCCGAGTCGCTGCAGGATGCGGCGCACTTCCTCGTGGTCGCCGGCGATACTGGCGTTTTCATCCTGCACCGGCGCCAGTGCCGGCCCACTGCGTCGCCACAATTCCGGATTGTCCAGCAGCGTGCGCAGCGACTGTTCGCCCCCGCTGGCAACACCTACCGTCGCCACTACCGGCACGCCGAGTTCGCGTGCCAGCGCATCGGCATCGACCGGTCTTCCGGCTTTTTCTGCCAGGTCCGACATGTTCATCGCCACCACACAAGGGATGCCCAAACGCTTGACCGCCAGGACCAGGCGCAGGTTGCGGCGCAAGTTGGTCGCATCCACCACGCACACCACCAGGTCGGGGCGCTTCTCGCCGACGGCTCGGCCGTACAGCACATCGCAGGTGACGCGCTCATCGGGCGAACGCGGATAGAGACTATAGGCGCCGGGCAGATCGAGCACGCGCAAGGTCTTGCCCGCCGCAGTTTGCATGCGCCCCTCCTTGCGCTCGACCGTGACGCCGGCGTAGTTGGCGACTTTCTGGCGGCTGCCGGTGAGGCGATTGAAAAGGGCGGTCTTGCCGCAATTAGGGTTGCCGACCAGTGCGATCAGCGGGGCGGCTGGGTGAAGGTGGACGACCGCTTCCTGGACCGCCGCCTTCATTGCGTCACTCCGGGGGGCGCCATGCTGACTTTCACGCATGCGGCTTCCGCCCGGCGCAAGGCAAACGTCGAGGTGCCGACGCGCACCACTAGCGGGTCGCTGCCCGGCATGCCACGCGCCACCAGCATGACTTGTTCGCCCGCAATAAAACCGATTTCCTCAAGCCAGCGCAGCCATTCGGGTGAATGGGATGGCGCCTGTACCGCTTGTACAAAACAAGGTTTGCGCAGCGGCATGTGTTCCAGCGTTAAGGTGAAATCTGTTTGTTTCATAATCGATATTCGCCAGCAACGATACGTGGCAATAGGGACCAAAAGGCAAGTCAGGCTCCATCATAACATCAAATTTTAATGAGAATCATTAGCATTTTCGCGGTACCGATAAATAGAATGCCAGACCGGTGCGCAACTGGAAGCAGGAAGATAATTCTGTAGGGAATTTGAAAAGTAGAAAGAAGATTGTCTGGCGCACCGGAGGACCCGGTCGCCGGCACGGCAAGAACCAAGTCCTGCCGTGCTAGATGGGGAGGTTTATGCGTAAGGGGAGAGCAGAGCCACCAGTTGACCGAAAATCCTTGGCGAACCAGCCAACACGTCACCTTTGTAGATATATTCGGATTCGCCCTTGAAGTCGCCGACGATGCCACCCGCTTCGGTGACCAGCAGCGAGCCTGCGGCGACATCCCAAGGCTGCAAGCCTTTTTCAAAGAAGCCATCCAGGCGTCCGCAGGCTACATAGGCGAGATCCAGCGCAGCCGCACCCGGACGGCGCAGGCCGGCGCATTTTTGCGTCATGACGCGGAACATGTTGATGTACTCGTCCAGGCCTTGCATGTCACGGTAGGGAAAGCCTGTGCCGATCAGCGCTTCGGCCATCTTGTCGCGCTTGGCGACGCGGATGCGCTTTTCGTTCAGGAAGGCGCCGCCGCCCTTGGTGGCGGTAAACAGGTCGTTACGGGTCGGATCGTAAACCACGGCCTGCGTGATCTGGCCGCGCTGCTGCAGCGCGATCGAGACGCAATACTGGGGAAAGCCGTGAATGAAGTTGGTGGTGCCGTCCAGCGGATCGATGATCCACACGTTTTCATTTTCATCGTGCAGATTGGCCGAGGGACCGGATTCTTCCGCCAGAATGGCATGGTCGGGATAAGCGGTCTGCAGCACCTCGATGATCGCCTGCTCGGCGGCACGGTCGACTTCGGTGACGAAATCGTTTTGCTGTTTTTCGGTGACTTTCAGGCGGTCGATGTCGAAAGAGGCGCGGTTGATGACCGAAGCGCCGCGGCGGGCGGCCTTGACCGCCGTATTGAGCATGGGATGCATACAGGTTCCGTTAAAATGGCGGTTCCCTTGCGAACCGCAATCAGGGAACCATGTAAATTGAATAATGAACGATGCGGCAACCGACTCGTGCCTTTGCCGCGGATGCTGCTATTTTAAATGAACCCGCACCAAACCGACACTGTTACGCAAACTACCCTGTTTCAGCGCCTGCGCTTCATCCTTGTTGAAACCAGCCGCCCCGGAAACATCGGCGCTGCTGCACGCGCCATGAAGACCATGGGATTTCATGAGCTGGTGCTGGTCAATCCGCGCGATCCGGACGCCGTACGGCATGAAGAAGCCATCGCCTTCGCCAGCGGCGCCCTGGATGTGCTGGAGGGCGCACGCATTGTCGGCTCGGTGAGTGAAGCCCTTGCGGGGTGCAATTTCGCGGCGGCAGTAAGTGCGCGCTTACGGGAATATTCGCCGCCGATCATTACGCCGCGTGACCTGGCTACGCAACTGGCGGGGGATGCGGGCCTGCATGCCGCGCTCCTGTTCGGCAACGAGCGTTTCGGCTTGCCGAACGAAGTGGTGGAAAAATGTAATGTATTAATCAATATCCCAGCCAATCCTGATTATTCTTCGCTCAATCTGGCGCAGGCGGTGCAAGTGCTGGCTTACGAAGGCCGCATGGCGGCGACCGAGGGCAAACTTGCCGAGACTGGAGTCGGCTTTCGCGGGGATGCGGCCAGTGTCGAACAGGTGGAAGGGATGTATGCACACCTGGAGCAAGCGCTGGTCGGGATCGGTTTCTTGAATCCGGAAAGCCCGAAAAAGCTGATGCCGCGTATCAAGCGCATGTTTTCCCGTGCAGGGCTGGAGACGGAAGAGGTCAATATCCTGCGCGGCATGGCGCGCCAGATGCTGGCCTTGGCAAAAAGCATAAAAAACGGCGAATAAAGTCAGGCCCAAATAAGCTGATCAGCCTGAACGCGCGCATAAAAAAGCCCGGATGGATATATCCATTCGGGCTTTTTGTATAAAAACATGCCGTTCCGGCTTAGATGACAATGTCATCAACAAGGATCCCGCATCAGGAGTGAGAGGGGGATACGCGACACCTGCATTACCGGAACGGCATTAAAACCATGTTCAAGCTCGATTTGGACACTTGAATCCCGGCAATAGTTCCAGCTTAAAACTTATTAGTTCCAGGACCTTAACAAACCGACAGCCAAGCCTTCTAGCGCAAAGTCTTCGCGGTCTTGTTCGACCACGATCGGTTTGAAATCCGGATTTTCCGGCAAGAGTTCGATGAGCGAGCCCGATTTCTTGTATCGCTTGACCGTCACTTCGTCGCCCAAGCGCGCCACGACGATCTGGCCATTGCGGGCGGCATCAGCCTTTTTTACCGCCAACAGGTCGCCATCGAGGATGCCGATATCGCGCATCGACATGCCGCGTACCTTCAGCAGGTAATCCGGCTTGGAGGCAAACAGCGCCGGGTCGACGTTATAGGTGCTTTCGATATGTTCCTGCGCCAAAATGGGAGAGCCGGCAGCGACGCGCCCCACCAGCGGCAGGCTCAATTGCATCAGTGCCGGATGCGGCAGGGCCATTTGCTGTGCCGCCCGGCCGCGCACCGATTTGCCCGGCACGACACCTTCGCGCAAGCGGATGCCGCGCGACGTGCCCGGAGCGATCTCGATGGCACCCTTGCGCGCGAGAGCCTGCAAATGCTCTTCAGCGGCATTGGCGGAACGGAAACCCAGTTCGGCGGCGATTTCTGCGCGAGTCGGCGGGAAGCCGGTATTTTCAATGGCTTCGCGGATCAGGTTGAGAATTTGTTCCTGGCGAGCAGTCAGTTTCAGCATGGTGGCGATTTGAAGATGGCGTCAATTGGGCGAAATCGGATGCACAGGCGCTCGGTTATCCGACTACATGCTTTGGCGCTTCTGCTTGCTGGATGGCGCCAAAAGCATGACTCATGGATATCGTACGCTGTGCGCATGAACAGCCTGTATTTTTATACAGCATCGAGGCGAATGCAAGCGCTATTATTGAAAGTCTGCCAGGCAAGAAGCTGGTAAGCAATTGAATGTCTTGAGTTTTCCTGAAAATCAGGGCACAATCTTGGGTTTTCCCTTCCCACACTCGTCTGACGCCGGGGTGGGCAATTTGTTAATCCGTCCACAAGGAGATTACATGCGTCATTATGAAATCGTATTTATCGTACATCCTGATCAAAGCGAGCAAGTGCCCGCAATGATCGAGCGCCTCAAGGGCACCGTTACCACCCGCAGCGGCAAAGTCCATCGCGTGGAAGACTGGGGTCGCCGTCAACTGGCTTACATGATCGACAAGCTGGCCAAGGCTCACTACGTCTGCCTGAACATCGAGTGCGACGCCGAAACCCTGGCTGAAATCGAAACCGGCTTCAAGTTCAACGACGCCGTGTTGCGCCACCTGACCGTCAAGATGAAGAAGGCTGAAACCGCGCCGTCGCCGATGATGAAGGCCGTGCAGAAGGAAGACGCCGCCAAGAGCCATCGCAGCGAAGCGCCGGCAGCGTAATTAACGAAGCAAGGGGCGTGAACCGGTTATCACTGCAAGCCAGCATTGCCGAGCGCGACGTCATGCGCTACACACCGGCAGGCATCCCGATCGCAAGCGGCAAATTGCAGCATGCATCGAAGGTAGTGGAAGCGGGTGTGGAGAGGTTGGTTGAATTCGAAGTTGCCGCGCTAGCCGCTGGTGAAATTTCCGGAAGATTCAATCAGCTTGAACTGGGCGAAATATTTCAGTTCCACGGTTTCCTGGCACGCAAGAACCGCAATAGCAAAAGCCTCGTGTTTCATATCACTGAAATTACTGCGGCGCAGAGTTGATCTCAGGCCGCGATATGACAAATACAGATTTAGGAGCCAAACATGGCATTCGGTAAAAAATTTGACAAGAACAAGATGAAGGAAAAGCGCAAACAGCAAAACCCGCTGTTCAAGCGCAAGAAGTTCTGCCGCTTCACCGCCGCCGGCGTTGAGCAAGTGGACTACAAGGATGTGGACACCCTGAAGGACTTCGTCCAGGAAAACGGCAAGATCATGCCGGCTCGCCTGACCGGCACCAAGGCGCACTATCAGCGCCAGGTTGACACCGCCATCAAGCGCGCCCGTTACCTCGCCTTGCTGCCGTACACCGATCTGCACAACGCGTAATTGACGACCGAGAACTAGGAGAAAAACATGCAAGTCATTCTGTTGGAAAAAGTCGTCAACCTGGGCAACCTCGGCGATGTCGTCAAGGTCAAGGATGGTTACGCCCGTAACTTCCTGATCCCGCAACGCAAAGCCCGTCGTGCTACCGAAACCGCTGTAGCCGAATTCGAAGCCAAGCGCGCCGAACTGGAAAAAGCCGCAGCTGAAAAGCTGGCTGCCTCCCAGGCTCAAGGCGAGAAGCTGAGCGGTCAAACCGTTCAAATCGGCCAGAAAGCCGGCGTCGATGGCCGCCTGTTCGGTTCCGTGACCAACCACGACATCGCTGAAGCCCTGACCAAGCAAGGCTTCCCGGTCGAAAAGGCACAAATCCGCATGCCGCAAGGTCCGCTGAAGACCACTGGCGAGCACGCCGTGGCAGTGGCACTGCACACCGACGTCGTCGTCGACGTCACCATCTCCGTTGTGGGCGAAGCTGCTTAATTACGCTTTACCGCACTGAGCAAGAAGCCGGGTTCGCCCGGCTTTTTTTATGCCCGCTGCAACGGCGGCATGGACGGCGCAGCAGCTTTTGGTTATCTTCACTGCATTGCCGTTCGCCAAATCATTCATGTCGCCTCCCATTCCGCAATCAACCGCCGAAATGCAAGCCGAGTTGCACCGCTTGCGCGAGGAAAACGACATGCTGAAATCCCTTGTGCGGGATGCGCCGGTGGCATTCGTCGCGCTGGATCTCGAACGCCGCGTCAAGCTGTGGAACCATGCCGCCGAGCGCATTTTCGGCTGGCGTGAAGAGGAGGTCATCGGCAAACCGCTGCCGCATGTTCCGGCGGCCGGCGAAGAAAGCAGCCGCGAACTCCACAAGCGCGTTGTGGCCGGCAATTCTCTACGCGACATTGAAATTGAACGCATCACGAAGGCAGGTCAGGAATTGCGTCTGAGCCTGTCGACATCGCCGCTGCGCGACATCGCCAACAATATCATCGGTCAGGTCGGCGTATATGACGATCCGGATGAGGGAGCAGCACCGGAGATTCCCTTTCGCGGCCTGGTGGAGCAATCGCTGGTCGGCTTGTACATTATCCAGGACCGCATGTTCCAGTACGTGAATCCGCGCTGGGCCGAGATGTTCGGCCGCACGCAGGAAGAAATGGCGCCGCGCCTGGTGGCCGACTTCATCGCGCCGGAGGATCGTGGCACCGTCGAGGCCAATCTGGATCGCCGCATTTCCGGAAAAATCTCCAGCATCTTTTATCACTTCAAGGGCTTGCACAAGGATGGCAGGCTGGTCGATGTCGAGGTGCAGGGCACGCGCTTTCAGTACCGCGGACGGCCGGCGGTGATCGGTGTCGGCATCGATGTTACCGAAGCCAGATTGCGCGAGCAGGAAATCGCCCGTTCGCAGGAACGCCTGCGCGAACTGTCGCAGCACTTGCTGACGGTGCGCGAAGAGCAGCGCAGCAAGATCGCGCGCGAGTTGCATGACGTGCTGGGCGGGACGCTGACGGCGCTGAAGATGGATATCGGCTGGCTGAAGAAGAACACCACCGAGACACGGCTCGCGGCGCGTGCCGAGACCATGATGGAACTGGTGCGCGACGCCATCGATACGGTGCGCAAGATCTCGGCAGAATTGCGCCCCGGCGTGCTCGATAACCTCGGCCTGTTCGATGCAATTGAGTGGGAAGCCGAACGCTTCCGTGCGCGCATGGGAATCGAGTGCAAATTAGCGCTGCAGTCGCTGCCGGTCGAGATCGAGGATGCGGCGGCCACTGCCATCTTCCGTATTTTTCAGGAGTCGCTCACCAATATCGCCAGGCATGCCCAGGCTACGCGCGTCGAGATCGCGGCTGGCCATGTCGATGGCACGCTGCTTTTGTCGGTGCAGGACAACGGTCAGGGGTTCGACATGAAGGCGGCAGGTGACAGCAAGTCTTACGGTTTGATCGGCATGGCCGAGCGTGCGCGGCAGTTCGGCGCCACACTGGATATTGCCAGCGAGCCCGGGCAGGGGGCGCGCGTATTGCTGCGCTACCCGCTTGCGGTAAAAGTGGAGGGGAAATGATCAAGGTTCTGGTTGCAGACGACCACAAGATTTTTCGCGCCGGCGTCAAGCGGCTGATCGAGGAAAGTTCGGATATCGAGGTCGCCGGCGAGGCTTTTGACGGCTTCGATGCCTTGGCTAAATTGCGGCGCGAAGACTGGGATGTCGTCCTGCTGGATATAAACATGCCCAACAAGAGCGGCTTGGATATCGTGCGGCAAATGAAACAGGAAAAGCCGAAGCTGCCCATCCTGATTCTGTCGATGTATCCGGAAGAGCAATATGCGGTGCGCGCGCTCAAGGCAGGCGCAGCGGGTTATCTGACCAAGGATAGCGAATCCGAAGAGTTGATCGCGGCGATCCGTAAAGTGGTCAAGGGTGGACGCTATGCTACGCCGGCGCTGCTGGAAAAATTATTGTTCGAGCTCGATGGCGAGCGAGACGTCCCGAAACACCATGCGTTGTCCGCACGCGAGTATCAAATCTTCGAGCAGCTCATCCAGGGTAAATCGCTGACCGAGATCGCCGACGCGATGGCGATCTCGGTCAAGACTGTCAGTACCTATCGCACTCGGGTGATGGAGAAGATGAATATGGAGAATAACGCCGAGCTGATTCACTATGCTATTCAGCATGGGTTAATTGATTGAGTTTATCGGCGGAGCCGCCGATTGGACAGCTCTGCCATCGACTCGCTCGAACACATATTCAGTTACTTCACGATGCAGGTTTGGTGGCAAGGCGAGAAGCTGTTCTGCCATGCCGGATCCAGCAAGCCTGCTTTTCCGTGTAGGAAAATTCTTTCAAACTCCGCGTCTCACTTCCTACAAGATCTTTAGACACTTCCGATATTTTCCCGGCCCCTCGTTTTGTATCCTCGTTTGCATGCTCACCTGACCAGGTGTGACAACAATAACCAGGAGACGAAAATGCAGCGGGAAGATGTCAATCCGTACGAGCTGGGGTTGGAGCGTAACCCTGCCAATCACGTGGCGCTGTCGCCGCTATCCTTTTTGCGCCGCAGCGCGCAAGTCTATCCGGACTATCCATCGGTCATCGATGGCGCGCGCCGTTTCACCTGGAAGGAAACCTATGCCAGGTGCCGCCGGCTGGCTTCGGCATTGAGCCAGCTCGGCATCGGTCATGGCGATACGGTGGCGATCATGGCGCCCAACATCACGGCCATGATGGAAGCGCATTTCGGAGTGCCGATGATCGGCGCGGTATTGAACACCTTGAATGTGCGCCTGGATGCCGACACGCTGGCATTCATGCTGCGTCATGGCGAAGCCCGGGTATTGATTACCGATCGCGAATTTTCTCCGGTGATCGCCAAGGCGCTGGCGCTGCTGGAGCATAAGCCAGTCGTGATCGATATCGATGATCCCGAATACCAGGGTGGCGAATTGTTGGGCGAAATCGACTACGAAGCTTTCCTGGCCAAGGGCGATCCGGAATTTGCGTGGACACTGCCTGCCGACGAATGGCAGGCGATTACCCTGAGCTATACCTCCGGCACCACCGGCAATCCGAAGGGCGTGGTGTATCACCATCGTGGCGCCTACCTGAATGCGATGGGTAATGTGCTGGCCTGGAACATGCAGGCGCATCCGGTGTACCTGTGGACGCTGCCGATGTTCCATTGCAACGGCTGGTGCTTCCCGTGGACGATCGCTGCGATCGCTGGCACCCATGTCTGCCTGCGCAAGGTCGAGGCGAAGGCAATCTTCGCCGCGATCCGCAATCATGGCGTCACGCATTTCTCCGGCGCGCCGATCGTCCTGAACGCCATGATCAACGCGCCGGAAGACGTCAAGGTGCGGGTGACGGACCGCGTGATCCAGTGCACGACTGGCGGGGCGGCGCCACCGGCCGCGGTGATCGAAGGCCTGGAATCGATGGGCATGAATGTCACGCAGGTGTATGGCCTGACCGAAGTCTATGGCCCGACGGTGAGTTGCGCCTGGAATCGCGACTGGGATGCGTTGCCCATCGCCGAGCGTGCGCGCATCAAGGCACAGCAGGGCGTGTGCTACCACATCCAGGAAGACTTGATGGTGGCAAATCCTGAAACGCTGGAACCTTGTCCGATGGATGGCCAGACTATCGGTGAAGTTTTCATGCGGGGCAATGCTGTCATGAAGGGATACCTGAAGAACCCCGATGCCACGGCCGAATCTTTCGCGGGCGGCTGGTTCCATACCGGCGATCTTGGCGTACTGCATCCCAATGGCTACTTGCAGATCAAGGACCGCTCCAAGGATATCGTGATTTCCGGCGGTGAAAATATCTCGACCATCGAAGTGGAGGATGTGCTGTATCGCCATCCTGCCGTGCTGGAGGCAGCGGTCGTGGCGCGTCCCGATGAAAAATGGGGCGAGACGCCATGCGCCTTCATCACCCTGCGCGCCGGCGTCGAAGTCAGCGAAGCGGAATTGATCAGCTTCTGCCGCGACCATCTCGCGCACTTCAAGGCGCCCAAGACCGTGGTTTTCGGCGCGCTTCCCAAGACTTCCACCGGCAAGGTGCAGAAGTATTTGCTGCGTGAACAAGCCAGGAATCTGAACAAAGAATAACACCCGCAACATCCATTAAAAACCAGGAGACAAGATATGAAACTCAAGAAATTGGCATCGTTCATGTGTGCAGCGCTGGGTTCGCTGGCCATACAGAATGCACAGGCAGCGGACGCGATTTCCGATGGCGTCGTCAAGGTCGGCGTGATGACTGATATGTCGGGTGTGTATTCCGCCCTGGCCGGTCAGGGCAGCGTGGTGGCGGCGAAGATGGCGATCGAGGATATCGGCGGCAAGCTGCTGGGCAAGCCGGTCGAACTGGTATCCATCGATCACCTGAACAAGCCGGACATCGCCGCTTCCAAGGCGCGCGAATGGTTTGACAACGACAAGGTGGATATGATCACCGACCTGGTGACTTCCTCCGTCGGCCTGGCGGTGCAACAGGTGGCCCGGGACAAGAACCGCATCACCATCAACTCCGGCGCCGGCAGCACCGCGCTGACCAACAAGAACTGCTCGCCGACCGGCATCCATTGGGCGTACGACACTTATGCGCTGGCCAACGGCACTGGCAACGCGATGGTCAAGGATGGCAACGATAGCTGGTACTTCGTCACTGCCGACTATGCGTTCGGCCACTCGCTCGAAACGGAAACCGCGAACGTGGTGAAGGCCAATGGCGGCAAGGTGCTGGGTTCGGTGCGCCATCCGCTTTCGGCATCGGATTTTTCTTCCTTCCTGATTTCGGCGCAGAGTTCCGGCGCCAAGGCGATTGGCCTGGCCAATGCCGGTGCCGACCTGACCAATGCCATCAAGCAGGCACGCGAGTTCGGCATCAACAAGAAGCAGAAGCTGGCTTCGCTTTTGATGTTCATCACCGACGTGCACGGCCTCGGGCTGGAAAGCGCCCAGGGACTGTACCTGACCGAAGGCTTTTACTGGGACATGGACAATGAAACGCGCGCCTGGTCTAAGCGGTTCTTCGAGCGTCACAAGAAGATGCCGACCATGGTCCATGCAGGCGTGTATTCATCGATGATGCATTACTTCAAGGCGATTCAGGCGGCAGGCACTGACGAGGCGCAGGCAGTGATGGCCAAGATGCGCGAATTGCCGGTGAAGGATTTCTTCGCCAGGAATGGCAAGTTGCGCGCCGACGGCCGCATGGTGCATGACATGTACCTGATGCAGGTGAAGGCGCCGAACGAATCGAAGTATCCGTGGGATTACTATCACATTCGCCGCGTGATTCCCGCAGACCAGGCATTTATGCCGCTCGACAAGAGCGAATGCCCGCTGGTGAAAAAATAATCTGATCGGCCGGCCTGTGCCGGCCATTTATTGAAAAAGGGAAGAAGATGGGTGGAATGGATCGAGTGTTCGAAACAACGCGCGCCAAAGGAGAGGTCGGCGTGGTGGAAAAGAAGGTTTTCACGATGCCTTCGTACACAACCCTCGGTGGCAAGACTATCCGCGATGTGCGTATCGGCTATGAAACTTATGGCAAGCTCAATGCGCGTGGCGACAATGCCATCTTTATCGCGCACTATTTTTCCGGCACGTCGCACGCGGCAGGCCGGTATGCGCACACCGATGAAGAGCCGGGTTACTGGGATGCCATCATCGGTCCGGGCAAGGCGATCGACACCGATCGTTATTTCGTGGTCAGCGCCGACACGCTCGCCAACGTCAATACCGGCGATCCGAACATGGTGACGACGGGTCCGGCCAGCATTAACCCGGACACTGGAAAACAGTATGGCCTGGATTTCCCGGTCGTGACAATCCGCGATTTCGTCAACGTGCAAAAGGCGCTGGTCGATGCGCTCGGCATTCGCAAACTGCACGCGATGGCCGGACCTTCGATGGGCTCGATGCAAGCCATCGAATGGGCCACGGCTTATCCCGAGATGGTCGAACGGGTCGTGGCGGTGATTCCTGCCGGATTGGAGGCCGATCCTTACCTGGTCGGCATGCTTAACGTGTGGACAGCGCCAATCCTGCTCGACGCGGCGTGGAACAATGGCGACTATCAGGGCGCGCAAGGTCCCATCAAAGGACTGGCGATGGCACTCAAGACAATCACGCTGAACGGCCGCCATCCGGGGTGGGCCAATGCCGCGTTTGGCCGCAAATCTGAAGAGGGCGGGGATTTGCTGCAGGATCTTTCGGCAAGGTATGCGATTGAAGCCGTGCTGGATAAAGTCACCACCGACAGGGTCGCAACACTGGATGCCAATTCATTGTTATATACCGCCAAGGCATGCCAATTGTTTTCGCTTGGTCATGAGGGCAAGCTACTCGATGCCGTTGACCGCATTCAGGCGCGCGTGTTGATGATGCCTGCGGCTTCCGACCTGCTCATGCTGCCGCAATATGCCCAGAAGGCCGTCGATGTGCTGCGTGCACGAGGAAAAAACGTCGAATACGCCGTGCTGGAGGGAGAGGGCGGTCACTTCGACGGCTTGCTCATCATCGAACAGGCGGACGCGGTGTTGAGGAAATTCCTGGAAAATTGAACGTAGCCTTCCTTTGGGCCGCCCCAGGGTCGGGGCGGCTTTTTCGGCGGCGCCGCTCAATGCCCTCCCGATAAGGGCGCCGTCAATTTTTTCGGCTTGGTCAGCCAGACCAATCCCGTCAGCGCGAAGAACGCCAGCGCGCAATAACCGAAGAACTCATTGGTCGCCATCATGTAGCTTTGCGCGGTGATGGTGCGCTCGACTGCGGCATATGCCTGTTCCAGCGTGAGCCCGGCGGCTTGCAAGGTGTTCAGATAGCTGTTGCTGGTCGGGGAATATATCGATATGTTCTCCACCAGGCGCGCATGGTTATCGACGGCGAAGTGATCCCACATGGTGACGCTGATGGCGGTGCCCATTGCCGCGCCAAGCGTACGCAGGAAGTTCGACAGGCCTGAAGCCGCTGCCATGTTGTCCGGCGTGATATTCGACAGCATCAGCGACTGCACCGGCATGAAGAAGCAGGCCATGCCGATGCCTTGCACCAGGCGCGGCGACACGATGGTCCAGAAATCCGCGTCGAGCGACATGAAGCTGTTCCAGAACGATACGCCGCCCAGGATGATAAAGGCGCAAGTCGCCAGGACGCGCAAGTTCAGCTTGGCGATATTGCGGCCAATAATAGGAGACAGAATCAGCGTAAAGAAGCCGAGTGGAGCCATTGCCATGCCGGCCTGCGCGGAGGTATAGCCCATCACCGATTGCAGCCACAGCGGAAAGACAACCACGGTACCGAAATAGGTCATGAAGCCGACGGACAGCAGGATCACGCCATAGCGGAAGTTGACATCCCTAAGCAGGTGCAAGTCGACGATCGGATGTGTCGATGTCCATGCCCAGGCGATGAAGAAGGTCAGCGCCACGGCAGCCACGATAGCCAGCGTCGTGATGAAACTCGAAGCAAACCAGTCGTATTCGCGACCGATCTCCAGCATCAATTGCAGGCTGCCGACGCCGACAATCAGCAGGATGAGACCGATGAAGTCGAGCGGTTGCCTAGTGATGGCAGAGTCGCGTTTCTTCATCAGCGTCCAGACCGTGATGCTGCCGAACAGGCCGATCGGGATATTGATGAGGAAAATCCATGACCAGTGATAATTGTCGCTGATGTAACCGCCCAGCAGCGGTCCGCAGATCGGCGCCAGGATGATGGTCATCGCCCACAGGCCAAGCGCCGCGCCGCGCTTCTCCGGCGGGAAATTACGCACCAGCAGGGTTTGCGATAGCGGCACCATCGGCCCCGAGACCAGGCCCTGCAACAGGCGGAAGAAGACCAGCATCGGCAGGTTGGTCGAGAAAGCCGCCAGTGCTGACATTGCCGTGAAAGCCAGGACCGACATGGTAAACAGCTTGACCTCGCCGACGCGGCGCGCCAGCCATCCGGTCAATGGAACTGCAATCGCCGCCGCCACCGAATAGGCGCTGATGATCCAGGTCCCTTGCGTGGTCGAGACGCCCAGCGAACCGGCAATGGTGGGAATCGACACATTGGCGATGGTGATATCGAGGATTTCCATGAAAGTCGATATCGCCGTCGCGATGGTCAACAGCAGCAGCGCCGGCCCCTGCAGAGGAGCCAAGGCGACAGGTGCTGCGGAAGCGGGTTTTTGCATGACAGGCTTATTTCAGGTTGGCGGCGATGATGGCGGCAGAGCGCGACTTGGCCAGCGCATCGATCGAATTCAGGAACGCCGGCGCGGCCTTCAGCACGCCATCTTCGGAGGTCGCGGTGCGATGGCTGCTCTTGCTGCCGATGATTTCGCCGCTCTGGTCATGCACATCGATTTCGACAGTCATCGACAAACCGACGCGCAGCGGATGTTCCTGCAACTGTTTCGGATCGAGCGTGATGCGCACCGGCACACGCTGCACGACCTTGATCCAGTTGCCGGTGGCATTCTGTGCCGGCAGCAGGGCAAAAGCCGAGCCGGTGCCGGCTGCCAGGCCGGCAACCTTGCCGTCGTATTCGACCTTGCTGCCGTACAGGTCGGCTACCAGTTTGACCGGCTGGCCGATGCGGACGTGGCGCAATTGTGCTTCCTTGAGGTTGGCATCGACCCACAGCTGATCGAGCGGCACGATGGCCATGAGCGGCGTGCCCGGGGTGATGCGCTGGCCGACCTGGGCATTGCGCTTGGCAATCTCGCCGCCAACCGGCGCATACAGGGTGGAACGCGCCTTGGCCAGCATGACTTCCTGCAGTCTTGCAGCGGCACGCTGCACGTTCGGATGCTCGGCAGGCGTAGTGCCTTCGGTCAGCGCGCGGCCCGAAGCCAGCTGTTCGCGGGCAGCAGCGACGGCGGCTTGCGCGGTTTTCACGGCCAGTTCGGCATGGCGGATTTCTTCGGCGGATACCGCACCGGAACCAGCCAGGTCCTTGCGGCGCTTCAGGTCGTCTTCGACGCGCGCCAGCTCGGATTCGCGCAAGCGGAGGTTGGCCTGGGACTGGGCTTGCGATGCATACAGCGTGCGCACTTCACGCACGGTCTGCGCCAGCTGGGCTTCGGCCTGGGTGATGGCGACTTCGGCATCGGCGGTGTCCAGGCTGATCAGTTGCTGACCGCCTTTGACGATATCGGTATCGTCGGCCATGATCCTGGTGACCGTGCCGGCGACTTGCGAGGTGACCTGCACCACGTTGCCTTGCACGTAGGCGTTTTCGGTTTCTTCATAAAAGCGGCTGTACATGAACCAGTACAAGCCCCAGCCGATGCCGGCCAGGATGAAGATCGCAGCGATCGTCAGCAGGATTTTCTTGCGTTTTGGCGAACCGTTGCCTGCAGCGGCAGGGGCGCCCGCCTGGGCTGGCATATTGGGCGTATCACTCATGGTTTCTCCGGGTATGTCGTATAGATGGAATCGGCTAATTAATGTTTGTTGGTAGCCAGCGGCGCGGCATTGTCATGGAAGCCGCCGCCGAGCGCGCGCACCAGCGCGACCTGCAAATCCAGGCGGCGCGCGCGCAAGTCCGCTGCGGCACGACGCTGCGCCAGCAATTGCGTTTCGACTGTCAGCGCCGTCAGATAGGGCGACAAGCCGCCGCGATAGCGCAGCATGGCAACGCGATAGGCTTCCTCGGATGCGGCCAGTGCAGCTTGTGTTGCCTCTTCTTCCGTCGAGAGCGCGGCGATGCGGGTCAATTGTTCCGCCACATCCTGTGCCGCCGTCAGTACTGACTGGTTGTATTGCGCAATGGCGCCATCGATATCGGCAACCTTGCCGGCATAGTTCGCCCGCAGGTGGCCGCTGTCGAACAGGGGCAGATGAATTGCCGGGCCGATGCCGGATACCATGCTGCCGGCGCTCAGCAGGTTGTTCAGGCCGATTGCCTGGAAGCCGAGAAAAGCGGTCAGATTAATGTTCGGATAAAACTGCGCCTTGGCGGCATCGGCGTCACCCAGTGCCGCCAGGATGCGGGCGCGTTGCGCCGCCAGTTCGGGACGACGCGCCAGCAGATCCAGCGGCAGATTCTGCGGCACGGCATAGGCAGGCGCCGACAGGGCGGGGCGGCCGATCTCCCTGGCGGCCGTCGGCATCTGTCCGCTCAGTGCCGCAAGTTGCAGGCGCGTAGCCTCCATCGACGTATTCAATTGCGCCAGGTCGGCGCGGATCGACGCTTCGCTCGATTCGGCCTGCTTTTGTTCCACGCGGGTATCCAGGCCGCTCTTGATGCGCTGATCCGTCAGGGTACGGATCGATTGACGCTGCTTTTGCGTGGCCAGCAATACATCCTGTAATTCATATTGCGCGGCAAGCTGCGCATAGCTGCGGGCAATCGAGGTGGTCAATGCCAGCCGGGCGGCATCGTGATCGTAGCGGCTGGCATCCAGCTGAGCATTGGCGGCGCGGATCAGGGCGGCATTGCGTCCCCATAAATCGAGATCGAGGCCGAAATCGATGGCCGCGCGTCCCGTGCTGACATATTCGCCGCCCTTGCCTAGCGGCGGCTTGGGCATGACGTAATTTTCCGACTGGCGGCCATAGCTGGCGTCGGTATTCAGCGTGGCCTGCGGGCCGCTGCCTGCATTGGCCAGCGAGCTTGCCGCCTGGGCGCGGGCGATGCGCGATTGCGCCAACGCCAGCGACGGGCTGTTGGTCAGCGCCTGGTTCATCAGGCGGTCCAGCTGCGCGTCGCCAAATGCGCGCCACCAGTCTTCATGGGGCCAGGCGTCCTGCGTCTGTTGAGCGGCTTGTATCGCCGGCAGATTGACTTGCTCGATAGCCTTGGCGCCCGGCGCGATGCCCTGATAGCTGGCGCAAGCGCCCAGCAAGGCGGTCATTGCTGCGCACAAGGGCAGGCGCAGGCTGGATAGCTGGAACAGCGAGGCTGTTTTCATTCGGTTCATATTTAAAAGTAATCAGGAATTGGCAATCATGCGACGCAGGAAGTCTTTTAACTGCGCCACTTCCTGTGCGCTGAATCCGCGCAGATGGTGGTTCAGCGCATCGATCGTCACCTGGGTCATTTGCTCCGACAATTGCTTGCCCTTGTCGGTCAGCTCCACCAGGATGACGCGCCGGTCTTCATTGCTGCGCACGCGCTGGATGAACTCCTTGGCTTCAAGACGATCGAGGATCCGGGTAATGGCGCCGGAATCGCACATCATCTCGCGCGCCAGGTCGGCGGCCGTGCTGGCATGTCCATGCACCAGTTTAAGGAGGATGCCGAGCTGCGCCGCGGTCATGTCGTACTCGCCGAGGGCGCGGTCCAGCGTTTGCGTCAATTGACTGCCGGTGCGGCGCAACAGATAACCGATGCTCTCTTCAAGCGAGTAGTTTTTCAGGCTGTAAGGAAAACTGGTCACGATGAGGCATAAAAAACTGAATGGCTTCAATTTAGCTGCCTAGGCAGTAATTGTCAAGGCAGTGAAGTGTCTGATGTTCTAAATTCAATACTCTGTTATCAGTCTGGTAATGAAAGTTGTGTGGAAGTGAAATTGGGCAATTTGTCGCTGTGGGCGCGCAAGGCGAGCGGGTATAATTCGCGGCATGAACAATCGCGCCGATCCACAACTTGAATCCCTTCGCATCCCGCCTCACTCCATCGAAGCGGAACAATCTGTTCTAGGCGGTTTGCTTCTTGATAATGCGGCTTATGACCGCATTGCCGACACCGTCACGCCGGAAGATTTCTATCGCTATGATCATCGTGTCATCTTTCAGCACATTATCAAGCTGATCAGTGCGGGCAAGCCGGCGGACGTCATTACTGTTTTCGAAGCGCTGGGCACAACCGGCAAGGCCGAGGAAGTCGGCGGGCTCACTTATCTGAATGCTCTGGCGCAAAACACACCGTCGGCAGCGAATATCCGCCGCTATGCGGAAATCGTGCGCGACCGTGGCGTGCTGCGTAAATTGATTACGGTTTCCGACGAAATCTCTACCCAGGCTTTCAATCCGCAGGGCAAGGAAGTCAAGCAAATGCTTGACGAAGCCGAATCCAAGATCTTCGCCATCGCCGAAGAGGGCGCGCGAGGCGCCCAGGGCTGGCTGGAAATCCAGCCGCTGCTGACCCAGGTGGTCGAGCGCATCGACGAGTTATATAACCGCGACAACACCAGCGATGTCACCGGCGTGCCGACCGGCCTGATCGATCTCGACAAGATGACATCCGGCCTGCAGCCGGGCGATCTGATTATTGTTGCCGGTCGCCCATCGATGGGTAAGACTGCGTTTTCTGTCAACATCGGCGAAAACGTCGCCATCGAGAGCGGTTTGCCAGTGGCGATCTTTTCGATGGAAATGGGCGGCACCCAGCTGGCCATGCGTATGCTGGGCTCGATCGGCAAGCTCGACCAGCACCGCCTGCGCACCGGCCGCCTGATCGACGAGGATTGGCCGCGCCTGACGCATGCCATCCAGAAGCTGAACGATGCCCAGATCTTCATCGATGAAACACCGGCATTGAACCCCATCGAGCTGCGTGCCCGTGCGCGCCGTCTTTCCAGGCAATGCGGCCGTCTGGGCTTGATCATCATCGACTACCTGCAGCTGATGTCCGGTAATTCTGCCGGTGAAAACCGCGCCACCGAAATCTCGGAAATTTCGCGAAGCCTCAAAGGATTGGCCAAGGAACTGAATTGCCCGGTGATTGCACTGTCCCAGTTGAACCGTTCGCTGGAACAGCGTCCCAACAAGCGACCGGTGATGTCCGACTTGCGCGAATCCGGTGCTATCGAACAAGATGCCGACGTCATTTTGTTCGTTTACCGAGACAAGGTGTACAACCCCGACACGCCCGACCAGGATGCGGCCGAGATCATCATCGGCAAACAGCGTAATGGTCCGATCGGCACGGTGCGGTTGACCTTCCTCGGCCAGTACACCAAGTTCGTGAATTATGCCGGCGCCGGCTCAGCCTTCATGGACAGCGAATAACCATCACTATTGACAAGACTACAACTTCGGAAGAGAGCAAACCATGTTCGGACGATTGATGCCCACGGAAGGCAAATTCTTCGATTATTTCAATGAGCACGCCGAATTGTGCGTCAAGGGCGCTGCGGAAATGGTCGCCATGATGACCAATTTCGATGACCTGGAAAATCGCGTGCATGCGATCGAAAGCATCGAAAAGCAGGCTGACAAGGTGACGCATACCACGATCGATATGCTGCACAAGACGTTCATCACGCCGCTGGATCGTGAAGATATTCACCAGTTGATCACGCGCATGGATGATATTCTCGACCTGCTAGAGGACGGTGCGCAAACCGTGTCGTTGTACGACATCACCAATACCACGCCGGAAGCCAAGCGCCTGGCGGAACTGTGTCTTGCGTCCGCCCAGAAGGTCAAGGAAGCGGTGAGCTTGCTGCACAATATGGATAACTCGCGCCGCATCCTGGAAATCTGCACCGAGATCGACCGTCTCGAGGCCGATGCCGATCACGTCATGCGTGCCGCCATGTCCAAGCTGTTCCGCGAAGAGCCGGACGTGCGCAACCTCATCAAGTACAAGGCAATCTATGAAATCCTGGAAACGGTGACGGACCGTTGCGAGGATGTTGCCAATATTCTGCAGGCCATTATCGTCGAAAACGCATAAGCGGTCGGAATCCATGCAGACATTACAAATCAGTATTTACGTCCTGGGTTTCTTGATCCTGCTGGCGTTGCTGTTCGATTTCATGAACGGCTTCCATGACGCTGCCAATGCCATCGCCACGGTCGTTTCCACCGGCGTGCTGCGACCGCAGACGGCAGTCATGATGGCGGCATTTTTCAACTTCGTCGCGATTTTCATCTTCCACCTCAAGGTAGCGACGACGGTCGGAAAAGGCACCATCGATCCGAACGTGGTGGACCATTACGTGGTATTCGGTGCGCTGGTCGGCGCCATTGCCTGGAATGCCATCACCTGGTATTACGGCATTCCATCCTCGTCTTCGCATGCCCTGATCGGCGGCCTGGTCGGCGCGGCGGTAGCCAAGGCCGGCACCGGCTCGCTGGTTGCCTCGGGCCTCATCAAGACCATCAGCTTCATCGTATTGTCGCCGCTGCTGGGCTTCATCTTCGGCACCATGATGATGGTGCTGGTGTCGTGGCTATTTGTGCGCAGCACGCCCGGCAAGGTGGACAAGTGGTTCCGCCGCCTGCAGCTTATTTCCGCATCGATGTATAGTCTGGGTCACGGCGGCAATGATGCGCAAAAGACCATGGGCATCATCTGGATGCTGCTGATCGCCGCCGGCGTGACGACCGCGAAGGATCCGTTGCCGCTGTGGGTGATCATCTGCTGCTACATGGCCATCGGCCTGGGCACGCTGTTCGGCGGCTGGCGCATCGTCAAGACCATGGGCCAGAAGATCACCAAGCTCAAACCCGTTGGCGGCTTCTGCGCCGAGACCGGCGGCGCCATCACGCTGTTCGTGGCAACAGCGCTGGGCGTACCGGTTTCCACCACGCATACCATTACCGGCGCCATCGTCGGGGTTGGCTCGGCCAGGAAGATGTCGGCGGTGCGCTGGGGCGTGGCCGGTAATATCGTCTGGGCCTGGATCTTTACTATCCCGGCATCGGCTTTCATGGCAGCGATCGCCTGGTGGATCGGTACCTTGATCCTGTAATTCCTGGCGGCCCAACCGATAACCCCTGATTTTGTATGCCATGGCATCGAATCAGGGGTTTTTTTGTTGGTTGGCAGGGCTATTAGCGGGTATTTTGTCGCGCTTACTATTGAGGCTTGAGCTTCGTGAGCACGTCGAGGACGTCGTTCAGCGCGGCGGGCTTGACCAGGTGGTAGTCAAATCCCGCTCGCATCGCGCGTTCTCTGTCTTTGGGCTGACCATACCCGGTCACCGCAACAATCAGTGACTTTGACGTTTCCGGAAGCGCGCGTATCCGCCGCGCCAATTCATAGCCATCCATGTCCGGCAAGCCGATGTCAAGGAACAGGGCGGAAGGCGCGCTACGTTGGGCGGCAGACAAGGCATCGTGCGGACGGTAAGCTATTTCCACTTCGTGTCCCAGGGATTCGAGCAATAGCGACAGCATTTCGGCGGCATCCCTGTTGTCGTCGACGATCAGAACTTTGGCCTTGCCGGATTGATGCGGCAATCCGCTCCGCACATTCTGCTGGGCAGTGTCCGAGTCGGGGCGGCTCACGCGCGGCAAGCGAACGGTAAACGTGCTTCCATTTCCCAATCCGCGGCTTTGCGCCGATACCGTGCCGCCCTGGAGTTCCACCAGGCTTTTGGCCAGCGCTAGGCCCAAGCCCAGTCCGCCTTGCGCCCGGTCTGCCGACCTCTCCGCCTGCGTAAACAGTTCGAATATGTAGGGCAGCAGGGTTGGCGCGATCCCTGCGCCGTTGTCGATTACCGCAACTTCAACGTGTTCAGCATCGGCGCCGAGGTACAGCGTGATGCGTCCCTCGGCCGGTGTGTATTTGGCCGCGTTGTTAAGAATATTGGCGAAGACCTGGATCAGGCGTGTACGGTCGCCCCGGACGAATACCGGCTCCTCGGGGAAATCGACACTGAAATGGTGGCGTTTCGTTTCCATGATGCCATGCACCTGTTCGATGGCTTCCGTCAGCAAGCCATTGATGCTGAGCGTTTCGTCATGCAGGGTGACGAGTCCGCGCGTCACCCTGGAAACGTCGAGCAAATCATCGACCAGGCCGGTCATGTGCTTGACTTGCCGGGTAATGATATCGCTGGTCTTGCGAACCCGGCCCTCATCGGACGCGCTCAACTTGAGAAGTTCGGCTGCAGTCGAGATGGGGGCCAGGGGATTGCGCAATTCGTGCGCCAGCATCGCGAGGAATTCGTCCTTGCGTCGATTGGCTTCTTTCAGTTCATTTTTCGCCAACTCGAGCGGGGTAATGTCGGTGCTTGTGCCGAACCACTGGACAATATTGCCCGCCGCATCACGCAACGGCGCGGCGCGGGTAAAGAACGAGTGGTATTCGCCGTTGGCGGCGCGCAGAGGAAACGACATCTCGAACGGCTGGCCGCTTTCGATGGATCTCTTCCATTTCTCGCTCACGCTCGGCACGGCGTCCGGGTGATGGGCCCGCTGCCAGCCCCATCCTCGCAATTCCTCCGGCCGCAGTCCGGTGTATTCGTAACACCTGTCGTTGTACCAGTGCACCCTGCCGTCAGGATCGGCCATCCAGGCCAGCTGTGGAATGGTATTGGCGAGTTGCCGCAACCGCTGCTCGCTTTCCTTCAGCGCACGATGCGCCTGTACGCCTTCCGTGACATCGCTTCCTTCGACAAAAATGCCGGAAATAATGCCCCGATGGTCGACCGTGGGCTGATAAATGAAGCTGACGAAGCGCTGTTCCAGCGGGCCATTTGCCTGGCGCTGCAGCATGGCGGGCAGCTCTTTTCCGAAAAACGGTTCGCCGGTGGCATAAACCTGGTCCAGGTGTTCGAAAAAGTGTTGGCCCTCCAATTCCGGCAGCGCTTCGCGGACGGGTTTGCCAAGGATGTCACGATGTCCGACGAGGCGGAGATAGGCGTCATTGGCGATATCAAAAATGTGGAGAGGGCCGCGCAGTACCGCGATAAAACCGGGCGCCTGCTGGAACAGGTTACGCAGGCGCTCGTGCTCCTCGGCGCGGTGGCGTTCTGCCAGCATCTGGTCCGTGGTTTCGGTAACGGCGCAAAACATGCCAGCCACCTTGCCGCTCTCCTCGCGCACCGGAGAATAGGAAAAGGTGAACCAGGTTTGTTCTTCGTACCCGTTGCGGTTCATGGTCAACGGCAGATTTCGATGGTAGGTCGAAATGCCTTGCATGGCCTGAGCAATGATGGGATGGATGTCATCCCAGATTTCAGCCCAGATATCCTGAAAGCGTCGGCCAATCGCTGCGGGATGTTTGGCTTCCAGGATTTCCGCGTAGGCGTCGTTATACAGAAAACCAAGTTCCGAGCCCCAGGCGACGAACATGGGAAATTTCGAGTTCAGTATCAACCCGACGATGGAGCGCAAGGATTGTGGCCATGACGCGGGTGAGCCGAGAGGCGATGTCGACCAGTCATGGTTGCGCATCAAGGCGCCGGTATCTCCACCATCGGCTAGGAATGCAAGTGCAGATACAGCAGGGCTATCCATGAGATCATGGCCTTTCGGTTAGCGCGAAAATTGAGAAGGAAGCAGTATATAGAGAGTAGACTTGCCGCATGCTCGTTTACATTCCTTGTCATGAAAAAAGCCTGCTTGATGAAGCAGGCTTTTTGCTTCCCTCCGTCTGCCGGCTTGCGCAGCCGGCATCAAGACTTACAACACGTCGCTGGCGTAGTCCGCTAGGCGCGAGCGTTCGCCGCGCGCCAGGGTGATGTGGCCACCATGGGGCCAACCCTTGAAGCGGTCGACCACGTAGGTCAGGCCGCTCGAGCCCTCGGTGAGGTAGGGCGTATCGATCTGCGCGATATTGCCCAGGCAAACGATCTTTGTGCCGGGACCGGCGCGCGTCACCAATGTCTTCATCTGCTTGGGCGTAAGATTCTGCGCTTCGTCGATGATGAGATATTTATTGACGAAGGTGCGGCCGCGCATGAAGCTCATCGACTTGATCTTGATGCGTGAACGGATCAGGTCTTGCGTGGCGGCGCGGCCCCATTCGCCGGCATCGGAATCCGACTTGTTGAGCACTTCGAGGTTATCGTCGAAGGCGCCCATCCACGGCGACATTTTTTCCTCCTCGGTGCCCGGCAGGAAACCGATATCCTCGCCCACCGGCACGGTGACGCGGGTGACGATGATTTCATTGTAGAGCTTGGTTTCCAGTACCTGCGCCAGACCTGCTGCCAGCGCCAGCAAGGTCTTGCCGGTACCCGCCTGGCCCAGCAGCGTGACGAAGTCGCACTCCGGGTTCATCAGGATATTGAGGGCGTAATTCTGCTCGCGGTTGCGTGCCGTGATGCCCCAGACATTGTTCTTGTTGTGGCTGTAGTCGCGCAGCGTCTGGATCACCGCAGTCTTGCCGTTGATTTGCCTGACCTGGCCATAGAAGGACGCTTCACCGTTCTTCGGCTCCAGGTACACGAACTGGTTTACCAGCATCGACGGCACCAGGGGGCCGGTGATGCGGTAAAACATCGCATTGACGCCGTTCTTGTTCTCCTGCCAGGATTCCATGCCCTTGCCATGCTTGTTCCAGAAATCATCAGGCAATTGCATGACGCCGGAATACAGCAGGTCGGTATCTTCCAGCACGTGATCATTGAAGTATTCCTCGGCCGGCAAGCCCATCGCCCGCGCCTTGATGCGCATGTTGATGTCCTTCGACACCAGCACGATAGGGCGGTTGGGGTACTCGGTTTCGAGAGCGCGCACCACGGCGAGGATCTGGTTGTCGCCTTTGCCCATGGGAAGGCCTTCGGGCAGTGTGCCGCCCTGCAGCTTGGTCTGGAAGAACAGGCATCCCTTGGCATCCTTGTTTCCCAGTTTGGAAAGCGGAATGCCGTGCTCGATTTCCTGCTCGCCGGTGCCGCTGACGAGCTCGTCCAGATAGCGCGATACCTGGCGCGCATTGCGGGCCACTTCCGACATTCCCTTCTTGTGGTTGTCGAGTTCTTCCAGCGTCATCATCGGCAGGAAGACATCGTGCTCCTCGAAGCGGAACAGCGAAGTCGGGTCATGCATCAGCACGTTGGTATCGAGCACGAACAGCTTGGTCACGCCGAGCTTGTCGCCCACGCGGCTGGCAGCCGACTTGATGCGCGAATCCACGACGGTTTTCTGCTGACGGCTGCCGCGGGATTTGGCTTCGGAAGAGGGGAGTTTGCTGCGGGCGCTGGGCGCCTCGAGAGGCGGTGCAGTTTCTACGGCGGGGGTTTCTACCAGGGTCAGAGGTTTGGCGGGCTTTCCTTTTTCCAGTTTCGGGTAATCCGTCGGAGACAGGATCGTTGCGGGTTTGGCCGGCATTTTGGGCAGGGGCATCAAGACCTCACTTTAGACGTAGGAGAAAGGCCACTTGGATCATGGCGTGGCACAAGCCATACAGAAAAAACGGAAGGTGAAACAAAAAAGCCGTTCCGGATGGTTGGCACCATCGCAGGTAACGGCTTTTTTAAAAGTAGAATAATTTTCGATTTCAAAGACTTGGCAACTCAGGCAAGCGTCTTCACATACTCCAGTACTTCGTCCACGTGTCCCGGGACTTTCACTCCACGCCATTCTTTCACCAATTTGCCGCTGCCGTCAATCACAAAAGTGCTGCGTTCAATACCGCGCACCTGTTTCCCATACATCATCTTTTGTTTCATGACGTTGAAGAGGGAACAGAGGCTTTCATCCGGATCTGAAATCAGATCGAAAGGCATGTCCAACTTGCCCTTGAAATTCTCGTGCGAACGCATGCTGTCGCGACTGATGCCGAAAATCTCGGCATTCGCGGCTTTGAAGGCTGGATGCAAATCGCGAAAGCGCAGGCTTTCTGTAGTGCAGCCAGGCGTATTGTCTTTCGGGTAAAAATACAATACCAGGGTCTTGCCACGATAATCCGACAGGGTAAATGTCTGTTCGCCGGTCATCGGCGCGGAAAACTCGGGGACGCTCTGGTTAAGGGCGGGAGGGCTTTCTGCCACGGGGATCTCCTGGTGATGGTCGTCTGTGCCCGGTAGGGCGGATATTCCTGGCCTACACAGATTGGGACGAATTTCCAAGTTTCAAGTCTTTTAATGCAAATTCAGTATTTCAATACTGTCATGCTTGTTTGCCGTCTTCCAGAATGAGCGCCAGCGCTACCCGGCGGCCTTCTGCCATCAGGATATTGTAAGTCCGGCATGCCGCCTTGTTATCCATCGATTCGACGCCAACCTGGCGCGCAGTCAGCGAGGCGATCAGCTTGGGATGGACAAAGCGCTGTTTGCTTCCGGTACCCAGAATGACGACATCCGGGGCTGCTGCACTAATCGAGGCAAAATTTTCCGGCGTGAGGGCGTCGAAGGTGGTCACCGGCCATGCCTGCGGTTCAGATTCCGGCATCACGAACAGGCTGTGACGAAAATAGACAGCATTGATTTCCACGCCATTTTCATCATAGGCAGTCACGGTCTGGTATTGCCGGGTGTCGGTAGTGTGTAGTTTCATATCAGAATTGCAAGAAACGGTTGCGATGCTTCATGCCGAACGCAGCAAAGTATGCTTAACATTCGGGCAATTGCGGTGATGGACCATTGTACCGCGTCTGGCTGGAGGAAGATGGGCAGAGCCAATGCCGTTCTTCATGCCAGAGTGTTACGCGCTTGTCATTGATAAATACGGGCGCTTTCGGCACAATGGACGCTTTTCGCGCCGCAACACGCGCGCCGATGCCAGCCAGTCAGGAAGCGGACTGCATCGGGAAATTTCATGCTTCAGTTTCAAAAGGAATGGCAGCTGTGCAACCGATTCGGAAATCGAAAAAACTGGACGAGGTCTGTTACGACATCCGCGGCCCGGTGCTGGAAAAAGCCCGGAAAATGGAAGATGAAGGGCAAAAGATTATCAAGCTCAACATCGGCAATCTCGCGGCGTTCGGCTTCGATGCGCCCGACGAGATCGTGCAGGACATGATCCGCAACCTAGCCAACTCCTCCGGCTATACCGATTCCAAGGGCCTGTTTGCCCCGCGCAAGTCGGTCATGCACTACACGCAGGAAAAGAAAATCGCCGGCGTGACCATCGACGATATCTACCTGGGCAATGGCGCGTCCGAACTCATCGTCATGGCGATGAACGCGCTCCTGAACAGCGGCGACCAGGTGCTGGTGCCGGCGCCGGATTATCCCTTGTGGACCGCCGCCGTCAGCCTGTCCGGCGGCACGCCGGTGCATTATGTCTGCGACGAGCAGGCCGACTGGACGCCGGATATCGAAGACATCAAGAAAAAAATCACCAGCAATACCAAGGCCATCGTCGTCATCAATCCGAACAATCCGACCGGCGCGCTGTATCCGGTCGAAGTGCTGCAGCAGATTATCGAAGTCGCGCGCCAGCACAACCTGATCGTGTTCGCCGACGAGATTTACGACAAGGTCCTTTACGACGGCAATACGCATACCTCGATCGCTTCGCTGGCTGATGACGTGCTGTTCATCACTCTCAATGGCCTGTCCAAGAACTACCGTTCCTGCGGCTATCGTTCCGGCTGGATGGTGGTCTCCGGCGAGAAGCGCCACGCGAAGGATTACATCGAGGGCTTGAACATGCTGGCGTCGATGCGCCTGTGCGCCAACGTGCCGGGGCAATACGCCATTCAGACCGCATTGGGCGGTTACCAGAGCATCAATGACCTGGTGGCGCCGAATGGACGCCTGACGCGTCAGCGCGACCTGGCGCACAAGATGCTGACGGATATTCCGGGCGTTACCTGCGTCAAGCCGAAGTCGGCCTTGTACATGTTCCCGCGCCTGGACCCGAAAATGTACCCGATCACCGACGACCAGCAATTCGCCTATGAGCTGCTGGCCGAAGAGCGCGTGCTGATCGTGCAGGGCACCGGCTTCAATTGCCTGACGCCTGATCATTTCCGCGTGGTGTTCCTGCCGAACGTCGATGACCTGACTGAAGCGATGTCGCGCATCGCCCGTTTCCTCGACGGCTATCGCCGGCGCATCCGCTAAACTGCATTCCATCCTTTATAAGAATTACGATATGAAACCAATCAAAGTAGGTCTGCTCGGCATCGGCACCGTCGGCTCGGGCACGTTCAATGTCTTGAAACGCAACCAGGAAGAGATCGCCCGCCGCGCCGGCCGCAGCATCGAAATCGCCATGGTCGCCGACCTCAACACCGAGCGCGCGCGCGAACTGACCGGCGGCACGGTGGAAATCGTCAATGACGCCAACCTGGTGGTGAACAATCCCGAGATCGATATCGTTATCGAACTGATCGGCGGCTACGGCATTGCCAAGGACCTGGTCCTGAAAGCGATCGCCAACGGCAAGCATGTCGTCACCGCCAACAAGGCCCTGCTGGCCGTGCACGGCACCGAGATCTTCAAGGCCGCGCAGGAAAAGAATGTGATGGTGGCCTTCGAGGCAGCTGTTGCAGGCGGCATCCCCATCATCAAGGCCTTGCGCGAAGGCTTGACCGCCAACCGCATCCAGTGGATCGCCGGCATCATCAACGGCACCACCAACTTCATCCTGTCCGAGATGCGCGACAAGGGCCTGGACTTCGATACCGTGCTGAAGGAAGCGCAGCGCCTGGGCTATGCCGAAGCCGACCCGACCTTCGACATCGAAGGTGTCGACGCCGCCCACAAGGCGACCATCATGGCCTCGATCGCTTTCGGCATCCCCGTGCAATTCAACAAGGCGCACGTGGAAGGCATCACCAAGCTGGAAGCCATCGATATCAAATATGCCGAGCAGCTCGGCTACCGCATCAAGCTGCTGGGCATCGCCCGTCGCACGCCCATGGGCGTGGAGCTGCGCGTGCATCCGACCCTGATCCCGGCCAAGCGCCTGATCGCCAATGTCGAAGGGGCGATGAATGCAGTGGTGGTGCAGGGCGACGCCGTCGGCCCGACCCTGTACTACGGCAAGGGCGCCGGCTCCGAGCCGACCGCATCGGCAGTGATCGCCGACCTGGTCGACATCGCCCGCCTGGCCACCGCCGATCCGGAAAACCGTGTGCCGCACCTGGCCTTCCAGCCGGACGCCATGTCCGATCTGCCGATCCTGCCGATCGAGGAAGTCACGACCAGCTATTACCTGCGCCTGAATGTGGCGGACCGTCCGGGAGTACTGGCCGACATCACCCGCATCCTGGCTGATGCCGGCATTTCGATCGACGCCATGCTGCAGAAAGAGCCGGCGGAAGGCGAGACCCGCGCCGATATCATCCTGCTGACGCACCAGACTCAGGAAAAGAATATCCTGGCGGCGACTGCGCGCATCGAAGCCTTGCAGACCGTGGCGCCCGGCATTACCCGCCTGCGCCTGGAAGAACTGAGCTGATCCAGGTTCGCGGGGCGCGTGCAATTGCGCCCGCGCCGAAGTTATCGTAATGCCGCGTATGCGCTATTCCGTGCGGATCATGAGGCCGCAAGACATTCCTTCCGTGTTGCGCATCCAGGCCGAATGTTATGCGCCGGCCATGGTGGAGGATGAATCCACCATACGACGCCGGCATGAAATTGCCCCGGACACGGCATGGGTCGCCGAGGATGAGGAGGGCATTTCCGCCTACCTCGTTGCTTATCGCTCCAGCCTGGGAAAGATCACCAGGCTGGGTGGCAATTTCGAGAATTCGGCCGCGCCAAATTGCCTGTACTTCCACGATCTGGCGGTCGCCGGACGATTCAGAGGGCAGGGCGCAGCCGGTGCGCTGGCTGAATTTGCCTGGAACGAGGCGCAGCAGGATGGCCTGGCATATTCCAGCCTGGTGTCGGTGCAGGATTCAAGGGCATACTGGGAAGCGCTGGGATACCGGGCGTACCAGGAACTGGCGCAGGCACAGCAAGCCAATCTGAACAGTTACCCGGGGCCGGCCTGGTACATGGTAAAAAGTCTGGCCGGTCTAACCGGGGCAGCGACGTTATAATTGACCGCATAACACTATTCTTTCTATTTCCATGCAATACATTTCGACCCGCGGCCAAGCGCCCGCCCAATCCTTTTCACAAATCCTGCTGGGCGGCCTGGCGCCGGATGGCGGACTGTACTTGCCGGCCGAATATCCGCAAGTAACGGGCGCAGAACTCGATGCCTGGCGCAAGCTGTCGTATGCCGACCTGGCTTTCGAAATCCTGAAGAAGTTCGCCACCGATATTCCGGAAGGCGATCTGAAGGCGCTGGTGCACAAGACCTATACGCCGGAAGTGTATTGCAATGTCCGCAAAGGGGATGACCCGGCACAGATCACGCCGCTGCACGTGCTGGAAGAAAAGAATGGCAACAAGCTGGTGCTGCAGGCGCTGTCGAACGGTCCGACTCTGGCGTTCAAGGACATGGCCATGCAATTGCTGGGCAACCTGTTCGAATATGCGCTGGCCAAGCAGAATGCAGAGTTGAATATTTTCGGCGCGACTTCGGGTGACACCGGCAGCGCGGCGGAATACGCCATGCGCGGCAAGAAGGGCATCCGCGTCTTCATGCTGTCGCCGCACAAGAAGATGAGCGCGTTTCAGACTGCGCAAATGTTCAGCCTGCAGGATCCGAACATTTTCAACATCGCCATCGAAGGCGTGTTCGACGATTGCCAAGACATGGTCAAGGCCGTGTCGAACGACCTCGAGTACAAGAACCGCCAGAAGATCGGCACGGTCAATTCGATCAACTGGGCGCGCGTGGTGGCTCAGGTGGTGTATTACTTCCGCGGCTACCTGGCGGCGACCACCAGCAACGACCAGAAAGTATCGTTCACCGTCCCGTCCGGTAACTTCGGCAATATCTGCGCCGGCCATATCGCCCGCATGATGGGCCTACCGATCGACAAGCTGATCGCTGCCACCAACGAAAACGATGTGCTCGACGAATTCTTCCGCACCGGCGTCTACCGCGTGCGCAAGTCGGCAGAGACTTATCACACTTCCAGCCCCAGCATGGATATCAGCAAGGCGTCGAACTTCGAACGTTTCGTATACGACTTGCTGGGACGTGACAGCGCGCGCGTGGCGGCCCTGTTCAAGAAAGTCGAGACCCATGGCGGCTTCGATTTGTCCGGCAAGCCGGGCAGCGATGGCGATGAATTCAAGAAGGTGGCGCAGTATGGGTTCCTGTCCGGGAAGTCCGTGCATGGCGACCGCGTGGCGACCATCCGTGACATCCATGAAAAGTATGGCGTCACCATCGACACCCATACCGCCGACGGCGTGAAAGTCGCGCGCGAAAACCTGACGCCGGGTGTGACCATGATCGTGCTCGAAACCGCCTTGCCGGCCAAGTTCAACGAGACCATTCAGGAAGCATTGGGCCGCGATGCCGAGCGCCCGGCCGGTTTCGAGAATATCGAAGCCCTGCCGCAGCGCTTCCATGTCATGCAGGCGGACGTAGCGCAGGTCAAGCAATACATCGCCGAGCATACCGGCTTGTAACCAGCTCATACGGCAGGAGCGGATGATGGAAAAGAAGCCCATGCTTAGCGTCGCAGAAGCATTGAACCTCATTCTTGCCGCTGCACGTCAGGTCGACGAGTTTGATACATTGCCGACGCTGCAGGCCAATGGCCGCATTCTCGCCACATCGCAAGCATCCGGTCTCGACGTGCCGCCGATGGACAATAGCCAGATGGATGGTTATGCAGTCCGCGCTACGGACTGTGCGGGCGCGTCCGCAAGCAAACCGGCGCGTTTGAAAGTCGCCCAGCGCATCCCGGCCGGTCATGTCGGGCAGCCGCTGCAGCCCGGTACCGCGGCGCGTATCTTTACCGGTGCCATGATTCCCGATGGCGCCGATGCGGTCGTCATGCAAGAGCAATGCGAACTCCACAAGGAGGCTGATGGCGACTGGGTTACCGTCAGCCATGCTCCGGTGTCAGGCGAATGGATACGCCGGCGCGGAGAAGATATTCGTGCAGGCAGCACCATCCTCGAAGCAGGCACGCGCCTGCGCGCCCAGGAACTCGGCCTTGCCGCTTCGGTTGGCTTGGCCACGCTGCCGGTGATGCGGCGGCTGCGCGTCGCGGTATTTTTTACTGGCGACGAACTGGCCATGCCGGGTGAAACCCTGAAGCCGGGCGCCATCTACAATTCCAACCGATTCCTGTTGCGCGGCTTGCTGGAAAACCTTGGCTGCGCCATCACCGACTACGGTATCGTGCCGGACTCGTTGCAAGCCACCCGTGATACGCTGCGCGAGGCGGCGGCCGGACATGACCTGATTATTACTTCCGGCGGCGTCTCGGTTGGCGAAGAAGACCATGTCAAGCCGGCCGTGGAAGCGGAAGGGCGTCTCAACATGTGGCAGATCGCCATGAAACCGGGCAAGCCGCTCGCATTCGGCGAAGTCGACCGCCGCAACGATGCAAGCGGCGAATTGGGAGGCAAGGCAAATGGCAAGGCAGCGGCATTCTTCCTTGGTTTGCCCGGTAACCCGGTATCGAGCTTCATCACTTTCCTCTTGTTTGTCCGGCCTTTCATCCTGCGGCTGCAAGGCGTGGCCGACGTCGCGCCCAAGGCTTATGCCATGCGCGCCGATTTCAATTGGCCCAAAGCGGATCGCCGCAATGAATTCCTGCGCGTCAAACGCAATGACGCCGGTGGCCTCGATCTCTTTCCGAACCAAGGCTCGGCCGTGCTGACTTCCACCGTGTGGAGCGATGGCCTGGTCGATAACCCTCCCGGGCAAACCATTGCTGCTGGCGACACGGTGCGCTTCATTCCCTTTGCCGACCTGCTGTATTAAACTGGCTGCATGAATATCCAGCTCCGTTTTTTCGCCAGCGTACGCGAAGCCCTCGGCACGGCCCAGGAAGGCGTCGACCTGCCTGAGCATGTGCGTACCGTTGGCGAAGTGCGCGAATTCCTGCGCCAGCGCGGCGACGTCTGGGCTGAAGTGCTGGCAGAAGGCAGGGCGTTGCGCATGGCATGCAACCAGCAAATGGCCAATCCCGGTACGCTTGTTTCCGAAGGCTGCGAAGTGGCTTTCTTCCCGCCGGTTACGGGAGGCTGAGCCATGCCGATTCGCATTCAGACCGAAGACTTTGACCTGAGCGCGGAAGTCTCCCGTTTGCGCGCCAGCCAGCCGCAGGTCGGCGCCGTGGTGGCATTCGTCGGCACGGTGCGCGACATGAACGAGGGCACAATCGTCGCCGGGATGGAGCTGGAACACTATCCAGGCATGACGGAAAAATCCCTGGAAGTCATCGTCGGCCAGGCCCGCGCGCGCTGGGATATCGTCGATGCGCTGGTGATCCATCGGGTGGGGCCATTGAAACCGCTCGACCAGATCGTGCTGGTGGCCGTGACTTCCAAGCACCGCGGCGAGGCTTTCGCTGCCTGCGAATTCATCATGGATTACCTGAAGACCCAGGCGCCGTTCTGGAAAAAGGAACAGACGCCGGAAGGCGCGCGCTGGGTCGATGCGCGCGTGACGGACGATCAGGCACTGGCCAGGTGGGGTGTCTCGCCCGCTCGTCCAGGCCCGGGCAACACGGAAGCGTCGCTGCCGGGAGAGGAAGCATGAGCTGGCTTGCCGTGGGTGTCGGCGCGGCACTGGGCGCCTGGCTGCGCTGGGGGCTGTCAACCTGGCTGCATGGCTGGCATAACCAGCTTCCCTTCGGCACATTGGCAGCCAACCTCGGTGGCGGTTACCTGATCGGTGTCGCGCTTGCCTTCTTTCAGGGGAACCCGTCGCTGCCGCCAGAATGGCGCCTGTTCCTGATTACCGGGTTCCTCGGCGGCTTGACGACTTTCTCGACCTTTTCCGCGGAGTCGATGACCCTGCTGCAGAATGGCGACTACCTGTGGGCGCTTGTGCACACGGCGTTGCATGTGCTGGGCGCCGTGCTGCTATGCATCGCCGGCTATGCCAGCTTCAGGATGCTGTCCGCCTGAATCCGGTCGAGCCGAAGTAGATATGGCGAATCGGCGGATATTGCGCTTTGATGGCGCTTTCCAGCCTGCAGACCGCCAATTCCACCGTATCCACTGCCAGATCGCCCCTGAATTGCACTTCCGCTACGAGCAGGATATCGTTCGGCCCCATCTGCATGGTCAGCAAATGGCCGATTTTTTCCACGGCGGGATCGCTGGAAATGATTTTCCGCAGTTGCTGGACCATCGCGCGGTCCGCGCTTTCGCCGACCAGCAGGCTGCCCGTTTCGCGTCCCAGCACGACAGCCGCTGCCAGCAATACGACGCCGATGAGGATCGAGGCGGCCGGATCGATGTAGGGATTATTCAGTATATGGCCCAGCCAGATGCCCAGCGCGGCGATGGCGATGCCGGTGAGGGCGGCGGAATCTTCGATGAAGACCGTGAATACCGATGGATCCTTGCTGCGTCGTACGACTTGCCACAGGCTTTCCTCCGGGTGCTTGCGGGCGACGAGCTCTACCTTCGAAACATGCCAACTGTAACCTTCGAAGAGCGCCGCGACCCCGAGCACGATGTAATTCCAGGTCGGGTCTTCCAGGGGCTTCGGATGGAGCATGCTGGTTATGCCATGATAAATTGAGACGCCGCCGCCCAGTGAAAATACCGATGCCGCCACGATGAGCGCCCAGAAGTACAGCGTCTTGCCATAGCCGAAAGGATGCCACTCGTCCGGCGCGCGCTGGCTGCGCCCGATTCCAACCAGCAGCAGATATTCGTTGCCGGTATCGACGAGGGAGTGAACACCTTCGGCCAGCATGGCCGCGCTGCCGGTGAAGGCCGCTGCGACAAACTTGCTGATGGCAATCGCGAAGTTTGCCACGAGGGCTGCATAGATGACTTTCTTTGCTCCGGCATGTTTGGATGCCGCGTCGACCGGAGCCGGCGCACTGGCTGGGGTCGATGCTGCGCCAGCATCCGGTTCCGGCGTTTTCGGTGAATGTGCTGGGCTCACAGCCTTCTCCCTCAACTGGCGTATGCCAGGGTGGCAGGGCAATCCGTCGTTGCCGCGCGGTTGTTCGTCATCATTTCTTGCGTTCACAAACTCACAAGAGCTGCCCGCCGCGGGCATTCCTTGCTGCAGCCATCGTACTACAGGGAAGCTCCCGGCTTTGTGAAAGCGCCCACAATACCGGCTTGCGCGCCACGTAGTGAACCGTGCCTCTGGTTGCCACTCCAATAGGCATTTCAACGCCTACAAGGAGCAGGGCCATGGAAAGAAACGATGAAGTCGTCCAGCGAGCGGAACGCAAGCAACGCGCTCCTCTTACCACGCCGACAGATTTAACTCCGGAGGCAACCCGCAACATTGCCGGCGCCCTGAATTCGATTCTGGCCGATGTCTTCGCCCTGTATCTGAAGACCAAGAATTTTCACTGGCATATGAGCGGACCACATTTCCGCGACTATCACCTGCTTCTGGATGAGCAGGCGGATCAGCTCTTTGCCATGACCGACCCGATCGCCGAGCGCATTCGCAAGATCGGCCAGCCCACGCTCAAGTCGATCGGCCATATCGCCCGGACCCAGCGCATTCTCGATAACGATGCGGAATATGTCGAACCGGGCGGCATGCTGTCCGAACTGGCGGAAGACAATCGCATGCTGGTTGGCCGCCTGCGCGAGGTTCATGGCATCTGCGACGATAGCCGGGATATCGCCTCTGCCAGCCTGATTGAAAACTGGATCGATGAGACCGAGGAGCGCACCTGGTTCCTGTTTGAAGCGGGCCGGCGGCTGGATTCGACGGGCCACTGATTACCCTGGATAGCTTGATGATGATGTTGTTGTAGTGCAATACATCTGGGCGCTGTTTTTTCCGGCATTCGCTTGGCGAGTCCTTCTTGAAGAGAGCCAGGAGATCGGCGCAAGAGCGATGCGCCAGCCGCTTTCTTGAAATGCGACGTTCGATCCCCACTTACCAGCCAACCAACAAATTCTGGAGTGTGAAAGATGCGCCTAGATAAACTGACAACCAAGTTGCAGGAAGCCCTGGCGGATGCGCAAAGCCAGGCCGTGGGCAACGACAACCCTTATATCGAACCGGTCCACCTGCTGGTTGCCCTGCTTAACCAGGATGACAGCAGCGCCCGTTCTCTCTTGCAGCGCGCCGGCGTGAATGTCGGCGGGCTTTCCAACGCGTTGAAAGGCGCGCTGGAACGCCTGCCGAAAGTCTCCGGCACCGGCGGTGAAGTGCAGGTCAGCCGTGAATTGTCGGCCTTGCTGAACCTAGCCGACAAGGAAGCGCAAAAGCGCGGCGACCAGTTCATTGCCAGCGAGATGGTGCTGCTCGGCCTGACCGAGGATAAGTCGGACGCCGGCCGGCTGGCGCGTGAAAACGGCTTGAGCCGCAAGTCGCTGGAAGCGGCCATCGATGCCGTGCGCGGCGGCGCTTCCGTCAATTCGCAGGAAAGCGAAGGCCAGCGCGAGGCATTGAAGAAGTACACGCTGGATCTGACCGAGCGCGCTCGCCAGGGCAAGCTCGACCCGGTGATCGGGCGCGACGACGAGATCCGCCGTGCCATCCAGGTCCTGCAGCGCCGCACCAAGAACAACCCCGTGCTGATCGGCGAGCCGGGCGTGGGCAAGACCGCCATCGTCGAAGGCCTGGCGCAGCGCATCGTCAATGGTGAAGTGCCTGACAGCCTGAAGTCCAAGCGCGTGCTGTCGCTCGACATGGCCGCGCTTGTGGCTGGCGCCAAATACCGGGGCGAATTCGAGGAGCGCCTGAAAGCGGTGCTGAAGGAACTGGCCCAGGACGAGGGACAGACCATCGTCTTCATCGATGAGCTGCATACCATGGTCGGCGCCGGCAAGGCCGAGGGCGCCATGGATGCCGGCAATATGCTCAAACCGGCCCTGGCGCGCGGCGAGCTGCATTGCGTGGGCGCCACCACGCTGGACGAATACCGCAAGTACATCGAAAAGGATGCCGCGCTGGAGCGCCGCTTTCAAAAGATCCTGGTGGATGAGCCGAGCGTGGAAGCCACCATCGCCATCCTGCGCGGCCTGCAGGAAAAATACGAGCTGCACCATGGCGTCGAGATCACCGACCCGGCGATTGTGGCAGCCGCCGAACTGTCGCACCGCTACATCACCGACCGCTTCCTGCCCGACAAGGCGATCGACCTGATCGACGAAGCCGCTTCCAAGATCAAGATCGAGATCGACTCCAAGCCGGAAGTGATGGACAAGCTCGACCGCCGCCTGATCCAGCTGAAGATCGAGCGTGAGGCGGTGAAGAAGGAAACCGATGAAGCTTCGCAAAAGCGCCTGGCCATGATCGAAGACGAGATCGATAAGTTGGAGCGCGAATACGCCGACCTGGAAGAAGTCTGGAAAGCGGAAAAGGCGATGGTCCAGGGCAGCCAGCACATCAAGGAAGAGATCGAAAAGGTCAAGTTGCAGATGGAAGAAGCCAAGCGCAAAGGCGATTGGCAAAAGATGTCCGAGCTGCAGTATGGCAAGCTGCCGCAACTGGAAGCGCAATTGAAGCAAGCTGACAGCGCCGAAGCCAAGCCGCAGGCTAACAAGCTCTTGCGCACCCAGGTCGGCGCCGAGGAAATCGCCGAGGTGGTGTCACGTGCCACCGGCATTCCGGTGTCGAAGATGATGCAGGGCGAACGCGACAAGCTGGTGCACATGGAAGAAGAGTTGCACAAGCGCGTGGTGGGGCAGGATGAAGCCATCGTGGCGGTGTCGGATGCGATCCGCCGTTCCCGTGCTGGTCTCGCCGATCCCAACCGGCCGTACGGTTCCTTCATGTTCCTGGGCCCGACCGGTGTGGGTAAAACCGAGCTGTGCAAGGCACTGGCCTCGTTCCTGTTCGACACGGAAGAATCCCTGATCCGTATCGACATGAGCGAGTTCATGGAGAAGCATTCGGTGGCCCGCCTGATCGGCGCGCCGCCGGGCTATGTCGGCTACGAGGAAGGCGGCTATCTGACCGAAGCGGTGCGGAGGAAACCCTACAGCGTGATCCTGCTCGACGAAATCGAGAAGGCGCATCCCGATGTGTTCAACGTGCTGCTGCAGGTGCTGGATGATGGCCGCATGACCGATGGCCAAGGTAGAACCGTGGACTTCAAGAACACGGTGATCGTGATGACCTCGAATCTGGGATCGCACAAGATCCAGTCGATGGAAGAGAGCGACCCGGCGCTGGTCAAGCTGGCCGTGCTGGCGGAAGTGAAGAACCATTTCCGTCCGGAGTTCATCAACCGTATCGACGAGATCGTGGTGTTCCATGCGCTCGATGAAAAGCATATCGGCTCCATCGCCAAGATTCAATTGGCCATCCTGGAAAAACGTCTGGAGAAGATGGAGATGCGCCTGGATATGTCGGAAGCGGCATTGCAGAAGATCGCCGAAGCCGGCTTCGACCCCGTATATGGCGCAAGGCCGCTGAAGCGCGCGATCCAGCAGGAGATCGAGAATCCGCTCTCCAAGCTGATCCTGGAAGGCAAGTTCGGTCCGAAGGATGTGATTCGCGTCGATGCGCAGAATGGCAAGCTGATATTTGAAAAGGTCGTCAGCTAATCCAGCTGATCTACCCCGCTGATATATTCAGCCGATGCCGTTTGGCTGTGCCAGTGAAAAGCCGCCCGCTGATGCAGCGAGCGGCTTTTTTTGCATGACTTTATCGTATGAAGTTCGCTGACTCTGACTGCCTGGACATGCTCACCAACTTAGGCTGGCTTTCTGTTCATGATGAAGGCGGCTGCGTGCGCGCCGCCAGCCTCGGCTTCAATATGTCCGTCATTCCTTAAGTTCAGGACGATTTTTTCGCCACTTGTCCCTTGATCTGCTCAAGCAGCTGATCGCCGCTGAACTGGGTGTAATCCTTGTTGAGTTCCATGCTTACCACCGACTCCAGTTCCGCCGGCATCAGCGAGCGCAGCATGCCCAGAAATTTCGGCGACACGACAAGCGAGAGTTGCTGGAAGCGTCCCTCGCGATGGGACTGCAGTAGATAATTAATGATGTCCCTCGCAAACAGCTCCGCCTGGTGCTGATCCGGGGTCTGGGCAGGTTCGTACAGTTTGTTCGGCGTGGCTCCGCCCGTGTTATGCATGCTCTTTGTGGCGGAGGTCGGACCGAGCTTGTCTGTCTCACTGGCTTCGAGCATACGCTGACGCACCGCGTCATTGATCATGTCATTGACTTCTTCCAGATGATCTTCCGTCTGCATCTGGGAAAAAAAGCGTGCCCGGCTGGCATTCGCTGAAACAATCCAGGTTGCGTTCATATCAGCCTCGTTAGTATATTGGTAAAAATCTTCGATGCGGGAAAGGTGCGATTGTTCCGAAAGCCTGAGAAGTTGGGCTAAGTGCGTGATCCATCCTGCTTTATCGCTGCGGAAATGATGAACCTGCATAGTCGTCCGCGTTCAATTTATTGAATCTCCTAGTATTTAATATTTGACGTTTGGTAACGGCAAATCGATTTATGGGTAATAATGAAATAAGTTTAAATGTTGAGCGCGGGAAATGTAGGCATGGAAATTAAACAAAATCACACAGACCTTTTGCGTTCCTGTGAGAGCGAGCCGATTCATATTCCCGGTGCCATTCAGCCTTTCGGTGTATTGCTCAGTCTGGATTGGCCAAGCCTGCAAATACGAAATGCCAGCGAAAATTGCTCGAAAGAGCTTGGCATTGCCCCCTCTGAATTGATTGGGAAATATTTTGGCGAACTGGTCGTACCCGACCAACTTCAGTCTCTGCAGCAGTATCTGAAGCAGGAAAAGCTGCGGGAACAAACTCCTTTCAATCTCACATTATGTTCTCCGGGCAGACCGGCCCGGCAAGATTGGGAGCTGAGCGCGCACCGGCATCGCGGCAGCCTGATCGTCGAGCTCGAGCGCGGCATCCCCCCGGTCTGCGATGCCTTGACCTTTCATCGGAAAATACGCGATGCGGTGCAGGCGCTGCAATCCACCAGCAACCTGCAGCAACTCTGCGAAGCCGCCGTGCAGCAGGTGAAAGCCGTGACCGGCTTTGACAGGGTCATGCTGTATCAATTTAACGAGGAATGGCATGGCAAGGTCATTGCGGAAGCATGCGCGCCGCATATGGACGCCTACCTTAACCACCATTTCCCCGCATCCGATATTCCCGCCCAGGCGAGGGCAGTCTTTCTAGAAAACTGGATCCGCATGATTCCGGACGTCGACTACGAGCCGGCAGCGCTTTATCCGGGCATCAATCCACAGAATGGCGCGCCGCTCGATCTGGGACGCGCATTGTTGCGGAGCGTCTCGCCGGTTCATCTCGAATACCTGCGCAACATGCAGGTCAAGGCCACGCTGACGATTTCCCTGGTCGACGACGGCAAGCTGTGGGGGCTGATCGCTTGCCATCATGCATCGCCACGACGCATCGACGCGGATAGCCGCCTGGCGGCAAAGATGATCGGCCAGCTGGTCTCGTCGCAGCTCAAGTTGAAAGAATCGCTGGAAGACCTGCACTATCGCGCCGAACTCCGCGAAGTGCATGCCCAGCTGATCGCCTACATGGAGCAGGAAGACGATCTGGTCCAGGGCCTGGTGCAGTACTGCCCCAACATGCTGGACATGGCTGCCGCTACCGGTGCGGCTGCGGCGATCTACCACGACAGCAAGTGGACAATCATCGGCAAAACGCCGTCTGAACAACAAATCGAACAGCTGGTCGATTGGCTGGTGCAGCATCATGGCGGTGAAAGCCTGTTCAACACCAATCGCCTGAGCATTCATAATCCGCAAGCGTGGGCCTACAAGGATATTGCCAGCGGCTTGATTGCGGTTCTGATTCCCAAGACCGAGCGTAATTACATATTGTGGTTTCGCCCTGAAGCGGCGACTACCGTCACGTGGGCGGGCAACCCGCAAAAGGCGGTGATGCAAGAAGGCGATCAGCTGACTCTCCATCCGCGGTCCTCCTTTCATTCATGGCAGGAAGTCATGGAAGGCGTGGCCGAGCCATGGAAGAAAGTGGAAATCGAGGCGATCGAAGAGCTGCGCAAGAGCATTCTTGCGCTGGACCTGCAGCGCGAGTTTCGCAAGGAGCAGCTGGAAAGATCCAGGGCCGAGCGTATCGCGCAGGAGAAGGAAAGCCTCGCGCAAATGGTGTCGCATGACTTGCGTACGCCGCTTAGCGTGATCGAGATGACTTTCCAGCTATTGCTGCATGGCGCGCCGCGCAGCGCCGAAATGATGCAGACCCTGGTTCAGCGGGGGATGCGCGCCGCGCAAGCGATTGAACACCTTGCCAGCGATGTGCTGGATATGGCAAGGGTGGATGCCGGAGAGCTCGAGCTGCAGGTGAAAATGGCGGATGCCGGAAGCCTCGTGCATGATGCCATTGACCTGGTTATTCCGTTGGCAGAGAAGAAGTCGGTGCAAATCGAAGCCGTGTCCGATGCGCTAGGTGTGCAGGTGCCGTGCGATCGTGCGCGGATCGGGCAAGTGCTCGGAAACCTGATCAGCAACGCCCTCAAGTTCACGCCGGCAGGCGGGCGGATAACAGTCTCGGTAGCGCCGGAGGGCGATGACCTTGTCTTCTGCGTTGCCGATACCGGTGTCGGGATCGCGCCGGAGCACCTTTCACGCATCTTTAAACGCTTCTGGCAGGAAGACCACGCAAAGTCGATGGGGACCGGGCTTGGCCTGTCCATTGCCAAGGGCATCGTCGAAAAGCATGGCGGTCGCATCTGGGCGCAAAGTGTCGTGGGAAGCGGAAGCCAGTTTTTCTTCAGCATTCCGCTTCAACAATCGCCCCGTCAATCAGCCTGAAAACAAAGTGCGCCGACGTGGCGGCTTCTTCAAAGGCGAAATCTTCGGCTTGTTGCATCAATAAGACGAGCTGCCCCGGTTTCGTCCGTCCGGCTATTGCAAGCGACGCGCAGAGCGTCCACACTTGGCAAGGCAATAATAATGATCGGGGCTGTATCCACATATCGGATATACAGCATTCGCATCCTACGTCCACCACAATCTTATAAAGGCGACGTCATTATGAGCCATGCCAATCCCTATCTCCCGCCGGATGCCGTTCTCAGGGTCGAGGAAGACACTTCAGCCATCGAGCTTGCCACGCGCTGGCAAAGGTTCTGGGCCGGTATCCTGGACGCCATCATCGGCTTTGTCTGCGGCGCACCCTTCCTGTTTGCCTTTGGTCTGTTTGACTATTCCAGGCGCGGCCAGACGCCGCCGCTGATGTTGACGCTGGCGCTGACTGCGGTCGCGTTCGTTATTTTCATACTCGTGCACGGTTATTTTTTAAAGCGTAACGGCCAAACCATCGGTAAGAAAGTCATGGGCATCAAGATCGTCGACTTGAATGACAATACTGCCGATTTCTGGAAAATCGTTTTGCGACGCTATCTGCCTATTTCCGCGGTCAGCGTGATTCCTGCCGTGGGCCAGATTCTGCCGCTGATCGACGTGCTGTTTATTTTTACCGCGGAACGCCGCTGCGTGCATGATTTGATCGCCGGTACCAAGGTGATCAAGGCGAAAAGCGACTGAGCAAAGGTTATTTTTTTAACGGGAACAGGTGAAACATAATGAAGCGGCAGCATGTTGTGCCAGCAATCGCGTTGGCATTTGTATTCAACGTGGCTTTAGCCGCCGATGAGACGCAGGAACGTCAGTCCTCTGATAATTCCAGTGATGAAGTCGAGGTTACGCCAAGCTCTGATGCCGCGGAAGCAAATCGGCTGATTAATGATCTGGGTGGTTTTTGTTTCTTTGCTGGCTATCCACCAGCCGAGCAAAAATACACAGTGATCAGAAAGCTGAAAGTTGGGAAGGGTAGCTACGGCAGCGTGAGAGACATTCTTCCCCGGCTAGCTGATAATGCAAGAATGGCAGGAGCAGACGCGATTATCCGCTACACGGGATCTCAACGATTTGGTTTTTTTCCATGGCGCGTAGTACGTCCAGTGGTCAGAGGAATCGCCGTGAAATGGACCGATTCAAATAAGCCGGAATGTGCCGCGATTGGCGGGACTACGCTGCAGACAATTATTTCCACTGACACGCCGCCCATCCGATAGCTGCGTATGTCCTGCATTTCGATGATGCGTTAGGGACTTCAGCGGAAAAGGCTGAAAAGCCTTGTGCTCTGTCTCTCAAAAAGAAATATGTGGGATGCCGTGAAGACTTATGTCACTTCATGGCATCCCAATTTTATTTAACGTTTCAATTGCGACAAATCGCGCACCGCGCCGCGATCCGCAGACGTTGCCAGCGCAGCGTACGCTTGCAAAGCCTGCGAGACATAGCGCTCGCGCTCGACCGGCTTCCAGGCATCGGCGCCCTTGGCTTCCATGGCGGCGCGGCGCTTGGCCAGTTCTTCATCGCTGATGCGCAGGCTGATGCGACGGTTCGGGATATCGATGTCGATCATGTCGCCTTCTTCGACCAGGCCGATGGCGCCGCCTTCCGCCGCTTCCGGTGAAGCGTGGCCGATCACCAGACCTGACGAACCACCGGAGAAGCGTCCATCGGTCAGCAGGGCGCATTGCTTGCCCAGGCCCTTGGACTTGATGTACGAAGTCGGGTAGAGCATTTCCTGCATGCCCGGGCCGCCTTTCGGGCCTTCGTAACGGATGATGACGACATCGCCGGCATGCACGGTGTCGCCAAGGATGCCTTCGACGGCAGCGTCCTGGCTTTCGAACACGCGCGCCTTGCCGCTGAAGACGAGGATGCTTTCATCCACGCCGGCGGTCTTGACGATGCAGCCTTTCTCGGCGAGGTTGCCGTACAGGACAGCGAGGCCGCCATCCTTGGAGTAGGCATGCTCCAGGTCGCGGATGCAGCCGGTGCTGCGGTCGGTGTCGAGCGATTCGAAACGGTTCTCTTGCGAGAAGGCGACTTGCGTCGGCACGCCGCCCGGCGCGGCACTGAACAGCTTGTGCACGGCCGGATCGTCGCTGGACTTGATATCGTTGCGCTCGATGGCTTCGCCGAGCGTCTTCGCATGGATGGTCGGCACCGAGGTGTCGAGCAGGCCGGCGCGATTCAGCTCGCCCAGGATGCCCATGATGCCGCCGGCGCGGTGCACGTCTTCGATGTGGTACTTGTCGGTCATCGGCGCCACCTTGCACAGGCAGGGTACCTTGCGCGAGATGCGGTCGATGTCGGCCATGGTGAAAGGCACTTCGGCTTCATGCGCAGCGGCCAGCAGGTGCAGCACGGTGTTGGTCGAGCCGCCCATCGAGACGTCGAGCGCCATGGCGTTTTCGAACGTCGCCTTGGTGGCGATGTTGCGCGGCAGGACCGAAGCATCGTCCTGCTCATAATAACGCTTGGCCAGATCGACGATCAGGCGACCGGCGCGCAGGAACAGTTCCTTGCGGTCGGCATGCGTGGCCAGGGTGGTGCCATTGCCCGGCAGGGACAGGCCCAGCGCTTCAGTCAGGCAGTTCATCGAGTTGGCAGTGAACATGCCTGAGCAGGAACCGCAGGTCGGGCAGGCGGAACGCTCGACTTCGGCAACGTCGGCGTCGCTGATCTTCGAGTCGCCGGCCTGGATCATGGCGTCGACCAGGTCGAGCTTGATGATCTTCTTGGAGCCATCCACTACCTTCAATACCTTGCCGGCTTCCATCGGGCCGCCGGAGACGAACACGACCGGGATATTCAGGCGGAAGGCCGCCATCAGCATGCCCGGCGTGATCTTGTCGCAATTGGAGATGCACACCATCGCATCGGCGCAGTGGGCGTTGACCATGTATTCCACCGAGTCGGCGATCAGGTCGCGCGAAGGCAAGGAGTAGAGCATGCCGCCATGGCCCATGGCGATGCCGTCATCGACGGCGATGGTGTTGAATTCCTTGGCGACGCCGCCGGCTGCCTCGATCTCGCGCGCGACCAGTTGACCCAGGTCTTTCAGGTGCACGTGACCCGGCACGAACTGCGTGAAGGAATTGACGACGGCGATGATCGGCTTGTCGAAGTCATTATCCTTCATGCCTGTGGCACGCCAGAGGGCGCGTGCGCCAGCCATGTTGCGGCCGTGGGTCGTGGTCCGGGAGCGATACTGAGGCATGGTTCTCTTCCAAAAAATAAGTTGTGCGTAATGTGCCCTGAGCCTATCCGAATGTCAATTCGGCAAGTGAGTATTCGCGCAGGGAACAGTGGCTCGGTCGGCGGGGGAAAATCCAGGAAGGCAATCCATCATTTTCCATGGTGCTTGGGCTATTTTAACGTCCCCGCCTGGCATTTGCAGCGCTTCCGCTACGCCAGCAGCATACGTTATCCATTATGCAAGGCCTGGCCGGCTAAAAACTGCGATGGCGTTTGCCCAAAGGTTTTGCGGAACATGGCGGAGAAAGCGGACTGGCTGGCATAACCCAGTTCCGCCGCCACCTGCGACATCGGCATGCCGCGCGCAATCAGCGCCGCCGCGTGCGCCAGGCGCATTTGCCGCCGCCATTCGCCAAAGCTCACGCCGAGTTCCGCCTGAAACAAGCGGGCAAGGGTACGTTCGGACGCGCCTACCCGCTGCGCGCCTTCAGCCAGCGTGGCAATCGCTGACGGAGAATCGATCAGCATTTTGCACAGCGTCCGCAAGCGCTTGTCGTCCGGCAGGGCGATCCGCATCGGCAGCGTCGCGGCATGGCGCATTTCATCGAGGATGAGCGCAGCAAGCAAAGCTTCCCGCCTGGATTCGATTTCAGCATGCTCGAACGCGGCGATCGATTCGCGCAAGAGTGGCGAGACTTCAATCACCCTGCATTGCTTATCCGCGAATGGCGCGGCGGTATTGTGGACATACAGGGCGCGAATTTTTGCTTTCTCGAGAACGTGTATCTCATGTACGGCATCGGGTGGAATCCAGATGGCCCGCAGCGGCGGCACGATCCAGCTGCTGTCCGCCACGGTGACGCGGACAACGCCTTCCTTGGCATAGGTGATCTGGCCCCAGTCATGGCGGTGTGGCTTCAGCAATTGCAGAGCTTCCAGATCGCGCGCGACGATCCTGATCGGCCGGCCCGCGCTGGGGGTTGTGCCGGGCAGGTGCAGGCGGGTATGCGTGACGGGTGAAGCAGCCATGAAAAAGCGAACTCAGCGGGTTGGCCGAAAATCGATAAATATTGTCATGTTATCTTAAACCGGACGTTTCGATTTTGCCTACACTTTGAAATCCCAATATTTCTAAGTCGTACCATGACTGCCACCGCTGCCAACGTTTCCCAAACTCTGCGCCAGGACGCCCAGGTCATTGCCCTGGTCGGCGTCGCCCATGGCGTATCGCATTTCTTCCACCTGATCCTGGCGCCGCTCTTTCTGTGGCTGAAGCCGGCATTCAACCTCTCGTATGCAGAACTGGGCTTGTTGATGACGGTGTTTTTTGTCGTCTCCGGCGTCGGCCAGGCGGCAGCCGGCTTCGTGGTGGATCGCGTCGGCGCCCGTGCCGTGCTGTTTGCCGGCATGGCCTTGTTGGGCTTGTCGGCGCTGGCGCTGTCAATGGCGCCAAACTACGGGATGCTGCTGGTGGGTTCGATGCTGGCAGGCCTGGGCAATAGCGTGTTTCATCCGGCGGATTTCACCTTGCTTAACAAGCGCGTCTCGCCCGGCCGCCTGGGGCATGCCTTTTCGGTGCATGGCATTTCCGGCAATCTCGGTTGGGCTGCCGCCCCGGTCTTCCTGGCGGGGATTGCCGGTGTGGCAGGCTGGCGCACTGCGCTGGCTGCCGCTGCTGCGGTGCCGTTTGTCTGGCTGGCCGTGCTGCTCGTATTTCGCGACCTGCTGCAAACCGGGCATGGCGAGGCCGCTGCCGCCAAGTCGGCCGGTACCACGCAGGAGGAGGGCGGGGCGCTTGGCTTCATCCGCCTGCCGGCCGTCTGGATGTGTTTCGCCTTCTTCTTCATTACCGCCATGGCGCTGGCCGGCATCCAGAGTTTTTCTGCCGCCGGCTTGCGCGATTTGTATGACATGTCTATGGCTTCGGCTACGGCCGGCCAGACGGCATACATGCTGGCTTCGGCTGGCGGCATGGTGTGGGGCGGTTTTCTGGCCGCGAAGGCCACCCGCCATGATCGCACGATTGCGATGGCTTTTGCCTTGTCCGGTGCCTTTTCCATCCTGATTGCTGCGGCAATTACCCCAGCCTGGATGGTCGTGCTACTGATGGGCGTGGTCGGCTTCGGCGCCGGTGTCGCCGGTCCTTCGCGCGACTTGCTGATCCGCGCCGCTGCGCCGAAGAATGCCACCGGCCGCGTGTATGGCGTCGTGTATTCCGGCCTCGATATCGGTTTGGCGACCGGGCCCTTGCTGTTCGGCGCGCTGATGGATGCGCACCATCCTGCCATGGTATTCCTTTTGATCGGCGTGTTTCAGATCATGGCGATCCTCACCGCCGTCAATGTCGGCGGCAGGTCGGCAAGGCGCGCTGCCGCAACGCAAGCAGCATGAAAGCGCTTACAATTTCAGGTTGAACAATTTTCATCAGGGAGAAACTCATGAGCTTTGCAACCTGCGATATCTGTGACGCCAACGAAGACAAGATCGCCGCCGGCACGCTGGCGGTCCTGCCGCCGGTATTCCAATCGTTCGGCAAGCGTGCTGCCTTTGCCGGCCCTGCCCGTACCCTGAAGGTGTTCGAGGATAACGTCCTGGTGCGCGCCGCCCTGGAGACGCCGGGCGAAGGCCATGTTCTGGTGGTCGACGGCGGCGGCAGCCTGCGTTGCGCGCTGGTCGGCGGCAATCTCGGCGTGCTGGCCGAGAAGAACGGCTGGGCCGGCATCGTCGTCAACGGCTGCATCCGCGATTCCGAGGAAATCAATGCCTGCGACATCGGTGTGCGTGCCCTGGCCACGCATCCGCAGCGCAGTATCCGCAAGGGCGTGGGCGACAAGGATATTCAAGTATCGATCGCCGGCGTGACGGTCAATCCGGGCGACTGGATCTATGCCGACGCCGACGGCATGCTGGTGTCGTCAGCCAAACTCGCCTGAGTCAGACAGGAGGGCGGATAAACGTCCTCCCGTGCCTTGCCATTGCCAGTCTGGACTGCCCTGGCAAGGCCAACCAGCTCCCCATTCCAGATTCTCGGCTTTTCCGGTTTGGTCCTCGCAGGTCTGGGCATCCTTGCTCGATGCGACTGGACCTCAATCTTGTACCCGCCATCAGCCCCTAAACGGCGCCACGTCCCAGGTTCCATATCTGCCTAAATCTCAGCTCTGCTAGTTCCAGTCAATGCTGGAGTTGATCATGGGCTGGCAGATTGCCCCCGTCTTTTCATTTCCGAAGTAAAAATTCACGATGCCGGGCCGCCCCTGATTGATAAACATTCCGACAATTTTTTCATAATGCAGTGCCGTATTTTTGTATTGTGAAAAGCAGTGCTGTCAGCGCGATAAAAATCTGATGCATTTCGTTAATTTTTGTTTCGCAATCCGAAAGGGGAAATATAAGTATTTGAATTTTAAAGAAATAAATTTACTTATATGTCTTATATAAGACCTTGTTGCCTCGCAAGAAAAGGAATATGATTCCTCTCATTCGATTCACCCTTCTTCGTAACACCCGTCAAACTCAGGAGAATGACAATGGCAACTCGTGAAGAACAAATCAAGGCCCTCGAAAAAGACTGGGCTGAAAACCCCCGCTGGAAAGGCGTCAAGCGTAACTACTCCGCTGCGGACGTCGTTCGCCTGCGTGGTTCCCAACAAATCGAGTACACCCTGGCCAAGAGCGGCGCTGAAAAGCTCTGGGCAAAAGTTAACGGTGGCGCCAAGAAGGGTTACGTGAACGCATTCGGCGCGATCACTGCCGGTCAAGCCATGCAGCAAGCTAAAGCTGGCCTGGAAGCCGTCTACCTGTCGGGCTGGCAAGTTGCTGCCGACGGCAACACTTCCGAAACCATGTACCCCGACCAATCGCTGTACGCATACGACTCCGTGCCGACCATGGTTCGTCGTATCAACAACACCTTCAAGCGCGCTGACGAAATCCAGTGGTCGCGTGGCATCGAGCCGGGCAACAAAGACTTCATCGACTACTTCCTGCCGATCGTCGCTGACGCTGAAGCCGGTTTCGGCGGCGTGCTGAACGCTTTCGAACTGATGAAGAACATGATCGCTGCAGGCGCTGCCGGCGTTCACTTCGAAGACCAATTGGCTGCTGTGAAGAAGTGCGGCCACATGGGCGGCAAGGTTCTGGTTCCGACTCAGGAAGCCGTCGAGAAGCTGACCGCTGCTCGTTTCGCTGCCGACGTCATGGGCGTGCCGACCATCGTTCTGGCCCGTACCGACGCTGAAGCTGCAAACCTGCTGACTTCCGACTACGACGCCAACGACAAGCCGTTCCTGACCGGCGAGCGCACTCAAGAAGGCTTCTACCGCGTCAAGAACGGTCTGGAGCAAGCTATCAGCCGTGGCGTTGCCTACGCTCCGTACGCTGACCTGGTCTGGTGCGAAACCGGCGTGCCCGATATCGGCTTCGCACGTGAATTCGCGCAAGCCGTGCACGCTGCCTGCCCGGGCAAGCTGCTGTCGTACAACTGCTCGCCTTCCTTCAACTGGAAGAAGAACCTCAACGACAGCCAGATCGCGTCGTTCCAGGAAGAGCTGTCGGCACTGGGCTACAAGTACCAGTTCATCACCCTGGCTGGTATCCACGTCAACTGGTTCAACACCTTCCAGTTCGCCCACGCTTACGCTCGCGGCGAAGGCATGAAGCACTATGTCAACATGGTGCAAGAGCCGGAATTCGCAGCTCGCGAAAAAGGCTACACCTTCGTGTCGCACCAGCAGGAAGTTGGCGCTGGCTACTTCGACGACGTGACCACCGTGATCCAGGGCGGTTCGTCTTCCGTGAAAGCCCTGACCGGCTCGACCGAAGAAGAGCAATTCCACTAATCCAGCCGCAGGCTCCTTTCGGAGCCTGGCAAGCGGATTACCAAGACCGCACGGGAAACCGTGCGGTTTTTTTATTGGCATGCGGGCAGATTATGCCGCCCGGTGTCATACTCCCTATACTTATCGTTACCCATTTCCACGTTTATCTTCCATGCTGAGTTACCGCCACGCCTTCCATGCAGGGAATCACGCCGATGTGCTCAAGCACATGGTGCTGATCCAGTTGCTGCGCTATTTGAATCAAAAGGATGCGCCCTACATGGTGATCGATACCCATGCCGGCGCCGGCGTGTACGCGCTGGATAGCGAGCAGGCGACCAAGAATGCCGAGTTCGATACCGGCATCTCCAGGCTGTGGGAGCGCGCCGACCTGCCTGAAGCCGTGGCTGACTATGTCGGACTGGTCAAAGCCATGAACCCGAGCGGCAAGATGCGTTATTACCCCGGTTCGCCATATTGCGCCGAAAAGGTGATGCGCGAGCAGGATCGTCTGCGCCTGTTCGAGCTGCATCCCAATGAGATCAAGATCCTTTGTGACAATTTCGAAAAGCTCGATGCCCACGCCGCCGCGCAAGGACAGCGGCCAGCGGCGCGCGGCAAGCGCGTGATGGTGCAGAAGGCGGATGGCTTCGATGGCTTGAAAGCGCTGCTGCCTCCGCCATCGCGGCGCGGCCTGGTGCTGATCGATCCGCCCTATGAAGTCAAGCAGGATTATCGCCGCGTAGTCGAAACCTTGAACGATGCCCTCAAGCGTTTTGCCACCGGTACTTATGCGGTCTGGTATCCGGTCTTGCAGCGTCCCGAATCGCGCCAGTTGCCGGAGCAACTGAAACGCTTGCCGGCCAAGGACTGGCTAAACGTAACCCTGTCGACCGGCGCTCCGCAGCCGGACGGACTTGGCTTGCGCAGCAGCGGCATGTTCATCCTTAATCCCCCGTGGACCTTGGCGCCGCTATTGCGCCAGGTAATGCCTTGGCTCGTTGACGCGTTAAAGCAGGATACCGCTGCACGGTTTGTACTGGAAACGGGAGAGGGCGGGAGTTCTGCTTCGCCGTCAAGTGAAGCAGGAAGAAAACCATTCCCTTCAAGAGGTAGCAAGCGTTGAGGCGGAGCGGTGTTGGCGAGGTAGGTGAATTTGATACTTATGGTAAGTAAAACTACTAGACTGCCGTCTTCGAAAAGGAATTTGCCTTTACAATACAAAAATTCTTGAGGGAAATATTTTCCCCATGTAAATTCTTAAATATATCTTGAATAAAGGCAGCTTCTCTATCCGATGAGCCCCGACTTGGCTACCCTCAACGCAGAAGCTGTACAACATGCGCGGGAATTCTTCCTGGCGCGGCAGCCTATTCTGAGCCGTGCCCAACAGCTGGTTGCGTATGAATTGTTGTTCCGCGATGCTGCGTCGGGCCATGCGCAGATCGTGGATAACGTTGCCGCCACCGCTGCTGTCATGGCGCACGTTTCCGAACTCGGGCTGGAAAACGTCATTGGCGATTCGCTGGGCTTTGTCAATATCGACGAAGGCGTGCTGATGAGTGACTTCATCGGGTTTCTGCCACCGGACAAGGTGGTTCTGGAAATCCTGGAAACCGTCAGGGTGACGCCGGAAATCATCGAACGTATCAAGGAACTGGCCAAGGCAGGGTATCAGTTTGCGCTGGACGATGTGGTAATCCAGTCCGAGGACGTGCGTCAATTGCTCCCCCTGGTTCAGTTCATCAAGATCGATATCATGGGCATGCCCTCACAGACCTTGCATGCCCTGGTGCGCCAGCTCAAGCACGCCAGCAAGAAACTTCTGGCGGAAAAGGTGGAAACCCATAGCGAGTTCAAGACTTGCCTGGACCTCGGTTTCGATTATTTTCAGGGCTATTATTTTGCCAAGCCGCTTATCCTGAGCGGTAAGAAGCTTTCGCCTTCGCAAGTCGGGATCATGCAGCTCATGAATCAGATTCTGGCTGATGAAGATAGCGCCGCGCTCGAACAGACGATCAAGCGCGATGTGACGCTGTCGCTGAACCTCTTGCGGCTGGTGAACACTGCCGGCGTGGGCGCTGGCCGGCACATCGATTCGGTCAGCCAGGCACTCCTGGTAATGGGGCGCCTGCAATTGCAGCGCTGGTTGCAAATCCTGATTTACGCCAGCTCGGGAGAAGGCGAGGCATTGAAGTCGCCGCTGCTCGCATTGGCAACCTCGCGCGGCAAGCTGCTGGAGCTGATGGCGCAAAAGCGTTATCCAGGCGACCGTGGCTTGAGCGAAAAATCTTTTACCATCGGGATCATGTCGCTGATGGACGCGCTGTTTGGCATGTCGATGGAAGAGGTGCTTGATCAGCTCACCGTTGCCGATGAGGTGCGCAAGGCGCTGTTGCATCGAAGTGGCGAATTCGGCGACATGCTGAAGCTGGTGGAATATATCGAGCGGATCGACCATCTCGGGCCGCCGGCCTTGGCCATTCTGCATAGTCTCGGGCTCACTCCGCAGGATCTGACGGAGATGCAAGTGCAGGCTTTTCACTGGGCAAACAGCATCGCCGACGCCCATTAGCGCCTCGTCCTTCGCACGGGACGAGGCTATAATCGCTGTTATGAATAAAGCATTTGTCAAGGAAAGCGATGGCGACGAGGATGATCTCGGCCCCGCTCTGCCACCGATTCCCCCGGGCGCCAAGAACTACATTACGCCGGCCGGTTACCAGCGCATCAAGGATGAGCTATTGCAGCTGATCGATGTCGAGCGCCCGGAAGTCGTGCGCATCGTGCATTGGGCGGCGTCCAATGGCGACCGCTCGGAGAATGGCGACTATATCTATGGCAAGCGGCGCCTGCGCGAGATTGACCGGCGCATCCGTTTTCTGACCAAGCGCCTGGACCTGGCGGAAGTGGTCGATCCAAGCGTGCATCATGGCTCGGACCAGGTGTTTTTCGGCGCGACGGTCACTTACTGCAATCAGGCTGGCGATGAACAGACCGTCACCATCGTCGGCATCGACGAGCTCGATCCATTGAGTGGCAAGATCAGCTGGGTATCGCCCGTGGCGCGCGCATTGACGAAGGCGCGCGAAGGTGACGTGGTGACCTTGCAGACGCCCGGCGGCATCGAAGAATTAGAAGTTCTGGAAGTCAGCTACCCGGTGCCGCAGTAAGCTTATCCGCGTTCGCGCATGATACGCGCGACATTCGGAATACGGCGGATATTGCGCATCAGGCGGGCCAGGTGTACGCGGTCTTCTACCTGGATGGTGAATTTCAGCTGCGTGATCGGCATGGTTTCATCCTTGCCGTTATCCATGGCCACGTAGCTGATGTTGGCGTCGGATTCGCCGATTTCGGCCGCAATGCGCGCCAGCATGCCCCGCTCGTTCTTCACCAGGATCATGATGCGGCAATCGAAGCGGCGGTTCAGCTCCTGTCCCCACACCACATCGATCCAGCGGTCGGGTTCCTTGGCGCGATTGCGCTTGGCCTGGTCGCAATCGAGCGCATGCACGATCAAGCCCTGGTCGCGCCGCAACTGCCCCTGCAAGCCATCGCCGGGAATCGGCATGCAGCAGGGCGCCAGTTGCACCGAGGTTCCCTCGTTGCCGTAAATGACGACCGGAGCCGGCTTGCTCTGAATGATATCGCCCTGTGGCGTGACCGACGGCGCGGCGCCGGCGTCGTTCTCCACCAGGCCGAGAATGTGGCGCGCCACCAGCGCGGCCATGCGCTTGCCGACGCCGATGTCGGCATACAGCTCGTCCATCGACTTGGCGCTGGATTCGTTCAATAAGCGTTCCGCCAGTTGCGGCAGTAATTCGGGATCAAGCTTCAGCGTGATCAGCGCCTGGTTCAGGAGGCGCCGGCCAAGCTCGGTCGATTCCGCGAGGTTGATGGTGCGCAGGTGATGGCGAATCGCCGAGCGCGCTTTGCCGGTGCGGACGAACGTCAGCCAGTTCGGGTTGGGGCGCGAAGTCGGCGACGTGATGATCTCGACGATGTCGCCATTGCGCAATTCACTGCGCAGCGGCGCCTGTTCGTGATTGATCTTGACCGCGATAGCCTGGTCGCCCACATCGGTGTGAATGGTGTAGGCAAAGTCCAGCGCGGTCGCGCCGCGCGGCAAGGCGATGATCTTCGACTTCGGTGTGAACACGTACACCGAATCCGGGAACAGGTCGACCTTGACGTGCTCGAGGAATTCCGCCGAGTCGCCGGTCTGCTTCTGGATATCCAGCAGCGACTGCAGCCAGGCGTGGGTGCGCTGCTGCAGGTCGGTCATGCTGTCGTCGCCGCTCTTGTATAGCCAGTGCGCGGCCACGCCGGATTCAGCGACGCGGTGCATTTCCTGCGTGCGGATCTGGAATTCCACCGGCGTGCCGTAGGGGCCGATCAGGGTCGTGTGCAGCGACTGGTAGCCATTCAGCTTGGGAATGGCGATGTAATCCTTGAATTTGCCCGGCATCGGCTTGTACAGCGCGTGCAGGGTACCCAGCGCGACATAGCAGTTAGCGAAGCTGTCGACCACGATCCGGAAGCCATACACGTCCAGCACCTGTGAAAACGATAGGTGCTTGTTGCGCATCTTGCGGTAGATGCCGTACAGGGTTTTTTCGCGGCCGTACACCTGGACTTCCAGGCCGGCGGCAGCCAGCGTGTTCTTGACGGATTCCAGGATCTTGCTGACCACTTCGCGGCGATTGCCGCGTGCAGCTTTGACTGCCTTGGCAATCGTGCGGTAGCGAAGCGGATGCAGATGGGCGAACGACAGGTCCTGCAGTTCGCGGTAAATATTGTTCAGGCCCAGCCGGTGCGCGATCGGCACGTACACTTCCATGGTCTCGCGGGCGATGCGACGCTTCTTTTCCGGCGCCATGAAATCCAGCGTGCGCATGTTGTGCAGGCGGTCGGCCAGCTTGACCAGGATGACGCGCACGTCGCGCGCCATGGCCAGGAGCATCTTGCGGAAGTTTTCCGCCTGTGCTTCGACCTGGCTCTGGAATTCGATCTTGTCGAGCTTCGACAGCCCATCCACCAATGACGCCACCGGCGCGCCGAAACGCTCGATCAGCTCTTCCTTCTTGACGTCCTGGTCTTCCATGACGTCATGGAGGAGGGCGGCCATGATGGCTTGCGCGTCGAGCTTCCAGTCGGCGCAGATTTCGGCGACGGCAATCGGGTGGGAAATGTACGGTTCGCCGGACTTGCGCATCTGTCCGAGGTGCATCTCGTCGGAGAAGCGGTAGGCTTCCCTGACCTTTTTCAGGTCGGACTCACTCAGATAGACGGAAAGCTTGGCGGAAAGGTCTGAGATGGATGCCACGCCGGGTGCGGAAGGCGCAGCATCCATCGAGGTATTCGATCCTGCGGAATTCGTGGCCGAACGTCTTGCAGCTGCGCGCTTGACGGCGACAGTGGTTGGCGTTGAATCGGCAGGCATCAGTTTCATGGCGGGGCCTTTAGCCCGTGATGAGCGACAGCATCACGCTGCAGGATCCTTAGGTTGGCACCTTCTTCAGCATTTCCAGGCCAACCTTGCCGGCGGCGATTTCGCGCAGGGCCAGCACGGTCGGCTTGTCTTTCGCGTCCACTTTCGGGGTGTGACCTTGCAACAGCTGGCGTGCGCGGTAGGTCGCAGCCAGGGTCAGCTGGAAGCGGTTTGGAATTTGCTTCAGGCAATCTTCAATGGTAATACGGGCCATGGTTTTACTCCTGGAATGGTTAACTCAAGGGGGCATGGATGCCAAGCTGGGCAAACAGGGCTGCGTTGCGCGCCGCCTGTTGCGCGAAGCGGCAACGTGCCGCCTTGATAATTGCAGTCAACTCTGACAAAGCAGTTGCAAAGTCTTGATTGATAATAACATACTCAGACTCCGGCGCGTGCGCAATTTCCCCGCCCGCTGCCAGGATGCGGCGGGTGATCACATGCGGTTCATCCTGCCCGCGCTTGAGCAGCCTTTCTTCCAGCGCCTGGATCGAAGGCGGCAGGATGAAAATGCCAATCGCATTGGGGAATTGCTTCTTGATCTGCTGCGCGCCTTGCCAGTCGATTTCCAGCAATACATCGGTGCCGGCCTTCATCTGATCCAAGATCTGGATCTTCGACGTGCCATAGTAATTGCCATGGACTTCAGCCGATTCAAGAAATTCATCGGCATCGCGCATGGCAAGAAAGTCATCGACCGAGGTGAAATAATATTCCCTGCCATGCTGTTCGCCCGGGCGCGGCTGGCGCGTCGTATGCGAAATGGATAGCTTGATGGCCGGTTCGCGCTCCAGCAGGGCGTTGACCAGGCTGGACTTGCCCGCGCCCGACGGGGCGACGACCATGAAAAGACTGCCGGCAGTGGAACTTGCTTGGGGCATGGTAATCCTTCAGTAATATTTTCCTAGAATAATACTTGGACGCGATTATTCCAAGTTTTGCACCTGTTCGCGCATCTGATCAATCAATAACTTCAATTCCATCGAGGCGTCGGCCAATTCCTTGAGCGCCGCCTTGGAGCCGAGCGTATTGGCTTCGCGGTTCAGTTCCTGCATCATGAAGTCCAGCCGTTTGCCGACCGGGCCGCCTTTTTGCAGGATATGCCGGGTTTCTTCCAGGTGCGCGGCCAGGCGGGCCAGTTCCTCGGCAACGTCGATGCGAATGCCGTAGAGCGTCACTTCCTGGCGCACGCGCTCCAGCGCCTCCTCGCGCGACAAGGCTTGCGCATTGGCTTCGGCTGCCGGCGCAATCCCCAATGCTTCCTGCATACGTTCCATGGCTTTTTGCTGGAATTGAGCGATAACCTGTGGCACCAGCGGCGTGATGCGCTGCACGATTTCCTGCATGGCGTCGACCCGGGCCAGGATCACGTTGCGCATGGCTGCGCCTTCGCGGGCACGCGTTTCCATGAAAGCGTCCAGCGCAGTGGCCAGTGCAGCCAGGATTTCCGCCTGCAGGGTTTCCTGCGAAATCTGCGCTTCTTCGATCACGCCAGGCCAGCGCAGTAATTCGTTAACGGTCAAAGCTGCGGCTTGCGGAAATTGACGGCGCACGTCTTCCTGCAATTGCGCCAGTGTCGCCAGCACGCCCTGGTTCAATGTCTGGGTATTGCCTTCGGCATGGCGGCGGCCGAGACTCAACCGGCATTCCAGTTTGCCGCGGCCGACGCGTGCCATGATGGCTTCGCGCAACGCCGGCTCGACTGTCCGCAAATCGTCATTGACCTTGAATTGCAGGTCAAGAAAGCGGGAATTCACGCTTTTTAGCTCGATAGTCACGCTGCCTGCGGCGGTTTCGCGGCTGACTACCGCATAACCGGTCATGCTATGTATGGTCAAAATGGAACCTCGGATTGTCTTTACAAAACATTGATTTATCCACACAATCGAAGAGATTGCATGGAGACCAGGAAACTTGCTGGCCGCTAGTGGCCGATATCCTTCACATCCTGGCTATTTTATCGCTTTACCTTGGAGGCACGACTTGGCGGCCCAGAATAATGCTCCCTTGCCGGACGGATTGGAAATCGCCGGATACCGCATTGTAAAGAAGATCTCATCGGGTGGCTTCAGTATTGTCTATCTGGCATATGACGAGGATGGCAATGCGGTGGCTATCAAGGAATACCTGCCCAGTTCGCTGGCCCTGCGCGAACCGGGTGAACTGGTGCCGATGATCGCGCCGGAAAATTTGCCGATTTTCCGCATGGGCCTGAAGTGCTTTTTCGAGGAAGGCCGGGCGCTTGCGCGTATCGCCCATCCCAATGTCGTCAGCGTGCTGAATTTTTTCCGCGCCAACGAAACCGTTTACATGGTGATGGCCTATGAATCGGGCCGCTCGCTGCAGGAATACATCTTGCGCCGGCGCGACAAGGGCGAGCGTCCGATCGTGTCGGAGCGCTTCATCCGCAAGATGTTTTCGCACGTGATGATGGGTTTGCGCGAGGTGCATACCAACAAGCTCCTGCATCTCGATCTCAAGCCCGCCAATATCTACCTGCGCGTGGATGGCACGCCGATCCTGCTGGATTTCGGCGCGGCACGCCAGACCCTGAAGAGCGATCAGCCCAAGCTGTATCCGATGTATACGCCTGGCTTTGCGCCGCCCGAGCTGTACGCCAAGAATGGCAACCTGGGACCCTGGACCGATATCTACAGCATCGGCGCTTCGATGTTCGCCTGCATGGTGGGGGCGCCGCCGCAGCCGGCCGACCAGCGCAAGATCGCCGACAAGATGGAAGGGCACCTGCGCAAGCTGGAAGGCGTCTATTCGACCGAGTTGCTGGATGTGATCCGCTGGAGCCTGAAGCTCGATCCGCTGGAACGTCCGCAAAGCGTCTTTGCCCTGCAAAAGGCTTTGCGCGAACCGGTGCAGGAAAAGAAGGGCAGCGATCCTTTGCAAAGCCTGTCGCGCAAGGTGCGCGGCTTGTTCAGCCGCTTCGGCAAGGACAAAGATTCGCTGAATACCATTCAGGAAACCACGCAATACCAATAAACAATGCGATTTTCCGTCTACCAAGAGAGCAACATCGGCGGCCGCAAGGTCAACCAGGACCGGATGGGCTACAGCTTCACCCGGGATGCCTTACTGCTGTTGCTCGCCGATGGCATGGGCGGGCATATCCGCGGCGACGTGGCGGCGACAGTCGCCTTGCAAACCATTGCCACGCTATTCCAGCGTAACGCCAATTCGTATGTGAAAAAGCCCGAGCGCTTCCTGGAAGAGAGTTTCTTCGCGGCGCATCGCGAAATCCACCGCTACCGCGCCATCAACAATCTGCCGGAAACGCCGCGCACGACCATCGTGGCTTGCCTCATTCAGCACAATACGGCGACCTGGGCGCATTGCGGCGATTCGCGCCTGTACTGGATGCGCAACGGTCAGATCCTGACGCGCACGCGCGACCATTCGCGGATCGAATCATTGATCGCGCAGGGAAAGGTCGATCCTTCCGAACGTGAAACGCATCCCGACCGCAACAAGCTGTTCAATTGCCTTGGCGCGCCGACCATGCCGATGGTGGAAGTCTCGCGCAGCGCCAGCCTGCAGCCGGGTGACGTGATGCTGCTGTGTTCCGATGGCTTGTGGTCGGTGCTGCCGGAACATCAGCTGACGCATACGCTGCAAAACAATACCATCGTGCGCGCCGTGCCTCAGTTGGTGCAGTCCGCTGCCGCAATCGCTGGCAAGAATAGCGACAACGTTACCGCGCTGGCCATGATGTGGGAAGGCGGCGAGGATGGCGTCGACGATCCGAATTCGATCACGACCAACGTGCTGCCGATCGGCGCCGTCACCACCACCATCGAAGCGCCGCGCCACGCCGACCTGGAAGGCGCGGACGGCTACAGCGATACCGATATCGAAAAGGCGATCGAAGAAATCCGCAAGGCGATTGAAAAATCCTCGAAGGTCACCGGCAAAGGGTAAAATCCGGGCCGGTACAATCTGCATTGGAGCCTGCCTGGAATATTCCGACGTTCCGGCGAGAACTCCATATTTATTATTCGAATCTGAGCTTTTCCATCTATGACAGTCGACACCCGTCCCAGCGGCCGCGCCGCCGATGCACTGCGCCCCGTGCGCCTGACCCGCCGTTATACCAAACATGCCGAAGGATCGGTATTGATCGAGTTTGGCGATACCAAGGTAATCTGCACCGCCAGTATCGAGGAGAAAGTGCCTCCCTTCCTGAGAGGGAAAGGACAGGGCTGGCTGACCGCGGAATACGGCATGCTGCCGCGTTCCACCCACAGCCGCATGGACCGCGAAGCTGCCAAGGGCAAGCAATCCGGCCGCACCCAGGAAATCCAGCGCCTGATCGGCCGCTCGCTGCGCGCCGCGTTCGACCTGAACGCATTCGGCGAGCGCACGCTGCACCTGGATTGCGATGTCATCCAGGCGGATGGCGGCACGCGCACCGCTGCCATCACCGGCGCCATGGTCGCGGCATACGACGCCTTTGCAGTGCTGGTCGAGCGTCAGCTGATCAGCGCAATTCCGCTCAAGCATTTCGTCGCCGCCATTTCGGTCGGCGTGTATCGCGGCGTGCCGGTGCTCGATCTGGATTACCTGGAAGACTCAGGCTGCGACACCGATATGAACGTGGTGATGACCGATGCCGGGCATTTCATCGAAGTGCAGGGCACTGCGGAAGGCGAAGCATTCGACCGTGTCACCATGAATCAGATGCTTGATCTGGCGCAGGCGGGCATTGAAAACCTGAACCGCATGCAAAAGGAAGCACTCGGCCTGGCGCAGTGATTCCAGTCTGCGTGATAGAATTTTGGCATGACTCATACGCGGCTATTCAGGAAAATCACAGCAGCGTTCGCCTGCCTGGCGATCCTGATGGCTGCGCTCGCGCCGTCGATATCGCATGCGCTCTCGGATGGCGGCAAGCCGCGTTCCCTCTGGGCTGAAATCTGTTCTTCCGCTGGTCTGAAGCTGGTCAAGCTGGATGCGGGGTCGCCATCATCCAGCCATGGCGAGCCGATCAGCGCTTTTGAGCATTGTCCTTTCTGCCAGGCGCATGGCGGCATGCCTGCCTTGCCGCAGTCCGCATCTCTCATATTGCCGGCCTATGTCGGCACGTCTTCCATGCCGGACCTGTTCTACCAGGCTCCGCGCCCATTGTTCGTGTGGGCGAGTCCGCAATCGCGCGCCCCGCCTTACCAATCCTGATTCGCTGTTGTGAAAAGCAAGCCCGGTAGCGCACTGTTGTGCTGTCTGCCAGGCCGCGCATGAATGCTCTGGATTCAAGGTGGCAATCCTGCGCAAGGCTAGGCGATATCGCGACCAGTTTTCACTACAGCCTCAACCCGATCAAAGCTCGATAAACGTGGAATGCGCCTGTGGGCGCGTTCGCTGCACGTCAAGGCGAATGCTGGCGCCAAGTCAGTTTGTTTGAACACAATACAGTACAGGATAGACCATGCGGAACTGGCCTCAAGAAACGAAACAGGCACTGCGGCTGCTGGCGGCGGCGCGCTATTTTCTTCCCGAATACCTTGATTGCCCTGGTGATCTCGAACAGCGCTACCACGCGCATCTGCGGCGCGGAGAATGCCTGCAGGCGCTGGAAATTCTCGAAGAAATCGGCTTGGCGCATACAGGTCATGACGACGAAGCGTATTTCTGGAAAGAGCTCTTCTATGCCGCCCAGCATCTGACATTGCCTGAACACGCATCCCGTTACCAGCAACAGGTCGACATCGTGATGGCGATGCAGCGATTGCAGGGATAAACGATGCGGTCCTTTGATGTCGTGATTTATGTCGCGATTCCAGTTATTGGGGCCCCGGCTGCGGCCGTTATTAGGTGCTTGACTGAGATCAACGTGAGTGAACGTCCAGTCGTTGGCGAATGTAAATGCGAAGCTGTCGATCCATCGATAGTGTAGGCCGTGCAGTTCAGGCCGGCGAAGCGACAAGCCTGATCGTGCATGGCATTGGCCACGCCTCGATGCCGCGCCTGGCCATCTGAAGGGAAGATAATGAAAAACCAAATCACAATGAGCAAGAAAAATCCGGCGGGTGACTTCCGATTTTCTCCCGGGCTGTCAATCGGCTTTATCGCGGCATGGTGCGCTTTACATGCATTGAATGCGGCTGCGGAAGAACAGACACTGGCACCTGTCATCGTCAAGGCGGCGCCTGCGGGAAGCGAGACGCTCTTGCCGATCGAGGCTGCACGGACCAGAATCGCCACGATTCCCGGCGGCGCCAATATCGTCGATGCCGAGCAATACAAGGAAGGGCGCGTATCGACACTCAACGATGTGCTGCAATTCTCACCGGGGGTCTTCGTGGCGTCGCGTTTCGGCGCCGAAGAAACGCGCCTGTCGATTCGCGGCTCGGGCCTGCAGCGGACCTTTCACATGCGCGGCATCCAGCTGTTGCAGGATGGCGTGCCGCTCAATCTTGCGGACGGTAGCGTGGATTTCCAGGCAGTCGAGCCGCTCGCCGCCCGTTATGTCGAAGTCTATCGCGGCGCCAATGCCCTGCAATTCGGTTCTACGACGCTGGGCGGCGCCGTCAATTTCGTCAGTCCGTCGGGGCTGAACCATCCGCCTTTCGCCGCCCGGATCGAAGCCGGCAGTTTTGGCTACAAGCGCGCGCAGGTCGCGGTGGCGGGCAAGAATGAAAAGCTTGACTGGTTCATCGCCGGCTCGGAGTTTTATCAGGATGGGTTCCGCCAGCATTCGAAACAGGATACCCAGCGCGTGTCCGGCAATCTTGGCGTTCAGCTCAGCGATGCCGTGGAAACCCGCTTTTTCTTGACGGCCGTTACAACCGATTCGGAATTGCCGGGCGCGCTGACCAAGGCGGAAATGTATGCCACGCCGAAAATGGCTGACCCCGCGACCGTCACCGGCGATCAGCATCGCGACTTCACGCTGTATCGTTTGTCCAACCTGACCACGTGGCGCATCGATGGGCAGCAGCGAGTGGAAATCGGCGGCTTTTATTCCAACAAATCCCTGCATCACCCGATCTTCCAGGTGCTGGAACAGCGCTCGGATGATTACGGCATTAATGCGCGCTACATCAGTGACCAAAAGCTGTTCGGCAACAAGAACCAGCTGATCGCGGGCATAACGCTTCAGCAGGGAGAGTTGTCGGATGATCGTTTCGCCAATGTCAACGGGCAGGCTGGAGCCCGTACGGCGCAGTCAAAGCAGCGTTCGACAAATTTCACCGTGTTCGCGGAAAACCAGCATTATCTGCTGCCGTCGACCGCTCTTGTAATCGGTGCCCAAGCGGCTTCGGCAAAACGCAGGCTGTTGGATGCTTTTCTAGCCAATGGCGACAACAGCGTGAATGAGACTTTCAATCGTGTGTCGCCAAAGATCGGCATGCGCCACGAGCTGACGCCGGCGGTGCAGGTATATGGCAATATCAGCGGAAGTTATGAGCCGCCGACGTTTGGCGAGCTGAATGGCGGGCCGAACGTGACGCCGGTGGATGCGCAGCGTGCCAGAACCTTCGAACTTGGTACGCGCGGGTCTGCCCGAGAGTCATGGGGAAAACTGAACTGGGATGTGTCGCTCTACCGTGCGCAAGTCAAAAAGGAATTGCTGGCGCTGAACGATGTGAACGGTAACCCGCTTGGCACGATTAACGCCGACAGGACCATCCATCAGGGCATCGAGGCGGGCCTGGAAGCGAGTTTCGGTTCCGCGTGGATCGCCCGTGCCAGTTATGTGCTCAACGATTTCCGCTTCGATGGCGATCGCACCTATGGCGACAATCGGCTGGCTGGTGTGCCGCGCCAGATTTTGCAGGCTGAATTACTGTACAACCTGGAAAACGGTTTTTATGCCGGTCCAAATGTCCGCATCGCCTCGTCAACCTACGTCGACCATGCCAATTCTCTGCGTGCCGCCGGCTATGGCATCGTCGGATTCAAGGTCGGCCAGAAAATCGGCAAGAATGTATCCTGGTTTGCGGATTTCCGAAACCTGACGGACAAGACCTATGCAGCGACGACCAATGTAATTGCTGATGCGCGCGGTCTGGACAGCCGCCAGTTTTATCCGGGAGATGGCCGGTCCCTGTATGCCGGGATCGAACTGACGTACTAAGGAGAGGATGTCATGAAGCGAATGATGCACGGGTTGGCCACGGCGCCGAAGTTCTTGTTCTGCATGTTTATGCTGGTCACAACCGCGATGCAGGGGGCGCTCGCGCATGAGGGGCATGCCGGAGCTGCTGCGACCAAACGACTGGAACTCGGCACTTCCGCCGCCGTGGACAAGGAAGGGCGTCTGTGGGTCGCCAGCAAGGAAACGCTGGATGGCGGCGAGTTCGTCGTGCTGCGCCGATCTGCGGATCTCGGCAAGACCTGGTCGAAACCTATCAAAGTCCAGAATACTCCCGAGCCGGTATCAGCCGGGGGCGAGGAGCGTCCCAAGATCGCCTTTGGTCCCAAGGACGAGATCTACGTTACTTACACCAAGCCGGTGGCTAAGCCGCATATCGGCGATATCCGCTTTGCGCGTTCCGTCGATGGCGCACGCAGCTTTTCCGAGCCAGTTACCGTGCATGCCAGCCGCGACAGGATTGTCCATGCTTTCGGTTCCATGATCGTCGATCGTGCCGGCAGGATTTTCATTGTCTGGATCGATGGCCGGGACGCGACGGCAACAAGGGCACGTGGTGAAAGCTATCGCGGCTCCGCCATTTACTATGCCGTATCCAGCGATGGTGGCGCGACATTCAAGGGCGATTACAAGATCGCGGACCATGTCTGCGAATGCTGCCGTATCAGCCTCGCGCTGAATGCGCAGGGTAATCCTGTTGCCATGTGGCGACATGTCTTCGAGCCGAATGCGCGTGACCATGCCGTGGCGGAGCTGGCACCGGATGGCAAGGCAGGGACCGCGATGCGCGCGACATTCGATGACTGGCGTATCGACGCCTGCCCACATCATGGCCCGTCGCTGGCTTACGCTGCGGATGGCACGCGTCATCAGGTCTGGTTCAATGGCAAGGATGGCGACAGCGCCGGTGTGCAGTATGCCACCGTAGCGCCTGGGCAGACGTCCATCAAGCCGGTCAAGTTGGGTGAAGCCCAGGCGTCTCATGCCGATATTGCGGTACAGGGCAAGCAGGTGGCGATTGCATGGAAACAGTTCGATGGCCAGGCGACTGCCATCATGGCGAAGCTTTCCGCGGATGGCGGCGCCACCTGGCAATCGAGGGAACTGGTCCGCACCGCTGGCGATTCGGACAAGCCTTTCCTGATTCATTCGCCGGCCGGCATTCTGCTGGTATGGCGCACCAATAACGAAGGCATCCGCGTGGTCCGTACCGTGCAAGAGGCGTCATGAGCAAAATGCTTCGTATATTGCTGGCATGCGTGCTTTTCCTGATGTGGGCGACGAGTGCTCATGCTGTCGACACTATTCATGCCTTTGGCCCGGATAGCCTCAAACAAATCATGGCAAGCCACACCGGCAAGCCCTATGTCATCGTGGTGTGGGGGCTGGATTGCGCGTATTGCCAGGCCAGTTTCGCTGCGCTTGCAGAAGCCCAGCGGGCGCGGAAATTTACTGTCGTGACAATTGCCACCGATCCGGCAGATGATCCGCAGGCACGCCGCCTGATCATGAAAAAGCTGCAAGCATCCGGCCTGGCGTCGCAAATCTGGGCTTTCGGGGACGCGCCCGTTGAGCAACTGCGCTATGCCATCGATCCCAAGTGGTTCGGTGAATTGCCGCGCACCTACTGGATCAATGCGCAAGGCGAGAAGCGCGCTCATTCCGGCGCACTCAGCAAAGCGGTCATCGACAAGTTATCATCTCACTGGTAACCCATGATGTTTTAAGTAAATGACATGTCCCAGACTATCGTTCTCGCCTCTAACAATGCCGGCAAGCTGAAGGAATTCAACCAGCTGTTGACGCCGCTCGGTTTCGAACTCAAGCCGCAAGGTGAATTCCAGGTTCCCGAAGCCGAGGAGCCGCATCCGACCTTTGTGGAAAATGCCCTGGCCAAGGCGCGCCATGCCTCGCGCCTGACCGGTCTGCCGGCGCTGGCCGACGACTCCGGCATTTGCGTGCTGGCCTTGCAGGGGGCGCCCGGCGTGCGCTCGGCGCGCTATGCCGGCGAGCCGAAATCGGACCAGCGCAACAACGAAAAGCTGGTGGCCGACCTCGCAGCACATGCTGATAAGCGTGCCTATTACTATTGTGTGCTGGTGTTCGTGCGTCATGCCGAAGATCCTCAGCCGATCATCGCGGAAGGACGCTGGGATGGCGAAGTTATCGCCGATCCGCGCGGCGCCGGCGGCTTTGGCTATGATCCTTATTTCCTGTTGCCGCAACAGGGCAAGACCGCGGCGGAGCTATCTGCTGAAGACAAAAATCGCCTGTCGCACCGCGGCCAGGCCATGCGACTGTTGGTGGAAAAACTGCGATGATCCCCATTAAGCCAGTCGGTGCGCCTGCATCTGCACCGGCAGCATCAGAATCCCATGCCGCTTCCGCTGCTCAGGCTGCCAATGCTTACCTGAAGCCAGGCATTCTTAACCTGCAAAGCTTGCCGCCGCTATCGCTGTACGTGCATTTTCCATGGTGCGTGCGCAAGTGTCCGTATTGCGATTTCAATTCGCATGAAGTGCAGGGCGGTTTTCCCGAGGCTGACTACCTGGCGGCGCTGCGCGCGGACCTGGAAGGCGCCTTGCCTTTGATCTGGGGCCGGCGCATCCATACCATCTTCATCGGCGGCGGCACGCCCAGCCTGTTGTCGGCTGAAGGCCTGGACCGGTTGATGTCGGATATCCGCACGCTGCTGCCGCTGGACGGGCGCGCGGAAATTACAATGGAAGCCAACCCCGGTACGTTCGAGGCAGAAAAATTCAAGTCCTATCGTGCCAGCGGCATCAACCGCTTGTCGATCGGGATCCAAAGTTTCAATGCGCATCACCTCGAAGCGCTGGGGCGCATCCATGATGGCGATCAGGCGCGCCGTGCCGTCGAGATTGCGCAATCCAGCTTCGACAACTTCAATCTCGACCTGATGTATGCCTTGCCGGGGCAAAGCATCGAAGAGGCAAGGGCCGATCTGGCCACCGCCCTGAGTTTCGCGCCGCCGCACCTGTCGCTGTACCATCTGACGCTGGAACCGAATACGTATTTTGCTAAGTTTCCGCCGGCCTTGCCCGATGATGACGCCAGCGCGGAAATGCAAGACATGATCGAAGAGTCGACAGCGCAAGCCGGTTATGGCCATTATGAAGTGTCGGCATACGCCCAGACTGGAAGGCAATCTCGTCATAACCTGAATTACTGGGAATTTGGCGATTATCTCGGCATCGGCGCCGGCGCGCATTCCAAGCTATCGTTCCCCCATCGGATCGTGCGGCAGGCTCGTTACAAGCAGCCCAAGGCTTACATGCAGCAAGTCGCGACCGGTAACCCGGTGCAGGAGGAAAGGGAAATCGGGCACGGTGAGCTGGGATTCGAATTCATGCTCAATGCGTTGCGCTTGCGCGACGGCTTCGCGGTCAATCTGTTTGCCGAAAGGACGGGGCTGACCCTGAACGTCATTGAAGCCGAGCTCAACGCGGCGGAGGCAAAAGGCTTGTTATATCGAGATTTTCGCGTGATTAAACCAACCCCGTTGGGACAGCGTTTTCTTAACGACCTTCAAGAAATGTTTCTCTCCGAGTAGTAAAATCTTTTCGTGTATCGGGGCTGCTTGGGTATAATGGTGCCCCCGAAGGAAGCGTGGCCGAGTGGTTTAAGGCACCGGTCTTGAAAACCGGCGAGGGTTTGCGCCCTCCGTGAGTTCGAATCTCACCGCTTCCGCCAGAATTTCTCCCTGCTGTTCTTTTTTCTGTGTACTGTTAAGCATAAGGTGACCATCTGGTCGGTTATGCTCAACCTCCCCTTCAGCAATAGTTCGGCATATTCCTGGCCTTTCAAGCAGCACCTCAATATTTCCGCTCGCTCCGAGGGCCGCTGCAAAGGTGCATCTGGCTAGGGCTAGCTTGCTTGGCTGACCAGCACATCGCGCTTGCGCTCATCTCAATCCACACCGAGCCTGAAATGCCATGGAGTGAAATCCGATATTCGGAAGTCGCTGTAATGGTTTTAAACTACTCCCATTTGTCCAATTTCGGTTCAGCCCAGTCTATATGCCACTTTATGAACCAGGCAGTATGCTATTCAACCAGGCACGAGGGAGCCAAGTCATGCTTAGCATGTACAAATACTGTTTAGGCCCGATTCTATTAGCTCAAGCGAAGTGGCTCAGAACCACGGCACTCCGCCTTCCCGAAGCCGCAGGGCCGAGATCCGGCGTGCATGCGGTCGAAGAAAGCGTTGAAGCTGTTCGCGTCTTGTTTGTAGGCGATTCTTCAGCTGCGGGTGTGGGCGTGCCCAACCAAACACAAGCGCTGGCATATCAAGCAGCCGAGCGATTATCCGAGACGCTAAAGATCAATGTGCATTGGCAATTGATCGCCAAATCCGGAGTCAATACGAAAGAGGCGTTGGAGCTGGCTGAAAAATCGGATATTCATGCAGCGGATGTGCTGGTCACTGCTTTAGGTGTGAATGATGTAACGTCGCAACGAACGCCCCAACAGTTCATTCAGGATTATCAACGCTTGGTCGATCGCCTGATTGAACGGACCGGCCTTCGCCATGTGGTGGTGACGGGACTTCCTCCGCTGCGAATTCTCCCTGCCGCACCACATCCGCTTAGATGGTACCTCGGGAAATATGCCGCTGCATTGGATCAGAGCTTGAAAGCCTGGGCCGACAGCTCCGCAAATTTCCGCTATGTCTCGCTGGACTGGGCCGCGGTTCCGAGCGAAATGGCGGCTGACAAGTACCATCCCGGGGAAGGGCAATACTGCAGGTGGGCCGAGATGGTCGCGGAAGACATCGCGAATTTAATTGTCGCCCCTCGCGCATTGCAGAATGAAGCTAGATAATCTGGAATTGCTGCTTTAAGTCCTCTACTGCACATCGATTAACTCGGCGTCATATGACACCTATAGTCACTCAATGGATGGAACTCCCATAAAATTCCCATAAATATGGGATGCCGCTAAGGTAGGTCAAACTGTATAGTTGTTCGCTTTGCAACTCGACCTTTTGATAAGCGGAGTAGCCAATGTCCGACCAAGGGAAACCCAAGCACAAGCCTCCTTTTTACCAGGCCTTCCTGGCTGCATGTTTTTTTGGATTGCTTTGGGGCGGCTGGGCTTATTTTGCAAATCGGAGCCATGGTAATGCAGCGGCTCAGAGAGCATTCATCACGCAATTTACTTTCAGCTTTATCGCCACGTTTTTCTTCGCACTGGTAGTAGATTGTCTTTATTTAAACGCTACCACGCTGGCTGGGAAACTCCTGCTTTCAGGTCTTTTACCGGTCAGCGTAATGATTGCTTTGCTCAGTACCGTTCATTATTTTCGCGGCACGCCGAATATCCTCGCTACGGTTACCCCGTCGTCGACAATCGCAGCACTGTATTGTGCTTTGAAGATTGGGAGAGGCTATTGGGTAAGCAGGTATAAGAACGCGATCTCGTAGGCGTATTCGGTTTTGACCGTGGCAAAGACATATTTCGCTCTTTAAGCGAGCTCGTCTAGTAGCGCGTGGAACATGCCGCCGGCAATCGGCAATCGACAATCGACAATCAAAAGACTATGTATAAAATTTACGGCGACCTCAATTCAGGAAACTGCTACAAGGTTAAATTGTTGGCCGAGCAGTTAGGGATGCAATACGAGTGGTTCAATGTCGACATCCTGAAAAAGGAAACGAAGACGCCGGCTTTTCTACAAAAAAATCCTAACGGGAAGATACCGCTGCTCGAATTGGAAGACGGCCGGTTTCTTTCTGAATCCAATGCCATTCTTTACTATCTGGCAGAAGGTACGCGCTTCTTGCCGGAAGAACGGTTGGAACGAGCCCAGGTGTTCCAGTGGCTGTTCTTTGAACAGTACAGCCATGAGCCTTATATTGCTACTGCACGCTACATCATTCGCTACCTGGGCCGGCCGCCGGAGATGGAAGCCATGCTTCGATCGAAGCTTGCACCGGGCTATAAGGCCCTTCGTGTAATGGAAATCCACCTGCGCGGCCATGACTATTTCGTCGGCGAGCGCTATACGATCGCCGATATCGGCTTGTTCGCCTATACCCATGTGGCGGAAGAAGGTGGATTCGAGCTTGCGGAATTTCCTGCCGTTTGCCGCTGGATCGAGCGTATAAAGTCGCAACCAGGATTCGTGAGAATCGGCGAAATGTCAGCTGGCATGCAGAATTAAACCGAGCGCAAAAACACCTATGCAGCAGATTCTCGTCTATGCCGATTCACTCTCGTGGGGCATCATTCCGACGACTCGCAAGCGATTGGATTTCGACCAGCGCTGGCCCGGCGTGATGGAAAACGTACTGTGCGCGTCCGGGCAAAAAGTCCGTGTCATTGAAGACTGTCTGAATGGTCGACGCACCGTCTGGGATGATCCATTCAAGCCCGGGCGAAATGGCCTTGTTGGAATAGGGCAGCGCATTGAAATCCATTCGCCCTTGTCCCTTGTCATCCTCATGCTCGGGACAAACGACTTTCAGTCCATGCATGATCACAATGCCTGGCACTCTTCCCAAGGAATTCTTGCTCTGGTTTCTGCGATAAGAAATGCGCCCATTGAGCCGGGGATGCCGGTTCCTCCCGTGCTGGTCGTGGCGCCGCCTCCCATGCAAACACCCAAAGGTCCGATAGCGCCAAAATTCCACGGAGGCGAAGTCAAGTCTGTCGGGCTGGCTGAAGCGTATCGTACTGTTTGCATAGAATCGACGTGTCATTTCTTTGATGCAGGAAGCGTCATTTCATCGAGCACTATAGACGGAATCCATCTGGATCCTGATCAGCATATGACGCTGGGAAAGAAAATGGCGGATGTCGTGAGCACACTCTTGAAGAGCAGTCCTTTATAGCTCTTTGCAAGTTCAGGACAGGCTTCCATGCAACGAAATAAGCATGCCTCCGGATCGGTCCATCATCGATCAACACGCTCGCCATTGCGTGCTGCAGAATAAGTCTTCTCCCTCTTCATTCCCTCCCAATTTTTGCAAACCCTACCGAAACGCGACACCTCATTGTCGTTTGCATTTCAGCAGAGTCAAGCATGTGGCTATATCGTCCTCATGATGTGGTGCAAGGCTGACCACAATCAAGGCTGATGCCTTGTGATTCTTAAATCATGAAGGGCGAGCCGACGGACGCATAGCTGTGAGCGATGCAGTCCGATAGCGACGAAGATTTCAGAAGCAAAATAGAAATATCGGCCTTTGATTTGAACATGTGCCAGGGGGCATCGTCATCCATGACGAAACAAGTTCGTGAGATTGGCAGTGCCAGCATCTCGTAATACTAATGGCATCTCTATTGATCAAAGGGAGAAACTGATGCAATTGTTTAAGAAAACTCTTGGCAGAGCGACGATCATTGCCTTGACGTTTGTCCTCGCTGCTTGTGGCGGCGGTGGAGGGGGAGCAGACCCATCAGTGAGTCCTTCGCAAGGCTCCGTTACGACATCCACGAATGGAAATTCAGGAGCCGGCACGACGACTACCGTACCCGGCGTGACTTCGACTTCAAGCGTGACGACGACTGTGCCTGGCGCGACCTCCACCTCGGGTGTGACCACGACGACTGTTACGGGCAACACACCGCCAGCACCGACATTGTCGCTGGCGACGCAGAGCATCAAGACCTTCCGCTTTACCTGGTCGGATGTTGCCGGTGAATCGGAATACCGTTTGCTCGAACAACTGGATGCCGGGGCTGGTTTTGTGCAGGTGGCGACGATTGCCGCCAATACCGGCAGCTATGACCTGCCTGCTTTCCTGCCGCGACGCGTCAATGCGCAATACGTTCTGCAAGCCTGCAATGCTTCGGGATGCGCGAATTCTGCAGCAGTGGCTGTCAGCAACAACCTCGCTGCGGCGGCCGGCTATGTGAAAGCATCCAATCCTGAGGCGGATGACTGGTTTGGCTTCAGCGTCGCGCTCACTGCGGATGGCAATACCCTCGCCATCGGCGCTTATCTGGAAGACAGCGGCGCGACCGGCGTCAACGGAAACCAGGCAAGTAATACTGCCTTCAACAGCGGCGCCGTGTATGTCTATACCCGCAGCGGTAATATCTGGGTTCAGCAAGCCTACATCAAGGCATCCAATACGGGGGCAGGAGACTGGTTCGGCTATAGCGTTGCATTGGCGGGAAATGGCAATACGCTGGCCGTAGGCGCTCCGTTTGAAAGCAGTGCCGCCACCGGGATCAACGGCAATCAGCTTAACAATGATGCGTTGGATAGCGGAGCTGTCTACGTGTTCACCCGTAACGGCACTGCCTGGAGCCAGCAGGCTTATGTCAAGGCTTCCAATACCAATACCGGGGATGCATTCGGTATCAGTGTCGCACTGTCGTCCGATGGCAATACGCTGGCAGCCGGTGCCGCCAACGAAGCAAGCAGCGCGACCGGGATTAATGGCAATCAAAATAATAACAATGCCTTCGACAGCGGTGCGGTCTATGTCTTTACGCGCGGCGGTACTGCCTGGAGCCAGCAGGCTTATATCAAGGCGTCCAATACCGGTGAAGGCGATGCCTTTGGCGCCACCATCGCTCTTTCAGGTGACGGCAATACGCTGGCAGTAGGAGCGTACAACGAAGACAGCAGCGCAACTGGTATCCAGGGCAATCAGAATAACGAATTGGCAACGGATAGCGGTGCTGTCTATGTTTTCATTCGCAACGGTAGCAACTGGACTCAGCAAGCCTATATCAAGGCATCCAATACGGAATCAATGGACTGGTTCGGTTATAGCCTAGCGCTCTCGGCGGACGGCAATACGCTGGCAGTGGGCGCATACGGCGAAGATAGTGCTGCCTCCGGCGTTAATGGCAATCAGACCGATAATTCCAGTGCTGAATCAGGTGCGGTGTACGTATTTAGCCGTAACGGTGGCGCCTGGTCCCAGCAAGCCTATATCAAGGCATCCAATACCAACTCACTCGACTGGTTTGGCACGGGTGTGGCACTATCGGCCGATGGCAACACCTTGATTGTCGGTGCGGCCGGCGAGGATGGCGGCAGCGTTGGAATCAACGGCAACCAGGCTGACAACGGTACTGGCGACAGTGGCGCAGCCTATGTCTTTGTCCGCAGCGGCGTCACCTGGACGCAGCGCGCTTATATCAAGGCGCCGAATCCGGGAGCCGGTGACATGTTCGGCATGAGTGTCGCGATTTCCGCCGATGGCAGCACCGCAGCAGTCGGGGCTTATAATGAAGACAGCGGGGCCGCAGGTATCAACGGTAACCAGGCAAGTAATACGGCATCCAACAGCGGCGCCGTCTATCTCTACTAAGCTTATCGGAAACAGGGCCCGGAAAATTCCCCGCGCTCCTAAAAGCATAAGGGCAGCCTAAGCTGCCCTTATTTATATGCATACATATAGGTATCAACAATTCTGAATCACGGAGCTTGACCGGTAAAAACGATCGTTCTCAGGAAAACCAATAGACAAAAAATCTGGAGCGTAACTGCAATCCTGACGTATCTGATTTATTTGCGGCGGCGGGAAGTCGCACTAGGTGCGCCAACCTTTTCTTCCAGTCCGGGCAAAGCCATCTGGGCAAGGCGAGCTTGTGCTTGCTGTTTTACCGTCTGCCGAGGGACAAATGGGACAAGCGGGCCGGTCAGTTTTCGGACATTAGCCTTTATTTCCATCATCTGCTCTGATTTGGCCAAACGCACCAGAGCGAATAGGGCTTGTTCGAAAACGTGCTTCTGTCTTAACGTAGCGTTTTGTCCGCAGTAAGCATTAACCAAAGAAGCCACCATTTCTTGGGAGGTCAAAGTCGGCATGCTTGTCTCCTTGTAAAGAATTTTCTGTAAGTATTATTCTCCGTTGAAAATTGACAACTTTGAGTAAAATCAACTTTTCTCAAAAGAAGTCTTTAACTACGGAATCTATTAAAACACAGAAAATCTCATGAAGGAAACTGTCGAAATCGTTCAAAGTTAGCAATCACTTTTCCAATTGCGAAAATTAATGCACGGCAATAGTTGGGTAGCAAAGCGGGAAATCTGCTTATCGATTTCCCGCTTGTGCCAGCGTCCTGGATAGTGGAACCGCGCTTACGTCCTGCTTACCAGGTAGCGCAGTTCAGCCGCTTGGTTTGGCATGGTGGATTCAAACCGGCGAGCCATCAGTTCCAGTTCATCCAGGCTAATTTCATGGTCTACAGTAGCATCCTCAGCAGCCGGCGGGCCGACATGCGCCTTGACCGGATCGATGGCTAAAAGCGCGGCAACAAATCCGCGTGCTGCACGACCCAGATTTTCCGCATAAGAATTTACCGGACTGACATACGGATAGCTTGCGAAGTTTGCGTTCAACATGATGTTCTCCTGTCAACTTGGTAAGTTTATTATGGCGCCTTCGCGCTATAAATCAACGTTTAATATCTTATTGTTGACATTCACTTTATGAATAACATGTTATGGAAAATGTTTTTCTTTTTCGGAAAGTTCTCTATAAGAAACCCAATAATTTAACGGTAAAAATATTTCTTAATTTAAATCCATTTAAAAACAAAGACTTGCTTTGCAATAAACGCAAGGCGAAATGAAAGAGAGGAAATTTCATCGATGCCGACACGGAATCCAACAAGCAAGTTAAATTTACATTTTTCACTAGGATAGTAAAAACACTGCTTTCTTTGGAACCAACGAAAATTTCCTCATAAATTTCCCTATCTAAAAATTTATCGGCTCTGACGACTTTGCGAACGCGAGGAGCGTGACTTGTCGTCTGACTTTTCTGATGGTATGGGTGAGAAGCCGGAGACTTCTTCGATATCGCGGTTCGCTGGTGTTTCCGCGTCGGTGGCAGGCGGATCCATCACGCTATGGGGCGTATGGCTTTCGTGCTGGTTGATATATTGCTGCTCCTCAACCACTTGATGTAGCAAAGCACCGTCCATTGGCCTGGCTTCTTGTCTTGCCTGTTCCTGTTCTTTCCTTAAATGCTTGGTTTTTTCCAAGTCGTCGATTTCGGCTGGAGTTTTTTCGCCCGAACCAATATCCGCTTCATCCATGAAATGCTCATATTTCGGAGCCATTGCCTTCTCCTATGTATTCGATGAATTTACCTGGCCATCCAAGATTTCATACAGGCCATTTACATCAGAGTTCAGCAGCAATCCTTAGTTCGTAGAGAAGCCACCGCGGATACAGGCAATCGTAAAAGCGGATCCTGTTAAGCAACCGGTTTTGTAGTCTGAATATCCATTTGTTCTAACGCAAATGCCAGCTAATTGAAGTGAGTAATTCTGCTGATGCCGAGTCCATTTTTTTGTGACTATATTCGTAAAGGTGCGGCATGAATAAACGCCCCCAGCTGGTTTTGCCAATGGTGGTTTACCCGGATGTCGTCGGTCTGCTCACCATGGACCATCGTAAGGTCCAGGCTCTATTTGCCGAGATTCAGGCAAAGCGCGGCCGTATTCGCGTGCATGAAAAATTCGAGCTCGTGCGTAAAGTATGCGCCGAGTTATTGATTCATTTCGCCGTGGAAGAGGGGATCTTTTATCCGGCCGTGCGAGAGGCCATAGAAGATGTCCGCCTGATGGATGAAGCAGAGGATGAACACGAATCCGCCAAAAGCATCATCATCATGCTGGGGAGTATTCCACCGGACGACCCTATGTTCGATGCCAAGGTCCGCGCATTGGCGGAACAGATAGAACACCACATTCAGGATGAGGAAGCTGTCATGTTTCCCAAGGTGCTGGTGTCGGAACTGGATCTGGTCGCCGTCGGAAGAGAATTGCTTGCGGCAAAAAACGAGATGCGCGCCCGGCTCGGCCTCGCAATCGAAGAAATTGCGGATGAGCATTTCCCGGAAGAGGATATGTATCTCTCGTCTTCCCATGCACGCAACGCCGCCTCGCGCATGCGGCATATCTAAATAGAACCAGGTAAGAGCCCGTAATGAAGCGCAATTACGGGCGTTGGCCTTCTATCTCTTTATTACAATCAGGGCCAGGGCGTCGGATTGACGTCCGTGTATTGCGGGCCGCCTTTCTCGGGTGGCGGCACGGATTCGCCCTCATCCAATCGCCGGCCGATGATAGTGCTGATTTCGCGGCGCGATTCGGCAAAGTCCGATGCCATCAGCGGATAGTTTTTCTGTGGCCAGTTAGTGATCGCCCAGCTGGTGAATTCCTCAAAACGGCGTATCAGTTCATCTGCATAGCGGGATGCTTCATCGGTAGAGTTCTGCGGTGTAGTCATGCGATTCTCTCTAGTGAAAAGTCTGACGCAGCCGGCTGCAGCGAGCCGCGCCGGACGTGCTGATTGTCTTCGATAATTCTGGGGCTGCGTTGACAATGGACGGATTTGGATGAGGCGGCAGCTCTTCCTCATCGGGAGAAGGCTCCTCGCCTGGCAGCGGGTCCAGCGGATCTTCTTCCGGAATGGGCGCGCGATGCAATTGCCACACTAGAGTATGGTTATAGAAGAAAACGGAAACGGGACGAAACAAGGTTCCTGGAATAGGGCATAAGGATAAGCTAATGCGGCTGGACATGAATTGACCTCCATACGACGACTTTCCATAAGATCAAGTCGATGTATGCTGGTTCCCCGGCGAGAACCAGCGCCGCTATGACGTAAGGCTAGCGCTTGCGTCTTTGTCTTCTTTCAGCTTTGCATTCCTTCGTGTGCAGTATTGCGCCTTCAGGCGTGACCGTCTCCAGGTGTACGTCGAATCCCCACAGGCGAACAACATGCTTTAACACTTCTTCCGTGTTCTGGCTTAGGGGACGGCGCTGGAATTGGGTATGACGCAGTGTCAGGCTGCGGTCGCCATGCGTATTGACGGACCAGACCTGGATATTCGGCTCGCGATTGCCCAGGTTGTACTGCGCCGCCAGTTGTTCGCGCACATAGCGGTAGCCGCTGTCGTCATGGATTGCCGAGACTTCGAGGTTGTCCTTATGGTCGTCGTCCAGCACCGAGAAAAAGTGAAAGTCGCGAATGAGCTTGGGCGAAAGATATTGCGCGATGAAGCTTTCGTCCTTGAAATTGCGCATTGCAAAATCCAGCGTCTTGATCCAGTCGCTGCCGGCAATTTCGGGGAACCAGGCGCGATCCTCATCCGTCGGCTCTTCGCAGATGCGTCGAATGTCGCGCATCATGTTAAAGCCCAGCGCGTACGGATTGATGCCGCCGTAATAGGGACTGCTTACCGGCGGCTGATACACGACGTTGGTATGGCTTTGGAGGAATTCCATCATGAAGCCGTTGCCGACGATGCCTTCGTCGTATAACTGGTTGACGATGGTGTAATGCCAAAAGGTGGCCCAGCCTTCGTTCATGACCTGGGTTTGCCGCTGCGGATAGAAATACTGCGAAATCTTGCGCACGATACGCACGATCTCACGCTGCCAGGGTTCCAGCAGCGGGGCATATTTCTCGATGAAGTACAGCAGATTTTCCTGCGGCTCTTCGGGAAAGCGCTGTGCGACTTCTTCCTCTTCCTCTTCGGCCTCACGGCGGGGAAGGGTGCGCCATAACTCGTTTATCTGCGATTGCAGATACTCTTTGCGTTCCTGCTGGCGTGCGCGCTCCTTTTCCATCGAGATCTTGGCAGGGCGCTTGTAACGGTCGACGCCATAATTCTGCAAGGCATGGCAGGAATCCAGCAGCAGTTCCACCTCTTCGATGCCGTAACGTTGCTCGCACTGGCTGATGTAATTCTTGGCGAAGACCATGTAGTCGACGATCGCCTCGGCATCGGTCCAGGTGCGGAACAGGTAATTCCCCTTGAAGAAGGAATTATGGCCGTAGGCTGCATGCGCGATCACCAGCGTCTGCATCATCAGGCTGTTTTCTTCCATCAGGTAGGCGATGCAGGGATTCGAATTGATGACGATCTCATACGCCAGGCCCATCTGGCCGCGTTTGTAACTCTTTTCCGTGGAAAGGAAGTGCTTGCCGAATGACCAGTGGTGATAGGAAACCGGCAGGCCGACGGAGGCATAGGCGTCCATCATCTGCTCGGCGCTGATGATCTCCAGCTGGTTCGGATAAGTGTCGAGGCCGAATTTTTCGGCGACGCGGCGCACTTCTTCATGCGCCTGTTCGATCAGCTCGAATGTCCATTCCGACTGGTCAGGCAGTCGGCGCGGATTCACCGCTGGCGCCGATTGGGGCGAGACAGGCAGTTCGTTCATTGTCTCCCTCCTCATGTAGTCTGTTTCTTGAACAGTTCGCGGAAGACCGGGTAAATGTCGGCGGGCGACTCGATCTTCTGCATGGCGAAATGCGGATGGGCTGCAGGAATCTGCGCATATTCTTCCCACAGATTCTGCGGCGGACCATCCGTGATTTCGACATAGGCGTAATACTGCACCAGCGGCATGATGGCGTTGGTCAGCAGTTCGCGGCAAGTCGTGGAATCGCTGTCCCAGTTGTCGCCGTCGGAAGCCTGGGCGACATAGGCATTCCAGTCGCCGCTGGCATAGCGTTCCTGCAGGATCTTCTGCAACAGTTGCAAGGCCGAGGAGACTACCGTGCCGCCCGATTCGCGCGAATGGAAGAAATTATGCTCGTCGACTTCGGTGGCCGAAGTATGGTGCCGGATGAAGACCACCTCGATCTTTTCATAAGCACGCGTCAGGAACAGGTAGAGCAGGATGAAAAAGCGCTTGGCCATATCCTTCCTGGACTCATCCATCGATCCGGAGACATCCATGATGCAGAACATGACCGCCTGGCTCGACGGCTTGGGTACCTTGATGCGGTTGCTGTAGCGAAGATCGAACGGGTCGATGAAGGGAATCGCCAGGATGCGCGCACGCAGGTGACTGATTTCCTTACGCAACTCCATCACGCGCGGATCGTCTTCGTCGGCTTGCTCCAGCAATGCCTGCAGTTCGTCTTCCGCTTCCTTCAGACGCTTGCGCGGGCCGCCGCCGACAGCGATGCGCCGTCCGAGAGCCCCGCGCAGGGAACGCAACACATGAATATTGGATGGCGTGCCGGAGACATTGTAGCCGGCGCGTTGCATCTTGAATTCCGGGACGGCGGTCAGTTGCGTCTTGACCAGGTTCGGCAATTCGAGGTCGTCGAAGAATACGTTGAGAAATTCTTCGCGCGATAGTTCGAAGGAAAAATCGTCCTCGCTGGTTTCCTCGCTATTGCCGGCCCGGCCGCGGCCGCTGCCGCCTCCGCCGCCACGGGGGCGCTCGATCTGGTCGCCCTTGGCATATTCCTTGTTGCCCGGGTGAACGCTTTCCCAGATGCCGCCATGGGAGTGGCCGAATACCGGCTCGTTGATATCCTTGACGGGAATGGAGATTTTTTCGCCGCTTTCCATATCCGTGATGGAGCGGCCCTTGACTGCGCGCGCCACCGCTTCCTTGATCTGTCCCTTGTAACGACGGATGAAGCGCTCGCGGTTGATCGCAGACTTGTTCTTGCCCTGCAGACGTCGGTCAATAAGATGAACCAAAACCTTCTCCTGCTTGCTTGGCATCCTTCCCCGGGAAGGGGAAGGTATGCGTTACAACGACTCTGTTACCTGTTACGAAGACTTGCGAACCCGCAGGTACCACTCGCACAACAAGCGTACCTGTTTTGCCGTATAACCTTTTGCAACCATGCGCTTGACGAATTCCTCGTGCTTGTGGGCATCGTCGGCGCTGGCCTTGGCGTTAAAGGAAATCACTGGCAGCAAGTCTTCCGTATTCGAGAACATCTTCTTCTCGATCACCGTGCGCAGCTTTTCATAACTGGTCCAGAGCGGATTCTTGCCGCCATTTTGCGCGCGGGCACGTAACACGAAGTTGACGATTTCGTTTCGGAAATCTTTCGGATTCGAAATGCCCGCAGGCTTCTCGATCTTTTCCAGTTCATTATTCAAAGCCGTGCGGTCGAAGCTTTCACCGGTATCCGGATCGCGGAATTCCTGATCCTGGATCCAGAAGTCGGCAAACACGACATAGCGGTCGAAAATGTTCTGGCCATACTCGGAATAGCTTTCCAAGTATGCAGTCTGGATTTCCTTGCCGATGAAGTCGACATAGCGCTGCGCCAGGTGTTCCTTGATATACGTAAGATACTTGTGCTCGGTTTCGGGCGGGAACTGCTCGCGCTCGACCTGCTGTTCCAGCACGTACAATAAATGCACCGGGTTGGCCGCCACTTCCGTCGTGTCGAAGTTAAAGACTTTCGACAGGATCTTGAAGGCGAAACGGGTGGACAAGCCATCCATGCCTTCATCGACGCCGGCATAGTCGACATACTCGTGGATCGACTTGGCCTTCGGATCGGTGTCCTTCAGGTTGTCGCCATCGTAGACCAGCATCTTGGAATAGATGCTGGAGTTTTCCGGCTCCTTCAGACGCGACAGCACGGCGAATTGCGCCATCATCTTCAGCGTGCCGGGCGCGCAGGGCGCTTCCGACAACGAAGAGTTACGCAGGAGCTTGTCGTAAATCTTGACCTCTTCAGATACGCGCAGGCAATACGGCACCTTGACGATATAGATACGGTCAAGGAAGGCTTCATTATTCTTATTGTTGCGGAAGGCTTTCCATTCGGATTCGTTGGAGTGCGCCAGGATAACGCCGTCGAAAGGAATCGCGCCGAAGCCCTCGGTGCCCTTGAAGTTGCCTTCCTGGGTAGCCGTCAGCAGCGGATGCAGCACCTTGATCGGCGCCTTGAACATCTCGACGAATTCCATCAGGCCCTGGTTGGCCAGGCACAGGCCGCCGGAATAGCTGTAAGCATCCGGATCGTCCTGGGAATAATCTTCCAGCTTGCGGATATCGACCTTGCCCACCAGCGAGGAAATATCCTGATTGTTTTCATCGCCCGGTTCGGTCTTGGAAATGGCGACCTGTTTCAGTACCGAGGGATAACGCTTGACCACGCGGAACTGGTTGATGTCGCCATTGAATTCCTGCAGGCGCTTTACTGCCCACGGGCTGGGGATGGTGCGGAGGTAGCGACGCGGGATGCCGAAATCCTCTTCCAGGATCGTGCCATCCTCGGCTTCATCGAACAGGCCAAGCGGCGACTCGTTCACAGGCGAGCCCTTGATGGCATAGAAGGGCACATGTTCCATCAGGTGCTTGAGCTTTTCCGCGATCGACGATTTGCCGCCGCCGACCGGCCCCAGCAGGTAAAGAATCTGCTTGCGCTCTTCCAGGCCTTGCGCGGCATGGCGGAAATAGGAAACCACCTGTTCGATCACTTCTTCCATTCCGTAAAACTCGCGGAAGGCAGGATAAATCTTGATGACCTTGTTGGAGAAAATACGCGACAGGCGCGGATCGTTGCGGGTGTCCACAAGCTCGGGTTCGCCGATCGCATGCAGCATGCGTTCAGCCGCACTTGCATACGCCAGATGATCGCGCTTGCAAATCTCGAGATATTCCTTCATGGAATATTCTTCTTCCCGGGTACGTTCATAACGTGAAGCGTAGTTTTCAAAGATACTCATAATGATCCTTTACGCAGAAAACTTTTTGCAAGCATGACGGTACCGTCTGCCATACAGCAAATTAGTGTAGGGCAACGATTTAATCATACGCCCATATTTCTCATACTGTGCCAATTCTTTCTCCTTCGCGAGACATTTTTTGGAGAAATGTCACACCGCTTCAGCAGCGGCTTTTTTTCGATCTGCGTATAACGACAGCATCGTCGTACGCACGTTTGCCTATTTTTACTCTCTAAGACATTTGAGAGAAATCAATTGTTCATATGCCGATGAAAAAATTAAGCAAGTAAGTCGGTGTCGTCCTACACGAAAATCGGAGAAACACGGATGCGTCATATTTTCCGGTTGTGTAAATATTGTTGAAATCAACATGCAATAGAACAAGGAGTGTCCTATGCTTAACGATTACCGAATTAGTGACACGCCTCAGGCCGCTGTGCGCTACCTCGCCTGTGAACCTCGTATTCCAGTTATTGCAACGATTTCTGACGAGACACAAAAACCCCAGCCCCAAGTTCTGGCAAGATTCGGCGATCTGTATGGCGCATCGCGGCCTATGCGGCAGCTTTTTCGCATGATCGCCAAGGTGGCGCCGACTCAGGCCAATGTATTAATCGAGGGGGAAAGCGGTACGGGTAAGGAATTGGTAGCCAATACGATCTACCTGATGAGCGGACGTGCCGGCCAGCCATTTGTGGCGGTAAATTGTGGGGCGATTTCCCCGAACCTGATGGAGGCGGAGCTGTTCGGGCATGAGCGCGGGAGCTTTACCGGCGCTGTGCGTAGCCGCAAGGGGTGTTTCGAGCGTGCCGATGGCGGCATCCTGTTCCTGGATGAAGTCACGGAAATGCCGATGGATATGCAGATCAAGTTGCTGCGTATCCTGGAGACCGGGCGGTTTTGCCGGGTCGGCGCCGATTCGGAAACGGAAGTAAAGGTTAGGGTGATTGCCGCCACCAACCGGTGTCCGAAACAGGCTGTACGGGATGGCATCCTGCGCAGTGATCTGTATTACAGATTGTCGGTTTTTCCCTTGCAGGTGCCGGCGCTGCGCGAGCGAGGGGAAGATATCGAATTGATCGCCAATGTGTTTCTGGATCGCTTGAATCGCGAAGACCACACGAACAAGGTCTTTTCACAGGCTTCGCGGCAATTCATGCAGACCTATCATTGGCCGGGGAATGTGAGGGAATTGAAGAATGCCGTTCAGCGCGCGTTCATTTTGGCGGATCGCGAACTGGATTTGACTGCAGCCATGACGGCGCCGAGCCCGGCTTTGTCCGAGGCGGTCCAGGCGGACCGAGAAGAGTCGGGAGACTGCGTGACGCTGCAGGTGGGCAGTACCCTGGAAGAAGCGCAGCGCAAGCTGATTTGCGCAACGCTGGGGCACTATAACGGTAATAAAACTTTGGCTGCCGCAGTATTGGGCGTCAGTCTGAAGACTTTGTACAATCGTTTAAAAGAGTATGAATCTAAACCAAGTGGTGCCGGGTAAGGTGGCGCCTTCAAGCATAGCAAGGTAGTTAATATATGGTAAATATTCTGGTAGTCGATGATCATGCCGTGGTGCGCGCCGGCGTCCACTATATTATCGATAGCCTGCCAGACATGCGCATTGGCGGGGAGGCGGCAACCGCCGACGAAGCGATCCGACTGATTCGCACTCAAGACTGGGATGTCGTTCTTCTGGATATCGCGATGCCGGATAAAAGCGGGCTGGAAGTGTTGCGACAGATTAAGAGGGAAAAGCCCAACTTGCCTGTACTCATACTCAGCATGCATCCGGAGAACCGCTATGCCGTACATATGCTTCGCAGCGGAGCAGCTGGTTATGTGCAGAAGGAGGCGCTGGCGGAGGAACTGGTAAACGCCATCAATACCGTCAGAAGCGGCAGAAAATATATCAGCTACGGCGTTGCTGAATTGCTGACCACGCAAAAGGAAAATGAAGGCAGTAAAGCCTTGCATGAAACTTTGTCGCGCAGGGAATATGAAATTTTTTGCAAGTTGAGCCAGGGCGAAGGGGTCACGAAAATTGCCGATACTTTGTGTCTCAGCGTAAAAACCGTCAGTACTTACCGTACGCGGATATTGCAAAAAATGAACATGGCAACCAATGCCGACCTGATCTATTACGCAATTAAAGAAAAACTGATCGATTAGCAATTTAATTGCATTTTAGTAAGCAATGTAATAATGTTGATAAATGGAATGTACTTGCAGTTTCAGGGAGAAGCTTAACTTCACTTAATGTATGCAATGAATCGTTCTCATGCCCCCGTATCCACGGTGACCGCGCCACGTTGCCTCCGAATTTTCCTGGTGGAAGATTCAAAGGCGGTTCGGGACTTGTTGATTCAAAACCTGACTAATATTCCAGGTATTGAACTCGTTGGCTATGCGGATGGGGAAAACGATGCATTAGAGCAACTATCTTCCAATCACTGCGACGTATTGATTCTTGATATACGTCTCAAGCAGGGAAACGGCGTAAATCTTTTGCGTTCCTTGAACAGCCTGCCCAATATTAATATCAACGTCAAAGTTATCTTCACCAATAATGCCAGCGATACTTACCGACGGGCATGTACGCAATATGGCGTTGCGCATTTTTTTGATAAATCCACCGACTTCCTGCAGCTTCGTTCTTTGATGAACAAGCTCGCATCCTCGATTACGATTTCTTGATTGAAATCGGGCAAAGCCGTTTCTTAAGAATTTCAAGCAGGCTTACGTACGAATTCATGGTGTCGTTTGGCGACATGTCAGTTCTTCTTCAGAATGCTGATGCTATGCGCAACTTCCCGCTGCCTCTGCAATCCCACAACTAGTTCAGAACAGTGCATCCCGAAAACGTAGTGTTGACGGCATGCAGACAGGGTATTGGACAAGCCAGGAGACGTTCATGGGGCAGAAGAGCAGTTCTTTTACAGGTGCTTCCGCTTTGCGGCCGGTAAGTTCTCACGTCCTCAATACATTCAAAAAGTACGGTAACGAACAGCGACAGCAGGTCAGGGCTCGGCAAGCTGACATGCCGGTGCGAATTGCCGGTCTGTATGGACATAATCCGCAACAGAATCATATCCTGGCATCGTTACCTAATGGCGAATATGAACGGCTCAGCCCTTTCCTGGAACTTGCATCCATGCCCTTGGGGATGGTGGTGGCGGAAGCCGGCGCCGCTATGCCGTATGTTTATTTCCCTACCAGTAGCATCGTCTCGATCCTGCACGATACACGGGATGGCGCGTCGGCGGAAACTGCGGTAATCGGTCATGAAGGATTGGTCGGCGTAGCGCAGTGGATGGGCGGCGGCGCCATGTCCAGCAGGGCAGTGGTGACCAGCGCCGGTTACGGCTTTCGCCTTGGCGCCGCACAATTGAAAGAAGAATTCGATCGGGGCGGTGCGCTGCAAAAGCATTTATTACGGTTTACCCAGGCATTGCTGACGCAGATGTCGCAGTCTGCAGTATGCAACCGTCACCACAGCGTCGCCCAGCAATTATGTCGCTGGCTGTTGCTGCGGCTTGATCGCCTGCCATCCAATGAGCTGACCATGACCCAGGAATTGATCGGCAACATGCTGGGGGTCAGGCGCGAGAGTGTGGCTGAAGCAGCGGGGCGGCTGCAGGATGAAAAGCTGATCCATTACAGCCGCGGTCACATCACGATCCTGGATCGCGAGGGCCTGGAGCACAAGGTATGTGAATGCTACGCCGATCTGAAAAGCGAATACGAACGATTGCTGCCGACGAAGATGGATTCCGGCGCCTCGGCACAGAAATAAGCAATCCGACATGCTTCCGTTTTAGGCTTTGCTCGGTGATGGAGCGCCGCGATGCTCGTGATTTATGCCGGGTGCTTTGGAAAATCCAGGATGGTTGCGGATTCGGCCGGACTGATGATATGGGTCTTTGGCAGGGTAATGCTGATGCGGGTGCCAGCTCCCGGCTTGCTATCGATGGCTATGCTGCCGCCCAGATAGGCGGCGCGCTCGCGCATGCCCCGCAAGCCATGCGTCAGGGTATAGGGGTGAACCGCAGGTGGAATGCCAACGCCATTGTCGCGAATGGTCAGATAGATGTAGTCGCCATCATCGTCCAGGATGATATCCACGTGAGATGCCTTGGCATGCTTGGCGATATTGTTGAGCGCCTCCTGGACCATCCGGAAGAGGGACGTTTCCACTTGGGAGGAATACTTCACCTCTTCATCCGGCAAACTGACAGAGCAGCTTAGGCCGGTATAGTTTTCGAAATCCATTGCCTGATCGGTAATTGCCGTCTTGATGCCGAAGATATCGAGCTTGTCAGGGCGCAGTCCGTTCTGGATGCGACGCTTGGTCGCCGTTATCGAGCCCAGCAAGGCCTTGATTTGCACGATCCGTTCGGCCATGCCCGGTTCGTTTGAAATCTGCTGGAACATAATTGCCAAGTGCATGTTGAGTGCGGTCAGGGATGCGCCCATGTCATCATGCAGCTCGCGCGCAATGGCGCGCTTTTCTTCTTCGCGCATCGTTTCAAGATGGCCGATCAGTTCCCGCACTTCCTGCGTCCTCGCCTCCACCAGTTTTTCAAGGCGGGCTTCCTGCGCGCGCAATGCATCTTCGCTGCGTTTTCTGTCGGTGATGTCGGTGGCGATGCCTACCGTTCCCATGATTTTTCCATGCTTGCCGAACCAGGGAGCGGTAGTCACATAATACGTGCGCTTACCGACGGCAGATTTCAGCGTGAATTCGATCGCATTGGCTTTTTCTTCGCTAAGAACGGTCCGGTGGTTCGCCTCGATGGCGGCTGCGGCTTCTTCCTGACCTTCGAGTATCTGGACACTCGTAAAGCCGACGACTTTATTCAATTGTCTGCCAAAGATCTTCAATGCCATGGGGTTGGCGAAGATATAGCGCCCCCTGCGATCCTTGACGCAGATGGCATCAGTCGTGAAGTCGCTTACGATGCGAATCAGGTGATTGGTTTGCGCCAGCTCGGCTTCTCCCTTGACGCGAGTGCCGTATTCCTGATTCAGTATTAACGCCGCGCGCCAGTACAACACCAATAGCAGGGCGCAGCCAGCCAGTAGCGCCAGTGGCGAAATCATTTCTTTGCCGTAGAAGCCCTGGCTTTCACCCCATTTCGCAAGCAGGGCCAAGCCCACCAGCAAAATGATTGTTGCAGGTAAAACGCTGCGTAACAGTCGACCTCCTGGCGCCTTACTGAATAAGACAGCCATCATCGAGTGTTGAGGGCGAGCGAGCAACATCCCAATCGCCAACGCAATGAACGCCCATGGTGTTTCCCGGGAAATGGCTGGTGAGGGACCTGGGCTAGCCAGCATCGGCAGATTAAATAAATAGCCGATGACCGGAACGGACATCAGCGCCAGGACGGCTACCGCACAGTATTCAGCGGAAAAGTGTTTGTTATGCGTAACGTCGTCAAGGCGGTACAGTCCCCATCCAGCAAGGATGGCGGTTAATGCCGTCAGAAATGACATTGCATGCAGGTCGACATTAATGGAAAAAATCGAAGTGCTCAGGTAGGGAATGAAGTTTTTGCTGATCGCGATATCGACCAAGGAAACAATTCCCAGAAAAATCATCAAGCCAGCAAAGCTTCGTGCAGCAATGCGCAGTAGTCGGTTCACTTGGGCGGACTTGAAAATCGACGGTTCGATTTGCAAGCCGAGCGACAATCCGGATAGCAATATCGCTGCCGCGGTGAAGGTACGGGTAGCAGGTAAAAATAGACTTTGATTGTCTGGCACAGAAGCAAAAAGGGATGTTTCCATGTCCAACATCAGCGCCGCTCCTCCGATAGACAGGATGAATGCGACGAGAATGGAGATCAGTCGAATATTGAAAAGGCGGCGTCCGATGGAATTAGGGTTCATGATTTCTGGGAGCAGATGCCGACTGATAGGAAAACAGATGCCAATGTAATTGCTGTATCGATTTGTACTTTGCGCAAAAATCAAAAGGGCCCAGTATTTTACTGAGCGACGATGAAAAATGTGCCAACCAGGATTGATGCATCTCAATGAATAAGAAGATGCACACCGAATTCATTCCATTTCTGAATGCAATTATTTTTATCTTGGCTTTAATTTCATAGATCTATACGCAGTCTTTTGTATAAGTCTTCCAGTTGTTATGTGGGGTGGCGCACAGATGAGTCTTGCCTATTAATCTACATTGGTCACACATGGTTTTGGAAATTTAACTTGTGAAGACAGGAGCTATCATGAACAAGGACCAAATCAAAGGTAAGGCGAAAGACTTGGCTGGCAAGGTCCAGGAACAGGCCGGTCGCGCAGTGGGAAATGAAAGCCAACAGGCAAAGGGCCTGGCTAAACAAGCCGCAGGTAAAACCCAGGAAGGGTTTGGTGATGCCAAGGAGACTGTACGTAAAGCTACGTCGCCAAAGGGACACTAAGTTTGCATCTTGCCTGACTTCCTTTAGCTGTCTTGCACACGCTCGTGTGACAAGACAGCCTTCTCTTATTGCTTCAACTAATTAGCTGAAGCAAGTCTAATCGCGCACTTTCATAACTGAAAGGATATACGAATGGTTGATACTCAATATACGAATACGACGTCGACGCAGCCTGGCATGGTGACTGGCTTGTTCCGTGATCGTGATAGCGCGGAACGCGCATATCGTGCAGTAACGGAACGCGGCTATGCCAGCAATGATGTTAACCTTGTCATGTCCGATGAAACCCGCAAGCGTCATTTTGCCAATACCGGCGGCACGCAGACCGAACTCGGCAACAAGGCAGCCGAAGGTGCTGGCGTAGGCGGCGCGATTGGCGGCACATTGGGCGCCATCGCTGCCGCGATTGCCGCTGTCGGGACTTCCGTAGCGATACCGGGTCTCGGCCTCGTAGTCGCAGGACCGCTGGCAGCAGCATTGGCTGGCGCAGGTGCCGGCGGCCTGACCGGCGGCCTGGTGGGCGCGCTTGTCGGTGCCGGTATTCCGGAAGAGCGCGTGAAGCATTATGAGTCCGGAATCAAGGAAGGCGGGATCCTGATGGGTGTCCGTCCACGCTCGCGAGAAGATGCTGACTACCTGAGCCAGTCCTGGAGACAGTCCAACGGCGAACAGATTTACTCGTAATCGTCATAGCACTAATCGCAAAATAAAAAAGGGCCGCAGAGGCCCTTTTTTATTTGTAGTTTCTCCATTCATTTGATTTTCGCAAATTGGAATTTTTTACATATCTCATGAACTTTTTACTGATTTCAATAAGTTAAGCGATTTGCTGTCATGGCATTGAATAAAACAGCTGCAATGACATTCATAAATAAGCATGTGTCGATGAAAATTAACTTGTAATGAGTTACCGCTTTTCATAACCAACAGTAAAAATGCTTGCTTAATATTATTGAAAAAATGGCAGCGCTTCAAAAGCTTCATTTAGTTAATCTTTAAGCAAGTCGGCACGCCCCATGCATTGTGACCCATCGAGACAGCTTCCAGGGTCCGATACGGTTTGTTCCGTCATCGTTAATGCTTCCAGGCAGAACGCATAGACGTTCGTTGGGGGATTAAAAATTCAGGTGGTAAGACTGCGCCAAGGAGTGAGGGCACAGTCATGGCAAAACAGGATGGCGCATGCCGCCGGCCCGGGAGATCTCGCTTTCTATGACCTTTTAAGGAGATGTTCCCATGAAAAAGATTAACAAATGGCTGGCTGGATGGTGGATCGCGTGTGCTTCAATGCTGATCCTCGCCGCATGCGGTGGCTCTTTCGAGTCGGAAGCATCGAGATTCTCTGCTACTTTGTCTGGTAATGAAATGGTGCCGCCCACGAATAGCACTGCAACCGGTACCGGTGTCGTAACAGTGAATCCCGATACGCGTCTCCTGGCGGCGACCGTGAATACGACTGGCATCGCCGGTACATCCGCACATATCCATGATGCTGCTCCAGGGCAGAATGGGCCGATCATTATTCCATTGACACAAACGGCCCCGGGTAGCGGCGTGTGGGTAGCTGCCGCTACGATCACTGACGAGCAACTCGCCTCGCTCCGTGCCGGTAATTACTATTTCGAAGTGCATTCCGATGCATTCCCGGATGGTGAGATCCGTGGCCAGATTCGCTCTGACCAGTTCACCGGCAGCACTACCACCAGCGGCGGCAGCACCACTACTACAAGCGCAGGCGGCACGACGACTACCACTGCGGCTGGCGGTACGACTACCACCACTGCAGCTGGCGGCACCACGACCAGCACTGCAGCTGGCGCTACCACTACCAGCAGCGCTGCAACCACGTCCAGTGCCGCTGTGACCACCAGCAGCGTGGCAACCACCTCAAGCACGGCGGCTACGACCACCACGCTGGCAGGCGGCATAACCACGACTACCGTAATTGGTGGCGGCACGACGACTTCCAGCCTGGGTGGTACGACCACGAGTACCGCTATCGGCGGCACAACCTCGACGCTTCCCGGCACCTCGACATCGATTGGCAGCACTACCACATCGACAGTCTTCGGCATCGGTGGCATTACGGGGTAAAGACGTAGCCTGGTAAAGAAAGCGGGTATGAGGGGTTACGGAAATGCCAGGATCCGTAACCCCTTTACATATTCAGTGAAACATCCTTCAACGCCGTCTTTGGGGAATTTCAACGGGAATGCCCCAGATGCCCAGTCCGCGGGACTGAGCAATCCGTTCCATCGCGGCATAGGAAAACGGCGCATCGGGCAGCGCCAAAGCCCAGCCTCTTTGCAGCATCCATTCGCTCAAATCATCTTCTCCGGACCGGCAACTGGCTACGAGGCTGCCATCCGGATTGGCAAAGCGCGGCTGACAACGAACAAAGTCGCCGCTGACCTTGAATTCAAGCGCCAGGAGAGCACGGCTGCCGCATTGCACCGGCCGGACAAAGGTGTAACAGGTCTGCTCGGTCGGTGGAATATAAATGCCGTAAAGGTAGACAAGCCTGCCGTCGATGCTCAACGCACCGTCTCCGCGCACGAAGGCAAAGCTTGAAATATCCTGCGCATCCATGCGCGACGGTGTGATCCCAACCACCAGGGCAGCAGATAAATATGCTGCAAGAGCGAGATGCCTTTTCATGCCGCTATCCTCATTGTCTGTATTGATTACAGCATAGCGCTTCTATGGATGGCAGCTTGTCCAAATAAGTTGTCGCGAGTTCTCATGGCATTTCGAAAGCGCTTAATTGATAAGTGGCAAAGCGAGGATTGAAATTGTCTCCACACTTTCTCAAATTTGCTCATGCGAATGAGGATAAACACGCCTGCATGTAACCCTATAGCCGAGCGAAAGGAGACATCGATGCATGCAAGGATTCGTCGTAAATTTCTCGGCCTGTTGGCTGCGATCCTAATGGTGCCGTCATGGGGATGGGCGCAAGAGGGAAATGATGTCCTGAAAATGTCGACGACGACAAGCACGGAAAACTCCGGCCTGCTGGCATATCTTCTTCCGCAATTCGAATCCGAAACCGGAATCAAGGTCCAGGTGATTGCAGTGGGTACGGGCAAGGCATTGGAGCTGGCGAAAAACGGCGATGTCGATGTCACGCTTGTCCACGCCCGCGAGTCGGAAGACAAATTCGTGCAAGAGGGTTATGGCGTCAATCGTCGCGATGTAATGTACAACGACTTCATCCTGGTGGGGCCGAAGGGTGATCCTGCAGGCGTGCGCAAGGCAGGCAAGGATGTGCTGAAAGGCTTGCAGCGCATCGTCGAAACGAAGAGCAAGTTCATATCGCGCGGCGACAATTCAGGGACCGACCTGATGGAGCAGGGGTATTGGAAGCAACTGGGCGCCAAGCCGTCCGGCAGCGCCTACGTCTCGGCAGGGCTTGGCATGGGAGAGGTGCTGAACATGGCGGCGCAGATGCAGGCCTATACGCTGACGGATCGCGCGACCTACTTGGCGTATCGTGCCAAGACGGGACTGGCTATCGTACTGGAGGGCGACCCTAAAATGTTCAACCCGTACGGCATCATTGCCGTCAATCCAGCCAAACACAAGCATGCGAAATATAGGGCGGCAATGCGTCTGATCGATTGGATGACATCGCCGGCAGGCCAGCAAAAAATCAAATCCTTTACGATCGATGGTCAGCAAGTGTTCTATCCGAATGCTGAACCAGGTAAGTGACGCCGAGGCACTATCTTCACGCCACCCGGATGCGGTTTTGCCGCGCCTGAAGCCGGCCATCCTGCAGCTTCAGGCGCTGGACGCCGCGCAGTCTGATCAGGTCACGGTCGTGCGTGGCCATCATGACGCTGCCGCCAGCGGCAGTCAGATCGGAGATCAGGGAAATCACCTGTTCGCGCGCTGCTCCGTCCAGACTGGCGGTGGGTTCGTCGAGTAGCAGCAATTCCGGCTTCAATACCTTCGCACGTGCGAGCGCCACCCGTTGTTTTTCGCCGCCGGAAAGAGTCAGCGGATTACTCTTTAACAGGTGCGCGATATCCGCCCAGTCGATAGCTTCGGCGACCAAGTGCTCGATGTCGCGCTTGCAAAATCCGCGTCTCGCCAGGCCATAGCCGATATTGTCGGCAACACTGGTTGAAAACATGACGGGATGCTGGTGCACATAAACTATCGCATTGCGCATTTCCTGCGGATAGGGATGGAGTTCGATTCGATGCCCATGAAAACAGGCTTCGCCGATATCCGCTTTCTCCAGGCCGGCAAGAATCTTTAGCAGCGTCGATTTGCCGCTACCGTTCAGACCGGTCAGCGCATAGGCACTGGCAGTACAGACAACCAGCGCATCGATATCGAATAACTGGCGCTGGCCGAATTGCTTGCGCAGTCGATACATGGAGAGCAGGGGATTCATGTGGCGCTCCTGCTCAATCGCGTGTCTCCCTGCAGCCATACCAGCAGCGCGTTGATCAACAGGGCAATGCTGACCAGCACTATGCCAAGCGCGATGCCCTGGGCGAATTCCCCCTTGCTGGTTTCCAGGGCAATCGCGGTGGTGATGGTGCGCGTCTCCCCCTTGATGTTGCCACCCACCATGAGCGCGCAACCGACTTCGGCAATCACCCGGCCGAAGCCACTGATGATCGCCGCCATCACGCCAAAGCGCACTTCATGCAGCACGGTGCGCATGATGGCAAGACGCGATGCGCCCAGCGTAACGGCGGTTTCGGCGATCCGCGGGTCGACGGCTTGAATGGCCGCCAGTGAAAACGCCGTCAGCACCGGCAGCGCAATCAGGATTTGGCCGACTATCACGCCGGACTGTGCAAACAGCCATTCCAGTTCGCCGAGCGGCCCCTGGCGTGACAGGGTCAGGTAAAGCAGCAGGCCGATCAGCACGGTCGGCATGGCCATGGAGGCCTGTGTCAGCCAGATGGCGATACGTCGGCCCGGGAAATCATGCTGGGCGATGGCATAGCCGATGCCGATGGCAAGCGGCGCTGCGAAGACCAGGGCCACCAGAGAGGTTTTAAGCGAGACGCCGATGATCTCGAGGAGCGCCGCGTCGCCGGAAAACAGCAGGCTAAACGCATCGCGGATGGCTGCAAGAATGGACATGGCAAGTAAACTCAGGCGATGCGCAAGGCATCGAGAAGAGTCGGATCCATGATGAGACGCTCTTTGCCTGCCAGGAGCAGGAAATGCTTGCCCGTGCAGCGTGCCAGCAGCGACATGCCCAGGCGCTGGGCTACCATGTGGCCCATTTGCGTGGTGCCTGAACGCGACAGCAGGAAGGGAATGCCCATCTGCGCACCCTTGATCACCATTTCCGAGGTCAGCCTGCCGGTGGTGTAGAACACCTTGTCGCCGCCGGTGACACCATCCAGCCACATCTTTCCGGCGATTGCATCGACGGCATTGTGCCGGCCGACGTCCTCGATGAAATAAAGCAGTTCGCCTTCAGAGGAAAACAGTGCGCAGCCATGCACCGAGCCTGCCTGCTTGTAGACGGAAGGATAGGTGCGGACGGTGTCGACGATTTGGTACAGCACCGATTGGTGCAGCCTAGCATCCGGGGGCAGGGAGATTTGTTCGATGTCGTCCATCAGGCCGCCGAATACCGATCCCTGACCGCACCCTGTCGTCACCACTTTCTTGGAAGTGCGTTCGGCGATATCGGCAATGCCGTGCCGTGTCTTCACGGCGACGGCATCGACATCCCAATCCACCTGGATGGAATCGATGTCGTCCAGCGAACGCACCAGCCGCTGGTTACGCAAATAGCCGAGTGTCAGTGCTTCAGGTGCCGCTCCCAGCGTCATGAGCGTCACGAGTTCGCGCCGGTCGACATATACGGTCAGCGGACGTTCTGCCGGAATCGAAATGAGGGAAATCCTGCCACGCTCGTCGATGGCTTCGACTTCCCGGGTCAGAACAGCGCTTGCACTGGACAGTTGCGGGCGATAGGGCATGGTGTGGAATCGGTGAATGGGACGAGGTTTTTGCAACCCGATGTTTCGACGCGCAAAAGCGCTTGTCGTTCAACAAGTGTAATCAGTCTGGATCAGAATTCCTTATCGGTTTCTTTGCGCGGTTGATCGGCATCAACTAATTCTTTTGCCGAATAGCGATCCTGGCGGAAGAGGTCATGGTGGCATGGTGCCGTTCACACTATACTGCGGGCATGAAAATAGACACTTCATCGATTTCGGGACTGATTCTCGCAGGTGGGCGCGGCACACGCATGGGCACGGTTGACAAAGGCTTGCAGGAGTTTCGCGGCAAGCCCATGGTTGCGCATGTCATCGAACGGCTGGCGCCTCAGGTGGCTGGCGTGCTGATCAATGCCAATCAAAACCTGGAAACGTACCGCTCGTTTGGCTTCCCGGTCTGGGCAGACGAGGTAGAGGGCTTCGCCGGGCCGCTGGCGGGAATGCAGGCCGGGCTGGCGCATTGCACCACACCGTATCTGGTCAGCGCGCCGTGCGATTCGCCGTTTTTGCCGGCCGATCTGGTGCAGCGCTTGGGCGATGCGCTGGTTGATGACGATGCCGATGTGGCGGTCGCCGTAACCGGCAGCGGTGCCAGCCGTCAGCCGCACCCGGTGTTTTGCCTGATGAAGTGCTCGCTCTTGCAGAATCTCGAGGCCTATCTTGCAAAGGGAGGGCGCAAAGTCGATGCATGGTATGCCTCGTTGCGCGTGACTGAAGTGACGTTCGATGATGAAGCGGCATTTCGGAACATCAATACGCTGGATGAATTGCAGCAATATCAGGCAAAATAATATTTCTCATGATCGCTAGCCATAATTAGCGCCTTATAGCGCCAGAATAAGCTTATCTACCATGCAGCCATTTTCTCTTGCCGCAGCGGCCAGCTGCCTGTCGGACTATGACCCTAATGCCTTGCCGGTAGAGCAGGCTCAGCAATTCATACAGCAATGCCTGTCGCCGGTCAGCGGTATCGAAAGGCTGGCCGTGCGGAGTGCGCTGGGCCGTGTGCTGGCCGAGGATATCATCTCGCCGATTCACGTTCCGGCGCATGACAATTCCGCCATGGATGGTTATGCCTTGCGCGGCGCTGATTTGCAGGCGAATGCTCCGCTGACTCTTCGTGTTATCGGCAGCGCATTCGCAGGCGGAGGATTCACCGGGAAAGTCGCATCCGGTGAATGTGTGCGGATCATGACCGGCGCGCCGATGCCGCCGGGATGCGATACCGTGGTGCCGCAGGAATTGGTGCAAGTTGAAGGCGATACCGGTGTCGCCATTCCGGCAGGTGTGGTGAGGCTTGGCGATAACCGCCGCCTGCAGGGCGAGGACTTGCGTGCTGGCGCGCCGGCCTTGCATAAAGGCAGGATTCTCAAGCCAGCTGACCTGGGCTTGATTGCCTCGCTGGGGATTGCCGAAGTTCCGGTGCACCGGCGATTGCGCGTGGCTTTTTTTTCGACCGGCGACGAATTGCGTTCGCTTGGCGAGCCGTTGGAAAGCGGCTGCGTGTATGACAGCAATCGTTACACGCTCTACGGCATGCTGACGCGTCTCGGCTGCGAATTGCTCGATATGGGCGTGGTGAGGGATGATCCGGTCGCGCTCGAAGCCGCCTTGCGGTCGGCTTGCGAAAACGCAGACGTGGTGATCACTTCGGGCGGCGTGTCGGTCGGCGAAGCAGATTACACCAAGGAGATCATGGCGCGCCTGGGCGAAGTCTTGTTCTGGAAAATCGCCATGCGCCCGGGACGCCCGATGGCTTTCGGACAAATCACTTCCGGCGGAAAAAGCGCCTGGCTGTTCGGCTTGCCGGGCAACCCGGTGGCCGTCATGGTGACGTTTTATTTTTTTGCCCGTGCAGCCTTGTTGCGGATGATGGGTGCCGAGCAAACCCCTTTGCCGATGATGCAGGCAGTGTCGCAGTCCGATATCCGCAAAAAGCCCGGACGTACCGAATACCAGCGCGGCATGTTGTCGCCAGGGGTGGACGGACGCATGCAAGTCCGCATCACCGGGTCGCAGGGTTCCGGCGTGCTGCGTTCCATGTCCGAGGCAAACTGCATGATCGTCCTGTCGCATGAGCAGGGTGGCGTGAAAGCCGATGACCTGGTTGACGTGATCCTGTTCGACGGCCTGGTGTAAACCATCAAGCTAACGGCAAGACCGACAGGTCTGCCAAATCATCACTACCTCCCGAAATACATGCAGCGGGAAGCGCTGCTATATGCCTTGCCGCATGGCGTGGCAACGTAACCCCTTGCGGGAGTTGCCTCATAAAAGTTCCCGCCAAATTCTCGATCCGACACATATTTGATTCGCATCGAATTCTGGATTGATCATGTAGAACGTTGTGCAAGATTCTGTCTATGCTGTGAGGCAGCCTAAAAATGCACCAACGTGGCACAAGCCAGTCATAATTGGGTGGAGACAGATGCAAGCAAGTCATGCACATTGTGGCGCCGAGGCGATGCCTGGCCAGGGCATGGTTTTGTCGCCTTTGCCGCAGGAAGAGCAGGCGCGCGCTGATTTCTATGCGTTGCTGGCACGGCTCTGGATTGCGGCGCCGGATGGCGAACTCCTGACTCGCCTTGCTTCAGCCGATATGCTCGGCAGCCAAGCAAGCCAGCACCCGCTGGATTCAGCGTGGGAAAAACTGGTTCTCGCCGCCGGTATCCTCGAACCGGATGCGGTCGAGGAAGAATTCAATGCGCTGTTCATCAGCGTCGGCACGCCAAAAATCAATCCTTACGCTTCGCTGTACCTTGCCGGATTTCTCAATGAGAAGCCGCTTGCCGGCTTGCGGGATGAACTGACCCAGCTTGGACTGGCTCGCATCGGCGGCGTGGGTGAAACCGAAGATCATCTTGGCGCGCTGTGCGAAGTCATGCGCCTCATGATTGCCGGGGCACCGGGAGTGAAGCGCCAATCACTCCACCGGCAGAAACTATTCTTCGAAAAACATATCGCATCCTGGAGCAGGAAGTGCTGTGACGATATCCGGGTAGCCTCCGAAGCGAATTTCTATCGGCTGCTCGCGGATTTTACCGAAGCGTTTTTTGCCGTCGATGCGGAAGCGTTCGATATGGAATCGGAGATGGTTGACCACTGATTTGCGGTACGGAGAAGAGCTATGGCAGACAAGCAATCAGAGCAAGTGGATGGCAGGCGGCGACGCTTCCTGAATGCGGCAAAGGGCGCAGGTGCACTGGGGGCGATAGCGGTCTTGTTCGGCAAGGGCGCCGCGGCGCCGACACTGCCGCAACAGCAAGCCAAGGCTGACGATAAACAGCCGGACGGCGGCTATCACGAGACGGAGCATATTCGTGAGTATTACCGCAGCGCACGTTACTGGTAACACCGATCGAAGGAGCCGGCCATGTCACTTCTGAAGAAATCCGGGGACGGTAACGGCACGACGCGTTCCGCTCTGTTCGAAGGCATTGCGCGCGCCGGCGCCGCAACCATGAACCGGCGCGGCTTCCTGATGCGGGCTGGCGTCGCAGCCGGCGCCGGCGTCATGGCCCGCCATCTGCCCTTGAACATGATCCAGCCGGCGCAGGCTGCGGAATCCCCGCCTGCTGCCACAGGAGCGGTGGAGGTCAAGCATACGGTTTGTACTCACTGTTCCGTCGGCTGTTCCGTCGAAGCGGTAGTGCAGAACGGCGTCTGGATTCGCCAGGACACGGCATTCGCCTCTCCGCTGAATATGGGAGCCCACTGCGCCAAGGGCGCATCGGTGCGCGAACATGGCCATGGCGAACATCGCTTGCGTTACCCGATGAAGCTCGTCGATGGTAAATACCAGCGGATTTCCTGGGATCAGGCCATCAATGAAATCGGCGACCGGCTGCTGCAATTGCGCCAGCAAGCCGGACCGGATTCGATCATGATGATCGGCGGCAGCAAGCATAGCAATGAGCAATCCTATTTGATGCGCAAATGGATCTCGATGTGGGGATCGAACAATTGCGATCATCAGGCTCGCATCTGTCACTCGACCACGGTGGCGGGCGTCGCCCAGACCTACGGGTATGGGGCAATGACGAATTCGTTCAATGACCTGCACCACAGCAAGGCCGTCTTGTTCATCGGCTCCAATCCCGCCGAAGCGCACCCGATCTCCATGCTGCATTTCTTGCATGCGAAGGAACTGGGCGCGAAGATGATCGTCATCGATCCGCGCTTCACGCGTACTGCGCGTTTCGCGCATCACTACGTGCGTATTCGACCGGGCACGGATATCGCGCTGGTATGGGGCATTCTCTGGCATATCTTCGAGAACAGCTGGGAAGACAAAAAATTTATTGCCGAGCGCACCTACGGCATGGATGAAGTCCGCAAGGAAGTCGCCAAATGGACACCGGAGAAAGTCACGGACGTGACCGGTGTATCCGAAGGTCACGTCAAGCTTGCCGCTGAAATTCTGGCGAAAAACCGCCCATCGTCGGTAGTCTGGTGCATGGGCATCACGCAGCACCATGTCGGTACTGCGAATGTGCGCGCGCTATCGATTCTGCAGCTGGCACTGGGTAATATCGGCGTTGCCGGGGGCGGCGCGAATATCTACCGTGGCCATGACAATGTGCAGGGCGCAACGGATGTCGGGCCCAATCCCGATTCCCTTCCGGGCTACTATGGGATCGCCGAAGGGGCATGGAAGCACTTCGCCACCGTCTGGGGGGTAGACTATAACTGGCTGGTGTCGCGCTTCGCTTCCAAGGAATTGATGGAAAAGCCGGGTCTGACGGTATCGCGCTGGTTCGACGGCGTCCTGGAAAAGAATGAATTCGTGGACCAGCCGAGCAACCTGCGCGCCGTGCTGTACTGGGGCCATGCGCCCAATAGCCAGACCCGCCTGCCGGACATGAAGGAGGCGATGCAGAAGCTGGACATGCTGGTGGTCATCGATCCATACCCGACCATGACGGCTGCCATGCATGGTCGCAAGGATGGCGTGTATCTGCTGCCGGCTACGACCCAGTTCGAAACTTCAGGTTCGGTTACCGCCAGTAACCGCAGTGTCCAGTGGCGCGAGCGTGTCATCCAGCCACTTTACGAATGCAAGACCGACCAGGAAATCATGTACCTGTTCGCGAAGAAGTTCGGTTTCGCGGAGCAGTTGTGCAAGAACATCAAGGTAGTCAATAACGAGCCGGTCATCGAAGACATCCTGCGTGAAATTAACCGCTCATGCTGGACCATCGGCTATACAGGCTGTTCCCCGGAGCGTCTCAAGCTCCACATGCAAAACAAGCATACCTTCAATCCCACCACGCTGCGTGCCGAATCCGGCCCATGCAAGGGTGATTATTACGGCTTGCCGTGGCCATGCTGGGGCACGCCGGAACTGAAGCATCCGGGCACGCCGCTGCTGTATGATCTTTCCAAGCCGGTGATCGAAGGCGGCTTGCCATTCCGCGCCAACTGGGGTGTCGAGCATGATGGGAAAACGTTGCTGGCGGCGGATGGGTCGACCACCAAGGATAGCGAGATCGATACCGGCTATCCCGAGTTCGATCACGTATTCCTGAAGAAGCTGGGCTGGTGGAGCGAGCTGACGCCGGAAGAGCAGGCGCAGGCCGAGGGCAAGAACTGGAAGACCGATAACTCGGGCGGCATTATCCGGGTGGTGATCGGCCATGGTTGCGCGCCGTTCGGCAATGCACGGGCACGCTGCCACGTCTGGAATTTCCCCGATCCGGTGCCGGTACATCGCGAACCGCTGATGTCGCCGCGGCGCGACCTCGTGGCGAAATATCCGACCTATGACGACAAGGCAGCGTTCTGGCGCCTGCCCACCTTGTACAAGTCCGTACAGGCAAAAGATTTTTCCAAGGATTACCCGCTCATCATGACATCCGGCCGCCTGGTGGAATATGAGGGCGGCGGCGATGAGACGCGTTCCAATCCATGGCTCGCGGAACTGCAGCAAAACATGTTTGTGGAAGTGAATCCCCATGATGCGGCACAGATTGGCGCGGTCACCGGCAAATACGTATGGGTGGAAACGCCTACGGGCGCACGCCTGAAAGTCATGGCTTTTGTCACCGAGCGTGTTGCATCGGGCATGGTATGGATGCCATTCCATTTCGCCGGCTGGTGGATGGGCGAGGATTTGCTGGAACATTACCCGAAGGGCGCAGCGCCCATTGTGCGGGGCGAAGCCGTCAATACCGGCTGGACTTACGGTTACGACATCGTGACCATGATGCAGGAAACCAAGGTATCGCTATGCCGCCTGGCGCGCGCATGACGCTGCATGCGCAGTAGCCCGGACGGCGACAGGAGACAGGAGATAACGATGGCGACAAGGATGAAATTCATTTGCGATACCGAGCGCTGCATCGACTGTAATGGCTGCGTAACGGCATGCAAGAACGAGCATGAGACGCCGTGGGGCGTTAACCGGCGACGCGTGGTGACCATCAACGATGGCGTGCCGGGCGAGCATTCGATATCCGTGGCATGCATGCATTGCACCGACGCGCCTTGCCTGGCGGTCTGTCCGGTCAACTGCATCTACCACACCGAGGATGGCATCGTCCTGCACGATAAGGACCAATGCATCGGTTGCGGCTATTGCTACTATGCCTGTCCGTTCGGCGCGCCGCAATTCCCCGAAACCGGGATGTTCAACCACCGCGGCAAGATGGATAAATGCACGTTCTGCGCCGGCGGCCCGGAGCCGGATACCTCGGAAGTGGAATTCAAGAAGTATGGCCGCAACCGCATCGCCGAAGGCAAGCTGCCGGTCTGCGCCGAGCAGTGCGCCACCAAGGCACTGTTGGGAGGCGACGCCAACATCATTGCCAACATCTACCGCGAGCGCGTCGAAACGCGCGGCTATGGCCCCGAACTCTGGGGCTGGCAAATTGCATACGGCCAGCCCAAGCGCGGCGGCGAGATTCAAAACAAGGGCACCGGTCCGCGTCCCAACCAGATCCGGGACGATTTCCAAAACAACCCGAAAAAGTTTCCGTCATGAAGACGTCTCGCATATTGAGTCTGGTTCTGCCGGCCGTGTTGCTATGCGGCTGCCTGGAGGTGGAGCAGCATCCGAAATGGGTCAATGGTGAATATGCCGGCAAGCGCGATGACCGGCCGGCGCAATCCCACTTCCACGGAGACAGACTCGCGTGGGCAGCCACGATCGCAAACCGTAATCATTTACAGAATGAATATGGACGCACCGGGCCGGGCGATGTCGAGCCGGTCGGTGGCGTTTCCTCTACCAATCGCAGCACGCTGGGCGTGACTGGAACGTCCGATACGAATTCCGGAACACAGGAATCGAATGCGACCCGGCCATCGACGGCAGCCCCGACAGGCACTGCCCCGGCACAAGCCTCTCCCGCTGACGCCAATCGTGGGGCGGGCAAGCAGGTCAAGCCATGACGAAGAGGTGCGAAATGGGATCAATGACTATTTGCCGGCAATGGATTTCCGGCGTGCTGCTATTCCTGGTGCTGGCCTTCCTGAGCGCCTCCATGGCATTCGCCGCGGTTCCGCACAAGGATGCCGTGCCCGCATATGCCGAAGAGCAGACCATCCTCCAGGCGGAAAAGGATGTGCCTGAGGCAGGCTGGTCGTCCGCGTCATCAGGCAAGGTGCATGTCGACCGCCATTATCTCGGCCAGTACGGCGCGTCCGAAGGCACAGTCATCCTGCAGCGCGGGGGCAATACCTGGCGCACGCTGCGGGATGGCCCCATCGCGATGGTGGCCGGCACTGCGCTGCTGGTCGTGCCGCTGCTGATCCTCGGTTTTTACCTGCTGACAGGTCCAGCAAGGCTCGAACATCCGGAAACCGGCCAGCGCATCACCCGCTTTCCGGCATGGGACCGCATCGTGCACTGGGCGACTGCCATCAGTTTCCTCGTGCTCGCCTTCACCGGCCTGATCATCATGTTCGGCAAGAAGCTGTTGTTGCCGTGGATGGGACATGAAGTATTTTCCTGGGTGGCGGTCATTTCCAAATACCTGCATAACTTCGTCGGGCCGCTGTTCATCGTCTGTTCGCTATTCATGTTCTTTACCTTCCTGAGCCGGAACTTCTTCGAGCGTCACGACTGGCAATGGATCAAGTCGGGTGGCGGATTGATCTCGCATCGGCATGTACCTGCAGGATTTTTCAATGCCGGTGAAAAGTTATGGTTCTGGGGCGGCGTGGTATTGCTTGGCCTGGTTATGTCGATCACGGGACTGATCCTGGATTTCGTCACCTTCGGCCAAACCCGTTACGTGCTGCAGTGGGCTAACTATCTGCACATCGGCGGCGCGACACTGTATATCATCGGCGCGCTGGGCCATATCTACATGGGAACGCTGGCCGATCCGCTGGCTTACAAGGCGATGCGTCACGGAACCGTGGATGCCGAGTGGGCGCGGGAACATCACGAATACTGGTATGACGAGCTGCGAGGCGGCGTACCGCCGCATGCGCCGCCACCGGCCGATGTCCCTCCGCATCCACGCCATCATTGATGGCAAAGCAGCATTCCCTTTTATCAAAGGAAACCAACATGGATAAACGGCGAGTCTTCATGTATTTGACCGCAACAGCCATGCTGGCCTCCGTAGCTGCCTGTGGCGAGCAAAGCGGGTCAGGCAGCGGCGCGGCTCAAACCAAGTTTCCCGGACAAATTACGGCTGGTGGTGGCACCAGTGGCGAAGTCATGGCACGCTCCTCACAGAAATCGGATGGTTCGTATGCTGGCGGCACTCCGGGCATTGCTGGTGGTAGCGGAGGCAACACGTCCGGTGCCGCCACAGGCGGCAGCGTGCAGGAATCCGGACGCGGCCCGTCTCAGGGAGTGAGCCCTCAATCGGCAGGGCAGTCCGGTGGCGCGCAACCCAGTGGCACGCCGGGCATTCCCGGCGGAAGCGGCGGCAATACTGGCGGTGCCGCGACTGGCGGCAGTGTGCAGAGCGCGGAGCAGGCTTCACCGTCTGGAGGAGCATCTTCTACCGCTTCGACCCGGTCGTCGACGAGCGCAAGCTCGGCATCGAGCACAACCAGTACTATCCGCCGTTAGGAGAACCGCGATGGGAATATGGAGAAAATATTTACATGCGGGGCTTGGCATCCTGATGCTTGCTGCATCGAGTTTCGGCTTTGCCAAACTACCGGCGCCAACACCGGACCAGGCACAGGCTGCGGCAGATAAGAAAGCCAAGGCTGCCGCTCAGGCGGAAAAGGATAAGCAAGCCCTGGCGGCATCCATGGATAGCGTTGCCGCCCGCTGGCGCGCGAATGCTCCCTCTCATGGCAAGAAAGTGAATCCGCCAACGCCGGTGGCGGCGCCGGCTGCCGCCATAGGTACGCCTGCCGCGCAATCAAGTGCTTCAGGGCAGCCGGGCGGTCGCATGGGTAGTGCAGCACAAGAGGCGCCGGTGAAGAGTGAAAAATCCGGTACGGCGCCGCCGAGCGAAAACGTCAAAAAGAAGCCGACAGGCAGCCCGCCGGGATCGTCATAAAAAGGGAGCATCGTATGCGTATGGCCAGTATGCCGATTGCCGTGATCATGCAGCGGCGTACCGTTCAGCATCGCTGGGCGGATGATGAAGCCTGGTCTGCGGTAGGGATAGTCCCGGATCGTGGCGAACTGCCGCCTGTGCAGGAACTGGAAAGCCCTACAGGTGAAGAAAGTAATGGCCGCCGACATTTCCTGGTGTCGGGTCTTACGCTCGAATTGTATCCGGACGAGAATGATGGCTATTTTGAAAATTGCGTTGCGCCGGAACCCAAGGTTTTTGTGATGTGGCGCATGCAGGATGGCATCGCCATGCCCGTGCAAGCCTCGGTCAGTTATGCTGAAGGCACCCGCATGCTCGATTCGGGCGAATCGGCAGATGGCGTGCCGATGCCGGCGGTAATCCGTTCCTGGCTAACCTGTTACCTGCAGATGTATTACCAGCCGCCTAAAGGTAAGCGGGGCAGGCAGCATGGATAAGGTGAGCATCGGTTATGGGGAATGCCGGTCAAGGGGGAAAAGTGGAAGGTGAAGGATTCCTGCGACGCTGGTCGCGGCTGAAAAGCGGCGGCAGCGCGGAAGTTCGTCAACCCGTCGGCAGTGACGAAGTAAACGACGAACGTGCCAGCCATGAAGTGGCGCGTGTCAAAAAGAAAAATGAATCCGGTTCGCCTGCGCGGGCGGGCGCAGGCACTGCTGTCACTTCCACTCCAGGAGTACCAACCCTGGAAGACGCCATGTACTTGACGCAGGAGTCCGATTATTCGGCTTTCGTGGCGAAAGGCGTTGATAAAAGTGTGCGACGCTTGGCCTTGAAAAAGTTGTTCACTGATCCGCATTTCAATCAGCCCGATGGCCTGGATATTTACATGGGCGATTACAACCGGGCAATTCCTTTACCAACGCCGATGCTGGCGGCGCTGCGGCAAGCCCAGGGATTTCTGCAGGAGCAAGAGGCACCGGATGAACACGAGCCGACTGGCATGGCTGATACGCACGCGCAGGGATGCGCAGCTGACTGTGGTGAAGAAATTGTGGCGACAAGCCAGACAACAGAGAAACAGGGAGAACTGAATCGTGACACCAGTTAGTGAAGCGGCGGAACGCCTGCAATCGCTCGCCAAGACTGCGGCACTGCTGGCTGATGCCGAAGTGCCGCCGCCAGACCCCGTTGCAACCGTGACTTATGCATCGCGCGGACGAACGCTGATTATCGGCAGCGCGGACCAGGCCTTGCCGCTAGCCAGGCTCTTGAGCAAGAACCTCAGCGTATGCGTATTGATCACCGATGAAGGCCCGGAAAACAGCGCAGCCGAGCTTTCCGGGCAAGCGGGCTGCCTGGTTTTGCATGGAAAGGTGATGCGCATTCACGGTTGGCTCGGCGCATTTGAAGTGCAATGGCAGCCGTCGGAACAGGGCTCCGACGACAACAAAGAGGATGGACGCGGCAATTTTGATCTGGTGCTCGACCTGTCCACGGTGCCGCTCATTTCCTTGCACCAGCCGCCACAAGGCTATTTTTCCGCTGGACGTGAGCCGGTGGCGCAGATGAGCGCCGCAGTGCAGTTGGCGCAGATGGTGGGGGAATTCGAAAAGCCGCGCTACTTCCATTACAAGGAGCGCTTGTGCGCCCATAGCCGCAATGAGATCGAAGGCTGCAATGCCTGCATCGAGACATGCTCGACGGCGGCGATCAGCCCGGCCGGCGACCGTATCCGCGTGGAGCCGCATCTATGCATGGGGTGCGGCGCCTGCACCACGGTTTGCCCGTCCGGCGCGCTCACTTATGCCTATCCGAATGCCCCGCAAATCGGGCGGCGCCTGAAAGCCATGCTGTCCGCATATATCACCAATGGCGGCAGCTATCCGCTTATCCTTTTTCATAGCGAAAAGCGTGGCAATACGCTGATCAATGAATTGACTCGGCAAGGATCAACAGATGGACGACACGGCATCCCGGCACGCGTCATTCCTGTCGCTGTCCACCATACGGCCTCGATCGGCATCGACCTGTGGCTGGCGGCGATCGCTTATGGCGCAAGCGGCGTCGCCGTGCTGACGACAGACGAGGAAGCGCCGCAGTATCGTGAAGCGCTCGGACGTCAAATGCATATCACGCAAACGATATTGTCAGAGCTGGGCTATGCGGGCGCTCACCTGGCGCTCATCCAGGCAGTGACGCCGGCGGAGCTGGATGAAGATTTGCGCCGTGCGCCGCAAGGAGAAGCGCCTGCGCAGCCGGCAAGCTTTCACGTGGCGGCCGACAAGCGCAATACACTGGATTTCGTGCTCGACCATCTCTACCGGCACGCGCCTGCGCGTAAGGAAATTATTCCCATGCCAGCCGGGTCGCCGTTCGGCGCGATTGCCGTCAATAAGGCAGCGTGCACGCTTTGCATGTCATGCGTCGGTGCTTGCCCGGAATCGGCACTGATGGATGGCCAGAATGCGCCGCAGTTACGCTTCGTGGAAAAGAACTGCGTTCAGTGCGGCCTGTGCGAAAAGACTTGCCCCGAGCATGCGATTACGCTGGTGCCGCGCGTTGCCTTCACCGAAGAATCGAAGAAGGCCGTGGTATTGAACGAATCTCAGCCGTTCAACTGCATCCGTTGCGGCAAGCCGTTCGGCACGGTGCAGATGATCGAGAATATGATGGAGAGGCTGTCGCAGCACGGTGCGTTTGCCGGCAACCTCAACCGTCTTAAGATGTGCGGCGATTGCCGGGTGGTTGACATGATGACGAGGCAGCGCGAAGCCCGTATCGTCGAATTGAAGCCGCCTTCGGTGGGACGCTAAGCGACTACGGCAAACAATTATCTCTGGTAGGAATGACCGCGATGATTGCTGCCCGAGCCATAGTCGCGCTGCCCCCAGTCCTTTCGCCCCCATTCACGTTGCTGTGAATCGGATCGTCCGTCACGCCGGTGTTCCAAGTTGGAGGGCGGAGTGCCGGGATGACGCCAATTCGATTGCGGACCGTTGCGGAACTGGTCGTGTTGAGGAAGCGGTCTGTTTTGCCAGCCTGGCTGCGCATCCCGCCTGTAGTGGAATTCCATGGGAGGCGGCACAATGACCGGCGCCGGCGGCGTATAGACAGGCGGTCGGTGATAGGGATAGGTTTGTGGCGGATACGGTCTGCCGTAATAGGGAGCGGGGTACGAGTATCCGTATGGGGAAACTCGCTGGGTATCGTAATAATAAACGCTGCCCGCCTGTGCGGTGACCGTTGCCGGATAACCCGCATAGATTGCGCTGTCAGTCTCATAAGGCATCGCCACGCAGCCTCCCAGGAGGATCGCCGGGAACACAAGAATGGGCAAGCGTTTCATGACAGCACTCCAAAAAAATAGCCCTGACAACTTTGACGCATCCGTACTGCCATCGTTTTGATTTATTACTTCCGCTTACAAAATTTGTTGTTCAAGGACGTAATGTAGGCCGGCCAGCTGAAGTGCGCCAAGGCGGTCTTTCATGCGCAAATGCATTCTGCGGTATAATGAGATGTTCCTTCAGATGAGTTCCCGGTGCCGATACCTTGAACTTCCTGAAGCCTCAAGTGACGTGTTGCCTTCATCGCGAACGTAACGCACCACATTCTCTTTTTATCGCCTGCACGAAGGCGACAGCATTACCGCATTTTTCAATGCGTTGTAATTTCCCTGCAATTTGGCGGGTAACCGGAATACGACCCTGGCGGGTTTGCACTTTATCTTTTCGCGGCCAGATTGGCCTGACTGCGAGAACGATTTCCGGGTGCCCGTCGCAAATAGAGATAGGAATGAAAATGGCTAAAGAAGAACTTCTTGAAATGCGCGGCCAAGTAATCGAAGTCTTGCCTGACTCGCGCTTTCGCGTCGATCTCGAAAACGGACATCGATTGATTGCTTATACGTCCGGCAAAATGCGTCAGAATCACATTCGCATTCTTGCCGGCGACAAGGTCACCTTGGAATTGTCACCTTACGATCTGCAAAAGGGACGCATCACGTTCCGTCATCTGGAAACGCGTCACACTGGAGCGCCGCGAGTGCAACGTCATCGGCGTTAATCCCGGCATATATACTCCTTCCGGCAAGGGCCAAGGCGCTTGCCCATGTTGCTGGATTACCAAAAATTGCTACACTAGCTAATGATGGTTCTCTCGTATTCACCGGAAGGAGTTTCCTCTGTTCCCCTTTGTTAATGTCAACGACGTCACGCACGTCATTCAACTCGCAGTTGCCCCGGTATTTTTGCTGACAGCGGTGGGTACCTTCATTGGCGTGCTGGTCAATCGTCTGTCGCGCATCGTCGACCGCATCCGCGTTCTGGAAAAGAAACACGAATCCCTGACGGCGGAGGAGGTAAACTTCCGCTATATCGAGCTCGCCTTGCTGGGACGCCGCTTGCGTACGATTTATATCGCGCTCAGCTGTGAAGTGTCTTGCGGCTTGACCGTTGGTGTGATCATTGCCAGCGCATTCATCGATGCAATCGTATCAATCAACTTGTCAACCTGGATTGCAGGATTGTTTGTGCTGGCAATGCTGGCATTTATCAGCGGCCTGGCCGCTTTTCTGCGCGAAATCTTCCTTGCTGTGCAAAGTACCCGGGCCAGCATGCGCCTGGAATTTTTCTAGTTCTGGAAAACTTCGAACTTAGAAAACTTCGAACTCAGACAGCCCGATCCAGCCAGTCGCCTGGTCGACGCGAAACTTGATCCAGGTGACATTCTTCGCCGTGAAGCTGATCGACAATGGCGAGCCGTCATTCGGCAAGGCGCCGACCTTGAGGCTGGAACCATCGCTGAAAAGCAGGGTGCCGCCGAGGATCTGGTCGTTCATGTTGGGACGATCATACAGGATCACTTGTTTGACGGAAGTCGTCGTCGGCCACTTCAGCTGAATCCAGGCTCCTACATTTTCGCCATTGGTCGTCCATTCCCGCGTGTAATCGTTCGGGTAGCCGGTAGCTGCGCCATCGATGGCCTTGGAAACGGTCTGGCCGGTCGACGGGTTGTCGCTTGACGCAGTGACTGTCGCGCTGCTTGCTTTGTTGGCGAACGGAGTGAATTTCTCCGTCGTGCTGGCCAGATAGGCACTGCATTTCAGGTCGAGCGTACCCCAGCTGGCGACGGTCAGGTAACGGCCGCCGCTGCTCTTGTATGACACCTTGCCCGAGGCAAGTGTCTCGGTGAAAGTCGCATAGGTGGAAACCGTTCTTTCATTCGCACTGACCCCGGCACCGCCACCATTGTCACAGCTCAGGTAAAGGCCGTTTTCCGCCTGCAGGGCGACCTTGCCGCCGCCGAGCGGAATCCGAGTCAGGCCGGTACATGCCGTGATGGTGCCGGCATCGGCTTTGACGCCGGCGCCGCCGCATGCGCCGTTGGTGGTGACCTGGTTCAGGTACTTGCCGGTCGAATTTGTCAGATGTTGCCGGTTGCCCGCTGCCGGATTGCCGCCTTCCATGAGGTAATCGCTGCCACTGGCGATCACCGCGGTGTTACGGCAATACGCGGTTTCGGCATACTGGATCGTCGGCTTGTCAGCGAGGATGACGCCGTTATCGCCTTTTGGACGCGACCATTGTGCTTTCACGTAGGGGAAATCGGCGCAGTTCGCGGGAGCCTGACCATAGTATTCCGCCCACTGCACGCTGTTGCGGCCGAGATTGACGGCGCTGACTGGCGCTTGAATCTGACCAATGTAGGTGACCGTCGGCGTGGCGGTGCTCGTATCGATCACATAGGCGCTGTATGCCGAACCGCGGTCATTGACCACACGCAGTCGGTAGGTTTTGCCGGCAACCCAGGGGTAGGCCAGGTAGCATTGCATGCCGACGCCTTCTCCGCCGAAAGGCTGGCAGGTTGCGCCATTGCCGGGCTTGGCGGAAGTCGCATTCCAGATCGAAAACATGACGCCCTTGGCATTCGAGCCCATCATATTGGTTTGCATGCCAATGTAGCCGCCGCTGCTGTAGGCACCGTTTGCATCTTCCAGGACAAATTGATGGGACAGGAACCAGGGCGTGGTCGGACCGGGATCGGCCAGGAATTTCAGGTCGGTCTCGAGCGTGGCTGGCGTGCCCGGATATGCCCAGCCTAGATAGGGAAGTGACAGGTTGTGTGTCTGTGCAGTGCTTTGGGCGTTGGCTACACCCGCAGAAGTGATAAAAACGTACGACATTAACAGTGCAGCCGCATTCCGTAGGCGCAAGACTTTCATTAGCAAACTCCCTGATTTAATGTTTTATTGCAGCGGCTCAACCGCATTCATTACGCTCGTTTAACGGCCTATGTTGCGCTGCACTATTTGCAGGAAGAATATAGATTGTTTAGCAACTGTTTTGTGCTTTTTGGTTGTGATAACAGTTATGCAACATTTATATATCTGCTTGTCTAAATTGACACGGTATTCTCGGATTTTTATACGGAATACCAATTCAATTCAATGACTTATCTTGATTCGATATTTGCGTCTAGCGACCAGGTCGATTTATACTTCTTGTTAAAATCCTGCTTAAAAACTGCATTGATACAACAATCGTTATAAACAAGATAGCGCAGTATTTTGCATTCATTGACGTGAAGAACTGCTGTCTTGTATGCTGACTGGCTTCGCGTTGACAGCGTTTTCACCTATCTTTATGTGCCGCTTCGGCGCATCGCAATATTTTCCAGCAGGCGCCAAGCTGCCTTCATCATGACCCAAGCATTAAATGTCAATGTCGTCGTCGAATCACCGGCGGCTCAGGATCGATTGGTTTTTCTGGATGGGTTGCGAGGGTGGGCCGCGCTGATGGTGGTGTTGAGCCACTTGCTGGTATTTTTTGTCGGCAGCGCGTCGCAAGCCTACAAGGGCTGGTACTGGGCGTTTCCGACTGACGGCAATCTGGCCGTATTCATCTTTTTCGTTCTTTCCGGATTTGCGCTATCGATCGGCTATATCCAGACAGGGCGCCTGAGCATCCTCACCGCATTGTGCGTGCGCCGGTATCTCCGCCTGGCCATTCCCATTCTTTGCGCATCCTTGCTGGCCTATGCCTTGCATGCGGGCGGCTTGCTGTATAACGTCGATGCCGGCCGCGCGCACGGCAATCAATGGCTTGCCAATTTCTATACTTTTGCGCCGGGCCTGTTCGACAGCATCAGGTTCAGCCTGTATGACGTATTCACCCATCGCGATGCCGCCCGCTCGTATAATCCGATCCTCTGGACCATGCCGGTCGAGCTGTATGGTTCGTTCGTGATATTCGCGGTTTGCGCATTGCTGATGCATTTGAAAAAGCGGCTGTTTTTCGTCGGCGCATTGATGCTGTACTTTATCCTGACAAAAAACATTTACTACCTGTCGTTTATCTGCGGCCTGGCTATCGCTTTGTGTTATCACCATCGCGACAAGCCGGTTTTCCGCAAGCTCCGTCTTGCCTTGCCGCTTCTGGGAATAGCCGTCGTGTACTACTCCACGGTGAGCCTGCGCGGGCAGGGTCTTTCCGTGTCGCATATTGCGCGCGCCGACTTCCTGTCGATCGCAGCGGCGTCCGGCATGGTCTTCGTGGCTGCCTTTTACGCGCCGTTTCGCCGCTTCCTGGAAAGCCCGCTATCGCGCTACCTGGGCAGCATTTCCTTTCCCATCTACCTGACGCATTTCATCGTGATCTGCTCATTCTCCAGCGGCATGCTGTTATTTCTGAATGCGTCAGAATTTGGCCATGGAGAGCGCGCCGTGCATATGACGGTGCTTGCCAGCCTGTTGGTATGTTTCACCATCGCGCATTTCTTCCGGCACGTGGAAACGCTGTCTATCGTCGTCGCCCGGCGGTTTTCCGATTTCATGCAAAAATAGGCTGATCTTCTATCGATAGCGCGACTCGACCAGATCGATTTCGCGTACCAGCTTGCGGGACGTGGCATCAGAGATGCGCTGCTCCCGCGCCAGCTTGAATACTTCATTGCGCTCGGCTTCCAGCGCCGCCAGCCGCAACGTCCGCTCGGCCTGATCCGCCCGGCGCAATTGGTTGGCTTCCCCTTCGCCGCCGGCACTTTGTTCGAGCCGGTGCTGGTATACGCCAATGACACGGGAGGCTGCCTTGGTATGGATATCGGCGTCGGCCGCATCGCGTGCCATGCGACGCCGGGTTCTTTCAATGGCGGCGATCGCGGCCCTGGCGGCATGTTGGCGCGCCAGGTCTTCTTCCTGCAAGGCGGTGGCCTCCTGAGGGATTTCGAGCCCGCGTAACAGCCGGGGCAGGGCGATGCTGGCTACGGTCAGCGTCAGCAGAATGACCGCGGTGGCAAGGAAAATCGCCAGATCTCGCGCGGGAAAAGGCGTGCCATCCGGCAGCAGCAACGGCAAGGTCAGCACGCCGGCCAGCGTGATGGCGCCACGCACGCCGGCAACGGATGTCGCCAGCAGCAAGCGCCAGTGCGATTTGACCGGCTCATGATTCTCGCCCTGCCGACGGAACAGGGTAAGGCGCAAAGAAGCCCATACCCAGATAAAGCGCAGCACGATCAATCCCAGGCAAATGGCCAGGGCATAACCGAACAGCCACACGGGCGCCAGATGTTCACCTGTTTCAACGGTCTGCATGGCGCCGTGCACAATGCCGGGCAACTGTTCGCCCAGCAGGACGAACATGATGCCGTTCAGAGAAAATTGCACGGTATCCCAGACCGCTGAACGATGCAGCCGCGTGGTGGCCAGTGCGCGGCCGGTCAATTCCACGTAGCTCATCGTGACGCCGGCGGCGACGGCGGCGAGGATGCCGGAGGCTTGCAATGTTTCCGCCGCAAGATAAGCGGCAAACGGGGTCAACAAGCTGACCAGGATCGACGAGCCGTCATCTTCGCCGAAGTGGTGTGACAGCCAGCGTTGCGCAATGCTGATACCCATCGTGATTCCGGCGCCGATTCCCAGCCCCGCCAGGGCCACCCACAGAAAAGTCAGTGACGCGCTGGCCAGCGAAAAGCTCCCGGTCATCGCCGCTGCTACTGCGAAGCGGAAGCAGACCAGGCCGGAAGCATCGTTCAGCAGCGATTCGCCTTCCAGGATGTGCATCAGCCGGCGAGGAATCGGCACCCGCGTCGTGATGGAAGAGACCGCCACCGGGTCGGTCGGCGAGACGATTGCCGCCAGCGCAAACGCCACCGGCAGCGGCATGGACGGAATCATCCAGTGCACCAGCAAGCCGATGCCGAGCACGGTGAATATGACCAGTCCAAATGCAAGCTCCAGGATCGTTGCCTTGTCGCGAAAGAGCCCATCCTTGGGGATGCGCCAGCCGTCGAGAAATAGCAATGGCGGCAGAAAGAGCAGGAAGAAGATGTGTGGTTCGAGGATGACGCCTTGTTTGAATACGCCCGATATGACGGCGCCCAGGGCGATTTGCACGAGCGGTAGCGGCAAAGAGATTGGCAGCGCGCGCACCAGGTAGCCGCTGGCGACGACGGCCAACAGCATTGCCAATACAATTTCAATGGATTCCATCCCTGTCTTGTTCCATGGCATTAAACATTTTCATTGTAAAAGATAGACGCTGGAACGAAGAAGAGTTCGCAAGATTTTTTACCCGATTTTTTCATTGGCTCAGCCCGGATTTTCTTTGCAATTGCCACAAGGCGGCTTGGTTAAATGCCTTTCGATTGCGCGGCCTCCAATTCTCTGACAGGGAGATGAACCGGTTTCAATGGCAAGCCGTCTAAATCCAATTGCGGGAATTCAAAATATTTCATCACGCGAGTACATCTTCTGTGCCGGTAAGCAAACAGGGTGGCTTCATCCGGAAGCATTCGCCGGAATGGAGGGATCAGGCCAAGGAGAAGAGAATATGACGGCAATAGTGCGGATCGACGATGAAGTCGTAGGCGTCGAAGATTTCGTCAAGATACTGAAGCTCACCGGGCAGTTCCAGGGGCTGATCGAGCAGCTGGTGCGCGACAAGCTGACGGTGCGGGCCGCCAAACGCCAGGGCATCGTCGTCACGCCCGATGAGATACAGGAGCGCGCCGACCAGTTCCGCCGCGTGCAGGGCCTGCACCGCGCCGCCGACACCAACCACTATTTCGATGCCCTGGGCATCACGCTGGATGACTTCGAGGCCTTCATCACCGACAGCCTGTACCAGGAAAAAATGATGGAAAAGGTGTGCAGCGACAGCGCGGTGGAGGAATACTTCAAGCTGCATTCCCCGCGCTTCGATAGCATCGAGGTCAGCCACATCGTCCTGGATACCGAGGACAAAGCCAAGGAAATGATTTCCTATCTTGAAGAAGAGCCGGACAGTTTTGCCGAAATGGCGCGTGAGCATTCCATTGCCGATACGCGCGAACACGGCGGCGTCATCGGCAAGGTCTTGCGCGGCTCGCTGAAAACCGATGTCGAGGCAAAGGTCTTCAATGCCGATGTCGGTGACCTGCTCGGGCCGTTTCCTTCTCCCGATGGGGAGTTTTACGAAATATTCGCAGTCAACGCCAAGCATCCTGCCACGCTCGACGAGGATACCGCTACCGAAGTACGCCGGCTGCTGCGCGAGGAATGGCTGGCGGCAAGGGCGCAGGAGCACATTATCGAGACGCATTGACGGTAACCTGAACAGGCGCCCACATGGATGTCCCTTCGACCCCAGCAACCAGCGCGCCAGCCCTTGCTGATTTTCTCGGCACCGTCGAGCTTCTGGCATCGTTCTCGCGTACGGCACTGGAACAATTGGCGACCCAGGCCCAGTCGCGCTTTTATGCATTTGGCGACAATATCTGCAAGGCAGGCGAACCGGCCGATGGCTTGTATGTGGTGAAATCAGGCTCGGTGCGCGTCTTTACCGAAGAGCGCGGCAAGGAAAGCAGCCTGGGCGTACGCAAGACGGGGGAAGTGTTTGCCGAACTCGCCATGCTGCGCGAACATCGCCACGAGTATTCGGTGCGTTCTTCCGGCAAGACCGAGTTGCTGTTCATTCCACGTGCGGCGATCGCGCCCATGCTGGCGCAAAACCCGGCGGCGCAGGATTTCATTGCGAGTTACGTCGCGATCAGTTCCGCCGGCGGCGTGGTGGCGCGGCTGTTCGACCTGAAAGGCAAGGTCGACCGCAAGGAACTCGAAGAGTTCGTCAGAAGCGTCGGCATCAAGCGCATACCCGCCGGCCGCGAAATCCTCAGGCAGGATGCGCGCGAAGACCGGCGCCTGTATGTGATCCGGCATGGCCAGGTGAAAATCTCGCGCAGCGAAGGCGGCGATGAGTTTGCGCTCGCCGCGCTTGGTCCTGGCGACATCTTCGGTGAAAAAGCCTGCCTGATGCGGCAGGAACAATTCGCCACGGCCAGCGCCGTGAGCGATGCCACGTTGCTGGTCATTCCCGAAAAGACCGTGCACCTGATCCTGGAGCGCAATCCCAAGCTGCGCGACATCCTGGAAGAGCGCATGCGCGCCGTCGAGCGCGAGCTGGAGCGGCAAAAGAAGCTCGCCGAGCGCCGCAAGCGCCCGGTGGTGCTGGACTTGAAATCGCAGCCGAAATTCGGCGAGAAAGTGATCAAACGCTTTGCCTGGATCGAACAGGCCGAGGAAATGGATTGCGGCGCCGCTTGCCTGGCGATGATGTGCAAGCACTATGGCATTTCCATGACGCTGGGTAAGTTGCGCGAACTGGCCAATGTCACTACGCAGGGCGCCACGCTCGACAGCCTGGCGCGTGCTGGAGAATCGCTAGGCTTTACCACGCGTGGCGTGCAATGTACTTTCGATGCGCTGCAGGGTTTCGAGCTGCCATTCATCATTCACTGGGAAGGCTATCACTACGTGGTGGTGTACGGCGTCTCCAAGGACCAGGTATGGCTTGCCGACCCGGCTGTGGGATTCCGGAAGATGGGCATCGCGGAATTCGAGCGCGGCTGGAGCGGCACCTGCCTGTTGTTCAGTCCGGGACAGAACCTGGTGCAGATGGCGGCCGCGCGTTCGCCATGGGTACGCTTTGTCGCCTATCTCCAGCCTTATCGCAAGATTCTCGCGCACCTGTTCCTCGCGACCTTCGTCATCCAGGTGCTGGGGCTGGTGCCGCCGATTATTATCCAGAACATCCTGGATGGCGTGATCGTGCACCAGAATGTCAGCCTGCTGCATCTGCTGATCCTGGGTCTGGTGATCTCCAACATCTTTACCCAGGTGATGAGCACCATCCGCTCCTTCCTGGCCAGCTTCATGGTGCGCAACCTGGATTTCTCCATGATGTCGCATTTTTTCAAGCATGCGATGTCGCTGCCATTTTCCTTTTTTGCCAAGCGCAAGACCGGCGATATCCTGGCGCGCTTCCAGGAAAATCAGACCATTCGCGCCTTTCTCACAGAATCGACAGTGACGACGGTGCTGAATCTCTTGATGGTGTTTATCTACTTCACCATCATGTTTTTCTATAACGTCAAGCTGACGCTGCTGCTGATTGCTTTTGTTATTCCCATCATTGCGCTGACGGTACTGGCCACACCCAGGCTCAAGGGATATGCGCGCGAAGTGTTCAACGTCTCTACCGATGCCCAGTCTTTTTTGATGGAAGCGCTGGGCGGCGTGGAAACCGTCAAGGGCATGGGGATCGAGCGGCCGGTGCGGTTGAAATGGGAACGCAAGTATGCCAAGGCGCTGGAGGTGCAGTACCGCGCGCAAACCTTCCATATTTTTGTTTCGCTGATCGGCCAGATACTGAATTCCGCTACCACCATCGCCATTCTATGGATGGGGGCAAGCCTGGTGCTGGCACGGGAACTCACGATTGGTCAGCTGATGGCATTCAATGCCTTGATGGGCAGCGTGCTGGCGCCGCTGATGGGCCTGGTCAATCTGTGGAACCAGTTGAATGATGCCGGCGTGGCGATGGAGCGCCTGGGCGATGTGCTGGACATGGAACCAGAACAAAAGCCCGAAGATATGCCGTCACGGATATTGCTTCCGGACTTGCAGGGTGAGATCAAGCTGGAAGGCATCTACTTCCGCTACGGCGGCGAAGAGACCGCGTACGTACTGGAAAACATCAATCTCGACATCAAGCCGGGTGAATTGGTCGCCATCGTCGGCCGCAGCGGTTCCGGCAAGACGACATTGGCCAAGCTCTTGGTCGGATTCTATCCGCCGACCGAAGGCAAGATGCTGGTGGATGGCTATGACATGAGCCTGATCGACAAGGAGTATTACCGCGCCCAGGTCGGCTATGTCATGCAGAGTAACCTGCTGTTTTCCGGCACCATCGCGGAAAACATCGCCAGCGGTGACGACAGCCCGGATCGTCGCCGCATCGAGGAAGTGGCCAAGATGGCCGATGCGCATGCCTTCATCAGCAAGCTGCCCCTGCGATATGAGCAGGTGGTGGGCGAGCGGGGCGTCGGCTTGTCAGGCGGTCAGATTCAGCGGCTGTGTATTGCGCGCGCGCTTTACCACGATCCTCGCCTGCTGATCTTTGATGAGGCAACTTCGGCGCTGGATACCCAGTCTGAGAGCAATATCATCGGCAACATGAGCGAGATTCTCAAGGGCCGCACTGCCGTGATCATTGCTCACCGCCTTTCCACCATCATGCGGGCCGATAAGATCCTCGTTTTGTACGAAGGCGGCGTGGTGGAACAGGGCAGGCACGAAGAACTGGTGGCGAGGAAGGGCATGTATTACCAGCTGGTGCAAAAGCAATTGAGCAGCGCAGGGTAACAGCGACGAGGTGCAATAGTGGCAATGAAGATACTCGACCAGGAAGTGCAGCAGGGCAGCTCGGCATTGTCTTATGCCGGCTTGCTCGAAAAAATCGAGATCCTGCGTTCGCGCCTGCGCTGGGCTTCCAAGCTGGACAGGCCGGAAATCGAAAAGCTGCTGCGGCAGGCCAATGGCTTGCGCGACGAAGTCATGCAGCTGTCGCACAAGGAACGCTTCGTGCAGGCGGCAAGCGGCGAGGGTGTCAAGGTCGTGCAATCGCCGGGCGAGCGGCGGCGCGCGCTGCTGGCGCGCAGCTTCGTATTCGAAGGAACCTTCGGCGACAATCCCCGCTTGCTGGATGCATTGGAAGTCGCGGAAAAAGCCGCGCCGACCGACTTGCCTGTCCTGATCGATGGTGAATCCGGCACCGGCAAGGAATTGATGGCGAAGGTGATCCATGCCAATGGTTCGCGCGCCGACAAGCCATTCATCTCCGTCAACTGCGGCGCCATTCCCGAAAACCTGCTGGAGTCGGAACTGTTCGGCCACAAGAAGGGCGCCTTCACGGGCGCGGCTAACGACCGCAAGGGCAAATTCGAAAGCGCGCATCACGGCACCATCTTCCTGGATGAGATCGGCGAATTGCCGCTGACCGGGCAGGTGAAGCTCTTGCGCGTGTTGCAATCGCAGGAAATCCAGCGCGTCGGGGCCGACGAGGCGATTGCCGTCGATACGCGCATCGTCGCCGCCACCAACAAAAACCTGCGTAAGCTTTCGGAGCAGGGCCTGTTTCGGGAAGACCTGTTTTATCGGCTGAGCGTCATCCATGTCAGCTTGCCGCCGCTGCGCGAACGCAAGGATGAAATCCCGCTGCTGTTTTCCTATTTCTGCGATGAGGCTGCCGAAGCCCTGAAACGCCGACCGGTGAAAATGACGCCTCGCCTGCGTGACTTCCTGCTGAATTATGCCTACCCGGGCAATATCCGCGAATTGCGCAACCTGATCTACCGGATTACCTGCCTGGCCGGCGATACTGCCGGCATCGAACATTTGCCGGTCGATATACGTCCGCGTCCGCAAAGCAGTAACGAATCAGCCGCCGACAGTACGGCTGCCGCCGCTGCCATCATTGCCGGCGCGGCGATATCGCTCAGCGATGCCAAGCGTGCCGCCAGCGATGAAGCCGAACGTGCTTTCCTGGAACGTGGCTTGCGCGAAGTGGGCGGTACGGTATCCGAACTGGCGCGGCGTTGCGACATGAACCGCTCGCATTTGCAAATGCTGCTAAAAAAGCATGGCATCCATTCCAAGGATTTTCGCCGGCGTGATGTGCCGCCACATGAAGGAAACCGGGTGTGACGAATGAGCGGAAAGCTCGCAAGTCTAATCGCTAAATCTGATCGCCTCCTGGATTTGCCGGCAGAAATGATAATTATCGCCAGCTAATAAAAACGTCGTGATTGCACTTTCATTTTGCTTTTAATCATATTCACGCAATCGACATATCAGTAGGATTGCTGATCTACACCTAAGTTTGAAGCAATTTGGCAGGTGTGACATTGATGTAGTAAGCGCCCTAATAACATGAATATCAACTGCGGCTGATAAAAGCGGATCGACAGTTGAATAGTGCGGCGATGGGAGACAGACAATGCTTGATACGCGAGTGAGCCTTCCATGAAGCTGGCTCTGACCCACTATGACATTCTGAATGTCACCCGCGACGCACCCCATGAAGTAATTCGCGCTGCCTACAAGGCGCTGTGCCGGCAATACCATCCTGACCTTAACGCCGGATCGGCCGACACGAATCGCACCATGGCAATCATCAACGTGTCCTACGACATATTGTCTTCTTCATCCAAGCGCAAGGCTTACGACGACTGGCTAGCCGAACAGGAAAGCCTGCATGGACTTATCGCAACCATTCTTCCCACTTGGAAAAGCCTGGCGTTGCAGCTCGCTTCCAGGCTGCCAATAACAAGGTTCAGATACGCATTCGCCAACAGGCTTCTGCAGACTGGTGCTTCGCACGTCTGGCAGCACGCGGGAGTGTATGCCATCGCTGTGGCGACAATGGTCCTAACAGCCATAGCCGTAACATATCCGGAAGAGCAGCCGTTTCAAGCAGGGGTAGATTGGCCGCAAGAGGCGCCGGCTCCCGTGACGTTGGAGCCGCGTCATGCGCCATCAAGCTCTCCGCAACTAGTGCTGGCCAAGGCGACTTCCATTTCGCTGCCGAATGCGGCGTCCGCAAGATATGTTCGCCCGCATCAGGCGCCAAATGGACAGGCATGGCCGAATGGTGCCGCTTACCTGAAGGATGCGCCGATCCTCAATGACGACGGAAATATCACCATGGTAGTCGCCAATGCCGACAATACTAGCGATGTTTATGCCAAGCTGATCGAAGTGCGGGGACTTTATGAACTACCGGTACGCGAATTCTATATTCCTGCACATGGCGAGTTCACTCTCAGGAATGTAAGTCCGGGCCGCTATGATCTGCGTTATGTCAGCCTGGATTATGGCAGGCAGGCGCGGGAGAAAATTGTCATCCATGAAGACGCAGGCAGCGCTGCGCAAACCCAGGTGACGGTCAGGCTGGATAGCGCAACCGGCACCAGCATGGAAAGCATTGGCTTGCAGGTGACGCAATTTTAAAACCGGAAGGGAAGTCTGCCCTGGCTAAGAATGCGCATGCCGATGGAAGACTGACAAGGCTCGCTGCAAATGAAAGGGGCTGTGAAAAGATCACAGCCCCTTTTGCATTTGTATCCCGGTTGAGAGAAAAGGCCTGGCCAATAAAGTTCAGGTCAATTCCTGCAATGGCTCGCTAGTGCCGCTTCACTTCAGCTATTTACGTCTGGCGCTTGAAGGGAAATAGTTGCTGCTTGACGAAACCGTTTGGCACATAGTCCCCTACGACACCGTATTTTTCTGGGAACTGGCGGTCCGTCTTAACGGCGGTTCTGAAAATATGATCAAGAAATGCGTAGTGCGCGGCGTAATTCTTGTCGATGGCGGCGTCATCCGAAGAATGATGCCAATGATGGAAGTCCGGCGTAACCACCAGGTATTTCAACGGTCCCCAGGGGATGTGAACGTTGGCGTGATTGAATACCGCCTGGAAGCCAACCACGATAATGTAGGCATCCATCACCGATTTTTCAAAGCCGAAGACATAGAGGGGGCCGAGCACGCAGACGCGCGTGAAAATCAGTTCGAGCACATGCATGCGCGAGCCGGCGATCCAGTCCATGGTCTTGGCGCTGTGGTGCACGGCATGGAATTTCCAGAGGAAGGGGATCTCGTGATAGGCGCGGTGCACCCAGTATTGCATGAAGTCGGCCACCAGGATGCAGAGCAAAAGCTGCGGCAGGAAATGGATGGCGCGAACCCACGATTGAAATTCGCTGTGCACCATCCAGCCGAAGACCTTGTGGATCAGGAAGTTCACGATCAGCAGGATCAAGCCGACCAGGAAGTGGTTCACCAGGAAGTGCACCAGGTCGGTCTGCCATTCTTTTCTGAATACAGCCTGTTTCTTATAAAGCGGGAACAGCTTTTCGAGCAAGACAAAGATCAGCGTCGAACCCAGCAAATCCAGGATGAACCAGTCGAGGCCGATGTACGGGGTATTGTCCGGAAAGTCACCTACAGGAACGCGTGACCCGCCCAGGGCAATGGCGATCAGGACCATGCATAAAGTGGTGATGCTCAAGCCTCGCTGCTTGCGGAGAATGATGCTTCCCAATGAAATGCCGCCGGCGACAATCAATGAGTAAAACAGGATTTGCCGCAGCAGATCGACTGAATACTGCTTGCGCAATTCCGGAGTCGTCAGGTATTCCGGGAAATGAAAGGCGATCACGCCTAGCAGGCACAGCAGTCCAAGCGTGAAGCCGATTGATCCGGCAATGACGCCTTCGCCAAATTTCATCGAGCCGCTATCTTGCAGCAGGGTGGCAGTTTCATCGACCACACCATTGATCATCTTGATCGGCGCAATCACGCCAGGTGGAATGACGTCTTCTTTTTCCAGGTTGTTGTTATGCGTTGTCATATGAGGATTGAAATTAAGTGGAGCATCAACATGCCTTCTGCCTGTAGTTCAGCTAAGCATGAAGCAGAGACAAAGGAAGGGAATTAAGTTATTGCTTTTTATTAATTTTATTGCAATTTCAATTGATTGTGAATTTAATAATATTCAAGAGGCAAAATGTTATATCGATGAGGTAAGGAATACTTCCCATGAATATGGGAGTACGGGGGAGTGGCGGCTAGCTGACTCGATAGCGGCGAAGATTGTATCCGCGCCGGGGTAATGCCTTTGACATCGAATAGCAGGCGGAAAACAGCGCTACTTTTCCGCGCCGGCAGACCTTGCCAGTTCGCTCCGCTTTTCTGCGAGATACTCCGCAAGGTCCAGCTCATGCAGCTGCGCGGGATAGCGTTCAGTCAGGGCGAACCATTTTCTTAGCCGCATATTCATTCTTTCTTCCGTTGTCCCGGCGGTGACGCTGCTGTATGCCAGCAAGGCGAGGTAATAGCGCATGACATTGCGTTCGAGCGAACCTCGTTCGCCGCCGACGTGAATCGGCTTACCATCTGCGCCATGTCCGATGATAGTGAAGCCGATTTTGTTGCGGCCTGCCGTCGACAGGTAGAGGTCCATCGCCATTTTCGCCACGGTGCCGTAGCCATAGGCATAACCGAAGTGCACGAACGACTGTTTGCCGCCAATCGGCATTGCTTCAAAAACGATGCGGTAATCCTGGGTGCCGAGCGGCCCCTTGGGCGCTTGCATGGTTGCCTTGAAATAGGCCGGCTCCGCGGCTTCGATTCGTAGGCTATAGGTGATGTGGTAAAGCTCACCCGAAGTCATGGCACGCTTGGGGCCGAGCGCAATGGTTACCGATTCATTGCCTTCTCTGCCGGATGGACGGCAGGCGCGAACGTTGAGATGGAGGATAACCAGGTCGCAGACGGTACTAGCCGACTTGAACGCCGCAGTGACTTCGCTCAAGGAGCCGGGAATCTCGGCGAAGATATCGCCTTCCACGCGGCGCTTTTCTTCTCGGGAGCTGAGATACAGCGGCTCCTTGAAAACGTTGTTTCGCAATTGCGCTTGCAGGTCGAGGCGCTTGGCCTCCAGCGCGGTGGCATGGGGGGAAAGTGTCTGTGCATGAGCCAGCATGCAACTGCCGGCTAACATGAAGAATAACGCTGCCAGCATCGTGGCCGTATGCCTGAACAGGCGCTTCGGCGTCCACCGGCGAATCCACCTTGTGTCGAGACCCATAGTGCAACAATGTAGTTGCATCCATGGGCCGGACGTTGAGCACGATCACGTCCGGCCGATTTGCCCGATAACGAGAGGTCAGCATCATGATGCTGACCTCAAGTCGCGGCGACAGGTTGAATGGCGACGGAGGGCGACTTAGCGATTGACGGTATCGCGCAGCACGGCCGCCGCTTCGCGGATCGCGCTGACGGTGTCTTCCCAGCCGATGCAGGCATCCGTCACGGATTGTCCGTATACCAGCTTGGACAGGTCCGCCTGGATTTTCTGCGCGCCTTCGACAATGTTGGACTCCAGCATCATGCCAACCAGGCTGCGGTTGCCGTCGCGGATTTGCTTGACGACGTCTTGCAGCACGCCGACCTGGCGCTTGTGATCCTTGTTCGAATTGCCGTGGCTGCAATCGATCACGATGGAAGCGGGGAGGTCAACCTTGGTCAGCATTGCTTCCGCCTGCGCCACCGATTCGGCGCCATAGTTGGGCGAATGGCCGCCGCGCAAGATGAGATGGGCATGCGGGTTGCCCGCCGTGCGGATCACCGAGCTGAGCCCGTCGGCATCGATGCCGAGGAAGGCGTGCGGCGTGCGAGCGGATTGCATGGCGTTGATGGCGACGGTCAGGCTGCCGTCCGTGCCGTTTTTCAGGCCGACCGGAGTCGACAGGCCGCTTGCCATTTCGCGATGCGTCTGCGATTCGGTGGTGCGCGCGCCGATCGCATTCCAGCTGACGAGGTCGCCGAGGTATTGCGGCATCATCGGGTCCAGGGCTTCCGTGCCGATGGGCAAACCCATTTCGCTGATATCCCGCAGCAGGTTGCGCGCGAGCCGGATGCCTTTGACCATGTTGAAGGAATCATCGCGGTCAGGATCGTTGATCAAGCCTTTCCAGCCGACCGTGGTGCGAGGCTTTTCGAAGTACACGCGCATGACCAGGACCAGCGCATCGGACACTTCTTCAGCCAGTTCCTTGAGACGGCGTGCATAGTCGAGCGCGGCGACGGGATCGTGAATCGAGCAGGGGCCGACGACGATGAAACGGCGCGCGTCCTTTCTGTCCAGGATGTCTTCCAGCGTGGCGCGCCCGTTCAGGACGGTGGCCAGAGATTTCTTGGTATGCGGAATTTCATTCTGGATGGCGGCTGGTGAGGGCAGGTTTTCCTGGGAGAGGATGCGGGCGTTGATGAGTTGCTTCATGGGGAATGATGGTAATGTCAGTGTACGTATTTTAGCTCTTTGTTTTCAGGAAAGCTGTGGCGTATGCAGAACGCTTTGTATGAAAGTAATGATTTTTTCGAAATAATAATGCTCTGTCATGCCATAGCGAGTGCACTCCAAATAGTGCAGGCATTTCCTGCAATTATCGATGATGAGAAACAAAAGCCCGCGATTGCGGGCCTGTTTGTGAAGATTGCTTGTTAAATCTGTTGTCAGCGCGGCGCATAGCCGGTGGTCACCGAGTTGACCAAGACACCATCGACATATACCGAAACAGGGTCGCCGCTGGCATCGGTCAACAGGTCGCTGGCATTAGCGCGCTGAAATGGCAATTTCATGCGTCCGCCCAGGATTGCTGTCATGGCTTCTTTCTCGAGATCCTGGCTAAAGGATGACAGGTCCTTAATAATCAGAATTTTCATTGTCAGTCTCCTTCTTTCATTTATCTGGTGGTGAAAGCGGAAGTCAGCCTTCACCACCTTCCGCCATCGATCAGCCGAAGTTGATGGTGTTGTGCGCTTTCTGGTCCGGGTTGACGTTGGCCGTAATGCCGGACACGAAGGCTGCGTTGTTGCCATTATTGACGAGCGTCTTCTGGTCTTGCGCAATGCCCTGAGTGGCATCGAACGAGAAGCTGTTCGAAGAAGCATCGATCGAAGTAAAGGATGGCATCCAGCCTTCGTAGCCTTTCGGGGCTTTGCAGCCTTGATAGGTACCGCCGGATACGCCAGCCATGGCGTGACGGTCGAGTTCGGTGGTGGTGCGGGCCAGGTCTTTGATGGTCAGGGATTTCATGGTCATTCTCCTAAAGTGTCATTGAGTTGGATTTACTGCGTGAGGCAATCTGTTGCGCTCGCAGGGTATAGAGCATCGACCGTGCCAGCCTTTTTGCGCCGTGGGTGTGTGCGTATAACTCATTGAAATTAAATGATTAATTTTGATTGTTGTCGGGATTGTCATTGCAAATGATCGAAATGGCGCTCACGGCTTGTCGGGCTACAGCCAACAGAAAAAATGGCTTGTGCGCAGAGATCCAACAGGCCTTGCCTCGCGCGACGTTAGATGGGTTTGGATGGGCTTGAATGAGCAGCAGCTTGGGAAGCTGCCCTTGTCCTGGATTGGTGCCATCGCCGGCATGCGATACTCGTCAAAGGTATCGACTGAGGAAGGCACGCCAAAACAGACAGGCGCACAAGGCGATATCCGCCTGTGCGCCTGCTAATGAAATGAAGCAGCAATAACCGACTGAACGGTAATGAGGAAGGCAAGAAGCCTCTATTGTTCTTCGTTCGTTTTCTCGGCGCTCAATGCCGCCGCGCGCTGAGTTTCTGTTGATGACAAGGATGGTGCGACGCTTCCGGTTGTGGGCGTGTTTTTGCTGGGGTAATACATCTTGCCGTTTTCAGTGCGCTTATCGTCCCGGAACTCACCTTCCCAGTAACTGCCGTCTGTCCAGATATAGCGGCCATGCCCATGGCTTTTACCGCGTACCCAGTTTCCGGTATAGACGACGCCATTCTTGAACTTGGTCGTGCCCTGGCCGTGCGGCAGGCCATCCTTTACTTCGCCGTCATAGCGGCTGCCATCCGGGAACAGGAAAGTGCCTTTGCCGTTTGGCGCATCATGCGCCCAGTCGCCGCTATAGCGCTGGCCGCTGTTCCAGACGAACCGGCCTTTGCCTTCCTTGCTTCCCTGAACCAGGGTGCCTTCAAACTGGTTGCCGTTGCTCCACGAAACTTTTCCCTTGCCGGATACCAGCCCGGTATTTTTATCTACCGTGAAGTTGCCTGTCATGGTTTGATCGTCCACCTTGATGGAGCGATGGCCGGATGCATCGGAACCGGTATCGCTACCCGAGTCGCGATCCTGGTGCTTGAGCGATGCCTGTGGCGGCAGCGCAGGCGGCGCTTTGACGGCAGCCTGAGAAGAGGCCGCTGGCGCGGACGACGCCGTACTCGAGGTGGTGGACGCCGCAACAGTCTGCGAAGCAGGGGGCTGTGCCGATGGCGCTGTCGTCGGTGTAGGCGTGGTCACCGGTTGTGCTGACGTGCCGCTCGCTGCCGATGCCGACTTTGACTCGCCTCCTGAGGAGGAATTGGCCGAATCGGCGATTGCAGCGCTTTCCTGCGGTTTCGACGTGGCCGCGCTGAGCAGCGGCGCATCCGGCTTGGCAGCTTTGGCTTCGGTTTGCGTTGCAGGTGTTGCCGGGGCTAATGTCGCGGAAGGTGCAAGCCTGATTTCCGGTTGCGGCGAAGTAGCCTTGCCTGCCTCAGCCAGTTTTATGTTGGCCAGGCGGTCGCGCGCCAGAGCCGAATAGCCTCCTTTCGGGTATTTGCGCAGGTAATCCTGGTATGCGGCAGCACTGTTGATTGACGTGGCCCTGGTCCAGGCTGCTTCTTCCGGCCTGGTTTTCAGCGCCGGTGCTTCAGGCGTGGGCTTGGCGGCTTCCGCAAGCTTCGCATCCGGGGCCGCTGGCTTCGCATCCTGAGCGGCGGTTTTCGGTGCGGGCGCGGCAGGTTTGGGTTCCGGCGTGGCGGGCTTCGGCGCCGCCGAAGCTTGCAAGCGTTCCAGCCTTAACTTGGCGATGGCGGCATAGAGACCCTGCGGATATTCGCGCAGGTAGCGCGCATAGTCGCTAGCCTGGTTGCTCTTGCTGGCAGATTTCCATAATTCGATTTCGGATCGCAGCCGCTTTACCGAATCCTGCGATTCATCCGGCGCGCCGAGTGAGCCGGCGCTTCCTGATGCCGCCGAAGAGTCGGACGATCCCGATGACGCATTGCCATCGGCATTGGGCGCGGAACGCGCCGCCAGCGCTTGATCGGATGCGTCTCCGGCTGGATCCCGCCCGCTGCTGGCTGCAGCTGCTGCGTCGGGCGTGTCGGAATCGACGGCGCTGCCGCTCAATCCATCCCAGCTATGGTTGGTGCCCAGGTAGATGCCTGAACCGATGCCGGCTGCAAACAGCAATGCAAATATCAGCCATCCCTGCTTGTTCCGGCGGCGTGGAAGCGAGACGTCTTGCTCGTGAAGGTGCGGCGGGATCGGCGGTGGCATGGGCGGTTCCTCGCCGGTGGCATGCCAGTTCGATGCCATTTGGGTCGGGTGCAGCTCCGGCTCGATGCGCATGGAGGAGTCGGCAGGGGCCTTGCGGGACGAGCGTGGCACCGCCGCCGAGAACGGCGCCGGCGAGATCGGTTCGCGTGGCGGCACAGGCGGGGTATCGAACGATGGCGGAGCCTTGCTTGCATGCGCGTTGAATTGCTGGCGGCCTTGCCGTGCCTCGGGAGCAGGTGTCTTGACAGGCGCTGCCTTGCCGGCAGATGAAGCAGCGGCTGGCCGGAGCGGTGCAGGCTTGTTCGTTTGTCCGGGTGGCGCTATCGCCGTCATGTCGTCGCCGGCATCAGCGCCTGGCGCGCCGGACGGCGCTGCGTGCGCAGGCATCGGTTTGCCGGCAAGCTGGGTTGCCACCGGCTCGGTACGTGCCACCGTCGTCGACCATTCGCCTCCGGGATAGGGGACAGTGCGTGGTTCCGGTTCCGTGATGTTGAGCGCATGGCGCAATTCGTCTATCGAATGGAAGCGATGTTCCGGCCGCACGGACAGCGCCTTGTCGATCGTGCTCAGAAAGGCTTCGCTGTAGCGGCCCTTGCCGGCTTCGCGCGCCGGCACCAATTCATCGTGCACCATGCGGGCCACCGATGGCGGTGGCGCCTTGCCGGTAATGAGGTAATACACCACGGCCGCCAGCGCATAGATATCGGTCCAGGCGCCCTGGCGCAGGCCGGCGATATCGGCATATTGCTCGATAGGCGCAAAGCCAGGTTTCAGGATGGCAGTGAAGCACTGCGTCAGGTCACCGATGACGCGGCGTGCCGCGCCGAAATCCAGCAGCAGTGGGCGGCCATCCTTGAGCAGCAGGATATTGTCGGGTGCAATATCGCGATGCAGGCAATGGGCGCGATGCAGGATGTCGATGGCATCGCACAGGTCGGCCAGCAACATGCGGATCCAGCCTTCGGTCGGTTTGATCTTATGCGACTGCAAGGCCTGCTTGAGCGTGACGCCTTCGTAATAAGGCATGACCATGTAGGCGGTGCCATTGCCTTCCCAGAAGCTGTGCACCTTCACCAGCGACGGTGAATCGAATTGCGCCAGCATGCGGGCTTCATTGATGAAACTCTTCAGGCCGGCAGTGAAGGTATCGAGCTTCTTTTGAGACCGCACGCTGACCGCCATCCTGGTCGTGCGCGAAGCAAGTCCGGACGGCATGTATTCCTTCAGCGCGACCAGCCGTTCCAGCGAGTGGTCGTAGGCCAGGTAGACGATGCCGAAGCCGCCTTCGCCGATCAAAGCCTTGATCTCGAATTCGCCGAGATGCGTCCCGACCGGCAAAACATTGGTGCTGATCTCTTCATCGCCCTGCATGTCCGGTCTGAGCACCAGTCTGCGGGTGCGCACCGCCGATTGTGCGTTGTCCTGATTTTGGTTCATCATGAAATTTGCTCATCGTGTGTAAGCCAGCACGGATAACCCGGCCGGCGCTGTCGCCTGCGCTGCAGGACAAACCTAAGCATCATCGATGCCAGCAGCAGCGGCCCGGTGCCCGCGCACTTCATGTCATGATCGTCGGGCCACGCGCGGGCAAATTGATCTGTGTCGCAATTGCGGGAATTTTTCCGCGCCTGTCTGTGCAAATGCAACAAGTGTTGGGAAATGCCGGAAGCCATGCCATTACAGGGCTGGATTGAGCACGGTTTTTTCGGGACTGTTCAAGTCCTCCGCGCGCACCACCACAGCGGAAATGTTGTCGCGTCCGCCGCCATGCAGGGCCAGGGCCAGCAGCGCTTCCGCGGCCTGCCGGCAGTTGCCGCAGACGAGGGCGTCGCACATTTCCTGTTCGGTGACTTCATTGCTGACGCCATCGCTACACAGGAGGAACATGTCGCCATCCCTGACGTCGATGCCGTCCTCTTCGAGATCCAGCGTATCGGCGGCGCCGACGGCGCGGGTAATGAGATTGCGGGCCGGATGGTGTTGCGCATCTTCGGCGCTGATCTGTCCGCTGGAGCGCATTTCCTCGACCTGGCTATGGTCGCGGCTCAGCTGGCGCAGAAGGCCATTCCGGTACAGGTAGAGGCGGCTGTCGCCGGCCCAGAGATAGTTGCAACGCTCGCCGCATACCAGCAGCACGACAACGGTGCTGCCGATGATGTAGGCATCGCGCATCGCCGCTTCGGTGCGCAATTGGGCATTCACCGCTTGTAGCCGGCGGCGTGCTTCGTCGGTGAATTCCGCAAGGGATTCGGCGGGTGGCATCTTGGCCAGCGCATCAACCACCATGCTGCTGGCGACGTCGCCGCGCGCATGTCCGCCCATGCCATCCGCCACTGCCCACAAGCCGCGTTCAGCCTGTTCGAGGCAGGCGTCTTCATTCACCTGGCGCACCAGGCCGACATGCGACATGGCGGCCGAGGTCCAGCGGAAACGGGTTTCACAGATCATGCCGGACTCTGCGTGGTGAATGACATGACACGCCTGGCGGATTACATCTGCTTGTCGTTGCCGCCATTCTGGTCAAGGCCGACGCTGATGTTGCTGTTAGCGCCGGAGTTGTTCACCTCGACTGTCTGGAACTGGTTGACCATCTGGTCGGCGTAGTTATTGATCTGGTAGTAATTCACCACCGTGCCGAAGCTGCCGGAAGCGGGGGAGTAGGGTCTGATCCAGCCATATACCCAGGGGGCGCCGCCGCCCATAATGCCGGACATCGCTTTTCGGTCCAGTTCGCGGCTGGCGCGCAAATCCTTGATCGTCAGGGCAGCCATCATGGTTCTCCAAAAATTCGTGCCGATGTAGGTCGAAACATCGCTTTGAATGTCGTCAATATCCTGTCATCGTGCCGCATGCTGCCCAGGCCGTTGGCCGGGCATCCATGTCGTCACGTGGCTTTACACTTTCGCGACGGCTTGTGCGAACTGGCCGGGGCTGACATCGAAACTGAGCGGACCAAAACCGGCGCCGATCACACCCACATTATTCAACGCACTGACTTCGACATTCTGAAACTGGTTAATGTTCTGGTCGATAGCAATGTTGACATTCGCCACAGGACCGAGTCCGCGCAACCAGGAATTCCCGCCGCGGATGGACGTCAGCGCTTCACGGTCGAGCTCGCGACTTTGCGGCAGGTTATGGATCGATAAGGTGGACATGTTCATTCTCCTGTTGTAATTGACGTCGGTGGCATGCAAAGCGGTGGCAGCGTGGCCGCCACCGCCTGCGCGCCGGATCAACCGAAGTTGATGGTGTTGTGCGCTTTCTGGTCCGGGTTGACGTTGGCCGTGATGCCGGATGAGAAGGCGACGTTGTTGCCGTTGTTGACGGTCGTCGCCTGGTTCTGGCTGATCAATTGCGTCGCGTCGAACGAGAAGTCGTGCGAGGACTTGTCCATCGAAGTAAAGGATGGCATCCAGCCTTCGTAGCCTTTCGGGGCTTTGCAGCCTTGATAGGTACCGCCGGAAACGCCAGCCATGGCGTGACGGTCGAGTTCGGTGGTGGTGCGGGCCAGGTCTTTGATGGTCAGGGATTTCATGGTCATTCTCCTAAAGTGTCATTGAGTTGGATTTACTGCGTGAGGCAATCTGTTGCGCTCACAGGGTATAGAGCATCGACCGTGCCAGCCTTTTCGTGTTGTATGTGTGGTTTTGTAAGTCGTTGAAAATAAAAGATAAAAATTAAATTGTAGATGCTTTTGCAAATGCATCGCGCCTGATGGCTGTGGCAGGTGACGGATTGGTGCCAACACGTGAAAACATGCATGTCGGGCTTGTTCCAACAGCTAGCGATTCAATCGGATCGAATGGCCGAAACTTATCTAACGGATGTCAAGAAGAGAAGAAGGACGACGCACTGCGGCGCCTTGAACGACAGCGACGCCTTAATGCGTCTGCTAAAAAGAAAGGGCAGCACGACGCCTGATGTGGCAAGCAGGCGCCGCGGGAAAGCGGATTGGATTAGAAAGCAAGCGGCCCGGGCATGCAGGCATGCCCAGTCGTCACTTGCCGGGTTGGGTCAATGCCAGCTTCACAGGAGTGAAGCCGGCGGGATACGTCACCAGCCTGAATTCGGATTGCGGCTGGGGCTGGAAGGCGACCGGAAAGCCGCCGCGCCGGGCGCCGCCGACGATCGCCAGCATCGCTTTTCGATCCAGGTCGATGCTATCGGAAAGGTCTTTGATGGTAATGGCTGACATGACTATGCTTCCTTTTCAAATGCAACATGAATAATGATTCCTTTAAAGTTGCATTTAGAGTGAGTCATGCCGCCCGAGTTCGCGCTTCGGGATGAAACCGGCCAAAGAACGCAAAAAGGCAGCCAGAAATCAATCTGGCTGCCTGGCTGTAAGCCGTTGAAGTTACGGCTTACAGCATTGCTGCGGCATTGGCGTATTGGCTCGGGTTGACATTCAAGGCAAGCGGACCGAAGCCTGCGCCAATCACGCCAACATTATTCAATGCGTTCACCTCGACATTCTGGAACTGGTTGATGTTCTGGCTGATGCCGACATTCACGTTGGCGACCGGGCCGAGGCCCTTGAGCCATGAATTCCCGCCGCGCACCGCTGCCATGGTCTTGTGATCAAGTTCGCGGCTTTGCGCCAGGTTATCTATCTTAATAGCGGACATGTTCGCTCTCCTGAATTTCAGCAGTTCAATGGCCGAAGTTGATGGTGTTGTCAGCTTTCTGAGTCGGCTTGACGCAGGCTGAGATGTCGCAGGCGAATGCAACGTTGTTGCCGTTGTTGACGGTGGTTGCCTGGTTCTGGCTGACGAGCTGCGTCGCATCGAACGAGAAGGAATCCTTCGAAGCGTCGACGCTATACACAGAGTAGGGCATCATGCCTTTGTACTCCTTGCTGCCGCCGCCGGATACGCCAGCCATGGCGTGACGGTCGAGTTCGGTGGTGCGGGCCAGGTCTTTGATGGTCAGGGATTTCATGGTCATTCTCCTTAAGTGTCATTGAGTTGGATTTACTGCGTGAGGCAATCTGTTGCGCTCGCAGGGTATAGAGCATCGACCGTGCCAGCGGATATCTATACTCGCCACCGATCTGTAAGTCACTGAAATTTATAAGAAATTTTATTGGGTTGCCTATTTTTACGAATGCAAGGGCTAATTTCCGCCTTGCCGCCTGTTGGTCCATGCCAAACACAAAAAAGCGATTGTTTGCAGCCGACCGACAAGCTTCCTCAACCTGCTGCGTGCCGTGCCTGCAGTTTGTGTTCGCGCTTGCGCCCTACATGAATTTCCCCGCGCCAGATATGTCAGACGCAGGAACTCATGGCACGACTTGCACAGTGAATGAGTGAATGACGGTTTATCGCCATGCCGCATGTCTTGTTGATGACAAGGGCGATGCATTCCTGAAATGGCTTTGGCAACCTGTTCAAGCTAGCTCAATGATGGGATGCAAGTGCCGTCATACGATGTTTTCAGTGCGTGAGCCACTCAGGCTGGCAGACAACGAATCCGGACGATGACACGGAAAACTCATGGCTAATTTTGCGGATGCGATTCGTAGCTTCTACGGTAGCGGCTTGTCGCATGGTGAGTTCTATGCACGGGTTGATCGCGCGCTGGAACTTGAGCAAGCCAGCCCGGAACGCCTGCTCGACATTCTGAGCGAGGAGAATGCCAGGATACCGCTGCCGCCGGATGTCTATGCCGCCTTGAAGCAGCGCATCGAGCGGCGAGCCGAAGCCACGCAGGCTCTCGGCGCCGAAGAAACCCGTGTGCAGACCCGCCCCGGCGAGCAGCGCTGGACGCAAACGACAGGTTCGATGAGCGACAACGACAACAGCATGCCGGGCGATGGCCTGGAGCGGATGAAGGGCGTCGGCGATACGCTCAATGGCCGCTTCGTGCTGGAGGAATGCATCGGCTTCGGCGGCATGGGCACGGTGTACAAGGCACTCGACCTGCGCAAACTGGAAGCATCGGACCGCAAGCCCTACATCGCCATCAAGGTCTTGAACGTCCAGTTCCGCGGACACCCGAAATCGCTCATCGCCTTGCAACGCGAGGCACGCAAGGCGCAGACGCTGGCGCATCCCAACATCGTCACCGTCTACGATTTCGACCGCGATGGGGCCATGGTTTATCTGACGATGGAATACTTGTCGGGCAAGCCCCTCAGCCACATCGTCCGAGCGCCGGGCTTCAGCGGATTGCCGTTTTCCGAAGTGTTGCACATCGTGACCGGCATCTGCCGCGCACTCGCCTATGCGCACGAGCGCGGTTTCGTTCATTGCGACCTCAAGCCGGCGAATGTTTTCCTTCTGGATAACGGCGAAGTCAAGGTCATCGATTTCGGCATCGCCCGGGTCTTTCATAAGACCGAAGAAGATTCGGAGGCCACCGTATTCGATCCAGGCAGCCTGGGCGGCATGACGCCGGCGTATGCCAGCCCGGAAATGATCGAGCACCTCGATCCGGATCCGCGCGATGATATTTATGCGCTGGCATGCATTACGTACGAGTTATTGACAGGCAAGCATCCATTCAATCGCATGTCCGCGACCCAGGCGCGCAGCAACGGCATGCGGCCGGAACGTCCGCCGAAGATCGGCAACCGGCAATGGCGCGCCCTCAAGGCGGCGCTGGCATTCGACCGTCACGGCAGAACGCCGGCAGTCATGGAGTTTTTGCACGAGTTCAGCGGCGAAACCAACAAGCCGGTCCTGATCGCGGCGGCCGCCGCATCCGGCGTGACGCTGCTGGTGCTGGCGTTAGTCGGCCTGACGTTTTACCTGGCATCGCGGCCGGAAAGCCCGATATCGAGCGGCTCGTCCACGGTGGCGCAAAGCGAGCAAACGTCACCGTCGGTCACGCCGGAAGGTCGGGATTCCTCGCCGGCGGCAACAACGCCTTCCACGGAGTCGCAAGCCCCTGTTACCCGAACTCCCACGACACCGCCTCGTTCGACCCAAGCTCCCACAACCTCACCTCCAACAACGCCAACGCCGACGACGCAGCCTCCCGTGCTCAGCCTTGCCGCCGTGACGCCCGTCCTGGATAAAGTGCCGTGCTCGGCGCTGGCTGCGTCAGTCAAAGGCACAGAACTGCAAGTTCGCGGTTTTCTTGACAAGCGCATCGGCACGAATCAGTTAAAGAGCATGATGGCCGACATTCCCGGCGCAAAGACCATCAACGTCGACACGCAAGCAGTTGCGGATAACGATTGTCCGGTGGTCGAGATTTTCGCGCCGTACTGGAAGCGCAACCAGGAAGCTAAACGTGCAGCAACGATCCGGACACGCGCGCGCAATGCCATACTGAATGAAGGCGATCCCCTGATCGTCGATGTTAAAACACCGTCATACGGATCCTATGTCTATGTCGACTATTTCGTCCTGGACGGCAGCGTCGCCCATCTCGTTCCCAATCAACGTTCGCGCGCAAACCAGGCGCCGGCCAACTACGAGGCGGCCATCGGCAGCCTGGGCAATTGGGTGATTTCCGCGCCTTTCGGCACCGAACTGATCGTGCTGCTGTTGACGCCTTCACCCTTGTTCATCCCGGTTCGTCCGGAAGTCGAGTCGCGCGCGGCCTACTTGCAACTATTGCAAAAGCAGTTGAAGGAAATGTCTGCAAAGCCGGGCAGCGAGCATATCGTCGCCGATTTCGTGCAGATCACGACCAGGCCGCGTAAAAAGTAGGCGAATTACTTGACGTCGCGCGCCACGCGCAAGCCATTCTGATTCTGGCGCACGCTGGCATCGTATTTGAAGCGGGTGGTGGACGTCATGTAGGATGCGCCATCGCGCCACGAGCCGCCGCGAATGACACGTGCCCGGCATGTCGATTCATCCCACGTCTTCCCATCCGCCGGCGCGCCCTTAAAGTTGTTATGCCAACAATCGGCCACCCATTCCCAGACGCTACCGTTCATGTCGTGCAGCTTGTAGGGATTGGCGGCAAAGGAGCCGCTCTTGGCGGGCGCTTCCTGGCTCCAGGGGTCGCCGCATTCCTTGCAATTGGCAGTGCCCGTGCGCATTTGCCGTCCCCACCAGTAAGGCGTGGCCGTGCCGCCGCGTGCGGCATACTCCCATTCCGCCTCGGTCGGCAGGCGATAGGTCTTGCCGCTGGTTTTGCTCAGCCATTTCACGTATTGCTGCGCATCTTCCCAGCTGACATCGCGCATCGGTGCTTCTTTCGGTGCAGTATCGCTGCTGGGAACGCGGGGACATCCGCCGGCATTGACACAGGCATTCCACTGCTCCACCGTGACTTCGAACTTGCCGATCGCGAAGGAGTCCCCAATCGATACCCGATGAGCAGGGCGCTCGGATGGATCGCCGGTATTGCTCCCCATGATGAAACTACCCGCCGGCAAGGAAATCAGCGTCGGACAATCCTTGCAATCCTTGATTTCGGCAAGGCCAGCCGCGGTTGCAGGCGAGGCGCCTTCAGCAGCTTCTGCCGGGGCCGCATGTTCGCTGCTCTTCGGTTTTGTCGCTTTGGATGGAGGAGCCTGGGTGGAAGTGGTCGGAGGAGAAGTGCTTGATGATGTGGCGGGCGACGCTGGCTCTGCTTTTTTCGCAGGTGGCGCCGTCTTTGGCGGCGATGCCTGCAGCCTGGCGATGCGCGCGCGCGCCAGCGCGGTAAAACGGCCTTTGGGATAGGCTTGCAGGTAAGCTTCGTAGTCGGCGGGGTCGGAGCTGTCCTTGATCGATTCCCAGAATGTCAGTTCATATTGCTCGGCACTATCCTTTGGCAATACGCCTGCCAGTCGAATATCCGCAGCGGGCGATGACTGATGATGATTGCTATCCGGCGTGAAGCGTTTTATTGCAGGAGTATCGCTATCCATGTCGACGGTAGCGCCGGCAATTTGTGTGAACAGGCTTGCGACAATGCATGTCACCGCGAACAATCGCCTCATTTCCGGACCTCGGTTTGGAAAATGTCTGGGTGCCAATCTATCGTTGATCGATTGCGCACAACCTTGTTTATATCAAAGTGAAGGCGCAATCGTTTGATAAATTCAGTGTAGTGCAAGCGTAGCAGGCCATCACGCGTCCGCCGTAAGTGCTCACGGGAAGAAAATTTCTCGCGGTTTGTTTCTTGCCTCCTCACTCACAAGAGGTGCAACATGCCGAGAATATTGAAGCTGGTCTTTTCCGTTACCTTGTCCGCGGCGATACTGGTTACGCAATTTGCCTATGCCGCCGGAACGCCGGCTCCCAAGGATGCGCAAGTCTATTTCATCTGGCCGCAGAACGGCACCGTGATCCATGGCGGGAAATTCTGGGTGCGCATGGGCTTGCGCAACATGGGAGTAGCCCCAAAAGGAGTAACGCTGCCGAATACCGGGCATCACCATTTGCTGATCGATACCGATCTGCCGCCATTGGATGAGCCTATTCCCTCGGATCGCAACCATTTGCACTTTGGTGCAGGAGAGACCGAGGCGCGTATCGAACTGCCGCCCGGTAAGCATACCCTGCAGCTCCTGCTGGGCGACCAAGACCATAAACCGCATGATCCTCCCGTGTATTCGAAAAAGATTACGGTGATCGTGCGCTGATCATGCCGACCTAGTGGAGGCTGCTATGTTTTCCATCTGCCAGCGTTTAGTGGTATCGCTTTCGGGGCTCGTGCTGTGCGCCTTTGCTTTTGCCGGAGAGACGCCGGCGCCGCGCAATGCCGAGGTGTACATCGGCTGGCCCAACAATGGCGAAGTGATTGAAGCCGGCAAGCCGTTTCGCGTCTGGTTCGGCTTGCGTAACATGGGCGTCGCGCCGAAAGACGTGAAGTTTCCGAATACCGGTCATCATCACCTGCTGATCGATACCCCGTTGCCATCGATGGACGAGCCCATTCCGTCCGACCGCAACCATCTTCATTTCGGCACCGGCGAGACGGAGACGATGATCGAATTACCGCCCGGTAAGCACACCTTGCAATTACTGATGGGCGACGACAAGCATATCCCCCATAACCCACCTGTCTATTCCAGGAAGATAACGATTACCGTCAAATAGTACGCACTGAATACTGGTGGATGCCTTTGATGAGTTAATTGAATGATTCGAGGCAGCGCTATGCCGGAACTGGCGTTTTGAGCAACGGTCGAAGCCTCGATGTTCTCCGCGCGGCTGCCGCATCGGCAAATGCGCGCGAGGGCTAAGGATATGGAAATGGATACCACGACGCGGACACGGATACAAAACCAGCAGGGTGCGGTCATGGCCTACCTTGAGGTGACGGGCGCCGGTACGGTGAAGTCGTCGGTATTTCCGCTGCACGACGAAGTCGTGATCGGTCGTGAACTTCAGGACTCTCTCGAAGCCGACAAGTTTCTCTGCATTCCCGAGCATACCATCAGCCGGCGCCATGCCCGCATCCTGCGACGCGGCGATACCTACTATATAGAAGACCTGCATTCCTTCAATGGCACCTATGTCCTGGGCAACCGCCTGGCTCCGGGCGAATGGCGAGCCTTGCACGACGGCGACGAGGTGTCGGTGCCAGCTGCGCAAATGGTATTCCACTCACTGATCGTCCCGGCGCAGGAAAGCTTGCCGACCATCATCACCAAGATGGTCGATGCCACGCAGTATGCGCAAACCATGCAGCCGAGTCGCGATGCCAGCCAGACGGATATGCAAAGACTGGTGCGCAAGCTGCACGCCATGGCCCAGGTCGGCATCGCATTGGGCGCCGTGACCGATCGCGCCACGCTGACGGAAAAGATCATGAATTTCATTTTCGATCTTTTTCCACTGGCCGAACGCGCCTTTATCCTGCTGAAGAAAAGCGAGGGCGATACGCTGGTGCCGGTGGCGGCGCGCCGGCGCGACGGCACCATCGAAGACCCGGAGCGGGTGCGCATCTCGCATACGATCGTCAACGAGGTCGTCAACAAGAAGCAAGCCATTCTTTCCGTCGATACGCTGGCCGACCGTCATTTCGGCACGCAGGAATCCATCATCTCCCAGGCGATACGCAGCGTGATGTGCGTGCCTCTCCTGCTTGAAGGCGAGTGCCTGGGTCTCATCCAGGTCGATACCTCGTCCGACCCGTATGCCTTCAAGGAACAGGACCTGGAAATGCTCACCGGGGTATGCGCCGAAGCGGCGGTTGCCCTGAAAAACTTCCAGTTGTATTCCGATATCGAACGCTTGCTGGACGGTTTCGTGCGCGCCTCGGTGCAAGCCATCGAGGAACGCGACCCGGTGACCGCCGGCCACTCATTCCGCGTGGCGGCCTATGCCGAGCACTTTGCCGCCGCCGTCGATCGTGCCGACAGTCCGGAAATGCGGCAGATTAGCTTTACCAAGGACCAGTTGCGCGAAATCCGTTACGCCGCGCTGCTGCACGATTTCGGCAAGGTTGGTGTGCGTGAACATGTATTGCGCAAGGAGAAAAAGCTGCATCATGCCGATATGCGCATGCTGGAACAGCGCTTTCGCCACGCGCGCGCCTGCCTGGAGCGCGAGGCCTGGCGCCGCCTGACCGAGCTGCATATGGAGCGCGGCTTGAGCATGGCGGCCTTCCGTGCCGAGAAGGAGCGTATCGAGCAAGAGCTGGCGCAGGAATCCGCTCGCCTCGACGGCTTCCTGGAGACGATCCATCGAGCCAATGAGCCTGCCATTTCCGTGACCGAGGATACCGGGGAATTGCGCGAGGTACTGGATTACGCCTATCCGGAACACAACTGCAATACCACGCCGCTGCTGAGCAAGGATGAATTTCTCGCTCTGAGCATCACGAAAGGCTGCCTGACCGCGGACGAGCGCAAGCAGATCGAGGAGCATGTCGTCGACTCCTATTCCTTCCTCATCCTGATTCCCTGGACCAACGACCTCGCCGGCGTGCCGTCCATTGCGCACGGGCATCACGAAAAGCTGGATGGTTCCGGCTACCCGATGGGACTGAAGGGTGACCAGATTTGCGTGCAAACGCGCATGCTGACGATTTGCGATATCTACGATGCGCTCACCGCGGCGGATCGGCCGTACAAGAAGTCGGTTCCGGTGGAGCAGGCGATTGACCTGATGTGGCTCGAGTGCCGGGCCGGGCATCTCGACCCGCGCCTATTCAATGTCTTTGTCGAATCCAAGGCATGGGCGGCGGCATGAGGACGCTCTTATCCAGCAGCGCATGCATCGTGATGCTGGCCGCATGCGCCGATGTCAGCATGCCAGCCTACCGTCAGCCGGAAGCGCCGGTCAAGACGGGCTGGTCGCAATCGCAGCAAGCCGAAGCGACCGTCACGGCGCCGGCAGCGATTTCACCCGAGTGGTGGAAGGAATTCCAGGACCCTGTGCTGGATTCATTGGTGGAGCGCGCCATTGCCGGCAACTTCGACGTCAAGGTTCTCGCGTCGCGCATTCGCGTGGCGCAGGCCCAGATCGGCGAGGCGAGAGCAGGCGCCTTGCCGACACTGGAAGCCGGCGCCGGCGCCAGTTTCGAAAAAAGCACGGGCCAGAAGTTTTCCAAGCAATTCAATCTCGGCACCCAGGTCAATTGGGATATCGACATCTGGGGAAAAGTGGAAAAGGGCGCGCAGGCCCAGACCGCTGAATACCGCGCGACGGAAGCCGACTGGCGCGCCGGCTATCTGACGCTGGTATCGGATGTCGCCACGACCTATTTCCAGATCCTCCAATTCGACGAACAGATCGCTCAGCAAAAAAAGACGCTGGACAAAAACCGCCAGATTTTGTCGACCTTTGAAGCCATGCTGCAGAATGGCCTGGTGCCGCAAACGCGGGTGCTGCAGCAGCGCGCCGAGATCAATAGGCTGAGCAATGATCTGCTGGAACTGGATCGCTTGCGCAAACTCGCCGGCAATGCACTATCCACCTTGCTGGGCGTGCCGGCAGGCGAATTCAATCTGCCGACCGGCCAGCTGCAGCAAAAGGTGCAATTGCCGCCGGTGCCGGCCGGCCTGCCTTCGGATCTGCTCAAGCGCCGTCCCGATATCGTCGCTGCCGAATACCGGGTGTTGTCGGCGTACGACCTGGTGGGGCAAGCCAAGCTGGCCCAGCTGCCTTCGGTCAGCTTGACTGGCCGTGGCGGCACGGCCAGTTTCGGACTTGGCAGCCTGCTCAAGTCCTTCACGCTTGGCCTTCTGCCAAGCATCAATTTCCCGATCTTTGATTCCGGAGTGAAAGCGCGCATCAAGACCAGCGAAGCGCAAGGGGAGGTGGCGCAACAGGAATACCGGCGTACCGTCATGGGAGCCTTCGAAGAAGTCGAAAACGCCCTGGTCAATCTGGATTCCCATAAAAAGCAGCGGATAGAGCTGCAACAGCAAGTGGATAGCCTGAACGTGGTCGCCGCGCAAATTCAGGCGCAACTCAAGGAAGGCCTGGTGTCGCAGCTCGAGCTTTTCGAAACCGAGCGCTCGCTGCTGGGGGCGCAGCTTGCGCTGCTGGCTAATCACCAGCAATTGCTGTCGGATACCGTGACGCTGTACAAGGCCCTCGGCGGCGGCTGGCCAACCGTCGAAGTCGCCAACGAGGCATCGGGCGATGCCGTCAAAAGCAGGTAGGCGGGAATTGCATGGCACAGCCGACCATTGCCCTCAACAATGCGGCACGCGCCGACCTGCCGCATCGGCAGACCAGTGCTATCGTCCTGCTACCCATTTCTCATCCTGATCTGGGTGAGATTCGCATCGACGATAACCTGTTCGCCATCGGCCGTACCGAAGCGCCGTTCGATTCCTATCCGCCGCAGGCGGTGTCCGACCTGTCGCGGCGCCACGCCAGGATCTTTATCGAATCGGGAGCTGTGTATATCGCCGACCTGGACAGTAAAAACGGCACCACGGTCAATGGCGTCAGCATCAACCAGAAAATCACGCGCCTGCATGAGGGGGACGAAATCTGCTTTGCCGGCCGGTTGTCCTACCGCGTCAAGCTGCAGCAAGCCGAAGGCTCGGCGGTGCGCAGTGCGCGGATACTTAGCCTGACGCTGAGCCCGGAGCGTGGCGACCTTGGATTGCAACCCATCGTCATTTCACGCTTTCCTTTTTTGATCAGCAAGACCGACGATGTATTTTCCCGATACAAGCTGGATCATCCCGAACAGGTAAATTACCTCTCGCGCCGGCACGCCCATATTTTCATCAAGGGTGGGCAACCCTATATCGAAGATCTCGGCAGCACCAACGGCACCTTCGTCAACGGCAAGCGACTGGATGAACATGCCGTTCCTCTGCAGGATGACGATGTGCTGGCTATCGGCGGCCATCATTTCGTCTATAAGCTCAGTGTGCAAAAGGATGCGGCGACGCTGGAGCCGACGGTGACCAGACTGGACGCGGCCCTGCGAAGCGCTGCCGTAACAGGTCTTGTCGCTTCTGCCGCCGCCAAGGCGCCAATCCAGGTCAAATCCGGGACGAAGGAAACTGGCGCGACCGCCGGCACCTCGGATACGTCTCCGCCGATGGCGGCGAACCCGGGTGCGCCCACGGCTGCGGCGGCCGCGGGAGACACGGACAAGACGACGTTCGTTGCGGCGGCCGGTTCCTTTCTCGACATTTTTTGCGTCGACCATGTCCAGCGCCGCGATGACGATATCAATCGCGATGCGCAGCAAGCCGGCAACGGCGATGCCGCCAATGGCCCGGCCCCTGCCTTGCCCGAAAAACAGGGGCGTCGCGGCAAACTGGCGATATTCGCGGGCGAGCTGGCCGATGCCTTCAGCGGCGGCGAGCGTCATCTCGGCATGGGAAAAAAGTGGTGGCGCATGCCGGCACTGGCTGCAATCTTGCTGCTGATCGCCGTCGGCGCCTATCTCTCCAACGATCCGGAACGGGAGGTGCGCAGCATGCTGGCCGACGGTCACTACGCCCAGGCCGCCGATGCCGCCGCCCGCTATCTCGCCCGCAAGCCGGAGCAGGCCAAGCTGAAAGCGCTCGGCACCGAAGCCCTGCTCAAGGCGCGCGTCCCGCAATGGCAGGCGCAGCTGCATGCTCACCAGTTCCAGGGTGCCGATGCCTTGCTGGCGCAGATGAAGCAGCAGGCGCGCCACAATGCCGACGTCCAGCCGCTGCTGGATGAATTGCAATGGGTCGGTCAGCTGGAACAATTCGTCGTGGCACGCGGAGGCGCGGATCAGCCGGTGCGTGATCAGGTGGACGATGAACGCATCCGCCGCCTGCTCAAGCAATGGGACGATGACACGCTTGGCCACCAGCAGGCCTTCAATACGATTTCATCCTATGTTCCGGAATTCCGCGACCAGTACGCGCAGTCATTGAGCCACGTGCGCAAGCTGGCGCTGGTCAGCGGCCAGAAAGCGAAAGGAGAGTCCGCCAATGGCGAACAACAGCAGCAGCCGTCTGAAGCCGCTCACTGAAGCGCTGGAAGACCATAGCGCCGAAGGCATCGCCATCCTGACTGCCGAACCGTCGCGCTATATCCATGCCGCCGTACTGGCCATGGCGGCGCTGATCGTCGTGGCGTTGCTATGGTCCTTTTTCGGCCACGCCGACGTCGTCGTGACTGCGCAAGGCACCTTGTGGCCGAAGTCGGAGGTGCGGCGCTTCTATGCGCCGATCGACGGCGAACTTGCCAATATCTATATCGCCGAAGGGCAGCCGGTGCTCAAGGGCGATGTCATGGCGCGCCTGAACGCGCGCGGCGCCATCGAAGCCGCCACCAATGCGCTGGATGCCCAGCTCAAGCTGGAAGCCGCCGAGCGCGAATGGCGCGAGTTCCCGGAAAAGAAGGCGCTCTTGCAGCGTCGCGCCGATGCACTCAAGGAGGCTGTAGCAGTCGAAGAACGCCAGCATCGGCAGCGCCTGGCCGAGGGTACCAGCAAGCTGGCCCAGGGACAGCAGGCGCAATTGCAGGAAGCCCGCGCCAACGTAGACGAAGCCCGCCGCGCGCGCGACGCGGCCAAGCTCGAAGCCGACAAGTTCCAGCGCCTGTTCGCCATGCCAGGCGGAGGCGGCGTATCGCAATTGCAGGTCGAGTCCAAGAAGAATGCCTTGCAGGCGGCCGAAAACGCCTTGCGCGTGGCGCAATCACGCGTCAGCGAACTGAGCGCGCGGCAAAGCCTGGAGTCCACACAGGCAAAGTCGCAACTCGAAACCAGCGGTCAGCAACTGACCAGCCTGCGGTTGCAGCAGGAAGCGGCGGAGCGCGAAGTCGCCAATGTCGAGGAAAAGCTGCGCCTGCAACTGCAGACAGCCCGCCTGGTTGCCGACGCGGCGCGACGGATCAAGTTCGAGAATATCGACAAGGATAATTTTCTCCTGATTATCGCGCCTGTGGATGGCGTCGTCACCGATGTCACTTCTACCCAGCCGGGCGACAAGATCGCCGCGAATGCGCCACTGGGCGGAATTGCTCCTAAAGAAGCAAAGCCGATTGTCAAAGTCGAAATCGCGGAGCACGACAGGGCTTTTCTTAAAGAAGGCTTGCCAGTCAAATTGAAATTCAATGCTTTCCCCTATCAGCGTTACGGCTTGATCAACGGAACGCTGGAATACATCTCGCCAGCGACCAAGCCATCCCCGGAAACGAAGCAACCTGTGTACGAAGGCCGGGTCACGCTCGAACGCGATTACTTTCAGATTGGTGACCGCAAATATCCGCTTCGTTATGGCATGACCGCCATTACCGAGACGGTGGTGCGCGAGCGTCGCCTAATCGACCTGGCGCTAGATCCATTCCGGGACGTCAGTGGTTAAATCAGCCAAGACCTGGAGACCATGGAATTTGACCTCCTGCGTAGTTATGGCAATCCGGAAGCATTGCTGACGTTTCATAAAAAACTTAAAACTTGCCGGCGTTGCGCATGATCATGGCGCTCTTGCACCAGCTTCTACGCGGCTCGCGTCTCTATCTTGTTATTCCATGTACGTTTTACAAGTAGAAATTACATAAGCAGATGGCACCAAGGACATCGCCACGTCACCTAATCCGTCTAAGCGCCGGGTTCAGGGTGGTTTTTCAATACAAAAACACAGCGATCCAACATTGGCATATCTCATGCGTGCCGATATGTACCGGTCATTTGCCGGTGTTGTTATATATGTCTTAGGAGACGATTATGGCAATTCAGGATAACCAGCAAAATCAAAACATGGGGCAGCAAAGCGGTCAAAGCCAGCAAAGCCCGAATCAGCAAAGTTCTGGCCAGCAGAATCTGAACCAAGGTCAAAACAAGGACCAAAGTCAGAACCTGAACCAGGGTCAAAATCAGGACCAGAGCCAAACCCAAGGCCAGAACCTGAACCAGGGTCAAAGCAGCACGAGCTCAGGTCAGCAAAGCTCAAGCAAGCAAGGCCAACAGAATCAATAACGCAAGCAAGCGGCATTTGTCTCTAGCCGACAGTTTTGTCGGCACTCTTACCGGCCCGGAAGCGGGCCGGTTCCGTTAGCCGACCTTCACATGTGGCAATAGGAAATTTACTTACGATACCCGGTCCGCACCAGCGCTTGCATTCGCTATTCCTCATGCCTGATTTAGCGCATGCAAAGCGTCAAAGTCAAAACACGATTCATACGAACTGCATCTAATAAAACATAGACATGCAGGATCGTTTCATCAGCAGTGCAGCGAACACTTCATCCTCATGAATGCTCTATTCATCATGAAGACCTCGGTTTCCGCAATATTTCCTTACCCGATATGCGCTGTATATTGAAGTAACCTGGGATCAACGGCAAGCCGAGTGTAAAAGCTTGTCGATGAAAAAGGTAAAGCGATGAAAGCCAACGAAAAAGCGGAAAACGCCATATATGCAACGCTGGCTGGCAGAATCGACGACACGGTCGTTCAAAGAGTATTGAATCAGATGGCAAGCGCCATATCGGACGGAGTGGAAAGCTTTCACCTGATGCTGCAGTCGACCGGCGGCATCATTAACGATGGCATCGCACTCTACAATTACTTGAGACAACTGCCGATCGATCTGACCACCTATAACGCAGGCACCGTACAATCCATTGCTGTCAGCATCTTTCTTGCAGCAAAGAAAAGAAAGGCCTCCAGAAGCGCGACGTTCATGATCCATAAGGCAACCTTCTACTCCAGCGCGCCGACCACTTCCGTTCAGCTCAGCGCAGCGACCCAATCGCTCAAGGTGGATGACGACCGCATCGAGCGCATCCTGAAGGAATATATCCGCATGCCTGAAGAGCGCTGGGAAGCACACCGTTTCGTCGATCTGTTCATTACAGCAGAAGAGGCGCTTCAATACGGCTTGATTGACGAAATCGCCGATTTCTCGCCACCGCGAGGCGCAAAGCTCATTAACATTTAACACATTGCCAATGGCAGCAAAAGATTCAAAAATATCTGCCAAAGGCCTAGACGGCCAATGCCAAAAGCCCCATAATTCGTGTCCTTCGCTGCTGCCGTCACCAGACGGATTAAGCGGTGAAGGCGAGAAGTGGTTTGCAGTAGGTTGGTCTTTCGTCCTCCTTGCAGTATCTCTCCTGAAGTTAAATCTCAGTTCAGTCGATTCAGGCTGGAAAGAGAATTTGGCAGTGCAATATAGCGCGCCTGGAACTTCGTGGAGATAAAGGATGTCGGAAGATGCTGTTTAGATCACGCGTCAGATAAAAGGAGTTACCAAGGTGGCGACAGTTTCTGACAGCGGGTCTTGACAGTAGGAAGAAAGCCCTGCATAATCTCATTTCTCTGCTGCTGACGAACACGACGCTTCGCAGCAACGCTGAAAGCACAGCGGGGCAGGTAGGATGATCTTTAACAATTAACAGCCGATAAGTG
>NZ_SLZQ01000007.1 GCF_004342585.1 Paucimonas lemoignei | reverse complement strand
GTCGCCTTGCCGGCTTCCTTCAGACGCGTGGCTTCTTCCATGGCGATTTCATCGAACGGGTTCATCGACATCTTGACGTTGGCCAGTTCAACGCCCGACTGGTCGGACTTGACCCGTACCTTCACGTTGTAATCCACCACACGCTTGACTGGAACCAGGACTTTCATAGCTTTGCCTTTTGAGTATCGAATTGATGAAAATTGATTAGGGCGATTATAAGAGCTTCCCACCACGTACTTGCATTTACGAGAATTTTTAGCACGATCGTTCTTTTATTAGGCATAAGAATACTCATATCTACGTATTAAGAAAAGGGGCAATCGCGCTTTTTTTGAAAATAAAAAGAAAAAGCGCGGCCGCAGCCGCGCTTGACAGTGTTCTTGCTCCAGCCTCAAGCCATCAGCAAGAATTACTTACGCTTCATGTAGAAAATAAATTCTTTTTCTTCCGTGAACTGATCCAGCAACTGGTTGCCCGTTTGGCGGGCAAACGCCTGAAAATCCCGCACCGAACCAGGATCGGTCGCCACGACGCGCAAGACTTCTCCGCTGCGCATTTCAGCCAGGGCTTTCTTCGTTTTCAGGATCGGCAGCGGGCAATTCAGACCGCGTGCATCGAGCTCTTTTTGAAATTCCATTTTGACTTTGCACCAATAGCAAGATGTTCAGGGATTCTACCCCAAAACATTTGCTGTTAGTGCGACGCAACAAAATTTACCATTTGGAAACATTGGCAGTTTCGTCGGCATACTTCAAGTCACTGCCGACTGAGGGGTCGTACCGGGCCAATCGATAATTTCCGGTTCCAGGCCACGGCTGCGTAGCCAATCAACCATCGCGTACCCCGTGGCGGTACGCCAGGCACGAAGCTTTTCTGGAGCGATCAGGCGATATTCCAGCAATTCTTCCGAAAGCCGGATGTCGCCACTTGCCTTGACGTGATAGGCAATGATGAGCTCGTTCTTGCGCATGAACTCATACACGCCGATCAACGTAGTGCTTTGGGCATCGAGGTTGGTTTCTTCCTTCAGTTCGCGCGCCACGCCCTGCTCGGGCGTTTCGTCACGTTCCATGAAACCGGTGATGAGCGAAAAGGCCTTTTCCGGCCAAGCGGCATTGCGCGCCAGCAGGATATGGCTGTCGTATTCGACCAACGCTGCCAGCACGGGCAAAGGGTTATCCCAGTGCGTCCAGTGCCCGGTTGGACAAGTCAGACGCGGGCGTTCGCCCAGTTCGGCTGTGACCAGCGGCGCGGCGCACTTGGGACAATATCGGTAAGCATTATCCATCTCGTTCATCGCCGCGCCTTCCTGGCCTTCTCAGCCCTGAGTAGAGTTATTATGGCAAGCCGTTGTTACAGGCGCTCTGCCACCCAGGCGCCGACACCCTGCAGGGCCTTCGGCAGACCGGACGGATCGGTGCCGCCGGCCATCGCCATGTCGGGCTTGCCGCCGCCCTTGCCGCCCACCTGCTGGGCGACGAAGTTGACCAGTTCTCCCGCCTTGACCTTGCCGGTGTTGTCGGCAGTGACGCCGGCAGCCAGCTGCACTTTGCCGCCATCCACTGCCGCCAGCACGATGGCCGCGCTCTTCAGCTTGTCTTTCAGCTTGTCCATGGTGTCGCGCAGAGTCTTGGCATCGGCGCCTTCCAGGGTCGCCGCCAGCACCTTGATGCCCTTCACATCCACCGCCTGCGCCAGCAGCTCGTCGCCCTGGGCGGAAGCCAGCTTGCCCTTGACGGTCGCCAGTTCCTTTTCCAGCGCACGAACCTGCTCCAGCACGCCGCCGATGCGCGCATTCAGCTCCGACGGCGATGCCTTGAGCGCGCCGGCAGCCTGGCTAACGGTGGTTTCCAGCGATTGCAGGTAAGCCAGCGCATTGTCGCCGGTGATGGCTTCGACGCGGCGCACGCCGGCAGCCACGCCGCTTTCGGCCACGATCTTGAACAGGCCGATATCGCCGGTGCGGGCCACGTGAGTGCCGCCGCACAGTTCGCGCGAGGAACCGATGTCGAGCACGCGCACTTCATCGCCGTACTTCTCGCCGAACAGCATCATGGCGCCGGACTTCTGCGCATCGTCGATGCCCATCACGCGTGCCTGGGTTGCCTGGTTGGCGAGGATCTCGGCATTGACGATGGCTTCCACCTTGCGGATCTGCTCGGCGGTCATCGGGCCGTTGTGAGCGAAGTCGAAACGGGTGCGCTCGGCATTGACCAGCGAACCCTTCTGCTGCACGTGCGCGCCCAGCACTTCGCGCAGCGCCTTGTGCAGCAAGTGCGTGGCGCTGTGGTTGCGCATGGTCCTGGCGCGCTTCTCGGCGTCGACCTTGGCAATGATGGTATCGCCGACCTTGATCGAACCTTCGGCGATGCTGCCGTGGTGGCCGAATACGTCGGCCTGGATCTTGATCGTATCTTCAACGATGAAGCGTGCCGCGGCATTGCGCAGCTCACCCGTGTCACCGACCTGGCCGCCGGATTCCGCATAAAACGGTGTATGGTCGAGCACGATCACGGCATCGTCGCCGGAACGGGCTTCATCGACCTTCGTGCCCTCGACATAGATTGCCGTGACTTTCGCCGTTTCATGGATCAGCTTGTCGTAGCCGTGGAAAGTGGTCGGGCTGCCGGAATATTCCAGGCCTTGCGCCATCTTGAACTTGCCGGCTTCGCGGGCGCGCTGGCGCTGCTCGTCCAGCAAGGCATTGAAGCCTGCCTCGTCCACCGTCACGCCGCGCTCGCGGCACACATCCGCGGTCAGGTCGACCGGGAAGCCGTAAGTGTCATGCAGCTTGAAGGCGGTTTCGCCATCGACTTGCTTGGCGCCGCCGGACAGGGCCTTTTCCAGGATTTCCATGCCGTTGGCGATGGTGCGGAAGAAGGCTTCCTCTTCCTGCTTCAGCACTTCCGTGGCGCGCTGTTCATTCTGGCGAAGTTCCGGATAGGCTTCGCCCATTTCCTTGACCAGCGCAGGCACCAGCGCATGGAAGAAAGGCTTGCGCGCGCCGAGCTTATAACCGTGGCGGATCGCGCGGCGGGCAATCCGGCGCAGCACGTAGCCGCGCCCGGCATTGCTCGGAATGACGCCGTCGACCACGGTAAAGGTGCAGGCGCGGATATGGTCGGCAATCACCTTCAGCGAAGGCGAGTCCTGGTCGCAGTCTCCTGCGCCGGCGCCATCCACCACTTTCTTGGCCGCAGCCAGCAGATTCACGAAGGTATCAATCTCGTAGTTCGAGTGCACGTGCTGCAGCACGGCGGTAATACGCTCCAGGCCCATGCCGGTATCCACCGACGGCTTGGGCAGCTTGTGCATCACGCCCGCTTCGTCGCGGTTGAACTGCATGAACACGTTATTCCAGATTTCGATGTAACGGTCGCCGTCTTCATCGGGCGAGCCCGGGGGACCGCCGGGGATTTCCGGGCCGTGGTCGTAGAAGATTTCAGTGCAGGGACCGCAAGGGCCGGTGTCGCCCATCATCCAGAAGTTGTCCGAGGCGTAGCGCGCGCCCTTGTTGTCGCCGATACGGACGATGCGCTCGGCTGGCACGCCGACCTTCTTGTTCCAGATTTCGTAAGCCTCATCGTCTTCCGCGTAGACAGTCACCCACAGCTTTTCCTTGGGCAGCTTGAACACTTCGGTCAGCAATTCCCAGGCAAAGGAGATCGCATCTTCCTTGAAATAATCGCCGAAGCTGAAGTTGCCCAGCATTTCGAAGAAGGTGTGGTGGCGCGCGGTGTAGCCGACGTTTTCCAGGTCGTTGTGCTTGCCGCCGGCGCGGATGCACTTCTGCGACGAGGTCGCGCGGGTATAAGGCCGCTTGTCGAAGCCGAGGAACACATCCTTGAACTGGTTCATGCCGGCGTTGGTGAACAGCAGGGTCGGGTCGTCGCCGGGCACCACCGGGCTGGAAGCCACGATGGTGTGGCCCTTCGATTCAAAAAACTTGAGGAACTTTTCGCGGATTTCGGATGATTTCATGTTGTCGGCTAAAAAAGCGGAGACGATGCAAACCGTTGATTATACGTGATTACCCCTGGCTTTCCGAGCCGGCATGCATTAACACCCTGCCAATTAAACGGCTACATTACCTGGTGTCCGCGCCAATCAAATCAATGCGATCGGTGCAGAATGCATCCACGCCCCAGTCCAGGATCGTGCGCGCAATTGCCGGATCATTCACCGTATAGCAAAACAGGCCATAGCCGGCGCGCTTGATCTCTGCCGCCAGCGCCGGGGTCAGGTTGCAATGATTGGTGTGGAGGGCTTGTGCATCGACTTGCTGCAGCAAATCGCGCCAGTTGGCGGGGATGGTGTCGAACAGGCAGGCGTATTTCAGTTCCGGCGACTGCGCCCGCGCCGCCAGCAAGGCTTCATGGGAAAACGATGACAATAGCGGCGCTTGCCAGCCGGATGAGAGCGCCTGCAAGGCCGCCGGCTCGCGCAGCCATTGCGCCGTCAACGCCGCGACCTTGCGGCCTGTAGCAGCCTCGAAACCGGGCGCCGGCTTGATTTCGACGTTCATCCAGATGCGGTGCGTCAGGCAAAAACGGAACACTTCCTCGTAGCGCGGCACCGGCTCGCCGGCAAACTCCGTACCGAACCAGCTGCCGGCATCCATGCCCGCCAGCTCGGCCGCAGTGAAGTCAGGCACCCTGCCCTGGCCGGCGACGGTGCGCCCAAGCTCCGGATCATGGACCACCACCGGCACGCCGTCTGCAGCAAGCATGACATCGAATTCCACGGCGCGAAAACCATGGGCCAAGCCGCAACGCATGGCTGCGATCGTGTTTTCCGGAGCGAGCGTGCCGCCGCCGCGATGCGCCAGGACGCGAGGATAAGGCCACATGACAAGAATTAGCGAAGGTTCGGATTGATTGCCAGACTATCACGCCTGACAAAACAAAACGCCTGGCTGGGCCAGGCGCTTGTTTTGCTGCAACACTTTTTGCTGCAACACCTGCTGCGACTTTATCGCACAGGTAGTGCGAAGTGACGATTACTTGGTTGCCGCCACCGGGACAATAGCCCTCTTCGGCTGTGCCTTGGTACGCGAAGCCAGGATCGAACGCTTGGCGTCACCTGCGTAGGCATATTGCACCAGGCCGTTCTTGACCTGACCCAGCACCAGGATCGAGCCATCCAGCGCTTCGTGGTCTTCCTTGGTGAACGGCTTGTTATAGATGCCGACCACGCCAGTGACGCGTTGCTGGAGATTTTCCAGCGCTTCGCGAATCTGCGGGCCGGTCAGGTCCTGGGCCTGGAACATGGCGTTCAGGAGAATGAACATCGAGTCATACGCCTGCGCCGCGCACATCACGCAGGGAATGTTCTTCACATTGTTCTGCTTGACATACTGCAGCACCAGCGAGGTGCTGCGCTCGTTCATCACGCCATCCTGAATGAAGGTCTGCGGCATGACGGCGCCGTCAGCAGCAGCGCCGGCGACATCGATATGGTTACGGAAAGCGACGGTCCACGGGCCGGTCTGCTGGACATTCCAGCCGATGGCGGCGCGGCTCTTCGACACGGTTGCCATATCGGGGCCGAGTGCATAGACGAACACCGCGTTGGCGCCGGCAGCGCGAGCATCCTTCAATTGCGCGGAGAGATCAGGCGTGCCTTGCTTGAAACGCGAAACGAAGACCGGCTTGGCATTGTGATTGGCTTGCAGCAGGCGCTCGACGTCTTTCAGGCCGCCTTCGCCGTAGCCGGTGTCGTCAGCGAATACGGCAATCTTGGACAAGCCACGCTTCTCGACCAGATCATGCAGGATGAACGCCACCTGTTTTTCATCCGGCATCGCCACGCGGAAGATATAGTTTTCCGGCTCGCTGGCGTATTTCTTGGTGATAGCCGTGCCGGTCGCCACGGGGATAATCAGCGGCACCTTGGCCTTTTGATACACCTCGATGGCTTTCGCCGCCACGCCGGAGTTGCAGTAGCCGATGGTGGCAACCACTTTTTCCTTGTTGACTAGGTCTTCCGCCACTGCCACACCGACATCCGGCTTGGCCTTGTCGTCGCGCTCGATCAGCTCGATCTTGCGGCCGCCGACGCCACCCACGTCATTGATTTCCTTGACGGCGATGCGCAATGCCGCGCGCACGCTGATGCCCATTTCGGACGAGCCGCCGTCATAGGTGCAGTTCATGCCGATCTTGATGGGCGCGGTAGTCTGGGCGAAAGCGGGGGCAATGGAGGCGGTCAGAACGCCAAGGCTCAACAGCAGCTGTCTCATGGTCATGGAGAATCCTTTGTAGTTATCCGTTGCTTTGGTACGCAGAACCAAAAGTGTAGTCCATTTTTCCACAGCAAATTGCCTAAATCCAATTTTTTTGGATTTGCCGGCGAATTTTTCATAAAAAACGACAAAAAGCCCTAGCATCTGTCATTTTGCTGTTGAAATGGACTGGAATCTGGGCCGTGCACTTGGATAGCCACCCGCTATGGCTGCATTTGACACGCCAAGAAATCACTTCAGTTCGATTCCTTGATCCGGCGTCCTGCCAGCGCCTGGATCGGCCGGGCATTCATCGGATACAGCCGGGCGAAGATCGCGATCTGCTGGCTCGACAGACGAATCGGCTCCTTCATCACGATCCACAACACGCCTTCGGTGCAGGGCGGCGTGGTCAGCGATCCCATGTAGGTGTAATAGTCGCGCCGCTCCGGCAAAAGCTTGGCCGGTTCGAGCGGCATGGTCGCGATCTGCGCATCGTTCTTTTCCAGCGGCAGGTTGTTCCACACATGCTGCACCACTTCGTTCGGCTCGCCCTCTTCTACAAGCAACGCCACCACCGCCAGCCGGCCTGCGGCATCCTTGTGCACCAGGTGCAGCACCATCGGATAGCCCTTGCCGTTGATGCGCTCCTCGGAAGGCAGATGGAAATGGAATTGGGTCAGCTCATAAGTGCGGCCTGTCAGCGTGATGGTATTGCCCAGCCCGAGATTGACCTGCACCGTGTGGCCATTGTCCAGCACGCTGAAGCGCGTCGGCTTGTAGTCGAACTGCACCGGGTCGAGGTTGACGCGGAATCCATCGCGGATATCGATCGGCGACTGGCGCGTGCCATTGGCGCAGGTTGCCCAGGCCGGATTCATGCTGCCCCATTGCGACGGTCCGCCCGCGCCTTCATATGTCCAGGTGTGGGCGATCAGCTCATCATGCGCGGCAGCCTTGGCCACAGCGGGCGCCGGCTTTTTGCGCGGTGCCGGCGGGCGCGATTCGCGCTCCTTGCGCAGGTTGGCCAATCGGGTCGAAATACGCTCGGCCAGCGCCTGGATATCGTCCTCTTCGCTTTCGAGCGCGGCCTTGCTGTAACGATCGGTCGGCTTGGCCGGAGTTGCGGGCTTAGCTTGTTGATCCAGCTTCGCATTGGCGTTAGCGCCGGCAATGCGCTCCTTGAGCTCGGCAGCGTTCTTGACGGGCGCCGCCGGGCTGGGCAATTGAATGGACTGGTCCGCGCCGCGAGCGGAAGACAACAGCAGCATGCCGGCCAGGGCAAAAAATCGGAGTCGCATGAAGGTCCTAAAAGAGGCAAGACTTTCCTCTTTTACGGCGCATCCCGGCCGAACTTGAATCGGACACCTCTCAGTGACAATGCTGACAACAAGTCGGCGAAGTGCCCAAATATCAATCAATGAAAAATAATGGAAGCCCGCTACCGCTCACGCCAGGCCCAGCGCACTCAGCAAACCTGCCACCACGCCGCCTTCCATGGCTTCATCGGCCAGCAAAACCAGCAACATCATGGCTATCGCCAGCACGACCAATCCGCCGAGGGAGTATTTCCATTCACCCCGGCTTTGCCGAGCACCCGCGGGAGCGTAATCGATCGGACCAGCCGGGGAAACGATTCCCGGAATGGATTCAGGCACTTCACACTCGATCAACATTGTCGTCTCTTCCTTTTTATTGCCGCCTTGGTGTGGAGCTGGCTAAAGCCGAAGATGCAGACCAGCGCATATCCAAATCGCAAAAAATTTAGTGTTGACAATTATTCATCGAAGCCCATGTAGCGTTAATTGAGACTTATCAACCTTCTTTCCTTAACAAAACCCCACCATCAGCGCAAATCTCAACTTCCTTAGCTTTTCCGGCTCGTTCAGCCTGAATACCAGCACCCTACGGTAAAATGTCGTTTAACTCACACATTATCGGTCCAGCAATCAATTTCAAATGAGCAACGCCAAACCAAACGGCAATAAGGCCGCAGCCGCCGAAGCCAACGCGCCCTCGTCGAACTTCCTCAAAGGCCTCATCGAAGCCGATCTCGCCTCCGGCAAGTACACCAACCGAACTGATCATCTCGGCCACCCGCTGCCGCCGGTCGTCACGCGCTTTCCGCCCGAGCCGAACGGCTACCTGCACATCGGCCACGCCAAGGCGATCTGCGTCGACTTCGGCCTGGCGCGCGATTTCGGCGGCCGCTGCCACATGCGCTTCGACGACACCAATCCGACCAAGGAAGAACAGGAATACGTCGACACCATCCTCGACAGCGTGAAATGGCTGGGCTTTGGCTGGACGCACGATGGCCGCGAGCACCTGTATTACGCCAGTAACTACTTCGACAAGTTCTACGAAATCGCCGAATACCTGATCAGCGCCGGCCACGCCTACGTGGACAGCCAGTCCGCCGAAGACATGGCGAAAAACCGCGGCAACTTTGGCGAGCCGGGCAAGAACTCGCCCTTCCGCGACCGTCCGACGGCAGAATCGCTCGACCTGTTCCGCCGCATGAAGGCGGGCGAATTCAAGGATGGCGAACACATCCTGCGCGCCAAGATCGACATGGCTTCGCCCAACATGAACATGCGCGACCCGGCCATCTACCGCATCCGCCACGCGCATCACCACAACACCGGCGACAAGTGGTGCATCTACCCGATGTACGACTACGCCCACCCGCTGGAAGACGCGATCGAATACGTCTCGCATTCGCTGTGCACGCTGGAATTCCAGGACCACCGTCCCTTCTACGACTGGGTGCTGGAGCGCGCAGCCGAAGGCGGCTTCTTCAAGCATCCGCTGCCGCAGCAGATCGAATTCGCGCGCCTGAACCTGACCTACGCCGTCACCAGCAAGCGCAAGCTCTTGCAGATGGTTGAGGAGAAGATTGTCGACGGCTGGGACGATCCGCGCATGCCCACCATCGTGGGTCTCCGTCGCCGCGGCTTTACGCCGGAATCGATCCAGTTGTTCTGCGAGCGTATCGGCGTTTCCAAGGCCGATAGCTGGATCGACATGGGCGTGCTGGAAGGCGCATTGCGCGACGATCTCGATGAAAAAGCCCCGCGTGGCGTGGCCGTGCTGCGCCCGCTGAAGCTCATCATCGACAACTTCCCCGATGAACTGTCGGTGGAATGCACGGCGCCCGTGCACCCGCACTTCCCCGAGCGCGGCCACCGCACCTTCCCCATCACCAAGGAATTATGGATCGAGGAAGAAGACTTCATGGAAGTGCCGAGCAAGGGTTACTTCCGCCTCTTCCCCGGCAATAAGGTGCGCCTGCGTTATGGCTACGTGGTGGAATGCACCGGCTGCGACAAGGATGAAAACGGCAAGGTCATCGCCGTGCATTGCAACTACTTCCCGGACAGTAAATCAGGCACGGAAGGCAGCGCCAACTACAAGGTCAAGGGCAATATCCATTGGGTCAGCAGCACGCATGCGCTGGAAGCTGAAGTGCGCCTGTACGACCGGCTCTTTGCGGACCCGAACCCGGACGCCGGCGGCAAGGATTTCAAACAGGCGCTGAACCCGAACGCGAAGGAAGTGATTACCGCTTACCTGGAACAGGGCATGAAGGCCGCGCTGCCGGACGAGAAGTTCCAGTTCGAGCGGCATGGCTACTTTGTGGCGGATCGCGTAGATTCGACGCCGGGCAAGCCGGTGTTTAATCGGGTGGTGACGTTGAAGGATAGTTGGGGAAGCAAGTAACCGCTCTGCGGCAGCCGCATTGCCATTCCTGCTGTTCAATTTAATCTGCTATCCGCCACCTGATTCGACAACGGCGAACCCTGCCGCCACGGCGGCAGAAAACGGGCCTCATTGCCTATCTACTCATCACTAGCGTGCGGCTGCCGGTCTGACAAAAGCCGGCAGCCAGCTCTGCCTGATAATATGTCAATGCCTGACATAATCACGGAGACATACGCCGCCCTGGGCGTACTGAAGAAACAATTCAGCAACCTCCAGATGACGCAAATTGTTTCTTTGATATATTCACCTTACGAACAAGGAAATTCACATGCTACCGGAAGGCAGCTTCAATCTGGCGCAAGCCGACGTAACGGCTCAGAAGCAAAAGCCAGGATGCACTGGCTGCAACAACGAACAACCTCTCGGATTCGACTTCGAGTTCGCCTTTCAACCTATCGTCGACCTGGAAAACCGAACGATCTTCGCGCATGAAGCCTTGGTCCGAGGTCCGAATGGCGAGTCTGCGCAATCCGTATTAGCTCAAGTCCACGATAAAAATCGTTACCAGTTCGATCAGGCTTGCCGGGTCAAGGCGGTTGCCTCGGCCGCGCGCTTAGGGATGACGACTTTCTTATCGATCAATTTCCTGCCAAATGCCGTCTATCAACCGGAAGCCTGTATCCAGAGCACGTTGAAAGCTGCGCGGGATCATAATTTCCCTCATGATCGAATTATCTTTGAGGTAGTGGAAAGCGAACAAGTGCTAGACCGGGCACACCTGCTAAACATCTTTAAAAAATATGCCAGCTTGGGCTTCCATACCGCTATCGATGATTTTGGAGCCGGGTATTCCGGACTCAATTTGCTAAGCGAATTCCAACCGACCATATTGAAGCTCGATATGGACCTGATCAGAAATATCGATACCAACCCTGCCCGGCAGGCCATCGTCAAGGGGATCGTTCTCATGAGCGATATGCTCAATATTCGTCTCGTGGCCGAGGGTATCGAAACAAGAGAAGAAAAGCTGTATTTGCAAAGCATCGGCATCAAGCTCATGCAGGGATATTTTTTCTGCAAACCCGCATTCAAGGCTTTAGGCGACATTCCCGAGCACGCCTGGGAATAGTGTCTATTGCATCAACAATGCAAATAGTCAGGCGGGATGACATGATTTGCCATCCTGGTTGACAAGAGGCGCTTACCAGACTGGCGAATCTGCTGGGCTCTTATATCCAGAATCCAGAGATCGAAGCCAGAACTCCTAAGCCACATCCCGGAAGCCACTGATATTCCCCATTGGCTCCCGGGAGATCAGAATATTGACCTTATCTGGATTGCATTGCCCCAGACAACAGCACTTCTTTACCTTGCGCCAGCGGCACGGGCCACCGCAAGACTGGCATCAAAATCCACTGCGCGGAATGCTACCTGGCTGCCGGCCACCTTGATCGTCGTGCCAAGCGCGAGATAGACCTCGTCAACCGGCGGCAACGCAGGCAGCGCAGTGAAATCGACCACTTGCGAGATCAGCTTGGGATGCCGCACGCTCAACGGACGCCGGCCAAGCGCATGAATCGCCACGACAGAATCATCAGCCAAAAGGCCTCGGAGAATCTCGCGGCCGACAAGACCGGTAGCGCCGGCGATGGCTACGGTCCGCTTGGCCGATTTTGGTGCATTGTTTGAGGGTGACGCGAATGTCTGACTGTTCATCATTTCAGCTTTCTGGCTCCATGTATTCTCGAATACCCTCAGATAGTCTCATTGATCTTTGCCTAATGCGCCTTTGCTGTAAGTAGAATCGCGACAGTCATTTTCGACACAAAATTTTTCGTACGCAGTTGAATGAGTCATATTGATAAATCGGCATAAGAATAATGAAAGGAATGCGAACAATGTCCGTCCCCGCCACTGTCGCGACATGCTCAAATTTCCTTCTTTCATCTCTGCCTGAGGACGAATATCAGGCGATCAGATCCCACCTCGAGTTTTTCCCAACGCTGGCACACACGGTCTTGCATGAACGAGGCAACGAAATCCAGCACGTCTATTTCCCGCTTTCTGGCGGCCATTCCGTCTTGGCCATCATGGAGGATGGCGCGGCAGTGGAAGTGGGCACGATCGGCAATGAAGGCATGTCGACCATCGACGTCCTTACTGGCAGCAAGTACGCCACCGAGACGACCATCTGCCAGATTCCTGGCGACAGTCTTCGCATGCCGGCCGCCAGGTTCAGTGAAGCTATCGAAGTGCATAAGGAACTGCGCCGCATCTGTTTTCGTTTTCTGCAGGCGTATTTAAGCCATGTGTCGCAATCAGTGGCTTGCAATCGCTTGCATTCCACGGAAGAGAGATATGCGCGATGGATCCTGATCAGCCATGATCGCGTGCAAGGCAACCAATTTCAACTTAGCCAGGAATTCATGGCCGACATGCTGGGAGTCCACCGGCCAAGCGTTTCCCTGATCGCCAAGCGCTTCCAGCAAGCCGGGCTGCTTGATTACAAACGCGGCGTTGTCACCGTCCTCGACCGAGCGGGGTTGGAAGCGACCGTTTGCGAATGTTATGGCGCTGTCAGAAAACAGTTTGAACGCGTGCTGGGAAAGGCGCTCGGCTGAGGCTTGAAATTCTTTGATGTCACAAGAGCCGCCTGTCCAACTGGCGAATCTGCTGGACTTTTCAATCCCAATTCCAGAAATAGTCGTCGCGCAAACGGTTGCCACCCTCTTCTAGTCGAGACACTCCAGCATCGCCATTGCCAATTCATCCCGTGAGTAGGGCTTGGTAATGAATTTCACCTGCAAAGTGCGCAGGCGTTCCGGCGCGACGACATATCCGCTGGCCAAGAGAATCGGCATGCCCGGCCTGCGCCTTGCGATCTCTCTGGCGAGTTCGACGCCATCCATCGAACCCGGCATTTGCACATCCGAAAACACCAGGTCGTAGGCATTCAGGTTCACTTGCAATGCCTCATCGGCATTGTGCGCCAGATGCGTTGCGCAGCCGAGCGAAGCCAGCAATGACACCGCCAAGTCCGCCACTCCTTCATCATCTTCGACGCATAGCACGCGCAAACCTTGCAGGCGGCTGGTGTTGTCGCCGGCATGGCTTCTCCGTTCTTCGTCAGCAGAATTGCGGCCGTTCCCGCGCGGTAGCACGAACGACACCGAGGTGCCGTATGCGCCGGTTCTGATCCATGCCGTGCCACCCGATTGCTTGGCAAAGCCATATACCTGGCTTAAGCCCAGGCCGCTGCCTTCGCCGATGCGCTTGGTGGTAAAAAACGGCTCGAAGGCCTGCGCAGCGACATCCGGCGGCATGCCGGGCCCATCGTCAGTGACGCTGAGCCAGACGAAATCGCCCTCCAGGTCGGCAGCTTCGGAGAGCTGCGGCGTCGGCAGGTGGATATTGCGTGCCGCAAGCGTGACGGTGCCGCCGGCGGACAGCACATCTTTGGCGTTGATCATGAGATTAAGGAGCGCCACTTCCAGTTGCGTCACATCCGCGTGCGCATGCCACAGATCGGCTTGCAGGTGCAGGTCCAGCGTGATTCTTTCGCGCAGAGCTTGCTGAAGCAACTCTTTCATCTCCATGATGTGGCCGCCCACATCCAGCGCCTCGGTGGAGAGCACCTGGCGGCGTCCGACCGCCAGCAATTGCTGCGTCAGCTTGCTGCCGCGTTGCGTCGCGCGTTGGATGGTGTCGGTGAGACTCTTGGTACGTTCCGGGTCGTTTTTGACATATGGCAGCAGGTTGCAAGCGCCGCTAATCACCTGCAATAGATTATTGAAATCATGCGCGACTCCGCCTGCGAGCCGGCCGATGGCCTCTAGCCGTCGTGCTTCATTCAAGGCGCTTTCGATGCGCTTGCGTTCCTCGCTCTCGCTTTGCAAGGCTTGCGTGCGCTCGCGCACCTTTTGTTCGAGATCGACATTGTGCGCTTCCAGCTTGTGCATCTGGTCGCGCACGACATACTGCCAGGCGCGCGCGCGGCAGGCCGCCTCCAGTGCAATCATGAGCGCTTCGCCGGACATGGGTCGGCTTAACACCGTGACATTGCCGAACTGACGAAAGAATTGCCAGCGCGCCGATGAGCCAAATTTTCCACGCCCGCCGCTTAAAATAATGATCGGCACATCGGACCATGTCGGCTGCGCCTGCAGACAGCCATTGAGCATATCAGTGACGGCGACCAGCGCTTCTTCCGTCACGAGAATCGCCGCTGCCACCTCGTCGAATGCCTTGCACAGCTCTTTGCCGGAATTGCAAATCCGGGCTTTCGCGCCGGTACGCTCGATGGTCTGCGCCAAGGTTTGCGCATCCCGCCCGAACGAAGCGAGAACCAGTATGAGAGCATTCTCCAGGGAGACGAGCGGGTTACTCATAGCCTTGGGGCGGCGTCATTCGCTGTTGTTATCACGCGCTGCAGTACCGATAAATCGCGGCGTGCCGCTCAGCACGCCTTCGAAATCGCGCAAACGCGGCCCGACACGAACGCCTGTGTCAGCCAGCATGAATTCGCGGATCGTCGATTCATGCCGGCCTGGGCGCTTTTTCACGACCGAAATGGCTTTATGGACTTCGCCATCGGCTTCATAGAAGCGCAACAGGATCACGGTATCGGTGATGAACGACACATCCATCGGATCCCGCACATCTTCCAGAACGCCGCTCTGGCCGACGATGATGAGCGCCAGTACACCCATGTTGCTCAGATACGAAAGCAGTTCATGCATCTGCAGCATCAAGGCCTGTTCTTCGTGCATGGTCTCCAGGTACGAATTCAGGCTGTCGATTACGACGATGGTGACGCCGTTGTCTTCCACCTGCCGCCGTACTTTCCAGATGAATTCGCCGGGAGAGATGCGGGAGGGGTTGATGCGCTCCCAGTAGACGAAATCACGCTTGATCGCATCCGAAATCGACATGGACAGGCCGGAGGCGCGCTCCAGCAAGGTTTCGGACGATTCATCGAATGAAAAGTAAGCTGTGCGCTCGTTGCGCTTAGCAACGGCATTGGCATATTGCAGCGCCAGCGACGATTTGCCGACGCCCGAGGGCCCGAGGACCAGGACGGAATTTCCGCGTCCCAGGCCGCCGCCGAGCAATTCATCCAGCTCCGGGACATTGCTGCTGATGGGCTCTTGGTTGAACTTCTTGTGATGCTCGTCCGCGATCAGACTCGGGAACACCAATATTTCTTCTTTGATGATGGCAAAGTCATGCCAGCCGCTTTGGAAATCGGCGCCGCGCATTTTGATGACACGCATGCTGCGGCGGACGGAACCGAAGGCGCGCTCGCGCTGCTCCAGCAAGATCACGCCATGCACCGTACTTTCCAAATCAAATCCACGCGGCTCGGCGGTCAAGTCATCAAGCATCAAGACGGTGGCATGACGCTGCAGCAGGAATAACTTCAGCGCGATGATTTGCCGGCGATAGGCCATCGGATCTTCCGCCAGCAGCCGGATTTCCGACACTGAATCGATCACGATGCGGGCAGGATTGTGTTTTTCGATACAGTCGGTGATCAGCCGGATGGTTTTGCCGAGCTCCACTTCGGATGGAAACAGCACACTTTGCTGGTCATCCAGGTTGGCTTCTACCGGCACGATCTCGCAGATATCGATGCCATCGAGCCGCCAGTTATGACTTGCTGCCGTCGCCCGCAGTTCACGCTCGGTTTCGGAGAGCGCGATGTATAAACACTTGTCGTCTTGCTTGGCACCTTCGATCAGAAAACGCAGTGCAATGGTTGTCTTCCCAGTGCCTGGCTTTCCTTCAATCAAATGAAGACGGTTGAGGGGTAATCCACCGCGCAAGACGACGTCCAGTTCCGGGATACCGGTTTTCAGCTTTTGAATCTCTTCCAACTTGGGTCCTTTGCGATGTCTCTTGCGTTGATTTAAGAATTGATTACGTGCAGCTATAAATATGCGCAGCTTATTTCTTCGCAAGATAGATGCCAAAATCAGCTAACTAGTTCTTTAGTTGACTATGAACAAAACACTGATGCTTCAATAAAAAGCAAACAAGCTTGCTTTCATGCCCAAACACAGCTCACGACGAAGACCGATCACAGAAAACAAGAATGAAGCAACTGCAACCTGACAAGCGCCAACGCCTCTTTGCTTGAACAAAGCGTGCCGGCTCGCATCTCATCAAGATCAGCCTCCGGTAAGGCCGCCACCTTGATGACATGTCCATGCACCAGCAAAACCTCGACTTGTTCGAGCCATCTTCTTCGTCACTTTCCATCGAAGACAAAGTCCTGGAAGTCCATCGGCGGCTATGCAGCGAGTATGGCTGTCCGAGCGCGTACTTTCACCAACTCGATCCGCTTGGCGAGCTGATCTCGTCCTTGCTGTCGCACCGAACGCGCAATCGTGATTCCGCTCATGCATACCGTAATTTGTGCGCTCGCTTTGCCGACTGGGCGGCAGTGCGCGATGCGCCAGTTGCCGAAGTCGAACAGGCGATTGCAGCCTGCACCTGGCCGGAGCAAAAGGCGCCCCGCATCCAGGCAGTGTTAAAGGAATTGACGACGCGCTGCAATGGACAGCTATCGCTGGATTTCTTGCGCGATAAATCGGTGAGCGAAGCGCGCGCCTGGCTGGAGAGCTTGCCGGGCGTGGGCCCGAAGACGAGCGCGGCGGTGGTGTCGTTCAGCACGCTGCGCGGACGCGCCTTGCCGGTGGATAGCCACCATCATCGGGTCGCGGCGCGGCTTGGATTGATTCCCGCGAATCTCGCGGTGGGGCCGGCGCACCAGGTGCTGGAAAGACAATTACCGGAAGCCTGGGACGCTGAGCAGGTGTACGACAACCATCAGGTCATCATGCGCCATGGTAAGGAAATCTGCACATGGCGAATGCCGCAATGCGATCGCTGCGTATTGCTCGACTTGTGCCCGTATGGACAAGCGCGGACGACACGCCCTTATGCGGCCGCACACCGGAATATCTCGTCAGCGCCATGACCAGCCAGCAGACTTATCGCACGCCCGACGACCGCTATATTGTGGTGCGGGGCCGCCTCTGGCGCGCCAGCAATCCGCATCTACCTGAAGCCGAACGGGAAGCCCTGACCCGCGACCTCATGGCGGCACGCCGCGAAGTCCGTTCGGCCATGCTTGCACAAGATTCCGAACGTTTGGCCAAGGCGCGGGCTGCGGTGAACGCCGCCAAGATTGGCCTTGGCGAACGGGGCCCGGTATGGTGGGACGACGGCGCGAAAGACTACAACCGTCATCTGGTGAAAAACACTCCCTATGCGAAATGGTACGAGCAAGTAAGCGAGGAATAAGGGAAATAACGCAGCGAAAACTTCGGGGAGGAACTCATCGGCGCAATGGCTGCGGCACTGGGCTAGAGCATTCGGCCTGACGAATCCCGATCGGCTTGCCGCAATCGGCTTGATACAATTCGCTTCACTTTTTGAATAGGCCGGACATGAGCACAGACACGATTCGTCTTTCCAAGCTGGTAGCGCAGCAGTTTTCCTGCTCCCGCACCGAGGCTGAGCATTACATTGAAGGCGGATGGGTAAAGGTCGGCAACGAGATCATCGAAGAGCCAGGCCATCGCGTCAGTCCGCTCGCCCAAGCCGAGCTGCTGCCTGGCGCGGTGTGCACGCCTGCCGAGCCGGTGACGATCCTGCTGCATAAGCCATCCGGCGTAGCAGCGGAAGCCGTGATGCGGCAAGTCTCTGAAGAAAACCGTTCTGCCGACGACCGCTCGGGCATTCGCCTGCTGAAGCGGCACCTCAGCAAACCGAGTTTATCGGCCCCGCTCGAAGCCATGGCAAGCGGCCTGCTCATTGCCTCGGACGACTGGCGAGTCATCCGCAAGCTGACCCATGACCCATTACTGATCGAACATGAAGTGATTGCCGATGTCAGCGGCGAACTGGCGGCGGATGGCTTGCACCAGCTGAACCGGGGCATTGTGTATAAAGGCAAAGTACTGCCGCCAATGAAGGTAAGCTGGCAAAACGAGACGCGCCTGCGATTTGCGGTGAAGGGGTTGCAGCCAGGCCTGATTCAGCATGCCTGCGCCCAGGTCGGGCTGGAAGTATCGGCTCTCAAGCGCATCCGCATCGGACGCATCAGCATGGCGGGACTAAAGCCGGGGGAGTGGCGCTTTCTTCTGCCGCATGAACGGTTTTGATTGGCAGGCCACGATGAAGGATACGCAATGAAATGAATCGTGGTCTGCTTCGGTGATGTCTGGCTTACTTCTAGCGTTTATTGAGCTGCTGCTGGAAGTCCGAGATCATCTTGTCGATATATTCGAGCGCGCCCCGGTATTGCTGGGATTGATAGTCGATGAGCTTGTCGTATTGGTCGGCGGCGAGCGCAAACGGTGCGCCGGTGCTACGCATCGAATCCAGCATCGCCTTCTGGGATTTCATTACCATTTCCCATGCGCCGTAAGCTTGTTGCGCCGCGCTTCTGGATTGTTCCAGGAAGGCCTTGGCGATTTCGTTTTGCGATTGGTCGATCATCATTTCCTCCTAAGGGTTGACTGGGTAGAGATCCATTGTGACACCAAATAAAGATTTCGTGCCCCAATGGGATCAGATCAGCATTTGCGATCCAGCAAGCGTCGGCGTCGCAACCAATCTTTAAACAAACCTGCCAATTCGCATTGCCGTTTTAGTGGTGATGGCCATGCTCGCCATGCACATGGCGGTGGGTGATTTCCTCTGGAGTGGCGGCACGCACGCTGACCACTTCCACGCCGACGCGCAGGGCTTTACCGGCCAGTGGGTGATTACCGTCGAGCATGACCTGGTCGCCCTTGATCTTGAGGACGGTAAAAATCAGTTCTTCGCCAGCATCGTTATAGCCTTGCAACTGGCCGCCCACTTTGACTCCCGGCGGAAATTCTTTTTTGGAAATCGTGCGCATCAGGTTTTCATCGCGCTGGCCGAATGCATCTTCCGGCGCCAGGTCCACCGTGGCCTTGAAACCCGGTTCCTGGTCTTGCAGGACGGCTTCCAGTTTCGGGAACAAATTGTCGTAACCGCCGTGCAGATAGGCAATCGGGGTTTTGCCGCTCTGGATGACCTTGCCGTTACTTTCGGCGACGCTTAAACGAATGGTGACCGCGGTGTCCTTGTCGATTTTCATGGGCTGTTATTAGATAAATAGGAGTGGAGATTCAGTGCAGCCAGTACTATAAACCAAAGGACGCGACATCAGGACAGGAACAGCTTAGACATACACCGATTAGGCCTTAACTTTCGGCATCATCATTGGGCGCCTTGAAGAGATCCGCCAGCGCCTGTGCATTTCCTTTCGACTGTACCTTGCCTCGACGGCCCGTATATTCTTCTTCGATATTGTCGCGGTAGTAGCTCCAGGCCGCGCCGGAAGTCGACAGTTTGCGCCACACTTCCTCGCCGACGCCCGAATAATCGATGGCGCTGCCATCATCGAACTCGACGCGCAGGACACGCTCGCGTCTGTCGTAGCCGATGGCGCGAAGTTTGCCGGCGTTGATTTTTTTCATTTCCATGAATGCCTCCACAGTTTTTTACACGTGACTTCAGTCACGTCGCAGCTTCTCACAATCGAGGCTTTAGCGTAAACATCCGGCGCTCGGTACAATAGCCGGCACGACATTACACCTTACCACCATGAATCAAACACTTAGCCGGGATGAATATACCGCGCTGGAAGAAATCCTCGTCTTAGCCAAAGGCAGCCGACCGAGCGCATGCGTCGCGCGAAACACCAAGCGCCTGGCCGGTCTGAAGCTCGTCAAGATAGGCAGATCGGGCCACCCGGAATTGACCGATCTGGGCCGGCAAACCCTGTTCATCAAGCAGTGCGTCGATGGTTTGCGGGAATTGTCACAAGACCCGCTCGCCGTGCTCGATGCCGGCGTGGGCACTTTTCTGGAAAAGAAAGGCCATGCCACGCGCGATCCGGAAACGGGCTTGCTCAGTTTGACCGCGCGTGGCCGGGAAACACTGGCCGACATCGACAGCAAGTCGGCCTGAAAGAAATAGCGGATTTCAGTCGGCGATTTCCGGGTCCACCAGGTTCGCCAGCTGGGCCAGTGATTCCTGCCAGCCAAGGTAGCACATTTCCGCTGGAATGACATCAGGAACCCCTTCCTGCACGATGCTGAGTTCGGTGCCGCAAGACACCTGCTTGAAGGTGACGGTGGTGATCATGTCACCGGGCAGATTCGGATCGTCGAACTTGTCGGTATAACGGATCAGCTCGTTTGGCTTCAGTTCGAGATATTGGCCGCCGAAGGTGTGGCCATTGCCGCTGCTGAAGTTGGTGAACGACATTTTGTACGTGCCGCCGACGCTGACTTCCATATGATGCACCTTGCATGTGAAGCCATAGGGCGGCAGCCACTTGGCCATGGCGTCCGGATCGAGGAAGGCACGATAGGCACGTTCGGGCGTGGCGCGCAGGACGCGGTGAAGACGGATGGTGCTGGGCATGGTGTGTTCTCCTGTTTATCTTGAATGATTATGTCGATGCGGGTGTGAATCACGAATCCAGGGCCAGTTCGCGCACTGGCCGCACTTCGATGCTGCCGTACTTGGCGGGTGGAATCGCACTGGCGATGCGGATGGCATCGTTCAGGTCGGTGGCATCCACCAGGTAAAAGCCGGCGAGCTGTTCCTTGGTTTCCGCAAACGGCCCGTCGTAGAGCGATACCTGGCCATTGCGCACCCTGACCGTGGTCGCGGTATGGATGGGATGCAGCGGCTCGGCAGCCAGGAGCCGCCCGCTTTCCGCGAGCTGTTGCGCGAACTCCGCACATGTAGCGTCCGGACAGGCGCTCCAGTTTTCTTGGTCGAGATAGACCAGGCAAAGGTATTTCATGGATTTTCCCCGCAATTTTTTCTGATTAATACGGCAGCATCTCGCCGTTGACGATCCATGGCGTGCCGAAGCGGTCGACCAGCATGCCCCAGGTTTTTGCCCAGAACGACGGCTGCATCGCCATGGCTATAGTGCCGCCTGCGGCCAGGCTGTCGAACACGCGTTGCGCCTCTTCGACGGTGTCGTAATTCAAGGTGAGCGACACGCCCTTGATCCCCTCGTACGGCATCTGACCCGGGCAGTCACCGCCATACAGCAGGCCATTGCCGTCGAGCGCCAGGCAGGCGTGCATCACCATATCGCCCTGGTCGGCGGGCATTTGATCAGCCCAGGGCGAATCCTTGGCGTGAATGAGTTTCTCCAGCTTGCCGTTCAGGACGCGCTCATAAAAGCGCATGGCTTCGGCGCAGTTGCCGTTAAAGTTGAGGTAAGCGATAGGTTGCGGCATGAAGTTTTCCTTTTTTTTGGTTGAGTAAAATCGGTGCTGAATTGACGCTGACTCAGCACCACAGCGGCACGGAAGCAGGACTGCAGAGGCTGCTTCTCTCACTAGTCGAATGGGGAAAACACTTTTCGACAATGCCCGCAAAATTATTTTCAATTATTTTTTTATTGCAATTCAGCAATACGACGGCAGATGAAACGGCGCTCCGGCTCCTGTTTGGCCAGTTGCAGGGCCTGCTCATAAGCTTGCCGGGCTGGGTCCGTGTCGCCCAGGCGCCGGCACAGGTCGGCCTTGGCCGCATACGCCAGGTGGTAGGTGGACAACGCATCTTCGGCCAGCAATTTTTCAATCAGCTTCAAGCCTGCCTGCGGACCCTCGCACATTGCCAGCGCCACCGCGCGATTCAACTCGACCACCGGCGACGGCTCCAGGCGCAGCAGCGCATCGTACAAACCGACGATTTGCCGCCAATCGGTGTCGCTTGCATGCGCGGCTTCCGCATGCACGGCCGCAATCGCCGCCTGCAAGGTGTATGGTCCGAACCGGCGCGAGCGTAGCGCCTGCTGCACCAGCGTGCAGCCTTCCGCGATCAAAGCCGCGTTCCACTTGCTGCGATCCTGTTCGTCCAGCGGAATCAGGTCGCCCTCGGCACTCACACGCGCATGGTGACGCGACTCATGCAATAGCATTAACGCAAGCAGCCCCCCCCACTTCGGGTTCGGGCAATAGCGTCTGCAACAGCCGCGCCAGGCGAATCGCCTCGCCGGAAAGGTCGGCACGCAGCACAGCGTCGCCCGACGAAGCCGAATACCCTTCGTTAAATACCAGGTAAATTACGCGCAGCACGCTCGGCAGGCGAGCAGGCAGCTCATCCATGCCGGGCACCTGGTACGGAATGCGCGCGTCGCGGATCTTGGCCTTGGCGCGCACGATGCGCTGCGCCAGGGTCGACGCGGCGAGCAGGCAGGCGCGCGCGACTTCTTCCGTCGTCAGGCCGCACACTTCGCGCAGGGTTAGCGCGATACGCGCTTCTTCCGACAAGCTGGGATGGCAACAGGTGAAGATCAGGCGCAGGCGGTCGTCTTCCAACTCCTCCACCGGCTCGGCCTGCGATTCATCGGCGAGGTTTTCCACATGCCCGGCGACGTCGTCCAGCGGCATGAAGCGGCGCTGGCGGCGCAGATGGTCGATCGCCCTGAAGCGCCCGGCCGATACCAGCCAGGCCACCGGATTGGCCGGCACGCCTTCGCGCGGCCAGCGCTCGGCCGCGGCGGCAAAGGCATCGTGCAGGGCTTCCTCGGCCAGGTCGAAGCTGCCGAGCAGGCGCACCAGCGTCGCGAAAACACGGCGTGACTCATCGCGGTAAACGGCTTCCAGATTGGTCATTCTTATTGTCTTGCGTGATTTTCTCGGAATGAATCGATGTTCGACGCGCTAGATCCTCTAGAAAGAGCCTTGTCGTTGCCCCTTTAATTCAGAATAGATTTCTATTTTTACAATCCTATTATAGGGCGATATCTATTCTGAAATTTTTCCGAATCCCATCGACAGGCATAAATTACCGTGCATCACGCTACTGTATCGAACCGATGCATTCACCGGCACTCTATTGTAAATATGCCTATGAAAGCACCATGGATCCTGATTCTGAATCGCACTCCATCGATGAACCGGACTTTCATGCGTTCTTCGATGCCATTCCCGTTCCCTGCCTGGTCCTCACACCGGACTTCACGATCGTAGCTGCCAACGAGGCCTATCTGCGCATAACCCAGGCATCCCATAACGATGTCATCGGTCGCAACATATTCGACATTTTTCCGGACAACCAGTATGCCCCGCCAGCCAGCGGAACTCACAACCTGCGGACATCGCTGCTGCGCGTCATGCAGGATAAGACTTCGAACATGATGCCCATCCAGCGCTACGACATCACGGTGGAAAGAGATGGGAAGAAAGTAGTGGAAGAGCATTACTGGAGCCCGGTCAATTCTCCAGTCTTCGATAGCAATGGCAATATTTCCCATATTTTTCACTGCGCGGAAGACGTCACGCAAGCCGTCTGGACCAAAGCGCGCATTGCCGGCACAGGAACGGGAGCGAGCGATGAAGTGCAAGCGCCGCAACAAGCCGGCGTAAGCGCAGGCGCACGGGCGGAAAAACCGGAGCCTGGCTTCGCCGCAAGGACCAAGGATCTGCTGCAGGAACGGGAATATATTTATTCGCTGGTGAGGGCGATACCGGTCCCCTGCACGGTAATGCTTGGCAAGGATCATCGCTACTGGCTACAAAACAAAGCGCACCGCGACCTCACCGGCCACTTCGACATCATCGGCAAACCGTATCATGAAACCTTTCCCGCCACTGCAGAATGGGAATTGCCCATATTGGATCACGTCTTTCAGCATGGCCAGCCATACCACATAGAACGCAAAAAGCTCACTTTCGGCAAAAACGAAGACGGCACCTCGCGGGACCTTTACCTGGCGCTGTCATGGCAGCCCTTCTTCGGCAGCGACAATACAGTAGTGGGCGTAATCAGTACGGCAACCGACATCACCGAGCAGGTACGCACGGAAAGCAAGTTGCGCGAAAGTGAAGAGTTTTACCGGATTGCCACCGATGCGGCGAATATTGGCACTTGGAATGTATTTCTCGACAAGCAGGTAGCTGACTTGTCCCCGAGATTGGCGGCAATGATGGGCTTGCCGCCTGATCGTCAGCGCTATTCTTTTGACGAAATGCTGGAAGTCACTCATGCAGAAGATCGTGAACGTCTACTGAAAGCAATGCAACGCGCATGGGAGACGGGCAGCATCTATGAAGAAAAGATACGTATCAATTTTCCCAATGGTGAAAAGCACACTCTATTTTCGCGCGCAAAAGTCTTCCTCGACGAGGATGGCAAGCCCTTGTCGTTGCGGGGCGCCGCCATCGACCTGACGGAACAATTGCGCGCCGAGGAGCAATTGCGCACCGCAAACGACATGCTCAGCCTGGCCGTCGAGGGTGTCGGCGAAGGCATATGGGAATGGGACCCCCGCAACAGGACGGTCTACTATTCAGAACGCGCCAAGGAAATCCTGGGCTATGCGCCGGAAGACTCGCCCAGCTACCGGATGCTTTGGCCTTCCCGCGTTCATCCTGACGATCTGCGGCGCGTGAGCATGGCGCTGCGCGAGCATATCGAAGGCAAAGTGCCGACATATATCTGCGAGTACCGCGCCAAATGCAAGAACGGCGATTTCAAATGGGTGCTGTCGCGCGGTATCGTCGTTGCCCGCGACGCCAATGGCAAACCGCTGCGCATGACAGGCATGTTCAGTGACATATCCGACCGCAAGGAAGCCGACGAACATATCTGGCGACTGGCAAACTTCGATATCCTGACCGGCTTGCCAAACCGCCGGCTGTTTCGCGATCGCCTGGAGCAGGACGTGAATCAAGCCAGCCGGAACCACCATAAGCTCGCCCTGCTCTTTATTGATCTTGACCGCTTCAAGCAGGTCAACGATTCGCTGGGGCATGAAGCAGGCGATCTCCTGCTGCGCCATGCCGCCAAGCGCATCCAGGAGTGCGTGCGGGATACCGATACCGTGGCCCGCCTGGGCGGCGATGAATTCACCGTCATCCTGAACGAGCTGCACCATGAGCATGACAGGGTGGAGCAAATCTGCGAAAAAATCCTGCAGGCACTTAGCCAGCCGTTTTCACTGGGCGCCGAACCGACCGGCGTTTCCGCCAGCATCGGCATCGCACTGTATCCGGACGACGCGAAGACGCACGATGAATTGCTGCGCAAGGTGGACCAGGCGATGTATTCCGCCAAACAGGCGGGCAAGAACCGCTTCGCCTATTTCACGCGCGAGATGGATGAAAACGCGCATCGCCGCCATCGCGTGATGAACGAGCTGCGGCGAGCCCTGCAGGAAAAACACTTCGAACTGTACTTTCAGCCGGTTATCGAGCTTGCCACCGGCCGTATCTGGAAGGCCGAAGCACTGATCAGGTGGCGCCATCCCGAACTTGGCTTCATCGCGCCATCGCAGTTCATTCCCCTGGCTGAGGAATCGGGCCTCATTGATGAAATAAGCGACTGGGTTTTTCAACAGGCTGTCACATATTCTCGACAATGGAGCGAGCTGATCAAGGCGCCGTTTCAGATCGCCGTAAACAAGTCGCCCGTGCAGTTCAGTCTGCCGAAAAAGGATGCCTGGATTGATTTCCTGCACAGCGAAGGCGGAACGACACCCCATATCGTCGTCGAGATCACCGAAGGCTTGCTGATGCAGACATCCAGTCAGGTGACGAATCTGCTGCAGGAATATAAGGCGGCGGGCATGCAGGTCGCGATCGACGATTTCGGCACCGGCTATTCATCGATGGCGTATCTGAAGCGCTTCGATATCGATTATCTGAAAATCGACCAATCCTTCGTGCGGGACATGACCACGGATCCCACCAACAAAACCATCACCGACTCGATGATTGCCATGGCTCACAAGCTTGGCATCAAGGTCATCGCCGAAGGCGTCGAAACGCCGGAACAGCAGCAATTGTTAAGTGAAGCTGGATGCGATTATGCACAAGGCTATCTGTATTCCCCGCCATGCACCGCCAGCCACTTCGAGAGCATGCTGGTATCGCGCAATCCCGGGAACAAGGTGCAATCGAAAAACACCCGGGTGCGGTATTGACTGAAGTCAGGATACAATTCCGAAAAAACGTATTTCCTTATCTTTACAAGCAATCAGTCATACAACATGAACGACACGACACAACGTCCCGCCTTCCCCGATCGCCTCTCGATCGATCCGCGCAGCCGCTTTCACAACGCCGATGTGCTGCAGCACGACGTCGGCATCAAGCTCAACGACAAAGAGTATACAAACGTCGAAGAGTATTGCATCAGCGAAGGCTGGATTGCCGTGGCATCCGGCAAAGCCCTTGACCGCAAGGGCAAGCCGCTGCTGATCAAGATGAAAGGCAAGGTCGAGCCGTTTTATAAGTAACAGGCGCTCTTCCGCTCCTATCCGGCCACATAGCGAATCTGCCGTTCCAGCAGTGACGTCTGCGTTCAAGCACTGGGTTATCCTGGAAGGAAGTCATGGACCGCTAAGCACCGGGTATGCAATCAGTGCATGCCTCCATCGGCGTCAGACCCGTCTTCAATTTCTTTTTCGCGTCGCGCACGGCGGTACGCAGCCCTTCCTCAATGGTCGGGTGATAAAACGGCATGCTCATTAGCTCAGCCAATGTCATGCCCTTCTGACAAGCCCATGCCAGCAAATGGCCAAGGTGTTCGGCACGCGGACCAAACATCTCCGCGCCTAGCAGCTTGCCGCTCTGGCTGTCGGCATAGAGCCGCAGCAAGCCGTGATTTTGCAGCATGACCCGGCTGCGCCCCTGGTTCTCAAAGGATGCTTCGCCGATTACGTAACGGCCGGGCTCCAGCGTCCGATAAGACTGGCCAACGCTTGCAGTCTGCGGATCGGTAAACGCCACCGCAAACGGCACATAGCGCGCGCGCGCCTGGACATTCGGAAAACGGGCGGCATTATCGCCGGCGATTCTTCCCTCGTCCGTCGCTTCGTGCAGGATCGGCAGCGTGGCATTCACATCGCCGGCGATAAAAATCGGCGCATTCCCGCATTGCATGGTGTGGGGATCATACTTGGGCACGCCTGCCTCATCCAGTTCCAGGCCGGCATGCTCCAATCCCAACCGCGCCAGGTTCGGCCGCCGGCCTGTCGCCGCCAATACATAGGCATATCGATCGCTACGCTCCATGCCATCCTTGCCGCGAGAGCGCACTGTGACGCCGCTGTCGTCAGATATGGTGTCAAGTATTTCGGTATGCAGGCGCATATCCATTTCACCGGCAAAGTAATCGCGCGCGGCTGTCTGCACGGCGGGGTCGGAAAGCTGCAGTACCCTGTCGCTGCGGCCGAACACGCTCACTCTGACGCCGAGTCGGTGCAGCGCCTGGCCGATTTCCATGCCGATGATGCCCGCACCGACGATCGCTATCGACTCGGGCAAATCCTCAAGATCGAAAATGTCGTCGCTGGTGAGCAAACGATGCGGTGACAAGCGATCAGGAATTTGCGGGCTGGAACCCGTGGCAATCACGATCCGCTCGGCATCGATACGCGTGTGCTCATCTACCTGCAGGGATTGCGGAGAGATAAAGCGGGCAAAGCCATGAATCCGATCCTCCGAGGGAATCCGGTTGACCTCGTCAAGCACAAACCCGACGAAACGATCCCGCTCTGCGCGGATCCTCGCCATGACGGCCTTGCCGTCGACGCTCACGGAAACGGGTATGACGCCGAACTGCGGCGCCAGCATGGCTTGATGCCTCGCTTCGGCCGCGGCAATCAGCAGTTTGCTCGGCATGCATCCCACGCGCGCGCATGTCGTGCCATAGGGTCCGCCCTCGATGAGCAACACGCGCTTGCCATTTGACTTGGCGTCACGATAGGCGACCAGGCCGGCTGTTCCCGCACCGACGATAGCGATGTCGACCGATATGGTCTTTTTCATGGCAACCGTTTGCATCGATGAATGTCTTTCTAATTATCTTCGCATGGCATGTCGCGACCGCAGAAGGAGCCGGACCGGCAAGCTGTTTTCATGCCTGCGCAGCCAGGTCTTCAATCGAAGCACACCAGCCTTGAACGCCGTCTCCGCCACGCAATCGCAATTCAGCGCCATTCCGGCATAAGAGCGATATATCTCGACTTGCTCCATGTTCTGCTGCACGCCCGAAAGCCAGACCTTGTAATCAAGCCGCCCGCCGCCCATGTGATACTTCTTGACGCCGTGATGAATGCCCTGGCAAATGGCATGATAATAGCAAAGCATTCCGGGCGAGTAGTCATTGTATTTTTCATCGTGTGCGATCACTTCCGCCTTTTGATTCGTCCCGATGCGAAATGAGATTGACCCGGCACACAATTGCCCGTCTACCCAAATAACATCCACAACGCCGCACGATTTCGCCAACTCGACCATGCGCCGCGCCTGTTCGCCATTGATGCCGAAATTGATATTTTTGGCCGTGACCCTGGCTTCGCTTAGCCTGATGAGGTCATAGATGATTTGTTCTTCAATATCGTTTTTTTCGTAGGACTGGTAGCTGACATAGAAAAAATTTTTCTTGAGCTTTGCCTGATAGCGCTTGAGGTTGTGGCGCGTAGCCTTCCCCAGGCGGGCCGTATAGTCATTCACTGTGTCAGGCAGGTCGATAACGATATCTTCCATGGCATGCCCGCGCAGAACCGGATACGGAAAATCCGCAAGGTCCGTGTGGACAGCATTGAGGCGGATGATCTCGACCGATGGAAATCGCTTGAACATGCAGGAGGCGAATCTTCGCAGTTCGGCTGGATCAATCTGCATCGTGTGGTTCAACACGTCGATGCGGCGTCCGCTAAGACGGAAGAGCAAAATGGCGGATGGCTTTTCGTCTTGGCGAGCGACATAGGTACTGATGTTGTCGCTCGATTCGAATGCCAGGACATAGGGAAGCGAGGAATAAATATGGCCGTACAGCCGTTGCAGTTCACCTTCCACAAACTGCGGGATGTCGTTCAGGTAAATTGCGTCGGATTTTTTTTCGGCGAGGAATTCAGTTGACCGAACGGTCTTAACTTGCACAAGAGGTACATCGCGCATTGCATACCTCACTGATCAAATTTTAGAGAACATGCATCATGCATCCGCAATTGATGCGCTCATTGATCAGGCACAGTTGCAGAGGAATTTCGATTGCGTCGAATAATGATCGACGGCTGCTTGTTTCTCTTCACTATCCATACCGAAATTCGTGGCAAATGCAACTATACATGCGAGCCTGTCCAAGATGGTTATCGACCAAAATTATTGCGCGCATGCGTTTGATTTGAGGGTACAAAGCCCTGCAATTCGGCATTGGCAAACTCGTTGCTGAAGTTTTCAGGATTGCCACCAGGATCAGCAAAGGAATTGACCTCGTCATGGTCCGGAAGCAAAAAATTCGCCAATAACAAAGCTTTAAGATCCCTTCAGCAAATCAACTGCGCTCAATAAATCATTGAGCTCAGCCGGCTTGGTAAGGTGCCTGTCAAAACCGGCATTGCTGGCACGCGACTTGTCCGCCGACTGCCCATACCCGGTCAATGCCACGAGCTTGATGCGCTGGCTGGCATAGCGCCGGCGGATCGTTCGCGCCAGTTCATAACCATCCATTTCAGGCAAGCCGATGTCGACAAACATGAGTTCCGGAGCAAAGTCCTGAATCATTTCAAGCGCCACATGGGAATCATGCACGGCCTGCACCGTATGACCGTTTAGCTTCAACATTTCCGCAATGGCCTGGGCAGCGTCGATATTGTCATCCACCACCATGATGCGGGCATGCTGGTCCAATTGGGACGCCGGCTTTCTATCTTCATCCGCCGGACTTGGCGGCGCAATCGTCTGCAGGCACACCTGGAAGGTACACCCCTTCCCCAGTCCCGGACTCGAAGCCGAAACCGTGCCGCCATGTAGCTCGACCAGGCTTTTCACGATCGCCAGGCCCAGGCCGAGCCCGCCGGAAGTACGGGCCAGCGATTGCGGCGCCTGAAAGAATGGCTTGAACACTTGCTCGATCATTTCGGGATTCATTCCTGCCCCTTCATCGCGCACGCTGATGCAGGCGCCATCCCCGGCTTGGGTCAGGCTCACCGAAATCTCGCCCTTGGGATCAAACCGTAGCGCATTCGTCAACAGATTGGTCACGACCTGGATCAAGCGCGTTTCATCGCCATTGACCCAGCTATCGACTGCGGAGACGGCAATGCCGCGATCCCTCGTCGCGGTCAATGGAAACACCGATTCCGCCGCGCGTTCCACGACCGTGCGCAGGTTGACCGGTTCTTTGCGGATTTCCAGTTTTCCCTTGGTGATGCGGGAGACATCCAACAAGTCATCGACAAGCCTGCGCATATGGGCGACTTGGCGCCGCATGACATCGCGCTCGCGGCGGAATGCCTCATTGCCCTTCACATCCATCAGGTCCAGCGCGGTCACCATCGGCGCCAGCGGATTACGAAGTTCATGTCCCAGCACGGCGAGGAACTCGTCTTTTGCCTGGCCAGCCTGCTCCGCCTGTTTGAGCGCATCGCTCAGGGATGCCATGAGTTTTTCACGCTCTTCTTCCGCGGCCCGCCGTTCATTCGAAGCCGCCTGCAATGCGGCGCCGATCTGGTTAATCTCATGAATGGAGTGAGGCTTGAAACTGATCGGCTCGCCTTGCCCAAGACGCAGGGCCTGCTGTTCGACAGCGCCGATGCCCAGCGCAATCTTACGGGAAAGCAGAATGGCCAATCCAATGCAAATGGCCAGCGAAGCGCCAATGACCAGAATATATGTCGTCAGGCTCTGCTGTAATACCTGGTTTATCGGCGCGGTAGGAGCGCCGATTACCACCATCCAGCCATGCTTCGGGATACGAGCGTAGGTAGTGATGACTTCTGTTCCTTCGAGCGTGCGAGTGACGCCGGCCCCTTCCGGCTTGCCTGTGCTGATCAGCTGTGCCAGCGTCGGCGAAATGCCGGTAGCTACCGTGCTTTGATGATCCTTGGATCGTGCCACCCGAAGGTTCGATGCATCTTGCACGGAAATGACCCAGCTTTTGGGCACCTGTTGTCGATTGATGATCTCAAGGATGCGGTCTGGCTTGACTGCCGCCGTCAGGACATAAGCCACTTCACCATTTCGCACCACCGGGTAACGAACCGGCACGGCATATTCTCCTGCCTGACCCTTTGCGATATTGCCGATGACTGGCTGATGCGTGGCGATGGCCTGTTCAAGGCTGGGAGATTCAATGATTTTCGCGCCGCTCGTACCATCTGGCAGGGCCGATTTGAAAATCAGTTGGCCTTTACCGTCGGTCAGGACGATCCCGGCCCAGTGCGGTCGAGCGCGCGCGGCTTCACGGGCAACGGCATAAAATGAAGGGAAATCTTTTTTTGCCAATAGCGGACTATTTGCCATCGTGCGCATGGCGCTGACTGCCGCATCCAGCTCAACGTCAACGGCACTGGCCAGTGCACGCGACAGATTAAGCATCGAATCTTCCATTTCACGACGCTGCTCACCAATTGCGGCATGAATTCCCCAGGTGCCAAGTACGGCAATTGGCAATAGGCCGATTCCTGCCAGCAGGATCAAAAGGTGACGTAATCGCAATAAGCGCGGTCTCAACATCAGGAAATTCGACGTATATCAGTAGTGAGGTTTACAGATGGTAACCGAGCCGGTCCAGTTTAGATAGATGCGTGCAAGTTATCAATCGCTTGTTTCTATGGCCTGATCTCCGGCCTGCTGACGCTTCGCAAACGCATTCCGATAATCTCACCCGATGCTGAATAAGTTCATCGCATTCTTGTCAGAGCTTTGCTAGCCCCGACAAGTGGTATCACAAAGTCCGATTCCTCTGGAGAAAGACATGAACGAAATCATTCAACGCCTGGTGGCGAAAACAGGCCTGCCGGAAGACAAAGCAGCGATGGCGGTAGACACCGTGGTTGGTTTCCTCAAAGAGAAATTGCCCGGCCCAGTCGCCTCGCAGATTGACAGCCTCGTGGGCGGACAATCAGGCGGATCAGGGGGAATGGGCGGTCTTGGCGACATGGCGTCGAATCTTGGCGGCATGTTCGGCAAGAAGGAATAGTTTTTCTCGCGATTTGAAGGTCGCTGATCATGACAATACCGAGAGGACAAAATCTTTATTTATAAAAGCCTCGAGTTGCCTTGATTGCCCGCGTAGATGATCATCATGAATCGAATGGCTGTTTGGCATGATCGCTTAAGTAGTAGAACAAAATGACGAGAACTTCGGGATTAACAGGCCCTGGATAGTCGCCTGCTTAATCCTGCTTTGTGTCTACTGCAGCATCAAACTTTTAGGCATCCGGCGGAGCCTGCCGGAATTGCGCCTGGCTTAAAAATTCAAATCGCCATACTTCAATCAGCACTGAGCGTTACCTGGACTCCGCACCAGGAAATGCTCGCGCACGCCAATGCGTTGTGTTCTCGCCAGATTGTGACCAATATTTAATACTATTAGGCGCTTTTACAACTGTGGCGCCAGAGAGAAATGCTAAACTGCTTATCAATATCAAAATAACTAAAAGTCAGAATAGCGACTGCAACAGTAAATTCCAGTTTTCAGTTCAATGAAGAAGCGCATCCTTGTTCCCCTCTATTCCCAGTCCGGACAGCTCACTCGCATAACAGAACAAATCTTGGCGCCGCTTCAGGAAAATGGCGAGTTTGAAATCACGTTCTTACCCATTGAACCGATCAAACCCTATCCCTTCCCATGGTCCTTCTTTCGGTTTCTGGATGCCTTTCCCGAGTCGATCGGCCAGATAGCTCCACAGATCAAGCCGCTGGCGCTAAAGGATTCGGATCAATTCGATCTGATCCTCCTGCCCTATCAGATCTGGTTTCTGGCGCCATCCCTGCCGGTGCAAGCCTTGCTGCAAGATCCGTCATTCAAGCGCGTCGCGCAAGGCAAGCCCGTGGTGACACTCATCGCTTGCCGGAACATGTGGCATCTGGCCCAGGAAAAAGTGAAAGCATCGCTCAAGACAATCGGGGCGCGCCTGCTGGACAACGTGGTGTTGACAGACCAGGGCGGAACGTTCGCCACCTTCATCACGGTGCCGCGATGGCTTTTGACGGGCAAAAGCGATGCATTCATGGGATTGCCCGCCGCCGGCGTGCATCCCGATGAAATCAGGCGGGCACGCCGCTTCGGCCTGGCTTTGCGTGACGCCCTGTTGCAAGACAAGGAAAAGGGCGATCAGTCCTTGTTATACGGACTCGGGGCAGTCAAGGCGGATCCGACGCTGCTCGTCAGCGAACGCGCCGGCACGCGCAGTTTCACCGTCTGGGGGAAATTGGTTCGCGCGGTAGGAAAGCCAGGCGCCTTCGCGCGCATGCCTGTACTAGTCCTGTATGTCACTTTTCTGCTGGCGATCATTGCGACCGTGGTCCCGGCCAGCCTGACGTTGCAGTTCCTGTTGCGCCCGTTCTTGCGCAACAAGCTGGCGGCAGCCAAACAATATTTCGAAGCCCCGTCGGGGTCAGGCAGTGAGCGTTTAGCACAATATGAATGAAGTTTACATCACCGCTACCGGTTCGTACCTGCCACATGAACCGGTAGGCAACGACGAGATTGAATCCGTGCTGGGCATGATCGGCGGCAAGCCATCGCGTGCGCGCCGGATCATCTTGCGCAATAACGGTATCCAGTCGCGCCACTACGCCATCGACAAAGCCAGCGGCCAGCCAACCATGAGCAATGCCCAGCTTACCGCCAGGGCGATACAAGCCTTGGGAGTGAGCGGCAATGTGGATGTGCTGGCGACCGGCACCTCCACCCCTGACCAGCTGGCGCCCAATCACGGCGTGATGGTGCATGGCGAACTGGGCTGGGACACGCTCGAAGTCGTGTCCACCGCCGGCATCTGCCTTGCAGGCGCCACCGCGCTCAAGCATGCGTTCTTATCGGTCAAATCGGGCGAAGCGCAGCGCGCCGTCGCTACCGGCTCGGAAAGGATTTCCCCGCATCTTCTGGCGCGCCAGTTTGAAGCCGAATCGGAACATAAGGTGCAGGAACTGGAAGATCGTCCCGAGATCGCCTTTGAAAAAGACTTCCTGCGCTGGATGCTGTCCGATGGCGCCGGCGCTGTCTTACTCGAAAACCAAGCACGCGGGCCGCTATCGCTGAAGATCCACTGGATCGAATTATTCTCCTATGCGCACTTGCTGCCAGCCTGCATGTACATGGGCGCGGAAAAGAAAGATGATGGCTCGCTCAAAGGCTGGGCGGATTTTTCATTGGATCAGTGCGTTGCGCAATCCACCCTGGCAGTCAAACAGGATGCGCGCCTGCTGAATGAAAACATCATTCCGATCACGGTCGGCGGACCGCTGAAAGCCATTCAAGCCAAGCGAAAACTCACCAGCGACCAGGTCGACTGGTTCCTGCCGCACATCTCGTCCATGTATTTTGCCGAGCCCTTCGCGCAGCAACTGGCCGACATCGGCTTTCCGATCGAACGGTCCAAATGGTTCACGAACCTGACTACGCGTGGCAACACCGGCTCGGCGTCCCCATACATCATGCTGGATGAATTATTCCATTCCGGGCGAATTCAAAAGGGGCACAAGCTGTTGATGTTTATTCCGGAGTCCGGTCGTTTTTCCAGTGGTTTTGTTTACCTCGAGGCGGTGTAAATGGATATCGATGACGTACCACAGGAAGGCAATGCGACGCTGTCCGGGTTGCGCAAGGCTGTCTATGCCCGCGACGAAAAAGGCGAGATTGTCGCGGTCGCCAGCCGCGGCTGGGAAGTCGAGGAAATCGTGACGCAGCAGGCGGTGGATGCAATGAAGGAGCAAGCCAATGCCACGCTGGCGCGTGCCAGGGCAGGCTTGAGTTCGCCGCTCGAATACTGGATGCATGAGAAGCGCATGGATGTCGCCCTGCTCGCGCAAAGTACCGGGCTATGGCAATGGCGTGTGCGCCGCCATCTACGACTGGAACGATTCAACAAGCTCTCCGACAAACTGCTCAGTATTTACGCCGAGGCTTTGGGCATGCGGGTCGACCAACTCAAATCCTTGCCATGACTACGTCTTCCACTTTCCAACATCAACACGCGGCGCACTGCGAAAGCGGTGTCATTTCCTCGCTGTTGCGCCATGAGGGCGTCGCCATATCCGAAGCCATGGCATTTGGCTTGTCGTCTTCGCTATCGTTCGCCTACCTGCCATTCATCAAATTGGGCGGATTGCCACTGATCGCCTACCGCATGCCGCCCCGATTCATCATCAAGGGCCTGGCAAAGCCGCTAGCCGCCAGGTTCGTGTTTGAAACCTTCGGCAAACCGGAAGCAGGCAAAAAGCGCCTGGATGAACTGGTCGACCAGGGCAAGGTCGTCGGCGTGCAATCATCCGTGTACTGGCTGCCCTACTTCCCAGCCGACATGCGTTTTCACTTCAATGGCCATAACTTGCTGGTGTATGGCCGTGAAGGCGATGACTACCTGATCAGCGACCCGGTATTCGAAACCACGGTCCGCTGTGCTTCGGTCGATTTGCAGCGGGCGCGTTTTGCCAAGGGCGTACTGGCGCCCAAGGGATTGCTGTATTACCCCCGCGAGATCGGCAATAAAACGGTACAACCCGACGCCGTGCTGAAAGCCATTCGTAAAAATTGCAAGATCATGCTCGGCCCGGTTCCGATCGTCGGCATTCGTGGCATGCGCCTGCTGGCGAAAAAAATCCGCAAGCTGCCTAGCAGCTCGCCGGACGCCAAGGCCTTTGTCGGCCATATCATCCGCATGCAGGAAGAGATCGGCACAGGGGGCGCAGGCTTTCGCTTCCTGTATGCGGCCTTCCTGCAGGAAGCCGCCAAGCTTACGGGTCGCTCGCAACTCGCCAGTCTTGCCGAAGAATTGACCCTGATCGGCGATGGCTGGCGTGCCTTTGCCCTTGCCACTGCGCGCATGGTAAAAGGACGCGACCCCATGGATACGGCCAGACTGGCTGACCTGCTTGATGACCGCGCCGATGCCGAGGCGGTTTTCTTTAAAGCGTTGAAAGAAGCGGCAAGCTAATGCTGAGCCTGCGTGATTTGCGCTTCACCTATCCCAATGCGGCACGTGCGGCGCTTGCCGGCGTCTCGTTCAATGTGAATCGCGGCGAGATCGTCGGCCTGCTGGGCCCGAACGGAGCGGGCAAGACTACGCTTATTTCGCACCTGGCCGGGATGCTGCCGATGCAGCATGGCGAGATCCGTGTTGGCAACGATTCGCTGGCGCAGGCCCGAAAAAAAAGGCCTTCGTGCATCGCGATCGCGCCGCAGGAATACGCGTTTTATCCCACCCTTACCGTGCGCGAAAACCTGCAATGCTTTGGCGCCGTCAGCTCATCCAGCAACCTGAAGCCGCGTATCGAACGTGCCTCGGCCTTCGCGCAACTGGAGCAGTTCAACCGGCAGCAGGCACGCACCTTGTCCGGTGGCTTGAAGCGGAGGCTGAACCTTGCCATCGCGACGCTGGCCGAACCCGACTATATCCTGCTGGATGAACCGACGGTCGGGGTCGACCCGCAATCGCGCGCCTTCCTGCTGGATGCGGTACGGCAGCTGGCGCAGGAAGGGGTCGGCATCATCTATACCTCTCACTACATGGAAGAAGTCGAAGCCCTGGCCGATCGCGTCGTCATCATCGACCATGGCGCCGTGCTGCGCCATGGCACGCTGGATGAATTGCTGTCGCAGGGGCACCCCGTATTGAAGTTTCTCCAGGCCGGCCTGACCGAACAAGCCGTCAGCGACATCTTGCAGCCCTTCGGTACGATGCAGTCGCCACACCAGTTATTGCTCCGTGCAGGCAGCACGCCTAGCCAGGCATTGAACGCGCTGGAACTGGCCGGTGCCCAAATCACCCATGCGGAATTCGGCCGCTTCAATCTTGAGCAGCTTTTCATGCAGCTCACTCAACGTTCCTTGCGAGACTGACCATGTTACTGGCATTGATACGCAAAGAATTATTGGCCATCAGCCGCGATATCCATGGACTTGCCGCGCTGTTTATCTTGCCGATCATCTTTATCATCGTGATGTCGATGGCGCTCAAGGATGTGTATTCTCCGCATGTCGACAAACTGGCCTGGTCATCCATCGATCAGGATGACAGTGAACTAAGCCAGTCGCTCCTGGAACGCTGGAAAAAGGCAAACGGCAATCCGCTCGACCTGCCAGCCGACTGGCGGGATGCCGTGCGTGAAGGTCAATTGAAATACGTGATTCAGATCGAAAAAGGGGCGGAGGCAGATCTCAGGGAAACGAGAAAGCCTGAGCAAAAGCGCATCCTCCTGCTGACGGATCCTGCCATCGATTTTGGCGCTTTTACATCGCTGCGCGCCCAGCTGGAAGCGATCACCACCGAGATGCGCGCCGAGTCGCTGATGCAGCGAAACCCTCTTTTGCTCAATATCGAGCCGGCCGATCTCCATGGTTCCAACGTCGCCAGGGCCGAGCGCGTACAGGGCGGCCCGCGTCCGACAGCAGTGCAGCACAATGTGCCGGCCTGGCTGGTGTTCGGCATGTTCTTCGTCGTCACCACGATTGCTGGTCTGTTCGTCGAGGAACGCAGCGGTGGCGCACTTAGCCGCCTGTTCAGCCTGGGCGCCAGTCCCTTCATCCTGTTGCTGGCGAAGGTGCTGCCGTTCATGGTGATCAATTGCCTGCAAGCTGGTCTCATGTTCGCGGTCGGGGTCTATGTGATCCCATTATTGGGCGGCGACGCGCTATCGCTGCAAGGGATCAACTGGCTGGCTTTGTTGACGATGGTACTGGCGATCAGCCTGGCCGCGATCAGCCTGGCGCTGCTGGTTGCCACGCTCGTCCGAAGCCAGGCGCAAGCATCCGTCATCGGGCCGATGATGAATATCCTGATGGCGGCAATCGGTGGCATCATGGTGCCGACCTTTGTCATGCCTGCGGTCATGCAAACACTGTCGCATTTGTCGCCCATGAACTGGGCGCTCGAAGGTTTGCTCAATGTCCTGCTGCGCGGTGGCGATCTGCATAATATCCGTTTTGAAGCGCTGCGTTTGCTAGCGCTTGCCGCCATCTCGCTCGGCATCGCCTACTCCATCTTCCGCTATAAAAAATCATGACCATCGATATCGACGAATTGAAAAACCTGATTCTGGATGCCGCGGAAAAAGAGGAGCCCGACGGCGGCATCAGTCCGGATGAGGTATTGTTTGGCGAGGAGTCTCGTCTGGACCTCGACTCTATCGATGCCTTGCAAATTTCGATGGCGATTCAGCAGCGCTATGGCATCCGCTTAAGCGACAGCAAGGAAACCCGGCGCGCGATGGCTTCCCTCCAATCGCTGGCGGCATTCTTAAGCCAATGACTCCAGTCTATATCGCCGGTTTCGGTTTGGCGTCCAGCCTGGGCGTCAACCTGACTGACGCGGTACAAAACATCCTTCGCCCTCCCGCTCCGGGCCTGCGCACGATCAAGGGGCTGGACCTTCCCCTTCCCTATTTCTCCATACCGCATTCCTCGGCGAATTGGCATGCGCGCTGCGCAAGCCTGATCCGCCAGGTTGTCGATGAAGCAGGCGCCAACCGCCGGACAGGCGCGCTCTACATCGCCAGCGCATCACTCTACGTCGGAGCAATGGAATCCGGCGAACCTCATGCCAGCAGCTTGCCCGTTTTTTTGGCCGAACTGGCCGGCATGCTTGACTGGCACGGCCCGGTTCACTTGATTAATACTTCCTGCACCTCCAGCCTGAATGCCGTCCTGACCGCCCGCGATGCAATGTTTGCCGATGCTGTTGAAGATGCGGTAATCGTTGGCCTCGAATTGGAAAATCTGCTGACGCTCGCGGGATTCGCCGGCATGAAACTGTTGTCGAATACCGCAAGCCGGCCGTTTGCCGTCGACCGCGATGGCTTGGTCCTGGGAGAAGCCGTCGCTGCATTGCGTCTGTCGAGGCAACACGGCCGCTGGCGCATGAGAGGCGGGGCGCAAGTCATCGATAGCAGCCAGCTGAGTGGCGCAAGCGACGCCGCTTGTCGAATCATGCTTCAGCAGGCCCTCGCGGATGCGAACCTTCATTCAAACCAGATCGACCTGATCAAGGTGCAGGCAGCGGGAAGCATCCTCAACGATGCCATTGAAGCGCGTGCGCTCACCGAATCTTTCTCCGCAGTGCCTCATTTACTGTCGCTGAAGCCCCTGATCGGGCATACACTGGGAGCATCCGGCGCGGCGGAGATTGCCCTGCTGCTTGCCATGCTGGAGCAACAGCAATGGCCGGCTATTCCTGTCGAAATGGACCCAGAATTAGGCGTGCAGCTTGCCGCGCAACGACCAGCGCAGCTCAGGCATATCCTGGCTTGCATATTAGGATTTGGCGGCAGCCACAGTTGCATTGCCATCGAAGATACCGAGGCTTCCGATGAACGCCAAGTTCTTTAAGGTGATCGTGTCCAGCAGCGCGCCGATCGAAGAGGATTGGAGCGTGCAGCTCGTTACGCTATTGGGAAGCAGACCGCGCCGCCTGTCGCGCTGGTGCGAGCTTGGCTTGTTTGGCGGCTTGTCGTGCATCAGCAAAACCGGTCAATTACACTTGCCAAACGATGTTCCGATCAGGGTCTACAGTGAATATGCGACGATCCACTCGACCCACAAGGCCATCGAGCAAGCGAGCCAGCATCTGCCGATGCCCTTCACCTTTATGCAAACGCAGCCATCGCAATTGTTCAATGCATTAGGCACGGCACTCGGCTGGCAAGGCGATGGCTACACGGTAGCCGGCATCACTCGCAAGCAAAGCGAAACTGCGCTTTTACGCAACCTCAAGCGCTCAGCCTTGCTGGGCTGGGTGGATGAAGAACCGGAACTCATCAGCCGCTGGATCTGGCTTGAAGAAACTGACGGCAATGTCAGGGAAAATTGGCGCAATGCCGACAGTATTTTTCAGCTGCAGGCCCATACGCGTTGGCTAAAAATCGATTCTGAAAACACCTTGTTTGAGGCAGGCTGAAACGAGCCGATTTGACCGGCGGCTGACGCCGCCTTCTGACAGGCCCCGCGAAGACGGGGCCATGCCATGTGGTGAGGCCCGTCTAGGCTTGCTGACTCTACAGCGTCAGAACTTGCCGATAAAATCGTCCTTGCCCAGCTCCACGCCGTTATGCCGCAGGATGGCGTAAGCGGTCGTCACATGGAACATGAAGTTCGGCACGCCAAAATGAACCAGGTAAGTCTGCCCCTTGAATTGCATCTCATACGGCGAGCCCTTGTACACGACGACATCCCTTTCCTCGCTGCCGTCCACCTGCTCCGGCTTGATGCTGTTGAGGAAGTCGAGCGTCTTGGCGATGCGCGCGTGGAGTTCTTCAAAGGTCTGTTCGTTATCGGCAAACGAGGGAATCTCGACGCCGGCAAGACGGCCGGCGATGCCCTTGGCATTGTCACTGGCGATCTGCACTTGCCGCACCAGCGGGAACATGTCGGGATACAGGCGCGCCTGCAGCAATACCGCCGGGTCGATTTTCTTTGCCTGTGCGTGAGCTTCCGCCTTGCTCAGAATGGCGTCCAGGCTTTGCAGCATTTGTTTGAGCATCGGCACCGATGCCGCGTACATCGAAATGGTCATAGTGGCTCCTTAAAAACACGCGGAATTATACCGGGAGCCTTGCAAATCAGTAGACCGCTCTCGCTAAGATCCCAGTATCTGCGAGCGCAATTGCGCGTAATTTGCCGCCTCATCCTGCCGCAGCGGGAAACGCTCCAGCACCAGCAAGGCATTGCCTCGCACATCCCAGCTCTCCTGCGGATTATTCGCCAGGCCGAGCAACGCAGCTTTAACCGTGCCGGCTAGCGTGCCGGACTGGGCGACAGCAGTCACGGCTGCCTGGCGCACTTGCGGCGCCGGGTCCTGCAGTGCCTGCGCCCATTGTTCCTGGCTGCCGTCCGTCTGGTCCCATTGCGCCAGTTGCAGGATGCTCTGGATGCGTATGGTCGGATCGGCATTCCTGGTCAAACTCTGCAACTGCGCCACGATGGCGGCCGCATCCTTCGACTGCTTCAGCTGCGCCTGATTGCCGTCCGCTTCGACTGGCGGCTTGAGCGCAGCCAGCGCCACCTTGATGAGTTCCGGCGACTTCTCGTCGGCCAGGGATTGCAGGATGACGGGGTGCGCATCAGGCACATCGCCGCCCAGGCGCTGCAGGATGGTCAAGCCATCCCGGCGCTCTGCCATGTCCTTGCTTAGGGCAAGCCGCTTGGAGAATGCCAGCACTTCCGGCTTTTCGACGCCGGACAGCAGCGAGACGATCAGATCCCTGGCCTGCAGATCGGATTGCTTGTCATAGTTCTCCATGAGTTGCTTCATGACTGCCGGGTCGTCTTTGGCCAACTGGCGCAGCATAGCGCGCGGGTCGTTGCCCTCGGCCGGCTTGTTTGCCGGTTTCAAGGCTTGCGCCAGCAAGGCCTCGACCGGCTCGCTTATCACGCTATTGCCGATAGCGCCCCACGACCACAGACCTGCTGGCTGTCCAGCCGGCGCCGAGTGCTGCGACAAGGCTGGCGCCACAGGTTCCTTTGCCGTGGCTGCGTCGTCGGCAGGCTCATCGCTGACCAGCTGCATGCCGATAGCCACAGCGGCACACAAGCCCATGCCGCATAACGCCACCATCACGGGTTTCATTCATCGCTCCTGAATACGAAAACAGATCCACCCCAGAAAGGACGGATCTGTCTTCTTCAAGCGTGTTTCACAACTTGAGTTTAGTACGCGGCTTTAGGACCGGTCGTGTATTCGGCTGCGCAATCCAGGCCGGTACAAGTGGTCAGCAGCATGCGCTGGATGATGGCGCCGGTATTGGTCTTGGTGCGGAAGTGGCCGACACCGTTGGTGGTGTCGCCGCCGCCCGCGTTGTACGGCATGCCGTCGGCCCAGTCGTAATCGGCCTGGGTAGCATTGCTTCCCGCGCCGACATTGATTTGCGCTTTCACGTTGGAAGTCGTGCTGGCGAACTTGGCGGCAGAATCGCAACCAGCCCAGAACGACGCCGTGGCGCAACCGACCTGATCCTTGAACCCTGCCGACAGGGTGTAGAACGATACCGCGGTGCGCTTGGCCGGCATGTCGCGCATCGAATTGGTCGAGCCGCTGCCGGTCCATGGGTTGCTCACCCAGACGCCGTAATACCAGCCTTCAGGGAAAAAGCCGAAGGTATAGCTGTTGTAATAGTTTTGCGAACCGCAAGTCGGCGCTGCCGCATTGGCGTAGCCGGTGTAATAGCAGCTATACAAGCCGCGGATGCCGCCGGCGAGGTTGATGAACTTGCGCACGCTGGTCCAGTTGTTGTAGTACTGGAGCGTCGCCAGCGACATCGACACGCCCATGGAGTGGGCAACGATGTCCACTTGGGATTTGCCGGTATAAGCCTTGACCTTGTCGATGAAGGTTTTGATGATCGCGTACTTGGTCGATGAGTGATAGTTGTATTGCGCGGAACCCTGCTCGCTGGAGCTCAGGTAGGTGACGCCGAAGATCTCGCAATCGTTATAGCCGCGCGCTTTCAACTCGGCATAGACCGAGCGGGCCGGCGTGCCGTAGCCGCTGACATTACCCGGCGGCATATCGAAACTGATGGCATTGTCGCCGTTACCGTGAATGAAAATCACCGGGGTTTTCGTGGCCGTGCAAGAACCGCCGCCAAACCCGCCGTAACCCACGCCCGGAGCGAAGCCGCCGGCGTATTGGGTTTGCGTGCCCTTGCAGACAAAGCCACTGTTGGTGCCGCAAGTCAGCGCCTGCGCCTCGCCAGGAGCGACGAGGGTGCCGGCCAGGCCCCAGACGAGGGAAGTCACCGTGGCAGCGACTGCCGGAAGGAAGCGCTGCGCTCCCATGAGTTTTGAAATCATTCTTTTGTCTCCGAATAATAATATTTAGTGCGCCTTTTTTGAAATGGAAGCGCTTTTATCCATTTTCCGCGTAGGGCGATCGGCTCCTTTTCCCTTTGTCTCTTCCCTCTGCTGATTTGGCATGCTCGGCACGGAACCGCTTTGGCGCGATTTTTATGGATGCCGGACGCATGGCAACAGAAGGTCGAACGGATGCATCAGTAACTGACCGTTAGTCCCTTTGAAACGGCATTGAAAAATTCAGGAACAGGTCACTTACTGGAACCACTATATTCTATTGCCAGTCAGCAATCAATGGAGAGGAAAGGTGAGGAATTGACATTAATTAATAATGTGGAGGATTGGAAAGAAAAGGCGTGGCAGGCGCTTATGCGGCAATTGTCGGCTTGATCGATTTCGGCAGGCGCACCGTAAATGTCGTGCCCATATCCTGAGTTGAAGAGACGTTGATTGTGCCTTGATGAGCCAGGACGATTTCGCGCACGATATACAAGCCCAGGCCCAGATTCTTCCTATCGGCGGTACATTTCTCGCCATCGGCAAACCGCCGCAATGGGTCAAAAATATTTTTCTTCACTTCTGGCGGAATCGGCGGACCATCGTTATGTACCGACAGGATGATTTCCTCGCCATCTTCACGGGTAAGAATGGAAACCGGCGTTCCCGCCATCCCATATTGCAATGCATTGCCGATCAGATTTTGATAGATTTGCCCTATCCTGCCGGCATCCAGCCACCCTGACACATTACCCTCGGCATGGGTTTTTATGATTTTGCCCGGGTTTAATGCGCGAAACTCTTCAGCAATCTGTTCTGAAAGCACCGCAAGATCCACTTCCTCGATCCGGATGGGGATACCGATGCCAGTCCGGCTACGGGTGAAATCGAGCAGGTTGTCCAGAATCGCTTGCATCCTGACCGTGCTGTTGAACATGCGCGAGCCAAGCTGGATCAACTTGCTGTCTGCGTCCTCGGATCTCATGAGATATTGAGCTCCCAAGCTGAGCGCATGCAGCGGCGCGCGCAAGTCATGCCCGATCACGCCCAGGAATATGTCCTGCGATTGCCGGGCCGTCGTGGAATACCGTGCGACGGATTCAGCCAGTGCCCTGTCCAGGGCATCGTTGAACCTGGACATATCGTCAACCTCGAACCACGTCGCCGTCTTTTCCCGCCGCCCCCAAAGATTGAGTACGCTGGCTCGCAACGCCCGGTATTCGGCAACGACCTGATCGATGCTGAATCCGGATTCAACCCGCGTATCCGCATGAATTTCGGCTGCCGTATTGCCCTGTGCATCGCGTGTGCGGCTCTGGTTCGGCAAGGCCAGCTCGGCTGCGACTTCTTCCAGGATTTCCCTGGCATGGTCACGCAGCTCGATCGTATCCATCAAGCGATGGGACGGCTGGATGCTCCGGGCAAAATCTTCCCATCCTTGCAGGATAGGCTCCATGTTTTCTCGAATAAATATGGACAGCCTCATTGACCTTGACTAGTGCGCTGTTTGTTGTAGGTTGAATCCTGGTGTCCGGCATGGCTCCAGAATTTTTAGGCGCAGTTTAGCCAGCCAAATCGGCATGGTCTGTACAAAATTGTACAGACCATGCCCTATTGTTAATGGAGAGCAAATGACAGCCGTACCCGCGACCGCCAAGGCCTGTGCGAACCACCTGCTTGCCTTGCTGCCTGACAACGAGTTTCAGGCCATCAGGCCCCATCTCGAATTCTTTCCAACGCCGCTGCGCATGGTGCTGTTCGAGCGGGATGGCGAAATCCCGTATGTCTATTTCCCGCTATCGGGCAGCCATTCCGTGCTGGCGATCATGGAGGATGGCGCGGCGATCGAGGTTGGCACGGTCGGCAATGAAGGCTTGTCGACCATCGATGCCCTCACTGGCAGTACCTATGCCGTAGAAACGACGATTTGCCAGATTCCTGGCGACAGCCTGCGCATGCCGGTCGCCAGGTTCAATGAGGCTATCCAGGCGCACCCGGAACTGCGCCGCCTATGTTTTCGCTTTCTGCAGGCGTATTTGAGCCACGTGTCGCAGTCGGTGGCCTGCAATCGCCTGCACTCCACGGAAGAGAGATTCGCGCGATGGATTCTCCTGAGCCACGACCGGGTACAGGGAGATGAATTCCAGCTTACCCAGGAATTCCTTGCCGATATGCTGGGCGTTCACCGGCCGAGCGTGTCGCTAATCGCCAAGCGCTTTCAGCAGGCAGGGCTGCTCGACTACAAGCGCGGCATTGTGACCATCCTGGACCGTCCCGGACTCGAAGAAGTCACATGCGAATGTTATGCCGCAGTCAGAAAGCAGTTTGAGCGAGCGTTAGGAAAACCGATAGGTTGAGCCGGCAGGCACTTGCCGGCTCAGTTGCCTTTAGCAGCATCACCGGCCATTTGCCGATTTACTTCTTGCCGTGACGCTTGTTCTTTTCGAGGATAGCAAACAAGATCAGCGCATATGACACCAGCCTGATCAGGTAATACATTGGCATGTCCTCGTTTTGCGCGATCGACATCGTTAACCCGATCCGGTTCACCGCCTCCAGTAAAAAGGAGATGGCAAAATACAGGAAAAATTTATCTCTTGTGCTTTGCCAGAAGCGCAAAAAGAAAAGACCGACAGTCAGGCACACCATAATGATGGCGCCGGCCAATACAGCATTCAGTTGCATCATTCCTCCTCCCAGATCAGTCCAAACAGCAGCGGGAGCAAGGCAACCAGGGACACCACCAGGCGCCAGGTTGACAAATCGATTTCCGGCCCAAGCAAGACACGATCGACCATAAGTATGAAATTGTTGAGGAACAGCCCCCAGAAACACAAACCGCTCCACAGCAAAAGACGCAAACGACTGCGCATGTAGCTGCGCGTGATGAGAAATGCACATGCGAAGGCAGTGAGTGCGCAAAGCGAATAAATAATCGCAGCCACAGTCAGGATTCCTTTTTCCAGAGGAAGGCATCGGCAAATTGCTGCGCCTTCTTGTTTGTCTTTGAGTGGATGAGGTTCGTCACCTCGATGAGATTTTCCGAGTAGACTTTCGCGAGGAGGTCGATGGTTTGCGCCAGTTCGCTTGCACTCGGATGGTATCGATAAAGTCGTTTCGGCTGATCGAACGCCTCCACAATACCCTTGCTGGATAATTCGTCGAGAAGAGATTGCGCCGCGCTTTCCGCCAGATACAAGCGCTCTGCAGCTTGTCTCGCATCCCATGCGCGCTCCCTTTCGCTACGCAAAAGGAGCATGGCTTCAAGATAAGGCACCGAGGGGATACCAAGCAATATGAAGCGCACAATGTCTTTCGGGATTGGGGCCCGGGACATGTCATTCATTGAAAAATACGCATATCAAAGAGTTCGGCAACTCAAATTATATTGTGAGTAATAATGTCGAGGCAATAACGGAGGTGTGCTCAGCTTACAGAACTTGAACTGTTATGCCTCATTGATCCTGTCGGTTATACACTGGCTTAGCGCAGTCATCAGGACGTCGAGATTCACCGGCTTCACCAGGTGCATATCGAACCCGGCCTTCATTGCCCGGTCCTTGTCATCCGCCAGGCCATAGCCAGTCATCGCGATCAGCTTGATGCCGCAAGTTTTCGGATTGGCGCGAAGCGCCTGCGCCACTTCATAGCCGCTCATGCCGGGCATGCCGATATCAACCAGGGCGATATCCGGCATTTCGGCCGTGGCGACTTCAATGCCGCACTGCCCGTCGGCCGCTTGCAATATGCGGTGGCCGAGCGTCGACAGCATCATCGTCAGGATCGCGCGCGCATCCTCGTTATCCTCTACCAGGAGAATGGTTTGGGACGGGAGGGCCGGACACTGGACATTTGTCACCTGCTTCATTACCGAATCCTCACTTTGCGGCAAGCGAATGGTGAACCTGCTTCCCTTGCCCCTTCCCTGGCTGTCTGCCGTCACGCTGCCGTCATGCAGCATCACGAGTTGCCGCACCAGGGAAAGCCCGATGCCAAGGCCGCCTTGCGGACGGTCGAGCGGCCGCTCGCCCTGGGTGAATATATCGAATACCCGCGATAGCAGCTCAGACGAGATGCCGATCCCCGAGTCGCTAATCGACAGCAAGGCATCGTTGCCGCTTGCTGTTAAATCGAGATGGATTTCGCCGCCATTCGGCGTGTACTTCAGCGCGTTATCCATCAGATTGGTAACGACTTGCTCCATGCGCGTCACATCGGCGTCGACATAGACCGAGTCGGCAGTCACTTTCACGATATGGTTCTGCGTACGTCCGGCTATCGTCAGCGTCTCGACGCAGCTACGGACGAGGTTGGCAAAATCGATGGAGCGTTTGGTCAGCGATATCTTGCCTAACATTACCCGGCTCAAGTCCAGCAAGTCATCGACAATTCGCGTGAGCTGGCCGCTTTGACGGCAGATGATTTCCTTGGCGGTGGCGCCTTGTTGAGCGCTGATTCCGTCCAGGCTGAGCAGCGTTGCCGCGCCATTGATGGCGCTGAGCGGGTTGCGCAATTCATGACCCAGCATCGCCAGGAATTCTTCGGTGGTCTTGTTCTTTTGCTCTGCGCTCTTGCGCCTGCCTATTTCCCCTTCGAGCAGCGTGTTGATGGCGGTGAGCTCCTGCGTGCGCTTGTCCAGGGTGTTGGCTTGATTCCTCAGTTCGATCTTGTTCCTGGCCAGGCCGACAAATACCGATAACTTGGCCCGCAGGATTTGCGGAATGATCGGCGTGAAAAGGTAATCCACCGCGCCATGCTCATAGCCCCTTAAGCGGTTCATCTCGTCGGCCAGGTAAGCCGTCACAAAGATGATCGGGATGGAAGCGGAAGCCTTGCGCGAATGGATCGCCTCGGCGGCTTCGAATCCATTCATTCCCGGCATATTGACATCCAGGAGAATGACGGCGAAATCATGCAGCAATACCTGCTTCAATGCCTCTTCGCCTGAACGCACCGAGATGATTTCAAAGACGAGCTCCTCCTGCCACTGCGACAGTAAGCCAACCATCCCGATCAGGCTGCCCGGATCGTCATTGACGACCAGGACCTTGGGAACATTATCTGAGTGGTCTTGTTTAGACACAGCGTGACTTGGCGTGAATGGCGCTCATTTCAATTCTCATCATTCTGGTTTCTGGATTGAAAAGCGCATCAGTAAATGAATGGTAACCGCAGGATGTAGTCGGCGTTGGAAAACTCGGCATTTTCTCCTTTCGATTAGCATAATCAATAGCCTAAAGACATAGCATTGCGTTTAATCAATATATGTTGACTAAATGCAATAGACCTCTTGCAAGCTTGTAAATAGCAGGGAAAAATCCCGAGGTTCACTTCCAGCCGGATTATCACCATGAATGCCATTTCCGATTTTTCGCAAACCATTGATTCCAAACAATTACTTGCTGCCTTGATGGCGCTGAAACGTGGGGATTTTTCGGTACGCATGCCCTCGGATTTGACCGGCGTGGATGGAAAAATTGCAGATACGCTGAATGAAATCATGGAAAACAGCGAGGCGATGGCATTGGGCATCGTCAGCGTTAGCAAGGTGGTCGGCCGAGATGGCCGGTTGTCGCAACGCTGCCCGCCGCCTCAGGTCGGCGGAAGATGGGCAACGATCGTCAACTCCGTCAATACGCTGATCGATGACCTGGTTCGTCCGACCACGGAAATGGCGCGCGTGATCGGCGCGGTGGCAAAAGGCGATTTGTCGCAGACGATGATGCTGGATGTGGATGGCCGGCCACTGAAAGGCCAATTTTTGCGCTCCGCCACGACTGCTAACACCATGGTGGCGCAGCTTTCTTCCTTCGCCTCGGAAGTGACCCGAGTGGCGCGCGAAGTGGGTACCGAAGGCAAGCTCGGTGGCCAGGCGAACGTGCCTGGCGTGGCAGGCACCTGGAAAGACTTGACCGACTCGGTGAACTTCATGGCATCGAACCTGACTGACCAGGTGCGTAACATTGCGGAAGTGACCACCGCCGTGGCGAATGGCGACTTGTCCAAGAAGATTACGGTGGACGTGAAGGGCGAGATTCTGGAACTGAAAGACACCATCAACGTGATGGTGGATCAGCTCTCTTCCTTCGCGTCCGAGGTGACGCGCGTGGCGCGTGAGGTGGGTACCGAAGGCAAGCTGGGCGGCCAGGCGGAGGTGACGGGTGTGGCAGGCACATGGAAAGACTTGACCGACTCGGTGAACTCCATGGCGGGCAACCTGACTGGACAGGTGCGTAACATCGCGGAAGTGACGACAGCGGTGGCGAACGGCGACTTGTCCAAGAAGATTACCGCGGATGCCAAGGGTGAAATTCTGGAGCTGAAAAACACGATTAACGTGATGGTGGACCAGCTCTCCTCCTTCGCATCCGAAGTAACCCGCGTGGCGCGTGAAGTGGGTACCGAAGGTAAGCTGGGTGGCCAGGCGCAGGTGAAAGGCGTTGGCGGAACCTGGAAGGATTTGACCGATAACGTTAACTTCATGGCATCGAACCTCACCGGCCAGGTGCGTAACATTGCGGAAGTGACCACCGCCGTGGCGAACGGCGACTTGTCCAAGAAAATTACCGCGGACGTGAAGGGTGAAATTCTGGAATTGAAGAACACGATTAACGTGATGGTGGATCAGCTCTCTTCGTTTGCGTCGGAGGTGACGCGTGTGGCGCGCGAAGTGGGTACTGAAGGACGTCTGGGTGGACAGGCGAACGTTCCTGGCGTGGCAGGTACCTGGAAAGACTTGACCGATAACGTCAACTCCATGGCAGGTAACTTGACCGGCCAGGTGCGTAACATTGCGGAAGTAACGACCGCGGTGGCGAACGGTGACTTGTCCAAGAAGATTACCGCCGACGCCAAGGGCGAAATTCTCCAGCTCAAAAACACCATCAACGTGATGGTGGACCAGCTCTCCTCCTTCGCGTCGGAGGTGACGCGCGTGGCGCGTGAGGTGGGTACCGAAGGCAAGCTCGGCGGCCAGGCGGAAGTGACTGGCGTGGCGGGTACCTGGAAAGACTTGACCGATTCGGTCAACTCCATGGCGGGTAACCTGACCGGTCAGGTGCGTAACATTGCCGAAGTGACGACCGCCGTGGCAAATGGCGACTTGTCCAAGAAGATTACGGCGGACGCCAAGGGCGAAATTCTGGAGCTGAAGAACACGATTAACGTGATGGTGGACCAGCTCTCCTCGTTTGCGTCCGAAGTGACCCGCGTGGCGCGTGAAGTCGGCACCGAAGGCAAGCTCGGTGGACAGGCACAGGTGAAAGGCGTTGGCGGCACCTGGAAAGACTTGACGGAAAACGTCAACTCGATGGCGGGTAACCTGACGGGGCAGGTGCGTAACATCGCGGAGGTCACGACCGCGGTGGCGAACGGCGACTTGTCCAAGAAAATTACCGCGGACGCCAAGGGCGAAATTCTGGAATTGAAGGACACCATCAACGTGATGGTGGACCAGTTGCGTTCCTTCGCGTCTGAAGTGACCCGCGTGGCGCGCGAAGTGGGTACGGAAGGCAAGCTCGGCGGCCAGGCGAACGTGCCTGGCGTGGCAGGCACCTGGAAAGACTTGACCGACTCCGTCAACTCCATGGCGGGCAACCTCACTTCCCAGGTTCGTAACATCGCCGACGTCACCACCGCTGTGGCAAACGGCGACCTCTCCAAGAAAATTACCGTGGACGTGCGCGGCGAGATCCTCCAGCTGAAAGACACCATCAATACCATGGTGGACCAGCTGCGTTCCTTTGCATCCGAGGTGACCCGTGTGGCCCGTGAGGTCGGTACCGAAGGACGTCTGGGTGGACAAGCCTTCGTGCCGGGTGCGTCGGGCACATGGAAAGACTTGACCGATTCGGTGAACTTCATGGCATCGAACCTGACGGACCAGGTGCGTAACATTGCCGAAGTGACGACCGCCGTGGCGAACGGTGACTTGTCCAAAAAGATTACGGTGGACGTCAAGGGCGAAATTCTGGAGCTGAAGAACACCATCAACGTGATGGTGGATCAGCTCTCTTCCTTCGCGTCGGAGGTGACGCGCGTGGCGCGTGAAGTGGGTACCGAAGGTAAGCTGGGTGGCCAGGCACAGGTGAAAGGCGTCGGCGGCACCTGGAAGGATTTGACGGAAAACGTCAACTTCATGGCGGCAAACCTCACGGAACAGGTGCGCGGTATCGCCGGCGTGGTGACCGCGGTGGCGAACGGTGACTTGAAGAAAAAGCTGACCGTGGCAGCGCAGGGCGAAATTGCTTCCCTGGCGAACACCATCAACGAGATGACCGATACCCTGGCGGTGTTTGCCGACCAGGTGACGACGGTGGCGCGCGAAGTTGGCGTGGAAGGCAAGCTCGGTGGACAGGCCAGCGTGCCGGGCGCATCAGGCACCTGGAAAGCCTTGACGGAAAACGTCAACCAGCTGGCGGCGAACCTCAGTACCCAGGTGCGTGCGATTGCCGAGGTGGCGACGGCGGTGACGCGCGGTGACTTGTCGCGTTCCATTCAGGTGGAAGCAAGCGGCGAAGTGTCGGACCTCAAGGACAACATCAACGAGATGATCCGCAACCTCAAGGAAACCACGCAAAAGAACGCCGAGCAGGATTGGCTCAAGACCAACCTGGCGCGATTCACCCGCCTGTTGCAAGGCCAGCGCGACCTGGAAGCGGTCAGCAAGCTGATCCTGTCGGAACTGGCGCCGCTGGTGTCGGCCCATCATGGCGTGTTTTACATGATGGATTCGCAGAACCAGACCGGCCGCCTGAACATGATCGCCAGCTATGGCTACCGCACCAGCAAGAAGGTGCCGACATCGTTCGGCCCGGGCGAAGGCCTGGTCGGCCAGTGCGCGGTGGAGAAATCGCGGGTCTGGCTGACCAATGTGCCGCGCGATTACATCGCCGTCTCGTCCGGCCTCGGCGCCGCGCCGCCGACGAATATCGTCGTGTTGCCGATCCTGTTCGAACAGGAAGTCAAGGCGGTGATCGAGATTGCTTCGCTGGACCGCTTCACGGCCACCCACATCGGCTTCCTCGATCAGTTGATGGAATCGATCGGCGTCGTGCTCAATACCATTGAAACCAACAGCCGCACCGAAAGTCTGCTGACCCAGTCGCAGCGCCTGGCGCAGGAACTGCAGCAAACCAACCAGGAATTGGCGGAAAAGGCGCGCCTGCTGTCCGAGCAGAACAGCGAAGTCGAACGCAAGAACCACGAAGTCGAACAGGCCAAGTTCGCCCTCGAAGAAAAAGCCTCGCAGCTGGCCTTGTCGTCGAAATACAAGTCCGAATTCCTGGCCAACATGTCGCATGAGCTGCGTACGCCGCTCAACAGCCTGCTGCTGCTCGCGCAACAACTCGGGGAAAACCCGAGCGGCAATCTCACCCCGACCCAAGTCGAATATGCCAAGACGATCTATGGTTCCGGCAGCGACCTGCTAACGCTGATCAACGACATTCTCGACCTGTCGAAGATCGAATCCGGCACGGTAACGCTGGAAGTCAGCGAATACCGCTTTGCCGTGCTGACCGGCTATGTCGAACGGACTTTCCGCCACATGGCGGAAGCCAAGAACATCCGCTTCAACATCAGCCTCGGCACGACGTTGCCGCCGTCGCTGGTCACCGATTCCACGCGATTGCAGCAGATCCTCAAAAACCTGCTGTCCAACGCGTTCAAATTCACGCCGCATGGCGAAGTGCGCCTGAGCATCGATATGGCCCAGGCAGGCTGGAGCACCGACCCCCCCAACCTGCGAGATGCCGACGCCGTGCTGGCCTTCTCCGTGACGGACACCGGCATCGGCATCCCGACGGACAAGCTGCAGCTGATTTTCGAGGCATTCCAGCAGGCTGACGGCAGCACCGCGCGCAAGTATGGCGGCACCGGCCTCGGCCTTTCCATCAGCCGCGAACTGGCGCGCCTGCTGGGCGGTGAAATCCGCGTCACCAGCTCGGTTGGCGTCGGCAGCACCTTTACGCTCTATCTGCCGTATAACAAGTCTGGATTCGTCAAATACAATTCGCTCAACCATTCGCATGCCTACAATATTGGCGGGCCGCTTGGCGCGCCGCGCCTGCAGTCGACGGCCGCGCCCAGTGCCGAGACAGACCAGATTAACGCCACGGTCATTGAAAAAGTCCATGCCACCACCGCGGTTACGGTATTGCTGGATGACGACACGAGCGCCGATGACCGCAACGTCATTGCTCCGGGAGATCCATCCATTCTCGTCATCGAAGACGATCCGGCGTTTGCGAACGTCCTGCTGAACCTGGCGCGGAAAAAGAATTTCAAGGCGATCGTGACTTCCAGCGGCGACTCGGCGCTGACGCTGGCGCGCGACTACATGCCGACGGCGATTTTCCTCGATATCGATTTGCCGGGCATTGACGGCTTTACCGTGCTCGACCGCCTCAAACGCGATCCGAGCACGCGCCACATCCCGGTGCATATACTGTCGAGCACTTACGAGCGCGAACGCGGCCTGCGACAAGGCGCCATATCGTATCTGACCAAGCCGATATCGATGGAGCGGCTCGACGAAGAATTCACACGCGTTCAGCAATTCCTGGTGCGCGGCAAACGCACCCTGCTGATCGTCGAAGATGATGAAGCCCAGCGCAACCATGTGATCAATCTCGTCGGCGACACCGATATCGTCATCACGGCAGTTGATAGCGGCAAGAAAGCGCTGGATGCGCTCAAGTCGAGCCGCTTCGATTGCATGGTGCTCGACTTGACGCTGCCTGACATCGATGGCTTCGAGCTGCTGGACACCATCAGCAAGGATGCCAAGATGTGCGATTTGCCGGTGGTCGTTTATACCGCCAAGGAACTCAGCCGCCCCGAGATCGTCAGGCTCTCTTCCGTGGCGAAGACGATCGTGATCAAGGATGCCCGCTCTCCGGAACGGCTCGTCCACGAAACCGCCCTGTTCCTGCACCGCTCGCCGTTGAGCCTGCCCGAGACGCAGCGGCGCATGCTTGAAGCAGTCGATATCGCTGACGGAGGCCTCGCGGGCCGCAAGGTCTTGATCGTCGATGACGACTTGCGCAACATCTTTGCCCTGACCACGGTTCTGGAGCGGCACGACATGTCGGTTGCGTTTGCCGAGAACGGCAAGGATGGCATCGAGATGCTGGAAAAGGATCCATCGATCGAGATCGTGCTCATGGATATCATGATGCCGGAAATGGATGGATACGATACGATGCGGGCGATCCGCAAGATCGATCGCTTCAAGTCGCTGCCCATCATCACCCTGACCGCCAAGGCGATGAAGGGCGACCGCGACAAGTGCCTGGCTGCCGGCGCGTCGGATTACATCACCAAGCCGGTCGACGTTTCGCAGCTGCTCTCCCTGATGCGCGTATGGTTGTCCCGGTAAACAACGCGGCCAATGACAGTCCCCATGACATCGAGGAGGTCGAACTCGACCTGCTCCTCGATGGCATGCATCGGCGCTACGACGAAGACTTTCGCGCCTATGAGCGGCGCTTCTTGCGTCGCAAGACTTTCGATTTCATGCGTGCGCGCGGCCTCGAAACAGTCTCTGCGCTGCAGAACCTGGTATTGCATGACGAGGCTGCCGCATCCGAGCTTTGCCAGGCATTCGTATCGCAGCAGTCCATGCTGTTCGACGACGCAGATGAGTTTCATGCCCTGCGCGGCATGATCGGGCCGCTGCTGGGAAGTTATGTCGCGCCGAAGATCTGGATCGCCGAATGCCTTTGCGCGGAGGAAGTCTTCAGCTTCGCCATCCTGCTGTTGGAAGAAGGCCATTACGACAAGAGCCTGATCTTCGCTACGTGCTCGAATGAAGCCGTGCTCCAGGAAATCAAGAAGGGAACCTTTTCACTGGATCGGCTTGCCGCCTATGAGGAAAACTATCGGCGAAGCGGCGGACGCCGGTCCTTTGCCGAGTATTACCAGATCCGCGACGGCCGTGCCGTATTCCTGGAATCACTGCAATCCCGCATCATTTGGGCGCAATACAGCCTTTGTACGGATAGCTCGTTTAACGAGTTCCAGCTTATCTCATGCAGAAAAAGCTACGCCAGTTTCGGCATGCCGCTGCAACGGCGCATTATCCATTTGTTCAACGACAGCCTGTCGCGTTTTGGCATACTGAACGTGGCGGCCGATGTCGACATCGGTTATTCGCCCTTACTCATGAACTATAAGGAATTGGGGAGACGGGGCATTTACCGGCGCGCCAGATAAGTACGCGTCGACACCATCAAGGTCACCTACGGAGAGGCGAAAGACGCCCGCATGGTCGCCGGCGCCGCCCCCCGTAGTTATTTGGCGCCTGTCATCCACGCCCTACCGCTTACTTCGATTCATTCCTGCGCGCTTCTTCGCTATTCCTGCGCACCGTGTCAGTCGCGGCATCCCCAGCAGACTTGCTCTTGTCCTTCGCTTTTTCCGTCATTTCCGACGCGCGCTCTTTGGCGGACGGGCCGGTTCGCTTGACTGTCGCGGTGGAAGAATCCGATTTCTGCGCGGCTTGAGGGTCTTTCCGCACCAGTTCCCTGGATTTTTCCTTGACCTTTTCGGCAGCGTTACCGGTTTTCTCTTTCATCGTATGCGCACCGCTCTTTACCGACTCTTTCGTATCCTGCCCGGCTTCCCTGGTTCTTTCCGTAGCGGTCGCAGAAGAGGAAGATCCGGATTGGGCAAAGGCGAATGCGGAAAGCATGACCGAGACAATGGCGATTAATATTTTTTTCATAGAACCTCCTGTTAAAAAGAGAAAAGATTGATTCCTTTAAAAACGGAATCACTGCATGCTGCGCGAATCCTTTTGTCATCATGGCGGGCATATTGTTCACCCCTTCGCCGATGATGAATAACAACCTTGAAGTCGTTAGTAACCAGGACTCCTCGCAAAACACCGGCTAGCGGACTTTCTGATGCTTATAAAGATTAAATATGCCGGTTACCAGCTTCGACAACGCATGCTCCTTATGGGTATGCACCCATAGCTTAGCCAGGCGCAAATACGCTTGAAGCAAGGTCTTCGCTGCATTACCGAGATGCAGGAACATGGTTGCGCGGGAGCGGTAGATCTCGACGTGATCGGCGTCAGTTAACACGCCGAGCAATTTTTCCTTGTAATCAAAGCGTCCGCCGCCTAGATAAAACTTTTTCTTGCCACGTCGGATAGCCTCGCAAATCGTCAGATACATCGTCAGGATGCCGATGCCGAAGTTACGGTATGTCGGGTCGCGCGCAATCAATTCTTCGAAGTTGCTGTCGCCGATAAAGTAATTGACGGTACCGGCGCATATTTTTCCATCGATGGTAAGCACGTTCACAAAGCCGCACTGCCTGGCGAGCGCAACGATGCGTTGTTCGTCGTGCGAAAAATCACTCACCTGTTTCGAAATGCGATCCTCGCTCATGCGAATCAAATCCCTGAGCACCTGTTCCGGGATTTCATCCTTTTCATAAAAGCGGGAGGAAAAGGAAGGATAAGCACGCGCAATTTTTCGCAAGTCTTTGAGGATATCCTTGCGCAGGGATTTGGCGAGCCTATCCAGATAGGCTTCCGGCGTATCCGGCAAGGCAATGACATACGTGTCCTTGGCATTATGCTGCTGCACCGGATAGGCGAACCGGTCCATCGTCGTGCGGATCGCCTTGAAGCTGATGATATGCACCTGCGGCAGCTCGGCAAATACATGAGAAGCGAACCGCTCGACTTCCTCTTTTTCCAGGTCGATCATCTCGTTCAAGACATCGACCGTTCTGCCGTGGATTTGAAACAGCAGAATCACGGCAGGCCGCCCTTCTCGTCGTGCGACATAGGTGCTCACGTCGCTCGTGGTACGGAATATGCGAAAAAATGGCAATGAAGAATGCAGCGTATTGTATAGGCGCTCTATTTCAGGTCCGGCGAATTCTGGAATCTCGTTAAAGTAGAAATTGACGTCGGTGCCAGAGGAATTCAGCGTACCGGTCGGCTGTGCTGCAGTTGTCTCCAAACCTTACCTCCGTGATAAATCCAGTTCGCCATGCATGGCAAAGCGCAGAAAAATTTGAGCAGACAGTTCGAAAGCCAGGTTGCATGCGAGGGCGCACATCGTTCAATAATCCAGAGGCCAAATCATCAATCTTGTTCCCCTTTTTTGATTCAAGGCACCAGAATGTCACGTGAGGTTTGTTTCACCACAAACAAGCAAGAAAAATGTAGGATATTCACTGACACGAATAAAAAGTTTTTTTGAGTATTCATGACTACGCCACCCCATCGCTATCAAGTCGTGGTTCTGCCCGGCGGCCAATCTTTTGAAGCGCAAGCGGAGCAAAGCCTTCTCAAGTCGCTTGATGAGGCTGGCATTTACTGGCCACGCTCGTGCCGCAACGGCACATGCCGCACCTGCTTGGGAAAGCTGCTCGAAGGCCAGGTGCGGTACGAGGTGGACTGGCCAGGATTGAGCGCGGAAGAAAAACAGGCTGGATGCATTCTTCCTTGCGTCGCCAGGCCGCTCAGCAATCTCGTGCTTCTTGATCCGCTCGCCGACTGACGAAGCCTGTCGCCGGCATCAATGCGCCAGTCTCATTGAAGCGAAGAGCGTTGCAGCCGCACTTTTATCACTCGTGCAATTGACAGACTATTCTTATTTGTTTCACTTCTGTACAGATTCGATGATGGACTGATAAGACTGCGTCCATCAAGCTTCAAATCATTCGCCACGTGCTTACTTACATCAACTGATGGCACTGAATGATGTGCAATGATCAGGCATTCGAGAAATCATTTCTGCTGTTCACTCATCCCGTTGGGCTACCCGTTTGATGATTGCTTTGATTCACTGAAGAGCACGGTGAGCGAAGCGGCATTCGCTCGTCCAACGCATATGCTTAGCAGAAAAAATCCTAGATATTTCCACTAAATTATTGAACTGAGAAAAACTTGATTGGTCAGAATAAACAATGATCTGAAAGATTCTTCGAAGTCATTCTTTCTCGTGTTCATATTCATTTTCTTCTCGCAATGACCTCTTCCATCGATATACAGCAAGCAAAAATTTTGGTTGTAGACGACTCGGTCGATAATGCGCACTTGCTGGTCGAGGCGTTGAAGATATCCGGCTTTTGCAACGTGAGCTGGACCAATGATTCGCGCGACGTCTACGCCATGCACGCCAAGAACCACTTCGACCTGATTCTGCTTGACATGCACATGCCATATCTCAACGGCTTGCAGATCATGGAGCAATTGCGGGGGATCGAGCAGGACCGCTATTTGCCAGTATTGGCGATTACCGGCGACAGCGAGTTCAAGATTGCCGCATTACAAGCCGGTGCCCGTGACTTCCTCATGAAACCTTTCGATATCATCGAACTGGATGCGCGTGTGCGCAACATGCTGGAAGTGCGCCTCTTGTATAACGCGGTGCAGGAACAAAGCCGCATCCAGCGCGAACTGGCCATGCATGACTCATTGACCGGCCTGCCGAACCGCCGCCTGTTGATGGATCGCCTGCATACCATGATGCAGCATGCGCAGCGCTCCAGGCAGCATCTGGCAGTGCTGTATCTGGACCTGGATGGCTTCAAGCCGGTCAATGACCAGATGGGACATCAGGCCGGCGACGAATTGCTGAAGATGGTGGCGCAGCGCCTCTTGCATACCGTGCGCCGCGACGATACGGTGAGCCGCCTGGGCGGCGATGAATTCGTGCTGCTGCTGGCGGATGTCGCCGATATCGCCACGGTGGAACGCCTGGCGGAGAAAGTGCTGCGTTATCTGTCCTCGCCGTTCATCGTGCAGGACAGGCCGGTCAAGATCACCGCGAGCATCGGCATCGCTACCTATTCGCACGACATCGACAGCGATTGCGAATCGCTGCTCGCGGACGCGGATATGGCAATGTATCAAGCCAAGAATCGAGGCAAAAGCCGTTATTTCATGCTGAACAAATCCGCAGTGCTGGCATAAACGGCCGGCCTGGCAAAAGGCCGGGCGCGATGACCCGGCCCCGCATGCCGCCCCGGCTATCAGCGCTGCGCGCGTGCATGATCGCGGAAATTCTTCACCTGATCGTGATTCCGGCGGACGCCGTTGTATTGAGCTTCCACCACCCGGCGCACATCGTCGGGCAATGCCTTGGCCAGCGCATCTTCATAGTTGCGCTTGGCGATATCCTCGCCGCGCTCGCATTCTTCCAGCACGGCTTCTTCGCTCTTTCCGCTGATCATTGAACGGATATCGACCCAGCGACGATGCAACGCGCCGCTGATATGGGAGGAAGTTTCAGGCTTGCCGCCATAGGCCAAGACCAGTTCCTGCAGTTCTTCTGCCGAATCGGCACAGCGCGCGGAACGGCTGGTGAAATATGCCTTGAGCTCCAGGTCTTTGACGTCTTCGGAGCAGGTCAGGAAACCTTGCTCGCCATCCTTACAGGTTTCGATGAGATCATTCAAAGTAGCAATAACGTCGTCATTATTCATATCAATCACCTTTCAAATGAAATACCTAATAAAGGGACGATATTGGCTGCATTAAGTTCTGATGCTGGAAAAGCAAGCCATGGCGAAAGCGCAGGTAATGACTGCAGGAAATGCAGAATGGCTTCAGCAACGTCTGTAGAAAATACAACAAGGCGGAGGCAAAACGTTTGACATCGCCAAGGTGATGGCGGCAGAATCGCACCTCACGAATTTTTGACTAAGCTGATTTTTTGAAAGGACCGACCATGCCCGGTAAGGCTAAACACAATTCGCAATTCATTTAGCCCCGCGCATGACTGCTCGGGGCATGGCAATCCAGCCAACCCGAGCCGGTCTTTCTTACCCATGAACCCCGGCCAGATAGATCACTCGCCGGGTTTTTTGTTTATGCGCACAAGTTGCGCTTGAAACGCCGGCATAGCTAACACAGGAACCGTTATGCCCATCAAGCAAACACTGCACAAGGGGAAAGTCCCCGTGCATATCTTTACCGACGATATCGAGCATGAAGCCTTGCAGCAGTTGCTCAATATCGCCCAACTGCCAATCGTCCATCCGCACGTGGCGGCCATGCCCGATGTCCATGCCGGCATTGGCGCCACCGTCGGCAGCGTGATCCCGACGCGTTCGGCGATCATTCCTGCCGCCGTCGGCGTAGATATCGGCTGCGGCATGAATGCCGTGCGCACCACGCTCACCGCCAGCGACCTGCCGGATAACCTGGCGCGCATCCGCAGCGCGATCGAGGCGGATGTTCCAGTCGGCTTCGAGCAGCACCAGTGGGACAAGGTGCGCGGCTCGGCCCATGCCAAGGTAGGCCGGCCGCTGAACGACCGGCTCGACCGCATCGTAGCCAGGCACGCCGGCATCATGAAGATGCAGCAGAAATTCGCGCAGACCTGGATCTGCCAGATCGGCACGCTCGGCGGCGGCAACCATTTCATCGAGGTATGCCTGGATGAAGAAGAGCGCGTGTGGATCATGCTCCACTCCGGCTCGCGCGGCATCGGCAATGTCATCGGACGTTATTTCATTGCCGCGGCCAGGAAGGATATGCAGCGACATCAGATCCATCTGCCCGACAAGGACCTCGCCTACTTCAGCGAAGGTTCGAACCTGTTCGACGACTATGTCGAAGCGGTCGAATGGGCGCAGGACTATGCCATGATCAACCGGCGGGAAATGATGAAGCGCGTGGTGGAGGCGGCCAGCAAGCATCTGCCGCCATTCAAGCTCGACGGCGAAGCGATCAATTGCCACCATAATTACGTGGCCCGCGAAACCTACGGCGACGAGCGCTTGTTCATTACCCGCAAGGGCGCGATCTCGGCGAAGGAAGGCGAACTCGGCATCATCCCCGGCAGCATGGGCGCGCGCAGTTATATCGTGCGCGGCAAGGGCAATCCCGAGTCGTTTTGCTCGTGCTCGCATGGCGCTGGACGGCGCATGAGCCGCACCGAAGCCAAGCGGCGCTTCAGCCGCTTTGACCTGGCTGAGCAAACCAGCGGCATCGAATGCCGCAAGGACCCGGGCGTCATCGACGAGATTCCGGCAGCCTACAAGGATATCGACCAGGTGATGGCGCACCAGACCGACCTGGTGGAAGTGGTGCACACGCTGCGCCAGGTTATCTGCATCAAGGGGTGAGCCATGCGTATCGTGATCAAGCCGCCGAAGCCGCGCAATCCGTTTGCCGTCAGCGCCCGGCAACGGCGCGGCAATGTTCATGGCTCGTATCAGCCGGCCCGGCGCGATCGCCATGCAGCGCGCAATGAATTGGAGCGCCTGTTAAAGAATGAATTCGGAAAAGGAGAATAAGAGCAGCAATAAGAGCCGCTATTTATTCAGGAAGAACCGCATGCTGTCGCCGAATGCCTTCGCCGGGTTTTCGATGAAGGGAATGTGCGCGATATGCGCATACTGCTTGAATTCGGCGCGCAGGAACATCGCGGCGACGCGCTTCTGGTAAAAAGTCGGGATCAATTTGTCTTCGGTGCCGGCCAGGATCATGATCGGCGTATCCACTTCTTCTAGCTGCATGCGATACCTGGCGATGTTCCAGAGGTAATTGGATTGCGCTTCGATGATCCTCGCCAGTGCATGCCGCCTGTCGTGGTAGCGCTTGATGAGCGCGCCCTGCATTACCGGAATGGCTTCCGCGAATTCTTCCAGGTAGCGGTCGCTCAGGATCTTGGTATACAGGCTCTCCGCCCATAAATCGGCCCGGTTCTCGCGCAGCAGGCGAACGCCGAAATCCGAATCCAGCTTGAAGGTCATCGCCCTTTCCAGCAACACGCCCGACAGTACCGCGCGGTTGACACGGTGCCGGTGACGCCGCAGGAATTCCGCCACGACGATACTGCCTGTCGATACGCCAAGCAGGTTGACCTGATCCTTTTGCAGGTCCAGTTCATCGAGGATTGCCAGCAGGTGATCGGCGGACTCTTCCACGCTGTAGGGCGCGTCATCCGAGGTGGATTGCCCCTGACCGCGAAAGTCCCACAGGAGCACATCCATAATAGGCAGCACATTGGGAATCTGCCAGTACCAGGACAGCGTCTCCATGGCGACGCCATTCAGAATCACCATCACCGGGCGCTCGCGCTTCCCGAAGTATTCGTAATGGATATCCAGACCTTGAACATGTACGGCGCCCTGGATAGTAGGTTTGACTTCACCCAGCATTCCGACCTCCCGTTATTTTTTTACGGAGTATAGACTGGCTCCGGTTCGGATTGGAAGCAGAACCACTCTCTGTTTGGAGAGCGATAGCAAAAAGCCAACTTACCGCCATCTGCCGTACATGCAGCGCCCTATCCGCTTTTGCTGGTGAAGTAGCGCTTACTATCTGCCAGCAGACTCGTTGCTGCAATCCTGTTTTTCTACAGAATTCAATCTTTGGTAAGGCGCGTGGCATAAGCCTTTATCAAGAACAGTCGCCAATGCGTATTACCAGTGAGCACCCCCAAGGATTGATTTAATTCACCGCAAAAGAAACCATATTTTTATTACATCATAGAAACAAATTCTACTCTTCTGGGAACTTTGACTAGATAGCAACTTCTACTGCCTTGGCGTTCGCCAGTATGGATTTATCTTCAGAAACCGACCAAGGAGTTCTCATGAAAAAATGGATCGTTCCCATCGCCTGCGCATTGGCATTTACTGCTTGCACCACTTCCGGTACCTCCGGCACCTCTTCGAGCGGCACGTCGTCAACCGGCTCCACCTCCGGTTCGGCTTCCGGCATGGGCTCCACCAGCGGCTCGGCAACCGGTTCGACCTACCCGTCTTCCGGCAGCAGCACGACCTCGCCAAGCTCTAGCGGCTCGTCGTCTTCCGATTCGTCTTCAGGCATGGGATCGTCTTCCGGCTCCTCTTCCGGCATGGGGTCCTCTTCCGGTTCGACTTCCAGCTCGCCATCGTCGACCGGCTCGACTGGCACATCCAGCAGCTCCGACACTTCGGGCTCGACCGGCAGCACGTCGTCCGGCACCACCAGCGGTACCCGCTGATCCGAAGGCAGCCTCAGTGCCGCGCCTCGATGGCGCGGTATTGAGGCTGCATTGAAAACTCTATGCGTACCATTCCTGCATTTGCCACGGCCGTTTGCCTGTTTTGTTCGGCAGACGCGCTCATGGCTGAATCCAATACGCCGCGATCTTCCGCGGACCGCCCGACTCCCCGAGCCGAAACCAGCAGCGAGGTAAGCTTCAGCGGCAATGATGGCAGGCACGAGGTCAATGGCGACGTTCTCGAAGTCAGGCAAGGCCGGCTGAGCGTCAATGGTGAGTACTACGGCACAGTCAAATCCGATTCGATGATTCGCTACACCGTGCGAGGCGGTCAAAAAAAACTGACCGTGGACGGCAAGCCCAGGCCGCTGCGCAAGTAGGATGCCATCATCCGGCGCGGCGAGCGGACATGAACCTTTCCATTGCCTGTTAATCAGATTATTCGCGAAATACATCGGTTTGAAGTAACGGCACTCCACCAACCACTATCTCTCAAGGACTACATCATGGCGATTGAAAAAGTTCTGTACCGGGCCAAAGCCACTTCATCCGGCGGACGCGAAGGCACTTCGCGCAGTTCCGATGGCGTACTGGATTTGAAACTGACCACACCGAAAGAAATGGGCGGCAGCGGAGGAGATGGCACGAATCCGGAACAGCTATTCGCGGTTGGCTATTCCGCTTGCTTTCTCGGCGCCTTGAAGTTTGTAGCCGGTAAGGAAAAGGTCGCGCTGCCGAAGGAATTGACGGTGACTGGCGAAGTCGGCATCGGCCAGATTCCCACTGGTTTTGGCATCGAGGTCGACCTGACGATCCACGGGCCGGGCATGGAGCAGCAACAGCTGCAAAACCTGGTCGACAAGGCGCACATCGTCTGCCCCTACTCCAACGCGACGCGCAACAATATCGACGTGCGCCTGCATGTGCAAACCTGATTATCGATGCGGGCTCGGAGGTCTCGCTGAGCCCGCTGCTGTATCCATTGACGGTTATGCGCCGGTGGTTAGCCGATGATGGTTAGCCGATGATGCTGGTAATCACCGACGACATCGGAGCGGGGACGTTCATGAATTGAAAACCGGTGCGGAAGCCTTCGGAATTCAACATGCAGTAGGCAACGGAACCCGTCACGCTGACCGATTTGACGCTTCCATTGGTAAATGGGGCAAACATGACGGTGCAAACGGCACCCATAGGAAGCTGCACATCCAGGATGACGCCGATGCCGCCCGTCGACAAATCGAAGCTTACGCCATTAATCGCCTGGCCTTGCGGTCCGATGACTTTTACCTTGCAGCGAATGGGACGGCGCAGAGAGGAACGCTGTTCGGCACCCGGCTTTTTTATCACGTCATGCATTGGAATAACAATATACTCTTTATGACAATTCGCGGCGCATCCTAGCAAGTTTATCCATGACTCACAGTCGGATGCAAAAATCGACTTAAAGTTTATCGGGTTATTCTCCGGGCACTAAGGCATTGGCAATTCGTGAGAGCGGCGGCCCGGATAGATCCGCATGCTTTGTCTTCATGGGTCGAACAGGCATCACAACTCGGCAGTCGTGCGTATGGCCGTGACGCGGCTGATCAGGAATTCACCATCGATCACGGCACGATGCGGCACGCCGACGACGTTGAATCCGGGGCCGCCATCGTCAAACCACACTTTAACCAAAGCATCGAACTCCTGTGGCCGCATTTTCAGCATGGGAGCGCTGATGACAAATTGCGCACCAGCCTTCTGCTTTTTCACCAATTCTTCAAGCGATGCCATTCGATTCCTTATTTGTGCAAGTTTGTTTGCTGCACTTGCTGAATACTCTTGCTTATTGCACGACGCTCGGTAAAGCCCGCAGTAAGCGATGCGTAAAGTAAAAAAGGCACCGCAAGGTGCCTTTTTCGTTTCAGCGGCGCTGAGCCGAATTCTAACTTAGTGCTGCAATTCTTTCATGATGGCTTTCTTGCGGCTGGCGAGCTTTTTACCCAGCGCAACCATGTCCAGCTTGGCGCGCTTGGCTTTCTTGAACATTTCCTTTTCTTCTTCCTCGACATGGTGCTCGATGTACTCGCCCAGGACGGTGACCTTGGCATCGTACAGATCATCCGATGGCTGCATGGATTGCAGCTGGCGAATCAAGTCCTTGGCCGATGCATGCTCGACAGTCGCTTCGTCGACCATGTCTTCCGCATCCTTGGTCTTGCGGAAGGCAGGATAGAAGATTTCCTCTTCAATTCGCGTATGCACGGTCAGTTCCATGCAAATCTGGCTCACCAGTGCCGCCTTTTCCTCATCGCTGCCCTTCTCTTTCAATTTCTCGAAGTCCTTGAAAAGCTTCTTCGCTTTTTTGTGATCCTCTTTCAATAACGCGATGGCGTCGACGGCGTTGGTGGTGGCTGTCTTGGTCGCCACCGATTTGCTGGCAGCCGGTTTCGTCGCCGCGGTACGGCGAACGCTGGCGGGCTTGGAAGTGGTCGCTACGGCGGTATTAGGCATGGTCTCTCCGAAGTGGGTGAACTATGCATCGATCATAGCGGCTCATTCACTTGCACAATGTCGACTTGCGCAAACCAAGAATTTCTATTCCACGTTTTACAGCGACGAATGCATCGAATCGATCTCTTCCAGCGTGCAGTCTTGCAGTTTTCTCAAGCTGCTTGTCGGACTATTCCGACTTTTTTGCAGCTCAGCTTTGCATGCTTCATTTCATGGTCCAACCGCCATCGACCAGCATGCTGGTTCCGGTCACCATGCGGCTGACTGGCGCGGCCAGATAAGCGACTGCGGCAGCCACTTCCTCGACCGTCGCCATTCTCCCCAGCGGAATATTGTCCTGCACATAGCGCGCAAATTCCGGATCATCCAGGAAGGGTTTCGTCATCGGCGTCAGCACGAAGGTCGGCGCCACGGTGTTGACGCGGATCTGGTGCTTCGCCAACTCCAGCGCCATTGCCTTGCTCATGCCTTCCATCGCAAACTTCGTCGCACAATACACCGTCCGGTCACGCAGCGCGACATGGCCGGACTGCGACGACATCATGATGATCGAGCCCTCGGACTGCGTGGCGATCATCCGCCGTGCCACGGTCTGGGCGCAAAAATAGTTCACCTTGACGTTCAGGTTGAAGATCTGGTCGAAGGCCGCCTCGTCCACCTCGACAAACGGCTGTGGCTTGTTCATGCCGGCGTTATTGACGAGGATATGAATGGCCGGCAAGGCATCGACCCGCCGGCGGAATTCCTCGGCATTGTTCAGGTCCATCGCCCAGAAATCCGCCGTGCCGCCGGCATTGCGGATTTCCGCGCAAAGCTTTTCCAGGTCGGCTGCATTCCTGGCGACGAGAATGACGTGCGCGCCCAGCGAAGCGAGCATGCGCGCGCAACCCTCGCCGATACCGCGCGACGCGCCTGTGACAATAGCGGTCAGACCTTGCAGGCGCAGCGGATTGGCGCTGTCGATGGCAGTATTGATGGCGCCGTTCATGGTGGCGGACATTGTCAATTCTCCTTCCTGTTTCGCGTTGCCGCAATGCTCATCAACTGGCGGTCGCGCCAGGCACGGCGCTCGTTGAGCTGGTCTTGTGCGAGCATCGTGCGGCGCTGCGCCTCGACCTCGGCAATCAGCTCGTCGGACCAGGGTTGCTCATGCGTGCGCGAATGCGCGATTTCCTGGAACAGGCGGCCGAAACGGCGGGCATAATCCGCCACGCCTTGCGGCGCATTCAGGTCGATCGTTTCGAACGGCCCCATGAACGACCAGCGCAATCCCAGGCCGTCGCGGATCGTCTTGTCGACATCCTCGCAGCTTGCCACGCCCTCTTCCACCAATGTCCACGCCTCGCGCAACAGGACGGCTTGCAAGCGGTTCAGGACAAAGCCCGGCGTTTCACGGCGCACATGCACCACGCTTTGGCCGACTGCCTGCATCAGCGCATCGGTAAAGGAAACCGTTTCAGCAGACGTGTCCGGCGAAGGCACGATTTCCACGACGGGAACCAGATAAGGCGGATTGACGGGATGCGCGATCAGCGTGCGCCCAGCCAGCTTGAGGCCTTGCGTGAATGCCGAGGCGGGAATGCCGGAGGTTGAGCTGCCGATCACGGTGGTCTCCGTCGTCAGTTTCTCCAGCTCTTCCATGAGCTGGCGCTTGACGTCCACTTTTTCGAGAATGGATTCCTGCAGATATGCAGCATCCGTGACCGCTTCCTGCAAGGTTTCCACGGCAGTCATGCGTGCCATCACGCCATCGATATTGTCGATCAGTCCGAATGCATGCAGGTCTTCAAGCTGGCTGCGAATCAATGACAGGGATGCGGACGCGGCACCTGGCGCGGCGTCGAAAATTTTCACCGGGAACCCCGCCCTGGCAAATACGATTGCCCAGCCAGCGCCGACCAGGCCGGCACCGATGATGCCGATGTGCCGGCCGTTCACAAGCTTGTTTGGATCGAGCTGATTTGTGTCGGGCTTGTTTGCCTCGTTCCTGTTCGCATCCGCTGCCATCTTTTGTCTCCTCGATAATATGGTGCGACACGCCTGCCGCAGGATTTTCTTTTAGTCCGCGTGCCTTATTCTGCAGCGCCGCCGTACGGCACATCCTTATGGCCGTAGCGCCGCACACGGATATTGGCTTGCTCGCCGTGGCCGGCGAAACCTTCGAGCGCGCACAACCTGGAGCAATATTCACCGATCATGGCTGACGCGTCATCGGTCAGCACCTTTTGATAGGTGCAAGTCTTCAGGAATTTGCCAACCCATAAGCCACCGGTATAGCGTGCTGCCTTCATCGTCGGCAAGGTGTGATTGGTGCCGATCACCTTATCGCCGTACGATACATTAGTGCGCGGCCCCAGGAACAGTGCGCCGAAGTTGGTCAAATTTTTCAGGAAATAGTCGTCGTCGTGCGTCATGACTTGCACGTGTTCGGATGCGATTTCATTGGCGATCCAGACCATTTCCTCGTCGCTGTCGGCGACGATCACCTGGCCGAATTTTTCCCATGACTGCGATGCAATCGCGGCGGTCGGCAGAATCTTCAGCAGGCGCTGCACTTCTTCGATGGTATCCAGCGCCAGTTTTTCAGACGTGGTCAGCAGGATGGCCGGCGATTCCGGGCCATGCTCGGCCTGTCCCAGCAAGTCGGTCGCGCACAGCTCGCCATCGACGGTGTCGTCCGCGATCACCAGGGTTTCGGTGGGCCCGGCAAACAGGTCGATGCCGACGCGGCCGAACATTTGACGTTTAGCTTCCGCAACGAACGCATTACCCGGGCCGACCAGCATATCCACCGGCGCAATCGTCTGCGTGCCGATCGCCATGGCGCCGATCGCCTGGATGCCGCCCAGGCAGTAGATTTCATCGGCGCCTGCCAGATACTGCGCGGCGACGATCGCCGGCGCCGGCTTGCCCTGGAATGGCGGCGCGCACGTGATGATGCGCGGCACACCGGCAACCTTCGCCGTGATCACGGACATGTGCGCCGAGGCCAGCAAGGGGTACTTGCCGCCGGGGACGTAGCAGCCGGCAGCATTCACCGGGATATGCTTGTGGCCCAGGATAATGCCGGGCAGCGTTTCGACTTCCACGTCTTTCATGGAGTTGCGCTGATGGCAGGCGAAATTGCGCACCTGCTGCTGCGCGAATTCGATATCGGCGAGGTTCCTGTCGCTAAGCTGATTCAGGCAATCCTGGATTTCCTTGTCGGTCAAACGATAGTCATCTCGGTCGACTTTATCGAAGCGAACCGCCAGCTCGCGTACGGCCGTGTCACCCCGTTCTTCGATATCCGCCAGGATCTTTTCCACGGTTTCACGGACTTCCCGCGCCGCGTTTTTGACAAACTCGGGTTCCGCGCCTTTCTTGAGCCACTTAGCCATTTCTCACTCTCCAGTCGATTCGGTTTGGATGATTTGCATACGTATGCAATGCGACTCAGTATAGGGCAGGTCCAGGTACTTCGCAAGTTTTTTGCAGGCTACTGAAAAAGAGAAAGTTTCTTTAAGAAATCGAGGCGATGCCGCGCAGCGCGGCGCGCGTTATGTCGGCAGGCACGTTAAGTCGGCTGCCAGACCTTTACCCCGCCAATAACGGTGATTCCCTGCTCCGGAATACGCGCGGATTCCCGCACGATCAAGCTTCCCTCGACCACCTCGTGGACCGGCGTCATGTCCTTCTCGGTCACGGCTTCCTTCACGATTTCCACGACCCGCCCGACCATCTGGCGAACCGGTTGTGCATAGGTCGTCAAGCCGAAAATCGGCCACGCTGCCAATGCCGAATCATCGAAGCCAACAATGGAAATCTGCCTGCCCACCTCCAGATTGAACTCGGTTCGGGCCACGTTCACCGCCGCCAACGCCATCAGATCGTTGGCGCAAAAAATGGCGTCCGGCCGATTCTTTTGATTCAACAGTTCCCTGGTCGCCGCCATGGCGCCTTCGACCGTGTAGTTGCCGACCGCGCGCAGCGGCGCTGCATAGTCATGCTCTTTCAGATAATCGGTGAATGCTTTTTCACGGTCGTGATTGGTCGAGGAAGATTCCAGCCCGGCGATATAGGCAAAACGCTGGTGGCCGCCTGCGGCAAGAAACGCGGCGATTTGCGCCGCGCCCGACTGGTTTTCCCCCGTGACGCTGGATGCCGTTCTGCTGGTCGTCTTACGATTGAGCAGCACGACAGGCAACCCGATCTGCCGGCATTCGTCGGCGAATCGCGAAGACAGGTTCGACGCGACCAGGACCAGCGCATCGACGCGGTACCTGAGCACCTCTTCCAGCACGGGGTCCGAATTGCGATCGGGATCGGTGGTAAAGAGCATGACCCGATAGCCGATCTCTGCAAAACTTGCGGCCAGCGCTTCCAGCAATTCCGAATAAAAGGGATTCGACAGGCTCGGAATCGTCACGCCGATGATATGGGAACGCCCCGTAATCAGGGAGCGCGCCACCAGGTTGGGACGGTAGCCAAGCTGCCTGGCTGCCTGCATCACCTTTTCCCGCGTATCCGGCGACACGCTCGCCCCTTCGGTGAACGTGCGGGATACGGCGGATTGGGATACGCCCGCCAGACGCGCAACCTCATGCGCCGTCACCGGACGGCGATCGGCCGGCATGGCCTGCTCATGCTGATTCTTTGAATGCTTGCTACTCATATACCCTTGTCAACACAGACTTGTATGCGCTTATCGTCAATCGACATGAACAAGCTGGATTGTAACTGAGCCATCCACACCTTCATCCGTTCCAAACGGCATATCCATGGCACCTTAAGCGACGAGCTGGACTGGACACCAGCGCGTCATGCTTACATCGGAGTGGCTCCCGAAAATCACTAGGCTTTTTTATGCAGCATAAAGAACCGCAGCATTTCGAGCGAAGCATCCGGGCCTTTCGGATCGGTATAAGAACCCTTGCTGCTGCCGCCAGACCAGGCATGACCGGCGCCATGGATCGTCCATTGCTCGGCAAATAAACTGCCATCATCGTCATAGCACATCACCTTGGTGAACGCGCGGCCGCCCGGGATTGTGCCTTTTTCTGTAGCGATCCTGCGGTTGCCCTGAGTATCGGCACGCGAGGCCTTGGGCGGCTGATGCGCCATGCACTGCGCCAGCGCCTGGTCGCTGTTTCGCGGATGCACAGTCGTATCACGGTCGCCATGGAAAACAATCGCCGGAACCGGCGAACGACGTTGATTGGCGGAAGCCGACCGGTGCTGGCTGCCCGAGCCTGGCATGCCGTTTCTCATTGCCGCAAACGCCGACATCACGTCGTGCGCGGCGCCATGCGGCAGTCCTGAATGCAGGCCGACGGCGGCAAACAATTCAGGATAAGTATTCGCCATCACCGCTGCCATCGCGCCGCCCGCGGACAGGCCTGCGACATAGACGCGCTGCGGATCGACATGGTAAGTCCGCATGATTTCCTGCGTCATCTCGGCGATGATCGACGGCTCGCCGCGTCCGCGTTGCTGGTCGCCGGTCTGGAACCAGTTCCAGCAATTCGAGCCGTTCGCGTTTTGTGCCTGCGCCGGATAGAGCACCAGGCAGCCCTGTTCTTCGGCAAGCTGGTTCATGTTGGTGCCTGCCGCGAAGTCATCCGGATTCTGTTTGCAGCCATGCAGCATGACGATCAGCGGCAGCGCCGGGCCTTCCTTTCCACGGTAGCTACTTGGCACGTACAACTTATAGGCGCGTCGTCCGGCGCTGTTGGCAAAAGCTCCGGCAGTGAACCTTCCCGGCGCCGCTTCTGTGCGGTCCGCATCGATCACATCTACTTCTACGGCCTCTGGCATGCCAGGCAGGCTGCCGGTCCAGTTATCACGAAACGACTTGCGAAAGCGAGTCAGAAAATCCGGCTCATCCGGAGAGGTTTCCGCTTTGTCTTCCGTGCGTGGATTGATGTCATGCATGCCACTGGGCGATGGCATCGGGTTGGCCCAGGCATTCGGCGGCACGGCTGCGCCCGGCATGCTCATGCCTTGCAACGCGCGTTGAATGGCGGCTGTCGCTGCCATGGGGCCTTCGGTTTGCAGCAAGCTGGTGGCGTCGCGCAGTTTCGCGAATATATCCGCATTGAAGTTCATAATGTTGATCCTTAAAACAGTTAGCGAATCCGTCCGGCCAATGCCGCCTTGACTGCGGCGCTGGCGTGTAGAGCGCCGAGCACGGTGACGGATTCGATCGTTGCCACGGCCAGTTCCGGCGTGACGTCGTTTGCGATGCTGGCCAAACCCAGCACCTGGATATGCAATTTCTCACCTGCTGCGTGCACCGCTTCGAGGTCGGCACGGGAGTAATGCTGAAGTCCCAGCACCAGGCTTTTGCGCGCGACGGTCTGCTTGACCACGTCGGCATGCGACTGCAATTGATTGCGGATAGCGGTACGGATCAAGTCAGTCCGGTTGGAATAAAACCCTTCTTGAACGAGCAGGTCGATCTGGCCGAGATCGACCGGTCCCAGATTGATGGTGATTTTTTCACTCTCTACGATTTTGGGCCGAAATTCTTGCAAAGCCATCATTTTCTCCGGGTTACGACAAGCAAATTCAATCCAATTGGATTCCATATACCATCCATATGGATGGAGTATAGGTACATCACGCCAGATGTCAACTGCTTTATTGGTGCTGGCCGGCCCGGGGGCATTAAGCTAATTTCTGATGGGTATTTATATTTTTAGTAATTCGCAAATATGCTTAGGTAGATTGCATGTGGACGCGTATAGTGGGCTGACTGTTTGTATCAAGCCGTAATCGTTGCTGGTCTCTCTCTCGTCCACTCTTCAAAAGCGTGGCTCCCGTCTGACACTCCAGGGTTACACCGCTTAGCATCAGGCGGCCTTCGGGCGCTGCCAACCGTGCCTGCCTCGTCAATTCATTAACAGGAGGTCGCTTCGTGAAAAACGAGTGCCAATATTTTTCCGACTGTGACGAATGGTCCAATCTGGAACGTGAATTCGCCAATCGTGTTGTTCAAGCCATTGGCATGAGCCGTTGGCACGATTTGCTTACCGTGCAACGCCTGCATGGCAAGGATGCTTTTTTAAGAGAGATTGGTCAGATCTGGCCCGATGGGACTCCGCCGGGCGGGTAGCCTTAACCTAATTTATTACATGAAGGATCAACATGAACTCATCGCAACCACAGTTGGTTAAAGACGGTGTCGCATTCACAGTGTCTGTCGAATTCGTTAAGCATCACTGCATCGTTTCCAGAGATGCATTGACAACGCTAGCGTCAGGGTCAGGCCAGGCAGATTTGATGCGAACATACCTGGCTTACGAAGCCAACATCAACGGTATTGCACGCCGGCTGATCGCCGCGGGAGTGCCGGGTACGCCGCTTGAGCTAGGCCCGCAGAACTTTAAATCTTCACAGATTTAGTCTCTTCCCATATCTGCCTTCTGTAATCAAGCGCTTTTCCAGCCGCCGCCGAGTGACTTATAAAGATTGATGGTCGCGGTATAACGCGCCAGCTCGGCTTGAACGCGGCTATCTTCCGCCTGCAGCTGCGTGCGCTGGCTATCGAGCAGCGTCAGTAAATCCTGCGAGCCGGCCTGGTATCTCACATTGGCGATCCGGAATGCTTCCTTCGCTTCGCTGGCCGCATCGGTCAGCAAGCCTTGCCGCGCCTGGGCTGTCGTGACGGCGTGCAGGCTATCCTGCACTTCTTTCAGGCTGACCAGCACGCTTTGCAGGTATTGCTCGACCAGTTCATCCCGTTGCGCCTGGCTCAGATCGACTTGCCCGCGCAGACGGCCGCCGTCAAACAGCGATTGGGTCAGCGAAGCCAGCAGCGAGCCAACCACGTTCGAGCCTCCCGTGACGATGCCGCTGGCTACCGCCGAGGCGGACAAGCGCACATGCGGATATAGCGCGGCACGGGCGGCATTGATATCCGCATTGGCGGCAACCAGCCGGGATTCGGCACGCTTGATATCCGGACGGCGCTCAAGCAGCGATGCCGGCTGCTCCGTTGCGACTGCCGGCAAATGCATGCCGGCCAAACTATTACCCTGAATCGAAAAACCTTGTGGCGCTTGACCGAGCAAGACAGCCAGTGCCGTTTGCTTGGCACGCAATTCCTGCTCCAGTTGCGGGATCTGGGCTTCGATATTCAAGACTGAAGTGCGCTGCTGCGCAACTTCGAGGCCGGTTGTCGCGCCCTTGTTGTAACGGACCTCCACCAGCGACAGAACACTGCGCGCCGCCTCCAAATTTTTTCTTGCGATGGCCAAACGATCATTCAAGGCCAATGCCTGGAAATAATTGGCTGCCACATCGGCTTGCAAGACCAGCGCCACGGCATCGCGGTCATAGGTATTGGCATCCACCCGCGCATTGGCCGCCTGCGATTGCGCTGCCTTGCCGCCCCACAGGTCGACTTCATAGGCAATCGAGACACCCAGCTGCGACTGTTCGCTGGTCGAGCCGCCGGCCTGGTTGCTATGGCTGCGCGTACCGCTTGCGGACAGGTCCGCCGTCGGCAGCCTGCCGGCATCGGTGATACCAGCCGAGGCGCGTGCCTGGCGAATGCGGATCGTGGCGGCAGCCAGATCATGATTGGCTGCCAGCGCCCGTTCCATCAATTGATCGAGCTCGGCGCTGCCGAACTGCCTCCACCAGTCGGCAGTCGCAGTCGCGCTGTCTGCCACATCCTTTGCCGCACTGCCTGAGGCCTTGGCGGCAACCACCCCATCCCATTGCGCAGGCATGGCGACATCGGGCCGCTGGTATGGCGTGCCGACGGCACAACCGGCGAGAAGGGATGCCATCACGGCACCAAGTACGGTAGATTTCAAAGACGTATTCATAGTTATTCCTTATTCCGATGCCAGTGCCACGACAGGGTCGAGATTGGCGGCTTTGCGCGCCGGCAGATATCCGAACAACAGGCCAGTGGCGAATGCCGAGAAAAATGCCAGGATCGCCGGCGTCGCGGTGAAGGCGACTTTCATGCCGAGCGCTTCGGCCAGCCACCCGGAAGCGAATCCGAGCGCCACGCCGATCAGGCCGCCGATGCCGCACACGACCAATGCCTCGGTATTGAATTGCAAGAGGATATTGGCGGTGCGCGCGCCGGTCGCCATGCGCACGCCGATTTCGCGAGTACGCTCGGTGACCGTCACCAGCATGATGTTCATCACGCCGATGCCACCCACCAACAGGGAAATCGCCGCCACCGATGCCAAGAGAAGCGTCAGCGCATTCTGTGTTTCCGTCGCGGTTTCCATCAGCGATGACGTGCTGCGCACCTGGTAATCTGCCGTGCCGTGACGCTGCAACAACATGTTCTCGATGGCCGCCTGCGTCGCGTCGGCCTGAGTGCCATCCTGTACCTTGACGCGGATATTGTTGAGATACTGCTTGCCGAACAGGCGCATGTAACCGGTCGACAGCGGCACCAGCGCGGTATTGTCCATGTCGGAACCGAAGGCATTCGCGCCCTTCCCGGCCAGGACACCGACCACTTCGAACGGGACGTTCTTCACCAACACGTAACGGCCGACCGGATCGTCGCCATCCGGGAACAGGCTTTTTGCGACGGTCTGGCCCAGCACGATCACTGGCGCATACCCCTTCACATCGGCGCGCGTGATGAAACTGCCGGACGCCATGCTCCAGTTCTGCGTGGCGGCATAATCCGGCCAAATGCCGACGACACTGGTTTGAAAGTCCTGGCTGCCGTAACGGACAGTCGCGCGGGTGCTGCGCTCGGGCGACACGGCGGCGATATTCGGCAAGTCGCGCATGGCTTCCGCATCGGCGGTGACCAGCGTGGCGACATCGCCGCTGGGACGCGTGCCAGGCGCGCCGGGAAAAACCAGCAAGAGGTTGCTGCCCATGGCTTCGATACGCTGCAATACATCCTGCTTGCTGCCATTGCCGATCGCGAGCATGGCCACCACGGCAGCCACGCCGATGACCACGCCCAGCAGCGTCAGCGCGCTGCGAAACAAATTCCCGCGCAGGGATCGCAATGCCATCTTTACCGCCTCGCCCAGGTCCGGCAGCCAGGAAGCATTGCCATGAGACTGGGACCGGGTGCGCTGCTGGCTTGCTGCGTCAGCCACCACGCCGCTATCGCTGACGATGCGGCCATCGGCGATATTGATGACGCGCTGGGCATGCTCGGCGATCCTGGGGTCATGCGTAATCAGGATGATCGTATGCCCGTCCGCATGCAATTGCTTCAGCAGGCGCAGCACTTCTTCGCCGCTCCGTGAATCCAGCGCGCCGGTTGGCTCATCCGCCAGGATGATCTCGGCGCCGTTCATCAAGGCGCGGGCGATCGATACGCGCTGTTGCTGGCCGCCGGAGAGTTCGGTGGGCTTATGGTGCACGCGCTCGCCCAGGCCAAGCTTTTCCAGCAAGGCTTGTGCGCGGGCGAGGCGTTCGCGCTTGCTGCTGCCGGCATAGATGGCGGGCAGCTCCACATTTTCAGCGGCGCTCACCGACGGCAGCAGGTTGTATCGCTGGAACACGAAGCCGAAGGTATCGCGCCGCAGGCTGGCCAGCTCATCCTTGGATAGCGTGGTGACGTCGCGCCCGTCGACGGCATAGCTGCCGGAAGTAGGACGATCGAGACAGCCGATGATATTCATCAGGCTCGACTTGCCAGAGCCGGACTGTCCCATGATCGCGACGAATTCACCGGCATGGATTTTTAGCGACACGCCATCGAGCGCCCGCACCACGGTATCGCCTGTCTCGTAAGTGCGGGTAATGTCCCGCAAGTCGAGTATCGCTTGAGATGAGCTCATGGTCTCGCTTCCTTTACAGTTTCGGACCCATGCCGGCGCCGCCGCGCTGACCACCGCTCGGGCGGTTGCCTGCCGATTTGGCCGAACCGGCTTGCGCCGCCACCACCTTGTCGCCGACGTCGAGGCCGGAGACAACGGCGGCAGTCGTGCGGTTGGCGACGCCGACCTTCACCGTGCGGGATGCCACGCCTTCATTGGTCACGACGCGCGCCCGGTACAGCGACGGGTCATTGCCCGGTTCCTGGCGCAAGGCTGCCAGCGGCACCAGCACGGCATCCTGCGCCTGCTCCAGCACGAAGAACACCTGCACCGTCATATCAGTCATCAAGGCTTGCTGGCTGTTGTCCACGTCGACGAGGACGTTGTACAGCACCACGTCGTTCACGGTTTCCGGCGTCGGCATCACCTGGCGCACGGTGCCCTTCCAGCGTTGCTCGGCATTGCCCAGCGTCGTGAAATAGGCGGGCGCGCCAGCCTTGACCTTGGTGATGTCGGCTTCCGCGACCTGCGCCCATACCGTCATGGTGTCGAGATTGGCCACGCGCACGATCACCGGCGCAGCCTGGTTGGCATTGACGGTCTGGCCTTGCAGAGTGGTTTGCGAGACCACCGTGCCTGCCATCGGCGCATAGATCTTGGTATAGCCGAGATTGGCGGTATCGCCATCCAGTGTCGCTTGCGATGCCTTGATCTGCGCCTGGGTGGCGACGACCCTGGCCTTGGCCACCTTCAGCGCCGACAGGTTGGATTCGACGGTTTCCTGGCTGATGGCGCGCTCTTTCAGCAAGTCGCGGTTACGCTCGTACTGCTGCTGCGCCAGACTGGCTTCGGCTTGCTGCTGCTGAAGCTGCGCGCGCAGATTTTCCAGGTTGGCATTACCCGTGCGGATCTTGGTCTCATAGACGGTCGGGTCGACCTCGGCGATCAGGTCGCCCTTCTTGACGCGATCGCCGATCTGCACATGGACTTTCTTCAGCTGGCCCGATACCTGGGTGCCGACATCGACATAATCCTTGGGTTTCAGCTTGCCCAATGACGTGACCGTCTTTTCGACGTCGCCCCGCGAAACCGTGACGGTATTGAGCGGTTCGGCATTTTTCTTGCCGAAGTAACTATTGGCGGCAACGCCGCAGCCGACCAGTGCGGAGATCATCACGCCGGCTGCAATCAATTTGCGTGTGCTGAACAAGCGAGTCCGCGACGATGTATTTGTTTTTTGCGACATCTTGTATTCCTTTCAAAAGGCGGAGTTCAGCTGGGTGCCTGGCCTTCCGCTTTTATCGACAGGTTCATGATGCCAACCAAATGTGAAGAAAATATGAAGACTGCGCCGGACCCGGTTTCGGGCGGATGCGCGCCTCTATAATGGTGGCTCGTCTAAGTGGATAAAAAACCAATGACTATCCGGCCCGGCATCACTTCGAAACTGTTCTTTGCCATCCTGTTCACTTGCGTCGTGGCGGCGGTGGCAATGGCGACCGCCATGCGCACCAGCTTCAACGAAGGCTTTCTCGGCTATTTGAACGAGCAGGAAGAGCAGCGCCTGGAAGCGCTCGCCCCGACGCTGGCGCAAGCCTATGAAGAGAATGGCAATTGGGATTTCTTGCGCGACAACCCGCGCCGCTGGTTTTCCCTGATTCGTCCGCCCGGCATGCCGGCTGCCGATGCCACTCCGGCCGAGCGCAGGCAGCCGCCGCCGGAATCCGACCTGACCGGCCTGAACCTGCGCGTCAGCCTGCTCGATGCGCAAAAAAATCTGGTGATCGGCAATCCGCGCCTGAATCCCAACGCGAAATTGAAGGCGGTGAATGTCGCCGGTCAGACTGTGGGCTGGGTCGCGCTGGTGCCGTTCCAACAGGTTTCTACCGGCGCCGCCTTACGATTCCAGGAGCAGCAATTAAAAGCCAGCCTTGTCATCGGCGGCATCGTCATCCTGCTGGCGGCGCTGGTCGCGTGGCTGTTGGCGCGCATGCTGCTGGCGCCGGTCAAGCACATCGCCGATTCCACGCATCGCCTGGCGGCGGGCGACTATGCGAGCCGGGTTGCCGTGTCGAGCAAGGATGAACTCGGACAGCTTGCGGAAGATTTCAACCGGCTCGCCGTCACGCTCGACAAAAATGAGAAATTGCGGCGCGCATTCATGGCCGATGTCTCGCACGAATTGCGCACGCCTTTAGCCGTGTTGAAAGGCGAGCTGGAAGCATTGCAGGATGGCGTGCGTCCTTTGACGCCGGCCGCGATCCATTCCCTGCAAGCGGAAGTCGCCACGCTGGGCAAGCTGATCGATGATCTATACGAACTGTCGCTCTCCGATGTCGGCGCGTTGAGCTACAAGAAGGCGCCTGTCGATGTCCTGGAGGTGCTGCACATGACGGCGGATGCCTTCCAGGATCGCTTTGCGCAACAAGCCATCGCGCTGGAATTGCGCATTCCTGACCATCCCGCGATCTGCCATGCCGACCCGAACCGCTTGCGCCAGCTGTTTTCCAATTTACTGGAAAACAGTGTCCGCTATACCGATGCCGGCGGCAATCTGATCATCAGCGCTATCATGGAACAGCGCATGCTGAAGCTGGTGTTCGAGGATAGCAAGCCGGGCGTGCCGGACCACATGCTGCCGCAATTGTTCGAGCGCTTCTTCCGCGGCGAGCAGTCCAGAAACCGCGGCACGGGCGGCGCCGGGCTGGGCCTGGCAATCAGCCGCAATATTGTGGAAGCGCACCAGGGAACGATTGCCGCGAGCGAATCGCCGTTAGGCGGCGTGCGTATTACCGTCACTCTGCCGATGGCGAATGGAGCGCCGACATGAATGAAAAAGCTGCAAACGATGCCTGCATCATGATCGTGGAAGATGAGCCGAAGCTCGCGGCCTTGCTGGCGGATTATCTGCATGCCAGCGGCTTTCGCACTTCCATAGTCGGCAATGGCCTGGATGTGATTCCCGCCATAAAAGCCGCGCCGCCGGACCTGGTCCTGCTCGACCTGATGCTGCCGGGCCGCGATGGCACCGAGATTTGCCGCGAACTGCGCGGCTTCAGCCATGTGCCGGTCATCATGGTGACGGCCAAGGTGGAAGAGATCGACCGCTTGCTGGGCCTGGAAATTGGCGCCGATGACTATATCTGCAAGCCTTTCAGCCCGCGCGAAGTGGTCGCGCGGGTGCAGGCGCTGCTGCGGCGGGCCGCTTACAACCATGATAAACCTGCGCCTGCAAGCAGCCTCGTCATGAATGAAGATACGCACGAGGCCACCTTCAAGGGGCAGCCGCTTGACCTGACGCCGGTGGAATTCCGCTTGCTGCAGGCGCTCTATCAGAATCCGGGCCGCGTATTCTCCCGCGAACAATTGATGGGCAAGGCGTATTCAGACTATCGCATCGTCACCGACCGCACAGTCGATACGCATATCAAGAACCTGCGCCGCAAGCTCGACCAGGTTTCGCCGGATTATGAATTGATCCGCTCCATCTACGGCCTGGGGTACAAATTCGAACAGCAGCCCTGATTGAATCAAGCGGCATCAATTTGCACCCCAGGCGATTCAGGCGCCTGGAGAATCAGGCGCTTTTACTCCGCCGCACCCATTGCTCGAACGCCTTGATGAAAGTCTGCAGAAACTCTTTGGTGGAGGCGTTCACCAGCTTGCCCTGCTCATCGAATGCGGTCGCGATGCCGCCGATATACGCCTCGGGGGTCGGCATCGTGTTGACGCCGATGCCGACAAGCGACTGGCGCAAATGGTGATTGGCGCCGAAGCCGCCGAGCGCGCCGGGCGACGAGGAGATGACTGCTGCCGGCTTACCTGCCAATACGCTTTTGCCATACGGACGCGAGAGCACGTCAACGGCATTCTTCAACACTGCCGGCACCGAGCGGTTGTATTCCGGCGTGACGAACAAGACGGCATCCGCCGCGCCCACTTCCTGGCGAATGCGTTGCCAGGATGCCGGCAAGTCGGCTTCCAATTCATCGTTGTAGTAAGACAGATCGCTGATTTCGACAATCCGCAGCGACATCGACGGCGCAACCAATTCCGCCAGGCTCTGCGCGAGCATGCGGTTGAATGACTTTTTACGTACGCTGCCGACCAATACGACGACTTCAATGGCTTGAGACATGGGTTCTCCTTGTTATGTTAATTGGAGCCTGACTACCGGCGACGGTGTCAGCCTTCTTTCCATTCGCGCTTCAACAAGCCGAGCTTGTCGTTGACCGCAGCCCATTTTTCATGCTCCGGCAGCGGCGACTTCGGCCTGGTAATGCGCTTCCATTCAGGATGACGGGAAAGCGTGCGGTTGAGTTCAACAAAAGGCTCCTGGTCGGCTGACACTTCGTTCGCCGACACGATGGCATTGACCGGGCATTCGGGCACGCACATCGAACAATCGATGCATTCGTCCGGATTAATGACAAGAAAATTAGGACCTTCGAGAAAGCAATCCATGGGACAGACACTGACACAGTCGGTGTATTTGCACTGGATACAGCTTTCGGTAACGACAAATGGCATGGCAACAGTTGTTGGTATGTTTGCATCCCAGTCTATAGGGAAGGCATGACGGGATAAAGTGACTTTGGCTGAATGGAATGTTCAGCCAAAGAAGACAATCAGTGAAATTTCGGCATCCATCGACGGTAATGTGCTTACGGCTGACTAGCGCATTTCGAAAAGCTCTTGATGAAAATGCTGCGGCGCCAGGCCATGATGTTGAAAATCCGCCCGCAGCGCTTGCGCAAAGCCTGCCGGGCCGCAAAACCAGATGCTGGCATTCTTCCAGTCGGGTACCACGGCACGAATTCGCGCACCATCCAGGCGACCTTCCTTGCTACTGATGACGATATGAAGCCGGATGCCGGCAGCCTTGGCATCGGCAGTCAGCTTGCCGAACGCATCCTCGTCAATTGCGGAGGTCGAGTGAAACAAATCGACAGGCAGATGATCCGGAGCGGCAGCCAGGTGCTTCATGCGGGCGATAAAGGGCGTGATGCCGATCCCGGCGCCAATCCAGATCTGCCTGGGTTGCTTATCCTGGAAGTCGAAACAGCCGTAGGGCCCCTCGACAGTAATCGGCATGCCGACTTTCAAGCGGTCATGCAGACGGCGGGTATGATCGCCCAGGGCCTTGGTAATGAAGGTGATGCGCCGGTCTTCCGGATTCCAGGCGGAAGCAATCGTGTAGGGATGCGCGCCTTCCTTGCTATCGGAAGTGGCAAAGGCGAACTGGCCGGCGACATGCCCAGGCCATCCAGCTTCCAAGGCGATGCCGGTTTCCAGCACCCGCAGCTCCGGGTAGTACCTTAGCGATTCGATAGTTCCGCGGACTTTTCGGCCGGCGCCGATGCGCCCCGAAAGAACCATAATTGCCGCTACGCTGCCGCCCGCCAGCAGGGCCGCGACGAACCAGCCGATCGGCTGGGTCCAATAGGCGAACTTGAGCAGCACAACAGCATGGTAGACAAACGCCAGGTACAGCGCAGCCAGCCAATTGTGCGTTTTCTTGAACAAGCGATAAGGAAACCATTTGACCAGCGCCAGCACCAGCAAGACCACTGCCGCATAGAAGGCCCATTCGCCGACGGTTTCAGCCAAGCCGCGCTGGCTGCGCAGCCAGGCTTCCAGCATGCCAAGTTCCGCGTCTGTCGGGCGTCGTCCGCGCGCCGGCCGGATCAGCCAGCCCCAGCTGACCATCCACTTCGTGCCCTGCCCCCACCACCAGTGCAGGATGGCGACGACCAATGCAGTAATGCCGAGCCACTTGTGCAGGCGGTACATCTTGTCGAGCCCATCCAGAGCCGGCTCCACCATCCGGGGGCGCAATGCCAGCAGCATCGCGATACTCATCACGCTGATGGCAATGACGCCGCTGTACTGCATGAATACGGTACGGAAGGAGAAATAGGTAAAGGGCGTTGGCGCAAGGGTATCGGCCAACAGCCACAGGAATGTGAGCGTCAGCAGCAGCGCCAGATAAAAGCGTTGAATCGGCTTCATGCGCTATGTGTCCTTCTGAATGGCGGCACGCTTTGTCGTCACGATTACCGAAGCCAGGACATAGGCTTAGCTTCGTGCAGCGTTGACTTCAGCGTGTCGCCGCCCGCCGCATTTCCTTCCTTGCCTGGGCGGCGGCAAATCGTCTCTGCTCGTCGGGAGTCGTTGGCTGCAAGGGCTGCACCGGTGTCGGCTTGCCATGTTCGTCCACTGCCACCATCGTGAAGAAGCAGCTATTGGCATGACGGACCGTGCGCGCCTGGATATTTTCCGTGATCACCTTGATGCCGATTTCCATCGAGGTATTCCCCGTGTGATTGACCGACGCCAGGAAGGTGACCAGCTCCCCCACATAGATAGGCTGACGGAAGGTCACCTGGTCAACCGAGAGCGTGACGACGTAACTGCCGGAATAGCGGCTGGCACAGGCATAGGCAGCCTGGTCGAGCAGCTTGAGAATGGCGCCGCCGTGCACGTTGCCGGAAAAATTGGCCATGTCCGGCGTCATCAGCACCGTCATGGTGAGTTGATGATTGGGAAGGGTTAAATGATCCAAGAGTGTTGCCTTGCTTTTATTATGCGAGATTCAATGTCGCATTATGAAAGACAATATTATATGTCGTAATCTTCTCTTCTGCTTAACAGTGCCAGTCACCCAGATCAAACGAACCGAAAAATCAGATAACAAGAGACAAGCCGGAATAGCGTTTGTAAACTGGGCGAGGCATCAAGCTCTTATCCAGGGGGTGAATAAATCGCGTGCCATTTATAGCGGCATGAGGCATGCATGACAAAGGCAGTCATCAGATGAAGAATTGGATCTTTCTATTTATTGCGATTCTGACGGAAGTGATCGCCACGACGGCGCTCAAGGCCAGCGATGGCTTCACCAGGTTGTGGCCATCGGCGCTGGTGGTCGCCGGTTACGGCATAGCGTTCTATTGTCTCGCACTGACCCTGCGCACCATTCCGATGGGAATCGCCTATGCAATCTGGTCAGGGGTCGGCATCGTCCTGATCTCGGCCATCGCCTGGCTCTGGTATGGCCAGAAGCTCGACATGCCGGCCATCCTGGGAATCGGACTGATCGTGGCCGGCGTCATGGTCATCAATCTTTTTTCCAAATCAGTGGCTCATTAGCCTTTTGCACATGAGGTAAAAGAACGTCAACTGGATTGGCGCCACCACTGCCGGTTCATTCCACAATACTTCCGGCGTCCGGCAAAGGCGTTTCGTTGCGCGCCATTTGGTCGGCATCGAGTTGGTGAGAAAAGTCGTCAACCGATTCCAGGACGGGATGGCGGTCTTCCGGCAATGTCGGCCCGGCCTGCATATACAGCACCAGCAATTCCGCGAGATGCACCAGAGAGGAAAGATGCGTGCGCTCGTAGCCGTGCGAAGCATCGGTGCCGAAACACAGCAGCGCGGTGCGCACGTCGTGTCCTGCCGACACCGCCGCGCCGGCATCCGAATGGTAATAGCGGAACACATCGCGATTGCTCGGAATGCCGTACTCACGGCATAAGGCCAGAAGCCGCCGGGTCAGATGAAAGTCATGCGGCCCGGCGGAATCCATCAGGGGTATCGTCACGCCCAGCTCGCGCGCGCCCTGCCCGGTCGCCACCGGCCCGATATCGACGCCGATCACTTCGCTGACATCCTTGTCGATCCCGGCGCGCGCGCCCAGGCCCACCTCTTCGGTCAGCGTGAACAGGCAATGACAATTCATCGGAATCGGCACCTTCGCATCCACCGCCGCCTTCATCGCCGTCAGCAAGGCTGCGGCGCCTGCCTTGTTATCCAGGTGGCGCGAAACGATGAAACCGTTTTCCAGGATCTCAGGGTTAGGGTCGAATGCCACGAAATCGCCTACCTGGATGCCGATCGCAGCCGTGTCCTGCGCAGAATACACTTCCGCATCGACGCGGACTTCGAGCTGATCCCAGGTGACGGGCTGGGTATCGACAGCTTCGTTATACACGTGACCCGATGCCATCAATGGCAATACCGAGCCGCGGAAGCTGCCATTTTCCGTGAAAATCGTGACGCGCCCGCCTTCGGCCCAGCGGCTCGACCAAGTCCCGACCGGCATCAGCAATAGCCGGCCGTTCGAATTGATCGCGGCCACCATGGCGCCCAGCGTATCGAGATGGGCCGCGATCGCGCACGCCGGGCTGAACCGGCGACGCTCCGGCATATTGCGCGGCAAAATGGCACGGATCGTCCCCCGCCTCGTCAACTCATAGCGCACGCCGATCCGGTCCAGCTGCTTGCCCGTGTAATGCACGATGGCGTCGGTCAACCCCGTAGGGCTGGGAATGGCCAACAGCTCAAGCAGGCTGGACTTCAGGAAGTCGACATCGACCGGGACTCGTTCCATCTTCTGCTCCCACATCCGTCAAGCCGTCAGCGGGAACAGCAAATCGATGAAGCGTTGCGCCGTCGGTTGCGGTTCATGGTTTGCCAGCCCAGGCCGCTCGTTGGCTTCGATCACGACGTATTCCTGCGCATCGGGAGACTGCACCAGGAAATCCAGCCCCACCACAGGAATGCGCAAGGCACGCGCAGCAGTCTCGGCCGCTTCGCGCAAGTCCGGGTGCAGGATATCGGTGACATCGTGTATCGTGCCGCCGGTATGCAGGTTGGCCGTCTTGCGCACGGTGATCTGCTGGCCATTCTCCGGCACGGATTCCATCGTCAGGCCCTGCTCGGCAAGGCAGCGCACGGTTTCTTCATCCATGGGAATCTTGCTTTCGCCGCCAGTGGCCGCCGCCCGCCGCGCGCTTTGGCGTTCAATCAGTTTGACGATGGTGGATTCGCCATTGCCGATGATTTCTGCGGGCCGGCGAATCGCTGCGGCCACCACCTTGTAGCCGATGACGACGATCCGCAAGTCCTGGCCTGAGCAGAATTCTTCCAGCACGACATGGCCGCCGACTTCCGCGGCACGCTTGATCGCATCCGGCAAATCGGCTTCCGAGCGGATATCGACGCTGATGCCGCGCCCCTGCTCGCCCATTGCCGGCTTGACCACCACCGAGCCGCATTCGCGCAGGAATTGCGCGTTGGCGTCGGCATCGCCGACGACTTGCTGCCGCGGCACGCGCAATCCCACCGAGGCCAGCCGGCGCAAGGTCAGCACCTTGTCCTGGCACCAGGTCATGGCCACGCCGCCCGTCAGTTCGGTCAGCGATTCGCGGCACATCACTTCATGCCCGCAATAGCGCAATTTGAAAATTCCCGCTTCCGCATCGATCACCTCGACGCCGATGCCGCGCCGGCGGGCTTCATCGACGATCAGCCGGGCATATGGATTCAAGCCGGCTATGCCGTCGTTGCCGTCGCTGTTGACGAAGAGCTTTTCATTGATGGCGTTCTTGTGCTTGATGGTGAACCCGGGTACATGCTCGAAGCCCATTTTCTGATACAGATTGATCGCGTGCTCATTGGTATGCAGCACGGACAAATCCATGAACGTGCGGCCGCGCTCGTTAAATATCTGCATCAGGTGGTTGATCAGAGACGGGCCGGTGCCGGAGAGGCCGGTTTGCGGATCCACCACCAGGCACCAGAGACTGCTACCGCCCTGCTCGTCGCCGAACGCGACCTGGTGGTCGACGCCGATCGCCGAACCGATGATTTCACCGCTATTTTCATCCTCGGCAACCAGATAGACGATCGCATCGCTATCGCGTTGCATCCAGACGGTGCGCGGATTCATGGGCACCATCTTGCGCATCAAATAAAGCCGGTTGATGGCATTGATGTCGGCGCGGGTAGCGAGCCTGCGCAGGGTAACGCCTGGCACGGGCTCCTCGACTTTCATGTCCGGGCTGAACGTGCGCCTAAAAATCAGTGACGGGTCAAGAAACAGGTTGGCCGGCGCCTCGGCCAGCACGAGCTGCGGCTCGTTGACGTGCAAGGCGATATCGCGGGTTCCCGGTGCTTCCTGAAGCAGCGTCTGCGCCAGTTCTGCCGGCGAGGAGAACGAAGGTCCATAGATCAGGCGCCCCCAGCCGCAGTCCAGCATGGCATTAGGATGCACCGTGGACTGCCTTACGCACGGCGACGGCACAAGGTCATCTATGCGGCGCAGCATGGTCGGTGGAATCGGATTTCCCGTTGCATTGTTTGTAGTGTCCAGTTGGATGGTATTCACGGTTTCTATCCTAAAAAAGCTGGCTAATGAAATTAAATACCATGGGTTTGCAGCCATGCTTCCAGCAAGGCCATTTGCCACAGCTTCGATCCGCGCAATGGCGTAATGTGGCTATCGGGTGATTGCAGCATGTGGTCGATGACTTCACGCTTGAACAAGCCGCGCTGGCGTGCCGCCGAGTTATCCAGCGTGCCTCTGACAAAATTCAGGAAGTCGCCGCGCAGGTATTTCAGCGCCGGCACGGGGAAGTATCCCTTGGGGCGGTCGATGACTTCGGCAGGCAATATCGAGCGTGCCGCTTCTTTCAGCACATACTTGCCGCCCTGGGCGATCTTGTGCTGCCCCGGAATGCGCGCCGCCAGTTCGACCAGCTCATGGTCGAGAAACGGCACGCGCGCTTCAAGGCCGAACGCCATGGTCATGTTGTCGACACGCTTGACCGGGTCATCGACCAGCATCACGGTAGTGTCCAGGCGCAAGGCGCGGTCCACGGCATTGTCGGCGCCGGGCCTGGCGAAATGCGCTTCGAGATACTGGCCGCTGATATCCTCGGGCGCATGATCGGCGCCCAGCAATTCTTGGATTTCCTGGTGGGTCCGGTCGAAAAACACTTTGCGGTAGGCTTGCACGCCGGCGGAGTCGGTGGCATCCATCAGCGGCGGATACCAGTGATAGCCGCCGAATACCTCGTCGGCGCCCTGCCCGCTTTGTACCACCTTGCTATGCTTCGCCACCGCCTGCGACAGCAGATAGAAGGCCACGCAATCGTGACTCACCATCGGCTCGGCCATCGCGGTAATGGCACGCGGCAGCGCGTCCAGCAGATTGGCGGCGGGAATATGCAGCTTTTCATGCACCGTACCATAGTGGCGCGAGACCAGGTCGGAGTAGTAATACTCATCGCCGGCTTCCTCGTCCACCGCCTCGAAGCCGATGGCGTAGGTGCGCAAATCCCGCGTGCCGGCTTCCGCCAGCAAGCCGGTGATCAGGCTCGAATCCAGCCCGCCGGACAGCAGCACGCCGACCGGCACATCCGCCACCAGGCGTCGCTTCACCGCCTGGCGCAGGGAGTCGAGCACTTCGCTCTTCCAGTCGTCAAAGCTGCGCCGCTCATCGTCTTCGCCGCGCTTGAATTCCAGGTTCCACCATTGCGTCGTGCGGCAATTGCCATCCGGCGAAATGGTCATCATCGTGCCCGGCGCCAGCTTTCGCACGCCGCGCAGGATCGTATACGGCGGCGGCACCACGGCATGCCATGACAGATAAAAGTGCAGCGCCTTCGGGTCCAGCGTCGTATCGACGTCGCCTGCGGCAAGCAATGCCGGCAAGGTGGAAGCGAAGCGCAGCCGCTCCTTCTCGAGCGTGTAGTACAGCGGCTTGATGCCGAGGCGGTCGCGCACGAGATAGGTGATGCCACTGTCGCGCTCCCATAGCGCAAAGGCAAACATGCCGTAAAAGCGGTCGAGCGCCTTGGCGCCCCAGGCATGCCAGGCCTTGAGGATGACTTCGGTGTCACCGGTAGAGCTGAATTGATAGCCGGACTTTTCGAGTTCCTGACGCAACTCGTGGTAGTTGTAGATGGCACCATTAAAGACGATCCCGAGGCCGAGCGCATTATCGATGAATGGTTGATGCGCGCGCTGGCTCAGATCCATGATGCTCAGGCGGCGATGGCCGAAACAGCGTTGTCCCAGACTGAAGATGCCTTCGTTATCGGGGCCACGGTCCGCTTGCACGGACATCATTTTCAATACTGCTTCGACATCGGCGAACTGTTGATTAAAGCGTAATTCCCCTGCGAGACCGCACATGTCGATATTGTTTCCTAAGATAACCAGCAGACCAATGCATTGATTTGCCGGATAGTTATGAAGAGAAAGAATGGATTCGGTATGTCAGAACATAGAATCTATTTTTAAGAAAACAATTAAGCGAATTGGTTCATGTCATTTTTTAAAGTTTTGAAATTCGCTTGACGAAATTTGTCATTAACAAGTTTTTAAGGAAAAACTGCATTCAAAAAATAAATGCATATCTGTATCTTTCAGGTATACAAAATTGCTTTATGGATAGTGAATTCTCGTGGTATTTTCCATCGCCGCTAAGTTGGCGCAGCAACATATGAAATGTTGCTTTTCCCTTACGATCATTCTGTTAGCACCACGACAATCAACCAGTCACTTGCTACAGCGCACATATTTTTGAAGGAGTAGGAATGCAGTTTTCCGCTGTTCGTCTGGCTACCGCCATGGGTCTTTTTGCGGGCTTGCTGAGCGGCCCTGCCATGGCAGCCGACTGGAGTGACAATGCCATCGGCTATCGTTATGGCACCAGGTTTGCCGAGCCCTATGTCTCGTCCGATATCCACAAGCACATCGTCAATTTCACGCACGCCAGCGGCAACCAGTACGGTTCGAATTACCTGAATATCGATGTGCTGCAATCCGACCGCCGCGACGACGATGCCACCGAAGCCTATCTCGTGTATCGCTACACGCTGGATGTGGGCAAGGTGAGCGGCAAGGATTTCCGCTTCGGCCCCGTGCGCGGCTTCGGGCTGACTGCCGGCGTCGACCTCAACACCAAGAACGATCCCGGCTACAGCTCAAGAAAGCGCATGCTGGTGGCCGGTCCGACCCTGATGTTCGACGTGCCGGGCTTTTTGAATGTCAGCGTGCTCGCCCTGTGGGAAAGCAATCGTCCGGTGGGAGTCTCGTCACGCTATGAATACGATTTGCATCCGATGCTGGCGGCGTCATGGAATATCCCGCTGTGGAATGAAAAATGGTCATTCGAAGGCTACCTCAACTACATCGGCGCCAAGGGCTTGAACGAGTTCGGCGGCCCGACCGCGCCGGAAACCAATATCGACATGCAGCTGATGTATGACGTCAGCAGCGCGGCAAACCTCAAGCCGAAATCATTGAAGGTCGGCCTCGAGTACCAGTATTGGCGCAACAAGTTCGGCAACCCGTCGAATGTGCCCGGCAGCACCGCGAGCACGCCGATGGTCAGGGCAGAGTATCACTTTTAATCGCGTCTCCGGATTAGCGCGGAGCACTCTTCCGGGCCAACATTCTTGCGGCACTGTCTTCAGACTATTGCCAGTATAGTTGTTGGCCCCGATCGTTCAGAGATAGGAATGGAAGATCTCCTGGATGAATTCGCGCATCGCAATCACGCGCTGGCTCGCTTTCAGGTCACGGTGATAGACGAGCCAGATAGCGCGTGACAGCGGCGGCTCCCTGGAGCCAAGCCTTTGCAGCGCCGTATCCTGGTCGCCGACGAAGCAAGGCAGCATGCCTACTCCCATGCCCGAGCGGATGGCGGCATGCTGCACCTGCATGCTATTGCAGGACAACACCGGCGCCTTGCCCGGAAATGCGGCGCGCAACCATTTCGCCATCGGCAAGTCCGCCCATGACTCATCCCAGGATATGTAATCCAGCTTTTGCCAGGCTTCCGGATTGTTGCTCTTCTTCGGCGAGACAAGGTTAGACAGGCAGTACGGCGCACAGTCGAGCTTCCCGACCTGTTGAGCAATGTAATCGCCTGCGCCATCATCCCTGCTGGGCTCCACCATCCGCAGCGCCAGATCGGCCTCGCGCCGCGACAAGTTGGCGCGCGAGAGCGAGATGCCGATTTCCAGCTGCAACCGGGGATGCCGTTGCTGAAGCGCGTGGAGGTGCGGCGCGATCAGATGCACGGCCAGCATTTCGGTGGTCGCCAGCCTGACTTTGCCAGTGACTTCCTGCTGGATCGACCCGAGCGCATTGCGTTCCGCCGCCATCATGGCTTGCTCGACGTTTTCCACATGCTTGAGCAGCGCGGAGCCATCGTCCGTCAGCAGATAACCGGTTTGCTGACGTAAAAACAGCGTGGCCTGCAAGCGTTGTTCCAGGGTCGTGATATGACGCGACACCGTCGATGCGCTGGTGCGCAATGCTTTGGCGGCGCCGGTAAGACCGCCTTGGCGGGCCGCGGCCAGGAAGAACTTCAGATCGTTCCAGTCAAAATCCATGTTTTTCATTTTTAGAAAACAGATTTCCGAATTCACTAAACATATACCATATTCAAAAAACTATACTAGCCCTGTACTGACAAAGGAGCAACCACCATGAAACAGGCAGGGATCTATGTGAAGCTGGTATTGACCACGGCATGCTGGGCAGCGGTTTTCCATGCGGGGAAATACGCCGTGGCGTATGTCACGCCCCTCTATGCCAGCGCCTGGCGATTCCTGCTGGCGGCGCTGGTGCTCATCCCGCTCATCGCGGTGATGGAAGGATGGTCTGTCGATGCGCTCAGGCGCAATGCATTCGGGCTGCTGGTGATGTCGGCAATCGGCGTATTCGGCTTCAATGTCAGCATGTTTTACGGATTGCAGCACACCTCCGCCGTCAATGGCGCGCTCATCATGGCGTTCAGCCCTGTGCTGACTGCCGCATTTTCCGCGATGATCAATCGCGAACCGCTGGCCCGGCACCAGTGGATCGGGCTCAGCTTCGGCCTCGTCGGCATTATCGTGGTCGTCAGCAAAGGCTCCTTGCATACATTGGCCACTCTTTCGCTTTCCCTCGGCGACTTGCTGATCCTGATCGCGGCGATTTGCTGGGCGATTTATCCAGTCATTCCTAAGCGCTTTGTAAAGGGGATGTCGACGCTGCAAATCACAGGCAGCACCATTGCCGGCGGCGCCTCGTTGCTCGCGTTCTTTGCGATACAAACCACGCCGACGTTTTTCGTGGCGCCTTCGTGGCCTATCGCGCTGAGTATCGTTTTCATGGGACTGTTCGGGTCGGCGCTTGCCTATCTCTGGTGGAACCAGGGCATTCAGCGTCTGGGGGCAACGACCGTTGCAGGCTTTCTGAATCTGGTGCCCTTGTTTACCACCCTGATCGGGGTTGCGCTTGGCCAGCCGGTTTCACTGGCCCAGCTTTGCGGCGCGGCGCTGGTGATCGTCGGCGTGCTGTATTCGTCCGGAAGCTTGTCGCTGGCCTCATTGATGAGTGTTCAGCGCTCATATTCAGTCGCTGCTCCAGATGCCACGCCGTGCAATAAGGGATGAAGCCAGGCGCCCGCGCCCGACTACTCAGTGGAGCGTTGGGCGCGGCCTCAGGGTCAATCCCGGCGCACCGGCATCCTGTTCTTTGTGCTTCTGGCCATGACGCAACTGCGCGAGTTTGCAGATCGCGTCGATCAGGTTGGCGCAACCGGGCGCTTTCACGATGTAGGCATCGGCGCCGAGCGCATTGCTGCGCAGGATATCCGCTTCTTCCCTGGACGAGGTGAAGATGATGACGCGCAGTTTTTTTAGATCCGGATGGGCACGTATCGCGGCCAGGACTTCCATGCCGTCGACCTTCGGCAGCTTGAGGTCGAGGATCACGAGCGAAGGATGCGCCGCGGGACGATCCTGATATTCGCCTTGGCGAAACAGATAATCCAGGGCTTCCGCGCCGTCGCGGGCCACGTGGATTTCCTTTGCCAGGCCATTCAGCTCTAATGCCACCAGCAGCAATTCCACATCGTTGGGATCGTCTTCAACAAGTAAAATGCGGTCAGGCATGATGCACTGCGGTCCATGACAGGGATAGAACGGCAATTATAGTCGATGACATACCGGACCTAGTCCAAACTGTCTGCCCCTTCAGCTTTGCGCATCGTGATCATCCATCCCTTACCCAAGCCTCCCTCCTTCACACAGTCGCAGCGCAGCGCAGCGCAGCAACATAACGCCTCAACAGGCAGCTTTCCAATACAAGTCAGCCATGCATGCTGTTATAGTTAATCTTTTTCGAAAGCAGCGGGAAATGACTCATAAATCAGCCCCTCAGCAGGGCGACTTCAATGCGCTTCGCCGTATCCAGCTGCTAGTCGAGAAAGTCGCGGATTACGCGATTTACATGCTCAGCCCGGAAGGCGTCGTCACCACCTGGAATGCCGGCGCCCGCCGTTTCAAGGGCTATATGGATGAGGAAATCATCGGGCAGCATTTTTCCCGTTTCTATACGCCGGAAGACCAGTTGGCCGGACTCCCCGCCAAGGCGCTTGCCACGGCAATCAGGGAAGGCAAGTTTGAAGCCGAGGGATGGCGGGTACGCAAGGACGGCAGCCGCTTCTGGGCATCTGTCGTCATCGACCCGATCATCGATGATGCCGGCACCCTGGTCGGTTTTGCCAAGATCACGCGCGACATCACCGACAAAAAGCGCGTAAAGGATGCCTTGCGCGAGACGGAAGAACACTTCCGCTTGCTGGTTCAAAGCATCGTCGATTACGCCATCTATATGCTGTCGCCGAGCGGCGAGATCACAAACTGGAATGCCGGCGCAGAGCGCATCAAGGGTTACACCGCCGATGAAGTCATCGGCACCCATTTCTCGCGCTTCTATATGGAGGAAGACCGCGCCAGGGGCTTGCCGGAAATGGGGCTGGAAACGGCCAGATCCACGGGGCGGTTCGACGCGGAAGGCTGGCGCCTGCGCAAGGATGGAACCAAATTCTATGCCAGCGTCGTCATCGACGCGGTCCATAATGATGACGGCAAACTGATCGGCTTTGCCAAGATCACGCGCGACATTTCGCAGCGCATGCAACTGGAAGAGACGCGTGCGGCGCTGGAACACTCGCACCGGCTTGAATCGATCGGCAAGCTGACCGGTGGCGTGGCGCATGATTTCAACAACATCCTGCAGGTCATCGGCGGCAACATGCAGCTGCTCATCAACGCCGTGCGCGGCAATGAAGCGGCGGAGCGGTATGCCCAAACGGCGCTGAATGCCGTCGAACGCGGCGGCAAGCTGTCTGCGCAACTGCTGGCCTTTGCCCGTCGCCAGCCGCTGCAGCCGCTGGTGGTCAACATGGGCCGTGTGCTGCGCGACATGGAAGAATTGTTACGGCGCGCGCTTGGCGAAATGATCGGTGTCGAGACGGTGGTGTCCGGCGGCCTGTGGAACACGCAAATCGACCCGCACCAGCTGGAAAACGTCATCCTGAATCTGGCCATCAATGCGCGCGACGCCATGCCAGGCGGCGGCAAGCTGACGATCGAGCTTGGCAATTCCGTGCTGGACGACGCCTATGTGACGTCGACGCTAGATGTCCCGGCCGGCCAATATGTCATGCTAGCCATTACCGATACGGGTACAGGCATGACGAAGGATGTGCTGAAAAAGGCGATCGAGCCATTCTTTACCACCAAGCCGGAAGGGCAAGGCACCGGCCTCGGCCTTTCCATGGCGTTCGGCTTCGTCAAGCAAAGCGGCGGCCATTTTCGCATCTATAGCGAGCTGGGGCACGGCACGACGATCAAGATGTATTTTCCGCGTTCGCATGAAGGCGAGGAAATTATCCACGCCCCGATCCCGACAAAAGTGACAGGCGGGACAGAAACGATCCTGGTAGTTGAAGACGATCTGACCGTGCAGCAAACCGTGGTTGAAATGCTCAGCAGCTTCGGCTATAACGTGTTCAAGGCCGACAATGCCGAAGGCGCGCTGGCCGTGCTGAAAGCCGGCGTGCACTGCGACTTGCTGTTTACCGATGTCGTCATGCCCGGCTCGCTGAAGAGCACGGATCTTGCCAAGCAGGCCAAGGCCATGCTGCCTGCGCTGGAAGTCCTGTACACCTCCGGCTATACGCAAAACGCGATTATCCATGGCGGGCGCCTCGATCCCGGCGTGCAGTTACTGAGCAAGCCTTATCGCCGGGAAGAACTGGCAATGAAAGTCCAGCAGATCCTGAAAGGAAGGGAGCGCCAGGCGCAGACCCATGCGGCCATGACCATGCTGGCGGAACGCGGCAGCGCGTCCCAGGCAGACGCGCGACGCATCCTGGTGGTCGAGGACAATCTCGATTCCCAGGCCATGACGTGCGAACTGCTGCAGGTGCTTGGCCACTCCACTGCAAGCGCGGCCAATGCCGAAGATGCCTTGAAGATTTTGGCGGAACAACACTTCGATATCCTGCTGACCGATTACCAGTTGCCGGGCATGGATGGCCTGACCCTGGCCCGCAAGGCCAAGCTGGAACATCCCCTGCTGTCGATCGTGCTGTCTTCGGGGTATGGCAACGTGGCGGATGCGCCGGAACTAGGCGCCAAGATCTTGAAGAAGCCCTTTGACCTGGCTTCTCTGCAAAAAGCGATCAAGTAAACAGAAAACGCTGCATAGCCCTGCCATCGAGCCCGTTAGCGTAACGCAGCGGGCTTTTCGGGCAAGTGCCACGCGGCGCGTTCTCCTCGGTTATCCACTGATCGCGGTACAATCCCAGCTTGCAGCAGACCGATGGCATTTGACCGATGAACGACGAATTCCCGCCCCTTGCGCCCGATAATGCATTTCAAGCCAGGCAGTGGATTGCAAACCTCAGCGCCAAGCTGGCAGAGAAAGGCATCGCCATGCGCGAGCCGCCCGAAGAGCCGACCAGCTGCTGCGGCCGCGGCTGCAATGGCTGCGTCTGGGAAGGGTATTACGCTGCCGTAGGCTACTGGTGCGAACAGGCGCAGGAAGCCTTGCAAAAACAGGCTGAATAGCGCTTACCCAACAGGCACGCTCATGGAAAAACTTTATCTGTCCGCACGCGACATCGTCAACCTGATGACGAAACTCGATCGCGTGCGCGCAGGTGAAGTCAGCGCCTGCACCATCATCAAGAACGACACGGGGCATCCGGTCTATCCGCCAAGCTTGCGCAGGATCGCGGTCGTGGCCGTCGAAGGAGAAGACCGGTATATGCCCGGCGTGTCGCCACGGCTGCAATTATCGCGCGCCAGCCTGACGGCATTGCTTGATCAGGCTAATGATCAGGTTAACTCTCAGGCATGCGGCGCCATGCAGCTTCCCGGCCTGGAGATATTCGCCATACCCGACAGCCAGTACTATGTCGATCGTAGCGAGGCGGATGCCGCGCCGGTGGGGGACCTTGCCGCCGGATTTTTCTGGAAACGCGGCAAGCACACCTAGCGCGCCTGTGAAGATGCCGATGGCAAGATGCACCGGCGACGGCACAAGCGCCTATTTTTTTATACCACTCAAATCAGATCGACATCCTGCTCCAGCGTCGCGGCGGCGGATTCAAAGTCGCCGATGATGGTTTGCCAGTCGCCGGCACGATTGGTGTCGAGATATTCGAAGAATGAGGAAGTCGGATCATTCAGCAATACCGCCACGGCGTAATCCATCATGTTGTTGCTGAACTTGACCAGCGCATCGTATTTGGTGCCGGTAGCCAGCGCGTCATCGGCCACGACGGGCGCGACATCGAAGTAAATGCTGGGAAGCTTGCGCCGCAGGTCCACGCCAAAGTCGGACTGGATTTCATTTTTCGCCTGCGCGAAGCTGCGCAGCTCGGAATAGAAACCATAGGGGCGGATTTCAAAGTATTCCGCCACCGGGGGCGTGGCTCCGTTGTCTGCGGCTTTGTCGAACGAAGCCTCCACTTCGGCACGGTCCGCTTTCTTGAGACGAATCCGGATCACCAACGCTTCAGTAATGCCGCCAAATCCCGCTGCCTGAAAATGCCGGACAATGCGTTCTGCCGCGCTATTGGCGGGCAAGGAGGTGATGCTGTTCATGGAGCGATTCTTTCAAAAATAGGCACAACTTATATTTATTTGACAGGGCAAGTCTTTTTATTTGCCGCGTATTGCATTATCAAGATGGCATGCCCTTCTCTTTATGATAGGCGATCATTATCATAGCGAGATTTCCATCATTTTTAAATCGCTGCGTGCTAAGCATCCTACAGACTGCCCAACCCTATTTGACCAATCCATTGGTGCTGCTGGCAGGATTCATCGCCGCATCCTTTCTGATGATCTGGCGCTTGCATGCCATTGAAGGTAAAGGCTTTGAGGGCACGCTGCTCGGCACGCTCATCATGCCGTACTGCTCCGGTTTCGCCAACCTCGTCTTCGTCTATGTCATGGCCCAGGGAAGCGACAATGGCCGCCTGGTCATCGAAAACAGCCTGGTGAACAATGTCACCAACCTCACGCTGATCCTCGGACTCGCCTCCCTGTTCTTTGCCGCTGCGCCTGCTGCGGCAAAGAGTAGTAAAACGCCTGACAAGGCCGCCAAAAAGAAAGCGGTCACGCCAAAGGCCAGCAAGGGACAGTCGGATTACTATCGCTTGTACCGCCTGGACCTGTTACTGACCCTGGTTGCGATGTTTTTGTTTACCGGAGCGTTGTGGGCGCTGGCCAAGGATGGGGCGCTGGATTTTTATGACGGCCTCGTGCTCGTCGCCCTGTTCCTGTTCTGGCAAGTGCTGCATGTCTTCGAGGTATTGAAGAACAATGTCAGAAAAAACCAGACCATCCACTGGTCGATTGTCATCGACTTGATACTGATCGGGCTCTGCGCCTATCTCGTTTATCTGAGCGTCGATTACCTGGTGAAATGGGTCGAGACTGCTGACAATCGCTACATCAGCGCGGCGAATCTGGGCTGGTTCAGCGGCGTCATCATGGTGGTCCCTAACGCTTTTCTGGCGCTTTACTATGCGCGCACCGGGCGGCATGACATCGTCGTGAGCTCGCAGGTCGGCGACGGCCACATTTGCATTCCGATGTGTATCGGGCTTTTCGCACTGGCCGAGAACATCGCCGTGCCCGGCTTCTTCCAGTGGGGCGTATGGATCATCCTCGCAGCCGGCGTGCTGCACTTTCTATCGATCGCGATCTGGGGAAAGCTGCCGCGACTTGTAGGCGCCGTACTGCTGGGCGGGTATGGATTGTTTCTCTACAAAGGGCTGGGCGCCTGAGCTCAATACGTGAGCACGGCATGAATCGGTTCGCCGCGAAAGCGCATGGCGTTCAGATTTTCCAGATTGATGAGCACCGAGACATTGACGACTTCATAGCCGGCGCGTCCGCACAACTCGATCGCGGCGGCGAGCGTGCCGCCCGTGGCCAGCACGTCGTCCACTACCAGGATACGACCCTGCCCGGCCCGCATTTCCAGGGTCGCCTTGCCGTATTCGAGGTCATAGCTCATTGCCTCGACAGGCGGGGGTAGCTTGCCGGCCTTGCGTACCGCGACGAAGCCTTTGTCAAAGCGCGCGGCAAGCGCGGCGCCGAGAATGAAGCCGCGCGATTCGATCCCGGCGACGAGGTCGATGTCGTTCAGATCCATGTGCGCGACCATCTGGTCGAGCGCGGCATGGAGTGCGGTCGGCGATGCGAGAATCGGCGAGATATCCCGGAACAGGATGCCGGGAAGAGGAAAGTCTTGTACTTCATGTATCAGGGATTTCAAATCCATGGATCTATCCAGTTCTTTATTTTGCTTTGTCGCCCTGCGACGGCTGCCGCACGACCAGCAGCACGCCGGCGCCGCACAGCGCCATGCCGGCCAGCGCCCAGCCTGTCATGGTCTCGTTGAAGATCAGCCATGCCATCACGGCAGTCGCTGGCGGCACCATATAAAACAATGAGGTGACGCGTGTCGCTGCGCCACGTTGGATCAGCACGTATAACAACATGATCGAGGCGATCGACAGCACGACCACCAGCCAGCCCAAGGCAAAGATGAATTGTCCCGTCCAGCGCACTTGCATGTTTTCCGTTAACGGCGCGAGCAAGAGATACAGCACGGCGCAAGCGGAATACTGAATGACCGCGCCGCTCACGAGATTAAGATTCGGGCAATACCGCTTCTGGTACAGGGTGCCCAAGGTGATCGAACACAAGGCCATGAGCGCCAGCGCGTAGGACATGGAATCGGCATGCGTCAGGTTGCTCTTGCCGGACACGACCAGGGCCACGCCGATAAAGCCCAGCGTCAGCCCGATCCATTGCGTGCGCGTCACCTTATCCTTGAGCCATACAGCGGCAAGTACGGCGGTCAACACCGGCTGCAAGCCGACGATCAGGGACACCACGCCGGCCGACATGCCGTGATGGATCGCGCTGAACACGCCGCCCAGGTAGCCGGCATGCAGCATTAATCCGGCGACCGCCGTGTGAGCGTAGTCCGTCTTTGAAGCCGGCCACGTCGCCTTCATGAAAAAAGCCAGCGGCGCCAGGATGAGCAGGACGGCGATAAACCGGATTAGCAGAAAAGTAAGGGGGCCGGCATAGGGCAATCCCAGTTTGCCGCCGATAAAACCAGTTGCCCATAATCCGACAAAAGCCGCCGGCGCAAAGTTAATCAGTGGCGAAGGTGCCACACCTTCTGAACCGGCCTTATCTACTGTTTCCCTCATGCGCGAAGTGTAGCGCGATATCAGCGCCAGGTCACGCATGCCCCTCCAGTGACTGAGGTCATCGCAAGCCGGTTACCGCCTCGGCGACATTCTTTATGGCGTGCCCTTCGGCTTGCCCGGCGCATTCGTTCCCGTGCCCCCGCCACCGCCCGGCCCCTGGCTTCCGCCCGTGGTGGGTTGGCCTTGTTCAACGCCGGCACGTGGCTGGCCGCCTCCGGCTGGTGCACCTCCGCCCTGGGGTTGTGGCACAGGACGCGCAGCGGTTCCGGCCGGCATAACGGCGCGGCTCGATTCCGGTCCGGGCGGCGTTTGCGCGGCAAAGTAAGCGGATAATTCATTGATATCACTATCGCCCAGGCGCTTGGCAATGATATTCATCTGCATGCTGGGATCCGTCTTGCGATTGCCGTTTTTCCACTCGTTCAGGGCCGCCGTCAGATAGCCGGCATGCTGCCCGGCGAGGTAGGGATAGGTCGGTGGCTCGCCGCTTCCGCCCGGTCCATGGCAATTCGCACAAGCCTGCACGCCCAGTTTTTCATCGCCGACGTTTGCCAGTTGCTGGGCACGCCGTGAAGCCTGCGCCGCCGTTGCTCCCGCCGGCTTGGCAGCCGGCGCGCTCAATTCGGCGTAATAGCCTGCCACCGCTTCGATCTGCTGCCGCGACAATCCTTTCGCAATCGGCATCATCACGGGATTGACGCGCCGTCCATCCTGGTACGCGGTGATCTGATTGATGAAATAGGCCTTCGGCAAACCGGCCAGGCGTGGAAAATTGCCGGCGGGGTTGCCCTCGCCTTTGGCGCCATGGCAGCTGACACAAGCCGGCACATTGCCGCCCACGCCCTGGCTGGCAATTTGCGCGCCGTCGGCATTGCCGCCTGCGACTGGCTGGGCATGAACGGCGCCTGCTGTCAGCAGCATGGCGGACGAAACCACAGCAAGGGAAAAGGAGAGCGCGCTCATGCTTGCACCAATGGTCCGGGGGATTTGAGATATTGGCCGATGATGGCCTGTGCCGACCAATACGCCAGCGCGCCGACCGTCAATGTCGGGTTGTAGGCGCTATTCTGCGGAAAGGCGGAAGCACCGATCACGAAGACGTTATGCACGTCCCAGCTTTGCAGGAAGCGGTTGACTGCGCTGGTCGAGGGGTCCGTGCCCATGATGGCGCCACCGGTGTTATGCGTGCTCTGATATTGCGTGATGGTGTAAGGACCCTTGCGCGGCGTGCCTACGACCTGCTGGCCGCCCATGGCCTTGCCGATTTCGGTAGCCTTGCTCGTGCAATACGCCGACATCTTCAGGTCGTTTTCCGGAAACTCGAAGGTGATGCGCAGCAGCGGCTGTCCCCATGCATCCTTGTAGGTGGGATCGAGATCCAGATAGTTGTAGCGGGTCGATACCGAACTGCCCGACAGCAGCACCACCGAGGTATGGTTGTAATGGCGTGCCACGGCTTTTTTCCATTCCGCGCCCCATTGCGGCGTGCCGGGCGGGGTCGGATGGAATTCGATCGGTCGGCCATTGGTCATGATTTCGCCGATGTAGGCGCCACCGACGAAACCGAGCGGGCCGCGATCGTAATCGTCATGAACGAAATCCGAGATCAGCGTGCCATTGGCACCCGAGCGCATGAAGGGATTGATGTTGATCTTCTGATCATAGAACACTTGCACCGCGCTTTGCGTCTGGTACGCATAGTTGCGGCCGACCACGCCCTGCCCGGTTTGCGGGTCGTACGGCTTGCCGATGCCCGACAGGAGCATCATGCGCACATTGTTGAGCGCATAAGTGCCGATGATGACCAGCTTGGCGGGTTGCTCGAATTCGCGTCCGGCGCCGTCGATATAGGTGACGCCGGTGGCGCGCTTCTTGGTATTGTCGAGGTTGACCCGCTGTACCTGGCATTGCGTGCGCAGCGTGAAATTCTTGTCTTTCAAAAGTACCGGCAACAGGATGGTCTGCGGCGACGACTTGGCGTAATGCTCGCAGCCGTAGCGTTCGCAAAAACCGCAGAACATGCAGGTCTGCAGTTGCAAGCCTTCCGGGTTGGTGTACGGCTGGCTCATGTTGGAAGACGGCTGCGGATACGGGTGATAACCGAGGCTCGCGGCGGCCTTGCGGAAGATGGCTGAACCGTACGGCTCTTTCATCGGCGGCGTCGGATATTCGCGCGAGCGCGGGTCTTCGAAGACATTGCCACCCTCGATTTTCTTCCCCTTGACATTGCCTGCCTGGCCGGCCACGCCGAGCAGATACTCGAAGCGGTCGAAAAAAGGTTCGAGGTCTTGCGAGCTCACGCCCCAGTCCTGGATGGTGACGTCTTCCGGCAGAAAGTTCTTGCCGTAGCGCTGCGTGGTATTGCTGCGCATTTTGAAGTCATGATCCTGGAAGCGGAAGGATTGGCCATTCCAGTGGACCGCGGACCCGCCCAGGCCGGTGCCCGGCAGGAAGCTGCCCCAGCGGCGAATCGGCAAGGCAGTCTGATTGGCCTGGTTTCGGAAGGTCATCGCTTCCTTGGTGTTATCCTGCATGAGCGCCTTGCGCACGGAGTAGCGCAACTCATCGTGGATCTGCGGCCCCTGAAAATCGGGCACGGTAAAGCGCGGTTCGCCGCGCTCCAGCCCGACAACCTTCAATCCTGCGCGCGTCAGTTCTCGCCCCATGATCGTGCCCACCAGGCCGACGCCAAGCAGCACGACATCGACTTCGGGAAGTTTTGTCGCCATGCTTATTTCCCTCCCTTATGTTGATCTCGGTGACTCTGCTGGTCTTGATGAGGCGTCGACGCTTTTTTCGATGAAACCGGCTGGATGTGAATGACGCCGCGCGCATCTTCACCGATGCTCATGGGCGCGCGCGTGAACTGGATGCCATGCTGGTCGACGAGGTGGTAATAGTTGGCGTAGGCGCCGGGAAAACCGATCATCTTCCACGCCACCATATCCTTGTTGCCGCCATAGATCGGGTCGCTGAAAAATCCCTCGATGGTCAATTCCAGCAGCGACTGAAAAAACACTTTGGAGGGCACGCCATCCAAATCGACATTGCCGCCCTCGAGAGATTTCAGGTAGGCATCCTGGTCAGCCGCAGAGAGTTGGTGGAATGGCTTGCTGCCGCGATTCTTCAGATCGGCTTGAATTCCGCGCAGGGCATGACTGAACAATTCGGCCGGCGTGAAGGGTAATTGATAGCCCTGGGTCGGCGCTCCCTGCGCCCAGGGACCGCTGCGGTACAGCCGTTCGCCGGCTCCCCATGCGCCGGCCAGTTGCCGGTCTATGTAAGTCGGCACCCCCGCATCCAGCGCACCCGGCCCGACTTCATCCGCGGGAATTAGGCGCTCGACGGCCGCCTCGATGAAGCGCGCATCGTCGCCCTTAAGGAAAAGAAAAGGCGCAGCGGCTGATGCCGCCTTCGCGGGCGCCGCCGCATTCGCACCGGGAACTGTCAGGGCTGCGGCGGCGCCGCCCGCCATCTTGAAAAACGACCGTCGCGATATCTTGTCCATGCCAAGCCTTTGTCTGTCAGTGAACCAAGGAAGATTGAACAAGTGTCTGGGAATATCCGTCATGTCGCACGACATGCATCAAACCGCGACAGGCCATTAGCTTGAGCTGCCACAAATGGCATCGTCTCTGGCGTTAACGCCGGCAACAAGATAAATGACAGGAAAACTAAACGTTGAAGGGAGGCAGCTTAGGTGCCTGGGTGGCGTCATGGCCTGCGCAGGCTGACTTCACGCATCCAGTGCCCCTTCAACGAAGGTTGGCTAACGTATTCCCGGATCGTTGCCGGTTTCCGATTGCTCGAATTCTTGCGGAGAACCGGTGTTCGCCAATCGCATCGAATCGCGTTCGCAATACGGCGCCTCGATACCGTCGGCATTCTCTTGTGCGGCAAGGGATGTCGCGCCATGCGTTTCCATGAAATCCTTGAAGCCGGCCAGGTTGCGGCTGAGATGCCGGGTCATTTCGCGCTCTTCGCTGCCGATGGCCAAGCCGGCGAATTGCCCTGGCTCGGCTTCCATCGTGAAGGTCACGCGCGATGCGTCCGGCCCGAGTGCCTGAATGTCGATCCTGCCGTTGTTTATGAAGCCGGAAGTGGCATGCCAGGCGATGCACTGGTCCGGGTCATCCAGGACGATTTCGGTTTCCCATTCGACCGGGCGATTGCCCATCTTGGCGCTCCAGTGCAGGCGCGTGTCATCGACTTGCCGCACCTGTTCAACGTCGGCAATAAAGCGCGGGTAATTCTCAAACTTTTTCAGTTCGCTATAGACTGCGTGGGCAGGCAACTTCACGTCGACCGCATGCTGGACTCTGGGCATGACATTCTCCTTGCTCTATTGGCCGTGGCCGCCACGCTTGCTGCAGTGGCAAAACCCCGGCCGCAGGCATCATGCAAGTTCAGAGTCGGAAGTGAAGGACAAGTTGCGTCAGGGCTCGGAAATTGCCATCCCCATGCCATGCACCAATGGATCGGCAAGATAGCGCAGCACGGAACGCTCACCTGTGAGAATCGAGACGGATACCATGACGCCCGGCACCAGCGAATATTTACTGCTGCCATTTTTAAAGTCGAATTTTTCCGGTGCAATGCGTACCCGGTAATACGGCTCCTTGTTTTCCTGGATGACCGAATCAGGGCTGACCGACACCACCTTGCCGCCGATCGGCTGGAAGCCTCGTGCCGTTGCCGACATTAATTGGATGCGCGCATTCTGGCCGGCATGGACAAGGCCGACGTCGCCCACCGGAAGCCGTGCCTCGATCAACAGTGCATCGTTACCCGGGACCAGGCTCATCAGCGTGCCGCCCGGCGGAACGATGCCGCCTTCCGTGACGACATTGAGCGTCATGACGACGCCATTGATGGGTGAACGGATCAGGGTACGCTGCTGGCTGTCGGTATATTTGCGCGAACGCTCCTGGAATTCTGCCAGTTGCTTGCGGCTGTCTTCCAGATCTTTCTGGAGTTGCTCGCGATCGCCCGAAGCCAGCGTCTGCAGGGAAGCCGATTCCTGCTTTTGCGCCGCGCTCACCCGCCGCAGCGAAGCGTCCAGCTCGCTCAGGCTGCCCACCAGCGATTGCTCTTCCTTCAGCAAATTCAAATGCTCGTATTGATTGGCCAACCCTTCCTTGAGCAATTTTTTATTGATGTCGATTTGCTGGCGCAATAACTGCAAGCGGGACACGGTCTGATCGCGGCGCGCGCGCAATTCATTCAATTCCGCGGCACGTTGCGCAATCTTGAATTGCTGCGCATCGATGCTGCCGGATAAGCGGTTCTTTTGCGACTCCAGAAGTGCGCGGGCATTTTGTATCTGTTCCGGATAGCGCTTGGCCAGATCGGCAGGCGCGTCCAGCGTCGACTTGCCGGCCAATTGGCTTTCGAGACGCAGGATCTTGATCTGGAGGCCCGCCATCTGCGCTTCCAGTTCATTCATGTCGGCTTCCGAAGCGGTGCGCTCCAGTTCCGCCAGCGGGTCGCCCTGGCGTACCGCCTGTCCTTCCTTGACCAGGATCTTTCTGACGATGCCGCCTTCGAGATGCTGGACCAGCTTGGTTTGTCCGGCTGCGATCACTTCGCCGCTGGAATGGCTGGCGACATCGACAGTGAAAACCGCCGACCAGATCAGGAAGACCGCCAGCATCAAGCCGGTGATGCGGATAGTCAGGCGGCTCTGGCGGATCTCGCCCAGGCTTTCGTCCAGCTCGGCGCCCTTCGGCTCGAGCCATCCTTGCAGCCAGACGAGCAGCGGCTGCAGACGCGCGGCGATGACGTCTTTCGATGAATAGAGTTTGCCAAACAGCTTATGCATGTTGCACCTCGGCGACTGCCGATTCAACGCCAGAATCGGCGGCTTCCTTGCCGGCGGCGGCACGCACGATGCGCGGCGTCGGCTTGACATTCAGGTCAATCACGGCTTGCGCCGCGCTGATGATAAACGGCTCGTTGGTCATGACGATGATGGTTTTCTTTTCCCGCACCAGGCGGTTGAGCACCGCGGCAAGCGCGCGGCAACCTTCGGCATCGATGGCTTCGCTCGGATCGTCGAGAATGACCAGCTGCCCCTGGCCGAGCAATGCACGCACCAATGCCAGCCGGCGGCGGATGCCCGGCGGGATGGATTGACCCTGGTTGCGCACTACCGTGCCGAGCCCGTCGGGACTCGCATCGATATAGCGGCCCAGCGCCAACTCGCGACATAGAGCAATAATTTCTTCATCCTGCGCGGATGGGCGCAGGACAGTCAGGTTCTCGCGCAGGCTGCCATCGAAAAACTGGATATCCTGCGGCAGATACACGATTTGCCGGCGCCACCATTCGGGCAATGCCTGGCGCAAGTCCATGCCGTCAGCGAGGATGCGGCCGCGGCCGGGCTCGATCAGCCCCGCCAGCATGCGCGCGAAACTGGTTTTCCCGGAACCGTTGGCCCCGGTTACCGCGATCACGCTGCCGGCCTCGATGGTGAAGTCCAGGCGCTCGAACAAAGGCGTAGGCTGCTTCGGATAGGCGAAAGCCAAATCTTCCAGGCTGAGTTTTCCGGCAAAATGTCCCAGTGTCGTGCCTTCCGTGCGCTCCATCGGCAGCCGCGCCAGCTGGCCCAGCAACTCCAGCGATCGGTTGCCGCGGCCCAGCGCCTCGACCATTTGCATGACACGAGTCAGACTCGACAATGCCCGTCCTGCCAGGATGTTGGCGCCGATCAGCGAGCCGACATCCAGGTGTCCGGCAAACACTTCGCGCGCGCCCAGCCCCATGACGAGCATGCTCATCAGGATGCCGCCGGCATAGCTGCTGTTTTGCACCAGCGCCTGGATATGGCCCAGTCTTGCCCGGGCACCCTGCAATTCACCCAAGGTCTTGCCCCAGCCGGATTTCAGCAGCTCATCTGCCTGAAAAGCGCGCACCAGTTCCGTCGATGAAGCAAAAGTATGATGAAAGCCGGCGAGCTGAATTGACAATTTGCTCTGTTCCTCCGTCGGCTCCCTTCCCATGTTCTGGGTAACGAGGGACATGACGATCACGCCGCCGATCACCAACAACGCCACCACGGCCAGCGCCGGGCTCAGCATAAACAGCACCAGCAGGAACAGCAGCGCAAACGGGGCATCCAGCAAGGCCGCCACGTTCGCCGTGCCAAAGCTCTGGTGAATGGTGGAGAGGCCATTGAGCATTTCGCGTCGCGCCTGGGCCGGCAATTGCTCCACCGCGCCGTACTGGCTTTTCGTGCATGCCGTGATCGCCGCCTCGCCAAGTTGGCGGTCGGCCTTCGCGCAGCCCCATTGCGCCAGGCGCGTGCGCGCATTGCGCAGGGCGACTTCGAACCACAACGCGATCAGGCCGCCGAGGGTCAGGGTGAACAGCGTGGCGTCGATGCCCTGCGACAGATAGCGGTTGAGCACCTGCGTGCTATAGAGCGAGCTTGCCAGGCCAAGCATCGCGATGAGAAACGAGGCGACATACATTTCATTCGCCACTTTGGGATTGGCGCTGATCCGGCGCCAGAGTTCTTTCATTTTTACTGCTCCAATCTTTTAATGCCGCCGAAACTTTTACAGATGTTGCGTTCCGGCGGCTGGCCCTGCGTTTATCCTGCGTGAGGAATCACGATGTCGTGCGGCGCCGCATGCGCATCGGTCACCGTGGGCAATTCGGCGATGGCGATCATGCCGCTGCCATCCGTCCCTTGCGATGTATCGGCATCGTAGTAAAGGCGGGATGCCGTACCGTCGGAAATCAGGAAGAATGCGCCGCCGGTATGGTTGCCGCCGGTGATCGCCGCTTCCAGTTCATCCAAATGCCCACTGCTGCCGACGCCGAAGCTGAAGGTGCCGCCCTGGAAGGACACGGCATAGAAGTCGGCATCGGCCGACGCCGCAAGGCGAGACAGCGTGGTCGCCACATTGGTATCGAAAGCCTGGGAAACGGTCGTCAAGATGCCGCCGCTGCCAAGGTTGCCGAATCCGGCCGGATCGAATGCGATGTGATCGATTCCCGCCTCGAAGTCCTGGATCACGTCCATGCCTTCGCTCGGAGAGTTGTAGACGAACAGGTCCGCGCCGCTGCCACCTTGCAGAACGTCCCTGCCGGCGCCGCCGATCAGCACATCATCGCCGCTGCCGCCGCGCAGGATATCGCCGCCGGCGCCGCCGATCAGCGTGTCGTTGCCGCCGAATCCATCCAGCGAATCGCCGCTCGCGCTGCCTTCTATGCGGTCGGCGCCGGGTCCCGCCACGTCATCGTTCAAGACGGTGACTTCGGCGCGGCCGACCACCACGGCCGCGCTGCCATCCGTGGTGATCGTCGCCGCCATCAGTTCGTTCAGTTCCACGATCTGATCGCTCTTCACGAACACGGAAAAACTCTTGTCGGTTTCGCCGGCATTGAAGACGAGGCTGCCGGTCGGCAGGATGCCGCCCAGGAAATCCGCCGCATCCACCGCGACCAGGCCGCTGCCTGCCACGCTCCAGTTCACCGCAGTCGTGCCAACCGCATGGGTGCGGGACACATCAAACACGATCTCCGTCATGCCGCTTCCGGTTCCTTCAGTCACCGTGGCTGTACGTGCATGGATCGATACGCCGTTATCATCTTCGCGGATGACGCCGGCGACCGGCGTGCTGTCGATATTGACGCCGGAACCGGACAATGTGACGGTGAAGTGTTCATCGCCTTCCAAGTCCGTATCGCCGCGCGCGTAGAGCGTCAATACCTGGCTGTTGACGCCTGCGGGTATCGTGATGCTGCCGCTGAGCGCCGACACGAAATCGTTCGCGTCGACGCTGCCGGCGATCTGGTAATTGAACGTGACTGCCTGGGCAGTGGAGCCCGAGCGGATGATCTGGAAGGTAAAAGCCGTCTGCGCGCCGGCCTGGCCTTCATTGCGGTCGACATCCAGCGCCATCAGCGACACGCCGAGGTCGTCGGTCAGGATGGTGCCGGTCGCCGCGCCTCCAGTCGGGCTGATGCTGACGCCCGAGCCGGGATTGACCAGCTGCACGGTAAATTGCTCATCCAGTTCGGTCAGCGTATCGCCTGCCACCTGCACGGTGACGGTCTTGGATGTTTCGCCGGCGGCGAAACTCAGTAAGCCGGATGGCAATATGCCGCCGACGAAGTCCGCCGCGTTGGCTTGTTGTCCGCCGCTGCCGGCCACCTGCCAGCTGACGGTGGCGGTTTCATCCAGCGCGCCGATACGGGTCACGGTGAAGGTGAAGTTGGTGACGCCGCTATTGCCTTCCACCTTCGACGCGCTGTCTGCGGCAATCGATACCTGGCTGTCATCGTTACGAATGATGCCGTTGGCTGTCGAATTGATGAGGTTGGCGCCGACCGCATTCGACAAGACGACGCGGAAAGTCTGGTCGAAGCCGTACGTCTCGTCGCCCGCGACCTGGATCGTGATGTCCTTGTAGCTTTCGCCATCGGCGAAAGTGACCGTGCCCGAGGGCAGCACGCCGCCGATGAAATCGTCAGTGCCGGCGGGATAGCTGCCGGTTCCCTGCACTGCCCAGGCTACCGACGCGGTGCCGGTCGCCATGCCGACGCGCTCGACGCGGAAGGTGAAGTCGGTCGGACCGCTGTCGCCTTCGGCCTTGTCCGCGGACAGGGCGCTGATCAGGATGCCGGTATCGTCGTTGAGGATGATGCTCTGCGCAGTGCCCTCCAGGATCGTCGCGTTGGCCGGGTCGGACAGCACGACGGAGAAGGTTTCATCGTATTCGCCGGTAGCGTCGCCGAGCACGGTAAAGCTGATCTGCTGGGTGGACTCGCCTGGCTGGAACGCCACCGCGCCCGACGGGAACACGCCGCCGAAGTCCTGGGCGTTGGCCGGACGCGTTCCGCTGGCGATGGCTTCCCACAGCACGCTGCTGAAGCCCGAGATGTCGCCGCTGCGGGTGACGGTGAAAGTGAAGGTGGTCTCCTGGCCGTCCGCGCCTTCCGCAAGCGATACCTGATCCGCGCTGATGACCAGCACAGGATCGTCGTTGCGCACGATGCCGGACGCCGTCGTGCTGCTTGCGGTGGAGCCGTAACTCGGATTGCCGAGCGATACGGTAAAGCTTTCATCGTATTCGCCGACCGTGTCGCCGCGCACTTCCACGGTAAAGGTCTTGCTGACTTCGCCATCGGCGAAATGCACCGTGCCGGTCGTGGCGACGAATTCATCGGCGGAGACGCCGTGAATGCCCAGGCCGGCAACGTTCCAGTCGACGCTGGCGCTGCCGGTCGATGTGCCGGTGCGGTCGATGCGGAAAGTGAACACCGTGGTGCCGCTGTTGCCTTCGGCATGGTCGGTGGAAACCGCCGTGACCGTGAGCGTATCGTCATCATCGACGATGGTGCCGGCAACGTCGTTGACCGAGATATCGGCATGGGCGCTGGCATTCGACAGCTGCACCGTGAACGTCTCGTTGCCTTCATGCGCGCCGTCGCCGGCGAGATTGACCGTGATGGTCTTGCTGGTTTCGCCCGCCGCGAAGCTGACTGAACCGGAAGGCAGCACGCCGCCGGCAAAGTCGGCCGCGGTGGCCGTGCCTGCGACGACGCTCCAGTCCACCGAGGTCGCCACGGACAAGTCGCCGCTGCGCGTGACGGTAAAGGTCATCTGGCCGGCAGTGCCGTTGTCGCCTTCGACGACGCTTGCTTCGGAAACCGACAGCGCCAGGTCGACGTCATCGTTGCGGATCGTGCCAGCTGCCGTGGCGGCCGTGGGATCGATCGTGCTGCCGGCGCCTGGATTGACCAGTTCGACGGTGAAGTTTTCATCGGCTTCGACGTTGCGGTCGCCAATCGCGGCAATCGTCACTGTCGCGGTGCTCTGGCCATCGGCAAAGCTGACCGTGCCCGACGTAGCGGCGAAATCGGCCGCGTCGGTATCGCCATGAACGATGCGCCAGCCGACCGTGGAGGTGCCGCTCAGGCTGCCGGTACGAGTGACGGTAAAGGTCAGCAATGCCCCGCTTCCCGATCCTTCGGCGGCGTCGGAAGCCAGGGCAGCAATCGACATGACATCGTCGTCATTGGCGATCGTGGCGCTGGCGGACTGGGTGGCATAGCTGTGCGTGAGGCTGTCCGCAGGCGAGCTAAGCGTCACCGTGAAGCCTTCGTCTGCTTCGCGCACGCTGTCGCCGGCGACCTGCACCGTGAAGTCCTGGTAGGTTTGGCCCTGGGCGAACACCAGGCTGCCCGATGGGAAGAAGCCGCCGATGAAATCGTTGACATCCGCCGCATCGGCGCCGCTGCCGGCAGTGCTCCAGTTGACGGTGGTGGCGGCCAGGCTGCCGGTGCGCGTGACGCGGAAGACGAAATTGCTGGCACCATCGCCTTCGCTGCCCGGAATGGACAAGGCAGTCACGGTCCATTCGACGTCGTCGCTGACGATGGTGCCGATGGCGCTGCCGACAACGATATCGGCGCCGATCGAGGCATTCGACAAATTGACGCTGAAGCTTTCATCGCCTTCCACGGCAATGTCGCCCTTTACGGCAATCGTGATCGTCTTCGACAATTCGCCGCTGGCAAACGACAGGCTGCCGGAAGGGATCACGCCACCAACGAAATCAGCGGCATCGATGTCCACGCCTGCGGCGCTCCAATCCACCGTGGCGGCCAGCGCGGTATTGCCGGTGCGCGTTACCGTGAACGTCAGGTTGGTGACATCGCCGTCGCCGCCTTCCGCCTTGCTGGCATCGGTGGCGACGATGCGCAGCGACGCTTCGTCATCGGTGATGGTGGCATCGGCCGTGTCGCGGGTGAATACCACGCCGTTCGGGCCGGTGAGCGTGAGGCGGAAGGTTTCATTCGCTTCGCCGATATAGTCGCCCTTCACCGGGACCTGGATGGTCTTGCTGGTTTCACCGGCATTGAAGGTCACAGTGCCGGCAATGAAATCGAAATCGCTCGCGGAAGTCGCGTCGGCGCCGACGCCGGCGACGCTCCAGTTGAGGGTTTGCGAGCCACTCAGGTTGCCGCTGCGCGTCACCACGAAGTCGAAGTAGGTGGTGGTGCCCGGGTTGCCTTCGACAAGCGTCGCCGGCGGGCTGACATCGAACACCACGTCATCGGCCTGGATGGTGCCGTCGGCGGTCGCCTGGGTGATGGTTACGCCGCTGCTCGGATTGGTCAGCGTGACCGTGAAACCCTCGTCCGGCTCGCCGTCGAGATCGCCGGTGACATAGACAGTCAGCGTCACGCTGGCCTGGCCGGCCGGCAGCGTCAGGGTGCCTGATGGCAGGCTGCCGCCGAAGTCGGCGCCGTTGGCGGGGTTCGCGCCACTGCCGGTGATGGCGTATTCCACCGTCTCGGCTTCACCCAGGTAACCGGTGCGCGTGACGGTGAAGGTGAAGGCGGTGGTGCCGCTGTTGCCTTCGGCTTTTACCGCCGAGGTGGCGCTGATGGCGATGGTCGAGTCGTCGTTGAGGATGGTGGAGCTGGCCGTGCCGTTCTGGATCTGGCCGCCGTTGGCGTTTGACAACGTGAGCGTGATGACCTCGTCGGCTTCCACATCGAGGTCGCCCTGCACCAGCACGGTGACCGTCTTGGTCGTTTCGCCATCGGCAAAGCTGACGCTGCCGCTGGGCAGGCCGCCATTGCTGCCAAGCGCGTCGGCGGTGGCGAAGTCCCCGATTGACGCCAGGGCCGAACTGAGCTTCCAGTCGACGCTGGCAGCGCCGTCGGTGTCGCCGCCGCGCGTGATCGTAAACGTGAAGGCCGTCGTGCCGCTGTGCCCTTCCTGCGCGCTGGCCTGCTCCGCGGCGATATTGAACACGGCATCGTCGTTTTCGATGGTGCCGGTGGCGCTGGCGGTGGTGATGGTGTCGCCGGCGGTCCCGGCTCCCAGCGTGATATTGACGGTATAGGTCTCGTCGGTTTCCGGCGTCGTGTCGCTCGTCGGCGTGATGGTGATCGTCTTGCTCAGCTCGCCTGGCGCAAATGTCACCGAGCCTGACGGCAGCGCGCCGCCGAAGTCCGAAGCTGTTGCCGTGCCTGCCGCCACCGACCAGTTTATCGTCTGGTTCTGCACCGTATCGTGGGTGCGCGTGATGGTGAAGGTCTGGCTGGAGTTCTCGCGCGAACTGGCGACCGCGCCTGCAATCGCGAAAGAAGCGTCATCGTTGTTGATCGTGCCCGTGGCGGAAACCTTGATCGCCTCATCCACGCCAACAAGGTTGGAAAGCTGGATATTGAAGGTTTCGGCATCCTCCCCTGCCAGGTCGCCGACCACGGTGACGGTGATGTTCTTGGTGGTCTCGCCGGCGGCAAAACTGATCGAGCCGCTGGTGGCGCCGGTAAAGTCGCCTGCCGAGGTGGTGCCATGCTGCAGCGTCCAGTTCATGGTCGAGCTGCCCGACAGATCGCCGGAACGGGTGACCACGAATGTCATCGTCTGGTTGGCATCGGTTTCGGTGACGCTGGCGTTGCCGATGCTGATGCCGGTGTCGTCGGTGACGATGGTCAGCGTGCCGCTGGCGACGTTTTGCGCATTGACGATGTTGGGCGACATGCTGGTGAGGACATCTTCATACAGCACGACGCGGAAAGTCTCGTTGCTCTCGGCAATCAGGTCGCCCTTGACGAGCACGCTGAAGTTGCCGGTCAAGACACCGTTGGCAAAGCTCACCGTGCCCGACGGCAGTCCGCCATTCGTGCCCAGCGTATCGGAGCTGGCAAAGTCGGCGGCGTTGGCAGGGTTGGCGCCAACCGCTTCGACGCGCCATTTGAGTACCGCCGCACCGGTATAGCCGGTTCCGCCGCGATTCACGGTAAAGGAGAAGGTTTGGTTCGCGCCCTGGTCGGTTTCCACCAGGCTGGTGGAAGCTGGCGTCAGCGTGTAGCTGGAGTCGTCGTCGAGAATGGTGCCGGCGACGTCCAAGGTAGTGGTCGGCGAAGTGTAGCTGTTGGAGGCATCCAGGTAGTAGCTCTGAAAGCGCACCGCCGCTCCGGCCGTATCCGCCGGAGCGGAGAGCCGCAGAATGAACGTCTCGTTGGCCTCCACCGTGATGTCGTCGGCGAGAATGTTGGCCAGCGGGATGCTGTAGGTATATTCGCCGTAAGCAGTGGGGCGCGCGGCCAGCGTGAAGCTGCCCGTGGTGGTCTGAAAATCGCCTGCCGTGGTGCTGCCGTGGATGATGGTGTAATTCACCACCACGTCGCAGTCCAGTCGTCCGCCGCGCGTGACGTTGAACGTCAGCGGGTTGCCCTCGTAGGCGGTGACAGTGACGTTGTTGTTATAGCCGCCGTCACCGGAATAGGTATCCCAGCCATTGACCCACAGGCGAATATCGTCGTTCTTCAGCGTGGTGGTGACGCTGGCCAGGGCATTGTCGATGTTGGCCGGGCCGTAGGCATCGGTGCTCAGCGGCAAGTGTTCGGCGTCGTCGGGGTGAAGCACGCTGAAGGTGAGGTTCTTGTCTGTCTCGACGTAGCGGTCGCCCTGGAAGGTGACAACAACCGTCTTGGTGGTTTCGCCGGCGGCGAAGGTGACAAGGCCATAGGTGTCGTTGTAATACGGTTCCAGCACGCCGGTGGCATTGCCGCCAAAGGTCTGGATTTCGGCGCTGCCAGCGGCACTCCCCCAGTTGATGGCTTCGCCGGTAATGCGCCAGGCCACGGTAGTGGGATAGTTGAGGCTGCCGTCCCTGCCGCCCTGGTCGGTGCGCGTGATGGTGAAGGTGACGGAGTTGCCGGCGGCCGAATCGTTGGCGCCTGTACCCTCCCAGGTAGTGGCGCTGCTGACCGAGACGCTGATCAGCGGATCGGATTCGTTGTCGTATACCCGCGCGGTGGCCGGGCTGCCGACGACAGGCGTTTCCTGGTCGTGGTTGGCTTCGCCGGCATCGACGTTGAGCGGATTGTCCAGCACGAGCGTGAGTTCTTCCCGCCAGGATTCCGTCCAATTGTCGTCGATGGTCTGGACGATGACTGTCTTGGTGGTTTCGCCATCGAGGAAGGTCAGCTTGCCGGAATAGACGCCACCGGCATAACTGGCCCCGCCGTTGCTGGCCGTAACGCCGCTGATATCGCTGGGATCGAGCTTGTACCAGGTAGAGGTATTGCTATTGCCTTCGTTGGTGATTTCCGAGCCCGGCAGGGTCAGTGACCAATCCACCGTATCGGTGCCACGCGAGTCGCCGCTGCGGGTGATGGTATAGGTGATGATGCCGCCTTCCACCGTGTTGGTGGCGACGACATCGAAGCGCGTGTCATCGTTGACGATGATGCCGATGTTGTTATAGCGCTCGGCGGCGGTGTCGCCCGGGTTGATCGATGAACCGGCGCTCGGATTTTCGAGATAAATGCTGTAGTACTCGTTGGCCTCGCCGACGTCGTCCACCCTGGTGTAGAACTTCACGTATGCCCATTCCTGGCCATCGGCAAAAGTGACCGTACCGGAAGGGAAAGCGCCAGCCGTGGCGATGGCCGTGATATTGCCGTTACCGTCGCGGGTAATCGTCAGGAAATCATCCGGGGTAACGGCCGCGCTGTAATAGGTATCGATGCGCCAGCCGACGGATGCCGTGCCGGCGGTTGCCACCTGGCGTTGCACGGCGAAGATATGCTCGACATAGCCATAGTCGACACCGCCGATGTTGACGATCGTGGCGCCGGCGCCGCCGTCGCCCGGCGTATCGCCTTCGTTGCGCATCAAAAGCGCGTCGCCAGGGCTTAGCGTACGTATGCTGGTGTTGGCGACTTCGCGGTCGCTCAGGAAAAACACGGCTTCGTCGCGCTGGATTTCCGAGAAAATATAACCGTTCGTGGCTGAGTTGTAAGAGTTGCCGTTATAGATAACTCCGACAACGCCATTGTCACGGAAAATGTACTGGCCGTTGGCAAAATCCGGATCGGTGTAAGTGGAACGGATGTGGTCGTAACCGCTGCCGCCATTCAATGACAGCACGAACCATTCGTCGTTTTCCGGCGTATTGTCGCCGGGGACAGTCACCGTGATGGTCTTGGTAGTTTCGCCGGCGGCAAATGTCACCGTGCCGGACGGGAAGCTGCCGCCGAAATCTGTAGCATCGGCAGATCCTGACCAGCCGTCGCCATCGGTGGGGTCGTACACCTGCAATGCTCCGGTGGCCGCTCCCACCTGCCAGTTGATGGTGGTGGTGCCGGACGTGTTGCCGGAGCGGGTCACCGTATAGGTAAAGGTCGTGCTCTCGCCGGTCACTTTCTCGGCCATGCGCATGTCGTTGGCCGTCACCGTCAACAAGGTGTCGTTCTCGATGATCGTGCTGGCATAGGTCGTGGTCGCTCCCAGCGAGCTGCCGGCATTCGGATTGCTTAACGCAATGCTGAAGTTTTCATTATTCTCGACGCTATTGAGGCCCGTATCGCCGTAGACATAAACGGTGATGGTCTGGGTCGAGACGCCCGACGCGAAGGTCAGCGTGCCGCTGGGCGTGATATTCGCCCCCACGCCATTGGTGAAATCGTTGGCATTGGTCGTGCCGTGCACCACGGTCCAGTCGACGGTGCTGGTCTGGCTGAGGTTGCCGGTGCGCGTGACGGTATAGGTCATGGCGACGCCGGTGCCGTGGCCGCCATCGCCTTCGGTTGCGGTCGCGGTGCCGGTAGTGATGTTGAATTGCGCATCGTCGTTGCGCACAGTGCCAATAGCATTGCCTGTGCCGATCTCAGTGCCAGCAGAAGCGTCGGACAGGTTGATGCGCAGCGTTTCATCGCTTTCGAAGGCACTGTCGCCCGCCACCCGTAGCGTGATGGTCTTGCTGGTTTCGCCATTGGCGAAGCTGACCGTGCCGTAGGGAATGCCGTTGCCGTCCTTGTTCACGCCTGTCGGCTGCGTTGCATAAAAGTCGGCGCCGTTGACGGCGTTCAGCACGCTGGCATCGACCGTCCAGTTGACCGTGCTGGTCTGCGCGGTATTACCGGAACGTGTGACGGTGAACGTGAAATCGACATAGCCCGCATTGCCTTCGCTCTTATCCGCAAGCAGCGGCGCGATGGAGACGCTGGCATCGTCGTTCGTGATCGTGGTCGATGCCGTCGCCGTGCCGATGACCGAGTTGGGCGGCGGCGCGGACAGCGTCACGGTCATGATTTCATCGGCTTCCACCGTGGAATCGCCCTTGATCGTAATGACGATAGTGGCCGTGGTCTGGCCATCGGCGAAACTCACCGTGCCGCTCGCCGCCTGCCCGGCTGCCAGATCGGTCGCCGCATTGAAGCCGTTCGTGCCGCCGACAGTCCAGGTCAGATCACGGGCGCCGACAAGCGAGCCGGTGCGCGTCACCGTATAGGTGATGGTGCTGTCGGTATTGCCCTCGACACGCGTAGTGGTAAGCGTGCTGATGCTGAAACTGTCGTCGTCGGTCAGGATGGTCGTGCTCTTGACGCCATCTCCGGCTTCGATGGTGCCGCCAATCGGGTTGGCAAGCACGACCTGCAAGGTCTCGTTGTTTTCCAGGGTAACGTCGCCCTGGACGTTGATCGTGATGGTCTTGCTGGTTTCGCCCGCGGCAAAGTTCACGATCCCGCTGGGCAAGCCGCTGTTGGTGCCGAGCGCATCCTGGTTGCCGACGAAGTCGCCGCTGGTCAGGCCGGCGGCGGCGCTGACGGTCCAGCGCACGCTGCCGCTGCCGGACGTGTCGCCCGTGCGGGTCACGGTGAAGTTGACTGCCGTGGTGCCGGATGAGCCCTCGGCGATCGCCGCCGGCGCGCTCAGCACGAAGTTGGTGTCGTCGTTCAGCACGACCGTATCGGCCGTCGCCACCGACAGGATGCCCGCCGACGGATTGGCGAGCGTAAGCGTGAAGGTTTCGTTGCCTTCAGCCAGCGTGTCGGCTATCACGTCGAAGGTGACGGCCAGCTGGTCCACGCCGACGCCGAAGGTCAGCGTGCCGCTGGGCAGAACGCCGCCCAGGACGTCGGCCAGGTTGGCGCCATTGCTGCCGGCGACGGCGTAATCCACGGTCGCCGCGCTGCTGAGGTCGCCGCTGCGCGTGATGATGAATGCCACCTGGGTATTGCCCGCCGAGCCTTCGGCCAGCGATGCGTTGGCGGCGGCGACGGCGAAACTCTGGTCGTCGTTGCGAATGACGGCGCTCGCCGTGGCGTCGACGATCAGTTGCGGGGTCGCGTCATCCAGCTTGGCATTGCTGATGGTGACCGTGAACCCTTCATCCAGTTCGACAGCGGTGTCGCCGGCGACGGTGATGGTGAGCGTCTTGCTGGTTTCGCCGGCGGCAAACGACAGGGTGCCGCTTGGCAGCGAGCCGCCAAAGTCGGCCGCGTTCGCCGGCGCCATGCCGCTGCCGGTCACCGCCCAGTCCACGGTCGCCGCAGAAGCGATGGCGCCGGCGCGGGTGACGGTGAAGGTATACGTCGTGCTGCCGCTATGGCCTTCGACCTTATCGGCGTCGGTGGCGGCGATCGAAAAGCCGGTGTCGTCGTTGGTGATGGTCACCGTGGCAGTCGTGCCGGTCAGCTCGGTATTGCCGTCGGCGCCCTGCAGGACGATGCTGAAGCTTTCATCCAGTTCGACCTGGTCGTCGGTAGCGATCAGCACCGTGATTTGCGCGGTGCTGGCGCCGGCGGCAAAGGTGACGGTGCCTGAAGGCAGGCCGCCATTGCTGCCGAGCTGATCCTGGCCGCCGATGAAGTCGCCGGATGCCGCCGATCCGACGCCGCCCGGCAGCTGCAATACCCAGTCGATGCTGGTGGCCGCGCTCAGGTCGCCCGCGCGGGTGACGGTGAAGGTCACCGGCGTCGAGACGCCATCCCCGGTATTGCGCTCGGCGACCGTGGAAGCGTCGGCGCTAATCGTCAGCGCCGCATCGTCATTGACCACAGTGGTCGTGGCGGTCGCGTTGGTGATGTAAGTGCGCGCTTGCGCCGGATTGCTGAGCGGGTTGGTCAGGGTAACGGTGAGCGTTTCATCCGCCTCGTTGACGTTGTCGCCGATCTGCGTAAGGCTGATGGTCTTGCTGGTTTCGTTGGCGGCAAACGAGAGCGATCCGGACAAGACGGTGCCGTTGGCGAAATCGGCCAGGTCCATGCCGGTGGCGGCCCAATCGATGACGATCGGCGAAGCCAGGTCGCCGCTGCGGGTCACCGTGTATTGCAACACCCGGCTCGTGCCGGCTGCGCCTTCGAGGACGCTGCTGGCGGCCGCGCTGATGGCGATGCCGATATCGTCGGCGACGATGGTGCCGCTGGCGGTTGGCGTGGTGATGTCGGCATTGCCGTCCGCGCCGGACAGCGTGATCGTGAAGCCTTCGGTCGATTCGATGGCGGTGTCGCCGCTGGCGTGCACCTGGATGACCTTGCTGGTTTCGCCGGGCGCAAAAACCAGCGTGCCGGACGGCAGCGTGCCGCCGAAGTCGGCGGCATCGACAGGATTGCCGCCGCTGCCGGCCAATGCCCAGCTGACGGTCGTAGTGCCGGTGGTGACGCCGGAGCGGGTGACGGTGAATTCATGCACTGTCGTGCCGCTGTCGCCTTCATTGTGATGCGTACTGGTGGCGGTAATGGCCAGGCCGGTATCGTCGTTGCGAATGATGCCGTCGGCGCTGGCGGTTGTCAGCGTCGTGCCGGCGGAAGGCGAAGACAGCGTCACGCGGAACGATTCGTCGGCTTCCTTGTTGTAGTCGCCATTCACGGTGATCGTGATGGTCTTGCTGGTTTCGTTGGCCGCGAAATTGACTGTTCCGGACGGCAGCACGCCGCCGAAGAAATCCGCCGCATCGGCAGGCGCGCCGCCGATGCCGGCCACGCTCCATTCGACGCTGCTGGCGCGGTCAAGAAAGCCGCTGCGCGTGACGGTAAAGGTAAAGTCGCGCGTGCCGCCGTTTGCCGCCTCGGTCAGGTCGGCATCGGTTGCCGTGATGGCGAGCGTGTCGTCGTCATTGAGGATGGTGACATTCGCCGTGGCATTGCCGATGCTGGTGCCTGCGCTGCCGTTGGACAGGGTGACTGTGAATACTTCATCGCTTTCCAGCGCCGCGTCGCCTTGAATCTCCACCGTAAAGGTCTTGCTCGATTCGCCCGCCGCGAAGCTCAGCGTGCCGGTCGGGAAGGCGCCGCCGACGAAATCGCTGCCGCTGGCCGCCGCGCCCGAACTGGCGCCGCTAATGGCGTAGTCGACGGTGTCGATGCCCGTCAGGTCGCCGGTGCGCTGCACGGTGAAAGTGAGCGTGGTGGTGCCGCTGTGGCCTTCGCTGACCGAGGTTTGGGCGACCAGATCGAACACCGCATCGTCATTGCGGATGACGCCATTGACCTGGCTTACCAGGATCTCGGTGCCGGCCGATGCGCCGCTCAACTGAATCGAAAATGCCTTATCGGGTTCGAGCAGATTGTCGGTGCTCAGCGGGATCGTCACGACCATGCTGGACACCCCGACCAGGAAGGTCAGGTCGCCGGATGGCAGAACGCCGGCAAGGAAATCGGCGGCAGTCGCGCCATTCAAGGCAGCCGGAACCAACTCCCAATGCACACTGGAGACGCCGGTTACATCGCCGGTGCGCTGCACCAGGAAGGATAGCTGCGACGCCGTGCCCGGGTTGCCTTCTGGCCGGTCCAGATTGCTGGCGACGAGAGTCAGGCCGGCATCGTCGTTGAGCACCATGCCGGAAGCGGTATCGGTTTGCAGCACGACGCCGGACTGGCTGGTCGTCAGCACGACATCGTAGGTCTCATGGAATTCGTAGAGGGCATCCGGGGTCGGCGTGACGGTGATGGTTTTCTGCGTTTCGCCGGGAGCAAAAGTAATGCTGCCAGACGGCAGGCTGCCGCCGAAATCCGCTCCATCGACCGGATGCAGGCCGGTGCCGACCACTTTCCAGTCGATCGTCACGGTGCTGTCCAGATAATCCGAACGCGTCAGCGTGAAAGTCTGCGGGCGCGTGGTGGCGCCGGAGCCTTCCTTGACCACGCTGTTGGTCGCCACGATATTGATCGCCGCATCATCCGGATCGATAGTCGCAATCGCCATGCCGGTGCCGATGATGGAATTGCTGTCCTGCGCCTGCAGCTTGACGGCATAGGACTCGAAACCTTCGAGCTGGCTATCGCCCTGCAATTGCACCGAAATGAGCTTGCTGGATTCGCCCGCGGCAAAGCTGACCGTGCCTGAAAACGCCATGCCGCTCGCGAAGTCGTCCGCCTCGGCCGGATTTTCGCCATACCCGGCGATGGTGTAGCCCACCGTACCGGCCTCGGCAACGTTGCCGGTACGCGTGACGAGAAATTGCTGCACGCCTCCCGTGCCATTGCCTTCCATCGTCGAAGCCGTCACGGCCGCGATGTTGAATATGGATTCGTCGCTGCGGATTACGCCATAGGCCTCGCCGAAGACGATTTGCGTGCCTGCCGGCGGATTGGCCAGCACCACGCCGAAGGTTTCATCGGTTTCCGCGATGGCATCGCCGTTGACATACACGGTGACGAGCTTCGATGTTTCTCCCGCGCCGAACGTGACCTGGCCGCTCGGCATGCCGCCGTTGTCGCCGAGTCCATCCTGGCCATTGACGAAATCTGCGCTATCCGCTGCATTGCTTCCCACCGGAATGAAGCGGTAGCTGACCGTCATGACCGCATTGAGATCTTCCGAACGGATCACGCGGAATGTGACTGCCGTCTGGGAGCCTGCCCCGCTTTCCACCACATCCATCGTTTGACCGATCAGGCTGAAGCCGACGTCGTCGTTGATGATCGTGGTCGAGGCAGTCGCCGTGCCGAGATTGAGGTTGGCGCCCGGATTGCTCAGGGTGACAGTCAGGGTCTCGTCCGGCTCGATGGTCCGGTCGCCGGTCAAGGTCAGGTTCACTTGCTGGCTCAGCACACCGTCGGCAAAGACCACCGTACCGGATGGCAGCGTGCCGCCAAAGTCAGCGGCATCCGCGCCGCTTACGGTCCAGTCCACCGAACTGGCGCCAACACCATTGGTACGAGTAACGGTAAAGCTCACCACTTGACTGGTGCCGCTGTCGCCTTCGATGACTTGCGACTGGTTGGCGGAAATCGACACCAGGCCATCGTCGTTGATGATCGTGGTCGAGGCAGTCGCCCTGCCGAGATTGAGGTTGGCGCCCGGATTGCTCAACGTAACAGTCAGGGTCTCGTCCGGCTTAATGATCCGGTCGCCGGTGACGGTCAGGTTCACTTGCTGGCTCAGCACGCCATCGGCAAAGACCACCGTACCGGATGGCAGCTTGCCGCCAAAATCAGCGGCATCCGCGCCGCTCACGATCCAGTCCACCGAACTGGCACCAACACCATTGGTGCGGGTGACGGTAAAGCTCACCACCTTACTGGTGCCGCTGTCGCCTTCTATGATTTGCGCCTGGTCGGCGGAAATCGACACCAGGCCGTCGTCATCGATCAGCACCATGCTGGCGGAAGGGTTTACGAGCTGCATCGAGCTCGACGAAGGCGCGCTCAGGGTAACGGTCAATGTCTTGAGCGCTTCGATTTCCTTGTTGCCGGCGATGCGAATCGTGATTTCCTGCTCGACCTGGCTTGCAGCAAAACTGACGGTTCCGCCTGGCACCACGCCGTTTTCGAAATCCGCGGGATCAAGCCCGGCTACCGTCCAGGTCAGATCGCCTGCGGTGCCCGGATTGGTGCGGCTCACCTTGAAGGTAATGATCGTGACCGCGCCATCGCTGCCCTCGGCAACCGACGCGGCATTGGCAACGATCGACACGGCGCTGTAGAGAGTGGAAGAAGCAGCCTGCGCACTCTCGGATGTGCGGTTGGAACCGAAGCCGCCCACTGGCTCGCCGGCAAGCCCGGATGGCCCAAGCACAAACACATTGGTCGTATTCTCATTGACGATCAAGGTGCGGGAGAACGAATCTCCCGTCAAGATAGCCAGTTCCGGTTGCGCGAGATCGCGGGCCAGATTAGGCGCGGTGGCATCGCCGGTCAGCAGCGTGATTTCAGGCTGGTCGGGCCGGCTTCCCAGCGGATCGTTTTGGTTGAACTGCCCCGAGAGCGCAGTGATCTCAGGGCGAACGGTCGCTCCATAACTGCGCGGCAGCGGGACGTCACGGATTCCCGACGCAATGTCATTCAACACTGAGCCAAAATCGAACGTGGCCGACAGGTGATTCTCAAACCGGAAGACGCTGGAGGAATCGTGATCGAGAGGCGGATTCCCGGCCGGCTGACCAGGCTTGCCCGCAACCGTTTCGGCGGCGGCTGGCGACAGCGCCTGCGTGGCCGATGACGATGCGTCGCGTCCATCGAGACCATGCCCTGCCTTGACCGAACCCTCATCTTTGGCCACGTGATCCGGCTGCGGCAAGTCAGGATTTGCCTGGTCCGTGATTGCGGTCATGCCTGGCAAGCTGCCGTCACGCGCGCTTGCCAACAGGATTTCCAATGGCAAGTTGCGCGAAATCGCGTCTGTCATTGCCTGCTCGATGAATGCCGCCACGCGAGCGGTCTGCTCGCCCGACATTCCCTGTGATGCCAGGAATGCCGAGGCTTGCGCACCTGCCGCCTTCAAGGCAAGCGCATCGCCTTGCGCTGCTGCTGACTGAAACGCCGATACAGCCTTTTCAATGGCTGCCTGAAGCAACGCCGCCGACATACCCGATTCGCCTGCCATTTTGTACTCCTCTTGCCTTCCTTAACCCGGCCTCCCTGAAGGCCCGGGCATTCGAATTTTTATGTTATTTGCGACGCTTAGCGACTGGATGCGGCCGACTCGACCCGCTCTTCGAGAATGCGCAGCTTGCCGCCTTCATCGACGAGCACCAGCGTTTTTCTTGTCGAGTCGGAGAATTGGCTGGAGGCGTACTTCTGCACAAAGCTGACCTTCAGGCGGTTGTTTTCCCGGCTGACTTGCGGATTGACGATCTCTACGCGAATGAAGCTTGGCTGGCTGATGCGCTTTGTACGCACGGTTTCCCACTCGGCGCGAGATTGGCCGGCCGGCTGGAAGCCGCCCGCATACGCGGCAAGATAGGCTTGCACGTCTTTTGCAGCCCATGCCGCGGCCCATTCCTTGACGAAGGCAATCGCTTCCCTGGCCTGGCCGTCCGCGACGAAATCGGCGGCATGCGGCGCGGGAGCGACATCCTGGGACCTCACCTCATGCTTCTTGGGCGCCACGTAGCTGGTCTTCACCAGGATATTGGGCATATTGAAAATATCCTGGGAAATGCGGCCGACCGCGCGCAACAAGCGATACGCCGCGATGACTTCATCGATTTTCGCGGCAGACGCCTCGCTCTGGGCATTGATCAGGCCGGTTTCGCCATTGAGCAGGTCCAGCAGGGAGCGGCGCCCCAGCTCGCGCTCCTTGCGCGCCAACTCCAGAAAGCGGGTGGCGATGTCCACCTGGTTGGACAGATACACGGCGCGTTCCTGCGCGGTACGCCAGCTGGTCCATGCGTTGCGGGCTTCCTCGGTTGCCTGCACGCGCACATAGTCAGCTTTTTCCTGCAGCGACTGCGCAGCCAGATCGGCTGCAGTCGTCACCTTCGTGGCGCGCATCCCGAGATCGAAATTCCAGTTAAGCCGCACCATGGCCTTGGTATCGTCGCGCATGCCCAGGGTGCCATCCCAATCCTTGTAACGGCTGCGCGTCAGCGCGAAATCCAGGCGCGGCGCCAGTTCGCGCGATGTGGCGACATCGCGTTCCGACCGTGCCACCTTGGTTCTCGCATCGGCGGCCAGCACGTCAGGATTGTTCTGGCTCACCATCCCGACGCTTTCATCCAGCGACTGCGGCATGATTTGCAGCGGTATCGCCAAGCCTTCGAGATTTGGGATGTCGATGGATACAACTTCGCCAAAGACCGCCTTGTAACGATTGACGGCTTCCATCAACTGGCCTTCGGCGGCCACTTTTCTCGCCTCTGCCGCAGCCAGTTGCACCTTTGCCTGCAATACGTCGGTCGTATAGCCGCGGCCGGCATCCATGCGCGCATTCTCCAGCGCGGTCTGACGCTTGATATTGTCTTCCGACTCGGTCGCGTAGCGGATGACCTGGTTGGCGCGAATCAGGCGCAATTGCGCCTCTACCGCTGCCAGCAAGAGATTCTGGCGTTGCAGGCTGCTCTCGAAGCCTTCTTTGCTCACGACAGTCTGCGCCGAGTTGATGCGCTTGGAAGTGGTGCCGAAATCCCACAACAACTGGGTCAAGCCGAAGGTGCGTTCTGCAGGGTCAAAGCTGCCATTCAGGCCCTGATCCCGATCGACCTTCTGATTGCCGGCCGATAGCTGCATATTAAATTTCGGGAACCAGGCCGTTTGCTCGACATCCACCTGCGCCTTGGCGGCATTGATATCGGCGTCGACCATGCGCATGAGGTTATGCTCGCGCAGCAAGCGCGTCACCTTTTCCGGAAAAGGCTCGGCATGCGTGCTCGCCGAAATAAAAAAACATACTCCTGCCGCCACTGCTTTCAAGCTGAATGGCAAGGCAAACCCGTCCCCTTTTCCGTACATACGACTCCCTCTATCGCCAACGTCACGCGCTAATCAACGCTCTGGCCGGCTCTTGTTGCTATTGATTGGTAAAAATGAAGAAAGCCAAAGACAGGGAATATGCTGACAAAAAGGAATAATTTCTTAAGGCAAATAATTCTCTGTGGCAATTGAAGTATATCAATCGCCTTTGCCTATATCCTTGATTTATAGACATTTTACAATCGGAACTTTTGCCTTAAGGCATCATAAAAAACCGATTTACAACACCCGGTCACAGATTTTTATTATTTAAGAAATAGAACTTTTATCTGATTGACAGGACAAGCGGGTTGCTGGGCTTTACTTGAAGCTGAAAAGATTAATTTGGCAATGTGCTGCCGGGGGATTTGGCATTAAAACGCAGAGTGATATGGCGCGGCGCGAAAAATAGTCAGATGACCTTCGCCACTTCACCATATATATTGATGAAGCTTGCGGCCGCCTTATGCAGATTCTCATTCCAGTCATTGTGCGCATTATGGTCGCAGCCATCGGTAATGTACTTTACCGACATGAACGGCACGCCTTCCAGCAGGCTAACCTTGGCCAGCGCATAGGCTTCCATGTCAAAGACATTGCTGTGCATGGTCCCTGCGCCATTTTCGAAACTGTCGCCGGTGCCGCATATCCCTGTCGGCAGCGCCGATAAACGCCTGGGCACTTCAAGAATGGCTGGAGTCTCTTCGAAAGGCGTCACGCCGTGCGCGAATCCAAGCGGCGTCAAATCCATATCGCGCTGCACGAAGCTGGCGCACTCCACCAGCTCATGCGTCTTGAAGACCGGGCTGCCCGCCGTGCCGAAATTGATCACGGCACGCGGCAAGCGTCCCACTTGCCTCAACCGCGTGAGTTCACGCGCCAGATAGTAGGCGGCATTGACCTTGCCGATACCGGTGTAGAGCACGGGAATACCGCCGTCTTCGAAGTGATGCTTCAATTCGTCCTTGAGCGCGGCCACGATCAGTACGTCAGTCGTCATCTTTCGTAATCCTTTTATCTGCCTACCAGCCCAGTCCAAACCGCAGCAAGGACAGCACGCCCATGCCCGCTATGAAAGGCAGCCAGGGATTACGCCAGGCCATCGCCGCCGCAACTGCCGCCGCAGCAGCCACCAGTTTCGGGTTGATCGGCTGTACCTGCCCGGCTACCGTCAGCACATCCGGCACGACGATCGCTGCCAGCGCGGCAGCCGGCGCATAGCGCAAGGCACGCTGGATAAACGGCGGCAGCGTCACGCGATTGCCAAGCATGATGAAACTGGCGCGCGGCAGCGTAGTCGCCAGCCCGATCAGCACAAAGACTACCCACAAGGAATCGTCGAATGTCATGCCGGCTTCCTTTTCATTTGCCACTGTTCGGCGAGTATGCCGGCGATGATGCCGCCCAGGATCGCCACGATGACACCCAGGCGCAGCGGCATGCCGCGCAACAGCAGCGCCAGGCCGCCGCCCACCGCCGCCGCCACTATCATCGGTCGCATCTTCGCCATCGGCACCATGATCACCATCAGCGCGATGGTCGCCATGAATTCAAGCGACCAGTTCTTGGGAATCGAGCCGGCCGCCAACACGCCGACAAGGGCGAATATCTGCCACAACAGCCATGACCACAGCGATGGCGTCAGATAGAAGCCGAGGCGCCATTGGCGATCGTCCTGCGTCAGCATCTTTTCCAGGCAAGCCGCGAAAATTCCGTCGATCAGCAGATAGCTGCAAACCAGGCGAAGACCAGCGCCCATGCCGCGAAAGCCCTGCGCAATGGCGGCGCTGAAGATCAGGAAGCGCAGGTTCAGCACCAGCGCGGTAAGGACGATCAGCCAAAGCGGCGCGCCGGCCACGATCAATGGCAAGGTGCCCAACTGGGCGACGCCGGCATAGACCAGCACATTCATGCCCATGGCCTGCAGCGGCGTAAATCCGGCGCTGATCATCGCCACGCCGGTGACCAGCGCCCATGGAACCAGGCCGATTGATTGGGGAAAGGCCACGCGAAAACCTTCCCTTCCTGCCTCCCGAAAAACTGACTGCATTCATTGCTCCGCATGTAAAGCGGAAAATGTATCATGAGGTAGAAATACTTGTCTTGACGATTCAATCCTCCTCATCCCTATCCCCGTCAGTGGCGCTCGCTTATCATTCTGTTTTTTCAAACAAGAAGGCGCCTGTCGTGTCCACCGCATCCGTCAAAACTGTCCTGCCCTTGTCCCTGCTGACCGGCGCCAGCGTTCTGGCCATGGATTTTTATCTGCCGGCCGTACCCAACCTGCAGGCGTCTTTCGGCATCGATGTCACGCTGGCGCAGGCGACGATTACGCTGTTCCTGGCCGGACTGGCGGCATCCCAGCTGCTGTGGGCGGATTTGCTGACGCGGCTCGGTCCGCGCAAGTCGGTGCAGATCGGCATCTGGCTGCTGGTGGCGACCAATATCGCCTGCGCGCTGTCGTCGAGCATCGAAGTACTGCTGCTGATGCGTCTCATCCAGGGCATCGCAGCGGGCTCGGCGATGGTGGTGGCGCCCAGCGTGGTGCGCGCCACGCTCTCCGACGAGAGCGCCGTACGCGGCATCGCCATGATCAGCATGGTCGAAGCGATCATTCCCGCGGCGGGTCCGGTGCTGGGCGCCGCGCTGCTGGGCTATACCGACTGGCGCGGCACGTTCTGGGTGCTTGGCCTCGTAACGCTCCTGGTGTTGCCGTTTGTGACAAAAGTCACGCCGCACGAATTGCCCGGCATGGACCGCAGCGTCAATGCCAGCTATGCAGCTGTCCTCGGCAAAAGCAAGTATCGCCGCCTGGCGATCTCGCATGCCCTGAGCTTTGGCGCGCTCATCACGTTCGTGGCCAGCGCCCCGCAATTGATGGTCAATGCGCTGGGGCTCGGCGCCTCAGCCTTCCCCATGCTGCAGCTTCTGGGCGTGTCCTCCTTCATCATCATGGCAAGCCAGTCCGGCCGCATCAGCAAGCGCCTGGGCGTGCCGGCTGCCATCCAGCTGGGCGCCTGCGTGCAAGCCGCGCTCTGTGCCGTCATGCTGCTTGCCAGTCTTTATATGCCGATGTCATTTGCCGCCATCGCGGCATTCTGGTGCGCCTTTTGCGGCGGCCTTGCCGTGCGCGGACCGGCCACGTTCAGCGAAGTGCTGGCGCTGCCGCCGGCGCAAATGGGCCGCGCATCCGGCTTGCTGACCCTGGCGGTCCTGGTGGCCGGCGCCTGTGGCACCCAGCTTGCCGCGCCCTACATGGATGGCAAATCGGCTTCGCCCTTACTGGGTGTGATGCTGACGGCTTGCCTGTTGAGCCTGGCCGCGGTTCTGCCTTTTCCGCGCACGCAAGAGAACACGAGTGTCGCCACCACATGAGCATGCCATTTAAGCGAAAGCATTGGATTATTACGGGTATTGTCGGCACGGCCTTGACCAGCCTGGCTTTGCTGGTCTTCGTCGATAGCAAGAAAAACGATACCGTTTCCGGTTTCATCAGTCCCGCAAACCAGGAACTCGTTTCACGCGGCAAGGTGATTTACGCGAATCATTGCGCCGCCTGTCATGGCGCCAATCTGGAAGGCCAGGCCAACTGGCGCGATCGACTGCCCAATGGACGTTTGCCGGCGCCGCCGCATGATGTCAGCGGACACACCTGGCATCACTCCGATGCAGTACTGGTTGATATCGTGAAGAATGGATTGGTGCCAGGCAGAACTGCGCCGGATGACTATGTCAGCGACATGCCCGCTTATGGCCAGGTACTGACGGACACCGACATCATTGCCGTACTGGCTTACATAAAAAGCGGCTGGCCAGCGGAAGCGCTGGCGGCGCAAAGAGCCGTGACCCTTGAATATCAGCAGCGCCCAAGTCATTGATGGGCCTTTCCTGACCGGACTTCATTTAGCCAGATTGATTGTTCGCGGGCGCAATTACTGCCCAAATGAATTTGGCGCTTGAGCAGGCACGCCGCGCATTCCCGGCAGCGAACTTTGCCACCCGCCTTCGATCAGACCGCAATAATCGATCTTATCCTTCGCATAACTAATCGACCCGAATGAGGCTGTGATGGACCAACAACAAGCAAGGCAGCTCGCCCAGCAATTCATCGACAAATTGCATCAACTGGAGGAACACAGTCCGGACAGCATCGATACGCTCGTCGGCATGTTCAGCGATGACGCTGAGTTGAGCAACACCGTGATTCAGCACCAGAAAGGCTGCCTGACCGGACGCGACAATATTGCCCGGTTCTGGCGAGAATATATCTCCAGCTTCGGCTCGATCCATTCGGATTTTTTCGATGTGACGACCAGCGATCATTCCGCCGGCTTGTTCTGGCGTTCCAGCGGAACGGGCCAGTCAGGCCAGCCTGTGTCGTACGAAGGCGTCAGCCTGCTGATGTTTGATGACGCCGGAAAGATACGGCAATTCAAGGGATATTTCGACCCGCGCCAGACGCAATCCAAGACGCAGGTTCACTGATGCGCTCGCCTTGCTGCCATGCCGGCAAACGCGCGAGGGTTTGCCATGCTTAGAGTCGGGTTGATTTCAGATACGCATGGCTTAATGCGGCCCGAAGCGCTGGACTTTTTGAAGGGCAGCGACCACATCATCCATGGCGGCGATATCGGCAAGCCGGCAATTCTGGAGACGCTTGCCGAACTGGCGCCATTGACGGCAATCCGCGGCAACAATGACAAGGATGCCTGGGCGGCAAACCTGCCCGAGACCGTATTGGTGAAGATCGGCGAGGTGCCGATCTACGTGCTGCACGATCTTTCGCAACTGGGCACCGACCTTCATGCCGCCGGCGTGCGCGTGGTGGTATCAGGTCACTCACACCGCGCGCTGGTCCAGGAAAGAGACGGCATTCTTTTCGTGAATCCGGGCGGGGCTGGTCCCCGCCGCTTTCGGCTTCCCATTACGGTCGCCGAACTATTGATAGACAAGCACTCCGTCACGCCACGCATCGCTGAGCTGAGGCTTGCCCAGTCGGCCTGACGAAAACGCCAGGCTGTATCGACTATTACTGACGACCGAAATAACGCAGTTCGGCAGCCAGGTTAGGGCTGACATCTTCATAGCTGCGCGCCAGACGAAAGAGTCCTTCGCGATCAGCCTTTTTCATTGCCACGGCTTTGGCCGGGACAGGCTTTGCGGCAGGTTGTGCAGCAAACAATGCATAGGCGACGTTACGCAGGGCGCCGGCGATGTTGGTCAGCAGGCTGTTGTGGGAATCGGCTTGAGAATAATGGGGCACATGCAGGATAGACATTTTTCACTCCTATGAAATTCGTTTTGCTGCATGCAGTATGTGCCCCTCAGCAAAAATAAACCAATTTTGAGTGGTGATAGATGTTATGCGTCTTGCGAATACCTTACGGAGAATTTCTTACAATTATTTATATTGCAATTGTCAGTCCCTCCTTGCCGGCAGCGGCAAGAACAGCTTCACGGCATGGCATGCAGCGCGCTGATTACCGTTTTCTTGCGCAGTCCGATCCAGGCCAGCAAGTCACGCACCGACCATGCGGCTGCAGCTAGGCCCAGCGCCGACAGGATCCAGGATATCGCCCCATGCTCGCGCACGACTAATGCAGTCGGACCTTGCGACCATTCCACCAGCAAGGGCACGCTCACGAGCGTGATAAAACCCAGGTTAAGAATGAGCATGAAATGCAGCATGCGCTCGTTTTGCGGCAGCACGCGCGTCTTGTTTTCCTCGAACTCGTCGGCGGCATCGATCACGATAGCACCAAGCAATAACGCCCCGATTACGATGACCCATGCGCCCTGCCACGTGATCCAGGCGACCGCGCCGAACAGCAAGCCATACACGGCTTCGCGCAAGACATGCAGTCCGATTTCCCGCTTCGCTTCCACGCGATGCGGCAAACGGACCAGCCATTCGTGATTCACCAGCGTATCGATGCCGCCGATTATTCCCTGCATGATGAGCAGGATGGGCAACAAGCCTTCCAGCGAGATGGATGAAAACGTCATGCGACTAGCCAGTTGCCCAGGAAGTGAAAACGGCGATCAACCAATATCCGCGCCTCTGGCGCCGCCGGTGGTTCCGGCGACGCCACCCGAAGCGCCGCCGATGCCGGCGGAGATATCCGACTCATCGGCTTCATCCTGCTCGGCGGATGTCGCGCCTCGCGCGCCTGCCAGGCCGACATCGCCTTCATATCCCATTGCTCCGGCAGTCGCGGCGCCGCTCGTGCCTCCGGTTGCGTTCTGCATATTGGCTTTATTGGTTTTATCGGCTTTACCGCCAGCCGTGCCGCTTCCAGCCGATGAACTTGCGCCCTGCGGCGACATGTCCGGCTCGGATGGCGAGGAAATTTTTTCGACCAGTTGCTGCGTTTCCATTCCCTGCGCATCAGTCTTGGTAGCGATATCACCGAGTGCGACAATGCCGATCAGCTTGTGCTGATCATCATGGGATACCACCGGCACCCGGCGAATCTGGGTATCCGCCATTTGCTGCATGACCTCGTCGAGCGACTGGTCTTCGAAGCACCAGCGCACATCGCCGCTCATGACTTCCTCGACCAGGGCTTCGGTCGGTGCCCGTCCCGCCGCCGTACCGCGCACCGTGATATCGCGATCGGTCACCATGCCGACCAGATTGTCGCCATCACATACCGGCAAGGCGCCGACATTCAGCTCATCCATCAACTGGGCAGCACGCTGCAGATTTTCCTGCGGCGTCACGAATCGGACATTTCGGGTCATTACTTCAGAAACCATCTGCATGGCAGTCTCCTGTAGAGGCGTTATCAAACCGTACCGCTCGCATTGATGCCGCCCCTTCATCCGGAAGACGACATGGCGGTGCGCACGGACAATCATCCTGTTGGAATAGGTGAGACCACGCGTGGCGAAAAGGATTTCCCGTTATTTGGCCGTGTTCGCTTCTGTGTTGCCCAACTCTTCCAGCTTGAAGCGCAATGAATAGGGATTCAGCGTCGCCGGCAATGACTTAGTGAAACACCGGCGTAGTCGGCCAGAGCCTGGTGGATTCCATTACTGTCGCCCGCAATAGCGGCAAGTTTTGCCTAGCCTCTTGACGACATCGAGAAAACCATCGGCCATTCCATGCTCTGCTTGGCGCGCGCCTAAGGCCAATTCCCCTATACTGATTGAACAGCAACAATCAATATCGACAATGCCCCATCAATCCATTCTCGACTTCTCCATGTCAGGCCGCGGCACCCGCAACATCACCGCTGCCGTCGCCCAGGTGGTCGCTGATTCCGGCGTGCAGACCGGTCTGGCGCACATCTTCGTGCAACACACCAGTTGCTCGCTGACGGTCACGGAAAACGCCGATCCCGATGTGCGCCGCGATCTCGAAACCATCCTCGCGCGCCTGGCCCCGGATGGTGACCCGGCCTATCGCCACGACCTGGAAGGACCGGACGATATGTCGGCCCACGCGCGCAGCATCCTGACCAGCACCGGGCTCACCGTCCCTGTCGGCAATGGCCGGCTGTTGCTGGGAACCTGGCAAGGCATTTTCCTGTGGGAGCACCGCACCGGCCCGCAGCAGCGACATGTCGTCATCACCGTCATGGGCGAGTAAATAACCGCCACCGTGCTTTCATCGCAAAGTCAGGCTCACCTGCCCTGCCCGACTGCCATCCTGCCGGCACCTGTCATGTCTGTCACAATGAGGATCTCACGCTTCACTGCTTTACTTCGAGGAATTGCTCATGAAGACACACAAGATCGCCGTCATCGCCGGGGATGGCATCGGCAAGGAAGTCATGCCGGAAGGCTTGCGCGTGCTGCAAGCCGCCGCCCGCAAGTTCAACATCGGCCTGGAACTGATGACTTTCGACTGGGCCAATTGTGACTATTACATTCAGCATGGAAAAATGATGCCGGACGACTGGTTCGCTCAATTGTGCGAATGCGAAGCCATTTATTTCGGCGCCGTCGGCTGGCCGGCCACCGTGCCGGATCATATTTCCTTATGGGGTTCGCTCATCAGGTTCCGTCGCGAGTTTGATGAATACATCAATTTGCGTCCCGTGCGCCTGATGCCGGGGGTGCCCTGCCCGCTCGCCAACAAGCAGCCGGGCGACATCGATTTTTATGTCGTGCGCGAAAATACCGAAGGCGAATATTCCTCCGTCGGCGGCAGGATGTTTGAAGGCACCGAGCGCGAGTTCGTGCTGCAGGAAGCCGTCTTCACGCGCCAGGGCGTCGATCGCGTGCTGAAGTATGCATTCGAGCTGGCGCAGCGCCGTCCCAAGAAACATCTGACCTCGGCCACCAAGTCCAACGGCATTTCAATCAGCATGCCTTATTGGGACGAGCGCGTGGAAGACATGGCGAAGCAGTATCCGGACGTGCAATGGGATAAGTATCACATCGATATTTTGTGCGCGCGCTTCGTCATGAGCCCGGAACGCTTCGATGTCGTCGTTGCATCCAACCTGTTTGGCGATATCCTTTCGGACCTGGGGCCTGCCTGCACCGGCACCATCGGCATCGCGCCGTCAGCCAACCTCAACCCGGAGCGCAAGTTCCCTTCCCTGTTCGAACCCGTGCATGGCTCGGCCCCGGATATCGCCGGCAAGAATATCGCCAATCCGATCGGGATGATCTGGTCAGGCGCGATGATGCTCGACTTTCTCGGCCAGGGCGACGCGACATACACGGCAGCGCATGACGCCATTCTCAAGGCGATCGAAACCAGCATTGCAGATGGCATCGTCACACCCGACCTGGGCGGCACGGCAAGCACGACGGACGCGGGCAAGGCGATCGCTGCCGCGCTGGTTTAGTGTTTATTGAGCGCTGATTTCGCGCCAAATCAGCCGCTCAATTCGCGCAAGTCGGCAACCGGCGTTTGCCCGAAATGCGCGCTCACTAAATACTCCACCAGGCGCTTTGCGCACTCGGCCGGGTCGAGCAACTGCGCATTGCGCTTGAGCTCGTCGAAGCGTTCACGCATCGGAAATCTTTCCAGCGACGTGGCACGGATTTCCGATTGCATATCGGTGTCGATCACGCCTGGAGCAAGGCTGCAGATGCGCACACCAGGCAGCTTGTCCAATGCCACGGCGCGGGCATGCTGGTCCAGCGCGGCTTTCGTTGCGCAATACACGCTCCAGCCGGCATAGGCACTGCGCCCGGCGCCGCTGGAAATATGCAGGATGCGCAACTCGCGCTCTGAGCCTGCCTCACGCGATGTCGCAGCCAGCGCGCTGGCCAGCATCAACGGCGCCGTGACATTCAGATTGACCGCTTGCATGATTCCGTGCGGGTCCTGGTCAGCGATGGCGCCGATCGGTTGCACGGTTCCCGCATTATTGATCAACGCCACTGTTCGGGACTTCGCGATGAAATCCTGCAATGCGCTGCTGGCGAGCCACTGCGACAGCGCTTCGGGATTCGCCAGATCGACTTGTACCTGCTGGAGTAAGCCGGCATGGCGCGACGCCAGATCGGCATTGTCGCGACGCGCCATGCCAAGGACGGGGATGTCACGTTTGAGTAATTCACCGGCAATAGCAGCGCCGAGGCCGCGTGTGTGTCCTGTAAGAATGGCTTTCATGATGGGCTTGTATTTGGCGACCTCAGCTTGAGGCGGCGATCTGCTGCAATGCCTGCGCAAAGACTTCCTGCGGCTGACCACCCTGGATCAGGTGGCGCTCATTGATGATGATCGATGGCACGGAATGAATGCCTAATTGCTGATAATACGCTTGCCGTTGCCGCACTTCATCGGCATAAGCGTTCGAAGCAAGAATCTCCCGCGCCCGCTCCTGGTCCAGCCCGACCTTTCCCGCCATGCGCACCAGCAGGTCATGCGCGCCCGGATTTTCACCTTCCGTGAAGTACGCCTCGAACAGTGCGCGTTCCAGTTCCAATTGCTTGCCTTCCAGTCCAGCCCAATGCAACAGCCGATGGGCATCGAAGGTATTGTAGATACGGCTGCGCTTGTCCATGTTGAAGGCAAAGCCGACCTGCTCGCCGCGCGCCCGGATCGCTTCGCGGTTGCGTTCCAGTTGCTCGGGCGGCAAGCCGTATTTTTCCGCGAGATGCTCATCGAGATCCTGCCCTTCCGAGGGCATGGCCGGATTCAGTTCGAATGGCTGGAAGTGCAAATCCACTTCTATCTGGTCGCCGAGCGAATGAATTGCCTGCTGCAAAGAACTCAATCCGATGATGCACCAAGGGCAGGAGATATCGGACACAAAATCAATTTTCAAACGTTTTTTCAATTGAAGACCCCACAATCAGTCGGTGCAATCCATCTTACCGCAAACACATCCAGCTATAATCGAGTCCAAAAAAATTTCCAAGAGGTGGTTCGTGCGCAGGCGTTTATCCGTATTACCCCAATATTTGCTACCGAAACAGGCGTTGACCACGTTTGCCGGGCGGATTGCCTGCGCCCAGGGCGGACGCTACACGCCGCAGCTGATCCGCTGGTTCGTGCGCCGCTACAAGGTCAACATGGAAGAAGCGCTCAATCCTAATCTGAGCAGCTATTCCAGTTTCAACGAATTCTTTACCCGGGCCTTGCGCGAGGATGCGCGTCCGCTTGCCGATGCGGACTTCATTTGCCCGGTCGATGGCGCGATCAGCCAGTTCGGCGCCATCGAAAACGACCAGATCATCCAGGCCAAAGGCCATCGCTACACCACCACTGCACTGGTAGGCGGCGACAGCAAGCTGGCTGCGCAGTTTGCGCACGGCAGTTTCGCCACCCTGTACCTGAGCCCGCGCGATTACCATCGCATTCACATGCCCTGCGACGGCAAGCTCACGCGCATGATTTACGTGCCGGGCGCGCTGTTTTCGGTGAACCCGACCACGGCGCGCGGCGTGCCCGGGTTATTTGCCCGCAATGAGCGCGTGGTATGCGTTTTCGAATCCTCCTTCGGCCCGTTTGTGCTGGTGCTGGTGGGCGCGACCATCGTCGGCAGCATGGCGACCGTCTGGCATGGCGTGGTCAACCCGCCGCGCTCGGCACGGGTACGCGAATGGCGCTACGACGACAAGGAAATCATTCTAAAAAAAGGCGAGGAAATGGGCCGCTTCCTGCTGGGATCGACCGTGGTGCTGCTGTTTCCTCAAGACGTGATGGAGTTCAATTCCGACTGGTCGCCGACGCGCTCTGTTCGCCTGGGCGAGGCCATGGCGCATTTCGGCCCACAACTCCGAGCGCGGCATGAGAATAAAGGCGAATAAGGGCTGATAGTCGCTAATGCCTAAGGCGAAGGCTATGCCATCCGCCCGTCATGGCGGCTGATGAGCATTGTTCTGCACATTAAAAACCCTGCGTCGTAGCGGGGTTTTGCATTTCATCGCAGGATCAATTTCGCTTTCATCGTTGGATGCAGTGTGCATAGATAATCATATTCACCTTTCTTACGCGCCGTGTATTTCCAGCTGCCTTCCGGCGAAATGGTAGGTGAATGGAATGCATGGTTTGCCGCTGTCACATTGTGCGGAACAATATCCTTGTTTCGCCATATCACGGTGTCACCGACCTGCACTTCCAATACGTCAGGCGAAAACTTCATGCCTTCGATGACGACCGTATGGACCGTCGATTCGGCAAGCGCCGCATTCCATCCCATTGCACCAGGCAGCGCCAAGGCCATCATGGCGGCAAGCCTGACGCAATGTCGTCTACCGTATCGAGAAAATACGGTGGCCATGCTTACGACTTATTCAGCGTGGACTGAATTTGCTTCGCATGCTCCAGATGGGCCGCAATCGCCGGACGCACCTTGGCGATCAAGTCCTTGAGTTCGGCATTCTGGGCATTCGGCAGCAGGGTCTTGTCGATCGCATCCAGCACTTGCTGGTGATACGTGACTTCCTGATCGACGTAGGCCTTGTCGAATTCCGCGCCTTTCAATGTCTTCAGGTGGGCAATGTTCTTATCGCCGCCTTCTTTCAGGCTCTTGCTGGTGGCATTTTCCTCTGGCGTGACCTTCAGTTTTTTCACGAGCGCGGTGGCTTGTTTGTTGACGCCGGTGTGATCCGTGATCATTTGCTGTGCGAAGGCTTTCACTTCCTTATTGTGTGCCTTGGACTTGGCAAGCTTGCCGGCATTGATATCGACCGTGTTGGCGGCGACAACGATAGCGGCGATTTGCGGGTCGGTCGGGGCGCCCCCCTTATCCTGCGCAAAAGAAACAACAGCGGTCAATGCGACAACACCAGCTAACAGCGTATTCAGTAAGTTTTTCATTGCACACCTCTGGAATTGGTTAATGAAGTCAAGACAGGAAAACAGGAATATACTTAAAACATATTTTTATGTTTTAATTATATTAACCGAATTTCTACCAAATTTGATATAAATCATGCTTGAAAGACCATTGCATCAAGGTAGCCATGATTGAACTGTTGGGAACGCGTCAAAAACATCTTCTGAAATTGCTGTTGCGCAATAAAAGCGGCATGACGGTAGAAGCGCTCGCGCAAGGTTTAGCAATCACCCGCACAGCGGTCAGACAACACCTGGCAGTGCTGGAAGAGGAAGAGCTGGTTAAAAAGAGCGAATCGCGCCAGACCGGCGGCCGCCCGGAGCATTTATATGTATTGACGCAAAAGGGTAGCGAGATTTTTCCGCGCCACTATTCCTGGTTCGCCAAAATGCTGCTTGAGATAGTGCTGAAGGAATTGGGCCAGACAGCCACCAGCGAGCGCCTGACGGCGGAAGGCGAACGAGTGGCTCGCCAGCTGCTAGGCAATGAACTGGAGAACGTTCCCGCCGAACTCAAGCTTGAAAAGCTGACAGCGGTCATGGAAGAGTTTGGCTACGACTTGAATCCCCTGATATGGGATGCCGGCAAGCGCATTCCGGTCATCGAAGCCAATAACTGCGTGTTTCATGACCTGGCCAAGGACAACCCGCAGATCTGCAGTTTCGATATTGCGCTGATCTCGACTTTCAGCGGCTGCACGGTCCAACACGAATCGTGCATGGCAACCGGCAGCCATGTCTGCCGCTTCCGCCTTGAGGAACACAAAGCGGAGTAGCTTCACGCCCACGCTGGTCATTGCCCATATGTCCGTGTAAGCCCGTAAGCAAATTGGACCAGGCTGGCAGAAATTGATCATGGCGGGGGCAGCGGAAAGGATGGCAGCATTCGCCTGCTTCCCGCCTCCCGCTTGATGCTTGCCTTACAGGCCGAGCCTTGCGCCGGCGCCCAGCAAGGTCGCCACACCCAGCACCGCAAAAACAGCTGCAGCAATCGAATGTACCAGCCGCATCGGAATCTTGCCCGCCAGCTTGTCACCGACAAATACTGCCGGCACATCGGCGATCAGCATGCCGAGCGTGGTACCGATCACCACCATCATCGGTGCCGCATAGTGCGCTGCCAGCGCCACCGTAGCGATCTGGGTCTTGTCGCCCATCTCTGCCAGGAAAAAGGTGACCAGCGTCGCGCCAAACACTCCCAGCCGTTTCGCCACCTGCGTTTCTTCTTCCTCAATCTTGTCCGGAATCAGCGTCCAGATTGCCATGCCGATAAACGACAAGCCGAGAACCCAGCGCAGGATTTCCGGGCTGACGGCAGCGGTGATCCAGGCGCCGACCGCGCCGGCCAGGCCATGATTCACAACCGTCGCACATAAAATGCCAAGGACGATCGGTAAGGGTTTCTTGAAACGGGCAGCGAGAATAAAGGCAAGCAATTGCGTCTTGTCGCCGATTTCAGCCAGGGCGACCACGCCGGTCGAGATGATGAGAGATTCCATACGAGGTTCCGGAGCCGGCATTAACCAAATGACCACGACGCCTCCCCGGCCCTTCCGGAAGCGATGTGGTCAAAGGTCTTGCCAAGCTAGAGCACCTTTCAACATGCTGGTGGCAAGGCGCGCCGACGAAGGCAGTACCGAGGTACGGCAAGGATGCGCAACGCTGCCAGCGACATGTTGAAAAGTGATCTAAGGGACCGCTTATGCCATGGCCTGTGGGCCAAGTGTGTTGACATAAGCCTCTTCGAGCGAAGAGCGGCTACTCCCCAATGACGCTGCAATGATACCGCATGGCATCTCGCCAGTCGAGAGCCATGCGGCAATGATGCTGATGTGATATTGCGTGACTGGCTATGAATCGCTATGCCAACCGATCCAGCGCCTTCGCGAAGTTCTGCAAGGTACGTTCGGGATTCTGCAGCTTATCCAGCCCGAACAGGCCCAGGCGGAAAGTACGGAATTCGGCAGGCTCGTCGCACTGCAGCGGCACGCCGGCGGCCGTCTGCAAGCCCAGCGCCAGGAATTTTTTACCCGACTGGATTTCCGGATCGCTGGTATAGCTGACCACCACGCCCGGCGCCTGGAAGCCTTCCGCGGCCACACTTGGAAAGCCGCGGCTGACCAGCAATTCACGCACCTGGCGGCCCAGGGCCTGCTGTTCGGCGCAAGCCCTGGCAAAGCCATGGGCTTCGGTTTCCAGCATCACGTCACGCAAGGCGGCCAGCGCATCGGTCGGCATGGTGGCATGGTAGGCATGCGCGCCTGTCTCATAGGCTTCCATAATCTGCAGCCACTTCTTGAGGTCGCAGGCAAAGCTGGTGCTTGTCGTGGCATCGATACGCTCGCGCGCACGGGAACTCAAGGCGATCAAGGCGCAGCAAGGCGAACTGCTCCAGCATTTCTGCGGCGCGCTGATCAGCACATCCACAAACTTGTCGGCCGTGTCGACCCATACGGTGCCGGAAGCGACGCAATCGAGCACGAACAATCCCCCTACCTCGCGCACCGCTTCGCCGACTGCCTTCAGGTAATGGTCTGGCAGGATCATGCCGGAAGCCGTTTCCACATGCGGCGCGAAGACCAGGTCGGGCTTTTGCGCATAAATGGCGCTGACGACTTCTTCCAACGGCGGCGGCATGAAGGGGGCCTGTGCGCCTGGCTCAACCTGCCGGGCTTTGAGAACGATGGTTTCGGACGGAATGAGGCCCATGTCGAAAATCTGCGTCCAGCGATAACTGAACCAGCCGTTTCGTATCACCAAGCATTTTTTATCCGTGGCGAACTGGCGCGCGACCGCTTCCATGCCGAACGTGCCGCTGCCCGGCACCACGACGGCACTGGCGGCGTTGTACACCGTCTTGAGGATGCGAGAAATATCGCGCATGACGCCCTGGAAGCGTTGCGACATGTGATTGAGCGCGCGGTCGGTATAGACCACGGAATATTCAAGCAGACCATCAGGATCTGGATGAGGCAGCAAGGCAGGCATGTGTGTCTCCAAAGATTTGAGGAGGCATTGTCCATCCGCAGCCGCCCTTCCTGGCTGCGCATGATCATACAAACGTGCAGCAATGATATTGAATTGATAATGGTCAAATTCAGGCACACCATTTTCAGTAAAAGTGAATGTCTACGTTTAATTTTCCATTTGCATTCCATCTCTGGAAGCGAAGATGTTGTCGGAATCTCTCAGCCGGAGTCATACAAAAGGCTCACGCATCTTTCAATTACAGTTTGCGTATTCCTCTACGACAAGGAGATAAGGATGGCCAAATTCAGGCGTTTCATTGCATCTCTAGTGATAGTGTGCCTCACCGCCGCCGGCTTTCCCCTGCATGCCTTCGCCGCCATTGTCAGTACCCACGAAGCGATGGCCGCGACAGGTATGACTGCGGAGCGCGAGCGAGTAACCAGCTTTTTCTCGCGCGATGATGTGCGCAAATCGCTGGAAGAACATGGCGTCGAGCCACAAGCCGCGCTGGACCGTATCAGTGCCCTGACCGACGACGAAGTGCAGCAACTCGCCGCCCGTATCGATCAGGCACCGGCCGGCGGCGAGATTATCGGCGTTCTGTTTGCAGTATTTGTTATCTTGCTGGTGACGGATATCCTCGGCCTGACCAAGGTTTTCCCGTTCACCCGATCTATTAGATGATTAGGCGCCCCGCTTACCGTTCACTACCGTTCCTCACGGTTCTTTTTACCCTGGCCTTGTTATTGGCCGGATGCGCGACGCCTCAAATGGCCTCGCTGCAAAAACGCTGGCCGGATGAATTACCGACCAGCGCCAAAGTCGAGCGCGTGCCCTTCTATCCCCAGGAAGATTATCATTGCGGCCCGGCTTCGATGGCCATGGCGGCAAGCGGCGCCGGAGTCAATCTGCAACCAGAGGATGTACTGGACAAGGTTTATCTCCCAGCCCGCAAAGGTTCGCTGCAAGTGGAGATGTTCGCCGCGGGGCGGCACTTCGGCCTGCTGAGTTATCGCTTGAAGCCGAATATGAAAGCCTTGCTGCAGGAAGTCGCGGCTGGCAATCCTGTCATCGTGCTGCAAAACCTGTCTTTCCCCATTTCACCCGTCTGGCATTACGCCGTGGTCACGGGATTTGACCGGGAGCGCAATACGCTGACTTTGCATTCAGGCCGAACCCGCGATATGGAAATGTCGCTCTATGCCTTCGAACGCACGTGGGAGCGAGCCGACCACTGGGCGATACTGGTTTTACCGCCCACCAAAATCCCGGCAACCGCTGATGTCGCGTCTTATGCATCCGCCGTCATGGCGATGGAGCTGGTCGCTCCCGCAGCAGCGCATTCTGCCTATATGACGGGCTTGCGAAAATGGCCAGGTCATCCCACGCTGCTGCTTGGCGCCGGCAATACTGCCTATGCGCTGGGGCGTCTCGACGTTGCGCTGTACGCGTACCGTGAAATGACCAGGCAGTATCCAGCCAACGCGGATGGCTGGAACAATATGGCGCAGACTTTGCTGGACATGGGCAAACTAGATGAAGCGGGAATGGCTATTGAACGGGCGGTAACGCTTGGCGGTGAGAGGCTGCCCCGTTACCTGGAACTCAGGAAAGAAATTCACGCGAAGCATTGACTGGGGAAATTGTGATCAATTGCCCCAGCCCTCATGATTGTTCACTTCAGCTACTAATAAGCTTAAAAGGATTCCAGCGCTTTCTTGGCATAACTGGCCACCTTGGAATCACGAGAATTACCGGCAATCTCCTGAATCAGCGGACGATACTTTGGATTCTTTGCATTTCCGAGAGCTTTTACCATCCAGGACGTGGCATCGCTGTAAGTCGTATCGGCTTTCGGATAAGCTGCTTTCAGATCCTTAGCTAGCAATTCCAGCAGCACGTCGTCCTGGTGTGCGAAATAGATCCGCTTCGCCGCTACTCGCTTGAGCAAGGGGTCGTCAGACTTAAGCATATTCATCACCCGGTTAACATCGTCGCTATAGCGAGGGTCGAATGATGCGCGATTCGAGATAATCGGATTCCATTTTCGGTAGTCGTCCATATCTTCCAGCGCGGTTTTGGCATAACGCTCATAAGTGCGATCGGCCAGATACTGGCGGATTGTTGGCTCGTATTTGGACTGGCCAGAAAACCCGAGTGCGCGAATATACCGGGCGACACGATTCTTCTCATCCTTATTATTCCGAAATCTGTCTGCTTCGTCTTTAACGCGGCGCTCGATCACATCGAAAAGCCGCGTATCGGAAAGACCCATCCAGGCAAGCGACTCCACTGCTTCCTGGTGCGCATGGGTATCGCTATTGAAAATCTGAATATAGCGCGCCACATCTTCATCCAACGTAGCTGCTGTCGCCGGCATCAAGACAATTGTTGCAAGCAGCATTACTAAGAATTTTCGCATCCCATCCCCCCGAGAAGTTTTATATTTGAATTTACACAACAATTATAAGCTTAGCGCCCACAAAAATTGTAAATGCAGACACTTAAAATTCCACTACGGGTCGGTTCGAAATAGCGGCAATTTCCGCCTATGCGCGACCTCCATCTCCCATAAATATGGGATATCCGCATCCACGGAGTTCGGCTGTAATAAGCGACTTCTGCGATAACGGATAACGACCATGATGAGTCCGCATCATAATCGGCTTGCCAAGCGTAGCGCCCTCATACCGGCATGTCTGCTGGCCTTAAGCTTATTGGCATGTGGCGGCGGTGGCGGTTCAATGTCGAATTTCAGCGCGGCTGCTGGTACAGGCTCGACAATCACAGCGACTACCACAACCAGCATGTCGACAACGACAGTCACCACGGCGCCGGTCAGCGAGCCTGACGTCTATTCTGCGCAGACCGCTTATGCCACGACGTATTGCAGCACCAATGCGTATCCGACGCAATGGGCCTGGAACCCGGACACTGCGCTCTCTCAGCCGGCACCGGCAAATTCCGGGATGCCGCTGATGAAGCAAATCCGCAACGGGGTCGTAATCGCCACATTCACCAGCCTTGGCGGTGATGCGGGTTACTCGCTTCCCAATAGTCAGGATGGCCGTGACACCACTGTCGGCCCCTTCCGCCGTTTGCCTTACACGCAGTGGCGCAATGGCGATATCTTTGAAATTTATCCGGCGGTATATAGCGGCGCCACCATGCAAATGTACATCGGCCCGAATGTCGCTAATGATGCAGCCTTTAATGCTGGAAATGTAGATGTCCCGGCCAACATCACGATTCGCGGCGTCACGGTGAATGGCAAACGCCCGGTCATCGTCAATCCGCCGACCGGCGCATCGAATGCCAACTACGGCCAGTCGCTCATCTATATCAATGGCCGCATCGATGCGATGGATACGCTGGTGGCGCCGGCATCAAATATCACCATTGAAAATATCGACATTGTCGACTCCCCTACCGGCGGCAATCTTGGCAAGGCCGCCGTGTATGTCAATGGCGCAGCCAACCTGACATTACGTAACGTCAGAATTTCCGGGTTCAAGCAGCACCAGGTCAATGGCATTTTCGCCACCGGAAATAATACCGGTACGCTGCTGCTCGATAATGTAGAACTGGATGCCAATGGCGGCAACAGCGGCCCGGAACACAATGCCTATATCAATGCCAGCAAGACCGACCCCAACTACACCTTCATGGTGAAAAGCTCATGGAGCCATGATTCGTATTACGGGCATGCGCTGAAGTCGCGGGCGCAACGAACCGTCGTCGAAGGCAGTTATCTGACAGGCAGCAAGGCCGCTGCTGGCCAGCAGACAGAGACGTATCTGCTGGATGTGCCTGATGGCGGCGTGCTTGTCGCGAGAAACAATATCTTTGTGAAGGGTTACTCGGGCAATAATTCGAATGGCGCTTCGCTGACGTTTGGCGTGGAAAGCGCCAACCCTGCGCGCACCTGGGGCCTGACGGTGGAACACAATACCTTCGTCGCCCTCGCCAAATATTATGACGACACCCACCACCAGCTTTTTCCGCTCTTTATCAATACCAGTGCGCCGGGCACGAAAACCGTGGATGCCAACGTATTCGTCGGCTACTGCCCGACCGGCAATCCGACTGGCGACTATCGCGGAACGAATTTCGCGTCATTGAATTTCAATGATATTGATTTGGCATATCGGCCGCGCCTGCCTTCTCTTACCGGAAATTCCTCGATCATTGGCACACTGCAGTACCGCCATCTGGCGAGCGGATCGGTGCGGAAGACGAATGCGCTGGGAGCACGAGACTAGGCGAAAAGTTAGCGCAAGGTTCAGTCGTGCGTCGTGCGTGGTGAATTGCGAATTTTAAGTCGTGATTTGTGATTCGCGAGTTGTTAAATGTACTCTTGGCATGCCGTCAGCGCCCTATCACGATAGGCGAGCCACGGCGGTGCTCGGCGTCTTAAACAACGCCGCCGGGCACCGCAGCGATCGACATCTCGCCAGCTTCAGACTCACATATGCCTGCGGAATTGCCAGCCGCGAGAACGCTTCAGCAAGTAACCGCCTGCCAGCAAGGCGCCGGCCGCCATCAGCATGGAACTGGCCGGCATGGTGCGCATCGTATTCATTGCAATTTCACCCGAATGCGGCGCCATCAATTGCAAACGGCGCTTGGTCATTTGCGCGCCCAGCTCATTCAAACGATCTGCCAGCAGGCGCTCGGCTTCCGGCAGCAGCACGGTTTCTTCGTCTGCCACATGGTGCATGACGTCGCGCATCAATTCCATGAAGGTGCTGTCGTAGGTCAGATCGTCCGGTGTCATGCTGCGCAGGCGCGCGATCAGCTTGCGCATCTCGTCATGTTCCGGAACGCTCTTGGTCAGGACATCGCTGCTGCCGGCCACCGAGCGCATCTCCGGGTAAAAGATTTCTTCTTCCAGTTGCGCATGGATTTCCAGGGCCAGGCAGACTTGCTGCACCAATGCCTGCTTGGTGTTGTCGCTGGCATTCGGATCATATTGATGGAAGGTCGCGAGGACGGTGGTATGGTCCATGCGAATCATGTTGGTGATGGAAGGCGACAACTTGCTGGTCAGGGCATTCATGGGCAAATCCTTTGTGTTGAATGACAATGGATGATATTGCACAAATCACAACGTTTCGAATTCGACCCAGGCGATAAAGCTTAGTTCTTGAATCTGTCTCGCAGCAAATGGCACGGCACTTGCATTTCTGGCATATCGGCTCTGCTGTCTTACCGACCGCGCCCGTTTCTACGGAGCATGACACTCCCGCTAGGATCTCTCATGGAAAACCTGAAAACCGCGACAGAATTTTTTGACAAGCATGATTTGACAGTGGTAACGGCAGAATCCTGCACGGCCGGCCTGATCGCCGGCTCGCTGGCGGACTTGCCGGGCTGCGGCAAATGGTTCAAGTCCGGATACGTCACCTATTCGCCAGAAGCCAAGATGCATATTTTGGGAGTAAAAAAGGAAACGATCGAGCGCTTCAACCTGACAAGCGAAGAAGTTGCCCGCGAAATGGTCGAGGGCACATTGCGGATCAGTGAAGCCAACGTGGCGGTGGCGAATACCGGCGTGGCCGGACCGGACAAGGGCGAAGGCGGCATCCCGGCCGGCACGGTATGCTTTGCCTGGGCATTCCGCATGAAGGACAGGCCGCGCATTTTTTCCGAGAAGCGGCATTTCGGGGGAGATCGCAATGCCGTCCGCCAGGCAGCCGCCGAATATGCCATTACCCGCATTCCGGCCTTGTATGAATGCTGCGTCAACGATAGCGCTCAGTCCGGCAATCCGGGCAGCGAACCCGGCGGCCAGTTTTAGTATGGATGACTTTTACTCAATGTGACTTGGCAATATTTATATATGACGGAGCCGATTTGGCGGAATAAGAAACTTTTTCCCTGGAAAATTATCAGACTGCGGTCCACTGCCAGGTCACTGTCATGTTTTCCATGTCGCGGCGATCCTGGCCAACCACTTAGCCAGCATCATGCGTCCCAGAGTCACCTCGGTCGGCTTGCTCATGCCACGCCGGCCGGCAGAAGAATTTATCGCCCCTTCGCACATCGATCAGGAAAGCGTGGCGGCCTTGCCACCCAAGCCGGGCGTGTATTTTTTCCGGAACCGGTATGGCAAGCCGGTTTATATCGGCAAAAGCGTCAACCTGCGCTCGCGCGTGCTGGCGCACCTACGCACGCCGGAAGAAGCCCTGATGCTGGCGGAGACCAGACACATCGATTTCATCCGCACGGCAGGCGAGCTTGGCGCCTTGTTGCTGGAGTCGCAATTAATCAAGCAATATCAGCCGAGGTTCAACGTCCTGCTGAAATTTTGCGGCGAATCGTTCGGGCTGGCCATGACGAACGACGCCAGCTGCCCGCAAGTGATGGGCTATGGAGAGACGGACATGCTCGATGCCCCGATGACCATGCATGGCTTGTTTGCCTCGCGCGGCGAAGCGCTGCAGGGTTGGCAAAGACTGGTACGGCAGTATCGCTTGTGTCCGGCCCTGCTGAAAATAGAAGCCACCATAAATGGTCGCGCCTGCTTTTCTCACCAGCTCGGTCAATGTCGTGGCGCCTGCATCGGCCTGGAATCCCCGGAAGCACACTGGCAACGCCTGCGCTCGGCCCTTGAACAGCTGAACGCCACGGTATGGCCGTATGCCGGCCCTATCGCCATCATTGAAACCGATGGCAAATGGCGGCAGGCGCACCTCATCGATCGTTGGACCTATGTCGGCTCACTCGAAGGCCGCCGGCGCAATTTCGTGCTGCCGCCGCATCCGGGCATAGATATCGACACTTACAAGATTCTGTCCCGCCCCTTGGCGGAAGACAGCGTGCCCTACGTGACGTGCGAAACGAAATCCAGCCGCGACGGCACGCGTACCTGCGTGCTGCCGCCGCAGACCTCCGTTGCCCGCCTTGCTACGCTAAGCTGAAAGTCGAAAGTTATTGGCCGAAAATACGCATTGTCACGCCAATACGCATGGCACCGCGTGCCGTCAAGCGGACGGTGCGCGATTTTTCCGGTACGGGCCCGGCATAGGGATAACCGACAAAATTAGCTTCATCGTATAGATCACCACCAGCGTACCGAGCAAATCGCCGAGCACCATGACGAAAAAGGATGAGGTCAGGGGCTCGCCGCGCAGCAGCAGCCAGAAATGGTGCAGCACCGGACTGGCGACCGAGTAGGCGACGCTGAGCAACACCAAGCGTTTGGCATTCAGGTTGACCAGCGAAGTCTGCAAGCCATATAAGTGTTGCGCCATCTTGTAGACCAGGTACGGCGCCGCCGCCGAAGCGATTCCGCCCGCGAAGGAGCGCAAGGGATCATCGGGAAAGAAATAGAAAACGCAGGTAATCCAGGAGGCGAGCAACACGCCGATGGCGCCGGCGCCGCCGAACAGCAGCGTGCAAAGCAGGCGCATGCCGGCAGGAAGATAAATCCAGTTCACGCCCCGGACCAATTCAAACCGGTCACTATTGAACAGCCATTCATTGGCCAGGAAGACAAGAAGAAAAACAATGGCTGAACCGGCAGCCATCGACGCATTAAGCTTCAGCGATGAATTCATGACAGCATTTTTTCACGTAAAATGTTCTCAATTCATTGACTACCAGCCATGAATGATTTGCGCTGGCGGCATCGCCAGCCAAGACATTAACACTGTTCTACCGTGGAATGAAAAAAAACACGCGCCCTGCCGATATCTATTTGCGCTTCTTGCAATTGGCCGAAGCCATTCGCGGCCTGCCCTCGCTACCGCCGCTCGATCCTCTCGAAGAACGCATCCTTGCGCTGGTTGCGCGCATGTCGCAGGATAAGGAAAGACTGTCCGTGCGCGACATGATGGCAAAGGATGAGTTCGGCTCGCCGGCGACAATACACAGCCGGCTCAAGTCCATGCGCGAAAAAGGCTGGATCGTGCTGACGGATACCGAAGATACGCGCCGCAAGCAAATCGACCTGACGCAGGCTGCCCTGAGCCATTTCGACAAGCTGTCGAAATGCATGGTGAAGGCAACTCAGGGATAATTCCACCACCAGCCGCCTGCCGTCGGAAAGGCAACCCTGCCTGGGATGCCGCGACTGGCATGGAGAAGACGGCCCCGATCAACGGGCATGGCAGCTATAATCCTGCTCTTTCCCGTATTTTCGAATTGCCGCCATCATGCTTCGCGCTCCTGAATTGCTCCTGCCAGCCGGTTCGCTGGCAAAAATGCACGCCGCCTTCGACTTTGGCGCCGACGCCGTCTACGCCGGCCAGCCACGCTACAGCCTGCGCGCCCGCAATAATGAATTTTCCCGGATCGAGACACTGGCAGCCGGCATCGAGCAAGCCCATGCGCGTGGCAAGAAATTTTTCGTCGCCAGCAATATCTTCGCGCACAACGCCAAGCTGAAAACCTATCTGCGCGACATGGAACCCGTGATCGCCATGAAACCCGACGCCCTCATCATGGCCGACCCGGGTTTGATCATGATGGTGCGCGAGAAATGGCCGGAAGTGCCAATCCATTTGTCGGTGCAGGCGAACGCGGTGAACTGGGCGGACGTGAAGTTCTGGCACAAGATCGGCCTGACCCGCGTGATCCTCTCGCGCGAACTGTCGCTGGACGAGATCGAGGAAATCCGCCAGACCTGCCCTGAGATGGAACTGGAAGTGTTCGTCCATGGCGCACTGTGCATTGCCTATTCCGGCCGTTGCCTGTTGTCGGGTTACTTCAATCATCGCGACGCCAATCAGGGCACCTGCACCAATGCTTGCCGCTGGGATTACAAGGTCATGGATGCGAACGAGGATGCCAGCGGCGACATCGCGCGCATTCCGGTCGAAACCATCAAGTTCAATTACCAGCAGGCGCTGGAAGACGCGAATCAATCCTTTTCCGCGCTGGGCGACATGGCGCGCCATCCGCTGGCCGACCAGCCTTACCTGATCGAAGAAGCCGGCCGCCCGGGCGAGCTGATGCCTATCCTCGAAGACGAGCATGGCACCTACATCATGAATTCGAAGGACTTGCGCGCCGTCGAGCACGTGGAGCGACTCGTGAAGATCGGCGTCGATTCGCTCAAGATCGAGGGACGCACCAAGTCGCTGTATTACGTCGCGCGCACGGCGCAGGTATACCGCCAGGCCATCGACGATGCGGTCGCTGGCCGGCCATTCGACATCAAGCTGCTGGGTGAACTGCAGGGCCTGGCCAACCGCGGCTATACCGACGGCTTCTATCAGCGCCACCATACGCAGGAACACCAGAACTACATGAAAGGCGCTTCCGAACTCCATCGCAGTCATTACGTCGGCGATGTGCAGGCGATTGTCGATGGCTGGGCCGAAGTGGAAGTCAAAAACCGCTTCGCCGTGGGCGACCGGCTGGAAGTGCTGCATCCGAGCGGCAACCAGGTCGTCACGCTGGAACAGATGCGCACGCTCGATGGCGATGCCGTCGATGTGGCGCCAGGTGCCGGACACCGGGTGCGCATCCCGCTCGATGCGCGGTATGACAAGGCCCTGTTGTCCCGACTGCTGTAATTTACTTTAAACAAAAACTTCTGAAGCAGTTGATGCCATACAGGCATCTACTGCTTCATTGCCTGCCTGCTATTCACCGATCCCTCTCAGCGCATGAAATCGCATGATTGCTCTTTTATGCCGTTTCTTGTTCGTACCCGCAAATGCCTACCATCTTAATGGAAACATGCGGCAGATCATGAGATTTGCGCTTATTCATGGGAACGGCGGAAAAAATCATGCATCAAATTCAATTAAATACGGGAAGTAACGATTGAAGAAAAGTGGATGGATTCTTTCTGTATGCCTTCAGGAAGAAACTCATTCTTGATGTTTGATTTGTCAAAAAGGAGCTGTCATGAAAAAACTGTTTGCCTGCCTTTCCATCATCCTGACTTTGGGCCTTGCCGCTTGCGCCCCGACCAAGACCTCGCGCGGCACTGGCGAATTCATTGATGACGCTTCGCTCACCGCCCGCGTGAAAACCGAGATTGCCCAGACTCAGGGTATCGGTGAAGCTGCCGCCATCAACGTCGACACCTACCGTGGCGAAGTATCGCTGGCCGGATTTGTCGATAATCAGGAACAGGCCAACAAGGCAGTCGAAGCAGCCCGCAAGGTATCTGGCGTCACTTCGGTGAAAAACAATCTGCAAGTTAAACCGCGTAGCAGCAAGTAATAAGTCCCTTATCGAGTAAGCGGCAAGCAGCGTCCTCCACAGTCGGCGCTGCTTGCCGGCCACGACGCCAAGCGCGCGGCGTGGGCAACTCATTTTCAAATCCTTTCAGTGCGCGCACATTTACTGTGTCATTGCACTTTCGGGTAGAGCTGATAGATCGCCCCGGCGTAATCATCCGAAATCAATATATTTCCATTTGCATCCGGTATGACATCCACCGGCCTTCCCCATAGGCTTCGTGCCACCGGATCCGTGACAAATCCTGTGACCAGGTCGATTTCGCTGCCGGCATTGCCTTCCGCATCAAAGGAAAAATACACGACCTTGTATCCGGCGCTTAAAGTGGTGCAATTCCAGCAACCATGCAAGGCAATCGCTGCCCCGCTGCGGTAAGCCTCCGGCACCGTGCTTCCCTGCAAAAAGCTTAGGCCAAGCGGCGCGGAATGGGCGCGAATGCCTTTCGAGGCGCGATCTGCCGTGGTGCAGTCGAATTGCGACGAATTGCGGTTCAACATATAGTCGGGTGCCGATTCCAGGTTGCTCATTTCGGCATTAGGCAGGACATTGCAAAACGGCCAGCCATAGTTGCCGCCGTCGCGCACGCGGGTGAAAGGTTCCGGCGGATTGTTATCCACGTACGATGGCAGTATCTGCCCGGCATCGTTAGTGCCATTGCCGTCGGCATCGTTCTCGAAGGGGTACGGCACGTTGTCGCGATTATTGACTGCCACCCATAGTGCGCTGGACCCAGGCAGAAAATCCAATCCTTCGGCATTGCGCAATCCGCGTGCGTACAGCCTGCGGCCACTGCCGTCGGCGTTATATTCGTATATTGCGCCGCGAAGCGGATCGCTTTGCGTATCCTCGATACAAGCATTGCAGGATGACGCGATCGACACATACAGCTTATGCTCCGGTGACAACGCGATATTCTTTAATTCATGCGCATAGTTGCCCTGCAGCTCGGTCATATTGGAGGCATCAGGCAAGTCCGCCACCACGGTTTCGCGTGTCGCGGATCGGGTGTCGCCACTCTGATAAACGGAGCGGGTAATGCGGTTCGATTCAGCGATATAGAGATACGTCGTCGTGCCGATTGTATGAAATACCAAGTCATGTGGTTTTTGCAAACCGCTGGCGAAAGTAAAGGCTTGCGGGAGATCGTTCGAACGTTCACGCAACAGCACGACCTGCCCCGAGCCCGGTTGCGAAACCAGGATATCGCCATTCGGAGCGCGGGCCATGAATCGCGCGCCCTCTACGCGGGCCCATAAACGAATGCCGAAGCCCGGCGGCACGGTGAGCTGGCGCGGCACATCAAATGGCGGCGCAGTCAGGGAAGCAGGTATGTCGAGCGTCGCCAGGACCGAGGCGGCTGCAAGAGCCGGCGTAGCCGCGCCCTCCGCCTGTGTCGACTGTTCCGCTTGACTCGCGATGGGAGCGGCTGCGTCTCCGCCGCCGCTGCAGGCGCCGAGGTTAATCAAGCAAGCAATCGATACGAGCCACGCACAGTGTGATGTAGATTTCAGGGAAGCCATGATCCACTCCTGCAACTAGCATGATGCCGAAGTATGCAAGATCAAGGCCGGAAAACTGGCGCGACGAAAAACCGTCTGATCACGCGGCGAAGTTCAGGTGACAAAAATTAAGCGGCGAGGCAGCATGCTGTACCCGCCGTTTGCCGCAACATATTGTTTTTAGTTAGGAATTTGCACGGCAATCCGATTGTTCCGCAACGCAGCGCGGTTCCATTCACCGGCCGTGGTCTGCGGTGTCACCAGCGGATACTCGACGCCCGGCGTGCTGATGCCATTGCTGATAATGCGAATGCTGACGCGACCATCCTTCACCGCCGCCACATTTTTTTCAAAAGCCTGATATTGCAGCGTCAAGTAATCATTGACAGGGAAACGCGGATTCATATCCTTCAGCATCTTGCAGTTGGCTGCCTTGACGTCGCTGCGCGCCAGGCGCCATGAACTGGCTTCATCCTGCTCCAGGCAGAAGTTGCCGAAATTGATGTTGACGATCAGGGTGCCCCGATAGCCGCCGTCCGCCATCAATTGCACCAACTGGTGAAGATTGGATAACCGGGCGCCGCTCAATGGCGCTTCGCCGTAATCGAAATGAAAGTCCGCATGCTGCGCCCAGCTAATGGCTTGCAACAGTGAAGGATGAATGACAGCCGGCGCATCGGCCGGCACCGTCATCTTTACCGGCGATATGCCAGGCATGGATGCGGATCGCGTCATCGACTGGTCGACATTTTTCATTTCGAGCGCGGCCAGGATCCTTTTGGAGGAAGCTTCGGTATCCGCTTGCAATTCCAGCAACAGATAAGTGAACAGGGCCATTACGACAATGGTCCCGGTCAGCAGCACCCGGTTGGCCATCGAGCCCTTGCGGCGCTCCGAAGCGATCGCGGCGCTGACAACCGACTTGATGCTGGCAAGCGCATTGCCGACCAAACCGGCTTCCCGGTGTGCCGATTTATCGATGGTGGTGGAAAGACGCTTGAGAATGAATTGCGTGCTGCTATTGAGCGAAGACTTGATATCCGCACCATGCAATTCGAACAGGCGCCCGATCTGCATGCGAACCTTGTCGATATCCGCCGGATCCTCAACCGGCTTTTCACGGATGGGCACGACTTCCAGGTCATTGTCCTGCGACGCCGTGTCTTCCGCTGTCGGGTTCTGGATAGCCAGGTTCTGGATAGCTGGATTCTGGGTTGCCGCAACGGGATTGCCTCCAAGCTTGCGAATGCTTAACCGTTCCAGGACCTGTTGCAGATTGGCCGGATGCATCGCGCCTTTGGAAAGAAACCCCTGCGCGCCCAGCGCAATCGCCTGGCTAACGAACAAGTCATCGTTTTGCGAGGTGTACATGATGACCGGGATCAGCGCGGTATGCGGGTTCGCCTTGATCGTCTTGAGCGCTTCGAAGCCGGTCATGCCGGTCATTTGCTGGTCAAGGAAGATCACCGCGGGATGGTTATAGCTCAGGTAAGCCAGGGCCTCTTCGGCGGAGGAAGCGACGTCGATGCGCAGCTCGTATTCCTGCAGCATGCGTTTCAATAGATATTGCGCCGTCTTGGAATCATCGACGATGAGTGCCTGCTTGCGATTCATGGTTTCCTCACCTGGCCTTGGCGTGGTTACGCTTCAGTTTATTGTGGATATGGCGGTCATCGATATTGCCACCCAAATTAGCCCTTGCGCAATGATGTGATTTATTTACAACAAAAACCCGGGCGACCAACCCGGGCTTTGTACGACACTATTTCTGCACGAGATATAAGCCGCCCGCGCCTATGGCATCCGTCACGACCGCCGACCCATACGGAAACATCGTGCCCTGCGAGACTGTGACGCTGCTCGGGCGCACGTAGCTCGGGAATGGCGCCTTGGCGACAAATCGCCCCGTGGTGGCGTCGATCAGCGTCAGCTGCGTCGTCAGCGTCGTGGCCGGCGGCGTGCCCGGATACGCCGTTTGTACCAGGTCAGGATTCGGGTTGGTGATTTCCGGCACAGCGAGCATATTGTTGGGCAGTACCGTCACAGCATCGAAGAGATTGGTCTTCGCCGTCTGGTAGGCGATGGTCGGCAGGCCGGCGCTGCCATTGGCCAGTATGGGAATCCGGTAAATGACATTCATGCTCGGCAGGTAAAGCTGGTTGCCGCTGATCGCCGCGCCATTAGGCGAATATCCGCCCAGCAAAGCAGGCAGCCAGTTGGATTCGGTCACGCGAAATGCCAGCGGGTCGGCAATCTTGACCTTGACGACCGCCGGCACGTTAGGCACGCCATACATCATCGTGGCAATGAAGCTGGCGCTGTTGGCCATGTAGAGACTGCCCTGCCAATCGACGGCGATGCCGTTCGGCTGGAATGCCGGCGTCATCAGCGGCGTGCTGGCGATACGGCGCGGATCGCCGGGTGGCTTGCTGGTATCGACCCGGTACAGTACCGATGCCGGCATCAGCTCCTCGATGTTGGTGCAGGTCGCATACAGCATCTGGCGCACGGCAGCCAGTCCGCCGAAATAGCAGGTCCGCCCGCCCACATTCCCTTCCACCACCGGGACATTGGCGAAAGTACCGTTGGCATTCTTGCGCACTTCATAAATATAGGACTTGCCGTTGACGATGATGCCATTGGGGCCATAGCTGAACGGCTGGTTCCCGCCAATGACATACAGACGGCCATCCGGGGTGAACGCCCCGCCTTCGGACCATGCCAGCGTCGTGTTAGGGTTTGGCGCACCGTTATTGACGGTGCCGGGAATCAGCGTATCGATCTTGCAGCCCTGCAGCGCCAATGCACATAAACCTAAAGCGAGAACCTGTCGGGATCTTGTCGCAAATGTCATAGCGGGTAAGTCTCCATTTTGGGTTAAGGGAAGTGGCTTTTCGCTCTTGTGGTTGGAAAGGCAAATGCTGTGCGCAACGGGAATCGCTCATGCTCTCGTGGCTTGAGTTCAAAAAGGAAGTTGTGGGGCTTGGCTATCGGTGTTGGTAAAGCTATGACTCGATGGATTCATAACGAGGTGATGGCACATGTCTGTCTCCTGCGGAACATTAGATAAGGACGAGGCATTTGCAATGAAGTCGGCGCTTTACAAATGCATATCATTTTTATAAGTCCACGAATGATATGCCAAAACTGAAATTGTTAAACTGGCCATTCGGCCATATTTAACCTACAGGACTAAATAGGGGTTTTATTTATTTTGTTTTCACTGGAGCACGACCCAGATTGCTATTTCTCGAAGGAAATCAAAAAACGTCTTCGGCTTTCTTCCGGAATTGATGCCTAATCTCGCTACCGCTTCAGCCTTAATTCTTCCCATGAATCAATTAGTGATAGCCGGAACCTTTTCCTCAAATCATTCTCAGAGCAAGGACTAATATAGTGCCTGCAGGAAGCAATTGCCGGCCTATGAAAAAGAAAGGATCCGAGAATGCAATCACTATTCATCCGTCAACGTAGTCTGGCTATTTTGGCCTCTATCTGCACCGCCCTGCTTACCACTGCATGTGGCGGCAGTGTCGAACCAGTCGATGCCGAACAGGAAGCGTCCATGCAGCCTGTGCAGTATGCCGTCAGCGGTGCCGAACGAGCCGTCGAGGCGGACCCCAATTCCTTCACGCTAAAGTCGGCGAAGGATTTCAACGGCTTTAATCCCGAATTGTGGAACGACCACAAAACCTGGACCGAATGCGATTGCGGCAAACAGCCGCGGCACCAGCAAGCCAAGATCATGACCTGGAATCCCGTATAAGCAGCGGGAAAGCGCCAGGAAGCACCGAAAAATCGGACACACCTTTCCGGCATCCTTACTTAATGCATGGAAATACTTTTGTTAAGATAGCTGATTAAAATTTTTCATCAGCCACTTTACCGATAGACATGACCAGTAAGCGTTCCATCCTTTTTGTCTGCATGGGCAATATCTGCCGTTCGCCTACTGCGGAAGGCGTATTCCGCAACCGTGTGGCAGCCGCCGGATTAACGGATATCATTCGGATCGACTCGGCTGGAACCCATGACTATCATGTCGGCAATGCGCCGGACAATCGGTCGCAGCAATTTGCGCAGCGGCGCGGCTACGACTTGTCGATGCAGCGTGCGCGCCAGGTCCAGGCCAGCGACTTCAGCGACTTCGACTATGTGCTGGCGATGGACCGCGACAATCTCGCCCGCCTGCAAACGGCCTGCCCGCCGCAGCATCACCACAAACTTGGCTTGTTCATGCAATATGCCAGCAATTCGCCATCCGATGTCGTGCCCGATCCGTATTATGGCGGCGGCAGCGGCTTTGACCGGGTACTGGATTACATCGAAGATGCGTCCGATGGCTTGCTCGACGTCTTGCGCAAGGACCTTGCCGCGGAGCCGCAGGTCGCCTGACCATCCATGGCAATGCTGATCGTGGCAGGCTTGTGCCTGCTATTTCTCGCCTGGTTGATCGGCAAGCCATACTTCATCGAATGGCAGCGCCGGCGCTTATACAACCGGCCATTTCCCCAGGCCTGGCTGGAGATTCTGCGCAGACGGGTGCCCTATTACCGTCTGCTGCCAACAGATTTGCAGGCGCAATTGCGCGGCCATATGCAGGTCTTCATCGCGGAAAAGACATTCGTCGGTTGCGCAGACTTGCACATCACGGACGACATGCGCGTGACGATCGCCGCGCAAGCCTGCCTGCTCCTTCTGAACCGCAAGACCGACTACTATCCCAAGCTCGAACGCATCCTGGTGTATCCCGGCGCATTCAGGGTAAAAAAGCAGGAAGTCGATGAAGCCGGCGTCTTGTCGGAATACCTGGATGACTTGTCCGGCGAATCCTGGGGCGATGGGCAAGTGGTCCTGTCCTGGGAAGACGCCATCGACGATGCCCGTTTTTTTGGCGATGGGCGCAATGTCGTCATCCATGAATTCGCCCATCAGCTCGACCAGGAAAAAGGCGCAGCGACCGGGGCGCCGATACTGGCGCGCGCCGAACACTACCAACCATGGTCGGAAGCGCTGGGAGCGGAATATGCTCATCTGCGCCAGCAGGCGGATGACGAGCTCGATACGCTGTTCGATTACTATGGCGCGGAAAGCCCGGCGGAATTTTTTGCCGTGATCACGGAAGTGTTTTTCGAACAGCCGCAGGAAATGGCGGCAATGCACCCCGAACTGTACCGGCAGCTGCAAAGCTTTTACCGCGTCGACCCGTTCGGCTGGCGCTGAGCTTTCGTCCTGCTGCGCCGCTTAGTCGCTTACTCGGCGCTGTCAGCATCCTCAAGTGCCAGCCGCGCCATCTGCAACACACCTTCGTAGGAAAGCGCCGCGGCAATGAAACGGCCATTATGGCAAAACACGGCATCGGCAACGCCAGTCACTGCAGCCAGTTCCGCGCCTTGCAATCCAGCCCAGGTCGCCGGCAAGTCGCAACGCGCATCGAAGGTCTCGGCAGCGGCCGGCACCGTATGCAGCATGTAGCGGTTTTCGGTAATGCTGTAGCTGATGACAAAGAGAACTTCGGGCATTTCCTTGCGCACGATTGAACTCCATGGCAAGGCCGCATTGCCGAGGTAAAGCAAGCGCCCGCCCTCCAGCCGTTCTGCCAGACGTACCTGGCCCGCAGCCAGCATGCTACCGACACGGTAGCGCACCTGGTTGATCAGCACATCGACCATGAACTCCATCGCGCGTGAAAACTGGCGCTGGCGCATATCTTCCGCTGACGCGACACTGCCGCTGCGCTGCTCATCGAGCCAGGTGAGATTGAATCCCGATACCACTGCCGACAAGCCATAGCCGCCCGGGGCATTGCGCGCCGTGCCGGTATCGGACATGTCCAGATATTGCACGAGATCGGCGTCAATTGCGTAAGCCATGTCTTGCGCATCCTTGTCGGTGAGCGTGTGCTGCAAGTGCTGTTGCGCCAGCAGCGCCACGCAGCGCGCGCCGTATTCGCGCCAGACCAGGCCGGCGCTGGCATAGAGCACACCTGACTGCCGCGCGCCAGAAAAGCCTTTTTGATGGTGATCGAAGCGGCCTGCCTGCGGATCCCAGATGCCGCCGACATCGACGGCGAAATCCGCAGCGGCGATGCGCTCGGGGTCGCGCGTGCGCACCAGTTCGCTATCGGGGAATAGCAGGTTGAGCACCATCACAGCCCACACATCGTCGGCATGAAATTTTCCAGAATGGGTGGCAATGATCACTATGTAAATTCTTTCATACGAGTTCAATAACAAGCGTCTAAACGCTTCTGCATAGCGTTCATTGTACGGGGAATTCGCATGGGATGATGAATGGAAAGCTGAACTCAATATTTATAGAGAAGCATTGTTTGTCACACGTTACAATGCGCGCCTAGCAGCGCATGACAGCATGATGATGCGCTGAGCTTTAACATTTAATTTTCATTCAACCTCTTAGTTATCATCCATGAATCTTGATGCCTTTCTCCAAAAACTGAACGATTCTCCGGAATCGATTGCCTTTACCGACACCATGGCTGCCATCGAAGCGTCGTACGATTTCACACCTGCAGCGTTTACCAACGGCAGCCTGCGCAATGAAGCCGGCCAGAATTCCGGGTCGTGCAAGCTGTTTGCCTTTGCGCAGCTGAACCAGCTCAATGAACAGCAGACATTGGCATGCTTCGGTGCGTACTATCGCGATGACGTGCTCAAGCATCCGGAAGGCACGGATCACCAGAACATTCGCAATTTCATGAAGACCGGCTGGGGCGGCATGAAATTCGATAGCCAGCCTCTCAAGGCCAAGTAAGCTCAAATAAGCCCCTAATAAGGCGCATGCCGGCGGCAGGCAAAGCCCTGACCGGGTTTTACCCTTGTGTTAGCATCCTAAACACAAACGGTCAGTCTGCAGGGAGTATTCATGCTTCAAGCAATCGCGCCGGATATCTGGCATGCGCAACACCATTTCGTCATCAAGGGCATCCACCTTTCAACGCGCATGACAGTCGTTCGATTGCGCGATGGCCGGCTATGGCTGCACTCCCCTATTCCCTTGACGCCGGAGTTGCGCAATCAGGTCGAAGCGCTGGGCGATATCGCCTACCTGGTAGCGCCGAGCAAGGTGCACCACTTGTTCATCGGCGAGTGGGCCAAGGCTTACCCGGAGGCTCTTCTCTTTGGGCCGCGCGGATTATCCGCCAAGCGACCGGACCTGCAAGGCTTGCGCGTTCTGGCACCGTCGGGTGAACCCGAATGGATGGAAGAGCTGGGGCAGTTGCTCTTTGAAGGCATTCCAACGATCAATGAACATGCCTGGTTTCACTGGCCTTCACGCTCTGTCATCCTGACCGACCTGTGCCAATGCTGGGAAGGCGATCTGCCCATAGCAACGCGTCTGTATGCCAAGTTGACCGGCGTCCGTAACCGTCTGGCCGTGCCGCGCACGATCAGATTGATTAACCGCGACCGCGAGGCTGCGCGCGCTAGCGCCGCCAAGATACTTGAGTGGCCAACCGAACGCGTCATCGTGGCGCACAATGCCATCATCGAGCAGGATGCCCGTGCTGCACTTTCCGAAGCACTTGCATGGTTTTGATTGCGTTGATCAAAGTACGCGGGGTGAAATCGCGCCTACAATAAAACATGTGCGCAAATTACATTCCCTCCCGATCAGACCGCATTCAACAGCAATTCGGCGCCGCGCCACCACGTTACGGAACCGGCAAGGAAGCCTTTCCCGGTTACCTGGCGCCAATCGTCCGCCTGGCGGAAGACGGCAGCGGCGAACGGGAATGCGTGCCAGCCTGCTTCGGGCTCGTGCCGGCGTGGGCCGATATGAAACTGTCGCGCCATACCTATAACGCCCGCACCGAAACGGTCGGCGCCAAGCCGTCTTATCGCACTGCCTACCGCAAGCGCCAGTTTTGCATCATTCCCGCCGAAGCCATTTTCGAACCGAATTATGAATCCGGACATGCAGTGCGCTGGAAGATCAGTTCGGCGGAAGGCCTGGATCTCGGCATCGCCGGCATCTGGGACTGGCGCCCGAACGGCGGCCCCGACGATCAGCCGCTGGTTTCGTTTTCCATGCTGACGATTAATGCCGATGAGCATCCGCTGATGCAGCGCTTTCACAAGCCCGACGATGAAAAGCGCATGGTGGTGATTCTCCAGCCGGATCAATATGCAGACTGGCTGCAAGCCGATACGGAAGAAGCACGCACCTTCTTTGCCGCGTATCCTGCCGAGAAGCTGCACGCGGTGCCCGCGCCCAAGGTCGCCATGCGCAAGGCCAAGCCCAGGCAAGACAATTTGCCGCTATTGTGAATGAGCCTGAAGCCGGAGCCATTTCGCTATGTAAGTAGCCCGGCATCCATGAGTGTGGTCTAATCGCGCATTGCCAATTTGTCTACAAGAAGGAGAATGATCGTGGCCGGAGCCAGTCTGTTAACCCTGCTCGACGATATTGCCAGCGTGCTCGACGATGTCGCCACCATGACCAAGGTCGCGGCGAAAAAAACCTCCGGCGTGCTTGGCGACGATCTTGCGCTCAATGCACAGCAAGTGACGGGCGTGCGCGCCGAACGGGAATTACCTGTGGTATGGGCGGTCGCCAAAGGCTCCCTGAAAAACAAGCTGATCCTGGTACCGGCGGCCCTGGCCATCAGTGCATTCATCCCATGGCTGGTGACGCCGCTGCTGATGCTGGGCGGCGCGTATCTGTGCTTCGAAGGCGTGGAAAAGCTGGCGCACAAATTCTTGCACAGCAAGGCCGAAGACGAGGCGCATCATGATGCCATGGCTCATGCGCTGAACGATGAGAAAGTGGACATCGTCGCCTACGAAAAGGAAAAGATCCAGGGCGCCGTGCGTACCGACTTCATTCTCTCTGCTGAAATTATCGTCATTGCCCTGGGAACGGTTGCTGGCGCGTCTTTCGGCGCACGCGTAGCGGTGCTGGCGGGTATTGCCTTACTGATGACCGCGGGCGTTTATGGCCTGGTCGCCGGAATCGTCAAGCTCGACGATGCAGGGCTCTATCTGAGCCGCAAAGGCGGCATGCGCGCCGGTTTGGGCAGGCTACTGCTGGCCGCCGCGCCCTGGCTCATGAAAACGCTGTCGGTAGTCGGTACGGCCGCCATGTTCATGGTGGGTGGCGGCATCCTCGTCCATGGCATGCCGGCCCTGCACCACTTCATTGAAGGCATTGCCGACACGACGGCTGGCATCGCCGGAATCGGCGGCATCCTGGCGGCCATCTTGCCGACGCTGTTCAATGCCATTGCCGGCAATATTGCCGGCGCCATCGTGCTGGTGGTGGTCAATGTTGCCAGCCGCTTGTTCAAGGGTATGCGCAAGCAAGCCTGAGTGCGTGTTCAGTGGTGCTTGCGGCCCGAGCCCGACTTGCGGCCGCCACCGGAAATCTTGTTCTCGGTCGCCCACGCCCGGCGCTGGGCTTCTTTCTCGGGCACACCGCGCTCTACATAGCCTTCTTCGATATGCTGCGCCTGACGCTTTTGCTTGTCGGTATAAGCTGACTTGTCGCCTCGTGGCATGGTGTTTCTCCTTCCGAATATCCAAGATTCATGAACCAAGTTGGATGACATGCTACCGGCAATGGTTCCGGCCTGACTTGCCTGCATGCGGACACTTCTTGGTCAGTCAGCAGGAGTAAATAAAAAAGCCGCCCGGTTTGCACTGGGCGGCTCGTTGGAGCGTCAAAAGGATTAACGCTGCGAAATCGCGTCCACCACGCACAACGCGGTCAGGTTGACAATCCGCCGCACGGTAGCTGACGGAGTAAGGATATGCACAGGCTTGGCGCAACCGAGCAGCACCGGGCCAATCGCGATCCCGCTACCTGCCGCATTCTTCAGCAGGTTGTACGAGATATTGGCGGCATCCAGGTTCGGCAGCACCAGCAGGTTGGCATCGCCCTTCAAGGGTGAATCCGGCATGGTTTTCTTCAGCAGCGCCGAATCGAGCGCCGTATCGCCATGCATCTCGCCATCGACTTCCAGGTCCGGCGCCAGTTCATGCAGGATCGCCAGCGCGCGGCGCATCTTTTGCGCCGATTCGCTATTGCTGGTGCCGAAGTTGGAATGCGACAGCAGGGCCACGCGCGGATACAGGCCGAAACGGCGCATTTCTTCCGCCGCCAGCATCGTCAACTCGGCAATCTGTTCCGCCGTCGGATTTTCATTGACGTGCGTATCGACCAGGGCCACTTGCCGGTCCGGCAGGATGAGGATATTCATCGCGCCATAGACATTGACACCTTCGCGCCTGCCGATAATCTGGTCGATGTAATGCAGGTGCAGCGGGATGGTGCCGAAGGTGCCGCAGATCATGCCGTCGGCATAGCCCTTATGGATCAGCATCGAGCCGATCAGCGTATGGCGGCGGCGCATCTCCAGCTTGGCATAGGACTCGGTAATCCCCTTCCTGGCCGACATCGCATGGAAGGTTTGCCAGAATTCGCGATAGCGCTCATCGTACTCGGGATTGACGACCTCGAAATCGACACCCGGCCGCAGGCGCAGGCCGAAGCGCTCGATGCGCTTGAGCAGGACAGCCGGACGGCCTACGAGGATCGGCTTGGCCAATTGCTCGTCGACCACGATCTGCACGGCGCGCAACACGCGCTCTTCCTCACCCTCGGCGAACACGATGCGCTTGGTCTCCGCCGGCGCCTTCTTGGCCATGGCGAAGATCGGCTTCATGAACGTGCCGCTGTGATAGACGAATTGCTGCAGGCGGTCGACGTAAGCCTGCATGTCGGCGATCGGCCGCAATGCCACGCCCGACACTTCCGCCGCCCTTGCCACCGCCGGCGCGATCTTGATCATCAGGCGCGGATCGAAAGGCTTCGGAATCAGGTATTCCGGGCCGAACGACATGTTCTCGATGCCGTAGGCGGCGGCGACGATATCCGACTGCTCGGCCTGCGCCAGGTCGGCGATGGCATGCACGGTGGCGATTTCCATCTCGCGGCTGATGGTGGTGGCGCCGCAATCGAGCGCGCCCCGGAAGATGTACGGGAAGCACAGGACGTTGTTGACCTGGTTCGGATAGTCCGAACGGCCGGTGGCAATCACCGCATCGTCGCGCACGGCCATGACTTCTTCCGGCAGGATTTCCGGATTCGGGTTGGCCAGCGCCAGCACCAGCGGACGCGGCGCCATGGCCTTGACCATTTCCTGCTTCAGCACGCCACCGGCGGACAGGCCGAGGAAAATATCGGCGCCGGGAATGATTTCAGCCAGCGTACGGGCGCTGGTCTTTTGGGCAAAGCGCGCCTTGTCCGGGTCCATCAGCTCAGTGCGGCCTTCATAGACCACGCCGGCCAGGTCGGTAACGAAGATATTTTCGATCGGGAAGCCGAGGTCGACAATCAGATCCAGGCAAGCCAGCGCGGCGGCGCCGGCGCCGGATACCACGAGCTTGCACTCCTTGATGTTCTTGCCGACCACTTTCAGGCCGTTCAGGATGGCTGCGCCGACGATGATGGCGGTGCCGTGCTGGTCGTCATGGAAGACGGGAATCTTCATCCGTTCGCGCAGCTTGCGTTCGATGTAGAAGCATTCCGGCGCCTTGATGTCTTCCAGGTTGATGCCGCCAAAGGTGGGTTCCAGCGCGGCGATGATGTCGACCAGCTTGTCGGGATCGTTTTCATTGATTTCGATATCGAAAACATCCACGCCGGCGAACTTCTTGAACAGCACGCCCTTGCCTTCCATCACAGGCTTGGAAGCCAGCGGGCCGATATTGCCCAGGCCGAGCACGGCGGTGCCGTTGGTGATGACCGCCACCAGGTTGCCGCGCGCGGTGTACTTGAAGGCGTTGTTCGGGTCGGCGACGATTTCTTCGCAGGGCGCCGCCACACCCGGCGAATAGGCGACCGCCATGTCGCGCTGGTTGGTCAGTTGCTTGGTGGGGGTGACGCTGATCTTGCCGGGTGTCGGAAACTGGTGGTAGTACAGCGCGGACTCGCGCAATTGTTGGCGTACCTGCTCCTTGCGGCTTTTTTCGGAATCCATCGAACGGCCTTTTTCGTGCTTGCTAAAACGATGATTCTAGCAGAGCGAGCGTTTCCTCTCATGCTATTCAGGCCGTGAAGTTCATTTCCCGGCCTGCCGTGGATTCCGCCGGCATGAGGCAGCAAAAGGAAAGCTGTCGAAGACGCAATCTTGCGCCCATCCTTCGGTACAATCCTGTCATGCTTTCCGAATTCGACTTGATTGCGCGTTTCTTCACCCGGCCGCTGCGCCCAGGCAGCGCCGCCGCGCTCGGCGTGGGCGATGATTGCGCGCTGCTGGCGCCATTGACTAACCGACAACTGGCCATCTCCACCGATATGCTGGTCGAAGGCCGGCATTTCTTTCCCGGCGCCGATCCGCGCTTGCTTGGCCATAAAAGCCTTGCGGTCAATCTGTCCGACCTGGCGGCAATGGGCGCCAGGCCGCTTGCCTTTACCCTGGCGCTGGCATTGCCAGCCGCAGACGAAGCCTGGCTCGCCCCGTTTGCGCAAGGCATGCTGGCGCTGGCAGATAGTCTCGACTGTGAGCTGGTCGGCGGCGATACGACCAAGGGACCGCTGACCGTCAGCATTACCGTGTTTGGCGAACTGCCGCCGGGCATGGCCCTGCGCCGAGCTGCGGCCCGCCCGGGCGATGATATCTGGGTATCCGGAACGCTTGGCGACGCCCGTCTGGCGCTGGCAGCTCTTTCGGGCGAAATGGCGCTGGATGGTGAAAGCCTCGACGTGGCCGCGCCACGCCTGCACGCGCCGACGCCGCGCGTCGCCCTGGGGCTGGCATTGCGAGGCGTGGCGCATGCCGCCATCGATATTTCCGATGGACTGGTCGGCGACCTGGGCCATATCCTGAAACAATCCGGCGTCGGCGCTACCGTGGATGTCGACGCCCTGCCTGCCGGGCCGATACTGGCCTGCCAGCGCCCGGAATTGCAGCGGGCTTATTGCATGGCCGGCGGCGACGATTACGAGTTGTGCTTCACCGCCTCCTCTGACCGGCGCGACGACGTGCTGGCCGCGGCACAAGCCAGCGCCACCCCGGTCACCCGCATCGGCGTGATCGAAACCGCAACTGGGCTGCGCCTGGTCGATGCCGCCGGCAAACCCTGCTCACTTTCCCTGACCTCTTTCGACCATTTCGCCACACCATGACGTCACCCTCCCCTGCTTCCCAAGCCTATATTCACAGACCAGGCCCGAACTTCATGCTGGCGCATCCGTCCCACTTGCTGGCGCAGGGCTTCGGCAGCGGCCTGTCGCCGGTCATGCCGGGCACCATGGGCACGCTGCTGGCGTGGCTGAGCTTTGCCGTCCTCTCCACGCGCTGGCCGGAATTCTTCACGCCATTCAACTGGATGGTGATCATCGTCGCCGGTTTCGTGGTCGGCATCTGGGCATGCGACCGCACCGGGCGCGACATGGGCATTGCCGACCATGGCAGCATGGTCTGGGATGAAATCATCGCTTTCTGGCTCGTACTGCTGTTTATCACACCGGCCGACACCGCCACCCAGGTTTGGGCCTTTCTCTGGTTCCGATTCTTTGATATGGTGAAACCACCGCCAATCGCCCATTTCGACCGCCGCTTCAAGGGTGGCTTCGGCGTCATGTGGGACGATATCGTGGCAGCTTTCTATACCTTACTGGTGTTTGCCATCTGGCGCACGCTGTAACGCGAAAGCAAAATCAGCGGCGCCGCCTGGAAACGACATCAACGATTTCAACAGTCAAGGAGACAATATGGAAGACATCATCGATCTTGCAGCGCGTGTGGGACAGGCGTTGAAATCCCGTGGCTTGCTGCTTGCCACTGCCGAATCCTGCACCGGCGGCGGCGTCGCCCAGGCCATCACGGAGATTGCCGGCTCTTCCGAATGGTTCGACTGCGGTTTTGTCACCTATTCCAATGCTTCCAAGACCGACTTGCTGGATGTCTCGGCAGCCGCCATCGCGCTGCATGGCACGGTCAGCGAGGAAATCGCCGCAGCCATGGCCGAAGGCGCGATTGCCAACAGCAATGCCCATATCGCCGTGGCGACGACCGGCATTGCCGGCCCCGGCGGCGCGGTACCGGGCAAGCCGGTCGGCACGGTCTGTTTCGCTTGGTCGAAGGATGGCACCACGCGTACCGAGCGCCTGGTATTTGCCGGCGACCGCCAGGCCGTGCGCCAACAAACGGTAGTCCACGCCTTGCAAGGTTTGCTGAAATTCCTGGAACAGGCGTAGGAACGTCATTCCCCGCAGCGTATGGTTCTGGTCGCATGGAATGGATGCGGGCACGCGCAGCAAGTTCACCCAGTTCCTGCGCAGCCGCGGATGCGACGCGCTCAATAACGAATTGCTGGCCAATGAAATGCAGGCGTTCCTGATGCATACGCCGGACCGGCACATGTTCAGCGCCGCTGCGCTCGGCATGAGCGAAGCAGAGCTGCAAACGCTGCGCGACAGCTTCCAGGCCGGACTCTTTCCTCGGCCACCTGCTGTCGCTGCACAGCCCTATCAGTTCGAATAGATGATGGGCATTTCCAGGAAAGAGCGGGGGTAGCGCAAATCCGCCCGTAAGGCTGCCCCTAAACTTGCCGATTACATTACTGGCGGCAGCTATTAATGGCGTCGCGCGTTTCCTGCGCCACCCGCCGCGCCGCGCCGGCATAAGTCTCTTCGCCGACCTTCTTGGCATACAGGATGGCGCGCGAAGAATTGATCATCATGCCGGTGCCGGCGGCTGTCCGCCCTGCCGCGACAGTCGCAGCAATATCTCCGCCCTGCGCGCCGATGCCTGGCACCAGCAGGGGCATGTCGCCGACGATCCTGCGCACTTCTTCAATCTCTTTCGGGAAAGTCGCGCCGACCACGAGACCGCACTGGCCATTGGTATTCCATTTGTCCGCGACCAGCTGCGCCACATGCTGGTACAGCGGCTTGCCGCCGACATCGAGGAATTGCAGGTCCGATCCGCCCGGATTCGAGGTGCGGCACAAGACGATCACGCCGCGGTCTTTCCATTCCAGATACGGCGCCACCGAATCGAAACCCATGTAAGGATTGACCGTCACCGCATCGGCACGGTAACGCTCGAAAGCTTCGCGGGCATATTGTTCGGCGGTGGCGCCGATGTCGCCGCGCTTGGCATCCAGCACGATGGGGATATGCGGATACTGTTCACGGATATAACGGCAGATCGCTTCGAGCTCTTCCTCGGCGCCGAGGGCCGCGAAATACGCGATTTGCGGCTTGAAGGCACACACCAGGTCTGCCGTGTCGTCGATGATGTCCTTGCAGAAGGCATAAATGGCATCGGGTTCTTCCTGCAGCTCTTCAGGCAGCTTTTGAATATCAGGATCAAGTCCGATGCACAGCAGGGAATCATTGCCCGTCCAGGCGGCGGTAAGTTTATCGATGAAAGCAGTCACGGCAGGTCCGTTTGAAAAATAACAATGCAAACGACACATTGTAACGCCTGGAACTGATGCCTGGCCGTCCCGGACAATGGCAAACCATGTTAATTTATTTCCTGCTTCGTTAATTCAATGTCATTTTCCAAGGGGAATGTCCATATGAAAAAATGGTCCGCTTACCTGTTGATGGCCCTGCTGGCCTCCATGCTCTCCGCCTGCGGCTACAACGACTTTCAGGCCAAGGATGAGGCTGTCAAGTCAGCCTGGGCTGAAGTCGTCAACCAGTACCAGCGCCGTGCCGACCTGGTGCCCAACCTGGTCAATACCGTCAAGGGTTATGCCTCGCATGAAAAAGATACCCTCGAAGCCGTAACGCGGGCGCGTGCGGCAGCGACCAGCATCCAGGTGACGCCAGAAGTGCTGAACAATCCGGAAGCCTTCAACAAATTCCAGCAAGCGCAGGGCGAACTCTCCTCTGCCTTGTCGCGCCTGATGGCGGTGGCGGAAAACTATCCCCAGCTCAAGGCCGATGGCTTGTTCCGCGATCTGCAATCGCAACTGGAAGGCACGGAAAACCGCATTACCGTGGCGCGCCAGCGTTATATCGTTGCCGTCCAGGAGTACAACATCCTGGCGCGCAGTTTCCCGACCAATCTGACGGCGATGATTTTCAACTATGAAGTCAAACCCTCATTCACGGTCGAAAATGAAAAAGCGATTTCGACGGCGCCCAAGGTCGACTTCGGCAACGATAAGAAATAAGACTGAAACACACTTAACGATAGCGAAAAACGTCTGCACATGATGTCAGCACGCCATCTGCTTACCCTGCTGCTGTTCTGGCTGGCGCAGGCAGCCAGCGCCCAGAATTTTGTTCCGGTGCCGCCGCTGACGGCGCATGTCACCGATAACGCCGGCATGCTGACCGCACAGCAGCGGCAGGCGCTGGAAAACGTGCTCACTGATTACGAAGCACGCACCGGCAGCCAGATCGCGGTACTCCTCGTCAGCAAGACGGAGCCGGAAGCCATCGAGCAATATGGCATCCGGGTAGCCGATGCCTGGAAGCTGGGGCGCAAAGGGGTCGACGATGGCGTGATCCTGCTGGTGGCCAAGGATAATCCGCCGGCGTTGCGCCGCCTTCGCATCGAAGCCGGGCGCGGCGTGCAGGGCGTACTCACCGATGCGCAATCCAAGCGCATCCTGCAGGACGTGATCGCGCCGCATTTCCGCCAGAATGACTTCTATGGCGGGCTGACGGCTGGCGTTTCTGCGATCACGACTTTGCTCGACCAGGAAAAATTTCCCTCGCCGCAAAATGCGCAAAATCAGGTCGCGGAAGACGAAAGCATCGGCGGCTGGCTGCCGATGCTGTTTTTCCTGTTCGTGGTGTTCATGATGATGTCGCGGGCACGTTCGTCGCGCCGCCGGTTCAGCCGCAATGGCTGGGGTCAAGCTGCCGGCGTCATCCTCGGCAGCCATATCGGCCGGGGTGGCTGGGGCGATTTCGGCGGTGGTGGTGGAGGTGGAGGCGGCTTCGGCGGCGGTTTCAGTGGCGGTGGCGGTGGCTTTGACGGCGGCGGCGCTTCGGGAGACTGGTAATGAATAAGCTATCCCGCTTTTTCCGGCATGTGTTGACGACTCGCGTAACCGCGCAAAAGGCATTCCCTCCACAGGCGCTGCACGATATCCAGGCCGCGATCGCCTCAGGCGAGAAGCTGCACCGCGCGGAAATCCGGCTGATCATCGAGCCCGCACTGCCTATCACCGACATGCTGCAAGGCGCTCATTCGCGTGCCCGCGCGCGTGAATTGTTCACGCTTTACCGGGTCTGGGATACCGAAGACAACTGCGGCGTGCTGGTCTACATCAACCTGGCCGACCATAAGGTGGAAATCATCGCCGACCGCGCCAGCGGCCGCGCGCTGCAACCGAATGACTGGAAGGAAATCTGCCGGCGCATGACCGAAGGGTTTTCGCATGGTGAGTACGGGCCCAGCGTGCTGGCGGCGCTGGACTTGCTGAATCGCCTGCTGCAGCAGCACTTCCCCGGACAAGGCGACAATCTCAATGAATTATCCGACCGCCCGCTGATCGTTTGACCGGGAGCGGAGATCGCCAGTCAGCGCATTATTTTTTGGCGCGATCCGCGGCCCGCAACTTGGCGACACGCTCGCCGCCGCTCGGATGGGAACTGAAGTAGTCCAGCGGCTCCGGCTCTTCCTCTTCTTCATCCTTCCTTGACTTGCTCCTGCGCCCTTCGCCCTTCGCGTCTTGCTCATGCCGATGCGATGCTTCCCCGTTTCGGCTGGCATATTTCTCCATCCTCTCAAACAGGACGGCCATGGGCTCCAGCGGTATGCCATTCGTCTGCATCATGTCGATGGCATACTGGTCCGCTTCGCGCTCGAAATCGCGCGAATATTTTTGATCGAGCAGGACTGTCGGCACTGTCGCGACGACGCTCGACGCATCCCCCACCCACACGTTAAGCAGCACACTCACCCCCAGCGCCTGCATCAGCCTGCGCAGCGAATGACGACGCTGCAAGTGGCCCAGTTCATGCCCGAGCACGCCGAGCACGGCCTGGTCATTTTCCGCCAGCTTCACCAGCTCGTCCGTCATGACAATCACCCCGTTGGGCACGGCAAAGGCATTCGGGCCGATATGGCTACGCCGGAACTCGAGACGGTAATCAGTCTTCTCGCCGCGCGGCTGTTTAAGGTCGGCGAACAACCGTTGCAGGCGCGCCTGCACCACCGGATCAAGTTCGCTCGGCGCCATGACGCTTTTGTCGAGCAGCTTGAGCTGACCGTCGCCGATTTTCTTTTCCAGCGCAGCAGGCATGTGCAATGCCACCTGGTCAGCCACCCATGGCAAGCCCCACTGATAACCGGACAGCAGCAAGGCCACCACGGCAACCAGCGCCAGCAGCGACAGCATCCAGTTGCGCTGCCATCCCACCACGCGCGATTCGCGGTAACCGTTTGCAGCCAGCATCTTGTCCAGGCGCGGATCGCTGACATGCACGCTGCCGCCATCCGGCATGTACAGGATACGGGGCACATGCTCCAGGCGTTCCGACAAACGCAGGCGGGAAAGGCGATGGCTTTGCTTGATGCCCTCGCCGCGCATGGCAACCACGCGCTTGTGCATGATTAGCGTGACCGGCTGGCGCCTGGAGCTCTGGCCGTCGAAATAAATGGCGTCGATCATAGTGCGATATCGATATCGAAAAACTCACCGGCTTCCTGGCCGAGCGCTCCGGCGCCATCGGCCGCCTGGTCGGCAAAGAACTCATCCAATCCGGCATGCGGCAAGATGGCCAGGCTGGCGAGGCGGTATTTCACCAGGCGCACGGTGGCAAACGGCTTGTACAGGCCGGCCGTCAACATGATCAAAGCCAGGTTGGAAGCATGGATCCACAACAGATTGCGGGCGCTGACGGTGCTCTCGAAACTGACGTCGGCCAATTCGGTGTTATTCCACACCAGGTTCTGGATACGGCTTTCGACAAAGGCGCGCAGCACCATGCTGGACGCATAGGCACTCGCCACGCTGTAGAGGAAGATGAACAGCCAGCCGAATGGCGTCTTCGCCAGATAGTTGAACAGGTCGCCGGTCAGAAAACCGAAGATACTGGCGGGAATGCCGCCGACCAGGGCCAGCAACAGCGCCTGGACATAGATCTTGAAGAAGGAACCCGCCGTCGCATGAAAGAAGAACGGCGACTGGCCATAGTACGCGTTATCGTGCTGAAAACGCTTGAGCAGGTAATGCGCCAGCGGCACGCCTGCCATCAGTACGGCTACCAGCAACAGCACAGCCAGCAGAATCAATCCGATCCGAGGATGCGAATCGAAGGAAGTGAACACGCTCCAGGCGAACACGCCGATGAAGGTCAGGATGATCGGAAACAGAATCAGCATCCGATAAGCTTGTGCCACGGTGCCATGAAACCGGAAGTGCAATCCGCGATAACTGGAATTGGCCAGCTTGAAGCGGAATGCGCGCGCTAGCAGCCAAGGCATGATCCCCATCAGCACAATACCGACGATCACCAGGGCGATCATGGATATTTCAGAAGCCAGCTTATATGCCACCAGCAGCACCAGCGCCAGGATGCGCCCTTTCAGGATGGCTGTCGGATTGCCGTGGTAATCGAAGATATCGCCGGCGACACGCGTATTGCGATAGAAGTACTGCAGCCGGCGCACCTTGGCCCAGGCCGAATATACGCCCAGCGTGAGGATGGTTAGCAGCAGGTTGACTACCCAGATGCGAAAGTATTCCCCGCCGCTGCCGGTGAACTCGAAGCGCTGCGGATTCAAGGGAACGGGCTCGGCTGCCTCGTGCGGCCCGGACCTGTTCTGTTCATGCGCGACCGTCAGGGAAGGCGCCGCTTTGGCGTTGGCAGGCGTATTGGGTTGTGCGGGCACAGGTTCGAGTCGCAGCGTGCTCGTATCAGTCATGCATTCTCCGGAGGCGGCATGCGGCCTGCCTATTGTTATTGGTATGCTCGCCCTAGCCAATTCACGGCAACGTGCGTATTTGCCGAAGTATCAATGTTTTTTCTGCATCAGGCAATTGTCCGGAACGACTGTTGTAACGACACATCGCCATGCCATTGCGGCAGCGCGTCAACCGTTTTCATAGACCCACTTCAGCAGCTGGTCTTGTGCTTCAGATGCGCGCCCGGCATTCGCATGATTCACCAGAAAGACGACGACATAGCGCTTGCCGGACGCTGCCTGGACATAACCGGCAATGGCGCGTGCCTCATTCAGGTAGCCGGTCTTGATATGGGCATTGCCCGCCACCGTGTCGCCGTTGAGGCGCTTGCGCATGGTGCCGTCCTGCCCGACCAGCGGCAGCGAGGCGACGAATTCGGGCATGGTCGGCGCACGGAACGCCGCCTGCAGCAGGCGCCCCAGGCCGCCCGCCGAAACACGTCCCTCGCGCGACAGGCCAGAGCCATTGTCGAGCACCAGTTCCGGCATGGCGATGCCGCGCGAAGCCACCCATGTCTTGATCACTTCGGCGCCGCCCGCGACGGTGGCGGCCTGCCCGGTATAGCGCGCCGCCAGTGTAAGCAGTAGCTGGCGCGCCATGACATTGTTGCTGAACTTGTTGATATCGCGGACCACTTCGGCCAGGCTCACCGAATCGCGTTGCGCCAGCAGCCAGGCATCCGGCCGCACGCCGCCTTCGGTCACGACTCCCGCCAGTGAACCGCCAAGGTCGCTCCACAACCTGCGGAAAACGATTTCGAAATAGCGCGCCGAGCTCATATTCCAGGCCAGCACTTGCAGGACGCGCTCGCCGCAAGATGCCGGATACGCACCGGCGATGTCGAGCACATAAGCGTCTTGCGACATCGCCAGGTTCTTGCGCCACTCGCCGCAATCGCCATTACCGAGCCTGGGTCCGATGACATGAAAATCGGTGAAGGGCGGCTCGACAGCGAGCGCAACCTTACCTTGAGCGGGATTGGGCATAAAACGCAGGGTCAGCGTCTTGTAATTGAACAGCAGCGCATCCGGCCCGGCATTGTAGGGACGCGAGGGGTCGCCATCGAACGAAGCGGGATCGTGCCCCTCGGGAGCAAACAGGCTGCGATCGAGCACCAGGTTGCCGCGGATTTCGCGGATGCCGCGTGCGCGGATCTCGCGCAGGAACATCCACAACCCTTCCACCGTCAGCTTGGGATCGCCGCCGCCCTTGATGACGAGGTCACCCTGCAGGACATCGCCTTCCATCGTGCCGCGGGCATACGCCTCGGTTTTCCAGGCGAAGGCCGGCCCCAGCAAGTCGAGTGCCGCACCGGTTGTCACCAGCTTCATGGTGGAAGCCGGGTTGAAGGGAGTCGCCGGGTTGAGTTCGGCCAGCATTCTTTCGCCACCCGCTTCCTGCACGTGCACACCGGCAGCCTGCAGCGGAATACCGGCACGCTGAAGCGCTTGCGTCACCGTCGCCGGCAATGTCGCGGCACCGGCAACGGTCATGAAAGTCAAGCAAAACCAGATCGCAACAATATGAATGGTTCTTGATGAGTTAAACACGGTGTGATGGCACAAGAGGATTGGAAATTATTATCAGACATTATCCCATGCGATTCTTTGTGAATTTGGTGCCATCTTCATTCTTTTGATGCTCCATCAGCTAGCACTCCGATAGAAAAACCATCTCCATTTCATGGCGCCAAGGCCCGCATCACATAGCTAATATACAGCTCGCAAATAAACACATAGTCATCAAGGCTACTAGTCTCGGCTCCTCGAATGCAGAGATTTGTGTTGTGTTTCAACAATGCAAGAGGGGAAATAGGAGTATTTATGCTTCTCACAAGCACAGTTTTGTAATAGCCTAAAATTTACCTTGTATAACAATTAATAATGAAGACCAGTCTGATCACAGAGATCGGCGCAAAGACGAATCAGGAGTTTAGTGCGCGCCATGTTCGTGTATTGCGAACGCTGAGCGCTTGCAGCCGGGTAGTCATTCGTGCGACCGACGAACAAGCCTTGCTTGATGAAATCTGCCGGACCATGGTCACGGCAGGCGGCTATACCCATTCCTGGGTCGGCTATGCCATCGACGACGAATTCAAGACTGTCAAGCCGATGGCCAGGGTCGGATTTTTGGAAAACAATCTCGGCATCGATCGAGTGTCATGGTCGGCCGACAGCCCGCAGGGCCAGGGCGTATTCGGCCGCGCCATCCGCACCGGTCAGCCTGCCATCATCCGCAATGTGGAGGAATCCCCTGTCTTCATGGCGGCATGGCGGGACGCCACCAGGATCTACAACTACAAATCGCTGCTGGGCTTGCCCCTGATCGTGGAAGGCAAGGCCATCGGCGCCATCGGCTTTTACTCGGCCGAGCCGAACCGCTTCGACCCGCAGGAAGTGGAACTGCTCAGCGAAGTGGCGAGCGACCTGTCGCATGGCATTTCGGTCATCCGCATGCGCCGCGAGCGCGACGAAGCACAGTCCCAGCTGGAACACGCCAATCGCGTCCTCGAACAGCGCATCGCCAACCGCACTGCCGCGCTGAAGGCTGAAAAGGAACGCGTCACCGTCACCCTGCAATCGATTGCCGACGGCGTCATTACTACCGACGTGGCCGGGCGAGTGGAATACCTCAATCCCGTTGCCGAGCAGCTGACCGGCTGGACCAACCTGGAAGCGCATGGCCGCAGCCTGGGCGAAGTCTTCCACGTCGTTGCCGAAGCCAGCCGCAGCCCGCTGGCAGATCCGGTGCAGCGCGTGCTCGATAGCGGAGCCAGCGGTGCCACAGTCAGCTTGCAGGGCGATGCCGTCTTGCTGAGCAAGGACGGCAAGGAATACGCCATCGAGGAAACCGCGGCGCCCATCCGCGATGCCGCCGGCCATATCAGCGGCGTGGTGCTGGCCTTTCATGACGTGAGCCGCTCGCGCCAGATTGCCGCGCAATTGTCTTACCAGGCTACCCATGATGACCTGACCGGGCTGGTCAACCGCCGCGAATTCGAAAACCGCTTGCACCAGGCAGTCAAAACCGCGTCAAACGAAGGGCGGAACCATGCCTTCATCTACATGGACCTGGACCAGTTCAAGGTCGTCAACGATACTTGCGGCCATGTCGCCGGCGATGAATTGTTACGTACGCTGGCTGGCCTGTTGCAAGGCAGGCTGCGCTCCGGCGATACCCTGGCGCGCTTTGGCGGCGACGAGTTCGGCGTGCTGCTGGAGAACTGCCCTCCCGAGCCTGCGGCCAGAATCGCCGAAACCCTGCGCGAGACCGTCAGCGATTTCCGCTTCGTCTGGCAAGACACCACCTTTACCGTGAGCCTGTCGCTGGGCGTGATCAATTTCGGTGGCAGCGACATGAGCGTGTCGGACATTCTCTCCGCCGCCGATACCGCCTGCTACATCGCCAAGGAACATGGCCGCAACCGCGTCCACGTCGGCAATCGCGAAGACCGCGACATCACCATTCGTCAGGGAGAAATGCACTGGGTCAGCAGGCTGCAGCAAGCGCTGCAGGAAAACCGCTTGCAACTGTATTGCCAGAAAATCGTGCCCCTGGATGAAGCTGCGCCCAATACCGGAGCGCATTTCGAATTGCTGCTGCGGCTGCGCGACGAGGAAGGCAAGCTGGTGCCGCCGGGCGCGTTTATGCCGGCCGCCGAGCGCTTCGGCCTGATGCCTGCCATCGACCGCTGGGTAATTTCCAGCGCTTTTGCGAACTTCCACAATCTGAGCCCGGATGTGGCGGAACAACTGGAGCTGTGCGCCATCAACCTTTCGGGCGCATCGGTATCGGACCCTGAATTCCTGTCTTTCATCCTGCGCGAGATGGCAGCGCACGATATCCCGACGAGCAAAATCTGTTTCGAAATTACCGAGACGGTCGCCATCGGCAATCTGACGCAAGCCATTACCCTTATCAATGAATTGCGCGCAGCCGGCTGCAAATTTGCCCTGGACGATTTCGGCAGCGGCATGTCGTCCTTTGCCTATCTCAAGCATCTGCCGGTGGATTACCTGAAAATCGACGGCAGCTTCGTCAAGGATATGCTGACCGATGCCGCCGACGCCGCGATGGTCGAAGCGATCAACCATATCGGCCACACCATGGGCTTGCGCACCATTGCCGAGTTCGTGGAAAACGATGATATCCGTGCTCGCCTGGCTGCCTTGAAGGTAGATTTCGCCCAGGGCTACGGCATCGGCAAACCGGTGCCGTGCCGCTACGGCGACTGCGCGGCCTGAAGCTCTTAGAAATGCTGCAGTGATTGCCGCGTAGCCGCGTAGTTATCGTCATGCACTTACCGCCGTTATCTCGCGTCAGCCATCCAATGAAAAAGCCCTGCACTATCGCAGGGCTTTTTATTTCCATTTCAGGATAACGCCGCCCCAGGGACGGCCCGTGAGCATCAGTTCATCAGCAAATCAGCTTGCTTGCTGGTGGTGCCGGTTTGCAGGCCGAAGTGGCCCAGTGCATAGTCATAGGTGGCGTTCTGCGAGTCGATGTTGCTGGTATGCGCGCCCCAGACATAGCAGCTGCCAACGCAAACGACTTCATCGATCCAGCTCTTGATGGAATACATCTTGGCGCCATAGCGCTTGCCCTTGACCGACTTGATCAGCGGGCTGTCGATCGACAGGCCGGCCGAACCGCAAGTCGACGACACGACATTGTATGGATACACGCCGCAGGAATTGAGGCCATGCTGTGCACCCGCCACACCGACGAAGGTATTGACCTTGCCGGAGTAACCCAGCTCGTTGATGGCTTTCATCGCCAGGGTCACGCCCATGGAGTGGCCGATGACGTCGATCTTGCCGGTGCAGGACGCCGCCAGCGCCGATTGCAGCGAGGATTTGACGACATTGGTATTGGTCGTGTCATGCGAATTACAAGCTGCGCAAGTCTTGGAACCCCAGTTCGGACGGTACAGCTGGCTATCGGTATAGCCGCGTGACTTGAGTGTGGAAACAGTGTTGTTCCAGCTCGATGGCGACGCCGTATTACCATGCACCAGCACGACATTGTCCAGGCAGGCAGCCTGGGCGGAAAAGGCGCTGACTGCCATGGCGGCGGTGGCCAGCATACGGGAAAGGGAAAGTGTAAAGCCTGTCTTCATGGTGTCTCCTCATATTGATATAAACCAGATGTATCTGTTTTTATTTTTACAACCGGACTTCGGATTGGTATGCGCTTGTGTTGTGACGAGTCGCGCATTTGCAGTTAGCAACTCTAATTAGTTTGGACAAGCCATTCCACTATCTATTTGGATAGTCCTCCCCAAATATTATTTAATTGGCAATGACATGAATAAAGATGAAACCGGATACCACCCTTAATGATGGCAATTTATCCACTTCAATTGCAACTTTACAACTAAGCTCAAACAATGCGTTTTTACTTCGCGCAGGACTTGATCTGCCGTCAGCATGGCAGTAATGTAAGAGCGTGTTGCAGCAAGGTTCGCCTGTACCGCAGGCGTGCCGGATAATTAATCCCGCAAACAGAGGTGCCTCATGAATGACGCCAAAAGCATCGCGAATGAACCGCAGCCTGCCATGCAAGCGCTCGTCTCGACCGGAGAAATGAGCCTTGGTGCGTTGAAACCCAAAGGCGCGTGTTGGTATTGCAATGCTCCCTTGGACAATGTCCGGCGCTTCTGCAATAAAGGCTGCGCGGATGATTACCGCACCGAGGAAGAAACCTTCCGGCTTACGCAGTAAGCCAATCAAAGCCGTGTGAACCCCCTGTGCATCATGATGCCTAACAACCTATCCACATAGGAGGCATCGCGCATGCAAGCAGACCATCCATCCCGACTCATCCAGGTTTTGCAGTTATTGGGGTTACTGTGCTTATTGTTCTGGCGCTGGGCCACGCCCTTTTGGCGCTTTCGTGACGTCAATCTCGGCACGTTCGAGCAGCGCAGCGCCAATTATCGTCACAACCGCGCGCAGCGCGCCATTCTTCCTTCCTATACGCTTAAATGGCTGGGCATCGCCGCTTGCATGCTCATCTTGCTGCAGATTTATTCCGGCATGCTTGCCCAGACAATGGAAGGCACCCCCGCCTATTTTTGTGCCGCGCTGTTTTGCATCAGCAGCGGCATCGCCTTTTCCTTTGCCTGCGTGGTGATCGCCATTCTGCTCGCATGCTACTTCTTTTTTACGCATATAAAGGATTAAGGTGTTCGACGTTCACGGCGTAACGGATACCTCGCACGACAAGCCTCTGCGGCTGTTTTATGCGCTGTGGCCGGACGAGGCCGCGCGCAATGCGCTGCTGGAATTACAGATGCAGCAGCGCGGACGCCGCACCCGCCCCGGCAATCTGCATGCGACGCTTGCCTTCCTCGGCGAACAGCAGGCGACGCACTTGCCCTTACTGGAAGAAATTCTGGCCAGCCTGCCGGTCGATGCCATCACACTGCCCATAGACCGCATCGGCTATTTCAAGAAAAAGCGCATCGTATGGGCGGGAAGCCACGCCGTGCCGGACACGCTGATCGCCTTGCAGCAATCACTGGCCGACAAACTGAATGAACACGGAATCGACTTCGACCGCAAAAACGATTTCACGCCGCATATCACGCTGGCGCGCGATGCCCAGCCACCGCTTGACCGGCCATTCGAACCATTTATTTGGGGAATCAGGCAAGTCGCCCTGGTGCAATCCATGCAGGAAGGCGGGCGACTGGAGTACAACGTGCTGACGTCGATTTACTTGGCGAGTGAAACCTGAGCAGCTGCCTTCGCAGCATGAGCAAGATTTTTCAAGACTTGCGCTGCCGCGACCAACCCGAAAGAAGCCGTCACCACCATCGCAGAACCAAAACCCGCGCAATTCAAACCGGTGATACCGTCATTGCCTGCAGGCTCTTGGTCGTCGACGGAACAAGCGCCCGCCGTCTCCGGAAACCGCAACGGCTCGGTAGAAAACACGGCATCGATGCCGAACTTGTTTTTCGTTCCGCGCGGGAAGCCATGCAACTGGCGCAAGCGCTTGCGCACTTTCGACAGCAGCGGTTCTTGCTCAGTGCGTGACAAGTCGCGAATCTCGATCTTGGTCGGATCGATTTGTCCGCCTGCGCCGCCGATCGTAATCAAACGAATGCCATGCTCACGGCAATACGCAATCAGCGCCGTCTTGGCGCGCACGTTATCGATGGCATCCACGATGTAGTCGAACTTGCGCGAACCGATCATCTCGTCCAGGTTATCCGGTGTGATGAAATCCTCGACTTCCGTCACCTGGCAATACGGATTGATTTGCGCAATGCGCTCGGCCAGCGCCGTGACCTTGGCTTTGCCGAGCGTATCGGTCAGGGCATGGATCTGACGATTGATGTTGGATTCCGCGACGTTATCCAGGTCGATCATGGTGATGCGGCCGATCGCGGAGCGGGCCAGCGCTTCCGCTACCCACGAACCTACGCCGCCGACGCCAATCACGCACACATGGGCGTCACGAAATCGTTCGAGCGCGGCAGCGCCATACAGACGTGCGATCCCGCCGAAGCGGCGCTCATAGTCAATGTCGACTGCGGTATCGGTAGCGGCGAAAGAAGTTGGTTTAAGTAAAGCATGCATTCCGTCATTTTACCGGACGGAAAGCGAAATTTTTCGCCTAGAATGGATTTTTACTGAGAGATGAAAACTTGAAATGCCAAGGCTGAAACATGAAAAATTCATTATTTGAAACAGCGCCCGGATTTGACCGGCCGATCGAGGTACTGGCGCATTGCCATTCGCGCATTCGCAAGCAACTCGCCACGCTGAAAAAGCTCGTAGCCTATTTACCAAGCCATGGCGCAGATGTTGACGCGCAACAAGCTGCCCATGCAGTGCTGCGCTATTTTAACGATGCGGCGCAGCTTCATCACGAAGACGAGGAAGACAACCTGCTGCCGCAATTGGAAATGACCGCAAGCGGAACCGATGCCGACCAGCTGCAAGCCATTTTGCCGCGATTGCTCGACGAGCACCGAAAAATGGCAAGCCTTTGGCCGGTATTGGACCGCCAACTGAGTACAATTGCAAGTGGGCAATCTGCGCAACTCTCTGAAACTGATGTGGCGCAGTTTGCGCAATTGTATGAAGCCCATATGCAGATGGAAGAAAGCGTGATTGCGCCGATGGCCAAACGCCTCTTCAGCGATGGGCAAATGCAGGAGTTGGGCGATGCCATGCGGGCGCGCCGCGGAATTTCCAATACGTAAAAAGGAAACAAGATGTCAATTGCCGGTCTTCGCAAGGACTATATGCATTCCAGCTTGTCGGAATCCGAAGTGGACCAGGATCCGATCAAGCAATTCGGCAAGTGGTTCGATGAAGCGCTCAAGGCCCATGTGCCGGAAGCCAATGCCATGAGCGTGGCGACGGTGAATGCCGATGGGCGCCCTTCGTCGCGGATCGTGCTGATCAAGGAATTCGATCAGCACGGGTTTGTCTGGTTTACCAATTACGCCAGCCGTAAAGGTCGGGAATTGGAAGTCAATCCGTACGCAGCGCTGTTGTTCCACTGGATCGAACTGGAACGGCAGGTGCGGATTGAAGGCAAGGTGGAAAAGGTCGCAGCGGAAGAAAGCGATGCCTATTACGACAGCCGGCCGCTGTTGAGCAGACTGGGGGCGATTGCTTCGGAACAGAGCCGCCCGGTCGCCGATCGCGAAACGCTGGAGGCGCGCTTCGAAGAGGTGAAGAAGCAGCATGGCGACCAGCCGCAGCGGCCGTCGCACTGGGGCGGTTACCGCCTGGTGCCGGACTCGATCGAATTTTGGCAGGGCCGCAGCTCCCGCATGCATGACCGGGTTCTCTACATCCGGCAGGATGATGGAGCGTGGCGGATACAGCGGCTGCAGCCGTAAAGCGCCTGGCGCGGCGGTGGCGGCCGACAATGCCGTTTTCCTTCAAACAAAGGAGAGACCATGTTCTGGGAAAACAAGTTGGATAGTTGGGTCAACCAGGTACGCCACCAAGCCGCCCTGCCGCTACGACTGGAGCTATGGAATGGCAAGCGCTTTGACTTTTCACAGGATCCGCACGTCACCGTCAAAGTGCCGGAAGCATCGTCCCTGCCGTATCTCCTGACGCCCTCCCTGTCCAACCTCGGTACTGCCTATGTCGAAGGCAAGCTCGACATCGAAGGCAACGTCGATGAAATCATCGATGTCGGCAGCACGCTGGCGCGCAAGACACTGCAGCCAACCGGCAAGTTCGGTCGCCTGACCCGCCACATCCGCCATAATCGCAAGCTGGATTCGGAAGCCATCCGTTATCACTATGACGTCTCCAACGATTTCTATCGAATCTGGTTGGACGAGAACATGGTGTATTCCTGCGCCTATTTCGAAAACGGCAATGAAACGCTGGAAGAAGCGCAGCTGAAAAAAATCGATCACATCCTCACCAAGATTCAGCTCAAGCCGGGCCAGACCTTGCTGGACATCGGCTGCGGCTGGGGCGCACTGGTCTTGCGCGCCGCTGAAAAATTCGGCGCGCGCTGCGTCGGCATCACCCTGTCCGAAAACCAGCATGCCCTGGCTACGGAAAGGATCAAGCAGGCGGGCCTTGCCGACCGGGTGGAAATCCGCTTGCAGGATTACCGCGATGTGACCGGCACCTTTGACCGCATCACCAGCGTCGGCATGTTCGAGCATGTCGGCTTGCGCCAGCTACCCGATTATTTTTCGCGCATGCGCGCCCTGCTCGCCGACGACGGCTTTGCCATGAATCATGGCATCACCAGCACCGACATCGACAGCGGCTCGACTCCCTATGGCGGCGGCGAATTCATCGGCAAGTACGTGTTCCCGCATGGCGAACTGCCGCATATCAGCCTCGTCTTGAAATCCATGCAGGAAAGTGGTCTGGAAACGCTCGATGTGGAAAACCTGCGGCGTCATTACGCCAAGACCTGCGGCATCTGGGCATCCAATTTCGAGAACCGCGCTGACCGCATTCGCGCCGCCGTGGATGAACGGCGCTTCCGCATCTGGCGGGTTTATCTTGCCGGATGCTCGTATGCCTTTGCCAATGACTGGGTAGCGATTTTCCAGGTCTTGTGCACCAAGTCTGGCCGGCCTGCAAGCGCCCTGCCCTGGTCACGCCGCTATATGTATTCCTGAAGTATTCGTGAATGCATTCCTGAAATTACAGGGGTGCGCTATCGGGATGCATGAGTTTCCCATGGCCCTGATGGCATGGGAAACTCATCAGTGGGTCTGACTTTGCTCGACTGGAGAGCGGCAAGCTCAGGCGTGAATCTCAGGCGCTCTTCGCCTTGTCGGCAAAAATCTTGCGGAACTTCGCCACCTTGGGCGCCACGACGAACGCGCAATAACCCTGCAACGGATTCTGGCGAAAATAATTTTGGTGGTAATCCTCGGCCTTGTAATACGCGGGGAGTGGCGCAAGCTCGGTGACGATAGGCGCGTCCCAGACATTCGCCATTTCTGCGATTACTTGCCTGGCTGTCTCTTCCTGTTCAGGCGAGTGGTAAAAAATCACGGAACGATATTGAGTCCCGCAATCGTTGCCCTGGCGGTTCAGGGTGGTCGGGTCATGTATCGTAAAAAAGATTTCGAGAATCTCGCGGTAGCTGACGATGGCCGGATCGAAAGTCACGCGCACCACTTCCGCATGCCCGGTCCCGCCACTGCACACTTCTTCATAGCTTGGATTGGCCACATGGCCACCGGCATAACCGGACTCCACTTGCTGCACACCTTGCAATTCCTGATAAACCGCTTCCAGGCACCAGAAGCAGCCACCACCCAGCGTTGCGATTTCCGTTGTCATGCTGCACTCCGTTCAGAAAGTCTGCCTTGGCTTATATTTCACCATGCTTAAGCGAATTACTGTTTGATTATAAACTTCGAATTTCAATTACAGGCAAAATGTCTCTTGCGCCAAATTTACCTGTTTCCCGAGGATTGTCGCCTTGGTGTATCATTTTTCGTCTTTTCGGCCGTTGATAAACCAGATAGAACAATTGCAGGCCTTTGATGCCCACTAGTATTTCGAGCGGTGTATTCGATCCCCTGGATCCCCGCCATTTCCGTAATGCGCTCGCACAATTTGCCACCGGAGTGACTGTTGTGACGACGCTCGCCGAGCCAGGCAAGTTCATCGGCTTGACTGCTACGTCGTTCAATTCCGTGTCGCTGGCGCCGCCGCTGGTGTTGTGGAGTCTCGCCAATACCGCGCGCAGCCTGCCGGTATTCCAGTCCTGTTCGCATTACGTGATTAACGTGCTCGGCGCGGATCAGGCATTTTTAGCCGATCGCTTTGCGCGCCGCATTGAAAACCGTTTTGAAGGCGTGGAATTCGATTTATCCGCCACTGGTTTGCCGATTCTGAAAGGCGCAGCGGCGTGGTTTGAATGCCGCAACAGAAGCCAGTACCCGGAAGGCGACCATGTCATTCTGGTCGGCGAAGTGGAGCACTGTGCCGTCGATCCGCAGCCTGCGCTGGTTTTCCATGGCGGCAAATTTGTCGCCACCAATATCGAATAATCTTACCTGGCTGCCGGCAGGTCGCCGACCTTTCCTGACATGATGGCTTCTTCCCGCTCCGCTTCCGACAACAAGGCCTGCTTTCAATGGAATGATCCTCTGCTGCTGGATCAGCAACTCGACGAGAGCGAGCGCATGGTGCGCGATGCCGCGCGTGCTTATTGCCAGGACAAGCTGCAGCCGCGCGTTCTGGAAGCATTCCGGCATGAACGCATGGATGCATCCATCTTCCGTGAGATGGGTTCGCTCGGCCTGCTTGGCGCGACGCTTCCGCAGCAGTACGGCGGCGCCGGTTTGAATCAGGTTTGTTATGGCTTGATTGCGCGCGAAGTCGAGCGCATCGATTCCGGCTACCGCTCGATGATGAGCGTGCAATCCTCGCTGGTGATGCTGCCGATCTACCTCTTCGGCACCGAACAACAGCGGCAACAGTATCTGCCCAGGCTCGCAGCCGGCGAATTCATTGGTTGTTTCGGCCTGACCGAGCCGAATAGCGGCTCCGACCCTGCTTCGATGACAACGCGCGCGCGAAAGGTCTCAGGCGGCTATTCGCTCAGCGGCAGCAAGATGTGGATCACCAATTCGCCGATTGCCGATGTGTTCGTGGTCTGGGCCAAGGATGAGGCTGACGTCATCCGCGGCTTTATCCTGGAAAAAGGCATGGCGGGCCTTTCCGCGCCGGCCATCCATGGCAAGTTCGGCTTACGCACTTCCATCACCGGCCAAATCGTCATGGATGAGGTTTTCTGCCTGGACGACAATGTCTTCCCTGAGATTCGCGGCTTGAAAGGTCCCTTCACTTGCCTGGATTCGGCGCGGTACGGGATTGCCTGGGGTGCGCTGGGTGCGGCTGAATCGTGCTGGCACACTGCCCGCCAGTATGTGCTGGACCGCCATCAGTTCGGCCAACCGCTGGCTTCGAACCAGCTGGTACAGAAAAAACTCGCCGACATGCAGACGGAAATTGCGCTCGGTTTGCAGGCTTGCCTGCGTTTGGGGCGCATGAAAGATGTGGGCTCGGCGTCGGTGGAAATCACGTCCATGTTGAAACGGAATTCCTGCGGCAAGGCCTTGGACATTGCACGAGTAGCGCGCGATATGTTGGGCGGCAATGGAATTTCGGACGAGTTCGGCGTAATCCGCCATATGCTCAATCTGGAAGTCGTCAATACCTATGAAGGCACGCATGATATCCATGCGCTGATCCTGGGACGGGCGCAAACCGGCATCCAGGCGTTTCAGTAACCAGGTAAGCTCATGCCGCTCTTACTCTCATTGCCGCAAGCGCCGGGCGTGATCGCCTAAGCTCCGGCATGCACACGAGCCATGCACGCTATCCTTCTTCCCCGAAGAATCGATCAGCGCCGCAGTTTCAAGAACCCGCAATAAAAAACGCCCTGCTTGCATGATCGCTCGCAGGGCGCGTCATCACTAATGAAAGCGCCGGCAATCGAAACCGGCGCTATTCATTTATCAGAACTTGCGGCTGTATTGCACGCTGACGATATTCACGTTACTTTCGTAATTCCCGCGTACGGTCGTACCGTTACTTGCTTCAGTCTTATTGATCGAGGCATCCTTGACGAATAGATGTGCGTAGCCGAAGTCCCAGGTATCGTTTGCCGATGGCTTGTACTGGGCACCGAACGATAGCCAGGTACGGTCGGCATCCGGCACGCGGGGAGTCCGGAACTCGTCTTTGACTGGCGAGGGATCATAAGCGATACCGCCGCGCAGTTTCCACGCATCGTTATAGCGGTAGTTCGCACCGATCGCCACGCGCACGGTATTGCGCCATTCTTCCGAGGTCACACTTTCTGGCGCGCCATTGTCGAAACGCACCCGCAGTTCCTTGAAGCGGCTCCAGCGTACCCAGCTGACATCGCCGAGCAGCGCCCATTTTGAATCCAGATCGACATAGCCGCTCACGCTTAGCGATTCCGGCAACGTGACATCGGCATTGGCTCCACCATTGGCGAACCTGTTCGATGCTGCGAGCGCAGCCGGCAAACCGGCAGGCCTGTCATAGCTGGCGTCACCCTTCAAGGTATGCTTGATATGGGAACGATAGGCAATGCCGAAACGGCTGTTTTCGGTCGGCGTAAACAGGGCGCCCAAATTGAAGCCGTAACCCCAATCATGGCCTTTGATGGTTGCCTTGCCATCTCTGGTTTGCGGTATAAAACCGCTTGCAGCGCAATTGGCAGGTCCAAGTCCCGCAATAGCTGGGCCATTGAAACAGGCGGCGCCGAAATCAATGGCTTGCGAAAGTTCGACATCGATATATTGGAAACTTACCCCGGCCCCCAACGACACCATGTCGTTCAACTTGTATGCCAGTGACGGGTTGATGTTAACCGTCTTCATGTCCGAGGTCAGTGCCTGGTAGCGCCCCGCCCAGTTTGCATCATATTCCGTCTTCAAACCGAAAGGCGACTGCACGCCAATGCCGAACCGCAAATTGGGCGCGAGATCCATTGCATAGAACATTGCCGGCACCAGCGCCCACCCGCCGGCATCACCACCGTTGCCGCCGGTAAGAGGTGTTGCCCCTCCCAGATTCGAGCCTGCGTTCGTGAATTTTGCGGAGGGGCGGATGCCTGAAGCGGTGATCTGGATTTGACTTCCCGACATGCGGGTCAATCCGGCGGGGTTGAAATAAATCGTGCTGAGATCTTCGGCGGCCGCGCCGGCGCCGGCATGGGCATTACCCAATGTCGCCGCACTCATTTCATTCAATGCAAATCCACTCGCGTGGGCCATGCCGGCTGAAGCCATGCCAAGCAAGCCCACCAGCGACACCATGGGTAAAACACGCGAAGAGCCTAATTCAGTCAGCTTTTTCTTTAGCGAAAAACCAAAACGATTCGGGACAGTGATTTCTTTGGCCAGCAACGGGATCACACCGATTTGCATAACAGGTCTCCTTAATTTTTTTAGAAATAGAACGATTGTTCTATTTTGATTAAGTATCCCATTAACGATTTATTTTGCAAACATTTTTATAAAGGAAATGTTGGCGACATCTCAGAACTTAGGAAATAAAGAAAGAATCCCATTCCATTTTCCCATTTTGACATGTCAAGATATTTTCTTAATGAATGATTGATATGCAAACATTTGATTGGCGTTATATGGCTTATTTACAGACAATCGCGGAAATTGCTTATTGGCAATTACATAAGCTGTGGCGGTTGTTTTCATAAAAAACAAATTCGACTCCCGTTATACGACAGGGATACATGCCGCGGCAACTCAAAAAAATCAAAGTGTTATACGGGAGTGAAAATTGAAGAAGAAATTTGCCGCAGGGTTGGCGTTGTGTGTCGCCTCTGCATTCGCCACGGCGCAGACCACCGAATTTGACGTTAACAGCAGCCGTCTGCTGGTAAGCGCCAACACCATTTCATCAAACGTTTATTTCAGCGATGTCAGTGGCTCGACCGGCAATAACGTGCTGGGCAACATCCGCATGTATTACGACTATTCCGATACCTATTCGGGATATGCGTCGCAGCCCAATTACTGGAACTACAACTGGTCGACCTACCTGCAGGCCGGCAGCGCGCTGGGACCGCTTGGACCGCTGGGCTATACCGGTCCTTTAAGTTCGGTCGGGCCGCTGTGGGGCGGCTCCTTTTCCTGGGGCGGCATCTCCTGGTTCCCCAGCAATTACTCTTCCTGGGTCGGCAAATACTTCTGGAATGGCGATTCGCTGTTCGGCTCGTCTTCGCCATATGGACCTTCCGGCCCGCTGGGCGCCAATGGCCCGCTCTCGGAACAAGCCATCTACCGTGACATGCCGCATCTGAACGAAACGATCGGTTCGGCCCACCAGGAACAATCGAACGATTACAACGATTTCCCGCATCAACTGGATCCTTCCGGTGTATGGGGCATTCTCGGCCCGGCCGGTCCGCTCGGCGCGCTCGGCCCGCTCGGTCCGCTTGGACGCAGGGGTTACGGTTCTTCCGGCCTGGTGTCGATCGACTCCACCACCGGCGACATGATCGCCAATGGCCAGGTCAAGCGCACGCTGGAAGTCCAATACGATACCGCCAGCCCGGCCACCTATCGCCAGTATGACCTGTCCGAACTGTACCCGCGCGCCAACCTGGTGAGCCGTCAGGCCAACCCGAGCAACTTCGTCAACGACACATCGTTCTCGGTGGATGCCGTCTCGCCCAGCTGCACGCTGAGCTATCTGAACAGCGACAACCACACGTTCTATTTCAAGTCGAAATACGACCAGTTCGTCTCGATCGTGCTGACCAACACGAATGCGTACGCCGAACTCGACTTCGATGTGTACATCAAGGCCGACACGGGCAATACGTTTAATTCATCGACGAACGCCGCCACATGGTTCGGCAGCCCGACCAAGAAATTTACCGTGAATACCGCGTCGGCGCTGTATGGCGGCACGCCAGTCGGCTATCAGGACTTTGCCGTGTTCCGCGCGAAGAAAAATGACGTGGTCAAGGTCGTCGTCAAGGCGCCGTTCTACACCGGCTACGACATGTGCGGCTACCTGCTGCATGTGACGGGAAGCGGCTTCCAGACCAAGGTCACCGGCGGTTCGTACACTGACTCGACGCTGTTCGCACCGCGCCGCACCAACGCTGTCACCGGCAACAAGACCTTCAATGTCACCGGCGTGCATCAGCAAGCTCTGACTTGGTAGATCAAGCCGTTATATCAAGCGAAGTCAGTCGATGAAAATGAAATAGGGCGCAACTCAATGCGCCCTATTCTTGCGAATACAAAACAGATAGTAGACGGCATTCCTTGCTATCGCCACAGCATTGTCCAACGCCAGTCATATTGCAGCGCCGGTTTCGTTAGCGACGCTAGCTTGTTTTTTGTACCAGGCTTGCCAGCACTCCGGCGGAATCGAAGGCGGCGCGGCGCAAGCGGTCGTTGACCCCCTGCCATGCGGCATCCGTCGGCGGGGCTTCGATGAGGATAATATCGGCGCCGGCGGCATCCAGTTCGCGCAAGCCGGCATACAATCCGTGCGCATAGGCCACGGGCTCGTCAGGCAATGCGAGCTGTGCGGATGCACCTGCCAATTCACCGCTGCCACGCCGCATTACCGCTGCACGCTTACTGTTATTCCCCAACTGGCGCACGGTCTCGGCGAGCTCTTGCGACTGCACCAGTGCCACCGGCGTAGCCGGCGCATAATGCGCCTCCAGCGTGCCGGAAGCACGCGGTGCGGCAGCATCCGGCAAGGCCGGCATGCGGCCGATGACTTCGGCGATCTGCTGGGGCGAGATATGTCCCGGACGCAGCAGCACAGGGCCATGGCTGGCCATGCGCGACAGATCGAGGATCGTCGATTCGATGCCGACATCGCTTTGCCCGCCATCGAGAATCGCAGCCAGCGGTCCCTGGTCTGCCTGCGGTTCACCGAATTCATCGCGCACGTGGCGCGCGGTAGTCGGACTGACATGGCCGAACTTGTTGGCAGAAGGCGCCGCCAGGCCGCCCCAGCCGCCCTTGAATTCACGCAGTAGTGCTTGCGCCACCGGGTGCGAAGGACAGCGCAGACCGATGCTATCCTGGCCACCCGATACCGCATCCGGAATATGTGCAGCGCGCTTGAGAATCAGGGTCAACGGGCCGGGCCAGAAAGCATCGATCAGCTTTCTCGCTTCGGCGGGAATATCGGTAGCCCAGTAACGGACATCGCCTTCCGGCGCCAGATGCACGATCACCGGATGATTGGCGGGACGTCCCTTGGCGGCATAGATCGCCGCGACGGCGTGGGGATTTTCCGCATCGGCGCCGAGGCCATACACCGTCTCGGTCGGAAAGGCCACCAGCTTGCCCTCCTCGAGCAAACGGGCGGCAGCGTCAATCGCCTTGCGATCGAGGGAAATGTCAGACATCGCGGAAAACCTTAAAGCGGAATGCCGAGAATGCGGCAGGCACAGGCGAAATTTTCCTGCGCTTCTGTCAGAGTCGGCGCCACGAAAGTCACGTGTCCCATCTTGCGACCACGGCGCGGATCGTCCTTGCCGTAGAGGTGCAGGTTTGCACCCGGCAGCGCCAGCACCTTGTCCCAGGCAGGCTCGCGTGGCATGTCGCTACCCGGGCTACCATTCTCGAACCAGATATCGCCGAGGATATTGAGCATCACTGCTGGTGAATGCTGGCGCACATCGCCCAGCGGCAGCTTCGCCATGGCGCGGGCCTGTTGCGCGAACTGGCTGGTGATGCAGGCATCGATCGTGTAGTGGCCGCTGTTGTGCGGACGCGGCGCCATCTCGTTGACCACCAGCGAACCATCCTGCAGCACGAAAAATTCGATGCACAGCACGCCGACGTATTCCATCTTGCCGATGATCGCCAGCGCGGCATGCTGGGCACGGCGTGCGCATTCTGCAGACACATTCGGCCCCGGCACCGTGGTGGAAAACAGGATGCCGTCGCGATGCACGTTCTCGGCGATCGGATACACCGCCGATTCGCCATCGGCGCCGCGCGCGGCCAGCACCGAGACTTCATAGGCCAGCGGCAGCATTTTCTCCAGCACGCAGACGACGCTGCGCATGTCCTGGAAAGCCTTGCGTGCTTCATCGCGCGAGCGCACGCGCACCTGGCCCTTGCCGTCGTAGCCGAGACGGGCCGTTTTCAGGATGCCCGGAAATAGATCGTCAGGAATGGCATCGATATCGGCTTCGTTCTCGATCACCTTGTGCGGCGCCGGCAGCACATGCGAAGTGGCGGCGCATTCGGTAAAGAAGCGCTTCTCGGCGACGCGATCCTGCGCGATCGACACATTTGCCGCGGCAGGCGCGACAAAGCTGTGCGCGGCCAGTTGTGCCAGGCTTTGCGCCGGCACGTTCTCGAATTCGGTGGTGACTGCCGCACACAGGCCAGCCAGCTGGTTCAGCGCGACCGGGTCGGTGTAGCTGGCGGACAGCAGGTAATCGGCGGCCTGCCCGGCCGGGCAATCGCGCGCCGGCTCCAGCACTGCCACCTTGAAGCCCATGGCTTGCGCGGCATGCACGAACATGCGGCCGAGCTGGCCGCCGCCCATGACGCCCAGCCAGGTCGGCGGCGTCGCCGACGGCACGAAGGGAGGTTTCTGCTCGCTCATACCGGCAAGCTCATGGCTTGCGCAGCCTGGGTCTGCTTGGCGCGGAATTCCTGCAGACGGGCAGCCAGCGCATCATCCGTGGTGGCCAGGATGGCGATGGCCGTCAGCGCGGCATTGGCGGCGCCCGCTTCGCCGATGGCAAAGGTGGACACCGGAACCCCCTTGGGCATCTGCACGATCGACAGCAGCGAGTCCTCGCCGCGCAGATACTTCGATGGCACCGGCACGCCAAGCACCGGCACGATCGTCTTCGCTGCCAGCATGCCCGGCAAGTGCGCTGCGCCGCCGGCACCGGCGATGATTGCACGCAGGCCGCGCTGACGCGCTGTCTCGGCATATTCGAACATCTGATCCGGCATGCGGTGCGCGGAAATCACCTGCGCTTCGAAGGGCACGCCGAAATCCTTCAGCATCGCCACGGCATGTTGCATCACTTCCCAATCCGAGGAAGACCCCATTACCACGCCAACCAGGGGCGCCGCTTTTGCTTGTTCAGACATGACGTACTCTTAATCTTTCAGGGTTTCGCCGGTCAGGCGCTCCAGTGCTTCACGATACTTGGCGCCGGTTTTTTCGATGACATCCTGCGGCAGGGCTGGTGCCGGCGCGGTCTTGTTCCAGTCCTTCAGCGTTTCGAGGTAATCGCGCACGAATTGCTTGTCGAAAGACGGCGGCGACATGCCCGGCGCATAGGAATCCGCCGGCCAGAAACGCGAGGAATCGGCGGTCAGCACTTCATCCATCAGATGCAGCACGCCGTTTTCATCCAGGCCGAACTCGAACTTGGTATCAGCGATGATGATGCCGCGCGTGGCGGCGTAATCGGCGGCGGTCTGGTACAGCTTGATGCTGATATCGCGCATCTTCTCGGCCAATTCTTTGCCGATGCGCTTTTCCATTTCCTCAAAGCTGATGTTTTCATCGTGCTCGCCGATGTCGGCCTTGGCCGCCGGCGTGAAGATCGGCTGGGCCAGCTTGTCGGCTTGTTGCAAGCCGGCCGGCAGCGGAATGCCGCAAATGGAGCCAGTCGCCTGGTAATCCTTCCATCCCGAACCAATGATATAGCCACGTACCACCGCTTCCACCAGGATCGGCTTCAAGCGCTTGGCCACCACCGCCCTGCCGCGCACCTGCTCGACTTCTTCCGGCGCCACCACGGTTTCCGGCGCAATGCCGGTCAGGTGGTTGGGGACGATGTCGCCAAGCTTGCTGAACCAGAAATCGGACATCTGGTTCAAGACCTTGCCCTTGCCGGGAATCGGTTCATTCATCACCACGTCGAAGGCCGACAGACGGTCGGTGGTGACAATCAGGATCTTGTCTTCGCCGACTGCGTAGTTGTCGCGCACCTTGCCGCGGCCGAGGAGTTTCAGGGAAGTGATGCTGGATTGGTAGAGGCTGTTCATGGGTATCTTCTAAAAACATTTTCGGCGGATCGCCATGAAACGGCTATTTCGCCGTCCCATGGGTGATCCGCCGTATGGCAAGGCGAATGATAGTCCGCCCTACTTTCTCTTACTGTACGATCTGCGTCAGTTCGCCTTTCTTGTACTTCTCGGCCATCTTCTCGAGAGTGATCGGCTTGATCTTGGCAGCCTGGCCTTCGCAGCCGAATGCCAGATAGCGCGCCTTGCAGATTTCCTTGGCGGCTTCGCGGGCCGGCTTCAGGTATTCGCGCGGGTCGAACTTCGACGGATTCTGCACGAAGAAGCGACGAATCGCAGCAGTCATCGCCAGACGGATATCGGTATCGATATTAATCTTGCGCACGCCGTGCTTGATGCCTTCCTGGATTTCCTCGACCGGCACGCCGTAGGTTTCCTTCATGTCACCGCCGAATTCGCGGATCTCGGCCAGCAATTCCTGCGGCACGGAAGACGAACCGTGCATCACCAGGTGCGTGTTCGGGATGCGCTGATGGATTTCCTTGATGCGCTCGATGGCCAGGATATCGCCGGTCGGCTTGCGCGAGAATTTGTAAGCGCCGTGCGAAGTGCCGATGGCGATCGCCAGGGCGTCGCACTGGGTTTGCTTGACGAAGTCCGCCGCCTGGGCCACGTCGGTCAGCAACTGTTCGCGGGTCATGGTGCCTTCGGCGCCGTGGCCGTCTTCCTTGTCGCCCTTCATGGTTTCCAGCGAACCCAAGACGCCCAGTTCGGCTTCCACGGTCACGCCGATAGAGTGGGAGAACTTCACCACTTCACGCGAGACCTCGACGTTGTATTCATAGCTGGCCACCGACTTGCCGTCTTCCATCAGCGAACCATCCATCATGACCGAAGTGAAACCGGACTTGATCGCGGCCATGCAAACTGCCGGCGACTGGCCATGGTCCTGGTGCATCACCACCGGGATATGCGGATAGGCCTCGACGGCAGCTTCGATCAGGTGGCGCAGGAAGGCTTCGCCGGCATACTTGCGGGCGCCAGCGGAGGCTTGCATGATGACCGGCGCGCCGACTTCATCGGCTGCCTGCATGATGGCGGTAACCTGCTCCAGGTTGTTGACGTTGAACGCAGGCAGACCATAGCCGTTTTCAGCGGCATGGTCGAGCAATTGGCGCATCGATACGAGTGGCATGTCAGTTCTCCAAAATAATCAAATAATAGTAATAAGTTTTATCCGCGCAGTTCTATCCACGCAGTGTTATCCGTTTTCCCCGACCCGCATGATCTTCAGGGCATTGGTGCCGCCGACCTGTCCCATCGGCTCACCCCAGGTGACCACGATCATGTCACCTTTTTGCACCAGGCCCTTGGCAAGAAGCAAATCTTGCGCGGCTTTCATGACGATCTCGCTATCCAGCGAATGCGGCATTTCAAAGGTTTGCACATTGCGGAACAGCGATGCCTTGCGCTGCGTGCCCAGGATATGCGTCATGGCCAGGATCGGGATATCGATCCGGTAACGGCTCATCCAGAGCGCCGTCGAACCGGATTCGGTCAAGGCTACGATAGCCTTCACGCGCAAATGATGCGCAGTGAACAAGGCGCCGTAAGCGATCGATTGGTCGATCCGGGTAAAAGTCTTATTGAGAAAATCCGCATCCAGCGTCGACTGTTCCGATTTTTCCGCTTCCAGGCAAATCGCCGCCATGGCTTCCACAGTTTCCACCGGATAACGGCCAGCAGCTGTCTCTGCCGACGTCATCACCGCGTCGGTGCCATCGAGGACGGCATTCGCCACGTCCGATACTTCCGCGCGGGTCGGAATCGCATTGACGATCATCGATTCCATCATTTGCGTGGCAGTGATTGCCAGCTTGTTGGAAGCGCGCGCCATCTTGATCATGCGCTTTTGCAGCGCCGGCACGGCAGCATTGCCGACTTCCACCGCGAGGTCGCCACGCGCCACCATGATGCCGTCGGAGGCGTCGAGGATTTCCTGCAAAGCTGGAATCGCCTCGGCCCGCTCGATCTTGGCGATCATCATCGGCTTATGCTTGTACGGCTCGCCGGCGATGTTAGCCAACTGGCGCGCCATGATCATGTCGGAATCGTTCTTCGGGAAGGATACGGCGACGTAATCGGCCTGGATCGACATCGCGGTCTTGATGTCTTCCATGTCCTTGGCCGTCAGCGCCGGCGCAGACAAGCCGCCGCCCTGGCGGTTGATGCCCTTGTTGTTGGATAGCTCGCCGCCGATTTTCACGGTCGTGTGAATGGCGCTGCCGGCCACCTTGTCGACCACCAGCACAATCAAGCCATCGTTCAACAGCAGCACGTCATGCGCTTTCAGGTCGCGCGGCAATTCCTTGTAATCGAGGCCGACGCAGTCCTGGTTGCCCAGCTCGCAATTGGCATCGAGGATGAACTTGGCGCCCTTTTCCAGCATGATCTTGCCATGCTCGAATTTGCCGACGCGGATCTTCGGTCCTTGCAGGTCAGCCATGATCGCCACTTCGCGGCCACAGGCTTGCGCGGCTTCGCGCACCAGCCGGGCTCGCTCGATATGGTCTTGCGCCTTACCGTGCGAGAAATTCAGGCGTACCACGTCGACGCCGGCGGCGATCATGCGGGTCAAGGTATCCAGGTCGCTCGAGACTGGGCCGATAGTAGCAACGATTTTAGTGGCGCGACGCATTCAGGTATGAAGATCCAATTTAAAAATTACAGGGCGCACCGAAGTGCGCCCTCTTCGTTTAATTTGCTGCACGTTCCTGCAAAATCGCCACAGCCGGCAAGACTTTGCCTTCCAAAAATTCCAGGAAGGCGCCACCGCCGGTGGAAATATAGCCAACCTTGTCAGCGATGTTGTACTTGGCAATCGCTGCCAGGGTATCGCCGCCACCAGCGATGGAGAATGCCTTGGAATCGGCAATCGCCTGCGCCAATGTCTTGGTGCCGTTGGCGAACTGGTCGAATTCAAATACGCCGACCGGGCCGTTCCAGACGATGGTGCCGGCGGCGCTCAGTTGCTGTGCCAGTTGTGCTGCGGTTTGCGGGCCGATGTCCAGAATCATGTCGTCGTCAGCCACGTCGGCGACTGCCTTGGTCGTCGCAGCCGCGGTCGGCGCGAATTCCTTGGCGCAGACCACGTCGCCCGGGATGGGCACGGAAGCGCCGCGCGCGGCCATTTTCTCGATGATGCGCTTGGCGTCATCCAGCAGATCCGGCTCGGCCAGCGATTTCCCGATCTTCAGACCAGCCGCCAGCATGAAGGTATTGGCAATGCCGCCGCCGACGATCAGATTATCGACCTTGTCGGCCAGCGATTCCAGGATCGACAGCTTGGTCGACACCTTGGAGCCGGCGACGATCGCCACCAGCGGACGCGCCGGCTGGCCCAGTGCCTTGCCCAGCGCATCGAGTTCGGCAGCCAGCAAAGGACCGGCGCAAGCCACCGGCGCAAACTTGGCGATGCCATGGGTCGTAGCCTCGGCACGATGCGCGGTGCCGAATGCGTCATTGACGTACACGTCGCACAGCTGCGCCATTTTTTGCGCCAGCTCGTCGCTATTCTTTTTCTCGCCCTTGTTGACGCGGCAGTTTTCCAGCAAGACGACCTGGCCCGGCGCGACTTCCACGCCATCGACCCAGTTCTGGCGCAGCTCGACCGGCTGGCCCAGCAGTTCGGACAGGCGCGAGGCGATCGGCGCGAGGGTATCTTCCGGCTTCATTTCGCCCTCGGTAGGGCGGCCCAGGTGGGACGTCACCATGACGGCGGCGCCGGCGTCGAGCGCCATGCGGATAGCTGGAACAGAAGCGCGAATGCGGGTATCTTCGGTGATATTGCCGGCATCGTCCTGCGGCACGTTCAAGTCAGCGCGGATGAAGACGCGCTTGCCCTGCAGTTGCTGGTTGGCGCACAAATCGCTCAGGCGTTTGAATTGCATAGATCCCCGTGAATGGCGAAAAATGGAAAAACCAGCATTTTACCCCACCACGACCCTGCAAAAAAGCCATGCTTGATTAGCAGCATTGACGGGCGGCTCAAGCCATGACTTGCCGCAATATTGTAAACAAGGCCATTCCGACCATAATCGTGCCCAGCATATGCTTTTTGACAACAAAAAATAGCGCGGCGCCTAATCCAGCCAATAACTTCGGATTCATTAGTGCCAATGCCATATTTCCGGAAGGGTCAGGCATCATCAGCAAGTCAGGCGCGATCGTCGCCGCCAAGGCCGTCGCCGGTGCATAACGCAAGGCATGCTTTGCCCAGCCCGGCAACTTGACGGCATCGCCCAACATGAAAAAGGAGCTGCGTGTCGCCAGGGTGGCAACGAACATCAGCGCAATGGAAATCCAGACATCGGTCGCAGTCATGTCTGCTCTTTCTTTTCACGCCGCCCAATCAGCTTATCCACCGCCATCGCCGCCACCATGCCGGCAATCAGTGCTGCCAGAAGTCCGAGCCGATACGGCCAGTGCACGGTCAGTACCGCCAACGCAGCGGCGACGACGACACCGGCCAGCGCGGCAGCATTCATGGTCAAGGGAATCAGCACGGCCAGCAAGGCCAGCGTTCCGGCAAAGGCGATGCCCCAGCTTTGGGGAATCTGGCTCGCCAGGACAATGCCCAGCACCGAGCCGATTTGCCAGGCGCACCAGTTCATATAGTTGACGCCGGCAGCGTATCCTTCCTTACCGCGGCGCTCAGGCTGTGTATGCGGTGGGAAGCGCTGGGAAAACAGCGCCATGGTCAGGTCGCCGTTCAGGTAGCCGTGCCAAAGCCGCTTATACCAGGGCAGATGCGAGAGATGCGGCCCCATCGAGGCAGAGAAGATGACGAAGCGGAGATTCACCACCAGCGCAGTGGCAAAGACGATCCAGACGGAAGCATTGGCGATGATGAGCGGCAGGCAAGCCAGTTGAGCCGAGCCGGCAAACACGATGAAGGTCATGCCCAGCGCCTGCCCGGCCGTCAAGCCGGCTTTGAGCATGGCCATCGCCGTCACCATGCCCCAGGCGAAAATCCCCGCCATGGCCGGCGCGCTATCCGCCACTGCCTGGCGGAATGATTCCCGCTCTGCTGCCGGGACGAGATGATCCGGCAGCCCGATTGTCAATTTGCCCATACCTTCCAACTGCTGCGCACGGCAAGTAAAGCCAATGAGCGCAAAAATCCGACGCAACGCCGTTAGTCTCCTCCGGCATTGACATAAAAATGTTGACGTACGGAATCATTTTACCGGGGATGCCGAATTTCTGCCGGATTCTTTCAAGCCTCTATCAGGTAAAATCTGACTTTCGCAAAAATGTTATCTGGAGAATAGTCATGTCGATGGACGATCGCGACGGCAAAATCTGGCAAGACGGCAAACTGGTCGAATGGCGCGATGCCAAAATCCATGTCCTGACGCATTCTCTCCACTACGGCATGGCGGTGTTCGAAGGCGTGCGCGCCTATAAAACGGCGCAGGGCACGGCAATCTTCCGCCTGGAAGAACACACCCGCCGCCTGTTCAATTCGGCCAAGATCTTCCAGATGCAGATCCCGTTTGATTTCGAGACGGTAATGGAAGCCCAGCGCCAGGTCGTGCGCGAAAACAAGCTCGAATCCTGTTACATCCGCCCGCTGGCCTGGATCGGCTCGGAAAAGCTGGGCGTTTCCGCCAAGGGCAATACGATCCACGTCGCCGTCGCCGCTTGGGAATGGGGAGCCTACCTCGGCGAGGAAGGCTTGAGCAAGGGTATCCGCGTCAAGACTTCTTCCTATGCGCGCCACCATCCGAACGTCATGCTGGTGCGCGCGAAAGCGTCCGGCAATTACATCAATTCCATCCTGGCGAATCAGGAAGCGCTCGCCGATGGCTATGATGAAGCATTGCTGCTCGATACCGATGGCTATGTCTCGGAAGGCTCGGGCGAGAACTTCTTCATGATCAAGAACGGCAAGCTGTACACGCCGGACCTCGCTTCCTGCCTGGATGGCATCACGCGCGACGCCGTGCTGACCCTGGCGCGCGACCACGGCATTGACGTGATCGAGAAACGCATCACCCGCGACGAGGTGTACTGCTGCGACGAAGCCTTCTTTACCGGCACCGCAGCCGAGATTACGCCGATCCGCGAACTCGACAACCGCCAGATCGGCAGCGGCAGCCGCGGCCAGGTCACGGAAAAACTGCAACAGCTGTTTTTCAAAGTCGTCGCCGGCGAAGACCCGCGCTATCAGCACTGGCTGGCACATGTCTGATTAACGCTATGCAAAGCCACTCTGGCAGCGTGATGGTTACTAACTGTGTGTTCGCACTGTGATCCTTGCCATATCTTGCCATGACGGATTTGCGTAATTCCTATCTAATTCTTATCTAATTAAGCAACCTGGAGAATGTGAATGACTGAAAAGATTGACGTGACAGTAGTGGATCTGGATGACGCCAGCTACACCTCGGCCTACTGCCCCAACCCGAACATGCCGCTGTGGTCTTCGCATCCGCGCATCTTCCTCGACTTCCAGGAAAACGGCGAGGCGAAATGCCCATACTGCAGCACGGTATATCGTCTCAAACCCGGCGCGAAAGTCGGTCACCATTAAGGCATAGCGTCATGGCCAAATCACGCAAACTGCTGGGCACCGTGGAAGAAATCGAGGCTGCCTTCTACGACGCCCTCGACCACGCCGACCTCGACGCCCTGATGGCCTTGTGGGCCGAGGATGAAGAAATCGTTTGCGTGCATCCTGGCGCGCCGCGCCTGATCGGCCATGCCGCCATCCGCGCTTCGTGGGAAGTGATCTTCGAGCGCGGCGGCTTGCATATCCGCCCCGTGCAGCTACATGCGGTGCATAACATGATGACTGCCGTGCACAGCCTGGTCGAGGATGTCATGCAAGGTCCGAAGGAAGGCGAAGAACGTCACATCCTGGCGAGCAACGTCTACCTGAAGACGCCGCGCGGCTGGCGGCTGGCCATGCGCCATGCCAGCGTCGCGCCCGGCAAAATGCCGGAATCCCCCATCAACGCGCCGGTGCTGCATTGAATTCCCCTGCATACCATGCACCGTGGTGGCTACCGGGCGGACATCTGCAAACCATCTATACGGCCAAACTGATTACCAAGCCTACCGTGGCATTCAGACGGGAACGCTGGGACACGCCCGATGGCGACTTCATCGACGTCGATTTTCTCGACGGCCAGCCCGGAAAACCATTTGTTGTCTTATTCCATGGCCTGGAAGGTTCGTCATCCAGCCATTACAGCCGCGCCCTGATGGCCCATCTTGCCGCGCTTGGCTGGTCGGGCGTTGTGCCGCATTTCCGTGGTTGTTCAGGCGAATTGAACCGCGCGCCGCGCTTTTACCATTCCGGCGATGCGGCTGAAGTCGACTGGATCCTGCGGCGCACGAAAACAATTGCCGATGCGCGCGGCAGCTCGCATTTCTATGCCTGCGGCGTATCGCTGGGCGCCAACGCCTTGCTGCGCTGGATCGGTGAATCGCAGCACCAGGCGGAGTTCGTCGATGCGGCCTGCGCCGTGTCGGCCCCGCTGAACCTGGCCGGCGGTGGCAGCGCGCTCTCGCGTGGCCTCAACATGATTTACACCAGGATGTTCCTCAACACCCTGAAGCCGAAATGCCTCGCCAAACTCGATCAATTCCCCGGCCTGTTTGATCGGAAAACCTTGCTCGCTTCACGCAACCTGTACGACTTCGACAATGTCGTCACGGCGCCGCTGCATGGCTATCGCAATACCGAGGATTACTGGCATCGCGCCAGCGCCATCCATATTCTTGAAGACATCACCATCCCAACCTTGGTGATGAACGCGCAGAACGACCCGTTTTTGCCGGCGAGTTACCTCCCGCAAAAAGCTTCTTCCACCGTTACGCTGGAATTTCCGGAACATGGCGGACACGTCGGCTTTGCCACCGGACCTTTCCCTGGACGCATTGACTGGCTGCCACAGCGGATGATTCGCTTCCTGACTGAAAATACCTCTTCTGCCGAAGTTGCAGTCGCCGCTTAGGCGATTTGTTTGCCAAGGCTTTAGCCAACCGATTTTCGCGCAGTGGTGTAGGATAGCCCCATGGATGAGATCGTCAGACTAGCCATGGCCAAGTGGCCGAATGTGCCGTACTGCTACGGTTGGCTAGCGCTCGATGCGCGCGGCGGATGGCGCATGCGCGATGAACGCGCGCAGGCAAACAAGCTGCCCGGCGACCGCATCAATAATGCCGCGCTGCTCAGCTTCATCAATCGCAACTACACGCACGACGAACACGGCCGCTGGTATTTTCAGAATGGCCCTCAGCGGGTGTATGTCGATCTCGAAGCCACACCTTATATCGCCCGCCTCGATCAGCCAGGAAGGTTCTTACTGCACACCGGGGACCCGTTGGAAAAAATCGATACGGCCTGGATGAATGAAGACGGTTTGCTGATCCTGCAAGCCGGCGACATCGTTGCGCAGATCGATGATCGCGACATGGCGCAATGCCTGGGATTTTTGCGCAGCGGCGAATCCGGCGAGCTTGCCGCCAGCGACGAAGAATTGATGGAGTGGCTGACGACAACGTCGGAAGATGAGAGTCCCCTTTATTTGCGCAATGGCGACAGGATGTTGCCAATCAAGCGGATTGCACGTGCGGCGCTTTCCTCGCACTTTGGATTCAATCCGCAACCGCGGGCCTAACCATTTTCAGTTAGCGCACTGTGCAGCGCTCCTGCCTGAATGCCTGTCACTCATGAAGTCCATGTCCGCATCTCTGGTAGCCGTATGCCTGGCAGGTTAACGGCTGCGGCTTTACTTCATTTCTTCCTTGAACCGCGCCTGCCACTCCCGTTCGCGCGCATCGATCAATGACTGGTCATAGAAGGTCGCGTCCGGCGCACGGCGCGCGATATTGAGCTGGTCCAGCGCCGACGACAGACTGCCCACCATTGCATAATTCTCGGCCAGCGCGATGTGCTGCAAGGCCTGCTTGCCCTGTGCAGCATAGGCCTTGGCGAGCCGCTCCTGCAATTCCGGCTCGCGCCGGTACAACTGCGCCTGATCGCGCAGGAAGCGTACGGCATCATCGTTTCTTCCTGCCGCCGTCAATGCGTCGGCATACAAGTGGGCAATGCCGCGCGACAGCGGAAACTGTGTCCGCGCTGCCTCGGCTTCCTTTACCGCCTCTGCCGACTGGTTGGCCGCCAGTTTCAATTCAATGGCAAGGCTGGCGAGAATGGAACTGGGCTTCATCCCTTGCGGCAGCGCTGCGCGGGCTTCTGACAGCAATTCCTGCGCACGCCCGATATCGCGCTGCCTGAACGCCAGCAAAGCCTGGCCATATTTCCCGGCGATGGTTTGATTACGGGTTTTCTGGGCGAGCAAACCTTCGAATGCTTCCGCCGCTTCGCGCAAACCCTGCGCCGTACTGTCCTGCAGCAAGCGCAGGCGAGCGCGTACCAGGTGAAAATCCAGGCTGTCGGCGCGTTGCTTGTAACGCAGACCGCGGGTGCGGTCCTGGATATCGGCGATACGCTCCGTCGTCAGCGGGTGCGAACGCAGGAAGGCCGGCACGCCGTCGCTGTAGGCGCGCGTCGAATTTTGCATGCGGCCGAAGAAAGCAATCATGCCCGACGTGTCGAACCCGGCATCCTTCATGATTTGCAGGCCGACGCGATCGGCCTCGCGCTCGGCTTCACGGCTGAAATTGAGTTGGCGTTGCAAGGCGACGCCTTCGCTACCCATGAGCAGCGCAGCCGAGGCATCGCTGCTGGAGCGAGACGCCAGCGCCGCCAGGATCATGCCAGCCAACGGCAACAGCGCATCCTGACGCTGTCTTCCAAGCATGCGGGCGATATGACGCTGGGCGACATGACCGATTTCATGGGAAAGCACGGAAGCGAGTTCGGATTCCGATTGCGCGGCTAATACCAGGGCAGAATGCACGCCGATGAAACCGCCAGGTAAGGCGAAGGCGTTGAGCGATGGATCGCGCACGGCAAAGAAAAAGAAATCGTACCCGGCCTCGCCACGCGCATCCGGTCGCACCGACACAAGCGAAGAACCGAAATTGTTCAGGTATTCCAGCACGACGGGGTCATCCAGGTAATCTCTGTCACGCCGCACATCGCGCATGATTTCCTCGCCAAGGCGGCGCTCCATGATGGGCGACAGCTCTTGCCGCTCGGTGTCGCCGAGACTGGGAAGGTTCTGGGCGAAGCTGGCAGACGGCACCGTAGCTGCCTGAAAAATCGTGGCGCAAGCGAGCGTTGCGGCAGCAACGGCCCTTAACCGCCATGCGCGGCGGGGCGACTCGTGTGGGAAAATGGGAGCGGAATTCACGGTGTTATGATACCTGCACTTGGGAATCGTTCAAGCAACTTCATATTTTGTTACTTATGGACAGCAAAAAAACAGATGATGACGTGATTGAGTTAAATCAGGGCTTGACCCATTTTGACGCTAGCGGGCAGGCGCATATGGTGGATGTCGGAGCCAAGGCTGAAACTCACCGGATTGCAGTGGCATCGGGGAGTATTCGCATGAAGCCGGAGACGCTAGCGATTATTCAATCCGGTAGCGCAAAAAAAGGAGATGTGCTGGGGGTGGCGCGGATTGCGGCGATTATGGGTGCCAAGCGGACTAGTGATTTGATTCCATTGTGCCATCCGCTGGCGCTGACGAAGGTAGCCGTGGAGTTTGAGGTGGATGTGGAGACTTCGAGTGTTACATGCACTGCTCAAGTTGAAAATTACGGCAAGACCGGTGTGGAGATGGAGGCACTGACGGCGGTGCAGGTTGGGTTATTGACTATTTATGATATGTGCAAGGCGGTGGATCGGGGGATGAGAATAAACGATATCCGAGTCATGGAGAAGCAAGGGGGGAAATCAGGAAATTGGGGCAAAGCTAGTTAAAAAATTTGAGCCAAATAAACTGTAGTAGTTCTGACTTGATCTGACAGAAAGACCTTGCCAAAGGGTGGGGTTACCCGGTTTGATAGAGGTGCGAATCTTTATCAATCTGCGCTAATAGCACCAAGGAGTAACCCCATGAGTAGTGTTCCTCAGAACGTCATCAAACACAAGCTTGGCTTGCTGAATCTGGCTGCTGAGCTAGGCAATGTTGAATCGCCCCTAGTTTCGTAGACACTTCCGAGCCCTATATGGACTAGCCCCACTTCGGTAGACATTTCCGGCCTATGATTGGACTAGCCCCACTTCGGTAGACATTTCCGGCCTATGATTTGAGCATAGGAGGAAGTGAATGAACAAGCCGAGATTTACACCGGAATTTAAGGA
>NZ_SLZQ01000006.1 GCF_004342585.1 Paucimonas lemoignei | reverse complement strand
GATGACACTACCGGGCGGCTGCGCACGCAGTTAGCCACCGACACGGCATCCACACAGCTAAATCTCGGCCATCTGATCCATCAGGCGGATAACTACCGCGGCAGCTTCCGTGGTACCGGGTGGGAACTGCGCACCGATGCCTGGGGCGCGCTTCGAGCTGGCAAAGGACTGCTGCTCTCCACGTATTACGGCGTAGCGCCGGGTGGACAGCCAGAACCAGCTGGCGATAATGCCGCTGGTATTGCCTTGCTCAAGCAGGCACAGGGGTTTGCCGACACGTTCAACCAGGCGGCACAGACGCACCAGACCGTGCAGATGGTGGCGGCGAAGGGCAATCAGACCTTGAATGACGCATCGAACCAAAGCAATCTGGATGAAAAATTGCCGCCGTTGGCAGCGATGCTGAAAAAAGCCTCGGGCCAAGTGAATAGCATCGATGGCAGTGAGGATGGCACAGGCGAGAAAGTACCGCACAGTACTGCCCCGCTGGTCAGCGTGGCAGTACAGGCAGGGCTAGGCATGACCGCGGCAGACGGGTTGCATGTGGCGGCGGGTGAAACCGCGCATTTTGCAACCGGACGCGACATGCATGTGGCCGTTGACGAATCGCTGAGCGTGCATAGCGGCCAGGCGATCGGCATGCTGGCCGGCGCCGTGGGCGCTGGGGATGGCAACACTGGGATCAAGCTGTATGCGGGACAAGGCGATGTAGATGTCCAGGCGCAGAGCGACCAGATCACCTTGGCGGCGAAGGAGCTGATGCGACTGATCGCGGCGAATGGCCATGTCGATTTCGCGGCGGCCAAGAGTATTGAGTTATGTACCGAAGGTGGGGCAAGCCTGAAGATTGAGGGCGGAAATATTACCTTTGCCTGTCCGGGGAAGATTTCGATCAAGGCGGCTAGCAAGAGCTTTACGGGGCCGACGAGTTTAAGTCGCGATATGCCAGCCTGGTCCAAGACTCAGTTTGATGAAAAATTCGTCATTACCGATGAGTTGACAGGTAAGCCGATCAAGAACCAACCGTACAAGATTACCCTACCAAACAATCAAGTTATTGAAGGCATTACCAATGAACAGGGTGAGACACAGCTAGCAAAAAGCAGCTCGATTGACAAAATCAAATTACAGCTCAAACCTAAAAACAAGAGTTAACTATGGCTGACGCAACACGCATCGTTGAACTTAAACACGACAAGAAGGGTGAAGCTTATTGGGAGTCAATGGTCACTCCGGAGAGTAATGCGGTTCGGGCAGAGGCGAAAATTCCGCCGGATCTGCCTGGCATCATTATTTTTGTGCATGGCGTGAACTCTGAGGGGGAGTGGTACAAGGATGCAGAGGCAAGCTTGCTAGCCGGACTGAATCATCGACTAGGTCGCGATGATCTCTCTCCTAATAGATACTACACTGATGAAGAAGAACTGAAGCATCAGGTTGAATCTTTTGGTCGTTCTCCTGTTATCCGTTTTTACTGGGGATATCGAGCCTCTGAAGACGAAGAAAAAAAATATCTGATTCCATTGCGGGATAGATCTGGCAAGTCTGTTTGGATCAAGGAGCACGAAGGGCAATGGAAAAAACCTCAATACTGGGGTGGCGGCCCTTTCCAGAACGGCACCAATCATTTGCCACAAGTATGGAGCAAGTCCGGTTTCAAGCGTCGGGCATGGGCGGGCCCTATGCCTGTTGATGTGCAAAGCATTAACCCTGAATGGGACAGGCAATTACAAGATGCGCCCTCTCGGGAATATTATGCTCACGCTGCCAATCGATTGGCCAAGCTGATTGATAAAATCCGTAGCACTTATCCTAAGGACACGGTCACCGTAATGAGCCATAGCCAAGGCACCATGATTGCCATGGCTGCTTCATTGTTATGCAAAACCCGGGCACCAGATGCAGTCATTCTGATGAACTCACCTTATGCGTTGGAAGATAAGGTAACTGACACTATGACATCGGGGAATGACCGCCCAACGAATCGCGCCAGGGAAAACACCTTTGTCAATTTACTTAAACGGATTGATCAAGACAAACGGATGCTTCAAGAGGCTGACTTGGATGAGTTACGTGCCGGATCTACTCCGGATAAGCAGCCATGGACGCCCAAAATCAGCATTAGCACTGATACCGAAACAATACCGGAGCGTGACAACCACGGCCGTGTTTATGTCTATTTCAACCCGCATGACCGCGTTATGGGTAGTTCTGCGCTTCAAAGCATCGGTTGGCAAGGCGTATTTACAAATATTGTGCAAAAGCATGGGAACATACTTAAACAACGTATGTTGGCTCGGAATACGCTTTGTGGCGATACTCCCGGTCTGAAACCCTTTGGCACATTGCCCGATATGGTCAGCTCCAAATCGCAAGAAGGAAAAGGTAAAACTTTCTGGGATGGGAATCGCGCCATCTTTAAAGTCGCTAACCTTTGGCCTACGCCGCATCCTGAAAAAACCGTTTTAGTAAATGCAGAAAAAGTTCCTCAGCCTATACGTGCGGAAGAATTAAGCAGCTTTGATGACAGTAAAGCAAAAGCAGACGACTGGGATCAAGACGATGATTTCAAATATTTTCACGCCATCTATCAACGCGAGGAATGGGTAGACGAAAACGAGCCATATAGCGTGTCGTCGGATGGCAGCATCTCTGGTGGTCCCAAAAATCGACGACTGGAAAATCAAGATGAAATGGATAAACGAATCCGCAAATACAAACCTGAGCCGACCGACCACAGCACCTTACCGAAACATGAAGCCTTTATGAAACGTGTGGTCGCATACGACGTCCCCATCGGATTTTGTGAAAGCTCAAAGGACATGAAGTTTTGGAAAGAATTACAGAAAGATGCGGACTGGCTTTCAGGAAAGGATCAGTATTATCTCCATGGAACATTAGATATTCCGCCCATGCCGGCAAGCATTGACCGCGACACTGTGCAGGATGAAATAGATGAACAAATGAACGGTCAATTTAGATACAAATAAAATATGAAGAGCCAAATTATCTTTGCAACGACAGCGATAACTCTCTTTTTCCTCTTAGGCTGCCAAATTCCTGGCACCATGATCGCGACAAGCATTGGCGCCATGCCGGGAGAGCAACACGTCCCCAAGGACTATCCGACGCCACCGCAGCGTGTCTATTCCATTGATGAAAACCGGTTTTTCACCTTTGAAAAATATGAATCGTGTATCGGAAATGGCCGGGTTTTTTATAATGACACTAAGCAAAATATACGAACAGAAATTACTGATTTCGCCTTAGGCGGGTATGCAGGAAAATTTCACCATGCATCGTCCACTGATAAATTGATTGTTTTCCCTAAAGCGCCCGCGCCTAATGAAGGTACTTGTAGAAAAAGTTGTAGTCTAATGATTTATTACTCCACTGATGGCGGCAGGACATTTAAAAACTTTCATCCTTGGAGTCTTTCAGGCACATACAGAAAAGCTCATGAGGAAACTAAAGCAATGGCTGTGACTGTTGCAGAAAAAGAACTATTTGTCACAGATGGCATTCAAACCTCCTCATGGAAGTTCGAAAGTGCTAGGGAGCCTGATTTTCGCCGAGTACAAAGCGGCCCTAGCGGCATTCCGATAGTCCCTACACCCTCAGGTCAGGATCACATCACCTGCAATAATAGTATCCGGGCAAAGAAAGAAGCCGAGTAATATTGCTCTGACGCAGCATGAAAAAATATTTTCATTGCATCAATGTAGCAGTTCTTTCTTTACTCGCAGGCTGCCAGCTTCCTGGAGCCTTGATCGCCACAAGCGTCGGCGCCATGCCGGGAGAGCAACACGTCCCCAAGGACTATCCGACGCCACCGCAGCGAGTCTATGCCATTGATGAAAACCGGTTTTTCACCTTTGAAAAATATGAGTCATGCATAAGAAACGGTCAGGTCTTTTATAACGACACTAAGCAAAATATACGGACAGAAATCACCAATTTTGCTCTCGGCGGCTATGCAGGGAAATTCCATCATACCGCTTCCACCGATAAGCCAATCGCATTTCCTTATACACCTGCCCCGCGCTCAGGGTCTTGCAGAAAGCTCTGTAGTTTAATGATTTTATACTCTACAGATGGCGGCCGGACGTTTGATCGGTTTCACCCTAGGGATCTGTCCATGGATTACAAAAAATCTCACGAAAAGTCAAAAGGAATGACTGTAGTTCTTACTGAAGAGAAATTGTTTGTTACTGATGGCAGACAAGCAGCGTCATGGAAATTTGACAGTGATGGAGGGCCAATTTTTCAAAAAGTGCTAAGCGGGCCCAGCGACATCCCGTTAGTGCAGACGCCCTCAGGTCAAGATTGCATTAGCTGTGACAATAGTATTCAAGTGACAGAAAAAACGACTAAAGCGATCATGCACAAAAATCATTATTGTCTGCCGCTACGCGTAATATGTCTTTCATCCGCCGCGGCCTGCTACCAATCTTTCTGGCGCTAACACTCCATAAGCCTGCAACATCGCCGTCCCCAGCAGTCTCCCGCTCTCAAGCGCATAAACCCGTACCCTACTCTGCAAGTCAGGTAGTTCAACACTCTCCCTTCCCAGTGCCAACCGCTGGCCATGTAAGAACCGCTTAGCCAATTCCTCTGGTAACGAAACCGCCGGAAATGAAGAAAGCAAGGCATCTACTGGTGCAAGCATCCGTTCCCGCTGAACGTCATCGGCTTCTGTTAGCTGATCTAACGTGACACATCCATCCAACGTCAGATTCCCGACTTGCGTACGCCGCAACGTCTGCAAATGCGCCCCGCACCCCAGCGCAGCACCGATATCCTCGCCCAACACGCGAATATACGTCCCCTTGCTACAAGTGACTCGCAAGCGTAAATACGGCGCCTCATACCCCAGCAACTCCAGCGCATGAATCGTCACCCGCCGCGCCTGCCGCTCCAACGTAATCCCCTGCCGCGCATACTCATACAAAGGCTTACCATCACGCTTTAAAGCAGAATGCATCGGCGGCACCTGGTCGATCTCGCCACGAAACCGTTCCAGCACCGCTTCTATCTCATCCAGCGTAACGTCAACCTCGCGCTGTTCCAGCAGCTCGCCTTCCGTATCGCCAGTCGAAGTCCGCACGCCCAGATGCACAACAGTCTCGTAAGTCTTGTCCGCATCCAGCAAATCCTGCGAAAACTTGGTCGCCTCGCCAAAGCACAACGGCAACAAGCCTGTCGCAAACGGATCGAGCGTCCCCGTATGTCCGGCCTTTTTGGCATTCAGCAGGCGCTTAGCCTTGATCAGCGCATCGTTACTCGACAGCCCCACCGGCTTATCTAACAACAGCACGCCATCAATCAGCAAGCGCTGCTTCTTTTCAGGCTTCGTCTGCATCCGCGGCACGGGTCTTGTTGGCTTCGTCGATCAGCCGCGACAATTCCAGGCCGCGTGACGTCGACGTATCATGCACGAAGTGCACGTCCGGCGTGGTATGGATAGTCAGGCGTCGCCCAAGCTGGCCACGAATGAAGCCGGACGCCTTGCGCAAGCCTTGTAATGTGTTCTGCACACTGGTCGGATCATCCGGCAACGTCGTAAAAAACACCTTGGCATGCGCATAATCGGGCGTCACCTGCACTTCGGTGATGGTGATCATCGCCACGCGCGGGTCTTTCAATTCATAGGCAATGATTTCGGCCAGGTCGCGCTGGATCTGGTCTGCCACGCGCTGACTGCGGCCGGGGATGGTTTTGCTGTGTTTGGCCATGGTCTTGCTCCGCCCTTACTGGGCCTGAAATGAATAAAGCCAGGTTGGGCACGGCGTGCCCGCCCTGGCTGCTTGCTAAAGACGCGCTGCGTCTTACAGCGTACGTGCGACTTCCTGCACCTCGAACACTTCGAGCTGGTCGCCTTCCTGGATGTCGTTGTAGTTCTTCAGGGTCAAGCCGCATTCAAAGCCGGCCTTGACTTCCTTGACGTCATCCTTGAAGCGCTTTAGCGAATCGATCTCTCCAGTCCAGGTTACGACATTGTTGCGCAGCAGGCGGACCGAGGAACCACGCTTGACCAAGCCTTCGAGCACGTAGCAACCGGCGATCGCGCCGACCTTGCTGACCATGATGACCTGACGGATTTCCACCAGGCCCAGGGCCTGTTCGCGCTTCTCCGGCGCCAGCATCCCCGACAACGCCGCTTTCACTTCATCCACAGCGTCGTAGATGATGTTGTAGTAGCGAATATCGACGCCATTGGTCTCGGCCAGCTTGCGTGCCGATGCATCGGCGCGGGTGTTGAAGCCGATGATGACCGCCTTCGAAGCCGTCGCCAGGTTGACGTCGTTTTCGCTGATGCCGCCGACGCCCGCGTGCACAACCTGCACGCGCACTTCGTTGGTGGAGAGCTTCTGCAACGATTGCACCAGCGCTTCCTGCGAACCCTGCACGTCGGTCTTGATGATCAATGGCAGATTCTTGACTTCGCCTTCGGCCATCTGCTCGAACATGTTTTCCAGCTTGGCGGCCTGCTGCTTGGCCAGCTTAACGTCACGGAACTTACCTTGGCGGAACAAGGCGATTTCGCGCGCCTTGCGCTCATCAGCCATCACCATGGTTTCCTCGCCGGCGGCCGGCACTTCGGTCAAGCCCTGGATTTCCACCGGAATCGATGGACCTGCTTCAGCGATATTCTTGCCATTCTCATCGATCATGGCGCGCACGCGGCCATAGGAGGAGCCCGCCAGCACGACGTCGCCACGGCGCAGCGTACCGGATTGAACCAGGATCGTGGCAACAGGGCCACGACCTTTGTCCAGCTTGGCTTCCACCACCAGGCCCTTGGCCGGCGCATCGACCGGAGCTTTCAGTTCCAGCACTTCCGCCTGCAGCAAGACGTTTTCCAACAATTCGTCGATGCCCTGGCCGCTCTTGGCCGACACATTGATGAAAGGCGAATCACCACCATAGGCTTCCGGCACGACGCCTTCGGCAATCAATTCCTGCGTCACGCGATCCGGATTGGCACCCGGCTTGTCGATCTTATTGATCGCCACCACCAACGGCACACCGGCGGCTTTCGCATGAGCGATCGCTTCCTTAGTCTGTGGCATGACGCCGTCGTCGGCGGCCACCACCAGGATGACGATATCGGTCGCCTGAGCGCCACGCGCACGCATGGCGGTAAACGCTTCGTGACCCGGCGTATCCAGGAAGGTGATCATGCCGCGCGGGGTTTCCACGTGATAGGCACCAATATGCTGCGTAATGCCACCAGCCTCGCCCGCGGCAACCTTGGCACGGCGAATATAGTCCAGCAGCGAAGTTTTACCGTGGTCGACGTGGCCCATGACGGTGACCACCGGCGCACGCGGCAGCATTTCGGCATCGGTCTGTTCGGTGCCTTCGGTGAGCAGCGCTTCCGGATCGTCCAGCTTGGCGGCATGCGCCTTGTGGCCCATTTCCTCCACCAGGATCATGGCGGTTTCCTGGTCCAGCACCTGGTTGATGGTAACCATCTGGCCCAGCTTCATCAGGTGCTTGATGACCTCGGATGCCTTGACTGCCATCTTGTGCGCCAGCTCGGCAACGGTAATCGTTTCCGGGACGTACACGTCCTTGACCACAGCTTCGGTCGGCACCTGGAAGTTGCTCTCGCGGTCCTCGTCGTGAGCATGACGGCGGCCCTTCGGACCGGCACGCCAGCCATCGCGTCCACCTGTCGTCGCGCCACGAGTCTTCATGCCGGCTCCGCGACGCTTGGCGGCATCGTCCTGCCAGGTCGACGACACATTGGCCGACTTGATGGACTTCTTGTCGCCGACGGCCGGCTTCTTGTCATCCTTCTTCTCGACGGCTTTCTTTTCCGCCGGCTTATGCAGGGTGGTTTCAGCAGGCTTGGCCGGTTCCGGTGCCTTGATGACCTTGCGCGGCGCATTCATCATGGCGCGGATCTGCGCCACTTCATCAGCGACAGCCTTGCGCGCGCGCTCGGCAGCGGCTGCACGTTCGGCAGCTTCCTTGGCTTCCTGAGCCTTGCGGGCTTCCTGCTCAGCTTTTAGGCGGCTCTCTTCAGCCGTATCGACTTTCTTCTCGCCGGCCGTTTGCTTTGCAGCTGAGGCAGCGGCAGCGGCCTGCTCTTCCGCAGCACGCTTGGCGTCCTGTTCCTGCTGCAGCTTCAGCGCGCGCTCCTGCTCGGCCTTCTCGGCTTCAAGCTTGGCCAGGCGCTCCTGCTTTTCGCGCAGTTCCGCTTCCTGACGGGCGATCAGCTCGGCCTGGCGGCGCGCCTCTTCCGCGCGACGTTCCTTCTCTGCTTCGTCGATCACGGGAGCCGCAGGTGCTGCCGCTGCTGGAGGTGCAACCGGCTCTTCACGTTGAACGAACGTGCGCTTCTTGCGCACCTCGACTTGAATCGTGCGCGACTTGCCGGTGGCATCAGCCTGCTTGATTTCAGTGGTTTCCTTGCGCGTCAAGGTGATCTTCTTTTTCTCGCCATCGGCAGACGCGCCATGGGCGCGACGCAGGTGGCCAAGGAGCTTATCCTTGTCTTCCTTGGACAGCGTATCGGACGCCGAACTTTTCTCAACACCGGCCGCACGCAACTGCGTCAGCAGCAAATCCGCCGGCATTTTCAGTTCGGTGGCAAATTGGGCTACATTGTTACTCGCCATTCAGTCCTCTTTTCTATGTGGCTCGATGTATGACAAAACCTGCGCATCACTTTGCTTCCGCCAGGTTCCATGCCTTGGCTTGCAGCGCCTTGGCATGCTCATCGTATTTCGCGTCGATGAGCCTCATTTCGTCATCGGTCACATCTGCAAATTCATTGTCAATCAATTGCCGGGCACGGTCGGCAGGCAATGCCAGGATCGCGCCGAATTCATCGTAGGCCAGACCGCCAAAAGCTTCCAGGGTCTTGACCCCGGCCAGGCCCAGCTTGCCGGCCGTGGCGCGGTCCATGCCATCGAGGTTGATCAAGGCATCTTCCATGCCTTCCATGCCCTCTTCCGAAGCGATCGCCTCGGTCACCAGGGCGTCACGTGCGCGGTTGCGCAGCTCGTTGACTGTTTCCTCGTCGAAGGCTTCGATATCCAGCATTTCCTGGATCGGCACGTACGCAATTTCCTCCAGCGTCGAAAAGCCTTCCTGCACCAGGATATCGGCCACCTCCTGATCGACGTCCAGCTTTTCCATGAACAGCGAGCGGATCGCCGCGGTTTCGGCGGCTGCCTTATCGGCGGATTCCTCGGCGGTCATGATGTTGATCTGCCAGCCGGTCAGTTCGGACGCCAGGCGCACGTTCTGGCCGCCGCGACCGATTGCGATCGCCAGGTTTTCCTCGTCCACGACCACGTCCATGGCGTGCTTGTCTTCATCTACCATGATAGACGTAACATTGGCCGGCGCCAGGGCACCGATCACGAATTGCGCCGGGTCGTCCGACCACAGCACGATATCGACGCGCTCGCCGCCAAGCTCGCCGGTCACAGCCTGCACGCGCGAGCCGCGCATGCCGACGCAGGTGCCGATCGGATCAATGCGCTTGTCGTTCGTGAAGACAGCAATCTTGGCGCGCACACCCGGGTCACGGGCAGCCGATTTAATCTCCAATAAGCCTTGTTCGATTTCCGGCACTTCCAGTTCGAACAGCTTCATGATGAATTCCGGCGCGGTGCGCGACAGGATCACCTGCGGACCACGGGCATTGCGGTCGATGCGCTGAATATAGGCACGCACGCGGTCGCCGATACGCAGGTTTTCCTTCGGGATCATCTGGTCGCGCGGCAGGCGTGCTTCGATCTTGCCGGATTCGACGATGGCATCACCGCGCTCCATGCGCTTGATGGTGCCGGTCACGAGCGAGTCGCCACGGGCCAGGAAGTCCTGCAGAATCTGTTCGCGCTCGGCATCGCGGATGCGCTGCAACACGACCTGCTTGGTATCCTGGGCAAAGCGGCGGCCGAAATCGACCGACTCCACCGGTTCCTCGATATAGTCGTCCACGTCGATGTCAGGAATCTGTTCCTTGGCTTCGAAGTGCAGGATTTCCTGATCAGGCAATTGCAGGCCCGCTTCGTCCGGCACGACGTGCCAGCGACGATAAGTCTCGAATTCTCCATTGTCGCGATCGATGGACACACGGATATCGACGTCACCTTCGTAACGTTTCTTGGTAGCCTGTGCCAATGCATGCTCAAGTGCACCGAACACGACTTCCTTATCGACATTTTTTTCGTGTGCCAGCGCATCGACCAGCAATAAAATTTCGCGACTCATGCTTTGCGACTCCTAAAATTCACCTGCGGCACCAAGCGTGCCTTATCCACATCAGCGAGCGTAAACTCCAGCACCGCCGGGCCATCGTTTGTTTCAAATTCGAGTTTTAACTGGTCGCCTTCCGGCGCCAGCAGGATGCCCTGAAAATTCTTCCGGTTAGCGGCCGACGCCATCGGCATGCGCAGTTTCACCAAGGCCTCCTGGCCGGCGAAACGGGCATAGTCTGCCACTTTTTTCAGCGGGCGATCGAGACCGGGCGAGGACACTTCCAGCCGTTCATAATTTACATTTTCGACGGTGAATACGTGCGTCAGCTGATGACTGACCTTCTCGCAGTCCTCGACCGTAATGTTGCGCCACCCATCTTCACCCGGCTGTGCGAGGTCGATATATACGCGCAATAAGCCACGTCCGGCCTGTTCCACATCGACCAGTTCGTAACCCATACCGTCAAGGCTTGTTTCGATCAATTGCTGCAATTGCACGAGCTTCTCCGATTTGCTGGCGCGCCGCCCGGACGCACAACCCGCAAGCGGATCGAGCAAAAAAAAATGGGCCTGCCGCCCATCTTTTTTATGATTCAAGCTCCGCTGGCATTCAGCCCGGAAGAACTTGCGCACCTACTTCTGTAAACACAGAATTATAAACGAATGGAGATTTGCCTGCAATGCGTGGATGCAGAAGCCAGTCGGCGGCCCGTTAAATTTATTTTCTTAAAATCAACTTTATCCGGGCCCATTGTGCACAAATAAGTTTGCGCACTTGATGCCGCCCTAGCCCCGCGACCGCCGACGTACGCCGGGGCCTTGCATGACGCCGACTCCGGCACCATAGCCGTAAGCCCCTTGCCCCTGACTGCGACCGCGTCCCTGGCCGCCTGCGCCACCGCTGCGGCGGCGCGGCTGCTGGTCCATGCCAGCAAAACCCAGCGCTGTTTGCAAGGGATCCGGCTGACGGCTGCGCGCCTGACCTTGCTGGCGCCCCTGACCAGCTCCCTGACTGCGGTGCTGCCCCTTTCCGCCATCGGCTTGCCCTTGCGCCTGGCGAGGATTGCGTCCCTTGGCAGCGCCACTCTGGCCGGCGCCCTTTTCAAGCCCGGTCATATGCATCAGGTCGCGCACGGCATTTTCATCCATCTCTTCCCAGCGTCCACGCTTGAGACCGCGCGGCAAAGTCAGCATGCCATAGCGGGTACGAATCAGGCGCGAGACAGTCAAGCCGACCGACTCGAACATGCGGCGCACTTCGCGGTTGCGCCCTTCACCGATGGTTACGCGATACCACTTATTGATGCCTTCGCCGCCGCCATCGGCGATGCGGGAAAATTGTGCAACGCCATCTTCAAGTTCGACACCAGCCAAAAGCTTCTGGCGCATCCCTTCTTCCAGTTCGCCCAGTGTGCGCACGGCGTATTCGCGGTCGATGCCATAGCGCGGATGCATCAGGCGGTTGGCGAGATCACCGGAAGTGGTAAACAGCAGCAGGCCTTCGGTATTGAAGTCCAGGCGACCAACCGCGAGCCACTTACCAGTCTTCATGGTCGGCAAACGGTCAAATACGGAGGGGCGCCCATCAGGGTCGCTGTGGCTGACGATTTCGCCAGCCGGCTTGTGATAGACGAGCACGCGTGGCGGACGCTTGCTGACTTTACGCTGAATCAGCTTGCCGTTGATGCGCACCTGGTCGGTCGGCAGAATGCGCTGACCGATGTGCGCCGGCTCGCCATTGACCGAAACCCGTCCGGCGATAATCATTTCTTCCATGTCGCGCCGCGAGCCAAGGCCGGCATCGGCCAGCACCTTGTGCAGCTTGGGCGCATCGTCATCCGCGGTCAGGTCGCGGCGCGCACTGCTTTTCGCAGGACCGCGTCTCCCCCCGGATTCCGTATCGGACATTGTCTGATCGAAGGCATCGGACGTTACGAATGAAAAGACGTCGTCGGCGTCGTTGCCGCCCGTTTTGGCACCAGCCTGCGGCTTGCCGCGACCTTGTCCTTGCCCTTTCACCGCCCCCGGCTTGGCGCCGGCCTTACCGCTCTTTTGACGATTGTCGCGAGGCTCTCTGGGGCCGCGCCGCGGCGCTTGCGCTTCGGCGGACGCCACCGACGATTCAGAGGATTCCGTCACTGGCGCGACTGCTTCCGCAGAACCCGCTTCCGCGGCCGCGGCAGCGCGCTGGGCGGCACGATTGCGCCGCATGTTGCGCGGGCCGCGCAAACCGCGCTTGACGGGCTTGCCACCTGTCGCGTCCTGGCGCGATTCGGATGCCTGCGAGTCCGGCTGTTCGGCAATCGGGGCCGGCGTATCCACGGTAGAAGGAGCGGCGGATGCCACCATTGCATCATCAGGGTTGGGCAGATTCATCGTTTGTTTCTTGGTTATCCTGGTCATTCCCGGCAGGTGTCGTCGCAACAGGCGGCGCCGCATCACCGGGAAGTGTTGGGTCGGCCACAGCTGCGGGCTCTTCCCTTGCTGGCGCCTCTTCAATATCGGGAGCTGCCGCCATCTCGGCGACATCGGCAGCCTCATTGGTTTCTACTGCTTCGGCAGCCCTGGGCACTTCAGCCTCGATTCCGACCTCATCGTGAACGTGCGCCACGCCATCCTGCTCTGAGGATTGAGGCGATTCGGCAGTCGCTTGATTCAGATTCTCTTGCAAGCTTGCTTCCAGCGCTTGGATTTCGAGCAAGCTTCCCTCTTGCAGTTCCCCGGCGGCGACTTGCTGCAGAGGCGGCAACTGATCCAGCGAGGTCAAGCCCAGATCATCAAGAAACTGCTTGGTCGTAGCAAAGAGCGAGGGACGTCCTGGCACGTCGCGATGGCCGATGGATTCGATCCAGCCGCGATCTTCCAGCATCTTGATGGTTTGCGAATTCACGGTCACGCCGCGGATTTCCTCGATATCGCCACGCGTTACCGGCTGACGGTAAGCAATGATCGCGAGGGTTTCCATGGTCGCACGCGAATACTTCGGCGGCTTCTCCGGATTCAGTCGGTCAAGATAGACCTTCATCTCGGGGCGACTTTGAAATCGCCAGCCCGTCGAAAGGCAAACCAGCTCAATACCTTTGTCGGCCCAATCCCCCTGCAGTTCCCCAAGCATTTGCCTGATTGCGTCGGCACCGATTTCTTCTTCGGCATCCGCATGGGCGAGATATAACTTTTTCAGATCGTTGATCGACAATGGCTCATGCGCGCACAGCAATGCGGTTTCGAGGACTTTCTTGGCCTCAGCTGTAATCATGTACGGCTCTTGCACGGCAAGTTTTTATTTAGTTTGCAGAGTTTTTAAACGACCGGTGCCTGGATGTCGTTTGCTAGAGAACCTGGAGATACTGCGTTCCGGCGCCCGTGAGGAGGTAATGATTGGGCGGGAAGCTTCAAGACTTTGGTTGCGGGGGCAGGATTTGAACCTACGACCTTCGGGTTATGAGCCCGACGAGCTGCCAGACTGCTCCACCCCGCGTCTGAGTTCGTAACTATACAACGAATCCACGCACATTGCAAATAAAGATATCTGGCGATGCGCTTGAGCACAGGTGGTACACTTGATAACAAATGCGCTCCACTCATTGCCAGCTCTAGCAGATCCATTCTTTAGACGCTTTTTTCACTCTGTATGAAATTTTGTTCAGAATGCGCGCATCCGGTCGCGCTGATGGTTCCGCCGGACGATAATCGTCCGCGCTATGTCTGCCAGCAATGCGGCACGATTCACTATCAAAATCCCAAGATGGTGATTGGCTCCATACCTGTATGGGAAGAAAACGGCACGACCCGCATCTTGCTGTGCAAGCGCGCCATTGAACCGCGCTATGGCTACTGGACCCTGCCAGCCGGCTTCATGGAAAACGAGGAAACCACGGCGGAAGCGGCAATCCGCGAGACGGAAGAGGAAGCCGGTGCACGCATTGCGTTGCAGCCGCTGTTTTCGCTTCTGAATGTCCCGCACGTTCACCAGGTGCACATGTATTATCGCGCCCGCCTGCTGGACCTGGATTTTGCCGCCGGCACTGAAAGCCTTGATGTGAGGCTGTTCACGGAAGCCGAAATTCCTTGGGAAGACCTGGCTTTCTCCACGGTTGCGCAGACATTGAAATTCTTCTTTGCCGATCTGAGCAAGGCCCGGGAAGGAATGCCTTTCGGCTTCCACACCCAGGACATCGCCAAACCGATCAGCCGTTGAGCTCCCGTTCCGGGGTGGCGCCGATCTTGTGAATCGACAGGTCCGCCCCATTGAATTCCTGTTCAGGATCCAGGCGCAATCCCACCAGCATCTTGATTGCGCCATAGACGATTACGCCGCCGGCAAGCGCGATGGCGATGCCCATCAGCGTGCCGATCAATTGCGAGGCAAACGCCACGCCACCGCGGCCACCTAGAGCCTGCAGCCCGAAAATCCCTGCAGCCAGCCCGCCCCAGGCACCGCACAAGCCATGCAGCGGCCAGACACCGAGCACATCATCGATCTTCCACTTGTTTTGCGTAAGCGTGAACAGATAAACGAAAATGGCGCCCGCCACTGCACCGGTCACCAGCGCGCCCAGCGGATGCATGAGATCGGAGCCTGCGCAGATGGCGACCAGGCCAGCCAGCGGCCCGTTATAGACGAAACCGGGGTCGTTCCGCCCCATCGCCAATGCCATCAGGGTGCCGCCGATCATTGCCATCAACGAATTCAAGGCAACCAGGCCGTTCATCGCGCCAACGGTTTGCGCGCTCATGACGTTGAACCCGAACCAGCCGACAGTCAGTATCCAGGCGCCGAGCGCAAGAAAGGGAATACTGGAAGGAGGATGAGCGGTAATGCCGCCATCCTTGGCATAGCGGCCACGCCGTGCGCCCAGCAGTATCACTGCCGGCAGCGCAATCCATCCGCCTACCGCATGCACCACGACGGAACCGGCAAAATCGTGAAATTCCGCTGAAAACGCACTTTTGAGCCAGGCTTGCACACCAAAATGGTGATTCCAGGCGATCCCTTCAAAAAATGGATAAACAAGTCCCACGAGCACAGCGGTCGCAGTCAACTGCGGATAAAACCTGGCGCGCTCGGCAATACCACCGGAAATAATGGCGGGAATCGCCGCGGCAAAGGTAAGGAGGAAAAAGAATTTCACCAGTTCATAGCCGTTTCTTTGCGCAAGCACTTCGGCGCTGGAGAAGAAGTTGATGCCGTAGGCAATGCTGTAACCGACGAAAAAATACGCCACCGTGGAAATGGCAAAATCGACTAAGATTTTAACCAGGGCGTTGACTTGGTTTTTCTTGCGGACCGTGCCAAGTTCAAGAAAAGCGAAGCCGGCGTGCATTGCTAGAATCATGATGGCTCCGAGCAATATAAATAAGGCATCGGTACCTGTTTTCATCCCATCCATGTGAAGCGCTCCCAATAAATGTGCAAAATCACGAAAATGGGCTTCTATAAAGCAATTCTTATTCCATTTTGGTGCGAATCGCTATGCCATTGTTTTTAATGGGAATTTTTTTATTCAATCCGGCATCAAACGGGCTGCGCACCGCACTTGTGCAATTTTTTGGTGCAAACTAGAGCATGGCAATGATTCAGTGGTTAGAGATCGACTCCCCTTTTCCGGATGTTTCCCTGGCATTAACGGAAGAAGATGGCGCGGCAGGACTATTGGCCGCAGGCGCGGACCTGTCGCCACAACGTCTATTAAGCGCATATCGACAGGGAATTTTCCCCTGGTACTCCGAAGGCCAACCGATTCTCTGGTGGAGCACGGACCCGCGCATGGTGTTGATGACCGAGCACTTCCATGTTTCCGACAGCTTGAAAAAAACGCTGAAGAAAGTCGAACGCAACCGTACAAGCAGCGGCGACTGGGAAATCCGCTTCGACTTTGCGTTTGAAGAAGTCATGCGTGCGTGTGCGGCACCGCGTGTCGACGGACCGGGCACATGGATTTCCGAAGACATCATCGCAGCGTACGGCGCCCTGCATCGCGAGGGTTATGCGCACAGTGTGGAAACCTGGCGCAATGGCAAACTGGTAGGCGGTGCCTACGGCATGTGCATCGGGCGCATGTTTTATGGCGAATCCATGTTTGCGCGGGTAAGCGATGCCTCCAAGATCGCCTTGGCTTACCTCGTGCATTTTTTGAAAGAAAACGGCGTGACGATGATTGATTGTCAACAAGAGACGCGTCACCTGGCATCACTGGGAGCCATGCCGATCCCGCGCAGCAGCTTTCTGACGCATGTTCGTCATGCGAGCGAACAGCCGGGTATCGCATGTTGGAAACCAATTTCTTTATTTTGAATCCAGTATGAAAGCAGGCACACAATCGGTTAAATTATTGAGACTAATGCGGTCAATCAACTGGTGACAACGAGCCCATGACGCACCTGAAGGATCTTCCGTTTTCCACCCTGCAGTTCTACGCGACTGCCCCCTACCCGTGCAGCTATCTGGAGCACCGGCAGGCGCGCTCGCAGGTGGCCACGCCATCCCACCTCATCAATGCGGATGTCTATTCCGGGCTGGTGCAGAACGGCTTCCGCCGCAGCGGCATATTTACTTACCGGCCGTACTGCGATGGCTGCCAGGCTTGTACGCCGGTGCGCGTGCAGGCGCTGGATTTCGTGCCGAATCGCAGCCAGCAGCGCGCCTGGCGGCGGCATAGCGACCTGATTGCGCAGATCACCAACCTGACGTACATGCATGACCATTACGAACTGTACCTGCGCTACCAGTCGGTGCGGCACGCCGGCGGCGGCATGGACCAGGACAGTCGCGACCAGTACGCGCAGTTTCTTTTGCAAAGCAAGGTCAATACGCGCCTGGTGGAATTCCGCGAGCCGGACGGCACGCTGCGCATGGTCAGCATCATCGACGTGCTGGATGACGGCTTATCGTCCGTCTATACCTTTTACGATCCGGACGTGAAAGGTGCCAGTTACGGCACCTACAACATCCTGTGGCAGATCGAGCAAACGCGCCGCCTCGGCATGCATTACGTCTATCTCGGCTACTGGATCCATGAAAGCCGTAAAATGGCGTACAAGATCAATTTCCGTCCGCTGCAGGCGCTGCGCATGGGGCATTGGGAAAACTTGTGACACTGGACAAGCAGCAGGACACTAAGAGCCCGTAGTAATGTGTCACATGGATAAGGGCACGCCGGCGCGTTAAAATAGCGGACTTTGCGTTCCGCCATCCTGAGCGGGACGAATCATTTTTCGCTGGATTGCCTGTGTCCGACAAACTCCTGTACTCGCTTGCCCGCCCTTGTCTGTTTTCAATGGATGCCGAATCGGCCCACCATCTGACCCTCAATTCGCTGAAGAAAGCCGATGCACTAGGCCTCACACGGTTGATGCCGAAGCCAGCACGTGATGAGCGCACGTTGATGGGCTTGAACTTTGCCAACCCGGTCGGGCTGGCCGCCGGCCTGGACAAGGATGGCGCGTATATCGATGCGCTGGCATCGCTCGGATTTGGCTTCATCGAAATCGGCACCGTGACGCCGCGCCCGCAGCCGGGCAATCCCAAGCCCCGCATGTTCCGCCTAACGGAAGCCAACGCCATCATCAACCGCATGGGCTTTAATAATGGCGGCGTCGATGCGTTCGTCGCCAATGTGCAGGCCTCCCGCTTTTACCGGAACCGCGAAGGCGTGATCGGCTTAAACATTGGCAAGAATGCCGATACGCCGATCGAACGCGCGGTGGAAGACTACCTGCATTGCCTGGAAAAGGTTTATCCCTACGCCAGCTATGTCACCGTCAATATTTCATCCCCGAATACCAAGAACCTGCGCCAGTTGCAGGGCGCTTCGGAACTGGATTCCCTTCTGTCGCAACTGAAGACGGCGCAGCTACGGCTGGCGGACCAGCACAAGCGCTATGTGCCGGTGGCGCTGAAGATCGCGCCTGACATCGATTCAGAACAAACGAAAGAAATCGCTGCAGCATTATTGCGACACAAGATCGATGCGGTCATCGCCACCAACACGACGATTACGCGCGACGCTGTACAAGGCTTGCCGCATGCGCAGGAAACTGGCGGCTTGTCAGGTGCGCCGGTATTTGAATTGTCCAACGCCGTCATTCGCGGCTTGAAAGCCGAACTGGGCGATGCCCTGCCGATCATCGGTGTCGGCGGCATCCTTGACGCGGCTGGCGCACGTGCCAAGATCGCTGCCGGCGCATCCCTAGTTCAGCTGTATTCCGGTCTGATCTATCGCGGCCCGGCGCTGGTGCGGGAATGCGCTTCGGCTCTTCGCGGCGTGCGCGGCTAACATTTGCCTGGGCTGCAGCAATCGCACCCGGCAAATCGCACGGGCTCAGCCTTTACTCCCTACTCGCCGCTGCCCAGTAGCGCCGTCTGGATTTCCTTGCGCGTTAATTGCGGGGCGAACTGCTGGATGAAATCGTACGTATAGGACCGCAGGTACGCTCCGCGCCGCACGGCCAGGCGCGTGACGTTGGCGGCGAACAGGTGGTCGACTGCGATATGACGCAAGCCGTTATGGGAGCCCTGCTCGACCGCCATCGATGCGACGATCCCGACACCCAGTCCCAGCGCGACATACTGCTGGATCACATCGGAATCCATCGCCGTTAAAACGATGTCCGGCGTGATCTCGGCTTTGCGGAAAGCCTCGTCGATATGGCCGCGACCGGTAAAGCCCACGTCATAGGTGATCAGCGGCCAGGCAGCCAGCGCCTGCAGGCTGATGCTGTTTTCCTGCAGCAGCGGGTGCCCTTCCGGCACGACGACCACGTGGTTCCAGTTATAGCAAGGGAAAGACACCAACTCCTCGAACTGGCTCAGACCTTCGGTGGCAATGCCCACGTCCGCCTTGCCGGAAATGACCCATTGCGCGATATGTTCAGGAGAACTCTGCTGCAGGGCGATACGCACTTCCGGAAACGAGGTACGAAATGCCTGCACAACTTTGGGCAAGGCATAGCGCGCCTGGGTATGGGTGGCGGCAACGGTCAGCGTGCCGCTGGTCTTGCCTGAATATTCAAGACCGGCCTGCCGCAGGTTTTCCGCTTCCAGCAGAAGGCGCTCGATGATATCGAGAATGCCCTTGCCCGGCTCGGTCAGTCCGGTCAATCGCTTGCCATTGCGCTCGAAGATATCGACGCCCAGCTCTTCTTCCAGTTCGCGGATCTGGCGGCTCACGCCTGGCTGGGAAGTGAACAATACATTGGCCACTTCCGTCAGGTTGTAGCCATGGCGCGCCGCTTCTCGCACCGAGCGCAATTGCTGGAAATTCATACCGCCTCCTCGTTGAGAGGTTGATCCACGAAGACACGCAAGCGCTTCGGCCTTACCACGAGCGCGTCGCCTTCCTGCAACTGCAGTGAGGCAAAGCGATCGCTGGAGATGACGGCTTCGATCATGCCAAGGTTATCATTGCGCTCGAGTTCAAGCTGCGCCAGCGGGCCAATGGCATGTGCGCGCTTCAGGCGTACGGCAATGCCTTCAGCTTCGGGGCTGAAGCGTTCGACCTCCAGCTCATGCGGCCGCACGAAACCGACACCCTGCGCATCGCGTATGGCGGCATGATCCGGCGCATCGAGCGCCACGCCGCCGGCATCCAGCACGCCTTCATGCAAGCGGCCATGGAACAGGTTGACGTTGCCGAGGAATCCATAGACGAAAGGCGATGCCGGGTGGTTGTAGACCTCGGCAGGTGCACCGATCTGCTCCACCTTTCCTTTGTTCATCAGGACCACCTGATCCGCGACCTCGAGCGCCTCTTCCTGGTCATGGGTGACGAAGATGCTGGTGACGTGCAGTTCGTCATGCAGGCGACGCAGCCAGCGGCGCAGTTCCTTGCGCACCTTGGCATCGAGCGCGCCGAACGGCTCGTCCAGCAGCAGCACGCGCGGCTCAACTGCCAAGGCGCGCGCCAGGGCGATACGCTGGCGCTGACCGCCGGAGAGTTGCGGCGGATAACGGTCGGCCAGCCAGTCGAGCTGCACCAGTTCCAGCAGGCGGAGCACCTTTTTGCGAATCTCCTGTTCGGAAGGACGCTCGCGGCGCGGCTTGACGCGCAGGCCGAACGCGATATTTTCGAACACGGTCATATGCTTGAACAATGCATAGTGCTGGAACACGAAGCCGACCTGGCGTTCACGCACGTGGCGCGCCGAGGCATCTTCACCGTCGAGGATCACCTGGCCAAGATCCGGCTGCTCGAGTCCGGCAATGATGCGCAACAGCGTGGTCTTGCCGCAACCGGACGGCCCCAGCAGCGCGGTCAACTGCCCAGCCGGAAAATCCAGGGACACGTTATCCAGCGCGACGAAATTGCCAAAACGCTTATTGATATGTTTGACTTCGATTGCCATGATCTTTACTCACTTCGTTGATTCCATCTGATCCGGACAAGAATGCCCTGCCCGACTTGACCGTGTTCCCTACTGTTCCAGCTCCGGCCGGTTTGTTTCGTCTCGCAACCGCCATTCGATGAAGCTTTTCAATGCCAGGGTCACCAGCGCCAGGAAGGCCAGCAGCGATGCCACGGCAAAGGCAGCCGAAAATGCATACTCGTTGTAGAGAATCTCGACCTGCAGCGGAATGGTGTTGGTTTCACCTCGGATGTGGCCGGATACGACGGACACGGCACCGAATTCGCCCATTGCGCGGGCATTACACAGGATGACGCCGTACAACAGGCCCCATTTAATATTGGGAAGCGTCACGTGCCAGAACGTTTTCCAGCCGGATGCGCCGAGTACCAGCGCGGCTTCTTCTTCTTCCGTGCCCTGTGCCTGCATGAGCGGAATCAGTTCGCGCGCCACGAATGGAAAGGTCACGAAGATGGTGGCCAGAATAATGCCCGGCACGGCAAAGATGATCTTGATGTCATGCTCCTGCAGCCAGGGGCCGAGCCAGCCTTGCGCGCCGAAGAGAAGCACATAGATCAGGCCGGAAATCACCGGCGACACGGAAAACGGCAGATCGATCAAAGTCAGTAACACGTTCTTGCCACGGAATTCGAACTTGGCAATCGTCCAGGCGGCAGCCACGCCAAACACCAGGTTCAGCGGCACGGCGATCGCCGCAGTCAATAAGGTCAGCTTGATCGCGGCCCAGGCATCGGGCTCGATGATGGCGGCGACGTAGGCATCCCATCCCTTCTTGAACGCCTCGGCAAAAACGGCGATGAGAGGAATGAACAGGAATAGCGACAGAAATGCCAGCGCGACGACGATCAGCGTAATGCGCACCCAGAGCGGCTCCTGGGTTGCAGCCGGCACGTAGGCAGGCTCGATGCGTCCCTGATTCCCGAGCGGTAATGTAGCGGTAGCGGACATGACTTCCTTATTCCTTATTCGACTGGCCGCGTTTGCGGGTCCAGGCTTGCAGCAAATTGATTGTCAACAGCAGGCCGAACGACACCAGCAACATCACCACGGCAATCGCGGTAGCGCCGGCATAGTCGTACTGTTCAAGCTTGGTGATGATGAATAGCGGCGTAATCTCGGACACCATCGGCATATTGCCGGCGATGAAAATGACCGAGCCGTATTCGCCGGTGGCGCGCGCGAATGCCAGCGCAAAGCCTGTAAGCAAGGCGGGAGTAATGCCGGGGAAAATCACCTTGATGAAAGTTTGCCAGCGGCTCGCGCCGAGGCTCGCGGCGGCTTCTTCGAGTTCGCGTTCGGCTTCTTCCAGCACTGGCTGCACGGTACGCACGACGAATGGCAAACCGATGAAGGTCAAGGCGATATAGACACCCAGCGGCGTGAAGGCGACCTTGATGCCGAGCGGTTCAAGATACTGGCCGATCCAGCCATTGGGTGTGTAGAGCGCGGTCAGCGCGATGCCGGCAACCGCCGTCGGCAGGGCAAACGGCAAATCCACCAGTGCATCGATGATTTTCTTTCCCGGGAAGCGATAGCGCACCAGCACCCAAGCGACGATGCCGCCAAATACCACGTTGATCGAAGCCGCCAGCAAGGAACCGCCAAAGGTCAGCTGGTAGGAAGCCACCACCCGGTCGGACGAAATCGCATGCCAGAATGCTTCCCAAGTTAAGGTAAAAGTCTTCAGGAAGATTGCCGACAAAGGAATCAGGACAATCAAGCCCAAGTAAAAGAGGGTGAATCCCAGGGATAAATGGAATCCCGGCATCACTCTTGGAACACCCTTGGCCGGGTATGTATGAGAAATATTTACTGCCTGCATTACCGCCCCTTATTACATTTACGACTATCAGGCAGCAATAATTGCACTCAAAAGTTATAAAAAGAACGAATATTTCTGCATGTTTATAGAATAAAAATGCATATGGAGGGAGGGATTGGCAATGCTAATGAGAATTGAGATGACTCAGACCGTAGCATCATTTATAAAGGCGGAATAAAAAACGGGCGCCGAAGCGCCCGTTTTTTACCGGAAATTAAAAATCATCGATAACCGGTAAGCTGACTTAGAAGACGTGCTTCACAGCCAATGCGATGAGCGAGGCTGATTCGCCAGCCAGCAAGGCGGAGCCATTGCGAGAATCGCCAGCGCCTTCCATTTGGTAACGGGCATTGGAATCATTATCCAACTTGCCGTAGAAAATACCGACATTGGTACGCTTGGACAACGCATAGTCATAACCGACGGACCACATTTTGGCGCCCGAATTTGCTTCACCCTTGATGTCACCTGCCTTGGTGAAGTGGGCAAGAACAGTATGCGCACCGACTTGATAGCTGACCGGGATTTGCCATGCATTACGCTCGGCGTCACGGCCGCCTACACCGACACCTTCAACCGAAGAGCGGTCCCACTGAGCACCAACCTTCAGGCCGAACGGGAATGCATACGAACCTGACAAACGAAGTGCTTTTTCGTCGCCGGTAGCAGGCTTGCCTTCGATAGTGTGATTCCAGTAGGCGGCATTCAGATAAATCGGGCCATTGCTGTAGTTACCGGCCAAAAAGTAGCCTTGGCCTTTGCTGTAGTTGGTGGCGCCGTTGATCGTACCTTCGTTACCGTCGGGATTTGTCGAGTACCCGAAGGTGGCCTTGAAGCCGCTGAAGTTCGGTGAAATGTAATGAACAGAGTTGGCAACACGGGTATTGCTAATGGTAAGACGGTTAGCGGTACCGGCAGCATCCACATAGTTCAGGATAGCCTTGCTACCCAGCAGGCCGTTAGGCAAAGCCTGTCCGCCTTTGATGCCATACTGTACAGCATTGCCTTGATCTTCCATGAAGGTGTGTTTACCAGCAGTCACTTGGCCCCAAGCACCGGACAGACCCAAATAAGTATTGCCATCAGCTAAGCCTGCACCAGTAGCACCACCGGTCGACTGACGCTGATCGGTATTGAAACGGTTTTCCACATAAAACAAAGCCTTCAAACCCCCGCCCAGATCTTCAGTGCCACTGAGCCAAAAGCGGGAAGTTTCATCGTCGTCTACACGCAGTTCGTTCTTTGCAACGCGACCTGCCGTGCCACCCGCTGCCGGGTTTGTATTCACATTGCCAACTTTATAGTTCTTAACGTCAGCCTGAACACGGCCACCAATCTGTACATTGGTTTGTGCCTGAGCGATGGTTGCAAATGCACCCAAAACTGCCAGTGCAAGGAGGGACTTCTTCATTTATTACTCCCAGAGTTGTCAATAAAACCGTGTTAACAATTTCCCGCAAAAAATTCGAAAGCAGCCCAAAAGGCCCGCATCGTCTGTCGTGCATGTGCATTCACGCACTCTTTTCTCTCATCGGAAAACTGCTTTAATTACTCGCTTATTAGCGATACCAAGATGTTACGCATCTCAGATGACAGGAACATTACAAATCGACAGTTGAGCTGCGGAAATACAACATTCCTGAATTTAATAGGCTGAATTTTGATTAAAGATGTAACAAATTGATATGAACCTTTATGGCGACTTAACTATTTCTTTACTAGATTTGTAGCAAGTCAAAAAATCCAGACCTATCTTGTTGTGCGAAAGTCACGCATCTTAAATGTTAATTTATGGCATCTCCAACTTGTATTTCTTCATGTGAATGTAATGTCGGTGCGGGTGAATCGAGGTGGTAGCCTTGCACAAGTATTTTTCTACCGGTTTCACTGGATAGTTCTTGCAAACTGTTCAAGACTGCCTGACTTTCCACGCGCTTGAATATCACCTGGATGTCTCGCGCACAAGCCGCATCCAGCAATTCCCGCACTGCCGCCAAGTCGCTTATTTCCCGTGCATCGATCTTGACCGCTGCAGGATGCACCTGGGTCAACAGATGCAAAGCTTCTTTGGCATGGGCGGCATTGATGGCGATGCGAAACCCGTTCAGCTGATAGTTGTTGGCCACGTAGTTCAGCAACCATCCCTGATTCGGCGTGATCGGCGGCAGTTGCAAAACAATGTGCGAAATCGGCAAGCCGAGTCCGGCAAGGATGCGGCGAAATGCCACTCCGTGGTTGCCGCTTACCGCAGCCAGCAAACGATCATGCACGCTTAAGAAAAGATCTGCCGTGTCAGTGCCCGCCTGCCGATAGAAATTAATCGCATGCAGCATGCGGCACAAGCGGTCCAGCTCAACCGATTCATCATCATTGGCCACATGGTCGAGCAGCTTCCATATCGCCAGCCCGCTTCCCTGTTCCGAATAGCTGCGGGCAAAAGCCTCGAAGCCTGCGACGCGATCCGTGCCCAGTTGGCGAATCGGTTGAAAGGCGGACGTCAGGGTGCAATTGAAGTAGCGCCCCTGCGCCCGCCCTTCGGAATCGATCCAGACACTGGATGGCATGCCGGTCGACCGGCGCAGGCGACCGAGATAATCTTCCAGTACGGGAAATGACATGGGGCCTCCGTTGCGGCTGAGTGACTGCGCGAGCTTTGTCAGATCTTGGCGATCGATACCTCGGTCGCCTTGACCAGCGCCACGACTTCCGAACCGATCTGCAGGCCGAGGTCCTTGACCGAACGAGTCGTAATGACGGAAGTGACGATGCCAGCAGGAGTTTCGACGTCGATTTCGGAAACGACCGGACCATCGATGATGGCCTTGATCTTGCCGCGGAACTGGTTACGTACGTTGATGGCTTGAATGCTCATGATTTCTCCTGAAATGAATAATGAAAAACGGTGAAGGTATGAATAAGAATTTTTAGCTGAATGATTAAATTGCCCATGCAACCTGGTTGACGGTGCGCTGCAGCGACACATCGCCAAGTTGCGCGTCCGGACGCGAAGCAGGATGCTGCAGCACGCGCGCCAGGATGTATTCCTCCAGTTGGGCAAACTGGACATTGCCGCGTGCACGCGGACGCGGCAGCGCGATGCGCTCATCCAGCGTGATGCGGCCGTCTTCGATCAGCAGCACGCGGTCGGCCAGCGCAATCGCCTCTTGCACATCGTGGGTAACCAGCAGCGCAGTGAAGCCGCGTTGTTGCCACAAGTTTTCGATCAACTGCTGCATCTCGATGCGAGTCAGGGCATCCAGCGCACCCAGGGGTTCATCGAGCAGCAACAATTGCGGCTCGTGCACCAGTGCCCGTGCCAGCGCCACCCGTTGACGCTGGCCGCCGGACAACACCGCAGGCCATTCATCGGCACGATCTTCGAGGCCGACCTGGCGCAGAGCGTATCTGGCAGCTTGTCTGCCATTGTCCAGCCCCAGTGCAACATTGGTCAGCACGCGCTTCCAGGGCAGCAGGCGCGAATCCTGGAACATGATGCGCGTCTCAGGCTTTTCATTTCCCGACTCGTAAGCGATGCGTCCGCTGTCAGCACTCTCCAGCCCGGCAACCAGGCGCAACAGCGTGCTCTTGCCGCAGCCACTGCGTCCCACGATTGCAACGAACTCACCCGCTTCGATTTCAAGGTTCAGGTTATGCAGCACCTTGCGGCCAGCGAACGATTTGGACAAATCTTCGATCTCGATGCGGATGCCACGACGGCTCGACTTCTCTGCCGGGATGGCAGTCACGTCATGAATTCTTGCCTGTTCAACCGGATTGATTTGCATGATTGCTCCGTATTCGATTAGCGGTAGCCCGGATGCCAGCGCAGCCAGAAGCGTTCCAGTCCGCGCGACAATGCATCGGCGAGTTTGCCAAGCAAGGCATACAGCAGAATGCCGACCAGGACGACATCGGTTTGCAGGAATTCGCGTGCATTCATCGTCATGTAACCGATGCCCGACACTGCTGAAATGGTTTCCGCCACGATCAGCAGCACCCAAACCAGTCCCAGCGAAAAGCGCACGCCGACCAGGATCGATGGCAAGGCGCCCGGCAAAATCACGTCGCGATATAGCGGCCAGCCTGACAAGCCGTAGCTTTTCGCCATTTCGATCAAGCCCTTGTCCACCGATCGAATGCCGTGAAAGGTATTCAGATAAACCGGAAAAAACACACCGATGGATACCAGGAACAGCTTGGCCGCTTCATCGATCCCGAACCACAGGATCACCAGTGGAATCAGGGCTAGCGCCGGGATATTGCGGATCATTTGCAGCGTGGTATCGAGCAAGGTTTCCGCAATCCTGAAGGTGCCGGTCAAAAGGCCAAGCAGCAATCCCAGACCGCCGCCGACGGCAAAGCTGCCAAGCGCGCGCCACAGGCTGACCTTGACATGCGTCCACAACTCTCCGGAAATCGTCAACTCCCAGAATGCCTTGACCACTGCCCATGGTTCCGGCAGCACGCGCGAAGACAGCCAGCCGGTGCGCGCGGCGATCTCCCACACCAGGACCAGGGCGGCCGGCACCACCCATGGCGCCAGCCTGGCGAGCACACCATTCGTCGACGACACTGGCTTGACTGCGCCAGGCGCCACCGTTGCAGGAATTACCGTTGCTGTCGAAGTAGCGGACATGAAAATCTCCTTAACTTGCCGATACCTTGGGCAGGATGTCGATAGCGACCATTTCGCCGAACGGGCCTGTCAGCGAACCGGAGAATTGCCCCGACTTGCCTTTGCCGATCAAGGGGAAAACCAGCTCGGCGAAGCGATAGGACTCTTCCAGATGCGGATAGCCTGACAAGATGAAGGTCTCGATGCCGAGATCGGTATATTCCTGCATGCGCGCAGCCACTGTCTGCGGATCTCCCACGAGCGCGGTTCCTGCGCCGCCGCGCACCAGGCCCACGCCGGCCCACAGATTGGGCGACACTTCCAGCTTGTCGCGTCGTCCGCCATGCAGAGCAGCCATGCGCCGCTGTCCAACCGAATCCATCTTGGCAAATGCTGCCTGAGCCTTGGCAATGACATCGTCATCCAGGTGCGCAATTAACTCATCCGCGGCCTTCCAGGCAGCCTCGTTGGTCTCGCGAACGATCACATGCAGACGGATACCGAAACGCACGGTACGGCCATGCTTGGCGGCGCGTGCCCGGATATCGGCGATCTTTTCGGCCACCGCTGCCGGCGGCTCGCCCCAGGTCAGGTAGACGTCAACCTGTTCCGCCGCCAGGTCGTGCGCGGCTTCGGAAGAGCCGCCGAAATACAGCGGCGGATACGGCTTTTGCACAGCCGGGTACATGAGCTTGGACCCTTTTACCTTGATATGCTTGCCGTCATAATCGAAGCCCTTGTCGCCGCCCTCGCCAGCCAGCGTGGACCGCCAGATGCGCAGGAATTCGGAGGAAATTTCATAGCGCTCGGCATGATCGGCAAACAAGCCGTCGGCTTCGAGCTCGCCCTGGTCGCCGCCGGTCACGACATTCACCAGCAAGCGGCCGCCGGAGAGGCGATCGAAGGTCGCAGCGGTGCGCACGGCCAGGCCCGGCGTGGATAGGCCCGGGCGAATCGCCACCAGAAACTTCAGGTTCTTGGTGGCGCCAATCAGGCTGGACGCGACGACCCAGGGATCCTCGCAAGAACGTCCGGTCGGGATCAGCACGCCGTCGTAACCTTGCGTATCCGCTGCAACAGCCACCTGGCGCAGATAATCGTAGCTCACCTCGCGCGCGCCCTTGGTGGTGCCCAGATAACGGCTATCGCCGTGTGTTGGTAAAAACCAGAAAACATTCAGACTCATGACTATTCCTTACAGCTTGCCCGGCAGGACAGCATCCTTGATGTTGAGTTTTTTCGGGATCAACTTCAGATTGGTAAATACGTCAGCAATCTTTTGCTGTTCGGCCAGCACGGCTTCGCTGATCGGCTTGATGCCATAGGAAAAACGCGAAGCGGCAAGTTCGACCACTGGCGGTTCCAGACCGAGTTGCGGAGCCAGGATGGCGGTGACTTCCTTGAGGTTTTTCGCGCCCCACTCATCGGCCTTGGCTAACTCGTCGATGATGATCTTGACTATTTCCGGGTTCTTTTCCGCATAGGGACGCGACGCCAGGTAGAACTGGTGATTGCTGACCAAGCCCTTGCCGTCGACCAGAACGCGCGCGCCAATCTGTTTTTCCGCGGCGGCGAGGAATGGATCCCAGATCACCCAGGCATCGACACTGCCGCGCTCGAAGGCGGCACGCGCATCGGCCGGCGGCAGATAGATGGTCTGGATATCCGAGTAAGCGACGCCGGCCTTTTCCAGTGCCTTGACCAGCAGGTAGTGAACATTCGAGCCCTTGTTCAGCGCGATCTTCTTGCCCTTCAGCTCGGCGACCGACTTGATCGGCGAATCTTTCGGCAAGACGATCGCCTCGCCAGCAGGCGCCGGCGGCTCGTTGGCGACATACACCAGGTTGGCATTGGCGGCCTGTGCAAAGATGGGCGGCGCTTCGCCGACCGTGCCGAAATCGACGCTGCCGACATTCAGACCTTCGAGCAATTGCGGCCCGGCGGGGAATTCACGCCACTGCACCTCGATGCCTTGTGCCGCCAGGCGCTTGTCCAGCGTGCCGCGTGCTTTGAGGATGGTCAAGGTGCCGTATTTTTGATAACCGATGCGCAGCACGCTCTTTTCCTGCGCGATGGCGCCGCCTGGCAGCGAGAATGCCAGCGCGCCTGCTGCCGCCGCGAACATCAGGCCAAGTGTGCGGCGCTTGGCATCGCGTTTTGTATGCGAGATAGTCATGCGAATTCCCCTTGTTTGTGATTTTTTGAAAAAGCCCTCCCTCTGCCGGGTGAAATCCCGGCATGGCATTCGCGATCGAGGGCTGGGTTAGAACGAGAAAATACTGTGCAGCTGTACTATCAAACGCTACATCGGACTTGCGAGAAATGAACTGGCTCGTATTCCGTGACGGCCGCTTCCTGCAGGGCCAGCAAACTTGCCGTGAGGCTGTCGATACCTGTCGTCAGGCGGGCGAGGATGGCCGGGTCAATGGACAAGCCGTTTTCTTCCGACCAGATGACTTGCGCATCGGTGGCATAGATACTCGGTAAAACGTGTCGCGCGGAGAGCGAGCTCAGCACCGGGCGCAAGGCATAGTCCAGAGCCAGCATGTGAGACTGGCTGCCGCCGGTTGCCAGCGGCAAGACCAGTTTTCCTGCCAGTCCATCCTGCGGCAGGATATCCAGAAAAGATTTCAACAGGCCGCTGTATGCCGCCTTGTACACCGGCGTGCCGATGATGACTGCATCGGCTTCTGCTACTAAAGCCTGTGCTGCTTTGAGTCCGGCATTGCCGAATTCCGCGTGGACCAGTGCCTGGGCTGGCAAAGTCCGCACCTCCAGGGTAGTGGTGCGCTGGCCACGCAGGGCCAGCTGCTCTGCGGCGTATTGCAACAACCGGCTGGAACGCGATGGTGCCGAGGGGCTACCCGCAATCAACAATATGCTCATTTCTTCTCCCGGATATGCCCCAAGGCCCTCGATTACTTCTTGCCCGGCTGGTAGATTTGATCGAAGCTGCCGCCGTCTGAAAAGTGCGCAGCTTGCGCCTTGGTCCAGCCGCCGAAGACTTCATCGATGGTGAACAGCTTCACTTTCGGGAATTGCGCTGCATACTTCTTGGCGATCTTTTCCGAAATCGGCCGGTAGTAATTTTTCGCAGCGACCTCCTGGCCCTCGTCGGAATACAGGTATTGCAGGTATGCTTCAGCGACCTGACGGGTACCGCGCTTATCGACATTTTTGTCGACGGTGGCTACCGGCGGCTCGGCCAGGATGCTTTGGGGCGGCGCGATAATGTCGAACTTGTCCGGACCCAGTTCCTTGATGGCCAGGATGGCTTCATTTTCCCAGGCCAGCAATACGTCGCCGATACCGCGTTCCACGAACGTCGTGGTCGAACCGCGCGCACCGGAATCCAGCACCGGCACATTCTTGAACAGCTTGCCGACGAATTCCTTGGCGCTGGCGTCAGTCCCGCCCGGCTGCTTCAGTGCATAGGCCCAGGCTGCGAGGTAGTTCCAGCGGGCGCCGCCGGAAGTTTTCGGATTTGGCGTGATCACGGACACGCCCGGTTTGATCAAGTCACTCCAATCCTTGATGCCTTTTGGATTGCCCTTGCGGACCAGGAAGACGATGGTCGAGGTGTAAGGCGCGCTATTGTGCTGCAGGCGCTTTTGCCAGTCTTTGGCAATAAAGCCTTTTTCGGCAATCGCGTCGATGTCATAAGCCAAGGCCAGCGTCACAACGTCGGCCTGGATGCCGTCGATCACGGAACGGGCCTGCTTGCCGGAGCCGCCATGCGATTGCCTGATCTTGACGTCATCACCGGTTTTGGCTTTCCAATACTTGGTGAAGGCGACATTGAAATCCTGGTACAGCTCGCGGGTCGGGTCATAGGACACATTCAGCAAGGAGACTTCGGCAGCGTGCACAGCCGGCACGGTGAGCGCGAGAGCGATACCAACCTGGAGTAATTTTTTCAACAGCATATTTTTATCCTATACGGCAATTGAGTTGCGGGAGATTCAAGATTAAAGGTCTGGCATTAAAAAAAGAACGAATACTTTTGCCATTCCTTATTCGTTTTACTCATATAAACCAGATCAACAGTGAAGCCTTATCGAAAGCTGACGTCTTTGCATTTGACTGCGCTAAGCGACTGCAAGGAAGACCGGACTGCCATGAGGCGCCATGGTCGTACCGGCAATTGACTCAACTTTCAGCGCTCTCATCACGGTCATGTTCATCGCCTTTATCCGACTGATTCAATGGATACAGCAAGGCGACAATCACTACAGCGATTGCCCCGATTGTCGTGATCAGATCAACGTAATCCATGTGATTGATTTATGGGCTGCAAAATTTACTTGGCCGGTTTCCAGATCGGCACGTCGAGTGTGTTCACGCGTTTAGGCAGCAAGCCTTCGGCAAAAAATGCATCCGCGATACTTTGCTGCTCACGCAAGGCGTCTGCCACGACAGTTCGCACTTCATAGCTTCTGCGCCCGTTGGCCAGCTCGATGGTGGAGGCATCGAGTCCCCAGACCGGTGCCAGCAAGGCCGCCGCTTCCCTGGGATTCTGTTTTACCCATCGCCCGGTCTTCTGCAACTCGTCGAACACGATTTTGACGATTTCCGGGCGAGATTCCGCAAAGGGTGCCGCAGCCAGGTAATAGCGCTGGTAATCGGCCACATTGGTGCCGTCGGCCAGGATACGCACCGGGGATTGGCGCTGCACGCCAGCAAGGAACGGATCCCATGCGACCCAGGCATCGACGCTGCCGCGCTCGAAGGCGGCGCGGCCATCAGCCGGCGCGAGATAAGCCGGTTGAATATCCTTGAATTTCAATCCTGCCTTTTCCAGCAAGGCAATGAGCAAGTAATGGCTACCGGCTGCCTTGGTCACCGCCACTTTTTTACCCTTGAGATCGGCCACGGACTTGATCGGCGAGTCCGCTCGCACCACGATGGCCTGAGCCGAAGGCGATGGCGCTTCCTGCGCGACATACGCCAACTTCGCGCCTGCCGCCTGGGCAAAGACCGGGACGGTATCGGCGACATCGGCACTCAGATCGACGCCACCGACATTCAGTGCTTCGAGCAATGGCAAGCCGCTGCTGAATTCGTGCCAGCTCACTTTCAGACCATGCGGCGCCAGCAATTGATCAAGCGAGCCGCGCGCCTTGATAATCGTAAGTAAGGTCGATGATTTTTGGTAGCCAATGCGCACAGTGTCCGATGCTTTCTGTGCATATGCAGGCATACTCACCAGCAAGGGCAACCCTATCAACGATGAAATGAACGCACGGCGCGCGGACTTGAATGCTGGAATGGACATACTGGATCCGAGTTCGAGGTGAAAACGGATTGCATTCTAGGCAAGGACTTGAAGCGATCAAACGAATGTTTTTGCAGATTGATATCGGTTTTGCGAATACACCGTGCGGTATATGCTTATGCAATCAAATTCGATTACATACTGCTCCCGCTGCACTATATTGAAAGCGTCTCCTCCAAATCATCCGATTGGAATTCACACGCCACCAGCAATGGTGGCGTTTTTTTATCCGGTTATCTCGATTAATAACGTACTAGAAAATTAATCGTCTTGACGGTTCAGATGACAGGCAGACCAATGTCCGGGCGCCACTTCCCGTAACTTCGGTTCGTCAACCTGGCAACGCGGCACGGCATGCGGGCAGCGTGAATGAAAACGACAACCTGAGTGTATTGTTTCCATCGACGTCCCCTCCCCAGCAATCGGAATCGCGCGCCTTTGCCCGACATCCAGGACCGGCATGGAAGCCAGCAGCATCACGGTATACGGATGATTCGCCCGCAGGAAAAGTTCTTCCGTTGGCGCGATTTCCACGATGCGCCCCAGATACATCACGGCGACCCGGTCAGCCATATGCCTGACCACGCCCAGGTCGTGGCTGATGAATAGATAGCTCAACCCCAGTTCGGCACGCAATTGCATGAACAGATTGATTACCTGGGCTTGTACCGATACATCGAGCGCAGCCACAGGCTCGTCGCACACCAGGAATTGCGGCTGCACGGCAATGGCGCGGGCGATGCCGATGCGAGCCCGCTGGCCGCCGGAAAACTGGTGAGGAAAACGCTGCAGCATGGCTGCATCCAGCCCGACCTTTTGCAAAAGATCGGCAACGTACGTTTCCTTATCCTTTTTTTGTACCAAGCCATGCGCAACCGGCGCTTCACCCACGATGTCGACGACCCTCATCCTTGGATTGAGCGAGGCATACGGATCCTGGAAAACCATTTGTGCGGCAAGCTGCTTACGGCGACTAGCTTCGTTATCCAATTGTTCCAGAGGTTTTCCCTGCCAGTGCACCGTGCCGCGCGAAGGCTGCAACAAGCCCACCGCAATGCGCCCCAGGGTAGACTTGCCACTTCCCGACTCGCCTACCAGCCCCACTACTTCACCATGACTGACCGATAGCGAGACGCGGTCAACTGCATTGACAACGGGCTTACTGGCATTGCGCGTCATTACCCGCGCAATGCGCCCGGCGAAATCGACAGGCTGGGAAAACGTCTTGCTGACATCGTCGAATTCGAGGATAGGATTTGGATGCTGGCTCATGCGCCCTCCTCCATCACCGGGTGGAAGCAACGCACCAGCCGTCCATCCATGTGTTCGAGAGCCGGCACACTGTGACAAACCGACGTGGCACGCGCACAGCGGTCGCGAAAGGCGCAGCCATCCGGCAGTGCCGACAAGGGCGGCACCATGCCGCGAATTTGCGGCAACGGCTGACCACGCGGATTGCGCGATGGCGCCGAAGCGATCAAGCCATGCGTATAAGGATGGCGCGGCTGCTGCAGCACACGTTCGACCGTGCCGATTTCCACGATGCGGCCGGCATACATCACTGCCACCGTATCGGCAAAACCGGCGACCACGGCAAGATCGTGCGTAATCCAGATCAAGGCCGTGCCAGCCTCGCGGCATAGCGCCTGCATCTGCGCCAGGATCTGTGCCTGGATCGTGACATCCAGCGCGGTGGTCGGCTCGTCGCAAATAATCAGGTCCGGCTTGTTAAGCATGGCGATGGCAATGGCAACCCGCTGCCGCATGCCACCGGAAAACTGATGCGGATAGGCGAGCAGCCGTTCATCGGGGGACGTAATGCCAACTTTGGCGAGAGCCTCTCGTGCCAGGTCGCGCGCGGCACGCTTGCCGATGCGGCGGTGTGCGGTGATGGCTTCGATCATCTGCGTATCGATGCGCAGCACCGGGTTCAGGCTGGTGGCCGGGTCCTGAAAGATCATGGCGATGCGGTTGCCGCGCAAATCGCGCATGCCATGCTCGTCCAGAGCACGCAAGTCTTTTCCCTGGAATTGGATACTGCCCGCGCTGATACGTCCCGGCGCATCCAGCATCCTCAAGATGGAAAAGGCAGTCATGGATTTGCCTGAGCCCGATTCGCCAACCAGTCCCATGATCTGGCCTGGATGGATCTCAAACGACACATCGTCCACCGGCCTGAGAACCGCACCTCCGCTCGGGATTTCCGTCGTCAAGCCTTTGACGGCGAGGGTCGGCAAAGTGTTCGGGCCAGTCATGGCATCCTCACTTCCAGGCGCGGATTCAGCACATCCCGCAGGCGGTCCGCTACCAGCGTGATCGCCGCCACCATCAGCAACAAGGCGATGCCCGGATACAAACTGATCCAGTATTTACCGGACAACATATACTCAAAACCATTGGAGATCAGCAGTCCAAGCGACGGCTCCGTCACCGGCAAACCGAGACCAAGGAACGACAAGGTCGCTTCCAGCGAAATTGCCGATGCCACCTGCAGTGCAGCCACCACGATCAGGGGCGGCAGACAGTTCGGCAGCAAATGGCGAAACAGGATGCGCGCATCCGATAAACCCAGTGATGTCGCCGCCTCGATATATTCCTTGCGGCGTTCGACCAGTGCCGTGCTGCGCGCGGTCCTGGCGTAATACGCCCACTGCGCCGCAGCCAGCGCGAAAATGATCTTGCCAAGTCCCGGTCCGCTCAACGCCAGCAGCACCAGGGCAATCATGATCGACGGGAAGGACAATTGAATATCCACCAGTCGCATGAGGATGGCATCGATGCGGCCACCACGGTAGCCTGCCCAAAGCCCGACGATCAGTCCGATGCTCAGCGCAATCAGTGTGCTGACGACACCCACCGTGACCGAGATACGCATCCCGTACAGGATCGCCGACAGCATGTCGCGCCCTTGCGCGTCCGCACCCAGCAGGAAAGTCAGGCTGCCATCCGTCGACACGGCCCCCGGCGCCAGGCGCGCATCCAGCAGGTTAAGCCTTGAAAGGTCATACGGGTTTTGCGGCGAGATCAGCGGCGCAAGCAGCGCAGCCAGGAGAATGGCTGCAAGGAGCAGCGCGCCGGCTGTCGCGGTACGGCTGGAGAAATAAATCCGTACAACACGCTGCCATGCTGCCGATTCGCGCTGAGGCTGTGTCATGGCAGTCATTGTGCCGTTCCTCCAGCCAGACGCACTCTAGGGTCCAGCAGGGAATACACCAGGTCTGCCGCCAGGTTAATCAGCACGAATAGCGTCGCCACCAGAATCATGTAGGCGACAATTACAGGCCGGTCCAGCACGCGGATCGAATCGATGATCAGCTTGCCCATACCAGGCCAGGCGAACACGGTCTCCGTCACGATGGAAAACGCGATGATTGCCCCGAACTGCAGCGCCAGCACTGTCACGATCGGGATGAGAATATTCTTCAGCACATGCACGCCGACGATACGAGCGGAAGACAAACCCTTGGCACGCGCGAACTTCACATATTCCTGCTGCATCGCGTCCAGCGTCCCGGCACGGGCAAGGCGAGTGATCAACGCGACATTAGCGAGCGCCAGGTTCAAGGCCGGCAACATCAGGTGGCGCAAGCCTTCAAGGCTCAGAAAACTGACCGGCACGCCGAATATCAAAGTTGTCGGCCCTCTTCCACCGGCCGGCAGCCAGCCCAGCTGTACTGCAAAAAACATGATCAGCATCAGTCCTACCCAGAACGTGGGCAGCGATATGCCGAGGATGGATGCCGCCATGATCGCTTTGCCGATAACGCTATCCAGTTTCAGTCCAGCCCATAGTCCAAGCGGAATGCCGAAAACGATGGCGATCAGGATTGCCGCCACCGCCAATTCCATCGTGGCAGGCAAGCGCTCAAGGATCAGGCCGAATGCCGGCGTGGAGTAAACATACGATGTGCCCATATCGCCTTGCGCAGCATTTTTGAGGAACAGGATGTACTGGTGCCACAATGGCTGATCGAGGCCGAATGCAGCAATGATCTGCGCCCGCTCTGCCTGGCTGGCATCGGGGCTGATCAGCACATCCACCGGATTGCCGATCGCATGCACACCGGCAAAGACAAGCAGGGACATCGCCAGCAGGACGATAAGGCTTTGCATCAGGCGACGAAGCACGAAAGCGATCATGGCTTATCGCTCCGCGACTCGAGTGCAAGCCTGGGCATTCAAAGCAGGCGCCATACTACTGAGGATGAAAAAGGTGGGCAAAGGTAAACTCATCGGTCCGCGCAGTGTACTTCAATCCCTTGCGCATTGCCCAGGTTGCATACTGATGGTGCAGCGGCACCACCGCATACTCGCCCAAGGCAATTCCTGCGGCGTCGCGGGCAAACTCTTCGCGCTGCGCCGGCTCCACCGATGACAAGGCATGACGCACAAGATCATCGACGGCAGGATTACTGTATTTCCCCCAATTCCAGCTTCCCCACCCAGTTTGCGGATTGGACGTACCAACCACGGTGCGCAGCGCAAAGTCACCGGCCAGCGACCCCCATCCGAGCAGCGCAGCGCTGAACTCGCCATTGCGCGCCTTGCCGAAATAAACCGAAAGCGGCAATGTTTGCACGCGCGTCGCGATGCCGACCCGATTGAGAAACTGGGCTACCGTTTGCACCACTGCTGCGTCGTTGATATAGCGATTGTTAGGACCATGCAGCATTAGCGCAAAGCCATCCGGGTAGCCCGCTTGCGTCAGCAATTTTTTTGCGCCTTCAGGGTCGTATTTCTCAACCGGCAGATCTGGATTGTGACCAAATATTCCCGGCGCCACCAGATTCGAAGCCGGCAGCGCCAGACCCTCCATGGTACGGCTGACCAGGGCCTGCCGATCGATCGCCCTGGAAATCGCTTGCCTGACCCGGATATCGCGCAAGGGATTGCGCGGCAATGGCTTGCCAGCTTTATCGGTGATGAATGGCGATGGCCGGTCGGACTGGTCCAGATGCCAGAACAGGGTGCGCCAGGAGACTTTCTGCTCCAGGTGCAAATTCGGGTCGGCCTTGATCCGTTCGATATGCGCGGCCGGTACGCCTTCGATGGCATCGACATCCCCTGCCAGCAAGGCCGCCAGGCGCGGCGCATTACTGGTAAGAATGCGCAGGCTGACCTTGTCCCAGGCCGGCTTTTCGCCCCAATAAAACTCATTGCGCGCCAGTTCGATGCGGTCCCCACGCAGAAATTGCACCAGCTTGAATGGTCCGCTACCGATCGCCGCTTTCCCGCTATTGAAATCGGCGGTTTTCGCATGCAACGCCGCTTTCTTCGAAACGATGAAAATCGAACTCAGGTCCAGCGGCAGCGGCCCGTACGGCCTTGCCGTCTTGAGGATAATGGTGTGCGGATCGGGAGCCTCCTTGGCTACGATCTGCTTGGTATAGCTCGTAAATGGCCCCGGACTACTGACCAGGGTGGCCGGGCGGTCCAGCGAAAACAGCACATCCTCGGCTGTCAGCTCGGTACCGTCGTGGAACTTCACGCCTGACCGCAACCTGAATTCCCACGTCGTCGCATCCACGGCACGCCACGACACCGCCAGTCCGGGCACCAGTTGACCATCTGGATTAACCGCGACCAGCGTATCGAACATATGCGAGGCCAGCGCAATATTCGGGGCGATATTCAGATAATGCGGATCGAGCGTGGACACGTCTGCAGCCAGGCCAATTCGTAATGCCGCAGCGTGCGCAGGCAGGCCGGCGCCGAGCGACAGGAGCAAACCTGCCAGCGCGACAATATTCTTTAGTCTTGACTGCATCCTGCACATGGCTTTCCTTCATTGCCCGACGATTCGCGGCGCGGTGAATTTCTGTCTGAAGGCTGACAGTATATAAATATTCAAAAATATTCGTTTTGACTTGCCCGATCGCGACCTAAGCTTGTAACTCATCCGATGATCATTCTTTTGTATATCATCGCAAGCGCATCACGCCAAGCTTTATCAAGGACGGAAAGACAATGGCAGTCAGCTTCGAGCCGCAATTTCACAAACGCGTCAATCGCAATCAAGAGGAACGAGCCTGGATTGCGCTTCCGCATCCCAGAACCCTCGTGCCGGTGAAGTCTATGTTCTATCGGCAGTGGCAGTTCGAGGAGCGGGTGCGATTACAGGAAGCGGGCGAAATCGTTTTGCATAACGACAGCGAGGAGTAACGCCAGGCACAACCGCATGGCGCATGGGACATGGCATTTTAGTTTTGCCGCGAGAGGCATGCATCTTGCGGCATGCCCTTTATCTAGAATAAGTTCAAATAACGAGGCGCCACTCAGGAATAGATGGAAGGCGCCGGCACCGTTCCCGTCAGCACCCAGCTCCCCACATCCTTCAGCTTGTAGTCGAGCGAGTCGTGCAAGGTATGCACCCGTACGTTGCGCCAGAAGCGGTCGAATCCATACTTCGCTGCGGTAGCGCGCGCGCCCATCACCTCGAAAATCTTCGAAGTCACTTCGAGCGCGGCGCGGGCAGCGACAAGCTTTGCCTCGTAAATCGTCACAGCCAGCCTTCCACGCTCATCCGCAGTCAAGGCGTCGCCACGCTCCCAGGCTTGCTGCAACTGGCCTTCCGCGGCTTCCGTCAAGGCGATTGCGCTACGCAGCGCAATCCACAAGTCGCCGTAATGTTGATGGACGAACGGATCATCGATTGCCCTGGCAACGCCGGAAGTCATCCATGGCTTTGCGTGCTCGTGCGTATATTTCCAGGCATTCTGCAGCGCCCCCTGAGCATTGCCGATATAGATTTCCGTCAGGATGACCTGCGACACCAGGGTGCGCAGCGTCGCCCTCGGCGTGCCGGCAGTGCCCGGCGGCCCCAGCACCTCGTCGCGCTCGACCCGCACGTTATCGAAAATCACTGAACCGCTGTCGGTTTGACGTTGCCCCAGATTGTCCCAGTCGTCCAGAACATGAATGCCGGCGCGCTTGGTTGGGATGGCAAAGAATACGCGCTCATCCGGACGCTCCGGATGCGGCGCCGTCACATTCAGCATGTCCGAGCCAGTCGCTCCCGAACAAAATGTCTTGGTGCCGCTCAATTCGTAATAGCCGCCCTCCTCGCGCCAGACCAGCCGCACCTGATTGCCCAGGCTATTGGTGCCATTCCCCCAGAACCAGCCTTCGGACACGGTCCCGCCCAGATAACGCGCTTTCTGCACGGGGTTGGCAAACAGGATGATGCTGGCCACTTGCAGGTGTTGAAAGGCAAACAGGTGGGCAAGCGAACTGTCGACTTCGGCAAAACGGCGAATGACGCGGTAAATAAATGGCCAGGAAGCTTCCGGACCGCCGAATGCGGCAGGCACCGCAAGCGTCAGCAAGCCGCTATCACGCAAGGCTTGCCGTTCGGCCCAGGCAGTGCCGCCTTGCCGGTCGCGTTCGGGCGCGGTCAACGCCAGTACCGAAGCCGTTCGCTCCACCGCCTCCGTCAGCGCGCCAAAGTCACGATGAAAAAGGTGATGCGGTTTGCCATGCTCAGAGCCGGCAGCTTGTTGCTGCAATTCGCTCAAATTGGGTAAGTTGCCCATCTTGCCATCCTATCTGTCGTTCTCAAATTGCATGCGACTCGTGCAGTTCGGCCAGCGCCTCGGCTTTCAATGAAACCAGCCATTCGTCGGCACGGTTGCGTGGTTGCGGCAGCGGCACATGAATCGACTTGCGCACATTCCCGGGGCGGCTACCCATGACCAGCACGCGGTCGGCCAGATACAACGATTCATCGATGTCATGCGTCACGAGCAGCAAGGAAATCCCGTGCTCGCGCGCCAGGCTCAACAGCAAATCCTGCAGCTTCATTCGGGTAAATGCATCGACTGCGCTGAAGGGTTCATCCAGCAGCAAGACGCGCGGACGCGAGTACAAGCCTCGGGCAATCGCCACCCGCTGCGCCATGCCGCCGGAGAGCTGTTTCGGCAAGGCCGACTCCCAGCCGCCCAGCCCCACTTCTTCCAGCAATTGCGAAATCCATTTCTGGTCAGCTTGTTTGCCATCGGCGAAGCCAATGTTTTGCGCCACCGTCAGCCATGGCATCAGGCGCGGTTCCTGGAACACGTATGCCACGCCGGAATTGCGGCGCGCCGTCAGCTCGGTCGCGTACTCGACATTGCCCGCGTAGTCCAGGTCCAGACCCGCCGCGATCCGCAGCAATGTACTCTTGCCGCAACCACTGGGGCCGAGCAAGGCCACGATTTCCTGCTCGGCCAGTGCCAGCTCCACGTCTTCCAGCACCACGGTTGCGCCGAAGGTTTTTTGCGCGACGCGAATATTGAGGAGCTTACTCACTATGCGGCTCCTGCAAATACATCCCGCCATTGCAGACTGCGCGCTTCCCAGTATTTCAAGACGCTGTCGGTGAGCTTGCCCATGGCTGCCAGCACAATGATCGCCACCAGCACCAGGTCCGGCCGGGACACCTCGCGCCCGTCGGTCAACAGGTAACCGATACCCTGGGTCGCGGCCAGAAGTTCCGCCGCCACCACGCACAGCCATGCCATCGACAAGCCGCTGCGCAAGCCGGTAAACAGATAAGGCTTGGCGGCCGGGATGAAAATGCGGCGGACCAGCGCCAATTGGGATAAGCCATACATGCTGCCGACCTCGACCAGTTTGCGATCCACATTGCGGATTCCCGCAACAAGGTTCAGGTAGACCGGAAAGAATGCGCCGATCGCAATCAAGGTAATCTTGGAAGTCTCATCGATCCCCAGCCATATCAGCAGCAGCGGCACCCATGCCAGGCCAGGCACGGCACGCAGGGCCTGAAAGCTCGGCTCGATATAGTCTTCCGCCACCTTGCTCAAACCGACCAGCGCGCCAAACACGATGGCCAGCATGGCGCCAATCCCGAATCCGGCAAATACGCGCTTGGCGCTCGCAGCGATATGGCGCCACAAAGGACCATCAGCGAGTTCAAGCAAGGTATAGAACAGGTCGCTCGGGGCTGGCATCAAGTGAGCCGGCACCCAGCCAAGGCGCACAGAGGCTTCCAGGCCCGCCAGCACAACCGCCGGCAGCGCGAGCCCACGCAGCCAGGCCAGCGGTTGAGAGCGCAATGAAATAGCAAATGTGCGTACCCTCGACGTGCTGCTGAGATCGGCTGCTTTGGCGCCCTCCGCCCCCAGGATGATGGCTTGCCCGGACATGATTACTTCTCCGCGACGACGTCGGCTGCAATGCGCGCGTCGATCAGGGTATTCAGCGGGCCATCCACATCGGCATTGCGGCGCAGGATACCGTCCTGACGCAGCAATGGAATCACCGGCTTAATTGCCTCGATATGCGCTGCACCCGGCACGGGGCGGTCAAAGCTGTAGCGCCCCATTTGCAAAGCGATCACCTCCACCGGCAGCTTGGTTTCCTCGGCCACCAGTTCGGCAGCCTGCTTCGGATTGGCGACAATCCAGCGGCGTGCCCGCTCGTATGCCTTCAGCACCGCACGCACGGCCTGCGGCTGCTCGCTCAAAAACGATTCGCTGGTATTGAGAAACGCCCCCAGGCCAAATGCCGGATTGCGATACACGAAGCGCGCGCCGCCATTCTGTGCCGCAGCCATATGCGGATCCAAGCCGGCCCAGACATCGACGCGCCCCTGCTCTAGCGCCGTACGCCCTTCGGGATGCTGCAGATGGACGATCTCGACATCGGATGGCTTCAGGCTATTTGCATCAAAAGTGCGCAGCAGGAAGAAATAAGGATCGGTGCCCTTGGTGGCGGCAACTTTCCTTCCCTTGATGTCAGCCACAGCGCGAATCGGCGAATTCGCAGTCACGACGAGCGCGCTAGGCTCAGACCATTGAAAACTGTAGACGGCTTTGACCGGCTGACCGTTGGTACGCGCTACCAGCGCAGAAATGCCAGAGGTAAGCGCAAAGTTGGATGCACCGCTATTCAGGAATTCCAGAGAATTATTGCTGCCACGTGAAAACACCCAGCTGATCTTCACGCCTTGTGCCTTGAATTCCTGTTCCAGCCAGCCATTGCGTTTGATGACCAGGCTCTGCGGCGAATAATAAGCGTAGTCGAGTTTGATTTCTTTCAGTGGCTCGGCCTTCGCCGCACTTGCGAAACCAAGTGCGGAAGCCAGCAATACTACGGTGATTTTTTTGATTGTCTTGTACATTGTTGTTCCATCCCTTTTGAGTGCTGTATGCACCGATGGTAGGGAAGAACAAAAGCACAGACAACGAAGCATTTCGCATATTTATATGACATGCGCAAACGCAGTACGGATGTGCTGCCAGATTACAGTCGCCATCCGGCGTAACTGGAACAGCAGGTACGATATCCTGTATTTAGATGCGGCCAATAAGCAGCGGCAGCAGAATCACCGCCCATGTAGCCATGGCGAGAAGAACGGCGAGCAAGACTGCCGCACTGCCCAGATCCTTGGCATTCTTCGACAAAGGATGGCGTTCCAGTGACACACGATCGACGATCGCCTCAATGGAAGAATTGATCAGCTCGGTAATCAACACCAGGACCAGCACGCCAATCAACAGCAGTTTTTCCACCGGGCTTACCGGCACAAGCAGGGCAACGATGAAACCGGGAATGGCAACCATCAGTTCCTGGCGAAACGCATGCTCATGCGTCCAGGCAGTTTTCAATCCGGCTAGCGAATAACACAGTGCGGACGAAATCCGTTTCAAACCGCTCTTGCTTTTGAATTCGCTGAATGAGGAATCTTGGTTGGACATGCATCACCGCCTTGGCCGGTAAAAGACTCGGATTGTAGCAGCGTATATGACACAAAATTTCCTACGGGTCTTTTTGATTTTTTCACATTGTGGTATAAACAAACATCGCCTTACATTTTCACGTTATGAAACCCGATTCCACAAGTGATACGGACAAAACCTCGATCCAGGTGATCGAGCGCATGGTAGCGCTGCTGGATGCCTTGGCAGAACAGCCGGATCCAGTCAGTCTGAAAGACTTGGCGGCAACGACTGGTCTACATCCCTCTACTGCGCACCGCATCCTCAATGACCTGGTGCTGAAGCGTTTCGTCGATCGCTCCGATCCGGGCTCCTATCGTCTGGGCATGAGGCTGCTAGAGCTGGGCAACATCGTCAAGAGCCGCATCAATGTGCGTGAAGCGGCACTCGAATTCATGCGCAACCTGCACCGGAAGACGCATCAAACCATCAACCTGTCGGTACGCCAGGGTGACGAGATCGTCTATGTCGATCGTTCCTTCTCGGAGCGTTCCGGTATGCAAGTGGTACGGGCTATCGGCGGCCGGGCGCCTTTGCACCTGACATCCACCGGAAAGCTTTTTCTGTCGCTGGACGATCCCAAGGCTGTACGCGCCTATGCAACCCGTACCGGGCTTGCCGGCCACAACAAGAATTCGATTACCGACTTGACCAAGCTGGAACGCGAGCTGAGCATGGTGCGCGCACTCGGCTATGCGCGGGATAATGAAGAACTGGAACTCGGCGTGCGCTGCATGGCCGCCGGCATCCGGGACGATTCCGGGCGACTCGTCGCTGGCCTGTCGATCTCTGCGCCGGCTGATCGCCTGCAGGAAGAATGGCTGGAAGATCTGATCGGCACGGCATCGCAGATTTCCGCCGTGCTGGGTTATGTGCCGCAGGGCGGTGCATCCTGACGATGCTTACGAGCTCCCGCTATCGACTTAGCACGGGGCTCAGCCGTTACCGCCTGCCGCGACAGAAGTAGTAACGGCATTGAACTTGACTGCCTCGATCCACCTGCGGATGCGAGCTGCGTCGCCCAGGCGCGATTCCTTTCCCTTCGAATCGAGAAATACCATCACGATCGAGCGTCCCCTGATATACGTCTGCATGACCAGGCAACGTCCCGCCTCAGCGATATAGCCGGTTTTCTGCAAACCGATTTCCCAGTTGGGATTGTTCACCAGGTGATTGGTGTTGCGATATTGCAGCGACCTGCCGTTCGATGCGACCACCGAATCCGGCGCGGTCGAATACTGCCCCAGAATCGGGTGCTTTTGTGCCGCTACCACGAGCTTCGCCAAGTCACGCGCGCTGGCGACATTACCGCTGGATAAACCGTTGGAATCAACAAAATGCGTATCGCGCATGCCCAGCACTCTGGCCTTGGCATTCATGGCAGCCACAAAGGCAGGCAAGCCACCAGGATAGTTACGGCCAAGCGCTGACGCGGCACGGTTTTCCGAACTCATCAAAGCCAGATGCAAGAGATTCGCCCGAGACAGGCGCGTGCCGATGGCCAGGCGTGAAGCGCTATTCTTCAGGCGATCGATATCATCCGTCGTCACTTCCAGCACTTCTTCCATATTCTGGTTCGATTCCACCACGACCAGGCCGGTCATCAGCTTGGTAATGGAAGCAATCGGCAGTGCGATATCCGGATTTTTTTCAAACAGCACTTCAGAAGAGGATTCATCGACCACCAGCGCCACATTCGACTTCAGTTCCAGCGGGTCATGCGTCCGGTTTAATCCCGCCAGATCGCCCGCCGTAAGTACGGGCGCTACCGAAGGCATGACACGGCGCGCCGTCACCTGCTCATAGCTGACCTTGCGCTTGCCGTTGACGACGCTGACCTGCTTGACGATTTTTTCCCTGGAGTTCTGGCTAACGACTGTGGTGCGCGTGGTTTTCTCTTTGGCGGCAACGACTTTGCGTTTCCGGGGTGGCGGTGCTGCGGTCTTTTTAACGATGGTCTTCTTAGCGGCCGAACGCGACGCGGAGCCTGCGCTGGCTCGTGTCGCAGCCTCTGCCGTAATCGTGCCGATACATAGCGTTAAAAATAATGCACCCAGCGCAGACTTTTTCATAAAGCCGCCTCCCCCATGACTTGCAAATGCTTAATAGATTGCAGTCTAGCAAAATAATGAAAATCTGCAAGAGAATGAAGGATTTAGGCCCAATCATTAAACAATATTCTAGATAGCAAGAATTCTTGCTTGCAGATCATTCGCTCTGGCGCTCGTTCCTGTTTAATTAAATCCTCAAAGGCAAGACTGCATTTGTCTTTTACACACTCGGTGCAGTTGATTTAAGTCATGAAACTGTTGATTTCCTGACAATAATTATCAAATATCTAAGATCATTGTGTTTGTTTTTTGAAACAATTTATTGTGCAGCGCAATAAAAAGTTCTTGACACCTTGATATTTGGGTTTAGAATAGGTCTTGTTGCGGCGCACAATACATGTCGCCTCCAAACTCTGACTAATTTATTAAAGGAATTATCATGTCCCCAATGTTCCCCAATCAAGAACAATTCACCGCTGCCACCAAAGCCAATTTCGAAGCGCAAATCGCCCTGATCACCTCGCTGACCAACAAGGCATTCGAAAGCGTGGAAAAACTGGTCGACCTGAACCTGACCGCTGTCAAGTCTTCGCTGGAAGATTCGAACTCTGCCGCCAAGCAATTGCTGGCTGCTAAGGATCCGCAAGAACTGTCGACCCTGATCGCTGCTCAAGCCCAGCCGAACGCTGAAAAAGCACTGGCATACGGCCGTCACGTTGCCAGCATCGCTTCCAGCGCCCAAGCTGAATTCACCAAGGCTGCTGAAGAGCAAGTTGCTGAAGCCAACCGCAAGGTTCTGGCCCTGATCGAAGAAGCCAGCAAAAATGCACCGGCCGGTTCCGAAAACGTGATCGCCCTGGTCAAGTCGGCTTTCGGCACCGCCAACGCCAGCTATGAGCAACTGGCCAACACCACCAAGCAAGCCGTCGAAACGATGGAAACCAACCTGAGCAGCGCCGTGGCACAGTTCTCCCAGGCTGCCAACAAGACTGCCAAAGCCAAGAAGTAATTTTCAGGCCTCGTGACGGCGGCGTCAGCCGCCCGCAAGGCAAAGGCTGAGAAACGCAACGGGCCTGGCGGATAATGCAAGCATGAATGCATTGTCCGCCAGGCCCGAAGTTTTTTAGGTCTTCTCCTGCAGAATCAGATTGTCATTTCAGGTTTGTCGATATTCCACGTTCATCCTGTCCAGTTCGGCCTGCAGAAAGCTGAACGCTGACGCCGCCTGCTCCGGTTCTCCTTTTACCCCCAGCTCGATAAACGCCCTGCTCTCGGCCGTGGCCACGCTTGGCAGGCTGAATACCTTCACCGATGGATAACGTGTTTCGATCTCTTCCATGAGAGGCGTCAGCGCCGATTCCATTGCACCGAAAGCCAGTAAGGCGTATTCCACGTGCGCGGCTTTGTGAAATAGCGAGGTGTAATACGTATCCAGCGCCCATTCGATCATCGGCCACGCCATCACCGGAAAACCCGGGACAAAATAATGCGCGCCCATTTTTGGTCCCTGGATGGAAAATCCGGGAATCTTGTTGTAGGGGTTCGGAATAAGTTGCGCCCCTTCGGGGAACTCTCCCATTTTCAAGCGCTGAAGATTTTCCGGCGCATCCAACTCCGCTGTTTTGCCAGCTTCGCGCGCCATGTCGGTGATCCGCTCCTGGATTAGTTGCTTTGCCTGGGGATGCAAGACCAAAGGCACGCCCAAGGCTGCCGCCGCGCACTGGCGGGTACGATCATCCGGCGTGGCGCCGATGCCTCCGCAAGAAAAAACCACGTCCCCGCTGGCAAGCGTGCGGCGCAGCGTAGCAGTGATGCGCTCCGGATCGTCGCCGAGATATTCGGCCCAACTCAGCAGCAAGCCGCGCTCGCCAAGCAATTGCACCACTTTGGCAAAGTGCTGATCGACGCGCCTGCCTGAAAGGATTTCATCGCCGATGATGATAAGTCCGAACGCCATATGTTCTGTCCAATTCCGAGTTAGTTAATATCCTTGAATTGCACTGTCGTCGCCGGCGATTTCGCAAGCCCTTCTCGCATCTCGGCCAGCGTCGCCAGGCAGAAGTGCGTAAACCACAGGCCTGTGAAGACGAATACCAGCACGTACAGCCAGATCGACACGGCTGCAAACAAGGGAAACAGCACCAGCGACAAGGCTGCGCCCACGATACCACCCAGCCACAGCAACATGGGCGCCGCACCGAGGGCGCCCGTGATCGTGCCGATCAATAGCAGCGGCCAGCGATGTCGCCTTTGCAGCTCGCGCAATTCTTCGCGGTCGGCATGTTCGGACAGCGCATCGTACGCCAGCACTTTATATGTGAGCCATCCCCATAGCAGCGCCTGCACGATCACGCCCAGTGGCGGAAGAAACAGCAAGGGCAAGGTGGCGATCCATAGCACCGCGAACAGGATGAACGTGTAAAACGACAGCCACATGCTGCCCCAGATACTGCCGCCCTGGCGCTGCTCCAGCTGCGGATAGTGGCGAGTAGCCACATGCCGGACGATCGCCGGCATGGCAAACAAGGCGATGAAGAACAGCGCCGTCAGTATCATCAGCGGCAATAGAATCCACATCGCGATGAGTGGCACGACGACATAACTGGCAAAGCCGGTATCGAAGGCGTTGAGCCAGTTGCCGACTTCGCGGAACAAGCCATACCCGGCAAAATACGCATGCAGCCAGTCGATCATCGGCTGCAAGGTAAAGAACAGCACTACGCCCCAGATAGTGATCGACAGCAGGAAAGGTGCAATGGTAAGCAACAGCATGCGCACATGCAATTGCGAGCGCAGAGCCATAAAAAAGGAACGCAATACCGGCCGGATCATGCTGCAGGCCCCCATACGATTTCCATCATTTCCCTATTCTTCGTTACAATCCCATCAGTCTACCACCCTGCTTTGCAATTCAACTTTCAAGGAAAACCATGTCCACCATCATGACGTCCACCGGACTGCAATACGAAGACATCTCCGTCGGCAATGGCGCGGAAGCAACCGAAGGCGCCTATGTCACCGTGCACTACACTGGCTGGCTGCAAAACCCGGATGGCAGCGCCGGCAGCAAATTTGACTCCAGCAAGGACCGCAACGATCCTTTCCAGTTTCCGTTGGGCGCGGGTCACGTCATCAAGGGCTGGGACCAGGGCGTGCAAGGCATGAAGGTCGGCGGCGTACGCAAGCTGATCATTCCCGCTTCGCTTGGGTATGGCGCGCGCGGCGCCGGCGGCGTGATCCCGCCGAATGCTACATTGATCTTCGAAGTTGAACTGCTGGGAGTGTAAGCAAGATGAGCCTGCAAGATCAGTTTGAACAAGCGGTCGCCGAATCGAAGAATCTGCCCGAGCGACCGGACAACCTCACTTTGCTGAAGCTGTATGCCTTGTACAAACAGGCCAGCAGCGGCGATGCCGCCGGCGAGCGTCCAGGCATGACCGATTTCGTCGCCCGCGCGAAGTGGGATGCGTGGGATGCGCTGAAAGGCACGGCGCAGGAAGCTGCCATGCAACAGTACATTGATCTCGTCGAGGAATTGAAGGCGCAATAATTGCAGGCCCAATAATCCTCGCTGCCCTTTGCTCAAAAAGCTGCGCATATTCTGCGCAGCTTTTTTATTTTTGAATACGTACCGTCATGGCAGCGACAAGACTTGCGGATTCAGCAAATTCGGCGGCCTTTGCCCCGACAGCCCGGCGATCAGGTTATCGGCAGCGCATGCCGCCATGGCAAGCCGCGTCGGCACGGAAGCACTGCCGATATGCGGAGTCAAGACCGCATTATCGAGAGTAAGAAAATCCGGATTGAATGCCGGCTCGTTTTCAAACACATCAAGGCCGGCAGCGGCAATGCGCCGTTCGCGCAATGCGGCAATCAGTGAGACATCATCGACAATGCCGCCGCGCGCGATATTCACCAGCACGGCAGTCGGCTTCATCAGCGCCAGCTCGGCAGCGCCGATGGCATGATGGGTGGCGGCGGAATATGGCAGCACCAGCACGAGGTGGTCGGCACGACGCAGGAGCTCATCCTTTTCCACGTACTGCGCGCCATTGGCGCCCGCCTCCAGATCGACTGGCAGGCGCGTGCGGTTATGGTAAAGCACCTGCATGTCGAAACCGCGCGAGCGCCGCGCAATCGCCTGGCCGATGCGTCCCATGCCGAGAATGCCCAGCGTCGCGCCATGCAGGTCCGCACCGAGAAACGTATCGTAGCGCCAGCGCTCCCATTGGCCGGCACGCAGCCAGCGTTCGGACTCACCGACTCGACGGGCAGCCGCCATCAGCAGCGCCCAGGCAAAATCGGCCGTAGTCTCGTTGAGCACGTCCGGCGTGTTGGTGACCATGATCCCGGCCCGGGTAGCGGCGTCGACATCGATATTGTTAAAGCCCACTGCCATGTTGGCGATCACTTTCAGCTGCGGGCATGCAACGATCAAGTCCGCCGATATGCGCTCGTTGGCACTGCAGAACAAGCCCTGCTTGCCTTGCAGGCGCCGGCCAAATTCGTCGGCAGGCCAGGCCTGGTCATCCTGATTGGCTTCGATATCGAAATGAGAAGAAAGGCGCGTCACCACTTCCGGAAAGATGGCACGCGCGACTAGAATTGCAGGTTTCATGGGGTTTGGCGAAAGAATATAGCAGCAACAACTTACGCAAAGTTATTGCTGTTTGCAAGCCGTTAAACAGAATTTAAAAACTTTTTCAGACCCTGCCGGCTTGCCCGTCAATTTGCCGCACCAGCAATTTGCGAATTTGCTTATGCGTATTCTGTATAACTGCTGTTTGTGGGAAGATATAAAATGCCTTAAAATACAAGGCTTTGCAAATGATTGCCGGAACATTACTGTTTATCTTCAAACAGCGTCCGCCTTCAGCTGATTTTATCTCCCCATTTCGTAAATAGTAGATAGGACTGTTATGACCCACGTTGTGACCGAATCCTGCATCCGTTGTCGCTATACCGACTGCGTCGATGTATGTCCGGTGGACTGCTTCCGCGAAGGCCCGAATTTCCTGGCCATCGACCCCGACGAATGCATCGATTGCGCAGTATGCGTAGCAGAATGCCCGGTCAATGCCATTTATGCTGAAGAAGACGTTCCGGCCGACCAGCAGCAATTCATCAAGCTCAATGTCGAACTGGCACGTAGCTGGCCTTCCATTACCAAGACCAAGGATCCGCTGCCCGAAGCGGAAGAATGGAAGGATGTCAAGGACAAGCTGCAATTCCTTGCACGCTGATGCATTGATCGCACGGGCATGACGCCTGTGCGCATCCCGAGCGTCGCAGTCGCAGGTCTTGCATGCCATCCCGAAGCCGGCGCTTGTATTCGATTACCGGCTTTTTTATCTTTTTAATGTAACAGGAATTTGACAGTCGTATGGAAACCAGCGCCGGCCTCGAAGCCTCGAACCTCGCCACCAATACCAACTCCGCCAATGCGCCGATCGAAACCGATGCCGTGATTATCGGCGCCGGCCCGGTCGGCCTGTTCCAGGTATTTGAACTGGGCCTGCTGGAAATTAAGGCGCACGTGATCGATTCGCTGCCGGTCGTCGGCGGCCAGTGCGTGGAACTGTATCCGGACAAGCCGATTTACGACATTCCTGCCGTGCCTGTCTGCACCGGCCAGGAATTGACCGACAACCTCTTGAAGCAGATCGAGCCGTTCGAGCCGACCTTCCACCTGAACCAGGAAGTCACCGTCGTCGAAAAGCGCGAAGATGGCCGCTTCAACGTCGAAACCTCGCTTGGCACCCGCTTCATCACCAAGACGATCTTCATCGCCGCCGGCGTCGGCTCCTTCCAGCCGCGCACCATGAAGGTGGACGGCATCGAGCAATTCGAAAGTAAGCAGCTTTTCTATCGCGTCAAGGATCCGAGCCGCTTCCACGGCAAGAACCTGGTGATCTGCGGCGGTGGCGACTCAGCTCTGGACTGGGCCCTGAACTTCGTCGGCAAGGCTGAATCCGTCATCCTGCTGCATCGTCGCGAGGAATTCCGCGCCGCACCGGCTTCGGTCGCCAAGATGAAGGAATTGTGCGAAGAGTTCGAGATGCAATTCCTGGTTGGCCAAGTCACCGGCTACGAATCCAAGGATGAGCAACTCTCCGAAATCAAGGTAACCGGTGCGGATGGCGTGACCCGCCGCCTGCCGCTGGACTATTTGCTGGTGTTCTTCGGTCTGTCGCCGAAACTCGGCCCGATCGCCGAATGGGGTCTGGATATCGAGCGCAAGCAGCTGAAGGTAGTGGATACCGAGAAGTTCGAGACCAATGTTCCGGGCATTTTCGCGGTGGGCGACATCAACACCTATCCTGGCAAGAAGAAACTGATCCTGTCCGGCTTCCATGAAGCAGCGCTGGCTGCATTCGGTGCCGCGCCATATATCTTCCCGGAAAAGAAGATTCATATGCAATACACCACCACGTCTCCCAAGCTGCACAAGATTTTGGGCGTGGAAACTCCAGTGTTCGACTAACTATTTCGAGTCGTCACCAAAAAGCCCCTGGCCGTTCAAGCCAGGGGCTTTTTCTTTATGTCATTGCTTTTATGCAGATGGCACGACTTATGCTGCACTGCTACATGAAAGATAAAAACATAGAAGGAATAAAGATGCCACTCTCCAGATTAGGAGTGGAAATTACTTCCTTAGGGTAAGTATATTCCTCTGTGTCAATTTAATTAAATCTTGATAACAATTTTACGGCAGTATGTCTGACAGCGTAGTTGAGCATGACATTGCAGGAATTAACGGAATAGCAATAAGCCATTGATTTTATTGGTAATAAGCCTTATTTAGTTGGAAGAAAACGACATGCGATTGAAGAAAATACATGGCAAATGTCTGATCCGGACCGACATTTTATGGTATGTTGCTGAGCACCAATACGCAGTTTGAGATTACTCAAGAGAAAAATTTTAGCTTGCAGACTTTTCTTACTTTGTAAATTTTGTTGAAGCGCGTTAAGATTTTTCCTACACGCTGAAGCAAAATAGTTTATGATGCGTCGCAACAATAAAAGTAGAAATTTATTGCAAGGAACTTTCCAATGAGGCGACTATGCTCTACCAATTTCACGAATTAAACCGCAGCTTCATTAATCCTTTGATTCAGTGGGCAGAAGCCTCCGCCAAGCTGTTTACCAATCCGGTTTCCCCACTTGCTCATGCGCCCTTCGCGCAACGCATCGCAGCCGGTTACGAGTTGATGTATCGCCTGGGCAAACATTATGAAAAGCCCGAATTCGGCATTGACAAAGTTACCGTCAATGGCAAGGAAGTCGGCATCCTTGAACGAACGGCTGTTGAGAAGCCATTCTGTAACCTGATTCATTTCAAAAAAGATTTGAGCGACGCCGAAACCGCGAAACTCAAGCATTCCAAAGTATTGATCGTCGCGCCGCTGTCAGGCCACCATGCCACGCTCTTGCGCGATACCGTGCGCAGCATGCTGGAAAACCACGACGTCTACGTCTCCGACTGGCTCGATGCGCGCATGGTGCCGTATTCCGAAGGCCCGTTCCATCTGCATGATTACGTGTACTATGTGCAGGACTTCATTCGCCATCTGGGACCGGACGTGCACGTGATGGCCGTGTGCCAGCCGACCGTGCCGGTGCTGGCTGCCGTCTCGCTGATGGCCAGCGAAAACGATCCGATGCTGCCGAAGTCCATGACGCTGATGGGCGGCCCGATCGATCCGCGCAAGTCGCCGACGCAAGTCAACGACCTCGCAACCAACAAGCCCTATTCCTGGTTCGAGAATACCGTGATCTATGCCGTGCCGCCCAATTATCCGGGCCATGGCCGCAAGGTCTATCCGGGCTTCCTGCAGCACGCCGGCTTCGTCGCCATGAACCCGAGCCGCCATGCGCAGAGCCACTGGGACTTCTACATGCACCTGCGCGAAGGCGACAACGACTCTGCCGAAGCGCATCGCAAGTTCTACGATGAGTACAATGCCGTGCTCGACATGCCGGCCGAGTATTATCTGGAAACCATCAAGATCGTCTTCCAGGAATTCCAACTGCCTAAGGGCACTTGGGAAATCGGCGGCAAGCTGGTGCGTCCGCAAGATATCAAGAACGTGGCGCTGTTCACCATCGAAGGCGAGCTGGACGATATTTCCGGTCCGGGCCAGACGCAGGCCGCACACGACCTGTGCAGCGGCATCCCGAAGAATATGCGCCAGGATTATGTGGCGCCGAAGTGCGGCCACTACGGCATTTTCTCGGGCCGTCGCTGGCGCGAAATCATTTGCCCGATGGTTGGCGAATTCATCAAGAAGCATTCCTGATCGATTCCTGCGCCATGCAAAAGGCCGTTCCGTATCGGGACGGCCTTTTTTACTTTTATCGCGGCTGCAATAGCGACATGTGCCAAACCGTATGCCGCCTGTGCGAAACCCCTCAACATCGCGGATAATGCTGGTTTTATCGAAAAATAACGCCGTGTCAGTCCAGCTTGTCGATCAAATCGAAGACTTGTTGCCGCAAACTCAGTGCACAAAATGCGGCTATCCGGCATGCAGGCCTTATGCCGAAGCGATTGCCAGCGGCGAGGCTTCCTATAACCAGTGTCCGCCCGGCGGCGCCGAAGGCGTTGGCCGTCTTGCCGCGCTGCTGGGAAAACCTGTCATCCCGCTGAATCCCGCCAATGGCCTGGAACGGCCGCGCCCGGTGGCAGTCATCGATGAAAACCTTTGCATCGGCTGCACGCTCTGCATCCAGGCCTGCCCGGTGGATGCCATCGTCGGCGCGGCCAAGCAGATGCATACCGTCGTGCCGGACCTTTGCACGGGTTGTGACCTGTGCGTGGCGCCCTGCCCCGTCGATTGCATCAGCATGGTGAACGTTACCCGCGATCGTACCGGCTGGGATGCCTGGTCGCAGCAACAGGCCGACGATGCGCGCCGCCGCCACGACTTCCGTACCATGCGCCTGCGCCGCGAGAAGGAAGAAAACGATGCGCGTCTGGCTGCCAAGGCTGCGGCCAAGTTGCAGGCGCTGGAAGCAGAAGCCGTGACCAGCCCCGAACAGCAAGCCGAACAGGCACGCAAGAAAGCCATCGTGCAGGCGGCGATCGAACGCGCCCGGCTGAAAAAGGAACAAATGGCGGCAGCCGTGACTGCCGGAGGCAAGCACAATGAATGACGAAAAGCGCCGATTGATCTTTGAAAGGCTGCGTGCCGCTAATCCGCATCCCACTACCGAACTGGCTTACACTACACCGTTTGAATTGCTGATTGCGGTGATTCTCTCGGCGCAGGCGACGGATGCCTCGGTGAACCGGGCGACGCGCGTGCTCTTCCCGATTGCCAATACGCCCAAAGCGATTTATGCGCTGGGGGTGGAAGGCCTGATGTCGTATATCAACACCATCAACCTGTACCGCAACAAGGCCAAGTACGTCATCGAGACGTGCCGCATCCTGCTCGAGCAGCATGGCGGCCAGGTGCCACGTACCCGCGAAGCCTTGCAAGCCCTGCCTGGCGTCGGCCGCAAGACTGCCAACGTGGTGCTGAATACCGCCTTCGGCGAAGCCGTCATGGCTGTCGATACGCATATCTTCCGGGTTTCCAATCGCACCGGTGTCGCGCCAGGGAAGAATGTCGATATCGTCGAGCGCGAGCTGATGAAGAATGTGCCGCAGGAGTTCATCCACGACGCCCACCACTGGCTGATCCTGCATGGCCGCTATATCTGCGTGGCGCGCAAGCCGATGTGCTGGAACTGCATCATCGCCGACTTGTGCGAATATCCGGACAAGACGCCGCTGCCGGAAAAAGGAATCTGAACATGTTCAATCCGTCTCAACACGATGTCCGGCGCTTTTTCTGCGAGGCTTACCGCAAGCAGCGCAACAATGAAATCCTGACGCCGCTGGAAGCGATCGCGCGCGACTGGATCATGCAGCATCCGGAATACTCGGGCGACCTGGAAGAAATCGAAGCCGCGCTGGCGGCAGATTATTCGGTCGAGCGCGGCCAGGCCAACCCGTTTCTTCATCTCTCGATGCACCTGTCGATCGCCGAGCAGATCTCGATCGACCAGCCGCCGGGCATTCGCGCGGCATTCCAGGCTCTGGCACACAAGCTGCAATCCGAGCATGAAGCGCACCATCAGATCATGGAATGCCTGGGCGAGATGATCTGGAATTCGCAGCGCAGCGGTTTGCCGCCCGATGGCGCAGCTTATATCGAATGCGTGAAGCGACGCAGCCGCTGAAGACACCAGCACGATCCGCACCAAACAAAAAAGCCACGGAATCCGTGGCTTTTTCACTGGAGTGAATCCGCTTATTTACGCAACACGAGCGTGCCTTGCAGGCTGGCCAGATAAGCCGCAATGTTTTCGACATCCTGCTTGCTCAGCTGCTTGGCCTGACCGCCCATGATCGCATTGCCACGACCGTTTGGCGCATTGCCGCCACGCTGATAAGCGATCAGCGCATGCTTCAGGTAATCCTGGTGCTGGCCAGCGAGCTTCGGATAGGAAGGATCGATCGGCGAGTTGTAATCCTGGCCGTGGCATGTGAAGCAGTTGTACTTCTGCGCAGCAGCCTTGCCAGCCTCGATATCGCCCGCGGCATGGGCGCTCACAGCCAATGCGGAGGCGAGCGCCAGGATTGCGGTTTTGAACAGGTTTTTCATCGGGCTCCCCTTATTTTTGCTGAGAATAATATGCCGCGACATCGGCGATATCCTGCTCAGTCAGGCTGGCGGCGATACCTTGCATGGTCGGGTGCTTGCGCTCCCCCTTTTGATAGGCCTTCAGCGCGCTTTCAATGTATTTTGCCGACTGGCCGCCCAGCTTGGGCACTTGGTAGACTTCGGGGAAGGTGGCCTTGTAACCCGGGATGCCGTGGCAGCCGATACACATCTCAACCTTGGCCCTTGCATTAGCGGCATTGCCGACCACTTCCGCCGCGACGGAAAGATTGGCTACGCCCGCAAGCGCGAGCAATGCAAAAATTTTTTTCATGATTATCAGGTGATAAGTTAAGCGAAGCCTACAAGTGCCGATCGTCTCCAGATATTGCCATGTCGACACTAAAACTGCTCGATTCTACCCGAACTCCCTGCGGCAGTCCATGCCATTGAGCAAGCAGCACCGTCGACTTCGCAAAACGGCTCAAAACCCGTTACCCGTGCGTTTGCGCGGCGGCTCTTCCGGAGCAACCACACCGCCCGCCCTCGAAGGTGCTACGGGATCGACATCATCATCCCAAGTCGATGGCAACAGAAACATGCCTGGCGATCTGGCAAAACGCCGTATCACCGTGCGCAAGGCCAGATGACGGGGCCGTTCCGGCACTTCGCGCGCGTACAGGGCCAGCGACAGCGCGCAGCCGAAAGCCACGCCGACATTCAGCAAGCCGATGGCGGCCAGGCCGAGGATGGCCAGCCAGAATTCGGATGAAGCCAGGCTGCTCCAGCCCAGGCTGCCTGCAGCCGCGGCCACACTGCTGGCGGCAAACGTCACATGGCGCACGTCGATTCCCAGGCCGAAAAACTGCATGACGACCGGCCCCATCCCTAACAGGATTGCAAGGGAAAGGCTGCCAGCCACGCCTGGGACATGGCGCTCGATCCACCGGGCCAGCCGCTCGGACCGCGCAGCGCCAAGCGCATGCACCAGGCGGCGGTGGTACGCGATGGCAGCGCGCAACTGGCGCAGCGCAAACCAGTTATCGGCCAGGCCGGCCGCTGTGCTGGACAGCCACAGCAATACGCCGGTCAGCATGGCATAGAACGGCGACATGCCGAACAAGGACAGCGACTCCAGGCGGGCCTGCGCTTCGGCCGTCGTGAACGGTCCCGAACCCTTGAACAACAGCACAACACCTGTCAGCAAGGCCATGGCCGGAACGACGGTCAGGAGATTGCCGAATACCGCGGCAGCCTGCGAGCGCAAGAGCCACCCGATCTCTTTCAACAGGCGGCGCAATCCTTTGTGCGAGTCCAGTTCGCCCATGCGCGCCGCCAGTGCCGGCGCGGTGACGGCAGGCTGTCTGGCCGCCAGCACGCCGCCCAGCGCGGTGATGAGCATGAAGCCGATGCCATACACCAGCGTTGCCGCCAAGCCTTCGGAAAATCGAATTTGCCCGCCGGTCGCGGCATGCTTGGCCAGCACAATGATGGCGGCGCCAATGCCGCCCACGCTGCCCGCTTTCAGCATCGCACGGTATTCGCGCCGGTTACGAACCAGATAAGGCTCGCCTTGGCTGGCATTCCGTTCGACCATCTTGCGCGCCAACAGGGAAAAGCTGCGGCGCACCAGCGCCGGCACCGAGCCGCGCGCATGCTGGGCGCGGATCAGATCGGCCAATAGCGCCTGCACCTGTCCTGCTCCTTGCGGCGTCAGCAGCGTGGCCGTGCGCAAATCGATCAGTCGCCCCACGCGCACCAGCTGAGCCCGCATGCGCTCGACGTTGTACACCAGCCCGATCGACACGCCATGCTCATCCAGATCGGCATAGATGCGGTCGGTCTGCGCCTGGCAGACGGCGACCAGCATTTTCACGCTGCGCAGGGCGGCGGCATCGTGGTGCCGGATGAAACAGAATTTCTCCAGTTCACGGCGCAGCGCCATGAAAGGCGTTGCCTGCAGGGAAACATTCGGGTCCAGGCGCTGGCGGAAGGCCGGGCTCACCCCGGCGGCGACGATCATCGCCGCCAGATAAGTTAGCGCTTCATCGATCTGCTTGATGTAAGCATGGACGATGCCTTCGTCGGTGCAAAGCTTTGCCAGCCTGCCGAGCGTGACATGGTCGAGCTCCAGCAGCCAATCGGCATCCGCCGGATCGGGAAAGATAGCGGCAAACAGCGCAGAAAGATCATGCTGCGCAGGCGGCCGCGGCAGGATGAACTTGGTGATGCGCTCGCCCAGTTCGCTGAAAAAGGCTGGTTCGCGCGGCAATCCTGTCGTGCTGAAGAGTTCGGGGCCGGCGGCTTCGCGCAAAGTTTTCTGCAAGGTTGTCTGCACCAGGCGGCGCACGTCGCGATGGGAATCGAGCCAGTCGAGCATCAGCAAGAGGCGCTGCCGGCGCGAATCGCTGCCGGCCACGGATCCCGGCATGCCAATGGCAGGCACGTGACGCAGTCAGGCGGCAACGTCGATCATCCAGTTCGCCCGCTCGTTCCAGGTCGCAAACGGATTGGCCTGGCTTAGTAATGACTCGATCTGCCGCTCGCATTGCATATGGCGGTCGCGGTCGTGCTGCGGGCCTCCGCACAGGCGACGACACATCACCCACATGCGCAGGAAAAACATTCTCATGCAAAGTCTCCTTCGATACTGCTTATACATTTATAAAGGTTCTGCAATTTCGGATCTCGCTTATACTTGAATTTTGCCGAACTCAATTAGACGCCTCTTAATTTTCGGCTTGATGACAGGCTTTCTTTTAAGAAACTGGTTTATGCGACAAGTAACACGCTTCGAAGGTTCCCAAAATTATGTGGCGACCGAAGATTTAAAGCTGGCGGTGAATGCCGCCTTGACACTGCAGCGCCCGCTCCTGATCAAGGGTGAGCCGGGCACCGGCAAGACCATGCTGGCCGAGGAAGTGGCGGCGGCGCTGGACATGCCGCTTTTGCAATGGCATATCAAATCGACTACCAAGGCGCAGCAAGGCTTGTATGAATACGATGCGGTGTCGCGCCTGCGCGATTCGCAACTGGGTGATGAGCGCGTCAAGGACATTCACAACTACATCGTCAAGGGCGTGTTGTGGCAAGCCTTTACGTCGCCGCAGCCCGTTGTGTTGCTGATCGACGAGATCGACAAGGCGGATATCGAATTCCCCAACGACTTGCTGCGCGAACTCGACCGCATGGAATTCTATGTGTACGAGACGCGCGAGATGGTCGTGGCGAAGCACCGGCCGCTGGTGATCATCACTTCGAACAATGAAAAGGAATTGCCGGATGCGTTCCTGCGCCGCTGCTTCTTCCATTACATTAAGTTTCCGGACAAGGAGACGATGCAGGATATCGTCGATGTCCATTTCCCCAAGCTGAAAAAGGATTTGCTGGCACAGGCCCTGCATACCTTTTACGAAGTGCGCGAAGTGCCCGGACTGAAGAAAAAACCGTCGACTTCCGAATTCCTGGATTGGCTCAAGCTCTTGCTGGCGGAAGACATTCCCGCCGAAGCCCTGCGCAGCCAGGATGAAAAACTGGTGGTGCCGCCGCTGCACGGGGCACTTTTGAAAAACGAGCAGGATGTCCATCTGTTCGAGCGCCTGCTGTTCATGGCGCGCAATAATCGCTAAATGACCGCTAACTAACCGCTAGTCGGCGCAAGCGCCGTGCGCGAGGCAAGCCGTGCTGATTGAATTCTTTTTCACGCTCAAAGACGCAAAAATCCCGGTCTCGATCAAGGAATACCTGATCCTGCTGGAAGCCTTGCAAAAAGGCGTGATCTCGCCTTCGCTGGATGATTTCTATTATCTGGCGCGCACCACCCTGGTCAAGGATGAAACGCTCTACGACAAGTTCGACCAGGCATTCGGCTTGTACTTCAAGGGGGTCGACACGGTATTTGACGTGCAAAGCCAGATCCCGCTGGAATGGCTGGTGCAGCGCATGAAGCGCGAACTGACGCCGGAAGATATCGCCCGGCTGGAAAAATTCGGCTACGACAAGCTGATGGACCGCCTGCGCGAACTGCTGGAAGAACAGAAAGAGCGCCATGAGTGCGGCGACAAGTGGATCGGCACCGGCGGCACCTCGCCCTTCGGCCACGGCGGCACCAACCCGGAAGGTATCCGCATCGGCGGCGAATCGCGCCATCGCAGCGCGGTCAAGGTATGGGAAGCGCGCAGTTTCAAGGATTACGACAGCGAGCGCGAACTCGGCACGCGCAACATCAAGGTGGCGCTACGCCGGCTGCGCCGTTTCGCCCGCGAAGGCTCGCAGGAAGAACTGGCGCTGGACGACACCATCCGTGCCACGGCCAACAATGCCGGTTACCTGGATATCAAGATGCAGCCGGAGCGCCGCAACAACGTCAAGGTGCTGATGCTACTCGATGTGGGCGGTAGCATGGATGACCATATCGCCCGCACCGAGGAATTGTTTTCCGCCGCCAGTTCGGAATTCAAGAACATGGAGTTCTTTTACTTCCACAATTGCGTCTACGATTACCTGTGGAAGAGCAATCGCCGCCGGCATGCCGAGCGCTTCCTGACCTGGGACGTGCTGCGCAAGTACACGCCGGATACCAAGCTCATCTTCGTTGGCGACGCCACCATGAGTCCCTATGAAGTCTTGCAGCCATGGGGCTCGGTGGAGTACAACAATGAAGAACCGGGCGCCGAATGGCTGCAGCGCTTCACGCAGGCTTTTCCGAAATTTATCTGGCTGAATCCCGAGCCGGAAGGCTTGTGGCAATACCGTCAATCGATCGCCATTATTAATAAGATCATGCAGGGCAAGATGTTCCCGATCACCCTGGATGGCCTGGACCGCGGCATGCGCATGTTAAGCAAATAGCAAGACTTAACCTGCAATAGCAATTGAATTAAGGCATGCATAAATCGCTGGAAACAGGTAATCTGTTGGCTGTACAATTTATACTGTATATATAAACAGTATAAATTGTACGAAAATTCGCACGACTCATTTGCGCAATTCTGATCTGCATGGCTACGAAAAAAACTTCATCCGATTACAGCGAATCGTCGATCCGGGTCCTTAAGGGGCTCGAACCAGTCAAGCAGCGCCCGGGCATGTATACCCGCACGGAAAACCCGCTGCACATCATCCAGGAAGTCATCGACAATGCGTCCGACGAGGCATTGGGCGGCTTCGCCAAGAATATCCTTGTCACCTTGAACACTGACGGCAGCGTCAGCGTCGAGGATGACGGCCGCGGCATTCCCGTCGGCCTGCACCCGGAAGAAAAAGTGCCGACCGTGGAGATCGTTTTCACCCGCCTGCATGCCGGCGGCAAGTTCGACAAGGGCTCGGGGGGCGCGTATTCCTTCTCCGGCGGCTTGCATGGCGTCGGCGTGTCGGTCACCAATGCGCTGTCCAAGCGCCTGGAAATCACGGTCTGGCGCGAAGGCAAGGCGCACGATATCGTCTTTGCCGACGGCGACGTCATCGAAAAACTGAAGTCGCGTCCGCTGGCCAGGGATGAGAAAAAATCGGGCACCAAGGTCACGGCCTGGCCCGACGCCAAATATTTCGATTCGGGGACAATCCCGATGGGCGAATTGCAGCGCTTGCTGCGTTCCAAGGCAGTGCTGCTTCCTGGCGTGAAGGTCACGCTGGTCAACGCCAAGAATGGCGACACGCAAACCTGGCAATACGACCAGGGCTTGCGCGGTTATCTGGTCGAAACGCTGGCGCAATCCGGCAGCGGCGAGACAGTGATCCCGCTGTTCGAAGGCGAGCAGTTCGCCACCGCCGATGCCGAAGGCTTTGCCGAGGGTGAAGGCGCATCCTGGGTGGTGGCCTGGACCGAAGAAGGCAATATCGTCCGCGAATCCTACGTCAACCTGATCCCCACTTCCGCTGGCGGCACGCATGAGTCGGGCTTGCGCGAAGGCTTGTTTGGCGCGGTCAAGAGCTTTGTCGAAATGCACTCGCTGCTGCCCAAGGGCGTGAAGCTCTTGCCGGAAGATGTGTTCGCGCGCGCATCGTTCGTTCTGTCGGCCAAGGTGCTGGACCCGCAATTCCAAGGCCAGACCAAGGAACGCCTGAACTCGCGCGATGCCGTGCGCCTGGTGTCGGGCTATACCCGCACCGCACTGGAACTGTGGCTGAACCAGCATGTCGATTACGGCAAGAAGCTGTCCGAACTCGTCATCAAGCAGGCGCAGTCGCGCCTGCGTTCCGCGCAAAAAGTCGAAAAGAAAAAATCTTCCGGCGTGGCCGTCTTACCGGGCAAGCTGACCGATTGCGAATCGGACGATATCACTCGCAACGAACTCTTCCTGGTCGAGGGCGATTCCGCCGGCGGTTCGGCCAAGATGGGTCGCGACAAGGAATTTCAGGCCATTCTGCCGTTGCGCGGCAAGGTGCTCAATTCCTGGGAGACCGAGCGCGATCGCCTGTTCGCCAATAATGAGATCCATGATATCGCCGTGGCGATCGGTGTCGATCCGCATGGTCCCAACGATACGCCGGACTTGTCCGGCTTGCGCTATGGCCGCATCTGCATCCTTTCCGATGCGGACGTCGATGGCTCGCACATCCAGGTGCTGTTGCTCACCCTGTTCTTCAAGCACTTCCCGCAGCTGATCGCGCGTGGCCATATCTGCGTGGCGCGTCCGCCGCTGTATCGCGTGGATGCCCCCGCTCGCGGCAAGAAGCCGGCGCAAAAACTGTACGCGCTCGACGATGCCGAACTGACGGCCATCGAAGACAAGCTGCGCAAGGATGGATTGAAGGAAGGCAGCTGGAGCATCGCCCGCTTCAAGGGTCTGGGCGAAATGAATGCGGAACAATTGTGGGAAACCACCATGAATCCGGATACGCGCCGCCTGCTGCCTGTTTCGCTGGGCAACTTCGGCCAGGAATTGTCGCAAGCCCGCTTCAATATGCTGATGGGTAAAGGCGAAGCAGCGGCGCGACGCGCGTGGCTGGAAGAGCACGGCAACGAAGCGGAAGCCGATATCTGACGCCGATCTGATCCAATGCGCAAGCTGCGAACATCTCTTCTGGCTGCAATCCTGTCGCTGACGGGTGCCATTGCGCACGCCGACATCTATGGCTATGTCGATGCGGATGGCACCGCGCATTTTGCGACGGAAAAGCTGGATGGACGTTATCAGCTGTTTTCACGCGGCGATGCCGTATTCGAAACCACGCAGCTCGATCTCTCGGCACCCTCAGGTGAACATAAGCCGATTTCGCCCGCCTTCTCGCGCTACCTGGGCGAGCATCCCAACCTGAAGAAGTTCGAGCCGCTATTGCATCAGGCTGCGCACGAATACGGTCTGCCACCTGCCCTGCTGAAAGCCATCATGGCTGCGGAATCCGGCTTCAATCCTGCCGCGGTGTCGCCCAAGGGGGCGATCGGCTTGATGCAGGTAATGCCGGAAACGGCGGAGCGTTATGGCTTGCAGGCCAGCGCAAAAAAATCGCTCCAGCAGAAGCTGGCCGAGCCAAAGACCAATATCCGCCTGAGCGCGCGCTACTTGCACGACTTGATGAAAATGTTTCCCGGGAAGCCGGAGCTGGTGATCGCTTCGTACAATGCCGGCGAAGGGGCGGTGCAAAAATACCGCAACACGGTTCCGCCCTACCCTGAAACACGCAATTACGTGAAGCTGGTGGCACAGTTCTACCGCTTCTACCATGCCGCCACCGAGCCAACCGCCGTGGCAACGCTGTCGAGCCCACAAGGCAGCCGACGCATCCGCATGACCATTCCCGGCCGCGCTGCCCTGCCGGCGGCCGCCAATAAGACGATATACGAATAACCTAAGCAAGCACGATGACCGAACAAGCCAACCTGTTTGAAGACAGCCAGCCTGACGATGGCGAAGCCCTGACGCTGGCCAGCTTTGCCGAACAAGCCTATCTCGATTACGCCATTTCCGTGGTCAAGGGCCGCGCCCTGCCGGACGTGACCGACGGCCAGAAGCCGGTGCAGCGCCGCATTCTCTATGCGATGCATGAACTCGGCCTGAATTCCACTGCCAAGCCGCGCAAGTCCGCTGCCGTGGTCGGCGACGTGCTGGGCAAGCTGCACCCGCACGGCGACCAGTCGGTGTATGACGCCATGGTACGCATGGCGCAGGATTTCTCGCTGCGTTATCCGCTGATCGATGGCCAGGGCAACTTCGGCTCGCGCGACGGCGACGGTGCGGCGGCGATGCGCTACACCGAAGCGCGCCTGACGCCGATTTCCAAGTTGCTGCTCGATGAAATCGACATGGGCACGGTGGATTTCCAGCCCAACTACGATGGCTCGACGCAAGAACCGAAACAACTGCCGGCACGTCTGCCGATGGTCTTGCTCAATGGCGCTTCGGGCATTGCCGTCGGCATGGCGACCGAGATCCCGCCGCACAACCTGCAGGAAGTCGCCAAGGCTGCGGTTGCCCTGATCCGCAACCCCAAGCTGACCAGCCGCGAGCTGATGGAATTCGTGCCGGGGCCGGACTTTCCGGGCGGCGGGCAGATCATCACGCCGGCGGCACAGATCGCTGAAATCTATGAAAATGGCCGCGGTTCGCTGAAAGTGCGCGCCCGCTGGAAGATCGAAGACCTGGCGCGCGGTCAGTGGCAGGTCGTGGTGACTGAGCTTCCGCCGGGCACATCGGCGCAGCGCGTGCTGGAAGAAATCGAGGAAATCACCAATCCCAAGGTCAAGGTCGGCAAGAAATCGCTGCTGCCGGAGCAACTGTCGCTGAAGCAGTCCGTGCTGTCGGTACTCGACGCCGTGCGCGACGAATCCGGCCGCGATGCGCCGGTGCGCCTGGTATTCGAACCGAAATCGAAGAACCAGGACCAGGATGAATTCATCAACATGCTGCTGGCGCAGACTTCGCTGGAAACCAGCGCGCCGGCCAACCTGGTGATGATCGGCGGCGATGGCCGTCCGCGCCAGAAAAATCTGGCGGATATCATCAGCGAATGGATCAGCTTCCGCTTCGCCACCGTCACGCGCCGTACGCAATTCCGTTTGCAAAAGGTCGATGACCGCATCCATATCCTCGAAGGCCGCGAAGCGGTGCTGCTGAATATCGACAAGGTCATCAAGATCATCCGCGAGTCCGACGAACCGAAACCGGCGTTGATTGCGGCATTCAAACTGTCCGACCGCCAGGCCGAAGATATCCTGGAAATCCGCCTGCGCCAGTTGGCGCGCCTGGAAGCGATCAAGATCCAGCAGGAATTGAAGGAACTGCGCAACGAGAAGACCACGCTACAGGATTTGCTGGATAATCCGGCGTCGATGAAGAAACTGATCATCAAGGAAATCGAAGCTGACGCCAAGCAGTACGGCGACGCCCGCCGCACCCTGATCGAGGAAGCCGAGCGCGCCGTGATCGAACAGAAGATCGTCGACGAACCGGTCACCGTCATCATTTCGCAAAAGGGCTGGATCCGTTCGCGCAATGGCTATGGCCACGATGCCGGCCAGTTCACCTTCAAGGCGGGCGACAGCCTGTATGCCACGTTCGAGTGCCGCACGGTGGATAATTTATTGGCATTTGGCTCCAATGGCCGCATCTATTCTGTGCCGGTATCCGCCCTGCCCGGTGCGCGCGGCGATGGCGTGCCCATCACGACCTTGGTTGAAGTGGCAAGCGGAACTCACCTGATGCATTACTTCGCCGGTGAAGCCGAGACCATGCTGCTGCTGTCTTCCACCGCGGCCTATGGCTTCACGGCCAAGGTGGGCGATATGGTCAGCCGCACGCGCGGCGGCAAGGCGTTCATCACGCTGGACGAGGGCGACCTGCCGTTGGCGCCGCGCCCATTGCCGGAGAAAGCCAGTGCCATCGCCTGCCTGTCGGAGAAAGGCCGCCTGCTGGTATTCGGCCTGGATGAAATCAAGACCCAGCACGGCGGCGGCCGCGGCGTAATCCTGATGGAACTGGAAAAGAACGAGAAGCTGATTGCAGCTGAACCGATCAGCCAGCGCGGCGTCGTGGTGATCGGTGCCGGTCGTGGCGGCAAGCCGCAGGAACTGCAGCTGTCAGCATCGGCCCTGGGAGACCATATCGGCAAGCGCGCGCGCAAGGGCAAGGCGCTGGAAGGCACCAAGATCAAGGCTAGCAGTTTAGTGGCGGTGAAATAGAAAACCCGCAGTAGATTGAAGGCCCTGAGATGGGCTGCTTATGCAAACGGGACGGAAGCTTTGTTGGCTTCCGTCCCGTTTTTGCATCATTACCGTGCATAGTGCGATGCAAGTAAGACACTTTTGAGAAAATTTTTGTTAGTATCAAAAAATATAATAAACAACTAAAACATCGAATTAATAACAATGAAAAAGGGCCTTGGATTATTGGCGTTTGCTACAGTTCTCTTTTTAGTTGGATGCGCAACTTCGTATCAGCCACTAGGGATGACTGGTGGCTTTTCGGAGACACGAATCAGCGACGACACATACCAAGTTAAATTTTCTGGCAACGGTAACACCAGCGGTGACAAGGTCTGGTATTACTGGATATATCGCTGTGCCGAGCTCACGAAATCTAAGGGATACAATGCTTTTGTCCTAATTTCGGACAAAGCCGCCTCTAACAGCAACGACAAGCTCAGCGGAGCAAGCGCAAGTTTGCAGCCCGCAACGATGGGTTCGGGCGAGGAGCCTGTCTTTGTGAACGCAAAGGGCGGAGGCGGATACTACTATATTCCCTCTTACGGCGGGAGAATAACAACATATTCGGCTTCGGCTTTTGTACGCTTCCTGAAAGAACCGATTCCAGACTCGGTTTCGTACTACAAGGCGCCAGTCATTCTTGAAGCCTTGAAGCCCTATATCGATTCGGAAGGCAATACCGTCACCAAGGTTCCATCACGCGTCGACTTGCTGAAACAGGCCCTGGTGCTAAGCAAGGATGCGATGACAATCGGAGAACTGCCTAATTCAACAGCTCCGACCACGCTAGACGACTACAAAAGCCTCTTACCTGCAAAACAGTAATGTATGAAAACCATGTTTCCCAATAATCACGGAAGATCCTCGTTTCTTTTGTTCGCTGGAATCTGCGCTGGCATGTCGGCAGCACATGCGTTGGAGCCGGACGAAATTTTCCGGCGTGTGCAAGAAAGCGTGATGCTTGTAAAAGTCTATGATGCCAAGGATGCTCCAATGGGCACAGGCAGCGCTGTCCTAATCGCACACGAAAACCTCGTTACCAGTTGTCACGTGCTGGCCAAGGCCAATCGCATCGAGATCAAGCAGGATAATGTCACTTATGGCGCCGAACTAGTGCATATCGACGTGGAGCGCGATCTTTGCCAGATACGTGCAAAGAATTACCGAGCAAAACCAGTTGAAATTGGCAATAGCGACATGGTCAGAGTCGGCAAAAAAGTCTATGCACTGGGCAATCCCCGTGGCCTAGAACTGACGCTTTCCGATGGCCTTGTGTCGGCGCTGAGAAAAGACGCCGACGGCAAGCTGCGTTATATTCAGACTACCGCGCCGATCTCCCCTGGCTCGTCCGGTGGCGGGTTGTTCGACAGCGATGGTAAGCTCATCGGCGTCACGTCCATGTACCGCGCCGACAGTCAAAACTTAAATTTTGCGATCCCAATTAATATGCTGCGCGAACTGCCGGAACGCAGTAAGCAGGCATTGGCCAAAGCGGCAGAAAAACCTGCCTCTCCAATAGCGGCAGTCAATGCAAGCAAGCCCGCTGAAAAACCGGAAGAAAAACTTTTGCTTGGCCAGGACTTGCGGGAACATTTTAATAAGGCACGCAATGTTTCTGCTACTGCCTCCACCACCATGGGCGTATTCACCGTCGCTCTAACGACCGGTTTGAATGGCAGATTAAGGATAAAAAATACGACGTCCAAGCGTCCCTCTTCGCAGCCGATGAACGGCTCTGTTAACTTGGGAATGCATGCCGCGACAGACGGTTTCGGCGTATGGCGACTGAAGAATGCCGATAAGGTATGCCTTCAGTTCGATTCAATCGGCTTCAGCATGCTGCATGGATGCTACCGCCTATTTTTCAGCCCGCCGCAGACATATACGTGGCGCTCCGTCGAAGACGAATCATTTATCCAGTACACCGAAGAATAAAGCCAAGGCAGCGACGAGGAAAAGGTAGCCCACCCTTTTCCTCGTCGCTGCTGAAATTTTCTTATCAAATCGGCTGCACTGTCGGATGCCCTGCCTGGCTTCTTTTATGCAAACGGAGCGTCCCGGGGCTCAGAAAAGCTTGCACCGATAAGTTTACAGCTTCGCCTTGATCAGCTTGCCAAGCTTGGCCACGCCTTCACGAATCTTCTCCGGCGACACCGTCACGAAGCTCAGGCGCAAAGTATTCTTCTGCGGGGCATTGGCATAGAACGGCGCGCCCGGCACGAACGCCACGAGCTCTTCGATCGCCTCTTCCAGCAGCTTCATGCTATCGATATGCTCCGGCAGCGTCACCCAGATGAACATGCCACCTTCCGGACGGGTCCAGCGCACGCCCTCGGGGAAGTACTGCTCCAGCGCCGACAGCATGACCTGGCACTGGTCCGCATACAATTTGCGGATGGTCGGGATATGCTGGCTCAGGAAGCCATCCTTGACCGCTTCGTACACCACCATCTGGGTCAGCTGCGCGGTGTGCAGGTCGGTCGCCTGCTTGGCTTGTTCGAGCTTGCGTACCAGCGGCTCCGGGGCGACCACGTAGCCCAGGCGGATGCCGGGCGTGAGCACCTTGGAGAAGGACCCCATATGGATAACGCCTTCCGGGTTCATGTTCAGCAGCTTGGGCAGCGGATCACCGCGGTAGCACAAGGCGCCGTAAGGATCGTCCTCGATCAGCGGCACGCCCAGGCGCGCGCAGGATTCCACCAGCGCGTGGCGGCGCTCGACAGACAGCGTGCGGCCGGTCGGATTCTGGAAGTTCGGCAGCGCGTACAACAGTCGGGCATCCTTGCCGATTGCGTCCAATGACTCCGGCAGCAGGCCGCCATCATCGGTAGGCACGGATTCGAATTGCGGGCCATACACGGAGAAGGCTTGCAGAGCGCCGAGATAGCTTGGCGTCTCCACCAGTACCTTGCTGCCTTCATCGATCAGCACCTTGCCCAGCAAATCGAGGCCCTGCTGCGAACCGGACACCATCAGCACCTGTTCCGGCACGATGCACGCGCCATCGGTCGACAGCGTGCTGGCCACCCATTCACGCAACGGCGCGTAGCCATCCGACGGGCCATACTGCAGCGATACCTTGCCCTGCTTCGACAATACTTTCTCGTAGGCGGCACGCATGTGATCGACCGGGAAGGTCTCGGGCGATGGCAGGCCGCCGGCGAAGGAAATGATTTCCGGGCGCATCGTGACTTTCAGGATTTCACGGATGGCGGAGCTTTCCAGCTTTTGCGCGCGGCGGGAAAATTGCCACTGGATGGGCGCGTGCTTATCGGTATTCATGCAATTCTCAAGTATGGGTTGGCGCGGTAGCACCGCGCCTGTTAATGCCAATTAAATTCGGCTGATTAAATTTGGTGGACTAAATTCGGCGGACCAATTGCGGCAAGAGCCAATGCCACCCTGCTTCAGGCAAGCTCGGCGACCAGGTCGATTTCAACGCAGGCGCCCAAGGGAATCTGCGCCACGCCGAATGCCGAGCGCGCATGCTTGCCGGCCTCGCCAAAGACTTCGGCGAGAAGTTCGGATGCGCCGTTGGTGACGAGATGCTGTTCGGTGAAGTCCGGCGTGGAGTTCACCAGGCTCATGACCTTGACGATACGCTTGATCCGATTGAGGTCGCCGCCGCAGGCCGCCTGCAGGGTCGCGATCAGATCGATCGCCACCGCGCGCGCAGCCTGCTTTCCTTCTTCCGTTGAGATGTTCTTGCCCAGCTGACCAACCCATGGTTTGCCATCCTTCTTGGCGATATGGCCAGAGAGGTAAACCGTGTTGCCGGTTTGCGCGTACATAACGTAAGCCGCAACAGGCGCTGCCACAGCCGGCAATTCGATATTGAGGGACTTGAGTTTTTCGTAATAAGACAAGATCGTCTCCGGATAGGACGCCGGCTGCGGTCGGCCAGCAAAATTGGTCAATGAGTTGAATCAAAGATTTTACTCCTAACCATGGCATCCGCATATCTTTGGCCGTTATAACCATAGCGAGAATGCCGCATAAATTGTCAGTATCACCATCACGGCGGTAAAGGTTTTTTGCCAGACCGGCTGCACCAGGTAGCTGCGCAATGCCGCGCCGACGGCAGCCCAGACGCTGATGCATGCCAGGTTCACCACGCAAAACACCAGGCAGATCAGCGCGATGCCATCGCTTCCGCTGCCAAGCTGCGGCAGGAAGGCCGACGCGCCGCTGACTGCCATCATCCACGCCTTGGGATTAACAAACTGGAATCCCGCCGCATTCCAGAACGACATCGGCTGCAAGCGCTGACCGTCCGTTTGCTGCAATGTCATGTGCCGCAGGCGCCATGCGAAATAAAGCAAATAGGTCGACCCCACCGCCTTCAACAGCAAGCCGAGCGCCGGCACTGCCACGACCACGCCGCCGATTCCCGCCGCGGACAATGCCAGCATCGTTCCGAATCCGGCGCAAACTCCGAACAGGTGCGGCACGGTACGGCGGAATCCGAACAGGATGCCGGAGGATGCCAGCATGGTGTTGTTGGGTCCCGGCGTGATCGAAGAGACAAAGGCAAACAGGCTCATTGGCAGTAGCAATTCCATGATGTGTTCGTAGCGGCGTATTGATGAACGCACATCGTATTCGACATGACCAATACAGTACCGGTACAATTAATTACATAATTTCTTACACTGTGCCGGCACCATGACCAATACAGTTTCCATTCCTACATTTGCAAACTCTTCCGCGCAGCCCACTGCTCCATTGTTTTCACGCGCATCCGGCCTGCGGCTGGTGGAACAGATCGTCCAGGCGCTGGCAAGCCGGATCGATGACCGCCTGCTGCGCAGCGGCACGCGCCTGCCGTCGATCCGGCAGTTCGCCGACCAGCATGGCGTTTCGCGCTTTACGGTGGTGGAAGCCTATGACAGGCTGGTCGCCAGCGGCCACCTGGAATCGCGCCGCGGCTCGGGGTTTTATGTGCGCGAGCGCGCGCCGCTGATCAATGCAGCGCTATCCAAACCGGAAGAAACAGCCGGCAACCAGATCGACGTGGTCTGGCTGGCGCGGAACATGTTCCGGCAATTACCGCCGCAGAAAATGCCCGGATCGGGCCTGCTGCCGAATGAATTGCTGGATGCCGAACTGGTTGCCAATGCGCTGCGCTCGATCAGCAGGCAAGCGCCGAATGCCCTGCTGCAGTACGGCGGTCCGCAGGGCTTTCTGCCGCTGCGACAGCAATTGCAACTGAAGCTGGCCGAGCTGGAAATCTCGGCCACACCGGAACAGATCCTCACGACCTCGGGAGTAACCCAGGCGCTCGACCTGGTGGCACGCCACTTCCTGCAGCCGGGCGACACGGTATTCGTCGACGATCCGGCGTGGTTCCTGATGTTCGGCTCGTTCGCCATGCTGGGCGCCAGGGTGATCGGCATCCCGCGCACCCAGGATGGCCCGGACGTGACCAAGCTCGCCGAACTGGCGGCGCAGCACCGTCCCAAGCTGTTCGTGACCAATTCGGTGCTGCACAATCCGACCTCCGGTTCGCTCTCCTCGCCCAAGGCATTCCAGATTCTGAAGATCGCCGAACAATACGGCTTTTACATCGTCGAGGATGACATTTACTGCGACATGCATCCGGGTAGCGCCGTGCAGCCTGCCACGCGGATCGCCGCGCTCGACCAGTTGCAGCGGGTGATCTACCTGGGCGGATTTTCCAAGACCCTGGCGGCCAACCTGCGCGTCGGCTTCATCGCCGCCTCCACGGAGCTGGCGCGCGCGCTGGCCGACCGCAAAATCCTGTCGTCGCTGACCTGCAGCGAAGTCGGCGAGCGGGTGGTCTACAAGGTGCTTTCGGAAGGCCATTACCGCAAGCATATCGAGCGCCTGCGCGGCAAGCTGGAGCGTGCCCGTGACCGCACCCTGCGCCAGCTCGACCGGATCGGGCTCGACACCGCCGACAGCGCACCGGTCGGCATGTTCGTCTGGACCGACACCCGGCGCGACGCCAACAGGCTGACCGAACTGGCGATGGCCGAGGGCTGGCTGCTGGCGCCGGGGAGCCTGTTTTCGCCGCACCAGCTACCCTCCTCGCGCATGCGCTTCAATGTCGCCGCGCTGTCGGATCCGGCATTCTGGCGCTTTTTCGAGCAGGCGCTGGCGGGGGCTTGAAATCGGCTGTTCCATCCCCATTTTGCCCAAAAATCATGGATGGCTTGCACTTGAAAGTGCCTGATATGCTGCCGGTTTGGGATGCAAAGGCCCGTGCCGGCAAATCGCCGCAGCCTGCCCGTTTTTAATCGATGTACCAACCTTTAACCGAGCTTTGAGGAAAAAATGGCCGTAGCCGAAAAACAAACGCTGGGATTCCAAGCCGAGGTCAAGCAGCTCTTGCAGCTGATGATCCATTCCCTGTACTCGAATAAAGAAATTTTCCTGCGAGAACTTATCTCGAACGCCTCGGACGCTGCCGACAAGCTGCGCTTCGAAGGCATCAACAATGCCGCGCTGTATGAAAGCGACCCTGACCTGAAAATCAAGGTCGTCTTCGACAAAGACAAGCGTACCATCACGATTTCCGACAATGGCATCGGCATGAGCCGCGATGAGGCGATCGAGCATCTGGGCACCATCGCCAAGTCGGGCACCAAGGAATTTTTCTCGAAATTATCCGGCGACCAGCAGAAGGACGCCGCCCTGATCGGCCAGTTCGGCGTGGGCTTCTACTCCGCCTTCATCGTCGCCGACCGCATCACGGTCGAATCGCGCCGCGCCGGCCTGTCAGCGGCACAAGGCGTGCGCTGGGAATCCACCGGCGAAGGTGACTTCAGCGTGGAAGCCATCGACAAGCCAAGCCGCGGCACCGACATCATCCTGCACCTGCGCGAGGGCGAAGACGAGTTCCTGTCGTCGTATAAGCTCAAATCCATCATCCGCCGCTATTCCGACCATATCTCGCTGCCGATCCAGATGCAGAAAGAGGAATGGGATGAAGAGAAAAAGGCAACCGTGCTGAAGGACGAGCTGGAAACCGTCAACCAGGCCAGCGCGCTGTGGGCACGCAGCAAGACCGACATCACCAAGGAACAGTACGAGGAATTCTACAAGCATATCTCGCACGACTTCCAACCGCCGCTGGCCTACACCCACAACCGTGTCGAAGGCCGCAGCGAATACACTCAATTGCTGTACATCCCGGCGCATGCCCCCTTCGACCTGTGGGACCGCAACAAGCGCGGCGGCATCAAGCTGTACGTGAAGCGCGTCTTCATCATGGACGATGCCGAGCAGCTCATGCCGGTCTACCTGCGCTTCGTGAAAGGCGTGATCGATTCAAGCGACCTGCCGCTGAACGTCTCGCGCGAAATCCTGCAAGAGTCGCGCGACGTGCGCGTGATCCGCGAAGGCTCGACCAAGCGCGTGCTGTCGATGCTGGAAGAAATGGCGACGTCCGAGGAACAGGAGCAAAAGGACAAATACGCCAGCTTCTGGACCGAGTTCGGCCAGGTGCTCAAGGAAGGTATCGGCGAGGATGCCACCAACAAGGAGCGCATCGCCAAGCTGCTGCGCTTCGCCTCGACTCATAACGATAGCGACGTCCAGAACGTCTCCTTCGACGATTACATCAAGCGCATGAAGGAAGGCCAGGACAAGATTTATTACGTCACCGGCGAATCGTATGCTGCTGCGAAAAACAGCCCGCACCTGGAAATCTTCAAGAAAAAAGGCGTCGAGGTGCTGCTGCTGACCGATCGCGTCGATGAATGGATGCTGTCCTTCCTGCAGGACTTCGATGGCAGGGAACTGGTCTCGGTGGCCAAGGGCGACCTCGACCTCGGCAAGCTGGAAGACGACGCCGAGAAGAAGCAGCACGAGGAAACCGAAGCCTCGTACAAGGACCTGGTCGAGAAGATGAAGGCCACGCTGACCGAGCAAGCCAAGGATGTGCGCGTCACTTTCCGTTTGACCGATTCGCCGGCATGCCTGGTGGCGGATGAGAACGAACTGTCGGGTAACCTGGTGCGCATGCTGAAAGCGGCCGGCCAGAAGGCGCCGGAATCCAAGCCCATCCTCGAAATCAATCCGGATCACCCGCTGGTGCAGCGCCTGAAGTACGAGGAAGCGCGCTTCGACGACTGGTCGCATATCCTGTTCGACCAGGCCATGCTGGCCGAAGGCGGCACGCTCGCCGACCCGGCAGGCTTCGTCAAGCGGCTCAACCAGATGCTGCTCGACATGGCAGAAAAATAATCAGCGGTTTGCTATGACGTTGCAAGGCTCGGATAGCTTCCGGGCCTTTTCTTTTCCGGATGTCGCAAATATTCCGTCAATCAAGCTTGCCTGCAAGCCAAATGTACCCTCTCCTCTACACGTGCGGTTTCAAGACATTAAAGAAACCAACAATGCAATGGCATGTCATACCGGTATTCTTCCACGATATGCGCGGCATACATGCATCTACTCCCGGAAGTCTCCCAGGACTCTCAGCTGTATCGCCTTATCCTGGATAACGCGCTCGATGCCTTCGTCGCGATCGACGAGCATAGCCTTATCCTCGAATGGAGCCAGCAGGCTGAACACCTCTTTGGCTGGAAACGCCATGAGGTGCTTGGCAGGCCTTTGACGGACACCATTATCCCGAAACGCTATCGGGACGCCCATCTAAAGGGAATGCAGCGCTACCTCCATACGGGCGAACAGAAGATGTCGGGCCGGCGCGTGGAGGTGCCGGCATGCCGCAAGGATGGCAGCGAATTCCCGGCCGAGCTTGCCATTACGCCGATCCGGCAGGATGGCCATATCCTGTTTTCCGCCTCATTGCGTGATCTGTCGCGCAGCAAAGCGCTGGAGCAGCGATTCAACCAGCATGCAGGACTCACCCGCGCCATCCTCGATTGCATGCCGGATGCCGTCGCCGTCGCTGACATGAGCGGGAAATTAATACTGGTCAATCCGGCGGCCCAGCGTCTGCTGAATCTGCCGCCGACTGATGCCAAGCCGGATCAGACATACCATCAGTATTCACTCCTGCACCCCGACACGCACGTTCCTTTCACGGATAGCCAACGCCCCATGGTGCGCGCCCTGCACGGTGAACACGTGCAGGGAATCCATGCGCTTGTGCGGCATGAAAACCTTAGTGAGGATGGCTGGGTCAGCATCAATGCCCGCCCGCTTACCGATGACGACGGCAATCCTATCGGCGGCATCGTCGTCCTCCACGATATCTCGGAGTTGCGCCGCAGGGAAAATGAATTGCGCCAGCAGGCGCATGTGCTGCACAAGCGCGTCAGTCTCCTGGAACTTTCGCACGATGCCATCATTACCAGCGACATGGATGACATCATCACGTTCTGGAATCACCGCGCCGAAAATTTGTACGGCATCAGCCGTGAAGAGGCGCTCGGGTGCAATTACAACGAGCTGCTACAAACCAGTTATCCCATTCCGCTTGCCGAGATCAAGGCGATCGTGCATGAACAGCGGCGCTGGCAAGGCGAAGTCAGGCAGCGCGCCCGGGATGACCGGGAAATCATCGTTCTCAGCCAATGGGCGCTCGAATTAAAGGAAGGCATTCCGTGGCGTTACCTGCAAACCCACACCGATATCACGCAAACCGTGCGGACGGAAAGGGCCTTGCGCGAATCGCAGGAAAATTACCGCTTGCTGGTTGAAACCACGATCGATTTCGCCATCGTCGTGATGGATCGGGACGGCGCCATCACCAGCTGGAATCCTGGTGCAGAGCAAATATTAGGGATGCCGGCGCAGGAAGCGATCGGCCGTTCGATGGAGGATTTTTTCACGCCGGAAGACCGCGACACAGGAAGAATCAGACAAGAAATGCACTCCGCCGAAAAGGCAGGCCGCGCCGAGGATGTCCGCTGGCATATGCGCAAGGATGGCACGCGCTTCTGGGCGAATGGCGTGATGATGCCCTTGCGGAACGAAGACGGCAGCCTGCGCGGCTTCGTCAAGGTCATGCGCGACCAGACCGCGGCAAGGCTGGCCGAGGAACAGACGCAATTCCTGGCCAATCACGACATGCTGACGGGCCTTGCCAACCGCGTCCATTTCAGCAACCAGCTGCATCATGCCATCGCCCACTCCGAACGCACGCACATTCCGCTGGCGGTGCTGATGATGGACCTGGACCGCTTCAAATACGTCAACGACACTTTCGGCCACCATGTCGGCGACCTGCTTCTGAAGGAAGTCTCGACGCGCATTCTTTCCACGGTGCGCGAAACCGATACGGTCGCCCGGCTGGGCGGCGACGAATTCATCGTCATCCAGACCAATGCCACGCAGCCCGCCGCCGCCATGACCTTGGCAAAAAAGCTCGTCCATGAGCTCTCCCGACCCTATCAGCTCGAAGGCAATGAGATCATCATCGGCACCAGCATCGGCATCAGTTCCTTCCCGACCGATGCAAAAAACGCCGTCGATCTGGTCAAGCATGCCGACCTCGCGCTATACCAGGCCAAGAGCGCCGGCCGAGGCACCTTCAAGTGCTATACGGTCGCGCTGTCGGAGGAAAAGGACTGGAAAAAGAACCGCGAACAGGCATTGCGTGAAGCCCTGGAAAGGAAGAAGTTCTCCCTCTATTACCAGCCGCAGATCGATCTGACGAGCTGGAAGATCACCACGGTGGAAGCCTTGCTGCGCTGGCAGCCCGATGAAATGGAAATGGTGCTGCCGGGTGAATTTCTCGATCTTGCCGAAGAAAGCGGATTGATCGTCAAGATCGGCGAATGGGCGCTACGGCAGGCTTGCAGGCAAGCGAAACAATGGCTGGACAAAGGAATGTCTCCCATGAGGATTTCACTGAACTGCTCGGCCCGCCAGTTCAGCGATCCCGAATTCGTCGGCAGCATCCTGCCGGTGTTGAGCGAAACCGGCCTCGACCCCTCATGCCTGGAACTGGAGGTCACGGCATCGCTGTTCGCCACCCATCCGCAAATCAAGGAGCAGCTGGTCAGGCTGCGCAACGAAGGTGTGCATATCATCATCGACAATTACGGCACCGGCACGGTGGCCCTGATCGACCTGAAGGAATTCGAGGTGGATGGCCTCAAGATCGACAAGGCATTCGTGCAGCATCTCCCGCATCGCCGCCAGGATTCCGCGATCGCCACCGCCATCATCAGCCTGGCGCACGAACTGGGCATCCATGTCTCGGCGGGAGGCGTGGAAACCGCCGAGCAGCTTGCCTACCTCAAGGCGCGCGATTGCACCAGCGTGCAGGGCTTCCTGTTCAGCCCGCCCGTCCCGGCGGAAAAGTTCGAGCAGTTGATGCTGAGCGGCCATTGGTCGCGCATCAACCGGATGCCGCAGATGAACGATTCCTCGACCTTCAAGGATTTGCACTGAGGCGTTTCATCGGCGATGGTGGCGCTGGTACAGCGACGATATCAGCGAGATATCGTCGAGGATGGGAATGATGGCAAACAGCAGCAGCAACAGCGCCAGCGGCACGGTGACGGAAAAGCCGATCGCCTTGAAACCGTAGGCCCCCGCCACGCCGCCGGCAAAAAACATCCCCAGGATCGCGCCGTGTATAAACAGCCGGTCGCGATCGGCCGCCACGTACTGGTCGGATTTTTCATCGTGATGCCGGTTCCAGTATAAGAGCTTGCCCAGCTCGATCCCCAGGTCGGTAACGATCCCGGTGACGTGCGTGGTGCGGATTTCGGCGCGCGATATCTTGGTCACGACGGCATTTTGCAGCCCCATGATGTAGCACAGCAGCAGCACCGTAGTCGGCACGAACACTGCCACCAGTGCTTTCAGGTTGGCGCCCAGCAGACCGAACGCCAGCAGCAAGGCCGCTTCCAGGGCCAGCGACAGTGCATACTCGCTATGCATCTTCCGATGTCTTGCCCAATTGATCATGATGGCTGTCGTTGCCGCTCCGGCCATGAACGCCAGCAGCGCACTCAATCCCGCCAATGCCAGCAAGCCGTTCCCGAGAATCAGGTTGTCGGCAACCGAGGAGACGATCCCGGTCATGTGCGAGGTGTACTGCTTGATGGCGAGGAAACCGCCCGCATTGACGGCGCCGGCGACGAAGGCCAGCGCGATGCCGAGCTGGCGGTTGGCGCGCCGCGTACGGTTACGGCCGGTCAGCTGGCGCAGAAATTGAACAGGCATGGCGAAATAGGCAAATCCACAAGGGCATGGGAACCGATTGCCCCCAAGTGTACCGCCAATCCGGCGTGCCTTGCGAGGATCGCCCGCAGATTTCGGCACGCCGCCTTGCCGTGCGCAGCTATAATGCCGCGGTCGCCAGGCATAACCCGGCGTGGCACTCATCCTCATTGCAGATATGTTAATCCGACGTAAATCCATCGAAGCCCAGGCCAACCGCAAGGAAGGGCCAGGCAGCAAGGCCGCAGGCTCCTCCAAGCCCGCCGCACGCAAACCCAAGTTCGCCCCCGTGACGCTTTCGGAACAGGATGGCGTGCGCTTTCTCCACTTCGGCACGGAATGGGTGCAAGGCGCCATGCGCATCCGTAAGCCTGACTGGCTCGAACTGGAGTACGCCCAGCAAATGATGGCCTGGATGCTTTTCATCGACCAGCCGCGGCACATCGTCCAGCTTGGGCTAGGCACCGGCGCCCTGACGAAATTCAGCTACCGCCAGTTCCCCGACGCGCAGATCACGGCGGTCGAACTCAATCCGTCGGTGATCGCCATCTGCGAGTCGATGTTCAAGCTGCCGCCGAATGACGAGCGGCTGTCGGTGATTGAAATGGATGCCATGGATTACATCACCGACCCTGGCGTCGCCGGCACCATCGATGCCCTGCAGGTGGATTTGTATGATGCCACCGCGCGCGGCCCGGTGCTGGATACCCCGGAGTTTTACCAGGCCTGCGCCGCCAGCCTCGCCGAAGACGGCATCATGACGGTCAACCTGTTTGGCGACCATCCGAGTTACGCCAAGAACCTCAAGGCCATGCGTTTTGCCTTCGACTCCGTGCTCTGCCTGCCGGAAGTCCATGAAGGGAATGTGATCGCGCTGGCATTCAAGCGCGCGCCGGCGCTGGACTTCGCCTGGCTTTACGAGCGCGCGGTGGAAATCAAGGAAAGCACCAAGTTGCCCGCCAAGTCCTGGGTCAATGGCTTGCGGGCTGCGGCAAGCTGACGACATCCGCTTGCGCTTGCTTTGCCAAGCCGCCGGGCAACTGTTACGCTAGCCGTCTGAAGGGCTGCCTCGGCAGCGCCGTTCGGCACCATTCAGCACCGTTAATCGACAAGCCTGGCAAGATGATCAAAGAAGCGCATAAACCTCTGGACCTGAAACAGATATTCAACTGGCTGCTGGAAGACGGCATCGTCGATAAAGCCGATGCGAAGGCTCGCTACACCCAAGCGCTCGCCATCCTCAACAATGCGCCGGCGGGCACGCATGTGCTGACCGCGCTGGCGCAGATCAAGCTGAAGTCGGCCAAGCCGCCGCACCGGATGATGACGCTAGATCTGCTGAGCGAATGGATGGCAGGTAAATTGAATTTGCCATTCCTCCGCATCGACCCGCTGAAGATCGATTTCACCAAGGTGGCCGATGTCATGTCGGCCACCTATGCAACGCGCTTCAATATTCTGCCGGTGGAACTGAGCCCGACCGAACTGACCATCGCCAGCGCCACGCCGTCCATGTCGGAATGGCAGGCCGAGATCGAAAAAGTCACGCGCCGCAAGGTGAAACTGGTCATCGCCAATCCGCTCGACATCGCGCAGTACACTTCGCAGTTTTTCACGCTGGCCAAGTCCATCAAGGGCGCCAACAAGTCCACCGGACAGGACGTCGCCCTGCGCAACAATTTCGAACAGCTGGTCGAAATGGGCGCCGCCAACAAGCACATGGACGCCAATGACCAGCACATCATCAATATCGTCGACTGGCTGTGGCAGTATGCCTTCGACCAACGCGCCTCCGACATTCATCTGGAGCCAAAGCGCGATTTCGCCGTGATCCGCTTCCGCATCGACGGCATCCTGCACCAGGTTTACCAGGTGCCGGCCGTCGTGATGATTGCCATGACTGCGCGCATCAAGCTGCTCGGGCGCATGGACGTGATCGAGAAACGCCGGCCGCTCGATGGCCGCATCAAGACCAAGACGCCGGGCGGCCAGGAGATCGAACTGCGCCTCTCCACCCTGCCCACGGCGTTTGGCGAAAAAATGGTGATGCGTATCTTCGACCCCGAGGTGGTGGTCAAGACGCTGCCGGAATTGGGCTTCCCGCCAGACGACGCGTTGCGCTGGGATGCGCTGACCAAGCGGCCGCACGGCATCATCCTTGTGACCGGGCCGACCGGCTCCGGCAAGACCACCACGCTTTACACCACGCTCAAGGCGATGGCGACGTCGGAGGTGAACGTCTGCACGGTGGAAGACCCGATCGAGATGGTGGAAGCGTCCTTCAACCAGATGCAGGTCCAGCATGGCATCGACCTGTCGTTCGCCGATGGCGTGCGAGCGCTGATGCGCCAGGATCCGGACATCATCATGATCGGCGAAATCCGCGACCTGGAAACCGCGGAAATGGCGATCCAGGCTGCGCTGACCGGCCATCTCGTGCTCTCCACACTGCATACCAACGATGCGCCGGCGGCAGTGATGCGCCTGCTGGAACTCGGCGTGCCCTACTACCTGCTGGAAGCGACGCTGATCGGCATCATGGCGCAGCGCCTGGTACGTACCCTGTGCCCGCATTGCAAGGCGCCCGATGGCAGCGTGTCGGACGACATCTGGAATAACTTGACGGACGGATGGCACCTGCCCAAACCTCAAGTCGTGTACCGCCCCATCGGCTGCCCGGAATGCCGCCAGACCGGTTTCAAGGGCCGTACCGGTCTTTACGAATTGCTGACGGTGAGCCAGACATTCTCGAGCATGATCCAGGAACAGACGGATATTCACGAACTGCGCCGGCAAAGCATCGAGGATGGCATGAAGCCCTTGCGGATTGCCGGGGCGCTGAAGATTGTGGAAGGAGCGACGACTGTCGATGAAGTGCTGAAGGTGACGGCGACGCTGAATGGCTGATCAGTCGGCCGAATGACGAAGCTGGCGCAACAGCGAATCGACATCCGGGTAGCGCAGGCGCATGCCGAGCTCGGCCTTGATCCTGTCGTTGCGCAGGCGCCGCGACTCTGACATGAATGACAACAGCACCGGCTCGACCGCCTGTTCCAGCTCGGCGCGCGCCAGTCGCGGCGGCCGCGGCAGCTTTAAGGCATCCGCCACCGCATCGAAGTAATCTCCCATTTTCAAGTCGGTGTCGTCGACGGCATGGTAGATCCGGCCCGGCCTGCCTCTGAACAGGGCCAGCGCTGCCAGCTTCGCCAGGTCATCCGCGTGGATGTGATTGGTGTAGACGTCATCTTCCGCCTGAATCGCCGGCGTGCCCTTTTTCAGGCGCTCGACGGGCAAGCGGGTATCGGCATAGATGCCCGGCGCACGCAGTATCGCCACTCGTGATCCGGAACGGCCTGCCCAGTTGCGCAGCGTGGTTTCGGCATCCACTCGCCGCCTGGCGCGGAGGTTTTTGGGATGCGTCGCTCGGGTCTCATCAACCCATATTCCCTTACAATCGCCATAGACGCCAGTGGTGCTGATATAAACCAGTCTCGCATGCTCAGGTAAAATGGCGGCTAGATTGCGGGTTCGCCAATCTTTCTCGCCTTCAGCCGGCGGCGGCGCCAGGTGCACGATCCAGTGCGCCAGTCGCGCCAGACGCGCCAAGGTATGCGGCTCGTCGAGATTGGCAAGCAGCGGCACGGCTCCGGCGGCACGCAACTCCTCGCAACGCGCTGCCTGGCTGGTGACGGCAAAGACGCGGAAGCGCTGCCGCACCAAGGGCAATAAGCGCATGCCCACGTCGCCGCAACCGATGATGAGCAGGCGCGGCTTGCCGAAGGCGCGTCCTTGAGTGCGTGTGGCAAGCGGTGCAGATTGATTGACCGGTTTTTTATTATTCATTTGTAGGATTGTATGACTTTCCAAGTAACCGTACAGCCGAGCGGTCGGCAATTTACCTGTGACGAAGGCGAAACCGTTCTGGCAGCAGCCATCCGGGCCGGCGTCGGCCTGCCATATGGCTGCAAGAACGGCGCTTGCGGCAGCTGCAAGGGCAAGGTGCTCGAAGGCGCCGTCGTCCATGGCAAGCATCAGGAAAAGACATTGCCTGTCGCCGAGGAACAGCAAGGCCTGTCGCTGTTCTGCTGCGCCACGCCGCAATCCGACCTGGTGATCGAAGCGCGCGAAGTGCTCGGCGCCGGCGACTACCCGATCAAGAAGCTGCCCAGCCGCGTGGCCAAGCTGGAAAAGCTCACCGACGATGTCATGCTGGTGGCGCTGCAATTGCCGGCTGCGGAACGCCTGCAATACCGCGCCGGCCAGTACATCGAATTCCTGCTCAAGGATGGCAAGCGCCGCAGCTACAGCATGGCTAACGCCCCGCATCTGGACGAGCACATCACACTGCATATCCGCCACATGCCCGGCGGCTTGTTTACCGATCACGTGTTCGGCGCGATGAAGGAGCGCGACATCCTGCGCTTCGAAGGGCCGCTGGGCACCTTCTTCCTGCGCGAGGAATCCGACAAGCCCATCGTGCTGCTGGCCTCCGGCACCGGCTTTGCGCCAATCAAGGCGATCATCGAGCATGCCGCTCACCAGAAGATCGCGCGGCCAATGACGCTGTACTGGGGCGGCCGCCGTCCGAAGGATTTGTACATGCATGCCCTGTGCGAGGAATGGACCCGCACCCTGCCGAATTTCAAGTACGTGCCTGTGGTGTCCGACGCCCAGCCGGAAGATGGCTGGACGGGACGTGCCGGCTTCGTCCACCAGGCCGTCATGCAGGACTTGCCAGATCTGTCCAGCCACCAGGTCTATGCCTGCGGCGCGCCGCTCATGATCGAGGCAGCGCAGCGCGACTTTTCGGCCCAATGCGGTTTGCCGGAAGACGAGTTCTATGCCGACTCCTTCACGTCCGAAGCCGACCTGGCCAAGGCATAAATCAGGCAAGTTTTGACGCTTCGCGCAAATCGGCATAATATTCGGACTATGAACGCCAAAGCCAAATTACTGCGACGCCGTATTCCGCTGCCCCAACCCGGGATGCCGTGCGCGTAAGTGTTTGTCGATCGCTGAAGCCACAGGACCATCCTGTGGCTTTTTTTATTATTGAAAAATTGCTTGTTTATTTTCACCAAGCCCAATCGAGGAACCCCAAATGGAATTCAGCCAGTACGATATCGATGCCCTGATGTATGTGACCAACCGGCCGGAACTTGTCTTCACCGAAGGACAAGGCATGTGGCTGACGGATCATCAAGGCAAGCGATATCTTGACTTCCTGCAAGGCTGGGCGGTGAATTGCCTGGGCCACTCGCCGCAATGCATCCAGGATGCCTTGGCGGCCCAGTCGAAGAAACTGATCAACCCGTCGCCGGCTTTCTACAATGAGCCGATGGTGGAACTGGCTTCGCTGTTGACGAAGAATTCCTGCTTCGACCGTGTCTTCTTCGCCAACAGCGGCGCCGAAGCCAATGAGGGCGCGATCAAGCTGGCACGCAAGTGGGGCAAGCTCAATAAGAATCCCAAGGGCGAAAGCCGCTTTGAGATCATCACCTTCAAGCACAGCTTCCATGGCCGCACCCTCGGCACCATGTCGGCCAGCGGCAAGGCGGGCTGGGACACCATCTATGCGCCGCAAGTGCCGGGCTTTCCGAAAGCCGACCTGAACGACCTGGACAGCGTGGTAAGGCTCATCAACGAGCACACCGTCGGCGTCATGCTGGAGCCGGTGCAAGGCGAAGGCGGCGTGATTCCGGCCACGCGTGAATTCATGCAAGGCCTGCGCGAGCTGACCAAGCGCCACAACATTTTGCTCATCGTCGATGAAGTGCAGACCGGCATGGGCCGCACCGGCGAATTGTTCGCCTACCAGCTTTCCAATATCGAGCCGGATATCATGACCTTGGGTAAAGGCATCGGTGGCGGCGTGCCCTTGGCTGCCCTGCTCTGCCGCGAGGAAATCGCCTGCTTCGAAGCCGGCGACCAGGGCGGCACTTACAATGGCAATCCGCTGATGACGGCGGTGGGCGTTGCTGTTCTCCGGGCATTGCTGGCGCCGGGCTTCATGGAATCGGTGCGCGAACAAGGCGCGTATCTTTCCACCGGCTTGCAGAATCTGTCGGCCAAGCATGGCCTGGGCGCGGAACGCGGCGAAGGCTTGCTGCGCGCGCTCGACCTGGGCAGCGAGATCGGTCCGAAGATCGTGGATATGGCGCGTGAAATGGGGCCGGTCGGCTTGCTGCTGAATTCGCCGCGTCCCAACCTGCTGCGCTTCATGTCGGCATTGAACGTCAGCAAGGAAGAGATCGACCAGATGCTGACGATGCTGTCCGAGATCATCACCCGCATCAAGGCTTAAGCCTTACGCGGCACGCTTTCCCTGCTGATCAGCGCAGCAGGGAAAGCAGCATCGCGCAGTTGAGCGCGACGATGATGCCCGCCACCAGCCACGCCAGCCGCACCACCCAGGTCGGGCTGACAAATTCCCCCATCTTTGCCTTATCACTGGTAAACCGTACCAGCGGAATGACGGCAAATGGCAATTGCAGGCTGAGCACAACCTGACTGAAGATCAGCAATTGCGCCGTGCCGCTTTCGCCGTACAGGCCGGTAACGAAGAGCGCCGGCACCACGGCGATCATGCGCGTAACGAGACGCCGCAGCCATAACGGCAGGCGCAGGTTCAAATATCCTTCCATGACGATTTGCCCGGCCAGGGTCGCCGTAAGCGTCGAACTCTGCCCGGATGCCAGCAGCGCCAGTCCGAACAGGAAGCTGGCTGCGCTCACGCCAAGCAGCGGCGCTAGCAAGCGGTAAGCCTCCTGGATTTCGGCCACTTCATGGCCGTTGCGGTGGAACACGGCTGCAGCGACGATGAGAATGGCGGCATTCACCATGAAGGCAAACACCAGCGCCGTCACCACGTCGATGGTGGCGTATTTCATCGCCGCGCGCTTGCCTTCAGGCGTCAGGGAATAGCGGCGCGTCTGCACGGTAGACGAATGCAGATATAAATTGTGCGGCATGACAGTCGCACCGATGATGCCGATCGCCAGATACAGCATCTTGGGATCGGTGACAGTCTGGGCATTGGGCACGAACCCGGCAGCGACCTCCTGCCATTGCGGTTGCGCCAGGAAGAGATTGAAGCCGATGCAAACGAAGATCACCAGCAGCAGGCTCACCACGATCGCTTCCAGGTAGCGGAATCCGCGCTGTTGCAACCACAGCAGCAGCAAGGCATCCGCTACCGTCAGCGTCACGCCCCATACCAGCGGCACATTAAACAGGAGATTCAGGGCGATGGCCGTGCCGATGACTTCTGCCATGTCGCACGCGCATATCGCGATTTCGCACAGCAGCCACTGGATGCGCACCGAACGCGGTGAATAGTGCGCGCGGCAAGCCTGGGCCAGGTCCATGCTGGTGGCGATACCCAGGCGGGCGGCAAGGATTTGCAGCAGGATCGCCATCAGGTTGGACAGCATGACGATCCATAACAAGCCGTAGCCAAAGCCCGAACCGCCAGCCAGGTCGGTTGCCCAGTTGCCCGGATCCATGTAGCCGACCGCCACCAGGTAACCCGGACCGAGAAAGCCCAGCAGGCGCCGGAACCAATGGCCATGTTCCGCTACCCGGACGCTACGGTACATATCGGCGCCGGAGTTTGCGGGAAACCGAGGCGGATCGGCGTCGAGCGGCTTGCTGGCTGCGGGCGGCGGCATTGCTTTTCTTTCTCTGCCGTCGTTGGCAGCATTTTCAAAGATGGTGGATAGGCACACGCATTCCGCACGACCTCGCGCGGAATGCGTGCTTGCTTTACCAGACGGATCGGTAAAGTTAGTGGAGCGGCTTGCCGCTGGGCTGGCTTTCCTGGCCCGGCCGCTGCATTGCCAGGCTATCCGCCGCTGCGCCGAGTTCGGCGCCGGTCGTCGGGTCGGTCTGCGGGTTGGATGCGGTGCGCATTGCCGCCTGCTTCACCACCGACATCTGATCGCCGCTCAGGTTCACGCTGGCATTGCCATCGCCGCCATCGACTGCGCATTGCTGGTCGCGGTCTTCAACGTATTCCCACTGCTCGCCCTGGTTCCAGGACCCGCGATGATCGCCCTCGCCTTGCGACATGTTGAAGTACACGCTGGCGAATTTCGGATCGCCGGCCAGTTTGCCCGGCGGGAAGCTCGGCTCGATGGCATACAGTGCTTTTTCAAAGGATTTCTGATGGGCGATTTCACGCGTCATCAAAAAGCCCAGCGCTTCCTTGACGCCAGGATCATCGGTCAGGCTGATCAGGCGCTCATAGACGATTTTCGCGCGCGCTTCGGCAGCGATATTCGAACGCAGGTCGGCGGTAGGCTCGCCGATGGTATCGATGTATGCAGCAGTCCAGGGAACACCGGCCGAATTCACCAGCGGCGAGCCGCCGCCATAGAGCACTTGCGTGACGTGACTATCATTGCCGGCTCCCTGAATCGCGCGGTACAGATCAGCTTCGCGGTCGACCGCTTCCGCAAGCTGGCCTTTTGCCCCCTTGTTCAGCATGGCCACGATATGGCCAATGACTTCCAGGTGGCTCAGCTCTTCCGTGGCGATGTCGAACAGCATATCCTTGCGGCCAGGATCATCCTCGGATACCGCCTGGGTGAAATAGCGCATGGCAGCAGCCAGCTCGCCTTGCGGCCCGCCGAATTGCTCCAGCATCAGATTCGCCAGCCCTGGATTAGGTTCGTTTACCCGTACCGTGTACTGTAAACGCTTGTTATGTGCAAACATGAATCGTCCTTTCACAATATGCCCGCCGCACCTGCATACGGGTTCGTTGGATGGACACTAAAAGAATGCAAGCCATGTACCAGCTTGTGACAACTGGATTTTGATAAAAATTATTACCTGTGCAGCAATCAATTGACGCATTTCGCCTGTATTTTCATGCTGCAGCGCTTCGTTCCGAAAGAATAGGCATCACCTGGCGGCAGAAATTACAAAACGTTTTGCATACGGGTACAGGTTGCTGCTGCCGCGATAGGAAATAAAAACAGTGCCGCACTTAACATGTGGCACCGCACATGACTGGCTCAAGCAAATCAGGTTCAAGAAAATGGCTTACATCATCAGCATGGCGCGCATGTCCGCTCCGTCAGCCGGAACAGTCTTGTCGAAGTGCGCCAGTTGCTGGTACTGAATTTCTGGCGGCACACCACATATGGAATTGACGAGATACGCGAACAGCCATTCTTCTCGGCTCGAGGCAATTAACAGATCGCATAGGTCACCACAAAAAAAAAGCGCGGCCGGGCTAATGCCGGGACCGCGCAAAGGGAGATTAAGAATGAAGAAGTGGGAGGGTTACTTCTTTGGTATGTAAAGGTCGGTGATACTGCCGAGCCCCATCTCGGCGGCGAACATGGGAGTTTCCGATAAGGTCGGATGGGCATGCACGGTCAGCGCCAGGTCTTCGAGGTCAGCGCCCATTTCCATCGCCAGCACCGTCTCCGCCAGCAGTTCGCCGGCATTCACGCCGACGATGCCGGCGCCGATGATGCGTTTCGTTTCCGGATCCCACAACAGCTTGGTCATGCCATCGTCGCGTCCCATGGCCAGCGCACGGCCGGACGCGGCCCAGGGGAACGATGCTTTCTCGTATGGAATGCCCTTGGCCTTGGCATCGGTTTCGGTCAATCCCATCCAGGCGATTTCCGGGTCGGTATAGGCTACCGATGGAATCGTCATCGCATCGAATGCCACCTTGTGCCCGGCAATGACTTCAGCGGCCACCTTGGCTTCATTGGTCGCCTTGTGCGCCAGCATCGGGTCGCCGCAGATATCACCGATGGCAAAGATGTGCGGCACGTTGGTGCGCTGTTGCGGATCGACCGGAATATAGCCGCGCTCGTTGACGACGACACCTGCCTTGTCGGCGCCGATCTCGCGGCCATTCGGACGCCGTCCCACCGCCATCAGCACCATGTCGTACAGCTGCTGCTCTTTCGGCGCATTCTCTCCTTCGAAACTGGCCAGCAAGCCGTCCGGCTTCGCCTCGAGCTTGGTTACCTTGGTTTTCAGGTAAATGCCTTCATAGCGTTTTTCGATGCGCTTTTGCAGCGGCTTGACGATATCGCGGTCAGCTGCCGGAATCAGGCCATCGGCAAATTCCACCACGGTCACACGGCTGCCCAGGGCGTCATACACGCATGCCATCTCCAGCCCGATGATGCCGCCGCCGATCACCAGCATGCGCTTGGGGATCTGGCGCAATTCCAGCGCGCCGGTGGAATCGACCAGGCGCGGATCGTCGTACGGGAATCCCGGAATTTTCGCCACGGCCGATCCGGCGGCGATGATGGCATTGTTGAAGGCAATGGTCTTGCTGCCTTCCGGCGTCTCGACGCTGAGTGTGTTTGGCGACGAGAAGCTTCCCTTGCCTTGCACTACCTGTACCTTGCGCGCCCTGGCCAGGCCGGACAAGCCGCCGGTCAATTTCTTGACGACGCCTTCCTTCCAGCCGCGCAAGGCATCGATATCGATTTCCGCCTTGCCGAGCTTGACGCCGAAATGCGACATCTCCTCGGCTTCGGTAATCACCTTGGCCGCGTGCAGCAGGGCTTTCGAGGGAATGCAGCCGACATTCAGGCACACCCCGCCAAGAGTGGCATAGCGCTCGACCAGCACGACTTTCTGCCCCAGGTCGGCGGCACGGAAAGCGGCAGTGTAGCCGCCGGGACCGGCGCCCAGCACCAGGGTGTCGCATTCGATATCGGCCTTGCCTGTGAAAGTGGCGGCGGCAGGCGCAGCGGCTGGAGCAGACGAAGCTGGTGCGCTTGTTGCTGCTGGCGTGGGTGCGGCAGCCTGCGGCGCAGGGGACGCTTGTGGCGCAGGCGCTGCCGCCGGGGCAGCCCCAGATGCGGCTGGCGCAGAACCAGCAGGCGCAGCCGCCCCTTCCTGCGCTTCCAGCATCAGCAAGACCGAGCCTTCCGAGATCTTGTCCCCAAGCTTGACCTTCAGCTCTTTCACCACACCCGCATGGCTCGACGGGATTTCCATGCTCGCCTTGTCCGACTCCACCGTGACCAGCGACTGGTCCACCTTCACCGTATCGCCCGGCTTGACCAGCAGTTCGATGACTTCCACTTCCTTGAAGTCTCCGATGTCCGGCACCTTAATTTCCATCATGCTCATGATTTTTGCTCCGTTTCTGTCTTCTCTTCTTGGGAGGAGGACGGTATGGCTGCCATTCGCTTCGGCGAAGTCACCGCTGTTTCAATTCGAGACTGTAAATCTGGAAAGGCGCCGCCGAACTCTTGTCGAATTCGACGCCGGCCTGAACGCCGATCGTCGCGATCTCGCGCGCGCTCAGGTCTTGCTCGTACACGGCATACATGGCGCCGAGGGCAAAATTACGCCCGCTGCCGATCCCCCAGAAACGATCGAAGCTGAACACTTCGCGATAGGAATACACGCCGAAGATGCCGTACGGGTTGGCGATGAGCGAAGTGATCTGCGAGGATTCATAAGGATCATCCTCGTCTTCCTTGGTGTTCAGGAAGTAGTTTTCCTTCAGGATCTGGTGCACCTTCGAATAGGTCTCGAATACTTCCTCCCGGCTGCCCAGCCGGCAGTCCTCGCCCATCTCGGTCAGCAGCTTGCGCATCACCGGAAAATGCGCGGCGGTACCGGCCAGCGACACGTAGGATTCGCCGATGCGAAAAATCTTCCGGTTGGCTTCATAGGCATTCGACAACCGGGTGTCTCCGAAGGTCACCAGCGAATCGGCGGCAATCGCCACCTGGTTGTCTTTCTTGACGACGACGCAAGTAGTCATGCGGGATCTCCTCAGCTTTTCCAGGAAATCACAGCAAGGTCTTGCGCATGTCGGCCAGCACCTCGGCCAGATAGACGGTAAAGCGCGCCGCCATCGCGCCATCGATGACACGGTGGTCATACGACAGCGATAGCGGCAGCATCAGGCGCGGCGCGAATTGCTTGCCATCCCACACCGGCTTGATGGCCGAGCGTGACAGGCCGAGGATCGCCACTTCCGGCGCATTGATGATCGGCGTGAAAGCCGTGCCGCCGATGCCGCCCAGCGAGGAAATCGTGAAGCTGGCGCCCTGCATATCGGCCGGCTTCAGCTTGCCTTCGCGAGCCTGCGCGGACAGTGCCCCCATTTCCTCGGCAATCTGCGAAATACCCTTTTTATCCGCATCCTTGATGACCGGCACCACCAGGCCATTCGGCGTATCGGCGGCAAAGCCGATGTGGTAGTACTGCTTGAGGATGAGGTTCTCGCCCTTCTCATCCAGCGAGGAATTAAAATTCGGGAATTGCTTGAGCGCGGCGACGCAAGCCTTGATGACGAAAGCCAGCATGGTCAATTTCACGCCGGACTTGGCCAGCGCGGCATTGCTGGACTTGCGGAATTCTTCCAGGTCAGTGATATCCGCCTCGTCGAATTGCGTGACGTGTGGAATCATCACCCAGTTGCGGTGCAGGTTGGGGCCGCTGATTTTCTTGATGCGTGAAAGCGGCTGCACTTCGGTGGCGCCGAACTTGGAAAAATCCAGTGACGGCCACGGCAACAGGTTCAGGCCGGCGCCGCCTCCGCCAGTGGCCCCGGTGGCAGCCGCTGCACCGCCGGCAACGACCGACTTCACATAGCTCTGCACATCCTGCTGCAGGATGCGTCCCTTCGGCCCGCTACCTGTCACGCGGGTCAGGTCGACGCCGAGTTCGCGTGCAAACTTGCGCACGGATGGCGAAGCATGCGGCTTATGTCCGGGTACGGCCGCTGCCGTCGCCGTCGCGGCAAACGCCATGGTCGGCTGCGGCTGGGCTGGAGGCAATGGTGCAGGTGCGGTTGCTGGAGCCGGCGTGGGTGCGGCAGCCTGCGGCGCAGGGGACGCTTGTGGCGCAGGCGCTGCCGCCGGGGCAGCCCCAGATGCGGCTGGCGCAGAATCAGCAGGCGCAGCCGCCCCTTCTTGCGCTTCCAGCATCAGCAAGACCGAGCCTTCCGAGATCTTGTCCCCAAGCTTGACCTTCAGCTCTTTCACCACACCCGCATGACTCGACGGAATTTCCATGCTCGCCTTGTCCGACTCCACCGTGACCAGCGACTGGTCCGCCTTCACCGTATCGCCCGGCTTGACCAGCAGTTCGATGACTTCCACTTCCTTGAAGTCTCCGATGTCCGGCACCTTAATTTCCATCATGCTCATAGTTTTCGCTCCGTTGTTCCCTCCTCTTGAAGAGGCAGGAACTTCTTATTGGTGAGTGGCCTTGCCCGATACGGGAAAGGCGCCTTTCATGGGTGCGTCGGGTGTTCAGACAGTAACCGGATTCGGCTTTTCCGGGTTGATGCCGTACTTGGCGATCGCCTGCGCCACCACCGATGCCGAGATCGCGCCTTCATCGGCCAGGCTCTTCAATGCCGCCACGGTAATGAAGTAGCGGTTGACCTCGAAGAACTCACGCAACTTGGCGCGGGTGTCGGAGCGGCCGTAACCATCCGTGCCCAGCACCTTGTAGCTGCGGCCTTTCGGCATGAAGGCACGGATCTGCTCGGCGAAAGTGCGCATGTAATCCGTCGTGGCGATGATCGGCCCCTTGCTGCCCTGCAGCGACTGCGTCACATGAGACAGGCGCGGCTGCTCGGTCGGATGCAGCATGTTCCAGCGTTCGGCATCCTGGCCATCGCGCGCCAGCAGGGTGAACGACGGCGCCGACCAGACATCGGCAGCGATGCCCCAGTCGTTCTTCAGCAGTTCGGCGGCGAAGATCGATTCGCGCAGAATGGTGCCCGAGCCCATCAGCTGCACGCGGTGCTTCAGGCCGGCCTCGCCTTCCTGCAGCAGGTACAAGCCCTTGAGAATGTTTTCCTCCTGGCCTTCCTTCATCCCCGGCTGCGGATAATTCTCGTTCATGATGGTGATGTAATAGAACACATCCTCCTGCTTTTCCACCATGCGCTTCAGGCCGTCATGAATGATCACTGCCAGCTCGTGACCGAAAGTCGGGTCATACGGCAGGCAGTTCGGAATGGTCGAGGCAAGCACGTGGCTATGGCCATCCTCGTGCTGCAAGCCTTCGCCGTTCAAGGTGGTGCGGCCGGCGGTGCCAGCCATCAGGAAGCCGCGTGCCCGCATGTCGCCGGCTGCCCAGGCGAGGTCGCCGACGCGCTGCAAGCCGAACATCGAGTAGAACGTATAGAACGGCAGCATGATGCGGTTATTGGTCGAGTACGACGTCGCCGCCGCGATCCATGAACTCATGCCGCCCGCTTCGTTGATGCCTTCCTGAAGGATCTGACCCGCCTTGTCTTCGCGGTAGTACATCACCTGGTCGCGGTCGACCGGTTCGTACAACTGACCTTGCTGGCTGAAGATGCCGATCTGGCGGAACAAGCCTTCCATGCCGAAGGTGCGCGACTCGTCGACCAGAATCGGCACGATGCGTTGACTGAGATTAGGATCGCGCAACAGCGTCGTGATGATGCGGACATACGCTTGCGTGGTCGAGATCTCACGACCTTCCGCCGTCGGCTCCAGCACGGCCTTGAAGGCCGCCAGTTCCGGCACCGGCAATTTCTCGTCCGCTTTCATGCGCCGTTGCGGCAGGTAGCCGCCCAGCGCCTTGCGCCGCTCGTGCAGGTACTTGATTTCCGGCGCATCGTCAGCCGGCTTGAAAAACGGGATTTCCGGCAGCTTGTCGTCGGGGATCGGGATATTGAAGCGGTCGCGCATCTCGCGGATCGCCTGGTCATCGAGCTTCTTGGTCTGGTGCGCGGTATTGCGCGCCTCTCCCGACTTGCCCATGCCGAAACCCTTGATGGTTTTCACCAGCAGCACGGTGGGCTGGCCCTTGTGCTCGCTGGCTGCCTTGAACGCGGCATAGACCTTGTGGGGATCGTGGCCGCCGCGGTTCAGACGCCAGACGTCGTCGTCGGACATGTTAGCGACCATTTCCAGGAGCTTGGGATGCTTGCCGAAGAAATGCTTGCGCACGTAGGCGCCGTCATTGGCCTTGCAATTCTGGTATTCGCCGTCGACGGTTTCCATCATCACGCGCTGCAGGATGCCATCCTTGTCGCGCGCCAGCAGTTCATCCCAATAGCCGCCCCAGATGACCTTGATGACATTCCAGCCGGCGCCGCGGAAATCGGCTTCCAGTTCCTGAATGATCTTGCCATTGCCGCGTACCGGGCCGTCCAGGCGCTGCAGGTTGCAGTTGACCACCATGACCAGGTTGTCGAGCTGCTCGCGTGCCGCCATGCCGATGGCGCCCATTGATTCCGGCTCGTCCATCTCGCCGTCGCCGCAGAAGACCCAGACCTTGCGTTTCTCGGTATCGGCAATGCCGCGCGCATGCAGGTACTTCAGGAAGCGCGCCTGGTAGATTGCCATGATCGGGCCCAGGCCCATCGACACCGTCGGGAATTGCCAGAAATCCGGCATCAGCTTGGGGTGCGGATACGAAGACAGGCCCTTGCCGTCGACTTCGCGGCGGAAATTGAGCAATTGCTCCTCGGTCAGGCGGCCTTCAAGGAAAGCACGCGCGTAGATGCCGGGAGAAGAATGGCCCTGCAGGTACAGCAGGTCACCGCCATGCTCTTCGGTCGGCGCATGCCAGAAGTGATTGAAGCCGGCGCCCAGCATGTTGGCCAGCGATGCAAAACTGGAAATATGGCCGCCAAGGTCGCCATCGATACGATTGGCCTTGACCACCATAGCCATGGCATTCCAGCGCATCCACGAGCGCAAGCGCTCTTCATATTCCAAGTTGCCCGGCGAATGGGCGCCGAGGTGCGCGGGAATGGTGTTGACGTAAGCGGTATTGGCGGAAAACGGGATGTGGGCGCCGCGGCGGCGCGCCAGATCGACCATGCGTTCCATCAGGTAATGGGCGCGCTCAGTCCCTTCGTTTTCAATGACTGCTTCCAGCGCGTCCAGCCATTCCTGGGTTTCCGTGATGTCCGGATCATTAGCTGCCTGGGCCATCAATTGGTCGAGTTGGGCTGACATAGATTGTCTCCTGTATGGCCAGTTGCAGCAGCGTACTGCACGAAAACCGGCGTGTTATGAAATAGGCCGAACGAATTGGCAAAAAGTTTAGCACGGTATTTCACATTTTCAAATAGCGAGATTTGTTTTCACATTACGGAATTTACTAAAGAATTAAGGCATTGCGGATTTGGATATTTGGAACACCCAGTCATCGACACACTCCAAATTCCTTGCCGCCATGACCTCCATTGCAGCCTTGTCAGACGAGCCAGGCTCTATAATCTCGCTTTGACCATTTTTATATTTACTTGTTAAGCACATCATGACTGCACAAATCATCGACGGCTCCCAGCTTTCCCAACAAATCCGCGCCGAAGTTGCCCAACGGGCAGCGGCACTTACCGCGAAAGGCAAGCAACCGGGGCTCGCCGTGATTCTGGTGGGCGATGACCCCGCCAGCCACGTGTATGTCAGAAACAAGGTCAAGGCATGCGAAGAAGCCGGCATCCGCTCCGTGCTGGAAAAATACGACGCCAGCCTCTCCGAAGCCGACCTGTTGAAGCGCATCGAGGCCCTGAACCAGGACCCGACCATCCACGGCATCCTGGTGCAGATGCCGCTGCCGCCGCACATCAGCGCGCACAAGGTGATCGAAGCCATTTCCACCGCCAAGGATGTCGATGGCTATTCGGTGCTGTCAGCCGGCGAACTGATGGCCGGCTTGCCGGGTTTCCGTCCCTGCACGCCGTACGGCTGCATGAAGATGATCGAAAGCACCGGTATCGATTTGCGCGGCAAGCATGCCGTTGTGATCGGCCGCAGCAACACGGTCGGCAAGCCGATGGCACTTTTGCTCTTGCAAGCCAACGCTACCGTCACCATCTGTCATAGCGGCACACCGGATCTGGGCTATCACACCCGCCAGGCCGATGTGGTCGTCGCCGCCGTAGGCCGCCGCAATACCCTGAAGGCTGACATGATCAAGCCGGGCGCCGTCGTCATCGACGTCGGCATCAACCAGGATGAAAACGGCAAGCTGTGCGGCGATGTAGATTTTGCCAACGCCAAGGAAGTCGCTGGCTACATTTCGCCGGTGCCGCGCGGCGTGGGCCCGATGACGATTGCCATGCTGCTGGTCAATACCATTGAATCGGCAGAACGAAGCTAACCACCTAACCTGAAAGCGAAAACCATGAGCGCCAACGTTGCCAATCCTCTGCTCGACTTTGCCGACCTGCCGCGTTTCGATGCGATCAAGCCGGAACATGTCACGCCCGCCATCGACGCCTTGCTCGATGAAAACCGTGCCGTCGTCGCGCAACTGGAAGCACCGATGGCGCAAGTGAATTGGGAAAACTTCGTCGAACCGCTGGAAAACGCCACCGAAAAACTGGGTCGCGCCTGGGGCGTGGTCGGACATCTGAATGCGGTGGTCGACACGCCCGAATTGCGCGCCGCTTACAATGAGAACCAGCCAAAAGTAACGGAATTCTGGACCTCGCTGGGCCAAAACCTGGCGCTGTTTGAAAAGTACAAGGCATTGCAATCCAGTCCGGATTTTGCCTCCCTGTCGCCTGCGCGCAGGAAGATCATTGAAAACGCCGTGCGCGATTTCCGCCTGGGCGGCGCCGAACTGCCGGAAGACAAGAAGCCGCGCTTCGCTGAAATCCAGGAAAAGCATGCCGCGATTGCCACGAAGTTTTCGGAAAACGTGCTCGACGCTACGAATGACTACGCCCTCTTCGTCGACACCGAGGAAGAATTGTCCGGCTTGCCGGATGACGTGAAGCACGCCGCACGCGCCGCCGCAGAAAAGGATGGCAAGAGCGGCTATAAATTCACCCTGCACTTCCCATCCTACTTCCCGCTGCTGCAATACGCCGACAACCGCAAGCTGCGCGAAACCATTTACCGCGCCAATGCCACCAAGGCATCGGAACTGGGCGCCAAGCCGGAGTGGGACAACACGCAGAATATCGTCGAGCTGATCAAGCTTCGTAACGAAGAAGCCGCGCTACTGGGTTACAAGAATTTCGCCGAAGTCTCGCTGGTGCCAAAAATGGCCGAGTCACCAAGCCATGTAATCGGCTTCCTGGAAGACTTAGCTAAACGCGCCCGCCCCTTCGCGGAAAAAGACCTGGCCGAACTGCGCCAGTTTGCCAAAGATGAGCTGGGCCTGGATCAGCTCGAAGCCTGGGACATGGCCTATGCCTCGGAAAAGTTGCGCGAAAAGCGTTACGCTTTCTCCGAACAGGAAGTGAAGGAATACTTCCCCGAGCCGAAGGTCATCGAAGGCCTGTTCCGCGTGGTGCAAAACCTGTTTGCCGTACAAATCAAGCCGGACTCTTCGCCGGTCTGGCACAAGGATGTGAAATTCTTCCGCATCGAACGCGATGGCGAGCTGGTCGGCCAGTTCTATCTGGACCTGTATGCCCGCCACGGCAAGCGCGGCGGCGCCTGGATGGACGATGCCCGCGGTCGCCGCAAGCTGAAGGACCGCATCCAGACGCCGGTGGCTTACCTGACTTGTAACTTCAGCGAGCCGGTGACCGTCGACGGTAAGCAGCGCCCCGCCCTCTTCACCCATGACGAAGTCATCACCCTGTTCCATGAATTCGGCCACGGCCTGCACCACATGCTGACCCAAGTCGATGACCTGAGCGTGGCGGGTATCGCTGGCGTGGAGTGGGATGCGGTCGAATTGCCCTCGCAATTCATGGAGAACTTTTGCTGGGAATGGGACGTGCTGCAGCACATGACGGCGCATGCCGAGACTGGCAAGCCGCTGCCGCGTGAACTGTTTGACAAGATGATCGCCGCAAAGAATTTCCAGTCCGGCCTGCAGATGCTGCGCCAGGTGGAATTCTCTCTGTTCGACATGCACCTGCACTATGACTACGACCCGAACGGCGGCAAGACCGTGCAGGATGTGCTGAATGAAGTGCGGCAGCGTTTCGCCGTCGTCATTCCACCGGCATTCAACCGTTTCCAACACTCCTTCGGCCATATCTTTGCCGGCGGCTATTCCGCGGGTTACTATAGCTACAAATGGGCAGAAGTCCTGTCCGCCGATGCCTACAGTCTGTTCGAGGAAGCCAGCGAAGCGACCGGCAGCGTGCTCTCGAGCGAAGCCGGCCTGAAGTTTTCGCAGGAAGTACTGGCGATGGGCGGTTCGCGCCCGGCGCTGGAATCGTTCACGGCCTTCCGCGGCCGCGAGCCGAATATCGATGCGCTGCTGCGGCATAATGGCATGGCGGCCTAGACGTGCAATGCGCTTTGCATGTGCATGACAAAGCGCGTCGCCAGGCAAGGGACTTCATAAAGAGAATACTTGGCGAATCAAGGGGAGTGTGTCATGAAAACCAAGGCATCAATATTCATCCTGGCTTTGCTCGCCGCAGGCGCGGCACAGGCGCAGTTGTACAAATGGGTGGGGCCGGACGGCAAGGTCACCTATAGCGATGCGCCGCCGCCCAAGACCGCTGCCAAGGTCGAACAGAAAAACATCGGCGCCAGCGGCGCGCCCAGCACCGCCGGCCTTCCCTACGAACTGGCGCAGGCAGTCAATAACCACCCGGTCATGCTTTACACTGGCGACAAGTGCGATCCCTGCAATGCTGGGCGCGCTTTTTTGAAGCAGCGCGGCATACCGTTCTCGGAAAAGACTGTCACCACCAATGAGGATATCGCACGCTTCAAGCAGGCGACCGGCGAGTCGAGCTTGCCTGTGCTGACCATCGGCCGCAACAAGCAAGCCGGTTTCGAGGAAAGCGCCTGGGGATCGGCGCTGACCGCTGCCGGTTATCCGAAAACCAGCCAATTGCCCAAGGGTTGGCAACAACCGGCAGCGGAAGCCGCAGCGCCCAAGGCCAAGGTTCAGCAAGCCGAATACAGCGGCAAACCCGCCACCAATAATGGGCCGTCAGCGGCTGCCGTTCCCAGCCTGCCGCCGGCAACCGGCAATGCGCCGCCAGGATTCCGTTTTTAAACCTCATGACGCACATCGATTTCCATAGCAACGTCGCCGACAAGTTCAGTTACGTTTGCCGCCTGGTACGCAAGGCCCGTGCCGCCGATAGCAAGATCGTATTGCGGGCTGCGCGAGAGGACCTGGCGGCACTGGACGCTGCACTGTGGACCTTTTCCCAGGCCGATTTCCTGCCCCATGTGCAGGCCGGCGATGCCCTCGCGTCGCAGACTCCGGTGATCCTGACCGACGACGATACCGTTGAACTGCCCCACCACCAGGTCTTGATCAATCTGTCCAATACGCCGCCGGCAAATTTCGATCGCTTCGAAAGGCTGATCGAAATCGTCGGCGCGAATGAAGCCGATTCCCAGGCAGGCCGCGAACGCTATCGCTTTTACAAGGGGCAGGGTTACTCATTGAATCACCACGTCGCGAAACAGCATGGCTAATCCTCCATCCGACCCGGGCATTCCGCTCCTGACCGAAGTCATCGGCCCGCAATCGCCGGACGCTGCCGCAACGCCGGCTTCTCTGCCTCAGGCGAGTCTGAGCCTTCCAGCGGCAAACCCGCCGGCGGCAAAGATTCCACAGCCACCCAGACCAGCGATGCCGCCAGCTGAAACGAGCACGGGCCAGTCAGGCGCAACTGCGATTCCGCGGGTCGGCGTGCCCTTATCCGGTTCCAGTCCCGGTCCAATCTCCGGTCCCGGCTCCAATCCCAGCCAGGCCGCATTGGCACCGAATCCTGGCATCAACGCACGAACGGCACCTGTTACTCCGGCGATGAGCCAGCCCGTTCAAACAACGGCGACTCGCGCCGAAGCTGTTGCCCCAGCATCGCCAGCGGCATCCGCGCCCATTCGCACGCAAGAATCAGTGGATCCCGAAATAGAGGCGCCATTGGCACCGTCGTCCGGCGCCTGGAGCGATAGCGAATTGCGCGACCTGGAAAATGAATTGCGCTTGCGGATCACCAAGCAAGTGCTTGGCCGTATCGATTTCGTGCTCGACCACCGGGTGCGCAATTCCGTCACCGAAGTCGTCGATGCAGCAATCGATGCGCTGGCGTTGGAAATCAAACGCGGTTTGCATGAGACATTGACGGACATGGTGGCGCGCGCCGTGGCACAGGAAGTGTCACGTCTGCAAAGCGGTAAAAAATAAAAATACCGGGAAATTCTTTGATTTTTAAGCGAGAATGGGACATGCGTCTGTCGCTAACCATTGTCGACGCTGAGTTGAAAAGCCAAAGTCCAAATTCTTTCTCTTTCACCAATCTCAGCATCGTGAAACGGAGATTGTCATGAAAGTCATCGTCCTCGGCTCCGGCATCATTGGCACTGCTTCCGCCTGGTTCCTGCAAAAAGCCGGGCATGAAGTCACGGTGCTGGAACGCCAGCCGGGCGCCGCGCAGGAAACCAGTTTCGCCAACGGTTGCCAGATTTCGGTATCGCATGCCGAACCCTGGGCCAATCCATCCGCGCCGATGAAGGTGCTCAAGTGGATGGGGCATGAAGACGCGCCGCTGCTCTATCGCTTCCGTCCCGAATGGCTGCAGTGGCGCTGGGGCATGCACTTCCTGCGCGAGTGCACGCCGGCGCGCACCAGCGAGAACATCCGCCAGATCGTCGCCATCGCCGAATTCAGCCGCCAGACCCTGCAAGCGGTGCGCGCCGAAACCGGCATCGACTACGACTTCCTTTCCAAAGGCATCCTGCATTTCTATACCGATCAAAAGGAATTTGAGGAAGCCCAGCCAGCCGCCAGACTCATGCGCGAGCTGGGCTGTCCGCGCGAAACCATCGACGCCGACACCGTCGTGAAAATCGAACCGGCGCTGGCCGGCATCCGCAGCAAGATCGTCGGCGGCGATTTCACCGCGACGGATGAATCGGGCGACGTCTACAAATTCACCTCCGGCCTGGCTGCCAAAGCAGCGCAGGCTGGCGTCGATTTCCAGTTCAACACCACGATTACCCGCCTGCTGACCGAAGGCACGGGCGCGGCGGCGCGCGTGTCGGGCGTGGAAGTCATCGATGGACATGGCCGCCACCGCGTGCTGAAGGCCGATGCCTTTGTCGTGGCGCTGGGAAGTTTTTCTGTCCCCTTGCTCAAGCCGCTTGGCGTCGACCTCATGATCTATCCGGGCAAAGGTTATTCGGCCACCTATCAGGTGCTCGACCCGGATGCGGCGCCGACCGTATCACTCACCGACGATGGCCATAAGCTGGTTATCTCCCGCCTGGGCAACCGCCTGCGCGTGGCCGGCACCTGCGAACTGAACGGCTACACGCGCGAGCTGAACCCAACGCGCTGCGAAGCCATCACGCGGCGCACGCGCGAACTGTTCCCCAATGCCTGCGACTACGACAATCCTATTTACTGGACCGGATTAAGGCCGCTGACGCCATCCAACGTGCCCTACATCGGCAAGACCCGCTACGCCAACCTGTATCTCAACGCCGGGCACGGCACGCTGGGCTGGACCATGGGCTGCGGCTCGGGCAAGGCCATCGCGGAAATCGTCTCCGGTCGCCTGCCTGACGTGGACTTTAACTTTACCGGCATGCCGCGTCGCAGGCCCGCCGCATCACTGGCACGGATATCGTCGCCGACTTCCTGAAGCGCCGGCATGAGGTTGGTGGCGCGAGCATATTAAAAATGCCACAAAACTTCTTTGCGAAGCTTGCCGAATGTTGTACCTTTTTGCCTGTCGGAATCTGTAAGCCTTTTTCCTCGTTCAAGCCCAGGAGATTATCCATGCAATGCAAATCAGGATTGGCCCCGTTGTACGCCGCAATCATGCTGGCTTTGGCCGGCCCCGCCCTCGCCCAGGAAACCGTGATCAAGATCGGCCATGTGGCGCCGATGTCCGGCGGCCAGGCTCACTTTGGCCGTGACAATGCCAACGGCGCCATCATGGCCGTCGAGGAATTGAATGCCAAGGGCGTCACCATCGGCGGCAAGAAGGTCAAATTCCAGCTACTGGCCGAGGATGACGCCGCCGATCCCAAGCAAGGCACGGCAGTGGCGCAAAAGCTGGTCGATGCCAAGGTCAACGGCGTCATCGGTCACCTGAATTCCGGCACCACCATCCCGGCATCGAAAATCTATGCCGAAGCCGGCATCCCGCAGATCTCGCCATCCGCGACCAATCCGAAATACACGCAGCAAGGCTACAAGACCACCTTCCGCGTGGTCGCCAACGATGCACAGTTGGGCGGCGCGCTGGGACGCTATGCCGTCAATACGCTCAAGGCCAAGAGCATCGCCGTGATCGATGACCGCACCGCTTACGGCGAAGGCGTGGCCACCGAGTTCGCCAAGGCCGTCAAGGCGGCCGGCGGCAAGATCGCTTCGCAACAGTACACCACCGACAAGGCCACCGATTTCCTGGCGATCCTGACCGCCATCAAGGCCAAAAAACCGGACGTGATTTTCTTCGGCGGCATGGATAACGTGGCGGCTCCGATGCTGCGACAGATGAAGCAGCTCGGTATCAGCGCCAAGATGATGGGCGGCGACGGCATCTGCACCGATGCGCTGCCCAAGCTGGCCGGCGACGGTTTGAATGAGGGTCAGGTGATATGCGCCGAGGCTGGCGGCGTGACAGGCGAACAGGAAAAAGTGATGAATGCCTTCGTCGACCGCTACAAGAAGAAATTCAACCAGAATGTGCAGCTGTACGCGCCGTATGTGTATGACGCCACCATGACCATGGCTGCCGCGATGCAGCAGGCCGGCTCGGCCGAACCGGCCAAGTATCTGCCTGTGCTGGCGAAGATCAAGCATGACGGCGTCAGCGGCAAGATCGAATTCGATGCCAAGGGCGACTTGAAAGAGGGTGCCCTGACCCTGTTCACCTACAAGGGCGGCAAGAAGGAAAAGCTCGAGGTCGTGAAGTAAATCGTTCTCGACGAAGGCCCTGAATGTTCAGGGCCGCATAAAAAAAGCGCTCGACATGGAGCGCTTTTTTATTTTGCCGGATTCGCCAGCTTATTTCTGCGACAGGATCCATTTCACCAGGGTGTGCGCTTCCGCTTCGCTGACCTGCGGATTGGCCGGCATCACCGCCGTACCCCACACGCCGCTGCCACCCTTCATGACTTTCTTGACCAGCTTGTCTTCGGCATCCTTCTGGCCGGCATACTTGGTCGCCACATCCTTGAAGGCGGGGCCGATTACCTTGTTTGCCACGGAATGGCAAGCCATGCAATTCTTTGCCTTCGCCAAGTCAGCATTGGCCAGGGCAGCGTTGGAAGCAAGCGCCAGCACAGCACAACCCAGCAAGACGATACGTTTCATGATTCTCTCCATTTGAATAACCGACAGATTGTAATGCCAATCACGAATAACTATACATTCTTTGTAGAAAGAACGCACGATGGCACGATATGTCGGACAATTTATTGACCTATTACAACTTCCATCTTATCCTTTTTGCCAAGGAGCGGAATATGCCTATCATTTTTCTGATCGTTGCCTTAGCTGCAATGAAATATTTTGAAGTCGAGATTGTCGAGAATCTGTCCTGGTGGTGGATTATCGGCTTGTTCCTTGTTGCCTTTATCTGGTTCGAATTTTTTGAGCGGATATTCGGCCTGGATAAGCGCAAGGCCCATGAGCAGCTGGAAAAGCAGCGCCAGGAACGCGTGAAAAGGGCTTTCGACACGAAAAAGCGTTAAGACCTCGCTGGCGAACGAACCCTGCGCTTTATTGCAAGGCCGGTTTTTACCGGCCTTTTGCTTTTCGGGTCAAGCCTGCCGAAGACCGGCACTTACATTATCGGTTTTGCACGACGCCCGCCGTGCGCCGGCCCAAGCCAACGACATTAGCATAATGCGATTAAAAACAAATATCGCCTGCATGCACTTCCCTGTTTCAGGGTGGAACGGGCGCGACAGTTGTGCCACAATCCTTGCCAAACATGAATGCCCCGTTATCATCGGCAGTCTCGTGCGCGCAGACGCTGCCGCAATCACTTTGAAAGCTTAGACAATGCTGACACATCCAATGCCCGATCCGGTCGCCATTTCGCTCGGACCGGTCGCGATCCGCTGGTATGGACTGATGTATCTGGCAGCCTTCATCCAGTTCATCGTCCTTGGACGCGCGCGCATCCGCCAGGCCCATATTGCCGCCGCGGGCTGGAAGAACGAACACCTCGACGACATGCTGTTTTATGGCGTGCTGGGCGTGGTCTTGGGAGGACGGCTGGGCGAAGTGCTGTTCTACCATCCGGCTTATTACTTTTCCCATCCGCTCGAGATCATCGCAGTCTGGAAGGGCGGCATGTCCTTCCATGGCGGCTTTCTCGGCGTGCTCGTCGCCATGTGGTTCTGGAGCCGCAAGGCAGGCCGGCCGCTGATGGAAGTCATGGATTTCATTGCGCCCATGGTGCCGCTTGGTTACGCCTTCGGACGCATCGGCAACTTCATCAATGCCGAACTGCCCGGCCGCCTGGCGGATCCGTCCCTGCCCTGGGCCATGATCTGGCCCAACGTCGATAGCCTGCCGCGCCACCCTTCGCCGCTGTATCAGGCAGCGGTGGACGGCGTGCTGCTGTTCATCATCTTGTGGCTGTACTCGCGCAAACCCCGCCCGTTCATGGCGGTATCCGGCATGTTTTCCCTGCTGTATGGCTGCGCGCGCTTTTTCACGGAATATTTCCGCATGCCGGATTACGAAGTCAGCTTCGCAGGGCTGACCATTTCGGCTGGCCAGATGTTGTCGCTGCCAATGATCGTATTGGGCATCGTGCTGCTTGCGATCGCTTACCGCCGTTCGGATACGCCGGGCACGACCGCTTCCTTGCGCTCCTGAGCAATTCCGAGGCACGATCATGTCGCAAATCCGGCTTGAGACCGATGGCGCGATCACTACCGTGACGCTGTCCAATCCAGGCAAGCTCAATGCGCTGGACCTCGGCATGTGGAATGCGCTTGCCGATGTCTTCACCCGGCTGTCTCAAGACGGCGACCTGCGCTGCGTGATCGTGCGTGGCGACCAAGGCAATTTCGCGGCCGGCGCCGACATTGAAGAATTTCCCCAAGTGCGCGACGGCCTGGAACAAGGCATGCATTATCATCGCGCCATCGTCGCGCGCGCGCTCGACGCGATAGCCGCTTGCATCCATCCGACCGTCGCCGCCATCGAAGGCGTGTGTGTCGGCGGCGGGCTGGAAATCGCCTGTGCCTGCGACTTGCGCATCGCCTCGCCCTCCTCACGTTTCGGCATCCCGGCAAACCGCCTCGGCTTTGCTCTGGCACCGGACGAACTGCGGCACCTGCTGCAACTGGTAGGCAAGGCCGTGGCGCTGGAAATCCTGCTGGAGGGACGCGTTTTCCCTGCCGATGAAGCACGAGAGAAAGGCCTCCTGCACCGTGTCGCGGACGATGTGCAGCAGGAAGCGTGGAAAACCGCGCAGCGCATTGCCGAGGGCGCGCCGCTGGCGGCACGGGAAAACAAGAAACTGGTGCGCAGGCTGACCTCACAAACGGCAGGCTTGAGCGAACAGGAGTACGCCGAATCGTTTGCCTGCCTGGCGTCGCAGGATTATCGCGAAGGGGTGCAAGCGTTTTTGCACAAGACCAAGCCGAAATTTTCAGGCAAATAAAGCCCGCAAAAAAACGCAGCCAGCCTGCGAAACAATAAGGGAGACCTCATGAGAATAACAACATATCTGAAACGGGCAAGCGCGGTTTCGCTGGCCTGCCTGCTGCTGGCGTGTGCGTCCAGCACTAAGCCGGGTGCGGTCGGCGTCACGCGGCAGCAATTCCTGATGGTGCCTGCCACCACCGTCGAGAAAATGGCACTGGTCAGCTATGCCCAGCAAAACCAGAAAGCCAGGCAAGAAGGCAAGCTCATTACATCCGGCGCCGAATACGAGCGCCTGGATCAGATCGCCAAGCGCCTGCGTCAGCAGGTCGATATCTTTCGCGAGGATACCCGCAGCTGGCAATGGCAGCTTACCCTGATCGACGCGCCGACCATCAATGCCACTTGCGCACCCGGCGGCAAGATTACCTTTTACACCGGCATCATCCGCAAACTCGCCCTCACCGACGATGAAATTGCAGTCGTCATGGGCCACGAAATTGCCCATGCCTTGCGCGAACACGGCCGCGAGCGCATCTCGCAAGCCTATGCGCAGAACATCATCACCGGCGTAGCGCTGGCCGCTACCGACAACAGCCAGAATCAGATCGCGCTGGCCAACCAGTTTGCCCATTATCTTTACACCCTGCCGAACTCCAGGCAGAACGAGAGCGAAGCCGATGCAGTAGGACTGGAACTGGCGGCACGCGCCGGATACAATCCATCCGCGGCAGTCAACTTATGGAAAAAGATGGCGGCGGAATCCGGCGACAAGAGTCCGCCGCAATTCCTCTCGACGCATCCGGCGCATGAGACCCGCATCGACGACATCAACGCGCTGCTGCCGAAGGTCATGCCGCTGTATCAGACGGCGCCGAAGCCCGAGCCGCTGAATACGATGAATGAAGCGAACGGCCAGACACAACCGGCGCAGCCGGCACAAACGGTTCCGGCCAAACGCAAAAAAACATAACTATCCGCAGATTGCTTACTCCAGCCAAATGAAGAACGCCAACCTCTACGCCCTGTTCGAATCCCGCTTCCCGCAAGATAAATCGGCCTGCGCCATCGAAACCCACGATGGCCTGTATTACACCTGGCGCGACATCGAGCGCGCCACCGCCAAGATGGCCAACCTGCTGGCCAGTCTTGACCTGCCTGCGGACGCCCGCATCGCCGTGCAGGTGGAAAAATCTCCCGAAGCGCTGATCCTGTACCTGGCGACGCTGCAGGCCGGCTATGTCTATCTGCCTTTGAATACGGCCTACCGCGCCGCCGAGATCGAATACTTCATCGACGATGCCGAACCTGCCGTCGTGGTTTGCTCGCCCGGCAATTTCGGCTGGGTCTCGAAGATTGCCTTCCAGGCCGGCACAAAACATGTCTTCACGCTGAGCGACACCCGCCAGGGCAGCCTGCTGGAGCGCGCCAACCACTTTCCCGATACTTTCGAGACCGTGCAGAAAAAGCCCGACGACATGGCGGCGATCCTCTACACATCCGGCACCACCGGCCGCAGCAAGGGCGCCATGCTCAGCCATGACAATCTCTCGTCCAATGCGCTGGTGCTGCACGATTACTGGTGCTGGCAGGAAGGCGACGTGCTGCTGCATGCGCTGCCGCTGTTCCATGTGCACGGCTTGTTCGTCGCCTCGCACGGCGCCCTGCTCAATGGCAGCAAGATGATATTCCTGCCCAAGTTCGATGCTGCCGAAGTCATGCATCACTTGCAGCGCGCCACCGTCTTCATGGGCGTGCCGACCTATTATGTGCGCCTGCTGGCAGAGTCCTACTTCAATCGCGACACATGCGCCAATATGCGCCTGTTCATTTCCGGCTCGGCACCGCTCCTGATGGAAACCTTCCGCGAATTCGAACGCCGCACCGGCCACACCATCCTGGAACGCTACGGCATGAGTGAAACCACCATGCAGGCTTCCAACCCGTACGATGGCCCGCGCGTCGGCGGCACGGTGGGCCTGCCGCTGCCGGGAGTGAGTATCCGCGTAGTCAAGAGCACGCCATCCGATGAATTTGCCCCCTGCACCGTCGACGAGATCGGCGATATCCAGGTCAAGGGACCGAACGTTTTCCACGGCTATTGGCGCATGCCGGAAAAGACCGCGGAAGAATTCACCAGGGATGGCTTCTTCAAGACCGGCGACGTCGGCAAGTTCGACGCCAGAGGTTACCTTTCCATCGTCGGCCGCACCAAGGACTTGATCATTTCCGGCGGCTACAATGTCTATCCAAAAGAAATCGAAACCTTCATCGACGAGATCGATGGCGTCAACGAATCGGCAGTGGTCGGCGTGCCGCATCCGGACTTCGGTGAAGCCGTCACGGCAGTCGTGGCGCTCAGGCCGGGCGCGAAATTGCAGGAGGCCGATGTGATCGCCTACCTCAAGTCGAGAATCGCCAACTTCAAGGTGCCCAAGCGCGTGCATTTCGTCGACGACCTGCCGCGCAACACCATGGGCAAGGTCCAGAAGAACGTCTTGCGCGAACAATTCAAGGATGGCTGACCGCTGAGTTCAATGAGGTGACGAGGCAGGCGGAAAAATGACCGGCCTCTCGCCGCCTGCGTAACAAACAATGGAAAGCCTGCGTTAACCACGCGCGGGTGCCAGGCCTCTTTCCGAGCCACACCCGCCTCGGCGTGCTTAATCCCGTGGCATCAGTTGTTCAGTAATGAAGCGCCACTGCCCCGGCGTTACCGGCGTGATGGACAACCTGCTGCCGCGTTGCAGGATCACCATATCGGCCAGCTCGTCCTGGGCTCGTAACGTGGATAACGGAATCAGCGGCGTCTTCTTCACGGCACGCACATCCACCAGCATCCAGCGTGGCTGTTCCTGCGTCGCCTTGGGGTCATGGTATTTGCTGGCCGGGTCGAACTGCGTGGGATCCGGATACGGCGTGCTGGCGACTTCCGCCAATCCGGCAATGCCAGGCTCGGCGCAGCTGGAGTGATAGAACAGGACGCCGTCGCCGACGCGCATGGCGTCGCGCATGAAATTGCGTGCCTGGTAATTGCGCACGCCGGTCCAGGGAACGGTTTGCCCGGGAGCGGCAAGGGCATCGTCGATGCTCACCTCATCCGGTTCGGATTTCATCAGCCAGTATTGCATTGTTCTCGCACCGCGAAGCAAAAAAACGCGCAATAAAAAAGCGGCTGCATTTACATGCAACCGCTTGGGAATAAAGACCCGCCTGTGCCGCTTTGCCGGCATCCCGAACCTTACGGTTCAAGGTGGTCACAGTCAGTTCAATTTCGGGTTCATCGGACTAGCGACGCTCACGCCCATCGAACAATTTTCCGCGACCTATGCACATAAATGGTTCAAGGAATATATGACAATCGCGAACACGGCAGGAGACTTAAGTCTACCTGAATTGAGCCGCTTGTCAAACGTTTTTGCGCGCGCTTAAAAAAGATTTTCCTGGGGTGCGAGAGCATGGTCGATTACCGTATGCATCGCTGTCATCTGCTGTCTGACTTCCGCCAGACTCAGGCCGGCAAACGGGCCCTCCGAAGTGCGCGTGGCGAGAAATTCCGCAGCGATTCCCAATGCCGCCATGACGGCGATGCGGTCGTTGCCCTTGATTTTTCCGGCATCGCGAATCGCACACATTTTTTCATCGAGGTAAGCCACGGCCTGCAGCAATGCTTCCTCTTCGCCTTCCTTGCACGCCAGTTTGTAGGGCTGGCCCATGATCGAGACATCAAGCTGGGTCATGCGGATTCCTCATCGTGTGCCGCCGCGGCATTTACTTCCGCCGGAATACTGGCGAGCAAGGCCGCCACGCGCTGGTGCGCCTCTTCCATTCGCCGATTCAGCTCGGCATTTTCCGCTGACATGGCGACTGCAGCCCGGCGCAACTCGGCATTTTCTCGGCGCAATGATTGCGCTAATTCAGCCAGTTCGCTGACTTTTGCGGTAAGTTGTTGGAAATCGGAAATCATCTCGCCACTATAGTTTGGCAAGGGAATTCTCGTCAATAGATTCAAGGACTTGGGAGCCTTTTTTCAGCAACAAGGCAAACTGTTCCGGTGGCATCGGTTTGCCGAAGTAATATCCCTGAATCTGGTCGCAGCCATGCTTGCGCAAAAATTCGCAACTCTGTGCGCTATCCACCCCTTCGGCCAGGACTTTTAAACCCAGGGTTTTAGCAAGGCTGATGATGGCATGCGTGATTGCCTGGTTATCCGGTATCTCCATGATATTGCGAATAAAGGATTGGTCGATCTTGATTTTATCGACGGGCAAATCCTTTAAATAGCTAAGGCTGGAATAGCCCGTGCCGAAATCGTCGATCGATAGGCAAATTCCCATTTCCCGCAAAACCGCCAAGCTCTTGTTGACATCATTGAGCAAGACACTTTCCGTCACTTCCAGTTCGAGCATTTTTGCAGGCAAACTGCTTTGCGCCAGCGCCTTGGCAACCAGGGCAGGAAATCCCGGCTGGCGGAACTGATGCGCCGAGACATTCACCGCAACCTGGATGGGCTCGAGTCCAGCGTCCTGCCAGGCGCGGCTTTGCATGCAGGCGGTGTTGAGCGTCCAGGCGCCGATCTCCAGAATCAGTCGCGTCTCCTCCGCCAAGGCGATGAAACTGATGGGAGAGAGCAAGCCTTTCTGCGGATGCTGCCAGCGTATCAGCGTCTCGGCGCCGACCACGCGATTGCTGGCCAGTTCGATCTGCGGCTGGTAATACAGCGTGAACTCTGAATTCTGCATCGCCCGGCGCAATTCATTTTCTAGCGTGAGACGGCTGATTGCGCCGGCATTGATCTCGCGGGAAAAAAATTGCAAGCCGGTGCCGCTCTCCTTGGCGCTGCGCATCGCCACCTCGGCGTAGCGTACCGCTGTCGGCGCATCCTGGCAGTCGATTGGACACAAGCAAATGCCCAGGCTGGCGCCCAGCGTAATGCGTTCGTTAGCGAGCAAATACTCTTGGCACAGTCGCTCGCGAATATTGGCCGCAATGGCCGCCGCCTGGTTAACCGAGTTCAATTGCGTCAGGACACAGACGAATTCATCGCTACCCAGGTGCGCGACCATGTCCCTGGCTTCGACACACTCTTTCAGCCGATGCCCCACGTCCGCCAGCAGCAGGTCGCCGGCGGCGTGCCCGAGCGAATCGTTAATGATCCGAAAGCGGTCGAGGTCGATGAAAATCACTGCCAGAAACTGGTTCGACTCGTGCATTTCCTGCAGATATTGCGCTAGGCGCATATGCAGGAAACGCCGGTTGGGCAAACGTGTCAACTCATCATGATGCGCAAGGAATTCGATATATTGGCTGCTGGCCCGTGTTTCCTTGTCGCGTCGAGCCAGCGCAGCCGTCATGTTATCGAAGTGATGCGCGAGTTCGCCCAGTTCGCCTGCGCGGTACGACAGATAAGTGCGCGCTTCCAGATCCCCTTCTTCCACGCGCTGCGCCGTATCGATGAGCTGATTCACCGGATGCACCAGCAGGTTTTCGCTGGCGATCCATGTGCCGAGCAGCGTCAGCAAAACCAGCAGGAGCAAAGCCGTCAGATTGAAGGTCAATGACTTGAGCGCCGGCGCAGCGAGGCTAGCCTTGTCCAGGCCGATGACGGCATAGAAAACGGTGCGCCCCTCATAAATCGCCGGAGCAATGGCATACAGACGTTCGACGCCATCCGTGCCTGCCGCTTCCATCACTTGCGCATTACCGGCAAAAAGGTTGGCGCGCAATTCGGCGGACTGCAGCGGCTTGCCGATCTCCGCTTGCCTTCCGGACTCGGTCGCCAGCACAATGCCCTGGTGATCCAGGATCGCAACTCTGGCACCGGCCGGCACGCCCAGGCCGCGCGTCAGCGAAGTGAATGCATCGAGTTGGACCGAAGTCCCCACAATGCCGATCAGGTTACGGTTGTCGCCCGGACTGCCCCCATCCAAAACAGGCAGCATGAAGGCCACGCCCGGAGTATTGCTCAAGCGATTGACAAGGTAGCCGGCAACGACGAATCTCTTTTCCTGCATCACCTCGTCGAAATATGGCCGGTCGCTCATGCTCATTCCGGCATGACGGCGGCTGCCGGTACAGATGATATTGCCGTTGGCGTCCAGAACCGTAAAAAGGTGATAGTGCTCGTAACGCCGGTTAATTCGTGCCAAATAGCTGTTACAACTGGCGGCATCGCGGTTACGGATAAATGGCGCCTCGCCGATCGCCGTCAGAAGTTCATTGACGCCCTGCACGACATTGCGCTCGTTATTGGCGGCCAATTGCGCCATTTCAAGCAAATTTCTACTGGCATCGGCATAGGCTTGTTTGTAGCTATGCCAGCTCTCGAAAACAAATAGCGCAGCAGCCGGCACGGTCGCCATCAATATAATGAATGCCAACCGAAAGCGGATTGTCAGAAATTTGTTGCGAAAGACCATATCTTGGTTCGCATCCCAGTTCTATTGTTCTTATTGTAATAGGCAGAACATTCGCCGTTACGTTCAAGCCCTTAAGTCAATCGCTTGTTTGATATGTCTTCACATGCCACCGGCTCTGTTGTCGTAAGAAGCATACGGGGTGACGCCGTACAGCGAAGCAAAGCCGGTATCAAGAGAAGCGTCAGCAGATAGTCTGTAGAGATTCAGACCGAATTTGCGTAGCGAATTGAGACTGATTGCGCCTACCTGATAAAAAACTGAGCCAGTTCGCGTTTTTCGTCTTCAGCCAAGCGTTTTATGCATGTCAATGTTAAAAAACTCCCCCGGGCGCACACATTTCATGAAAATCGGTTATGATTTATCCAATCCCCGCAGCATTGTCTCTTGCTGGATGAGCCAGGCAGCATGAGCCTATGCAAGACGGCTCCTTCGTCGTTGTATCCCGCTGCGTAGTAGGCACTTCCCGGTATAAGCCGGCGCCAGACTCACAATAATTCTTTTTGCCCTCATACCGAGGAAACCATGAGCGATAACATCAAATACATTTCCGATGCCTCCTTTGAAGCGGACGTTTTGAAGTCCGACAAGCCGGTTCTGGTCGATTTCTGGGCCGAATGGTGCGGCCCTTGCAAGATGATTGCCCCGATCCTGGAAGAAGTCGCCAAAGAATATGGCGACAAGATCCAGATTGCCAAGCTGGACGTCGACGCCAACCAGGCTGTGCCGGCCCAATTCGGCATCCGCGGCATCCCGACGCTGATCCTGTTCAAGAACGGTGCCCCGGCTGCTCAAAAAGTCGGCGCCATGGCCAAGGGCCAGCTGACCGCTTTCATCGACAGCAATATCTGATATCCTGTTACCCGTTGGTGGCGATGCGCCCGCATCGCCACTTAATTGATAATCCTTTTCACACCACGCTGTTCCCTCCCCCACCCATCTTTTTCCCGTCTCGGGACACACACTATGCATTTATCTGAACTCAAGGCGTTACACGTCTCCGCACTTCTCGATATGGCCATCGGCCTGGAAATCGACAATGCTGCGCGCCTGCGCAAACAAGAATTAATGTTCGCCATTCTGAAGAAACGCGCCAAATCCGGCGAACAGATCTTCGGCGATGGTGTTCTGGAAGTCCTGCCGGATGGCTTCGGCTTCCTGCGCTCGCCTGATGCGAGCTATATGGCCTCGACCGACGACATCTACATCTCGCCGTCGCAGATCCGCCGCTTCAACCTGCACACTGGCGACTCGATCGAAGGCGAAGTCCGCACCCCGAAGGATGGCGAACGCTACTTCGCCCTGGTGAAGGTGGACAAGGTCAATGGCGAATCTCCCGAAGCCTCCAAGCACAAGATCCTGTTTGAAAACCTCACGCCGCTGCACCCGAACCGGGTTCTGCAACTCGAACGCGAGATGCGCGGCGAGGAAAACATCACCGGTCGCATCATCGACATGATCGCGCCGATCGGCCGCGGCCAGCGCGGCTTGCTGGTGGCATCGCCGAAGTCTGGTAAAACCGTGATGCTGCAGCATATCGCGCATGCCATTACGACCAACCACCCGGATACCACGCTGATCGTCCTGCTGATCGATGAGCGCCCTGAAGAAGTGACGGAAATGCAGCGCTCGGTGCGCGGCGAAGTCGTGGCCTCGACCTTTGACGAGCCGGCCACGCGCCACGTGCAGGTTGCCGAGATGGTGCTGGAAAAGGCCAAGCGTCTGGTGGAAATGAAAAAGGACGTCGTGATCCTGCTGGACTCGATCACCCGCCTGGCGCGCGCCTACAACACCGTGATCCCGGCTTCCGGCAAGGTGCTGACCGGCGGTGTGGATGCCAACGCCCTGCAGCGCCCGAAGCGTTTCTTCGGTGCGGCGCGTAACGTCGAGGAAGGCGGTTCGCTGACCATCATCGCCACCGCCCTGATCGAAACCGGTAGCCGCATGGATGACGTGATTTACGAAGAATTCAAGGGCACCGGCAACATGGAAGTGCACCTGGAACGCCGTCTGGCCGAGAAGCGCGTGTACCCGTCGATCAACCTGAACAAGTCCGGCACCCGCCGCGAGGAACTCTTGATCAAGCCGGATCAGCTGCAAAAGATCTGGATTTTGCGCAAGCTCTTGCACGGCATGGACGAGATCGAGGCGATGGAATTCATTCTCGACAAGATGAAGGCAACCAAGAACAATGCCGAATTCTTCGAGATGATGCGCCGCGGTGGCAGCTAAGCTGATACAGCCTGCAAACAGGGCATGGAACCAGGAACTCCTGCCCTGTTTTTATTTTGTAATCGCTGATCAAACTGAACGTGCACCAGGTGCAACGCAGCTTGTTTAGCATAGCCAATTAGGCGTATCCCGCTGATTTTGTTGTATAATCTTGGGCTTTATCAACTGGCAAGTGATCGTCAATCGGGTCAAGAAGCAGTAGGACCGCCGAAGTGGTGATTGGCTACCAAACATACTGAGGAAATAACCATGAAACAAGGCATCCATCCGGATTACCGTGAAGTCGTCTTCCACGACCTCTCCTGCGACTTCAAATTCATCACCCGTTCGACCATCCAGACCAAGGAAACCATCGAGTTCGAAGGCAAGCAATATCCGCTGGTGAAGATCGAAGTCTCGGCTGAATCGCACCCCTTCTACACCGGCAAGCACAAGATCGTCGATACCGCCGGTCGCGTCGACAAGTTCCGCAAGAAGTTCGGTTCGGTTGGTTCCAAGACCTCCCAGGCAGCAGGCTAATTCAGTCTCTCCTCCAAGAAAGGCAGCTGCGGCTGCCTTTCTTTTTTGTGCCGGCCTGTCTGTCAGCTTGCACTTTACGGCACAATACGATGATTCTGTGCCGCATAACAAAAAGCAAATCAACCACGCACCATGAAGCCAGTCCGCCTTCCCGCTTCCGCCACCAATCCGCTGCCGCGCTGGGGCTTGCTGCTCCTATGCCTGCTTTACATTCTTTCCGGCCTGATTGGACGCGACCCTTGGAAGCAAGAGGATGCGGCCGGCTTCGGCATCATGTGGACCATGGCCAATGGCACCTGGCAGGATTGGCTGGCCCCGCATATTGTCGGCTTGTCGATGCCGCAGGAAGGTCCGCTGGCCTACTGGATCGGCGCACTGTGCATCAAACTGTTTGGCTGGCTGTTGGGCGACGTGCTGGCGGCACGGCTGGCGACCATCATCTTTTTCCTGCTGGGCTCCATCGCTGTCTGGTATGGCACCTATGTGCTCGGCCGCCGCCCCGAAGCGCAGCCCTTGCGCCTGGCCTTTGGCGGCCAGCCCGAACCGAAGGATTACGGCCGCACCCTGGCCGATGGCGCGCTGCTGATCTATCTGGGCTGTCTTGGCTTGCTCGTGCACAGTCACTCTACCAGCGCCAATGCGCTGCATGTCTCGATGGTCGGCGTGGCACTCTATTCGGCGGCGCGCTATTTCGACAAACCGTCGAACAGGGCGGCACTGCTGCTGGGACTGACACTTGGCTTGCTGGTGCTGACGCGCGGCTGGATTGTGCCGCTGGCATTGTGGCTTGGCCTGCTGGCTCTCGATCAAATCAGGACGAAGGCGCCGGCCTTGCGCCTGGTGGGGCTGAGCCTGCCGATGGCGCTGGTCGTGGGCGCTTCCTGGGCACTTGCATCGCAAAACCTGCTGGATGCGGAGCAATCCTCCATCCCTGGCTGGACCGCCTGGAATCTCGAACACTTTGCGCTACCGAACTGGACCGCGCTCAAATATCTTGCATCCAACGGCATCTGGTTTTGCTGGCCGGCCTGGCCTTTTGCCGCCTGGGCAGTGTACGCCTGGCGCAGGGGCGCGCTGCCGCTCCACATTGCCCTTCCCCTCACGTTCTGTGTAATGTCATTGATTGTGGCGATCATGCATACGGGCTCGGACGAGAGCATCCTGCTGCCATTGCTTCCTCCCCTGGCGATGCTGGCAGCATTCGGCTTGCCCACCATGAAGCGTGGCGCCATCAATGCGGTCGACTGGTTCTCGGTGATGATCCTGACCACGTGCGCCGCGTTCATCTGGCTGGGCTGGATTGCCAAGCAGACGGGCTGGCCGGCCTGGCTTGCCAGAAACGCTTTCAAGCTGGCGCCGGGCTTCAAACCGGAATTCAACCTGTTCGTGGTGCTCATTGCGGTCGCCGCGTCCATTGGCTGGATCGTGCTGGTGCACTGGCGTATTTCACGCCGGCCATCGGTGTTGTGGCGTGCCGTCGTGCTGTCTTCGGGTGGCGTCATCCTGTGCTGGCTGCTGTTGATGACCCTGTGGCTCCCCTGGGGAAATTACATGCGCAGCTATGCGCCAGTCGCGCATGAAATGGCAGAGCAGTTGCCGCCGCAAAGCTGCGTGGGCAGCACGATCACGCCGGCGCAACGCGCCTCTTTCGCCTATTTCAGCAAGGTGCCTTTCCAGCGCATCGATGGCATGCAGTGCGACTACCTGCTGCTGTCCGGCAGCAGCCGCATCAAGGCCGATTCCCAGTTCCGCCGCTACGGCGACGACTGGCGTCTGGTATGGGAAGGCCATCGCGCCTCCGACCGCAATGAGCGTTTCCGCCTGTATCGACGTAACAGATAAGGTAGCGGATCAGCGATGAATGGAAGTGCGCCGCAACGCCCCGTAATGCAGATTGCCGCGCTGGCCTGGCCGATTCTTGTCGGCCAGCTGGCGGTGATTGCCAACGGCGTGATCGATACGGCGATGACGTCGCGCTTCTCGGCAACCGACCTCGCCGCCCTCTCGATTGCCGTATCGATCTATATCAGCGTCTTCGTCGGCGCCAATGGCGTGTTGTATGCGCTCGCGCCCATCGTCGGCCAGCTGTATGGCGCCGGGCGTTTCGAGGCAATCGGCGCCGAGGTGCGCCAGGGAATCTGGCTCGCCTTGTTTCTCACCGTGGTCGGCTGCCTGATCCTACTCTTTCCGGGCCCGCTGCTATCGCTTGCCCAAGCTCCGCCGGAATTGCATGCCAAGGCCACTACCTATCTTCAGCTGGAGGCGCTGGCGCTGCCGGCCGCGCTCGGCTTCCGTATTTTTGGCTCATTCTCAACCGCGATCGCCAGGCCGCGCGCTGTCATGCTGATCCAGGTGGCGGCATTGGCCCTGAAAATCCCCTTGAATGCCTGGTTCATTTTCGGCGGCCTCGGCTTGCCAGCCATGGGCGGCCCGGGCTGCGCGCTGGCCACGGCCGTGACGTCGTGGCTGTCTCTGGCTGCCAGCCTGGTCATCCTGCGCTGGTCGCCGCTCTATCAGCGTTTCAAGCTATTTGGCGCCGGCATGGCCGCGCCGCGATGGCGGGCGCAAGTCGCGCTGCTCAAGCTCGGCATCCCGATGGGGTTGAGTTACCTGATCGAAGTGTCGGCCTTTACCTTCATGGCCTTGTTCATTGCCCGTCTCGGTGAAACCGCGGTCGCCGGCCATCAGATCACGGCCAACTTCGTGACGGTGCTGTACATGCTGCCCTTGTCGATCGGCAGCGCTGCCAGCACCCTGGTTGCGCATGCGCTGGGCGCCAAGGACGTCAAAGGCGCGCAACATGTCGGCAACATCGGCATCCTGGTGGCAGCAGGCGTTGCCGCAGCTGCCGCCATAGCAGTCTGGTTCGGCCGCCCTTTCATCATACGAGCCTATACGCCGGACCCGGTAGTCATCGCCGCCGCGATGCCGCTGTATGCTTTCGTCGGCATTTATCATTTCTGCGATGCGCTGCAAGCGAGCGCGGCCTACATCCTGCGCGGCTACAAGGTGACGCTGATCCCGACGGTCATTTACGCTCTCATGCTATGGGGCGTCGGCCTGGGCGGCGGCTATCTGCTGGGCTTCGATATGCTGGGACTGGCGCCGCGAGTGCCTGACGGCGCGGCAGGCTTTTGGATCGGCAATTCGGCCAGCGTGTTGCTGGCCGCGGTATTTTTGCTGTGGTACCTGCGCAGCGTGCAAAAGACGGTGCGCAAGCGGCATGCGGCAAGTCAGGCATGACTTCGCCGGAGGAACAATACATGAAGACACGCGTGATCTGTCTGGGCATCACGACTCTGGACCGGGTGTGGCCGGTCGAGGAATTGCCGACCGGCGGCGGCAAGTACCGCGCCAGCGATTACCTTGAAGTCGGCGGCGGCATGGCGGCCAATGCGGCGGTCGCGGCTGCGCGGCTCGGAGCCGATTGCGCCTATTGGGGGCGTGCGGGCGACGATACCGCCGGTGTGACGATGCAGCGCGAAATGACGGCGTATGGCGTCGACATCAGGAATTTCCGCTTGTTTCCTGGCGCGCGTTCGTCGATCTCCGCCGTGCTCGTATCGCAGGATGGCGAGCGTACGATCGTCAATTATCGTGGCACCGGCATTCCCGACGATCCTTCCTGGCTGCCCCTGGATCAGGTAGCCGAAGCCGCTGCCATCCATGCCGACATCCGCTGGGTGGAAGGCGCCGCCGCTATCTTTTCGGCAGCCCGCAAGGCGGCAATTCCAACCGTACTGGATGGTGAAACCGCTGATACTGAGGCGTTCGCGGTCGTGCTGCCCTGGACTGACCATGCCATCTTTTCGGAGCCGGGACTGCGTTCATTCGCCGGACCGGATTGCCTGCAACACGAGGCAAGCCGCCGTGACGCGCTGGCCAAGGTACGCGAACTGGGTTGCCGTGTTGCCGCAGTGACGTGTGGCAGCAAGGGGACGCTGTGGCTGGACGAGCAAGGCTTTCACCACTTGCCAGCATTTGCCGTCAAGGTCGTGGACACCACTGGTGCCGGCGATGTCTTTCATGGTGCGTATGCCCTGGCGCTAGGCGAAGGGCAAAAAGTGGCGCAGGCCATGCGCTTCGCCAGCGCGGTGGCGGCGCTGAAATGCACCCGACAAGGCGGCCGCGCCGGCATCCCGACGCGCGCCGAAGTTGAAGAATTTCTGGCAACACATTAGCTGAGTTGGCATTTCATGCAGCCGCCTAGTTGCTATGAAAGTACAAATCAGAGATAATGGCGGTCTTGCCGCGCAAGTCTTGCGGCATGCAATGGCAACGTAGTTTTCATGATTGCGCTTGCGACTCTGCCCGGGTGGTGAAATTGGTAGACGCGCCGGACTCAAAATCCGGTTCCGAAAGGAGTGTCGGTTCGATTCCGACCCCGGGCACCATTCCCTACATATTGCTTTCATCAGCAACTCAGCATTGCTGCTCTCTCCGCATGCTTGTCGTGTTCCTTTACCTCGCCTTTAATCCGGCAAGTCAATTGTCGGAGACGAGTCGGGGGTGATTTCCGGCCCTGGTGCAGGCGGCGGAATGCCGGGATCAGGAGGCGGCTCCGGCAATTCCGGCTCTGGCTGTACAGGCTCGGGAATTTCCGGTTGCGGAGCCGGAACGTTAGGCACTTCCGGTGCGGGCGTCGGAGGCCGCTGCGCCACAAGCGTTTCAGCTCCGCTCACATCTGTTATCGGCATATCGTATTCCCTTCATCTCCATGCGTAAAACGATGAAACGATGCGGGACGAGCCTGTCCTTGCCGTGCAGTCTGCCGCAAGCCCTCCCCCATCCCTGTTCTAATGATTCGCTGTCTTTCCGGTAGCCGGTGTGACGCGCCACACGACATTGCCGACATCATCGGCCACCAGTAGCGCCCCTGCCCGGTCAACGGCCACGCCGACCGGCCGGCCAAGCGCATCGCCGTTACGATTCACGAAACCGGTCAGGATATCTTCCGGCATGCCGCTGGGCTTGCCATTTGCAAAAGGAACAAAAATCACCTTGTAGCCGGAATGCGGTTTACGGTTCCATGAGCCATGCAGGCCGATAAAAGCGCCGCCACGATATTTTTTCGGGAAGAGACCGGCGTCATAAAACGTCAGCCCAAGCGCTGCGACATGGGGACCGAGCGCATAATCGGGCACGATCGCCTTCTCGACCAGATCGGGCCGCTGCGGCTTGACGCGCTCGTCGACATGCCTGCCGTAGTAACTGTAGGGCCAGCCGTAAAAGCCGCCATCCTTCACGGATGTCAGGTAGTCAGGCACCAGGTCGCTGCCGAGTTCGTCGCGTTCGTTCACCACGGTCCACAGCACGCCCGATTCCGGCTGCCAGCCCATGCCGTTAGGATTGCGCAGGCCCGAGGCGAATACCCGAGTTTTGCCGGAGGCAGGATCGATTTCCAGAATGGCGGCGCGATTGGCTTCATTTTCGATGCCGTTTTCCGCCACATTGCTGTTGGAGCCGACAGTGGCGTAGAGCTTCGAGCCGTCACGACTGGCGACGATATTTTTTGTCCAGTGATGATTGATCGGACCTGCCGGCAAATCCGCGACCTTTACGCCCGGTCCTTCCAGCTTCGTAGCACCTTCCCGATATGCGAACCGCACGACCGCATCGGTATCCGCCACGTAAAAATCCTTCCCGACCAGTACCATGCCAAAAGGCGAATTCAATCCTTCCAGGAAGGTAGTGCGCGTATCGACAATGCCGTCGCCATTGGCATCGCGCAGCAGCGTGATGCGGTTGGCGCTGGGTGTGGCGGCACCTGCACGCTTCATGACCATGCCCATGACCTTGCCTTTGATTCCCTTGCTATCTTCCGGCTTGGGGGGCGCATTGGTTTCGGCAACCAATACGTCACCGTTGGGCAAGACATAAAGCCAGCGTGGATGATCCAGCTTGTCCGCAAAGAGGCTGACCGCCATTCCCGACGCAGCCTCGGGCTTGCCATCCGCAGGCCAGCCCTTGGCCGGCGCGATATTCACGGTGGGGATGCGCTCGTGCCTCGGTTCCGGCAGCACGGGATTGGGTCCGGTGCCATCCTGTACTGACAGTTTTGCGGTGTCGGCACAGGCGGACAGACTCAGCATGAAGCCAATCCCCAGGCCCCAAAGCAAGACGTATGGTCTCGGCATGACGGCTTACCTCACGAAAGATAACACCGGCAACTTTGCCGGTAATATTAATATGATTGCATGATCCCAATAGAGGTTCCGCGCCTCGCTACCCAGTAAGCCTTGCCTTGCGCCTTCGTAGAAGATCGGCGCGTCACAAGCATGTATTTCGAGCGTGCAGTCTTCCTCAGCTGCGATGTGGCCCTTCGGCATCGTCCGCCGGCTTATCGCCAACATGCCTCCGCACCGGCTCTTCCATCCTGAAGGGCCGCTTGCGCTCGCTGATCCGCTGCAACACCACGTAAAACACGGGAATCACGAATATGCCGATCATGGTGGCAAACAGCATGCCGAACACGACCGCCGTGCCGATCGCCTGACGTGCGCCGGCGCCGGCGCCAGTGGCGATCGCCAGTGGCACCGTGCCGAGAATGAAGGCGAAGGAAGTCATCAGGATCGGCCGCAAGCGCAGGCGCGCGCCTTGCCGCGCTGCTTCGACAATGGGCACGCCGCGCTCGCGTGCCAGCTTGGCGAATTCGACGATCAGGATGGCATTTTTCGCCGCCAGGCCGATCAGCATGATCAGGCCGATCTGGGTATAGATATTGTTTTCGCTCGCGCGCAGCGTCAGGCCAAGGAAGGCGCCCAGCACGCCGAACGGGATCACCAGGAGGATCGCCACCGGCATGGCCCAGCTTTCGTACAACGCCGCCAGCACCAGGAAAACGAACAGCAGCGACAATGCAAAGATGTAGCCGGTCTGGCCGGCAGTCTTTTGCTCCTGGTATGTCGCGCCCGTCCATTCATAGCCGTAGCCTGCAGGCAGCGTGCGTGCCACTTCCTGCATGGCTTGCGCGGCCTGGCCCGAACTGTAGCCGGGCGCCGCGCTGCCGGTGATGGTGGCGGCACGGTAGAGGTTGTAGCGTTCGTAGAATTCCGGCCCGTTGATTTCCTTGGGTTTCAATACCGTCGACAGCGGGATCATGTCGCCCGCCGCATTGCGCACATAGTAGTTGCTGATATCGCCCGGATTGGCACGAGCCACCGACTCGGCCTGCATCTGCACGCGGAAGGTGCGGCCGAAGCGATTGAAGTCATTGATGTAATAGCCTCCCATCATGGCTTGCATGGTGAAGAAGACGTCGTCCAGCGCCAGGCCGAAGGTCTTCACCTTTTCGCGGTCCACTTCGTATTCGATCTGCGGCACGCGGGGATCATAATTGGGAAAGACGAAACCCAGCTCAGGCCGCTTGGCCGCCTCGGCCAGCAGGTTTTGCAGGACCAGCCCGAACTGTCTCGGGTCGCCGCCGGCGCGATCCTGCAGGATGAAATCGAAACCGCCCGTGGTGCCAAGCCCGCGGATCGGCGGCGGATTCAGGACCAGTCCGCGCGCCTCGCGGATTTCCCCGTTCAATCGCCCGGTCAATCCACCCACGATACCTTCGGCGCGCGTGCCGGGAGTGGTTCGCTCTTCCCAGGGCTTGAAGCGAATGAAACTGGTGGAGTTATACGACGTGCCAAGGCCGGTCAACAGGTTGAAGCCTGCAAGCGACGCCACGCCGGCCACGCCTTCGGTGTCGCGCGCGATGCTGCTTAACTGATTGACTGCGTTATTGGTGCGTTCGAGCGAAGCAGCGGCAGGCAACTGCAACACGGCGAAGGCATATCCCTGGTCTTCCGGCGGCACGAGCCCGGTGGGACGGCTGCGGATCAAGCCATACAGCGCCGCCAGCAATATGGCAAAGATCAGCGCAACCAGCGCGGCATGGCGCGCCAGCGATACGACCGAGTGGCTGTAACGGTCCGAGAATGCTTCGAAAGTATGATTGAAACGCTCGAAGAAACGACCGAGAATCCCATGCGATCGCACCTCGGCAGCAGGCCGCAGCAGCAGCGCGCATAACGCCGGCGTGAGCGTCAGCGCCACCACGGCGGACAGGATCACCGATACGGCAAGCGTCAGGGCGAACTGGCGGTAAAGTTGCCCGGTCAGACCTCCAAGGAAAGCCACCGGGATGAACACCGCGGCCAGCACCAGCGCAATCGCGATCACCGGTCCGCCCACATCCGCCAGCGCAGCTTTTGCCGCTTCCTTCGGTGTCGTACGTTCGGTGTCGAGCCGGTGCTGCACCGCCTCCACCACCACGATGGCGTCGTCGACAACGATACCGATCGCCAGCACCAGTCCGAACAGGGTCAGCGTGTTGATCGAAAATCCCAGTGCAGAGAAGGCGGCAAAGGTGCCGATCAGCGACACCGGCACCGCCAGCATTGGAATGATGGTGGCGCGCCAGGTTTGCAGGAACAGGAAGACCACGATCAGCACCAGCACGAATGCTTCGCCGAGCGTCTTCACCACGTCCTTGAGCGATTCGGTAACAAACGGCGTCGTACTGTAAGGAATCGAATACACCATGCCGGCTGGGAAACGCTTGGCTGCTTCATCCATGGTGCGCTGGACCTGATCGGCGACATCGAGCGCATTGGCATCGGGCTGCAGAAAAATCCCGATGAATACGCCCGGAATACCGTTTTCCTGCACATTGATGCTGTAATCGGCGCCACCCAGCTCCACCCTGGCGATATCCTTCAGATAGACGATCTGTCCGTCCGGCGCGGCACGGACAATCATGTTGCGGTACTGCTCAGGATCGGACAGGCGTCCCTGTATCGTGGCCGAATACTGAATCTCCTGCCCCGCCGGAACCGGCGGCACGCCGATACGGCCGGCCGGCGCCACCACGTTCTGTTCCTGGATCACGCGCCGCACGTCGGCCGCAGTCACGCCGAGACGGTTCATGCGATCGGGACTAAGCCAGATGCGCATGCTGTAATCGCGGGCGCCGAAGATACGCACCTGGCCGACGCCGGGAATGCGTGCCAGTGTATCCTGCAGGTTAAGCAGCGCATAGTTGCTGAGAAAGGTCGTATCGAAGCGCTTGTCCGGCGAGGTCAGCGCCAGCACTTCGAGAAAGTCAGTCGATTGCTTGCGGATCGTGATGCCCTGGCGGATGACGTCTGCCGGCAGGCTGCTCTGGGCAATCGATACGCGGTTCTGCACCTCGACTGCCGCCAGGTCCTGGTTGGTGCCTATATCAAAGGTCACGGTCAGGGTGTAGGACCCGTCGTTGGCGCTTTTCGAATCCATGTAGATCATGCCCTTGGCGCCATTGACCTGCTGCTCGATGGGCGCGGCGATCGATTGCGCCACCACGTCGGCATTGGCGCCCGGGAAGCTGGTGCTCACCTGCACCTGCGGCGGCACGATCTGCGGATACTGCGCGATCGGCAGCGTGAATGCCGCCAGCGCCCCGGCCAGCGTGATGATGAGCGAAATCACCATCGATAACACCGGGCGGTCGATGAAGTAATTGAACATGGGCTGATCTGCCTTCCGCGTATGGCTGCCGTCTTGTCCGGCTAGCGGGTATCGCCGGCAGGTTTTCCGGCAGTGTTGCCCGCAGTCGTAGATGTCGGCTCAGACGCGCCGGCGTTACCGGCGGCAGGCGCCGTCTTGCCATTGCCATCCGCCGTATCTTTTGCCATGACGGGCTTGACCGGCACGCCCGGCTTAAGCTTGGCGAGGCCTTCCACCACCACCAGTTCCCCCGGCTTGATGCCCTGCTCCACGACCCAGTTATTGCCTGATCGCGTGCTCGTCTCGATGTCGCGGTAGACAGCCTTGTTATCCGGACCGACGATAAACACCGAATGCTTGCCCTGCAATTCCTGCACGGCCTTCTGCGGGATCATGATGGCATTCGGATTGGCCGGCCTGGGCAGGATCGCACGAACGAATTGCCCTGCCCGCAACGTGCCATCCGGATTCGGCACGACGAGCCTCACCGGCAGGGTGCCATTGCGCGGGTCGACCGCGGCATCGACGAAATCGAGCTTGCCGCCATGTTCGTAATCCCTGCCGTCGGCCAACCGGATACGGATCGGCAGCGCCGCCTGTTTGTCGCTCCCTGAACGGTATTGCTGCAACAGGCTTTCCAGCCTTTGTTCGCCGACCGTGAAGCTGACATACATGGGGTCCACCGAATACAGCGTCGTCAGCAGGGTGGTCGAGGCATTGACCAGCCCGCCCGGCTTGACCAGCGCGCGGCTGATCAGGCCGGAGCGAGGGGCGCGGATGGTGGTATAGCCCAGATTGAGTTGCGCCTGTTGCACTTGCGCCTTGCCTGCCTCGATGGCGGCGGCGTCGGCACGCTCCCTGGCGGCAGCGGTCTCCAGTTCCTGCTGGCTGATGGCGCGCGCCTCCGACAAGGGACGCGAACGCTTCAGAATCTGGCTGGAATTGACATGCGCCGCCTGCGCCTGCGCCAGATTCGCCTTGGCCTGCGTCAGCGCGGAGAGATAGGGTTCCTGGTCAATAACGAACAGCAAGTCGCCTTTTTTTACCAGCGAGCCATCCTTGAATGCCTGCCGCTCAAGAATGCCGCCGACCCGCGAGCGGATTTCCACGGCCTCGACCGCTTCCGTCTGTGCCGCATAATCCTCGTACAAGGTAATCGGCGCAGTCTCGGCCTTCATAACGGTGACTTCAACCGGCCCCGCCTGCGGCGCGGAATCGTTCTTTCTGCTGCAGCCGCCCGCTGCAGCGAAGACTAGTAGCAAGCAGACGAATACATCTCGCCGCAATGATTCACGCATGAAAAAATGGATTCCGGAATGGATCACGATTCTCCTCATTACGGCGGCAAGAGAAATAACGAATGCACTGATATTGCTTTGCCATCGTCAAACTAAAGCAGTTCAAGCCTTACAGAGTGAGACAGATCAACGGGAAATGAAAAATGCGGGCCTCATGAAGAATGGAAAAATACGTGGTGGCCTTGGTGCTCGGCACGATCGCGTCTTTCTTTATCCTGAATGATTTGCTCTGGCTGACCGGAGCTGGTGCAAGCTTGTCATTTCAATAATTCCATTGTCTTCAGCATTGCTGAAAATCCATATTGCGGGAATGTGTAGGCACTCTGACTTCATACAGTCAGGCTTCGTGGCATGTGGCGGGTAATGTCGAATTCGCTTCTACCGGTCCTCACATATTCGGATAATTCGGTCCGCCACCGCCTTCCGGCGTCACCCAGACGATATTCTGGGTCGGGTCCTTGATATCGCAGGTCTTGCAATGCACGCAGTTCTGCGCATTGATCTGCAAACGGTCCTTGCCTTCTTCGGTCTTGACGAATTCATACACGCCGGCCGGGCAATAGCGCTGCTCCGGCCCGGCATAGGTCGCCAGGTTGACCTCGACCGGCACGGCCGGATTCTTCAGCGTCAAATGCACCGGCTGATCTTCGGCATGGTTAGTGTTGGAAATGAACACCGACGACAGGCGATCAAAGGTCAGCTTGTTATCCGGCTTTGGATAGGCAATCGGCTGGAATGCCGAAGCCGGCTTCAGGCATTCATGGTCGGCATGGGTATGGTGCAGCGTCCACGGTGCCTTGCCACCAAAGAGAATCTGGTCGATGCCTACCATCAGCGTGCCGGTGACCAGACCCTTGCTCATCGCTGGCTTGAAGTTGCGTGCCTTGTGCAGCTCTTCGTGCAGCCACGACTGTTCAAAAGCTTGCGGATAAGCTGCCAGTTCATCCTGTTGGCGTCCCGCTGTCAGCGCGGCAAACGCCGCTTCCGCCGCCAGCATGCCGGTTTTCATGGCGGCATGGCTGCCCTTGATGCGGGACGCATTCAGGAAACCCGCATCGCAACCGATCAGCGCCCCACCCGGGAACACCAGCTTGGGCAGCGACTGCAGGCCGCCTGCGGTAATAGCACGGGCGCCATAGGACAGGCGCTTGCCGCCTTCAAAGAAGGTGCGGATTTCCGGGTGGGTCTTGTAGCGCTGGAATTCCTCGAAGGGTGACAGATAGGGATTCTGGTATGCCAGGCCGACGACATAGCCCACGGCGACCTGGTTGTTTTCCAGGTGATACAGGAAGGAGCCACCATAGGTATCGTTGTCCAGCGGCCAGCCGGCGGTATGGATGACCAGGCCTGGCTGGTGTTTGGCAGGATCGATTTCCCACAATTCCTTGATGCCGATGCCATAGGTTTGCGGGTCCCGCCCGGCATTGAGGTCGTACCTGGCCATGAGCTGCTTGCCCAGGTGGCCGCGCGCCCCCTCGGCAAAGAAGGTGTATTTGGCATGCAATTCCATGCCGAGTTGGAAGTTGGCGGTGGGATTGCCCTCGCGGTCCACGCCCATGTTGCCGGTGGCGACACCCTTGACCGCGCCATCGTCGTGGTACAGGATTTCGGCAGCCGGAAAGCCAGGGAAGATTTCCACACCAAGGGCTTCGGCTTGTTGGCCCAGCCAGCGCACCACGTTGGCCAGCGAAATCACATAATTGCCATGGTTCTGGAAGCACGCAGGCAAGAGCCAATTGGGCGTTTTGATGGCTTTCTTTTCGGAGAGGAAGAGGAAGCGGTCTTCCGAGACCGGCGTATTCAGCGGAGCGCCGCGTTCTTTCCAGTCGGGGAAGAGCTCGTTGATGGCAATCGGGTCCATGACCGCGCCGGAGAGGATGTGGGCGCCGAGTTCGCTGCCTTTTTCGAGCACGCAGACCGAGACCTCCTGGCCTTTTTGCTCGGCAAGCTGCTTCAGGCGGATCGCCGCGGACAAGCCGGCCGGGCCGCCACCGACAATCACCACATCGTATTCCATGGCCTCGCGCGGGCCGTATTGCTTTGTCAGATTCATCGCTGCCAGTTTCCGAAAGATCATATTTTTACGCTCATGTCTCAATGCAAATACCATTTATCGCAAGAGAACATATAGCGCTTATTGCCGGCAAAATTCAAAACGCCGGCAAACATTGCGAATAAAAAGGCGGACCATCTAGATGGTCCGCAAAGCACCCCAGAGGAGAAGGGATAAGAGACATCCGTTCCAGCATCAAAATTTGTTCAGCAGCACTCCAGGACTTCGACCATATCTTCCATGTCCCTCTTGCCGTAGCTGCAGACAATCATGTGCCTGTCCAATCTTGATCTAATAATTTCACTTAGCATGTAATGTATAGTCAGAAAATCAGTTCTGCTTTCCTGATTCATTCTTCCATCTTGATTTGAGATACATCGGTGGGCAAGGCTGGAAGAGGATTTGCAGCGATAGATCGACACACCAACTGCGCCATTGCAAAGGCCAGTTGCTCATTGGTCCATGCGCCTTCTTCGCGAAACCACTTAGGGACCCAATTGATGGCGCCATAAATGGTGAAGATTGCCAGCTTGGGATCACATGGAATGACACTGCCGTCACGCATGCCTTCGCGCACCAGCTCGCGCAGCTGACCTTCGTACATATCCCGCTTCTGGAAAATAATTTCCTTATGTTCCGGCAGCAGAGCATGCTCTTCAGTCAGAATGACGCAACGACTGAGTTCGTGCAATGAAACCTTCAGATACCCCTCAAGGGCCATCTGCAAACGTTCCAAGCCATTACGGCCCGCCAGCTTCGCTTTATCAAGACACTCAAAAGCGACACGCAACGCTTCACTGAATGCCTCATATAGCAGAGCATGCTTATTTGGGTAGTAGTGGTACAGCGCAGCCTTGGTCACGCCCACACTGTTGGCGATGTCGTCCAGGGACGTGGCATGAAATCCATTCTTGCTGAAAGCAGTGACAGCTTGCCGCAGAACCGCTTCGCGCTTTAGCTGATGCAATACTTTCCGGTTAGGTACTAAATTTTTCCAGGCAGTCACGCCTCTCTCCTAATTTAACTCTTACATGCTGCGTATCGTGTTCCTCAGGCCAAGCCGGCCAATTCGCAAGTTGCGAATAGTACATCATCCTTTTTTAGGGATATACAACTCTGTCAACGTTCCCTCGTATGCTTCGGCGGCAAAGGCAAAGGTCTCGGACAGGGATGGATGAGGATGAATCGTCAGCCCTACATCGCCGGGTTCGCATCCTGTCTCAATGGCCAGGGTTGCCTCGGCAATCAGATCGCCTGCATGCGGACCGACAATGCCGACTCCCAGCAGGGCCCGCGTCACCGGGTCGACCAGAATCTTGGTGACACCCTCATCGCGGCCCATCGTCAGCGAACGTCCGCTGGCCATCCAGGGGAAAGTAGCTTTTTCAAAAGGTATCCCGTCGCGCTTGGCGGCCGTTTCATTCAAGCCGACCCATGCCACCTCCGGATCGGTATAAACCACGGACGGAATGGCTTTTGCACTATTGGTGACATGCATTCCCGATGCCACCTCGGCAGCAATCTTGGCTTCATATGAAGCCTTATGGGCTAGCATGGGATTGCCGACGACGTCACCGATCGCAAAAATGTGCGGCACATTCGTACGCTGGGCACTATCCACCTTGATGAAACCCTGGGCATCCACATTGATGCCTGCCTTTTCAGCATGCAAGACATCACCGTTCGGCCGGCGTCCGGCGGCGCTCAGGATCCGATCGTAGACCTGCGGTGCGGGCGCCTTGGCGCCTTCGAAAACAACCTTGAAACCTTCTTTCAGTGTTTCTACCGCCTTGACTCGCGTGCCAGTCATGATTGCCTTGAGGCGCGAGCCAAGCCGCTTTTCCAGGGGCCGCACGAGATCGCGGTCACATCCCGGCAACAGCCCTTCAGTCAATTCGACCACACTGACTTCCGCACCCAGACTGGCATAAATAGAAGCCATTTCCAGCCCGATCACGCCGCCGCCCAGCACCAGCAAGCGCTTTGGCACTTCCTCGAGCGCCAGGGCGGATGTCGAATCCATGATGCCAGGATGATCCGGCAAGAACGGCAGCCGCACAGGCCGGGAACCCACGGCTATGATGGCCTTATTGAAACGCACGCTGCCCTGACCGCTAACCTCCAGTACATTGGGGCCGGCAAATACCCCCTCACCGCTTATCACCTTGACGCCGCGCTTGTTCGCCAGGCCTGAGAGTCCGCCAGCGAGCCTGGAAACCACGGAATCCTTCCAGCCTCTTAAGCGATCAAGATTGATCGCCGGCTTACCGAGCTCGATCCCGCGCTCATGCCATTCCGCCGCTTCATCGAGCAATTTGGCCGCCTGCAGCAAGGCCTTGGACGGTATGCAACCGGCATTCAAGCAGACCCCGCCAAGCACATTGCGTTTTTCCACGAGGGCCACGGACATGCCCAGGTCGGCGGCGCGAAACGCGGCAGTGTAACCGCCCGGCCCGCCGCCGATCACGACCAGGTCGACGTTCAGATCCACACGCTGGTTCATTGAATAATCACTTTCAATAATTTCTTCTATCGCAGGTTCGGTTGATTCAGGAGCCGCCAAGATAGGCACTCGACAAGCCCGCAAGTCCGCCTTCCTGCAAGGTTTTACTGTCACCCTTAAATGCCAGCTGGCCATGCTTGAGCACATATCCGTAGTCAGCGACTTTCAGGGCCAGGTTTGCCATCTGCTCGCTGATCAAAATCGCCCGCTCACCCGCGCTGCAATACTCCTTGATGAACTCGAATATCTGGGTAACGATAATCGGGGCCAGTCCCAGCGAAGGCTCGTCGAGTATCACCAGGCGCGGCGCATGCATGGTCGCCATGGACAGGATCAGCATTTGCTGCTGCCCGCCGCTCAGGGTCCCCGCCTTGGCATTCGCGCGTTCCGCCAGAATCGGGAAGTGCGCGAATACCGCATCGCGGGCCGCCTTGAAACTGCCTTGGGGCTTGCGAAAGTGCCAGGCTGTGGTCAGGTTCTCGTCCACGGTGTGCTGATGCAGGATGCGGCGGCCCTCCATCGCATGCGCAATGCCCATGCGGGCACGCTCGTGCGGCGGAATGCGGGTGATATCGCGGCCGTCCAGCAGAATTTCCCCTGAGCGCGGCCGCGTCACGCCTGAAATGGCGCGCATCAGAGAAGACTTCCCGGCGCCGTTCGCGCCGATCAGCGCGGTGATATGGCCGGGACGCGCCGTCAACGACACGCCCCGCACCGCCTCGATCGCCCCATAGGCAACTTGCAAATTACGTACCTCAAGCATGGCAGGCCTCCTCAGCGCCCAGATAGGCTTCGATTACCGCGCTGTTCGAGCGCATCCCTTCCATATCCCCTCGGTAAATCTCTTCCCCGGCCTCGAACACGACCACTTCATTGACCAGACCCGCCAGGAAATCCATGTGGTGATCGATCACCATGACTGCCACGCCGTTATCCTGCGCCATGCGGATGAGCTTGATCAGCTGCTCGGCTTCCTGTTCAGAAAGCCCTGCAGCCGGTTCATCGAGCATGAGCAATTCGGGATCGCTCGCCAGTGCGCGTGCCACTTCGGCAAGGCGCTGAATGCCATACGGCAGGTCACCGATGATGTCGTCTGCATGCATTGCCAGGCCGGATATCTCCAGCAAGGCGTTCACCCGCCGCAAAAACTGCATTTCTTCGGCTTGCGCCGCCCCCGTGTTGACAGCTGCGCTGACGGCGCCATGCTGATACAGCCGATTGGCGCCCATCAGGATATTCTCGCGAACGGTGAAGCTTGGCACGTTGCGCGGGTCCTGGAAGGTCCGCGTGAGGCCGGCCTGCGCCACTCGGAACGATGGCCAGCCGCCGATATCCTGGTTATTGAACCAGATATGCCCGGAGGTAGGCTTGTAGATACCACTGATGACGTTCACCAAAGTACTCTTGCCGGAACCATTCGGGCCGACCAGAGCGGTAACCGTGCCGCGGCGAAGCTCAAGCGATACGCCCTTGAGTGCGCGCAAGCCGTCGAATTCCATGGTCACGTCCTGGATCCGAATCAGCGGTTCTGCTTTGCCTTGCACATCGCGGCGAGTCAATGGTGTTGCAACTTCGCTCCCCTGCCCGAGATCCGACTGCTCGAACTTGCAGTAGCGGGTTCTGGTTTTGAGAAGCCCCGCGAGGCCTTTTGGCAGCAAGGTAAAGACAAACACCAGGATCAGGCCGTAAGCCATGTACTGATAGTCATTGAAAGCCTGGAGCTTTTGCGGCAAATAGGTGAACACGACGGCGCCAAGGACTTGCCCGGTCAGAGAGCCGAGCCCGCCGACGATCGACATCACGAGCACCTCGACGGAACGCATCATGCCGAAGCTCTCCGGCGTAAGGTAGCCCACCAGGGGCGCATAGAACGCGCCGGCCAGGCCGGCGATGCCGCCACTGATGGCATAGGCGGCACGTTTCGTTGCGCTTTGCGAAATGCCCAGCGTTCCCGCGGCGATCTCGCTGACATGCACAGCGTAAAAGGCGCGGCCGAAATGGCTTTTGACGAAATTGCGCAAGGCAAGCATCACGCCCAGCAGCGCCACCAGGATGATCCGGAAGTACCACACGGTGTCGACGGTCCAGCCGAACAGGGTAAGGGTGCCAATCTGCGACGAGGGAATGCCTCGCATCCCCATGATGCCGCCGGTGACGCCGCGCCATTCGCGCGCAAGTTCATAGATAATGAGACCGAATGCAAGGGACATCATGGCGAGATAAAATTCACGCACCCTGCCGGCGGGGATTGCCAGAACGTACCCTACCGCCGCAGTTGCCGCGATGGCCACCACGAAAACTATAGGAAAAGGAATGCCCCAGGTTTTCAAGACCGCGGCGCAAACATACGCGCCAATGGCAAAGAAACCTGCGTGGCCCAGTGAAATTTGTCCCGTAATACCAGTCAGCAGATTGATGCTTTGCGCCAGCAAGATATTGATCAGGACGAAGCTCCACATCTGCACCGTGCCGGTATCGGCGAAACTTGCGCCAATTGCAAATGCCATGGCGAGCGCGCCCAGCACCCACGTATTCGTGATCAGTTCTACCAGTTTTTTCATGAAGATCACACCTTAACCGTTTCGCGTTTACCAAACAGGCCCTGCGGACGAATAGTCAATGCGCCGACCAGCAGAACAAATGCCACCATTTCGGCCGCAGCGGGTGTAACGTAGCCGCCGACCAGTTTTTCCATGATGCCCAGCGCAAGGCCGCCAACCAGCGCCCCCGCGGCGCTGCCCATGCCGCCGACGACAGCAGCGACGAAAGACAGGATAAGCAGGTGCATGCCGAAATTCGGGTCAACCGTGCCCGAGACTTGCGAGACCAGAATGCCGGCGATCCCGGCGAGCAAACCGCTGACCAGGAAAGACCCGATCACGACGCGGCGAACCGGAATACCCAGCAACGAAGCCAGTTCGCGGTCATGCGCCACCGCCATGACGCCGAAGCCCCAGATCGAACGGCGCAAAAACAATTCCATCAAACCGACGATAAGCACGCAGATGACAAAAACAGCGATGTACTGCACGGAGATATAGGCTCCAAATAACTCGACCGTATCTGCGCTACTGAACAGAACATCCGGGAAGGCCACTGCTTGGGTGCCAAACAGCCAGCTGGCGAGCCCTTGCAAAAAAATCCCGACGCCCAGCGTGGACACCACCCAACCCATGCTTCCGGTGAGCTTTCGCATCGGGCTGACTGCGACGAGCTCGACGACAAACAGGATCAGCGCCGCGACCGCGAGCGATACGCCGATGGCGACCAGTATGCTGACGCCCCTGGAGACCAGCATTGCAGTGACCATGGCCGCCGCCATCATGACTGCGCCCTGGCCGAAGTTCAGGACCTTTGTGGTCCAGAATGTCAGATTGAGCCCGAGGGCAACCAGCGCATAGACTGCCCCGACGCTCAGGCCGGAAACCACCATTTGAATGAAAAAATCCATACAGCACCTTCCACAATGTTCAAGTCAGCCGGCCGGCATTTGCCGGCCGGCCTTGTCGCATGCTCAGCGGGCAACCGGCTTCAGTTTCACGGCATTGCCTTCCTTCTCGTACTTGAACACGCGCACGGCGTCACTTTCAACGCCATGATGCTTATCCTTCGAGAAGGAGTAGACAGCGTTGACGCCCTGGTAGCCCTTGATGGATTCGATGCTCGAAATAATATCCTTGGGGTTGGTCGAGTTGGCACGACGGATGCCCTCGAACAGGATATTGGCAGCGTCATAGCCGTTCGAAACGGAAATCGCCATGAACAGCTGGGGATTCTGCGGATCGTTACCCCACCAGCGGTCGGTGCCGTACTTGGCTTTATAGGTCTTGGCAAATTCCGCAGTCGCCTCACGCATCGGATTGGCATAGGCGCCGATCATGGTCCCCAGCGTGCCGACGGTGAGGTCGCCCGCGCCTTCCTGATAGGGTTGTCCCAGCGCGCCATTTGCCGCCACCAGCGGCGCCTTGACATTCAGGCGGGCCATGGTCCTGCGCAGCACGGCAAGGTCCTTGCCCAGACCGATTGCGGCAATGACGTCGACATTGGCACGGCTCAATCGCGCCACCTGCGCAGTCATATCCTGGGCGCCCTGGTTATAGGAATCGACCGCAATCGGCTTGCTGCCGCCGTTCTTCTCGATCGCCTTGCTCAGGTATTCAATGCCGGTCACGCCATAGGCGGTGCTTTCATGAATGACGCCGATACGCTTGAAGTTCTTCGCCAGGTATTCGCCCATCGCGACCGATTCCACATCGTTTTGCAAGGCAAAAGAAAACACGTTCGGACGCGGCTTGGCGCCGGGAACGTCGCCAGGATAGGTAATGACCGGCGTCTGGGCGATCGGGTTCATGTAGGGACGGCCATCGGCCTGCACCATGTCGATCACCGCCAGCGTCGGGCCGCTGCCGGCCGGCCCGATGATGCCGACGATGCTCTTGTCGTCCAGGATGCGGCGCATGTTCTGCACTGCCCGATCCGGATTGAGCTGGTCATCGAGCAGCAAGGCAATCTCGATTTTCTTGCCGTTGATTCCACCCTTGGCATTCCACTGTTCGACCGCGAGTTCCACGGCACGACGGTTGCCTTCGCCAAATTCATTGTAGGGACCGGTCAGCGCCGAAGTCATGCCGATCTTGATGGTATCGGCGGCAAACGATACGGATGCCACCATCGAGGCAGCGGACATCGCTGCCATCAGCACTGCCATTTTAGAGTTGATGCGCCATTTCATGATTTTGTCTCCTTCGTTTATAGTTACATCGATTCAACACTACTGCGCCCCAATGGCGCGACCTGCGACAGCATCGACCGGACGCTGAATTGGCCGAAATGCATTCAGCACATCGTTCAAATCGGCGCGAGGCAATTCTTCAACAAACTTTTCAAGACACGCGTACGACTGCGCAGCGACGCCGGTCTCTTCACCAATTTGCCGGATGAGTCGGGAAACGCCGGCGCGGTCATAGCTGTACGTCGCATGGTCAGCCTGGAATTCCTCGATGAGCGGCGCGGCTTGCCCCTCAACTTCCACCTCGATGCGGCAGGCCAGCAAGCCAAGCGACGCATCCGCAACCGGCGTCACCCGCGACATGAATGCATTGATATCCGAGTCATCGAACTTGCTCATCTGCGCCACTGTCGGGACACCATTAAGCAGAGTCGTGGCGACGCAATACTGAATACTCATGAGCGTTCCTGAAACGCTTTTGAATGGGCCGCGTGTATTCATCCCGGCATAACCGACCACGGTCGGGTTGAGATAAATTTTTACCGACTTGACGCTTTGCAGCGGTGCCTGGATTCTTTCGCGCAGGCGCAATGCCGCATTCACCGGCGTCTGGTTCAAGGCACAGACCGGATAGGGCTTGAAGGTCACTTTCATGACAGACCATTCGCGGCCGAGCTTTTCCTGGAAGTGTTCAACATCGCAGTCGGTGCGCACGAACGCACGGACGAATCCGGCGCGGCCTTCGAAAGCATTTGCAGCCGAAACCGAGCCTTGCAATGCCAGCGCTGCCGCAGTCAAGCCATTGCGGCCGGCAATCCCGACCTGGTAGCGCCATTCATCCGTGCCGTCGCCGAACGACTGCAATATGCCGCCGGAAAACGAAGCGGCATTGGCCAGGGCCGCGCCAGTCTGATCAACATCGAGTTTCCACAGTCTGGCGACCGCAGCGGCAGCGGCAATCGTTCCGTAAAGGGGAGTAGCGCGCAATCCGGCGGCCGTGGTTTGCGGCGAATAGGCCGACTCGAGTGCGCCGCCCACTTCGTAGCCGGCCACGAGGGCGGGAATGAAGTCGGCAACCTCACCTTCGCCGTTTTCGATCAGGGCGGTCAGCAAAGGAAGCAGGATGGCGCCGAAATGCGCCACGCCGCAGGTATCCTCCTGCGCCCTGCCGTGAAATAACGCGGCGTTGGCAAGCGCGGCGCCTGCTGCGCTCGTCTTGCGCCCGTCACGCAGCAGCGTGGCGCCCTTTTCACGTACGCCATCGAGCATCAGCACGGAGCGGGCCGCCACCGGAAAGAAAGCGGTCGTATGCGATCCCAGTGCGATCCCGTAACCGTTGAGGATGCAGGCTCGGGTCTTTTCGATTACTTCCGCCGGGATCGTCTCCATCGTCAGCCCGGATACAAACCGGGCGAATATTCCAGTCATGTTCGTCGTCATTTTCATCGTCTCCTGTGGCGCTGTGTGCAGCGAATTTTTTTACAAGACTACGTTTTCAAGCTTTGGTACTCGTCCCGCAAGCGCCGCTTGAGGACTTTTCCGGAAGGATTGCGCGGCAGCTCAGCAGCCAGGATCAACTCCTTTGGCACCTTGAAACCGGCCAGGTGCTGACGACAGTGGGCGGCAAGCGCTTCATACGTGAGTTTCGCGCCGTCCTTGAGCACCACGACCGCGACCACGCGCTCGCCCCACTTCTCATCGGGAGCGCCAATCACGGCAGCCTCGGCGACTTCGGGCATTTGATAGATCACGTTTTCGACTTCGCACGACGCGACATTCTCCGCACCAGAGAGGATCATGTCCTTGGCGCGATCGGTCAGGAACAGGAAGCCATCCTCGTCCAGATGCCCGATGTCACCGGTGCGCAGCCAATCACCGTAAAAGCTCTCGGCGGTTTTTTCCGGGGCGTTCCAGTAGCCTTTGGTGACTTTCGGACCACGGATGCAGATCTCGCCGTCGACATTCGGCGGCAGGCTGTTGCCCGCGTCATCAGTGATGCGGATTTCGACGTGCGGCATGGCGCGGCCGGTGGAACCGATTTTCTTCAGCTCCCATCCGGCTTCCATGAGCGTATCGCCGCTGCAGGTTTCGGTCATGCCGAAGCCATCGATGTAGCGGCCGGCGCTGAACACACGGGTGAAATCGCGGATGCGCGATTCCGGCGTCTTCTCGCCGCCGCCGATGCACCAGCGGAACGAGGAAAGATCGAAGCGCTCCGGCCGCTCGACTGCCAGAGTGCGGCTCAACATTACCGGCGCCATCCAGCCACAGGTCAGCCGGTGCCGCTCGATGGCCGCAAGCGCCGCCTCCGGATCGAATTCCCGATGCACGCACAGGACCCCGCCTGCCCACAGGACTGCGATTCCGGGCAAATCGAATGCGCCCACGTGGTACAAAGGCCCCACCACGAGCAAGCGGTCTTCCCGGCCGATCCCGAGAACGGTCATATGATCGATGGATTTCCAGGAGATATTGCCGTAGGTGTGCATCACCCCCTTGGGCCGCGAGGTGGTTCCCGAGGTGTACATCAGCCTTACCAGATCCTCGGGGCCACGCACCACCGGCTCCGGGATCGGCAAGCCGGCAGCGGCCTGACCGCTGAAGTTTTCCTGATGCGGCGCAGCGAGCACGACCTTGTCGATATCCAGTGCCTGCATTGCCGTGAATTCCTCGTCCACGAACAGCAGCTTGGCCTTGGCATCTTTCAGGATGAAGTCGGCTTCCGCCGGCGCCAGGCGGTAATTAATCGGCAGGAAGACCGCGCCCATATAGCTGGCGGCGAATGCGATATCGAGAAATGCCGGACTATTTTTCAGGAACATGCCGACGACGTCGCCCGGACCAATTCCCCTGGATTGAAGAAATGCCGCTGTTTTGCGGATGCGGTCATGGAACTCGCCATAGGAAATGGTCTTGTCCTGATAAATAACTGCCGGCCGCTGTGGCGCCACGATGGCGTGGTACCTGATTAGTGCGCTCAAGTTGAGCATCTTTTGTCTCCTTCTACCAGCGTGGCCTTGATCTTGCCGGCCCGCCCGGTATTCTTATATTGCAGGCTATGCCTTAGTACGACTTCGGCAATCCCAAGTCATGGATGGCAATGTAATTCAGGATCATCTCTTCGGAAATCGGCGCGACCTTGAACAGCCGGGCGTCGCGCCACAGGCGCTCGACGTGGTATTCCTTTGAATAGCCCATGCCGCCCATGGTCTGCGCGCTGCGCTCGATGGCATGGAGGGCGGCCTGGGAACCGATCAGCTTGGCCATATTGGCTTCGGTGCCATAGGGCTGGCCCAGATCGCATTGGGTCGCGGCCTTCAGGTTCATGAGGCGGGCGCATTCCAGCTCGGCGTGCGACTGCGCCAGCGGGAATTGCAAACCCTGATAGGCGCCAATCGGCGTCTTGCCGAATATCTTGCGCTCCTTGGCGTAATCCACCGCCAGCCGGGTGGCAAGGCGGCCGGCACCCACCATGCCGGCAGTCGTCACGATGCGTTCAGTGTTAAGGACGTCCAGCAATTCCTTGAAGCCGTTATGCAGCGTCCCGATCAGCTCGTGCGGCTCGATGCGTACATTATCGAAAAACACGGAGCAGGAGCTCAGTGTATGCGTCCCCATCTTGTCAATCGGCGTGAAGGACAATCCGGCCCGCTTGACGTCGATCATGAACATGGAAATGCCCTGGATGGGCCGCGCCACTTCCTCCGGCTTCTGGGTACGTGCGATCACCAGCATCTTTTCGGCAGAGTCCACCGCGGTAATCCAGATTTTCTGGCCATTCAGGCGCCAGCCATCGCCATCGGCCGTGGCCATGGTCTTCAGCGCCAGGCTGTTAGTGCCGGCATCCGGCTCAGTCAGCGCCATGCAGAAATTCAAGTCACCTGCCACCAGGCGTGGCAGCAGCTCCGCCTTCATGGCGGCATTGCCGAACTTCGATAGCGAGACCCCGCCGAAGATCGGATTGATCATGAACAGTTGTCCCAAAGTGGCGCCACCGCCGCCGGCTGCAAGTTCTTCGATGATCAATGCCAGCTCGAACATGCCCAGCCCAGAGCCGCCAAATTCTTCCGGCAGCGCCGCACCGACCAGCCCGGCCTCGCAGATCGCTTGCCAGCATTCCTTGGGAAATGCCTTGTTACGATCCTGCTCTGCCCAATATTCGAGACCGAATTCCTCACCCACCTTGCGGGCGGTTTCGATCATCATCTTTTGTTCTTCGTTCAGTGAAAAGTCCATGGTGTTCGCCTGTATGGTTTATTTAACAGCGGTTCCGCTGCGCAGCAGGAGGTAGGGGTCTTGCAGGAAGCCGATGACGCGATTGAGGAATTGCAGGCCGCTGGTGCCGTCGTGCAGGCGGTGGTCGCCTGCCAGCACCAGGCCCATCTCGCGCTTCAGCACTGGCGCGCCATTTGCATCCGGACGAAACACGTCGCGGATGCTGCCGACGCCGAGAATGGCCGACTGCGGCGGGTTGATGATCGGCGTCATGTAATTCACATTGAACATGCCGGCGTTGGAGACGGTGATTGCGCCCCCCTGCATGTCTTCACGCGACGCCTTGCCGTCACGCACGCGCTGCACCAGCTGGTCGGCCCGCCGGGCGATCTCGTCGAGGCTGCAGCCGCCCAGGTCATGCAATACCGGCGCCATCAGGCCGCGCTCGGTCGACACGGCGACGCCCACTTCAATCGTACGGAACTGCACCACGTCGCCGCCGTCCCAGATCCGGTTCTGTTGCGGCAAAGCTTCCAGGGCGCGCGCCACTGCGGCAACGATGAAGTGATTGAGCGTGAGCTTTACCTGCCCTTGCTGAGCATTGAGACGCGCGCGCAGGGCAAGCAATTCGCTCACTTCCGCTTCGGCGGACAGATAGAAATGCGGCGTGTTCTGCTTGGCCTCCACCATGCGCCGCGCCATAGCCTGCACCAGGCTGCTGGCAGGTGCGCGCTCGGCGGCCGGCGCGATAGCCGTTTGCTGCGCCGGCAAGGCCGCAGGCGCAGCTTCCTTTCTGTTTGCCACCGCGGCGCGCACGTCGGCGGCCTTGATACGGCCATGCGGCCCGCTGCCCTGCACGGTTTGCAGGGCCACGCCCAGTTCCTCGGCCTGACGGCGCGCCAGCGGCGTCGCCACAATCCGTCCGCCAGAGGTGGCTGGCGCCGCTACCGCTTGCGGCGGCAGAGACACGGGCTTTGATTCTGCAGCAGGCGCCGCTGCGGCGGTTTCCGACGACGTGCGCTGGCCGGGGCCGGTCCAGCGCGCCACGACGGCGCCGACAGGCACCGTCTCCCCAACGGGAACCAGGATCTCGCCCATCACGCCATCGGCGTCGGCGGTGATTTCGTTGGCAACCTTTTCGGTTTCCACCACAAAGATGACATCGCCTTGCTTGACGCTGGCGCCAGGCGCCACGCACCACTCGGCCACCAGCCCTTCGGTCATGGTCAGACCGAGCTTGGGCATCAGCAGATCATTCATGCCGCTCATCATCAACGCCCGCTGAATTTGGCTTGGCGCTTTTCGAGGAATGCCGACATCCCCTCGTGTGCATCAGCCGTATCGAATACCAGGCCGATCATGGCTTGCTCATGTGCCAGCGCCGCGGTCAGCGGCATTTCAGCGCCATCGCGCAAGGTGCGCTTGAGCAGCTTCAGGACCAACGGCGACTTGCGCGCAATCTTGCCCGCCAGTTCCAGCGCCTCATCCAGCAGTCGCTCCTTGGCCACGACGCGGTTGGCCAAGCCCATGCGCACCGCTTCCTGCGCGCTGATGCGCTCGCCGACAAACATCAATTCCTTGGCAAAGCACGGCGCAATCTGGCGGATGATGCGCTGGCTACCGCCGGCACCGGGAAACAATCCCAGGCCGATTTCCGGCAGGGCCAGCTGGGCCGTCTCGGCCAGCAGGCGAATATCGAGCGACAGCAGCAGCTCGGTGCCGCCGCCCAGGGCCCAGCCATTGACAGCAGCAATGGTTGGCTTGTCACAGGCTTCAAAGCGGCGCATGACCCGGTGAATGTCTTCACCAAATTCCTCGTAATGGGCAATGCCCTGGCGCGCCGTCATCTCCGACAGATCGCCGCCTGCCACAAATGCCTTGTCGCCGGCGCCGGTCACCACGATCACGTGCACTTGCGAATCGCGTTCGAATTGCAGCAGGGCCTGTTCGAGTTCGAGCAGCAGCGGCGTGCTCAGCGCGTTATGTACTTCGGGCCGGTTGATCGTGAGAATGCCGATATTGTCACGCACTTCGGTTAGAACAAGACTACGTTCGGTCATGATTGGGTCTCCATTGTTATTTAGGCGCAGAGCTTGTGCACTGCTGCGATGATGTGTTCTTCTCCGGGCTGGTACTGCCGCTCCAGGCTAGGTGCAAACGGCACGGGGACAAAGGGGGCGGCAACGCGCATGATCGGCGCATCCAGTTCGTCAAAGCCGATGTCGGCCATGCGGGCGGCGATTTCTGCGCCAACCCCGAACGCCTCGACCGCTTCGTGCACGATCAGCAGGCGATGGGTGCGAGATAGCGACTCCAGCACCGCAGCCTCGTCCCAGGGCTGAATGCTGCGCAAATCCAGCACTTCGACGTCGAGTCCCTGCTCTGCCAGGGTTGCGGCGGCGCGCTCGGTCTTGGCGACCGTTGCACCATAGGTAACGATGGTGACGTCCTTGCCGGCCCGTACCAGCCTGGCCTTGCCGATCGGGATTGCGCCGGCGTCATCCGCCAGCTCGCCCTTCATGGCATAAAGCGCCTTGTTTTCGACGAACACCACCGGGTCTGGATCGTGGATGGCTGCCTTCATCAGTCCATACGCATCCGCCGGATTGCTCGGGCATACCACTTTCAGGCCTGGCACATGCGCAAACCACGCTTCCAGACACTGCGAATGCTGAGGCCCGGCACTGATGCCGCCGCCATGCGGCGTACGCACCACCATCGGCACCGAAGCCTGCCCGCCAAACATGTAGCGCGCCTTAGCCGCCTGATTGACCAGGGCATCCATCGCGAAGGTCATGAAATCCATGAACATGATTTCCAGGACCGGCTTCAATCCGCTTAACGCCGCGCCGACGGCGGCATTGGCCATGGATGACTCGGAAATCGGCGTATCGCGAATACGGTCTTCGCCAAAGCGGGCATGCAAGCCCCTCGTAACACCGAACGGCCCGCCCGCCTCGGCCACATCCTCGCCAAACACGAATACAGAGGGATCTTCTTCCATGCATTCGGCCAGGGCACGGTTGATGGCGTGTGCAAATCTCAGTTCGGCCATTTCAGTTCGCCTCCATGTTGGTATAGACATCGCCGACTGCAGCGTTCCAGTCCGGGCTGCGGCCGTTGCGCGCATTGGCAACCGCCTGTTCGACCAGTTCCTCGATTTCTTGCCGGATCGTCTCGACGGCGCTGGCGGCCACGCCCTGCTTGAGCAGGCTGGCTTCGTAACGGACCAGCGGATCATGCTCGCCAAGTCCGGCCAGTTCGTCGCTGGAACGGTACTTCTGCGGATCGCCCTCATAGTGACCGCGCCAGCGATGGGTGATGCATTCGATGACCTGCGGTCCGGCGCCGGAGCGGATCCGCTCCACGGCGGCACGGGCCGCATCAATGACATCCATGACGTCATTGCCGCCTACCTTGACGTGCGGGATCGAGAAAGCCGACGCCAGCTTGTCCAGGGGCGCGACAAACTGCTTACTAGTCGGCGAGAATTCGGCCCAGCCATTGTTTTCGCATACGAACAGCAGCGGCAGCTTCCACAATGACGCCATGTTCATGCTCTCGTGCAGCACGCCTTCGGCCATGGCGCCATCGCCAAAGAAGGCGACGGCAATGGCGTCCGTCTTGCGAACCTGATGGGCCAGCGCGCTGCCCAATGCAATCGGGATGCTCGCGCCCACAATCGCATTGGCGCCCAGCATGCCAATCGACAGGTCGGCGACGTGCATCGAACCGCCACGTCCCTTGCAGATCCCCTCTTCCTTGGCCATCAACTCCAGAAAGAAATCGTTCAGGCCCACGCCCTTGGCCAGCGCATGACCATGACCGCGATGGGTCGAGGCGACCGTATCATCCTTGCGCAGCACTACGCCGAGCGCCGTCGCCACCGCTTCCTGCCCAACGCTCAGATGGATAAATCCAGGCACCTCGCCGTCAGCGAACAGCCGCCCGAGTCTCAGCTCGACGGCGCGGATGGTACACATCCGCCGGTAAATTTCCAATTGCTCTTCTTCACTGATTACGCCTGCCACCGTGCTCTCCTTCAAGTCAATTCTGGTTCCCAAGCGGATCCACAATTCTATTTTCTACTCATGAGTTAATAAAAATACTCACTGTTCAATGCAGAGTACTTGAGAAAATCTTGAATAGTCAAGCGACTTCTTGACATTTTTCAACCAATCGCAAGCTATTGATTATTCATGCATTGCAGCATAAAGACAGATAAACCGGATGTGCCTCGCCTTTTTATTAGTGCATCAACGTGGATAGCTACACGTTTCGTCGCAGCATAAATCAACGCGGAAAATATATTTATTTTTACCCGCCAGTATATTTTCCTTTCACTCAGATAAATTGCTTGACGGCCGGTGATTAAGCTCCTTAATATCTGACGGACCATAAGTTTGATCAGCCAGGTCAACACAAATAAAGACCCACAGAAAATGCTGCTTTTGTGGGAACAATGGAGACAAATGAAGTTGGCTTCGATCGCCACCCATAGGGCGACGCCAACTTCATCAGAAAAAGGAGCAAGCATGACCATATCCGGGACTTATGATTTTTTGGCGCAGGATCGCGTCATTTTCGGCCGGCCGGCGCATGAAGCCGTGCTTGAAACAGCAGGCAAGCTTGAAAAGAAACGGCTGATGATCGTTGCAAGCAAAACGCTCAGCCGCAAGACCGACGTCATAACCAGAGTCAGGGATGCACTGGGCGAGCGATGTGTAGGCCTGTTCGACGAATGTGTCGAGCATGTGCCGCGCGAATCGGTGCTGGCCCTGGCTGCCGAAGTGCGGCGTCTGCAGCCGGACCTGATCGTGACGATAGGTGGCGGCACCCCGATCGACACTGTCAAGGTAATGCTCCTGGTGTTGGCCGAAGACATTCGCAGTATCGAAGGCTTCGACCGGGTCCGTATCAGGGTCGGCGAGGATGGCAAGCGGATTGTCCCTGTAGTTAAGGATCCCCCGCTACGGCAGATCATTGTGCCGACCACGCTATCAGGAGCGGAATTTTCCAGTCTCGGTGGTGCGACCGACCACACGCGTCAAGTCAAGGATCTCTACCATGGCAGATTCATCGGCGCGCAGGTGGTGATTCTGGACGCAGCGGTGACTGTGCATACGCCTGCTGATCTCTGGTTATCCACTGGAATCCGTGCCGTCGACCACGCCGTCGAGACGATTTGTTCGCGCAGTCCCCAGCCATTCACTGACGGCACCTGTCTGCATGGCCTGTCGATGCTATCGAAATCCCTGCAAACCAATCATGTTTCGCCCGACAATCTTGACGCCAGGCTGGAGAGTCAACTGGGAGTGTGGCTTGCCTCTACGGGTCTCGGCCGGGTGGAATGGGGCGCAAGCCATGGCATTGGACATCAGCTCGGCGCTGTGGCCAACGTGCTGCACGGACATTGCTCATGCGTGATGCTGCCGAGCGTCCTGATCTGGAACCGCGCGAATAACGCACAGCGACAGGCCCTGGTTGCTCGCGCGATGGGGCGTGACGATGGCGACGCGGCACAGGCAGTCGCCGATCTCGTTGCCGCGCTCGGCCAGCCTTCCCGTTTGCGCGACGTTGGCGTCGATCGTTCACATTTTGATGCCATCGCCAGAGGTGCGATGCAGAACATGATGGTACGGAGTAATCCCCGTCCGATTACGTCGGAGGCAGACATTCATGAAATCCTTGAACTTGCCTGGTGATTAACTTAACTTCAAAGGCCTAAGCTTAGGGCTTCACCTGTTGGACACAGGCGAAGCCCTTGGCACATTATGGCCTGCAGATGATTTAAAACGCCCCACGGATTAGCGGCGATAAGCAAGATGAGCTGAAAATGTCTTTTTTGCTCTTCAACGCATATAACTAGCAACTAGCTAGCGATAAGTAAATTCTTACGAGCAAGACTATTGCCAGTCGTACGTCCATATTACGTACAAATCAGGATGCCCCGTTCAAGGGTGCAGACTTAAGTGAATAAAGTTCAGACTTAAGCGACATCCGACAGGCAATTACCAACCCGGCATGCATAAACCGCTACTTCTTGACTTGAAAAAAGGATTACCCGCCCATATACTTAGCACTCGTTAAGGGAGAGTGCTAACAACGCTTCCTTGGCCTACCAACTTTTTCATTGTGCAGGTAAGGCCGTGACGTTCGCCGCTTGTGGCATACCTGCAAAAACCATCGTAACCAACTGAATTTAAAGGAGTTTGTATGAACCTTCGTCCTTTGCACGATCGCGTCATCGTCAAGCGTCTGGACCAGGAAACCAAGACTGCGTCCGGCATCGTCCTGCCTGAAGCCGCCGCAGAAAAGCCTGATCAAGGCGAAGTGCTGGCCGTCGGCAATGGCAAGATCCTGGAAGACGGCAAGGTCCGTCCGCTGGATGTGAAAGTCGGCGACCGCGTTCTGTTCGGCAAATACTCTGGCCAGACCGTCAAGGTCGAAGGCCAGGAAGTGCTGGTCATGCGCGAAGAAGACATCATGGCGATCGTCCAGAAGTAATTTTCATCGGATCCCATACAAAATCCCCTATTAGAGTTAAGGAGTAACAAACATGGCAGCTAAAGATGTCGTATTCGGCGATTCCGCCCGTGCCAAGATGGTCGAAGGCGTGAACATTCTCGCCAACGCAGTCAAAGTCACCCTGGGTCCGAAAGGCCGCAACGTTGTTCTGGAGCGCTCCTTCGGCGCCCCGACCGTCACCAAGGACGGTGTTTCCGTTGCCAAGGAAATCGAACTGAAAGACAAGCTCATGAACATGGGCGCGCAGATGGTCAAGGAAGTCGCTTCCAAGACTTCGGACAACGCCGGTGACGGTACCACCACCGCAACCGTGCTGGCTCAAGCCATCGTCCGCGAAGGCATGAAGTACGTTGCCGCCGGCATGAACCCGATGGACCTGAAGCGCGGTATCGACAAGGCTGTTACCGCCACCATCGAGCAACTGAAGACTATCGCCAAGCCCTGCACCACTTCCAAGGAAATCGCTCAGGTCGGCTCGATCTCGGCCAACTCCGATCACTCGATCGGCGAGCGTATCGCTGAAGCGATGGAAAAAGTCGGCAAGGAAGGCGTCATCACCGTGGAAGACGGCAAGTCGCTGAACGATGAACTCGACATCGTCGAAGGCATGCAATTCGACCGCGGCTACCTGTCGCCGTACTTCATCAACAATCCGGAAAAGCAGACCGCGATCCTGGAAAACCCGTTCATCCTGCTGTTCGACAAGAAGATCTCGAACATCCGTGATCTGTTGCCGGTGCTGGAACAAGTCGCCAAGGCTGGCCGTCCGCTCTTGATCATCGCTGAAGATATCGAAGGCGAAGCACTGGCTACCCTGGTGGTCAACAACATCCGCGGTATCCTGAAGACCGTTGCTGTCAAGGCTCCGGGCTTCGGCGACCGTCGCAAGGCCATGCTGGAAGACATCGCTATCCTGACCGGCGGTCAAGTGATCGCTGAAGAAGTCGGCCTGACCCTGGAAAAAGCCACCCTGAACGACCTCGGCCAAGCCAAGCGCGTTGAAGTGGGCAAGGAAAACACCACCGTCATCGACGGCGCTGGTCAAGCTGCTGCGATCGAAGCCCGCGTCAAGCAAATCCGCGTGCAGATCGAAGAAGCCACTTCCGACTACGACCGTGAAAAACTGCAAGAGCGCGTGGCCAAGCTGGCTGGCGGTGTTGCCGTGATCAAGGTTGGCGCTGCCACCGAAGTCGAAATGAAAGAGAAGAAGGCACGTGTCGAAGACGCCCTGCACGCTACCCGCGCTGCAGTGGAAGAAGGCATCGTTCCTGGCGGCGGCGTAGCTCTGCTGCGTGCCCGCGCCAACGTGCAAAACCTGAAAGGCGACAACGCCGACCAGGAAGCCGGCATCAAGATCGTCCTGCGCGCTATCGAAGAGCCGCTGCGCATGATCGTCACCAACGCCGGTGAAGAAGCTTCCGTCGTCGTCAACAAGGTTCTGGAAGGCACCGGTAACTTCGGTTACAACGCTGCCAACGGCACCTACGGCGACATGGTGGAAATGGGCGTGCTGGATCCGGCCAAGGTGACTCGCTCTGCTCTGCAGAACGCGGCCTCGATCGCCGGCCTGATGCTGACCACCGACTGCGCTGTTTCCGAGCTGGTGGAAGACAAGCCGGCTGCTGGCGGCGGCATGGAAGGCATGGGCGGTATGGGCGGCATGGGCGGCATGGGCGGCATGATGTAATTGCTGTTCGGCCCGGCAGGAGGCGCAATCCTCTTGCCTGCTCGATAAAAAAGCCTGCAAGGTTTGCGCCTTGCAGGCTTTTCTGTTTCATGAGCCGTAGTCAATGCATGGCATGTCTGTCTGAAGCCGTGCGCCTATAGACTTTAGAGCACGCCACCTCAGGACTCTTCATCCTCTTCTTCCGACTCAGGCGCCAGGCCCAGCGAAGGCGGCGGCGCATAACTGGCCAGCAGCTCGGCGCGGCTTGCCGGCGTTTCCAGGCTGATCCTGCCTAACGCCCCGCTGCGGTAATCCTGCAGGAAAGTATGCGACGCCTTTTCGAAATCCAGTTCGCCGCCCTTTTGGCGAAACGCGCGCTTCTTCGCCACGCCTTCGACAACGCCAACGCCATCCATGCCCTCGGTCGAGAAACCGTAACGCGCCGACAGCAGTTGCGGATAACGCTGCAACAGCACTTCCGCCAGGAAGACGGCGACTTCCTCTTCGATCAGCGCATTGCTGCCGATCGCATGGCTGGCCGCCAGCATCAAGCCATCGGTCGGATGCTCGATCTTCGGCCACAGCATGCCAGGCGTATCGACCAGCACGATGTTATTACCCAGGTACAGCCGCTGCTGCGTCTTGGTGACGGCAGGCTCGTCGCCGACCTTGGCAACCTTTTTCTTCAACAGCGCATTCATCAGCGTGGATTTGCCGACGTTGGGAATACCCATGATCATGACGCGCAGGGGCTTCAATGCCGTGCCGCGATGCGGCGCGACCTTGATGCATAAGCCGGGCACCTTGGCCACGTCGGCCGGCTTCTTGCAGCTCAACGCGACCGCATGCACATCCTTTTGCGCGTTATAGAAATCCAGCCAGGCTTGCGTCGCGGCGGGGTCGGCCAGGTCGGCCTTGTTGAGGATTTTCAGGCAGGGACGCTGGCGCTGCGCGCGCAACTGCGCAATCATCGGATTGCAGCTGGCCTGCGGCAGCCGGGCGTCGAGCACCTCGACCACCATGTCGGTCTTTTCCATGGTTTCGGCCGCCTGGCGGCGGGCCGAATTCATGTGACCGGGAAACCATTGTATGGACATGTGAAACTTTGCAAATGAACTGAGGCGCTATTCTACCTGCTTGCGGCGGAATGCCCATGAACGCCAAGGCGAACGCCGATGCATTGCCCTGCACCCTCGCCATCCAGCCGCCGCCCGTCCAGATATCGAAGTTACACGTCGATCGCCTTCACCGACCCGGCACGCTGGCGCAATTCGAATTTCTGGATCTTGCCAGTGGCGGTCTTGGGCAAGGTATCGAACACCACCGCGCGCGGCACCTTGAAACCGGCCAGGTGCTCCTTGCAATGGGCAACCAGTTCCTGGTCCGTGACCTGGGCGCCGGGCTTCAATTCGACGAAAGCGCAAGGCGTCTCGCCCCATTTCTCGTTGGGCATGGCGACCACTGCCGCCACCAGCACGGCCGGATGACGGTACAGCACATCCTCGACCTCGACGCTGGAAATATTCTCGCCGCCGGAAATGATGATGTCCTTGCTGCGGTCCTTGATCTTGATGTAGCCGTCCGGGTGGATCACGCCGAGGTCGCCGGTATGGAACCAGCCGCCGGCGAACGCCGCCTGGGTGGTCTTTTCATTCTTCAGGTAACCCTTCATGGTGATATTCCCGCGGAACATGATCTCGCCGATGGTTTCGCCATCGGCCGGCACCTGTTCCATGGTCTCCGGGTTGAGGACGGTGACGGCATCCTGCAACACGTAGCGGATGCCCTGGCGCGCGTTCAGTCGCGCCCGTTCGCCGATATCCTTGTTGGCCCAGTCTTCCTGCTTTTCGCACACCGCCGCCGGGCCGTACACTTCGGTGAGGCCATACACGTGCGTCAGGTCGAAGCCGATTTCCTCCATGCCCTGAATCATCGCCGCCGGCGGTGCGGCGCCTGCCACCATGGCGGACACCTTGTGTTCGACGCCCTGGCGCAGCTCGGCCGGCGCATTGATGATCAGCGAATGCACGATCGGCGCGCCGCAATAATGCGTGACCTTGTGTTCGCGGATGGCATCCCAGATTGCCTTGGCTTCGACCTTGCGCAGGCAGACGTTGACGCCGGCCTGTGCCGCCACCGTCCACGGGAAACACCAGCCATTGCAGTGAAACAGCGGCAGCGTCCACAAATACACCGGATGGCGCGGCATGCTCCAGGTGATGATGTTGGACACCGCGTTGAGATAAGCGCCGCGATGGTGCACCACCACGCCCTTGGGGTCGCCGGTGGTGCCCGACGTATAGTTCAGGCCGATGGCATTCCATTCATCGTCCGGATTCTGCCAGGGATAGTCCGCATCGCCCTGGGCAATGAAGGGTTTGTATTCGAGCTTGCCGATGCGCTGGCCCGGACCAGTGTATTCAGGATCGTCGACATCGATGACCAGCAGGTCGCGGCCGATCATCCCCAGCGCCGCCTGCATCACGCCTGAAAATTCGCGGTCGACGATCACGGCCTTGGCTTCGCCGTGGTTGAGCATGAAGGCGATACTCTCGGCATCGAGACGCGTGTTGAGCGTATTGAGCACGGCGCCGGTCATCGGCACGCCGAAATGCGCATCGACCATCGGCGGCGTGTTGGGCAGCATGACCGCCACGGTATCGCCCTTGCCGATTCCATTCCGGGCAAGCATCGAAGCCAACTGGCGCACGCGCCGGTATTGCTCGGACCAGGTCAGGCGCATGGCGCCGTGCACGGTTGCCAGCCGCTGCGGATAGACGGCTGCTGCCCGCTCGATGAAGGTAATCGGGCTGAGCGGCGTGTAGTTGGCCGGATTCTTGTCCAGGCCGATGTCGAATTTATTCATGGGTGTCTCCTCGCATTGAATTTATTGATGTCGGCAATCGCTGTACCGTGCCTTCAATCCAGTCCCGCCAAAACCTTGAGATGGGCTGCCACGCTTCGTCCCAGCGCCGACAGGTTGTAGCCGCCTTCCAGGCTGCTGACGATGCGGCCTTGCGCATACTGGTCGGCGATCGTCATGATCTGCTGCGTCAGCCAGGCGTAATCCGCTTCCACCAGGCCGAGCTGTCCCATGTCATCTTCGCGGTGCGCGTCGAAACCGGCAGAGACGAAGATCATCTGCGGCCGGTGCGCGTGCAGCGCCGGCAGCCAGTTTTGCGTGACCAGCTGGCGCACCTGGTCGCCGCCGCTGTAGGCCGGCACCGACACGTTGACGGCATGCGCGCCGATATCGCTGGTGCCGCTGTACGGATAAAAAGGATGCTGAAAAAAGCTCACCATCAGCACACGGTCTTCGCCGACGAATGCGGCTTCAGTGCCGTTACCGTGATGGACATCGAAATCGACGATGGCGACGCGCTCCAGCCCATGCACATCCAGCGCACGACGGGCGGCAATGGCGACGTTATTGAAGAGGCAAAACCCCATCGACTCCGTCGGCGTGGCATGGTGCCCCGGCGGACGCACCGCACAGAATGCATTGGCAAGCTCGCCCTTGACTACCGCATCGGTGGCGGCAATTGCGGCGCCAGCGGCATGCAACGCGGCATCCCAGCTGAAAGGATTGAGAAAGGTATCGCCGTCCAGGCTGTAGTAATGTTCGCTGGGAGAAGGTATATGGTCGCGTATGCGCGCAATCGCCGACTGCGTATGCACCCGGCCGATGTCTTCCAGGCTGGCGGGCGGGGCTTCGCGATGCTGGAGGAATGGATCGATCCGGCTGGCGATCAATTGATCCTGGATCGCCTGCAGGCGCTCCGGGCATTCCGGGTGCCACCCACCCATTTCATGCCGGCTGCAATCGGCATGGGTAAAAAAACCGGTTCTCATATGTCATCCTCGCATTGTCCCGCTGCTTCACTGCCAGCGTTTCTTGCCGCGCCTTTTTGGCGTCATTTTTTGCAAGTCTACCCATTAATGCGCTTATTTGCTAATTTATTAGTGTTGCATTGCACATTTTTATATTTGCTATTGGTTAATGCTGCCCTAGAATAAGTTCCTTCCGAGGCGGACTCCCTCATTCTCTCTCAACTGAAAGCTCCATGTTCGAAAAAATTCACGCGGTTGCAAGACAGGTCAATCAGGTTGTCATCGGCAAAGAGACGCAGGTCCGGCAAGCGCTGGTCTGCCTGCTGGCCGGCGGCCACCTGCTGCTGGAAGACGTGCCGGGAGTGGGCAAGACTACGCTGGCGCACGCGCTGGCGATTTCACTTGGGCTGAAGTTCAACCGCATCCAGTTCACCAGCGACTTGCTGCCGGCGGATGTGGCGGGCATTTCGATCTTCGACCGAGAAAAGAATGCCTTCCTGTTCCACCCGGGGCCGATTTTCACGCAGGTATTGCTGGCCGATGAAATCAACCGCGCCACGCCGAAAACCCAGTCCGCCCTGCTGGAAGCCATGGAAGAGCGGCAGGTCACGGCCGATGGCGTCACGCGCAACCTGCCGGCGCCCTTCTTCGTGATCGCCACGCAAAACCCGACGCACCAGATCGGCACCTTCCAGTTGCCCGAGTCGCAGCTGGACCGTTTCCTGATGTGTTTGTCGCTCGGCTATCCCGACACGGCCGCCGAGCGTGCATTACTGCTGGGCGAAGACCGGCGCGCCATGCTGAAGTCGCTGGCGCCGGCGATGCAACCGGCGGAACTGGAAGAAGCGCAGCAGGAGGCGCGGAAAATCCATGCCTCTTCGGGATTGATCGATTACGTGCAGGCGCTGGCCCAGGCCTCGCGCCAGAATGGCATGTTCGCGGAAGGATTGAGCCCGCGCGCGGCGCTGGCCCTGTTGCAGGCTGCGCGCGCCTGGGCAGCCCTGGAAGGCCGCAACCACGTGATCCCGGAAGATGTGCAAGCAGTCCTGGTGCCGGTTGCCGCTCATCGCCTGCGGCCGCTGAAGACTGCGGGCAGCGCCACGCTATCCAGCCGCGATCTGGTGACACGGCTGATGCAATCGGTGCCGGTCTAAGCCGTTGCCTCAGGCACCGATGCCCTCATTCATCGCCAAAGACCGCCCGCTGCGGCAATTCTTTCGCCGCCTCCTGGAACGCTGGCTGTTTCGCCTGGGCGCACCAGAGGCAGGGGAAATCCACCTGCACCGGCGCCGCGTCTTCATCCTGCCGACCAGCGCGGGCATGGCATTCGGCGCCATGCTGGTGGTGCTGTTCATCGCGTCGATCAATTACAACCTGAGCCTCGGGTTTGGCCTGACCTTCCTGCTGGCGGCATGCGCCGTGGTGGACATGCATCTCACCTTCCGCAACCTGGCGCACCTCTATCTGTCTCCCGGACGCGTCAGGCCAGTGCATGCCGGCGAAGAAGCCCAGTTCGAGCTCCATGTCAGCAACCGCAGCAAGCGCGAGCGCTATGCCATCTGGCTGGGATTCATCGATACCGGCATGCCGGATGTGCGGCAGGCAATCGATATTCCCGCCGGCATCACGCGCACCGTAACGTTGGGACTGGGCACGGCCAGGCGCGGCTGGCTGCAGGCGCCGCGGGTTCGGCTGGAAACACGCTTTCCGCTTGGCTTGCTGCGCGCCTGGAGCTATTGGCAACCGGACTTGCGGGTGCTGGTGTATCCATGTCCGGAAACCGATGCGCCGCCGCTGCCGACAGGTGGAGGCGGCAAGGCCGATGGTTCGGGCGCTGCAGGGCATGACGATTTCGCCGGCATTCGTGCCTATCAAAGCGGCGATTCGCTGCGCCAGCTGGCATGGCGGCAGATCGCGCGCATGGATAGCCAGCATGGCGGCGCGCTGGTCGCCAAGCATTTCGAGGGAGGCGGCGCCAGCGAGCTGGCGCTGGATTTCGCGCTGCTGCCCACATCACTTGACGTGGAAACGCGGCTATCCCGCATGACTTGCTGGGTACTGGAAGCGGAAGCGCGCGGCTTGCCGTATGCTTTCCGCATCGGCGCCGTCAGCCGTGACGCATCGCTTGGCCCCGCACACCAAGCTGCCTGTCTGCAGGAACTGGCCTTGTACGGCATTGCGGAGTCCCGATGAAGTTACCTGCCTTGTTTTCTTCCTTGTTCCCATCGTTTGCCCGGCAAGCCCGCCCTCCCCTGTCGCGCGACAAGGGCGATACCCTGTTGCTGCTGGCCGCCTGCGCACTGGTGCTGGCGCCGCATGCGACAGAGGTGCCGCCATGGGCGGCGCTGACTGCCGGCTCGCTGCTGTTGTGGCGCGCCTGGATCACGTTCCAGGGACATCGCCTGCCGCCGCGCTGGGTGCTGCTTCCCCTTGCCCTGATGACCTTGATCGGCGTCTTTGTCAGCTTCAAGACATTGCTCGGTCGCGAAGCCGGTGTCGCCACGCTAGTGCTGCTGCTGGCGTTCAAGCTGCTGGAAATGCATGCGCGGCGCGATCTGCTGGTGGTCCTGTTTCTCGGCTTTTTCCTGATCCTGGCGGGATTCTTCTATTCGCAAGGCATGGGCGCGGCGCTGGTGGCGCTGCTTTCCACGCTGGCGCTTCTGCTCGCGCAGCTTTCCTTTCAATATACGGGTGCGACACCGCCATTGCTGCAAAGCCTGCGCCTGGCCTTGAAGATCCTCGGATTTGCCGCGCCGCTCACGTTATTGATGTTCTTTCTGTTCCCACGCATCCAGGGGCCGCTCTGGGGTTTGCCGAGCGATGCGCAAAGCGGCCGCAGCGGCTTGTCCGATACGATGTCGCCGGGGAATATCGCCAACCTCGCCTTGTCCGGCGATGTCGCTTTCCGCGTCAAATTCCTGGACCCGGCGCCGCCGCAGTCGAAGCTTTACTGGCGCGGCATCGTGCTGGACAATTACGATGGCCGCAACTGGACCCGGCAAGCTTCCCGCATCGAACAATTGCCGACAGCTTCCACATCGGTCCCGCTGCGCGTGCAGGGGCCGGCATTGCGCCATCAGGTGACACTGGAGCCGCACGGCAAGCGCTGGCTGTTTGCGCTCGAACTGCCGCAATCCGCGCCGCTTATGCCCGGACTGCCGGCGGTGGTACGGCCCAATGGCGAGCTGGTGGCGGAGCAATCCATCCATGACCGCATCCGCTACACCGCCATTTCACATATCGATTTCGCGCTGCAGCCTGATGTCCCGCGCAGCGCCCTTTACCAATGGCTGGCGCTCCCGCCTGGTTATAACCCGGCGACGCTGCAATTTGCCGCTGCCTTGCGGCGCACCAGCGCCGATGACTTGCAGCTGGCGAATAGCGTGCTGCGCTATTTCCGCGAACAGCAATTCAGCTATACGCTGGAACCGCCACCGCTCGGGCGCCATGCCGTGGACGAGTTCCTCTTTGGCACCCGCGCCGGTTTTTGCGAACATTATTCCAGCGCCTTTGTCATTCTCATGCGCGCTGCCGGCGTGCCGGCGCGTGTCGTGACGGGATACCAGGGCGGCGAAATCAATCCGATCGACGGCTTCATGACCGTGCGCCAGTCCGATGCCCATGCCTGGGCGGAAATCTGGATTGCAGGCCGCGGCTGGCTGCGCGTGGATCCGACTGCCGCTGTGGCGCCAGACCGCATCGAGCGCAACCTCGCCCGCACCTTGCCTCAGCGTGGCCTGAACCTGGCCGGCGTCATTGAACTGAACCCGATTGCCCGCTCGTGGCTGGCGTCGTTGCGTTTCAACTGGGATGCCATCAACAATGGCTGGAACCAGTGGGTGTTGAATTATTCGCCCGACAAGCAAAAGAGCCTGCTGCAATCGCTCGGCTTCAGCACGCCAGACTGGCGGACTCTTGCCATGCTGCTGGGCGGCGGCGCCACGGTCCTGGCCCTGCTGGCATGGCCGCTGCTGCTCGACCGCCGCAAAATCGATCCCATTCAGGCGATCTATTTGCGCTTTTGCCAAGCCATGGCGCGCAAGGGCTTGCCGCGTGACTTGCATGAAGGACCACGAACGTATCGCCAGCGCATCATGCAAAGCCGGTCCGGGCTTTCCGACGATAAAAAAATCGCGGCTGAGCGCTTCCTCATGTGTTACGAGGATGCACAATATGGTACGGTTAGCGACTTCTCTGCCACTGCATATCTCGCCCGCCTGAAGTTATTGTTGAAGCAATGCCGATGAAATTTTCCAAGCTGTCCCGGCGCGCCGTGCGCCCTTTGTTCCTTGCGCTCGCCGTCAGCCTGACCATGCCCGTGCTGGCACGCGATGCTGTCGTCAGCAAGCAGTCTGCAGCCAAGTCCAAGCTGCGCAAGGTCTCCCTGCAGCAGGAACCGCAGCCAGGCGAATTTGCCAACTTTGGCCAATGGAAGGAAGTGGCTGCTTTCATCGACACCATGGTCGAGCGCCATGGCTTCGACCGCAAGGCGCTGGAGACGCTTTTCCGCGAAACCAAGCACGTCGAAAGCGCCATTCAGCTGGTCAAACCGGCGCCACCGGGAAAACCGAAAAACTGGCGCGCCTATCGCAGCCGCTTCATCGAGCCGATCCGCATCCAGGCCGGGGCGAACTTCTGGAACCAGCATGCGCAAGCGCTCGAACGCGCCGAACAGACCTATGGCGTGCCTGCTGAAATCATCGTCGGCATCATTGGCGTGGAAACCATCTATGGCCGTAATACCGGCAATTTCCGCGTGCTGGATACGCTGACCACGCTGGGCTTTGATTATCCCGATACGCCCAATCGCGATGCCCGCATGAAGTTTTTCCGCGACCAGCTGGAACATACGCTGCTGTATGCGCGGGATCTTGGCGTCGATCCTTTCACACTGCTGGGTTCGTATGCAGGCGCGATTGGCTTGCCTCAGTTTATGCCGGGCAGCATCCGCAATTTCGCCGTCGATTTCGATGGCGACGGCAAGATCGACTTGCGCAATTCACCGGTCGATGCCATCGGCAGCGTTGCCAACTTCCTGGTGCAGCATGGCTGGCAAAGCGGCCAGCCGATTGTTTTCCCGGCTACCGTCACGACCCGTAACAGCGATGGCGTGCCCGACAATCGCTGGGAAGCATTCATCGGCCAAAGCCTGGAAGCCAAGTACTCACTGGAAGACATGCGTGCCGCCGGGATTGCCTCCAATGGCGAAGCGCCGAATCACTTGCCGTATGGCCTAGTTGATTTGCAAAACGGTACCGAGGCCACCGAATACTGGCTCGGCGCCGCCAATTTTTTCGCGATTACAAAATATAACCGCAGCTTCTTCTATGCCATGTCGGTGGTGGAACTGGGGCGCGCGGTGAAGGCTGCACGCGGCAATTGAGGTGATGTGCATTGACGTCATTGTGGAAAAGACGCCGCCGGCAACCTGCCATCGTTAATCAGAAAGCGACCAGCAAGCCCAGCCCGAGCACGCGCTGATACGCATCATAGTCGATCAGGCTGTATCCATACCCCGTAAAATACTGCACGTATCCCTTCAGGTTGGAAACAAGGGGAAAGGCCCAGCCAAGTTGCGCCGCTCCCTTGTCGCTCTGGAAGTTGTATCGGGTTAGCAATGAAAATTCATGCCCATTCCATTGATAGGCGGCTTTCACATCCCCTCTTCCCATGTACCTGATGATGTCCGGGTTATCGTCATCATTGGCGCTTTCATGCAATCGCTTCCAGACTCGCGCCAGCAGCGTGAAGTTGCCGCGTTCGAATCCGGCCTGGGCGTACACGCGGTTCCAGCTGCGTGAAAGCGTCGATGTCTGGCCGTTTGACTGGTGGTCGACGCCGAGATTGACAAAGCGCATCCGCAAGCCTAGAAGGTTGAGATTCGTCGGCATGACTGCCATCAGCTCAGGCTGGTAATTGGTTTCCCTGAAAGGGCTGGACGCTTCCCGGTTTCCGGCCTGCCAGAAACTGCGCTGCGTGTAGCCGAACCATACATCCAGCGGAATGTTGGAAGGGTTTTCCAGCACTTTCATCTTGAAGCCAAGCTGGAAAGCCAATTCGCCATGGGACAATTTCGCGTCCGGATTAAGTGGCCGAAACGGGCGATAAGGCGCGCTGTTGGGCGTGGAATTGTACGTCCCCATCAGGTAATTTTCGCGATGCGGACGGAATGTAAAGATTCCCTGCTTATTCGCGGAATCCAGTTCCCAATGGCGCGTCAGCAGCGAGGCGTTGGTAGCCGCATGCTGCATTGGCGCGGCGTCCGCCGTTTGCTGAGGTGGAAGCGCGCTGCTGGCCTGTTCCTGCTGCTTCTCTCTGGTGCCGCTGACAACCCGGTCATAACATGCCAAACGCTCTTGGTCGGCATGAATTGCAGCACATTGCTCCATCCCAGCCGGCATTTCCATTGCCAGTGCGGCGTCGGCGCCCAACAAAAACAAAACTGCAAAATGACAGGAAAGACTTCGTTTCGCTTTGTTACTTGCCATTGTCGCCATGGACTGCAGCCGCAAATGCAAGCCCATCCTTTCGTGAATAAAAATACCCGGTCGGCCTTGAAGAAAGCCAGGGAGTCAAATCAGGGAGAAATAAAAAGAGGATAGCGATTTCAAGCCGCGAGCTTTTGATTCAGGCGATATAGCAACTCTCTTCGCCTCTCTTGCAGGATTTTCGGCTGGCTTCAGCATGTCGGCCAGAAAAATCGATCGTCCTACGAGCCGTCTGCGTGATCGCCGCTCCTCAGGATCTTGTCGAGCAGCGCGATTCCGGTCTGCACCTCTTCCCTGGAAAGATGGACAAGCATCTGTTTGCGGACCGCCTCGACTTCGCCCTCCAGCTGCCGGCAGATCGCCACGCCTTCCTCCGTGACCTCGACATTTTTCACGCGGCGATCATGAAGATCGGGTTCCCGCCTGACCCATTGCATTTTTTCCATTCGATCGAGAATGCCAACCAGCGTGGGTGTTTCCACGCCGATTTCCTTTGCCAGGCTGGTCTGATGATGACGCTGGCCGGAAACAGTCAGCACGCGCAAAATGCGCCACGATGAATGGGTCATGCCCCAGGGCCGCAAGCGCTCATCCACGCGCGTTCTCCACAAGATGGAGCAGCGCGATAGCAAAAAGGCAAACTGTTCATTTGCTCGGGATTTCATTTGATGCCTAATCATTTAGGAGCTAATATTATAGCTTTGGCACCAGAACATTTTTCATGGATTTTTCTCCTCGTGCGTCGTCATTTGACGCCCTGTCGCAGAGATATGGCGCGCACCGCTACCGCTGGCTGGTGCTGCTGGTGCTAGGCCTTGGCGCCGTATCCAGCCTGCTTGCCTCGACCAGCTTCACCGTCGCCGTTCCTTCCCTGATGAAACACTTCAACGTCGGTCAGACGCAAGTCCAGTGGACCATTACCGGGTTCATGGCGGCGATGACGGTCGGCATGTTACCGACCTCCTGGCTGCTCGACCATCTCGGCGCCCGCAAGCTGTTTCTTGGCGCCATTGCCGTGCTGGCGGCCTCCGGCCTGGCTGGTGCATTTGCCACCAATTTCACGCTCGTGGTTGCCTTGCGTATCCTGCAGGGCGCGACGGCGGGCGTGCTGCAGCCGCTGACGACGATTGCCGTCATGCGCCTGTTTCCGGTGGAAGAGCAAGGACGCGCCACAGGCATACTCGGCTTCGGCATCATCCTGGCGCCCGCCATGGCCCCGACGTTCGGCGGCATGCTGCTCGACCGCTTCGGCTGGCCGGCGATCTTCCTGATGAATCTTCCCGCCTGCGTGGCTGCCGCCGTCATGGGTTTCTACCTGTTGCCGCTGCCGCGTGAAAACACGCATCGTCGTTTCGACTGGATCGGCCTGGCCATGCTGACAGTCGTTTCCCTGGCAATCGTGGAAGCAGTGGCCAGCCTTCAACACAGCGGACTGACTTCAAGCTGGACTCTCATCCTGTTTGCGGTCGCCATACTGACGCTGACCGGCTTCATTTTCCACGCAAAGCGAACGGAACACCCGATCATCAGCCTGAGTCCCTTTGCCGAACGAATTTTCACCATGGGCACCCTGGTGACGTTCGCTTACGGCTTCGGCCTCTATGCCTCCACCTACCTGATCCCGGTATTCCTGCAGCATGCCATGCACCTTTCCGCTACCGCCGCGGGGCTGGCGCTCTTGCCTTCAGGGCTGGTATTGGCCGTCACCATTCCGCTGGCTGGCCGCATGGCAGACCGGCATTCACCTTTGCTCGTGACGATCGCCGGACTGACGATGTTCTTTCTATCGTTTGCATTTTTTGCGATTGTGGCCGCCCACATCACGTATCCCGAAGTTGTCGGCGGAGCGATCCTCGGACGCATCGGACTGGGATTCATTCTCCCGGCGCTCAGCATCGCGACGCTCAGGCCGCTCAAGCCGGAGCAGATCGGCCAATCATCGGTGGTGGTCAGCTACGTTCGCCAACTGGGCGGCGTCATGGGCGTGGCGGTGTCCGCGGCATTCGTGTCGTGGCGGGAAGCAGCATACGAAGGGGTGAGCGGCGGCGTGTTCAGCGCTTATGCGGAAAGTTTTATGCTGGTCGCCGGATTTTTCTTATTGGCGATCATTGCCGCATATTTCATGAAACAGAACCGGATGCTTGGAGTGCCGTGAGTAAAATCAGGGTTCAATGAACATCTTGCTCGAACAACCATCAGCGCGATAACAGTTGCCGTGGTCAGGATGCCTTGAACCCTGGTTTGGCTAAAGTTCTCATAGCTGCTGAGCAGCCATAAATTTTCATGCCATGCTGGCAGGCGGACCTTGATACGAGGTGAAAATCGCGCCCCGTGTGCGCCGCCAGTAAGCGATCCCGGCCTTTTCCAGTTCAGCGAAAATAAAAAGAAGAAAACCGCCAAGCAGCACGCGCAGCCACTCGCCTGCACGGAGCGGCGTGGAATCGAATACGCCCTGCAGCGGCGCCCAATAGACGTAAGCCCCCTGAAAGAGCGCGCATGCGGCCAGCGCATACAGCAGGTAGCGGTTGCCGAACAGCCCTTCCCGTGACAGCACCGAACGATAAATGTAGCGGCTGCTGACCAGGTAAAACATTTCCGCGGCAACCACGGCGCTCACTGCCATGGTGCGCGCGGTTTCCAGCGCGGCGCCTCTATTCAATTCCCACAAAAACAGGCCGAGGGCGCCAGCCATCATCAGCATGGAAACCATCACTACCCGCCAGACAAAAAGCCAGGACAGCAAGGGCGCTTCAGGATCGCGCGGATGCCTTCGCATGACGTCGTCCTCCGGGCGCTCGAAGGCCAGCGCCAGCCCAAGCGTACCGGACGTTACCATGTTGACCCACAATACCTGGACCGGCGTCAGCGGCAATACCAGCTCGAACAGGATGGCCGCCACGACCACCAGCCCCTCGCCGCCATTGGTTGGCAGCATGAACAGAACAAACTTCTGGATATTGTCGTAGATGCCGCGCCCTTCGCGCACGGCGTTGCTGATGGTGGCGAAATTATCGTCCGCCAGCACCATGTCGGCCGCTTCCTTGGCAGCTTCAGTGCCCTTCAAGCCCATCGCCACGCCGACATCGGCACGTTTGAGCGCCGGCGCATCGTTGACGCCATCGCCCGTCATGGCCACCACATCGCCCTGGGCCTGCAAGGCCTGCACCAGGCGCAATTTGTGCTCGGGGCTGGCGCGGGCGAACACGTCGATGTGGGGAGCAACCTTGCGCAATTGCGCATCGTCCATGAGCTCGATTTCGGCGCCGGTCAGCGCCGGCTGGTTGCGCCCGATACCCATCTGCGCGCCGATCGCCCGCGCCGTGTCGACGTGGTCGCCGGTAATCATCTTGACGCGGATCCCGGCGCCGGCGCAGTCAGCCACTGCCGCCGTCGCCTCTTCGCGCGGCGGGTCGATGATCCCTACCAGCGCCAGCAGAGTGAAACCGCCCTCCAGGTCGGCAAACTGCACCTTGCGCTGCGCGACGTCGACATCCCTGGCGGCCAGCGCCAGCAGCCGCAATCCGCGCGCGGCACAATCTGCCGCCGCGCGCCGCCAGTAATCGGCATCAAGAACACTGCCATCGTCCTGCCGGTCGCACATCTCGAATATGCGCTCCGGCGCGCCCTTGACGTAAATGCGGCCATGCCCCGCACTGCCATGGTGCAAAGTCGCCATCAGCCGATACTCGGACTCGAAGGGAATCACGTCCATGCGCGGCCACATGCCGGTTTCCCGCGCCGGATCCAGGCCGGCCTTCATCGCCAGCGTCAGCAGCGCGCCTTCGGTCGGATCTCCCTGCAGCAGCCAGTCGCCGCCATGCTGCCGCAGTTCGGCATCGTTGCATAGCAGGGCCGCGCGCGCCAGTTCCTGCACGAGCGGCTTGTCCTCCTCCACTGCCGGCACATCCACCGCGCGGATCTCCCCGACCGGAGCGTAACCCACTCCGGTGACTTCGAATATTCTTTGCGCGGTGACTAACCGCTGCACGGTCATCTCATTGCGGGTCAGCGTGCCGGTCTTGTCGGTGCAAACCACGGTAACGGAACCCAGCGCTTCGACAGCGGGCAGTTGGCGGATGATGGCATTGTGCGCTGCCATTCTCCTGACACCCAGCGCGAGCGTGATCGTCATAATGGCAGGCAAGCCTTCCGGAATGGCTGAAGCAGCGAGCGCCACGACCATCATGAACATGTCTGAGGGAGCATGGCCGCGCCAAAACACCCCGACCAGATAAGTCAGCCCGGACATGAGCAGGATGGCAGCCGCCAGCCAGCGGCTGAACTTACCCATCTGGCGCAACAATGGCGTGCTAATGCCATGCACCTGTCCCAGCATGGTGCCGATGCGGCCAATCTCGGCCTGGCTGCCGGTCGCCGTCACCAGCGCAAGGGCCTGACCGGAAGCCAGCAAGGTGCCCGAATACAGCATGCAGGTGCGATCGCCCAGTACCGCGTTTTCCGCCACGGGAGCCACGGTTTTTTCCACGACATTGGATTCGCCCGTCAGCGCCGCTTCGTTTACGCGGGGATTCTTGCCGCCGACAATACGCATGTCGGCTGGCACCTTGTCACCGGAAGCCAGAAAGACCAGGTCGCCCGGCACCAGCTCTTCGGAGGCAAGGTCAAGACGCTTCCCGCCGCGAACCACTGCGGCCCTGAGGCTTAACATGTTACGTATCGCATCAAGCGACTGTTCGGCTTTGCCTTCCTCGACAAAACCGATGCAGGCATTGACCAGCACGGCAGCGATCAGCACGCCGGTGTCTACCCCATGACCCAGCGATGCGGTAATCAAGGCTGCGGCAAGCATCACGTAAATCAGCACGTTATGAAATTGCAGCAAGACTCGCAGCCACCAGGGGCGCCGGCGCGATGGCGGCAAGCGGTTGAGGCCGTAGCGCTCGAGGCGACGCCTTGCATCTTCTTCATCAAGGCCGGCATGTGGATCGGTAGCCAGCCGGGCGGCCACCACATCCGCTTCCATGGCATGCCACGCGGGAATCTTCATTGCATTGTTTTCTTTACTGTGCATGTGATTCCTCCTGCAATCTGCATCTTCGACACTTCCAACCAAAACATGAACAATCAAGACCGAGGGCTGCCCGGCTGCCTATGTTGTACCTCCAGTCGCGGCTGCTTGCTCTTGAGCCTGCTCAGCACGTTCGAAAAGATTACGCGCAACCGGGATCGCGGCGCTACCGGCCTTTCGCCCCCTGCAAGAACAACATGCATCCACGGCGGTCGGCATCAGCAAGACTACCATCCTGGAAAAGCCTGCTGCACCCACGTTCCAGCTATGGCATACGGCAATCAATTCCCCCGCATTTGTTCAAGGTCTGTTAACATTTAGGGATAGCGCAAGATAGTCTGGCCCCAGGCATGTCCGCATATGCCGCTCACTTGCCATACCCAATGCCCCATTAGTTCGGCAACACGCCCGTAGTCTCAAGGAAAGGATTGCCCCACTCATGCCGCTTGTCTGGATCATCGCCCTGCCGTTTGTCGGCAGCGTGCTAGCAGGTCTGATGCCGCGCCGTCAGCGCAACCCCGAATCGTGGGTGGCAGGAGCCTTCGCGCTCGGTTGCTGCGTGCTCATCGCCAGCCTGTATCCGCGCGTCGCCTCCGGCGAGATCATCCGCGCCACATTCAAATGGGCGCCGGCCCTTGGCCTCGAATTCAGCCTGCGCATGGATGGCTATGCCTGGCTCTTTGCCATGCTGGTGAGCGCGATGGGCGCGCTCGTGGTGCTGTATGCGCGCTATTACATGTCGCCCAAAGACCCGGTGCCGCGCTTTTTCTCGTTTTTGCTGTCCTTCATGGGCGCCATGCTCGGGGTCGTCCTATCGGGAAATCTCGTGCAGATGGTCCTGTTCTGGGAATTGACCAGCCTGGCTTCCTTCCTGCTGATCGGCTACTGGCATCACCGGGTCGACGCCCGCCGCGGCGCGCGCATGGCGTTGACTGTCACCGCCATGGGCGGACTATGCCTGCTGGCCGGCGTGCTGCTGATCGGCCGCGTCGTCGGCAGCTATGACCTCGATGCCGTGCTGGCCTCGGGCGACATGCTGCGCAACGACCCCTGGTACCTGGCGATTCTGCTGCTGGTGGGCCTGGGCACGCTGACCAAGAGCGCGCAGACGCCATTCCACTTCTGGCTGCCGCACGCGATGGCGGCGCCCACGCCGGTGTCGGCTTATCTGCATTCGGCCACCATGGTGAAGACCGGCGTGTTCCTGCTGGTGCGCCTGTGGCCCGTCCTCGCCGGCACGGAAGCCTGGTTCTGGCTGATCGGCGGCGCCGGCCTGGGTTCGCTGGTACTGGGCGCCTATGCGGCGATGTTCCAGAAAGACATGAAAGGCGTGCTGGCCTACTCGACCATCAGCCATCTCGGCCTGATCACATTACTGCTCGGCATGAACAGTAATCTGGGGCTGCTGGCGGCGATCTTCCATATCGCCAACCACGCCACTTTCAAGGCTTCGCTCTTCATGGCGGCCGGCATCGTCGATCATGAAACCGGCACACGGGATCTACGCCGCTTGTCCGGGCTGCGCTATGCCATGCCGATTACCGCCACACTCGCCACGGTGGCGGCGGCGGCGATGGCAGGCGTGCCGCTGCTGAACGGCTTCATTTCCAAGGAAATGTTTTTTACGGAAACCGTATTCGTAAGCGGCAGCAGGTTGACGCAAATCGGTTTGCCGGCCGTCGCCGTGGTCGCCTCCATGTTCAGCGTCGCCTATTCGCTGCGCTTCATCCTGCAGGTATTTTTCGGCCCGCCGGCGACAGACTTGCCGCGCGCGCCGCATGAACCGCCGCCATGGATGCTGCTGCCCAGCGCACTGCTGGTGCTGGCTTGCCTGGTGGTCGGCATTTTCCCGCAGCAGACCATCGGCCCTTTCCTGGATACAGCAGCCAAGGCAGTGCTCGGGGCTAATACACCGGCTCATGACCTGGCAGTCTGGCACGGCTTCAATCTTCCACTTGCCATGAGCGTGCTGGCGCTGGCGGGCGGCATCGTCATCTATTACGGTTTGCGCCTGCACTTGCGCCGGCTGGCCGCGGCGGTCGTGCCCGGATACCACCTGGATGGCAAGCACATCTACGAATCGACAGTGCAACGCGCCATCGATATCGCGAGAGGTTTGACCACGCTGCTGTCGTCGGCCCGCCTGCAGACCCAGCTTGCCCTGCTGCTGGCCGCCATCGCCGGTTCGGCGGCATGGGCGTTGCGACAGCATGGTCTCCCCGAAGCCAACATGCCATTGACCACCCTCGATCCGGCCTTCGCCCTGGTCTGGCTGGTAGGCGGCGCTTGCGCCATCGGCACGGCGATTCAAGCCAAATATCATCGCCTGGCGGCACTGATCATGGCCGGGGTCGCCGGACTTGCCACTACGCTGACCTTCGCCTGGTTCTCCGCGCCCGACCTGGCGCTGACACAGCTGGCAGTCGAAGTAGTGACGGTCGTGCTGATATTACTGGGCTTGCGCTGGCTGCCACGGCGCAAAATCGAGGAAAGCGCCGATATCGCCCCAAGCCTGCGCACGCGCGGCCGCCGCTTGCGCGACGTGATCCTCGCCAGTTGCGCCGGACTGGGTTTTGCCGCACTGACCTTTACCGTGCTGCGCAGGGAGCCCGGCGCCGGCATCTCTTCCTATTTCATCGAGAATTCGCTGCCGCTGGGCGGCGGCAACAACGTCATCAATGTCATCCTGGTCGATTTCCGCGGCTTCGATACCATGGGCGAGATCACCGTGCTGGGCATCGTGGCATTGACGGTCTATGCGCTGCTGCGGCGCTTCCGCCCGGCGGAGGAAAGCCTGGCGAAGCCGCGCCAGCAGCGCGAGGCTGGCGCCGTTGCCAGCGCAGCCGACCCGCGGGCGCCGCTTCCCGCCGGCACCATGATGCTGCCGGCACTGCTGGTGCGCCTGCTGTTGCCGGTTGCCGGGATGATTTCGCTGTTCTACCTTTTGCGCGGACATAACCTGCCTGGCGGCGGCTTTGTCGGCGGCTTGATCATGGCAACTGCCATGATCCTGCAATACCTGGCCGGCGGCACCATCTGGGCCGAGTCACGTACCCGTTTGCGGCCGCACTACTGGATTGCCTGCGGATTGTTGTGTTCGGCGGGCGCCGGCATGTCGGCATGGCTGGCGACCCGGCCCTTCCTGTCGGCGCTGGCTTGGCATGGAACGCTGCCGATTCTGGGTGAAATGCATCTGTCCACGGTACTGCTGTTCGACCTTGGCGTCTATCTGCTGGTGATCGGCGCCGCCGCACTGATCCTGGTGGCGCTGGCGCACCAGTCCCTGCGCCGTCGCCATCGGCTGCCGGCAGCCGCCCGAATGGCCGGCATGACGATGCAGCCTTTCGCCAATCTCCCGGCCGAATCCACCCCGGAGGACCACTAATGGAAATCATTTATGCCGTGGCGGTAGGCATCCTGGCCGGCTCCGGCGTGTGGCTGCTGCTGCGCCCACGCACCTTTCAGCTGATCATGGGCCTCTCCCTGCTTGGCTATGCCGTCAACCTGTTCATTTTCGGCATGGGGCGGCTGGCGGTCGGCAAGGCGCCGATCATCGATTCGCAATTGGGCGCTGATCCGGCGCGTTATGCCGACCCGGTGCCGCAGGCGCTGGTGCTGACCGCCATCGTGATCGGCTTTGCCACGACCGCACTGTTCCTGGTCGTGCTGCTGGGTTCACGCGGACTGACAGGCACCGACCATGTCGATGGCGAGGAGCCGGATCAATGAATGCCCTGATCTTGCAATTGCCGATCCTGCCGATCATCCTGCCTCTCCTGACCGGTGCGTTAATGCTGCTGGTGCGGGACAGCTGGCGCCGCACGCGCATCGTCCTGCCGCTTCTGTCACTACTGCTGCAGGTAGCGAGCGCCCTGGCGCTCCTGGCGATGGCCAACGGCGCCTTGCCGGCATACTGGCCGCACGGCATTGCCGTCTATGAGCTGGGCGCATGGAAGGCGCCCTTCGGCATCGTGCTGGTTGCCGACCGGCTCTCTGCGGTCATGCTGAGCCTGTCCGCCATTCTGGCGCTGGCTTCGCTGGTGTACTCGCTGGCGCGCTGGGACCACATGGGCGCGCATTTCCATCCGCTGTTCCAGTTCCTTCTCATGGGCCTGAACGGCGCCTTCCTGACCGGCGACCTGTTCAACCTGTTCGTCTTCTTCGAAGTGCTGCTGGCAGCCTCCTACGGCCTGGTGCTGCACGGTTCGGGCACGTCACGCGTGCGCGCCGGGCTTCATTACATCGCCATCAACCTGGCCGGTTCACTGGTGTTCCTGATCGGTGCAGCCTTGATCTATGGTTCCGCGGGCACGCTCAACATGGCTGACCTGGCGGCGCGCCTGCCGTCGCTGGCGGGTGGCGAGCGCACCCTGCTGAACGCCGGATGCGCCATTCTCGGCGTGGCCTTCCTGCTCAAGGCTGGCGCCTGGCCGCTCAACTTCTGGCTGACGAATGCCTATGGCTCCGCCGCCGCACCCGTGGCTGCAGTATTTTCGATCATGACCAAGGTCGGCGTGTATGCGCTGCTGCGCCTGACCATGCTGTTTTCGGCTGCAGGCGGGCCGGCGCCATTCAATGGCCCGTGGCTGTTCTGGATTGGCCTGGCTACCCTGTTGTTCGGCTCGATGGCCATGCTCAACGAGCAAAAGCCGCAGCGCCTGGTCTCGTATTGCGTCATCGTTTCGGCCGGCACGCTGCTCGCCGGTTTCGGCATCGGCGGTCCGACCATGACCGGGGCGACCTTGTATTACCTTGTCAGCTCGGTGTTGGCGACGGGCGCCTTTTTCATGCTGTGCGAAATGATCGAGCGCAGCCAATCCTACGGCGCCAACGTGCTGGCCATCACGATGGAATCCTTCGGCGTGGAAGACCCCGTGTTTTCCGACAGGCCCGACGACGTGGTCGGCGTCATCATTCCCGCTGCCATGGCGTTCCTCGGATTCGGCTTTGCCTGCTGCGCCCTGCTGGTGACAGGCATGCCGCCTTTGTCGGGATTTGTCGCCAAGTTCTGGATGCTTTCCGCCGCGCTTGAGATGACGCCGGGTAAAGCCCCACCCGTGCTCTCATGGGTGCTGCTGGTAGCCGTGCTGGGCTCGGGACTGGCTGGAATCATTGCGCTGGCCCGCATGGGAAGCCGTCTGTTCTGGGGCACGCAGGAACGCAGCAAGCCTCGCCTGCGGGTCATCGAAGCCGGGCCGGTGGCGCTGCTTCTGCTGTTGTCGGTATTGCTGGCACTGGTGGCAGACCCGGCGGTCCGCTACCTGCAAGCCACCGGCGAGATGCTGTATGCGCCGCAAACGTATATTCATGCCGTGCTGCCATCGGCCTCCGCCGGCATGCCGGGTACGGGAGGTGCGCCATGAAGCATGCCGCCGAGCCGCGCCTGGCGGCAATCCTGTTGGCGCTGTGGCTATTGCTGAACGATTCATTCTCGGCAGGCCATGCCCTGCTGGGACTCGTGCTCGCCATCGGCTTGCCGCTGCTGACAGCATCGATGCGCCCTCTGCGCGGCCGGGCGCGCCGCCCGCTGGCGATCCTGATGCTGATGCGCACGGTATTCAAAGACATCCTGCGCTCCAATATCGCCGTGGCCAGCGTCATTCTGGGCAATACAGAACGCCGCTCCTATGCCGGCTTCATGGATATTCCGCTCGATCTGCGCGATCCGCACGGCCTGGCCGCGCTGGCCTGCATCATCACTGCCACGCCGGGCACCGTATGGGCCGGCCTGTCGCCGGACGGCTCGACGCTGAGGCTGCATGTGCTGGACCTGCAGGACGAGCAGGAATGGATCGACACAATCAAGCTGCATTACGAGCGCCCCCTGATGGAGATCTTCGAATGAATACCTTGCTCTACTGGGCAACGTCGATTGCCCTATTCGGTTTCGCGCTGGCCATGTGCTGCGCCGGACTGCGCATGCTGCGGGGACCGGCGGCGCAGGATCGCGTGCTTGCGCTCGACGCGCTTTACGTCAATGGCATGCTGATCATGCTGACGCTCGGCATCCGCTACGGCACCCGCGTGTACTTTGACATTGCCCTGCTGATCGCACTGTTCGGCTTCGTCGGCACGGCCGCCCTGGCGAAATTCCTCTTGCGCGGCGAGGTGATCGAACCATGACCACTGTCGTCTTTCCCTTCTGGGCCGAGCTGCTGATCGCCGTATTGCTGGTCGCCGGCAGCATCCTCGCGCTGATCGGCTGCGCCGGCCTGCTACGGCTGCCTGACTTCCATTCGCGCATGCACGCGCCCACGCTCGGCAATTCCATGGGACTCGCCTGCGTGCTGGTCGCATCCCTGATCGCCGCCGGCGTGCACGGCCAGCGTATCGTCTTGCAGGAAATCCTGATTGCGGTCCTGATGGTGACGACTTCACCGGTATCGACCATCCTGCTCATGCAGGCGGGGATCTACCGCAAGACCATGCTGGCCAGCGAGTCGCCGCTCGCCGAACCTCCGCAGTCCGCTCGAGATTCAGCCTGATTTTGCTGTTCATGCGGCGCCGACTCCTGGCGCTGAAACCCGCACACGGATAAAAGCACGACATCGTGCGCACCAGGATGGTGCATTAATTCGTCATTTTGGCGTAAAATTCCGCAAAATCTGTTCATTTCAATGTGCCCCAAATAAGGGCTCACTTGTCTTGTCAAATTCCCCAGATTGGTCCAGCCAGGTCCACGAGACCTCGCCATCATTCATCCATACTTCAGGAGAATAGTTTTGCCTTACGTCGCCGACACCATCGCCAAACTGAAACGCAGTTCGCCCGCCCAGACCGAGTACTACCAGGCTGTCGAGGAAGTGCTGATGTCCCTGCGCCCCCTGCTCGACCAGGATCCAAAATACAAGAAGCACAACATCATCGACCGCATCGTCGAACCCGAGCGCCAGATCATGTTCCGCGTCGCGTGGATCGACGACAAGGGCCAGGTCCAGGTCAACAAAGGTTACCGCATCCAGTTCAACTCGGCCCTTGGCCCCTACAAGGGCGGCATCCGCTTTCACCCCAGCGTCTACGCCGGCATTATCAAGTTCCTCGGCTTCGAGCAGATCTTCAAGAATTCCCTGACTGGCCTGGCCATCGGCGGCGCCAAGGGCGGCAGCGACTTCGACCCCAAGGGCAAGTCGGACAATGAAATCATGCGCTTCTGCCAGTCGTTCATGAACGAACTGTACCGCCACATCGGCCCGACCATCGACGTGCCGGCCGGCGACATCGGCGTGGGCGCGCGCGAAATCGGCTTCATGTACGGCCAGTACAAACGCCTGACCGCCAGCTATGACGGCGTCCTCACCGGCAAGAAAATCCCCTGGGGCGGTTCGCTGGCGCGCAAGGAAGCCACCGGCTACGGCTCGGTCTATTTTGCGCAAAACATGCTGGCCGCGCGCGGCGAGACGCTCGAAGGCAAGGTCTGCACGGTGTCCGGCGCCGGCAACGTCGCCATCTACACCATCGAAAAGCTGCAGGAAGTGGGCGCCAAGGCGGTGACGGTCAGCGATTCGCGCGGCATGATCCATCACGCTGCCGGCATCAATCTGGAAACCCTCAAGCGTCTCAAGGAAGTCGAATTCGCCTCGCTGTCGGAATACGTCAAGCACCATCCAGATGCCAAGTACATCTCGGTGAAGGATTACCCCGCCGGCCGCAACGCCGTGTGGTCGGTGCCTTGCGATGCCGCCTTCCCGAGCGCGACGCAGAACGAACTCAACGAAGCCGACGCCGCCGAACTGCTGAAGAACGGCTGTTTCGTCGTTTCCGAAGGCGCCAACATGCCCTCGACCGCAGCGGCCGTGGACAAGTTCATCGAAGCGGGCATCTGCTACGGTCCGGGCAAGGCAGCCAACGCTGGCGGCGTGGCCACCAGCCAGCTGGAAATGGCGCAGAACGCCAGCATGCAGCAATGGACCTTCGAGGAAGTCGATGCCAAGCTGCACCGCATCATGAAAAACATCTACCAGAGCGCCAGCGAAACCGCCAAGGAATTCGGCCAGCCGGGCAACCTGGTGCTGGGCGCGAACATCGCCGGCTTCCGCAAGGTTGCCGATGCCATGATCGACCAGGGCGTCGTGTAAGACTGCTGTCGTCGAGTATTGCCGTCTTCGAGCTTCCCGAACATTTCCTTCCATTTTCCGGAAGGATGACAGGTTGACCAGAAACGGCAATTCTCTATACTGGCAACATTATTCCAACCGGCCTTTCCAGCAATCGTGAACAAGCCATTCACATTTTCGACTTGCGCATGTTCGGCGACGAACAGGAAAGGCTTGCGCGCGCGTTTTGTGATCACGACGCGCCGCGTTCATATTTCTACCAAGGCGCTCGCCTGCCTCTCTTAGGCTCGGCGAGTGTGCACAGAGCGGCTTTCCAGCTGCCCCTGCGCCCCACTCACCGAGCCACCTCCTGACAAATTAGCATCGCGAACGCCACGTCGGCATTCGCCTTTACCTTGTTACATTGCAGGCCGACCTTCCACAAGGTCATGGCCAGGGAGACTCTTTGCCATGAAATTCGAACGCTACCTGACTCAATACGATGCCGCCATCCTGGGACGCCTCGCCGAACAAATGCTGCGCGTAAGGGAATTGAAATTCAATGCCGGCGAAGAACTGGTAGATCTCATCTCCAGTTCCATTCTCTTGCCGGCCACGGTGACAAAGCCGGACCATGTCAGTCTTTTTTCCGAAGTCACCTGCAGCAAGGTCGGCAGTGGAGAAACGTTCACCGTCGTGATCGTCAGTCCGGAGGATGCCAATCAGACGCTGGCGCAGATCTCCATACTGTCCCCCATCGGCTTGGCGCTCATCGGCAGGAAGATCAACAGCACGGTGGAAGTCCGACTGCCGTTCGGCCAGACTGAAACCATCAAAATCATCGGCATCGAGGCGCTGAGCACCTCTACTGCCGCGGTTCCTGCTGCCTGACTCCAGCGCCGAGACACCATCCACATCGCCACGCCGGCGGCATTGCGCAGCGCTCCGCAGATCCGCGCATCTGCGGAGCGCTGCGCAATGCCGCTGGTTTAGGCCACCCCTCGTTTGGCAGCGAAACGTATCGTGGAGCGCCCGCTGTTCTTGGCATCGTACATCGCCATGTCGGCGCTCTTCGTCAGCGTAGTCTGGTCTTCGCCATTTTCCGGGTAAATGGCCACGCCAATGCTTGCCGCGATCTCGAGCCGATGGCCCGAGACATCGAAAGGCTGCGTCAGCGCATGCAGAATCTTGTGCGCCACCTTGCCTGCCCCTTCACTGCCATCGATATCTTCGAGCAGGGCAATGAACTCATCGCCGCCGACCCGTGCCATGGTGTCGGAGGCGCGCATGCAGTGCTGCAGGCGCACGCCCACTTCCTTGAGCAGCAAGTCGCCAATTGCATGGCCGTATTCGTCATTGACCGGCTTGAACTTGTCCAGGTCGATAAACAGCAGCGCCACCATGCCGTGCTCGCGCCGCGCCTTGACCAGCGCCAGTGTCAGCCTCTCGTTGAGAAGTTTCCGATTGGGCAGCCCGGTCAACGCATCATAAAGCGCCAGCCGCATCGCCTGGTCGGCGGCCTGCAGGGTCCTTGCCCTGTCATCGAGAAATAACCAGACCAGCAGGGCCAGCAGCAGGCTGATGCTGATGCCGCCGCGCAGAATCAGGCCGGCACGGTCGACTCTTTGCTGTGTTTCATACAGCGGCAGGGACGACACTTCGATCAGCCATTGGTGCCCGGCGATTTCCAGCCGCGACACATGCTTGAACAGGGGATCGTGCCCGACCGGCTCCGCTCCTCTATTGGAGTCATACAGCAGGTTCTCCGGCCCGGTCTTGTCGCCATCATAGATTTCCAGATCAAGCTCCCTGGTGCGCGTGCCTTCGATGCCGCGCATAAGGTCCCGCATGCGAAACGGCGCATACACCCAGCCAACCAGGTTTTCGCGGCGCTCTGCCACAGTATCATGCGGCGCGCCTTTCCTATACACAGGGAGACACATCAGAAAGCCGGGTTGCACCTCGGACTCCACTTCCTGCACCAGCGTGACCTTCCTTGACATGACGGCCTGCCCGCTGTCGCGAGCCTGCGCCATCGCGGCACGGCGGCGCTCATCGGAATACATGTCGAATCCGAAGGCATGCAAATTACGCCCCTCGAACGGTTCCAGATAAAGAATGGATGTATAGATGTCACGTTCGCCGGGCGGCTTGATGTCGTACTCGGGAAACCCCGAGCGACGCACTTGCTGAACGTGACGATCCTTTTGCGATGGCGGCACGACGACTGAAAACCCGATGCCTTCGATTCCCGGATAATTTTCCAGCAGGCCCAATGCATTGATATAGGTGCGAAAGCTTTCGCGGGACACTTCGCCGTTCACGGCAAATAATCCGATCGTGCCTTTCAAGACTTGCTGATAAAGACTCAGCCTCTTTTCGATCCGGTCTGCTATGTCCCTCGAGCGAAACTGGAATTCTTCGCGCAGATAATTATCCGCGACCCGCTGCGCCTCGCGCGCCAGCATGACAGTTGCAAGCAAACACAGGATGAGGATTACCGGTGGAAGAAGATATCTGGCATTGAACAGACGTAAGATTTGCTCACGCCGACGCTGTAAACGATGTGGCAAAACCTCTCCTCCCCGACATACCCTGCCTGCTTCGGCAAAATTATCAATGCAGTGCCACATCAGGCGAACGAAGCTTCACACCTGCCGGAATTCTTTTCCGGATAAAGTCCCCAAAACAGGCAAATCAGATTGAAACGTCGCGCAACATCGCAACCTCAACGGATACAGCATCTTCCGTGCCAGTGAGCCAGATCTGGTTATCCTGGATGGTGCACTGTAATTGCATCGTACGTTGCGCGAGTTTCGCCATTGCCTGGCTGCTAGACGATGGCACATGGAATACCACTATGTTACGCACACGCTCGAGCTTTGCAGCGGTATTTTTCCACCATATCGTAGCAGCATTACCATAGCTGTATACCACCACTTTCGATGACCTGGCGCTGGCCTTGAGCAAACGTCTTTCATCCGGTTGCCCTACTTCAATCCATAGGTCGATTGCTCCGGTTAAATCCTTTTGCCATAGATCAGGCTCATCGTCGCTGCTCAGCCCTTTACCGAAGCTCAGCGCAGGGTCGGCATGGCAGGCAAACGCCAGCAAGCGTATCATCATGCGCTCATCCGTTTCGGATGGATGGCGAGCGATGGTCAGCGCATGACTGCCGTAATAGCCGCGGTCCATATCCGCGACCTGCAAATCGGTTTTAAAAATGGTGGCTTTGAGCGCCATGCCAATCCTTTCTATTCAATTGATATATCGCCAATCCGGCGACACAAATCCTTCATTCTGCAAGCTTGGTACAATCTCGCATCCTATGCAGCAAAGCCCATCGCTGCTCCACGAAATCATTTCTTGCAACCACTCGCTCCCATGTCGACCTCCCCCATGCCCAATGCCGAAGAAGTCATCGCCGCCACGCGCGCCTGGGTCGACAAGGCTGTTATCGGTCTGAACCTTTGCCCGTTTGCCAAGGCTGTTCAGGTCAAGGGCCAGATCCGCTACGTCGCCAGCCAGGCCGATACGACAGAAGCGCTGGCTGAAGAACTGGCGAAAGAGCTGCTGTTGCTGCAATCCACACCGGCGGAAGAAACCGATACTACCCTGCTGATTCATCCCGGCGTATTGAACGACTTCCTGGAGTTCAATGACTTTCTCGATATCGCCGACCGCATCCTTGCTACGCTCGGACTTGAAGGTGAAGTGCAGATCGCCAGTTTTCATCCGGATTATCAGTTTGCCGATGCTGCCCCCGGCGCCATCGACAACTACACCAATCGTTCTCCCTACCCCACCCTGCATCTGATTCGCGAAGCGAGCCTCGATAAAGCCGTGGCAGCATTTCCCGATGCTGCCGAGATTTTCGAAAAAAATATCGAGACCGTGCGCGAGCTTGGATTCGATGGCTGGCATGCGCTTCTGAAGAAAAAATAAATCAGTCGCCACGGATCATTCACAACAACGGCAAGCTGCATTGCTTATCGTTATATGAGCCATGCAAAATCGCGCCGATGGCGTGCTTGCGTACTATCAATATATCAACAGGCTCGCTCTCTATAATGCGTTGTGTAGGCGAAATTACTCAGGCGCTGCTGCTTCAATAGCAATTCTGTAATGCACAAAGAATGAGCAGTTACGAAACGTTGGCTTGACGAATCAGGTTGCGAAATTATTTCGAACAACCATTGCAAATTCGAATCTTGCCACCATGTTTTTTTAAACAATTTTGGTTTCGAACGCTGGCACCAAATATTTTTCGAATATTTTTTACGATAACCGCAATCTGGATACGACCATACCATGACTACCGAACTGGACACTTCCGCAAGCAGCAACCGCCTGGCAGACCAGCCGGCGTATGATCCCAACCATTTACTGGATTCGCTGATTGAAAAGCTGCATCTGAAAAACGATGCTGCCCTGTCGCGCGCATTGGAAGTCGCGCCGCCGGTCATCAGCAAGATCCGCCATCGCCGACTGCCGGTAGGCGCCTCGCTGCTGATCCGCATGCATGAAGTCAGCGATCTGAGCATCAAGGAATTGCGCGACCTGATGGGCGACCGCCGCGACAAGTTCCGCATCAGCGACAAGCAATTCAAACCGAAAGAACCAGGCCAGACCGACGCTGGTTAATTGTGTTCTGCCTGTTATCCCAGGCAGAACACACCATCGCTAGCTTGTCAGGCCGGGAACACCCCGGTCGACAGGTAGCGGTCGCCACGATCGCACACAATGAAGACGATCGTGGCGTTCTCGACCGTTTCCGAAATGCGCAATGCCACTTCGCAAGCGCCACCGGAAGAGATTCCGCAGAAGATCCCTTCTTCCACCGCCATGCGACGCGCCATTTTTTCGGCTGCGGCCTGGCTAACGTTTTCCACCTGATCCACGAGCGACTTGTCGAAAATCTTCGGCAGATAGGCTTCCGGCCACTTGCGAATGCCGGGAATCTGCGAACCTTCTTCCGGCTGCGCGCCGATCACCTGCACCGCTGCATTCTGTTCCTTCAGATAACGCGATACGCCCATGATGGTACCGGTGGTCCCCATGGCGCTGACGAAATGCGTTACCTTGCCTGCGGTATCGCGCCAGATTTCCGGGCCGGTGCCTTCGTAATGAGCCAGCGGGTTATCCGGATTGGCGAACTGGTCGAGAATCTGCCCCTTGCCTTCCTTTTCCATTTGCTGGGCCAGGTCGCGCGCGTATTCCATGCCGCCGGTGCGCGGCGTCAGGATGATCTGGGCGCCATAAGCAGCCATGCTCTGTCGCCGCTCTTCGCTGAGGTTTTCCGGCATGAGCAGCACCATCTTGTACCCACGCATGGCAGCGGCCATTGCCAGGGCAATCCCGGTATTGCCGCTGGTGGCTTCGATGAGAGTGTCGCCCGGCTTGATCTGGCCGCGCTCTTCCGCCCGCTTGATCATCGACAGGGCGGGCCGGTCCTTGACTGACCCTGCCGGATTATTCCCTTCGAGCTTGGCCAGGATGACGTTGTTGCGGCGCTTGGCGGCTTCTGCCAGGCCGCGGTTCAGTTGCACCAGCGGGGTATTGCCCACGGTGTCTTCGATCGTTTGGTAGGGCATGAATGGCTTCGATAAGTGCGTGATGAAACGGCTATTTTAACGGCAGACGCGTTCGTTTGCCGAAATCATCACAATCCCACCGCCGTCCCATGGCAGTCCGCGATGATCGGTTCGGCATCCATACCGCCGGATATTCCCGGAAATTTCAATGCTTGCCTAAGCCACCACCACGACTTCCGCATTGCCTTCTTTTCGGACGACGTTGATGCCGACATTGTTGGGATAGCGCTGCAGGCGCAAGTCGAGCGTCGCGCCCTTGACCCACAAACCATTGATTTCCACTGTCTCCACGAAATGCGGCAGGCGCGGATGACGGAAGCGGATTTCCGCCGTATCCGGATCGAACGACAGCCCGAGGCAAGCCTGCAGCAGGTAATACACGCTGCCGGCCGCCCATGCCTGCGGCGAACAGGCAACCGGATATAGCGTAGGCCCTTCGCCTTGGCGTTTCTCGAAGCCGCAAAAAAGTTCGGGCAGGCGATGCTGATCGACGAACAGGCTGGTATCGAACAAACCGTAGAACACCTCCAGCGCCTTGTCCGTCATGCCGTAACGCGCCATGCCTTCGGCGATCAGCGTATTATCGTGCGGCCATACCGAGCCGTTGTGATAGGCCATCGGGTTGTAGCGAGATTCGCCGCTGGCGATCGTACGAATGCCCCAGCCACAGAAAAAATCCTCATCCAGCAAGCGAGAGGCCACGCGGGCGGCATATTCCGGCGTCGCGATGCCGCTCCACAATGCATGGCCGGCATTGGAAGACGCCACTTTGCATTGCTGCTTGTCGCCATCGAGCGCCAGGGCGTACATGCCGATTTCCTCGCACCAGAATGCTTCATTGAAGCGCAGCTTGAGTCGTTGCGCCGCCTCGCGCAAGGCCAGCGCCAGTTCCTTTTCACCGAGGACTTCCGCCAGTTTGGCGGCACGCAATTTCCCCTCGTAGACATACCCCTGCACTTCGCACAGGGCAATCGGCGCCTGGGCAAACGAGCCGTCGCTGTGGAAGATGGAATCGTGCGAATCCTTCCAGCCTTGCTGCAGCAAGCCTTTTTCGGTTTTGCGCGCATATTCGACAAAGCCGTCGCCGTCTGCATCGCCGTAACGGTCGATCCACTCCAGCGCGCGCAAGACATTAGGCCAGATGCTGCGGATGAATTCCAGGTCGCCCGTGCGCTCGTAATAGGCGCCGGCCAGCCCCACGAAAAGCGGTGTGGCATCCACCGTGCCGTAATAGCGCCGGAACGGCACTTCATCGAGCGCGGCCAGTTCGCCGTTGCGCGCTTCGTGCAAAATCTTGCCGGGCTCGGCATCGCGGGACGGATCGGTTTCGTCCGCCTGCGTATGGGCCAGAAATGCCAGCACGCCCTTCGCCAGCTTGGGGTCCGCCCACAGGCATTGCCGCGCCGTCAGGATGCCGTCGCGGCCGAAGGTCGTCGAATACCATGGCACACCCGCATAGGGATAGCATCCTTCCGGCATGGATGAAGTCAGCATATCCAGGTCGGATGCCGAGCGGTCGATCCATTGGTTGACCAGGGCATTGGAGGTGATCACCCCGCATCGGCTGCTGCGAAACACTTCAACCGAGTCGCTGGCGCAGTTATAGGCGCACAGATACGCTTCGGCTTCCGAGGCCTTGCCGTTCTGCTGCATTTGCTCCTGTATCTGCGCCTCGCTCTCGCCCTGCTCGCAATAGATCGTGGCGTAGACATGCACTTCGCCTTTCGGCGGCAACTGCAACTTGAAATCGGCCCGGTTGCCTGAGAACTTATCGGGCTGCGGTTCGAAACGGACGCGCGTCTGCCGGCGAATGTTATCCAGCCCAAGGTAGGCGAGACATAGTTCATTACCTTCGGTTTGCGGCTCCAGCAGCTTTCCGTGGCTGCTGCGCTGGTAGCCACGCACCTGGAAAATATCCGCAAAGTCGGCGCCGAATTCCATGCCGAGGGTGGCTTTCACCGGCTCCATGCCGAAATTCACGACGCGTACGTGCTCGTAACAAGCCCCGTTCCACAAGAGTTTTGCTCTGAATATATGGAGCAAGCCCTTGGAGATCGGCCCTTTTCCGTCCGGGTTGATATCCGGATTCATCAATTCGACGATCAGCAGGCTGCTGTCATCCTTGACCGATGAATTCAGAAACATCGGCCGCACGCCTTCGATCAGCAATTCGTGATGAGAGAGGAAGCGGGTATCGCCATGATAGATCCCCTCCTCTCCCAGGCCGATGGGCTGGATATCGCCGAAGCGATCGAACAAACCGAAGGTATCGTTATGCTTGAGCACCCGCCTGCGCTCGTCGGCTGGCGATGAGGTAGCCAGGATATACCATTGCTCATTGAGCTGGATTTTATTGACCATGACTTACTCCAGCTTTATCTTGTCGCCGCCTTCACAAATCTCGCGGTACACCTGCAGATAGTTTTCCGCCATGTGACGTACCGCAAAGCGGTCCTCGAACAGTTGTCGGCAGCGCACGCGATCGATATCTTCGATCTTTTGTGCCGCCTGCAAGGCCTCCTCCTGATTGTTGACCATGAATCCGGTGACGCCGTCTTCCATGATCTCTGGCACCGATCCATGACGGTATGCAATGACAGGAGTGCCGCACGCGAAAGATTCGATCAAGACCAATCCGAATGGTTCGGGCCAGTCAATAGGAAACAACAAGGCGCGCGCACCACCCAGCAACTGTCGCTTTTCTGATTCGCCGATTTCACCGACATATTCAATCAATGGATGCTTGAAAAACTTCTCGATGGATTCCTTGAAATAGGCTTGATCGGCGCGATCGATCTTTGCTGCAATTTTTAAGGGCACGCCGGATTTGATCGCGATATCAATGGCGCGATCGACTCTTTTTTCCGGAGAAATTCTTCCAACGAATGCAAAATATTCACCCGGCTTTGCATGGAATGCATATAGGTCGTTTGGCAAGCCATGATAGACAGTCCCGCGCCAGTTCGCCCACGGCAATGGCGTACGTTGACTCTTGGAAATCGAGACCAGCGGCGCATCATTGAAATGGCGATATAGCGCCACCAGTTCCGGCAAATCGAGCCGTCCATGTAAGGTAGTAACATGCGGCACCGCCATGGCCTGTGCCAAAGGAAGATGCAGATAATCCGTATGGAAATGGATGATGTCAAATTCTCGCGCCATTTCACGCAAGCGATCGAGCATCACAGTGAGATAAATCATCCATTCCTGCTTTTGTGGATCAAGGCGATCACTTTTCGGAATGCCTGGTATCAAGCGGGCTGCGGTAATCGAGTCGCCGGATGCAAACAAGGTAACTTCATGGCCTTGCTTGACCAGCTCTTCAGTGAGGTAAGAAATAACCCGCTCGGTACCGCCATATGCCTTGGGAGGCACGCGTTCGAATACGGGAGAAACCTGGGCGATTCTCATGGCGGCTGCAGTCCTCCGCAAAGTTGAATTGGCACGCACCGGACAAGAATGGGTCAGGTATTGGTGCAAAACCCATGCCGACAAGCTGATAAAAAAATGCCCTTGAGACACTCATGTTCAAGGGCATTTTTGCAGTCATGCCGGACAAGCGCTCCGGCCGCAACAACGTCGGTGGTTTACTTTTTAACCGATGGATGGGCATGCTTGCTGTCTGAAGCCTTGGCTTCGGCTTGCGCCACTTTTGCATCATTCTTGCCGCCTGCCGTTGCAGGGACGCCGGCATTGGCCTTTGCCTGGCCATTCACAGTCAAGCCGGCCTTGGACAGATTCGCTGCACGCTTGTCGCCGATGCCTTTTACACGCGCGGAGAAATCATTCCAGTCCTTGAATGGACCGGTACGCTTGCGTTCATCAAGGATAGCCTTGGAGGTTGCCGGTCCGATTCCCTTGACGCCATCCAGGGCAGCTTGATCAGCTTTGTTGACATCCACCGGGGTCAAAGCAAAGCACAGGCTGGCAATCCCTAGACCAAGCAACAGCACGAGTTTCTTAAACATTTACATTACTCCAGATCAGTAGTTAATAAAGATGGGCATCAGAGAACGGAATAATTCGATCCGCCTCAATTAATATTTTATTAACAACCACTGAAGTAAAATTGTATTTTTTACATTGTTTTGATCGCGGTTAACATAGATTGCCAAGGCGAAAGAAAGAGGCTTGTGACAAAAAAGAAGAGTCGGAATATTGCCAGCCATTTGCCAGCATGTTCAGTTCATGACGCTTAACTCTTCCGTGCGCCGCGGAGGATAGGTTTCCCACAGGCTGCATCCCGGACATTGCCAATAGAACTGACGCGCCTTGAAACCGCAATGCGTGCATTGGTAACGTGCCAGCTTTTGCGCGTAGTTATGCACGAGATTTTTCACTAGGGTAAGCTCGCCGCGCGCTTCCGGCGCCACCTCAATGAGACGGGACTCGAGCAATTTATCCAGCCCGAGCAAGGTAGGCGTACGGCGCAATTCATCGCTGATCAACTGGTTGGCGGCGGCCTCGCCTTCCTGTTCGAGCACCGCCTTGAACGCCACTTCCAGCAGATCGATCGACGGCGCCTGGGCCAGATAGGACTTCAGCAGATTCAAGCCTTCCTGCGGGCGGCCGACCTGGCGGTAGCCATCCATCAGCCGCTGCGCCACCAGCGCCACGTGGGGCACGCTCTGCTGCTCGACGCGGCGCCAGGCCATCAAGGCTGATTCGATATCGCCTTTAGCTTTGTATGCATCGCCTGTCAGCATGGCGGCACGCACGCTGCCGCGATCGGTCGCCAGCGCCTGTTCGAGCAAGGCCAGGGCCGCATCGGCATGGGTATGCACCAGCTCATCCTGCGCCAGCTCGCAATAGAATTGCGCGATTTCGGTCTGGCGCGAGCCTGCGCCGGAATTCTGCAAGTCGCGCGCGGCTTCGATGGCGCGGCGCCATTCCTTTTCGCGCTGATAAATCTCCAGCACCGCGCGGCGCGCCTGGGCGCCATATTGCGTATCGGTCAGGCTCTTGAAGGTTTCCTCGGCCCGGTCGAGCAAGCCGGCCTTCAGGTAATCCTGGCCGAGCTCGTATTGCGCCTGCGCCTGCAGATCTCGCGGCAAATCAGGTCGCGACAACAGATTTTGATGCACGCGGATGGCACGCTCGGTTTCGCCGCGGCGGCGGAACAGGTTGCCCAGCGCAAAATGCAGCTCGGCGGTTTCCGGATCCAGCTTGACGATCTCGATGAAGGCATCGATGGCCTTGTCGGGCTGATCGTTGAGCAGGAAATTCAGGCCTTTGAAATAAGCCTTGGGCAGGCTGCGCGATTCCGACACCAATTGGCGGATATCGACCCGCGCGGCAATCCATCCCAGCCCGAAAAATATCGGCATGCTCAGCAGCCACCAGATTTGGAATTCCATGTATGTTTGATTTTGTTATGGCGTAATAAGGACCGGGACTTGGGCGCAGCGCTCAGGCGCCGACAATGGAATCAGGCGATGGCGGCTGCAAGGTTGCCAGATGCTGCATCTCGCTTTCCTTTTGCATTTTCCTGATGGTCTTGTCCTGCTTGGCCAGATTGCGGCGCTGACGGAAGAATGTCGGAGTCATCGCCAGCACGCCCAGCACGAAACCACCCATGGTAAAACCCATCAGCAGCAGCGGCAATGGCCCATGGACTTCATAGCCCGAGAAAAGCACCAGACTGGCTTCCCTGTCCATGTTCTTCAGCGCGACGGCGAAGACAATGACAAACAATATGACCCAGATTATTTTGGAAACCAGCTTCATGATGAAATCCTTTCATGCTGCATGCGCTTGCGAGAAGCTCTGCGTTCAAAGACAGCTGAAATTGTACGCGAAACAAGGCAAAAAAAACGGCATCCGAAGATGCCGTTTTCCGCTTGCGAGTTGGGACTTTAGTCATCCTTGATCGGCTGACCGACCATCGCATCGACGCGTTCACGCAATTCCTTGCCCGGCTTGAAGTGCGGCACCCGTTTTTCGGGCACCATCACCTTGTCGCCGGACTTGGGATTGCGGCCGATGCGCGGCGGCCTGCTGTTCAAGGCAAAGCTGCCGAACCCGCGAATCTCGATGCGCTGGCCAGCCGCAAGCGCGTCGGTCATCGCATCCAAGATGGTCTTGACCGTGAAATCCGCATCCTTTGCTACCAGTTGCGGATAACGCTCGGCCAGGCGGGCAATCAGCTCTGACTTGGTCATCGTTCAGTCGCCTTTACTGCTCGCTTATTGCTTGTTGTCGAGCTTGGCCTTCAACAGGGCGCCCAGGCTGGTCGTGCCGGAGGCTGCGTTCGAATCAGCGGCCATCTTTTGCATGGCTTCCTGAGTTTCGGCGTTGTCCTTGGCCTTGATCGACAGCTGGATGCTGCGAGCCTTGCGGTCGATGTTGATGACCAGCGCTTCGACCTTGTCGCCCACTTTCAGGTGCGTACCGGCATCTTCCACGCGGTCGCGGGAGATTTCGGAAGCACGCAGATAGCCTTCGACTTCATCGGTCAGTGCGATCACGGCGCCTTTCGGCTCAACCGATTTGACGGTACCCGAAACGATCGCGCCCTTGTCGTTCAACGCAGTATAGTTGTTGAACGGGTCGCCTTCCAGCTGCTTGACGCCCAGGGAAACGCGCTCGCGCTCGACATCGATTGCCAGAACGACGGCTTCCAGCTCGTCGCCCTTCTTGAACTTGCGCACAGCTTCCTCGCCGGCTTCGGTCCAGGACAGGTCGGACAGGTGCACCAGGCCGTCGATGTTGCCAGCCAGGCCGATGAACACGCCGAAGTCGGTGATCGACTTGATCGCGCCCTTCACCTTGTCGCCCTTCTTGTGGTTCATGGCGAAATCGTCCCAAGGATTCGGCTTGCACTGCTTCATGCCCAGGGAGATACGGCGACGCTCTTCGTCGATTTCCAGGACCATGACTTCGACTTCGTCGCCCAGTTGGACAACCTTGTTCGGCGCCACGTTCTTGTTGGTCCAGTCCATTTCGGAGACGTGCACCAGGCCTTCGATGCCTTGCTCGACTTCCACGAACGCACCGTAGTCGGTCAGGTTGGTGACCTTGCCGAACAGGCGGGTGCCTTGCGGATAGCGACGCGACAGACCGGTCCAAGGATCGTCGCCCAGTTGCTTGACGCCCAGGGAAACGCGGTTCTTCTCTTGATCGAACTTCAGAACCTTGGCGGTGATTTCCTGGCCAACCGTCAGCACTTCCGACGGATGACGCACGCGGCGCCATGCCAGGTCGGTGATGTGCAGCAGGCCGTCGATGCCGCCCAGGTCAACGAACGCACCGTAGTCGGTGATGTTCTTGACGATACCGTTGACGATGGTGCCCTCTTTCAGGGTTTCCAGCAGCTTGGCGCGCTCTTCGCCCATCGAGGCTTCGATCACGGCACGGCGCGACAGCACGACGTTGTTGCGCTTGCGGTCCAGCTTGATGACCTTGAATTCCAGGGTCTTGCCTTCGTACGGGGTGGTGTCCTTGACCGGACGGGTGTCGACCAGCGAACCCGGCAGGAAGGCGCGGATGCCGTTGGTCAGAACGGTCAGGCCGCCCTTGACCTTGCCGTTGACGGTACCGGTAACGATCTCGCCGGACTCCATCGCTTTTTCCAGCGAGAGCCACGATGCCAGGCGCTTGGCCTTATCGCGCGAGAGGATGGTGTCGCCGAAACCATTTTCCAAGGATTCGATGGCGACGGAAACATAATCACCGACGTTGACTTCGAGTTCGCCAGCGTCGTTCTTGAATTCTTCGAGCGGGATGAAAGCTTCGGACTTCAGGCCGGCGTTGACGATCACGAAATTGTGGTCGATACGCACGACTTCGGCGGAGATGACTTCGCCGGAACGCATATCCTGGCGCGACAACGACTCTTCAAACAGGGCCGCAAAGCTGTCAGCGCCGAAAGTTTCTGGGGAGGTAGCAACAGTAGACATAAAAATTAAGGGTTAGCCGATTCCGTCACACATGCAACGAACACCGGGAAAAGTTAATCAACTCCCGAACAAGCCTTGCGCCTGCACGGGCACCACTACTACAGCAGCGCTCTCTTCAGACCACGTGCTGTTTCTTCAACGCTGCATACCATCCAAGCACCTGTGCTACCGCCTCATCAACGGTCATATTCGAGGTATCCAGAACATATGCCCCTTCAGCGGGTTTCAAGGGCGCGATCTTGCGATTCGCGTCGCGCTCATCGCGCTCTCTCAAATCCTTCAGAAGGTCGTCCATATTAGCAGAAAAACCCTTGCCAATCAATTGCTTATACCGCCGATCCGCACGCGCCTCAACACTTGCTGTTAGGAACACCTTTAGCGGAGCATTGGGGAAAATTACCGTCCCCATATCGCGTCCATCCGCCACCAGGCCAGGCGCCTTGCGGAAATCGAGTTGCAAGCCATACAAGGCTTGTCGCACAGCCGGCAAAGCAGCGATTTTCGATGCGCTATTGCCAACTTCTTCGGCACGGATGGCGGCCGAAACATCATCCGCGCCCAGGAATATGTGCTCGCCTTTGAAAGATACCGGCAAGTCGCGCGCCAGTTTGGCAAGGGCATGCTCATCATGCAAATCCGTGCCTTTGCGCAGCGCCGACAAGGCCGTCAAGCGGTACAACGCGCCGGAGTCGAGATAATGAAAGCCCAGTTTCTCGGCAACGAGATGGGATACCGTTCCCTTGCCGGATGCGGTCGGGCCATCGATGGTGATAACAGGAATATGAGAAGTCGTCATGGCGCAACAAGCAAGGGTTAAAGCGGGCGATGCTGGGCAATCCGGCCAAAGGCATCAAAATATTCAGGGAAAGTCTTGGCGACGCATTTCGGGTCGTTGATGCGGACTTTCACACCGCGCCGTGCTGCCCCATCCAGCGATGCCAATGAGAAGCACATCGCCATGCGGTGGTCGTCGTAGGTATCAATGGCGGCAGGCTGAAGCTGGGCCGGCGGCGTGATGCGCAGGTAATCCGCGCCCTCTTCCACGGTTGCGCCAAGTTTGCGCAATTCGGTTGCCATGGCCGCAATGCGGTCGGTTTCCTTGACGCGCCAGCTGCCGATGTTGCGCAGGGTGCTGGTGCCGTCGGCAAACAGTGCCGCCACCGCGATCGTCATGGCAGCGTCCGGGATATGGTTGAAATCGGCATCAATGGCACGCAATGTCGCGCCGCCTTGCGCCTCGATCCAGTTGTCACCCAAGGTAATCGATGCGCCCATCTGTTCCAGCGCCTCGACAAAGCGAACATCGCCTTGAATACTGTCGCGGCCGACACCTTCCACCCGCACCGGCCCGCCGGCAATCGCGCCGGCAGCCAGAAAGTAAGAGGCGGAAGACGCATCCCCTTCGACATGAATCGTTCCAGGACTGGTGTAATGCTGCCCCGGCTTAATCGTAAAAGATTGCCAGTCCTGGCGATGCACCTCGACGCCGAAACGACGCATCAGGTTCAGGGTAATTTCGATATACGGCTTGGAGATCAGTTCGCCGACCACTTCAATCGTCACCGCGTGAGTTCGTGCCATCAACGGCGCAGCCATCAGCAAGGCCGTCAGGAACTGGCTCGACACATTGCCGCGCACACGCATGCGGTCGGCATGGATATGCCCGCGACGGATGCGCAGCGGCGGATAGCCATCTTCGCCGGTGTACTCGATCCGGGTCCCGGCAGCATTCAGCGCTTCGACAAGGTCGCCGATTGGCCGCTCATGCATGCGCGGCACGCCATGCAGCGTGTAGTCGCCGCCCATGACTGCCAGCGCTGCCGTCAGTGGACGGATCGCCGTGCCGGCATTGCCCATGAAGAGATCGGCCTCATGATTTGGAAACGCGCCGCTGGCGCCGTGCACCAGATAATTGCGGCTTTCGCCCTCCTGCTCCCATTTCACGCCCAGCTTTTGCAAGGCCATGAGCATCACGTGGGTATCATCGGATGCCAGCAGGTCGCAGATGCGTGTGCTGCCTTGGCACAGCGCCGCCAGCAGCAAGGTGCGATTGGAAATGCTTTTAGAGCCCGGCAGACGTACGCTGCCGCTGGCATGCATGGCCGGATTGAGGTCGAGATGATTAGGGTAATGTTTCATGACAATCAGTTTCCACCGCGTGGTGCCGGCTTTTCCGCCGTTTCAATAGTCTTGCTCCAGGCATGACGCGCACGTTGTGCATTGGCATACACCGTTTCCAGCGCGGCGCCATCTCCGGCAGCCAGCATCGCGCGCATGCGCTCCAGCTGCGCCATGTAGTCATCCAGTTCGCGCAGCAGCGCCGTCTGGTTGGCCAGGCTGATATCGCGCCACATTTCCGGCGACGAGCCGGCAATGCGCGTGAAATCGCGAAAGCCGCTGGCGGCGTACTGGAACAGCAGGTCGGCATGCGGTTTGCGCGCGATGTCATCCACCAAACCGAAGGCAAGCAAGTGCGGCAAATGACTGACTGCGGCGAACACGCTATCGTGCTGTTCGGCGCTCAGGCGATGGATCAGCGCGCCGCACTGACGCCAGGCGCCGGCCACGCACTCGATATCTGCTTCGGTATTTTCCGGCAAGGCGGTCAGCACCACTTTCTTACCGACGTAAAGATCCGCCAGCGCGGCATCCGGCCCGCTCAACTCGGCGCCGGCAATCGGATGGCCGGGCACGAACTGGCTGATTTTCTCGCCCAATGCTTCGCGGGCCGCCGCGACCACGTCGCACTTGGTGCTGCCGGCATCGGTCACGACCGTGCCGGGACGCAGATGCGGCGCGATGGAAGCAAGGATTTTCCCCGTCTGCGCCACCGGCGCGGCCACCAGCACCAGATCGGCGCCTTCCAGCGCTTCGGCGACCGAGGTGGACGCCACATCGATGATGCCAAGCTCTTTCGCACGTTCCAGCGTTGCGGCAGTCCGGCTTACACCGACCACCTGGCCCACGGCGCCGGCGCGTTTCAGGGCGAGCGCGAAAGAACCGCCGATCAGGCCCACGCCAAAGATTGCAATTTTTTTCAACACGGTCGGTAAGGGAAAAGGCTACAGCGCCAACGGATACGAACCAAGCACCTTGAAGAAGGCAGCGGTACGCTTCAATTCATCGAGCGCCCTGACGACCTTTTCATCGTGCGCATGACCCTCGACATCGACAAAGAAATAATATTCCCAAGCACCGGTGCGGGCCGGCCGCGATTCGAAGCGTGTCATCGATACGCCATGCTCGGCCAACGGCGCCAGCATGCGGTACACCGCGCCCGGCTGATTCGGCACCGACAGCACCAGCGAAGTCTGGTCGCGCCCCGAGGGGGAAGTTTGCAGTCTGCCGATTACGGCAAAACGCGTGCGGTTATGCGGATCGTCCTGAATGTTCGCATGCACTACCTGCAAGCCATATTTTTCACCGGCGATCTCGCCGGCGATGGCGGCGACCGATGCATCTTCACTGGCCATGCGCGCCGCTTCGCCATTGGAGGCCACCGGCTGCCGTTCGATATTCGGGAAATGCTGATTCAGCCAGGCCTGGCACTGCGCCAGCGCCTGCGAATGCGCGCAGATGCGGGTAATGCCTTCCATGCTGCCGCTCTTGGTCATCAGGCTGTGATGCACGGGAATCGAAATTTCCCCGCTGATGGTCAGCGAAGTCTGCAACAGCAGGTCAAGGGTGCGGTTGATCGTGCCTTCGGAGGAGTTTTCGATCGGCACCACGCCGAAATCTGCGGTGCCGGCCTCGGTGGCGCGGAACACTTCATCGATCGAGACGCAGGGCTCGCCCTCGACAGCGTGGCCAAACTGCTTGAAGACGGCCTGCTCGCTGAAGGTGCCTTCAGGCCCCAGATAAGCGACGCTGACGCGCTTTTCCAGCGCGCGGCAAGCCGACATGATTTCGCGGAAGATCGTCTGCAGATCAGTACCAGCCAGCGGGCCAGGATTGCGGTCAGCGACGCCACGCAATACCTGCGCTTCGCGTTCGGGCCGAAATACCGGCGCATTGGTTTCCGCTTTAACGTGGCCGACTTCCTGGGCAAGACGCGCACGCTTGCTCAGCAGGTCGAGGATTTGCGCATCGATCGCATCGATCTGTTCGCGCAGGGGTTTGAGCTTGCTATCCATTAAGCGTGCTGTTTCTCGAATTCTTTGAGGTAATCCACCAGCGCGCGCACGCCTTCGATCGGCATAGCGTTATAGATGGAAGCGCGCATGCCGCCGACCGACTTGTGGCCTTTCAGTTGCAGCAGGCCACGATCCTTGGCGCCGGCCAGAAAGGCATCATTGAGCGATTCGTCACGCAGGAAAAATGGCACATTCATGCGCGAGCGGCATTCCCTGGCGATGCGGCTGACATACAGGCTGCTGGAATCGAGGTAATCGTACAGCAGGTCAGCCTTGGCGATATTGCGCAATTCGATCGCCGCCACCCCACCCTGACGCTTCAACCACTGAAACACGAGACCAGCGATATAGATGCCGTAAGTCGGCGGCGTGTTGTACATCGAATTATTGTCCGCCACCAGCTTCCAGTCGAAAGCCGAAGGGCAAACCGGCAAAGCCTGACCAATCAGGTCGTCACGCACGATGACAATGGTGACGCCGGCCGGGCCGATATTCTTTTGCGCGCCGGCGTAGATGACGCCGTATTTCGACACATCAATGACACGCGAGAGGATGTTCGACGACATGTCTGCCACCAGCGGCGCGCCATTGGTATCGGCTGCCACGTCAGGCACATAATGGTATTCGACGCCGTCGATGGTTTCGTTGCTGCAGATGTGCACGTAGGCAGCGTCCTTCGACAGCTGCCAGGTGTGGCGCTCGGGGATGGCGTTGTACTTCGTATGCGCCGCCGATGCGGCGACATTCACATTGGCGTACTTTTTCGCTTCCTTGATCGACTTGGCCGACCAGGAACCGGTATCGATGAAATCGACTGTTGCCGGCTGCGCCTTGTGACCGACCAGATTCATCGGCACGATGGCATTTTCCGCCAGCGCCCCGCCCTGCATGAACAGGATCTTGTAATTAGCCGGCACCGCCAGCAACTCGCGCAGGTCGCGTTCGGCTTGCTCGTAGATGGAAATGAATTCCTTGCCGCGATGGCTCATCTCCATCACGGACATGCCGCTGCCGTGCCAGTCGAGCATTTCGGCGGCGGCTTGTTCCAACACTTCCCTGGGCAAAACCGCCGGCCCGGCGGAGAAGTTAAAAACGGTCATGCTTCCTCCGCAGCGCCACTTTCACCCGCATTCCCGCCGCCATTTTCATTGCCACTCTCGCCGCCGTTTTCGTCTTCGACGTCCGCCTCGGCGATACGCTGCAGGCCCGACAGCTTGGTGCCATCCTCGACTGCGATCAGCGTCACGCCCTGGGTAGCACGGCCCATTTCGCGGATTTCGGCCACGCGGGTACGGATCAACACGCCGCCAGTCGTGATCAGCATGATTTCATCCTTTTCCTCTACCAGCGTCGCAGCGACCACCCGGCCGTTACGCTCGGAGGTCTGGATGGCAATCATGCCCTTGGTGCCGCGGCCATGGCGAGTGTATTCGCCGATCGGCGTACGCTTGCCGAAGCCGTTTTCGGTAGCGGTCAGCACCGACTGGTTCTCGCCGCCGGCAACCAGCATCGCAATCACCAGCTGGCCGTCTTCCAGGTTCATGCCGCGCACGCCGCGCGCCGTACGGCCCATTGGACGCACATCGTTCTCGTCGAAGCGCACGGCCTTGCCGGCGTCGGAGAACAGCATCACGTCATGGGTACCGTCAGTCAATGCCGCACCGACCAGGAAGTCGCCCTCATCGAGGTCGACCGCGATGATGCCGGCCTTGCGCGGGTTGGAGAAGTCGTTCAGCGGCGTCTTCTTGACCGTGCCGAAGGAAGTCCCCATGAACACATAACGGTCTTCCGGGAAGCTGCGATTCTCGCCCGACAGCGGCAGGATCACGGTGATCTTCTCGCCGTCCTGCAGCGGGAACATGTTGACGATCGGCTTGCCGCGGGAATTGCGCGAGCCCTGCGGCACTTCCCATACCTTCAGCCAGTACAGGCGGCCACGGTTGGAGAAGCACAGGATGTAATCGTGCGTGTTGCCGATGAAGAGCTGCTCGACCCAATCTTCTTCCTTGGTCGCCATCGCTTGCTTGCCACGGCCACCGCGCTTTTGCGCGCGGTATTCGGACAGCGGCTGCGATTTCATGTAACCGGCGTGCGACAGCGTCACCACCATATCCTGGGGGGCGATCAGGTCTTCGGTTTCCAGGTCGGAGGTATTCAGCTCGATCTGCGAACGGCGACCATTCTTGTTGGGATCTCCGTATTCATTCTTGGCAGCGTTCAACTCGTCAACGATGATGGCGGCCACGCGCGCCGGCTTGGCCAGGATGTCCAGCAGATCGGCGATCTGCGCCATGACTTCCTTGTATTCGTTGACGATCTTGTCCTGCTCCAGGCCGGTCAGGCGCTGCAGACGCATCTGGAGGATTTCCTGAGCCTGATCGTCCGATAGCTTGTACAGGCCGTCGGCCTGCATGCCGTAATGCTTCGGCAGGTTTTCAGGACGGAAGGCATCGATGCCGCCGATGTTCTCTTCGCCGGTACGAGACAGCATCTCGCGCACCAGCGACGAATCCCAGGCGCGCGCCATCAGTTCGGCTTTCGCGATCGGCGGCGTCGGTGCAGCCTTGATGATGGCGATGAAATCGTCGATGTTCGCCAGCGCCACTGCCAGGCCTTCCAGCACGTGGCCGCGTTCGCGCGCCTTGCGCAGTTCGAACACGGTGCGGCGCGTGACGACTTCGCGGCGGTGCGACAGGAAGCATTCCAGCATCTGCTTCAGGTTCAGCAGCTTGGGCTGGCCGTCGACCAGCGCCACCATGTTCATGCCGAAGGTATCCTGCAACTGGGTCAACTTGTACAGATTGTTCAGCACCACTTCAGGCACTTCGCCGCGCTTCAGTTCGATCACCACGCGCATGCCCGACTTGTCGGACTCGTCGCGGATATCGGAAATGCCCTCGATCTTCTTCTCGCGCACCAGTTCGGCAATGCGCTCCAGCAGCGACTTCTTGTTGACCTGATACGGGATCTCGTCAACGATGATCGCGGTGCGGCCATCCTTGCCATACTCTTCAAAGTGAGTCTTGGCGCGCATCACCACGCGGCCGCGGCCGGTACGATAACCATCGCGCACGCCGGCAACGCCATAGATAATACCGGCAGTCGGGAAGTCCGGCGCCGGAATGATCTCAATCAGCTCATCGACCGTGCAATCCGGATTCTTCAGCACGTGCAGCGCGCCGTTGATCACTTCGCTGATGTTATGCGGCGGAATATTAGTCGCCATACCCACCGCGATACCGGACGAGCCGTTGATCAGCAGATTGGGCACGCGCGTCGGCAGGACGGAAGGTTCCTTCTCTTTGCCGTCGTAGTTCGGCACGAAATCGACGGTTTCCTTCTCGATATCGGCCAGCAGCTCACCGGCGATCTTGCCCAGACGGCACTCGGTGTAACGCATAGCCGCGGCGCCGTCGCCATCCACCGAACCGAAGTTACCCTGACCATCGACCAGCATGTAGCGCAGCGAGAACGGCTGTGCCATGCGCACCAGCGTGTCGTAGATTGCCTGGTCGCCGTGCGGGTGATACTTACCCATCACTTCACCGACCACGCGCGCGCATTTCACGTGCGGACGGTTCCAGACATTGTTCGTCTCGTGCATTGCATACAGCACGCGACGATGCACCGGCTTTAGGCCATCCCGCACGTCGGGCAGCGCGCGCCCCACGATTACGCTCATCGCATAATCGAGATAGCTCTTGCGCATCTCCTCTTCAAGGGAAATAGGAATAGTTTCTTTTGCGAATTGATCCATTGGCTGACCGAGTGGGTAAAGACTGAAAACAGGCTGAAAACGGAATCAGGCTGGACTATGCGCATTTACACATAGCGCGGCCGTTAAAAACACTAGATTTTAACATGGCACACCTCTTGCCAGACTTCATTTGACTTCGGCACGGCCTGAATCCGACAAAAGAGCCAGTTAGGGAGGATGGATGATAAAAAATCCTGAAAAGCCAAAGGCACTGCATCAAGCTCAACAAAACTTATAAAAACACAAAAAACGATTTTTACCCCATCGGTACACTGATCTCGACGTTCTAATGTGGCCAAAGCAACAATTAGCGCCTTCGATTAGCATGTGTTGTTGATTTAAGAAACTATCCCTTTACCAAAATGGCATTTCAATTCAACAATTTTGTTAAAGGAATACGTCGCATAAATGCAACAATGGATGAAAAGAAGCCGCTGGACGATTTGGCAATTTAGTCTGAATGTCAAGCCTGTGGCAAAATAGCATCAGTTAGGTCCTTACCGTAGTACCAACGTTTTTCAGGTAGGGACGTAGACATCATGATATTATTGGTTTGTTAGTCATTAATTTCGTCAATTGTTGCGCAGATACTGTGCAGAAATCTCATCCGAGAGGGGAAATATGAATAAGTTTGTAAAAATCGTCTTCGCTGCTTCTTCGGCAGTCATGGCTTTCTCTGCGACTGCGCAAGTCACGGACGTCAAAGCTAACACCCCGAAGAGCGCATATGTGCAAGATGCGCGCGGCGTAGTTGCCCGTAACTCGACCGGCTTGTGCTGGCGTACCGCTTACTGGACTCCGGCTGATTCCGTGCCGGGTTGCGACGGTCCTCTGGCCAAAGCACCTGAGCCCGCCAAGCCAGCTGCTGCTCCGGTTACTCCGGTTGCTCCGACTCCGACCTCGGAAAAAGTCACCTTCTCGGCTGACACCCTGTTCGACTTCAACAAGGCTACTCTGCGTCCGGAAGGCAAAGAAAAACTGGACGACCTGTTCCTGAAATTGTTCGGCATGCAACTGGAAGTGATCGTTGCTACCGGCCACACCGACACCATCGGTTCCGACGCCTACAACCAGAAGCTGTCGGTCAAGCGTGCCGAAGCTGTCAAGAAGTATCTGGTTGAAAAAGGCGTGGAAGAAAACCGCGTCTACACCGAAGGCAAAGGCGAGTCCGCTCCGGTCGTTACCGACTGCAAGGGCAACCGTTCCGCACAGATCAGCTGCCAGCAGCCGAACCGTCGCGTGGAACTGGAAGTTGTCGGTACCCGCACCAAGTAATATCGGTTCACCGTCTGAAAAACCCCGCTTCGGCGGGGTTTTTTGTTATGGCGACGATCCGCCTTTGCCGCTATCATTTGCATATGAATGCTGATCCCTTGGAACTACAAAAATTCGGCGAACTCGCTCACCGCTGGTGGGATCCGACCTCCGAATTCCGTCCTCTTCACGAAATCAATCCGCTGCGCCTGGAATGGATAAATGCGCGCGCGCCCTTGGCTGGCAAGAAGGTTGTCGATGTCGGCTGCGGCGGCGGCATCCTGGCTGAATCGATGGCAAAGAAAGGCGCCAATGTCACCGGCATCGATTTGTCGGAAAAGCCGCTCAAGGTAGCCGATCTGCACAGTCTCGAATCGGGCGTCCAGGTACGCTATGAATTGATTGCCGCCGAAGCGCTGGCTGCGCGGGAGCCAGGCCAGTACGACGTGGTGACGTGCATGGAAATGCTGGAACATGTTCCCGATCCTGCCTCCATCGTCACGGCTTGCGCCACGCTGGTAAAACCGGGCGGGCACGTGTTTTTCTCGACGATCAACCGCAATCCCAAGTCTTATCTGTATGCAGTGATTGGCGCGGAGTATATTTTGAAACTGCTGCCGCGAGGGACGCATGATTACGCCAAGTTTCTGACTCCCGCCGAACTCGGTCGCTTCATTCGCGAGGCTGGCCTGGATCTGGATAGTCTCAAGGGTATGGGATACAACCCGATCACCCAAACGTATTCGCTGAATCAGGATACCAGCGTCAATTATCTGGTGGCCTGCACCCGTCCCGCCTGACAAAGTTTAGAAAGCCGTACGCATGCGCTTGCGCCTTCCCCGCGCCGTCTTGTTCGACCTCGACGGCACACTCGCCGATACCGCGCCAGACCTGGCCGCCGCCGTCAACCTCATGCGCAGCGCTCGCGGTTTGCCGCCAGTGCCGTATGAGCAGTTGCGTCCGGTCGCTTCGGCCGGTGCGCGCGGACTGATCGGCGCGGCTTTCGGCACCGGTCCTGAGGCTCCGGAATTTGCGGCGATGCGGACCGAGTTCCTCGACAATTACGCGGCCGCGATCGCGATCCATACCCGCCTGTTCGATGGCATCCGCGAGACGCTGAATGGTCTTGTGCAGGCTGGCCTGCAATGGGGAATCGTCACCAACAAGCCGGCACGGTTCACCGATGCCCTTGTGCCATTGATCGGTTTGGGAGATGCCGCCTGCGTCATTTCCGGCGACACTACGCCGCATGCCAAGCCGCATCCCCAACCTTTGCTGGAAGCGGCTTTGCGGATAGGAGTGGCATGCGAATCATGCTGGTATGTCGGTGACGATCTGCGCGATATCCAGGCTGGACGCGCCGCCGGCATGGCGACGATTGGCGCCGGCTGGGGGTATTGCGGCAATACCGACCCGGTAAGCTGGGAAGCGGACGTGTTGATCGCTCAGCCGGGTCAGTTGCTGGAATTGGCCCTTCCGCAATAAGCGCTTTCATTAGATCCTTGCTTTTGTTCGATCAGTCCATGTCATGGACAATTCTTCTATTCCCGGATCGATAATGAGAAAGCCATCTGGTTACCAGGTGGCTTTTATATTTTGCCAGCACTGGATACGTAAACCATTGGAATGCTTGAGAATGCAAACCTCATGCTATTTTCCTATCCGTAATTTCATTAAGGCCGCAAGTTCCTAATGCTTCACACGCCCCTCTTCCTGTAGCCTAGGCCTTACCATCACGAGTTCATCTTCGTAAGTACCTATTCGAAATATTTCGAAATAAACATGTCGAATTTATTTACAATGCATGCAACAAATCGCCCTTCCAATAATAATATTCTTATATAAATCATATACATAACTCAATATGGCATAAAGATTGCTGTTCAATAAAAGTTTTTAATTTGACAACAAAATTGAAGCCATATTCATGATAACTCAACGTTTGAAATCGGCTGTTTTCCTTACAGCTCTTGCGCTTGCAGGCTTACCTGCCAGTGCCGCTACCGTCACTGCGTCAATCTCCTATGACACACTCGGGCTAGCCAATACCAGCTGGCTCGTTCCGGCCAGTGTAACGGCAAGCAACAGCAACTCTGTTTCGTTGACCGCCTCGGACCTACCCCCGATCCCGTATTACGGCAATGATCTGCACCACACAACGTACATGAGAGCCACCGCCGACTCAGATATATCTGGTGTCATCGGAGCAAATACCAGTTTGCGGGCTGGCGGGCGTGTGGATGCCGTTTCAACTTGGAGCGACACCTTCTCCAATTCGACTGGCGATTCCCAAAACTATGGCTTCAACATTGCCATCGCCGAAATCAATTTAACACTCGGAGGCTGGACTGCAGATCTGAGCACGCGTGACTATCAAGCTGGATTTTCCGCCAGCGTTCTGGTCAACGGCAATTCGGTATGGAATACCAGCCAGATATTCTCGCAAAATGGCACTGGAGTCCATCTGACAAAATCAGGGTTTGACATCGGAACAGGAATAACCAGCTGCGACGAGAACGATATCCCCAGATGTTTTTATGAGTTAGCCCCGTACACGGGAACCATCGACCTAGGCACTTTTGCTGACGGCGACATCTTCTCCGTAAGCTACATATTTTCTAGCTTCGCGTACTGGAACGACCCCAATGGTTGTTCCTACGAATGCGGGTCGGTCGGTTCACAAGTGCTCGATCCTTTCGGCTTGACTGGTGGTAATCGCGTCGTAGCGCTTTCCAGCACTCCCGGAAACAGCGTTCCCGAGCCGGAAACCTATCTGCTGTTTCTCGCAGGCCTGGGTTTGATGGCTGGCGCTATGCGCAGTCACAAAGCAAAACGCAAATAAGCCTAACGAACGAGTATGTGAAGCGCCGTTCAATGAAAATTGAACGGCGTTTTTTTGCGACTTGAAACCGTCCGGCACGTCCCCATCTTCTGCGCTACAATAGAGTTTCTGCATTGGGGACGACCTGGTTTCGACAGGGGTTACAAAGCAGCGCAGGGCATACCGAGGACTGGTCACCTCGTAAATCCAACCGGAAAAGTAATAACTGCTAACGATAACTCGTACGCATTAGCCGCTTAATTGCGGTTAGCCTCACACCATCTCGTCCCTGGGGTGGGCTGGCAACAGCAGTGAGGTCATTTACAGGGAATCGCTTTGAGTCGGGTTACTTGGCTGAAAGTTAAATTTAAGGTAACTCGCCTGGCCGCAGCGTGCGCGTCCGCGTCGTCCGGGTTAAATCAAATGACAGCGCTAAGTATGTAGAACTGTCTGTAGAGGGCTTCTGGACGCGGGTTCGATTCCCGCCGTCTCCACCAAATTAAAAAAGCCACCCGGCTTGTTGGGTGGCTTTTTTAATTTGTAGGTATCCCTGCTAGAAGCGAACCCGCGGGACGCGGGGCGCAGGCAGGGTTTCGGCGAGCACTGCTCGCCGCTGCCGGAGCGGATTTGCGCTTGCAAGCGCAAAGACCGGGAGATTCCCGCCGCCCTGCAGGACCAACATTACCCTGCCTTTGAATTAGAACTTCCCAAGCACATTGATGAACCAGCCGCGGCTGCGGTAAGACAGGTCTGTCAAATCATCGGAAAAATCCGTGAAGTTATAACCGACCCCGATCTTCGCATGCTCGCCTGCGTGGCGATACAAGCCCGTCAGGAAACCGGAACGCCGGTCACCCGCCTCGCGCGCGCGCAAGCTCCTTGCCTCGACCACCGCATCCCATTCCCTGATCCAGTGGAAATCCGCCCGCAATACCACGAGGTCCGCACGGCTTGAGAACCAGTCCCCTCTGGTCCGGGTCGGGCTGAGTTTGCCGACGCGAATGCCGTACTTGGCGCCGACCGACACCCACGGACGCAGGTCGTGGATCACGTCGATATTGAACACATGGCTTTTTTGCGAATAGTCGGGCATGGCGCCGGTGGCGCCATCGATCTGCGCCACGGACGGCAGATTGTAAAAGTAGGTGTACTTGAACAAGGCATTCCAGCGGTCGTTGTCGGTCGGCCGGTAGGCCGTGCCCAACACGAATTCGGTGTAATCGCCATCGAAGAATGCGCCCTGGCTGGAAACGCTGCGCGCGATGTTGAGCTTGCCGAGCAGGCGCCAAGCCGGATCGTACTGATAGCCGAGCGCATTCTTGGTCAGCCAGCTGCGGCGCTCGCCATTCGATGCCGAATCGACGCAAGGCGTGACGGTTGCCGGCACGCTGCAAGTGCCGGTCACCGTGCCGAGACTGGTGCCGCGGTCGACACGGTATTCCAGCGCGGTCGAAAACTTCGTGCGCTCGGATTTATAGGCCGCCGATAAGCCGACGGCGTTGCGCTTGAGGTCGCCCGTCAAGGGGTCGGACAAGGTGCCGGTTTCGAACTTGACCCCGGAGGTCCAGAATTCGCTGGCGGCGAAATCGACGCCAAACGCGTGCGTCAGACTTTGCGGTCCGGCGCCATCGGACCAGCGCGTTTCACCGAACAGGCCGACCCGCTCTGTGAGGCGATAGTGGCTGCCCAGTGCAAGCGTGCCTTGTCTCCCGACATAATTCACGTCAGGATTCTCAGTCTCCATCGTGTACGAAAGATAGACGTCGCTGCGCTCGTTGACGCGATAGTCTCCCGACAAGCGTCCGCCCGCGCCACCGCTGCCGCCGGATGCTTCGGCGCCGAGGCGCAATTTGTCAGTGACCTGCCAACTGCCGCCGACACCGGCGCGATCGTTGTTGGCGCGCGTGCCGCTGCGTTCCAGGGTGTGCTGGGTGAACCCGTAAAGGTCCCAGGGCTCGTAGCGCAGGCCGGGCACGCGCGCGGCGGCGATGCCGGCAGCTACAGTCGGATCGTTCATGGCGGGCGCGCTGCCCGGCGTGGAAGTCGCAGGCCTGGCGGCCATAGTCGATACCGGCCCGGTCGCGGCGGTCGCGGTGCTGACTGCCTGGGCTGCCTGCGAAGGCACCAGCGCGCCAGCCTGCGCTGCTGCCTTGGCTTTCTCGCCTTCGGCAAGCGGACGGAAATCCACGCGCACGATCACGTCGCTGCGGCTGCCGAGCTGATTCAGGATCGGGCTGGCGGTGACGATTGTCCCGGCTGTCGCTGCCGACTGCTTGCGCTTGTCATGACGCACGCCTGCCGACACGCCCCATTCCGGATTCACCTTGACACGCACGGCCGCTTCAGCGGCGTTGGTTCGCTGGCTGGTGGCATCGACCTTATCGGCCTTGACCGCGACTTCGGTATTGTCGCTGACCGGCACGGCGGCAGCGAGGCCCGTTTGCGTTACCGCTTCGCCAGTCGCCGTGACCTGGCCCGGCCCCGAGTAACCGGCTTCGCGATCCTGCCAGTAGGCAGACAGGCGCCCCTTCAAGCCTTCGTGCAGGTCAGCCAGATCGACCGCCGCTTCGACGCGACGCGCATCGGCGGCCGCGCCCGTCGGCGTGGTGGGCTGGGTGTAGTCGAAACCGCCCGAGGACGATATCAGGGTCGTGCTGCCGATGCCGGAGGAGCGCGCGACTTCGGCCTTGAGCCAGGTGCCGGGCTTGTAGCGCAAGGTCGTGTCGAGCCCGCGCAGATTCTGGTCAGCGCCGTTTTCTCCCTGGCGGTACGAAGTCACGCCGACGCGCACGCTGTCGTTGAGCCAATGGCTGGCACGCAAACCGAGCGTGTTGCCATCAATCGCCGTCAGGCCCGGCACGTATTCATAAGTCACGACCAGGTAGACCGGGTTGCCGTTGAGGCTGGACGTCTGCACCAGGGTGCTGCCGTCGGCTGTCGACGGCAAGGGCGCGCGCAGCGTGATGCGGCCTTGCAGGTAATTGATGTCGTAATCCTGCGCCGGCCCCAGCAGATTGCGCTGCAGGACCATGCCCGAATCCTTGTCGCGCACTTCCACCCAGACGCGTTCCGATCCCTGCGTGATGTCTTGCTGGCGCAGGTAGTAGAGCGAACCGCCAGTGCCGCGAAATTCCGCGCGCGACTGCAAGGTGCCCGGCTCGGCCGCGAACAGATTGAGCGTGCTGCGTTTTTCGCCTTGCGCCGTGCTGCCATCGGAATTCCACAGCAGATTGGCGCCGTACAGGCCACGGCTGTATTGCGTCAGCTCGGTGCCGGTCCAGGCCGTCAGGAAATTACCCCACATTACGTGCGAATCGCCTTTTTCCAGGCGCACGTAAAACTTGCCCTGGGTTGGCGCATCGTCGGCGATGGTACTGTCGTCGCCATAGACCGGATAGTATTGGTCGGGATCGATGCGGCGCAGGAGATAGTTCGGATCTTTCGACTGGAAGTTGGTGAACAGATCGCGGAACGGCTGCTCGCGCGTGTCGGCGCTGGCAGTCAGCAGGTATTCGCCCTTGATCTTGCCTTTCAAATAGAACGCGCCGCGACCATCGATCCAGGTGCGGTTGTCATAGTGATTGGTGTCGCCGGTCACGAGCCGTGCCGGGCCGGCGGTACGGTCGCGTCCTGCAGTCAGGTCGGCGACGGCGACATAGAACCAGTCGCTATCCGCAATCGACAGGCTGCGGCGGAATGTCGTGCCGACGCCTTGCGCATCCTTGACCGACACTTCCACCATATGCGGGCCGGCCGGCAGAATTTGCCTCAACGCGAATTTGCCCCTGGCATCCACCGGCACCGGCATGCCGAGCGCGGTCACGACCTGCCCTGCCTTGATATTATCGCCGCTGACAGTGACGCTGCCGCCGGAGGTGGGAATGTTTTTCAGGTGTAGCGCATTCCCGCCCCAGCCGACAAGCTTTTCTTGCGAAGCGCGTTCATTGATCGTGGCGACTTCGGCGCGGTCGAGTATGCGCAGGGTCTTGGGCACAGTCTCGTCGAACCGGTCCTGATCATCATAGACTCGCAAGACATAAATCAACTCTTCCGGTGCGCCTTCGGGCACTTGCCATTGCAGGCTCGCACCGGGCGCAATTGGCAACACCGCCAGCGGCGTTTCCTGCGTGCTGCGGCCCTTAAGAAACACTCGTATCTCGCCCTTGCGCAGCCACCAGGCATAGTTGGTATAGGTGCCGAATTCGACAGGCTTGCCGCGCAAGGCGACGGCCGGGGCCGTCCACACATTCAATGCCGGCGCCACCTTGAGCGGATCATATTTGATCTGCACGGCAGCCTTTTCCAGCGCCACATCGACGCAGCGCTGGCGGTCGGCTTCCTGCAGTGCGCTATCCATGTCGAGCGGCTGCCCGTCAACGCTGATGGAAAACGGCTGCCCACCGCGCGACACCGTAGGCGCGCAGGCATTGCCTGCGGCCGCGCCTCGATCCTTGACGACCTGCACCGCAGATGGTGTCGCCACGGTCGAATCCTGCTCGCTGCTCGATGGCGTCGGCAGGTTAATGAGATTGCTGCGGTCGACCATCTTGCCGCGCAGGTTGCTCTCGTTCGCCTTGCTCTTGTCCTGCTGCGCGTTCTCTTGCGCCTGCACGCCTAGCGTGACGAGCCCGAGAGCGCCGAGCAAAACGGCGAGCCGCGTCGGACGCAGATTGTTGAAGGAAACCGGCATTTTCATTGCACGCCCTCCGTTTCAATTACCAGCGTGTACATGCCGTGCATTTCCTTCCATCGTTTTCTTATTTCTTCCTGCAGTGCCTCGACGCGCTTCGCTGCCAGGTCGCCCTGCTCGGCGCCGCGCTGATAGGCGATGCGCACCACCGAAGGCTTGGCCTTCAGCTGCTCCATGAGCGCATCGATCTGCGTGCGCCATTCCGCTTTTAAGTCGGTCTTGCCGGCTTCGAAGGCGGCGTCTTCCATCTCGATGCGCACGACGCGGTGGACGGTGGCGCCGAAGTTCATCTTGACCATCTTGCCGCGCGTGATGCGCACGTCGGCCGGATTTTCCGTGGTCAGGCGATAACCCGACGGCAGCGTGCGGTCATCAAGCTTCATGACGAAATTCGATCCGCGATCCTGATTGGGAATATCGGCGCAAGGCACATGGAAGCGCCCTTCCGCATCCGTCGTCACCAGCAAGCCGCGCGGCGTGGCGAGCCGCACGTTCGGAATGCCCGGCTCGCCGTCATCCTGGTAACCATTGGCGTTGCGGTCGTCGAATACCTTGCCAATGACGTCAGGGCAGTCGAAGGTGGCGTCGGGAATGACGCGCACGATGGCCGAAGCCATGTTGGAGACGACCGCGCCGGTCGCGCCATACGCGGCGAATGCCTGGTTGACATAATCTCCGTCGCCCACGCCGCTGCCGACCGTCAGCACCAGGGTGTAGGTCTTCTTTTCCTGCGGCGCGAAGTTCTGCCCATTCCACGACAGCAGGCGGCCCGACACGGCAGGCTCTGCCGCCGCGCCATTGAGGCGCCCGCTGCCCGTGCGGTACTTGAATCCCGGCGGCATCTGGTCGCGTACTGCCATGCCCGGCAAGGCTACCGATTGGGTATTGGTGACGGTAATCGTGTACGGCACCAGGTCGCCGCGTGCCACGTTGACCTTCGGCGTGGTCTTGGTCACCAGCAGCATGCCCGGCAGCAGCGGATCGATGGGAATATGGTTATTCAGAATCGGCGCCGACCCGCCATTGGTGATCACGAAGCTGAAGTAATACTGCGACGTCGCCGCGCCGCCGGGCACGATGCCTGCGCACGCGCTCGGACTGGCCGGCATCGGCACGTTTGCGGCCGGCGCCGGATCGCTGGCTTGCACCAGCGCCGGTGTCGGCACCAGGCCGACCGTCAGCGGACCCACGCAGGCAGGCAGGCGGCTGGAAGGCGCCGGCAAATAACCGGCAGGCGAATTGACGGTCAGCGTATAGACGCCGCTCGGGAAGCCGTTCTGCAGCAGGAACTGATACATGCCGTCACTGCCGACTGTCTGGCTCATGGCGAACGTCCCGCCGACCAGATGCGTCGCAGGATCGAAACCAGGCGGCCCGGAAATCGAGATCGCCGCGCCCGCGACCGGTTGTCGCGTCATGGAGTCGTAGATGATGCCGGCAGGGTCCAGCGGCAAATTCTGCTCGCTCACATGATCGTTCGCATTCAGTGTGATGTTGGTGATGCGTGATCCGCCGCCCGCCGGCACATCGCCGCGGTTATTGCCCGATATCGGCACTGCCGGCAGGTTATTGCCATCCTTGTTGAAGACAATCGTATAGCCGCTACCAGTCGGCAAGCCGCTGGCTTCATGGCCAGGGCAATGCAGGTTGTCGAACTGATAGAAGCCGTTGCTATCCGTCGAGACGGTGCAGATCAGCGCACCGCTCTTTTCCAGGCGCACTGTCCAGTTGGGCATGCCCTGGAGCGACCCGTCCAGCGGACGCATGCGGTTATGCGCTCGGTCCATCCACACGTAGCCATTGACGATGGGCGGCTTCAGGGTCGGCAACGGCACTTCACCGAACAGATAGTTGGCGAAATCGGCGCCATTGGTCAGGACGATATTGGTGATCCTGTCATGGTTGCCGACGCCAACCGGCTTGCCGCTATCGGCGTTGCCCGGGTTGCCGCTGGCCACGCTGGTCTTGCCGTCGCGGTAGGCCGATGGCTGCGTCTCGGTAAGCACATAGCCGCTGCCGCCGCTGGCCGGCACGATGGCGAAAGTGAAACTGCCGTCCGCCGCAGTCGTGATGGAACGGTTCACGGCGGCGCCGGTGTAATCGGTGCCGGTCAGCTTGACGGTGACGCCGGCAATGCCGGTTTCGCCCGCGTCCTTGACGCCATTGTCGTTGGTGTCGCCATAGACGAAGCCGGAAATGGTGCCGCCTGGCGGACTCTCGCCAAAGTTATAGTTGGTCAAGCTTGCGCCCGCGACGAACACGATCCCGCTGATGATGTCGTTGCCGCCGGCCGCGATCGGCTTGCCGCCGCCGAGCGTGCCGGGATTGCCGAGGGCGATAGTGGTCTGGCGATCGGTATTGGCGAGCGGCTGGATCTCGGTGATGGTGTAGCCGGTGCCATTGCTGGCCGGCAGATTGTTGAAGCTGTATCTGCCGTCGGCTGCCGTGGTGGTGGTCGCCGACGCGGCATTGCCGTTGACATCGATGCCGGTCAGCTTGACGGTAACGCCGGCAATGCCGACTTCGCCGCCATCCTTGACGCCGTTTTCGTTGGCGTCGACGTACACGAAGCCGGAGATCGATCCGGTCGGCGGCATCTCGCGGAAGTTATAGTTGATCGCCGAGCCGCCCAGCGGCAGCACGATGGCGGAAATGACATTCTGCGCGGCGGTGCCGGTTGGCAGGCCGCCGATCGTGCCGCGTTCGGTGCCTGTCGCGGCAGGATAGTCGCCATAACTGGCAGGCTGGGTTTCGGTAATCACATAGCCGGCGCCATTCGACGGGCGCAACATGGTGATGCTGTAGCCGCCGTTGCTGGCGGTCGTGACAGTCCGATTGACCGCCGTGCCCAAGTCGTCGATGCCGGTCAAGGTCAGCGTCACGCTGCCCAGCTCTTCGCCGGCATCATATGTGCCATTGCCGTTCAGGTCGACATAGACCCGGCCGGAAATGCTGGCCGGCGACAGTTCGGCAAAGTTATATCCGCTGAAGCTGTTGGCCGCGCTGAAGGGAATCGCCTGGATCCTGTTGGGCGAGGTAGTGACGGTGGTACAGCCACCGCAATTGCTGCCCGCGGTCACCATGCCATCGACATAGGTCGACAGCGGCGCTACGTTCTGCGCCTGCTCGGTCAGCGTGTAACCGGCGACATTAGCATTCGGCACATTGGTGAAGGAATAACTGCCGTCGGCCGCGGTCGTCGCGGTGCAACCGGATATGACGGAACAGACATTGACGCCGGACGCGGTGGTGCCGGACAGCGTCACCGTCACGCCGGCGATGCCGTTTTCACCGACGTTCTTCGCGCCATTGTTATTGGCGTCGTTATACACAAAGCCGCTCAGGGTGCCGGTCTTTTCGCCGAACAAATAGCCGCTCACCGACGAACCCGCCGCGAGCGCGATGCCGGAGAAAACGCTATTGCCGCCGACTACGCTTGCCGTGCCGCCGCCGGTGCCGGCGGTATTGGTGCGGTCGGCATAGTACACCGGCTGGGTCTCGGTCAGCGAATAGCCTGAACCATTGGAAGCCGGCAGCCCGGTGAAGGAGAAGGTGCCGTCGGCTGCCGTGGTGGTGGTGCAGCTTGTCAGAATCGTGCACACATTGGCGCCGGATGCGGTAGTGCCGGAAAGCGTCAGCATGACGCTGCCGATACCGGTCTCGCCGGCATCCCGGACACCGTTATCGTTCTTGTCGTAATAAACCGCGCCGCTGATCGTGCCGGCGCGTTCGCCGAAGTTGTAGTTCTGGCCGAATTGTCCAAGGCTGATCACGATGCCGGAGAAAGCATCGTTGACCGCCGCGCTGCCGCCAAGGCTGCCCATCGATTCAGCACCGTCGGTGTAATTCGACAGCGGCGCGCTGGCTTGCGATTGTTCGGTCAGGGTGTAACCGCTGCCGTTACTGGCTGGCAGACCGGCGAAGCTGTAGGCGCCATCAGTGCCCGTGGTCACGGTACAGGGATTGGGGCTGATCGCCGCGCACACGTTCCCTCCGCCGCTGGTCGTGCCCGACAGCGTTACGCTCACACCGGCAATGCCCGGCTCGCCCGCATCCTTGATGCCGTTGTTGTTGAGGTCGACGTAGACATAGCCGGACAAGCCCTGGCCGCTTTCGCCGAAATTATAGTTTTGCGCGGCGTCGCCGGCGGCGACCGTGATATTGCTCACGGTGCGCTTGGTAGCGCCGGGCACGGCGGTATTGGCGCCGATGACGGTGGCGCCATCCTGCCCTCCCTTGCTGCCGACGGTCATGCCGGTGTGCGTCACGCCGACGATGGTCGCTTCCTGGACCTGGTACGTGCCGGGACGCAGCGTGCTGAAGGAATAGGAGCCATTCGCTCCCGTTGTCGCCGTCGCGCTGACCGCGCCGAGGTCGTCGGTGCCGGTCAGGGAAATGGTGATGCCGGTGATGCCGGCGGATTCGTCCGTCGCCGGCACGCCGGTAATGTTGCGCATGGCGTTGGAATTGAGGTCGACGAAGACATAGCCGGAAATCGTGGCATTGGCCAGCTCGCCAAACAGGTAGCCGGTTGCCGCGGTATTGGCGGCCAGGCTGATACCGCTAATCGAGTCGGTGCCGGTGCCATTGCCGGTGATGGTGCCGCCGGCGCTGCCTGCCGTGTCCTTGCCATCCTGGTAAGCGGCGGGCTGCGTCTCGGTCAACGCATAGCTGCCGGGCGAGAGCGTGGCGAATGAGAAGTTGCCGCTGGCATTGGTGGTGGCCGTACGGCTGACCGCATTGCCGTAATCGTCAGTGCCGGTGAGCGTAAGCGATACGCTGTTGATCCCCGGTTCCGCCCCGCCTTTCGTGCCGCTATTGTCCAGGTCGGAATACACGGTGCCGGCGATGCTTGATGCCTGTACCGTGACGCTGCTGCAGATGGTGGTGTTGTTGGCGCTATTGGGATCGACCTCGCTGGTAGTGGCCGAGGCGCAGTTGTTGCGAGCGCCAGTGGTGGTGGAGACTACAGGCACTCTCACGACCGCCACCTTGCCGCTTTCCAGCAAACCGATGTTACAGGTCAGCGTGGTCGTGCCGGAACACGTGCCGGACGTCGGCGTACCGTTATTAGTGCTCCAGGTGATGCCTGAGTTATAGGGCGCGGCATTGTAAGGCGCGACAGTGCCACCGGTATACAGCGTGACGCCTGCCGGCAGCGTGTCCGTGATTTGCGTGATCTGGCTGTCGCCTGGGCCGGCATTGGTCAGCGTCAGCACCCAGTAGAAAGGCTGGCGCACTTGCACCGTGCTGGTGGCCGCATCGCTGCCGCTGATGAAGGCGCGCGCCGACTTCGCCAACTGCAAGTCCGAACGCATGCGCACCGTGGTGGTCTGCGATGCGGAATTGTTGCCTGCCACCGAATCCGGTTCGCTCGACGTGATCGACACGGTCGATGCAAACGCGTCGCCTGTCGGCGCCGGCTGCGTATCGACGCGGAAATCGAGATACAGGTCGGTAGTCGCGTTATTGCCCAACAAGATGAAGTTACCCGGGAAGGTACAGGTGATGGTCAGCGTGGCCGGTCCGGTCACCTGGCTATTCAGGTTGTTACAGTAGTTCGAATACGCTTGGCCGGTGGACGCCAGTTTGTCGCCGAGGAAGGTCATCTTCTTGCCTGCGGGCGGCGTCATCGCATAGGTCAGCACAAACCCCGAGGCCACCGATGGGCCGCGGTTGGTGATCGCGTTGCGATAGGTGACGACGTTGTCAGGGAAGACCGGGCCGGCGCTGGCGGGCACGAAGCCGAGCGGGTCCGGGCTATCGCTGAGATTGACCAGCAGATCCAGCGAAGCCTGCGTCACGGTCAATACCGATTGCGCAGTGTTATTAGCGGTGTTGCTGTCCGGCGTCGTCATCGATACCGTCGCATCGTTGGTGATGGTGCGCGGGCTGGGCGGCAGCGACATGTAATCCGGCCGGACTACGATGGTGACGGTTGCGGTGCCGCCTTCGGCGATATCGCCGAGCGAGCACGTCAGCGTATTGGTGCCGGCGTTAAAGGCTGCGCAGGAGCCGGCGCTCGGCGTCGCCGAGATGAAGGTCATAGTACCGACCGGGATCGTAAAGACGTCGGTGACGGTGACCGATTTGGCGGTGGACGGACCGGCGTTGTTGACGGTCAAAACATAGGTGGCATTGGTGCCGGCCTGGGCGGAAGCGGGCGTGGCGGTGTTCTGGATACGGACGTCGGCCACCGGGTCGACCTTGACCTGCACCGAGGCGCTATTGTTGGAAAGATCCGTGTCGCCCTGGTCGGTCGATGTGACGGAGGCGGTATTGGTCCACTTGCCGCCAGGCTGCGCCGAACTGTCATACATCGGCCGCGCTACCGTGATGGTGAAGACCGCGGTCGTGCCGGCGGCGATGGTGCCGCCGGTCTGGGTGCAGGTGACGGTCGAACCATTGGTGCAGTTGAAGGTGGCGGTCGACGTGCCGCCTGTCCTGCTGGCGACAATGCCGGTGGCGCCGGATTTATAACCGGGGATGACGTCGGTCAGCACCACGCCGGTGGCATCGCCGGGGCCGGCATTGGTAATCGTCAGCGTATAGTCGAGCGAGGATGCGTTCCATGCCAGAGGGTCGACGCTGACGGTCTTCGCCACTTGCAGGTCGATCGCGTTCGACGATACGGTCGACGACACGCCGGCGCCGACGCAATTGTTGCCGGAGACCGGATCGGTGTATCCCTGACCACCCACATTGGTGTAGCTCACGCAAGCCGAGTTGGTCAAGGTGCCGGCGTTGACGGCGGTGGTGGTCAGCACCAGGTTGGAGCTCGAACCGCCGACCGCCAGGGAAGCATTGTAGGTACATGTGACTATCTGGCCCACCGCGCCGCAGGTCCAGTTGCTGCCGCTGTAGCTAACGTAGCTTTCGCCGGCGGGCAGCGTATCCGTCACCGTCACCTCGCCCGTCACCGCGTTGCGCGGACCGGCATTGGCAACCCGTAGCGTATTGGTGATGTTGGAGCCTTGCGCCACCGGATTGGGCGAGCGCGACTTGGTGATGGAGAGATCAACGCCATCCGGCAATACCGTCACTGATGCGCTGCCCGAATCATTGCCGCTGTGGGGGTCGGGTGTCGCGCTGGTGATTTGCGCGGTATTGGTGAATGGGGTCGTGCTCAGCACTGTCGGTGCCGTCGCCGTTACGGTGATGTTATTGCTCGCGCCGACTGCATAGCTCGCCGCAGTACAAGTCACCGTCTGCCCTGCCACGCCGCAGGACCAGCCGGTGCCGCTGGCGCCGATGCCGCTAAAGCCCGCCGGCAGCGTATCGGTTACGGCCACAGAAGTGGCAGCGAAAGGCCCCAGGTTGCGCGGCAGCAGAGTGAAGCTCATCGCCTGTCCCGATGCCGGCGTAGCGGTGGACGCGGTCTTGGTGATCGCCAGGTCCGTGCCGGTGGTGACGGTAACGTTGGCAGTCGAAGAATCGTTGCTATTGTTATAGTCGGTGGCGCTGCCGCTGATTGTCACCACACCGGTCGTGGTGATGGTGCCCGTGACGGCGCCCGTCTGTTTGACGCCAATCGAGATATCCGGCAACGTGCCGACTGCTCCGCTGGCGCGCGTACATGTCACCACCTGCCCCGATGCACCGCAGGTCCAGCCGCTGCCGCCCGCAGATTGGTAAGTCACGTTAGGAGACAAGGTAACAGCGACGGCCACATTGCTGGCGGAGTTGGGGCCGAGGTTCGTCACGGCAGCGGTATAGGTCAGTGTACCGCTTGCCGCAACCGTGGTCGGGTTGGCCGACAAACTCAACGACATGTCGGCGCCGTTGCCCAGGGTCGTCAGCTGATTCAAGGTATTGTTGCCCGGGGCAGTGTCGACATCGGTGGTCGATACGGTCGCGGAAATCCCCACCGTCGCGCCGGCACTTGCCTTACTTGCCACCGTCACATTGACCGTCAAGAAATCGGCGGAGTTGGGGCCAGAGGTATCGCCATTGACCGTCGCGTACGAGCAGGTCACCGTATGCGGACCGGAGGCATAAACACATCCACCCGAGTTCGACACATAGGCGGTGTCGGGGTCGAGGGCATATACCAGCTTGACGCCATGCGCGACGTCGGTGGCGTTATTGGTGATGGTCGCGGTGTATACGATATTCCCCCCGCGCACGGCAGGGTCGGGCGTGTCCGTGAAGTTCGATACCAGCATGTCGACTGCATGGACCGGCATGGATACGGCGAACAGCACGCTCAGCACCAAACGTCCAAACGATTTGCCGGACAAACGGGAAAGGGAAATTTTCATGGACTGGATTGCGCTGATTGTTTTTAATTAACGTAAAGCGACATGCCGCTACTTTTGCGCCAGGTAAGGCTTCGGGCGCGATGAAGCGCGGAAAAAACAGGGGCAGAAGAATACGAAGGTGGAGCAAACGTGTCCAGGACAGGCACGCCGTATTGATTCAAATTTTCACAACCACTTCCGATGGTGCACATAAGGCTCTACTACGTTTGCGCTGCTGCTCGGGCAATAACTGCCCGCCCTGCAAAGTTTGCTGCATTCACTCGGGCTGCAATTCGCATACGTGGCACTGCACGGCCAGATAGATGTGAGGCAAGAATTTCTAAGACGAAATTATAGGGAGTTTGAATTGAGGGAAAGCAAGAAATTGTGAAATTCCCTAAGGCAACGCGGCTAATTCGCTACAGGTAAGAGCGTGTCACGTGTCTGGCTGCAGATTACTGCTGCTCAATTGCCATCGGATGATGTTCTTCATTCATTTTTTTATGGGATCAACAATCGTTTGCGGCAATTCGGCTTTTTCATTTATCCGCATGTATTTTTCATACCGATTTTCGCAGCGCTAATATCTGATATTGCCGCGCTTGACAGCGCTTGATTTCAGGCGCTACCATCCGCCATGTTCGATTAGCGAACGTATGTTCTATATACGAACAATCGCACGGTGCCGGAAATGTGCAATGTCTGCGTCCCCGCAGCCCTCATTGCGCCTTCTCATCGGATACGGCATTGGATTGACGAATTACCAGCAGCCTCCGGGCTGGCAATGGCGGTTACCAAAAGAGCATCCACTCTTTGAACTTCACCGAAGGATAACCACTTCAGCATGCCAGCGGCGGATGTCTGCGCGGCGGCGCCAATCCTTGTCAATCGCTCCACAGGAATAAGCCCTGCCACAGTGATTCCCACCTGCTCCATTTACCTATTGCGCACTAGCCTCCGGATTACCAAATGGTTTTCCCCGCTTTGCTGATTGATAACTCGTTACACGTCGCCGTTTGAAGGAGTGAAGGCATGACCAAGCTTGCCAATTTTTTTACTGAGCTGATGCGGCGCTATCTGCCGGATCCGTTTGTGTTCGCAATCGTCCTGACTTTGCTGACGATGGTGCTGGCCCTGGTAGTGGAAGGACAAGGTCCGACCGACATCGTGCATGCATGGGGCAAGGGCTTCTGGAGCCTGCTCGCGTTTACGACGCAGATGGCGGTGATTCTTGCCATGGGCTATGTGCTCGCCGCGGCTCCGGTCACGGATCGCCTGCTGAATAAGATTGTCAGCAAGGTGCATCGCCCCAGGACGGCGATCATCGTCGCCACCCTGGTGGGCTGCGTCGGTAGCTACCTGAACTGGGGCTTCGGCCTGGTGATCGGCGGCATCATCGCCAAGAAACTGGCGCTGCGCGTCAAGGGGGTGCATTACCCTCTCATCATCGCGGCTGCCTATAGCGGCTTCACGATGTATGGCCTGGGCCTGTCGGCCAGCATTCCGGTGCTGATCTCAACCAAGGGCCATCCGATGGAAGCGCAGATGGGCGTGATCCCGCTGAGCGAAACCATTTTTTCGGCGCCGATGCTGGTGACGTCGCTGGTGGTGCTGATTACCCTGCCGCTGTTGAATACCTGGCTGCATCCGAAACAGGGTGATCCGGTGACCGAAGTCGACCCGGCGATCGACCAGGGCGAACAGAAAAAAGCGGCCGGCGGCATCCTGCTCGAAACCGGCACCCTCGCGCACAAGCTGAACAATAGCCGCATCATCAGCGGCCTGATCGGCATCTGCGGCATGGCGTATGTCGCCAGTCACTTCATCCGGGGCGGCACGCTCGACCTCAATATCATCAACTTCTTCATCCTGTTCCTGGGCGTGCTATTGCTGGGAACGCCAATCGCATACGTTGAAAAATTGAACGAAGGCGTCAAGACGATCGGCGGCATCATCCTGCAATTCCCCTTCTATGCCGGCATCATGGCCATCATGCATGCTTCCGGCCTGGTGACGACCATCGCCAAAGTGTTCGTCGATTTCTCGACGGCGGGCACGCTGCCGTTCTGGGGACTGGTGAGCTCGTTCGTGATCAATTTCTTTGCGCCGTCGGGCGGCGGCCACTGGGTCTTGCAAGGACCGTTCATGATCGATGCGGCCAAGGCGCTCGGCAGTTCGATCGCCAATACCTCGATGTCGGTGATGCTGGGTAACGCCTGGAACGACCTGGTGCAACCCTTCTGGATCCTGCCGGCGCTGGCACTGTCCAAGCTGAAGCTCAAGGATGTGATGGGCTATACGGTGATCATGGCGATCTGGATTGGCATCGTCTATATGGTCGCCATCCTCGCGGCATCCCACCTGTAATGCCAACAAGCGCCAGTCAGCTCTCGCTGGCTGGCGTTGTCATGACAAGCGAAGTCGCTCAATAGGTCTTATAGGGCAGGAACTTGCCCGACATGGTGATGCTGACGCGGTCACCGGCGGGATTGGGCTCACGCTGCAAATCCATCTTGAAATCGATGGCGGACATGATGCCGTCGCCGAATTCTTCGTGGATCAGTTCCTTGAAGGTGGTGCCATATACGTTGATCAGTTCGTAGAAGCGATAGATCAGCGGATCGGTGGGCACGGACGTCGGCAGCGAGCCCTTGTACGGCACGACCTGCAGCAAGGCGACGGCCTCTTGCGGCAATTCGAAGATATCGCCGATCGTGGCGGCCTGACTGGCGTCGAAAGTCATCTGACCGAGGCAACCGGCGGTGACCCATTCCTTGGACAGGCCGACTGTCTTTGCCACGTCCCCCCATTTCAATCCCTTGCGGATCTTGGTAGCCACGATCATTTCGGTGACGTCGTTACGGTTCATGCGTTCTCCCTTGGTTAAGACGGTGCAAATCGGCGCCGATTCAATGACGCCTCAAGTTGGTGCAGGCGTGCACGCCATAACCAGGAAAAGCACAAAGAGTGCCAGGACCCGCTGCGCTCTGGACAAGAAGAGAGGCGCGCCGCGATTCAGAGCAGCAGCACGTCGACAAGAAAAATAATCCCCACCGCCACGGCGATGCCGCTGGCCGCCAGCACCGCGGCGGCAGCGATATCCTTGGCGGCGCCGACTTCCGGATGCTCATCGGGATGCAGGTGATCGATCAGCGCTTCCAGTGCGCTATTGATGAGCTCGGCCACCAGCACCAGTCCCACGGTCAGGGCCAGCATCACCCACCAGAACATTGGCGGCCGAAGAAGTACAAGCACCACGATCACCGCGACGGTTGCCGCCACATGCGCACGAAAACTCTTTTCGCGCCCGAATGCCAGTTTCAGGCCATTCCAGGCAAAGATGGCACGCCGGCGAAATGACTGTCCTTTCACGCCCGGCCTCCGCGCCTGAACTTGACCAGCTCGGCCAGCGCCCACCAGATCAGCGCCCATACCGCGCCCGCCGCCCAGCCGGCGAGCACATCCGTCGGCCAATGAACGCCGAGATAAACGCGGCTTATGCCGATGATGACAGTAAGGATCAAGGCGACGCCCATCACATAGACCTTGAGCGTGCGGGAAGACGTCAGCCCTGCCACCAGGGCGGCAAGCGTCAGATAGACCAAGGCGGAAATCATGGCATGCCCGCTTGGAAAACTGGCCGTGCTGACCATGTCGCCATGCGGGAAAAGATCCGGCCGCGGCCGCCCGAACGCATATTTCAGCAAGAAGGTCGTTGCCATGCCGGCCGAAGTCGACAACAGGATGAACAAGGCTGTCCAGCGCCGCCTGGCCAGCACCAGGAAAAGCACGGTGACGATCACCAGCAGGCTTAGCACGGGAATGCTGCCTAGCGCCGTGATGTTGCGCGCCACCTCCTCCAGCCATGCGGGCCCCAGCGGACGGGAAGGATCGCCCGGCATGCGCAATGCCAGCATGACCGCGTGATCGAAATCGCCGGTTTCCCCCTCCAATACCTCGTCTGCCATGGCAATGAAAAACCAGAGCCCAAACGCGGCCAAGGCGGCAACCATAAGAATCCGGGGCACCAGTTTTTTGCTAAAAAAGCTCAATTCTTTCCCTTAAAACAGTTCCGCCGCTTCGATTCGGACTGCCCCGCCCACGGGCAGGACATGCCAGTTTGACCAAAAACTTCATTTTGGATATTGCGATTTTTGGCTGCATGGCACCATCTTTAATGGAACAGTGCTTGGGCAGCATTAGCAAAGACAGAAACGGCCAGAATGCCAAACATTGAGGATAAGCCAGAAAAGCCCCTGAAAAATAAAGCACTAACTCATAAAACACCAGCCAGGTTGCACCAAGATAGCAAACCAAGGTTGCACCTTGTTGCACCACTAATGCAATTGCGATACAGTCATTGTCAGTTCAACTTGCCTATCTTATTCATATGACCTCTTCCACGACCACCACGCTAGGCGTCAAACTGGACGAAGCGACGCGCACGCGTCTCAAGGAAGTGGCACGCAAGATCGACCGCACGCCGCACTGGGTGATCAAGCAATCGATTTTTGCCTACCTCGAGTCACTGGAAAGCGGATTGTCGCTGCCGGAACTGAGCGGCGTCGCGGATCGCTTGGCCGGCGGCGATACCGAAGCCCTGGAAGCCTTGCCGGAATCGACCCATCAACCCTTTCTGGAATTCGCCGAAAGCATCCTGCCGCAGTCGGTTTTGCGCGCGGCGATTACCAGCGCCTACCGCCGCCCGGAGCAGGAAGTCGTGCCGATGCTGGTGGAGCAGGCTCGCTTGCCAGCCGAGCAGGCCGCGGCTGCCGACAAGCTGGCCTACCGCCTGGCCGAGAATTTGCGCAACCAGAAAACCGCCAGCGGCCGTGCCGGCGTGGTGCAGGGCTTGCTCCAGGAATTTTCGCTCTCTTCGCAGGAAGGCGTGGCCTTGATGTGCCTGGCCGAAGCGCTCCTGCGCATTCCCGACAAGGGCACGCGCGATGCCCTCATCCGCGACAAGATCAGCACCGGCAACTGGCAGCAGCATCTCGGCCAGAGCCCGTCCATGTTCGTCAATGCCGCGTCGTGGGGATTGCTCCTGACCGGCAAGCTCGTCTCGACCCATAACGAAAGCGGCCTGTCCAGCGCGCTCAACCGCATCATCGGCAAGAGCGGCGAACCGCTGATCCGCAAGGGCGTGGACATGGCGATGCGCATGATGGGCGAGCAATTCGTCACCGGCGAGACGATCGGCGAAGCGCTCGCCAACGCCAGCGCGCTGGAAGCGAAAGGCTTCCGCTACTCTTACGACATGCTCGGCGAAGCCGCCATGACCGGGGAGGATGCGGCACGCTACCTGGCTGCCTATGAGCAGGCCATTCACGCCATCGGCAAGGCTTCGCACGGGCGAGGCATTTATGAAGGTCCGGGCATCTCGATCAAGCTGTCGGCGCTGCATCCGCGTTACAGCCGTGCCCAGTATGACCGCGTGATGGACGAGCTCTACCCGCGCCTGTTGTTGCTGGTAGAACTGGCGCGCCGATACGATATCGGCATCAATATCGATGCCGAGGAAGCCGATCGGCTGGAACTGTCACTGGACCTGCTGGAACGCCTCTGCTTTGAACCTTCACTGAAAGGCTGGAACGGCATCGGCTTCGTCATTCAGGCATACCAGAAGCGCTGCCCTTACGTGATCGACTATGTGATCGACCTGGCCCGCCGCAGCCGCCACCGCCTGATGATCCGCCTCGTCAAGGGGGCTTACTGGGATAGCGAAATCAAGCGCGCCCAGATCGATGGGCTGGAAGGCTATCCGGTCTATACGCGCAAGGTGTACACAGATGTGTCTTACATCGCCTGCGCGCGCAAGCTGCTGGGCGCGCCGGAAGCGGTGTATCCGCAATTCGCCACGCACAATGCGCATACGCTGGCAGCGGTGCACCAGATCGCCGGCGAGAATTACTATCCGGGCCAGTACGAGTTCCAATGCCTGCACGGCATGGGGGAGCCGCTTTATGAACAAGTCGTGGGCAAGGTCGCCGACGGCAAGCTGAACCGCCCTTGCCGGATTTATGCGCCGGTGGGCACGCACGAAACCTTGCTGGCTTACCTGGTGCGCCGCCTGCTGGAAAATGGCGCCAACACTTCCTTCGTCAACCGCATTGCCGACACGGACGTATCGATCAAGGAACTGATTGAAAATCCGGTCACGCGCATCGAGGCGCTCGCCACACAGGAAGGCGGCATCGGCTTGCCGCATCCGCGCATTCCCCTGCCGCAGGTGCTGTATGGCAGCGACCGTGTCAATTCGAGCGGCATCGATCTTGCCAACGAACATCGCCTCGGTTCATTGTCGAGCGCGTTGCTGGCAACGGGACATGCCGACTGGCGCGCTTCGCCGATGCTCGGCTGCGCGGTCAATGAAGGTCCGGGCGAGCCGGTCAGGAATCCCGCAGACCATCGCGACATCGTCGGCCAGGTGCAAAACGCCACGCCCGATGATGTCGCACGCGCGGTGCAAGCGTCGCTTGCCGCCGCGCCCATCTGGCAAGCCACGCCGCCGGCGGAACGCGCCGCCGCGCTGGAACGCGCAGCTGAACTGATGCAGGCGGAAATCCAGACCCTGATCGGCCTGCTGTCGCGCGAAGCCGGCAAGACCTTTTCCAATGCCATCGCCGAAGTACGCGAAGCGGTAGACTTCCTGCGCTACTACGCCATCCAGGTGCGCGAGGATTTTGCCAACGACACGCACCGCCCGCTCGGCCCCGTGGTGTGTATCAGCCCGTGGAACTTCCCGCTGGCGATCTTCACCGGCCAGGTCGCCGCCGCGCTTGCCGCCGGCAATACCGTCTTGGCCAAGCCGGCAGAACAAACACCGCTGATTGCGGCACAGGCTGTCCGCCTCCTGCTGCAGGCCGGCATTCCCGAAGGCGTGGTGCAATTGCTGCCCGGCGTTGGCGCGACGATTGGCGACGCGCTGGTGCGCGATGAGCGCGTCAAGGGGGTGATGTTCACCGGCTCCACCGAAGTGGCTGGCATCCTCGCCCGCAATCTCGCCGGCCGCCTGGATGCGCATGGCCGCCCGGTGCCCCTGATTGCCGAAACCGGCGGCCAGAACGCCATGATCGTCGATTCATCGGCATTGACGGAACAGGTGGTTGCCGACGTCGTGACTTCCGCCTTCGACAGCGCGGGACAGCGCTGCTCCGCCCTGCGCGTGCTATGCGTGCAGGAAGATGTCGCCGACCGCGTCATCGGCATGCTCAAAGGAGCGATGGCCGAATACCGGGTTGGCAATCCCGACAACCTCAATATCGACATCGGCCCGGTGATCGACCTCGACGCCAAGACAGGCATCGACCGGCATATCGAGGCAATGCGCAACAAGGGCCGCCGCGTGCACCAGATCGCCCGTGCCGAGGGCGCTGTGTTCAAGCAAGGCACCTTTGTCTTGCCGACCCTGATTGAACTGGACAGCCTGGATGAACTGAAACGCGAAGTGTTCGGCCCGGTGCTGCATGTGCTGCGCTATCGCCGCGATGATCTCGATGCACTGATCGGCCAGATCAATGCCACCGGTTATGGTTTGACGCTCGGCATTCATACCCGCATCGATGAAACGATTGCGCGCGTGGTGGAGAAAGCGCATGCCGGCAATATCTATGTCAACCGCAACATGGTTGGCGCGGTCGTCGGCGTGCAACCGTTTGGCGGCGAAGGCTTGTCCGGTACCGGCCCCAAGGCGGGCGGCCCGTTATATCTATATCGTTTACTGTCCACCAAGCCGGCAGATGGCGTTGCCCGCACCTTTGCACGCATGGACGCAGTCACGCCCGCAGACATGCAGATGCGCACCGCTATGCAGACAACGCAGAGCGGTGCGCTGGCGGCACTGAAGGAATGGGCGACTCAGCACAAGCGAAATGAACTGGTGCGCCAGTGCGACACGTTTGCCACGCTGACGCAAAGCGGCCTGTCGCGCACGCTGCCCGGCCCGACCGGCGAGCGCAATACCTATCGCCTGCTGCCGCGCGAAACCGTGTTGGGCATGGCTGATGGTGAAGCGGATTTGCTGTGCCAGCTTGCTGCCACGCTCGCGGTAGGCAGCGCAGTGCTGTGGTTGGATAATGAGACGACTCGCTCGCTGCATGCCAAGCTGCCGCCGACAGTGCGCTCGCGCATCCGCCTGACCTCGGATTGGAATGCCGAAGAAGAACGCTTCGATGCGATACTGCATCATGGCGACAGCGACCAGTTGCGCGCAATATGCCAGCAGGTGGCGCGCCGGCCTGGGCCAATCGTCAACGTGACAGGCCTGGCAAAAGGCGAAACCGTCATCCCGCTGGAGCGGCTACTCATTGAACGCGCCATCAGCATCAACACCGCGGCCGCGGGCGGCAATGCCAGCCTGATGACGATAGGCTGATCACATTGCGCCACGCTCATGCCTCAGTAAACTTGGTAAGCTAGATAAGCCTCATCAGTGAAGAATAGAAAGCCACAACATGCAGTCCGATCAACATCAACAGACCCGTATTTTATTTACCGACCTGAGCGCGCTGTTGGCGCGCATCTTCGAACGTCACGGTACGTCGAAGGAAGTCGCCGCCATCCTCGCCGATAACTGCGCCAGTGCCCAGCGCGATGGCTCCGACAGCCATGGCATCTTCCGCATTCCCGGCTATGTTTCCACCCTGGCCAGCGGCTGGGTCGATGGCAAAGCTGTGCCGGAAGTCACGGATGCCGCACCCGGATTCATCTCGGCCGATGCAAAAAATGGCTTTGCCCAGCCGGCATTGGCTGCAGCAAAAGATTTGTTGGCAAAAAAGGCGCGGGCCAATGGCATTGCAATGCTGGCGATCCACAACTCGCATCACTTTGCCGCATTGTGGCCGGATGTCGAGCCTTTCGCGCGCGAAGGCCTGGTGGCGCTCGCTTTCGTCAACAGCATGGCATGCGTGGTGCCGTACGGCGGCAAGCATGCCTTGTTCGGCACCAACCCGATCGCGTTCGCCGCGCCGCGCGAAGGGCATGACCCATTGGTATTCGATCTTGCCACCAGCGCCATCGCCAATGGCGACGTGCAAATCGCCGCGCGGGAAGGAAAACAACTCCCGCCGGGTTATGGCGTGGACCGCGATGGCCAGCCGACCTGCGACCCAAAGGCGATTCTCGACGGCGGCGCTCTGCTGACCTTTGGCGGTTATAAGGGTTCGGCGCTCTCGATGATGGTGGAGCTGCTGGCAGCCGCCCTCACCGGCGGCAATTTCTCTTTCGACTTCGATTGGAAGAGCCATCCCGGCGCGCAAACACCCTGGACTGGCCAGCTGCTGATCGTCATCGATCCATCGAAAGGCGCGGGCCACAATTTCGCCCAGCGCACGGAAGTCCTGGTGCGGCAGATGCAGGCTGCCGGCCAGGAACGGCAACCGGGCGACCGCCGCTATCATCAGCGCGCGCAGTCGGAGCGCGATGGCATTGCCATTTCCAAGCAGGAATTGGAGCGGCTACAAGACCTCGCCGGATACAGCTGAGACAAACGACATAGTCAGTCAATCGACATAAATTGCACCTGCCTATCCGCAAACCATCCCAAGGCTTATGTTGACACGCCCGTATTTCAACCTACTATGATGAGGCTGGATACCAAAGTATTCCGTTAGCATGGACGACTACCGCCGCACGGCGATGTTTTTCATCTGAACAAGGAGGATGACATGGCAGCCATGATGAAAGCGACGGTATTCCTAGAGCCCGGCCGCATCGAACTGACTGACAAGCCTATCCCGGACGTCGGCCCAAACGATGCGTTGCTCAGGATTACCACGACGACGATATGCGGCACGGATATCCATATCCTCAAGGGTGAATATCCGGTGGCAAAAGGTTTGACCATTGGCCATGAGCCTGTCGGCATCATCGAAAAGCTTGGCAGCGCAGTGAATGGCTATCAAGAAGGCCAGCGCGTCATTGCCGGCGCGATCTGCCCGAACTTCAATTCGTATGCTGCCCAGGACGGCGCGCCCTCGCAGGATGGCAGCTATCTTATCTCCAGTGGCCGCTGCGGCTGCCATGGCTACAAGGCCACGGCCGGCTGGAGATTTGGCAACATCATCGACGGCGCGCAAGCCGAATACATTCTCGTTCCTGATGCCGAAGGCAACCTGGCCCCGGTTCCAGATGGACTGACCGACGAGCAGGTGCTGATGTGCCCGGACATCATGTCCACCGGCTTCAAGGGTGCGGAAAACGCAAACATCAACATAGGCGATACCGTCGTCGTGTTCGCGCAAGGTCCGATCGGCCTATGTGCCACCGCCGGTGCGCGCTTGCTCGGCGCTACGACTATCATCACGGTTGACGGCAATGAGCAGCGCCTCGGCGTTTCGAAATCCATGGGCGCCGATATCACGCTCAATTTCAAGAATTGTGATGTGGTCGACGAGGTCATGAAAATCACTGGCGGACGCGGCGCCGATTCCGCCATCGAAGCGCTGGGCACGCAACAGACCTTCGAATCGGCGCTGCGGGTGCTAAAACCTGGCGGCACGCTCTCCAGCCTTGGGGTGTACTCAAGCGACCTGACCATCCCGCTGTCGGCCTTCGCTGCCGGCCTTGGCGACCACCGCATCAACACTGCGCTATGCCCCGGCGGGAAGGAACGCATGCGCCGACTGATGAATGTGGTGGCATCAGGCCGCGCCGATTTCGGCGCCCTGGTGACGCATCACTACAAGCTCGACGATATCGTCGCGGCTTATGACCAATTCTCCCATCAACGGGATGGCGTGCTGAAAGTGGCGATCAAGCCGGCATGATTGTGCCGGCGCTCAAACAACGCTATTTACGCGCAAACGCCACCCTGGCCGCTTTTTGCCAATAGCGCGCGTGATACGCGGGAGCCTGGCGCGCGTTGAAGCACGCCGCTGATCCATGCGGAGCACTCGACCAGGGCGTCGAGATCGATACCTGTCTCGACGCCCAGTCCATTGAATAGATAAACCAGATCTTCGGTGGCGACGTTGCCGGTCGCGCCTTTGGCATAGGGGCAGCCACCCAGGCCGGCTACCGAGCTATCAAATGAGCGCAAGCCGAATTGGTAGGAAGCGTAAGCATTGGCCACCGCCATGCCGTAGGTATCGTGATAGTGCCCCGCCAGTTGCTGCACAGGCACCTTGCGGGCGACTGCCTCCAGCATGCGCAAGACAGACGCCGGCGTGCCGGCGCCGATGGTATCGCCGAGGGAAATTTCATAACTGCCCAGTTCGAGCAGACGCGCCGCCACCTCCGCCACTTTCTCGGGCGAGACCGCCCCTTCATACGGGCAAGCCACCACGCAGGAAATATAGCCGCGCACCCGAATGCCTTGCTGCCTGGCCGCTTCGAACACCGGCACGAATCGCTCGATCGATTCGGCTATCGAGCAATTGATATTCTTTTGCGAAAAGCTTTCGGACGCCGCGGCAAACACCGCCACTTCTTTCGCCCCCGCGGCCGCCGCGGCCTCGAAGCCCTTCATGTTGGGCGTGAGCACCGGATAATTCACGTCGGGATAGGTCTCTCTCGATGGCAAGCCGGCCATGATTGCCGCATGATCGGCCATTTGCGGCACCCACTTCGGAGAGACGAAGGATGCCGCCTCGATATCGCGCAAGCCCGCCTTGGCCAGGCGCTCGATCAATTCCAGCTTGATGCCGGTGTCGATGGTTTGCTTTTCATTCTGCAAGCCATCGCGCGGCCCGACTTCGACGATGCGTACCTGCCGGCTCATACTTCCACCTCGAATTCCACCAGCTCAACCCCGTCGGCCACCTGGTCTCCCGGCGCAAAGCAGAATGCCTTGAGCGTTCCCTTGGCCGGGGCTGTAATCGTGTGTTCCATTTTCATCGCTTCCATGACGAGCAGCGGTGTTCCCTTTTCCACGGTGTCTCCGGCTTTGGCCAGCAAGGTCACGATCTTGCCCGGCATGGGGGCGCGCAAGCCGCCTTCGGCTTCACTGCCGGCGCCGCCAGTATACAGATTGTCGACGCGAGTCAGCGGCCAGGCCCGGCCATCGACGAAAACGTGGCGGCGTTCGGCGGCGATGACGACTGCCGCATGCAGGCGGCGCTCGCCCAACTGCACATGCAGCAAGCCATTCGGCTCGATCGCGCCGCGCGCGAACACCTTGCTTTCCCCGAGCGAGAGTTCCCAGCCACCTTTGGCATTGGCCACCGTGACATCCTGGCGCACATCGCCGTGACGCAGCGCGATGGAACGCACGCCTTGTCCATTCAGGCGCCAGCCATCCAGTATCAGCCAGGGCGAGCCGTGCTCAACTGAGCTGGCAGCAGCATTCGCCTCGTGCAGCAATTCGGTCAGCGCCGCCAATAGCCAAGCCGTCTCCGGCACGGCAGCCTCCGGCGGGAACAATGTCGCCTGTTCACGCTCGATCAAGCCAGTGTCCAGGTCGGCATGGGCAAACGATGGGCAGGTAGCGAGACGCGCCAGGAACTCGATATTGTTGGCAACGCCCACCACGCGGTATTGCGTCAATGCCTTGCGCAAGCGCGCCAGTGCCCGCTCACGGTCGAGATCCCACACGATCAGCTTGGCGATCATCGGATCGTAGAACGGCGTGATCTCGTCGCCCTGCTCCACGCCGGTATCGACGCGCACATGATCGGACTCGGCTGGCGGCGCCAGGTGCAACAGGCGCCCCGTCGAGGGCAGGAAGCCCTTTTCCGGTTCCTCGGCATAGATGCGCGCCTCGATGGCATGGCCATGAATCGTCAGTTGTTCCTGCGCCAGGGGCAGCGGCTCACCCGACGCCACGCGCAATTGCCACTCAACCAGGTCCAGGCCGGTGATCATTTCCGTCACCGGATGTTCCACCTGCAGGCGCGTGTTCATTTCCATGAAATAGAAACTGCCATCCTGGTTGGCGATGAATTCCACCGTGCCGGCGCCGACATAGCCGACCGCCTTGGCGGCGTCCACCGCGGCCTTGCCCATGGCGGCGCGGCGCTCGGGCGTCATGCCCGGCGCGGGCGCTTCTTCCAGCACTTTCTGATGACGCCGTTGCACCGAACAATCGCGCTCGAACAGATAGACGCAATTACCGTGACTGTCGCCGAATACCTGGATCTCGATATGCCGCGGCTTCAGGACGTATTTTTCGACCAGCACATGATCGTCGCCGAAGGCATTGATCGCTTCGCGCTTGCACGAAGCCAGCGCGGCGGCGAAGTCTTCCGGCGCATCGACGCGGCGCATGCCCTTGCCGCCACCGCCGGCGGAAGCCTTGATCAGGACCGGATAGCCGATGCGCGCCGCTTCTTGCGCAAGAAAGTCCGGTTCCTGGCGGTCGCCATGGTAACCGGGAGTCAGCGGCACGCCCGCCTGATCCATCAAAGCCTTGGCGGCCGACTTGGAACCCATGGCGCGGATGGCGGACGCCGGCGGGCCGATGAATACGACGCCGGCACGCTCACAGCTTTCAGCGAAGTCTTCGTTCTCCGACAAAAAACCGTAACCCGGATGAATCGCTTGCGCACCGGTCTGGCGGGCCGCTTCCAGAATCCGCTCGCCTTTCAGATACGAGTCGCGCGCTTCGGCGCCGCCGATCAGCACGGCTTCATCGGCCAGCCGCACATGGCGGGCATTGGCATCCGCTTCGGAATATACGGCGACGGTGGCAATGCCGAGCCGGCGCGCCGTCTTGATGACGCGGCAGGCAATTTCTCCGCGATTGGCAATCAGTATTTTGCTAAACATGCCTGTTCCCTCTACTTTACTGCCCATGCCGGCGCACGCTTTTCCAGGAAAGCCGCCAAGCCTTCCTGGGCTTCGGGTGTTGCCCGCAATTGCGCGATGCGCTGCGCGGTATCGTCGATGAGTTCCGCCGTGACTGGCTGGTTTGCCACGGCACGAATCAGCGCGGTGGACGCAGTCTGTGCCTGCGGTCCGCCCGACAGCAAGGAAGTAATGATCGCTTCGACCTGCGCATCGAGCTGCTCCAGCTCCGCGACTTCGTGCGCCAGGCCGATTTCGCGCGCACGTTCCGCACTGATCCGCTCCGCTGTCTGGAAGTAGCGGTACGCCTGGCGCTCGCCGATGGCGCGCACCACATACGGGCTGATCACCGCAGGAATAATGCCAATCCCGACTTCGGAAGTGGCAAACCGGGCATTACTGGACGCCACGCAAATATCGCATGCCGCCGCCAGGCCCATGCCGCCTCCCATGGCAGCGCCGTGCACGCGGGCGATGGTCGGCTTGGCGCATTCCGCCAATACGCGGAACAATTCTCCCAGCCGCCGCGCATCGGCAAGATTGTCTTCCATCGACGCGCTGCCCTGGCGCTTCATCCAGTTCAGGTCGGCGCCGGCGGAAAAGCTTTTTCCCCGTCCGGCCAATACGATGACACGCACGCCGACGTCGGCTTCCAGCTCTTGCAGCGCGCTCGTCAACTCGGCAATCAATGTCTCGTCGAAAGCGTTATGCACTTCGGCCCGGTTCATCCATAGCCAGGCCACGCTTGTCCCAATTGTGGTGCGGCGGCGTTCGATCTCTATGGTGGAATAGTTCATGCCGGCCTCACATGCGGAAAACGCCGAAGCGGGTTTGCGGGATCGGCGCGTTCAGCGTTGCCGACAAGGACAGGCCGAGCGTGCGGCGAGCCTGCGCCGGGTCGATGATGCCATCGTCCCACAGCCTGGCCGTGGCATAGTAAGGATGGCTCTGCTGCTCGAACTGCTCGCGGATCGGCGACTTGAACGCTTCCTCTTCTTCCGGCGTCCAGACGCCGCCCTTGCCTTCGATGCCTTCGCGCCGCACGGTGGCCAGTACGCTGGCGGCCTGCTCTCCGCCCATGATGCTGATGCGCGAATTGGGCCAGGTGAACAAAAAGCGCGGGCTGTAGCCGCGACCGCACATGCCGTAATTCCCTGCGCCGAAAGAGCCGCCGATCACCATCGTCAGCTTGGGCACCTGTGCCGTTGCCACCGCCGCCACCATCTTGGCGCCATGCTTGGCAATGCCTTCATTCTCGTACTTGCGGCCGACCATGAAGCCGGTAATGTTCTGCAGGAACAGCAGCGGCACGCCGCGCTGCGCGCAGAGTTCAATGAAATGGGCGCCCTTCAATGCGGATTCGCTGAACAGGATGCCGTTGTTGGCGATGATCCCGACCGGCATGCCATATAAATGAGCAAAGCCGGTCACCAGCGTCGTGCCGTAGCGCGCCTTGAATTCATCGAAGCGCGAGCCGTCGACCACCCGCGCAATCACTTCGCGCACATCGAAGGGTTTGCGCGCATCGGTGGGGATGATGCCGTAGATTTCCTCGGGATCGAAGAGCGGTTCCTCCGGAATCTCGAGTCTTACGCCGGGAGTTTTCGTGCGGTTCAGGCTGGCGACGATGCGGCGCGTCAGAAAGAGTGCATGGCTGTCGTTCTCCGCCAGGTGGTCGGCCACACCGGAAATCCGGGTATGCACATCACCCCCGCCCAAATCTTCGACGCTGACCACTTCACCGGTGGCTGCCTTCACCAGCGGTGGGCCACCGAGAAAGATGGTGCCCTGGTTTTTCACGATCACGGTCTCGTCGCTCATCGCCGGCACATAGGCGCCGCCGGCAGTACAAGACCCCATCACCACGGCAATCTGCGGAATGCCCTTGGCCGACATATTGGCCTGGTTGTAAAAGATGCGGCCGAAATGGTCGCGGTCCGGGAAAATCTCATCCTGCATCGGCAAAAATCCGCCGCCCGAATCCACCAGGTAAATGCATGGCAAATTGTTTTGCTCGGCGATCTCTTGTCCGCGCAGGTGCTTCTTCACCGTCATCGGATAGTAGGTGCCGCCCTTGACGGTGGCATCGTTGGCGATGATCAGGCATTCCTGCCCCTGCACGCGGCCGATGCCGGCAATCGCGCCGGCGGATGGCGCCTGATTGTCGTACAGGTCGTAGGCCGCCATCTGGCCGATTTCCAGAAATGCCGTGCCCGGATCGATCAACTGGCTGATGCGGTCGCGCGGCAGGAGCTTGCCGCGCGCGAGATGTTTTTGCCGCGCCGCCTCGCCGCCTCCCTGCGAGATGAGCGTCACTTTCGTGCGCAAGTCGTCCACCAGTTCGCGCATGCGCGCGGCATTGGCTCGAAATTCTTCCGAGCGCGGATTCAGCTGCGATTTGAGTACCTGCATGTAGCCTTCCTTCTGCAAGAGCGAGTGCGCCAGTTCATTTTTCTAAGCAACACTCAAAATTTAATTCATGATGAAGCTTGCAGCCATTTCAGGAAATGATAATATCAGCAGCAACAAATTAATCAAGCCGTTTTTAAGTAAAACTCAAAAAAGCTGCCATGTCGAAATTATTGTCGTTCCAGGAGCGGCGCGCCACCCTGACACCGAAATCGCAGAAGCGCGTGGAAGCGGTGCTGGCAACCGCAAGGCAAGTGTTTGCCGAATTCGGCTATGAAAAATCGACCACGCTGGAAATCGCGCAACGCCTCGGCATCTCCGAAGCGACGGTCTTCACCTACTTCGGCAGCAAACGCGAGCTATGCATGCAGGTGATCAGCGACTGGTATGACGAAATCAGTGGCGAGCTGGAGAAGGAAGTCCCGTTGATTCAGGGCACACATGCCAAGCTCGGGTACATTGTTTACAAACACCTGAATACCTTGATACGCGACGGCAAAGGCTTGTGCGCGCTGGTATTGAGCGAAGGACGCAGCCCGGATACCGGATTCGCCACCTTGCTGGCCGACCTACAGCGCCGCTACACCGCCTCGCTGATGACCGTGCTGTCCAGCGCACAAGCCTCGGGAGAGATTCGCCGGGATATGCCGCTGCGCCTGATGCGCGACATGGTGTACGGCTCCATGGAGCATATCCTGTGGAATTGCATCGTCAGCGGACGCACGCCCGATCTGGAAGCGACCGCGCAGCAAGTGACTGAGTTGTTATGGAATGCCTTTGCGCCCCCCAACCCGGAAGTGACGGCGCTACGCCGCTTTCAAGTTGAAGTGGCGGATGCGCTTCGCCAATACGAGAAAACTACAACATCCTGAACGGCATCGCGCATGCCGTTGCCGTTTTTATGCAGGAGGAGACTATGCTCAAGCGAGAAAATACCTATGCCGAACTGCAGGCCAAATTTAGCTGGGATATCCCGGAAAAATTCAATATCGGCATAGCCGCTTGCGACCGCTGGGCCGATGGTTCGGGGCGGCGCGCCATCATCGTGGAAGACCGCAATGGACAGGTCACCACCTACAGCTTTGATCAATTAAAGTCGCTGTCCAATCAGCTGGCCAGTCACTGGTCCCGCCGCGGCATCAAGTACGGCGACCGCATCGGCATCTTCCTGCCGCAATGCGTCGAAACCGTGATCGCCCATATGGCAGCCTACAAGCTCGGCGCCATCGCCCTGCCGCTCTTTTACCTCTTCGGCCCCGACGCTTTGCAATATCGCCTAATCGACAGTGGCGCCGTAGCGCTCGTGACCGATGCCGAAGGCGCCCGCAAAATCGAGGACATCAGGGCAGGCCTGCCGGCACTGCAATCAGTCTATTGCATCGAAAAACAGGCGGAACACCTCCCCCCTGGATGCCTGTCTTTTTGGGACTGCCTGGCAGAAGGAAATACAGACTTCACGCCGGCCGACACGCTGGCCGAAGACCCGGCGCTGATCATCTATACCTCCGGCACGACCGGCAAGCCCAAGGGCGCGCTGCATGCGCAACGTGTGCTGCTCGGTCACCTTCCCGGCGTCGAGATCTCGCACGACTTCTTTCCGCAGCAAGGCGACCTGATGTGGACGCCGGCGGACTGGGCCTGGATCGGCGGCCTGCTCGATGTGCTGCTGCCTTCTCTTTACCATGGCGTGCCGGTGCTGGCGCGGCGCTTCGACAAGTTCGAGCCTGCCGCCGTGTTCGAACTGCTGGCGCGTCACAAAGTTCGCAATGTCTTTTTTCCGCCGACCGCCCTCAAAATGCTGCGCGCGGTCGTCGATCCGAGACAGCAGTGGCAATTCGATTTGCGCTCGGTCGCCAGCGGCGGCGAATCGCTCGGCGATGAACTGATCAGTTGGGGACAGAAGGCGCTGGGCGTGACCATCAACGAATTCTACGGCCAGACCGAATGCAACATCGTCGTCTCGAGTTGCGCCGTGCTGTTTCCGCACAAGTCCGGCACGATCGGCCGCGCCGTCCCTGGCCACGAAGTAAAAATCGTCGATGCGCAGGGCGTCCCGCTGCCACCTGGTCAGACGGGCAATATCGCCATCAAGTCACCCGACCCGGTCATGTTCCTCGGCTACTGGAACAATCCCGTCGCGACCCATGAGAAATTCGCCGGCGACTATCTTCTTACCGGCGACCTTGGCGCCATCGACGAAGAAGGCAATATCCGCTATGTCGGGCGCGACGACGATGTCATTACCAGCGCCGGTTACCGTATCGGACCGGGACCGATTGAAGAATGCCTGCTGAAACATCCGGCGGTGCGAATGGCGGCGGTCGTCGGCAAGAAGGATGCGCAGCGCACGGAAATCGTCAAGGCCTTCATCGTGCTCGCCGAAGGCTATCGGCCTACCGATGAACTCGTAGCGCAGATCCAGGCCCATGTGCGCGACCGCCTCGCCGCACATGAATACCCGCGCGAAATCGCCTTCCTGGATGCCTTGCCGACCACCGTAACCGGCAAGATCATGCGCCGCAGCTTGCGCGAAACCTGACTCAAGCGAACGATGATATTTGTCTGAACTTCGGTTACGTGCATCGCCGACTTGAGGCGCATTGCACCTTTCCGTACCAGGCAAGAAATTTCCTTGCCAATCAAAGGCTTATCGATTCATCCACATACTTATCCACAAACTTGGCAACAGTTCCTGTGGGTAAGTTTGACGAATATCAAACCTGAAACCCCCTGCCGGTTTGCCTCTCTAAGCTCCAGGGCCAAGCCTGAAGCGAGACATTTGCTTCGTGGCGGATTGGCTCGTTTAGAGTGGAAGATGAATCATGGCGGCCATCACATATACCAAAGCAACGTGGAAAGCGGAGGCAGACATCCAGCGTTTACCGAACGGTAAATACCAGGGTGTCGTGCTGCTCAAGCCTATGGGAGAAGTCGACAGCGATGCCGATCCGCGCACGGTCGACGTCATGTCCGACACGGCGCAGGAAGCACTGGAAGAAGCCAAGGCATTGGCGCATCGCCTCCTTGGCGAGATTCATTGACGACCGTGGACGCTGCCCTCGCAGCGCCCTGCTGGTCGCGCAATTACAATTGCTTCAGTAATGCACGGGCCTCGTCAGCCTTGTTGAAGCCTTTTGCATTCGCCAGCAATTGTTCAAGCTCCTGTCGTGCCCTGGCCTTGTCGCCTGTCTTCATCAGGGCTTGCGCATAGTGATAGCGAATGTCGGCGGAATCCTTGGCCACTTCGCTGGCTTTCTGCAGCATGGTCACGCCGCGCGCCGCCTCACCCTTCTGCACCAGCATCCAGCCAAGGGTGTCGAGCACAGCCGGGTTTTGCGGCGCCAGCTTGTAGGCTTGCTCGGCATACTGCATGGCGCGCGGATCCTTTTCTTCCCCAAGCGCCCAGGCGAGGTTATTCAAGGCCAGGGCATTTTGCGGCTCCAGCTTCACCACCGCCAGCAATTGTTCAATCGCTGCCTTGTTCTTATGCGACACCAGTTGGTGATTCGCCAGGTACAGGCGCACGCGCGTATCCGACGGATTATCCTTCAGCCAGCGCGCCACGCGAGCATCGGCTTCCGCAGACTTGCCGGCCTGCGCCAGCGCGCTGTGCAATTTCACCGATAGCATGCCGCTCGACTCGATCGCCGCGCCGCGCTCATAAGCGGCTACAGCCTGCGCCGCTTTCTTTTGCGCCATCAGCACATCGCCTTCCAGCACATATCCCGTCGCATTCCTGGGCTGCTGCTTTTGCACCAGGCGCGCAATCGTCAACGCATCATCGAAGCGCCCGTTTTTGACCGCGATGCTGGCCTGGCCCAATTGAGCCGGCAGGAAGTTCGGGTCCAACTGCTGCGACTTCTTCAATGCAGACAAGGCTGCCACCTCATCTTTCAGCGCCAGGTGAATACTGGCGATGCGGTACTGGATCTGCGCCGAGTCCGGCTGCAATACCGCCAGCTTCTCGTAGCTATCCAGTGCAGCCCGCTGCTCGCCTGCTGCCAGCCGCGTCTCGGCCAGGATGCCGAGGAATTGCGCGTTATCGGGATGCGTGCTTTGCAGCTTGGCTGCGGTCGTCAGCGCCTTTTGCTTGTCGCCAGTGCGCAGATAATGCGCCACCAGGAGGCCTGCCGCCTGCGTATTGTCGGGATTCTCGCCGGCGGCGCGTTCAAGCCACGCCCTGGCTTCGTCGTTGCTACCCTGCTGCAGTCCGAGTCCGGCTAGCGCCAGCATGGCTTGCAGGTTTTTCTTGTCCTTTTCCAGCAGCGCCTGGTAACGCTTCCTGGCGGCGTCCGGCTGCTTGTTCTGCACATCCATCTGCGCCAGGTTTTGCACGGCGGCGAAGAAGGTCGGTTGCAGCGCCACCGCCTTCTCGAAACTTGCGCGCGCATTGGCTGATTCCTTGCGCGCCAGGTAGATGCCACCTTTCAGGTTATGCAAGAGTGGGTTTTCCGGTTGTTCCTTTTCCAGCTTGAGCACTGCCGTCAGGGCCTTGTCGTACTCTTTCTGGCGCATATGCGTCATCACCAGCAGGATGCCTGCCTGTGAAGTCTTGCCATCCAGGCTCGCGGCCTTTTCGAGCTCGGCGATGGCGCGCTCGTTTTCACCCTGTCCCAGCTTGCTCATGCCCAGGGCAGTGAGCACCTGCGCCGAATTCGGCGTCAGCGCATTGGCCTTTTCAAAGTACTCGGTGGCCTTGCTGAAATCCTTGACCTGCATGCTCGCTTCGCCCGCCAGCATGAAGAGATGCGGATCCTTCGTTTCGTCCTTCAGGGCCGACGCCAGCGCATCGATCGCCTTTTGCGCCTGGCCACCCTTGAGCAAAGCCGACGCCAGCAGCTTGCGCGCGTACAGGTTGTTCGGGAACTGTTCCAGGTATTTCTTCAGATGCTGCTCGGCTTGCTCTGTCGAACCCAGCGCCAGTTGCACGGCGCCGGCCAGCAGCACGCTGGGCATATGCTCGGGCGCGGCGCGCAAGACTTGCTGCAGCGACTCCAGCGCAGCCGCATGTTTTTTCTGGGTGAAGTCGAGCAAGGCCTGGGTATAAAACACCAGCAAGCCATTCGGATTGACCTTCTTGGCGCTATCGATATCAGCTTGCGCCTCGTTCAGCTTACCGCTGCTGATTTCCACGTAAGCCCGCGCGAGATGCGCGGCCGCATTATCAGGCTTGGCCTTCAAGGCCTGGCCGTACGCGGCAATCGCAGCTTCGACGCGGTTTTGCGCGCGCTCCAGGTCACCCTTGAACAGCCACGCTTCGACATCATCGGGATTCTTCACCGTAGCCTGTTCCATCAGACGGTTCGCGGCGTCGACATCTTTCTTCGACAGCGCCAGCCGGGCCAGGCCGATCAGGGCTTCCGCGTTATCAGGCTTGGCTTTCAGGGAGAGTTCCAGCGATTCGCGCGCCTCATCGACCTTGCCCAGCGCGAGATAGGCAGTACCGCGCAGGCTGGCGAGCGTGGCGTCATTCTTGAAATCGGCAGACTGCGTCTCATCCAGGACTTTTTGAAACTGGCCCTGCATCATCAAGGCCTTGGCGAGATCGGGCAATGCCTTGCCGGCATCCATGCCAAGATCGACAGCCTTGCGGATTTCCTTCTCCGCAGACGGACCGTCACCGGTACGGACATAAATACTGCCAAGCAGGTAGCGCGCCTCGCGGTCATCGGGATTCTTTTGCAAGGCATTCTTCAGCTGGATAACCGCCGCCTTGTGCTCACCCTTCTGTTCATACAGACGGGCTTCCGACACCAGCTTTTCCGCACTGCCCTGGCCGCATCCGGCCAGCATCGCGACGGCCACCGCAATCGCGGAGAGGGATAAGGTTTGCTTGACTGTAGACATTGGCATAATCTTTCAATCCCGAATTGTTTTCATAAATACAACACTGATTCGCGAGATTACACCATTTTGAAAGGCTTTCCCATAGCAAATTTTGCATACGGAAATTTTTTAGCCGAAAGAAACACCAATTAACAAATCGGCGCCGGCATGACGACACTATGCGAGATGAAGGAAGGGGGGCGCGGCTTATTTTTCTGGGCGAATCCGGCGCCACAGCGTTTTCAGGTGACGTCCGCCTATGTTGCGGATGGCGGCCAGCAAACCATGCACCGTGCGCAGATTGAATGCCACGATGCCCCAGCGCTCGCGCCGATGCGACATCCAGTCGCGCTTGTAGGCATCGTCGCCGGTCAGGTAATCGACTTCCCGCACGCGGTCCACGTCGAGCACGTGCTCCATCAGCCGTGCCGTCAGGAGCGAGCCGATCGATAAGGCGCCAAAGCGCTCGTCATACGCCAGCTTGTAGATCGATGCCACGCCATCGGTGACGATCCACAGTTGCGCCGCTGCGGGCACGCCATCGATGTATGCCACGCCCAGTCGCAGCCAACCCTGGCGCGCGCACATGCGGATGAGGCCCGCGATGAAATCCGGATGCGCTTCCGCGGGCTTCCAGCTCGATCGGTAGACTTGTTCGAATGCGGCAATCCCTTCTTCGACTTCAGTCTCGTCGCGAATGATGACGAAACGCGCATCGTGCGAAGAAGCGAGCTGGCGCGATTTGCGTGCCAGCGTATTTTTCAGGCGCGAAGGCAGGCTCTTTGCATATTCCTGGTAACGACGTCCATCGACCTGGAGATACCAGTTACCGAAGCAAAAATAAGTCTGGACCGCCATGCCGGCCTGCCGGAACGCGGCCACGCACCTGTCGAAAACAGGATGATCGACGGCCATGGGATGCAGGCGCACCACATGCCAGGCTGGCGACTCGGCGGCAATCGTCTTTGCCAGGTCGGCCAGGTCACGTTCAAGCGCGCCGGCGTCACGGCCGCATGCCGTGATCGGCCCGAACAGCGAAGAATAGAAATTCGCGCAGGATGACAATTCACGCGGCGCGGCAATACCAGGTGCCTCCAGCTGATGCGTCATCGGCAGAAGCATGCGCACGGCGCTATCGCCTTCGTTATCCGAAGCATGCAAACCGTAGATACGCAGGCGGCTGTTGCCCAAGCCGGTTTGCAAAAGATTGGCGAACCACGGCAAGCTGGAAAACATGCCTGCCTCGCGCGCGGCCTCTTCAAACAATGACAGGCAGGATGCCGGCAAGGCATCGAAACCGTCATGAACCGCGACTCTGCCGCTCATGCCTAGAGCCAGCGCGCTTTGCGGAAGCGGACGTACAGGTAGCTGCACACCGAGGCCATCAAGCCCAGCGCGGCCGGATAACCGTATCGCCAGTCCAGCTCAGGCATCCACTTGAAGTTCATTCCCCAGATGCCGGCGAATGCCGTGGCCACCGCAAAGATCGCCGCCCATGCCGCCAGACGCTTGTTGACTTCGCTGTCGTCGATAGCCACCATCGACAGGTTGACCTGGATCGCCGTGTTGATGGTGTCGCGGATGGCGTCAATCGAGGCATTGATGCGATTCAGATGATCGTAGACGTCGCGGAAGTAATCCTGCGAATTGGCAAACATGGCAGGCACCCGTCCGCCATACAACTTGCCGGCCGATTCCATTAACGGCGAGACTACATGCTTGAGTACCATGACCTTGCGCTTGAGTTGGTACAAGCGCTTGATATTGGAGCGTTCTGCCGCATTCTCGAACATGTTGAGTTCAATCTTGTCCAGCTCGTCTTCCAGCGCCTCTACGATCGGAAAATAATGGTCCACCACGGCATCCATCAAGGCATAGACGACGAAGGACGGGCCATGCTTGAGCAGATGCGGTTCGCGCTCGCTGCGGGCCCGCACGCCGAGGAAGCTTTGCTGGCTCTCGCTACGTACGGAGAGAACGTAGTTCTTGCCGACGAAAATATCGACCTCGCCGACCTTCAACTCGCCTTCGACAAGATCAACCGTCTTGACCACGACGAACAGCGAATCGCCGTATTCCTCGACCTTGGGATTTTGATGTCCATGGCGCGCATCCTCGATGGCCAGCTCATGCAAGCCGAACTCGCGCTGCATGACATCGAGCTCTGCCGGCTCGGGATCCTTGAGCGCCACCCAGACGAAGCAATCATCGCGCGCGATATAGTCGCTGATTTTTTCGACCGGAATCTCATCCAGTTTCCGGCCTTCCTTGTAGGCCGCGCAATTGATCAGCATAGATCCCCTTTCGTTTTATTCGCGATTATAGGGGCAAACCGGCACGGCGCAATGCGTTCACGGAAGAGCGTGATGGCAGCGCTACGGAATGCTTAACGGGATGTAGAAAGGAAGACGCAATGCGCCGCTCAAACGATGGCTGACAGCATGACGAAGTCAGGCGGCAGCCTGCTCAGGCCGGCTCGGCAAGGGGCGCACCTTCACCTGTTTCTTGGCTAGGGCGCGCACCAGGATCTTGTAGGTATCGACATCAAAGGCTGGGCGCGCGGGCGAGCGCTCCAGGAGCGACCAGACATCCGACTCGGCGCAGGCACTGCCCAGATAACACCAGTTGTGCACCACGTGCGCCTCCTCCGTCTTGCCGCCGGCGCCCTTCTCGATCAGCGCTACGGCACCCGGATAAGGCCAGGTCGCCAGCTTCAGTCCTGCCAGTGCCGCTTCCAGCCGCGCCTGGTGCAATAGCTTCGACTCCTTGCCGCAACAGGCGCCACGGCATCGTCGCAACTGATGGCCGAAACAAGGCTTTCCCGGCTGGCCCTTCTCCAACCCCAGCAAGGCATGGCAAAGCTCATGCGTATCGGCGATCTCGCGCAAGCTGTTTTCCGCCTTCTTGCGCGAACTGAACAAGCCGTACAATCCTTCCGCCGAGCCGAAATCCACTTCAGCGGCATTCACCAGCACCGGCTGCGACGTGCCATCCTCCTGCGCACGCAACTGCCAGGCGCACAAGTCGCGCTGGCGGCGCAGCGCGCGATTGTGAATCGGCTGCCGATCCTTGATCAGTTGCGCTTCCAGCAGCAGCGCGCCCAGTTCCCCGGCGGTTTCGCGCCACTCCAGGCGATGGATTTGCTGCGACATGCGCATGTCCTGGAACAGGCGATGGTCGCCATTGAAATGCGAGAGCACGCGCTGGCGCAGATGCACGCTTTTGCCCACATAGAGCAGCGCATTGTTTTCACCATAAAACAGATACACGCCCGGCGTGTCAGGAATTTCATCCAGCACATCAGCATCGAGATGACTGGGCGTGCTGGGCCGCTGCAGCAACTGGGCAAGCGCCTGCTCGAAGGTTTCGGGTGCGATGTCGCGCCTGAATTTGCTCCAGAGTTGCCATAGCAAGTCGGCATCGGCCAGGGCCCGATGCCGGTCGCCTTCCACCTTCAGTGCATGGCGCTGGACCAGGATATCCAGATTATGCTTGGCCTCTTCGGGGAAGAGCTTGCGCGAGAGCTTGACCGTGCAAAGCACGTCGGCTCGCAGGCTTACACCCATAGCCTTGAAGGCATTGCGCAGAAAGCCATAATCGAAGCGGGCATTATGGGCGATGAACAGACCGCCGCGCAGGCGCTCCAGCAAGTCCTCGGCCAACTCGGCAAACACCGGGGCGGATGCCACCATGGCATTGCTGATGCCGGTCAGGTTCTGGATAAAAGGAGGAATCGGGACTTCGGGATTGACCAGAGTGGACCAGCGCGTGACCTGATCCCCCTGTACTTCGACGATGCCGATCTCGGTGATGCGGTCGACTATCGGGTTGGCCCCGGTCGTTTCAAGATCGATAAATATCAGTTTTTCATGCTTCGCCATAGGGCCGCCTGCCAATCGTGTGCGCGAGTATAACCACACACAGACCTATCCTGCAGGCACTTGGTTCCTCATGGCGATACGCAGATAACGAAACTTAACCACCTGCCGAAGTAGCATGTCATCCAGCCTTGCCATTCAGGCAGCATGTCGATGTCACCGCATCGCACGAGCCAATCGATCAATGTCAATCGATCAATGTCAATCCGGCCGCGTCATCTGTTCAGGTTGCACCCAGCGCTGGAATTCCTCTTCGGTGACGAAACCCAGCGCCAGCGCTGCCTCCTTCAAGGTGGTGCCATCGTGATGCGCCTGCTTGGCGATTTGCGCCGCACGGTCATAACCGATATGCGGCGCCAGCGCCGTCACCAGCATCAGCGAGCGCTCCATCAGCTCTGCAATGCGTTCGCGGTTGGCTTCGATACCGCGCACGCAATGCTCCTCAAAGCTCTTCATGCCATCCGCCAGCAGGCGGACGCTTTGCAAAAAATTATGCGCGATCATCGGCTTGAAAACGTTCAGTTCGAAATTGCCGGAAGCCCCACCAATATTGAGCGCGACATCATTGCCAAAAACTTGGCAGCACAGCATCGTCATCGCCTCGGCCTGGGTTGGATTCACCTTGCCCGGCATGATGGAACTGCCCGGCTCGTTTTCCGGGATGCGGATTTCGCCCAGCCCGGAACGCGGCCCCGACGACAGCCAGCGCACATCGTTGGCAATTTTCATCAAAGCGCCCGCCAGGGTTTTCAAAGCGCCATGAGCAAATAGCAATGCCTCGTGCCCGGCCAACGCGGCGAACTTGTTGGGCGCACTGGAAAACTGCAACTGCAGGCGCGACGACAACTCGGCCGCCACGCGGTCGCCGAAATCAGCCACGGTATTCAAGCCCGTGCCGACTGCCGTGCCGCCCACCGCCAGTTGTTGCAGCAAAGGCAGCGTCGCAGTGATCGCTGCATCGGCATGGCTCAATTGCGCGATATAGCCGGAAAACTCCTGTTCAAGCGTCAACGGCGTGGCATCCTGCAAATGTGTGCGCCCGATCTTGACGATACCGGCGAAGCTCGCCGCCTTTTGCTCGAGCGAGGCACGCAATATCCGCAAGGCAGGCAGCAGGGAATGGTTGATCGCGACAACCGCCGCCACATGCATGGCAGTCGGAAAAATATCGTTGGATGACTGGCCCAGGTTCACATGATCGTTCGGATGCACCAGCCGATCCTGCCCGCGCTGCCCCCCGAGCAGTTCGGATGCGCGGTTAGCCAGCACTTCATTGACGTTCATGTTGGTCTGCGTGCCGGAGCCGGTTTGCCAGACCGATAAGGGAAACTCATCCGCATGTTGCCCGGCAATGATTTCATCGGCGGCCCGCACGATGGCATCGGCCTTGTCTTCATCAAGCTTTTGCAAGCCGACGTTGATCATGGCGCAGGCGCGCTTGACTTCCACGAGAGCCCGGATCAACTCCGGCGGCATGCGTTCGGTGGAGATGTGGAAGTGTTCGAGCGATCGCTGGGTTTGCGCACCCCAGAGTTTGTCGGCGGGGACGTTGATGGGGCCGAAGGTGTCGCGTTCGAGACGGGGAGAAGTCATAGGAATGTGCCAATGCAAAGACTTAAAAATTGTCATCTTAGAACAAATCCTAACGACAGACTTATTTTGCCTCGAATGTAACTTCGATTTTTATTTTGCTGGGTACTGGCTTACCGTTCTTGATGCCTGGACGCATCTTTGCACTCATAAATGTTTCAATTGCTGTCTTTTCGTAGGCTCCTGACAACTCTGACGCTTCAATTTCGATATGATCAACGCCGCCACTTGAATTAACGAAAAGAACAAGAATCGCAGAAATTTTACCTTTAGGTTCGGGAGCATCTGGAAAGGGGATAATAACTGGCGCTTCTGGTTCAGGACGTTCGTCAAGTTCGCGCCCTGGCAGATAGGTATTTTCTTTTAAAACCTCTTGTTCATTAAAAAAACTGCGCAAAGGACTATTACTCAATTGCGGCAACCACTCTTCCCAGCTGAAATTTTCTCGCTCTATGCTTGATGAAGCATGGAATGCATCAGCGCCAGTGTATTGGTAAGTCTGCACAGCGATATCGGCTCCTACGCCGACATTAGTCTCATTCCTCACAGCATGTTCACTAGCATCCTTTTGGATGGCCTTTATTTGGTCTACACCCGAAGTGTCCTTTGATAGTAAAGACGATTCACTATTTAGCGTCACCTGCATTACTTGTTCTTCCGTTTGCGGCGAAAGGATCTTAATAGTGAAATCGTGAGATAGGGAGATAGTTATAGCTGCATGAAGAATGACTGACACAAGCGCTGCTAAGATCTTTACAAGATAACGCTTGTTCATCACTGATGCATACAATGGGAAATCCCCTGCCATAAGCAGGGGATGCGGTTAAGCAGATACTGCATCAATCTTCTATTTCGCGCCAGGATGTACGTTTCAACTTTGGCTCGACTACTGTGTCGCTGCCGCCATCTTCCACCCCCAGGCCACCGGCAGTATCGGTAATCAAGACTTTGCGTGAGCCATTTTCAGTCATAAATACGGTGATACCAGCAGCCAGCGCATTATTAGACAAAAACAACCCGGCCATCCCATTTGACGCTGACTGAAGGTTTTTACCCGTCAACACGTCAATCATATACAAGTAGGCACTGCCCCCAACGTCGCAAGCGTTATTGCTAGGCACGTTTCCAACTGGGTACAAAGTTCTGCCTTGTAACTGCATATTGATATTTACTCGCTCACCGGGCGAACGATCTGAAGGATTTAAATCGAAATACCAGCCATTATCGGCAGCCCAACTCACACTGTCGCCTGTAATGGTACGGATAATCCGTCCAGCCAACTCTCCGGTCGAAGCAGTTGTCTGCGACAAGGTACGGGACTTCATATGGTTGTCACGTGCATCGCCGATGCCAGTACTTTGCAAAGTATCCTTGATGGCGTAAACAGTTTGTTGGCTAGTATCGTTCAAGTCATTCACGCCAAGGTAACGTCCGGTAGCAATAAACACGACGTCATATCCTACCCCTCCTTCCTTCAGCTTGCCGAGCTCTGCGCGGATGGTGATTGGCTGTGGATTGTCGTTTCTATCCTTGAGTTGAGCCAGCAACACCGCTTCCTTGCCTGATGGCGGGTAGCGATTGTCATAATCAATACGCCACAAATTACCTAGCAGATCACCGGCATACAAGCGCTCAGCGACTTGCAGGGCAGGATCTTCTATCCAGGCACGCAATCTGCCGAGACCATTCGGCGTGGAAACTGTGCCAGCCGGAGTAGTAGCGTTAAGCTGGGTAGTGATCTCGTCGAGCAATTCGCCGGTTGCGGTATCCAGTACATAGATGTGACCATTACCATCGCCCGTACTGCCACAGCCATTGCCTGGGACATTGTTATAACCGGATGTAACAATGGTCACCCATTTGCCGTCACTGCGCTTGACTGTCACTGGATTACCATAGGTATAACCCATGTTGGCATTAGTGAACTCCCACAGTCCTTTAGGGGTGGTTGGGTCGGTTATGTCGATCGCATAATAACCGCAGCCGCCCTTGTTCAACCCGCCGATAATAACTGTCCGCCATTTATTGGCAGCCGAGCATTTTAAAGGGTCGTCAGATTTTGGCGTGGTGCAAAAATCCGAAATGGTCGGCGATCCGTCAACCATGTAGCGATGATTATTTGCGTAGTCGCTATCAGCCAGCTGCCACATATTGCGCATCACCATCCGCGGTACATAAGCCCAGCGCTCTTCACCGTTAGTGGAGTTAAACGCGTGCAGCATGCCGTCATTAGCCCCTACGAAGACTGTCCCGGCACGCGTCGCATTTGCACTCTTAAATTCAGCATAGGTAGTGTCATAGTTATCGTAGTTGAACGGCGGTTTCTTCACGTAGGCCGGGACTGAATTGACGATATCGCCGAGAATATGGTCACGGCCGCGATAAATTCGGTTCCCAGACACTGGGTTGGTAGCCTTGTCTTCATAAGTACCGATCCCGCGCAAATATTTGATGAAATTCTCTGCATTATTGGCGATGGTTCGCTGTGCAGTACTCAAGTCGGTTGGGTCAGAGCCGCACTGACTGAGCAAAGGCGTTTTACTGCAAATATTCTGGAAGTTTGCCAGCAAACCATCATCAGTCACGTTTGCCAAGCTAAACTCTTTCAATTTATTGGCTCCGCTACTGCTGAAGTACTTAATGGTCCGGCCATCAGTGTTTTGATCGCCGGCCTGAGCAGTCGCAACCTTGGCATCCAGCTTTGTCTGTGCAGACCAATTGACTGTATTGGTATTTACCGCCCCTGTTTGTGGATCGATTGTATGGGCAGTAAGGTCGCCATCCCATGCCTGAGTCTTGTACAGGGCCCGGTATGCAAAATTATCGCCTGCCACCGGCTCCAGACTGGACGTTGCTGCCGCGGAAGAAGATCCAACTCGGGCTTGCACACTGTTCAGCGCGTCCAGGATTCCGCCCTTCAAGGTTTCAGCATTACTTGCAGCATAATAAGTGCCATGTCCATTGACAGCGGCATGCCACAAGTCATCGATTCGCGCCTCTTCAGTATCTGTAATCGGGTCTGGCCAGTCAGCCGTTCCTTGGCGGATGTCGAAGTATTGCGTATCTGCCGTATTAGCTGCAGTTTTATAGTTAGTTTCATACTTGATACGACCGCTGACCCCCAGCCCAAGAGTAAACGTGGTCATATGCTGCCAAGCGGTATTATCTTCGCCTCCACCCAACACGTTGTTCTTACACAAGTTATTGTAAGTTGTTCCGCTTATCGTATTGCTACAGTTTCCTAAGGCTTCAGTGCGCAAGTCCGTGTTGTAGTAGTAGTAGGCGATGTCAGCCAGGGTGTTGCTGGCGCCAAGAGCATCAAGTTGCGGTCGTGGTGCTCCTGAAGTGCCACCTGAGCCACCACTGAATGCAGTGATCACAGGACTGCCGGCATTACCTGTACCAGCGGTTTTTTGCCAGATTAACTGCGGAGTCGCGGTCAGATCGCCCAGCGCCGTCGGAGCTGTAATGGTGATCCTTCTGTTGCCACTGTCATAACTTGCTGTAAAGCCGGTAGCCGAACTTTTGGCGTTAATGCTGCTAACGACTGAATTGGCCCAGGCATTGGCACGAGTAGTGCGTCCAGTCGACGTGTCAGCGCCAGAGCAGCTTGCCGTGACTGGCGAAGTATTGAGCAGTTCGAGAGGACCCGTGCCTGTATCGACGGTCAAACTTACGGTTTCATAGCATTTACTATTACTAAACTGACCGCTACTGCCGGTATCGATAGTAATCCTGGCAGTAGCACTGACCGGCGAGGTACCTGCACCGTCCTGGTGTCCGACCGAAGTAGTGCCATTAATTTTCTTGGGACCATAACTCGTCGTTTCGTTCCCGGTATTCCAGTATCCGTCAGTCGATAGAATAGTGAAGTTTTGCTGACACGAATATTGCACAGGATCCCATCCCGATATTTGGCCTGCGTACATCCGGCCCATGCGAGATAAGGCGCCGCGCGTAGGTGTATTGCCATTCGCACGAGATTTATACAGGCGATCAAACCAGGTATACCGATGCGTCGAGCTGCCTTCGCCAGAAAAATCGTCAATCTTCAAGTCATTGTTTTTGGGGTCATATTGTGCAGAACCCGACTCGACACTATTCAAGAAAAACAAGCCAACACGATATTTGTTCTGCTGCAGATCCTTGAATGCCTCGGCAGTCGCTGCTTTCATCAGCTTTGCACGGTTACGGTAGTAGGTGTACCAGTTGGCGTAGTTGGTAAGTGCGGCTGTACTGCCGTTGGCAACGCCAGGCGCTGCGATATCGCTGGCCCGGGTAACAATGCTGTAATTCGAATTGTCTTCGCAAGACGAAGATTCCAGATCTGTTTTATGAGTAGAGTAATAATATTTACTTGGCGAACTATCACATTCACCCAATACAGTCGCCGTGTAGCCGCTGAATGCTGTCACCGTAAACGATTCATTACCGCTACCGCTGTCCTTGACGAAGTTAACAGATGGCGTTGCCCTGAAATTACCCAGGGAGACGGGCGCAGTAATCGTGACTCGATCGCTCGAATTGCTGTAGCTCGCACTGAAACCTGTTACATCAGACCTGTCGTTAATGCTATCGGCGATACGCTGTCCAAGCGTATCGGCATTGGTTGTACAGCTTGATGGCACCGAAGCAGCATTCAGCAACTGAACGTTCCCGCTGCCAGTGTTGACGGTAATGCTGGTCACCCTGTAGCAACGGCTATTGAGGTTGCCATCGGATGTAATGGTAGCGGTTGCCGGCGAACCCGCGTTGCCCGCGGCGCAGGAAACTGCATTTGGGGTCAGGTTACTTAAAGTGGACAGATTCGTGGCGGTATTCGAACTCGAGCTGCCTCCAAAAGTATATCCACCGTTTGGAAAAAATCCATCCTGACGGGCCGCTGTGAAACTAGCGTCGGGAAAGCGCTTGTAACCATCGCTGTATACCGCTCCATCCAGTTTAAAGGGCGGCTTGTATGTATAGTTGGGATTGTAGAAAAGCGTATTGTATTTGTGCCAGCCCCAGCAACGCCTACTACGGTTGGTACTCTCGCCATCCGGCATGTTCTCTTCGTCCATCGAGCCGGAATCGTCAAAAACAAACGCAATATTAGGCTTGAGCGCTATCTCGCTACCGACGCCGCTTGCAAGCGGGCTGTCAGCGATGTCAGTGATACCGGCAAATGCCAACTGGCCAAATCCGGACAAGAGCAGCAGGGTAATCAGAGCTTTTCCCGCGTCAACGCGGCTTATAATAGTTTTCATGACATTCTCCATTCTAGAAATGGACATAGGATTCGGTGTAGCTGACGGTATTACGCGGTCCGGTCGAGCGCACCAGAATGCGGTAAAAAGGCCGCTTAGCGACAGCCGCCTTGCCAGCACCCGGTGGAAGGCAGCGCGTCGGATCGGCATAGTCACATTCACTTCTCTTCACCATGTCCGTGCTCCCGCCTTGAACCGGCGTGACACAGGTATTGGCCGTACCATCGGCCAAAGTGCCCCCTGGCTTTGCCTCGCCCTTACATAAGCGCATGATGATGTAACTTGCCTTGTAGCCGCTGGCAGGATCTGTGACCGCAAAGGATTTTTGGCAGGAACTGTAGGAGCCCGATTCAGCGTATGCGCAATTGTCATTATTCCAGTCAACCAGCTTACGAGAGGAGTCCGTGGATTTGCCGGTAATGTCTAATTCCGGAACATTGGCTGCGAAATAGCCGGCATTGACATTGGATGTATATAAATAAACATCGCCAGTTTGTGCTGCCACTTCCTTCTGATTAAGGAAAGTAATTGCTGTTTCCGTCGCCCTGTCTGCGACAGAAGTCGTACCCTGCTTGAAAGCGAGATTACCAATAACTAAAGTACTGGTATCCACCATGCGTAGCATGCCCACAGCGGCAATCGACATCAGCAAAAGCGCGATCAATACAATTGGCAGAGCGATGCCGCTCACGCGATCAAATCGTGACGTAATAATGCTGGATGTGAATGGCTTCTTTTGATCTATGTGAAAACGATTCATGGCCGTTTACTCCCCCCAGATCATATTACGAACTGGTATGGTTGTTTCCATTACGCGATAACGGTAATTTCTCCAGTTCGGCTCCCCGGCACTAACATCGATCTTGACACCATTACCGGCTGGATCAGGTTTCCAGCACACCGCGGCAGGATGTGGAGTCAAACTATTGCAAGTCGATGCAGCCACATCACCGTCCAATGTAACAGCTACTTCCTGTACATCCCCTCTTGCCACCAGAGCCACTCGGATTGCGCGAACTTGCTGCCATTCCGCTGCACTAGCAGGCGCAGTAGCACTCCACAGGTCGACGATATTATCCGGCGGCGTCGTCGTGTCACGGCCATATACAGCCTGTAGCTGTACGATATTAGGGAATAGCTCGGTTGTATTTGGTATGTTGGTACTTATGTCATACTCATCCATCACCAGCGACTTGCTTGCACTGATTTTGTAAGTACGGTCGGTCAACGTGCCTACATTAAGCAGATAAGATCCAACGTCATACCCGATAGCAGGAAAAATATTGCCGACACTGCTTCCGACATGATTCCAGTTGCTTGCTGCCGTATCCATTCGTACGGTGTTTTTTTCTCCGGCATTAGCAGGGGTAGCCTGGAACAAAGAACACCAGTTAGTTGTGGGGGTCCAGGTTGCGGGCACTACAATCAACATGTCGCCCACAGCTACTCCAAGATCCGACTCCACGCCGAAATAAGGATCAATCTTATTAAAGGATGAACTAATCATTGTCGGTAACGCCGCCCCGACCTTATTACTCGCGATGAAACGAATTTTGTCCGGCGCACCTGCAGTCCCATCAACAATCGTTACAGGAACGAGACTAAAGTTGACATCAGTCGTACCGTATTTGCCACGTACTTGGCAGCCTAGCGAGGATTTCACAGTTGACAGCCCGAATCCGGCGTTCTTGCCATCACGCTCAATCGTATATAGGGCCAATGCCGCATTCACCGTCGAGTCCGCACCAGCATTAATTGTCTTGCGCCGGTATTCAGAAACTTGCAAAACTTGAACGATCACCAGCATCGTGATCAGGCCAATGGTCACTGCAACCATTAATTCGACTAGAGAAAAGCCGTTAGAAAATTTTAGATTTCTAATATTCACGATTTTCCCCAATATTATTCGGCGCTGGTTACATTGGCATCAATTTCAAAGCGAGCGGGCATTTCGCCCGGCAGCTGCCAGCTCAATGCAATTTTTACTTCGCTTCCGCTGACGGTGACGTCTGCGGCGCCATTTGGCAAAAGATTCCTAACTGCTGCAGTCCAGGTAGTACAACGCGTATTTGAGGCCTCAGTACAAGTATTACCATCCACCGTATAAGCATTGAGGTTTCCTTGATCTACCCACATCTGCCCAATCAGCTGATTCGCAAGGAAAGACGCTTCGCCGCGCAATTTCGAAACGGTGACATTTTTTGCCATCGTCGATTGCATCCCGACTAAAGCCAAGATACCGATCGAGAATATTAATATCGCGATAAGCACTTCAACTAATGCAATACCCTGTTGCAAGCGCTGCTGCAAAGAAAATGGTTTTAGCATCTCAAGCTCCGCAGTACCTTGGGTCGGTAGTTGTACTAATATGAGGATCACAGGTTCGAACAGATCCTCCTCGATTTGTCCGAATTTGCAGTGCTTTACTGCCAGAAGAGTTCGCAGTTGAAGTTAGTTCAATGCGTGCAATAGGATTAGTGCCATCAATGCAAGTCGATTCCATACGGCCGAATCCATTAAAAGTAATGCAATTGCTACCGGTACCACCAGACACGGCGTTCCATGCAGCCACAGTGACATTGCTACTCCCATCGTTACCTGCACGGGATTGCACTAGGCGCGCATCTGCCGTCTCAGACGCGGGTTTATGGCATAGCCCCTCGGGATCGAGTTCGCTTACTACCCACGCAGGGCCAGCGGAGCTACGCGCACAACTACTTTCCAAGTTATTCACTAGCCAAAATGAAATACGAGCATTACGACGTAATGCTTCCATGCGTGCCAGCTCTATTCCTGCCTGAATACTGTTTGAAGCCGTACGAATCTGCGCATTTTCAATGAATGTCCGAAATGAAGGAAAACCAATACCAGCCAGTACTGCAAGCACAGCAACTGTAATCATCAACTCGATTAGCGTAAAACCGGCAGCACGTTTCATTTTTCACTCTCCCGGTTAGCAGGTATTTTTCTTATCAAGCCAGCAATTTGCAGTCACAGCAATACCTTTAAACTTCGTCGTGCTTTTTACATTATTACTGTCCAAGGTATATGTATGGCCGTTGGCTCGACCGGACGTCCCTGTTGCTCTTATGATGAAGGCTTGATTTAGTACTGGATCACCAGTCAATTCACAAGAAAAATCAAACCCTCCAGAAGAACTGAATTGAATTCGATTAGCAGTGCCATCGTGTCCACATGGAATGGATTGTGTTGCAACGCCATAATTCCGGTTGCTGTCATAAAATTGTGTTAGTTTCACTTTGAGGTCGCCCATTTGTGAAAAGGCTTCCTGCAACGCACTACGGCGTACGTGTTCCGTGTAATTCGGGTAACCGATGGCAGCCAATATGCCGATGATCGCAACCACAACCATCAATTCGATTAATGTAAAACCGGATTGAATAGGCTTATGTTTTATCATTTTGTTCCTCCGTGCAATTTACAATGTAGTAAATCGTAGCGTCAATGTCATGCCCGTAGGATATTGACGGTAAGAATTTGACGATAAACGGCAAAAGTGTTGGATAAAATACGCAATGCATTAATGCATTTTTTAACCTATTAGCTATTTTTACTTTTATTTAAAGCTAGGCAAGTCAGCTATTTGGATATTATTTCCCACCACCGTCTCAAACTCCCCCGCCGGCACCGGCTTACTAAAGTAATACCCCTGCATCGCATCGCATCCATGACTCCGCAGGAACTCCAACTGCTCCGCAGTCTCCACCCCTTCGGCAATGACCTGTAATCGCAAGCTGTGGGCCAGTGAAATGATGGTGGCAACGATCGCCGCGTCGTCGGGATCGCTGCCGATATCGCGCACGAAGGATTGGTCGATCTTCAGTGCATGGATAGGCAGTCTCTTCAAATAGGACAGGCTGGAATAACCGGTGCCGAAATCGTCCACCGACAGGTGCACGCCAAGAGCGGCAAGCTCGCGCATGGCGCCGATGGCATGTTCGACATCGTCCATGATCAGGCTTTCGGTGAGCTCAATTTCCAGACAATGCGGCGCCAGCCCGCACTGCTGCAGCGCGCTGGCAATTGATGCCGCCAGATCCTTTTGCACGAACTGGCGTGCCGACAGGTTCACGGCAACTCGCAGTTCACCTAGACCTGCATCCTGCCACGCCTTGGCCTGGATGCAGGCGGCGCAAATCACCCAGGCGCCGATCGGCACGATCAGCCCGGTTTCCTCGGCCAGACCGATGAAGCGCGCCGGCGCCACCATGCCGAAAGTCGGATGCTGCCAGCGCACCAGCGCTTCCATGCCCGTGACGCGGCCGGTGCGCAGATCGACCTGCGGCTGGTAATGCAACTCGAACTGGTCATGCTCCAACGCCAGGCGCAAGTCGCCTTCGAGGCGCAACCGCTCCAGCGCGCGTTCATTCATGGCCGGCGTATAGAACTGATAATTGTTGCGCCCGGTTTCCTTGGCGCGATACATGGCGATGTCGGCATGCTTCATCAGCGTTTCGGCATCCTCGCCGTCGCTCGGGTACACCGCCATGCCGGCACTGGTCGTCATGAAAAATTCATGGCCTTCGATGATGTAGGGCTTGGCCACCGCATCCATGATGCGCTGCATGGTGTGGATCGCCGTGCTCTCGTTGCTGCGCTCCGGCAGCACCAGGATGAATTCGTCGGCTGCAAGCCGCGCCACCGTATCGGTTTCGCGGACACTGACTTCGAGACGCCGCGCGACCTGCTTGAGCAATTCATCGCCAGCCGACAGCCCCAACGTATCGTTGATGAACTTGAAGCGGTCCAGGTCGAGGTGAACAACCCAGACCGGATGCATGTAGCGCGCAGCATAAGCCAGCGCCTGCGATAGCCGGTCGCGCAACAGGTTGCGGTTGGCGAGGCCGGTAACGGTATCCCGGTTGGCACGGATTTCCAGCTCGGCTTCATAACGCTTCATGTCCGTGATGTCGTACTGGGCAGCCACGAAATGCGTGACCTTGCCGCTGGCATCGCGGACCGGAGACGTGTAAAGGTCGTTCCAGAACATCGTGCCATCCTTGCGGTAGCTGCGAATGACCGCGTGGGCGGGACGCTGCTCGATCGTGGCCGCCTTGAATTCGGCGATGCCTGGCTGCTTGTTATCCGTCCCCATCAGGATACGCATGCTCTTTCCGAGAATTTCGCCGTGGGAGTAGCCGGTCATCTGCACGAAGGCCGGATTGACATACTCGATCGGATAATTTGGCGGTTCGGCGCTGGTGATGATGATCGCGTTCGGACTGGCCTCAATGGCACGGTTGCGCAATTCAAGAGCATGCTCCAGGCGTTCGCGCGCGGCGATATCTTCACGCAGCAGCTGGTTGGCGTGGTTGGCATCCTGCGTGCGCTCCTCCACGAGCTTGCGCACCCGCTGTTCGCGCGTCACCAGGGCCTGAATATAGGCTGCGGCCAACAGGCTGAAAAGAATGCCGCCGATTAGCACATAAATCGAGCCGTATTGGCCGATAACAGGCGACTCCTGCGCTGGCGAGACAATTAACAGCCACGGCTTGTCGGCAACCGTAAAACTATGCGTAAAGGGTTCCTCCGGCACGGGCACGAACCATCGCCGCCATCCAACCTGCCTGCTTGCGGCCGCAGGCATGTTCCCCTTACGGAAAGCCAGTTGCGTCTCGTCCGCCGTGGCGGCAGCATAGACGCTGATGTCCGGGCTGCCTTCCTTCAGCAAGCCATCGCCGGCGAAGGTTTTTTCAATCAGGTTCCTGGCGCTGAATATCACGGCCGTATCGCCAATCCAGGCCGCGCGCCGCGCATGGACATCATTCAGCGGCGCGCCTTTGCGGTATATCGGCATGACGACTTCGAAACCGAGCCGGGCCTCTCCCTCCCCTTGCGCCAACTGGAACAGCGAGGATGCGGCGGAACGACCGGTATCGGCCGCCTGCTGCATCACGCGCACCAGATGTGAATACCCGCCGACATCCAGGCCAAACGCCGCTTCATTGCCGCGGTGCGGCTCCAGATAGTCCACGACGATATGGCGTGCACGCACACGCGCAGGCACTGGCTTGCCTTCGGAGAGTTCGGTTATGCGAAAGCCCGGGAATTGATGCTGCATTTCCGCTTCATACGCGGCGCGTGCTTCGCCCGGCACGATACGGTGAAAGTTGAAGGCCTGGATCGACGGATGGCGTGCCAGCAAAGGAGCGGTGAACACGCGGAATTGCTCGCGGCTGACAGTATCGTTAGTGACAAACAGCTGGTTGAGAATGGCCAGGGAATTGACGGCATCATCCAGCCCCTGCTCCAGGCGCATGGCACGCATGCTGGCCTGCTGGCGGAATTCCGTTGTTTGCGCCTTGTGCTCCAGATCGCGCAAGGCAGCAAAGAGCAACACGGCCGCGACCAATCCCGCTATCTGCGCCAACAAGGCGGCATAAGGAATCGAGGTTCGGAGGCGTCGGAAATTGACCCGTTGTGCAATAGCCATGGACTGAAGTCTCTTGCCGCAATCTCGTTATCAAAATGATAACCACAAGAGTGCGGTGTTGCGCGTATTGCACTAGGGTAACTCAATTAATGCGCTAATGAAAGAAGATGGGACGGATAGCAACAGTACCGGCTCGCACGCCAGGTACGGGATAAAGCAAAAGGGATTCGTTATTTGCGAGTATCGGGATCTGGCAGCAGGCAGGCATTTACCAAACGCAAGTCATTATCTTTCGCGAAATTGAGCACAAAGTGATAGGCCAACGGCTCTATCTTGCGTAATTCTTCGCTGACCACGACGGATTTGATTCCCTCAAGAAGGGTCGGCCGAACATAAGGGGAATAACGCAGATGAGCATCCTGAGCGCGCCTTCCTTCCCCGCCAAAGCAGGACATCACACCGCACAGTCGCTCGGCCCAGTCGCTGGGACGAAAGGTTCTGCCGTCGCTGGTCACGCCCTGGATAATAAACTCTTGTGCTACTGTGGGTTTGTCGGCATTGTCAGCCATGCGGGCGACTCGTCGGTTAGCGGATTCAGATGGAGACTGGCCTTTGTTGGCGGCTGCTCCGAGACCCAGCCAACACCAGCCATACGCAACTGATGATTATACCGTATGCTTGCGCTCAATGATATGACATACCACAATATGAAATTGGCAAATCTACCCCACCCACAGCGCGATCGAAATCAGCAACAGCATCAGCATCCACAGCAATAGTGCGCGCCATACCAGCCCGACGGCACTTTGCAAAGTACGGGGCTGAGGGGCATCGCCTGGCAAAGTTTCGGTTTCCACGCTAGCCGTATCGACCAGCGAAGCATCGGCCGTCACAACACTGGCAGCCGCGACGCTAGGAGTACCCAGGCGCACGCCCAGTGCGCCGCCACCGGCGGACAGGAGCACGCCGATTGCCTCGTCAGGCCAGCGCTGCGCGAAATTGCGCCACGAATAAATGGCATCTTCAAAATTGCCGACCACGGCAAACGCGATTGCCGTCAGGCGCGCCGGAATCCAGTCGATCCAGTAAAACGCGCGCGAAGCAAAGCGGCCGAATGCCTCATTTTTCAAATGATCCGGCTCATTCCATGCGCGTGCGAGATATTCGGCGACGCGATACATGACCGCAAAGGCGGGACCGACCGGCAGCAACAGCCAGAAAAACACGCCAAAGACATTGCGGTGCGCGGTGACCAATGCCGTTTCCACGGCGATGCGCGACAATTCGCTGCTGTCCAGCATCGAGGTATCCGCGCCGGTCCATTCCGCCAGCAGGCGGCGGGCGCTTTCCTCATCGCCTGAACTGAGGGCGATCTGGATAGAGGTAAAGTAATGGCTGTAATGGCGAAAGCCCAGGGTCAGATAGGCGACCAGCGCAGTCCAGGCAAACACCGCCAGAAAGCCAAGATAGGTGCATAGCCAGTACACCAGGGCGGTAGGCAGCACCACGATCGCCATGGTGGCTAACCATGCCACCCTGCCATGCTGCTCCAGGCCGGCGTTGAAGCGTGCCTCCATGCGGCTTGCCAATGTGCGCAAGGCGGCATGCACCGGATTATCCGCGCGCAGCGGCTGGACTTGTTCGATGAGCAGGACAAGTAGGATGGCAAAAAAAGTCATCAGGCAGCTTTCTCGTAACTTATTAAGCCGATACGATAACGCAGCGTGCCATCTTAATCAAACTCAGGCACGCAGGAAATGATAAAGGTTGCGCAGCATGGCCGCCGTGGCGCCCCAGATAAAGAAGCGCTCGTATGGCATCGCATAGAAATTCCGTCGACCTGAGGGCATCTCCACGCTGCGAATCTGGTGATTGCGGCCATCCATCAGAAAGCTCATGGGCACTTCGAAGATTTCCGCCACTTCGAATGGGTCGGCGCGCAAATCAAACGGTGACTGCACCAGCGAGACCACGGGCGTCACGCGATAGCCGGTGCCGGTCAGATAGTCCGGCAAGGTGCCCACGACTTCCACATGGCGGCGATGCAAACCGACCTCTTCCTCGGTTTCGCGCAAGGCTGTGTCGATGGGCGAGGCATCGATCGTCTCGACACGGCCGCCCGGCAGGCTGACCTGACCGGCGTGATCGTGCAGGTGGGCAGTGCGCTGAGTCAGGAGCAGCGTCGGACCGCTTTCGCGCAATATGATGGGCATCAGCACGGCAGCGGGAATGAACGGCGCCTCAGCGGTACGCATGCGGTATTCGTCGGTAATCTCGGGATTCCACTTGATCGGAGTGGCGAATCGTTCTCGCAGCCATTCGGGATGCAATCGTTCAGCGGCGAGCGCAGCTTCGCCGGCAACCGATTCGATCGCCATGTCGTGCGGCTCAAAAACAAATTTTGGCAAAGCGGTTCCCTGTGCGGTCAAATCTCTGCATGTTTTAGTAGAAGCGGCGTGAAATATGCCCACAGCGCATCATTGCATGCAGTCCAGATTCGATTGTAGAGGAAGCGGGACATTCATGCCGGCCTTAAACCGATAGCCGTCAAAGTCCAGTTGCAAGGTTGTACAACTGGAGAAGGCGAAGCACAAATAAAAAAGGACGCCCCAAGGCGCCCTTCTTCAAGCAAAACCGGATTATTCTGCGGCTTGCGCTGCAGCGGTACGGCGGTTCGGCAGCTTTTCCTTGATACGTGCCGACTTGCCGGAACGCTCGCGGAGGTAGTACAGCTTGGCGCGACGCACATCACCGCGACGCTTGACTTCGATCGAAGCGATCAGCGGGGAGTACAGCTGGAAAGTACGCTCAACGCCTTCGCCCGAAGAAATCTTACGGACGATGAAGTTCGAGTTCAGACCACGGTTGCGACGGGCAATCACGACGCCTTCGTAAGCTTGGGCGCGCTTGCGGGTGCCTTCAACCACGTTGACGCTGACCACGACGGTGTCGCCAGGGGCGAAGTCGGGGATGTTCTTGCCGAGACGCTGGATCTCTTCTTGTTCGAGTTGCTGGATCAAGTCCATTTTTAGCTCCTGAAACCATCTTGCCGGCGCCGGGTGGCCTTGGCCACCATCCAAACCCGGTAGAGGATGGGATTAAATAAGCGGATCGACTGCTTCCGCGCTTTACTGCTTCATCAATCGGGAACGGCGAGCCGCTCCTGCTTGATTCCTTGAAAACAGGCTTACTTCACCTGTTTCTCGATACTTGCCAAATACTTTTCATCAGCTTTCGTCAACAGGCCCGCTGCACGTGCCCTGGCGATCAGATCCGGCCGCTTGGCAGCCGTAGCCGCCAATGCCCGCTCGCGGCGCCACTTGACGATCTCGGCATGGTGCCCGCCCATCAGCACCGCCGGCACTGCCACGCCCTCGTACACTTCCGGGCGCGTGTAATGCGGGTAATCCAGCAAGCCGTTGACGAAACTGTCTTCCACTGCCGAAGCATCGTCGTGCAAGACACCAGGCAACTGGCGGATCACCGCATCCATCAGCGCCATCGCCGGCAGTTCGCCGCCCGACAGCACAAAGTCGCCCAGGCTGATTTCTTCATCTACGCAACGGTCCAGCAAGCGCTGATCCACTGCTTCGTATCTTCCGCACAGAACCACCAGGCCCGGCTCCGCGGTCAGTTGCATGACGCGTTCATGCGTCAACTGGCGTCCCTGCGGCGACATGTAAATCACTCTCGGTCTGGCCAAGCCTAGTTGCTGCTGGCGCTCCCTGGCGGCGTCGATTGCCGCTTCCAGCGGCTTGGCCAGCATTACCATGCCGGGGCCGCCGCCATAAGGCCGGTCATCCACCGTGCGGTAATTATCGCTGGTGAAATCGCGCGGATTCCACAGCGACAAGCCGTATTTGCCCTGCTCGAAAGCGCGCCGCGTAATGCCCGACTGCGTAATGGCGGTGAACATTTCAGGGAATAGCGTGACGACATCGAATTGCATCCCGCTTCTCCTCACCCTTCCATCACTACCGAAGCTTTAATAATCGCGGCCCCAGTCCACTGTAATTTTCTTGTCTGCCAAATCCACCGTCTTGACGAACTGGTCGACGAACGGGATCAGCATTTCCGGCACGGGTTTTTCTTCCGGTCCGGTCGGCGGCGCCACGCGCAGAATCGGATGCGCGCCATTATCCATCAGGTCAATCACCTGCCCGAGCGCTTCACCCTGCAGGTTATCGACGGACAGACCGATCAGATCGACCCAGTAATACTCGTCGTTATCCAGCACCGGAAAGTGCCGGCGCGAAATCTGGACAGTCGCACCTTTCAATGCCTCTGCAGCATTGCGGTCAGCCACGCCCATCAGGCGGGCAACCGTATCGCCGCCATGCGTCTTGGCCTGCATGACTTCGACATCGCGAAATTCCGGCTTGTCGAGCCACCAGGTCTTGGCATGCAGCAGCGCATCCGCATCTGCCGAATAAGGGCGTATCCTTACCCAGCCATGGATGCCATAGGCGCCGGTGACATGCCCCACCAGCACCAGATCTTCGGGGATAGTCACCCCCGATGCAGTCTTGCGAGACAAGACTTATCTGGCTTATTAAGCAGCGGCTTTCTTGCCGGCTTCCTTGACCAGGCGAGCAACGGTCGGCGACAGTTGAGCGCCAACGCCTTGCCAGTAGGTCAGGCGATCTTCGGCAACGCGGAAGCCTTCAGCCTTTTCCGAAGCGGTCGGATTGTAGAAACCGATACGCTCGATAAAGCGGCCATCACGACGATTGCGCGAATCGGTCGCAACGATGTTGAAGAACGGGCGCTTCTTGGCGCCACTGCGAGCTAAACGAATAACGACCATAATAATTCCAAAAATTGTACGGAGACGGAAAAAGCCCTAGATTATAGCGGACTATGCCCGCACTAACAACTAGCAGGCTGACAACATGATTTGTCAGCTGCCGGACAGCCAGTCAGAGCGTGCACGGTTACGGTATTGCGAGCAAAAATACAAGCGCTGCGGCCCACTACACATCTGCGAACGCAACGAAGTTCCCTCCACCCGTTACAATGCCGATTGGCAAATGTTTGCCTGTTAATACCCCCTTTCAAGCGGCCGCTCCCGACAAATTTCATGACTACACGCCACAAGAACAAAACCTTTACGACATTTCTGGCGATGCTCTTCGGCGGCATCGGATTGCATCGCTTTTATTTATGCGGCCAGGGCGACCGCTGGGGCTGGCTGCACCTGTCTTCACTGGCTCTTTCCGGGATACTGATCGGAATATGGTTCGATCAACCGCTATTGTTTACTGCCTTTCCGCTGGTTGTTTCGGTTCTGGCCGGATTGATCGAAGCCCTGGTGCTGGGGCTGACTCCAGATGAGAAATGGGATCAGCTCCATAATCCGCAATCCGGCAAACAATCCCGTTCGGGCGGCGTACTGGCCCTACTTCTCGTGCTCACGACCGGCATGGGCGCGGTGGCGCTGATTGCCGTGATTGCCCGCACGCTCGATTTATTGTTCACCGGCGGGGCTTACGGCTGACCACTCACTTTTGCCCATTAACAATCCCCGGCTTGGTGCGGACTACCCGCAAACCGCTTCTTTTTCAGGATTCCCCCGTCTTCTGGCAGGTGTAGTTGCTTGGCATAAAAAATGCTCTTTAGCAAATAACACATTTTCATGCACCAGAAACTGCTCATGGGGGAATCATGGCACGACGCTACACCTGCACCTTTCTCATGCTGCTCGCCTCGCTTGCGAATCTTGCGGCAAGCTTGCCGGCGGCGGCGCAACAAACTTCCCAAGTCCTGACCAAGCCCGGCCTGGTTGACCAAGCCAGCCTCAGTGCCGGCGACACCGCCTGGATGCTGATGTCCACGGCGCTGGTCATCCTCATGACGATACCGGGACTGGCATTGTTTTACGCCGGCATGGTACGTAAGAAAAATGTCTTGGGCACCATGGCGCACAGTTTTGCCGCCTGCTGCATCGCCAGCGTGCTGTGGGTCGTGGTCGGGTACAGCATTGCCTTCACGCCGGGCTCGCTCTTCATCGGCGGGTTTGACCGTGTCATGCTGGATGGTGTGGCTTACCTGAAGGAAGCAGGCAAGGTCTCCATCCATCCGATCGCGCCGACCGTGCCGGAAAGCGTATTTTTGATGTTCCAGATGGCATTTGCCATCATTACGCCAGCATTGATCACCGGCGCCTTTGCCGAGCGCATGAAGTTTTCCGCGCTGCTGATCTTCACCGGCCTGTGGTCGCTGCTGGTGTATGCGCCGGTGGCGCACTGGGTATGGGAACCGGGTGGCTGGCTGGCCGCACGCGGCGTGCTCGACTTTGCCGGCGGCACCGTGGTGCATATCAATGCCGGCGTCTCCGGTCTCGTCGCTGCGGTCATGCTCGGCCAGCGCCAGGGTTTTGGCCGCGAGCCCATGCCGCCGCATAACCTTACCTTCACCGTCATCGGCGCCTCGCTCCTGTGGGTAGGCTGGTTCGGCTTCAATGCCGGCTCCGCAGTCGCCGCCGATGGCCGCGCCGGTCTTGCCATGCTGGTAACGCACTTGGCCGCCGCCGTCGCCGCGCTCGCCTGGATGGTGGCCGAATGGGTTACCCGCGGCAAGCCCTCCGTGCTCGGCATGGTGTCGGGCGCGGTTGCCGGCCTCGTTGCCATCACGCCGGCATCGGGTTTCGTCGGCGTCACCGGCGCGCTGGTGATCGGCCTGGTGTCGGGAGTGGCCTGCTACTGGGGCGCCACCAGCCTGAAATCCATCCTGCGCTACGACGACTCGCTCGACGTATTCGGCGTGCATGCCGTAGGCGGCATTGTCGGCGCCCTGCTGACCGGCGTCTTCGCCGACAGGACCATCGGCGGCGTGGACGGCGCCGTGGATGTGCAACTGGTCGGCGTATTCGTCACTGTCCTGTATTCCGCCGTGGCGACTTCGTTGATCCTGTGGGTCATCAAACTCACAATCGGCTTGCGCGTCACGCCGGAAGCGGAACGCGCCGGCCTCGACATTTCCGAGCATGGGGAGCAGATAGCATGAGCGCAAATCAGATGGCAAGACTGGCGGAACTGGAAAACCAGGCATTCTCCCTCATGGGCCGCCTGCATGTGGTGCTGCGCCGGGAAACCGGCCGCATCACCGATGTCGAATACATGCGCATCGACCCGGCCTACTGCCGCCATCTGATTCAACTGGCGGCGCAATCGGGGCATATCGATCTGATAAAGATTGCCGAGCGCCTGCATGATATCTACTTCGGCGAAAACGGCTTGTTCGTAGCCCAACCGCCCAAGCCGCCGCTGCTGGAACGCCTGGGCAATGCGGTTACCGCATCAACCGCGCCGGCTGCTTCCGTCGCGCCTTCAGCTTCGACCGGGCATGCCGCCAGCCGGTCATTTCATGGAGCGTTGTCGGCCAATCCGGAAAACACCATGCCGGAAAGCGCGGCGCCACCCGGGGACGACCAGCACTACGTCGGCCGGTTGCGCTGAGCTTCCATGTCGGCAGCGGAGCGCCCTCCCATGGGCATCTCCATCGACGTCGACTCCTCCTTGAAGAGCTGGCGAAGCTGCTGGCGCAGTTCCGGCGTATCCTGATGCTGGTGCACCGACACGGCATGCTGCACGGCGGCTTCCAGCAATTCATCGTCATTGTCCGCACTGATAGAGACGGTGCAATGCATCTCGCTCGGATATTCGCGACAGTCTATGTATTTGCGGGTCATGTCAATCTCCTTTGCTGCCAACGCAGCGAAGATGCCTGGCCCGGCTTGCCAGTGTGGATGCGGAAGCCTTATATCGCTACCGCTGGCGTCTGGACCAATTGGCATCCATCAATTTTCCACGTGCCTTGTTCGTCCTTGTGCATGAGGTAAATCGCTACCCAGACATGGCTTTCCAGGTCAGTCAGGCGGACAGCCTGATAGACCTTACCCAATACGACTTGAGGGGAAGAATATAAAGCCATGCGGTGCCGGTAAACGGGCTCATACTTTTCCTTGATGATGCGAAGGAAGTTATCGGGGGATCCCAGGCGGTTGCGGGTGTCTTCGGTGGTGAGGTCGAACGCCCTTGCTGCATCATCGTTGGTCAGCGCATCGATTTGCTTCTCTACTGCGCTGCGGATTTCGGCAATCTCGCTTTCACCAAGCGCTTGCCGCATTTCCTCCGCGCTTGCCGCCGGCAACCAGCCAATCAGCGCTGCCAGCATTGCCACGATGAGTGTCAGACGTTTCATCATTCGCCCCCACGTAATAGGCACCGTATTCAGTGTAGATCAGGCGGGGCAGAACGGCAGGGCGCGATAGCCATGCGATGATTGATATGGCGCAGAAATGCGATGCAAACCAAATGCCGCTGTCAGCTATCACCTACTGCGAAAAACAAAAGGCAGCCCGGAGGCTACCTTTTCTTGCATGACGTGCTTATTAAGCGCTGGTTGAATTCGAATGTCCGGTCAGAACTGATCTTCCTGCAAGCCCAGCACGCTGCCGGCGCCTTCCACGATCTCAGTCCTGTAAGCCAGTGCCTGCGGCAAGATATGCTCGGCGAAGAATCGGGCGGTCACAATCTTGGCCTCATAGAAGCGCGCATCGCCCTGCCCTTGCTGCAGCCTTTGCGCTGCCGCCAGCGCCGCGCGGCCCATCTGCCAACCGCCCAGCACGATACCGGCTTGTTTCAGGTACGGCACGCTGCCGGCAAACACCGCCTTGATATCAGCCTTGATGTTGCCCGTCACATAGTTGACGACATCTTCCAGCGCATCGGCTCCTTGCGCGAGTTGCCGGCCGATTGCCTGCAGACTGGCATTGTCGGCTGCGCTCAATTGTGCTGCCGTACCGCGCACCTGCGCCAGGATGGCCTTGGCAGTCGCGCCGCCATCGCGCACGGTCTTGCGGCCGATCAGGTCGTTGGCCTGGATCGCCGTCGTGCCTTCATAGATCGGCAGGATGCGAGCATCGCGGTAATACTGTGCCGCGCCGGTTTCCTCGATGAAGCCCATGCCGCCATGCACTTGCACGCCGGTCGAGGCGACATCGACCGACAATTCAGTCGACCAACCCTTGATGATCGGCACCAGGAATTCGTAAAAGGCTTCCTGTTCTTGACGTACCTTCTCATCCGGATGCGCCAGCGCGATATCGTGCGCCGCTGCGCCGACATAAGCCAGCGCGCGCGCCGCTTCGGTCTGGGCACGCATCGACATCAGCATGCGCTTGACGTCGGGCTGGTGGATGATGGCGACAGGTTCCGGCGAGCCGGCCAGGTCGCGCGACTGGATACGATCCTTGGCGTATTGCACCGCCTTCTGATAGGCGCGCTCAGCCACCGAGATGCCCTGCATGCCGACAGCAAATCGCGCGGCATTCATCATGATGAACATGTATTCCAGGCCACGGTTTTCCTCGCCGATCAGATAACCGAGGGCGCCGCCATGGTCGCCGAACTGCAGCACGGCGGTCGGACTGGCCTTGATGCCGAGCTTATGCTCGATCGAGACGCAATGCACGTCGTTGCGCGCACCGAGGGAGCCGTCGGCGTTGACCAGGAATTTCGGCACGATGAACAGGGAAATCCCCTTCACGCCCGACGGGGCATCGGGCGTGCGGGCCAGCACCAGATGGACGATATTCTCGGCCATGTCATGCTCGCCATAGGTAATGAAGATCTTGGTGCCGAACAGCTTGTAGGTGCCATCTCCCTGAGGCTCGGCGCGGGTGCGCACCAGCGCCAGGTCCGAACCGGCTTGCGGTTCGGTCAGGTTCATGGTGCCGGTCCACTTGCCCGAGATGAAGTTGGCCAGGTAGGTTTCCTGCTGCTCGCGGGAGCCGGCGGTCATCAGCGCTTCGATAGCGCCATCGGTCAGCAGCGGGCACAGGGCAAACGACAGGTTGGCCGCATTCAGCATTTCCATGCAGGGTGTCGCCACGACTTTCGGCAAGCCTTGTCCGCCGAATTCGACCGGATGCTGCACGCCTTGCCAGCCGGCTTCGGCGTAGGCACGGAAGGCTTCCTTGAATCCCTTGGTCGTCGTGACCTTGCCATCCTGCCAGCTGCTCGGCTCGCGGTCGCCGGCGACGTTCAGCGGCGCAATGACTTCGCTGCAAAACCTGGCGTTTTCTTCGAGAACCGCATCCACCGTCTCCGGTGTCGCGTCCTCACATCCCGGCAAGGAGCTGATCGTTTCCAGTCCTGCCAATTCGTTCAGGACAAACTGCATGTCCTTCAATGGTGCGGTATAGCTCATGCCTGCCTCCGTGATGGTGAGTATGCCAGGGGCATCTTCCCCTGGCCGATCACTTTTCTTTTTATGGTGAATGCGGGCTTAGCCCAGTTCCTTGACCAGCTGCGGCACGATCTCGAACAGGTCACCGACGATGCCGTAATCGGCCACCGAGAAGATCGGCGCTTCCGGATCCTTGTTAATCGCCACGATAGTCTTCGAATCCTTCATGCCGGCCAGATGCTGGATGGCGCCGGAAATACCCACCGCGATATACAACTGCGGCGCCACGATCTTGCCGGTCTGCCC
>NZ_SLZQ01000005.1 GCF_004342585.1 Paucimonas lemoignei | reverse complement strand
TAGCTCGCTGGGCTACTTGGCCCCAGACCAGTTTGCAGATAGTTTTTTAACCGCAGATTCCATGTCCATTCCGGACTAAATTGGGTAGCAGGTCACCTGGACAGTCCGGGTTGCCGCATTCACTCCCGGCAGAATCTCACGAACCTTGCCTGTGTATTTGCGGTTAGGGTCGCCTGCGAAATTGGCTTCTACAGTCATTCCGGGTCGTACGGAATTGGCAAGAAGCTCAGGCACCTCTCCGATGAGCCACACCTTATTGAGGCCAGCCACCTTGGCAACCGTCATACCAGGCGACACCATGGCGCCATCACGTACCGCCAGCTCAGTAATGACTCCAGTAACCGGGGAAGTCAAAGTCAAATGCTTCTGAGCCTGTCCAGTACGGTCTGCCTGAGCGACGAGTCCATCGGGGATGGACAATGCCCGCATTCTCTGCCGAGCGGCTGCGACGAGTTCACTATTTCCACTGCGTTTAAGTGCCAGGTACTCTTCTTGGGGGCCAATCCACTCCGGAACAAAGAGAGAGGCCACAGGCTCACCGCGTTTTACGCGCTGCATTGGAGCTCTGGCGTGGAGGCGGTCGATATACCCTGTAACCCGGCTTTGCACAACTTCGGCGGCACTTTCATCGAACTGTGTCGTGCCAACGACCTCGAAGACATCCCGGGTCTTTTCGCGCCGTACGGTTGCAAATCGAATACCTAAATTCTGCTGAAGGGTTGGATTAACCTTTACGCCCCCTTCAGACGAGCCTTCATCGGCGTACACGGGTACCAGCGGCATATCCATGAAGGGCGATTTGCCAGGCTTATCAAATTTTTGGCTTGGCACCATTGGGTCATGCCAATACAAGACCTTACGACCGGTTTTGGGGTCAATTTTGTCGTTGGATGCAGCTGAAGTTGGCGAAGCCGTAGTGGGAGCTGTTCCGCTATGTTTGTTGACTCCAACCCAGTAACCTCCGAATGCCAATCCAGCACCGGCTAGTGTCAAGGCGACGATTTTAAGTAAGGATTTTGATTTCATTGTCGAGCTCATTGTTCTGCCCTCCCTGCCACTACCAAGTCACGCGGAACCAGGTGATATTCCAGCTTCGCCCAAGTTAAGGCGGCCTCTTTTTCCATCTCAATTACTTGCATCTGCTTTTCCAGAAGCATCTTCCTGGCATTGAAAACTTCGCTCAAGCTACCGCCCCCTGAGCGGTAAGCAGCCGTTGCCAACTCAACCTGCGAGGTCGCTGGGGGCAATAATTGTGTATTGAATCGTGCCAGTCGCTCCTTCAGGATGGCCAAACTAGTCGTGAGGCTCTGGATTTCGGCTTGTACCTCTCGAACCACGTCGTCGTACTGCATTCGCGCTTTCGTACCCATGGCAGATTTTTCCGCGATGTCGCGGTCCTGCCTCTGCGCACGGTTCACCGTAAGCGGAATGCTTACGCCAAAGGAAACCATATCGGGATTGTTTTTACGTTGGTTGTAAGTCGCCTCAACGGTCCAGTCGGGTCGGCGCTCCCGTGTCGCCACGGTGGTGTCTGCGTCTGCAAGGTCTATCGCCCGACGCGCACTGATAACCATTGGGTGGATTTTTTCTAATTCCTCCGGAGGGAGGTGGCTCTGATGTGAAACCAGTGATGGCGAATCATCCGCAACACCTTCAACTGGAATAGCGGTCCACCGCGTCAGCAGAATGCGCGCATTTGCCAATTCCTGTTCCGCTTTTTGTCTTGCATCTTGCGCCTGTACATAAGCTAGCTGTGCTTGCACGACTTCGGAGGCGGTTCCTTTGGCTCCTCGATGCGCGGCCTTAACCGCCGTCACGTCGTCGGCTGTGACCTTTTCCATCGTTTTGAGGAGTGCCAGCGTGCGCTGACTATAAAGAACATTGAGCCAAGCTTTGGCAGTTTCTTCCCGTACTTTGGCAACATTTTCTAAGTAGCCACCTTCCTCAACGGCTACTGCCTTTTGTGCCCGCTCTGCACGAGCAGCGCGTTTATCGGAAGAGACCCATTGCTGTTCAATGCCGATTCGACGCATCGTCATAAAGTCACGCGTGGTGCTGAAGCGGTCAGGGCCGCTTGTAGGTACATTTTCAATACCCGCTTTAAGCATGGGGTCAGGTAATTGGTCGGACCGGGCGGCTGCCTCACGGCTGGCTCTTACCGACGCTTCGGCAGCTTGGGTCAACGGCGCACGCTGCAGCGAAAGCCGCAGTGCCTCGTTTAATGTCAGCCCAGTAGCCTGGGCATGAACGAAATTCCAGGTGAATGCCAGCGCAAACAGCACGCCCAGCTGGCATAGGCGACGCGACCGATTGTTGATAATCGGTTGCACGTTAATACACGTAAACATGGGACCTCCTCTGGTTGAGACGAACGCAATCCTCAGCGATAAGCTGGACGGCGAAACAACAGAGGATCAGGTCAAATGCGCAGTCGCTGCGTACGTAGGTAAGGCGGGTCGCTTGCTGCGTCTGAGGCAAAGTCAGCCTGCAAGCCGTGGGGGGAAGAGGAAGAAGGAACAACCGGCGCAGGAGCCGGCATTACGGAGGAAATGGTTAGTGGTGTAAGGCTTGGCGCCGAGGCGAGCTGCTCTAATGCCTTTTTATCTCCAGCCTGCCGTTCTGCACATTGGACAGGTTTTTCCTCGTCCATTTCTGAGCAGGGTACATCGGACACCATTTCAAGCTTTGGAGTCTTTTCAAGTTGTGGGCAGATATATGCAGCCATGGCGATTCCTGACGTCAGAACCGTCATGATTAGCACGCTGGCTATCAGCCGACTAATCGATGAAAAGAAGTAGCGCATTCAGTATTCTTCGCATGCATACAAAGTGTATCCCTTAAATATTCTACCCCTTTTTTTGCTAATTTCTAGGCTGAATTTTAATGATGGTCCTAAGTACAGCTTTAGAGCGCAAGCGGGGTACTGCTTTGCATTCCATGCAAGGAACCATGCATTGCAAGCACATCTCGGAAGGAAATTTAGTCGAGTTTAGTTTGCTCGCAGAATTTACATTATGAATATCGTTGGTCGTGCTCACGTTGAGGGGTTGAAATTGAGTTATGCTGTTAAAAGACAAGCAAATTTAACGAGGTTTGTATGCGTGATCCGCTTGCATCGAATACTGATCCGACAGACGAAGAGCTAGACGAGCTCATTAAATCCGCATTTGCCCCTGAAAAGCTGGGGCTGGACAAACTCACAGAGAAACAGCGTCAGCACATACGCGAAGCCGTTGAAGTTGCTCGTGACATCGTTGGCGATACACACTTGGAACGACTTAGACAGGCTGTGAGAGACGCGACTGCTACCATCGAAAAAGACCCTGACAATTTTTTTATAGATAACGTCATTGAAAATGACGTGTATCTAAAGGCGGCCAAAGAAAAATTGAAGGAACTGGACCGGGCGGATGTTAGGGCCGGCCGCAAAACGCAAGAAGATTTGTTTTTTATCCCAGCCGAATTTGCGCGCAGCCTCAAATTCGAATACAAGCCTTGAACGTCTTTCTCGATACCGAGTTCACTGATTTACTCGATCCACAGTTGATCAGCTTGGGCATAGCTTCCGAGTATGGCGAAGAATTTTATGCTGAAGTGCCTTACCCGGACAAAGCTTGCACACCATTCGTGCGTGAAGCGGTTCTGCCGCTGCTAGGCCAGATACCGAACTCGTTTTTCACCAAAGATCAGCTTCACCTGGAAATCATTAAGTGGCTTGAGATGGTCCGTCGCGATGGTGAAGAAGTTTTTATCTGTGTTGATTACCAAACCGATTGGGATCTGTTTTGCGATGTACTGGATTGCCGTGTGCCTCCGTGGTGCCACGTCAAGAATGTGGCCAAGCAGATTAACGAGCTGATGCTGTACCACTTCCACAAAACTGAAAGATTGCCAAAACATCACGCACTGTACGACGCGCGAGCAAACCGCTATGCATACAGGCCGTAATAATGATATTGGTGTCTAGCTGTTTCTCGATGTACATAGATTAAACGCTCCATGGAAGCTATGGCCGGTAGCTTCCCCAACTCGACTCCGATGTGATTTTTGATAAGCTCAAAACAATCGGCTTCTCCAGCGCGTCATATCGAACGCAAGATTATTGGACGGATAGAATCAGCATAAGGCATAGTCATACGACGTTTTCGACTGTGTACTGCCGTAAAAAGACACCTGTTTGCCGGCCAACAATTTCTTCTTGAATTGCTCTGCCGTAAGAATCTAGGCTAGCCATTAACTCATCAGTTGAGAATTCGTCTACAAGCGAAGTTTTTCTATTTTTTTTAGATAAAAGCGCTACAACAATTAGTAATGGGCCCGAAATGTCGATCTCAGGTCCATCTTGCTCTTCATTCTCTTCCAGGAACGCCTTTCGCGCTTCAACGACGTCGCGACCTAAAAGGCGAAGCCATCTGTCCGGTAGATTTTGTGGCAGAGCTGCTTCGCACCCGCGCGATAGAACCTCACTAGAGAGCTTGTTTAAATCCGTTCTTGGAACGGTACGGGTTCTTCTCATATTTCTCGCTTCTGATTTCTTGCAGCCCAGTTAATCCGTCTAATGACTCGGGAGGGTACTGAATTCCAACTATAGTGTGAAGACAAATAATAGCTCAACTGAGAAATTCCTCCAACTATAGGAGGAATCTTGAGCAATGCGTTTGTAATTACTTTCGGACGAGTCCTTCGTCGTCAAAGGCTTATCGCCGGGCTGTCACAAGAAAAACTAGGATTAGAGGCTGGCCTACAACGAAACTACATTTCGATGCTTGAGCTTGGTGAGCGGCAGCCCACAATCACGACTATCTTCAAGTTGGCAAATGTACTAGGAATTAAAGCTAGTAAGCTCATTACTCTAGTCGAGGACGAAATAAGTGAGCCTACAACTTAGTGGTCGCGCTTTTAGCTGTTGATTTACAGTGGTTAGCGCTCAACAAGCTTTAAATACCCTACTATGGTTTGTTGCATTTTTGCAATGCACTTTGGTAACTAAGCTCATTGAATCTTTAAAAAACAAGAGAAAGTGTAACTAAGAAATTTTCTTTGAAATTCAGTAACTTATGGGCGAGTTACTGTAACCACTGAACTGATTATTTGGTTTCACGCAGAGATTTCTTCACGGGCGCCGCCGCCCTGGTCGGCGCAGGGCTGGTCAGCCGTGCCGGCGCCGCGACGCTGCCCGAAGCGCCATTGATGGACAAGGCCGCCACGCAAGCGCCGCTGATGCCGCCTAACGGCCGGCCTTACAACCCGGTGGTGACGCTGAATGGCTGGACGCTGCCATGGCGCATGAATAACGGCGTCAAGGAATTCCACCTGGTGGCCGAGCCGGTGGTGTGCGAAATCGCGCCCGGCATGAAAGCCAACCTGTGGGGTTACAACGGTCAGTCGCCGGGACCGACCATCGAAGTGGTGGAAGGCGACCGTGTGCGCATCTTTGTCACCAATAAGCTGCCGGAACACACCAGCGTGCACTGGCATGGCCAGCGCCTGCCCAATGGCATGGATGGCGTGGGCGGCTTGACGCAGCCGCTTATCCCGCCGGGCAAGACATTCGTGTATGAATTCATCGCCAAGCGCCCGGGCACCTTCATGTATCACCCGCACGGCGATGAAATGGTGCAGGTGGCGATGGGTATGATGGGATTCTGGGTCACGCACCCGAAGAATCCGGATTTCATGAAGGTGGAGCGCGACTTCGTGTTCTTGCTGAATAACTTCGATATCGAGCCGGGCAGCTATACGCCCAAGGTGAATACCATGCTCGAATTTAACCTGTTCGGCTTTAATAGCCGGGTGTTCCCCGGCATCGATCCGATGGTAGTGCGGCAAGGCGACCGCGTGCGTATCCGCATGGGTAACCTGACGATGACGAACCATCCCATTCACTTGCACGGCCACGAGTTCGAGGTGACCGGCACGGATGGCGGCTGGACCAGGCCGGCTTCGCGCTGGCCGGAAGTCACGGTCGATGTCGGCGTCGGGCAGATGCGCGCCATCGAATTCGATGCCACCGAACCGGGCGACTGGGCCTTCCATTGCCACAAGTCGCACCACACCATGAACGCCATGGGGCACAACGTGCCCACCATGATCGGCGTGGACCATCGCGGCATTGCCGAAAAAATCAGCAGGCTGGTGCCGGACTACATGGTCATGGGCGAGCGCGGCATGGGCGATATGGGCCAGATGGCAATGCCGCTTCCCGACAATACCCTGCCGATGATGACAGGGCAGGGGCCATTCGGCGGCGTCGACATGGGCGGCATGTTCACGGTGGTGAAGGTGCGGCGTGATCAAAAGCGGGGCGATTACACGGACCCGGGCTGGTACCGGCACCCGGCGGGCACCGTTGCCTACGAATGGAAGGGGATGGCGCCGGAGCCTGCGCGCAATCACTCGGCTGGCGGCAAACTCATGGAACCGGTCGGAAAGCCGGCTGATACCTTACCAAAAGTTGTGCCGAAAAAGCTGAGGCCAGGCGGTCACGAGGGACATCACTGAACGAGACAAGGATTCATGGGACGAAAGGGCACATCATGAATCCTTGCCGATCCCGCACTGGCTTAATGTGCCGTGGCTGTGGCTCCGATTCCCTGCTGAGGTGCAGGCATGCCCGAACTCATGCGCCGGCATTCTTCGGCGCAGCGGCGGCAGGCTTGCGCGCATTCCTGGCAATGCGCCATTTGGTGTTTTGCGCACTCGTCAGCGCAAGCTTCGCAAATTTCCGCGCAGGCCTGGCAAATGAGACTGGCCATGTCGCTGCCTCGGGCCATGTACGCCGCCGCCAGCCGGCAGATTTGCGCGCAATCCATGTCGAGCGCGATGCATCTCGCCATGGGCTTGGGATCGTCTTCCTGTAGGCAAGAAACGGCACAGTGGTCACATGCGCTTGCACAGTCGTTGCAGGCTTCTATGCAGGATTGAAATTGTTGATGAGCCATCGTCTTCTCCTGATGTATGTACTTCAATACGGGGATGTCACAATGAGGCGTGACGTCAACTGGATTGCGACCTGATCACAAGCTGAGGTGTCATACCTGCATGCAGGTAAAAATGCATGACCAGATAAGTTTTAGATGCGGTGGCCAAGTCAAGTTCGATCTGTTTGCCGCCTGTGTGAGAAATCGACTTTGTTTTGGCATGCTCGGCGCGAGTCATGGCAGGTCTTTGGAGTGCAGAGGCGTTAAGATAGCAATACTGTTAATGTAAAAGTCATCCTGTCTGCAAGAAAAGTAGAGGTTAGAATGCCCAAGATCACTGTATTGCCGCATCCGGAATTCGTTCCGGAAGGGGCTTCGTTTGAAGTCCCGGAAAAGATCAGCGTGTGTGACGCGTTGCTTGAACATGGCGTCGAGGTCGATCACGCCTGTGGGAAAGTTGGCGCCTGTACGACGTGCCATGTGTACATTACGCAGGGGTTCAATTCACTCAACCCGCCGGAAGAGAAAGAGGAAGACATGCTGGACCGGGCCTGGGGATTGCAGCCGAATTCACGGCTATCCTGCCAGGCGATCGTCACCGACGTTGACCTCGAAGTGGAGATTCCCCGATACTCGATCAACCAGGTCCGGGAAAATGGCTGACCGGCCCATCGTATAAGGCGAGCGCAAAAGCCGCCGATTTTCATGCAAGGAGTATGTAAATGTTGAAGCCATCGCTGATTGCCGCATCGTTGCTGGCTCTTGCCGCGTTGTCCGCCACAACTACGGCGCATGCCCAGCAATCGAGCAGTCCCAATGCATCGAAGGGATTGGGCAGCCTGTTTTCCTCGGGGCCCAAGGAAGACGATTTGCTGGAACCGGACAAGGCCTTCACGATCAAGACGACAGTCAAGGGAGCGCATGCCGTGCAGGCCGTGCTGACGCCGGCAAGCGGCTATTACATGTACAGGGAGCGGATTCGCTTTGCGCTGAAGGATGCGCCGGGGGTGACGATCAAGTCGGTCAAGCTGCCGGCCGGCGAAATCAAACAGGACCCGACCTTTGGCAAGACGGAAATCTACAAGGAGCCCGTGCTGGCTGAAATCGTGCTCGAACGCACGCCGCAAGCCAGGAATGCCACCCTGGTCGCGGGATACCAGGGCTGCCATGAAAAGCTGGGGGTTTGCTACCCGCCGATTGAAAAGACGATCAAGCTGGTCTTGCCCTGAGTATTGAGGCGGGACGCTGCCGTTCGGGCTACAATCCGGTCCTTGTTGCGGGCAACTACGAATTGACGACATGAGCGGCAACCACCACCATCACCACCACGGCCATCATCACGACCATGGCAGCACGGGCAATCTCAAGGTCGCATTCTTCCTGAATCTTGCCTTTACCGTCATCGAGATCATCGGCGGCATCTGGACCAACAGTGTCGCCATCCTGAGCGATGCGGTTCACGATCTGGGCGACTCGATGTCGCTGGCAACGGCCTGGTACTTCCAGCGCTTGTCGCAGCGCGGCAGAACGCCCAAGGATACGTATGGCTATCGCCGCTATGCCTTGATCGGCGGCTTGATTACCGGCGTCGTGCTGGTCGTCGGCCTGTGCTTCGTGCTGTGGAATTCCTTCCAGCGATTGTTGGCGCCGGAACCGGTGAATGCACCGGGCATGATCGCGCTGGCGGTGCTTGGCGTGCTGTTTAACGGCGCGGCAGTGTTGCGTGTCAAAAGCGGTTCGTCACTTACCGAAAAGGTGGTCACCTGGCACCTGATCGAAGACATGCTGGGCTGGATTGCCGTGCTGGTCGGCGCCGTCGTCATGGCGATCTGGGACCTGCCGGTCATCGATCCGCTGCTCTCCATCGGCATTTCCATCTTTATCATCTGGAATGTCGTGCGCAACCTGCGCCAGGTCTTCGAGGTCATTATTCAAAAGGTCCCGGCTTCCTTCGATGTCGAGCTTTTCGAAGACGAGGTGCTCAAGCATCCGAAGGTGCTGTCGATGCACGATACGCATAGCTGGTCAGTGGATGGCGAAATCCATGTGCTGACGACGCACCTGGTCATGCAGGCCGACGCTACCCGCGAAGAAATGATCGATGCCAAGAGCCATGTGCGCTCACTGCTGGATGAACATACCTTCCAGCATGTGACCGTCGACGTGGAACTGGAGGGCGAAATGTGCGTCATCGGCCACGGCCAGCAAGACAGCGAATGCGACAGCGTGCATGATCATTCACATCATCACCATCATTGATCACTGATCCTGTTGCCGGGGTTAAGGGACGTGTGGGATGCGCCGGCTGGCCTGCTGCCTGTCTGTAACGCGTCCCAGCAACTTGCGTGCCTCGTCCAGCAGCAGCACGCTGCTGGCGACTCCCGCAGCCAGCGCCCAGTGCGAGAGGCTGAGCGCCGCGGTGCCGAACAAGGCTTGCGCCGGCGCCCAGTGCACCACGACCACTTGCAGTAGGACGACCGCTATCAAAGACAGCCACAGCATGCGGTTGCGGAAAAAATTGCGGTTGAAGGCGCTGCCATTCTCTACGCGCGCGTTGAACACATTAAAGAACTGGAACAGCACGAAGGTCGTGAAGGCCAGCGTCAATGCCTTGGTCTGGTCGCCGCTTTCCACGCCGATACGCAGCACAGTCAGGGTGCCGACCATCATGGTGATGCCGAATAACAAAATTCGCGCCAGTCGCGGCATCGACAGGACCGAGGCGTTGCGGCTGCGCGGCGGCTCCTGCATCAGGCCCGGGCGCGCCGCATCGAGGGCGAGCGCGATGGCCGGCGGCCCATCCATGATCATCGCCACCCATAACACCTGCAAAGGATTGAAAGGTTCCGGCAAACCGGCGAGGGGCGCGAAAAAGAGCGTCAGGATGGCGCCGATGGTAGTCGCCAGCTGGAAGCGCACGAATTTCACGATATTGTCGTACAGCGCGCGGCCATTGTGGACGGCGCTGACGATCGTGGTGAAATTGTCATCCGTCAGCACCATGCTGGCGGCTTCGCGCGTGACGGCAGTGCCGCCCATGCCCATGGCCACGCCGATATCGGCGTTCTTCAGCGCCGGCGCGTCATTGACGCCATCGCCGGTCATGGCCACCACGTGACCGCGCGCCTTCAATGCCTGCACGATCCTGACCTTGTGCTGCGGACTGACGCGCGCGAACACGGCAATGCGGTCGATGCGGTCGGCCAGTTGCGCGGCATCGAGCGCATCGAGTTCTGCGCCGGCGATCGCCTTGCCTTCCAGGCCGAGCGCATGCGCAATGGCTTGCGCCGTATCCTTGTGGTCGCCCGTGATCATCTTGACCTCGATCCCGGCCATGCGGCAGCAGGCAATGGCCTCGCGCGCTTCCGGGCGGGGCGGGTCTTGCAGACCCACCAGGCCCAGGAAGGTTAGATCCCCGGCGCAGCTTTTCAGGTCGGTTTCAGGCGTGATCGCTTCCCTGGGAAATTCGCGCATGGCCAGGAGAATGACGCGCAAGCCATCCGCCGCCATCTCGCGGTAGGCGGCCTTGATTTCCTCGATAAGCGTCTCGTCCAGCGGAATGGCTTCACCGTTTTTCAGCATGCGGCTGCAGCGTCCGAGCAGCACGTCAGGGGCGCCTTTGAAAAAGCCGCTTGTGCTTGTGTCGCGCGTATGGAATGTCGCCATGAACTTATGGGCGGAGTCGAAGGGGATTTCAGCCATGCGGGGCAGGCGATCCCTGAGCCGGCCTGGGTCGATGCCGCCTTTGCTGGCCATGACCAGCAAGGCGCCTTCGGTTGGGTCGCCGATCACCCTACCATCTTCGATGCGGGTATCGTTGCATGCCGCTGCGGTAGTCAGCAGGAGCGCGAGATCTTCCTGGCGATAGGCGGTCTGACTGCTGTCGGCCACGAGGATTTCCCCATGCTCGTCGTAGCCTTCGCCAGTGACGCTAAAGCGCTGGCCGGCATGGAATATCGCCCGCGCGGTCATCTTGTTCATGGTTAGCGTCCCGGTCTTGTCGGAACAGATGACGGTGGTGCAGCCAAGGGTTTCGACGCCTGACAGGCGCTTGACGATGGCGCGTTGCCTGGCCATTTTATGCATGCCGATGGCCAGCGCGACAGTGACCACGACCGGCAAGCCTTCCGGGATGGCAGCCACTGACAAGGCGATGGCATCCATGATGACGTGATCAAGCCTGGCGCCGCGCAGCAGCTGCAAGAAGACCAGCATGCCGACCAGTACCAGCGCCAGCGCGCCGAGGCGTTTTCCCAGCTGATCGAGTTGCAATTGTAGCGGGCTGGCGTGCTCCGGGGCTTGCGCCAGCTGTTCGGAAATGCGCCCCATTTCCGTGGACATGCCGGTCGCCGTCACCAGCAATTCGGCCCGGCCACGGGTGACCATGGTGTTCATGTACAGCATGTTGTGGCGATCGCCCAGCGACGAATCTCGATGGGGCAATGCTGCGACATTTTTTTCCACCGGCTGGGATTCGCCTGTTAGCGCCGATTCGTCGGCCGCCAGATGAAAGGCTTCTATCAGCCTGCCGTCGGCGGGCACACGGTCACCGGCTTCCAGCAACACGATATCTCCAGGGACCAGCCTGGTGGCGGCGATCTCTTGCACGGCGCTGTCCCGGCGCACGCGGGTTCTGGCCGGCAGCATTTTCTTCAGCGCCGCCAGGCTGGCTTCCGCGCGAAACTCCTGGTAGAAGCCGACCACGGCGTTGAACACGACCACCGCCAGGATCACGATCGCATCTTTGACATTGCCGATAGCGGTAGCCAGGAGCGCCGCGCCAAATAGGATAATGATGAGGACGCTCTTGAACTGGCTGAAAAAAATCTTCCACCGTGAAGGCGGAGGTTGTTGCGCCAGCTGGTTGAGCCCATGGCGCGTGATGCGGTCGTCGGCAATGGCATGCGACAGACCGTTTTCCGCATCCGCTTGCAGGCGGCGCAGCGCTTCACTGGCACGCAGCGTATGCCATCGCACGTCCTGCTCCAGATGAGCGGACTTGGAAAGAGTGCTGATGTCTGGCATGAGAAAAAATGTGGCCGATCTTGCATCATGTTAGCAGTGGGATGCCAAATGCCAAGCGCTATTTCCGGTGTCTTTCCTGCAATTAAGCGAAAGTGGGCGGCACTTGACCTTCCCATCGTGGGAAGGAAGATAATGCTGATATCGATAGAATTTCCCGTGAACGTAGGGTGAGCTTATGAGTGCAACACTGCCATTGAAGACCGGAGCGCCGGCGACGCAAGAAGTGCCCATTGGCATAGATGGCATGACCTGCGCCTCGTGTGTGGCGCGTGTCGAAAAGGCGCTGGCCAAGGTGCCCGGCGTGAGCGGCGCGAGCGTCAATCTGGCCACCGAAACCGCGATGGTAACGATGGCGCCGTCGACACCTTTGGCCGAGGTGAAGGCAGCCATCGAAAAGGCGGGTTATGCCATCGGCGAAGAAAGCGTTGATTTGTCGATCGAAGGCATGACGTGCGCCTCATGCGTGGCGAGGGTGGAAAAGACCTTGAAAAAAGTGCCCGGGGTGACGGAGGCCACAGTCAACCTGGCAACGGAAACCGCCCGCGTCAGTGTTGTTCGCGGCACGCCCAAGGATGCCTTGCTGCGGGCTGTAGAGAAGGCTGGTTATCACGCCGGACTCGTGCAGGAACAGGATGCGGCACCTGCGGCAAAACAGGGGCATGGCGGCTTGGCCGTGATAGCGGCGGCAGTATTGTCGCTGCCGCTGGTCGTGCCGATGCTGCTGGAACTGGGTGGCGCGCATGTCATGCTGCCAGGATGGCTGCAATGGCTATTGGCAACGCCGGTGCAATTCTGGCTGGGGGCGCGCTTTTATCGCGCAGGCTGGAAAGCGGTAAAGGCTGGGGCGGGCAATATGGATTTGCTGGTCGCTCTGGGCACCAGCGCTGCCTATGGCTTGAGCGTGTATCAATTGCTGCGACATGACGGATCTGACATGCCGCACTTGTATTTCGAAGCGTCAGCCGTTGTCATCACGCTGGTCTTGCTGGGCAAATGGCTGGAAGCGCGCGCCAAGCGCCAGACCGCTGCGGCAATCCGCGCGCTGCAGGATTTGCGGCCTGCTTCGGCGCGCGTGCGGCGCGATGGCGAGGACAGAGATATCCCATTGGCGCAAGTGCAGGTGGGCGACCTCGTGGTGGTGCGCCCGGGCGAGCGCATTCCCGTCGATGGCGTGGTGGAAGAGGGCGCCAGTCATGCGGATGAATCGCTGCTGACCGGCGAAAGCTTGCCGGTGCCTAAGCATGTCAATGACAAGGTGACCGGCGGCGCCATCAATGGCGATGGCTTGCTGCTGGTACGGACTGGCGCGGTCGGCGCCGAAACGGCATTGGCGCGCATCATCCGCCTGGTGGAAAGCGCGCAGGCAGCCAAGGCGCCGATCCAGCGCCTGGTGGATAAGGTCAGCGCCGTTTTCGTTCCGGTCGTGCTGATGATTGCCTTGCTGACGTTTGTCGGCTGGTGGCTGGCTGGCGCCGGTAGTGAAACCGCCATCATCAATGCCGTCGCCGTGCTGGTGATCGCCTGTCCCTGTGCATTGGGCTTGGCCACGCCTGCGGCGATCATGGCCGGCACCGGCATCAGCGCCCGTCACGGCATCCTGATCAAGGATGCCGAAGCGCTGGAAGTCGCGCATAGCGTCAGCACGGTCGTGTTCGACAAGACCGGCACGCTGACCGTCGGCAAGCCTGCGCTGGTGGAGTTGGCGCCGCTGGGTATCGAGGCAAGAGAATTGCTGCAACTGGCTGCGGCGATTCAAAACGGGAGCGAACATCCGCTGGCGCGCGCTGTCGTCGAGCGCGCCGCGGCCGAAGGCGTGGCGATATTGCCGGCAGCAGAAATGAAAGCCTTGCCGGGGCGAGGTTTGGCTGCGACGGTGAATGGCATGGATCTTCGCCTGGGCAGCACGCGGCTGATGCAGGAATTGGGAGCTGACCTGACGCCATTGCAATCGCAGGAAAATGCACTGGAAAATTCCGGGCGCACGGTTTCCTGGCTCGCCAGCGTCGGACCGGAAATTCGCTTGCTGGGCTTGCTGGCCTTTGGCGACCAGATCAAGGCGGGAGCGAAAGAAGGCATGCAAAAGCTGCATGCGCTGGGTGTCGAGACGGTGCTGCTGACAGGCGACAATCGCGGCAGCGCCAATGCGGTGGGGCAGGCGCTCGGCATTCACCAGATTGTGGCGGAAGTGCTTCCTGAAGATAAGGCAAGCAAAGTCGGCGAATTGAAAAAAGCGGGATGTATCGTCGCTATGGTCGGCGACGGCATCAATGATGCGCCGGCGCTGGCGGCAGCCGACGTCGGTATCGCCATGGGCACCGGCACCGATGTCGCCATGCATGCCGCCGGCGTGACGCTCATGCGCGGCGACCCGGCACTGGTCGCGGATGCAATCGATATTTCTCGCCGCACCTATAGCAAGATCCGCCAGAACCTGTTCTGGGCATTTATCTATAATCTGGTCGGCATTCCGCTGGCGGCATTGGGGATGCTGAACCCGGTGGTGGCTGGGGCGGCGATGGCATTCAGTTCGGTATCGGTGATCAGCAATGCCTTGCTCTTGCGGCGCTGGAAACCGGCATCCCGGCGCGCGCCACAGGACAACACGAAATCACCCTTCAGGCAAGCTCGTTTGGAAAAGGATGCAGCATGAACATAGGCGAAGCAGCGGCCGCCACCGGCGTGTCCGCCAAAATGATCCGGTATTACGAAAGCATCCATTTGCTCGCGCCAAGCAAGCGCACCGATTCCAACTATCGGACGTATGGCGACAAGGATTTGCACAACCTGCGCTTCATCAAGCGGGCGCGCACGCTCGGGTTTTCGCTTGACCAGATCCGTGAATTGCTGTCGCTGTGGCAGGATTCCGGGCGAGCCAGCGCCGATGTCAAAGCGATCGCGCAGGCGCATGTGGCCGAACTGCAAAAGCGTATCGATGAATTGACGGAGATGCGCGATACTCTGAGTCACCTCGCGCATGCCTGCAGCGGTGACAATCGCCCGGATTGCCCGATTCTGCAGGGTTTGGCGGAAGCGGATGAAAACACGCATTGCCACTGACGTGTGAGATTGAAATGAAAAAGGGCTGCCTCGCGGGGCTGCCCTTTCTTATTATGTCGGCGAAGATGGATACAGTCTTATGCGGCGGAACTGTTCTTGACCGGGTAACCGGCTTCTTCCACGGCGGCGGCAATGTCGGCCAGTGCCGCGCTGGATTCCACCTTGACTCTTTGCGTCGCCAGGTCGACTTCCACCTTGGCGGCCTCGTCCACTTCCTTGACCGAACGGGTGACGGCGCCGACGCAATGGCCGCAGCTCATGCCTTCTACTTGCAATTCATACATGGCAAACTCCTTGATGGGTGATTCAGTAGTGATACTGTAACGCTTCCCATGGTGGGAAGGTCAAGCGGCATCAGTAGTACATCCGCGATAGGCAGCCACTTCCGTAATAAGCAGCGGTTATTGTTCTGCTTCCCGCTCCAGCAAGGCGCACTTGCGTGCGATACCCCAACGGTAGCCTGACAGACTGCCATCGAGGCGCACCACCCGATGGCAAGGAATGGCGACCGCCAGCGGGTTCGCGGCACAAGCACCGGCAACCGCCCGCACCGCATCCGGCGCGCCGATGCGCCTGGCAATCTCAGTGTACGTCGCGGTGGCGCCAGCCGGAATCGTGCGCAGCGCTTCCCAGACGCGCTGCTGAAAAGCCGTTCCGCGTATATCCAGCGGCAAGTCAAGGCCAATGCCCGGTGCTTCGACAAAGCCCACCACGGTCGCCACTACTTTTTCGTAGTTCGCATCGCCGCCAATAAACTCCGCGCGCGGAAAACGGTCTTGCAAATCGCGCAGCAATTCTTCCGGATCGTCACCCAGCAGGATGGCGCAAATGCCTCTCGGACTCTGGGCGACTAGAATCGCGCCGAGCGAACACTGTCCGATCGCAAAGCGGATTGCCGTTCCGATTCCGCCGGCACGATAGGCGCTTGGCGTCATACCGAGTACGGCATCCGACTTTTCATAAAAGCGGCTGCTGGCATTGAAGCCGGCCTGATAAACAGCGGCGGTAACGGATTCGCTCTGTGTCAGCGCATCATGTACGCGGCGCGTACGATGGGCCTGTGCATACTGTCGTGGCGTCAGGCCGGTGATTTGTTTGAAAAGGCGATGGAAATGATAGTGGCTTAATCCCGCAAGTTGCGCCAGCTCGGCAAGGGTAGGCAAGTGTACGGATTGTTCAATCATGCGGCAGGCTTCGGTGACTTTGGCGGCGTGAAGTGCGGCCAACGACATCTGATCCGGCTTGCAGCGCCGGCATGGGCGAAAACCCGCCGCTTCGGCAGCATCGCAGCTATCGAAAAAACTGACATGCTCAAGGCGCGCCAGCCGTGATGCGCAAGATGGGCGGCAATACACGCCAGTCGTCTTAACAGCGTAAAAGAAGCTGCCGTCAGCCGAGGCATCCCGCGCTGCCACGGCGGCCCAGCGCGGATCGTCGAGCGTCGTTGCCGCATTTATCGCGGGTTTTTCAGTGGCATTCACCGGTGGCTCCTTCATGTGAGAATCCAATAGCGCGAGTGTAACAAGGGACGAGAAGGGACACACTCCGAAGCTTGCTTTTAAATCCCCTTGATTAGGGGCGGCGACACATCCGGCAAGAACGGCATCCTGCTGAAAAATTTGGCGACGCGTGATCTCGGATTGCTATAATCGTTGTTTAAATGAAAACAGCTTGGTGTAGTCTGGTGAAGTTGTCGTGATGGGCTCCATTTGCCGGCACTTAACTGCCGCATTCACCGATGAAGAGGTCGCCGCCGCTACATGACAACAAGATACCAAGGCACCAGGCTGTTTACAACATCAGCAACTATTCATAATCAGCGAATGAAATACTTCACCGTTTTGCTTTACCTGGTCGCTCTCGCGACGCCAATTTCAAGTGCTGCCAACGAGCGTTTTTTTCTGAAGCTGCCGGTAAAGACAGATCCATCTGCGCCAATTACAGCTAAAGTCAGAAGCGAATGTGCGCTTGAAATGCTGATGGAAAATTATGCGATGTCCAGCCTGAATAAGGATGGCTTTACTGTGGAATCCATTCCCTCACTGGAGCAAGCCGGCACCAATAAAGTCATTGAACTTACTATTCTTTCGGCATATGGTTTTGGCGGCGGCGGATGGAGTGGTCCGAAATCAATGAGTGTGAGGGCAGAAGTAAAAAAAGAAGGCGCCGTTCTGAACTCCACCGTGCTAACGCGCTCATCCCGAGGTGGCGTCTTCGGTGGCATGGTGGGCACATGTGCAATTCTTGATCGCGTGGCCAGTGTCCTGGGGAAGGACTTGGCACTCTGGTTGAAGCGCGGTTCGCCCGCGCAATCAAGAGAGCCCGGTTCTGCCTCGGTTGAGGAGCCAGAATCTTCGAGCGCCGAATGACCGTAGCGTTTTGGCAGGCATGCCGGCACGAATCGGCTAGCGATTTCAGCGATTACACATGCGCAAGCTTGAATTAACCATCCCTCCACCAATCGTGACACTGGCATGCGGAGCGCTGATGTATGCCATTTCCCAGATGCTGCCTGCATGGCGCTGGGATTGGCCGGGCAGTACAGCGATAGGCGTAGCCGTTGTGCTGATTGGCATCGTGCTCGATTTTACTGGCGTGCTGGCGTTTTATCGTGCCCGCACGACCATCAACCCGCTCAAGCCCTCTGGCACGTCGTCGATCGTGCAGGGCGGCGCGTACCGCTTTACCCGCAATCCCATGTACCTGGGATTGCTGCTGGTATTGACGGGGTATGGCCTTTACCTTTCGCATCCTCTTGCGTTTGTAGTGTTGCCCGTATTCGTCGCCTACCTGACCCGCTTTCAAATCATTCCGGAAGAGCGCATCTTGCGTGAGAAGTTTGGCCAGGCCTACGTGGATTACGCCTCTCGCGTACGGCGCTGGATTTAATTCACAACTGGAGCCACATGGACCGACGCAAATTTATCGCCGGATCTGCCTTCGCTGCAGCGGCAACTGCCGTGCCAGTTCATGCTTCGAAAAAAGCGGCGCGTGGCCCGGCATTGCTGACAGTGACCGGCGCCATTAGCCGTAGCAATCGTGGCCCGCTCGACCCGGCACTGGACCAGATGATGGCCAAGCAGAAAATCAAGTTCGACAAGGCTTATGCATTCGACTTTGCTGTATTGTCAGCGCTGCCGTCGGTAACGATCCGGCCGACCCTGGAGTACGATGCCAAGGCGCATGCGCTAAGCGGGCCATTGTTGGCTGATGTACTCGCGGCGGCAGGTGCACGACTTGCGGATTCATCCAGGCTGCTGCTGCGCGCCGTGGATGGCTATGCCGTCTATCTATCGATTGCCGACATGCGCAAGTATGGCTTCATCGTGGCGACCCATTTGGATGGGCAACCCATGCCGCTGGGCGGCCTTGGCCCATTGTGGGCTCTATATGACGCCGACCGCTTCGCCGAGTTGGCTGCGATGCCGCTCAACCAGCGCTTTGGACAATGCCCCTGGGCCTTGTATCACATCGAAGTGCAGGCAGCGTAATCAGGAATTTGCTGGCAGGCCTGCGTCACGCCCCCCTTTCACCTTTCCGGCGAGACGGAATCAATTAAGCCAAGGGCGTTTTACGCCGCCGCGTCATCGACCAGGGTTTCCGTCGGCTTCATAATGCCGAGTCTTTGCAAGCGGCGCTTGAATGCGTGGCGGGAAATACCCAGGCGCTCGGCTGCCTGCCCCTTGTGTCCGCCGGCTTCGCGCAAGGCGTTCAGCATCAATTCGCGTTCGGTGCTGGCCAAGGCATCTTCGATGTTCGGGCTGCCCGGAAGCTGCACCGACACCGGCTTGATGAGTTGCATATCGTCGTGACTGACCAACTCTCTCGGCAATGCCGAAACATCGACTTTGCCGCCGGGGTAGAGGATGGTGAAACGCTCGATCAGGTTCTTCAGTTCCCTGACATTGCCCGGCCAGCGGTAGGCAAGCAAGGCTTGTTTTGCTTCGTCGGAAAAGGTAATGGGCCTGGTGCGCTCTTCCCGCGCGAATTCACGGGAAAAATGTTCGATGAGCGCGAGCACATCGTCATCACGTTCGCGCAGCGGCGGAATATTCAGTTGAATGACGTTCAGGCGGAAGTAGAGGTCTTCGCGAAAGCTGGCTTCCACAACCGCCGCGGCAAGATCGCGATTGGTCGCCGCCACCACGCGCACGTCGGCAGTCTGGGTCCGACCGCTGCCGATCGGGCGGTACTGGCCATTTTCCAGGAAGTGCAGCAGCTTGGCTTGCAATGGCAAGGGCAGTTCGCCGATTTCATCAAGGAACAGCGTGCCCTTGTCTGCCAGCGCCACCAGGCCGACGCGGCGCTGGTGCGCGCCGGTGTAAGCGCCTTTTTCAGCGCCGAATAGTTCCGCTTCGATCAATTGCTCCGGCAGCGAGGCGCAGTTGATTTCGATGAAGGGAGCACTCGCGCGCGGGCTCGCGGAATGGATGGCGCGCGCCACCAGTGCCTTGCCGGTTCCGGATTCGCCCAGTACGAGAATGCGCATCGCATTGCTGGTGGCGACACGTTCAACCGTTCCCACCAGCTCGCGGATGGCGCCGCTATTGCCAAGCAAGCCTGATTCCCGCAGCGTTTCGCCGCGATGGAATGCCAGTTCATCGGCCATTTGCCTGCGCTCCAGCGTGGCGCGGATGGTCATCGACAAGTCATCCAGGTCGAATGGCTTGGTGATGTAATCGGCAGCGCCCAGCTTGACGGCCTTGACCGCGGAGCGAGTGTCGCCATGCGCGGAAATCATGATGATCTGCGCCGCCGTTTGCTGCGCCTTGAGCGCCTCCAGCACATCCAGGCCCGACATGTCGGGCAGCTTGAGGTCGAGCAGGATCAGGTCGGGCTGGACGCGGGCCGCGGCGCTCAAGCCATCGGCGGCGGTGCCGGCGCCATGCACCGTATGGCCTTCGTCTTCCAGCGCGAAGGTAAGCGAGCGCACCAGGTTGGATTCGTCGTCAATGATCAGTATGCTGGCCATCTTGGTTTTCATTCAGTGGAAAATAGACGCTCACCGAGGTGCCGCTGCCCGGTTTGCTTTGGATATCGAGCCGGCCGCCATTCATTTCGGTCAGCTGGCGTGAAATGCTCAAGCCCAGTCCCATGCCCTTGGTCTTGGTGCTGTAAAACGGATCGGTCACGCGCGGCAGCAAGCCGGCGGGAATGCCATGGCCGGTGTCGCTGACTTCGAGCGCCGCCATGTCATTGACACGCGAAGCGCGCAATACAACGGCGCCGCCCTGGTCGCATGCCTGGATGGCATTAATCACCAGGTTCATCAGGACTTGGACGACATGATCGAAGTCGGCGCGTAGCACCAGGTCGCTGTCGCCCTGCGCCGATAGCGAGACGCCGCGCGCCTGGCCTTGCGGCCCGAGCAGCAGGGTAATGCGGCGAAATACTTCGCGCACCGCCACATCGCTCACCTGTGCTGGACGTGGCCGGCCGAAATCCAGCAACTGGCTGACCACGCGGGCCAGGCGGTCGATTTCGCTTTCCATATCGTCCAGCAGTTGCAGGCGGCGCGGATCCTTTTCACGACGCGCCAATGCCTGCACGCTGGTTTTGACCGCCGCCAGCGGGTTGCGCACCTCGTGCGCGATGAGCGTGGCGAATTCGCCCAGCACGGCCATCTTTTCCATCTTCACGATGCGCGCAAGGTGCATCTCCAGGTTGGCCGCCATGGCATCGAAGGCGCGCGAGACAGTGGCGATCTCGTCTTGCCCGCTGTCGGCGATACGGTATTCCAGCCGCCCTGTGGAAATGGCTTGCGCGCCGGTCAGCAATTCCCTGACGCGCTGGCGCAGGCTGATCGACATCCGGTAAAACAGCAGGACGATCAGGATCGCCCCGACCACCACGGCGATGAACAGGGCACGGCGCATGCGGTCGAACGGCGCCGCCAGCGCCGAGGCATCGACTTGCAGCATCGGTTGCCATCCTGGCACGATTTCCGGCCCGGGAACCAGTTTGCCGGCAGGCTTGACCGGCAAGCCGACGCTGTTGAAGTAACCGGCCGGCGTCTTCAGGATCGGCTTCAAGGTGCCGCCGGCGGTGTCGTTGCCCATCAATTCCGTCAGCGAGGCCAGGCGCACATGCAGGGCGACATGGCCGGACGAATGGCCGCCCGCCTGCGGTTCGCGCAGCGGGTGGCGCAATAGCAGCCAGCCCGCCTCGCCATCCTGGGGGGGCGCCGGCCCGATCAAATCGGTTTCCCCAACCTGCATGCGCGGCAGGCCCGTGATCTGAAACTTGGTGTCGCTCCAATAGGGCGGGCCGGATGCCGCCTGGCCCGGAATCACTTGCTGCAGTTTTTCATCGCTGGAAAAGAACAGGATGCCGAATAAATCCGGCAAATCGGATTCGACCTGCAGCAGCGCGCCGACCTGTTGCGACGCGGCGCCCGACTGCGTGGCGGCGAACTGATTAATGCCGGGGAAGTTGGCCAGTGTCTCGATCTGATAGCGGCGCGCGTCGAGAAAGGCGGACAGGCGGCTGGAAGTGGCCGTGAGCTGCACCGCCAGTTTGTCGTTGATGACAGTCTGGAAAGCTGATTCGGCAAAGCGGTCATACAGCAGGCCGACCCAGATGACCGGCACTGCCGAAGCCAGCAGCGACCAGATCAGGTAACGACGGATGATACTTTTTTTAATGGCCATCAGGCTTGTGGCTACCACGGCGATGTGCGAGCAGGAATGCGGACTTCTTTGAAGGCAGGCAAGGAGTGTGCCTTGCTGAAGCTATAGGTCAGATCGTTGAAACTTTGGCAGGCTGGAATAGGCAGATAAGAAGAAAGAGATTACGAGCCGAAATTCTGAGCGATTTCCGCTCATGCCGTCAATCAAAATGAGCGCTCATCGCTCGCTCATGCGCTCATGGTTTGGTCGCTTTATCTATTTTTGATGTCAATTTGGATAGTGCATGCAGGATTTTCATGTCATTCAGACTATTTTTCCATTTTGCACAGCCCTGGCACGCCGCTTGCGAATACAGCGGCGGGCAAATGGGCAGCGATGCGTCATGCTTTATCCGAATAATGACAAGATCAAAGCTGAAATGCTTATTTGCCAAGGAGATTACTCATGCTCAGATCAACCCGTGCCATTCGTCGCTTCGATAGCCTGATCCGCAATTGCGCGGTTCTGCTGATCGTTGCCGCCGGCGTGCTGGCCGCGCCGGAAGAAGCGCATGCGCGCATCGAACTCGGCGCCACTGCGCAAGAAGCGGAAGCGACCGTCGGTTGCATGTTTCCGCTGACCGGGCGTGCCGGACTGTATGGTCGTGACAGTATCGGCGGCATCAAGCTGGCATTGGCTGACTTGCAAGCGCAGTCGGGCCATAAGCCGGCGCCGAAACTCCGGGTCATCATCGAGGATGACCGCTCCAAAGCCTCGTTCGCCCAGCGCATCGCGACCGACTATGTCGAACGCGACAAGGTGCGTTTCCTGTGCGGCGTGATCAGTTCCGGCGTGGCGCAGGCAGTCAACCGCATGGCGCGGGAACGTGGCGTGCTGTTCATCGGCACCGACCATGCTTCGTCGCGCCTGACGATCGAAGAATTCAACCGCTATTACTTCCGGCTTTCCAACGATACCTTCACCTCGATGGCGGCAGGGGCGCGCTATCTGGCCGACCTGCAGAAAAAGAATAAATGGAAGCGCCTGGTTTACCTCGGCCCGGACTATGACTACGGCCATGTTTCATGGCGTGACCTTAAGAGCAACCTGGACCGCCTCGGCGTGCGTTATCAGGTCGCCGGCGAGTACTGGCCCAGGCTGTACGAGCCGGATTACTCCGCCTATATTGAAGAGCTGGCCAACACGAAAGCCGATATCGCCGTGATCGGCTTGTGGGGCGGCGATTTCGTCAGCTTTCTCAAGCAGGCGATTTCCAGCGGCTTGAATACCAAGATGCTGATCGCTAATTTTGATACCGGCGGCAGCTACGATGTGCTGGAGTCGCTCGGCCGGCATGCGCCCAGCGGCCTCATCCTCTCCTCGCGTCACCATAACAACTGGCCCGACACGGCGCGCAACCGTAAATTCGTTGCCGACTTCCACAAGCTCGAAGGCCGTTATCCGACCTATACGGCGGAAGGCGCCTACAGCGGCATCATGGCGATCGGCCACGCGCTGGCCAAGGCTGGCAAGCATGCCAGCACCGACAAGTTGATCTCCACATTCGAAAACCTGCGCCTGAGCTTGCCGGAAGATCCGGATGGTTTCAGTTCGTATATCGATCCTCTGACACACCAGGTCATGCAGGCGCAAGCGATCGGTGAAGTGGTGCCGAGCGGCGCCTTCCCGCCGGCGCAAGTCATGCTGTCCAACTGGACCGTTTATCCGGCCGAGGCATTGCGTCCGCCGGCCGAACTGATTCAAGAACGCCGGGCTCGCGCCCGGCAAGCATCACCCGTAGTTCAACCACCAAGAAAAGAGGAGTAGTTCATGAGCGTTCAGCGCCCATCCGTACGCAAGGCCGGTCTGGCCGTCGCCGCATTGTCCGTCGCCATTTCGACCGCATTCGCGCCGGCAGCCCACGCAGCTGAAAACGGCAAGTTCCGTATCGGTATCGTCACGTTCCTGTCGGGCAGCGCCGCTGGCCCGTTCGGCGTGCCGGCCGCCAATGCTGCCAAGATGACCATCGAAGCCTTGAACGCTGGCAAACTGCCGGCCCCTTACAACAAGAAGGGTATCAACGGCATGGAAATCGAAACCGTCATCATCGATGAAAACGGTGGCGCCACCAAGCAAGTCGAAGAATTCCGTAACCTGGTGCAGCGTCAGAAAGTCGACGCCGTGATCGGTTACATCTCGTCCGGCGACTGCCTGGCGATCGCTCCGGTTGCTGAAGAACTGAAGATGCCGACCGTGTTCTTCGATTGCGGCACCTCGCGTCTGTTCGAAACCGTCAAGTCGCCGAAGTACTCCTTCCGCGCCGGCCTTGACGCCGTGGTCGACAATGTCGCGCTGGCTCGCTACATCACCGAAACCCGTCCGAACATCAAGACCGTCGCCAGCATCCAGCAAAACTATTCCTTCGGTCAGGATTCCTGGAACGACTTCATCCTGACGATGAAGGCACTCAAGCCTGAAATCAAGGTCGTCTCCGAGCAGTGGCCGAAAGTGATGCAAGGCCAGTACGGCGCTGAAATATCCGCGCTGTCCGTCGCCAAAGCCGACCTGATCCACTCCAGCTTCTGGGGCGGCGACATGGAAGCCTTCATGCTGCAAGGTTCCGCACGCGGCCTGTTCGACAAGAGCCCGGTTGCCTTGACCTGCGGCGACACCGGCGTGGAAGACTTCAAGGACAAGATCCCCAACGGCATGATCATCGGCGCGCGCGGCCCGTACGGCCAGTTCGCTCCGAAGAATGCGCTGAACGACTGGTTCCGCCCGAACTTCACAACGCAGTTCAAGGAATTGCCATCCTATCCGGCCTACAAGATGACGCAAGCCATCCTGGCTGTGAAGGCTGCCGCCGAGAAGACTGCCAAGGCAAACGCCATGCCGACTTCGGATAACGTGATCCAGGGTCTGAAGGGCCTGACCTTCGAAGCGCCGAGCGGCACCGTGAAGATGTCCGCCGCCGGCGGCCACCAGGCTGTCCAGGGCGTGTCGTACGGTGAATACCTGTACGACAAGAAGGCCAAGAAGGGCACCATCACCAACGTCAAGACCTATGCCGCTGAATGCCTGATGCCGCCTGACGGCACCACCGCCGCAGACTGGATCAAGGCTGGCATGCCTGGCGCCAAGTGCAAGTAATGCAGCACCCTAGCCGCTAGTTTTTTGGCGGCGCTAGCGCGCCCGCCGGTTCATCCGCCCAACGCGGATTCCGGCGGGCGCGCCCGCTTATCTACGGACTACTATGAATACCCTATTCGCAATCCTCATAGACGGGATGATCTATGCATCCTGGCTGTTTCTCGTCGCCGCGGGCCTGACCGTCATCTACGGCGTGATGCGCATCCTGAACATGGCGCACGGCAGCTTCTATGCCATCGGCGCCTACAGCGCCGCCTCGCTGGTGGGCTGGTACTTCAATGGCGACGGCGATTCGTCACCTTACTGGAGCTATGCGCTGCTGCTCGGCTGCGCGCTCGTTGCCGGCCTGGTGGTCGGCGTGGTCCTGGAGCAGGGCTTGTTGCGCTTCATGCGCGGCCGCGATGAAACCCTGATGGTCATCGTCACCTATGCCTTGCTGCTCATTCTCGAAGATGTCACCAAACTGCTGTGGGGTGTCGATCCGTATTTCGCCTATCAGCCATACCGCCTGCTCGGACAGAGTGAGATCGGCGATGCGCTGAGCTTCGCCAACTATGATCTGTCGCTGGTGGTCGTGTCGATCATCGTCGGTCTGATCGCCTGGTATGCGCTCAATCGCACCAACAAGGGCCGCCTGTTGCGCGCCGTGATCCACGATCGCGAAGTCGCCATGGCCATGGGCGTCAATGTCAACGTCATGTTCGCCGTCACCTTCGTCATCGGCTCGATCCTGGGCGCGCTGGCTGGCGCATTGACCGCGCCGGCGATTTCGGTCACGCCGGGTATCGGCATCGAAGTCATCGTGCTGGCTTTTGCGGTGGTCGTGGTCGGCGGCCTGGGCAGCATCGGCGGCGCCGCGGTCGGCGCCTTGCTGGTCGGCCTGACCCGCTCGTTCGCCGTCCATCTCGCGCCGGAAATCGAGCTGTTCGTGATCTACGGCGTCATGTTCCTGGTTCTGGCGGTGCGTCCGCAAGGCCTGTTCGGACAGATTCTTGCAAGGAAAATCTAACATCATGCGTACTGAACTTTCATTATTGGCCGCAGCCGTCGTTATCGCGGTCGGCGGCTTTGTGGCGCCGGACTGGCTGAGCTTTTTGCTCACGCTGGCCTTTGCCAAGGCATTGGTGGTGCTGGGCGTCGTGGTGCAGATGCGCATGGGCCTGGTCACCTTCGGCCAGGCGCTGTTTTACGCTCTCGGCGGCTACGCAGCCGGCATGGCGATGCAACACCTCGGCGTGCGCGATGCCTTTGTCTTGCTGGGAATCGGCGTGGTAGTCTCGGCAGGCTTTGCCGCCATCTGCGGCTTGCTGCTGGCGCGTTACCGCGACATCTTCTTCGCCATGCTGACCATGGCGCTGTCGATGGTGCTGTTCGGCGTGCTGGTCAAGTCGTCGGCGCTCGGTTCGACCGATGGCTTCAACGTTTCGCTGCCAACCTACCTCGGCTGGGAGCCGTCGCCGGAATCCGCCAAGGGCGTGATCTTCCTGCTGACCGTGGCAGTCAGCGCGGTGGCGGCAATCGCCTTCCATCGTCTGCTGAAATCGGGCCTGGGCCTGATCGCCGAAGCGGTCCGCGAAAACGAAGTGCGTGTTGAATATCTCGGCATTTCGCCGCGCAGCGCCATCTACGCCAACTACATCTTCGCCGCAGGTATTTCCGCGCTGGGCGGCGGTTTGACGGCATTGGCGACCGGTCACATCGACCCGGACATGGCAGTGTGGACGACTTCCGGCGAATTCGTGTTCATCGCGATCCTCGGCGGCACCGGCCATGTCGCGGCGCCGTTCGTCGCCGCCATCGTGTTTGCCGCCGTGCGCACCTTCGCCATCCAGGAATCCCCGCATACCTGGCAATTGACGCTGGGCGCCGTGCTGCTGATCCTGATCATCTTCCTGCCAAAAGGCTTGTGGAGCCTGGTCAGCAAGCGCCGCAAGCAAACCACGGAAACTCCCGTTAGCAATACTGCCAAGGTGAACGCATGAGTGCCATTCTCGAAACCATCGACCTGCAGCGCACCTTCGGCGCCGTGGTCGCCGCGCGCAACATCAATGTGCGCATCAACAAGGGCGAAGTGGTCGGCGTGATCGGCTCCAACGGCGCCGGCAAGACCACTTTCATCAACATGGTGACCGGCTACCTGCCGCCTTCGGACGGCAAGATCCTGTTCGAAGGCCAGCCCATCGTCGGCCGCGCCTCGCGCGAAATCACCCGCATGGGCATGGCCCGCTCGTTCCAGGTGGCGCAGCTGTTTCCGCAGCTGACCGTGCTGGACAATGTGCTGGTGGCGCTGGTGTCGGCGGAAAGCCCGCGCCCGTCTTTCATGAAGGCTTACGATACGCCGGCACGCCGCAAGCGCGCGCTGGAAATTCTCGACGAGTTCGGCGTCGCCCATCTGGCCCATTCGCTGGTCAGCGCCATTCCACAAGGCGCGCGCAAGCTGATCGATATCGCCATGGCGCTGGTCAGCAATCCGCGTATGCTATTGCTGGACGAGCCGACTTCCGGCGTCAGCGTCGAGGAAAAATTCCCGCTGATGGATACCGTGATGGCGGCGGTGAAGCATCACGGCACCACCGTGCTTTTCGTCGAGCACGACATGGATATCGTCGCCCGTTACGTCTCGCGCATCCTGGCATTCTACAGCGGCGAAATCATCGCCGACGGCGTGCCGGCGGCTGTGCTGGGCAATGAAAAGGTGCAGGAGCTGGTGATCGGTCACCACATCGCTCCCTCTGAAATCCTGGAAGGAAAAAAAGCATGAGCCAGTCCCTGCTCTCGATTCAAGACCTGAACGTCGCCATCGACCGCATTCCTATTCTGCGCAATGTCAACATGGAAGTGCCCAAGGGTGCGATGGTTGGTTTGATCGGCCGTAACGGCGCCGGCAAGACCACGCTGATTCGTTCTATCATGGGACTGATGCCGGTCGACGCAAAAAAGCTTGAAGTCAATGGCGAGAACCTCGTCAATGTCGCCTCGCATGGTCGTGCCACGCGCGGCATCAGCTATCTGCCGGAAGACCGTCGCCTGATTCCGTCGCTGACCGTGGAGGAAAACGTGCTGCTGCCATCCTGGGCCAACGGCATCAAGGATTCTGCCGAACGCCTGCAATGGATCTATAGCCTGATGCCCGAGGTTAAGGAGTTCCGCGACCGCCGCGCCCTGCAATTGTCGGGCGGCCAGCAGAAGCTGGTGGCGCTGGCGCGTGCGCTGATGCCGGGCCGCACCTTGCTGCTGCTGGACGAACCGTTCGAAGGCGTGGCGCCGGTGTTGTCGCGCCGCCTGACGGAAGTGATCGCCACCTTGCGCAGCACCGGCATGTCGATTATTTTGTCCGAGTCCGACGATACTCATTCCGCCGACCTGGTGGACCGCGTGTTCCGCATTGAACGCGGCGTGGTCACCGCCGGCTAAGCCAAGAGGAGTAATACCATGTCTCAGTTTGTTTTTGAAACCGCGCCGAAAATCTTTTGTGAACAGGGCGCCGCCAACCGCATCGGCGAACTGGCCAAGCAGTTGGGCGTCACCAACATGTTCTTCGTCACGGACAAGTTCCTGCACGACTCCGGCATGCTGAAAGGCGCGCTGGAAAGCCTGCAAGCCGCCGGCATCAAGGCCACCGTGTTTTCCGACGTCCAGGCCGATCCGCCGGAAGCCAGCGTGCTGGCAGCCGTGGAGCTGGCGCGTAACGCCGGCGTCGATGGCGTGGTCGGCTTCGGCGGCGGCAGCTCGATGGACACCGCCAAGCTGGTCGCCTTGCTGGTGAAGTCGCCGCAACCGCTGCCCGAAATCTATGGCGTCAACCTGGCCAAGGGTCCGCGCCTGCCGCTGATCCAGGTGCCGACCACCGCCGGCACCGGTTCGGAAGTCACGGCGATCTCGATCCTGACTACGCCGACCAATGAGAAGAAGGGCGTCGTGTCGTCCTATCTGTACCCGGACGTGGCGCTGCTCGACAGCCTGTTGACGCTGGGCCTGCCGCCGCACATCACCGCCATGACCGGCGTGGATGCGATGGTGCACGCCATCGAGTCGTACACCAGCCGTCACAAGAAGAACCCGCTGTCGGATTCTCTGGCGGTGCGCGCGCTGACCCTGTTGTTCAACAATATCCGCACCGTGATCAAGGACGGCAAGAATGCCGATGCGCGTGAAGCGATGCTGCTGGGTTCGCTGTTTGCCGGCATGGCCTTCGCCAATTCCCCGGTGGCGGCCGTGCACGCGCTGGCTTACCCGCTTGGCGGCCACTATCACCTGCCGCATGGCTTGACCAATGCGCTGGTGCTGGTGCCCGTGCTGAAGTTCAACCGGGAAGCCGCGGCGCCGGCGTATGCCGAACTGGCCCGCGCCATCCTGCCAGGGCAAAATTTCGCCAACGACCTGGAAGCGACCGATGCCTTCATCGAAGCGATCAGCGCCATGGTGGCCGACATGCCGTTCAAGCAGGATCTGAAGGGCAACGGCGTGCCGGAAAGCGACCTGGAAATGCTGGCGAAAGATGCCATGAACGTGCAGCGCCTGCTGGTCAATAACCCGCGCGAAGTCACCTACGACGATGCGCTGGCCATTTACCGTTCGGTCTATTAATAACCTGAGGATCAGCAAAATCATGCAACTCAAGGATTCCAGCCTGTTGAAACAACAGGCCTATATCGACGGCAGCTGGGTCGATGCCGACGAAGGCGGCAAGAATGCCATCCGCAATCCCGCCAACGGTGAAGTCATCGCCCATGTGCCCGACATGGGCGCGGCGGAAACCAAGCGTGCCATCGCCGCTGCCGACGCGGCATTGCCGGCCTGGCGTGCCAAGACCGCCAAGGAGCGCGCCGTCATCCTGCGCAAGTGGTTCGAACTGCTCATGGCCAACCAGGAAGACCTGGCGCGCATCATGACGATCGAGCAGGGCAAGCCGCTGGCGGAAGCGCGCGGCGAAGTTGCCTATGGCGCTTCCTTCATCGAATGGTTTGGTGAAGAAGGCAAGCGCACCTATGGCGACGTGATCCCGTCGCCTGCCGGCGACAAGCGCATCATCGCGGTCAAGCAGCCGGTCGGCGTGTGCGCGGCCATCACTCCTTGGAACTTCCCGATCGCGATGATCACTCGCAAGGCCGCGCCTGCCCTAGCTGCCGGTTGCACCATGGTGGTCAAGCCGGCCGAAGCCACGCCGCTGTCGGCACTGGCCGTAGCCGAGCTCGGTGCCCGCGCCGGTATTCCCGCGGGCGTGCTGAACATCGTCACCACCGCCCGTCCGGCTGCTGTCGGCGGCGAACTGACCGCCAACCCGACCGTGCGCAAGCTGAGCTTCACCGGTTCGACCCCGGTCGGCAAGCGCCTGATGGCGCAGTGCGCCGATACCGTCAAGCGCGTGTCGCTGGAGCTGGGCGGCAATGCGCCGTTCATCGTCTTCAACGATGCCGATATCGATGCAGCAGTGAAGGGCGCGATCGCCTCGAAATACCGCAACGCCGGTCAGACTTGCGTCTGCGTCAACCGCTTCATCGTGCAGGACGGCGTGTATGACGAGTTCGCCGAAAAGCTGGCAATAGCGGTCGCCGAAATGACAGTGGGCGATGGCCTCGAAAACGGCACGGTGATCGGCCCGCTGATCAACCAGGCGGCAGTGACCAAGGTCGACGGTCTGGTTGCCGACGCCGTTGGCAAGGGCGCCAAGGCCGTGATCGGCGGTGCGCAGCATGCGCTTGGCGGCAATTTCTATGCGCCGACCGTGCTGACCGGTGTGACGTCGGAGATGGCAGTCGCCCAGGAAGAAATCTTCGGCCCGGTCGCGCCGCTGTTCCGCTTCAAGACCGACGAGGAAGCCGTGGCATTGGCAAACAATACCCGTTATGGCCTGGCTGCCTATTTCTATTCGCGCGATATCGGCCGCGTCTGGCGCGTAGCGGAACAGCTCGAATACGGCATGGTCGGCATCAACGAAGGCTTGATTTCCAATGAGGTCGCGCCGTTTGGCGGCGTCAAGGAATCGGGTATCGGCCGCGAAGGTTCGCACTACGGTATCGACGAATACCTGTCGATCAAATACATGTGCATGGGCGGTATCTAAGCCTGCGTTAGCAAGACAATAGCAAGCGTCTTTGATGAAACCCCGGTCCGGCCCTTGCGGCTGGCCCGGGGTTTTATTTCGGCGATTCCACGCCAGCGAATGAAGGGGGCGCGCAGTCGTGTCTGGCGGCATAAGGCTTATAATGGTGGACGTTGTTGCCGACCCCATGACAAATCATCCAATAGCCGATTGACAAGAATGAGCCGATTCTGGAGCCCTGTCGTACAGGGATTGACGCCTTACGTGCCGGGCGAGCAGCCCAAGCTGCAAAACCTGGTCAAGCTGAATACCAATGAAAACCCGTACGGGCCATCGCCGGCTGTGCTGACTGCGGTGCGCGACGCCGTCGGCGACAGCCTGCGCCTGTACCCGGATCCAAATGCCGATGCATTGAAAGATACGCTGGCCGAATACCACGGCGTGGCGCGCAATGAAATCTTCGTCGGCAATGGTTCCGACGAAGTCCTGGCGTTCGTGTTCCAGGCCTTGCTCCAGCATGAGGCGCCGGTGCTGTTTCCGGATGTGACGTATAGCTTTTATCCCGTCTATTGCGGCTTGTATGGCGTCGATTTCGTCAAGGTGCCGCTCTCGGCTACGATGGAAATCCGGCCCGAAGATTATCGCCAGCCATGCGGCGGCATTATCTTCCCCAATCCGAACGCGCCTACCGGCATCGGCATGCCGGCCGCGACCGTGGAACAACTGCTGATCGATCATCCCGATGCCGTGGTGGTGGTGGATGAAGCCTATATCGACTTTGGCGGCGAATCGGCGATTCCGCTCACCAAGCGCTATCCGAACCTGCTGGTGGTGCAAACGCTGTCGAAATCGCGCTCGCTGGCTGGCTTGCGGGTCGGCTTTGCCATCGGCCATCCGGATCTGATCGAAGCGCTCGACCGCGTCAAGAACAGTTTCAATTCCTATCCGCTGGACCGCCTGGCGCAAGTCGGCGCGATTGCGGCTTTCCGGGATGAGGCTTATTTTCAGCAAACCCGCCAGGCCATCATGGCCAGCCGCGACAAGCTGGCGGCGCAATTGGGTGAATTGGGATTCGAAGTCTTGCCATCGCAGGCGAATTTCATCTTTGCCCGTCATCTGCAGCAGGATGCGTTGAAACTCGCGCAAGGCTTGCGCGAGCGCGCTGTCATCGTGCGTCATTTCAAGCAGCCGCGTATCGACCAGTACCTGCGCATCACGGTCGGCACCGATGCCGAATGCGCCACGCTGGTGACGGCGCTGCGTGAAATTTTGGCGGCGGCGCCGGCCGCCTGATAAGCCGCGTCGTAATGAATTAGAGTCGATACCATGCCAGCATCCGAACTTGCTCCACCGTTTACTCCTCCCTCGCAGCTCGCCGACGCATTGCGAACGCAGGGGTATGCGGTGTTAAGTCCTGAATCGCTGGCGGCCTTAGCCCATACTTCGCCGGACGAACTGCAGGCGATGCGGGCGGACTGGGATAACTTGCCGCCTGACCGTTTTCTGAAGGATAACGGGCGCTACCGGCGCCGGCGGCATTCCAGTTTCATCGTGCAAGAGGATGAAGTCAAACAGGTGCCGCACCGCGGGCATTGGCAACCGGTCGAGTACAACGCCCTGCATGGCGGCATGCTGCGCATGTTTGAACCGATGGAGCCTGCTACCGTGGCCTTGCCGGTCTGGCCCAGGCTGTTGTCGGCCCTGGGCAGTCTTTTTTCTTCAATCAAAGGCGCGCAACCCTGGTACGTCGAGTCGCATCAATTCCGTATCGATACCACCGATGGTATCGGCCGGCCCACCCCGGAAGGGGCGCACCGCGATGGCGTCGATTTCGTGGCGATCCTGTTTGTCGGCCGTGCCAATATCAAAGGTGGCGAGAGCCGGGTATTCGATGCTGCCGGCCCTTTCGGCCAGCGCTTTACCTTGAGCGAACCCTGGACGTTACTGCTGCTGGATGACGAACGTGTCGTGCACGAGACGACGCCGGTGCAGCCAACCGGCGATGCGCCGGGCTACCGCGATACCCTGGTGCTGACTTTCCGCGCCAAGGGCTTCCAGGAAAAAGCCTAGTCAGTTTTTCAGGATAAGTATCGCGCCGCCCGCCAGCATCAGCGCGCCGACAATGCGCCACAGGTTGATGCTGTGCTGGGCAAAGCCGACGGCGCCGTAATGGTCCAGCGCTAGCGACGTCACCAGTTGTGCGGCAACCGTGATCCCCACTAGGTTGGCGGCACCCAGTTTCGGGGCGGCGATAATCGACACCGCCACATAGAAGGCGCCGAACAAACCACCCAGCCAGCTCCACGAAGGCAAGGCAGCCAACGTGCCGGCAGCGGGCACCGGGCTGCGCATCACCAGCGCATACACGAACAGGGCGATGGAACCCACCAGGAAGGAAATCAGCGCCGCCAGAATCGGCGTACCGATGCCGGCGCGCAGGGTATTGTTGACGCCGACCTGAACCGGCAGGCAAGCGCCCGCGACAAGCGCGAGCAAGGCATACAGATACGTCATTGATTGTCTCCGGAATTGAAACTTACACTTGAATTTCTGCCGATGGTTCCACATCGCCCTCGGCAATGCAGGCTGCGGCGGTAAACAAGACATCGGTGGAGGAATTGAGGGCGGTTTCAACCGAATCCTGCACCACGCCGATAATAAAGCCCACTCCCACGACCTGTATCGACAATTCGCCCGATATGCCGAACAGGCTGCACGCCAGCGGTATCAGCAAGAGCGATCCTCCAGCCACGCCTGACACGCCGGCGGCCGCAACGGAGGCGACCACGCTTAATAGCAAGGCCGTCGGAATATCCACTGGGATGCCCAGTGTATGGACTGCAGCGAGGGTCAGTACGGTAATCGTGATCGCCGCGCCTGCCATGTTAACGGTGGCGCCCAGCGGAATGGAAATCGAGTAAGTATCTTCATGCAAGCCAAGACGCTCGGCCAAGCGCATGTTGACAGGAATATTGGCAGCGGAACTGCGTGTGAAAAATGCAGTAATGGCACTCTCGCGCAGGCAGGTCAATACCAAAGGATAGGGATTGCGGCGAATCTTCCAGTAAACGATGAGCGGGTTGAGTACCAGCGCCACCAGCAGCATGCATCCCACCAGCACCATCAGTAAATGCAGGTAACCTTGCAGTGCGCCGAAACCTGAACTTACCAGCGTCGAGCCCACCAGCCCGAAAATGCCCAGGGGAGCAAAGCGGATCAGGGTGGCGACGACATTGGAAACGGCGTTGGCAAATTCCTCCAGCATGACCTTGGTGTGCGTATTTACATGTCGCATGGCATAGCCGATCGCGATAGCCCAGGCAAGAATGCCGATGTAATTGGCATTGCCGATTGCATTGACAGGGTTATCGACGGCACTCAGCGCCAGCCCTTGCAACACTTCAATGATATTTTGCGGGGGCGAGACATCCTGGCTAGTCGCTGTCAGCACCAGCTCGGAGGGAAACATGAAACTTGCCACCACGGCGACAAGCGCGGCAGCCAGCGTGCCGAGCGCATACAGCAGCAAGATAGGCCGGACATGTGTTTGCTGCCCCGGCTTGTGACTGGCGATTGACGCCAGGACTAATACAAACACCAAAATCGGCGCGGCGGATTTCAAAGCCTGTACAAATACCTTGCCGAAAAAATTGGCCACCGGAGCCGCGTCGGGAGCAAGCAAGGCCATCAATATCCCGGCAAGCAAGCCAATCATGATTTGCGCAACCAGGCTGGTGTCGCGGATCTTGCGCAGGAGGGAATTCATTGTGGCTGGCATGGTAAGAAAATATGAATGAGTGAATTCTGAGAGGTGAACAATGCAAGCGCCTGTCAATGTGCGGCTTTGGCGCGTCGCGTCTCCTTGTCGAAAGGATGAAGAGCGTACGACCGGATCGCTATGCAGGCAGCATGCTACCTCAATTCCCTGCGCCTCTGCATTTCCTCTTGTCAGCGAACTGCTGCGGCATACGCGATGGCATAAACGAGAATATCATAGCGATAACGGCAAGCCATGCCTTGCCGTCTCAATGAAATGTAGATATCCGAATGATGATGCGCAATTGACATGCCACTTCATTATCCAAGCGAGGAGCCTCCACCATGGCAATGAATACAACATTTGCGGCCATCGAGCCGACACGCGAAGAAGTCGATGGACTTGCGGGCCCGACGCTGGTTGAATTCGGCGCCCCTTGGTGCGGTTTCTGCCAGGCGGCGCAAGGGCCGTTGGCCGCGGCGATGGCGCAGCACCCGCAAGTCCGTCATATCAAGATCGAAGATGGCAAGGGCCGCAGGCTGGGCCGCTCCTATGCCGTCAAGTTATGGCCGACGCTGATTTTTCTTGATGGCGGCCGAGAAGTCGCGCGCCTGGTTCGTCCTGACGATGCCGACTCCATTCGCCAGGCGCTGTCGCAGATAGATAAGCCTGCTTAACATTGTCAGGAACGTCGTGGCTGGCGCAATGGATCGAGCAAGTGCCGCAAGTTATTGTGATCGAGTTCATACATCAGCGCGAGCAAAGCGCCGATCTGCCCCGGCGGAAAACCTTCTCTTGCAAACCAGCCTAAATAATGTCCGGGCAAATCCGCCAGCAAGCGGCCTTTGTATTTCCCGAATGGCATAGTCCAGCTGACCAGGTGTTGTAGATCCTCTTGCTGCATGGTGAAGTCGGTATAGGTCTGGGTAGTTAAGACTGGCTACATGACAGTGATGGTTTCGCGGCGACGATGGCGTAGCGTCCCTTGTCTCGTCCATCGGTCGGCAAATTCATGAATTCGGCAAGCAGTATCTCCAGGCCGAGTGTCGTGATCATTTGCTCGACTGTATGAGGTGGGAATGAATCATAGAAAAACTCGCGGCCAAACATACAATCAATAAACGGCGGATGGTCTGATCCGCCAACCGTTAACATCAGCCTGCCGCCCGGAACAAGGCTTGTCGCCATGCGCTGCAAAATACTTTCATGATAGCCGCGTTCGATATGAAACAAGGCATCCCAGCAAATGATGCCGCCGTATTGGCCGGTAAAAGGATAATCTTCCAGCTTCGCAAGTGACCAGGCGCATGTCGGAAATCTTTTCCTGGCTACTGCAAGCAACTCTGACGACTGGTCGATTCCTTCCAGTTTATATCCGCGTGAAATGACATATTCCGCCATCGGTCTTCCTGTGCCGCAGCCGGCGTCAAGAATGAGGAAAGTCTCGGGAAGGTCTGCCAAGAACGTATCGAGATATTCGCGCTCTCTGCCGAAGAATGCAGTCCTTGCGGCATCCCATTGAGTAGCAATACTGTTGTATGAATCCTGATTCATGCGGTCGACGCCTCTATCATTGTCGCTTTGATATGTGTGCGACTTAATACACGGGTTGAGGAATATTTTAATTTGCTAATACAGCGTGCATGCCAATTGTATTGGCGCTGCATTGCATGAATTGATTCAAAAAGTCCGCATCACAGTACTCAAGCTCAGTATGAGTGCTGTTATTTGTATGAATTTATATTGCATTTATGAGTCAAAGCAAATCCACAAATTACTGACGCCAATAGAATGAGTTGGCTACACATTCATATTAACTGTATTCCAGGAGGCGCAATGTCAAACATCAGTACTGCTAAATCTTCCCTGAGCGCGGAGCTTGCGCACGTGCAATCCGGGCTCGCTTATTATCAGGCGCGTGTCGAAGCGCTGACTGCGGCGATCGATCAGCTGGATGCGATCGGTGATGAAGACGATGCCGATCTGGACCTGGAAGAAGTCACCCAACAGAAAAAATCCCGTCGTGGCCGCAAACCCGGAAAAGCGGCCGCTAGCCGCGCCAGTGCCGCTACCAGCGCCGGCGCTGCCAAAAAGACTGGCAAGCGCGCAGGCCGCAAAGGCCGCGGCGAGACCCGCATGCCGTCGACCGGTGGCGATTTCTTCCCGAACTTGATTACCGAACAAAGGCAATCCATGACGGATTTGCTGAACGCCGCCGCTTCACAACTGCCATTCAAGCCAACGGCGGAAGAAAATCGTCAGTTGCGCTCGCGCCTGGTTGCGGCTGTCAACCAGATGCTCAAGGCAGGCAAGGTGCAGGATGAAGGCAAGGGCAGGGCACGCGTTTACTTCCGCGCTTAATTGATCGTGCATTGAAGCCACATGAAACAAGCGGCGCCTCAATATGACTGTTGAGGCGCCGCTATTTTTTGCTCAGGAATTCTGCTTCAGGTGCTAAACGTATACGTCATGGATGAGCCTGCCTTACCGACAAGCGCCGGTCCGGCGTGGTGCGGCGTTCGCGACGAGTCGATTTGCTGAGCGCACGCAAGCGGAATGCCGCCGCGATCAACAGGATTCCAGTAATAAATGCATAGGCACTGACCAGGCCGATGATCGCCACGATGCCGCTGACAGGATAAAGAAACACGAGGATGCCAAAGACGACGGCAGCCATGCCGCTCAAGACCAGCAGCCATTCGCCGCGAATTTCACGGCGCAAGCGAATGGCCGCGACAATGTCGAGGATGCCGGTCACCAAGGCATTGGCGCCGATTAGCATGGTCAATACCACGGCGGTGATGGCGGGATGGATGATGGCGATGGCGCCTGCGCCGATGCCGACCAGGCCAATAATCAGGAAAAGCCACCAGTGATCATCGTGCGTATGATTCTTGATGGCGCCCGCCACGGAAACTACGCCGCTGAATATGGCAAAGCCGGCAAACAGCGACACAAGCACCAGCAAGGTTAATTGAGGCCAGTACAAGGTAACGGCGCCAAACAGAATCGCAATGACGCCACGCAGGGCAGCCACCCACCAGGATCGCAATAGTGTGTCATTCATTTGCCTATTTCCTTATCGCGAGAATTGCACTTGAAATTTGATAGTGTCGGACTGTCAAAGCAATGCGCCCTGTCTGTCGTCAAGAAAGACGAAATTTCAGGAGCAGTAAGAGTGGTAGCGGATCGTTTTAATGAAGGGCAGAAATAAAACAAGGGGCAGCTGCCAGGCAAGTCCCTTGTGTATTCTGGAAAACTTCTTAGCCGTAATTCGCTCTGTTGTGGATAAGGCGAGCGCGCAATCTGTTGCGCTCAGATTCGAGTTCGTTAATGCGGTTAATCAGCGTCATGGCCAGGGTGATGCCGCGCCGGTCCAATTCGAAATCGTCGCGCAAGCGGCGCGCGAGTCTTGCGACGGAAATGTAATGTAATTGGAATGACTGGGGGCGCGAAGTTTTATCAATCGGCGTAATGACGCCGTTTTCCACCAAGTCATCGAGTTCGTCTGCTGCCAGGCCTGAATATTCCAGCAGGTGCTGGGCTGAACAGAAACCTTCGTCGTTCAGCCATAGCCAATCTGCAACGTTGACCATCATCATCCTCCGCCGTCGAAGTGCCTACGAGGGTTGAAGCTGGAAGCGGCTGCGAGTGCTTCATACAATTCCTGCTCGCGTTTCCCAGCCTGTTTAGGCACTTCGATACGTACAACGGCAAAGAAATCCCCATTGCCCGAGGAAGATGGCAAGCCGCGGCCGGGGATGCGCAAGCGCTGGCCGGCAGTGGTGCCGGGCTTGATGTTGAGTTCTATCTTGCCGCCGGGCGTAGGGATCTCTACCTTGGCGCCGAGGACCGCTTCCCATGGCGCCAACGGCAAGTCGAGATAAAGGTCGCGTCCGCTGACGCGGTACCAGGGATGCTGGGCAATTCCCAGCACGATATACAGATCGCCGGGTTTGCCGCCATGTCGCCCCGGGCCGCCTTTGCCGGCAAGACGCAGGCGCTGCCCTTCGGTTGCGCCCTTGGGAATCTTGACGCGAAAAGTGCGAGGGACGCGATGGGGCAAACCGTGTGCGTCATATTCGGGTATGTCCACGGAAATTTCCGTTTCGCCACCGCTATAAATGGCTTCAACGGGAACGGCGACGGCGACTTCAAAGTCTTGCCCCGGAAAAGGCGAGGCGCTGCGACCACGCCCAGGGCTGCTACGTCCGCCGGAATGGAATGCGCCAAAGAAGTCCGACATGTCGACGTCATCGAATGCAGAAGCGCCGGCGCCGTAGTACTGTTGCCATTGCGGCGGCGGGGAAAAGTCCGTGCCGGCCGGGCGCTTGCCGAGTTGATCGTATTCCTGGCGCTTTTCCGGGTCTTTCAGCGTAGCGTAGGCTTCAGCGACTTCCTTGAATCGCTGTTCCGCCTCGGGCTCTTTGGAAACGTCGGGATGATACTTATGCGCAAGCTTGCGATATGCCTTTTTGATATCGTCCGTAGAAGCGTTGCGGTCGACGCCCAATGCCTGGTAATAGTCTTTGTATTTCATCGAGACCCTGTGTCATCGCGAAAGAAAATACTATTACAGTAAAGACCACCGACCGCTTAGGCAATGCGCCTAGTCACATGTTCATTAATTGATCAAATCCGATTGACTTTGATAAGACCGACCAGCGAGAACAGGCGGATCGCGACCCAACCCATATCAAACTCCCACCACTTCTGCGACAGCTTGGCCGAACCCGGACGGGCATGGTGATTGTTATGCAGTTCTTCGCCGCAGAGGAAGATGCCGAGCGGGATGAGGTTGCGCGATGCGTCGCGGGTCACGTTATTGCGATAGCCGAGATAGTGGGCCAGGCCATTCACGAAGCCGGATGCCCAGAAGGGCACCGTGATGACCTGGAAAATCCAAATCATGGCGCCGGTCGATACGCCGAACAGCATCATTTCAATGATCAGAAACAGCGGTGCGCCGATGAACGGATGCTTGGCGTAGATCACGCGGTCCATCCAGTCTTCCTTCACGCCCAGGCCATACATCTGCACCACTTCCTTGCAGCGTGCGGCTTTGCGATAGAGCAGCGTGCCCTGGGTCAGCAGCTTGCCGATGCCATGGATTTGCGGGCTGTGCGGATCGTCGACGGTGTCGCACTTGGCGTGGTGCTTGCGATGCACGGCAACCCATTGCTTCCGTACCAGGCCTGCGGTGGTCAACCACAGCCACAGGCGGAAGAAATGGCTCAGCACCGGGTGAAAGCTGATTGCGCCATGCGTCAGGCCGCGATGCAGATACAGGCTGACTGCCATAAAGCTGATCTGCATCGATACCATAATGATCAGGAACTTGGCCATCGGCGTGAGCTGGATGAATCCGCTGTACATGTAATTGCTCCCTGTAGTGTAGTTATTGCGAATGCCGGCGTGGCCCATGGCCAGCCCGGATTGATTTACAGGCGCTACTGTAAGCGTTGAGTTGTCTGCTTAATATGAGAAACAGAATGGCTTTTATCCCCTTATTACGAAATCAACAGGATGTTATTTCTCACGAGAAATTTATTTTTGATAAAGTCATCTATTTAACAGGCGCCAGTGTCTCCAGTTCGCCTTTCCTTGAAATTTGCAGCGTGGCACCTACACGCCTACAATCTACGACTGATGCATGGCCCGCCAAGGGCAGTTTGTAAAGGATTCACATGAAGGTATTGCTGGTCGAAGACGATCTCATGATCGGCGAAAATATTCAGATCGCACTGGAAGGAGAGGGTGTCAGCGCGGAGTGGGTGCGCGGCGGCGCCGACGCCGAAGCGGCACTGGCAGCCGGCAGTTACGACGCCATGTTGCTCGACCTGGGCTTGCCGCAAAAGGATGGCATCGATGTGCTGCGCGGCTTGCGTGCGCGGAAAAACAATTTGCCGGTGCTGGTGCTGACCGCGCGCGATACGGTGGCGCAGCGGGTGCTGGGCTTGAATAGCGGCGCCGACGATTACATGCTCAAGCCCTTCGACCTGGAAGAATTGCTGGCACGCCTGCATGCGCTGGTGCGGCGCGCGCGCGGCGGCGTCGAAGCGCTGTACCGCAAGGGCGATGTCACCGTCAATTGCGAAACGCGCCAGGTACTGGCGGACGGTAAACAGGTCTTGCTGTCTTCGCGCGAATGGTCGATCCTGGATGCGCTGGTGGCGCGGCCCGGCGCCATCCTCTCGCGCGCGCAGCTGGAGGAGCGCTTGTATGGCTGGTCGGCCGATGTCGAAAGCAACGCGGTCGAAGTCTATATCCACGGCTTGCGCAAGAAGCTCGGCTCGCAATTCATTGTCAACGTGCGCGGTCTCGGCTACATGGTGGAAAAGACGTGATGCGCTCGTTGCGTATCCGCCTGATCCTCTTGCTGGGCGTGGCGATCATCGCCGCTTCCGCGGTGCAGTTCGTTACTTCCTTTCGCACCGCCATGACGCAGGCCAACAAGCTCTTCGACTATCACATGCAGCAAATGGCGCTGGCCTTGCAGGACAGTCCCTTCCAGCAGGAGCAGTGGTATTCCTCGCCGCACGATAATGACAATGCGTTTGAGTTCGTGATCCAGATCTGGACCGAGGATGGCGTGCGCGTCTACCAGTCGCGCCGCTATAGCGTGCTGCCCAATCAGGGCGTGCTCGGTTACTCGAATGTCACGCTCGACAATGGCGACTGGCGCGTCTATGGCGTGCGCAACGAGACGCGCATGATCCAGGTGGCGCAAAAGCTCGACGCCCGGCGCAACCGCGCCATTTCGCTGGCGATGAATTCATTGTGGCCATCGATTCCCGTGCTGTTGCTCTTGCTGGGCACGGTATGGTGGGTGGTGACGTCGGCGCTGGCGCCGCTGGATCGCATCAGCCGCGACCTGGCAGGCCGCAATGCCGATTCGCTGGCGCCGGTGGATGCCACCGGCGTGCCGCAGGAAGTCTCGCGCCTGGTGGCTGAAGTCAATTCGCTCATGGGGCGCATGGTGCAAGCCTTGCAGGCGCAAAAGCATTTCATCGACGATGCCGCGCATGAATTGCGCTCATTGCTGACGGCGCTCACCCTGCAGGTCAAGACGCTGTCGCGCGCCAAGGATGAGACGGCACGCGCGCAGGCCGTGACACGTTTGCAGGGCGGGGTCGACCGCGCCTCGCATTTGCTGGAACAACTGCTGACGCTGGCCCGGCAGGATCCCTTGTCCGATCCTGCGCCCGGTACGCTGGTTTCGCTGGCCGACTGCGTCGAGCAAGCCGCCGATGAAATGACGCCGCTGGCCTTGTCGCGCCAGATCGAGTTGCATTTCGGTACGCTGCCGAACACGCGGGTGCGGGCCGACGCCGAAAGTCTCAGAATGCTTGTGCGCAACCTGCTGGATAATGCGATCCGCTATACCCCCGAGGGAGGGGCAGTCCACGTCAAGCTGCATTGCGATAATGACGTCGCCGTCTTGTGTGTCGAAGATTCCGGGCCTGGCATTCCCCCGGAGAACCGGGAAAGGATCTTTGACCGGTTTTACCGTGTTCCCGGCACCAATGTCAGCGGCAGCGGCTTGGGACTCGCGATCGTGAAAGCGATTGCTGACCGGTATTATGCAACTCTCGAACTGGGGCAAGCTGCGTTAGGAGGTTTGGCAGTCAAGGTTAGTTTTTCGTTGCCTGAAGGCATTCATTAGTCGAAAAATTGACTATTTCGCTACTACTTGTTGCCAAGTTCGCCTAATTTTCGGGGTTTTTTAAATTTCTTGTGGTGAAGAACAGACTTTTAAGATTCGCCTAAGCTGCATCATGCACTATGAACCTATTCCTTGATGCGCAGCAAAACGCGCTAGGCTTGAGCGAGACTGGGTGGAGACAGCAAGCAACAAGCAAGCAGGGAAAGCGATGAAGGCAATACCGGGCCTTTTTTCGAAGCCTCCTGAATAGGAGGCTTTTTTTTGCCTGAAGAAAACTTCTTTATCTTCGGCAATTTAAATTTATTTCCATGGCGAATTGCTTTCGCCAAATTTTCCCTCCCGTCAATGCAAAACGTGAACATTAGGCGAACTTAGCCATAGTGTCATTGGTCAAATCTTTCCGTTTCTAGGCAGTAAAAGCAGTTTTGCTTTCCCTGCGGCAAATGCTGGTTGCTAGCAACTTTGATAGCAATCGCGGCTGCACGACAGCGAGCTGGCGTCATCGATGTGCGCTTATTGCCCACTTACTGCTCCATATTTTATGGTTCTTATTCATCCTTGAAGTTTAGGGCATCAGGGGGAGAGAACTTTTTGTCTTTCCATTGGACTTGAACATGGACGCTGTGCCAATTGTTCGTTGTTAATCAATGTACTTAAAAAATTTAAAGACGTTCCTCACCTCCAAGCGGTCCATTGATGCCGCTCTGGTAGTCATCATCGCAGTGCTCGCTACCGCTAATGTTTTTCAGGCAGTACAACCTACCGGACTGGGATCGGCATCGTCCCCTTTCGTCTGGTTTATTCCCGCCATCATTGTCGCTGCGCTTTTCGGCGGATTCATTTCCGGCATCGCTGCCACGCTACTTGGCGCAGCCACCGCTTGGTGGCTCTCCGGAGCGCCTGCCGATATGGCCGCGCTCAAATCATCGCTGCCTTCATTGTGGCTGATGCTTGCCGCCGGGGTGGCCAGCAGCGCCTTGGGCGGGCGTTGGCAGGCTGCCCGGCAGGTCGCCATGCTGTTTGATACGGCGGCTGCCGATACGATGGATAGTCAATCGCAGCTCCATAGCGTTCTGAACAATTCGCCGGCGCTGGTTTCAATCAAGGATGAACATGGCAGGCTGGTCATGGCCAATCGCGGCTTGCTCGATACCTTGGGCAAGACACGCGACAGTGTGGTCGGCTGCAATGTGTATGAACTCTTTCCGCGCGATGTGGCCGACCAGCTTTGGCATAGCGATCAAGAGGTATTGCGTAGCGGCGAAATCCTGCGCCAGGTCGAGGAAGTGCCGACCAAGAACGGCGAGCGGCGCACGTTTTTCACTGCCCGTTTTCCGGTTAATCACCGGAACTCCGATAAATTGCTCGGCGTATGCGCTGTCGCCATGGATATCACGGCGCAAAAAAACGCCGAAGAAAAACTGCGGCATGCCGCACAGCACGATACGCTCACCGGCTTGCCCAACCGTGCGCTGGTGTACGAATTCGGCGCCTTGCTGCTGGCTGCCGCCAAGCGCAGCAACAAGCGCCTGGCCGTGCTGTTTTTCGATCTGGAGCGCTTCAAGTCCTTGAACGATGCCTATGGCCGCGAGGCAGGCGATTGCCTGTTGAAGGAAATCGCCCAGCGCTTGCGCAACAATGTCCGCGGCAGCGATCTGGTGGGGCGCATGGGCAGCGATGAATTCGTCGTCGTGCTGAGCGATGTGCAATCGGAGCAGGACGTGGCCAATTCGGCCGCGCACTTGCTCACGGTATTGCGGCAACCCTGCCAGTCAGGCGACGTCACCTTGTCGGCGTCACCCAGCATCGGCATCAGCCTGTTTCCGGATGATGGCGGCGACATCGATACGCTGATCGCGCATGCCGATGCCGCCATGCGCGATGCGCGCGAACGCGGACATGCCGGCTACCAGTTCTTTACGCCGGCCATCCAGAACAGGATTCAGCGTGCCATCGCCATCGAACAAAAACTGCGCCAAGGCATCGAGCAGAATGAATTCGAACTGCATTACCAGCCGGTGGTCGACACGCGCAGCCGCCGCATCGTCGGCGCCGAAGCGCTGATCCGCTGGCCGCAAGCCAATGGCGAAGTGATGCAGCCGGATGAGTTCATCCAGGTGGCCGAAGCCAATGGCGTCATCAATCAATTGGGCGCCTGGGTGATCCAGGAAGCCTGCCGCCAGGTGCGGCAATGGCGCATGCAAGGCATGCCGCCGTTGCGCATCGCCGTCAATGTCTCGCCGATCCAGTTCAGGTCGCGCAATTTTTATCAGTGCGTCGCGGATGCGCTGGCTGCCTCCGGCATCGATCCCAATTGCCTCGAACTGGAAGTGACGGAAAGCGCCGTCATGAAGCAGGTCGACGAAGCCAGCCAGACCCTGAGCAGCCTGAAAAACCTCGGCTTGCAGATTTCACTGGATGATTTCGGCACGGGCTATTCCAGTCTCAGCCGGCTGGCGCGCCTGCCCTTCGACAAACTCAAGGTCGACCAATCCTTCATCCGCAATATCGATACCGATAGCCGGTCGCTGGCGATTGCCGAAACCGTGATTGCGCTCGGCAAGCGTCTTGGCGTCAAGGTGGTCGCCGAAGGCATTGAAACCGAAGCCGCGTTCAATCTGCTGCGCAAATGCGATTGCGACCTGGGGCAAGGCTATTTGCTCAGCAAGCCCATGCCGGCAGAGCAATTCCGGCAATGGCATCAGGAACATATGTTGGCCGTGAGCTGACTGGCATCGGGCATATGAAAATGGCAATGCTTTCTGAGGTGGGATGGCGGACGATGTCTAGCATGCCAGCGCGACGGCGGCATGACAGGGTTGTGTTAGCGCAGCATATTCCTCTTCCGGACTGGCATGCATGTGCCGGCAAGTGTTTTTCTTGGTAAAATCAAAGGCTTATCCAATTTTCAAAGGCATCTCTGTATATGTTGTACCCAGAATTGTTCAAATCCCTCGAACAGGTCCGCTGGGATATGGAAAAAGATATTCCATGGGACCAGTTTGACGCCAGCAAGCTCACCGACGAGCAAGCCGAAACCATCAAGATGAATGCAATCACCGAATGGTCGGCATTGCCTGCAACGGAAATGTTCTTGCGCGATAACCGGGGTGACAGCGATTTCTGCGCTTTCATGTCAGTGTGGTTTTTTGAAGAACAAAAGCATTCGCTCGTGCTGATGGAATATCTGCGCCGCTTCCGTCCGGACATGGTGCCGACCGAAGCCGAGTTGCACAATGTGCGTTTCGAATTCGATCCGGCACCGGCGCTGGAAACGCTGATGCTGCATTTCTGCGGCGAGATTCGCCTGAATCACTGGTATCGCTGTGCGTCCGAATGGCACACCGAACCGGTCATCAAGCACATCTACAAGACCATCAGCCAGGATGAGGCGCGCCACGGCGGCGCTTACCTGCGCTATATGAAAAAAGCCTTGAACGAAGTGGGTGATTCCGCGCGTGCGGCATTTGCCAAGATCGGTGTCTTGATGGCTTCTGCGCGTCGCACCGAAAAGCCGCTGCATCCGACCAACCTGCACGTCAATCAAGCGCTGTTCCCCAACGATACCGTGCAGAGCCGCCTGCCTGATCCTGACTGGCTGGAACGCTGGCTCGATGGCCAGATCAAGTTCGACAGCGAATGGGAAAAGAAAGTGGTGGATCGCATTCTGCATAACCTGTCGCTGCTGTTCGAGCGTACCTTCGAATCCGTGCAGGACTTGAACCGCTATCGCAAGGAAATCACCACCCGCATGGCAGGCGCGCAACCGGCCTGAGTGCTGACGGGCCGTGAGCCCGAGGCGTAAAACAAAAAAGCCGCGGCAACAAGCTGCGGCTTTTTTATTGGTTCATTCTAAATCAATGTCCAGGTGGGCGGGGGGCAGCCGGGTGTCCTTGCTGCTGCATGTTGCCGATCTTGTCGGTCACCTCGACCGAAACCTTGACCTTGCCCGCCTTTTCAAAATTCAGCGTCAGGGGAAACTCTTCACCGGTTTTCAGTGGCTGTTTCAGGTTCATCAGCATGATGTGATAGCCGTCGCCCGGTTGCATGACGATGGAAGTCCCGGGCGCGATCAGGATTTCACCGGCTTCGCGCATTCGCATCACGCCGCCATCCATGGTCATGGTATGGATTTCCGTCTTGCCTGCCATCGGCGTGCTGGCGCTGACAAGCCGATCGGCAGTGTTGCCGCGGTTTTCAATCGTGACATAGGTGGCAGCGCCCGGTTGTCCTGGCCTGGTTGGCCGGGCCACCGGCTGTTCGAGATGCAGTTTGCCCGCCTGATAGTCACGTGCCTGGAGGGGAGTGCCGATCACGAGCAGGGCGGCAAATAAGAAGCGCAGTTGCATGGCAGATGTCATGTGAAGTGAATGCGTGAGGCAGTGAAGTGCCGAAGATTATAGCAAGCTTGTTAAGACTGGCATCGACGCAGTCATGCGCCGCCGGCATAGCCATGCTGGCGCCAAGCCTCGTACACCACGACTGCGACCGTATTCGACAAATTCAAGCTGCGGTTACCCGGACGCATGGGCAGACGAATCCGCTGTTCCGGCGCAAAGCTGTTGCGCAGCGCGGGATCGAGGCCGCGCGTTTCCGAACCAAATACAAACACATCGCCCGGCTGGAAGGCGATCGAGGCAAACGGCGTCGAGCCGTGCGTCGTCATGGCGAACACGCGTGCCGGATCGGGATTATGCGCTGCCAGGAAAGCATCCCAGTTGGGATGCACCTTCATCGTCACATATTCATGGTAATCGAGACCGGCGCGACGCATCCGGGCATCGTCCAGCGGAAAACCGAGCGGCTCGATCAGGTGCAGCTGCGCCCCGGTGTTGGCGCACAGGCGAATGACATTGCCGGTATTCGGCGGAATTTCAGGTTCGACCAGAACTACGTGAAACAAGGTGATACTCCTATTGCTTGGCGTGCCCGTGCAAGGTTCGGGCGAAGACCAGGTTGGTGACGCGCGCCGCGCCAAAACGCTTGAGCGTGGCGGCGACTTCATTGAGCGTGGCGCCGGTAGTCAATACATCATCCACCACGGCGACATGCCTGCCGCGCACCGTGTCGGCAAAAGCCGGCGACACGGCAAATGCCTCGCGCAGGTTCGCCTGCCGCTCGTCGCGCTGCAGCGAGGATTGTGCCGCGGTCTCGCGTCGGCGTTGCAGCAAGTGCGGGTAGAGCGGCAAGCCGAGCAGGCGTGCCAGCGGCTTGGCGATTTCCAGCGCCTGGTTGAATCCACGTTCTCGCAGCCGCCGCCGGCCAAGCGGTACTGCCGTTATCCAGTCGGGCAACGTCGTCGCAGCTTGCTGGTCAAGCAAGGCGTCGCGCTGCAATTGCGCAAGCACGGGTGCCAGAGCGAGGCGACCGCCGAATTTCAATGCCAGCACCAGTTGATCCGCCGGTGGCAGATAATCAATGGCGGCAATCGTGGCATCGAATGCCGGCGGCAGCATCACGCAATCGCCGCAGCGGCCATCCTCTATTCCGGTTCCGCGCAAAACGGCTGCGCATTGCCGGCAACGCGCCATGGGTTTGCCGAAATATGCCGTCTTGCAGCCTTTGCAAATCGCTTCCGCGCCGCCGGCCCCGCACAAGGCGCAGGAAGACGGCAGCAATTGCGGCAGCCGCTGCAGCAAGCTCTGTATCCACAAGTGCGTGTCGAAAACCATGGAAAGTCGGCTATCAGGCAAGTAAGCGTGTAAACTAGGCCACCCTTGCCTGAATCCGGATGCGGCAGCATGCAGGGCAGGATGTTCAAAAGTTTTCCATTATCGCACCGATTATTACGATTCCCCGTGGCACCACCGATTTCCCCCACTCCGTCGAATCAGTTCAGCGCCCCGATCGACCTAGTTACTGTCCGACACGCGTTCGCGAACCCCGCCAGCGTGCAGGATTCGCAATTCCTGCGCCGCGAAGTCGCGCAGCGCATGCATGAGCGGCTCGCGCTGGTGAAGCTGACGCCGCAAGACGTGCTGGATGCCGGCTGCGGCGAAGGCGCCGATCTGCCGGTGCTGCAAACCACTTATCCGCAGGCGCGCTTGTTGGGCTTCGATGCCGCGCCAGCCATGCTGGCCCTTGCGCAAATCCGCCAGCTTGGGGCAATGACGTCGGTGAATCGCTTGCTGGGCAAATTCCTGCCGCAGTCGATGCGTCCGGGCGGACCGTTGCTTGCCGCCGGCGATTTTGCCCGATTGCCCCTGGCCGCGAATGCCGTGGATCTGGTCTGGTCAAATCTGGCTTTGCATTGGCATCCGCAGCCGGACCAGGTGTTCGCCGAATGGCACCGCGTGCTGCGTACCGACGGCTTGCTCATGTTTTCCTGCTTTGGCCCTGACACGTTCAAGGAATTGCGTGACGCCTTTGCCGTCCTCGATGCAGCGCCGCACACTCTGCCTTTTGTGGACATGCATGATTTCGGCGACATGCTGGTCAATGCCGGCTTTGCCACTCCGGTGATGGATATGGAAACGATTACGGTCACCTACGACACAGCCGACAAGCTGCTGGCGGATGCGCGTGCCTGGGGCGGCAACCCGCTGGCAACCCGCCGCCGCGGCTTGTGCAGCCGGCAAGCCTGGCGTCGCGTGATGGATACACTGGAAGGAATGCGCCGGCCGGATGGCAAACTTGGCCTGAGCTTCGAAATCATCTATGGGCACGCTTTCCGGCCGCAAGCGCGCACTACCGCTACCGGCGAGGCTATCATTCGTTTCGAGCCGCGCCGAAAATGACCAAAACCGGCACACTCAGCCGCAGCCCCTGGTAAAAGTTGATTTAAGTCAATGCTTTCGGGAACAATATTGTGGCTGAGAAATGTATTTTTGCTTGATAATGTTGCCATTTCCCCCTTATACTCGTTCGGCTTTATCCTGGCCGATTTGCGTGCTGCTTGCCCTGTCAAGAAGCTAGTGAATACAGGCAAAAACGCGGACGAAAAAATTCAAAGGCGCGACTGGTGGCAAAAGAAGGTCTCATTGTGCCGTTGTGCCGTGCAGCAATAAAAACAGAGCGAAATTCTAATTTTGGGCTTTTGAGGAAACTATGAAATATGCAAAGCGCCTTCAATCGTTAATGCCTTATGTACTGGGCATGGCGGCCGCGATGCCGGCCTGGGCGGTCAACGTCGGCGACAGCCAAGGTGGTCCGGCCGTGCGCCAACTGAACCTGCAGGCGCCGGTTACGAGAATCGCCGAAGAAATCAGTTCGCTGCACAACATGATGCTACTGATTTGCCTGGGCATTTTCATCGCCGTGTTTGGCGTGATGTTCTATTCCATCTTCAAGCACCGCAAGTCGCTTGGCCACAAGCCCGCGACCTTCCATGAAAGCATTTCCGTGGAAATTGCCTGGACGGTGGTGCCTTTCATCATCGTTATCCTGATGGCATGGCCGGCGACCAAGACCGTGGTGGCCATGAAAGATACGTCGAACGCCGACATCACCATCAAGGCGACCGGCATGCAATGGAAGTGGGGCTACGATTACCTGAAAGGTGAGGGCGCCGGCATTTCCTTCCTCTCCAACCTGGCTACTCCGCGCGACCAGGATCCGGCCAAGGTCAAGAACGACAATTACCTGATCGAGGTCGACAATGAAGTGGTCGTCCCGGTTAACAAGAAAATCCGTATCGTCACCACTGCCAACGACGTCATCCACGGCTGGACCATCCCGGCTTTCGGTGTCAAGCAGGATGCGATTCCCGGTTTCGTGCGCGATACCTGGTTCCGTGCCGAAAAAGTCGGTACTTACCGTGGTAACTGCGTCGAACTCTGTGGCAAGGACCATGCCTTCATGCCGATCGTCGTCAAGGTCGTGACGGATGCCGAATACACCGCATGGGTCGATGGCAAGAAAAAGGAAATGGCTGCCAAGGCGGATGATCCCAACAAGGTCTGGACTGTCGACGAACTCAAGCAGCGCGGCGAACAAGTCTACACTGCCAACTGCGTGGCTTGCCACCAGGCTAATGGCAAGGGCTTGCCGGGTGCTTTCCCGGCACTGGATGGCTCGAAAGTGGTCAATGGACCGAGGGCCGAGCAAATTACGACCGTATTGAAAGGACGTGACACGCCGGTCTACCCGGGCGCCATGCCTTCGTTCAATGCTCTGTCGGATACCGAAATCGCTGCCGTGATCACCTATACACGCAACAGCTGGTCGAACAAGGCCCAGGAAAACATCGTACAACCAGCTGAAGTTGTGGCTGCGCGCAAGTAATAAATAAATCAGGAGTTTGAGATGAGTTCTATTGCACACGATCACGCACACGGCCACGATCACGGCCACGATCACGCGCACGACCACCCGCATGGCTGGCGCCGCTGGCTCTTCGCCACCAACCACAAGGACATCGGCACGCTGTACATGTGGTTCTCGTTCATCATGCTGCTGTCGGGCGGCGTGCTGGCGCTGGGCATCCGTTCCGAACTGTTCCAGCCTGGCCTGCAGTTGATGCAGCCGGAATTCTTCAACCAGCTGACTACCATGCATGGCTTGATCATGGTGTTCGGCGCGATCATGCCGGCCTTCGTCGGCTTTGCCAACTGGATGATTCCGCTGCAGATCGGCGCATCCGACATGGCGTTTGCCCGCATGAACAACTTCTCGTTCTGGCTGCTGCCGCCGGCCGCGATCCTGCTGGCCGCCTCCTTCCTGGTGCCGGGTGGCGCCACCGCCGCCGGCTGGACGCTGTATGCGCCGCTGTCGACCCAGATGGGCATCGGCATGGACATGGGTATTTTCGCCATGCACATCATGGGCGCCTCGTCCATCATGGGCGCGATCAACATCATCGTCACCATCCTCAACATGCGTGCTCCCGGCATGACCCTGATGAAGATGCCGATGTTCTGCTGGACCTGGCTGATCACCGCCTACCTGCTGATCGCCGTCATGCCCGTGCTGGCCGGCGCCATCACCATGACCCTGACCGACCGTCACTTCGGCACCTCGTTCTTTAACGCGGCAGGCGGCGGCGACCCGGTCATGTACCAGCATATCTTCTGGTTCTTCGGCCATCCAGAGGTGTACATCATGATTCTGCCGGCCTTCGGCATCGTCTCGCACATCGTCCCGGCCTTCGCGCGCAAGCCGCTGTTCGGCTATGCATCGATGGTGTACGCCACTTCGTCGATTGCGATCCTGTCGTTCATCGTCTGGGCGCACCACATGTTCACCACAGGCATGCCGGTGACAGCGCAGCTGTTCTTCATGTACGCCACCATGCTGATCGCGATTCCGACCGGCGTGAAGGTGTTCAACTGGATCGCCACCATGTGGCGCGGCTCGATGACGTTTGAAACGCCGATGCTGTTCGCGGTCGGCTTCATCTTCGTGTTCACCATCGGCGGCTTCACCGGCCTGATCCTGGCCGTGACCCCGATCGACATCCAGTTGCAGGACACCTACTACGTCGTGGCGCACTTCCACTACGTGCTGGTGGCAGGCTCGCTGTTTGCCCTGTTCGCCGGCTTCTACTACTGGGCGCCGAAGTGGACCGGCCACATGTATAACGAAACCCGCGGCAAGATTCATTTCTGGCTGTCGCTGATCACCTTTAACGTCACGTTCTTCCCGATGCACTTCCTGGGTCTGGCCGGCATGCCGCGCCGCTACGCCGACTATCCGGCGCAGTTCACGGACTTCAACATGGTGGCTTCCATCGGTGCATTCGGTTTCGGCCTGGCGCAGGTGTACTTCCTGTTCGCCGTAGTGTTGCCGACTATCCGTGGCGGCAAGCCGGCTGAAGCCAAGCCATGGGACGGCGCCGAAGGCCTGGAATGGACCGTGCCTAGCCCGGCTCCATTCCATACCTTTGAAGTGCCGCCGACTGTAAAGTAATTGAGTAAGGGGGCGGGCCTTGAGTCCGCCCAAGACGCATGTCGCAGCAAAAAAAGCCGGAAAACCTGAAAACTGCCCTGATTCTGGCATCGATTGCACTGGTGTTTTTTCTTGGCGTGATCGCCAAGCGGATCTGGTTCAGCTGATATGCAGACCCCGGAGCAAAAGGATGTACAGCAGGAGCCGACGCGCAAGCTGAATACGCAGATGCTCGGCAAGCTGCTGGTGGTTGCGGTCATGATGTTCGGATTCGGCTATGCGCTGATTCCGGTGTACAAGAAGATTTGCGAAATCACCGGCATCAATACGCTGACGCCGATGAATGCGACGGCGGAAGATGTCGCCAATACGCAGGTCGACAAGAGCCGCACCATCACCATCGAATTCGATGGCAATGCGCAGGGACCCTGGCGTTTCCGTCCGACGGTGGCGAGCATGCAGGTGCATCCCGGCGAGATGGCGCAGGTCGTGTACGAAGTCGTGAATACGCAGTCGCGTCCGATCGATGCGCAGGCGATTCCGAGTTATGCGCCGCAGCAGGCGGGGGCGCATTTCAAGAAGTTGGAATGTTTTTGCTTCAAACAGCAGACGCTGGGGCCGAACGAAGCCAAGCAGATGCCGGTGGTGTTCTACATCGACCCTGCTTTGCCGAAGGATGTAAGGACGATCACCTTGTCGTACACTTTCTTTGAAGTAGCGGGCCCGGCGAAGAAATCCAGCTGACAGGCTGGGTGAAAGGCGGTAGCCATGCAGGATTTGAAAGAAGCATCGAAGCGCAAGGCGTCCTTCGGTGCCACTATGAAAGCGATTCTGTGGGCGTTCTTCGGCGTCCGTAAGAAAAGCGGGTACGAACAGGATACATCGCAGCTCAATCCGGTGCATGTCATCATCGCCGGCCTGATTGCAGCGGTAATTTTTATTGTGACGCTGTTGTTAATAGTAAAAAGCGTCGTGGCAAGTTAATAATTTGATTTGAATTGGGAGATGGAGATGGCTTCTCAAAACACTAAGGCGCCTTATTATTTCGTGCCAGGCCCATCCGGCTGGCCGATCTTTGCCGGCATATCCCTGCTGGTAACCATGATCGGCGCATCGGCCTGGGTCAATGGCATCAGCTGGGGGCCTTACGTCAATATCGCTGGCATTCTGGCGGTATTGCTGGTGTTGTATTTCTGGTTTGGTGACGCCATCAAGGAATCCGAAGGTGGCCTGTACAGCGCGCGCATCGATAACTCCTACCGCTGGAGCATGAGCTGGTTCATCTTCTCCGAAGTGATGTTCTTTGCCGCATTCTTCGGCGCCCTATTTTATGCACGCACCGTGTCCATGCCATGGCTGGCCGATCTGGATAACAAGCTCCTGTGGCCGGATTTTGCCGCGCACTGGGGCAATATCGGTCCTGCAGGTATCGTCGAACCGTTCACGACCATGGGCCCGTTCTGGGTGCCGACGATTAACACCGCGCTGTTGCTGACTTCGGGCGTTACCCTGACCATTGCCCACCATGCCATCCGTGCCGGTCACCGTAGCAAAACCGCTTTCTGGCTGTTCGCCACCATTTTCCTGGGCGCAGTCTTCATGGGCTTCCAGGTTTATGAATACATGCATGCCTACAGCGAACTGAACCTGAAGCTTACTTCGGGCATCTATGGCTCGACCTTCTTCATGCTGACCGGCTTCCACGGTTTCCATGTGACCGTCGGCGCGATCATGCTGTCCGTGGTCTTGTACCGGGTGCTCAAGGGGCATTTCACCCCTGACAATCACTTCGCATTCGAAGGCGCCGCATGGTACTGGCACTTCGTTGACGTGGTCTGGCTCGGCCTGTACGTCGTGGTGTACTGGCTGTAATGCCTGGTCAAGGGCAGCAAAATGATGCTGCTGCCCCGAGCCGCAAAACAAAAAAGCCGCACTTCGGTGCGGCTTTTTTACTGCCGGTAGACCTATCAGCGCAAGCCGGTCGGCTGGATCCAGCCTAGGTGATGAGCGACCAGGATCAGGATGAACAGCGTGATCGAAAAACCGACACGCAGCGCCAGCGCCTTGACCGTGCGGTTGCTCCTGCCCTTGTCGCGCATCAGGAAAACCAGGGCCGAACCAAGGCTGCCAAGAATCAGGATAAAAGCAATAGCGACAACGATTTTCATGATGGCTGCACGCAAGCCGGGTGCTTGCTAGAATAGGCCCGCATTTCAGGGCTGGTGTTTGTAAAGTTGACATTGTAATGCCATTCAGATTCCGCTTCAGTTGGATTCCTTTTATTGCTGCCGTTATTGCCGTTGCCATTGGCATCGCGCTCGGCAATTGGCAATCCAGGCGGGCCCTGGAAAAGGAAGCAATCGAAGCATCACTGCAAGCGCGGGCCAAGCAGCCGACAATCGAGCTCGGTACCGCGAGCCTGCCTGATCTTCGAGATCTGGAATTTCGCCGCGTACGAGTCAAGGGCAGATTTGTCGGCGACTGGCCGGTATATCTCGATAACCGGCCGTACGAGCGGCGGGCCGGTTTTCATCTGCTCATGCCATTCCGGATCGCCGGCAGCGACACGGTGGTGCTGGTGGCCCGCGGCTGGTTGCCACGCGATCCGTATGATCGTGCGCGCCTGCCGATAACGCGCACGCCGACGGGCGAGGTGGAAATCGAAGGCAGCGTTCGCCTTCATGCTTCCCGCGTCTATCAGTTCGGCGAAGCGGCGCCCCTGCGGCCCGGTGCGATTGTACAAAATGTCACTACGGAAGAGTTTGCCGCCGCCAGCGGCCTGAAGTTGTATCCATTTCTCATTGAACAAGCGGAGCAGGACAGCAAGGGCGCGGCATACGACGATGGCCTGGTCCGCGACTGGCCGCGTCCATCGCTGGGCGCGGAAAAACATCGCGCCTATGCCTTCCAGTGGTATGGGCTGGCTGCTGCGGCACTATTATTCTTTCTTATAACGGGATTTCGGCGTGGAACAAAACAGTAAGCAAAAGCGGCTGGGGCGATGGAAGATGCTGGCGATTCTCGCCGTGTGTGCATCGCCGCTGGTTTTTTCCTATGTCACCTATTACGTCATCAAGCCGAGTTCACGCACCAATTACGGCACCTTGCTGGACCCGCGACAGCATCCCATGCCGCGACTGGGTAGCGTCGCGCTAGACGGCAAGCCGACCGAACTGGATGCCTACAAGGGCAAGTGGCTCATGCTGCAGGTCGATTCGGGAAATTGCGAACAGGCTTGTCAAAAGAAGCTGTACGATATGCGGCAACTGCGTATCGCGCAGGGCAAGGAGCGCGATCGCGTTGAGCGCGTCTGGCTCATCACGGATAACGAACCGCTCGACACGGTCCTCATGCGCGAATATGACGGTACCCGCATGCTGCGCGTGCCGCAGGCGACCTTGCAGGGTTGGCTTCCTGTTGAAAAGGGGGCCACGGTTGCCGATCATATCTACATGATTGATCCGCTGGGCAACCTCATGATGCGTTTCCCCAAGAATGCCGACCCCAACCGTATCAAGAAAGACTTGGGACGATTGCTGAAGGCCTCGAGCATCGGCTAGCTCTCTTGGCAATGACAGGAATATATCAATGCTGATTCAACTCGCGATCAAAGGTTTGCTGGTGGCGCTGCTGGCGCTGTCGGCAGTCTGGGCTTCCCGCGACGACAACAAGTATCGAAAGCTGGCCTGGGTGACCTTGTTTTTGACTTTCGACCTGATCATGTTCGGCGCCTTCACTCGCCTGACCGATTCCGGCCTGGGGTGCCCTGACTGGCCTGGCTGTTATGGCCATGCCAATCCGCTGCAGGCCCATGCGCAAATCAGCGAGGCCGAGGCGGCCATGCCGAACGGGCCCGTCACGGTAGCCAAGGCATGGATTGAGATGATCCACCGCTACCTGGCCATGGGCGTGGGCGTGCTGATCATCGCGCTGATGGCAGTGGCCTGGCGCAACTGGATGAGGGCGCGCAAGATGCAGGTCGCCATTCCCGCCACATCTTCACCCTGGCTGCCGAGCTTTTTGCTGGCATTTGTCTGTCTGCAGGGGGCGTTTGGCGCCTGGACCGTGACCATGAAACTGCAACCGGTGATCGTGACGATTCATCTGCTGCTTGGCATGGGCTTGCTGGCCTTGCTGGCATGGCTGGCCGCGCGACAAAGCCCGCATGCGCCGGTTGATTTGGCGGCGCGCAGTCTGCGGCTGCCTGCCGCCGTAGCGCTGGCAGTATTGTTCTGCCAAATTGCGCTGGGAGGCTGGGTGAGCACTAACTATGCTGCACTTGCTTGCAGCGACTTACCTACCTGTCACGGTGTCTGGCTGCCCGAGATGGATTTCAATAATGGCTTTACGCTCTGGCGCCATCTGGGCAAAACTGCCGACGGCGACTTTTTGCCTTTTCCGGCGCTGACGGCCATACATTGGACGCACCGGGTCTTTGCCCTCGTGGTGACGGCCATGGTCGGCTGGGTCGCCTGGCGCGTGATGAAAGTGGCGGGATTGCGCAAGACCGGCACCTGGCTGCTTGCAGCCCTGGTTTTGCAGATCCTTATCGGCGTTTCAACGGTTTATCTCAATTGGCCGCTAGCGCTGGCAGTGGCGCACAATGGCTGTGCCGCTTTGCTGGTGCTCCTCTTGACCATGTTAAACTACAAGGCTGGCTTGGCAGCCGTTTCGCGCAAGGTCGATCATGTATCGGCCAGCCTTTCTGCGGCGTGAAGCGGACAAATCGGGCCGAACTCCGGCTGATATCCTCGCGCCGGCTATGTAAGTGAATGCTATGACTACCTTGACCTTGTCTTCCAACCGCGTTGCCCAATACTGGGCATTGACCAAGCCGCGCGTGACGCAACTGGCCGTGTTTTGCGCCGTCATCGGCATGTTCCTGGCAAGCCCTGATTTGCCCGACTGGCGAGTCGTCGTGGCGGCGACCATCGGCATCTGGCTGCTGGCCGGCGCGGCATTCGCCGTCAATTGCCTGGTCGAGCGTAGCATCGATGCCAAGATGGCACGCACCGCGCGCCGGCCGTTGGCCCGCGGTGAAATTACGCCAGCCCAGACGCTGCTGTTTTCGGGACTGATCGGCGGTGCCGGCATGTGGGTGCTCTACAGCCTGGTCAATCCGCTGACCATGTGGCTGACCTTCGCCACCTTCGTCGGTTATGCCGTCATCTATACTATGCTGCTCAAGCCCGCGACGCCGCAAAACATCGTCATCGGTGGTCTGTCGGGGGCGATGCCGCCGGCACTGGGCTGGGCCGCCATCGCCAATGACGTGCCGATGCAGGCCTGGATCCTGGTGCTGATCATCTTTATCTGGACACCGCCGCATTTCTGGGCGCTGGCGCTGTACCGGCGTGACGACTATGCCAAGTCCGGTTTGCCGATGCTGCCGATTACGCATGGCTTGAAATTCACCCAATTCCATATTTTTCTGTACACGATTGCGCTGGTGGCGACCACCATGCTGCCCTACGCGGTGCGCATGAGCGGCCTGATTTACCTGATCAGCGCCGTCGTGCTGGGTGCGGTGTTCCTCTGGTATTCCTGGCGGATCTATCGGCATTACACCGATCTGATCGCCCGTAAGGCCTTCGCTTACTCGATTATCTATCTGTCGCTGCTGTTTGCCGCGCTGTTGCTGGACCATTACTGGACGATCTGACCATGCGCCTTCTTCCCTTCGCATTGATGCTGGCGGCTTCGCTGTGGCTGGCAGGTTGCAGCGACAAGTCCTCCGGTGAATCTGAAAGCAACGGCAGCATGCTGCTCTCTCCGGCCGATAGCGCTTTCAAGAATACAGACGTGACCGGCCTGGGATACGCGCGCGATTTCGCCCTGACTGACCACAATGGCAAGCCGCGCACGCTGGCTGACTTCAAGGGTAAGGCCGTCCTCGTCTTCTTCGGCTTTACGCATTGCCCCGATGTCTGCCCGACCACGCTGGGAGAAATGGCCAACGTGATGCAGGAACTCGGTCCACAGGCCGACAAGGTGCAAGTCCTGTTCATCACGGTCGACCCTGAACGCGATACGCCGGAATTGCTGGCCAAGTATGTGCCGGCATTTCATCCCAGTTTTATCGGCCTGACCGGCGACAAGGCTGCCATTGAAAAGGTTGCCAAGGAATTTCGCGTGTTCTATCAAAAGGTGCCGGGCAAGGAACCAGGCAGTTATTCGGTTGACCATACTGCCGGCAGCTACGTGTTCGATCCGCAGGGGCGCATCCGCCTGTTTGTCCGCCATGGCCAGGGGACGGAGCCGATCGTGCACGATCTGAAGTTGCTATTGGCCGGCAAATGAAAAAAGGCGCTCGAATTGAGCGCCTTTTTTGTTTTTGAAACGAAGCGGCTTAGGCGTATTCGGCCAGCGCACCCTTCATTTTTTTCAGTGCCACGGCTTCGATCTGGCGAATCCTTTCCGCTGACACGCCGAATTCGTCGGCAAGTTCGTGCAGGGTTGCGCCGGAACCATCGTCGCTGGCCAGCCAGCGCGCTTCGACGATGCGGCGGGAACGCGCATCGAGTTTGGATAACGCCGCTTCCAAGCCTTCGCTTTGCAGACGGTCGTACTCCTGAGCTTCCAGGATGCGTGTCGGCTCGTGCGACTCGGACGACAGGTAAGCAATCGGCGCAAACTTGTCATCTTCGTCATCGGTCGGCGCTTCCAGCGCAATATCGCGGCCGGAAAGACGGGTTTCCATTTCGATGACTTCTTCGCGCTTCACGTCCAGCGTCTTGGCCAGTGCGTCAACTTGCGCCGGCGTCATCGTATCCAGGCCTTCCTTGTGGCTGCGCAGGTTGAAGAAGAGCTTGCGCTGTGCCTTGGTCGTGGCAACTTTCACCAAGCGCCAGTTTTTCAGGATGTACTCGTGGATTTCGGCCCTGATCCAGTGCATTGCATACGACACCAGGCGTACGCCCTGGTCCGGGTCGAAACGCTTGACCGCCTTCATCAAGCCAATATTGCCCTCTTGAATCAAATCGGCATGCGGCAGACCATAGCCCAGATAACCGCGCGCGATCGACACCACCAGGCGCAGATGCGAAAGAATCAGTTTCTGTGCTGCAGCGAGATCATTTTTGTCGCGCAATTTTCTGGCCAGTGACACTTCCTCGTCATGCGACAGCATCGGCAGGCGATTGACTGCCGAAATGTAAGCTTCGATATTGCCGAGATTACCGGGAAAGCCGAGCGCAACCAAGCTATTGGAAGTGGGGACCAATGCGGATTGTGCAGATCGTGCGTTCATTCTTTCTCCTTTATTCCTGTCTCAGGGGTTGCCTGCTTTAAGCTAGGAACATATTTGTACTAATATTAGCACTCTCTCGTGGTGAGTGCTAATTTCTAAAATCAAAGAAAATTATAGTCGATAGCTATTGAAATGCTAGGCTCTATTTAGTTTTTCCTTATTGATTCTGATACCAGGAAAGAGAAAAAGTTGCAAAAAATAAATAAATAATAACGCTATTTATTAAGATAGATGGAGGCTGGGCACGTTAAGGCGCAGACAACAAGCTGGCCGGCTAAAACAACGTCCTAAGCAGGAGGCTTAAGACAACATACCGTTTTGCCAGAGGATATAGCTTGGATTCAAGCGAGTCGACCAATTGACCGGCGTACTGACAGCAAGGCACCAAGCCACCCCAGGCCGGCGCTGAGGACCAACAGCGCAATCCAGGAAAGCGCATCCAGCGGCAGAAGGCGGAATTGTGAGCCGTAAAGGCGTACTACTTCAGCCAGCGCCTGATTCAGCGGGTGCAATGCCAAGGTGACGAGGACAAGCGCCAATGCCCCGGCGATCAGGCCAAGAAAAGCACCGGCATAATAGAAAGGCCGGTATACAAAGGAATCCGCTGCACCTACCAGCTTGCTCAGGACAATTTCCTCGCTTTGATTCAGCACTTGCAAGCGGAGGGTATTAAAGACAACGGCTACCACGACGGTGCCCAGCGTGATTGCCAGCAAGAGCAGCGCCATCTGCAAGACATGCATAATCGCCGCCAACCGTTTGACCCATGCGGAATCTAGTTGCACATGCTCTACGCCGGAAAGTGCTTGCAGGCTTCCAACCAGGTTTTCGGTACGCGCTGCCTGCGCCATGCTATCCAGTCCGGAAAGTTTTAATACATATGCATCCGGCAAGGGGTTGGAGCCCAGCGCGTTGACTGCGGCGGATAGCCCGGTGCGTTCATCCAGCGCAGCCAAGGCTTTTTCTCGCGGGATGAATTCCAGTTTGCCATCCAGTTGCGCATCCTTGAGCAGGCGCTTGATCGGCGCGGCCAGGGCATTGGCTTGCTCGCGTGAGGTCGCCGCGGCGAGGAATATGCTGATTTCCGGCTCGACCACCAATTGCTCGGATACCGGCCGTACATTTTGCAGCAGGGTCAGGCCGGCAAAGGGCAGCATGAGTGCAATGGCGATCACGACGACATTCAATATGAAACCGCCGCGTGGCGCGCGGATATGACGCCAGGCGCCTGTAAGCGCGTAGGCATGCAATCTCAGCCAGTTCTTCATGATGTCGCCTCGCTTGCCATTACCTCGCGGGATGCCATGCCATCATCCACCAGGCGACCCTGTTCGAGGCGGATTACGCGTGCGCCGGGCTGGTAAATCTGGTCGTCGTGGGTCGAAATCAGGCAAGTCACGCCGACTGCATGGAAGGCTTTGATGGCATCGATCACCTTGGCAGCGCTGACACGGTCCAGATTGGCAGTCGGCTCATCGGCCAGGATGATTTGCGGGCGGTTGACGATGGCGCGGGCGATCGAGACGCGCTGCTGTTCGCCGCCGGACAGGGAGAGCGGATCCGACTGCGCCTTGTCCAGCAAGCCGACCTTGTCGAGCGCGGCGCGGGCGCGCTTTTCCGCTTCGTCGCGCGGCGTGCCGGTCACCAGCAGCGGCAACAGCACATTTGCCAGCACCGGGCGATCGGTCAGCAGGCGCTGCTGTTGCAGGATCAAACCAAGATTGCGTCGCAAATAGGCCAGGCCAGTGGCGTTGAGACGTCCGATATCCTGGCCGTTGACTTCAACGCTGCCCGAGGTCGGGCGCTCGATGGCGGCGATCATCTTCAACAGCGTCGACTTGCCGGCGCCGGATGGACCGGCCAGAAACAGCAGTTCGCCCTTGGCAATCGACAGGTTGATATCGAAGAGCGCCGTAGCTTCTTTGGAATAGCGCTTGGTAAGGTGACGAAATTCGATCATTTAGCTGAGCAAGGCGTCCACAAATTCCTGGGCATTAAAAGGCTGCAAGTCTTCGATGCCTTCGCCGATGCCGATGAAATAGACGGGCACCGGACGTGCCCGCGCAATCGCCGCCAGCACGCCACCCTTGGCGGTACCGTCGAGCTTGGTGACGACCAGGCCGGTCAGCTGCAGAGCATCGTCGAATGCCTTGACTTGCGTTAGCGCATTTTGCCCGGTATTGCCATCGATGACCAGCAGCACTTCGTGTGGCGCCTCGACCATGCTCTTGCCGATCACACGCTTGACCTTCTTGAGCTCTTCCATCAGATGCAACTGGGTCGGCAGGCGGCCGGCGGTATCGACCATGACGACATCCGTGCCGCGCGCCTGCGCCGATTGCACGGCATCGAAAGCGACGGCGGCCGGATCGCCGGATTCCTGGGCGATGACCGTGACATTGTTGCGTTCACCCCAGATCGCCAGCTGTTCGCGCGCCGCGGCACGGAAGGTGTCGCCGGCGGCCAGCACGACCGACTGGTGATGGGTCTGCATATGCTTGGCCAGCTTGCCGATGGTGGTAGTCTTGCCGGCGCCGTTGACGCCGGCAATCATCATGACCAGCGGCTGATGGCGGCCCAGCACCAGCGGTTTTTGCAGCGGCGTCAGCAATTCCACGAACAATTGCTTCAATGCGGTCTTGACCTGGCTGGCGTCGGTCAGCTTTTCATCCTTGACCTTTTTCTTCAGGGCATTCAGGAGAAATTGGGTCGCATCGATGCCGGTATCGGCCATCAGCAGGGCGGATTCCAGTTCCTCGTACAAGTCGTCATCGATCTTCGCGCCGACGAAAAGCGTGGTCAGATTCGCAGAAGTCTTGGACAGGCCGGCCTTGAGCCGTGTCAGCCACGAGCGCTTTTGTTCGGCGGAAGGCGGTGGCGCCGGGATAATCTCTTCCTCCTGCGTCATGGCGGGTAAGGGGGTTACAGCAGGAGTCTCTATTGCGGGAGCCTCTACCGCTGGCAAATCTGGCGCAGGTGCTGATGCCGGAGTCGGAGCCGGCGCAGGAGCCGGTGCGGTAGGCGGTGCCGGCACGGCGCTTTCCGGTGCGGCTGGCGTGACGGCTGGTGGCGCGACCGGTACTTCTGGCGCAGCTTGAGGCTCAGGGGCCGCAGGCGGCGGTGGCGTGTCTTTCGGTTTTCTCTTAAAAAAACTAAACATGAGGCTTGGCTGAGTCGCGATCAGGAAGACAAGGACAACATGCAGCATGGCTCCAGGCAAGCGCGGTACAATCGATGGCTTGGGCGGGACGCTGCATGCTTCGCATGCATTATTTTTGCCGGGATACCTGTAGAGGATTCATGACAGGTGAGTCCACGTTACGTGCAGTTTCTATTTTAACAGAGCGGAAAATATGAAATCGCGGATAGTCGTATTGATTTGCTGGCTGGTAACGAGTGTTTCAGCCGTGGCGTCGGGAATTCCGGCGCACGAATTTTTCCTGAAGAATGGCATGAAGGTCATCATCAAGGAAGATCATCGCGCGCCGACCGTGGCGCACATGGTGTGGTACCGCACGGGCGCCATCGATGAAGTCAATGGCACGACCGGCGTGGCCCATGTCCTGGAGCATATGATGTTCAAGGGCACCAAAACCTTGAAGCCTGGCGAGTTCAGTGCCCGGGTGGCAGCCTTGGGAGGACGTGAAAATGCCTTCACCAGCAAGGATTACACGGCGTATTTCCAGCAAATCGAAAAAAGCCGCTTGCCCAAGGTAATGGCGCTTGAGGCTGATCGCATGGCCAACCTGTTGCTCGATAAAAAAGAATTTGAAAAGGAAATCAAGGTCGTCATGGAGGAGCGGCGTCTGCGCACCGATGACCAGCCGATTCCCCTGGTTTACGAGGCCTTGAATGCGGTCGCGTTCACGGCGCATCCGTATCGTCATCCGATCGTCGGCTGGATGGATGACCTGCAAAACATGACGGTAGAGGATGCACGTGCCTGGTATGAACGCTGGTATGCGCCGAACAATGCCGTGCTGGTCGTCGTCGGCGATGTTAATCCGAAAGAAACGCTGGCGCTGGCGGAAAAATATTATGGCCACATTCCGCGCAAGGCGGTGGGCAATACCAGGCCGCAAGTCGAACCGACGCAGCGCGGCATCCGTCGCGTAACGGTCAAGGCACCGGCGGAAAATCCTTATGTGTCGCTGGCATTCAAGGCGCCGGCCCTGCGCGATGTGGAAAAGGATGAGGAAGTGTATGCGCTCGATGTGCTGTCAGCCGTGCTCGACGGTTACGACAATGCGCGCCTGAATGCCAAGCTGGTGCGCACCGACCGCGTGGCCAATTCCGCCGGCGCCAGCTATTCCCCCATCGGCAGGGGCCCGGCATTGTTCATTCTCGATGGCGTGCCGGCATCCGGCGTAACCACTGAACAGCTTGAGAAACGCTTGCGCGATGAAGTCGAACGTATCGCCCAGCATGGCGTCGACGAGGGCGAATTAAAGCGCGTGAAGACCCAGTTGATCGCCGAGCAAATCTACAAGCGCGATTCGACCTTCGGCCAGGCGATGGAAATCGGCATGATGGAATTGTCCGGCCTGTCGCATCGGGATATCGACCGCATCATCGACAAGCTGCGTGCGGTCACGGCAGAGCAGGTGCAGGCGGTCGCGCAAAAATACTTCAGCAATGACAATCTGACCGTTGCTACCTTGTATCCCTTGCCGCTGGAAGAAAAGAAGGCGACACCCATGGCATCGCTGCGGCATTAAGACACAGAAAGCAAGGATAAGGACAACAACATGAAACGACTGTTAATCGTAGCGTGGGTAGTGTTATTCGCCATCCCTGCGCATGCGGCGCTGAAAATCCAAGCCTGGAACCTGGACAATGGCGCGCGCGTCCTGTTCGTGGAAAGCCGCTCGATTCCCATGGTGGATATCAGCGTCGAATTCGATGCCGGTTCACGCCGCGATCCGGATAATAAAACCGGATTGGCATCGCTGACCAATGCCATGCTGGCGCGCGGGCTGCGTGCCGGCACGTCGCCGGATCAAGAGCCGGCAATGACGGAGGCGCAGATTTCCGACGGCTTTGCCGATATTGCGGCCCAACGCACTGGCGGCGTCGGCGAAGATCGCGGCGGACTGGCCTTGCGCACCTTGTCGAGCACCGCTGAACGCGATGCTGCCGTGCTGCTGCTGGCGCGTCTGCTGGCGCAGCCGAGCTTTCCCGCCGAACTGCTGGCGCGCGACAAGGCGCGCACGATTGCCTCGCTCAAGGAAGATCTGACCAAGCCGGAAGTCATCGCCAGCCGCGCATTCTCCCGCGCCATCTATGGTACTCATCCGTATGGCCGCGAAGCCACGGTGGAATCGGTGGATGCGATCACGCGTGACGACCTGGTGGCTTTCCATCGCCAGTACTACGTCGCCAACCGGGCAGTGATTGCCATGATCGGCGATATTTCGCGCAATCAGGCCGATGCTATCGCCCGTCAGCTTACCGCCCGCCTGCCGCAGGGAGAACCTTTGCCGCCGCTGCCTGAAGTCGCGCAGGTGCAGGCCAAGGAAGAGCGCATTGCCCATCCGGCTTCGCAATCGCATATTTTTGTTGGCGCACCGGCGCTGTCCCGCGGCGATCCCGACTTTTTCCCGCTGACCGTCGGTAATTACGTGCTGGGCGGCGGCGGCTTCGTGTCGCGCCTGATGCAGGAGGTGCGCGAAAAGCGTGGCTTGAGTTACAGCGTTTACAGCTACTTCAATCCGCTGGCGCAGCCTGGCCCATTCCAGATCGGTCTGCAGACTAGCAGGTCGCAAACGGATCAGGCGCTGAAGGTCGTGCGCGAGACCGTGGCCGATTTCCTGCGCAATGGCGTGACGGAGAAAGAGCTGCAGGCCGCGAAGGACAACCTGATTGGCGGTTTCCCGCTGCGCATCGATAACAACCGCAAGATTCTCGCAAATATCGCCGTGATCGGCTTTTACGGGATGCCGCTGGATTACCTCGATACCTGGACGGACAAGGTCGCCAAGGTTACCCGGGCCGATATCCAGGCGGCGTTCCAGCGCAAGGTGGCTGTCGACCGGATGGCAACCGTCATTGTCGGTAATGCGGGTGACACCACCACTAAGTAATCCGATTTCATGCACAAGTCTCAAGCCAGAAAGAATACGCCGCACCAGGTTCGCATCATTGGCGGACAATGGAAACGCACGCCCTTGCCGGTCGCGGATGCTGCCGGATTGCGGCCGACGCCCGACCGGGTGCGCGAAACGGTGTTCAACTGGATCGGCCATTTCCTCGATGGCGCCTGGGAAGGACGCACCTGCCTGGACTTGTTTGCCGGTACGGGGGCGCTTGGATTTGAGGCAGCCAGCCGCGGCGCGTCGAAGGTGCTGATGGTGGAAAACCATGTGCCTGCGCTGCGCCATCTGGAAGCGATCAAGGAAAAATTGCGTGCCTCGCAAGTGAATCTCGTCCGTGGCGATGCGTTGGTCAAGGTGCGCGAGCTGGCTACGGCTGTGGCACCGGGAGCGGGTAGGCGGGACGGGGCGTTTGATATCATTTTTCTTGATCCGCCATACCATCAGGACTGGCTGGCGAAAATCCTGCCGCATTGTGTGACGCTGCTGCAGCCGGGCGGGCTGATCTATGCGGAAGCAGAGATGCCGTTGACCGGCATGGACCTGCCTTGGCTGCAGGGATGGGAAATCGTGCGCGCCGACAAGGCAGGCATGGTCTTCTACCAACTATTACAATACGGAAATACGGCTGAAATTCAGGCATAATGCGCGTTCCTTTTTTACGGAGTCCACATGGTCACCGCAATTTATCCAGGTACGTTCGATCCACTCACACGCGGGCATGAAGATTTGGTGCGGCGCGCCTCTGGCCTGTTCGATAAGCTGGTGGTCGGCGTCGCCGATAGTCGCAACAAGAAACCTTTTTTTACATTGGATGAGCGCATGGCGATCGCCAATGAAGTGTTGGGGCATTATCCCAACGTGCAGGTCGAAACCTTTTCCGGCTTGCTCAAGGATTTCGTGCGACAGCATGACGGGCGCGTGATCGTGCGCGGCTTGCGCGCAGTGTCGGACTTTGAGTATGAATTCCAGATGGCAGGGATGAACCGTTATCTGTTGCCGGATGTCGAAACCCTGTTCCTGACGCCCTCCGACCAGTACCAGTTCATTTCGGGCACCATCGTGCGCGAAATCGCCAGCCTGGGTGGCGATGTTTCCAAATTTGTTTTCCCTTCCGTGGAAAAGTGGCTGCGGACTAAAGTTGCGGGTTCGAGCCAGTCGTAACAGTTATGTATGAAGTGTCCGGCACATCTGCAGGACAAGGATAGGAGTAGTAGTGTGGCACTGATGATTACAGACACGTGCCGCAGGGGTTCGCAAAGCAAGGCTTTGCGCTGCGGTGCGCACCAGTCGCTTGCAAGCGATTGGTTGAATCGTCGGCATGCCAGGGAGATGAAGTCATGGCACTGATGATTACAGACGATTGCATCAATTGCGACGTCTGCGAGCCGGAATGTCCCAACGATGCGATTTCGATGGGGCCGCTCATTTATGAAATCGATCCGGGAAAATGCACCGAGTGCGTCGGCCACTTCAACGAGCCGCAATGCCAGCAAGTGTGCCCGGTGAGTTGTATTCCCTTTAATCCCGAGTTGCGTGAAACGAAGGATGAGCTTTGGGAGAAATTCAGGCGTTTGCAGGCAGCGAAGGCGGCCTGATAACAAACGTTCAATCGGCTTTGGTAATTTTCTGGCCGGCCTGGAAAAATAAAAAAGGACAGCATGCTGTCCTTTTTATTTGCGAAGCAATGGGAACCTTGGCTAGAACGCCAGTTCTACCGCAATATCCTGACCAATCCGCAGCACTTCATTTTCGCCTTTCAGCAAAATCGCGTTCATGCCGAACGCCAGTCCGCCGTCTATTTTCGGATCGGCGCGGTAGCCTTGCAGGATATCGAGCGGGCTGGGGCCGACTTCGCCTGTCACCTGATCGACTGAGGGAATGGCGCAACGGGGGCAGGGCTTGACCGGTTTGATCACTGCCGCGCCGGCCGTGAAGCTGGCCATAAGGTCTTCCTCATATGCGCCAATACCATCGATGACGATATTCGGACGAAAGCGCGCCATCGGCAGGGCAGGGCGGCCTTGTGTTTCTATCTTGGCATTCAGGTCGTCCAGCGAGGCTTGCGAAATGACCAGTATTGGATAGCCGTCACCAAACAGCGTCGGCGCTTCGATGCCGCCAGTCCATTTGGTATCGGCCACGCGCTTGGCATCCGGATGAAAGCGCACCAATCGGCAAGGCGTGCCCAGGAATTTCGAGAACCAGGTGGCAGTGACGTCGTCGCAGTCGTAGGCCTCGACATTGTCATCCCATACCTTGACGCGAATGAGGCGTTCTTCGTCAGGATGCGGCAAGCCCAAGGGAATTTCCAGGTGCAGCATGCCGGGGGCGCGCAGTTCCAGCGTGTCGAGCTTGATCTTCGGCACGATGGTCGCCATCTTCGGATGCTGGCGCTGCGTGAGGAAGTTGCCCTCGGCATCGACCACCATCCATTCGCGGTCGTAGATATGCGCGCTCATCAGGCCGGCACGCGTCACGACAGCTTCACGCAGGACGATGCCGGCGCAGGACTTGACCGGGTACAGGGTGAGGGAAGTAATGACTGCCATATACTGCGGCTTCCTGTGCCTTACACGTTGAACAGGAAGTTCAGCACATCGCCATCCTTGACGATGTATTCCTTGCCTTCTGCGCGCATCTTGCCGGCTTCCTTGGCACCCTGTTCACCCTTATAGGCGATGAAGTCGTCATACGAAATCGTTTGCGCGCGAATGAAGCCGCGTTCGAAGTCGGTATGGATGACGCCGGCTGCCTGCGGCGCAGTGGCGCCGACCGGCACGGTCCAGGCGCGCACTTCCTTCACGCCCGCGGTGAAGTAGCTTTGCAGGCCGAGCAGCTTGAACGCGGCGCGGATCAGGCGATCGAGCCCCGGCTCTTCCATGCCCATGTCGGCCAGGAAGGCGCCTTTGTCTTCCTCGTCGAGGTCGGCGATCTCGGCCTCGATGGCGGCACAGATGGCCACGATCGGCGCATTCTGTTCGGCGGCGTAGGCAGTAAGCTGGTCGAGCAGCGGGTTGTTGGTGAAGCCAGTGTCGGACACGTTGGCAACGTACATGGCCGGCTTGGCGGTGATCAGGCACAGCGGCTTGATCAGCGCCATTTCTTCAGCGTCCAGGCCCATGGCGCGCACCGGCTTGGCATCGTTCAGTTGCGGCAGGATGCGTTCCAGCAGCGATACCAGCTTGATGGCATCCTTGTCGCCGGACTTGGCTTTCTTGTTTTCGCGCTGCACGGCTTTCTCGACCGTGCCCATGTCGGCCAGCGCCAGCTCGGTCTGGATCACGGCGATATCGTCGAGCGGGCTCACCTTGCCGGCGACGTGCACGACGTTCGGATCTTCAAAGCAGCGCACGACGTTGACGATGGCATCGGTTTCGCGGATATGCGATAGAAATTGATTGCCCAGGCCTTCGCCTTTGGAGGCACCTGCGACCAGGCCGGCAATGTCGACGAACTCGACGATGGAGGGAACGATGCGTTCCGGCTTGACGATGTCCGCCAGCGCTTTTAGGCGCGGGTCGGGCACTTCGACGACGCCGACATTGGGCTCGATGGTGCAGAAGGGATAGTTTTCCGCAGCGATGCCTGCCTTGGTCAGTGCATTGAACAGAGTGGATTTGCCGACGTTAGGCAAGCCGACGATGCCGCATTTGAGACTCATGGTGATATTTGCAAAAGAATGGAATCAACCCGCTATTCTACAGTAGGTCGAAACGTCTTCTTCAGCTGCGGCAAGGCCTTCTTGAATTTTGCGGAATTTTTGTTAGGCGCGCCAACGCTGCGTAGCAATCCGGATAGCAGTATGACAAAGTGACGGTTATGTTTTCTGCGGCTCACATAACCGTCATTACCACAGTTACGGCAAGTACATGGTTGGTGCGACTGCATCGGCGCTATATGGATTCATACTGGCCCTGTCAGAATACATTCCGCTGCTTTGACTTTGTGTATCGGAGCTCATGCTGCTTGAGCCTATGTTGCTCGAACTGGTGCTGCCTGAACTCCTGGAATGCCCTGGCATATGCATATTGGAACAACCAGCCATCACGATCACAGCCAAAATGACGAACACTTTTTTCATGGTATGCCTCCAGCAAATATTTTCTGTTGGTACACTCGCCGCACAGACGGAAAGTCAAATCCAGTATATGCGGCACAGCAGGAGACGCCAGCAAAAATGGCAGCTAAATTTGATGCGATAAGAGCGCAAGCGCTTGTTCGCCGAAAGAATGGAACTTGGTTTCGACAGCCACTGTCATCTGAAGTCGGTCCATGCCGTTGCCAGGTTGTGATACGTAATTTTTTAATGCTAGGCAGCTTTCGCAGTATGTAATTGCATCATCGCGGCTTCAAATTTCCCCTCGATTAAGAGCGGAATAACTTGCAAGCTGTTAGCGATGGCATCATCGATCAGCAGCTGCTCTTCGCGACGCGGGCGATGCAAGACGAAATCGACCACGGGCTGCTGCAGGTTTAATGCGCGCGGATGACCGATACCGATACGCAAACGCCAGTAATCCTGGGTGCCGAGCGCGGCGGTAATGTCTTTCAAGCCATTGTGTCCGCCGGACGATCCACCCTTTTTGATTTTGGCGCTGCCTGGTGGGAGATCCAGTTCGTCATGCGCGACCAGAATTTCTTCCGGCGCGATTTTGAAAAAGCGCGCCAGTGCGCCGACCGACTGGCCGGAACGATTCATATAGGTCTGCGGCTCCAGCAGCCAGACTTCCTTGCCGGCGATGGTCGTCTTGGCAGCCAGCGCATTGTATTTGGCTTCGCGCGCCAGGCGATTGTTCGCTAGCTGGTCCACCAGCCAGAAGCCGGCGTTATGACGGGTTTGTTCGTATTCCGGGCCCGGATTGCCAAGGCCGACGATTAAGCGAATGGACATGGTGTATAAGACGTGAAGGTTATGCCTGATTGAAAAAAACCCGCCACCAGGGCGGGTTTTTCAATGGGCTCGGGTGCCGAGAATTACTTCTGCTCGCCTTCGCCTTCAGCTGCCGCGTCAGCTGCAGCGCCAGCCGGCACCGTGGCGGTGACGACGGTCGTGCTTTCCTGACCATGTGCAACAGCAACGCCAGCCGGGAGCTTGAGGTCGGACACGTGCAGCGAAGCACCGGCTTCGATAGTCGACAGGTCGACTTCGATGAATTCCGGCAGGTCTTTCGGCAGGCAGGTCACTTCCAGTTCGGTTGCGACATGGCTGATCACCGCGGACGACAGCTTCACGGCAGGCGACACTTCGGCATTGACGAAGTGCAGCGGCACCTTCACGTGGATCTTCTGGTTTTGGTCAACGCGCTGGAAATCAACGTGCATGACCAGTTGCTTGTATGCGTGGGTCTGGAAGTCGCGCAGCAGGACTTTTTCTGCCTTGCCATCCACTTCGAGGTCGAGAATCGACGAGTGGAAGGCTTCCTTCTTCAGGGCGTGGTACAGGGCGTTGTGGTCCAGCTTGATGGCGACCGGCTCGCTATTGCCGCCGTAGACGATACCCGGGGTAAAGCCGGCATTGCGCAGGCGGCGGCTCGCTCCGGACCCCTGCTCAGTGCGTGCAAATGCAACTACTTTCATGTTTATGCTCCAGTATGTGCAGGACTTTTTTCCTGCGGTGAATATCCCCCGCGACCAGGGGATACGAAAAGCCGCCCATCAGGACGGCTGCTTAAAACTTTTCTTTATTCCGCAAACAGCGACATCACCGAATCGCCCTTGGTGATGCGGCGAATCGTTTCGGCCAGCAAAGGCGCGCAGGTCAATTGGCGAATCTTCGGGCAAGCCTTGGCGGCCGCAGTCAGCGGGATGGTGTCGGTGACGACCAGTTCGTCCAGCGGCGATTCGGTGATGCGTTCGATCGCCGGGCCGGACAGCACCGGATGAGTACAGTAAGCCACCACTTTCTTGGCGCCGCGATCCTTCAGCACTTCAGCGGCCTTGGTCAGGGTGCCGGCGGTATCGACCATGTCATCCATGATCACGCAGTTGCGGCCTTCGACTTCACCGATGATGTTCATTACTTCGGATACATTGGCTTTTGGACGGCGCTTGTCGATGATCGCCAGGTCGCAGTTCAGGCGCTTGGCCAGCGCACGGGCACGCACCACGCCGCCGACGTCCGGCGACACGACCAGCAAATCATCGTACTTCTTGTTGACGAGGTCGGTCAGCAGCACCGGCGAAGCGTAGATGTTATCGACCGGGATATCGAAGAAGCCTTGAATTTGGTCGGCGTGCAAGTCCATGATCAGCACGCGGTCGACGCCGGCTTCCTGCAGCATGTTGGCCACCACCTTGGCGGAAATCGCCACGCGCGCCGAACGCGGACGGCGGTCCTGGCGGGCATAACCGTAATAGGGGATGGCGGCGGTGATGCGGCCGGCCGAGGCGCGCTTCAAGGCATCGACCATCAGCATGACTTCCATCAGGTTGTCATTAGTCGGTGCGCAGGTGGATTGCAGCACGAAGACATCCTTGCCGCGCACGTTCTCATTGATCTCGACCACCACTTCGCCATCGGAAAAGCGGGAAACCAGTGCCTTGCCCAGCGGGAGGCCGAGCTGTTTGGCGACCCCCATAGCTAAGTCCGGATTAGCGTTGCCGGTAAAAACCATCAGGTTTTCGAGTGCCATGAGATCCCCAAAACGAATGCGTTAAAAGCTTAAAAAGCCGCCAATACAGACTGGTGAGTCTTGCGTTGGCGGCTTGTTATCGATACAGCTTCTTAGTTTGCTAGAGTTTATTTGGCAGGGGAACAAGGATTCGAACCTTGGAATGCCGGAATCAAAATCCGGTGCCTTAACCAACTTGGCGATTCCCCTACGCAACCTGTTGTCTGTCGTTTCAATCGCCTTCAGGCGCTGTAACGTCAAACGAATCTGGTGTGACGACCCTTATATATGTGCAAGCGGATGCTGCTTTAATGCACGCGCTTTCCATGCCTTCCAGCGGGCCGGTACTGCTTTGAGTACCGTATCGGCGTCAGGTTCATGCGCGAAATAGCAAAATACGCACGCCCCCGACCCGGTCATTCTCGCTGCGCCGTACTGCTCAAGCCAGATAATGGCTTCGGCGACATCGGGAAACAGCTTTGCAGCTACATCTTGCAGGTCGTTTTTTCCAAAGCTTGTTGGTGCGTTGGAAAAGTCCATAATTCTGACGGGTTTTGTGTCCCTTGTCAATTCCTTTGCGGAAAATATGACAGGGGTCGGTACCGAGACGCCCGGCTCGATAACGACATACCAGCCATCAGGCGTATTCACCTCGCTGAGTTCTTCGCCGACGCCGCCGGCAAAGGCATTCTTCCCAAAGATAAAAAAGGGAACGTCCGCACCTAATTGCAAGCCAAGTTCCATTAACTCTTGCCGAGTCAGCCCGGCTTGCCACAGATGATTCAGCGCCAGCAGTGTGGTGGCGGCGTCCGACGAGCCGCCTCCCAGGCCGCCGCCCATCGGCAGTCTCTTTTCAATGGCGATATTGGCGCCGGGGCGCCTGCCTTGCGGCAACGTTGATTGCAGCAAGCGCGCGGCGCGCACGATCAGGTCGCTCTCGGCATCCACGCCGGGCACTTCGGTGGCGCGGCAGATGAGACCGTCGTCGCGTGTCTCGAAATGCAACAGGTCGCCATGATCGAGCAGCTGGAATACGGTTTGCAGCAAGTGGTAACCATCCGCGCGGCGGCCGATGACATGCAAAAACAGATTGAGCTTGGCGGGCGCCAGGCAATTATTCAGCGAACGGGAAGGCATGAAGCGTAATGATTTTATGGAGTTTGCCAGTTGTCGATGACGATGCGCAGCTTCACCAAGCCTGCTTCCACGGTCTGACGCGCGAGGTCGATGCGGCGGGGACGGGGTGTAGCCGAGCCATCGTCCTGTGTCCAGGCGCCGTAAGTAATCTGCCAGCCGTCCGCTGTGGTTACGGCGGCGCCGTCATCAGTGGGAACTGCCCGGCGTTGTCCCTGCGGATCGGTGATGAAGCCTTGCAGCCAGTCGCGCAGGCCGGCAACCGGCAATGGCCACCCCAGCGCCGTTTGTGCCAGGGAGTCGGCGTCCGCTGCCACGCGAGGTGGCTGGCCTGACTGGGTCAATGTGGCGCTGCCCGGCTGGACGTCGATGACAGCCAGGGTTTGTCCGAGCGGCGAGAGCAGGCTTACCCCGGTGCGTTGCGGAGACTGCGACCAGGTAAAGCCGCCGTGCAGGGATTCGTCGGCGCCGCCGCGCGCGTATTGAACCGACAGGCGTCCTGCCAGATCGATCGCTTGCCAATACGGGCGTGCTGCCTGCTGAGTGCTTGACGATACCGGCGGAGCGGCGGGCGGCGCGATGGCGGCGCATCCGCCCAGCATGGCGATCAACGCCACGACATAAGCCAGCCGTGTCCTCATGGCTTGACCTGCAGGCGGATCAGGGTGTTTTTCAGCGTATCGTTTTGCGGGTCCTTGTCGCGGGCGTCGCGCCAGAATTTTTGTGCGTCTTCCTTCTGACCTTTGACCCACAATACTTCACCCAGGTGCACGGCAATCTCGGCGTCGGGGCGAATGGTGAATGCACGCCGCAATAGTTCTTCGGCCTCCTTCAGGCGGCCCATGCGGAAATGCACCCAGCCCAGGCTATCGAGGATGAAGGGGTCTTCCGGCGCGAGTTCGTGCGCCTTGGTGATGAGGGCAAAGGCTTCCGGCAACCGCAAGTTGCGGTCTGCCAGCGAATATCCCAATGCATTGTAGGCATGCTGGTTTTTCGGCGCCAGGGTCATAACCTTGCGCAGATTTTTTTCCATCAGCGCCAGCTGGTTTGTTTTTTCCGCCAGCATGGCCTGGTCATAAAGCAGGTCGGTATTGTTGGGGAAGCGCTTGATGCCGCCTTCCAGTACCTCCATCGCTTCTGCGATTTGCCCGGCATCGCGCAGGATTTGCGATTCCGCCTGCAATACCTGGATTTGTTCGGTTTCGCCCTGCGGCGTCAGTTCCGCCAGCGCCTTGCGCGCGCCGACCAGGTTGCCGCTCTTGGCCAGCAACTGGGCGCGCCGCAGTTGCGCACCCAGCCAGGCTTCGCCCGGATCGACCTGCGACAGCCACTTGATGGCGGCATCGGTATCCTTCCGTTCTTCCGCCAGTTCCGACATGAGCAAGAGTGCCTGCGAGGGATCGCGTTCCTCATCGGGCTGGGACGCCAGCAGTTCCAGGTACTTGCCGAGGTATTTCTCGGCAGCGGCATTGTCGCGCGTCTGTGCCGACAAGACGCCCAGGGCATACAGCGTGGTCAGGTCTTTCGGGCTATCCTTCAGCAGCAACTCAAACTGGCTGCGGGCTTGCGCGTACTGTTTTCGTTCCACCAGCTGGCGGGCTAATGCCATGCGGACTTCGCGCGCTTTGGGATACCGGGCCAGATAGGATGTCAGTACCTTGGCTGCTTCGTCCTTGTCGGGTGTGACCAGCGCCATCGTCAGGGCTGCGAGTTCGGATTCGGGTTTTGCGGCTTGCGCGGCGAGCGCTTCCTGGCGCGCGCGTTCGGTATTGCCGGCGGCGACCGCGCCCTGGGCCAGTACCAGATGCGTTTCCGGCGTATCGAGATACGGTTGCAGCACCTGCTCCAGTACCTTGAAGGCCGCTTGCTTGTTCTTGGCGCGGGCCAGCAAACGCTGAATCTGGAACATCAGCATGGTGCGTGACGAGGCTGGAATATCCTGCAGGCGTTGCTTCAGGATCGGTGCCGCTTCCGACAAATCGTCGGACAGCATCAGAAAGCTCAAGAGGTACTGGGTGGCTTGTTCGGACTCCGGAGCCAGGGTGCGCCAGAGGCGCACTGCCGCCAAGGCTTCATCGTGCCGCCTGGCCGTGAGGGCGATTTCCATCGCTCGCTGCGCCAGGCGCGGGTCGCGCGTCTGCTGCGCCAGGGCGAGTTCGGTGGTGTAAGCGAGTTTCCACTGGCCGCGTTGGGCCGCAACCTCCGCCGAGAGTAGCTTGAACAGGATTTCCGGGCTTAGGTCAAGCGATGGGAGTCCTGCTTCCGATTCGGATTGGCTGGCTTGCAACATTCTGCGCAGGTGGGCGGCCGTGGCGATCTGCTGCCGGGCCGATCCGTTGTATGGCGCCTGGGCTTGTTCGGATTGGGCTACGGGTGGTTGCGCTTCCGGCGTGCTGACGGTGGCGCAGGCCGACATCAGCAGAGACAGCGTTACAATGGCGGGGGCGTTTTTCAAGGAGCAGTCCTGTCAAAGGTCCGGTCAAAAGGGGCTGGATGGCATTCTACGCTCAACCGGCGTCGTTTGCGTATCCCGGCAAGCCGGGCGGCAATTGGCGCAGCGCCTAAGTTATTCAAGTTTTAAAAGGATCAAGATTGTCATGCCTGAACTGCCGGAAGTCGAAGTCACCCGGCGCGGCGTTGCGCCGCATGTCGAAGGTAAAACCATTCATGGCGTGGTGTTGCGCCATACCGGCTTGCGCTGGCCCTTTCCGCCCGGGTTGGATGCCTTGCTCGCGGGGCGCACCGTGCGCGCTACCGGGCGGCGCGGAAAATACCTCTTGCTGCATTTCGATCATGGCACGCTCATCATCCATCTCGGCATGTCCGGCCATATCCGCGTTCTGCCGGCCGATACGCCGCCGCAGAAGCATGATCATGTCGATCTGATACTGGGACAAGACGCACTGCGGCTGACCGATCCGCGCCGCTTCGGAGCCGTGCTATGGCATGGCAGCGATGAAGGCGACGTCGATGAACATATCCTGTTGCGGCATCTGGGCGTGGAACCGCTGAGTCCCAACTTTACCGCCGAGCTGATGTACCGCATGAGCCGTGGACGCAGTGCACCAATCAAGCAAGTGTTGCTTGCTGGCGACATTGTGGTTGGTGTCGGTAACATCTATGCTTCGGAAAGCTTGTTCAAGGCGCGCATTCATCCCAAGACCGCGGCTGGGCGCATCAGCCTGGCGCGTTATGTCTTGCTGGCCGAGGCCATCCGCGAGACGCTGGCCGCTGCGATCGAGAAGGGCGGCAGCAGCCTGCGCGATTTCATCAATGTAAATGGGCAGTCGGGTTACTTCCAACAAGACTATTTCGTCTACAATCGCGCCGGCCTGCCATGCCGTGTCTGCGGCATGCCGGTGCGCCAGATCCAGCAGGGGCAGCGCTCCACCTTTTATTGCGCAAATTGTCAAAAATGAGCGCCAATGCTAGTGTAACGAGACAATAAGCATAAACCGGGGATCGCTTGAGCCATCTGATACAGAAATTTGAAGAATATAGCGGCTGGCGCGCGAGCGTCGTCGAGGCATTGACGCGCTACCAGGACTGGATTTCTGCTGCCGGCTTGAGCGATGCCGCCTGCGAACAGCGACTGGTGCAATTGAAAGCCAGGCTGGCGGATGACAAGCTGTCGATCGCCTTTGTCGCCGAGTTCTCGCGCGGGAAGTCCGAACTGATCAATGCGATTTTCTTTGCCGATTACGGTCAGCGCATCTTGCCATCCTCGGCCGGCCGCACCACCATGTGCCCGACCGAGCTGCTGTACGATGAAACCTTCCCGCCGTGTATCCGTCTTCTGCCCATCGAAACCCGGGCCGAGGCGATGTCGACGTCCGACCTGAAGGAGCAGCGCCAGGTCTGGACCGTGCTGCCGCTGGATGTGCAGTCCGGCGAAGGCATGCTGGAAGCCTTCCGCCAGGTGAGCCTGTCCAAGCGCGTGTCCATCGATGAAGCTAAACGCTATGGCTTGTATGACGAGAACGACCCCGAACAACAGCAGGCGGTCGGCGCCGACGGCATGGTGGAGATCTCGCAGTGGCGCCATGCCATTATCAATTTTCCGCATCCCTTGCTGAAACAAGGCTTGGTCATCATCGACACGCCAGGGCTGAACGCCATCGGTACCGAGCCGGAACTGACGCTGAACCTGATTCCGAATGCGCATGCGGTGCTGTTCATCCTGGCGGCGGACACCGGCGTGACGCGCAGCGATATCGATGTCTGGCGCAACCATATCGGCAACGGCGACGGTCGCCTGGCGGTGCTGAACAAGATCGACAGCATGTGGGATGAATTGCGCTCGCCCGAAGAAATCGAACAGCAGATTGCCCGGCAAGTGACGTCCGTGGCGCAAATCCTCGACGTCCCGGAGCAACAGGTATTTCCGGTATCGGCCCAAAAGGGACTGGTGGGAAAAATCAACCGTGACGCGCCGCTGCTGGCAAAAAGCCGGCTTCTGAAGCTGGAACAGGCGCTGTCGCAGGAATTGCTGCCTGCGCGGCAATCGATCATCCGCTCACAGCTCTCCAGTGAAGTGCGTGAATTGACCGCTGCGCGGCAAACCATGCTGGCTTCGCGCACGCGCAACGTCGTCGAGCAGTTGATCGAACTGAAGAGCCTGCGCGGCAAGAACCAGAATGTCATCGCGCACATGATGAAGCGCATCGACGTGGAGAAGCGTGAATTCGATGCCAGCCTGGTCAAACTGCAGGGCACGCGGTCAGTATTTGCCAAACTTTCCGCCGATGTCTATGCCAGCCTCGGTATCGGCGTGCTGAAGCAGGAAGTCCGCAAGGCAGCCGAGGCCATGGAAAAGAGCATGTTTTCGGCGGGCTTTCGCGATGCGGTGAAAGGGTTTTTCAATGCCAGCCGCGATAACTTGTGGCAGTCCGGTCACAAGATCGATGAAGTCGCGGAAATGATGACAGTCATGTACCGTAAATTTTCGGCTGAACATGGCCTGGTGCTGACGACGCCGATGCCGTTTTCGCTGAAAAAATACCGCGACGAGCTGAACCATATCGAAGCGATCTATCACAAGCAATTCGGCGCCACGGCGTTGTTGAGCACGCACCAGGCTGTCCTGATGCGCAAGTTTTTCGAATCGATTGCGACCCGTGTCAAGCATTGCTTCCTGCAAGCCAACCGCGATGTCGAAGCCTGGTTCAAGGTGGTGATGGCGCCGCTGGATGCGCAAATCCGCGAACACAAGCTGCAATTGAAGCAGCGACAGAAATCTGTCGAGCGCATTTTCGAAGCGACCGACAGCCTGGAAGAAAAGATTGCTTCCTTCGAACAGATGCAGGCTGAACTGGACGCGCAGATGCGAGCCTTGTATTCGCTCGAAGCGGAATTGATGACGGCGATTGCCGCCGACCAGCCTTCCTTGAAGGCTGCCTAGACTGCATTGCGCTAGCAGTGCACCAACAGAATTTTTACCAATGAAACGTGTTGTTCCTGCGCCAGCCGCTTCTGACGGCCGGCAATTCGCCGATCCCGCTTTTTCGGCATCGGTGATTGCCTGGCAAAAGCGCCATGGCCGTCATGCTTTACCCTGGCAGAATACCCGCGATGCCTACCGCATCTGGCTCTCGGAAATCATGTTGCAGCAAACCCAGGTGACAGCGGTGATTCCGTATTATCTGCGCTTCCTGCAGCGCTTCCCTGACGTGCAGGCCCTGGAGGCGGCGCCTTCGGAAGATGTCATGGCGCACTGGAGCGGCCTGGGTTATTACACCCGGGCGCGCAATCTGCATCGGTGCGCCCGCGTCGTGGTCGAGCAGCATGGCGGCCAGTTTCCAGCCGATCCGGAAGTGTTGGCACAATTGCCCGGCATCGGTCGCTCCACCGCGGCAGCCATCGCTGCCTTTGCCTATGGCGCGCGTGCGGCAATCCTGGATGGGAACGTCAAGCGCGTCTTTGCCCGGGTGTTTGGCATTGACGGCTATCCCGGTGAGAAGAAGGTCGAGAATGCCCTCTGGCTGCGCGCCGAAGCCTTGCTGCCCGAAGAAGATATCGAATCGTACACGCAGGGTTTGATGGACTTGGGAGCGACGATCTGTACGCGCGGCAGGCCGGCGTGCGAGCGCTGTCCGCTGGCATCCCGCTGCATCGCTTTCCAGACCGGGCGCACGGCCGAGCTGCCGGTGCGCAAGCCGAAAAAGGCCGTGCCGGAAAAATATGTGGCGATGCTGGTCGTCGAACACGAGGGAAGGGTGCTGCTGCAACAGCGGCCGGATAGCGGCATCTGGGGCGGCTTGCTGTCCTTGCCGGAAGCCGGCAGCTTTACTTCACTGGAAGGCAAAGTCAGCGATGTGCCAGACTTGGCAGAAGCGGCACTGCAACAACGGCTGGCCGCGCATGGCGAATTGGCAAGTGCTGAACGGCTGCCGGTGGTGGTGCATGTCTTTACCCACTTCCGTCTGCATATCATTCCCTATCGCGTGCGGCTGGCGCGGCAAGTGCCGATGGCGGCGCAGGATGGCCACATCTGGTTGTCGACAACCTCGGTGGCACAGGCAGCGTTGCCCGCGCCGATCAAGAAACTCTTGCTGGGAATCGTTTGAGGATCGTTTAACTACACGATCTTATGCTGCTGCAGATACTGGTGCACGATCGCCAGGCGGCTGTCGGCATCCTCCAGTTCCAGCAATTTTTGCCGAGCCTTGAGCGGAATCGGCAGGATTTCGCACCAGCGGTTGGCGACCCAGCCGCTCTGGTCGAATTGCAGCGGCGGCGCAAACGGGCTGATGAAGTCGTCGCCTTCTTCGGCGTGGCCGCGTGCTTCGATGGTCTCGATCACCGATTTCAGCGCCGTGGCGCAGCTGACATGGGCATCGCTCACGGTCTGCGTCGGTTCGTCGGCTTGAATCATTTCGACGCGCGCTTCGAGGCGTTCATCGGCTTGCTTGCGCGTTTCCAGGATGCGGAAACGTTCGCCACCGTGCGTGCGCAGCATGAGCAGTCCCGCCTGCTCCATGTCCCAGTCGGTGATGTGCGCCAGGCACCCGACCGGTTCCGGCTCGGCGGCCTTGCCGACTTCCTGTCCAGACTTGATCAGCACGACGCCAAAGGGCGCTTCGCGTTTCATGCAGTCGCGCACCATGTCGATGTAGCGCGCCTCGAACACTTTCAGCGGCAGCACGCCACCGGGAAACAGCACGGTTTGCAGCGGGAACAGCGGCAGCCAGTCGCCGGCTTGCGGATGAACCAAAGTGAGATGGGAAGATGCCATGAAGTTGTGGATGCCAAGCTCTAGGCGAGCTCGCGATGCCGCAACACCACCCGCTCGGTTTTTTGAAAATGTCTGGTTAGTTTTTCAACCATGTATACGGAACGGTGCTGGCCGCCGGTGCAGCCGATCGCCACCGTCAGGTAGCTGCGGTTATCGGCCTTGAAGGCGGGTAGCCATTTTTCGACAAAATTCTGGATATCGGAATACAAATCCTCGACTTCCGGCAGTGCCTGCAGGAAGGCGATCACCGGTTCGTCCCTGCCGGTGAAGGGGCGCAGCGTCAGATCGTAGTAAGGATTGGGCAGCACGCGCACATCAAATACCAGGTCCGCGTCCAGCGGCACGCCGAACTTGAAGGCAAACGATTCGAACATCAGGGTCAGCGGCGCCTTGGCGGATTCCACCATTTCCTTGACCCAGCCGCGCAGCTTGTTTGCCGTTAGCCCGGAAGTGTCGATGACGTGTCCCAGTTTTTCAATCGACGACAGCATTTCGCGTTCGCGCAGGATGCATTCAGCCAGAGTCAGGCGGTCGTTGGGATTGTGGCCGGCATGCAGGCGATGGGAAAGCGGATGGCTGCGGCGGGTTTCGGAAAAGCGGTTGATCAGCGATTCCGTCTTCGCAGTCAGAAACAGCACCTTGACGTCATGTCCCTGGTCTTTCAGGAACTGTATATCCACAGGCAAGCCGGCCAGGGAACCAGCGCTGCGCGAGTCGATCGCCACGGCCAGATCGGCGGCATCTTCCTCCATGCGGGTTTCCACTAGCGCCCGCAAGAGTGTGGGCGGCAAATTGTCGACGCAAAAATATCCCGCGTCCTCGAGGACATTCAGGCAAACCGATTTGCCCGATCCGGAAATCCCAGTGATAAGAATGATGCGCATGACAAGATCATACCATCATGCGCGAAATTGCTATGGCTCGCTATCCATTGCCTTTTGCTGGCGATCCATGAATTCTTTTAAGGTGTCGATTCCGCGCAACTGCAGGATGGTGTTGCGCACTGCTGCTTCGAGCAGCACGGCGAGGTTGCGGCCCGCTTCCACAGGGATGATGACCTTGCGGATCGCCAGGCCGAGCACTTCCTCGGTTTGCGAATGCAGCGGCAGGCGCTCGTAGTTTTCTTCTAGGGTCTTGCGGCGCACCAGGTGGACGATGAGCTTCAGGCGCATCTTGCGGCGCACTGCGGTCTCGCCAAAAATGGTCTTGATATCCAGGAGACCCAGGCCGCGCACTTCCAGCAGGTTTTGCAAAAGCGGCGGGCAACGGCCCTCGATCATGTTCGGCGCGATGCGGGCAAATTCGACGACATCATCGGCCACCAGGCCATGACTGCGCGACACCAGTTCCAGCCCGAGTTCGCTCTTGCCCAGGCCCGATTCGCCGGTAATCAGCACGCCCACGCCCAGCACGTCCATGAACACGCCATGCATGGTGACGCGCTGCGCCAGTTTCTTCGACAGGTACACGCGCAGGTAATCGATGACCTGCGCCGCCGGCAGTGGAGTCGAGAACAGCGGGATATTGTGTTCTTCGCAGATCTCGATGAATTCCGGCGGGGTTTCCAGGCCTTGCGCCACGACGAAAGCCGGCGGATTGCCGGTAACGAGTTCGTTGATGAGGCGATTGCGACCGTTGGGCGACAAGCGCTTGTAATAATCAATTTCCTGGTGTCCGAAGACCTGGATACGACCAGGGTGGATCAGGTTCAGGTGGCCGACCTGATCGGCGGCCGAAGCGGCATCGCCCGAAATCAGCTTTTCTCCGCCAGGGAAACCGGCAAACCAGCCCAGTTCGAGCGGTTCGCGGTTTTCATCGAAAAGCTCCTGGATGGAGAGCGGAGTGGATGCGGGCATGATCGAAAACTGAAGCGAAGACAAGGTCCGACCTGTCAGGGTTAGACGGCGCTGCTGACGCTTGGGCGCCAGGAAATAATCTTGTTGAAGACCGAAGTCGGATCCGGGTCGGTCGCCAGCGTGGCACGGAAGGCGTCATCCGAAAACATTTCGGCTATTTCCGACAAGGTTTCCAGGTGCTGCTGCGTGACGTTTGCCGGCATCAACAGGAAAATCAGCAGGCTGACGGGCTGGCCATCCGGTGATTCGAATGGAATCGGTTCAGCCAGGCGCACGAATGCTGCCAATGGACTTTTCAAATCCTTGATGCGGCCATGCGGGACGGCGACCCCGTGGCCCAGGCCGGTCGAGCCGAGCCGTTCGCGTGCGAACAGGTTTTCGGACACCACCGAACGCGCAATGCCGCAATTGTTTTCAAAAATCAGTCCGGCCTGCTCGAAGGCGCGCTTTTTACTGGAAACTTCCAGGCCCAGCACGACATTGGCGGGTAACAGAATTTTAGCGAGATTAGTCATGGCTTACCAAATTGGTGCGGCGCACAAACGGGGCGTCGCCGCAAATTATAGGCCGGTTTTGGGCTTCTGCAATCCCAATTTGAAAATTCACGCCACAGTAATTGGGAAATCGCACAGAAGCTTGTCAATTTGAGTGCCTTTATCGATGCATCCTGTGCGACAAAACACTGGCGAAACCAATCATCACTGGCGCGCAAGCCGGGCATTGCCAGGCGGGTGGCCAGTTGTGAAATTGCTACGCCATGGATTGATATCCAGACCGCCGCGCCGCGTATAGCGTGCATACACCGACAGCTTTTGCGGACGGCACTGGCGCAGGATATCCATGAAGATGCGCTCGACGCATTGTTCGTGGAATTCGTTATGCTGGCGGAAGCCGATCAGATAGCGCAGCAAGCCTTCCTGGTCGATCTGCGCGCCGACATAGCGAATCTGCACGCTGCCCCAGTCAGGCTGGCCGGTGACCAGGCAATTCGACTTCAGCAAGTGCGACACCAGGGTTTCCTCCACCACGGCTTCATCCTGCCGCGCCTGCAGCAGGCCGGGATTGGGCTGGAATTCATCCACGTCGATATCGAGGCGGTCGAGCGGCAAGCCGCTCAGTTCTCCCATCTGCAGCTGACTAAAAGCGTCCGGCAATGTCAAGTTGACATGGACGGTGGCGCCAAAGCCTGCCGACAAATCGGTGTGCAAGCGTTCCGCCAGCGCTTCCGGGCTGGACAGCCGGGTCTGGTTGAACGAGTTCAGATACAGCTTGAACGACTTGGATTCAATGATGTTGGGCGAATCCGCCGGTATGCTGAAGGTGGCGATCGCCACTTGCGGTTTGCCGCGGGAATTGAGCCACGAGACTTCATAGGCGTTCCAGATATCCATGCCGAAAAAGGGCAGGGTGCCGGTGATGCCGAGTTCGGCCCGCTTTTCGGCACGGGCTATCGGAAACAGCAGCGAAGGATCGTATTCGCTGACATAGGTGGCCGGTTTGCCAAGGGGCGAAGAGGCGGCGCTGTTTTCCGCGCCGGGGCCGACATCGGGCATGCTGGTGTGTTCCATTAGCCTAAGAATAGCTTATACGCGGGATTTTCGCTTTCATCCCAGTGACGGTAACCGAGGCTGGCCAGGAATTCGCGGAATGCCTTCATTTCCTTCTTCGGGACTTGCAAACCGACAAGAATGCGACCCACATCGCCACCCTGGTTACGGTAATGGAAAAGACTGATGTTCCAGTTCGGTGCCATCGAGGCCAGGAAGCGCATCAAGGCGCCCGGGCGCTCGGGGAATTCAAAACGGTACAGCAGCTCGTTTTCCGCCAATGCGCTCTTGCCGCCGACGAGATGGCGAATATGCAACTTGGCCAATTCGTCGTGGGTCAGGTCCAGCGTCTGGAAACCCTGCTTCTCGAAGGTCTTGACCAGTTTGGCGGATTCGTCGCGCGTCGCGGTCTGTACGCCGACGAAGACGTGCGCTTGCCTCTCATCGCTGATGCGGTAGATGAATTCGGTGACGTTGCGCGGGCCGACCTGTTCGCAGAAACGCTTGAAGCTGCCGCGCTCTTCGGGGATGGTCACGGCCAGCACGGCTTCATGCGCTTCGCCGACGTCAGCGCGCTCGGCCACGAAGCCCAGGCGGTCGAAATTCATGTTGGCGCCGCAGGCGATGGTTACCAGGGCCTGGTCCTTGATCGGCTTCTTGGCCAGCTTGGCGCGTTCGACATATTTCTTGGCGCCCGCCACGGCCAGCGCGCCGGCCGGCTCCAGAATGCTGCGGGTGTCCTGGAAGACGTCCTTGATCGCCGCGCAGACTTCATCGGTGTCGACCAGGATGATCTCGTCGACATATTTCTTCGCCAGGCGGAAGGTTTCTTCGCCCACCAGCTTGACCGCGGTGCCATCCGAGAACAGGCCGACGTCGGGCAAGGCGACGCGCCGACCGGCCTTGATGCTGCGCGCCATGGCGTCGGAATCGACGGTCTGCACGCCGATCACCTTGATATCCGGGCGCACCGCCTTGACGTAGGCACCGACGCCGGCAATCAGGCCGCCGCCGCCGATGGCGACGAAAATGGCATGGATCGGCGCCGAATGCTGGTGCAGGATTTCCATGGCAATCGTGCCCTGACCGGCGATCACGTCCGGGTCATCGAAGGGATGCACGAAAGTCAACTTGAGCTTCTTTTCCAGTTCCGTCGCATGCTGGGCCGCGTCGGAATAGGATTCGCCAAACAGCACGACTTCGCCGCCGCGCGCCTTGACTGCATCGATCTTCACTTGCGGGGTGGTGGTCGGCATGACGATCACGGCACGGCAGTCCAGGCGCCTGGCCGACAGCGCCACGCCTTGCGCATGGTTGCCGGCCGAGGCGCAAATCACGCCGCGCTTCAGCTGCGCCGGCGACAGATTTGCCATCTTGTTATACGCGCCGCGCAGCTTGAAGGAAAACACGCTCTGCATGTCTTCGCGCTTGTAATAAATTCGGTTGTCCAGACGCGCGGACAGGTTGCGCGCAAGCTCCAGGGGGGATTCGATGGCGACGTCGTAAACGCGGGCGGTGAGGATCTTTTGTAGGTAATCGGTACTCATGGTTTCCTGGGAATTGTCGCACTCGGGGCGCAATCGGCGCCGCAAGGACAAGGCGCGGCGGGAGCGGAGGTGCATGGTTCAGGCTCCATTATAATGGAGGCCCTCTGGACTGGCGGAAATAAGCCGGTCGTTCCAGTCTTTCTCTGATTTCCCTTTACATGATTGAATCTGCCGTTGAATGGCTGCTTGGCGTGCTGGCAGTGCCCGAAGTCGGCCTCGTGGCGGTATTTGTTGTTGCATTTCTCTCCGCGACACTGCTGCCGCTGGGCTCCGAGCCGACCTTGTTTGCCGTGATAAAGGCGAATGAAAATCTGTTCGGCGAGGCGATTGCCATTGCCACGATTGCCAATACATTGGGCGGCATGGTGAATTACTGGATGGGATATGGTGCGCGCAAAACCTTCGCGCGTGAACGCTCGACCCGATGGTTTGGGTGGCTGGAGCGCTTTGGCCCCAAAACCCTGTTGCTGGCATGGGTGCCGGGCATCGGCGACGCCTTGTGTGTTGTCGCGGGGTGGATGCAGTTGCCATCCTGGTCATGCGCGTTATACATGGCGATAGGGAAATTCGTGCGTTACGTCTGCATCACCATTATTCTCTTGCACGTCCCGGATGGCTGGTGGCATGGGCTTGCGGATCTGCTGGGATAAAGTCATGATGTTGTTAATGTGCTACCGTTTTCGTTCTGTGTCTTGACGGCCGCAGTAGCCTTACGGAAGTCGAGGGTTTCCTGCTCGTAGGGCCGCGATACGGTAAAATATTGGGCATGAATGCACCCGCCCAAATCCAGGCTCTCCTCGCCGACGTAGCCCCCGGCGCCGCTCCCACGCGCCTGCGTGAAATTCCCTACAACTATACTTCCTTCTCCGACCGCGAAATCGTCATGCGCTTGCTCGGAGAAGAGGCGTGGCAGCTGCTTGATGAATTGCGCGGCGAGCGACAGACCGGGCGTTCCGCGCGCATGCTGTATGAAGTCCTGGGCGACATCTGGGTCGTGCGGCGTAATCCGTACCTGCAGGATGACATGCTGGACAACCCCAAGCGGCGGCAGGCTTTGATCGATGCGCTGAACCATCGTTTGGCGGAAGTGGACAAGCGCCGTGCCGAAACGACGGGTGTCGACGATCCGGCAGCGGCGCGCCGCAATGCGCATGTCGGCACGCTGCTGGAGGCTGCGCGCCGCGCCGTCGCCCAGTTCGCCGAGGAATTCCGCAAGACTTACGACCTGCGCAAGCGCGCCACCCGCGTGCTGGGGCGTTATACCGCCAAGGACAATATCAAGTTCGATGGCTTGTCGCGCGTCTCGCACGTGACCGACGCCACCGACTGGCGCGTCGAGTATCCGTTCGTTGTCCTGACGCCGGATACCGAGGATGAGATGGCCGGCCTGGTCAAGGCTTGTATCGAACTCGGTTTGACCATCATCCCGCGCGGCGGCGGCACCGGCTACACCGGCGGCGCCGTGCCGCTGACGCCGATGTCGGCTGTCATCAACACGGAAAAACTCGAATTCCTCGGACCGGTCGAAATGACCCGCCTGCCGGGCGTGGACCGCGACTATGCTACCGTCTATTCGGGCGCCGGCGTGGTGACCAAGCGTGTTTCGGACGCAGCGGAAAAGGCGGGCTTCGTGTTCGCCGTCGACCCGACTTCGGCCGAGGCATCCTGCATCGGCGGCAATATCGCCATGAACGCGGGTGGCAAGAAAGCTGTGCTGTGGGGCACCGCGCTGGATAACCTGGCATCGTGGCGCATGGTCGACCCCAACGGCGACTGGCTGGAAGTTACGCGCCTGGACCACAACCTCGGCAAGATCCATGACGCCCCAGTGGCCCGCTTCAAGCTGGAGTGGACCCACCCGGCCGAGCGCGGCCGCAAGCATGATCCGTACAAGACCGAGATTCTGGAAATCGAAGGCCGCCGCTTCCGCAAGGAAGGCCTGGGCAAGGACGTCACCGACAAATTCCTTGCCGGCCTGCCGGGCATTCAAAAGGAAGGCACCGACGGCTTGATCACCTCGGCGCGCTGGATTCTGCACAAGATGCCGAAGTTCGCGCGCACTGTGTGCCTGGAATTCTTCGGTCAGGCGCGCGATGCGATTCCTTCGATCGTCGAAATCAAGGATTATCTCGACGCCGAAACCAAGAAGGGCGGCGCCATCCTGGCGGGCCTGGAGCATCTCGACGAGCGCTACCTGCGCGCAGTCGGTTACGCCACCAAGTCCAAGCGCGGCGTGCTGCCGAAGATGGCGCTGTTCGGCGACATCGTCGGCGACGATGAAGATGCCGTGGCGCGTGCCGCTTCGGAAGTGATCCGCATGGCCAACACCCGAGTGGGCGAGGGCTTTGTCGCCGTGTCGCCTGAAGCGCGCAAGAAATTCTGGCTCGACCGTGCCCGCACCGCGGCGATTTCGCGCCATACCAACGCCTTCAAGATCAATGAAGACGTGGTGATTCCGCTCAACCGCATGGGCGAGTACACCGATGGCATCGAGCGCATCAATATCGAGCTGTCGATCCGGAACAAGCTGGCGCTGCTGGATGCCTTGCGCGAATTCTTTGCCAAGGGCGATCTCCCGGTTGGCAAGAGCGAAGATGCCGAGGGCGAGGATATTCCCGATCATGAATTGCTGGACGGCCGTGGTCAGCAGGCGTTGAACCTGATCGAGGCGACGCAGGCGCGCTGGTCGTATCTGCTGACGAACCTCGACAAGCCGCTGGCCGTTGCTGCGCCGGAGCTGATTGGCCTGGGCCTGGAGAAGCTGGCGCTGGAATTCGAAGAGCGCGTGCATCGCCAGCCCGACGCCAAGGTGTTCCACGTGGTGCAGGACCGCACCGTGCGTGTGTCGTGGAAGAAGGAAGTGCGCGCCGAGCTGCGCCAGATCTTCAATGGCGCGGCATTCCGCCTGATTCTCGACGAAGCCAATGCTATCCACAAGAAGGTGCTGCGTGGCCGCGTCTTTGTGGCGCTGCACATGCATGCCGGCGACGGCAACGTGCACACCAATATTCCGGTCAACTCGGACGACTATGAAATGCTGCAGGTCGCGCATGGCGCGGTCGAGCGCATCATGGCGCTGGCGCGTTCGCTCGATGGCGTGATTTCGGGCGAACATGGCATCGGCATCACCAAGCTGGAATTCCTCACCGATGAGGAAATGCGCGATTTCCGCGACTATAAGAAACGTGTTGATCCGGAAGGGCGCTTCAACAAGGGCAAGCTGCTCGATAATCCGGATTTCCCGGCCGATTTGCGCAATGCCTACACGCCGTCGTTCGGCCTGATGGGGCACGAATCGCTGATCATGAAGCAAAGCGATATCGGCGAGATTGCCAACAGTGTCAAGGACTGCCTGCGCTGCGGCAAGTGCAAACCCGTGTGCGCCACCCATGTGCCGCGCGCGAACCTGCTGTATTCGCCGCGTAACAAGATCCTGGCGACTTCGCTGCTGGTCGAAGCCTTCCTGTATGAAGAGCAGACCCGCCGCGGCGTCTCGATCAAGCACTGGGAAGAATTCGAAGACGTGGCCGATCACTGCACGGTGTGCCACAAGTGCGTCACGCCCTGCCCGGTGGATATCGACTTCGGCGATGTCTCGATGAACATGCGCAACCTGCTGCGGAAGATGGACAAGAAGTCCTTCAATCCCGGCACGGCGGCGGCGATGTTCTTCCTGAACGCCACGGATCCGGCCACGATCAACGCGACCCGCCAGGCGATGACCGGGATTGGCTTCAAGGCGCAGCGTCTGGCCAATGACGTGCTGAAGAAGTTCGCCAAGAAGCAGACCAAGCTGCCGCCTTCCACGCATGGCAAGCCGCCGATCAAGGAACAGGTGATCCACTTCGTCAACAAGAAGATGCCGGGTAACCTGCCGAAGAAAACCGCGCGTGCCCTGCTGGATATCGAGGATAACGAGATCGTCCCGGTGATCCGCAATCCGCAGACTACCTCGGCCGATACCGAGGCGGTGTTCTACTTCCCGGGTTGCGGCTCGGAGCGGCTGTTCTCGCAGGTGGGGCTGGCGACCCAGGCGATGCTGTGGCATGTCGGTGTGCAGACCGTGCTGCCGCCGGGTTACCTGTGCTGCGGTTATCCGCAGCGCGGCACCGGCCAGTACGACAAGGCCGAGAAGATGATGACGGATAACCGCGTGCTGTTCCATCGCGTGGCCAACACTCTCAACTACCTCGATATCAAGACAGTGGTAGTGTCGTGCGGCACGTGCTACGACCAGTTGCAGAGCTACGAATTCGACAAGATCTTCCCGGGTTGCCGCATCATCGATATTCACGAGTATCTGCTGGAGAAGGGCGTCAAGCTGGAAGGCGTCACCGGTACCCGTTACATGTATCATGACCCCTGCCATACGCCGATGAAGCAGCAGGACCCATTGAAGACGGTGAATGCATTGATCACTACCGTAGACAGCGTGAAGATCGAAAAGAACGATCGTTGTTGCGGCGAGTCGGGCACGTTTGGCGTGTCGCGTCCGGATATCTCGACCCAGGTGCGCTTCCGCAAGGAAGAAGAAATGCGCAAGGGCGCCGACAAGCTGCGTGCCGATGGCTTCACGGGCGACGTCAAGATCCTGACCTCGTGCCCGTCCTGCCTGCAGGGCTTGCATCGCTATGACGAGGACTCCGGCACCGACGCCGACTACATCGTCATCGAGATGGCGCGTCATCTGCTGGGCGAGAACTGGCTGGTGGACTATGTCGCCCGTGCCAACAACGGTGGCATCGAGCGTATCCTGGTGTAAGTATGGCGGCCGCGCATTGCGAATTCGGGAGAAGTGCCGCGCATGGCGGCAGATCTTCCGTGCATAAGGGAAGTCAACGATGAACTCATCCAACCCTTCTCCGGCGAATCCCATCCCAACCGGGTTGACGGTGCATACGCAGTCGCGCCTGCTTGAAGTCGCATTCGACGATGGCGCCGGCTTTTCCCTGCCATACGAACTCTTGCGCGTGTATTCGCCGTCGGCGGAAGTGCGCGGGCATGGCGCAGGGCAGGAAGTGCTGCAGACCGGCATGCGCAATATTCTTATCACGGCGCTGGAACCCGTGGGGAATTACGCCGTGCAGCCGCATTTCTCCGATGGCCACAATACCGGCATCTATACCTGGGCTTACCTGTATTGGCTGGGCGTCAACCAAGAACAATTGTGGGAAGATTATCTCCAGCGACTGGACGAGGCCGGCCATGGCCGCGAAGCCGGCCGGGACTTGCCCATGACGGCAAGCGGCGGACATTGCCATTAATCATAGTCAAGGCTGTAGCGCTGCACAGGTATTGACTGGCAATCCATCTTATAATGGCAGTTCATTAATAGATTCTTGCCATGACCAATAGCACCCATTTCGGTTACCAGACCGTTCCCGAAGAAGAAAAAGTCCACAAGGTCGCGGAAGTGTTCCATTCCGTCGCCGCCAAGTACGATGTCATGAACGATTTGATGTCGGGCGGCCTGCATCGCCTCTGGAAAACCTTCACCATCGCCCAGGCCGGCGTGCGTCCCGGCTTCAAGGTGCTGGATATCGCCGGCGGCACCGGCGACCTGGCCAAGGCTTTTGCCAAACAAGCCGGTCCCTCGGGCGAGGTGTGGCTGACCGACATTAACGAATCGATGCTGCGCGTCGGTCGCGATCGTCTGCTGAACAAGGGACAGATCACGCCGGTGGCGCTGTGCGATGCCGAAAAGCTGCCATTCCCCGACAATTATTTCGATCGCGTCAGCGTGGCCTTTGGTCTGCGCAACATGACGCACAAGGATGTCGCGCTGAACGAAATGCGCCGTGTCCTGAAGCCGGGCGGCAAGCTGTTGGTGCTGGAATTTTCCAAGGTCTGGGAACCGCTGCAAAAGCCGTATGACGTGTATTCCTTTTCAGTCCTGCCATGGCTGGGCAAGCGCATCGCCAACGATGCCGACAGCTACCGCTATCTGGCGGAATCGATCCGCATGCATCCCGACCAGGAAACCCTGAAAGCCATGATGCAGGAAGCCGGCCTGGATAACGTTAACTATTTCAACCTGACGGCCGGTGTCGCGGCCCTGCATACCGGGGTCAAGCTGTAGACCTCGATCCACTTTGTGGGAGGAAGCATGAAGAAGTGCCTGAATGCCGTGCTGGTTGTCGCCGCTCTCGGAGCTTCTTCCCTGCATGCCGAATCGTCCCTGCCGCATGAGTCGGAAGGTCTGTGGGAGGCATTGCGGCATCATCCGCCACTGATGATCGTGGTATTGGCGGGGCTGGTGCTGTTGCTGGGGCTGGCGATCGTGCTCTGGCGCCGTGCCGCCGGCAGAGGCGAGCCGCCGGTCTTCGAGAATACCTACGACTCCGGCTTCGATACGATCATGCCCGCGCAGCGGCGCGACAGGCCTGTGCGCACCCTCGCCGCGAATACGGACGGCCCCAGGACCGATACCGTCGTGGCGCCGTGGAGCGTGCCGGCCGACTTCGATGTGCCCCGGTTCTTGCGCAAGTCCAAGGCTGCCTTCATCCGTCTGCAAGCCGCCTGGGATCAGGCGGATCTCCAGGATATCCGGCGGTTTACCACGCGCGAATTGTTTGCGGAATTTTGCCGCCAGCTCAAGGATCGCGGCGGCGTGCCCAACGTGACGGAAGTGGTGACCCTGGGCGCGGAATTGCACAGTGTGGAAACAGTGGACGAGTATTACGTCGCCAAGGTCAAATTTTCCGGTGTGATCCGCGAAGATATCGATGCGCCGGAGGCACCGTTTTCCGAAGTCTGGCAGCTTTCCAAGCCGCTTGACGGCCATCGCAGCTGGATCGTCGCCGGCATTGAACAGTATTGATCATGGCTGCCGGCTATGCCTGTCTCTACCGCCAAGGATGTCGCAGTCGGGTAGGATGAAGCTGGTACACTGCAAGCCGTCCATCGTGAGCCGGGGACGGCTTTGATTTTTCAAATGATGACTTCCTTACTTTCCATTCCGCTTGCTCCCATTAACCATCTGCTGGCGCAGGAAGCATGGGCGCGCGCCAAATTGATGCCCCATGCAGGCAAGGTTGCCAGGCTCGATGCCGGGGTGATTAGCGTTAACTGGCAAGTCACGAATGATGGCTTGTTAAAGGCAGCGGGCGCCGACGTCATGCCGCAAGTGATGTTGCGCGTGAAGCTGGCCGACTTGCCCTTGATTATGCAAAACCGTGACCGGGCAGTGTCCTATGTCCGGATCGAGGGCGACGCCGATTTTGCCAATGCCATTGCCCAGGTGAGTCAGTCGCTGAAATGGGAAGCCGAAGAAGATTTGAGCCGCGTCGTCGGCGACATCGCGGCACGTCGTATCGTCACTTCTGCGAAGTCGATAACGGAGACCGCCAACGCGCAACGGCGGGCGCTGGAGGAGAATATCGCCGAGTATTTTCTTGAAGAAAATCCCATGCTGCTGCGGCCCGCGACGATCGCGGATTTTGGCCGCGAGGTGAGCAAGCTGCGCGATGACATAGAACGTCTGGAAAAGCGTGTGCGCAAACTAGACCAATAAGATGAGCTTTCCATGTTGATGAAATTGTTGCGGGTATTGAAGATTTCCCGGGTCGCGTTCCGTTACGGCCTGGACCATATTGCCATGTCGACCTTGCGCGTACGGCGTACGGCGGCGTTTTTTTCGCTCCTGTTCTTTTGGCGAGATATTTCCGCGCCGCGCGGCGTCAGGCTGCGCAAGGCTCTGGAAGAGCTGGGGCCGATTTTCGTGAAATTTGGACAGGTGCTATCGACCCGACGCGACTTGCTGCCGCCCGACGTGGCGGCTGAACTGGCGCTGCTGCAGGACCGCGTGCCGCCTTTCGATCCCGAGCTTGCGGTCGCGGAAATCACACGCTCGCTGGGCGCCCCGCCTGAACTCTTGTTTGCCTCGTTCGACCGCGTGCCGGTGGCTTCGGCCTCAATCGCGCAAGTGCACTTTGCGACCTTGAAGGATGGGCGCGAAGTCGCCGTCAAGGTCTTGCGCCCCAACATGCGCAAGTCGATCACCGAAGACATCGGCCTGATGTATATCGGCGCCGGCCTGGTCGAGCGCCTGTGGGCCGATGGCAAGCGCCTGAAGCCGCGCGAAGTGGTGGCCGAGTTCGACAAATACCTGCACGACGAACTGGATTTGATGCGTGAAGCCGCCAACGCCAGCCAGCTGCGCCGCAATTTCGCCGATTCGCAGCTCTTGCTGGTGCCGGAAATGATCTGGGATTACTGCTCCAGCAATGTGATCGTCATGGAGCGCATGACAGGGATTCCTATTTCGCAAACCGAACGCCTGGTTGCCGCCGGCGTCGATTTGAAGAAGCTCTCGCGCGATGGCGTCGAAATTTTCTTTACGCAGGTGTTCCGCGATGGCTTCTTCCATGCCGACATGCATCCGGGGAATATCCTGGTGTCCACCGATCCGGCGACCCTGGGACGCTATATCGCGCTGGATTTCGGCATCGTCGGCACGCTGAACGATTTCGACAAGGATTATCTGTCGCAAAACTTCCTGGCTTTCTTCCGCCGCGATTACAAGCGCGTGGCACAGGCGCATATCGAATCGGGCTGGGCGCCGGCCGAAACCCGCGTCGATGAATTGGAAGCCGCTGTGCGCGCCTGCTGCGAACCGATCTTTGACCGGCCGCTGAAAGACATTTCGTTTGGCCAGGTATTGCTCAGGCTGTTCCAGACCTCGCGCCGCTTCAATGTCGAAGTGCAGCCGCAACTGGTATTGCTGCAAAAGACGCTCCTGAATATCGAAGGCCTGGGACGTCAGCTCGATCCGGACCTCGATTTGTGGAAGACCGCCAAGCCCTACCTGGAGCGCTGGATGGATAGCCAGATCGGCTGGCGCGGCCTGGTCGAACGGCTCAAGGTCGAAGCGCCGCATTACAGCAAGCTCTTGCCGCAGTTGCCGCGCCTGGCGCACCAGGCCTTGCTCAAGGCTTCATATAACGATGACGACAAGGTGTTGCTGAAAGCGCTGCTGGTGGAACAGCGGCGTACCAACCTGTTGCTGAGCATGGTGATTTACTTTTCCGGCGGGCTGGTGGCCGGGATCGCGCTGATGCAGCTTTATTGGCGCTGGGGCAGTGCCTTGCACTAAGCCGTTTCAATTTTGCCCATGTCGGAATTTCATAGCCGCGATCCGTCGACACCTGAATTCTGGAGCGAACGCTTCAGTGCGCACTTTACTCCCTGGGATCTCGGCGGCATTCCTGCCGCCTTGCGTCAGTTCGTTGCGCAAGCTCCGCATCCGTATGCGACTTTTATTCCCGGCTGCGGCACCGGCTATGAAGTCGCTTATCTGTCCGAGGCGGGCTGGGATGTGGTCGCGATCGATTTTGCCCCGACTGCCGTGGCGGCTGCCCAGGCCAGGCTTGGTCCGTGGGGCAAGCGCGTCAGGCAAGCCGATTTCTTTTCCTTTGTGCCCGACAAGCCGGTCGAGCTGATCTACGAGCGCGCGTTTCTGTGTGCCTTGCCGCGCGCGAGCTGGCCGGATGTCGTGCAGCGGTGGGCGAGCGTGCTGCCCGCAGGCGGATTGTTGGCGGGATTCTTCTATTTTGATACGGCTCCCAAGGGCCCGCCGTTTGGCGCGTCGTCCGGCGAGCTCGAAGGATTGCTGGCGCCATGGTTCGAGCGCGTAGATGACCAGCCAGTCAGCGATTCGCTGCCGCTCTTTGCCGGAAAAGAGCGCTGGCAGGTGTGGCGCCGTTTGCCGTAATTTCGCGTGGCATAAGTACAACGCCGTTTCCTGAAAAACGGAGTTCACGATGATGCCTCCATCTTTCTTATAAAGAAATGCTACTTGGCAATCAATCTTCTTTATAATCGCGGAATTTTCACGCGGAGCGCCTGATCGGAGTGTCTCATATGAACTACACGTTAATCACCTTTGTGGTCTTGTATTTGCTGGGCACCCTCGCGATCGGCGTCTGGGCAGGTAGCCGCATCCAGAACACCAGCGATTTCGCCGTTGCCGGCCGCAGCCTGCCGCTGATCATGGTGGTGACGACGACGTTCGCTACCTGGTTCGGCGCCGGCACCTGCCTGATCCTGGTCGGCATGTTCTTCGCTGCCAAGCTATATAAACAAAATTTGCTGACCATTGGCGATTTCTACCGTCAGCGCTATGGCAAGGGCGTGGAAGTGTTTTGCTCGGCAGCGATCATCCTGAGTTACCTGGGTTGGGTGGCGGCGCAGATCACGGCGCTGGGCCTGGTATTTACCGTGTTGACCAACGGCGCCATGTCCGAAACGACTGGCATGATCGTCGGCACCCTGGCCGTGCTGATCTATGTGGTGATCGGCGGTTTCCTGGCGGTGGCCTGGACCGATTTCATCCAGATGATCGTGCTGGTGATCGGCTTGTCCATCATTGCCTTCTTTTCCGCCGACCTGGCCGGCGGTTCTGGCAAGGTGATGGATATGGTGTCCCACGCCAACCTGGGGAATTTCTTGCCGCCGCCTACCTTTACCGATATCGCCTTTTTCATCGGTGCGGCGCTGACCATGATGTTGGGCAGCATTCCGCAGCAGGACGTGTTCCAGCGCGTGATGTCCGCCAAGGATGCGCCGACTGCCCGCACCGGCGCGATCGTCGGCGGCGCCAGTTATATCCTGTTTGCCTTCGTGCCGATGTTTATCGTCGCTGCCGCCGTAGTCGTCATGGGTAACGAGGCCATGGAATTGGCCAAGAGCGATTACCAGCGCCTGCTACCGACTTTCATCATGACCAAGATGCCTCTGGTAATGCAGATTCTGTTCTTTGGCGCATTGCTGTCGGCGATCAAGAGCACATCTTCGGCCACGCTACTGGCGCCATCCACCAGCTTCGTGGAAAACATCCTCAAGAACCTGCGCCCGGAGATGACGGACAAGGAGCAGCTGTTCGCCATGCGTGCCTCGATCGTCGTGTTTGCCGCCCTGGTGCTGGCTTATGCGATTGCCATGAACGGTACGGCAATCTATGACCTGGTTTCCTCGGCATATCAGGTGACCCTGGTGGGCGCCTTCGTGCCGCTCGTGATGGGGCTGTACTGGAAGCGCGCCACCACCCAGGGCGCCGTCGTGTCGATTGGCGCCGGTATCGGTGTCTGGATCCTGTTCTTCCCGCAAATCACCACGCTGGGCGAGCGCTTCCCGGGCCAGCTTGCCGGATTGATTGCCGCGTTCGCCGGCATGGTTATCGGTTCGTTGATGCCGCAAGCCTTGAAGAATCGCCACGAGATGGCACAGCCGGTCGAAGGGCTGAGCGTCCATTGAGTAGTTTTCCTGGCCGGCATCGCAGCCGGCCGGCTGACCTTCGGCAGCTCCGGATTTGGTGCGCGCCGATTGGCAAAAATGCAATCCATCGGGCTTTGCCTGCACGCCTTAAAAATCATGCGGAAAACCTTTATAATTCAGGGTTTTGTATGATTTTTAGCGGGGATTAACATGCCAATTTATGCCTATCGCTGCCAGGATTGTGGATTCGCCAAGGATGTTTTGCAAAAAGTGTCGGACGCGCCGTTGACGGATTGCCCGTCCTGCAATAAACCATCTTTCAAGAAGCAATTGACAGCAGCCGGCTTCCAACTGAAGGGAACCGGGTGGTATGTCACCGATTTCCGTGGCGGCGGCTCCACCTCGGCGCCGGCAACCAAGTCGGCCGAGTCGGATAGTGGCACATCGACTGCGGCGTCGGATACGACAGCGTCGACCGGCACCTAACTGCCCTTTCTACGGCAAATCACATGGGTAGCGCGAGCTGCCTATGTTGGAATGGAAACATGCGCAAATACTTTATTACCGGTCTGCTGATCCTAGTCCCCCTGGCGATTACGCTGTGGGTGCTGAACCTGATCATCAGCACCATGGATCAAACCCTGTTGCTTCTGCCGACGCAATGGCGTCCGGAAGTCTTCCTGAAATTTACGCTGCCCGGCATGGGCGTGATCCTGACGCTGCTGATCGTCTTTTTCACCGGACTGGCGGCGCACAACTTCATCGGCAGGCGCGTGGTGGCGCTGTGGGAAGCGCTGCTCACTCGCATCCCCGTGGTCAATTCGATCTATTCGAGCGTCAAGCAAGTCTCCGATACGCTGTTTTCTTCTTCCGGAAATGCCTTCCGCAAGGCCGTGCTGGTACAGTATCCGCGCCAGGGCTCATGGACGATTGCCTTCTTGACAGGCGCGCCGGGCGGCGATGTCGCCAATCATTTGCAAGGCGATTACATCAGCGTGTATGTGCCGACGACGCCTAATCCGACATCCGGCTTCTTCTTGATGATGCACAAATCCGAGACTGTCGAGCTCGATATGACCGTCGATGCCGCACTCAAATACATTGTCTCGATGGGTGTAGTGGCGCCGGAAGTCACTGACAAGAAAGCCTCAACGGAAGTGCCTAAAGTCGGCATGTAATGTGCGCGCTGCGCAGAGCCGATGCAACCTGATTAACCGAACCCGAAACCATAATTTAAAACCGGAAACCGATATGTCTATGCGAACCCAATACTGCGGCCTTACTACTGAAGCGCAGCTCGGCCAAACCGTCAGCCTGTGCGGCTGGGTACATCGCCGGCGCGACCACGGCGGCGTGATCTTCATCGATTTGCGCGACCGTGAAGGCCTGGTGCAGATCGTCTGCGACCCGGACTGCGCCGACGTGTTCAAGACTGCCGAAAGCGTGCGCAATGAATTCTGCCTGCGCGTGACCGGCCTGGTGCGCAATCGTCCGGAAGGCACCACCAATGCCAACCTGAAGTCCGGCAACATCGAAGTGCTGGCGCAGGAACTGGAAGTGTTGAATCCGTCGGTGACGCCGCCGTTCCAGCTCGACGACGACAACCTGTCGGAAACCACTCGCCTGACGCATCGCGTGCTGGACCTGCGCCGTCCGCAAATGCAGCGCAACCTGATGCTGCGCTACAAGACGACGATGGAAGTGCGCAAGTTCCTGGATGCGAACGGTTTTATCGACATCGAAACGCCGATGTTGACCAAGTCGACGCCGGAAGGCGCGCGCGACTACCTGGTGCCGTCGCGCGTCAACGCGGGCAACTTCTTCGCGCTGCCGCAATCGCCGCAATTGTTCAAGCAATTGCTGATGGTCGCTAACTTCGACCGCTATTACCAGATCACCAAGTGCTTCCGCGACGAAGATCTGCGCGCCGACCGTCAGCCGGAATTCACCCAGATCGACTGCGAAACCTCGTTCATGAACGAGCAGGAAATTCGCGACATGTTCGAAGGCATGATCCGCGGCGTGTTCAAGAATGTGCTGGATATCGACCTGCCGAACCCGTTCCCGGTGATGGATTTCGCCACTGCCATGGGCCTGTACGGTTCCGACAAGCCGGACATGCGCGTCAAGCTCCAGTTCACCGAACTGACCGACGTGATGAAGGATGTCGACTTCAAGGTATTCTCGGGCGCCGCCAACATGGAAGGCGGCCGCGTGGTCGGCTTGCGCGTGCCGGGTGGCGCTGCCATGCCGCGTTCGGAAATCGATGCCTACACCGAATTCGTCGGCATCTATGGCGCCAAGGGCCTGGCTTACATCAAGGTCAATGAAAAGGCCAAGGGCCGCGATGGCTTGCAGTCGCCGATCGTGAAAAACATCCATGACGCTGCGATTGCCAAGGTGCTGGAGCTGACCGGCGCCGAGGATGGCGACCTGATCTTCTTTGGCGCCGACAAGGCCAAGGTGGTCAACGACGCCATCGGCGCGCTGCGCGTGAAGATCGGCCACAGCGAATTCGGCAAGAAGGGTGGCCTGTTCGAGGATGCCTGGAGACCATTGTGGGTGGTGGACTTCCCGATGTTCGAGTACGACGAGGAAAACCAGCGCTATGTCGCTCTGCATCATCCGTTCACCTCGCCCAAGGATGGCCACGAAGACTTCCTCGAAACCAATCCGGCCAAGGCCATCGCCAAGGCGTACGACATGGTATTGAATGGCTGGGAACTGGGTGGCGGTTCGATCCGTATCCACCGTGCCGATGTCCAGAGCAAGGTGTTCCGCGCGCTGAAGATCGATGCCGAGGAAGCGCAGCTCAAGTTCGGCTTCCTGCTCGATGCCCTGCAGTACGGCGCGCCGCCGCATGGCGGCCTGGCATTCGGCCTGGATCGTCTCGTCACCATGATGGCCGGCGCCGAATCGATCCGCGACGTAATCGCTTTCCCGAAAACCCAGCGCGCGCAGGACTTGCTCACGCATGCGCCGTCGCCGGTCGACGAAAAGCAATTGCGCGAGCTGCATATCCGTCTGCGCGCGGCGGAGCCGGCGATCAAGTCGTAACATCGCCGTGCATGGCGAGGCTGCGTCAAGCCGTTGTCAATGGCTTGTGTGTTTTGCCCGATAATAAAGGCGCGGAAGTTCCGCGCCTTTTTATTTTTTCGTGACTGACTGCGCATGGATAAGCCCTACAAGATTCCGGAATCGGTATTGGTGGTGATTCACACCGCCGATCTTGACGTCTTGCTGATTGAACGAGCTGATAAGGCCGGGTATTGGCAATCGGTGACGGGATCGAAAGATCGCGAAGATGAACCGCTGCGGCAAACGGCGGTGCGCGAAGTGTTCGAGGAAACCGGGATCGGCGTTGCAGAAGAGGGCATGCCTTGGGCGGAAAATCCGGATGCCGTACCGTCGCATCACTTGCGCGATTGGCGGCTATCCAATATTTATGAAATCTATCCGGTCTGGCGGCACCGCTATGCGCCGGGCGTGGTGAAAAACACCGAGCATGTGTTTGGCTTGCTGGTGCCGCGCGGTATTGCCGTCACGCTCAGTCCGCGCGAGCATGTCGATCATGTCTGGCTGCCTTATCGCGAAGCCGCGGATCGCTGCTTTTCGCCATCGAATGCGGAGGCGATCCTGCAGTTGCCGCGCCATCTGCATGACTGAGATATCCGCATGCCACTGAACAAGGCTGATGAAATAAGAATGCAGGGAATGTACAGGATGGCCAAGCTTGAATCAGGTCGTTATGGAAAGCCATGTCCGCACGAAGGAACCTGGCAGTGAGCGGCGCATTGGCGGGCGGATTTTCCTCCATACTTGGTCTCGCAGACTGGCTGCGCCGCCGTACCTTGCGTGCCGCGCATAGACCGGCCCTGACTTGCGATGACGTGACCTGGACCTATGGCGAATTGTGGGACCGCATCGAGCGGCTTTCCGCCGTGCTGGCCGCGCAAGGCGTCAAGCAGGGCGACCGTGTCGGTTACCTTGGATTCGACGACCCCATGTTCTTGGTGTGCCAGTTTGCTACCGCGCGTCTCGGTGCCATATTCGTGCCGCTCAATTTTCGCCTCACGGGACCGGAGCTGGCCTTCATCATCAATGACGCCGGCTTGCATCTGTTGCTTGCGGGGCCTGAGCATCAGGGCATCATCGATGGCGTGCGTCGCGACATTTCGTGCAGCCGTTTTCTCAGTGCTTCCCGCGATGCCGAGGGCTGGCCATCTGCGCTGGCACTGATGGTTGACTGCGGCAGCATTCCAGCGCAGGTCAAGACAGAGCCGGAAGACGTGGCGGCATTGATGTACACCTCCGGCACGACGGGTCATCCCAAAGGGGCGATGCTCACCCATCACAATTTCTGGTCGCAGAATCTGAATGTCTTGCTGACCAAGGATTTGACGTCGGATGATGTCACGCTGGGATTCGTGCCCTTGTTTCATGTCGGCGGCATGTTGACGGTGACGCTGCCGACGCTGCTGGCTGGCGGCCACGTGATCTTGTTGCGCGGCTTCGATGCGGGCGCGGTATTGAACGCCATCGCACGTTATCGTGTGAGCTTGACGTTCGCCGTGCCGGCCATGCTCTTGTTCATGAGCCAGCATCCGGATTTCGAGAGCGCCGATTTATCATCGCTGCGCCTGATGTCGGTGGGCGGCGCGCCGATGCCCGAGCCGCTCTTGCGAGTCTATCAAGCGCGCAGCATTCCGCTGCACCAGGGATATGGCATGACCGAGACGTCGGCGACGATCAGTTTTCTGCATTCCGGCAGGGCGGCCGACAAGCTGGGATCGTGCGGCACGCCGGGGATGCTGACGGATATCTGCCTGAAGGATGGTGCCGGGCAGCGTATTACCCAGGCGCATGCCAAAGGCGAGATATGCGTACGCAGCAGTAATGTCATGAAAGGGTATTGGAATAATCCTGCGGCCAGCGCCGCGGCTTTCGATGAAGAGGGGTGGTTTCGCACAGGCGATGTCGGTTATGTCGACGACGAAGGATTTTTATACCTGTGCGACCGGATTCGCGATGTCATCATCACTGGCGGCGAAAACGTTTATCCGGCAGAGGTGGAAAGCGTGTTGTATGAATATCCGGCCGTGGCGCAATGCGCCGTGGTCGGCGCGCCCGACGAGAAATGGGGCGAGCGCGTGGTCGCGGTGGTGGTGCCGAAGTCGAACGCCAGCGTGACGTTGGAAGAATTGCGCAACTTTGCCGAGACTAAGCTGGCGCGGTACAAGCTGCCGCGTGAATTATTATTGCTGGAAAACTTGCCGCGCAATGCGGCCGGGAAGGTGTTGAAGGCGAGTATCCGCGAACAGTTGCGACAGTAATTGTTAGCGTGCAATTACAAAATGCAACGCGCTCCGCATGATGGCTGTATATGCCGCGGAGCGCGCTCCCTCTGGAATAGAGGGCTGTTGCCTACAAGCTGAATAACGACTCAGCTATTTGACGACTTTTCTATTACTTGCTAGTTTGGGCAGTCACTTCCCAAGGTTGCATCGAATTCGCAAAGTTCACGGCTTGGTTCGACTGCTCACCGGCGCCCGCATTCTTGGCTTGAGCGTCGGAGCCGGCAGAGCTGGTTTGAGCTTGCGCGGTCACTTCGTAAGGCGTCATCGTATTGGTGAAGTCGACTTGTGGCGTGGTGTTGGCAGCAAACGCAACCGAAGCGCAGACAGAGACGATAGCAGCAGCAATCAGGTTTTTAGTTTTCATTTCAATTTCTCCAAAGATTTCAGTTTCGCGATTCATTAAGGCGACTGTTGCCAGATTGCGGCGAGTCGCTTTCCTGCTCGGGGAGCACACTCTTTTTTGTTTGCGCTCTTCGATGAAGCAAACTTTATCGCTTCGGCGCGTTCTGAAAAATATGAATACTTGCAATACACTGCTGCGTAATTAGCAGGAATCTGAAAATGGACCGATTACAATCGATGCGGGCATTCGTGCGGGTTGTCGAACACGGCAGCTTTGCCCGGGCGGCGCGTGCCCTGGATATCTCGGATACGGTAGTGACCCGCCTGGTGGCGGATTTGGAAAAGCATCTCGGCACACGCCTGCTCAACCGCACGACGCGCAAGCTGTCGCTGACGGAATCCGGCGAGCTTTACCTGGAGCGCGTGCGGCAAATTCTGCAGGATGTCGAAGATGCCGAAGCCATCGCTTCATCCATGGCAGGGATGCCCAGCGGCACCTTGCGCATTTCCTCATCGACTGCGTTTGGGCGCGCGCAACTGTCGCCGCTGCTGCCGTATTTCGCGGCGGCTTACCCGCAGATCGTTCTGGATGTCTCGTTCGTTGACCGGTCTGTCGACCTAGTCGAGGAACAGTTCGACGCCGCCATCTTGCTCGGCAACTTGCAGCAGTTTGACTCAAGCATGATCGCGCGCCAGCTTGGCGTGTCGCAAACCTTATTGGTGGCATCGAACGGCTACCTGCGCAAGCATGGCATGCCGAAGCAGCCGGAAGACCTCACCAGGCATCAATGCCTGACGTATCCCTTTCCCAGCGTGCGGCACCAATGGACGCTGCAAGGGCCGGACGGCTCTACCGACGTGCCGATCTCGGGACGCATGGTGACCAATAGCGCGGACCTGATGCGTGAATTCGCCCTGGCGGACATGGGCATCTTTATCCTGCCTTCCTTTGCGGTACGGGATGATCTGTCATCCGGACGCCTGGTGCGCATCCTGCCTGACTATCACTTGGATCGATTACCGATTTTGCTCGTTTATCCAAGCCGGCGCCTGCTTTCCAGCAAGGTACGGGTGTTCGTGGATTTTATGACGGCACGTTTCACGAATCCCGAAGTCGATCACTGGTGCACTGAAGAAAAGCAAGGAATCGAGATTGCACCTGCCACTATAATGGGCTCATGAAGCTACGCATTGCTACCTATAACATCCACAAGGGAGTCTCTTCCTTTGGCAGCCGGCCACGCATTCATGCCTTGAAACAGGCGATCGCCAGCCTGCATACAGACATGCTGTTTTTACAGGAAGTGCAAGGGCGGCACGATCTGCTGGCCGCCAAGTACGCTTCCAACTGGCCGGAAGTCGGGCAACAAGACTTTCTTGCCGGAGATGATTCCTTTCATGTCGCCTATGGCATGAATGCCGTGTACGATCACGGCCACCACGGCAATGCCTTGGTCAGCCGTTTCCCGATCGTCTCCTATAGCAATCAGGATGTCTCCGACCATGCCTTTGAAAAACGCGGCATCCTGCATTGCATCGTGCGCGCGGCGGACCCTGTCGACGTACACTGCTTCGTCATTCATCTCGGCCTGTTTGCGCGTAGCCGCAAGCGCCAGACCGAAGCCCTGATCTGCGCCGTCAAGGAGCTGGCGCCGGACACTGCGCCGGTGATCATTGCCGGCGATTTCAATGACTGGACCAATCAGTTGAGCGACACGCTGCGTTCGGAACTGAGCGTCTGTGAAGTATTTGACGATGCCATTTCGCGGCGCGGCTTCGGCACTTACCTGCGGCGTATGGCCGGGCGCGGACCTAAGGTGGCACCTGCACGCACGTTCCCTGCGGCGATGCCGTTTCTCCAGCTTGACCGTATCTACGTGCGCGGCTTTACCGTGGAAAATGCACAAGTACTGCATGGCGGGCTGTGGACCAAGCTTTCGGATCATGCGCCGATTGTGGCAACATTGCATTTGAAACATTCCAAGTGATCAAACGTGGATTTTTTGAAGACGCCGCGTTGTGGCGTTTCGTTGCCGGCTTTTCCCATTATGCGTTCCGTAAAATTCACTACCGATAACATCGTCAAGCTTCTGCATTGCGGCGCCGAGTTTTTTCCGGCGCTCGAAGCCGCTATCGATGCGGCGAAAGTGGAGATTTATCTGGAGACGTATATCTTTTCGCCGGATGAAACCGGAATCCGCATAGAAGCCGCTTTGAAACGTGCCGCTGTCCGCGGCGTGTTCGTGAATGTGATCGTCGACTGGCTCGGCACCGGCAAGGAGCAAAGCCAGCGGCTCGAACGCGAGTTTGCCGGCGCCGGCGTGCATTTTCGCTGCTATAACCCATGGTTCCGGCGCGGCACGACGCGCCTGCACCGCAAGCTGTGCGTGGTGGATCGTCACCTTGGCTTTGTCGGCGGCTTGAATATCAACGACGACATGCGCGACGATGAGGATTACCGCGTCATCCTGCCGGCGCGGCGCTGGGATTTTGCCGTATCCATCAGCGGTCCGCTGGTGATGGAAATCCACCGTGAAATGGAAGCGCAATGGATGCGGATGGGACGCCTGCAACTGAATCTGCGCACGCGGCTGGAGCAATTCAAGGCATTGCGGCGGCGACGTCCGCCAGCTGAGGCCGAGCCGACCATGGCGGCGCTGGTGGTGCGCGACAATTTGCGTAACCGCCGCACCATCGAACGCGCCTATCTGCAAGCGCTTGGGCGCGCGCGCAAGAGTGCCTGGCTGGCCAATCCGTATTTCGCGCCGGGCCGCAAGTTGCGGGTTGCGCTGGCCAGGGCGGCGTCGCGCGGCGTGGACGTGACCTTGCTGCTGGGCGTGGGGCAATTCCGCCTACAGGATGCGGTGGCGCGTTCGTATTATCCCAAGCTGCTGGCAAGCGGCGTGAAAATTGTCGAATACCACAAGACGCAATTGCATGGCAAAGTGGCCGTGATTGACGATCAGTGGGCGACAGTGGGGTCGGCCAATTACGATGGCTTAAGCCTGTTCATCAACCAGGAAGCGAATGTGGTGGTGCGCGACGAGGCGTTCGCGGTTTCGTTGCGCCAGCATATCGAGCGGGGCGTGGCCGATGGCGTGCCGATGCGGCAGGTGGATTTCGCCAAGATCCCCTGGTACAAGCGCGTCAGCTATGGCATCGCGTATTATTTTTATCGGTACACCATCAAGCTGATTGCATGGGCTAATGAATCCTGACAGGTTGTTGAGATAAAACATGAGTATAAACAGCACGGCGGTGCGCATCGATAAGTGGCTGTGGGCCGCCCGTTTCTTCAAGACCCGCTCGCTGGCGACCGATGCGGTCGATGGCGGCAAGGTGCGCATCAATGGCGAGCGCGTCAAACCGGCCAGGAGCGTCAAGCCCGGCGACAAGCTGGATATCGACAATGGTTCGACGGAATGGGAAGTGCAGGTGTTGGACTTGTCGGAAACCCGTGGGCCAGCCAGCATAGCGCAAACCCTCTATGCCGAGACCCCGGAAAGCATGGCAAAGCGCCAGCAAAAATCGGAACAGCGGAAGTTTTTCCAGGAGCCGGGCGAAGCGATCAAGGGCCGTCCCACCAAGCGCGATCGCCGCAAGCTGGACCGCTCTTCGTGGTAAAAGTTGCTTTTTGTTTATTCCAAACAGTATTAAAAAACCCGTTTGACTTTTGGCGGGGAATGCATAATAGTACGGTCGTACGATTATTTGGCATTCACTCCATTTTATAGAAACGGGCATGGCAACAAGACAATTGCGCAAGGGTGAGCAAACCCATGCCGCCATCTTGGAAACGGCATTGGCCATGGCCAGCCGCGAAGGACTGGAAGGCTTGACCATCGGGTCGCTCGCCGACCGGATGAAGATGAGCAAATCCGGCGTGTTTGCTCATTTCGGCTCGCGCGAAGATTTGCAGATTGCCGTGGTCAAGCTTTATCACCATCAGTTCGAGCAAGAGATCTTTTACCCTGCCATGAACGAGCCGCGCGGACTGCCGCGCTTGCGGGCATTGTTTTCAGGCTGGGTCAAGCGCGTCACGCTGGAAATCGCCTCCGGCTGCATCTATATCAGCGGCGCGGTGGAGTACGACGATCGCCCTGGCGCGGTGCGTGAAGAATTGGCGGGAATGGTGCAAACCTGGCAGCGCAGCTTGCGCCGTTGCGTGCAGCAAGCGATCGACGAAGGCCACTTGCGCGCCGATACCGATCCCGACCAGATGGTGTTTGAAATGTATGGCTTGGTGCTGGCGCTGCACCACGATGCCCGCTTCATCCAGCGCCCCGGCAGCGTGCAGCATGCGCAGACGGGTTTCGAGCGTTTGATCGAGAGTTACCGTAATCCGGCAGCAGCGATCTTGCCTGCTGCCACCCCCACAAAACCTACTAAAAAAACCGCCTAAGCTAAGGAGACTGCCATGGGACAATACATTGCTCCCCTGCGTGACATGCAATTCGTCTTGCACGAGCTGCTGCATGTGGAAGAGGAATTGAAACAATTTCCCAAACATGCCGACCTCGATGCCGACACCATCAACCAGGTGCTGGAAGAGGGCGGCAAGTTTGCCTCGAATGTCGTGTTCCCGCTGAACCATAGCGGCGACCGCGAAGGCTGCAAGCTCGACAAGGAAACGCATACCGTCACCACGCCGAAGGGCTTCAAGGAAGCCTATCGCCAGTATGTAGAAGGCGGCTGGCCTGCGCTGGCGTGCGACCCGGAATACGGCGGCCAGGGCTTGCCGATCGTGGTGAACAATTCATTCTATGAAATGATGAATTCGGCGAACCAGGCCTGGATGATGTATCCGGGCCTCTCCCATGGCGCCTATGAGTGCCTGCATGCGCACGGCACGCCCGAATTGCAGCAACTGTACCTGCCCAAGCTGGTGTCGGGCGAATGGACCGGCACCATGTGCCTGACCGAGGCGCATTGCGGCACCGACCTGGGACTGTTGCGCACCAAGGCTGAACCGCAAGCCGATGGCGCATATCGTCTTACCGGCAGTAAGATTTTCATTTCCGCCGGCGAGCACGACATGGCGGAAAACATCGTCCACCTGGTGCTGGCGCGCTTGCCGGATGCGCCCGCCGGCACCAAGGGCATTTCGCTATTCCTGGTGCCGAAGTTCATCCCCAATGCGGATGGCACGCTGGGTGAGCGCAATCCGATTACCTGCGGTGCCATCGAAGAAAAGATGGGCATCCACGGCAACGCCACCTGCCAGATGAATCTGGATGGCGCAGTCGGCTGGATCATCGGCGAGCCGAACCGCGGCTTGCAGGCGATGTTCGTGATGATGAATGCCGCGCGCCTGGGCGTGGGCATGCAATCGCTGGGCTTGACGGAAGTGGCGTATCAAAACGCCGTGGTGTATGCGAAAGACCGCCTGCAGATGCGCAGCCTGTCGGGTCCGAAGGCGCCGGACAAGCCGGCCGACCCGATCATCGTGCATCCGGACGTGCGCCGCATGCTGCTCACTGCCCGTGCCTATGCCGAAGGCGGTCGCGCCTTCAGTTCGTATATCGCATTGATGATCGACCGCGAGCTGAATCACCCGGACGAGGAATTCAGGAAGGATGCTGCAGACCAGGTGGCATTGCTGACGCCGATCGTCAAGGCCTTCCTGACCGATAACGGTTTCATTGCCGCTTCGGAAGCGCTGCAGGTCTATGGCGGCCATGGCTACATCGCCGAATGGGGCATGGAACAGTTCCTGCGCGATTCGCGCATCAACATGATTTACGAAGGCACGAACACCATCCAGTCGCTCGACCTGTTGGGGCGCAAGGTGCTGATGGATAACGGTGCCAAGCTGCGCAAGTTCGGTGCGCAAATCCAGGCCTTCATCGAAGAAAATGGCACCGATGAAGCGATGAACGAATTCATTACGCCGCTGGCCGACCTTGGCGACAAGGTGACCAAGCTCACCATGGAAATCGGCATGAAGGCCTTCCAGAACCAGGAAGAGGTAGGCGCCGCAGCAGTGCCTTACCTGCGCGTGGCGGGCCACCTGGTGTTTGCGTATTTCTTTGCCCGCATGGCCAAGATCGCCCTGGAAAAGCAGGATTCCGGTGACGACTTCTACAAGGCCAAGCTGGCGACGGCGCGATTCTATTTTGGCCGCCTGCTGCCGGAAACCGCGATGCTGATCCGCCAGGCCCGTTCCGGCGCGTCCAACCTGATGGCGCTGGACGCCGATCTGTTTTAACAAGGAGAGCCCCTGATGTCCAACTTCATCGTCAAGAAAGTCGCCGTGCTCGGAGCCGGCGTGATGGGGGCGCAGATCGCCGCCCACTGCATCAACGCCAGGGTGCCGGTCATCCTGTTCGATCTGCCGGCCAAGGAAGGTCCGAAAAACGGCATCGTCATCAAAGCCATCGAGAATCTCAAGAAACTCAATCCTGCCCCGCTGGGCAACAAGGACGATGCCGCGCTGATCCAGCCGGCGAACTACGAGGACAACCTCGATCTCCTGAAAGACTGCGACCTGGTGATCGAAGCGATCGCCGAGCGCATGGACTGGAAGCACGACTTGTACAAGAAGGTCGCGCCGCACATCGGCCCGAATACCATCTTCGCTTCCAATACCTCCGGGCTGTCGATCAATGCGCTGTCGGAAGGCTTTGATGCCGAGTTGAAGGCGCGCTTCTGCGGCGTGCACTTCTTCAACCCGCCGCGTTACATGCACCTGGTCGAGCTGATTCCGACCGCGTCCACCGCGCCGCATATTCTCGATCAGCTGGAAGGCTTCCTCACGACCACGCTCGGCAAGGGCGTGGTGCGCGCGCTGGATACGCCGAACTTCGTCGCCAACCGCGTGGGCGTGTTCGGCATGCTGGCGACGATCCATGAAGCGGAAAAATTTGGCCTGTCCTACGATGTGGTCGATGACTTGACCGGCGCCAAGCTGGGTCGCGCCAAGTCAGGCACGTTCCGAACCGCCGATGTGGTGGGCCTCGATACGCTGGTGCACGTGGTGCGCACCATGCAGGAATCCTTGAAGGATGATCCCTTCTACGACGTGTATGCCACGCCGGCAGTGGTCACGAAGCTGGTGGAGTCCGGCGCGCTCGGACAAAAATCCGGCGCCGGTTTCTACAAGAAGGTGGGCAAGGATATCCTGCGCCTGGATCCGGCCAAGGGCGATTACGTGCCGGGCGGCGCCAAGGCGGATGACATCATCGGCCGCATCCTGAAGGAAAAGGATCCGGTCAAGAAGATGAAAGCCCTGCGCGAATCGACCAACCCGCAAGCGCAATTCCTGTGGGCGATCTTCCGCGACGCTTTCCACTATATCGCCGTGCATCTCGAATCGGTTGCCGACAATGCGCGCGACATTGATTTCGCCATGCGCTGGGGCTTCGGCTGGAGCGTCGGTCCGTTCGAGACCTGGCAAGCCGCCGGCTGGCAGCAGGTCGCCAACTGGATCAAGGAAGACATCGAGGCTGGCAACGCCTTGTGCAAGGCGCCGCTGCCAGCCTGGGTGTTCGATGGCCGCGAAGGCGTGCATACGCCAGAAGGTTCGTATTCGCCGAAAAAGAATGCCTATGTGCCGCGTTCCGATTTGCCGGTGTATCAGCGCCAGGCTTTCCGCGCGCAGCTGGTGGGCGAAAATGCACCCAAGGGAGCGACCGCCGGCACCACCGTGCATGAAGACGATGCCGTGCGCATCTGGCACCAGAACGATGATGTGCTGATCCTGTCGTTCAAGACCAAGATGCACATCATCAGCCCGGACGTCGTTGAGGGCATGAAGCGCGCGGTCGCCGAAGCGGAAAAGAATTACAAGGGTCTGGTGATCTGGCATGCCGATGCGGCTGAAGGCGGGGCCTTCTCGGCTGGCGCCGATTTGCAATCCATGCTGCCGGTCTTCATGGCAGGCGGCGTCAAGGCTATCGGCCCGGAAGTCTCGCGCCTGCAGAATGCCCACATGATGCTCAAATACGCCAACGTGCCGGTAGTCGCGGCAGTGGCAGGGCTGGCGCTGGGCGGCGGTTGCGAAATGATCATGCATGCCGCCAAGCGGGTGGCGGCGCTGGAATCGTATATCGGCCTGGTGGAAGTGGGTGTCGGTTTGCTGCCGGGCGGCGGCGGTCTGAAGGAAATCGCGCTGCGCGCGGCCAAGCAAGCCAAGGGCACCGATATACTGCAATTCCTGAAAGACACCTACATGCATGCCGCTACCGCTGCCGTCTCCAAGTCGGCATTGGAAGCCAAGAAGCTGGGTTACCTCGCCGAGGATGATGTCATCGTTTTCAATCCATACGAATTACTGCACGTGGCCAAGAGCGAGGCGCGCGCCCTGTTCGATGCAGGCTACCGTGCGCCGCTGCGGGAGCCGGTGCGGGTGGCCGGACGCTACGGCATCGCCACCATCGGCGCGCAGCTCATCAACATGCGTGACGGCGGCTTCATCTCCGCCCACGACTACAAGATCGGCTCGCTGATCGCCGAAGTCGTGTCAGGCGGCGATGTCGAGCCGGACAGCCTGGTCAGCGAACAGTGGCTGCTGGACCTGGAACGCAAGTACTTCCTCGAACTGCTCAATAGTCCGAAGACGCAGGAACGGATCATGGGCATGCTGCAGACCGGCAAACCGGTGCGTAACTAATGGGCCTACGGGGCAAACTAAGGGGTTAATGATGACCAAGCAATTGCAAGAAGTTTATATCGTCGCCGCCACCCGCACGCCCGTCGGCAAGGCGCCGCGCGGCATGTTCCGCCATGTGCGCCCGGATGACCTGCTGGTGCATGCGATCCGCTCTGCCGTGGCGCAGACGCCGAATCTCGATCCGCAGCTGATCCAGGATGCCGTGATCGGCTGTGCCTTTCCGGAAGCCGAGCAGGGCTTGAATTTTGCCCGCATGGGCGTGCTGCTGGCCGGCTTGCCCAATACCGTCGGCGGCATGACCGTCAACCGCTATTGCGCTTCTGGCCTGGCGGCGCTGGCGATCGCGGCCGACCGCATCCGTGTGGGTGAAGCCGATGTGATGATCGCCGGCGGCGCCGAATCGATGTCGATGGTGCCGATGATGGGACACCATCCGTCGATCAATCCGCTGGTGCTGAAGGATGAAAATGTCGGCATGGCGTACGGCATGGGTATCACAGCCGAGAAAGTGGCGCAGCAGTGGAAAGTCTCGCGCGAGGCGCAGGACGAGTTTTCGCTGAATTCGCACAAGAAGGCGATCGCGGCGCAGGAAAAGGGTGAGTTCAATGACGAGATCACGCCATTCGAGATCGTCGAGAAATTCCCCAATCTCGCCACCGGCGAAATCGATGTGAAGACTCGCACGGCGACGCAGGATGAAGGCCCGCGCGCCGATACCAACCTCGAAGCGCTGGCAAAATTGAAGCCCGTGTTTGCCGCCAAGGGCGTGGTCACCGCCGGCAACAGCTCGCAGATGTCGGATGGCGCCGGCGCGCTGATCCTAGTCAGCGAAAAAATCCTCAAGGAGCACAACCTGACGCCGCTGGCCAAGTTCACTTCCTTTGCTATTCGCGGCGTGCCGCCGGAAATCATGGGCATCGGCCCGAAGGAAGCCGTGCCGCTGGCATTGCGTGCCGCCGGCATCACCCAGGATCAGCTCGACTGGATCGAACTGAACGAAGCCTTTGCGGCACAGGCGCTGGCGGTGATCGGCGACCTGCAGCTGGACCCGGTCAAGGTGAACCCGCTGGGCGGCGCGATCGCATTGGGCCATCCGCTGGGCGCCACCGGCGCCATCCGCGCGGCGACCGTGGTGCATGGCTTGCGTCGCCGTAATCTGAAGTACGGCATGGTGACCATGTGCGTCGGCACCGGCATGGGAGCCGCCGGCGTGTTCGAACGCGTGTAAGTTTAATAGCGGATCAAAAATCGACGTATCAAGCCGTACGGTCACAAGCTGTGCGGCTTTTTTACTGGAGCAGACATGGATATTGCAAGCAGCAAGGCCGATGGCGTATTGACCATCCAGTTCAATCGGCCGGACAAGAAAAATGCCTTCACGGCGGCGATGTACCAGGCCATGACCGACGCCTTGCATGAAGCAGAAAACGATGCGTTGGTGCGCGCGATTCTGTTTACGGGAAATACAGAAGCCTTCACCGCCGGTAACGACCTGGAAGATTTTTTGAACGAGCCGCCGACCAATCCCGATGCGCCGGTATTCCGTTTCATGGCGGCCGTCACCAAAGCCACCAAGCCGCTGGTGGCGGTCGTCGCCGGCAATGCCGTCGGCATCGGCACCACGCTGCTGTTGCATTGCGAACTGGTCTACGCGGCAGACAATGCGAAATTCGCGCTGCCGTTTGCCAAGCTGGGTGTCTGTCCCGAGTTTGCGTCTAGCTTTCTGTTGCCGCAATTGGCCGGCTACCAGCGCGCTGCGGAAGCACTGATGCTGGGCGAAACGTTTGGCGCGAAGGAAGCGTGCGACATGGGCCTGGTTAACCGTGTGCTGCCGAAGGAGGAACTGGCGGCGTTCGCGCTGGCCCAGGCAGGCAAGCTGGCAGCGCTGCCGCCGAGCTCAATCCGCATTACCAAGCAATTGATGAAGGCAGGGCGGCAGGCGGCAGTCTCAGCCCAGATGGCAGAGGAAATCCGTCATTTCGCCGCCATGCTGTTTGCGCCGGCAGCACAGGAAGCGGTCAAGGCCTTCCTGGAAAAGCGCAAGCCGGATTTCAGCAAGCTGCCGCAAGAGTGAAGGGCGCATTGCATCGTGCGTGAAGTGGCAAAACACGCGTGATTTTCACGATGAAAATGCAACTGATCTCGTAAAAATGAGAGTGAAACTCTCTTGCTCACTTCCATGTAACAGATTAAGTTGTCCTCGATTTTTATCTTGCACATTGAAGTTTTTTTAGTTTTAGAAGCCCTGTTCATCAGGGCTTTTTACTTTCAATTTCGTGCCATTCTTACCTGCCATTGCATCGACATGCGCAGCGCAATTTTCGTATCCGCATACACGCAATAAAATGATTTGAATGCGAATGATCGTCACTCACATCATTTGACATGGAATATTTCTGCGAATACAATGAAAAAAAACAACTTGGAGATACCGGAAATCAGAACAGTGAAAGCCAGTACGCGCCCCAAGGCTTCGGAGAGCGAGACAGAGGGGCTGGATGTCGATAAACTTGCGGATATGAACGATGTCACCAAGCTTGTCGCTGTCAATGACTCCATCCGCATTCTGCAAAGCGTGCGGCGGATCGCCCAGTGTGTCGAGCACCATTCCAAGCGCTTAAGCACTACTCACAAGATCACATCACCGCAACTGGTGGCATTGATGGCGATTGCCCAACTGGGACCAAGCACGCTGAAATCGATTGGGCGGGCCATCTACCTCAGCCCGAGCACCGTGGTCGGCATCGTCGACCGGCTGGAAGAAAAAAAGCTGGTGCGGCGAGAGCGGGATACCCGTGACCGGCGCAACGTCTATGTCACCGTGACAGCTGAAGGCTTGGCCTTGATCGAAAGTGCGCCGTCTGCGCTGCCCCAGGGCTTTACCAGTGCGCTGAGCACCTTGCCGGAGAATGACCAGCATACGCTGGTGATCGCACTGGAACAATTTGCCACTCTGCTGGAAGTCAAATCGCCCGGCGGCACATTGTAGGCTTCCTGATTTCCCCTTCCGCCTGACAGTTCAAGATGCGGCAATTCTGCTGCAGGGAGAACTGTCGCCTAAAAAAGGAGAATGCATGAACGGACTTATGCCGGACCTGGCAGTCGCCCGCAGCCTGCAGCTGCGTCCTCCCGAACGGCGCGATGGCGCCGCGCTGCATGACCTGGTGGCGGCTTGCCCGCCGCTGGACCTCAATTCTCGCTACGCCTATCTGCTGCTATGCGAGCATCATGCACAAACCAGCGTGGTCGCGGAAAGCGACAGCGAACTGGTCGGCGCGATTACCGCCTATGTTCCTCCGCAGCAGCCGGATACCCTCTTCATATGGCAAGTTGCCGTCGCCGAGCGCATACGCGGACAAAAACTCGGCACACGCATGCTGCAACACCTCTTGCAGCATTGCGTTCATGCGCAGGGCCTGCGCTGGGTCGAAACCACCATCAGCCCGGATAACCTGGCTTCCCACAATCTATTCACGCAATTCGCCGTGCGTCATGACGCCGGCTGCACCACGACCACGCTGTTTGCTGCCAGCGACTTTGGCGCAAGTGGTCACCAAGCGGAGAGTCTCTACAAGATCGGTCCCTGGGATCGGCCGGCCTGATTCTGGCCGCTAGACACTCTCCATCCATCACCTATCCGAAAAGGAGAAGCATGATGCGTACTTTCACACGCCTGGAATCCGAGGTTCGCGGATATATCCGGTCCTTTCCCACCATCTTCACGAAGGCGCAAAACGCCAGGCTGACTGACGAAAATGGCCAGCAATACATCGACTTTCTGGCTGGTGCCGGCAGTCTCAACTATGGCCATAACAACCCGCTGCTCAAGCAGGCGCTGGTTGAATACCTGCTCAACGACGGCATCGTGCATGGCCTGGACATGGCGACCACGGCGAAAAAACACTTTCTGCGCACTTTCGAAGAACGCATCCTCAAGCCGCGCCAGATGCAGTACAAGCTGCAGTTCACCGGTCCGACCGGCACTAACGCCGTCGAAGCCGCCATCAAGCTGGCGCGCAACGTGACCGGACGGCAGAACATCATCTCGTTCACCAACGGTTTTCATGGCGTGACCCTCGGCGCGCTGTCCCTGACGGGCAACCGCAAGTTCCGCGACGCCGCCGGCGTGGCGCTGACCGGCGTGCATCATGCGCCGTATTCCGGCTACTTCGGCATGGATGTCGATACCATCGCCATGCTCGACAAGTTGATTGCCGACCCCAGCAGCGGCGTCGACCATCCGGCGGCGGTCATCGTCGAATGCGTGCAGGGCGAGGGCGGCTTGAATGTCGCCGGCCTGAACTGGCTGAAGAAGCTGGAACAGCTGTGCCGCCGTCACGAGATTTTGCTGATCGTCGACGATATCCAGGCCGGTTGCGGCCGTACCGGCACCTTCTTCAGTTTCGAACCTGCCGGCATCAAGCCCGACATGATCACCTTGTCGAAATCACTCTCCGGATATGGCTTGCCGCTGTCGGTGATGCTGATGAAGCCGGAGCATGACGTATGGAAGCCGGGCCAGCACAACGGCACGTTCCGCGGCAATAACATGGCCTTCATCACAGCCGCGGCCGCGCTTGATCACTACTGGAGCGACGGCAAATTCCAGTCGTCGATCGAGAAAAAGGCGCAAACGGTGTCGGCTTATCTGGACAAGCTGGTCAAGAATTATCCGGCAGCCGAAATGACCCGGCGCGGCCGCGGGCTGATGCAGGGCTTGGCATTCAAAAATCCCGAACTGGCCGACCGCGTCACTTCGCTGGCGTTCCAGAATGGCTTGATCATCGAAACATCGGGCGGTCGCGACGAAGTCGTCAAGCTGCTGATGCCGCTGACCATCGAGCATGAAACCCTGCTGGCCGGCCTGGATATCCTGGAACAGGCCGTCGCCGACACCGTCACCGAAATCAGCAATGAAAACGTCACCAGCAAAAAAGGAGTGGAAGCATGATCGTACGCCGCCTGCAAGATATTCTGAACACCGAACGCGACATCAAGACCGATACCTGGGCCAGCCGCCGGCTGTTGTTGCGTGAAGATGGCATGGGCTTTTCCATGCACGAGACCACGCTGTTTGCCGGCACCCAGACGCATATCTGGTACAAGCACCATGTCGAAGCCGTCTATTGCGTGGAAGGCAGCGGCGAAGTCGAGCTGATTCCGTCCGGTGAAATCTTCCGCATCGAACCCGGCACCATGTATGCCCTCAACAAGCATGACCGTCACTGGCTGCGCGCCGATCCGGGTTGCGACATGCGCGTGGTCTGTGCTTTCAATCCGCCGCTGGTTGGTGATGAAGTGCACGACGCCGATGGCGTGTATGCCAAAGCGCCGGATACGGTCGAATAAGAGGGGAGAGTCGTCAATGTTATCCCACAATACTTATCTGACTCGCGCCCAGTCCAATGCCGGCATCCTGCAGCGCCAGGAGCCGGTGGTGTACGAAGCGGAACAGTCGGTCAGGCCTGCCGTGCTGAGCCAGCCTCAGCGCGACGCCTATCGCGAGAATGGCTTTCTCTTGCTGCCCGAGCTGTTTTCGCAGGAAGAAGTCCAGGGCTTGTTCACCGAGATGCAGCACATGCGCAAGGAATTCGCGCATGCCGGGCGCGCCGAGGTCATTGCCGAACCGGGCAGTGGCGAAGTGCGTTCGATTTTCAACGTGCATCGGCTGAACTCGCTGTTTTCCCGGTTGGTGCGCGACCCGCGCGTGCTGAATGTGGCGCGCGATATTCTCGGCAGTGAAGTGTATATCCACCAGTCGCGCATCAATTACAAGCCTGGCTTTCAAGGCAAGGAGTTTTACTGGCACTCGGATTTCGAGACATGGCATAGCGAAGACGGCATGCCGGCCATGCGCGCTTTGAGCTGCTCGATCCTGTTGACCGACAATAACGAACACAATGGTCCGCTCATGCTGATCCCGGGATCGCATCGCCATTTCATTTCTTGCCAGGGAGAGACGCCGGAAGAGAATTACAAGAAGTCGCTGAAGAAGCAGGAAATCGGCGTGCCCGATGAAGTGCTGCTGCGCTATCTGGCTGACTTGGGTGGCATCACTTCCTGCAAGGGCAAGGCAGGCTCAGTGGTATTTTTCGACTGTAATACCATGCACGGCTCCAATGGCAATATTTCGCCTTACCCGCGCAGCAATGTGTTTTTTGTCTATAACAGCATCGACAATCAACTGGGCGCTCCCAGGGATGGCTTGAAGCCTCGCCCGGAGTACATTGCCGCGCGCGAGGATGTCGAAGCCTTGACTCCGCAAGCCTTGTAGAAGGCTGAACCAGGCAAGCCGGGGTTTCCACCGGCTTGCGTGAATCGACTAGTGGGCGTTACTCCCGCTAGTCGATTCACAGCCGAGAAGCGCGGTGAATGGCATGATCGCCATAAGTCCCCACTTTCGCTGGCATCAGCTTGATCATGTTCCCGGAGAATAGCTGGCGCGCAAGGATGCATAACGGTTCAAGCGATCGTGCCGGTCCGGGCGGACTGCTTCGAATTGCGTGCGCAACGAACCGTAAAAGTCAAAACTGAATTCGCTCCGGGCGGCGACGCTGCTGCAGAAAATGCAGCCCAATAGCCCGAACAGAAAGCCAGCACGAGAGAGGTGGAATTCAGCCATCGACACCCACCGTTTGCAGGAAGCGGAATGCGGGCTGGATTGCGGCCACCTGGGTGGTAACGCCCATGATCTCGAGCAGCAGTTCGCTGACGCCATCCCAGATAATCTGCACGCCGAGGCATAGCAGGATGAAAGCGGTAAGCCGCAGAAAGACGGCGGTTCCGGCGTCGCCAATCAAACGCAGCAAATGTTCCCCATAGCGAAAGGCGAGATATAGCAGCACGCCGATGAGCCCTAGCGCAAGCAAGGCGCCGCCCATGCGCGCCAGCGACAACACCAGCCGGACATCGTGCAGGGCGACGCCCACGGTAATGGCGACGGAGATCGATGCCGGACCGCAGCTGATCGGAAAGGTGAGCGGATAAAAAGCCTGGCGATGCGCATGGTCCAATGTGAACGTTTCAGCTAGCGCCGCCCGGCTGTCGGGCGTGGCCGGCTTGGCGCCAAGCAGGCGCCAGGCCACGGAAGTGAGGATCAAGCCGCCGCCGATACGGACGATCGGCAGCGAGATGCCGAAAAAATCCAGCACATAGGATCCGATCAGCATCGACCCAGCCACCAGCCAGAACATGTTGCGCGCGATGCGGCGGGCCAGCAGGGTGCGAGTCGCCGCCGATGCGCCATCGGTCATGCTCAGGAAAATCGGCGCGGTTGCGGCCGGATTCAGAATCGGCAACATCGTCGCCAGCACCAGGAGAAAGCCTTTGGCGAATGCCAGCAAAAGTTCAATTGTCATGACGATGTCTGATCACTGCGCCCGGGCGGCTTTTCGGCGATTTCGCGCAAGCGCCGGCGCAGCGCGCGCTCGCGATGGTCTTCGTCGATCCAGTCCTGGCGTATGGCGCGCCAGAGCGCGACGACCATCAGGATGATCACCAGCGCAAATGGCAAGCCAAAGACAATGGTGGCCGTCTGTACCGCTTTGATGCCGCCGGCCAGCAACAGGCTGGTGGCGATGCCGGCAACCAGCAAGCCCCACATGATCTTGACGCGCGCACTCGGATCGTGGTCGCCGCCGGTGCTCATGATGCCGAGCACCAGGGTCGCCGAATCCCCCGATGTGACGAAGAACACCAGCACCAGCACCGTCGCGGCAACCGACATGATGGTGCCTAACGGCAGGGCGTCGAACATCACGAACAGGGCGGTCGATACGTCAGTCTTGACGGCTTCGGAAAGCGGGACGGCTTGCCAGATTTCCAGGTGCAGCGCCGTGCCGCCAAACACGGAAAACCAGGCAATGCACGCCAAGGTCGGCGCGAACACGGTGCCGGCGATGAATTCCCGGATGGTGCGGCCGCGCGATACGCGGGCGATAAACAGGCCGACAAAGGGCGACCAGGTAATCCACCATGCCCAATAGAATACGGTCCAGTCGCCGACCCAGCCGCTTTCGCGGAAAGGCGTCATGCGCAGGCTCATGCGCACGAAGTCGCTCACATAGGTGCCCAAGGTCGTAGTGAACGTGTCGATGATGGTAATGGTCGGGCCGACGATGAAGAGTGTGGCCATTAAAAGGAAGGCCAGGCCGAGATTGATATTCGAAAGCCATTTGATGCCGCGCGTTACGCCGCTGACTGCAGAGCCGATGAACAGTGTGGTGGTAATCGCGATGATGCCAAGCTGCGATGGGGCACTGATCGGCAAGCCAAACACGGCGTTGAGGCCGCTATTGATTTGCAGCGCGCCGATTCCCAGCGAGGCGGCGACACCAAACGCGGTCGCGATAATGGCCAGGACGTTCACGGCAACCGATAGCTTGGGAGCCCATCTCCAGGGGAGCGATTCGGTCGCGGCGCTGATCAGCGCGGGTTTTCCTCTTCTAAAGGAAAAGAAGGCAATTGCCAGCGCCACGACGCTATACAGCGCCCACGGATGCAAACCCCAATGGAAAAAACTGTAGCGCATGGCAGCGTTGGCCGCTTCCGGTGTGCGTGCTGTGATGCCCGGCGGCGGCGTGCCGAAATGGGAGATCGGTTCCGCCACGCCCCAGAAGACCAAGCCGATGCCCATGCCGGCGGCAAACAGCATGGCGAACCAGCTATGCAGCGAAAATTCCGGCTCGTCGTCTTCCCCTCCCAGCTTGAGGTTGCCATAGCGGCTGAAGGCCAGCATCGCCGCCACAATCACCAGACCCAGGACTGTCCACAAATACAGCCAGCCGAAGTTGGTCGTAATCAGCGCCAGTATGCGGTCGAATATTGCCGAGAGCGACGCCGGGGCGAAAATCCCCCAGAGTACGACGATAAGAATCAAGCCTGAAGAGATGACTAGCTGCATCCATTAACTCCTAGAAAACGTGACATGTGCCGACGCCGCTGCGAGACTGGGAGAAAAGAGAGGGTCTCTACTTTGACTAAAGCATCGACCTGACGACATTCAAAAAAGTATTAGGCCGTCATCACGGAACAATGTCCGCTTTTGATCTTTATTTGATGTGGGTATAGAACGAGAAAGCGCATGCGGCATGGATACTGGCCTTAACTATACCGTTGTTACCTTAAGCGAATCTTTGGCCATGGATAGCGCGCGCCCTATGGCGGCAATAAAGAAATAAAAGTTATACTTCGTCGAGGGTGCATGCATGTTCGTGTATGCAGGATTATGCGTTGGTCGGGCCGCCACGCAGTTTTTCTATTACGAAAACCATGGCGGCGACTCAACGACCTTTATCCAATACCTTCAAGCGTTTCTTCGACTCTGAAAAATCCAGCGGCATTCTGCTGATCGCCTGCACCATCATTTCGCTGACCCTCGCCAATTCCTCCTTCGGCACCTCTTATCTGCATTTCTGGCACGTGCCGATTGCCGGTCTCAGCATCGAGCACTGGGTTAACGATGCCCTGATGGCAGTTTTCTTTCTGCTGATCGGCCTTGAACTGGAGCGCGAACTCTACAGCGGTGAACTGTCCAGCCTGAAGAATGCCTTGCTGCCGATCTTTGCCGCAGTGGGCGGAATCGCTGTTCCGGCACTGATCCATTTCAGCCTGAATGCCGAAACACCGACGCAGGCCGGCATGGGCATCCCCATGGCCACCGACATTGCGTTTGCGCTGGGAGTGCTGGCATTGCTTGGCAAGCGCGTGCCGGCCTCGCTCAAGGTTTTCCTGGCAGCCTTGGCCGTGATCGATGATTTGGGCGCCATCATTGTCATCGCCGTGTTCTACACCGCGGAATTGGCGACGGCTTATCTATTTGGCGCCCTGGTCGTGTTGGGAATCCTGGTGGCGATGAATCGGATATGGCGAGTCATGGCCTTGCTGCCTTACCTGATCGGCGGCGTGCTCATGTGGTATCTGATGCTGAAATCAGGCGTGCATGCCACTATCGCTGGCGTGCTGCTGGCGTTTGCGATTCCTTATTCGGCCAAACAGGATGATGAAACCTCGCCATCTCACAGGCTGGAACATGTTCTGCATAAACCGGTGGCATTTCTGATCTTGCCTATCTTTGCATTGGCCAATACCGGTATTGTCATCGGTTCGGGATGGGAACAGGAGCTGGCCAGCACCAACAGTCTCGGCATTATGGCCGGCCTCGTCTTCGGCAAGCCATTGGGGATTACGATGCTTGCCTTTATCGTGGTGGCGATTGGCGTTTGCCGCCTCCCGCTTGACCTCAACTGGAAACATATCTTTGGCGCAGGGCTGTTGGGCGGCATCGGCTTTACCATGTCCATCTTCATCACCAATCTGGCCTTCACCGGCGATGCGGCGGCGATCAACGCCTCGAAGATGGCTATTCTGCTTGCTTCCGTTATCGCAGGGACGATAGGTTTTATCTGGCTGAAGTTGCTGGGGAAACCGCAAGAGGTGGATACGGATCCGGATACGATGGACTTTGCTGATTGAATGCTTCCTGCAAGAGGTCGAGAACGGCGGTGTGAAAAGCTGAGATTCTCGACTCGACAGTGATGGACTTCGCGTGAATGCTTATCGCTGATTGAGCCAGTATGCATGGGGCGCAGCTCTGCGGAATAACGTCGATTTTTTTTCAGGCAGGAGCGCGAAGGCGTTTGGTAGCACTCCCATCTCGCCGCAGCACCCGCATTAATTCCGTGCTGATTCATCAACAACTTGCAAACAAGTTATTGCGTAACGGCCGTATCTTAATCCCAGCTTAAGGTTTCACTTAAAAAATTTGCGTAGGCCAATTTTTTTCTTGAGCCTATTCAATTTATTTTCTACACTGCAATGCCGCACATAGATGTTTGGTCGTTGCAATGTATAGCTTGTATAGGCATGGGCTGGTAGCGCTTCTGTTACTGCTGCACGTTTTTTGTTTTTCCTCTCACGCATCGGCGAAAGCACCGGCCAAGCCTGATGCGTCTAGTTCGTCCAGTCTCAAGCACAAACAACGCGCAATCAAGAAAAAAGCGACGCCCAATAAACGCGTCACCAAGGCCAAGCCAACGAAGCGGCAGCTTGCTGCGCGCAGTAGCCCGAGAAAATCAGCGCAGCGCGCGAAAAGGGTGCGACGGAATTCGGTAGAAGCGGTTGCCAGGGCCGCAAGTGGCAAGAAGTATGTTCTCTCCCAAAATTCTCAGTCTCTCGCCGCAGCGAAGGGAAGCCTGTTGGATTCGGAAGCCTCGATTCCGTTGACCGCAAGTTCGGCGCTTGTGTTTGATGCGACCACATCACATGTTTTGTACGAGAAGAATGCGACGGAGGTAGTGCCGATTGCTTCCATTACGAAGCTGATGACAGCCTTGGTGGTCCTTGATGAACAACAGCCTTTGGACGAAGTGCTTACCGTCACCAGCGACGATATCGACCGCATCAAGCATACCTCGTCGCGCTTGGCGGTCGGATCGAAGCTGACTCGTGCAAACATGCTGCACATCGCCCTGATGAGTTCTGAAAATCGTGCTGCATCGGCTTTGGGACGGCATTATCCTGGCGGCCTGAAAAATTTTGTGGCAGCGATGAATGCAAAGGCGCAATCGCTGGGCATGGCGGACACGCATTATGTGGAGCCGACTGGTCTTTCAAGCAGCAACGTATCGAGTGCGCGCGACCTGGCCAAGCTTGTCCTGGAGGCTCAGAAGTATCCACTGATCCAGCAATACTCGACCAACCGCGAGTTTGAAGTCGAGCCGGGCGGCCATTCTCTTCAGTATCGAAATTCAAATCGATTGATCGCCAACCCGCAATGGGAAATCGTCTTGCAGAAGACAGGTTACATCTCTGAAGCCGGCCGCTGCATGGTGATGTACACGGTCATCGAGGAGCGTGAACTTATCATGGTCATTCTCAATGCGCGCGGCAAGTTCGCACGCGCGGCCGACGCCAGCCACATACGGCATTGGCTGGTCGAACGCAAGCTGCCCATGATGTAATCCATTTTCGGAACGAACCCGAAACTTTTCCTGGCGCGTTGCGCGGTTCCCCGGTCGCTATACGGCCTTGCAAAGGCCGCCAAGGTGGTTTGGCCCAGCCCTTCAACAAGGACACTCCGAACAAGGACGCTCCGAAAAGCCGCACTATTCCTGACGCTGGCCGCGCATTGAGCCTTCAGCATTCCCGTCCTATGTGCCGGCAAGCCTATCTATCCCACATTGCCTTCGCTTGGCGTATCATTATCCATTTGCTTTCTAGCAAGGTCGTCTTGTCAGAAGATGACCGATAGCAGCATGTATGAAAAGTGCGGACAATGCACCATGCATGAGATCAATTGCCTGATTAACGGTCTCAGGATACTGGTCCGGTTCCGCATGCAACACGTTTGAGCCAGTGCGTTACACACCAAGGAAAATTGATGAATTCCCGCCATAACGAAGCAAATCCGGATTCGCCTGCAACGACGCGCCGTACCAGCCGGCGGAAATCCCTGATCGGCAGCGTGCTCGCCATCCTGCTGTTGGCAGCACTGGGCGGGCTGGCGTGGTATCTGACCCACCAGGGAACGACACAAGGTGGTCCGCGCGCGGGTGCCGGCGGACGGCGCGGTCTGCCGCCGACAACAGTGGGCGTCGCCACGGCGGAAAAGGCCGATATCCAGGTGACGCTCGATGCGCTGGGTACGGTGGTGGCAGCCGCGACGGCCACGGTGCGGCCGCAGGTTTCCGGCATTTTGCAAAAGGTGTTGTTCACCGAAGGCCAGACGGTCAAGGCCGGCCAGGTGTTGGCCATCATCGACCCGCGCCAGTTCGAGAACCAGCTGATGCAGGCGACCGGCCAGCGCCAGCGAGACGAGGCGCAACTGGAAAACGCCAGGCTGACGCTCAAGCGTTACCGCACCTTGCTGGAACAGGATTCGATTGCGCGCCAGGATGTCGATACCCAGGCCACCCTGGTCAAGCAGCTGGAGGGCACGGTCATGACGGATCGCGCCGCGGAAAACACCGCGCGCCTGAATCTCGGCTATAGCAGGATTACCGCGCCGATCAGCGGGCGGGTCGGCCTGCGCAATGTCGATGTCGGCAATCTCGTCAACGCCGGCGATGCCAATGGCATTGCCGTCATTACCCAGCTGGAACCGATCGATGTGCAATTCGCCATTCCGCAAGACCGTGTGCCAGACCTGCGGGCGCGCATCAATGAGGGCGCCAAGCTGACGGCGCTGGCCTATGACCGCTCGCGCACCACCTTGCTGGATTCCGGCACCTTCCTGGCATTGGATAACCAGGTCGATACGCAAACCGGCACGGTACGCGCCAAGGCGCGGTTTGCGAATGCAAAGTCCGCTTTGTTCCCCAGCCAGTTCGTCAATGTCCGCCTGACCGTCAATACCATCAAGGATGCGGTTGTCGTGCCGGCCAATGCATTGCGCCACGGTAGTAAAGGCGATTTTGTCTATGTGGTGAATGCCGCTGACAAGACCGCCTCGTTGCGTCTTGTCACGCGCGGGCAAGCCAGCGGCGACAAGATACAGATCGCCACTGGATTGAAAGCCGGCGAGCAAGTCATCACCGAAGGCGCCGACCGCTTGAAGGATGGAGCCCGCGTGATTTTGCCGGGTGAACGTCCTGCGGGCGGCAAAGGCGGAAAAGGGTTCGGCAATGGAGCGGGTAAGGGAGCGGGTGATGGACAAGGCGGTAATCGTCCCGTCGACGCGGATGGCAAGCGCCAACCGGCGCCGACTGCCGGCAGCCGCTCTGAAAATCGCGCCGCGCAGCAACCGCCCGCGGGTGCACCATCCGGCAAAGAGGCCAGCCCTGCTGCTGCCAACAAGGTGGCCGGCCCGACCCCGGAACAGCGCCAGCGCATGCTGGACATGGTCAAGGATGATCCGGAGGCGCTGGCGCGCCGCAAGGCCTTCCTCGACAAGATCGACCAGGGCGATCCCGAAGCTATTGCGCGCTGGCAGCAAATCCAGGAGCGTCGCCGCGATCGCGGGCAGGACGCAGGACAATGACTGACCACACCGCCGGCGCATCGATATGAGCCCATCCCGTCCCTTCATCCAGCGGCCCGTCGCCACATCCTTGCTGATGCTGGCTATCGTGCTGGCCGGCTTAATCGGTTTTAAATTCCTGCCGCTGTCGGCCTTGCCGCAGGTCGACTTTCCGACCATCCAGGTGCAGACGCTGTATCCCGGCGCCAGCCCGGAAGTCATGAGCCAGACCGTCACCGCGCCGCTTGAGCGGCAATTCGGCCAGATGCCGGGCTTGCAGCGCATGAGTTCGACCAGCACCGCCGGCGCCTCGGTCGTCACGCTGCAATTTACTCTGGGCTTGCCGCTGGATGTGGCCGAGCAGCAGGTGCAGGCCGCCATCAATGCCGGCGCTTCGCTCCTGCCTGCGGATTTGCCGGCGCCGCCGGTGTATGCCAAGGTCAATCCTGCGGATGCGCCGGTGCTGACGCTGGCGATTACCTCCGACACGCTGCCGCTGACGGAAGTGCAGAATATCGTCAATACGCGCCTGGCATTGAAGATCAGCCAGGTTCCGGGTGTCGGTCTGGTGAATTTGTCCGGCGGCCAGCGTCCGGCGGTACGCATCCAGGCCAATACCCAAGCGCTCGCCGCCAATGGTCTGGGGCTGGATACCTTGCGCACGGCGATTGCCGCGGCCAATGCCAACAGCGCCAAGGGCAGCATCGACGGGCCGACGCGCAGCTATAGCATCAATGCCAATGATCAGTTGCTCACGGTCGATGAGTACAAAAACTTGATCGTCGCTTATCGCAACGGTGCGCCGATCCGGCTCACCGATGTGGCCAACGTGGTCGACAGCGCAGAAAACGTTCGTCTGGGCGCCTGGTCGGGTATGAAGCCGGCGATTATCCTGAACGTGCAGCGTCAGCCCGGCGCTAACGTGATTGCCACCGTGGACGCCATCAAGCAGCGTTTGCCCGAACTGCAAGCCGGCTTGCCGGAATCCCTGCACGTCGCGGTATTGTCGGACCGCACCACCGGCATTCGGGCATCCGTCCAACACGTCGAGATGGAACTGATTCTGGCAGTCGTGCTGGTGGTGCTGGTCATCTTTGCCTTTTTGCATAGCGTGCGCGCCACCGTCATTGCCAGCCTGGCGGTGCCGATATCGCTGATCGGCACCTTCGGCGTGATGTATCTGCTCGGTTACAGCCTGAATAATCTGTCGCTCATGGCGCTGACGATTGCCACCGGCTTTGTTGTCGATGACGCGATCGTCATGATCGAGAATATTTCGCGCTATATCGAAGAGGGTGAGTCGCCGATGGCGGCGGCATTGAAAGGTGCGGCGCAAATCGGCTTTACCATCATCTCGCTGACCGTCTCGCTGATTGCGGTCTTGATTCCGCTCCTGTTCATGGGCGATGTGGTCGGCCGGCTGTTCCGGGAGTTTGCCGTCACGCTGGCGATCACGATCCTGATTTCCGCTGTGGTGTCGCTGACGCTGGTGCCGATGATGTCGGGCCGCTGGCTGCGGCATGAGAAAGTTACAGAAGGCGCGCCGGAAGGCGGCCGCTTCGGACGCTGGATGCAGGAACATTTCGACCGCATCATCCATCACTATGACCGCGGGCTGAACTGGGTGCTGGCTCGCCAGGGTTTCACGTTGATCGTGGCAGTGGCCACGCTGGTGCTGACGGTCTTGTTGTACATGCTGATACCCAAAGGCTTGTTCCCGATCCAGGATACCGGCCAGCTGCAGGCGCGCATCGAGACCTCGCAATCGATTTCCTATGCGCGCATGGCGGAGTTGCAGCAACAGGCGGCCAAGGCCATCCTGGAAGACCCGGATGTCGACACGCTGAGTTCGATCGTCGGCGTGGATGCTGCCAATAACATGATGCAGCATACCGGCAGCATGCTGATCAATCTGAAGAAAGACCGTGGCGATCTGCAAGACATCATGCAGCGCCTGCGCGACCGCGTGGCCCAGGTCGCTGGCGTGACGATCTATCTGCAGCCGACACAGGATTTGACGATCGACGCCGAAAGCGGCCCGACCCAGTACCGCATTTCGCTGGAAGGCGCGGACAACGCCACCGTCGTGGAATGGGCCAATAAGCTGTCGCAACGCATGCAGGAATTGCCGCAGGTGCGCAATGTCGTCTCCGATGCGGGGGCCTCGGGCAGTTCGGCCTATATCCAGATCGACCGCGATACGGCATCGCGCCTGTCGATTACCGGCGCCAATATTGACGACGCGCTGTATAGCGCATTCGGCCAGCGCATCGTCTCGACGATTTTTACGGAAACCAATCAATACCGCGTCATTCTCGAAGCGCAGCAGAATCACGCGGCGGCGATTGACGCCCTGAACAACCTGCAGATTCGCACCGGCTCCGGCAAGACCACGCCGCTATCGGCCATTGCCACGATCGTGGAAAAGCCGGCGCCGCTACAAATTACCCACGTCGCGCAATTTCCCGCCACGACTGTCGGCTTCGACACGGCGCCGGGCGTGTCACTGGGCACGGCCGTGGATGCCATCCGCGCCGCCGCCAAGGACATCGTCTTGCCGCCCAGCGTGACGATGAGCTTTCTGGGTGCGGCCGGCGCATATCAGGCCTCGCTGTCCAACCAGTTATGGCTCATCCTGGCAGCAGTGGTGTGCGTCTACATCGTGCTGGGCGTATTGTACGAAAGTTATATCCACCCGCTGACCATCCTGTCGACCCTGCCGTCGGCCGGTGTGGGCGCGCTGCTGGCGCTGATGCTGAGCGGGCATGAGCTGGGTGTGATCGGCATCATCGGTATCATTTTGCTCATTGGTATCGTCAAGAAAAACGCCATCATGATGATCGACTTCGCCATCGATGCCGAACGTCACGAAGGCAAGTCCCCGCGCGAGGCGATTCACCAGGCAGCATTGTTGCGCTTCAGGCCGATCATCATGACGACGCTGGCTGCGCTGTTTGCGGCAGTGCCGCTGATGCTGGGCTTTGGCGAGGGCGCCGAATTGCGCCGGCCGCTGGGCTTGTCGATTTTCGGCGGCCTGATCCTCAGCCAGTTGCTCACCTTGTTTACCACGCCGGTGATTTACCTGGCGTTTGACCGCCTGTCGTATCGCTGGCAAGGCAAAGGCCAGAATGCCGGCGACCATGCGGTTCGCCAAGAGGGCAGCCTGTGAACCTGTCAGCGCCTTTCGTCAGGCGGCCGGTCGGCACGATTCTGCTGACCATCGGCCTGGCGCTGGCCGGCATCGCGGCATTTTTCGTGCTGCCGGTCGCGCCCTTGCCGCAAGTCGATTACCCGACGATCTCGGTCTCCGCCTCGCTGCCGGGGGCAAGTCCGGAAACCATGGCGACCAGCGTGGCGACGCCGCTCGAGCGGCGGCTGGGCGTGATCGCGGGCGTCAATGAAATGACGTCCAACAGCAGCAATGGTCAGACCCGTATCAGCCTGCAGTTCGATCTCAACCGCAAGATCGATGCCGCCGCCCGTGAAGTGCAGGCCGCCATCAATGCGTCCCGCGCCGACTTGCCGTCGACCCTGCGCAGCAACCCGACTTACCGGAAAGTGAATCCCTCGGATTCGCCCATCATGATCTTGGCGCTGACGTCGCCGACGCGTTCGCCGGGGCAAGTCTACGAAGCCGTGGCCAACCTGGTGCAGCAAAAGCTGGCGCAGGTGCCCGGGGTGGGCGACGTGGAACTCGGTGGCGGCTCGCTGCCGGCGGTGCGGGTCGAGCTGCTGCCATTTGCATTGAACAAGTACGGCGTCGCCATGGAAGATGTGCGTGCCGCCATCCAGGCCAATAGCGCCAGCCGCCCCAAGGGCGTGGTCGAGGACGATGGCAAGCGGCTGCAGATTTATTCGCAGACAGGCAGCAGCACCACGGCACGGCCGATGGCGGCCGATTATCGCGGGCTTGTCGTTGCCTGGCGCAATGGCGCGGCGATCCGGCTCGACGATGTCGCCGAAGTCACGGATGGTGTCGAGAACAAGCGCACGCTGGGGCTGTTCAACGGCGACCCGGCGATCGTGGTATTGATCACCAAGCAGCCCGGCGCCAACGTCATCGAAACGGTTGATGGCATCCGTGACTTGCTGCCGGAACTGCAGGCGCAATTGCCGCAGGATGTGAAATTGCAGGTGGCATCGGATCGCACCATTTCCATTCGCGCCTCGCTGCTCGAAATCGAAATGACCCTGGTGATCGCCATCGTGCTGGTCGTGGTGGTGGTCAGCGCCTTTTTGCGCAGCACACGCGCCACCATCATTCCGGCGGTCGCCACCATCGTGTCGCTGCTGGGCACTTTCGGCGTCATGTACTTCCTCGGGTTTTCACTGAACAACCTGAGCCTGATGGCCCTGACCGTCGCCACCGGCTTCGTAGTGGATGACGCCATCGTGGTGCTGGAAAATACCGCACGCCATATCGAGCAAGGCATGGACCGTGTCAAGGCGGCCTTGCTCGGCGCCCGCGAAGTCGGCTTCACGGTATTGTCGATCAGCCTGTCGCTGGTGGCGGTATTCATTCCCTTGCTCTTCATGGGCGGGCAGATCGGCCGCCTGTTCCGCGAATTTGCCGTGACCTTGTCGGCGGCGGTGATGATTTCGCTGCTCATCTCGCTGACCACGACGCCGATGATGTGCGCCTGGCTGCTCAAGTCCGACAATGGCAAGCGGCAGCCGAACCGCGTCGCCCGCTGGCTCGAACGGGGATTCGACCGCATCCACCGCACCTATGCCGGCAGCCTGGATTGGGCGCTGGACAATGTATGGATCGTGCTGGTTGTGCTGCTTGGCGTGACCGGCTTGAGCGTCTACCTGTATGCCGCCGCGCCCAAGGGATTTTTCCCGGAACAGGATATCGGCCAGATCAATGGCGGTTTGCGGGCGGATCAGAGCATTTCCTTCGAGGCGATGCAAGGCAAGTTGCGGCAATTGGTGAATATCATCAAGAAGGATCCGGCGGTCGATACGGTCGTCGGCTTTACCGGCGGGTCGCGCGCCGGCGGCGGCTTCATGTTCATCAATTTGAAGCCGGTCAGCGAGCGCGCGCCGGGCGATACCGGGCAGGCGGTGATTGCACGGCTGCGTCCGCAATTTTCGAAGGTCACCGGCGTCCGGCTGTTCCTGAATCCCGTGCAGGATGTGCGCATGGGCGGGCGGCAAAGCAATTCGACTTACCAGTACACGCTAAAGAGCGATAACGTCAAGGACTTGCGCCAGTGGACGACGCGCCTGGCCGACCAGATGAGGACGCATCCGGAGCTCACCGATATAGATACCGACCTCGAGCAAAACGGCGTCGAAACCTTCGTCACGGTAGATCGCGACAGCGCCGCGAGGCTAGGCATCAATGCACGGGACGTGGACAATGCCCTGTATAACGCATTCGGCCAGCGCCAGGTTGCCACCATCTACGGCGAGCTGAATCAGTATCACGTGATCATGGAAGTGGCATCCCGCTATACCCGCAGCCCGCAGGCATTGAACGATATCTATGTGCCGGCCAGGGGCGCCACTTCCACAACATCCGGCAATGCAAACGGTGCCGCATCGGGCGTCGCCACATCGGCAAACTCTGCAGTGATCAACCCGGCGCTGCGGGACCAGTCCAGCGGACAGGCCTTGAGCACCAGCGCCGCCACCATGGTGCCGCTGTCGGCGATCGCCAGTTATGCCGACCGCGCGACGGATTCTTCCGTCAGCCACGAAGACGCGGAACTGGCTTCCACCATTTCATTCAACCTGGCGCCCGGCACCACGCTCAGCGATGCCCAGGCCACTGTCAAGCAAGCCGAGGCGGAAATCGGCATGGCGACCAATGTCCGGGGCAGCTTTGCCGGCACGGCGCGCAGTTTCGAGGAATCGCAAAACCAGCAGCCGATGCTGATCCTGGCTGCCATCATCGTCATTTATATTGTCCTCGGCATCCTCTACGAGAGCCTGGTGCATCCGCTGACCGTGCTGTCGACCTTGCCGTCGGCCGGCGTGGGCGCGGTCCTGGCGCTGCTGATTTTCAAGATGGATTTCTCGATCATCGCGTTGATCGGCGTATTCCTGCTGCTGGGGATCGTCAAGAAAAACGCCATCATGATCATCGACTTTGCGCTTGAAGCGGAACGCGCGCGCGGCATCCCGGCGGTGGAAGCGGTGCGCGAAGCCTGCCTGCTGCGCTTCAGGCCGATTCTGATGACGACCCTGGCCGCGGCGCTGGGCGCCTTGCCGCTGGCGATCGGCTTCGGCGAGGGCGCCGAGCTGCGCCGGCCGCTGGGCGTGACCATCATCGGCGGATTGATCGCCAGCCAATTTCTTACCCTGCTGACTACGCCGGCAGTCTATGTCCTGCTCGACAAGCTGCGCCGCCGCAGTCCGGGCGAGCGGGAATTGAGCCGCAGCGGCGGCGACCTGTCCGCGTCTTCCACATCTTCTTCATGAATCCTTCCATGCGAATGAGCCTTCCATTCTTGCGACGTTCGACCTTTGCGCTCTCCGTGCTGCTGGCCATAGGCGGCTGTGCGGTCGGGCCGGATTACCATCGCCCCGACCTGCAAATGCCGGCCAATTTCAAGGAAGCCGAAGGGTGGGTCAAGGCATCACCGGCCGACCATATCGATCGCGGCGCCTGGTGGCAAATCTTTAACGATCCGGTATTGAATGAGCTGGCAGCCGCCGTGGAAGTGTCGAATCAAAACGTCGCCGCCGCGGCAGCCGCTTATGCGCAGGCGCGAGCGCTGGTGCAGCAACAGCGCGCTTCGTTTTTTCCAGTGGTATCGCTGACCGGCAGCGCCAACCGTAACGCCGGCAGTGGCGATGCTCGCGCGAGCAACCGTTTCCAGCTCGGCATCGGTGGCAGCTGGGAACCGGATGTCTGGGGCCGCTTGCGCCGCTCGGTCAGCGCCGCCGGCGCCAGCGCGCAAGCCAGCGCTGCGGATCTGGCCTCAGCGACCTTGTCGGCGCAGGGAGAGCTGGTTGCCAACTATATTTCCATTCGCCAGATCGATACGGCGCGTGCCTTGCTGGCCGATACGATTGCTGCTTACCAGCGCAATCTGCAGATTACGCAAAACCGGTATAACGCCGGCATTGCAGGCAAGACCGATGTGTTGCAAGCGCAGACACAGCTTGCCAATGCCCAGTCCGATGAACTCGGCCTGGTGCGCCAGCGCGCGCAGTTTGAACATGCGATTGCCGTCCTGATCGGCAAGCTGCCGGCCGAGTTTTCTCTTCCTGCGACAAAGTGGCAGGCGAACGTTCCGGCGGTGCCGGTTGGTGTGCCGTCGCTCCTGTTGCAGCGGCGCCCGGATATTGCCGCGGCCGAGCGTTTCGTTGCCGTCGCCAATGAGCAAATCGGTATCGCGAAGTCTGCCTATTTTCCTAGCATCGCGCTGAATGCCTCGCTGGGTTCGGGCGCAAGCAATGTCGCCGATCTGTTCGCCGCAGGTACGAGCGTCTGGGCGCTCGGCTTGTCGCTTGCGCAATCCGTGTTCAATGCCGGGGCGACGCGCGCAAGAGTGGAGGGCGCTCAAGCCGGATACGAAGAAGCGGTCGCGCGCTATCGGCAAACCGTGTTGTCGGCATTTGCCGATGTCGAAGATCAACTGTCGGCGGCCCGTATTCTCGCCGAACAGGAAACGTACCGGCGCCAGGCATCGCAGGCAGCGGATGAAGCGGAAGCCAGGATGCTGAACCGTTACAAGGAAGGGCAGGTCGGTTACTCGGAAGTCGTCCTTGCCCAGGCCAGCGCCTTGAATGCCCGCCGCGCGCTGGTGCAGGTGCAGGCCGATCGCCAGCTTGCCGCCGTGTCGCTGATCCAGGCCTTGGGCGGCGGCTGGCAAGCCGAATGAAGTGCGGAGCATAAAGAGTGACGCGAGAGCGCCGCGCCGGCAGGCTGCCGGGATGAGCCGGCGTATTACTCCGTTCTCTCCATGAAAAATTTCATGATCTTGTCGCGCTCCTGCGAAAGCGTGATCGGCACCGCGTCACTGGCTGCCGACGGATCAGGCGCATCATTGTTCAATTCCGGCTTATCAGCGACTCGGGTACATTCGAAGCGGCTTTGAATGAAAGTGTGGCGGTCATCGACGCAAGTCTTTTCCAGGTATTCCTGGTAGACGAAGTCGTTATCGACAAGAGCCAGGTCCGTTGGCATTTCGCGCTCCGACTCAGGCCGGCTGGCGATCGCGGCTTTCATGTATTCCATCCAGACCGGCAAAGCCAGCACGCCGCCTGTCGCATTGCCCAGGCTGCGCGGCTGGTCGTAGCCGATCCAGACCACCGATGCGATGCCCGAGGAATAACCGGCAAACCAGGCATCCCTTGCATCGTTCGAGGTGCCGGTCTTGCCGGCGATGTCTTCGCGACCGAGCGACACTGCGCGACGCGCCGTGCCATGCTGCACCACATCGCGCAGCATGCTATGCATCACGTAGGCGTTGCGTTCCGAAATGACCCGCAAGCGCGACGATTCCGTTTCGGCTTCATAGAGGATCTTGCCGCCACGCTCGCTCACCTTGCTGATCAAGCGCGGCTCGACCAGCTCGCCGCCATTGGCAAAAACGGCATAGGCTTGCGTGAGCTGCAGCGGCGTGATGGCGCCGGCGCCGAGCGCCAGCGGCAAGCCCGGCGGATTCAGCTCCGATACAAAGCCGAAGCGGGTAGCGAATTGCTGCACATAGTCCGTGCCGGCGGCCTCCATCAGGTTGACCGCCACGACATTCTTCGAGCGCGCCAGGGCGCGTCTGGCCGAGATGAAGCCTTCGTAATTGCCGCCGTAATTGCGCGGGCTCCAGGCCTTGCGTCCTTTTGCGGCAGGCGTCACCAGGCGCTGGGTATCGTCGATCAGCGTGCCAGGGAAGTAACCTTTTTCCAGCGCCGCGGAAAAGACAAAGGGCTTGAAGGTCGAGCCGGGCTGGCGGTTTGCCTGCACGGCATGGTCGAATTTGTTGAAGTTAAAGTCGAAGCCGCCGGTCAGCGCCAGGATTTCGCCGGACGTTGCATCGAGGGAGACGAGCGCGCCTTCCATCTGCGGCAATTGCATCAGGCGCCAGCTCTTGTCGGCATCCTGCATGACGCGTATCACGGCGCCCGGCTCGATGCGCTTGCGCGCCGGCGCATCGTTTTTGAGCGCTGCGATTTCACTGGTCTCCAGCTTCTTTGCCGGAATACGGATCACGCTGCCATCGCGCAGCGCGGCGGCGATGCCAGCCGAAGGAGAAGCTTCCACCACGATCGCTGCGCGCAAGTCGCCGCTGTCGCGCCAGGGACGCAGCGCCGTGCGCATGGCCGCCGCATCGCCGGCATCGACAGGATGCGGAATGCGCCCCTCCGGTCCGGCATAGCCGCGCCTGTCCTGTGCATTCATCAAGCCGGTACGCAAGGCTGCGGTGGCGGCGATCTGTTCGGGCTTGCTGATCGTCGTGACGACATCCAGGCCAAGGGAATAGGCATCATCGCCATACTGTTCGACCACCATCTTGCGCGCCTGCTCGACGGCGTAGGCGGCGGCTGGCACGATCGACTTGTATTGCGGGCGCAGCACCAGTTCTTCCGCGCGCGCCACCTGGTACGCCTGTTCGTCGAGATAGCCCATGTCGCGCATGCGTTTCAGGATGTATTGCTGGCGCTGGGTTGCGCGTTCGCGATTGGCGACAGGGTTGTAGGCGGAGGGCGCTTTCGGCAAGCCGGCCAGCATGGCGGCTTCGGCAACGCTCAACTGGTCGAGCGTCTTGTCGAAGTAAACCGAGGCAGCGGCGGCAAAGCCGTAAGCGCGCTCGCCCAGGTATACCTGGTTCATGTACAGCTCGAGGATCTTGTCCTTGCTATAAGTCGATTCGAGCTTATAGGCCAGCAGGATTTCCATGATCTTGCGGTTATAGGTTTTTTCCCGGCTCAGGAAAAACACCCGCGCCACCTGCATGGTGATGGTGCTGCCGCCCTGGGCATGGCCGCCGGCCACGACATTGCTGACGACAGCCCGTGCCAAGCCGGTGAAATCCACCGCGCCGTGCTCGTAGTAATCGGCATCCTCGATCGCCAGCAAGGCTTGCTGCACCTTCTTCGGAATCCGCGTGATCGGCACGAATTCCCGCCGCTCCTCGCCATACTCGGCCATCAGGTTGCCATCGCGGTCATAGATTCGCATCGGCAGCATGGGATCGTAGCTGGCAAGGTGATCGATGGCCGGCAATTTTTGCCATAGCTGGTGAATGGAATAGGCGGCACCGAGGGAACCGCCGATACACAGGCCGATGGTAGTTCCAGCGATGAATTTGACGGTGCGGCGCAGGCGCGATGGGACAGGTACGGACGAATTAGTCATGCAGGACGTGCAACATCATGTGCAGGCATTAAAGATGCTGGGATTTTCCATGCATTTCCACAATTTTGAAATGACAATTACACCATTTGCCAAATCGTTCATGCATAGTGAATGGACGACTTTCCTACCATCCAGCGCATCGTCACCGCTTGTGAAAAGTTAGCCGCTTTCCGCTAGGCTTCGCTGGGGCAGCAACCTGACGCCGAGTAAAAGTATTTGTCCCTGCACGCTTGTGGCAAGTTCGTCAGGCCAAAAGCAAAAATAGACTCTGCTTTTTTCGAAGCGAATTTCAGCAATTTTACGGTTTATCCGAAAATGCAATTTAGGCACGATTGTACAAATCATTTTAATTTGTACATGACATGGATACTTCTATAACGGCATTTTCGGAATGGAGCGTATTGCAGGCCGGCTTTCTCGGTACCCCTGCCTGGATTTGGGTGACATTTTTATTGATCGTCGCCGCACTTCTCGTATTCGATCTGGGTGTACTGCATAAGGACGACAAGGAAATCGGTGTGCGCGAAAGCTTGCTGCTTTCCGCGGGATATATCACTGTGGCATTAATTTTCGGTGCCTGGGTGTGGTGGTATATGGGTGCAGAAAACGGCATTGCGTATTTCACTGGCTTTCTGATCGAGAAATCGCTCTCGATGGACAATATCTTTGTCATTGCCCTGATCTTCGGTTTCTTCGCCATTCCCCGCAAATATCAACATCGCGTACTGTTCTGGGGAATCCTGGGCGTCATCGTGCTGCGCGCAATCATGATTGGCTTGGGCGCTACACTTGTGACGCAATTCAGCTGGATTCTCTACTTGTTTGGCGCATTCCTGATCGTTACTGGCATCAAAATGTGGTTTGCGGTCGATCAGGAACCGGATATCGCTCACAATCCGCTACTCAATTTTCTCAAGCGCCACATGCGGGTTACCAAGCATTTGCATGGACATGATTTCTGGGTGCGGGAACGTGATCCCGCAAGCGGCAAGCTGGTGCGCGCGGCAACACCGCTCTTTCTGGCGCTGATTTTGATCGAGTGTGCCGACGTGGTGTTTGCCGTGGATTCGGTGCCCGCCATTTTCGCGATTACCACCGACCCGTTCATTGTTTATACGAGCAATATTTTTGCCGTGCTCGGCTTGCGTGCGCTGTACTTTGCCCTGGCGGCGATGATTCACCGCTTCCATTACTTGAAGTATGCGCTTTCTCTGGTGCTGGTCTTTATTGGTGCAAAGATTTTCCTGGTCGGCATAATCGGCAAGATTCCGGCAGGAGTGTCGCTCGGCGTAACAGTGGGATTGATTGCAGGCGGCGTGCTGTTCTCGCTATGGAAAACCCGAGGGGACGATGATGGGCATGCCGAGCATGCGGAAAAGGCACTGCCGCGATGAATCGTGACAGTGCCCGGTCAGGCTCTTAACGCCACCAACGCCACCAGGGGCGCGGATTGGTATAAGCCGTGGAAGTGGTGGTGGAGGACGTCGTTGTTGAGCTGGCTTTCGTCGTCGTGGTCGCAGCCCGCGTTGTGGTGCTCGCGGCCCGCGTCGTTGTCGTCGAAGCCCTTGTCGTTGTCGTTGCGGCCTTTGTCGAAGTGGTCGACGCCTTCGTCGAAGTGGTTGAAGCCTTTGTCGAGGTTGTCGCAGCTTTCGTCGTGGTCGTTGAACGCCTTGTCGTCGTGGTTGACGCTTTTGTCGTGCTCGTCGAAGCCGCCTGAGTGGTCGTGGTCGATGCCCGCGATGTTGTCGTGGTTGCCTGTGTCGAGCTCTGCGCCGGCGACGTCGTTGTCGTCACTTGCGTGGTAGTGGTCGGCGCCTTGGTCGTGGTGGTGCTTGCCTGTGTCGAGGTCGTCGATGCACGCGTGGTCGTCGTCGGCGCACCGGTGACGACCGTGGTGGTCGTCACGCTTGCAGCGGCTTCATAGGCGCCGATATCGAGTTGACCGGCAACAGGCCTGACCTGGGCCGAGGCGACGTGACGATACTCATTGACCGGAACCAGCGATACGCCGCTGGCGCTCGTGCCCGGTGCAGAACCGGCATTGATGAATGGCGCACCGGAAGCCGGGCGCAAGTCGTAGTTGGCACGGTCGACGAAGGCTGGCAGCAGCGACTGGTAATTGGTCTTCAGCGTTGCCAGCGTCTGGTTCGTCATGGTGCCGGTGCCGGCGAAAATATTATTCTGGATCAGGACCGGCGTGGTCACCGTGCTGCCGACCAGGATGAAATTGCCGCCCGAGCTGTAATCGTTGATGAAGGTATTGTTGACCACGTACAGGTCCTGGCCCGGGTTGGTCGCGCCTTCCGTGCCATAGGTCAGCAAATTGCTGTTGCCGTTATTGGCGGGCTGCTGCACCACGTTGCCGATGACATAAGATGTGCCGGCATTGGGCAAATCGATTTCATAACTCGGCTGGCCCTGGCCGCTGCTGGAAAAACGGTTGTACGTAATCGTATTGAGCTTGGCACGCGACTTCAGGTTATGACCGACATTGGCATCGTGTGAATAGTTGTAGCGGAACGTCAGACTGTTGACGTGGCCGACATACAGGTTGTGCGAATAGCCATCGCCATAACCATTGCGGCTGAATTCGGTATTTTCGATGACGATATCGCTGATGCCATCGTTGCTGGTCAGGATGCCATTCTCGTTGTCATGCAGGTAGCTGCCGCGCAGGGTCAGATGGATGCCATCCAGGCGGATCGCCGCACCATTGCGGTCAGGGACTTTGGCGCCGAACATTTCGACATTCTCGATCACGTTCGACTTGCCCTGTACAACCCAGGTGCCCTTGCCGGCGGCATACCTGCCGGCGGCATCGATTTTCGGCCGACCATTCACGCCGCGGATCGTCAGGTTATCGACAGCAAAAGCACAGACGTCGCCCGCATAGCTTCCTGCGGCATCGATTTCCACCACGTCGCCCGCAGCCGCTCTGGTCAGGGCTTGGCAAGGCATGGCGTACGCTTTTCCGGGGCCCACGCTCAATGTCGCGGCAGAGGCGTGAATGGCAGGAGCGGCTAATGCGAAGGTGACCGCAGTGGCGATCATTGAACGGCGAGGCAAGGTCGGGAGGGCAGCAGAATGACAGGAGAACATGCGGACTTTCTTGTTCATTTGGTTAAAAAATTTCTTGCTTCCTGAAGGAAAAGCAATGAACCGGTTTGAACAAGGGTCTCCCAAAAAGTTTCATGCCATATGTAACTATTGCTTACCTCGCGCCAACTTGCCAAAGTAATCAAGAACTCAGGCAAACAATGCGGATCTGCATAATTAGGATAGACAGGTATGTTATCTTCGGTTGGTGCATGTCATGCAAATTACTCAATGCTGAATCGGCAATGCGGGGATGCACATTCATATTAAGCTGGTAAAGATTGCATCCATGTTTGTTTCGTTTTTCATTCATTCGTCTCTGGAGTTGGCACCATGCGAGCCAGTTTGCGCAAACTTATCTTGGTGGCGGCAAGTCTCTTGCTGATTGGCTGCGATGAACAGGGGCGCCCCATCGAGGAGCCGGGCTTGAACAAGCTGGGAAAGGGCGTGTCGTCCGAAGCCGACGTGCGCATGGTAATGGGAAAACCGGAAACGGTATGGGAAGAAGACGATGGCACCCGTACCCTCGAATACCCGAAAGGGCCGGAAGGGGCGCGTACCTGGATGTTCATCATCGACCGGGATGGCAAGCTGCAGGATTACCAGCAGGTGCTGACATCGCAAAACTTTGCCCGCATCCAGCCGGGATTAAGCCGTGACGAGGTGCGCCGCATCCTTGGCAAGCCCGGCAGTGTCGTGCAATTTAAGCGCAAAAATGAAGAAGTCTGGGACTGGCGTTTCCTGGATGGTGTGGATACCAAAATGTTCAATGTCCACTTCGACATGAGCACGGGAAAGGTCACGCAAACCTCAATCAGCGAACAGCATCTGCCCGGCTGACCCGGCAACCGGAGATCGGCGCATGATGCACAAGCTGCCTCGTTCCTTTTATGCGCGCGACACGATCGAGGTCGCGCGTGACTTGCTTGGCAAATATCTCGTGCACGTGGTCGAGGGCGTCGAGCGGATCGGCCGCATCGTCGAGACCGAAGCCTATATCGGCGTGCACGACCTCGCTTCGCATTCTTCCAAGGGGATCACGGCCCGCACCAAGGTCATGTTCGGGCCGCCCGGTTTTGCCTATGTGTACCTGATCTATGGCGTGCATCACTGCATGAACGTCGTGACGGAAAAAGAAGGGCATGGCGCAGCCGTCCTGTTGCGGGCGCTTGAGTCGGTGCGCAACGTCGAAACCAGAACCAGCGGGCCAGGCTTGCTATGCAAGGCCATGGCAATCGACCTGCACCGTAATATGCATGACTTGCTGAGTGACGACCTCTATATCGCCGACAGCGGCGAGGGAGAGCCCGTGACGATCGTCGAGCGTCCTCGCATCGGCGTGGATTATGCCGGCGAATGGGCTGCCCGCGAGTTGCGCTTTTATATCAAGGACAATCCCTGTATTTCAAAAAAATGAATGCAGGAATGGATGCACCGGCAGCTGGCGCGAATCCCGCGGCATGCACCGTGCTGATTCGTTTCTCCCGCACTTAAACGGTGATCGCGGCAAAAAATCTGATGATATGACTGGCACGTGCCTTGCAAGAAGCAGGGTATCGTTCTGACTCAGCCCGGATCATATCGTGCCTACACTCTCCCGCACCTCAGCAACTGCCAATGCCGCATCGGTAAATTCGAGCGACCTCGCCAGCCGCCCGCCGGACAGGGAATGGCATGTGGCCAAGCAGGGCTTGATCGCGGCGCTTGAATGGCAGATCAGCGAATTCGCCAGCACCACCGAACTGGCATGCGACTCGACGATCGATCTGGCGCCAGACTGCGCCGCTCCCGAAGGCACGCTGGCGGCAACGGCATTTCACCTGTTCCAAGAAATCCTCAATAACGTGGCACGTCATGCACGCGCCACACTCGTAAGGATTCGCATCAGGCTGATGCCGGGATTGCTGCAGATGGATGTGACCGACAATGGCGTTGGCGCGGCACCTGCAAGTCTGGAAGGCTCGCCCGAGCATGGCATTGCCGGCATGCGCCGGCGCACGGGGCAATGCGGCGGCAGCTTGCATATCGTCAGCGTCCCGGGTGGCGGCACCCACGTATGCCTGCGCTTGCCGCTGCCGCCGCATGGCGCCTCGGCATAAATCCCTGGCTCGGAAGGCGGGAAATGTCGCCCGCATCCAGGCCAAGCCGCGTGGCAAACTCAGGCCTTGCGGTATTCCTTTTCAATCCTGAACAAGTCCCACGCCGCGATGAACAGGGCCGCCACCACAGGCCCCAATACGAAACCGGTCAGTCCGAACAAGGCCATGCCACCCAGGGTAGAAATCAATACGAGGTAATCCGGCATTTGCGTATCCTTGCCCACCAGGAGGGGGCGCAGCAAATTATCTACCAGGCCGATTACGATCGAGCCAAAGAGGATCAGCGTGACGCCTTGCCAGATCAGGCCGGTGAACAGGAAGAAGATCGCCACCGGCAGCCAGACGAGGGCCGCGCCAATCGCCGGCAGCAGCGACAGGAATGCCATCACCGTACCCCACAGCAGCGCGCCCTGCACACCCAGAATCCAGAAAATCAGGCCGCCCAGCGCACCTTGCACGATCGCGACGACGATATTGCCCTTGACCGTGGCGCGCAGCACCGTAGTGAATTTGCCGATCAAGAGCTTTTGATGGTCGGTGCTCAGAGGCAGCGAGCGCCGGATGCTGTCCACGACCGTGGCGCCATCGCGCAGCAAAAAAAACAGCAAATAAAGCATGACGGCAAAGCTGACCAGGAAATCAAATGTGCCCTGGCCGATATTGAACACGCGCTGCGCCATCAACTGGCCGCCCTGGCTCAGGAGGGTGCTCAATTTCGTTTGCAATTGCGTCGTATCGGTCCAGCCCATGCGCTCCAGCAGGCGCTCGAGGGAAGACGGCATCAGATGCGCGAATTGTTTGACATACAGGCCCAAGTCCAAAGGATGGTTCTCCAGTTGCTGAATCATGTGCGTGCCTTCGTTGATCAGGGACGACACCACGATGGACAGCGGGAAAATCACCATCAATACACAAATCAACAGCGTCACAGCCGCGGCTATATTGCGCCGGCCATGGAAGCGCACCAGCAGTTTGCGAAACAGCGGCGCAAACAGGATGGCGAATGCTGCCCCCCAGAAGATCGGAAAGAAAAACGGCCGCAGAATCCAGGCAAAAGCAATGGAGACGGCGATCAGCAGAAAAACGAAAGTCTTGTTTTGGAGTTCGGGAGAGCCCATATTTATATGCAGCGCGTCAAATGATTGTTCTTATCACAATCTTACCCGACTGTCGCTCCGTACTTGCAAGAATTCTCAGGGATGACGATACTCGATACTTGGATAGATCAATGAAAGCACCAAGCAATGACTGGCGAAGCAGATGGCAAGCGTAAGGACGATCAACAGGATGAATTCAAGGAACGGCCCTGGATCGTGCTGACCACCAGCTATGACGTCGAAGCCTGGACCGACCAGTTCAACCGTGATTTGCAGCAGGTCGTCAGCAAGCCGCAGGCCAACCGTCATGGCATCTGCTTTCGCCTCGGTCACGGTGGCGAAATCTTCCTACATACCGACCCGGAAGGCGAAGTGATCCTGGATGTCACGCCGGAAGCCGAATGGGTCACCCCCGTGATTGTTGCGGCCACCGGATGCAATCCGCCTTCCTCGCAGATCTGGGCCTTGCCTGGCACGAAGCTGACGCAATTGTTGCTGGGCCTGAGCAGCCTGATTGAATCTTCCCGCGTCGTCATCGACCACGATTTCCGGATCCGCAAGCGCCTGTGGTAACTGTGGTAAGTCTGTGCCAATGTGATGTTTCTTAACATCATGAGAGGTGCGAATGCCGGCGAAGCGTTGTACTATTGGCCACGGTGATTTGATGCCGCCCAGCAACCCTTGAATGCGCCCAAGCGTATCAGTTTCGGAGTAATGGTTTATGTCGAGTGAAATGGACGACCTGGAAGCCTTGTTTGATGCCGAGGCGGCGCGTTTTGGCCAAGCCGCGCCAGCAGCCCCGCAATCTGCCGCCCCTGCTGCCGATGCGGTAGAAAACAGTCTGGATCGTTATTATCAAGCGGTATCCGGGCTGTATCACCAGGAGCGTCCTGCTGCCGCGGCAGCATCGCCAGCCGCCACGGACATGGCGGCAGCAGCCAGTTCAGGACAGGCGGATGGTGCCGATGGTTCCCTGTATGAGCGGCTGGGCAGCGTCGTGCGTCTGCTGCATGATTCGCTGCGCGAGCTGGGTTACGACAAATCGCTGGCGGATGCCAGTTCGCAAATTACCGAATCCAAGGACAGGCTGGAACATATCGCCGCATTGACGGAACAATCCGCCGTCAAGGTCTTGAATACGCTCGAAGAAGCCATGCCGGCGCAGGAAGCGCTGATCAAGCAAGGCCGCGAGATGGAAGAGCGTTGGGCCCAGCTATACGCCGGCAAGATCGGCATCGAGGAATTCAAGGTGCTGGCCGCCGATTCCCGCGCATTTGCCGGCAATGTCGCCACGATTGGAGAACAGGAAAAGTCGCGCCTGCTGGAGATCATGATGGCGCAGGATTTCCAGGACCTGACCGGCCAGATGATCAAAAAGATCCTTGGCGTGACCAAGAGTATCGAGCAGGAACTTGCCCAGCTCTTGCTCGACAATGCGCCCGCTTCGGTCAAGGAAAAGCATTCCGAATTGATTTCAGGGCCATCGGCGCCGGGCGTGGCGCTGGTGCAGGGCGACGTCGACGACTTGCTGGCAGACCTGGGCTTTTAAGCCTGCAAAATGTCGGCCGCGCTTTCCCTGGGAGCCAGCACCGGCTCCGGGCGCCGCCGCAGCCGTTTCTCCGAATGGCCGTCATCCAGCACCTGCTGCAGATAAGCGATATTGCGCTCGATCGCTTCCAGGTAGGGATTGCGGCCATCAAACAGGGTTTCGAGATATCGATATCCTTCCTGAAAATCCTTGTCCAGACGCTTGCGCACCATGGCTTGGTAGAAGGCCGGCGTTTTGCTCAGCAATTCTTGCCTGGACCCGTAAATGACTTCCACGCTGCCATCGGCATGGCGCCGTGTGGTTAAGCCGCCCAGTTCGAATTCCTCGAACAGATAGTCGCGGCATTTTTCCAGGTACATGCGGTCCGCCATTTGCGCGATCAGATCGGCCGTGCCGATGAGGTGGCCAAGCCGGCGGTCGAGCGGATCGTTAAGCTCGATCTGGTCGAGCGGGATTTCGTAACCCGTGAAGTGAATCAGCTTGCTCGCGCGCTCCGCCCAGTCGGTGCGGCCTTCGCGGCGCAGGAAGTCGCTCAGCATGCCGCTGCCGCGCCCGACGTGCAGCAGCGTGTATTGCGCGCCATGCCAGCATGCCCGGTCTTCGCGGCGCCGGAGATAACCGGCGTCATGCAAGAGCGCGACGATAACGCCGAGTGTCACGCGCGCCGCACCGAGACGCAGCGCAGGCGACTGCATGTGCTCATGCCCGGCCAGCAGGCGCGCGCAGGCCAGGGTGACATCCAGCGCATGCTGCATATCGTGATAGAAGGTTTCGCAACCGTGGTATTCCGGCAGTTCGCCCGCATACAGGCGCGAAAAAAAATCGAAGCCGCGTTCGATCAGGCCTCGCTCGACAGTGCAGCCCGCATCTTCCAGCACGGCGCATACCGCCGTGCAGACAGCGAGCGGATCTGTCAGGTCAACGGAATGCGTGACATCCAGGTGGTCGAGCACTTGCATGGCATGGTCTCCTCGTTTGCAACGGATGCATTGTCCGCCGACTTCTTTTGCCTGTGTTTATATTTTTATAACAATGTGGTCATTATGACACTGATTCGGTTAATGCACGAATGCTTTTTAAGCCGTTCTTAACTCAGTCGAAACCGCGAATATCGGCGTTCTTGAAACTGGGGAGCTGCCAGCGGAAATGGATCGCCAGCATGCGGAATGTCACCCCGCCGGCAAGCGCCAGCACGGAAGCCGTGCCGGTATTGATGCCTGCCTTGAGCATGGCGACATAAGCGGCGCCGGCCGCGAGCGACACCATGGCGTAGATTTCCTTTTGCAGAACCAGCGGCATCTGGTGGCACAAGAGGTCGCGCAGCAGCCCGCCGAACACGCCCGTCACCATGCCGGCGATGATGGCGATGCTGATATGGACCCCGCCTTCCAGGCCGATATTGCAGCCGATGATGGTAAAGGCAACCAGTCCCAGGCCGTCCACCACCAGGAAGACATAACGCAGGTGATGCAGGTGACGCACGGTGAAGGTCGTGGCGATGGCTGCCAGCGAGGTGTACAGGAGATACTCGGGGTGCTTGACCCAGCCGATTGGATAATGATTGAGGAGCATGTCCCGGACCGTGCCTCCGCCCAGCGCGGTAATGATCCCGATAAGACAAATGCCAAATAAATCCATCCCGCGGCGCATCGCCATAATGGCGCCAGACATGGCCTCGGCAATGATGGCAATAATGTATATCGTAGTCAGCAGCATCGGTTCAGCACTCTTGGGATGACATGACCGCCTCGGCAGCCGCAAAAGCCACCATGGCGCGCTCCCATGTGGCATGGGCCGGCGCGGCGATCCAGTCTGCTTGGAAAGCCGCTATTTTCGCATCAAAGCCACGCTTCGTCTGCCCGTGATGGGCATGTCAGGAAACGAAAGCCGTGTCTGCTGAAAGAATTCCGGAAAAAGCCGGTGAACAAACCGGCTTCGGAGAGGCGCTGATCGAGAGTGGAAGAGTCAGGGAGTCAGCGCGCTGCTGTGGCGGCGGGTCCATTGACGAACCTTGGTGATGCCGATCGCCAGTACGGCGCTTGCGGCGGCAATCAGCGCCACCACGCCGGTCAGCATGGCAACCATGATAAGGGTGAGGGCGGCGAAAAGGCCTGCTCCTATCAGCTTCCAGCGCCACCAGCGTCCCATCATTGCCTGCAATAGCGGCTTCATTCCCGCTGCGCCTTGCGCACGGCTTTGTGCCTGATCGTGCGAACTCCATTCGGATTTCGACCAGTGCGATTGCCGCATCGGCTCATCGACGAGTTCCCAATCTGTTTTTTCCTGCATGCTGTACTCCTTGACTAATGTGCCACTATGCCAGTCAGCACCAGGAAGCTCCCGATATCAGCATCGCGATACGGGCTCCTGCGGTCCATGTCGGACCAGATGTTCTGGCCAGCCAGGCGAACCATTATGATACAGATCGAAGGAAATATTAAAACCTGAAATACTGGATGAGTTAATTCGAAAAAACGGAATTGATAGACTACCAATCTCCAGGTTGGCGTGAATCTGGCATTTGCGCCTTGTAATAGGCGCCATGCCGTCAGAAACAATCATTGGTTCGTGACCGTGCCGGAGGTCGTTTCGGTATCCCGAGTGTGTGCCTTGTCCTCCGCCTGTCCCCGGGGAAGCGGTTCTGCGCGGTTGCCGCCTTGTGCCGCGATTTCACGCTGAAGGTCATTTAGCGCCTTCATCGGCATTTCAACGGCTTTTTCAATGCGGCGCTGTTCCCGCTCGACCGTTTGCGCAACGTCGTGCGCCTGCCTGATGATGCGCTCGACTTCATCCAGCGGCGTGTCTTTGCTCGGTTCTTCTTCCGGATCGGCAGGCGCGCTCGGCGCTGGCGCCGGCCTTTTCCGGCCCAGCAGTTCATCGATGTGCCGCAGCAGCGGGCCGAACATGCCGTCATCCGGCTGCGGGAACTGCGCCCGCACATCGATCAAACGGCTGCTGGCGGCATGGCGGAAAAAATCTCCGACTACCAGCAGGGCATTGTGCCCGCCCTGGCCCCAGTAATCGCTGCGCATCGTGACCCTGGCATCGTTGAAGCCGACCCAGGTGCCGGTCACCAAACGGGGATGCATGAGGATGAACCAGCCATCGGTATTGTTTTGCGTGGTGCCGGTTTTGCCTGCGACATCGGCAACGACGCCAAAGCGCGAGATCAGGCCGCGGCCTGTGCCTTGTCTGACGGCGCCGCGCAACATGTCGATCAATTCTTCCGCCGTTTCGCGCGACATGGCGCGTGACGGCTTGCTGGTGAAGCTTGCCAGCAAGCGTCCCTGTTTATCTTCGATACTTGCGACAAACACAGGAGCGCGATATTCACCGCTGGCGGCGATAGTGCCATAGGCCGATACCATTTCCAGCAACGTGACCGGACTTACGCCCAGCGCCAGGGCGGGAAGCGATTCCAGTTCACTTTGCCTGATGCCCATCTTGCGCGCCAGGGCAATCGTCTTGCGCGGGCCGATTTCCTGCATGACTTGGGCGGTGATGGTGTTTTTCGAGTACATCAGCCCCTGGCGAATGCTCATCATGCGTCCGCTCGGGCCTGACATGTCGGTCGGGCGCCACACCGTGCCATCCTTCATGGCAATCTCGACTTCCTTGTCGGCGAAGCGCTGGTCTTTTGCCATGCCATTCTCGAGCGCGGCACCGTAGACGATCGGCTTGAAGGTCGAGCCCGGTTGGCGGCGCGCCTGCGCCACGTGGTCGAACTGATCGGCTTCGTAGTCACGGCTGCCGACCCAGGCGCGGATTTCGCCGCTGGACGGGTCCAGCGCGACAAGACCGGCCTGCAGCCGGGTTTTCTCGGCGCGCAGCTTGTCCATGAAAGCGCCATCTTTTTTGAGCCGGGTGAGCGCTTCATCTGCCGTCATGCCGGCATTGACTACGCGGCGATAGGCAATCGATTCGCGAACGAAGGCATCGGTGATGGCACCCTTGCTGTTCCAGAAATGACTGAAGGGCTTTACGCGCCGCTGCATGCCCACGTAGGCATACGGACTGGAAGAAATGAGACGATCGGAAGGCAATGCCCACTCGACATCGGCCACAGCCTGCAAGGCATTCAGCTGGCGCTGCACGGCCTGGTTTGCAGCGGCCTGCAGGCGCGAATCGATGGTGGTGCGGACTACCAGACCGTCGGCGTAAATGTTGTAGTCATTGCGGTCGGCCCAATCGATGAGCCATTTGCGTGCGTATTCGGCGAAGTGAGGGGCAATGCCCTGTGGCGCTTCCTGGCGCTCGAAATCCAGGCGCAGCGGGCGATTCTTGAGCTTATCGAATTCCGCCTGGCCGAGCACGCCGCGTTTGAGCATTTGCGACAGCACGACATTGCGCCGGTGCTGCGCCCGTTCCGGATTCAGCACCGGGTTATAGTAACTGGTCCCTTTCAGCATGCCGATCAGCGTGGCGCTTTCCAGCACGTTCAGTTTGGCCGCTGGCTTGTCGAAATAGGTACGCGCTCCCATCTCGATGCCAAAGGCGTTATACAAAAAAGGCATGGTATTCAGATACGTCACCAGGATTTCATCCTTGGTGTAGGTGAGCTCGATCTTGAGGGCGGTGATCAATTCCTTGATCTTGCGATTGATCGAGCGTTCGCGGCCGATTTCTTCCGGATACAGGTTGCGGGCGAGTTGTTGCGTAAGCGTGGAGCCGCCCTGCGGATTGCCGCGCAAGGTGTGCACGATACTGGAGGCGGTGCGCTTGAAATCGAGGCCATGGTGCTCATAGAAGCGGTGGTCTTCGGTGGCGATCAGCGCCTTGACGACGTAAGGGGAAATTTCATTCAGTTCGACCCACTCGCGGTTATTGCGCTTGAATGTGGCCAGTTCCTTGCCGTCGGCTGACAGCAGCACGGCCGGCTGGTCGATTTTGGCCTTGCGCAGGTCGGATATGCCCGGCGTGAAGGGAATGAGCAGTAATGCATACGCAAGCAGCAGTCCAAGCATGGCGCCGCCAAGCGCGGCCAATCCTTTGCACAGCGCCCCGATCCTGGCTCGCTTGCTCAGCGCGGGGTCGACGACTCTCTTGAAGCACGTCGCGATATAAAGGCAGAATTGCCTGGCCCAGGCAGTGCGCTTGCGCCAATCCTGGCGCTGCAGCCAGTCGCCCAGCTTGCGAATCACTTTCAAATTCATATTTCGTACTGAATTCCGTCGGCATCACGCGCCAGGGCAGGGAAGGCCGTCAGCGCCGCCAACATCGTGAAACGAAGCTGGCATGGACCCGCATTGTAGCGCTATGCCCTTGCTTTGTAGCAGGCATGCGACAGTTAAGTCAGGATTTGCAGGGAGTTGGTGAAAATGCCGCCGGTTTTTCAATACTGATATTTCTTTCCTCGCTCACTTACCTAGAATGAAAAAACAATTACAGGGAGGAACAATGGAAAAAGAAGATGCGATCGTGCTGATGCGTCAGCTCAGCGACCGGCTCGACCATGCCTGGTCACTGGAAGATCTGGTATCGCCGTTCGCCGAATTCATGGCCCATATGCAGTCCAAGGTATCGGAAGAGGAGTTTGCATTTCTCGGCACGGTCGGTGCGATGCTTTACCAGCGGGGTTCGAGCCAGTACGATGCATCGGTGGAAGCCGAGCGCCTGCTACGCAAGCTGCAGTCCGGTTCGTGAATTTACTGACAACAGGCCGGTTTTATTTGCAGGCCTGTCCGAGCGTGAACCTTGATGGGCGCGTTTTAGCTTTCACCAATGGAAAAAGCCTGTTGATATCAACAGGCTTGATGCCTTCGATCCGTCGCATGCATACACATGCGACGGATTAAATTACTCGCCGCTGGTGTCTTGCGGGTGTTTGGGCTTGAACTGTTCCGGGCTGATGCGGAATTTCTCGCGGCGGTCGCCCATGAGGTGGCGCAGTTCCTTGATGCTCAAGTCACTGACTTCATGCATGCGAATCAAAAGCGATGCGCCTACCGGCAAACGGCGATGACGAATCTTGCTGATGACTGGCGGCGCCACTTCGAGCGCGCGCGATAGCGCGGCGTCGTTTTTCAATCCCAGTTTCTCGATCAGAGAGTCCAGCAGGTTGTTGGGATCATACTCGGGCCGATTTAACAGTGGGTTGCTGTCCATAATCATCCTTGTAATTAATTTAATAATTAATTTTATTACAAATTAAAGTAAAAAACACAATATTGTTGTTAGGTAATATTGTACTGCGGAATCTATTGCAATGCAGAATGACTGTGTAACTGAACTGTAATATTATTCGGTCGCAGTTAAAAAAATCCAAATCTGGAGAAGCTGGGAGACAAGCAGAGCGCAGTGAGAATATTCTCGCTGCGCTTTGTACTAATTAAAACTCATTAAACCACTCCTGTTATTTTTAAATCGAATAACAGTTATGTGGGAAATAAAGCAGACTTGAGGGAACTGGTCATTTATAGTTTCACTTGTCTCCTCCAAGTCTCTATGAATTGGATTTAGCCCGCACCTCAAGGTGGCGGGCTTTTTTTTGTCCTGCTTTTTACCCTTCGCCTTCAGGCTGTTCCCGCTCGCCTTCGCGTGCTTTCTTCCTTGTCTTGTCTTGTTCACGCTTGGAGGGCATGTCGCTCACCGCGCTAATGACCATTTCCTGCATCCAGTCGACCAGCAGCGATGTGTAGGCGCGCTGGCTGGCATCGTCGGTCAGGCCATGGTCGGCTTCCTCCAGCATGCGGTAAGTCAGCGAGCGGGCCTGTTTCGCGGCTTCACGATAGCTGACAATGACAGGATGGGGAATGACCTGATCATGCTCTGATTCGACCAGCAGGATGTCTCCTTCGAATGCGGCGCAGGCGCGCAGCGCGCGGTTATCGTCCGCCGGCAGGATGCGCTGACGGTAGGCATGCAGATCCTGCCCCTTGTGCAATTGACGTTTGGGCTTGTCCCAGTCGCGGTCCATGTACAGGGCCGGCGCGCGCAGTGCGAGCCACTTGGCCGGACGCAGCGCGGTGAGAATGGTGGCGAGGTAGCCACCATAGCTACTGCCCACCAACGCGATGGATGTCGGGTCGACTTGCTCGTGCGAGACCAGTTCGTCATAGGCGGCGAGCACATCGCGCAGGTTGTCTTCTCTCGAAACGGTCTCCTGCTGGGGGCTGGTGCCGGCATGTCCGCGCAAGTCCAGCGTCATGCAGACACAGCCGAGCCTGGCGATCTTGCGCGCGCGGGCAAGGTATTGCTGCTGGCTGCCGCCCCAGCCATGCACGAAGAGCACGCCGGGGAGCCTGGTGGTCGGCGTCACCAGCGTGCCGGCAATCGTGCCGCCATCGACGGGGATGGATATGGGATGGTCGTGGCTAGGCATAGGCTTCGATTCTTGCGTATTTGACGATCGGGCCGGTCACCGGGTCGACTTGCTGGCAATAGACCATGGCGTCATCCGGCAGCACGGGATTAGCCTGGTACAGTTCGGTGGTCGAGGTGCGCACGACATCGAGCCCCGGCGTCGCCTGGAACGCTTCAAGGGCGGCGATTTCCGCGCCGCTGGCGCCGCCGATCCGCCACGATTGCTCCAGGACGCCGGAATGCCATTGCCGCTGGTCGTCGTAGCCTTGCGCTACATCGTAATTGCAGCGTGACGCAAACATGCCCGGAAAAGCTGTCAATGCTGCGGCATGATAGGTGCGCGCCTGGGCGACGGCGGTGCGCGTGCCGGCGTTCAGGTCCAGCTCCAACAGCGCGTCAAAGCCGCCGCGCACCACGGTCAGGTGAGATCCTCCATAGACTTCATTGCCTCGATGGTCGCGCGTGGTTGTCTGCATGCCGCAATAGGTGGCGAGCAGGGTGCCGACCTGCACTTGCCCGATGCTGTGGGTGGTCGCCTGGGTCAGGTTACGTTCGAAGACCACGCCGCTTTGCGCCCATTCTTCCTCATCCACGCTCCGCAACGCGCTTTCCAGTGAGGCCTGGTCGCGGATTACCAGCTGGTCGCATCCGCCCCTGCCGCCGGCTTTTTTCATGCGCACGGCGCCGTGGTTAAGCAGGTCGGTGGCGGCGCGCATGGCATCATCCCGCGAAAAAACGGAATATCCTGGCAAGACCACGTCCGCAATGCGTTTGCCCAATTCATGGGACCAGCCTGCAGGCGCCGGCGCATCGGCTGCGACAAGCGGATGAGTGATTACCTTGGTGGCGACAAACGGGTGTGGCACGACCCCGCCGAAGAGATGTGCATTGCCATGGATGCCGAGCGCATGCGCCTGTTCCAGGCTTTCCAGGGTGTCGACCGGGACAAAGTAGGGAGAGGCGGCATAATGTCGCGCCGGGTCGAATTCGCCGCCGAATTCATAGGACAGCAAGGTTGCCAGCTTGCGCGCCAGGGCGAGTTGGCTGGCGTACTCGTGGCGTGACGGATCGGCGCGTTGCTGGCAAGAGTACAGCAGCAGAATGCCCCCATCCGCAGATTCTTTCCTGGTGTTCGGTGCTAGTGAAGCATGTGGTATCACGAGGGGATCCTTTGCAGAGGATGCGAATTATCGATGGGGGCGGCGCGAGCGGATGACGTGAGCCGGGCGGCATCGCGCGCGCCGGTCGCCAAGCAGCTGGCGCAATTCATGAACACTGAGACCGCTGACTTCCTGCATCCATAACAGCATGGATGCGCCGATCGGCATGGTGCCGTGGCGGATCGCCTGAATGACATTGCCGGTTACATGCAGGCGACGTGATAGGGCATTGTCGTTGTTGAGCTTGAGATGGTGGAGCAAGGCATCGAGTAAACGGGCCGGGCTGTAATGAAGAGGTGAAGGCTGCTTTCCTAAAGTCATTGCTTTATCGTTCCATTCAGACTGATGCAAATGCTCATTGAGCATCCCTGTTGCCTGAAGTTCCACCTCGTCACATTGATATTCCATCGCTTATCCAGCCTGCATGCCTTTCCACCAGTTACGTACCTTGACTGCCACGGTATCCGCCCAACCGGACATGTCATCCACCAGCGACTCCGTCTCGTCGACGTTCTGACGAAAACGGCTGCGGTCTTTCGTATGCTCCTGGCCGCAGCTTGCGCAGATCAGCTTGGCATCCGAGTAAAGGCGGGCGAAGGTTTCTTTGTGCCGGGCACCGCAGTGCTCGCAGCAGGTGTCGATCAGGATCCCGGCCTTGAAGTAGCGTGGCGACATGCGCTTATCTCCGTGACGAACTGATTGAAAAAATCTACAAAATTTCCCGGTTTTGCTTACCGTATTGCATCCAGCTTTTTGCAAACGCTTTGTAATTGATGCGGCATTTGTTTCAGCATGATTGTCTTCGCTGCGGTGTGCCACCGACTTGAGCAAGGCTGCGACATCGGGTGCGGCCTTATCGCTGCGAGCGCCAGCGGAACAGTCCGGAATCAATTGGTCGGCAAGATGTTTACATGCGGTAGGCGACGTACGCATTCCAGTTCATTGCCTTCCGGGTCCTTTTCAGCGAGCGCATGCACCCAGCCCAGGACTTCATCGGCGCTGACGACGCCGCTGATCAGGCTGGTGCGCAGTCGCTGGTATGCCTCGAGAATCAAGGGGTCCGCCTCGATATCCTCACTCTCCTGCGCAGAGAGCGCAATCAGGCTTTCGATATTGGCTAATTCGTTGACCAGGATTTCCCGCAATGCGCTTACGCCGGAGACGGCATCATCTGTATGCCGGACACGCATTTTTTCCATGTGTTTGCCTCTTTTATATGCTCGCTTTTGATGAATCGCCACTTTTCCGTGGGTGCCCATGAAAGCTAGCAAAGCATATGCCTGTAAAAGAGAAGGAAGATTCGCGGTATTGATCACCTGAAAGTAAAGGAGGGCGTTTCCCGGTTTGCCGGCGCAATTGCCTTATTTGCTGACTAAGGTAGAAGGCTTTTGGCCGTGCGCTTTCGCAGATGGAAAAGGAAAGCCGGAGGGATGGCTGGACGAGGATGGCTCCTGCGGCTTGCGCACGATGCCATGCCAGATCATGCTATACAGGATGACCAATATGCCGAAGCTCGAGATCGCCGTTACCACCGCTTCACGCACCAGGTCATTCAGTATGACCGGCACATAGGAGACGAGCCAGCTGTGAGCGGCACGGCCACAGCCGATCAATGGCGGGGCGAGCAGCAAGATGCCGATGACGGCGCAGCGTTGGCGCCAGGTTAGCAGGGAAGGCGGCGATTGCGCCGGCAAAGGGGCGCGCCGCAACCCGCGCAGGCACCAGTATCCCACCAGTAGGGTGCCGATGAGCGAGCTGGCATGCTGCAGTAATTTATAAAGGTAGACATGGTATCCCCCCACTGAAAACAGGTGCCTGCTCAGCACGGGCAGCGCCGACGTCGTGACGACGGTGTAGTGCGTGAAGGCATCCCAGGCAAGATGCGTCAGCGTTCCCAGTAAAAGAGAACAGACGATCGCGCTGCCGGAGACTGGCGGCAGGCTTGGCCCATGAAGAACCGGGGAGAGGCGTGCGCCGATGGACGTGGGCAGCAGGCTGCACAATGGTTTTTTCAGGAGTAGATGGAAAACCAAGAATATCGCCATGCCCACCGGCAAACTGAACCAGAACATGCCGGCGAAGCTATGGCTATCGGCGCGCTCGACATCAAATGGCAGAAAGTTTTGAAAGTCTGGAGCCATGCTGCCGATTACCAGTGCCGACAGGACTGCCCGGTGCTTTAAGATTCGTTGCAAGGGAATCGCGGCAGCAGGGTGGGCAAAGGTAAATGGCATAAATCGGCGGGCAATTCAGTATTAGTGGCTGATTGGCATGCCAGATTGGCATGAGAAAGCGTCATTATCTTCTAAAAGCCCTGCTTGCTGGAACGACGGAAGAAATGCGGCAGGACAGGAGTTTCTTGCTCAATTGGGAAACTTGTCCCTATACTTGCGAGCCGCATCTGTATTGCTTTTAATCAGTTTTTTGAGATGCGGCAGTTTCCCGCATTCTGAATACCGTTTTCATGTCAAAAATTCAATCCCGCAAGCCTATCGAGATCAAGATTTCCACTGTCGTGGCTGTCTCGGTCATCCTGCACGAAGTTGAACTGTCTTTGCTGAACCAGGCGATGCAGGAAATGACAGGCGGCGCGCCTGACTACTTCGACGATGAATTTGCCGTTATCGACGTCGGCACCGTCGAACTGGAAGGCAAGCGCGTGGACTGGCCTGCGCTGGTGAGCTTGCTGAAGTCATTCCGTCTTAATCCTGTGGCCGTGCGCAATGCGCCGCCGGAAATGGCGCCGGATATCATCGCCGCCGGCTTGAGCCTGGATGTCGGGGCGCCCCCGGCTGCGCGTGCTGCCGAGGAATCCGCAGCGCCGGCACCGCAACCTGTCGTGCAAACCGCGCCTGCGCCTGAGCCGATTCCGGCCCCGGCCGCTGCGCAGACCCTGATCATCGACACTCCAGTGCGCGCCGGGCAGCGTGTGTATGCGCGCGGCGCCGACCTGGTGGTCACCGCCATCGTCAATGCCGGCGCCGAGCTGATCGCCGACGGCAGCATCCATGTCTATGCGCCATTGCGCGGTCGCGCCCTGGCTGGAGCCTCCGGCAATACGTCGGCGCGCATCTTTGCGCTGAGCATGGAAGCCGAACTGGTATCGATCGCCGGCATTTACAGTACGTTCGAGAATGGATTCGATCCCAAGGTCTTTCACCATCCGGCCCAGGTGAAGCTGGTTGGCGACAAAATCGAGCTGGTCCCGGTCAATCCGCATTGAAACAACATTAAAACCCATTAAAATTCCCGTTTTTTTAGATTGCCTTATTTCGACAAGGAGCATTTCGTGGCAAAGATCATCGTGGTGACATCGGGTAAAGGAGGCGTCGGCAAGACGACTTCGAGCGCCAGCTTCTCTTCCGGCCTGGCTCTGCGCGGCCACAAGACTGCCGTGCTCGACTTCGATGTCGGCTTGCGCAACCTCGATCTGATCATGGGCTGCGAGCGCCGCGTCGTGTATGACCTGGTCAATGTCATCAATAACGAAGCTACGCTGAATCAGGCGCTGATCAAGGATAAGCATTGCGACAACCTGTTCGTGCTGCCGGCTTCGCAGACGCGCGACAAGGATGCCCTGACAGAAGACGGCGTCGAGCGCGTGCTGAACGATCTGATCGGCATGGGCTTTGAATACATCGTCTGCGATTCTCCCGCTGGTATCGAGCGCGGCGCGGTGATGGCGCTGACCTTCGCCGACGAAGCCATCGTCGTCACCAATCCGGAAGTGTCGTCGGTGCGCGATTCCGACCGCATCCTGGGCATCATCCAGGCCAAGTCGCGCCGTGCCCAGAGCGGCGGCGAGCCGGTCAAGGAGCATCTCCTGATTACCCGCTACGTGCCTAAGCGTGTCGAGGCGGGCGAAATGCTGTCGTACACCGACGTGCAGGAAATCCTGCGCATTCCGCTGCTGGGCATCATCCCGGAGTCGGAATCGGTGCTGCATGCTTCCAACCAGGGCAATCCGGCAATCCATATCGCCGGTAGCGATGTGGCGCAAGCCTACCAGGATGTGGTCTCGCGTTTCCTGGGCGAGGATGTGCCCCTGCGCTTTACCGATTACGAAAAGCCGGGCTTGTTAAAGCGTATTTTTGGAGGCAAGTGACATGTCTCTCCTTTCCTTCCTCTTCAACAAGCAACCGAAATCGGCAGTCGCCGCCAAGGAGCGCCTGCAGATCATCATCGCCCACGAGCGCAACGACCGTAACGGACCGGATTTCCTGCCGGCACTGCGGCAGGAACTGATCGCGGTGATTTCCAAGTACACCAAGGTCAGCCAGGAAGACATCAAGATCTCGCTGGACCGCCAGGGCAACCTGGAAGTGCTGGATGTGAACGTGATCTTGCCGGATGCGGTAACCGCAAAATAAGCCTAGTCAACCGGGCGGCGTGAATAATGCCGCCCGGCGCTTTTACAACAGCGGACTGGCCAGCGCCAGCGTGTGTTCGACAATCTTTTCCCATAGCGGCCGCGATTGCCATTGCTCCAGCGTGATGCGGCGTGACTGCTGTAAATCCTTTTCAAAAATGGCCTGCTGCTTGCTGGCGAAAACCTCGTCATAGACATTCAGGTTGGCTTCGTCGTTCAGCCTGAACGAGCGGTCGTCAAAATTGGTCGAGCCGACCGAGACCAGCAAGCCATCCACGATCATGACCTTGCAGTGGAACATGGTCGGCTGATATTCATAGATTTCCACTCCCGCCTTGAGCAGTTCGCCCCATCGTCCGCGGGAGGCGCGGCGCACGGTTTCCGTGTCGATGTGCTTGCCGGGCACGATGATTTTCACCTTGACGCCGCGCTTTACCGCGCCGAGCAGCGCGCGTATCACCAGGTCGTTCGGCACGAAATAGGAATTCGACAGGTGGATCGACTTCGTCGAGGCCGTGATCGCCAGCAGGTACATCAATTCCATGCTCTCGCTTCCGCCAGAAGGCGAGCTGGAAAATACCTGCGCCGGACTTGTGCCGGCAGGCTCCAGCGCAGGAAAATAGTCGGTGCCATGCAAGACCTTGCCGGTGGTTTGCATCCAGTTGTCCATCGCTACAGCCTGCATTTGCGACACGACCGGGCCTTCGACGCGGAAGTGCGAATCGCGCCAATGCTCCGGATCCTGCCCATTTCCCTTCCATTTGTCGGCAATGCCTACTCCGCCGGTGAAGCCGACGCGGCCGTCGACAATCAGCAGCTTGCGGTGGGTGCGATTATTGAGGCGGCTGATGTGGTACCAGCGCAGTGGCCGGTATTTCAGGATTTCTACGCCTGCTTCGCGCATGGCGTCGATTTGCTCATCATCCATCTTGCTGCTGCCGACCCAGTCCAGCAGGACATGCACCCGAACGCCTGCACGGGCGCGTTCGGCCAGGGCGTCGGCAAATTCCCGGCCGATATCGCCCGACCAATAGATATAGGTTTCGAACATGATGCTTTGCTTGGCCGAGCGGATTGCCTGCAGCATGGCCGGGAAAATCTGGTCGCCATTGAGCAGCGCTTCGATACGGTTGCCGCGCGCGATAGTCGGACCCATCATGACCCCCATGATCCGCAGGAACTGCTCATCATGGATGGAATGCAGATGCGGAATATCGCGCTGCACCTTCTTTTCACCCAGGGTGAAGTTAATCACGACGAGTAAGGCAAGCAGGATGCCGACGGCGGCGGCGATGATGACGGCGATTTTGTTTGTGGCGGAAGGCGTTTTCCCCGGCATGATGATGAGTGGAGTAGATGTGATTCCACACTAAACCACGCCAACTCATATGGCGTTGGCATCTGTCAATCCTTGCAATCAGGAAGAGAAAATCAAGCCCGCAGTCGTGCTCTTGCATAAATCCTTGCAGCGTCTCTCCCGATGGCAAGGTACAATGCCCGCCTGAAGCAAGCCAGACAGCCGCTGGTCAGCGATATTCATATCGCTGGCGGGAGGAAGGTCCGGACTCCACAGAGCAGGGTGACGGTTAACGGCCGTCCGCTGAAAGCCTGCCCGGCGCAAGCCGGAAGGGTATAAGGCGAGGAATAGGGCCACAGAGACGAGCGTATTAAGTTACGGTGAAACGCGGTAACCTCCACTCGGAGCAATTCCAAATAGGCACGCATTGATGTTGCTCGCGGAGCGTGCGGGTAGGAAGCTTGAGCCGTGGAGTAATTCACGGCCTAGAGGAATGGCTGTCATAGCCGGCAGGGCAACTTGTCGGCCGTAACAGAATCCGGCCTATCGGCTTGCTTCACTTTTCACATCTCATTCTATTTCCGCTTAGATTCATTTCTTCTGGGAACCTGCTTCTCGCCCCCCCAGTCTCATCCCCACAATCGTTCGCGCCTGCCGTGGTCGTGCAAGGCTTGCAAATTCGCGGGTTCGGCATTTATTTCCGCTTGGAACTTCTGGCTAAAACGCTGTTGCAGTTAGAAACACATGTGTTTAGCTAAGACCCTACTTTCATACTTTTCGGTAAGTACTTCATTTTGTTGAAAAAACCCTTGCTATGGTGCATCAAGGAAGTGCGCTAAGTGTTTGACTTCAAAGAAAAAAATATCAATTTGGTCGCTGAATATTACTTGACCGCAAAAAGCTCCTCCTCTAAAGTGGGTGGAAGTGTCAAAAAGTGTATTTTTGTGGGATAAATTTAGCCGAACGAGCATCCCCAAAAAGATCAGGCAACCATGCCTAACCACTAAAGAGTGAGGATATTTGCAGTGTTTCAGGGTGCGTCAGCGTTAAATCTCGATGCGAAGGGACGGATGTCGATTCCGGCCCGGCATCGTGACGCCCTGACGGTGCAGTGCGAAGGCCGCATTACCCTGACCAAGCATCCGCATGGTTGCCTCCTGCTGTTTCCGCGCCCGGTGTGGGAACAGCATCGCGAACAAATCGCTGCCTGGCCGATGTCGGCGCGCGCCTGGCAGCGCATCTTTTTGGGCAATGCCTCGGACGTGGAAATGGATTCCGCCGGGCGCATTCTGATCGCCCCCGAATTGCGCAGTGCAGTGGGCCTGACGCGTGACGTCATGCTGCTGGGTATGGGCAGTCATTTTGAAATCTGGGATGCGGCCAAGTTGGCCGAGAGCGAAGCGCAAGCAGTCGCCAATGGCATGCCGGACGTGTTGAACGATTTTTCCTTCTAGACCGAGATGAACGCTGAGCAAGCGGTGCCAGGATTCCAGCACCGTACGGTACTGTTGGAAGAAGCGGTCGATGCGCTGGATATCGCCGGCGCGCGTGCGGCTGGCTGGTATGTGGACGGCACCTTCGGGCGTGGCGGCCACAGTCGCCGCATTCTGGCGAATCTGGATGCGAATGGTCACTTGCTGGCCTTCGATAAGGATATGCAGGCGATCGCGGCGGCAAAGACGATCGCCGATCCGCGCTTTGCAATCGTGCACGGCAGTTTTGCGGGCATGCGTGAAGCGCTAGGGGAGCGTGGTGTAGGGCAAGTGCAAGGGGTATTGCTGGACCTGGGCATCTCTTCGCCGCAAGTCGATGATGCGGCAAGGGGTTTCAGTTTTCGGGCGGACGGCCCGCTGGACATGCGCATGGACACCACACGCGGCATGTCGGCGGCGGAATGGCTGGCGGTCGAAGACCAACGAACTATCGAGAAAGTGATACGGGACTATGGGGAAGAACGGTATGCTTTTCAGATTGCAAAGGCGATTACTGCTCGCCGGGCAATCGAGCCAATTTCAAGCACACGACAGCTTGCCGAGATCGTGGCACACGCCGTCAAAACCCGCGAGAAGGGCAAGGACCCGGCAACTCGCACATTTCAGGCTATCCGGATTTACATCAATAAAGAGCTTGAAGAACTCGAAATAGGGCTCGAAGCGGCGTTCCAGCTTCTGGCGCCAGGGGGGAGAATGGCAGTGATCAGCTTTCATTCGCTGGAGGATCGGATTGTCAAGCAGTTCATGGCCGGCAAGGCCAGACTGCCGCAGCCCGACCGTCGCCTGCCGATTCGTGCAATCGACCTTCCCCAGCCGAAGCTGAAACTGCTCGGTAAGGCCAAGCCCTCCGACGCCGAAGTCGCCGCCAATCCGCGCGCGCGCTCAGCCGTGCTGCGCGTGGCCGAGCGCCTGCCTGAGACTGGAGGGCGGGCATGAGCGGCCGCATCAACCTCTTGCTGACTGCCTTGCTGGTCGGCTGCGCGCTTTCCGTGGTCACTGCGCAGTACAAGGCGCGCCAGCTCTTCATCGAATTGGAACGCGCGCAGGCTGCGGCGCGCCAGCTGGATATCGAGTGGGCGCAATTGCAGCTCGATCAATCCACGCTGGGCAAGCATGCGCGCATCGAAGCCAATGCCCGGCGCGACCTCGGCATGGTGGCGCTGACGCCGGCGCGTGCCCAATACCTGACGGCGGGGACGCGATGACGCGGGCGACGACACGTTCCGGTAGCGCATCCCGCGTGGCGGCTTCCAAGGGATTGCCTTTCTCTTCCAGCCCGGTATTGGCGGTGAAGCTGCCGTCATGGCGCTCGCGCCTGGTGTTGTTCCTGCTGTTCGCGGCATTTGTCGCGCTGATCGGGCGCGCCTTGTGGCTACAGGGGATTTCCAACGAGTTTTTGCAAAAGCAGGGTGCGGTTCGCTATGCCCGTACGCTCGAGCTTCCGGCCACGCGCGGCAAGATCACCGATCGCAACGGCCAGGTGCTGGCCTCTTCACTGCCGGTCAAGGCGATCTGGGCGATTCCCGAGGATGTGTCTGAAGCGCCGAAGGACAAGCTGCGCGAGCTGGCGCGCTTGCTGGAGATGAACGAGCGCGATCTGCAATCCAAGCTCGATTCCGACCGCAGCTTCGTGTATCTCAAGCGCCAGGTCGAGCAGGATATCGCCGACAAGATCGTCAAGCTCGGCATCTCCGGCATCTATACCCGCAAGGAATACAAGCGCTTCTACCCGCAGGGCGAAGTGATGGCGCATATCGTCGGCTTTACCAATGTCGAGGATGTGGGGCAGGAAGGCATCGAGCTGGCGGCGCAGAAGAGCCTGGCCGGCACCACCGGCAGCCGCCGCGTTATCAAGGACCGGTTAGGGCGCATCGTCGAGGATATCGAAGCGATCCGCGAGCCGCATGACGGCAAGGACATGGTGCTGTCACTCGACAGCAAGATCCAGTACATCGTCCACACGCAATTAAAAGAAGCGGTCGAAAAGAACAATGCCAAGGCAGGCGGCGTCGTCGTGCTGGACGTGAAGACTGGCGAGGTTCTGGCGCTGGCGAACCTGCCGACCTATAACCCGAACCAGCGCTCCGGCCTGACCGGCGCGCAGCTGCGCAACCGCGTGCTGACCGATACTTTCGAGCCGGGTTCGGCCATGAAGGCTTTCACCGTGGCGCTGGCCCTTGAACATCGCCTGGTGACGCCCTCGACCCCCATCCAGACCGCGCCGGGACGCCTGACGATCGGCACGGCGACCATCGGCGACGCGCATCCGCATGGCGTCCTGTCGGTGTCGGAAGTGATCCAGAAATCCTCCAACGTCGGCACCGCCAAGCTGGCGCTGCAGATGCAGCCACAGGAAATGTGGGAGATGTTCACCACGCTCGGCTTCGGCCAACAGCCGCGCGTCGGCTTTCCGGGCGCGGTGGCGGGTCGCGTGCGTCCCTACAAGTCGTGGCGGCCAATCGAGCAGGCGACCATGAGCTACGGTCACGGCATGTCGGTGTCGCTGCTGCAGCTGGCGCGCTCCTACCTCGTGTTTGCGCGCGACGGCGACCTCATTCCGGTTACCTTTCAAAAGCTTGCCGAGCCGCCGGTTGGACATCGCATCTTTAGCGAAAAAACGGCACGCGACATGCGCGCCATGCTGGAATCGGTAACGCAACCCGGCGGCACCGCGCCGCAGGCCCAGGTGCCGGGCTACCGTGTGGCCGGCAAGACCGGTACCGCGCTCAAGATCGTCGGTGGCCACTACGTGAAGAAATATGTGGCGTCCTTTGTCGGCTTTGCACCGGTTTCCAATCCGCGCATCGTGGTCGCAGTGATGATCGATGAACCTACCGCCAAATCCTATTACGGCGGCACTGTCGCGGGGCCTGTGTTCGCGGCGGTGGCTGCCAATGCGCTGCGGGCGTTGAATGTGCCGCCGGATTCGACGGTGACCGACATCATCGTGCCGAAAGACACAGTGCAGGAGAGCTTGTGATGAGCGCGACGATGCTGGCAACTATGTGCAAAGACGATGTGACGGCATGGCTGCGCAGTGTCGCGCCGGCTGCGCGACTTGCAGCCGATTCGCGTGCCATTGCGTCGGGTGACGTATTTTTCGCCTATCCGGGCGAGGCAGCGGACGGGCGCCGTTTCATCGCGCAGGCGATTGCAGCCGGCGCTGCCGCAGTAGCGTACGAAGCCAAGGATTTTGCGTGGAAAGATGAATGGCAGTTGCCGCATCTGGCAGTCGGCGGATTGAAAGACCGTGCTGGTGACATTGCGAATGCCTATTACGCCCAACCCGACCGCGATATGTTCGTGGTCGCGGTGACCGGCACCAATGGCAAGACTTCTTGCACCCAATGGCTGGGCGCGGCGCTGTCGCGTTTGGGCATGCCGACCGGCGTGATCGGTACGCTCGGCACCGGTATCTACCGTGGCGGCAATGTGCCGGAATTTTCTACGACCGGCAATACGACGCCTGACGCCTTGCTGCTGCAATCCTGCCTGCATGGCATGCGTAACGAAGGCGCGACGGCGCTGGCGATCGAGGCTTCCTCCATCGGGCTGCTGCAACGACGCATGGCAGGCATGCACGTGGACGTGGCAGTGTTCACGAATCTGACGCGCGACCATCTGGACTACCACGGCGACATGGCGGCTTATGAAGGGGCCAAGACCATGCTGTTCAATTGGCCGGGCTTGCGCCACGCGGTATTGAATCTCGATGACGAGATGGGGCAGCGCCTGGTGAATCATGTGCGCGAGAAAAAGTCCGAGACCGCGATCATCGGCTACACGCTGAATGGTGCGACAGCAGAAGGCGCCGCAGTGCTGCAGGCCAGCGAAATCCGCACTACACATGCGGGCACGGCATTTTTCCTGGACTCGCCGTTCGGCTCAGGCTTGGTCAAGACACAGATGGTCGGGCATTTCAATGTCAGCAATGTGCTGGCGATTATCGGCTCCTTGCTGGCCAAAGGCGTGGAGTGGCGCGCGGCCATTGCAGCGGTCGAAGCCTTGAACGCAGTGCCCGGCCGCATGCAGCAGCTTGGCGGACAGGATGCGCCATTGGTGGTGATCGATTACGCCCACACGCCGGATGCGCTGGAGAAGACATTGGCGGCGTTGCGGCCGATCGCCCAGGAGCGCCATGGCGCGTTGTGGTGCGTATTCGGCTGCGGCGGTGACCGCGATCCGGGCAAGCGCCCGCAAATGGGCAAGGCGTCCATGCTGGCCGACCATGTGGTCGTTACCAGCGACAATCCGCGCAGCGAAGAGCCGGCGGACATCATTGCGCAAATCATGCAAGGAATGGAAGGTTTGGAAACAATGAAGCATGCGCCGCAAGCGATCGAAGATCGCGCCGGCGCCATCCTGTGGGCAGTCAAGCACGCAGAGAAAAACGATGTGATTCTCCTGGCCGGCAAAGGCCACGAGACTACCCAGGAAATCAAGGGGCGCAAGCTGCCATTCCTCGATGCCGATCACGCCGCGCTGGCTTTGGCCACGCGCGCCATGCAAGGAGCCGGAGCATGATGCGCGCGACATTGACCCAGTTATTGCCGCACCTGACCAGTGCCCGCCTAACGCAGGATGTCGCTGTTGCCGGCGTATCGACCGACAGCCGCAATGTCGCTGCCGGCAATCTGTTCGTGGCGCTGAAGGGCGAGCGTTTCGACGCCCATGAATTCCTCGAGCAGGTGGCGGCACAGGGTGCGGCGGCTGTGGTGGCGGAGCGGGTGCCGGAAGGATTCTCGCTGCCGGCGCTGATCGTGCCGGATACGCGCGTGGCGCTGGGTGAAATCGCTGCCTGGTGGCGCCGGCAGTTCAGCATGCCGGTGATCGGTGTCACCGGCAGCAATGGCAAGACCACCGTCAAGGAAATGATTGCCTCGATCCTGGCTGCGGCGCATGGCGCCGAGCATATCCTGGCGACGCGCGGCAATCTGAACAACGATATCGGCGTGCCGCTGACGGTGTTCCGGCTGGATGCCGGCTGCCGCGCGGCGGTAATCGAGCTGGGCATGAACCATCCGGGTGAAATCGCCGTCATTTCGGCAATCGCCCAGCCGATCGTCGGCCTGGTGAATAACGCCCAGCGCGAGCACCAGGAATTCATGGCTAGCGTGGCGGCAGTCGCCGAGGAAAACGGCGCGGTGATTCGCGGCTTGCCGGAAGATGGCGTAGCCGTATTCCCCGCCGACGATCCATTCACTCCGCTGTGGCGCGGCTATGCCGGCAGCCGCCGCGTGTTGAGTTTTGGCTTCAATCCGGAAGCGGAAGTGCGCGGCAGTTATGTGCCGAATACCTTCGGCAGCGATGTGACGATTACCTTCCAGGGACAGTCATTTGGCGTCAAGCTGGCCGCAGCAGGCGAGCATAACGTGCGCAATGCACTGGCGGCGGCCGCTTGTGCGCTGGCCATCGGCATCGACGCTGATGGCGTCAAGCGCGGCCTGGAATCCTTTGCCCCGGTCAAGGGCCGTCTGCAGCGCAAGGTGGCAGGCAATGGCGCGCTGGTGATCGACGACACCTATAACGCCAATCCGGATTCCGTGCGTGCCGCCATCGATGTGCTGGCGCAAGCAAAAGCGACACGCTTGCTGGTGCTGGGGGACATGGGGGAAGTGGGAGATCAGGGACCGCAATTTCACCAGGAAGTCGGCGCGTATGCCGCTGCGCGCGGCATCGAGCGTCTGTTGACTCTGGGTGAGCTGGCGCAGCACGCCAGTGCCGCATTCGGCAATGGCGCCATGCATTTTGCCGACATCGAGGAATTGAATGCCGCCGCCAAAGCGGCGCTGATGCCGGAGGCTACCGCGCTCATCAAGGGGTCGCGTTTCATGAAAATGGAACGCGTGGTGGATTATCTGATTTCGTGAATTGCAGGACAGGGTAAAGCGCAGCAGTACTCTGCCCTTTATTAAATAATTAAATTTAAAGATCAATTAGGAAGTTCAACAGCATGCTGCTCTGGTTAGCACAATATTTTCAACAGGACGTCGGCACTTTCCGAGTGTTCAACTTCATCACGTTCCGCGCGGTGTTCGCCACGCTGACGGCGTTGCTCATCGGCCTGGTCGCCGGCCCGGCGGTGATCCGCATGCTGACTCGCCTGAAGGTCGGTCAGGCTGTACGCACCGACGGCCCGCAGACGCATTTGATCAAGAGCGGCACGCCGACCATGGGCGGCGCCCTGATTCTGATCGCCATCGGCATCTCTGTGCTGTTGTGGTCCGACTGGAGCAACCGTTTCATCTGGCCGGTATTGATCGTGACGCTGGGTTTCGGCGCCATCGGCTGGGTCGATGATTACCGCAAGGTGGTTTACAAAGACCCGAACGGCATGCGCTCGAAAGAGAAGTATTTCTGGCAATCGCTGATCGGCATTGCGACCGCCATTTACCTGGCATTTTCCGTGTCGGCACCGGGCAACAGCGGCGTGTGGGAGCTGTTCATCGCCTGGGTGAAGTCGGGCCTCAGCATGGACCTGCCGCCCAAAGCCGACCTGATCGTGCCATTCTTTAAAACCATCAGTTATCCGCTGGGCGTCTGGGGCTTCATTGCGTTGACCTATTTCGTCATCGTCGGCACCAGCAATGCGGTTAACCTGACCGATGGCCTGGATGGCCTGGCCATCATGCCGACCGTGATGGTGGGTAGTGCGCTCGGTTTGTTTGCTTATCTTACCGGCAGTGTTACCTATGCCAAGTACCTTTTGATTCCGCATATTCCGGGTGCAGGCGAGCTGCTGATTTTCTGCGGGGCGATGGCTGGTGCCGGCCTGGCTTTCCTCTGGTTCAACGCGCATCCGGCGCAAGTCTTCATGGGTGACGTCGGTGCCCTGGCATTGGGCGGCGCGCTGGGCACCATCGCCGTGATCGTGCGCCAGGAAATCGTCCTCTTCATCATGGGTGGCATCTTCGTGGTCGAAACGATTTCGGTGATGGTGCAGGTTGCCTATTTCAAGTTCACCAAGAAGCGTTATGGCGTGGGCCGCCGCATCCTGCTGATGGCGCCGCTGCATCATCACTATGAGCAAAAGGGCTGGAAAGAGACGCAAGTGGTCGTGCGCTTCTGGATCATTACCATGATGCTGGTGTTGTTTGGGCTGTCTACCTTGAAGTTGCGATAAAAAAGCTAAGGACAGGCAAGTGGATTATCAAGGCAAAAAAGTTCTGGTACTTGGGCTCGGTGAATCGGGCCTGGCGATGGCGCTGTGGCTGGCGCGCTGCGGCGCCGCCGTGCGCGTTGCCGATACGCGTCCCACGCCGGAACGCTTGCCGGCATTGCAGGAACAAATCCCGTCGGCTGAATTCGTGGCCGGTCCATTCGTGGCCGCTCTGCTGGATGAAGTCGATTTCGTGGCGCTGAGCCCGGGCCTTGCACCAAACCGGGAACTGGCGGAGATTGTGCCGGTTGCTGCCGAGCGCGGCATACCGCTGTGGGGCGAGATTGAATTGTTTGCCCAGGCGCTGGCGGCACTGAAAGAACAGCGTGCTTATGCGCCGAAGGTCATCGCCATCACCGGCACCAATGGCAAGACAACTGTCACCAGCCTGACCGGCTTACTGTGCCGTCGTGCCGGCCTGAGCGTGCAAGTCGCCGGCAACATCAGCCCGGCTGCGCTCGATGTGTTGCGCGATGCCATGGATAACGACAGCCTGCCGCAAGCCTGGGTGCTGGAATTGTCGAGCTTTCAGCTCCACAGCACCTACAGCCTGCAGGCGGATGCCGCGACCGTCCTCAATGTCACGCAAGACCATCTCGACTGGCACGGCGACATGCAATCCTATGCCGCCGACAAGGCGAGGATTTTCGGCGCGACGACGGTGCGCGTGCTCAATCGCGACGATGCCTGGGTAATGCGCATGGCATCGCCGCAAAGCGTCGTGCATAGCTTTGGTGCAGGCGCGCCGGATGAGGCCAACAGCTTTGGCCTCATCGAGGAAAATGGCATGCAGTGGCTGGCCATGGCTGAAGCCGCCGAGGAAAGCGAAAAGAAACGCCGCAGGAAGGGCAGCGAGGAAGAGCAGCAGCTGGCAGTGAAGCGCCTGATGCCCACCGATGCGCTGAAAATTCGCGGTCGTCACAATGCCCTGAATGCGCTGGCAGCATTGGCCCTGTGTCGGGCGATTGACTTGCCTTTGGCGGCGCTCTTGCATGGCTTGCGCGAATACGCAGGAGAACCGCATCGCGTCGAGCCGGTGGCTTGCATCGGTGAAGTGGATTATTACGACGACAGCAAGGGCACCAATGTCGGCGCCACCGTCGCTGCGCTGGTCGGCCTTGGTTCCGGCATGGTCGACAGCGGCAAAAAGCTGGTGCTGATTGCCGGCGGTGACGGCAAGGGTCAGGATTTTGCGCCGCTTGCCGAGCCTGTGGCTCGCTATGTGCGTGCCGTCATGTTGATCGGCAAGGATGCCGGCGCCATTCGCGCTGCATTGAGCGAGACAAACGTGGAAATGGCGGATTTCGCCAGCCTGCGGGAAGCGACCATGCGTGCGGCCGAACTGGCGCAACCGGGCGACGCGGTGCTGTTGTCGCCGGCATGCGCCAGCCTGGATATGTTCAAGAACTATGCTCATCGGGCGGAAGTATTCATCGACACGGTGCGCGACATCGCGGCTGCGCGCGGCGAGGTGCTGGTATGAAATTCGCCCTGCCATCCTTTGCCAGCGCCGCCGCCAAGCCGGTTCCCGGCATGGTGCAGCGCTCGCGCATGATGGAATATGACCAGCCGCTGGTTTGGGTGGTATTGCTGCTGATGCTGCTGGGGATGGTGATGGTGTATTCGGCATCGATCTCCTTGCCGGATTCGAACAAGTACGCCAATTACAAGAACTACCACTTCCTCGTGCGGCAGGCAGCTTTTATCTGCGTCGCCCTGGTCGCCGGCTTGTTTGCTTTCCGGGTTCGCATCGAAACCTGGCAGAAGCTCGCGCCCTACCTGTTTGTCGGCGTACTGGTCCTGCTGGTCATGGTCCTGATCCCGGGCTTGGGAAAGGGCGTTAATGGCGCCAAACGCTGGCTGTCGCTGAAGGTCTTTAATGTCCAGCCTTCCGAAATGATGAAGCTGGTCATCGTGCTGTATGCCGCGGACTACACGGTGCGCAAGCAGGAATACATGCATAAGCTGACCAAAGGCTTTCTGCCGATGATGGCGGCGGTCGGCTTCGTCGGCTTGCTGCTCCTGCTGGAGCCGGACCTCGGCGCATTCGGCGTGATCGTCTGTATCGCCATGGGCATCCTGTTCCTGGGCGGGATCAACGGCGTCTGGTTCGGTGGTATCGCCGCTACGCTGGTAGGGATGTTCACCATGGTGATCCTGCTGTCGCCCTGGCGGCGCGAACGGATTTTTGCCTACCTCAACCCGTGGGAAGAGGAAAACGCCCTGGGCAAGGCTTACCAGTTGTCGCACTCGCTGATTGCCTTTGGCCGCGGCGAATGGTTCGGCGTCGGCCTCGGCGGCAGTGTCGAAAAACTCCACTATTTGCCCGAAGCGCACACAGATTTTCTGTTGGCTGTCATCGGAGAAGAGCTCGGATTCGTTGGTGTCATGGTGGTGGTGGCGATGTTTTACTGGATCGTCAAGCGGGCTTTCGAAATCGGCCGCCAGGCGATCGCCGTCGACCAGACTTTCGCCGGCTTGACTGCCAAGGGCATCGGCATCTGGATCGGCGTGCAGGCGTTCATCAACATGGGCGTGAACCTCGGACTGTTGCCGACCAAGGGATTGACCTTGCCGCTGATGAGTTATGGCGGATCGGGAGTGCTGATTAATTGTGTGGGTTTAGCGATTTTGCTGCGAATAGATTTTGAAAACCGGGTTCTCATGCGCGGAGGCCGCGTATGAAACGCCTGCTCATCATGGCAGCCGGCACCGGCGGGCACATCTTCCCGGGCCTGGCGATCGCCCAATCCATGCGCGAGCGCGGCTGGGAAGTGTCCTGGCTCGGCACGGCGCACGGCATGGAGCGCGACCTGGTGCCCAGGCATGGCATCGAGATGGATGCCATTCACTTCGCCGGCCTGCGCGGCAAGGGATTGCGCCATACCGTGTCCGGCATGGCAAAGATGGCGGCAAGTTTTGTTTCATGCTTCCGCATCATCGGGCGCAGGCAGCCGGACGTGGTGTTGGGCATGGGCGGTTACGTGACGGTGCCGGGCGGCCTGATGGCGAAGCTGCGTGGCGTGCCGCTGGTTTTGGTGAATGCTGATGCCGCGCTGCTGCTATCGAACAAGACATTGGCCAGCTCGGCGAATCGGGTGTTGTTCGGCTTTCCGGCTGACTTCGGCAAAGCCGCCGGCAAGGCGGAAGTCACCGGCAATCCGGTGCGTGCAGAAATTTTGAATTTGCCGTCTCCGGCAGAGCGTTATGCCGGGCGTACGGGCCCGCTGCGTATTCTGGTAGTCGGCGGCAGCCTGGGCGCAAAGGTGTTGAACGAGTGCGTGCCGCAGGCATTGGCAATGATTCCCGCCGAGTCGCGCCCGGTGGTGGTGCATCAGTCCGGCAAGCAGCATATCGAGGCTTTGCGTGCGTCGTATGAGGCGGCAGGCGTGCAGGCGGAAGTCCTGCCCTTTATCGATGACATGGCGCGCCGCTATGCCGAGGCCGACCTGGTAATTTGCCGAGCCGGCGCCATTACGGTGTCGGAGCTGACTGCAGCCGGCGTGGCCAGCGTGCTGGTGCCGCTGCTGGCGTCGACGACGACGCACCAGCGCGACAACGCCGTCTGGATGGCGCAGCAACAAGCCGCCATTCACCTGGCGCAAACGGAATTGAATCCGCAAAGCCTGGCGCAGCTGCTGAAGAAACTGACACGGGAAGATTGCCTTGACATGGCCAAGGCAGCCTATGAAAACGGCCGGCGCGACGCCAACCAGGCGATTGCGCAGGTATTGGAACAAGTCGCATCAAAGCGAGATTGAATGAAACATAAAGTCAAAAGCATCCATTTCGTCGGCATCGGCGGCAGCGGCATGAGCGGCATCGCCGAGGTGTTGCTCAACCTCGGCTATACCGTGTCTGGCTCGGATCTGGGCAGCAACGCCGCGACGCAGCGCCTGACCAGCCTTGGCGCACGCGTGGTGCTGGGACATGCGCCGGAAAACATCGGCGACGCGGATGCCATCGTCACATCCACGGCGGTGAAAGCGGACAATCCGGAAGTGATCGCAGGACGCGAAAAGCGTATCCCGATCGTGCCGCGCGCCGTCATGCTAGCTGAACTGATGCGCCTGAAGCAGGGCATTGCGATCGCTGGCACCCACGGCAAGACGACGACGACCAGCCTGGTGGCCAGCGTGCTGGCCGAAGGCGGGCTGGACCCGACTTTCGTGATCGGCGGCCGCCTGACTTCCGCAGGCGCCAATGCCAAGCTGGGTTCAGGCGACTTCCTCGTGGCAGAGGCCGACGAGTCGGATGCCTCGTTCCTGAACCTGTCGCCATGCATCGAGGTGATCACGAATATCGATGCCGACCATATGGAAACCTATGGCCAGGACTTCGGCAAGCTCAAGCAAGCCTTCGTGGAGTTCACGCAGCGCCTTCCGTTCTATGGCGTGGCCATGCTGTGTCTGGACGATCCGCATGTGCGCGAGATCATGCCGCAGATTTCCAAGCCGGTCATGACCTATGGCTTTCATGAAGATGCGCAGGTGCGCGCGGTCGATGCGCGCGCAGCCGACGGTCACATGGAATTCACCGTGCTGCAGGACGGCTACGATCCGCTGCCGGTGCGTCTGAATCAACCCGGCATGCATAACGTGCAAAACGCCTGCGCGGCGATTGCAATCGCACGCGAGCTGGAAGTGGATGACGCCGCGACGCAGAAAGCGCTGGCGGAATTCCGCGGCGTTGGCCGCCGTTTCACCCGCTATGGCGAAATCGCGATTCCCGCGCGCGATGGCAAGGAGGGCGGCACCTTCGCGCTGGTGGATGATTATGGCCACCATCCCGTGGAAATGGCGGCAACCCTGTCGGCAGCGCGCGGCGCTTATCCCGGCCGCCGCCTGGTGCTGGCTTTCCAGCCGCACCGCTATACGCGCACGCGCGACCTGTTCGAAGACTTCGTCAAGGTCATGTCGAGCGTGGATGCGCTGGTGTTGAGTGAAGTGTATGCGGCAGGCGAACAGCCGATTGTCGCCGCCAACGGACGCGCGTTGTCACATGCCTTGCGTGTCGTCGGAAAAGTGGCGCCTGTCTTTGTTGAAAACATCGTCGAGATGCCAGACACCATTCTGGATGTCGTGCGCGACGGCGACGTGGTCATCACCATGGGCGCAGGCTCGATCAGCGCCGTGCCGGGGAAGCTCGCGCAAAGCGCATGAGCAAGTGAAACGCAAATGAATATGGATGACAAGAACATGTCAAAGGAATTCGGAAAAGTCGGCGTGCTGTACGGCGGTCGTTCAGCCGAGCGCGAAGTCTCGCTGATGTCGGGCGCCGGCGTGCTGCAAGCCTTGCAGAGCAAGGGCATCGATGCGCATGGCTTCGATACGGGCCTGCGCAGCATTGCCGAGCTGGCAGCGGAAAAATTCGATCGCGTATTTATCGCGCTGCATGGCCGCTACGGCGAGGATGGCACGCTGCAGGGTGCGCTGGAACAACTGGGAATCCCATACACCGGCTCCGGCGTGATGGCATCGGCCATCGCCATGGACAAGGTCATGACCAAGCGCATCTGGCTCTCGAACGGCCTGCCGACGCCCGGATTCAGGGTGTTCGACTCGCAGTCGACGTCGGCTGCTGATTTGCAGCTGGCTGCCGATGAGCTTGGCTTGCCGCTGATGCTCAAGGCCCCGCATGAGGGCTCGACCATCGGCATCAAAAAAGTTAACAGTGGGGTAGAAGTGACGCCGGCATTTGCCTATTGTGCCAAGTATGACGAGGTAGTGCTGGCCGAGGAATTCATCACCGGCCGTGAGCTGACCGTGCCGGTGCTAGGCCGAGGCCGCAATGCCCGCGCGCTGCCCATCGTGGAAATCCGCGCGCCGCAAGGCAACTACGATTACCAGAACAAGTACTTCAGCGACGATACGCAGTATCTCTGCCCGGCGCCGCTGGATGCGGAATTGACACAGAAGATCCAGGCCATCGCCGTGCGTGCATTCAACGCCGTCGGTTGTGCCGGATGGGGACGTGTCGATTTCATGCTGCGCGCGACCGATAACGAGCCATTCCTGCTGGAGCTCAATTCGTCTCCCGGCATGACCGGCCACTCGCTGGTGCCGATGTCGGCCAAGGCATCCGGCATCAGCTACGAAGATTTGTGCGCGGAGATTTTGCGTTCGGCGGCGCTGGAGCTGCACGCCTCGCAAGACTGGAAAGCGGAATAAGGGCAGAGCGAAACCATCATGTGGCACGACGTCAAAATGTTGAATGCGGCAGCTGGCACCTTGTTCGGCCTGTTCGTGCTCGCATTGCTTGGCGGCGGCCTGTGGTGGGTGGCGCAGCGGCCGATGTTCACGCTGACGGAAATTCGCATCGAAAGTGCGGATGGCAAGGAATTGCGCAAGGTGAGCACATCGACCATCCGCAGCACGGCAGTGCCCCGCATCAAGGGCAATTTTTTCACTGCCGATCTGACGGCAGTGCGGGCCGCATTCGAAGCGGTGCCCTGGGTGCGCAAGGCGGCGGTGCGGCGCGAGTGGCCCAACGGCCTGGTGGTGACGCTGGAAGAGCACGTGCCGCTGGCGACATGGGGGCAGGATGGACGCCTGTTGTCGGTGCAGGGCGAAGTCTTCGTCGCCAATCTGGCGGAAGCGGAGGAAGACGGCGATCTGCCCGAATTCGCCGGGCCGAATGGCACGGAAAAGGAAGTGCTGGCGCGCTACCGCGAGCTGCAGGACTGGTTTGCCACTGTTAGCCTGGTGCCGGAGGTCGTGCAACTGTCCAATCGTTATGCCTGGACGATAAAACTGAACAATGGCATGACCGTGGAGCTGGGCCGCGAGCAGAGCAGCACCACGCTGAAGGAAAGAGTCGAGCGCCTGGTGGCGGTATATCCGCAACTGGTGGCAAGGCTGCAGGACCGGATCGAAAACGTCGACATGCGCTATCCGAACGGCATGGCATTGAAGGCAGGTGGTCTGGCATTGGGAACGGGGAAAACGAAATAACATGACAAAAGACGCAAAAAATCTGATCGTCGGTCTCGACATCGGCACATCCAAGGTGGTGGCAGTCGTGGCCGAAGTGATGCCCAATGGCCGACATGAAGTGATTGGCCTTGGCCAGCATGAATCGAAGGGCTTGAAAAAAGGCGTCGTGGTGAATATCGAAGCCACCGTCGAATCGATCCAGCGCGCCCTCGAAGAAGCCGAGCTGATGGCCGACTGCAAGATCCGCAATGTCTTTACCGGCATCGCCGGCAGCCATATCCGCAGTTTCAATTCCAGCGGCATGGTGGCGATCAAGGACAAGGAAGTCACCGCCACCGACGTCGCCCGCGTGATCGAGACGGCCAAGGCGGTCAATATCCCCACCGATCAGCAACTGTTGCACACCGTGCCGCAGGAATTCATCGTCGACAGCCAGGAAGACGTGCGCGAGCCGATCGGCATGAGCGGCATCCGCCTGGAAGTCAAGGTGCATATCGTCACTGGCGCGGTGTCGGCAGTGCAGAACATCGTCAAGTGCGTGCGCCGCTGCGGCCTGGAAGTCTCTGACCTGATCCTGCAACCGATGGCTTCGGCCGAGGCGGTGCTGACGTCGGATGAAAAGGAACTCGGCGTGGTGCTGGTCGATATCGGCGGCGGCACCACCGATGTTGCGGTATTCACCGAAGGAGCGATCCGCCACACGGCCGTGATTCCGATTGCCGGCGACCAGATCACCAACGATATCGCCATGGCGTTGCGCACGCCGACCGCGGAAGCCGAGGAAATCAAGCTGCGCTATGGCGTCGCCAAGCAAGTGCTGGCCGACCCGAACGATACGCTGGAAGTGCCGGGCCTCGGCGACCGCGGTTCGCGCACCTTGTCGCGCCAGGCGCTGGCGGCGGTGATCGAGCCGCGGGTCGAGGAATTGTTTGCATTGGTCCACCAGGTGGTGCGCGAATCGGGCTACGAGGAAGTCCTGTCATCCGGCATCGTCCTGACCGGCGGTTCGGCCATGATGCCGGGCATGGTCGAGATGGCCGAAGATATTTTCCTGAAGCCGACGCGCCTCGGCACGCCGGAATACAGCGGCCAGCTGGCGGACGTGGTGCGCAGCCCGCGCTATGCCACCGTGCTGGGCCTCTTGCTGGAAGCGAAGAAGCAATACCTGCGTGGCCACATCGTCACGCGTCAGGATGGTTCGGTAAAGGCAGTCTGGCAGCGCATGAAGGAATGGTTTTTGGGTAACTTCTGATTAAGCATGCTGTGAACAACTAATCAGAAAAAGATAGCAGTTCTGTTTTGAAGTTTTTTATTTAACCACTCGCAGTTAGCAGTTGCTAGTCGCCACTCACGTGGTGCCTAACGACTGGAAACTGCATATTAATAATAGGGAGTCATCATGGAAATCGATATGCTGGATAACGCATCTCTGGGAACAGTGATCAAGGTCGTGGGTGTCGGCGGCGCCGGTGGCAATGCCGTTCAGCACATGATCAACAAGGGTGTCAGCGGCGTGGAATTCATCGCCGCCAATACCGACGCGCAGGCGCTGACGCAATCCAAGGCACACAATGTCATCCAGATCGGCGAAACCGGCCTGGGCGCCGGCATGAAGCCGGAAGTCGGCCGTCAGCTGGCGGAAGATTCGCGCAACCGCATCGAAGATGCCCTGCGCGGCGCGCACATGGTCTTCATCGCCGCTGGCATGGGCGGCGGCACCGGTACCGGCGCTGCGCCGATCGTCGCGCAAGTCGCCAAAGAACTCGGCGCCCTGACCGTGGCCGTGGTATCCAAGCCATTCTCCTATGAAGGCAAGAAGTGCATGGAAATCGCTGACGAAGGCCTCGAAGCCCTGAGCCAGCACGTCGATTCCCTGATCGTCATCCTCAACGAAAAGCTGGAAGAGATCTACGAAGACGACAGCATGATCGAATGGCTGCAGCATGCCGACGATGTGCTGAACAACGCCGTTGCCGGTATCGCCGAGATCATCAACGTGCCGGGTCATATCAACGTCGACTTCAACGACGTCAAGACCATCATGGGCGAGCAGGGCAAGGCGATGATGGGTACCGCGACTGCGTCCGGCATCGATCGCGCCCGCATCGCTGCCGAGCAAGCCGTGGCCTCGCCGCTGCTGGACGGCATCGACCTGTCCGGCGCGCGCGGCGTGCTGGTCAATGTGACCGCCAGCCGTAACCTGAAGGGTAAGGAAATCAAGGAAGTCATGGCTACCGTGCGTGCCTTCGCTGCTCCGGACGCGTCCATCGCTCAGGGTATCGCCTACGACGACGCCATGGGTGACGACATCCGCGTGACCGTGGTCGCAACCGGCCTGGGCCGTGCGCGCAAGAACGTGCAACTGGTGCAAACTCCGATGCTGCGCACCGGCACCGACAATGCGCCGATCGCAGCCATGGGCGGCGCGCAAGCCAACGGCGGCATGATGCAAGGCGCAGCCACGCCGGCATTCGAAGGCTTGAAGGCGCCGGCCGTGTGGCGTCGCGAGTCGGCTTCGGAAACCGTGCGTGCTCTGGAAAAGAATGGCATGGAAACCTACGACATTCCTGCCTTCCTGCGCAAGCAAGCTGACTGATGCAGGCATGCTTTGCTCTGCAGGAAACTGCGGAACAAGGCATACTGCGGTTCATGCGCCGCGCCCCGTCCGGGATACCGGGCCGGTGGCGCGGCTTTTTTATTTCATAAAGGAGAATCCGCATGACCATCAAGATCGGTGACCGCTTGCCTGAGGGCGAACTGCGCGAATTTATCGAAGTCGAGACTGAAGGTTGCACCCTGGGCCCCAACAAGTTCAACGTCGGCGACCTCGTCAAAGGCAAGAAAATCGTGATCTTTGCCGTGCCCGGCGCTTTCACGCCCACTTGCTCGGAAAAGCATGCTCCCGGTTTCATTCAGCATGCTAACGCTTTCAAAGCCCGCGGCGTCGACGAAATCTGGTGCATTGCCGTCAACGATGCCTTCGTGATGGGCGCATGGGGCCGCCAGTTGAATGCCGCCGGCGCCGTGCGCATGATGGCCGACGGTAGTGCCGAATTCACCAAGGCGCTGGGCCTGGATGCGGATTTCAGCAAGGCTGGCCTCGGCATCCGTTCGCAACGTTATTCGATGCTCGTGGAAGATGGCGTGGTGCGCCAGTTGAATGTCGAACAGCCAGGAAAGTTTGAAGCTTCCAACGCCGAAACCCTGCTAGCGCAACTGGGTTGATCAGGACGCATCGTTGTCCATGTGGCTTGCCAGAGACGTAGTTTCTTTTCGTTACAACTCGCTTCTGGCTAAGCCGCTATAATCAAAGCATGCTGAAACAACGCACCATCAAACAACTGGTCAAGACGATCGGTATCGGCCTGCATTCCGGGACCCGCGTCGATCTCACGCTGCGCCCGGCGCCGGCAGATACCGGCATCGTGTTTCGCCGCGTCGATCTGGTGCCGCCGGTTGAGTTGCCAGCCAGCGCCGTTGGCGTCGGCGATACCCGCATGGCGTCGACGCTGGATAAGAATGGCGTGAAAGTATCGACCGTCGAGCATCTCATGTCGGCATGCGCCGGCCTCGGCATCGATAACCTGTATATCGACCTGACAGCGGAAGAAATTCCGATCATGGATGGCTCGGCATCCTCCTTTGTGTTTCTGTTGCAGCAAGCTGGCTTGCAGGAACAGGATGCGCCCAAGCGATTCATTCGCGTAAAGAAACCGGTCGAAGTGCGCGAAGGCGAAGGCGACAAGCTCAAATGGGCACGCCTGGAGCCATACAATGGCTTCAAGTTGAAATTCTTCATTGAATTCAATCATCCAGCCGTGGACCGTACCGGGCAGATTGCCGAAGTCGATTTCGAGGCCGAATCCTATATCAAGGAAATTGCGCGTGCGCGCACTTTCGGCTTCATGCAAGACGTGGAAACCTTGCGCGGCATGGGCTTGGCGCGTGGCGGGTCGCTGGAAAATGCGATCGTCATGGACGAGTACCGCATCCTCAATCCTGACGGCCTGCGCTATGAGAACGAATTCGTGCGTCACAAGATTCTGGATGCCATCGGCGACCTGTATCTGGTGGGGCATCCCTTGCTCGCTTCGTATGTTGCGCACAAATCAGGCCATGGCATGAACAACCAGTTGCTGCGAGCCTTGTTGGCGCAGCCCGACGCCTACGAGATCGTCACCTTCGATTCGGCTGAAAAGGCGCCGCGCAGTTACAGCCTGAATGCAGACGAAGAATGGGCGCTTGCATAAGCGCCTTTCCAGGTCTTGATTGTTTTGAATTCGTTGTAAGTGTGCTGCGCCTCGAAAGGATGCGCAGCTAGCCTATAAATTATTTGGGCTGAAATGCTGTGGAGCGGGCGTTTCCGTTTCAGCCGCCGTTGCGATGGCGATTGAGCATTGTCTGCAAGGCGGCTTTTAAACCGGAATTGCGGCCCGAGGAATCCAGGTTTTCTTCCAGTGCGGCAAATGCTGCCAAAGCTCGATTTGACAATGAGATTTGCTTGGAAGTGCTTGATTTGTCTTGGAATTTGCTTACTTGCACTTTAATTCGGATTGCGTTAACCTGCCATCCTTGAGTTTGCAAGGCTTTTTGCAATTTCGGTAATTGTTGTTTCAATTTGCTGGCCAGCGCTGCATTCGGTGCGCTCAATACCAGCTGCCCGGCTTCGAAATTCATCACGGAACAAGTATCAAGCAAGCCTGGCAAAGCAGCAGAACAAGCGTGTGTCAGCGCGTTCATGCGCGCGACAGCCGGCAACAGCATGCCGAGTTTGTCGTGGCCCTGCAAAATGTCGGTAATACCTCGCGCAGTCCGGTTAAATGACCCGCTGCCCGGGCGCTTGGGTGGATAAGGAAATGAAGAAGAGGAAGCCATTTCCCAACCTTATCACACCTCACCAGGGAGAGGGAGTCATGGAGGTCAGATGCAAGTTATAGTCTTACACCCGCGCTTCAATGCGAAGACGGTGACCCTGACTACCCGCCATCTAATTTTCGGCGTTGCACTTTTTTTCGGCGCCATTATCACACTGGCATTTCTGCTCTACTACCTGATGCTTTCGCATGCGGGCAGCTTTCCCTTGCTGCCGCAGTCGCTTGCCGCTTCGGGCCAGGATGACGCCGCTCGCAAAGAGCGGTATGTCCGCGAAAACCTCAACGCCATGGCCGTCAAGCTGGGAGAAATGCAGGCACAGCTGATGCGCCTGGATGCCTTGGGCGAGCGGGTGCAGGGCCTGGCCGGCGTCAAGCCGGAAGAATTCAATTTCAAGGAAAAGCCGCCGCGCGGCGGCATCGACCCGGGCGCGGCCAACGGGTCTGGCGCATCGCATGAATTGAGCATGCAGGAATTTCAGCAAACCCTGGATGCTCTCTCGAAAGATCTGGAGCATCGCGCCGACTACCTGAACGTGGTCGAATCCGCTCTCATGGCGGAAAAGATCAAGTTCAAGATGCTTCCTACCGTCAAACCAGTGAATGCCAGCTATAACGCTTCCACTTTCGGCTGGCGTCTCGATCCGTTCACCGGCCGCAGCACCTTCCACGAGGGGATCGATTTTGCCGCCCCCGCAGGTACGCCGATCGTTGCAGCTGCTGGCGGCGTGGTGATTGCGGCGGAATATCATCACCAGTACGGCAACATGGTGGAAATCGACCACGGCAACCAGCTGACGACCCGTTATGCTCACGCCTCAAGGCTGCATGCGCAGGTGGGCGATATCGTCAAACGCGGCCAGCATGTCGCCGATGTCGGCTCGACTGGCCGTTCGACCGGCGCGCATCTGCATTTCGAGGTGCTTGTCAAAGGCGCGCAGCAAGACCCGCATAAATTTCTCCTGGCTGGCGCGGCACAGGAAAAAAACGCCAAGCTGGTCTCAAAATAGGCCGGCCTGCACTGTCAAATTACCGGCTATCAGTCGGACAGTGTGGCGGAAATGGCATGAATTCCGCCGCGTTGGCCACCATCTTCCCTGTAGTAACGCAAGGATGGCCGCTCCTGGCAGCCTGCATGATAAAATCTTCAATTTGGCTCAATCCGCCCCGGGCCCGAAAGGGTGTACGGGAGTTTATTACGGCGTTTTTTATAACAAATCGAGCATGTCATTCCTGACCAAGATTTTCGGCAGCCGCAATCAGCGGCTGATCAAGCAGTACCAGCAAACCGTTCGCGCAATCAATGCCCTCGAACCGGCAATGGAAAAACTGTCGGATGCGGAGCTCCAGGCCAAGACGCCTGAATTCAAGGCCCGCCTGGAAAAGGGTGAAACGCTCGACCAGATTCTGCCTGAAGCCTTCGCGGTCTGCCGCGAAGCCAGCAAGCGCGTGCTGAAGATGCGCCATTTCGATGTGCAGCTCATCGGCGGCATGACCCTCCACTATGGGAAGATCGCCGAAATGGCGACCGGCGAGGGCAAAACCCTGATGGCGACCCTGCCGGCATACCTGAATGCCCTGTCCGGCAAGGGCGTGCATATCGTCACCGTCAACGATTACCTGGCCCAGCGCGACGCCGAATGGATGGGACGCCTGTACGGCTGGCTCGGCATGACGACCGGCATCAACCTGTCGCAAATGCCGCATGACACCAAGCAGGCTGCTTATTCATCCGACATCACCTACGGCACCAACAATGAATTCGGCTTCGACTACCTGCGCGACAACATGGTGTATGACAGTCGCGAGCGGGTGCAGCGCGCGCTGAATTTCGCCATCGTCGATGAAGTGGACTCGATCCTGATCGATGAAGCCCGTACGCCGCTGATCATCTCCGGCCAGGCGGAAAACCACACCGACCTGTACCAAAAGATCAATGCCGTGCCGCCACTGCTGACGCTGCAGGTCGGTGAAGAAACCCCGGACGGCAAGGGCAAGGTGGAAGTCCCGGGCGACTATACCAAGGATGAAAAGGCGCACCAGGTGCTGCTGACCGAGGCCGGTCACGAGAAAGCCGAGCAGATCCTCACACGCATGGGCTTGCTGCCGGAAGGCGCCTCGCTCTACGACCCGGCCAACATCAGCCTGATCCACCATCTGTACGCGGCGCTGCGCGCGCACGCGCTCTACCACCGCGACCAGCATTACGTGGTGCAGAACGGCGAAATCATCATCGTCGACGAATTCACCGGCCGCCTGATGTCCGGCCGCCGCTGGTCCGATGGCTTGCATCAGGCTGTCGAGGCAAAAGAAGGCGTCCAGATCAAGGCGGAAAACCAGACCCTGGCGTCGATCACTTTCCAGAATTACTTCCGCATGTACGGCAAGCTGTCCGGCATGACAGGTACCGCCGATACCGAAGCCTACGAATTCCAGCAGATCTATAACCTGGAAACCGTGGTGATTCCGCCGAACCGTCCGAGCCAGCGCAAGGACTTGCACGACCAGGTCTACAAGACGGCACAGGAAAAATACCAGGCAATGGTCAACGATATCCTGGCATGCCAGGAGCGCGGCCAGCCGGTGTTGGTCGGCACCACCTCGATCGAGAATTCCGAGCTGCTGTCGTCCATTCTTGACAAGCACAAGCTGCAGCATAATGTCTTGAACGCCAAGCAGCATGCGCGTGAAGCGGAAATCATCGCTCAGGCGGGACGTCCGAAGATGATCACCATCGCCACCAACATGGCTGGACGTGGCACCGACATCGTTTTGGGCGGCAATGTCGAAAAGCAGATCCAGTTCATCGAAGCCGATGAAGCACTGAGCGAGCAAGAGAAACAGCAACGCGCGCAAAAGCTGCGTGACGAATGGCAATCCCTGCATGAGCAAGTGGTTGCCGCCGGCGGCTTGCATATCATCGGCACCGAGCGCCATGAGTCGCGCCGGGTCGACAACCAGTTACGTGGCCGTGCCGGCCGCCAGGGTGATCCGGGTTCTTCGCGCTTCTACCTGTCGCTGGATGATCCCTTGCTGCGCATCTTCGCCGGCGACCGCGTGCGCGCGATCATGGATCGCCTGAAAATGCCGGAAGGCGAGCCGATCGAAGCTGGCATCGTCTCGCGTTCGATCGAGTCGGCGCAGCGCAAGGTCGAGGCACGCAACTTCGATATCCGCAAGCAGTTGCTTGAGTATGACGACGTCGCCAATGATCAGCGCAAGGTGATTTACCAGCAGCGTAACGAGCTGCTCGAAGCGACCGATGTCTCGGACATGATCGCTTCGCTGCGACAAGGCGTGTTCACCGATGTATTCCGCACCTTCGTGCCGGAAGGCTCGATGGAAGAGCAGTGGGATATCAAGGGCCTCGAAACGACGCTGGCGTCCGAGTGGCAGCTTGAGGTTCCGCTGACCACCATGCTCGAAGCCGAGCCGAATCTCTCCGACGAAGATTTGCTTGAGCGCGTGCTGAAGGCTGCCGAAGATAACTACGCTGCCAAGGTGGCAGTGGTCGGCAAGGAAGCCTTTGCCGGATTCGAGCGCAGCGTCATGCTGGAGAGCATAGACCGTCACTGGCGCGACCATTTGGCGGCGCTCGACCATCTGCGCCAGGGTATCCATTTGCGCGGCTATGCGCAAAAGAATCCGAAGCAGGAATACAAGCGCGAGGCATTCGAATTGTTCGCCCAGATGCTGGACCTGGTGCGTAATGAAGTGGTGCGGGTCGTGACAACCGTGCGCATCCAGTCGCGCGAGGAAATCGACGCCGTCGAGCAGGAACTGGCGCAGCCGCAGCTCGCCAACGTGCACTACCAGCACGCCGACTTCAACCCCAACGCCGCGCCGGAAGACTTGCTGGCGCCTGAAGCTGAAGCAGGATCGGCACGGGGGCAGCCGATGGTGAATGCCTTGCCCAAGGTCGGCCGCAATGACCCGTGCCCGTGCGGCAGCGGCAAGAAGTACAAGCAATGCCACGGCAAGCTGGCATAAGCAAAAGCTTGCAAGTCGAAATGGACCCGCGGTAGCGGGTTCATTTCATTTGGCGCATGCCGAAGCCCGCTGCGCCAACCAACGTTGATTATTGAGAGTATAGAAAGCCATGGCCGTCAATCTTCCCCTTCCCGTTCCCGCCCATCTGAAGCCGGTAGCCGGCATCGAACTCGGTCACGCCGAAGCCGGCGTGCGCAAGGCCAACCGAAAGGATTTGCTGGTCATGCGATTGGCGCCTACCGCAAGCGTTGCCGGCGTATTTACCACTAACCGTTTCTGCGCGGCCCCGGTCCAGGTTTGCAAAGCCCACCTGGAAGCGCTGCGTTTTTCGGATGCGCCGATCCGCGCGCTGGTGATCAATACCGGCAATGCCAACGCCGGCACCGGCGAAGCGGGGCTCATCAATGCCAATGCCACGTGCGCCGCGTTGGCCGATCTGCTCGGTTGCGAGCCGTCGCAAATTCTGCCGTTTTCCACCGGCGTGATTCTCGAACCGCTGCCTGTCGACCGCATCAAGGCTGGCTTGCCGCAGGCAATCGCCAACCTCAAGGAAGATAACTGGTACAACGCCGCCGAGTCGATCATGACCACCGATACGCAGCCCAAGGCAGCGTCGCGCACGGTGACCATCAATGGCGTGACGATCACCCTGACCGGCATCAGCAAGGGCGCCGGCATGATCAAGCCGAACATGGCCACGATGCTCGGCTTTATGGCGACCGATGCGAAGGTGGCGCAGCCGGTGCTGGAGCACATGGTGAAGGAAGCGGCCGACAAATCCTTCAATTGCATCACCATCGATGGTGACACTTCCACCAACGACTCGTTCATGCTGGTCGCTACGGGCACGGCGGCGCTGGAAGTCAGCGAGATCGATTCGCCGGAATACGCAGCGCTGCTCGAAGCCGTGACCGGCCTGTCGCAAGAACTGTCGCAAATGATCGTGCGTGATGGCGAAGGCGCCACCAAGTTCATCACCATCACGGTCGAGGAGGGCAGCTCCGTCGAGGAGTGCCGCAAGATCGCCTATTCGATCGGTCACTCGCCGCTGGTCAAGACTGCCTTTTTCGCCTCGGACCCCAACCTTGGCCGTATCCTCGCCGCCATCGGTTATGCCGGCGTGGATGACCTCGACGTCAGCAAGTTGAATCTCTATCTGGACGATGTCTGGGTGGCGAAGAATGGCGGACGCAATCCCGACTACCGCGAAGAAGACGGCCAGCGCGTGATGAAGCAAAGCGAAATCACGGTGCGCGTGAAGCTGGCCCGTGGCGACGCTGCCGCCACCATCTGGACTTGCGACCTATCCCACGATTACGTGTCGATCAACGCGGATTACCGCTCGTAAGGCGAGGCAGGAAAGCATGACGCAACTGGACCAATTCCTCGCACGCGCAGAATCCCTGCTTGAGCGCCTGGAAGGCTTGCTGCCTCCATCGCATCCCGAGCCTGACTGGACGGCGGCCACGGCATGGCGCTGGCGCAAGAAGGGCGGACGCGGCTACCTGCAGCCGGTCTTGCATGTCTCGGCGATCCGTCTGGATGACCTGCAGCACATCGGCCCGCAAAAGGGCCAGATCGAACAAAATACCCGCCAGTTCGTCGAGGGCAAGCCAGCCAACAATGTCTTGCTGACCGGAGCACGCGGCACCGGCAAGTCATCGTTGATCAAGGCTTGCCTGAACCAGTTTTCGGCGCAAGGGCTGCGATTAATCGAGGTCGATAAAACCGATCTGGCAGACCTGGCGGACATCGTCGACTTGGTCGCCGGCCGGCCGGAGCGCTTTGTCATTTTCTGTGATGACCTTTCGTTCGAGGAAGGCGAGGGCGGCTACAAAGCGCTCAAGGTGGCGCTGGACGGCAGTATCTCGGCGCAGTCGGACAATGTGCAGATCTACGCGACATCCAATCGCCGCCATCTGCTTCCGGAACGGATGTCCGACAATGCCGGTTATACGCATGGTGACGACGGTGACTTGCATCCCGGCGAAACGGTGGAAGAAAAAATTTCCTTGTCCGAGCGCTTCGGCTTGTGGGTTTCGTTCTATTCTTTCAAGCAGGACGACTATCTGGATATCGTCACGCACTGGCTTAGCCATTTCGGCTGCAATGCCGCGCAAATCGAGGCTGCACGGCCAGATGCCTTGCGCTGGGCCTTACAACGCGGTTCGCGTTCGGGTCGCGTGGCCTGGCAATTTGCCCGGGATTACGCCGGCCGTAGTCAGGCCTGAGAACAATACGAGTGGCCGAATGACGCAATCCGTTCCAGCGCCGATCGATGTGGCGGTCGGCATCCTGATGAAACCTAACGGCGATATCTTGTTCGCCCAGCGGCCGCCCGGCAAACCCTATGCCGGTTACTGGGAATTCCCGGGCGGTAAAGTCGAACCTGGCGAAGCGATTATCGATGCCTTGAAGCGGGAGTTTCAGGAAGAGCTTGGCGTGGAAATTCTCACTGCCGAACCATGGTGTGGCGTCGAGCATGTGTATCCGCATGCCCATGTGAGGCTTCACTTTTACATCAGCCGCGAATGGCGTGGTGAGCCGCAGAGCCTGGAAGGACAAGCATTTGCCTGGCAGGGGAGCGTGCAGCTGGAGCCGATCCTGCCGGCCACGATTCCTTTGCTTGAGTGGCTGGATAAGGTGCGTTACGAGACTTAAGCTTCTTCCGTAATGCTTGCTCAATGAGCCTGGTGCAGCAAGCCCTATGCAAAGCGGAGTTGGTCAGTCCATTTTTGGCAGCACGTCCTGCCTAGGATTGCACTGGCTCCCATGTAAGCGGCCACGCCTTATTCCTGGTCGTCGAAATCCTTGGGCGGATTCACTGCCGGAATCGAGTACTTCTCTTCCGCCCATGCGCCCAAATCAATTTGTTTGCAACGTTCCGAGCAGAATGGACGGAACTTGTTTTTTTCGCTCCACTCGACTTTTTTGCCGCAGGTCGGGCAATTCACTGTCGTAGCCATAAGCAATCCGAAAATCAGAAATTACAGAGAGTCAGATCGAATGGTACATCGGATTCGAGAGGCTTGGGTTTCATGTCGCCGTCTTGCGAAGTGAAGCGAATCCAGAGCATGTATTTATTGGCGGAGATCTCCGGAATGGCTCCGATGCTTTCATCGATGGCCAGGCGCAGCATCTGATATACCTTGCCCTGCAACATTTGCTGATAGCTGCCGGATTGCGCGATCATTTTTGCCGGGCGTCCCGACTCACGCAGCAGGCGCAGCACCAGCGAAATCGCTTCGAATAACGGTGCCAGTGGCGCAAACCAGGTGGCGATGTCTGCGCTGCGCGCTTCCGCCGGGCGATGTTGCCATGCATAGTAGGATGGCAGATCGAATTCGCAGGCGCCGCCCGGGATAATCGTGCGGCCGCGAATGCTCATCAGCCATTCATTCTCGCGCACGTTCTGTCCGGTCTTGCCCTGGGATGCCATGAGCGCACTGCTGGTGCGGTCGACTTCGCTCAGGATGGCGTCGAGCATGTCGGCCTGTACATTGGGATTGGATTTGAAGCTGAGCAGCGTCTGCTTCTGCCTTTCGAGCTCCTGCAGCAAATCGGATTTCAGATCGGCGCGGCCAGCCACCTCGAGCATCTCGAAAATCGTGGCGAGTGCGGCGTGATGTTGCAGAGGATGAGTCTGGTGGTAGAAGAAATTAAATTTCTCGTACAGGTCTTCCAGCCGCAACAAGGTGCGAATACGCTCGTTGAAAGGGTATTCGTAAACGATCAAGGTAGCGTCCTCTCAAAATTGTGCAGGCCCAATAGATTGAGATTCTGAACGAAGCGGCGCAAAATTACAAATGCTGCAGCAATTTTTTAAGATATCGCCTGCGCCAGAGCAGAATACAAGGTGTGCAAGCGTTCAACCTGCGGTTCAAGAGCAGCCGCGTCGCCGTCATTGAGGATCACATCGTCGGCCGCAGCCAAGCGCTGCTGCCGTGTCGCCTGGTTTGCCATGATGGCGCGCACTTGCGCTTCGCTCAACCCGTTGCGATCCATGACACGGACGATTTGCTGTTCTTCCGGGCAGTCCACGACCAGCACCCGCGCAACGCGCTTTTTCCAATCACCGGATTCGACCAGGAGCGGAACCACCAGCATGGTGTAAGGGCCTTGCGCTGCCAATGCTTCGCGCTCGCATTCACTCCGGATCAATGGGTGAAGGATGGCCTCAAGGCGCTGCTTTGCCGCCGGATCGGCGAATACTGTCTCACGCATGCGAGCACGGTCGAGCGCGCCAGTGGATGCAATATAGTCTTGCCCGAATTGCGCAGCGATGGCGGGGATGGCAATGCCTCCCGGCTTGGTCAACTGATGCGCAATCTGGTCGGTATCGATGACGGCTGCGCCGCGTGCGGCAAACATGTTGGCCACCGTGGTCTTTCCAGAGCCAATCCCCCCGGTTAAGCCGACTGTAAACGCTGCGGTAGCCATGGTAATCAGACGAGGTATTCGAGATACGCTTCAGTAATGGCGCTGCCATAGAGCATGGCGATCAAGCCCGCAGCCGCCAGGTAAGGGCCAAACGGAATCGGTTTTTCGCGGCCATGCTTGCTCAGTACGATCAAGGCAATGCCGACTACGGCGCCTACCAGGGAAGACAGCAGGATAATGACCGGCAGCATCTTCCATCCAAGCCAGGCACCGAGCGCCGCCAGCAGCTTGAAGTCACCATACCCCATGCCCTCTTTACCCGTTGCCAATTTGAAGAGCCAATAGACTGACCATAGTACAAGATAACCGGCAGCCGCACCGATGACGGCATCGGCAAGTGGCACGAACGTGCCCTGCAAATTAATCAGCAAGCCTGCCCATAGCAGCGGATAAGTAAGGTCGTCAGGCAGCAGTTGGGTATCCGCATCGATAAATGTCATGGCAATCAACAGCCAGGCAAACAGCAGGCTGGACAAGCCCGCTGCGCCGCTACCGAAATGCCAGATCAGATAGAAGGACAATCCTCCAGTAAGTAATTCAACGGCTGGATAACGCGGCGAAATCGGCGCTTTGCATTCGATGCATTTGCCGCGCAATACCAGGTAGCTGATAACCGGGATATTTTCCCAAGCTTTGATTGCATGGCCGCAGTGCGGGCACGCGGAGCGGGGCATGATGAGGTCATAGCGGTCCTGATGCGGAAGCGGCTTGCCGCTTTCATGCGCCACATAGTTGTCCGATTCGCGCTGCATCATTTTTGGCAGCCGATGGATAACCACATTCAGAAAGCTGCCGATCAGGAGGCCGAGCACACCTGCCACGACGGCGCTGGCCAGGCTGCCAGGCGCCGCGAACAAAAGATAATCCCACATCAGACGACGGCACCCAGCTTGAAAATCGGAAGGTACATGGCGATCACCAGGCCACCAATCAATACACCCAGGATTGCCATAATCAAGGGTTCCATCAGGCTCGACAACGAGGCGACGGCTTCATCCACTTCAGCTTCATAGAAATCTGCAACCTTACTCAGCATCGAGTCTAGTGCGCCGGATTCCTCGCCGATTGCCACCATTTGTGTGACCATGGAAGGAAATACATTTGCATTTTGCATTGCGGCAGTGAGACTGGTACCGGTGCTGACTTCATTCTGGATCTTTTTGGTTGCATCGACATATACTGCGTTGCCGGAGGCGCCGCCGACAGAGTCAAGTGACTCCACCAGGGGCACGCCCGCAGAAAACATCGTGGCGAGCGTCCTGGTCCAGCGCGCAATTGTTGCTTTGCGAATGACGTCACCAAAGATTGGTGCTTTAAGCAGGGTACGGTCCATGAAGTGCTGGACTTTGGGAGAGCGTCTCCAGGATTGGAAGAAAATGTAAAGCGCAGCAAACAATCCGCCAAATATGAGATACCAGTTGGCGACAAAGAAATCCGATATGGCCATTACCATCAGGGTGGGCGCTGGCAAGTCGGCGCCAAAACTGGTAAAAACTTCCTTAAATGCCGGCACGACCCAAATCATGATCACCGAGGTCACGACGAACGCCACGACCAGGATGGAAATCGGGTAGAAAAGTGCCGACTTGATCTTAGCTTTGATCGCCAGCGTTTTTTCCTTGTAGGTCGCCAGGCGGGCCAGCAAATCTTCCAGGATACCTGCCTGCTCACCGGCGCTCACTAGATTGCAAAACAGCGCGTCAAAATAAAGAGGATATTTGCGGAATGCCTGATTCAAGCTGGTGCCGGTCTCCACGTCGCCGCGGATATCCAGGAGCAGCTTGGACACGGAAGGGTTGGCGTGGCCCTTTGCCACGATCTCGAATGACTGCAGAAGCGGCACGCCAGCCTTCATCATGGTCGCCAGCTGACGGGTAAACAGCGTAATGTCCTTGTCGGTGATTTTCTTGCCGCTACTGAAGGAACGTTTCTTGACCTTCGTAACCATGATCCCTTGGCGGCGCAGCGTGGCATTGACCACCGATTCGCCATTGGCCCGCATCTCGCCGCTGACGATCTTCCCCTGGCGGTCCTTGCCTTGCCAGACATAGACGGCTTCCTTCACCGAACCCGAGACTGCAGTTTTGCGTGCGGCTGTAGCCATGCTTTATCCCCTCTGTATCATTGGTTGGTGCAGCCCAGGACTTCCTCCAGGCTAGTCAAACCCTGCTTGACTTTTACCAGGCCGGATTCCCGCAAGGTCCGGATGCCTTCGTGCCGCGATTGTTCTTCTATTTCCAGAGCGGTGCCATGCGCGAGAATGATGCGTTCGATTTCCTCGGAAATCGGCATGACCTGGTATATGCCGACACGGCCCTTATAGCCGCTGCCGCTGCAGCGTTCGCATCCGACCGCCTTATATGGCTGCCATGTGCCGTCCAGTTCCTCTTCCTTGAAGCCGGCTTCGATCAGCGCTTCTTCCGGAATGGTCGTTGGTTGCTTGCAGGTGCACAGGCGCCGCGCCAGGCGTTGCGCCGTAATCAGGATCACGGAAGACGCAATATTGAAAGGCGCGACGCCCATGTTCATCAGGCGGGTCAGGGTGGCCGGCGCATCGTTCGTATGCAGGGTCGAGAACACCATGTGGCCGGTTTGCGCTGCCTTGATCGCAATATCCGCCGTTTCCAGATCGCGGATTTCACCCACCATGATGATGTCCGGATCCTGGCGAAGGAAAGCTTTCAGCGCGACCGGAAAGGTAAGGCCGGCACGGTCATTGACGTTGACCTGGTTCACGCCGGGCAAGTTAATTTCAGCCGGATCTTCGGCGGTCGAGATGTTAATGCCCGGCTTGTTGAGAATATTCAGGCAGGTGTAGAGCGACACCGTCTTGCCCGAGCCGGTCGGCCCTGTCACCAGCACCATGCCATAGGGGCGTTCGATTGCCTTGAGCAGAATTTCTCTCTGGTCCGGATCGTAGCCGAGCGAATCGATGCCCATCTGCGCCTGGGTAGCGTCCAGAATACGCATGACGATCTTTTCGCCAAACAGGGTCGGCAACGTGCTGACGCGGAAGTCGATCGACTTGGTCTTCGATACCACCAGCTTCATGCGTCCATCCTGCGGCACGCGTTTTTCCGAAATATCGAGTTTCGATATCACCTTGATGCGCGAGGCCAGCTTTTCCTTGATGGCTAGCGGCGGCTGCGCCATTTCACGCAAGACGCCGTCGATACGGAAACGAATGCGGTAAAACTTTTCGAAGGGCTCGAAGTGCAAGTCCGATGCGCCCATGTTGATCGCATCGATCAGGATTTTTTGCAGGAAGCGGACGACAGGCGCATCGTCGATATCGGCAGTCGGGCCATTGTCTGCAGGCGCTGCCGCAGTATCGACATCGCTGAAGTCGATATCCAGATCGTCGCCGATCAGTTCATTCAGGTTTTGCTCGGCGCTCTGGCCCACCTTTTCTATCAGCTGCAGCAGGGCCGTATGCTCGACGACAACCGGCTCGACCGACATTTGTGTCTGGAACTTGATCTGATCCAGCGCCTGCGTATTGGTCGGGTCGGAAATCGCGACTGAAATCTTGTTGCCACGCTTGGCCAGGGCGATGACCCGCTGGCTTTGCATCAGCTTGGCGTCGATTAATCCATCCGGGCGCGTATTCATGCTGAAGCTGGAAATATCCAACAGCGGGCAGGCATAGGTCTCTGCGCAGAACGCCGCCAGCGCCCGTGGATTCATATGCCCGCTTTGCACAAGCGCATCAATAAAAGCGATTTTTTCAGCCTGTATCCGCTTGGTCAAAACTTCAACTTGCTGCGCGGAAAGATGTCCTGCTTGAAGCAATACCCTGGCCAAGGCCGGCATTGCCGTGCTGGTTACCGTATTAGGGAAAACTGCCGCCATAAAGTTGTTGTGAAGAAATTGCCAGGGAATCGTCCAAGTAGCGTTAGATAATGCCTATAGGCATCTGATTTGTAAAGATATTGTGATTTTTTGTTAACTGGAGAGTGTGCGAATCGATACACTTTTTATTGCTTGTGATAAATAAAGTGCACTATATGCGCAGAAGGGTGAGTGCAATATGCGCAGAAGGGTGAGTGCAAATTTTTAATACTTATTATTCTGGTTGGCGAGGTTTCGTACGCCATGGGCAAAAAAAAATGCACCTCCGAAGAGATGCATTTTCTGAGATCTGGTCGGGGTGAGAGGATTCGAACCTCCGGCCTCTACGTCCCGAACGTAGCGCTCTACCAGGCTAAGCTACACCCCGATTGCAGTGGCGTTCCGAGCTATCCTTGACGGATCCGTTGCTCAATGATTACGGCCAACCGCGAAAGCGCATAAGTTTAGCAGAGATTCTTTCGCTTGGCTATCATTCCAGCCCTTGATTGCATCGGCGGCTTCGCGAGCAGCTTGTTCGGCGGCGCGCTTGGTGTAGTCGAGCGCGCCCGAAGTCGTAATGGCGTCGAGAATGGTGGAAAAACGGGACTCGTCACCTTGCTCAATGCAGGTGCGCACCAATTCTCGCTGGTCGGGCGTTCCATTCTGCAGCAGATAAATCAGCGGAAGCGTGGGCTTGCCTTCACGGAGATCGTCGCCGACATTCTTGCCGATTTCTTCGGCGTTGCCCGAATAATCCAGCACGTCATCGATCAGTTGGAAGGCCGTGCCCAGCGAGCGACCGTATTCAGCGGCTTTTTCAACGTCGGTATCCGATGCGCCGGCAATAAGCGCGCCGATCTGGCATGCCGCTTCGAACAGCTTGGCGGTCTTGGAGCGAATCACCTGCAGATAGCGCTCTTCGCTGACGTCCGGGTCATGCATATTCAGCAGCTGCAGGACCTCTCCCTCGGCAATGACGTTGGTGGCATCGGCGAGGATTTGCATGATACGCATATCGCCGACCGAGACGATCATCTGGAATGCGCGCGTATAGATGAAGTCGCCGACCAGCACCGATGCGGCATTGCCGAACAGGGCGTTCGCCGTCTGACGTCCGCGTCGCATCGAAGACTCATCCACCACGTCGTCATGCAGCAGGGTGGCGGTATGGATGAATTCGATCAGGCCGGCCAAGGTGTGATGGGCTGTGCCTTGATAGGCGTGAGCATTCGCTGCCAGCAATACCAGCATGGGCCGGATGCGCTTGCCGCCGGCGCTGATGATGTATTCGGAGATCTGGCTAACCAGCGGCACATCGGAATTCAGTTGCTGGCGGATCAGGTGGTTGACCGCTTCCATGTCGGAAGAAATCGGCTCAACGATGCTTGCTTGAGTTATTGGCGTAGGAGACAAGAGAAAACCTGCAGAATCATGAATATTTGTCGAATTATACGATGAGAAATGATGGCAATCCGATTAGGTGGAATAGGTCATGGTTTCGAGGGGCAAAAGAAGCCGGGAATTTTTGCCGATTCATTGCTTTTGACGGCGAATCTAAGTGCATGTATAATCAGGGGTTTTCCTAATTCTTGGCCTGAATTGCCAGGGGTGAAAGAAAAAGATTTTTTAACCAATTGATGAGGTTCACCATGTACGCGGTCATAAAAACCGGCGGCAAACAATATAAAGTTGCTGCTGGCGAAAAACTCAAAGTAGAACAGATACCTGCAGACATTGGCGCCGACATCACTTTGGATCAAGTACTCGCAGTGGGTGCTGGTGACACCATTAAATTTGGTGCGCCGCTGGTTCAAGGTGCCACGGTCCAGGCTAAGGTATTGGCGCACGGTCGCCACGATAAGGTCAAGATTTTCAAGATGCGTCGTCGTAAGCATTACCAGAAGCGTCAAGGCCATCGCCAAAATTACACCGAATTGCAAATCGTCTCGATCAACGGCTAAGCCGGGCGAGCTAATCACGAAATACCTAGGAGTCTGAAATGGCACACAAAAAAGGCGGCGGCACTACGCGCAACGGCCGCGATTCCGAGTCGAAACGACTGGGCGTCAAGGTCTACGGTGGTCAAGTCATCAATGCTGGTGGCATCATCGTTCGTCAACGCGGCACCAAGCTGCACGCTGGTGAAAACGTCGGCATGGGCAAGGATCACACCTTGTTCGCGCTGATCGACGGCAAGGTACAATTTGTTACCAAGGGCGCGCTCAAGCGTCACATGGTAACTGTAGTGCCGGCCTAAGGCCGCGCGACAATCCATACACGAGGCGCAAGCCTTGCAGTGAAAGGCTCTGCCATCGGGTAGGGCCTTTTTTCTTCTTGCGGGACAGCTTTATAAACCATAAAAACGTGGTTTTCATCAGTCCCCAATCTTATTCAAGTCTGGAATTTAGACGGCAAAATTATGAAGTTCATCGACGAAGCGAAAATCGAAGTCATTGCCGGCAATGGCGGCAACGGCGTTGCTTCCTTTTGCCGCGAAAAATTCCGGCCGTTCGGCGGTCCGGATGGCGGCGATGGCGGCAAGGGCGGCAGCATCTGGGCGGTGGCCGACCGCAATATCAATACCCTGGTGGATTACCGTTACTCCAAGCTGCACAAGGCCAAGAACGGCGAAAACGGCCGCGGTTCCGATTGCTACGGCAAGGGCGCGGACGATGTCACTTTGCGCATGCCGGTCGGCACACTGATCACCGATTTCGAATCGGGCGAAATCGTCGCCGACCTGACCGAGCATGGCCAGACCGCGCTGCTGGCCAAAGGTGGCGAGGGCGGCTGGGGCAATATCCATTTCAAGTCGTCGACCAACCGTGCGCCGCGCCAGAAAACCGATGGCAAGGAAGGCGAACGCCGCGAGCTGAAACTCGAGTTGAAGGTATTGGCTGATGTCGGCTTGCTGGGCATGCCAAACGCCGGCAAATCGACTTTCATCACCGCCGTGTCGAATGCGCGGCCGAAGATCGCCGATTATCCTTTCACCACGCTGCATCCCAATCTGGGCGTGGTGCGCGTGTCGCACGAAAAGAGTTTTGTGATCGCCGACATTCCCGGCTTGATCGAAGGCGCGGCCGAAGGCGCCGGCTTGGGCACGCAATTTCTGCGACATCTGCAACGCACTGGCCTCTTGCTGCACATCGTTGACCTGGCACCGTTCAATGACGATGTCGATCCGGTCAAGGAAGCCAAGGCGATCGTCAAGGAGTTGAAGAAGTACGACGAAACCCTGTACAACAAGCCGCGCTGGCTGGTGCTGAACAAGCTGGACGTGGTGCCGGAAGCCGAGCGCGCCAAGCGGGTCAAGGATTTCATCAAGCGCTTCGCCTGGAAAGGTCCGGTGTTCGAAATTTCGGCGCTGACGCGCGAAGGTTGCGAAGATTTGATCATGGCAATCTACGATTATCTGGCTGAACAACGCCAGCAAGCCCAGCGCGCGGAAGAGGCGCACATGGTTGAGGAAGCGCGCGGCATTATTTCGATTGATCCGGATGATCCGCGCTTCAAGGTGGCCGATAATTAAACATTTCATGCGCAACATGGCCGAGCGGAGCCCGGCTTGAATGCCTCTGCTTAAGAAAAATGAACTCTGTCATACAGAATGCCAAGCGGTTGATCGTCAAGGTGGGTTCGTCCCTGGTCACCAATGATGGCAAAGGATTGGATGCCGCCGCGATCGCCAAGTGGGCAGCGCAGATCGCGCACCTGCGCCAGATGGGCAAGGAAGTGGTGCTGGTTAGTTCCGGCGCCATTGCGGAAGGCATGCAGCGGCTGGGTTTCGACAAGCGTCCGACCGGTGTCCACGAGCTTCAGGCTTGTGCGGCGGTCGGTCAGATGGGGCTGGCGCAAATCTATGAATCGAGCTTTCGCGAACATCGTTTGCGTACCGCGCAAGTCTTGTTGACCCACGCCGACTTGGCCGACCGCGAGCGGTATCTGAATGCCCGCTCGACCCTCTTCACCTTGCTGCACCTGGGTGTTGTCCCGATCATCAATGAGAACGATACGGTCGTTACCGACGAAATCAAGTTTGGCGATAACGACACGCTGGGTGCCTTGGTCGCCAATCTGATCGAGGCTGACGCACTGATCATCCTGACCGATCAGAAAGGCCTGTACACCGCCGATCCGCGCAAGAATCCTGAAGCGGAATTCGTGCATGAAGCGCAGGCCGGTGATCCGGCGCTGGAAGCGATGGCAGGCGGCGCCGGCAGCAGCATTGGCCGGGGCGGCATGTTGACCAAGATCCTGGCCGCCAAGCGTGCCGCCTGCTCGGGCGCGCATACCGTGATTGCCTGGGGGCGTGAAGACAACGTGCTGACCCGCATGGCATCAGGTGAAGCAATCGGTACGCAATTGCTTGCGCAGACGGCACAGTTGACCGCGCGCCAGCAATGGATGCGCAATCACCTTCATACCGCAGGCAAGGTCATGCTCGATGCCGGGGCGGTGCAAAAGCTGACGGCTGAAGGCAAGTCGCTATTGCCGATCGGCGTGACGAAAGTCTCCGGAAAGTTCGGGCGTGGCGACGTGATTACCTGCACCGATCAGGACGGGAATCCGGTGGCACGTGGCATTTCCAATTACGCCAGTTCCGAAGCGCGCCGGATCATCGGCCATGCTTCAGGCGAGATTGCCGCGATTCTTGGCTATGTCGAGGAGCCTGAGCTGATTCACCGGGATAATCTGGTCTTGCTGTAAATCGGAAAACAAAGAAATACGGCAAACGGGCACAAAGTCTATCGCGCAGGCTCGCCAATCAGCGGCTGATTGTAGCGAATGCGATCGATAATTTGCTTGGCATTTCCTTCCACAATTTTGTGCCTGCAAAAATATTCTTTTGCAAGAACCGCATGCTGCCGGTTAGCTGCGGTACCTGTTATTGCATCCCATTTGTCACGGCGTGAGCGGGACCAGCTGCCATCCTTTTGGCCGAATGCATACAATTTTTTTTCATACGATTCGCACCGTATGCCTTCGTAACTGACATTTTCCGCGCCGGACGCACTTCGGCTTACCAAGGTGTAGCGCACTACGCCATCATTGCCGACTGAGAGCGATTTGGCATCCACAGCAAAGCGCATGGTCGTGGTTCCGCCAACGTCAAAGTCCAGCAGATCTGCCTTGTTAGGCGCCGCAGGCAATTGAATGGCGCTCTCTTGCCAAGGTTGACTATTGTCTTCGAAATTGGTGTTCAGGCCAGTCGGCGCTTGCGCTATCGCGCTACCTGCAACGAGACATGCTAGGACGCCAGCTAAGAAGCGCCCAGTGCCCAAGGTTTTCGGTGCATCGAGTGATGTAGTGTTACGCACTAATAGTGAGATAAAGTCGTTCATGAACCTATTTGTTCATTCGTTATGGTGTTCGATGGCTGAGTGAGCCGATTCTGCCGGCTCGGAAGCCTGAGACGTCCTGGTCTCTCTCGACTGTTTTGCCTGGCGCCCGTGATGATGGTGTCGCTGACCGGATTTGACGAGATAGCGGGACAATTCCTGCAGCGCTTTCTGGTAGACGTCACGCTTGAATTCGATGACGACTTCCAGCGGCACCCAATAGTTATGCCAGCGCCAAGCATCGAATTCCGGATGGTCGGTCAAGCGCAGGTTGATGTCGCAATCGCGCCCGACCATGCGTAGCAGGAACCAGATCTGTTTCTGGCCACGGTAATGTCCGCGGATATCGCGCTTGATGAAATGGTCTGGCACCTCGTAGCGCAGCCAGTCGCGCGTGCGTCCAATGATTTTTACGTGTTCGGCACGCAGGCCGATTTCTTCCTGTAGTTCCCGGTACATCGCTTGTTCCGGGGTTTCGCCGTACTTAATCCCGCCTTGTGGAAATTGCCACGAATGCTCTCGCACGCGCTTTCCCCACCACACCTGATTATGTGCATTTAGCAAGATAATGCCGACGTTCGGGCGGAAGCCTTCACGATCCAGCATGATTACACCTCAAACTTTCCGCGGTCAACGCACCTGTTCAGGCATGCAGCAAAGGTTTTTAAGTCCAGCCGCCCGCGAAAACGGGTGGTGGGCAGGCAAAAACAATCAAATGTGCGAAGAATGGGCGCATCGACCAGCTAATCCTTTAAAATTGAAGGTGATTATAACCCTCTATTTTTAAAAAAGAATTCAACGACATGCGCGCATCACGATTTTTTATCTCTACGCTCAAGGAAGCTCCTGCCGACGCCGAAATCATTAGCCATAAACTGATGATGCGGGCAGGCATGATCAAACGCCTCGGTTCGGGCATTTACACTTATATGCCGATGGGCTTGCGCGTCATTCGCAAGGTGGAAAACATCGTCCGGGAAGAAATGAACCGCGCCGGTGCCATCGAAATGCTGATGCCGGTCGTCCAGCCGGCAGAACTCTGGCAGGAAACCGGGCGTTGGGACAAGATGGGGCCGGAATTGATGCGGGTGAAAGACCGTCATGGCCGCGATTTTGCCATTCAGCCAACTTCGGAAGAGGTCGTGACCGATGTGGCGCGTTCGGAAATCAAGTCGTACAAGAAGTTGCCGATCAATTTTTACCACATTCAAACCAAATTCCGGGATGAACGCCGCCCGCGCTTCGGCTTGATGCGCGGCCGCGAATTCACCATGAAGGATGCCTATTCCTTCGATCGCGATGTCGCCGGCATGCAGCAGTCGTACCAGATCATGTATGACGCCTATGTGCGGATCTTTAACCGCTTTGGTCTGCAATTCCGTGCCGTGGCAGCCGACAATGGCGCCATCGGCGGTTCGGGCTCGCACGAATTCCACGTCATTGCCGACACCGGCGAAGATGCCCTGGTGTACTGCCCGCAATCTGATTATGCCGCCAACATCGAGGCAGCCGAGGCGCTGGCGCCGTCAACATCGCGCGCTGCTGCCGGCGCCGAGTTGACCAAAACCGCGACACCTGGAAAAAGCCGGTGCGAAGATGTGGCCGAATTCCTGGGCCTGCCGCTGACCACCACGGTGAAATCCATCGTGCTGGCAGTGGATGCAGAAAATGATGGCAAGAAGATGACGCAAATCTGGCTGCTGCTGTTGCGTGGCGACCATGACCTCAACGAGGTCAAGGCAGCCAAGGTGCCGGGCCTCGCCAATTTCCGCTTTGCGACGGAAGCCGAGATCATTGAATACTTCGGCACGCCGCCAGGCTATCTGGGGCCGATCGGCACCCGCAAGCCGGTAACGATCGTCGCCGACCGCACTGTAGCGGCAATGAGCGATTTCATCTGCGGCGCCAACGAGGCTGGTTACCACTACACGGGCGCCAATTGGGGGCGCGATATTCCCGAGTCGACGGTGGCCGACTTGCGCAATGTGGTGGCGGGCGATCTTTCTCCGGATGGAAAAGGCACGCTGGCCATCCAGCGCGGCATCGAAGTGGGCCACGTATTCCAGCTCGGCACCCGTTATTCCCAAGACATGAATGCCACCTATCTGGATGAGGCAGGCAAGCCACAATTGATGCAAATGGGTTGCTACGGCATCGGTGTTACCCGTATCCTGGGTGCGGCGATCGAACAGAATTTCGATGACAAGGGCATCATCTGGCCGGCATCGATCGCGCCATTTGAAGTGGTGCTTTGCCCGATGGGCTATGACCGCAGCGAGGCGGTGAAAGCAGAAGCCGATCGCCTCTATCAGCAGCTGACGGACGCCGGCATGGACGTGATTCTTGATGACCGTGGCGAGCGTCCCGGCGTCATGTTCGCGGACTGGGAGTTGATCGGCGTGCCGCACCGGGTCGTCATTGGCGAGCGCGGCCTCAAGGATGGCAAGCTCGAATACCAGGGGCGGCGCGATGTTGAGGCGACCAGCGTGCCGCTGGCTGAGATGGCGGAATTCATGAAGGCGAAGCTGGCGGGCTGAACAGGGAGTGAAGTAGTCGATGAGGTTTGACCGAACATGTGTGCGGCCATGCTTGGCAAGCGCGGCCTTGGCCATGCTGCTGAGTATTGCCGGTTCCGCCCACGCTGGCAATCAGAAGGAAGAAGCGCTGGCCGATTCGGTGCGGATCGCGCTGTCGCGTGCAATCACGGACAGTGCGCCGCCCAAGCCGCAGTTTGACGACATCAATGAGCGCATCAAGTATCTCCACTGGCTGGGGGAGATGTCGGATCGATTGAAGAAGAAAATCCCGGACTCGCAGGTTCGGCTGGAATTTCTGAGCACCGCCTGGTACGAAGCCAGGCGTGCCGGCCTGGATCCGGCGCTGGTGCTGGGCTTGATCCAGGTGGAGTCGGCATTTCGCAAGTATGCGGTGTCCCCGGTGGGGGCGCATGGCTATATGCAGGTGATGCCGTTCTGGACACGAGTCATCGGCGATGGTGAGCGCAGCAAGCTGTTCCACATGCAGACCAACCTGCGCTACGGCTGTTCGATTCTGCGCATGTATATCGATATGGAAAAGGGCAATCTGTATCTGGCGCTTGGCCGCTACAACGGCAGTCGCGGCAGGCCGGAATATCCGAATGCAGTACTGGCCGCCTGGAAGAAGTGGGAGTTTGAGCACAGTCCGCGCGACGAGCCGGTGCTGAGCCAAAAATAGGTCGTATGCCCACTAACAAAAACGCCCGCGCGAAGCGGGCGTTTTTGTTTGGCACCTGAAAAAACTTATTTCAAGTGGCCGGCGATGAGTTTGGTCATCTCGAACATGGAGACTTGCTTCTTGCCGCCGAAGACTGCTTTCAGCTTGTCGTCTGCATTGATGTTGCGCTTGTTGGCCTCATCCTGCAGCTTGTTCTTCTTGATGTACTCCCACACCTTTTTGGTGACTTCCGTGCGCGGCAGCGGAGTGGCGCCGATGACGGCTGCCAGATCGGCCGACGGGGTCAGCGGTTTCATGAAAGCTGCGTTAGGCTTGCGGGCGGTTTTTGCCTTGGCGGCTTTCTTGGCCGGTGCGGCTTTCTTAGCTGGAGCTGCCTTTTTGGCCGGCGCTGCCTTCTTGGCTGGAGCGGCTTTCTTGGCTACTGGCTTAGTGGCTGCTTTCTTGGCCGGGGCTGCCTTTTTGGCTGGAGCGGCTTTTTTTGCTGCTGGCTTCTTTGCTGCTGGCTTCTTGGCGGCCGGCTTGCTGGCCGCGGTTTTCTTGGCTGTTGCCATCTTGAGACCTCCTTCACAATAAGTGTTGGGAAATGCGCCATTTCACGCACCGCTAATAGTGGTAGCGTTTTATAAGGGATGCAAGTGTTTTTTACTGCTTTTGACAAGATTTTGTAGGCGGGCCGCCACGTTAAGGGCTGGCGGAATCGGGGAGGCGTTCAAGCGGGGCAGTGTGCCTCGGCTGAGCAACGGTGAAGAGGGTGTTAACGAAGCCTGCGCTATGCAGAAAAAGAAACCGGCAGTCCACGTCAGTGCACTTGCACCGCCTGGACTGCCGGCCTGCTAAAGAAAGCTGAAATCTGTCAGCGCATGCCGGGCAACATGCCTTTCATGCCGCGCATCATTTTCATCATGCCGCCGCCTTTGAGCTTCTTCATCATCGATTGCATTTGCTCGAACTGCGAGAGCATGCGGTTGACTTCCTGGACCTGGACGCCGGCGCCAGTGGCAATCCGGCGCTTGCGTGCTGCCTTGATCAATTCAGGTTTGGCGCGTTCCGCCGGGGTCATGGAATTGATGATGCCTTCCATGCGGCGCACCTGTTTTTCAGCCTGATCCATGTTGGCGCCGGATGCGGCTTGCTGGAACTGGGCCGGCAGCTTGTCCATGAGTCCGGACAGGCCGCCCATTTTTTTCATCTGGCTCAGCTGGGCCTTGAAGTCGTTCAAGTCGAACTTGCCGCCGCCCTTGATCTTTTGCGCCAGATCCTGGGCGGCGGCCATGTCCACGCCTTTCTTGGCTTCCTCGACCAGCGCCAGGATATCGCCCATGCCGAGGATACGGTTGGCCATGCGTTGCGGATCGAAGGCTTCCAGGCCATCGAGTTTTTCCGCCACGCCGGCGAACTTGATGGGCTTGCCCGTGATGTGGCGCACCGATAGCGCGGCGCCGCCGCGGGCGTCGCCGTCGAGCTTGGTCAGCACCACGCCGGTCAGCGGCAGCGCGTCGTTGAATGCCTTGGCGGTATTGATCGCATCCTGGCCCAGCATGGCATCGACCACGAACAGGGTTTCGATCGGCTTGACCGCGGCATGGATGGCGGCGATTTCCTTCATCATGGCTTCATCGATGCCGAGGCGGCCGGCGGTGTCGACGATCAGGACATCGTGGTAGTGCTTCTTGGCATAGTCGAGTGCCGCCAGGGCGATTGCCACCGGTTGATCGCTGGCTTGGGAAGGAAAGAAGTCGGCGCCGACCTGGCCGCTCACGGTCTGCAGCTGGCCGATTGCCGCCGGGCGGTAGACGTCGGCGGACACCGTCAGGACTTTTTTCTTCTTTTGTTCGCGCAGATATTTGGCGAGTTTGCCGACCGTGGTGGTTTTGCCGGCGCCTTGCAGGCCAGCCATCAGGATGACGGCCGGCGGCTGCGTGGCGAAATTCAGCTGGCTGGCTTCGGGGCCGAGGTCGGCGCCCATGAGCGCGGCCAGCTCGCGTTGCACCACGCCGACCAGCGCCTGGCCAGGCGTCAGGGAGCCGATGACTTCCTCGCCCATGGCCTTTTCCTTGACCTTGGCGATGAATTCACGCACTGCCGGCAGCGCGACGTCGGCTTCCAGCAGGGCCAGCCGCACTTCACGCAGCATCTCGGCGGTATTGGACTCGGTCAGGCGCGCTTCGCCGCGCATGGTCTTGACGGCTTTGGCAAGGCGTTGGGTCAGATTGTCGAGCATGGGTAGAATGCGAAAATGTAAAACAGAAAAGGGCCGGAGCCGGACAAGTATGTTTAAGACATGTCCGCCGGGAGCAGATCCGACATTTTACCTGATGCCGGAATGCGACAACGAAGGCGCTGGACCGGCGCGTTACATGGTGTAAACTAAACCGATGCAGAACACTATCTTCTTCCTTTCAGCGCTACTGTATGCCGCATGCGCCATGCTGCCAATTCGCCAGCGCCGCGCAGCCGACATCGGCGTCTTGCTTGGCTGGTTGCTGCATGGGACAGCATTGGCGCTGGATGTGTTGCTGCCTGCTTCCCTGCGAGTCGGTTTCGCCGTGATGCTGTCGGCTACCTTGTGGATTTCCGTGGCGGTCTATTGGCTCGAGAGCCGGAACTTGTCGCTGGATGGCTTGCGTGCGCTGGTCTTGCCCAGCGCGGCCGTCGCGGTATTGTTGCCGGCGATTTTCCCCGGCAGCGTGGTGTCGCTGGAAGGCAAGTCGGTGTCGTTTGCCTGGCATATTGCCATTTCCCTGCTTGCCTACAGCACCCTGACCATTGCCGCCTTCCATGCCGTGCTGATGGCATTGCAGGAGTCAAAGCTGCATACACGATCGCCAGCCAACCAGGGCGGCTGGTTCTCGGCGGCGCTGGATCGCTTGCCGGCGCTGTTAACCATGGAAAAGCTGTTATTCCGTCTGATTACACTCGGGTTCATCCTGCTGAGCTTGACGGTTTTTTCGGGGATCATATTCTCGGAACAATTGTTCGGCATGCCAGTGAAATGGAACCATAAAACAGTGTTCACCATGCTGTCGTGGTTCATGTTCGGATTGCTGCTGGTCGGCCGGCGCTGGCGCGGCTGGCGCGGCAAGACGGCACTGAGCTTTACCCTGAGCGGTTTTGCCACCCTGTTGCTTGCCTACGTAGGTAGTCGTTTTGTAATGGAAGTGGTGCTGCACCGGGGATTGGCATGAAGCTATTAATCTGGATGGTTATCGTGATCCTGGTGGTGGCCTGGATCATGCGCAGCAAGCAGCAGGCGAGTCAAGGCGCCGGCCAAATGGAATCCCGGTCGCCCGGACATCAAGGCAAACCGGAAGGAATGCTGCCATGCAGCCATTGCGGCCTCTACATTCCTGCTTCGGAAGCCGTCAGACATGCTTCCGGCGCGGTGTATTGTTGTGACGAGCACCGACGTCAGGCTGGTCCGGGCACGTGAACGGGAATGTCTTGAATACCTATTTGCAATCGCAAGACCTCAAGCGCCTAGTTTTACCAACCGGAAGGCTGGCCGCTGCACCGCATGGCCCGGCGTCGCGCGATACCTTCTGGCGTTCGCTGCAAACCTTTTCCCTGACACGGGTCGTCATCGCCATCGTGTTGCTGATTTATATCAGCCTGAATGGTAAGAAGACTTTCCTGGAAATGGATCGCCTGTTCGATCTTGCTGCCGGTTTGATTTATCTGTTGCTGGCGCTTGGATTGATCGTGCTGGCCACGAATTTCAAGCGACGCTTTCTTTTGCAGCTGCTGTCGCAAATCCTGATCGATGTCGCTGTTATTTCCGTGCTCTATATTAGTGCAGGCGGCGGCAAGAGCGGGCTGGCGATCCTGTATCTGTTTCCGCTGGCCGGCTGCGCCATCCTGGCACCGCTGGTGTGGGCGCTGTTTTTCACTTCACTGGTCAGCCTGATCCTGCTGGGGGAAAACGCCTTCCGCCTGGCGACCGAATCGGCAGAGGTGTCCATTTCCCAGGCGGGCTTGTACGGCGCGGCTTTTTTTGCGGCAGTCGTTGTCATCAACCGGCTGGCGGCCAAGCTCATTCATCAGGAAGAGATTGCGGCGCAGCGTGGCAAGGACTTGCAACTGCAGGAAGCAATCAACCGCATGGTGATCGCCGACATGGATGACGGCGTGCTGGTGGTGTCATCCGGCGGCACGATCCTGACTGCCAATCCGGCGGCCGAACGCATGCTGGGCATTGCCTGCATGGATACCTCGACACGTGTGAGGTTGCATGAAACCGTAACGCTGACGCCGTTGGCAGAGGCCTTCTTTAAGTGGCAAGGGCATGCCCCATTACAGAGAACAGATCAGCGTGTCTCGGATGAGCAGGCTGCATTTGTGACAATCAAGCCGCCGGAAGACATGGTGTCTTATACGGGCAGTGCCTTGCGCGGCATGCGGCGCGACCTTGCGGCGCATCTCAAACTGCGTTTTGCCAAGGTATATGCCGAGGAGGGGCTGGATGATCGTGCCGTGATTTTCCTGCAAGATGTCACCGAGATCGAAAACAGGGCGCAGCAATTGAAGTTGGCATCGATGGGGCGCCTGACGGCGAGTATTGCGCATGAGGTGCGCAACCCCTTGTCGGCGATTTCTTATGCCGCAGCATTGCTTGCGGAAGAACAAGTGGATCCGGCACAGGCTCGCCTCCTGAGCATCGTCGGCGACAACGTCAAGCGATTGAATTGCATGATCGAAGATATCCTGAAGCTGTCGCGCAAGGCCCAGCCGCAGACGTCGCCGCTCGTGCTAGCTGACTTTATCGCTGAAACGCTGGCGGAATTCCGCGAGACGCATAGTTTGGCGCCTGACTTGATCAAGCTTGGCAATATGGCGGGATTGCAGGTCTGGTTCGATCCGCTGCATTTGCGGGAAGTCATCGTCAACCTGCTGTCCAATGCCATGCGCTATGCAAGCGGCCGCAGCGGCAGCATCCGTATTCATGCTGCCCCCGGCCTGGCAGGCCGCCTGGAGTTGCATGTGCAGGACGATGGTGTACCCATCTCTCCCGAGGTGAGGGCACATCTGTTCGAGCCTTTTTATACGACCTCCAACAAGGGAACCGGTCTCGGACTTTACCTGGCTCGGGAACTTTGCCTGAACAATGGCGCCATGCTGGATTACGAGTACTACGCCCGCGACGGCAGCACGGAAACGGCTGGTGGACGTTTCGTCATCACGCTGGCCATGGCAAGTACGCATTGACTCTGATAACAAGAATTGAATATGACTGTACCCAGGATACTCGTTGTTGACGATGAAGCGGATTTGCGCGAACTGGTCGAGATTACTCTGCTCAAGATGGGGCTCGATGTGGATAGCGCCGATCGCTTGTCGACTGCCCGCGCATTCTTGCAACAGCATGACTATGCGCTGGTCCTGACCGACATGCGCCTGCCAGATGGGCTGGGCATCGAACTGGTGCGCGAAGTCACCGGCGGGGCGAAAAATATCCCGATTGCCGTCATTACCGCATTCGGCAGCGCCGAGAATGCCGTCACCGCGCTCAAGGCCGGCGCTTTCGATTATCTCAGCAAGCCGGTCGGCCTGGATCAATTGCGCCTGCTGGTGCAATCCGCCTTGCGGATCAGCACGGCGGCGCCGGCACCGGGCAAGGTTGCCGCAACGGCATCAAACGGCACCGCCCTGCGCCTGATGGGGGAATCGGCGCTGATGCGCGATTTGCGCACCCAGATCGTGCGTCTGGCGCGCAGCATGGCGCCGATCGCCATTACCGGCGAATCTGGCACCGGCAAGGAATTGGCAGCACGCGATATCCATGCGCAAAGTGCGCGCGCGGACAAGCCTTTCATCGCCGTCAATTGCGGCGCGATACCGGAAGCCTTGATGGAAGCCGAGTTCTTCGGCTACCGCAAGGGCGCATTCACCGGCGCTGCGGAAGATCGTGACGGCTTTTTTCAGGCTGCCAACGGCGGCACGCTCCTGCTCGATGAAGTGGCGGACCTGCCATTGGCCATGCAGGTCAAGCTGTTACGCGCCATCCAGGAGCGCCGGGTGCGCAAGGTGGGCGCAACGATTGAAGAGCCGGTCGATGTCCGCCTGATCAGCGCGACCCACCAGAACTTGGCGGAATGTGTCGAAAAGGGCAAGTTCAGGCAGGATCTATATTACCGGCTGAATGTGATTGAGCTGCGACTGCCGCCATTGCGCGAGCGGCTTGAGGATATCGGCTTGCTCGCCGATGCGATCCTTGCCAAGCTTGCCGGACCCGAGGGGAAAAAAGCGCACTTGACGCCGGAAGCGCTGGCGGCCTTGCGCAGCTATGCGTTCCCTGGCAACGTGCGCGAACTCGAAAATATCCTGGAGCGCGCTCTGGCCTTCGCCAATGAGGATGTGATCGAAGTCGCAGACCTGGCATTGAAACCCTCGGCCACCGTCAACCATGATGCGGAGCCGCCAGCCGCAGTTGTCTCGGCGCCGCAGCCAGCCGTTGCGCCGCCAGTCACGGAACAGCCAGTCTTGCCCGATATAATAAGCGAGGCCGAGACTATCACCGTCGATTCCCAATCAGGCAAGCCATCCCTTCCGGATTTGCCCATCATGCTGCCCGATTACCTTGACCAGATCGAGCGCGAAATGATTTGTCAGGCGCTGGGGAAAACCCGCTTCAATCGCACGCAGGCTGCCGAACTGCTGGGCATCAGTTTTCGCCAGTTGCGCTACCGGATGCAAAGGTTGAATATTCATGAGCCGGATTGACTTGCCGTTCCTGAGCATTGACGACACCGGCTGGTGCGAGCAAGCGCAGCGCCAACCGTCGCCCAATTTTGACGCGCGTCCGGATTCGTCAGCTATCGATTTGCTGGTCATTCACAACATCAGCCTGCCGCCGGGGCAGTTTGGCGGGTCCTATATCGCTGATTTGTTTGGCAATTGCCTCGATTGCGACGCCCATCCGTACTTCGATCAGCTGCGGACTTTGCGCGTATCCGCCCATTTCCTGATTCGGCGCGATGGCAGCCTCATCCAGTTTGTCTCCACCAACGACCGCGCCTGGCATGCCGGCTTGTCGAAGTTCGAGGGAAAGGAGCGTTGCAATGATTTCTCCATCGGGGTCGAACTGGAGGGCAGCGACTTTGTGCCATTTGAGGCGCCGCAGTATCTGACGCTTGCTGCGCTTACGGCGGCGTTGCAGCGCCGTCACCCGCTTCGCGCAGTAACGGGACATGAGCATATTGCGCCAGGCCGCAAGACCGATCCCGGTCCTTTCTTTGACTGGGAATCCTATTGCTCACTCATTAAGCAGCAGGACGAGGATCATGTCTGTCAGCGGGTTCTGCGCTTTCCGGTTCTAGAATCTAAGTAATGCCGATTGTCAACTGCGCTACAGCAAAAAATTATTTTTTTGAATGCAAAAATGTATTGCGCCGTGCTATCTCAGGCACTAGAATTAGTTTGTCTCACAAATAAAACCACTAGATATAGTGGTGATACTTTTGAAGAGCCATTTACCCTTGGCAATGCCTATTGAGGCGCCTTGCGGTTAAAGCAGCACCTATCTCTTCAAAAGCGCCCGGGTTGGAGCATGGCGATGTCCATGTGTTCGGGCAAAAGCAAATTCAAATTTATCAAGGGGGGAAGCTCGTTGCATGGCGGGCTTTTCAATACAACCGCCGATGGCATTTTGCTGTTGGCAAGTTAGCATTAGGAGGCCAAGTGCAATCAACCCAAGAAATTTCCACTCAGTCCCCCGTCGATCTCGGTATGACATCTCCCGCAGTTGGTGTGTCGGCACCGGCTGCTGCGGCATTGGCCGCACACAGTGAATACCGCATTCTTCGCCGTAATGGCGCCGTGGTCGGATTTGAACCGGCCAAGATTGCCGTTGCCATGACCAAGGCATTTCTGGCCGTGAATGGCGGCCAGGGTGCCGCTTCGGCGCGCGTGCGTGAGCTGGTCGAGCAACTGACATCGAACGTGGTGGCTGCCCTGGTGCGCCGCCAGCCGGCCGGCGGCACTTTTCATATCGAAGACGTGCAGGACCAGGTGGAATTGGCGTTGATGCGCTCCGGCGAACATGATGTCGCGCGTGCATACGTGCTGTACCGCGCCAAGCGCATGGAAGAGCGCGCGCAGCAGCAGGCTGCCAAGCCGGCGGTCGACGCGCCGCAACTGCATGTCATCGAAGACGGCCAGCGCCGTCCGCTGGACATGGATAAAGTACGCGCGATGATCAGCGCTGCCGGCACCGGCCTGGAAAAGCATGTCGATGCCGAAGCGATCCTTTCCGAAACCCTGAAAAACCTGTACGACGGCGTGCCGGTCGAGGAACTGTACAAGTCCGCCATCCTGGCCGCGCGCGCGCTGATGGAAAAGGACCCGGCCTACAGCCTGGTGACCGCACGCCTGCTGATGCATACCATCCGCAAGGAAGTGTTCGGCCAGGAAGTCGCGCAAGCCGATGCGCCGGCTCACTATATTGAATACTTCCCGAAATTCATCAAGAAGGGTATCGAAGCCGAGCTGCTCGATGCCAAGCTGGCCGAGTTCGACCTGAACAGGCTGGCGCTGGCCCTGAAGCCGGAACGTGACCTGCAGTTCGGTTACCTCGGCCTGCAAACCCTGTACGATCGCTATTTCCTGCATATCCGCGACATCCGCATCGAGATGCCACAGGCATTCTACATGCGCGTAGCGATGGGCCTGGCCTTGAACGAAGCGGATCGCGAAGCGCGCGCCATCGAGTTCTACAACCTGCTGTCGTCGTTCGACTTCATGAGCTCGACGCCGACCCTGTTCAACTCCGGCACCCAGCGTTCGCAGCTGTCGTCCTGCTACCTGACCACCGTGTCCGATGACCTCGACGGCATCTACGAAGCGATCAAGGAAAATGCCTTGCTGGCCAAGTTCGCCGGCGGCCTGGGAAATGACTGGACCCCGGTGCGCGCACTCGGCGCCCATATCAAGGGCACCAACGGCAAATCGCAAGGCGTGGTGCCGTTCCTGAAGGTCGTCAATGACACCGCTGTCGCGGTCAACCAGGGCGGCAAGCGCAAGGGCGCGGTCTGTGCCTACCTGGAAACCTGGCACCTGGATGTCGAGGAATTCCTCGACCTGCGCAAGAACACTGGCGACGACCGCCGCCGTACCCACGACATGAACACGGCGAACTGGATTCCCGACCTGTTCATGAAGCGCGTCATGGAAAAAGGCGAGTGGACCCTGTTCTCGCCGAGCGATGTGCCGGATCTGCATGACAAGTTCGGCAAGGCCTTCGAGCAGGCTTACCTCGGTTACGAAGCCAAGGCGGCACGCGGCGAATTGAAGCTCTTTAAGAAGGTGCAGGCGCTGGACCTGTGGCGCAAGATGCTGTCGATGCTGTTCGAAACCGGCCATCCCTGGATCACCTTCAAGGATCCGTGCAATATCCGTTCGCCTCAGCAACACGTCGGCGTGGTTCACAGCTCCAACCTGTGCACCGAAATCACCCTGAACACCAACGATTCCGAAATCGCGGTGTGCAACCTGGGTTCGGTCAACATGCCGGCGCACATGAAGAACGTCAATGGCGAACTGCGGCTGGACGTGGAAAAGCTGCAAAAGACCATCCGCACCGCCATGCGCATGCTGGATAACGTCATCGACATCAACTACTATGCAGTGAAGAAGGCGCGTGACTCCAACCTGCGTCACCGTCCGGTTGGCCTGGGCATCATGGGTTTCCAGGATTGCCTGCACATGATGCGCGTGCCGTACGCTTCGCAGCAGGCAGTGGAATTCGCCGACAGCTCGATGGAAGCGGTGTGCTACTACGCTTACTGGGCGTCGACCGAACTGGCTGAAGAGCGTGGTCGTTACAGCTCCTACCAGGGCTCGCTGTGGGACCGCGGCATCCTGCCGCAGGATTCCCTGAAGCTGCTGGCCGAGGAACGCGGCGGCTACCTTGAGGTCGATACCAAGGAAACCATGGACTGGTCGTCGCTGCGTGCCCGCATCAAGCAGCACGGCATGCGCAACTCGAACTGCGTGGCGATTGCGCCGACGGCGACGATTTCCAACATCATCGGCGTGTCGGCTTGCATCGAACCGACTTACCAGAACCTGTATGTGAAGTCGAATCTGTCGGGTGAATTTACCGAGATCAATGAGTACCTGGTGCGTGACCTGAAGGCGCGTGGCCTGTGGGATGAAGTCATGATCTCCGACCTCAAGTACTTCGACGGCAGCCTGGCGAAGATCGACCGCATTCCGCAAGACTTGCGCGAGATTTACGCCACGGCTTTCGAAGTCGAGCCGAAGTGGCTGGTCGAGGCCGCCTCGCGCCGCCAGAAGTGGATCGATCAGGCGCAGTCGCTCAATATTTATATGGCAGGCGCCTCCGGCAAGAAGCTCGACGAGACTTACAAGCTGGCCTGGCTGCGCGGTTTGAAGACGACATACTACCTGCGCACCATCGCCGCGACCCACGCCGAGAAATCGACCTCGCGTGCCGGCGCACTGAATGCCGTGTCGGCCGATCCGACTGTCGGCAGTGCTGCGGGAGGATTTGCGTCAGGTCCGATTCCGGAAGATCAGCTCGCTGGTCCGGTCTGCACGATGCGTCCAGGCGATCCGGGCTTTGAAGAGTGTGAGGCTTGTCAATAATTTGTTTTGAACGTGCGCGATCATTGCTTGTATTCGAGCAGATCGCGCCCACATTTAAACAGACATCAAACAGGAATACATATGTTAAGTTGGGACGAAGAAACCGCAGCTCAGCCTGCATTGCAACCGGCGGCGCCAAGCCGCCCGCAAGCGGATGTCGCATTGAACCCGGCGCTGGTCGCACGTCCGGATGCTGTCGAAGGCGGCGCCGAGCGCCGCGTTAATATGGCCGACAAGCGCATCATCAATGGCCAGACCGACGTCAACCAGCTGGTGCCGTTCAAATACAAGTGGGCCTGGGACAAGTACCTGGCCGGCTGCGCCAATCACTGGATGCCGCAGGAAATCAACATGCAGCGCGACATCGAGCTGTGGAAGAATCCGAACGGCCTGACCGAAGACGAGCGCCGCATCGTCAAGCGCAACCTCGGTTTCTTCGTCACCGCCGACTCGCTGGCCGCCAACAATATCGTGCTGGGCACCTATCGCCACATCACCGCGCCGGAATGCCGCCAGTACCTGCTGCGCCAAGCGTTCGAGGAAGCGATCCACACGCACGCCTACCAGTACATCGTCGAGTCGCTCGGCCTGGATGAAGCGGAGATCTTCAACGCTTACCATGAAGTTGCGTCGATCCGTGACAAGGATGAATTCCTGATCCCGTTCATCGATGTGCTTACCAATCCGGAATTCAAGACCGGCACGGTCGAAGCGGATCAAACGCTGCTGCGCTCGCTGATCGTGTTCGCGTGCCTGATGGAAGGCTTGTTCTTCTACGTCGGCTTCACGCAAATTCTCGCGCTCGGCCGCCAGAACAAGATGGTCGGCGCAGCGGAGCAGTATCAATACATCTTGCGTGATGAATCGATGCACTGCAATTTCGGAATCGACTTGATCAACTCGATCAAGATGGAGAATCCGCATTTGTGGACTCCTGAATTCCGCGACGAGATTAAATCGTTGTTTTTACGCGCGGTGGAGTTGGAATATCGTTACGCAGAGGATACAATGCCGCGTGGTGTGCTAGGTTTGAATGCACCGATGTTCAAGGGTTATCTGCGCTTCATCGCGAATCGTCGCGCGCAACAGATCGGACTCGAAGCGTTGTTCCCGCAGGAGGAAAATCCCTTCCCGTGGATGAGCGAGATGATCGATTTGAAAAAGGAACGAAACTTTTTCGAGACCCGCGTAATCGAATATCAAACCGGTGGCGCCCTTAGCTGGGATTGAGAAGTTCAATACCGAGTACTCGAACAAAGCTGAAGCGGAGAGAATGCAAAGAGCGGTCACATAAAAATAAGGCCGCAACTCAGAAAGGCATTACCCGAATTAATGAATAGTCGAAGAACGAATCGAGCTAATCTGTCGATGCCGCTTTTCCCGGTTAATCCGGGCAAGGCGGCTTTTTCTTTGGAATTTCGTTCGATTCTTCTCAAGTCGAATTCCGACGCTGGCGTATCGCCGGCGTCTTTTTAAGGTCGGAGCAGCTTGGCTGTTCGCCGCGTCGTGAATGGCGCGGCCTCAAGGATGCGTGAAACGTGTCTTGGAAGTCGACCAAAAAGGCTGAAGTGCTGCATAGGTGAGGGGATGCAGCAGTTCAGCTGGTGCCGAATTCATTAGCGCAAGCAGAGGCTTGCTTGTGCCGATGAATAATCCGCATGGTGCATCGCGATGCATTATGCGGGTTTCAAAGTAGCTTGATATTTTCCATCACGTGAAGGAGAAACAAATGGCAACAGCCGCTAAAAAAACCGCAGCGAAGAAGACCGCTGCAAAGAAGGCAGCTGCTAAACCTGCAGCAGCCAAAAAAGCCGCAGCACCGAAGAAGGCAGCAGCCGCCAAGAAGCCGGTAGCGAAGAAAGCCGCAGCACCGAAGAAGGCAGCAGCCGCCAAGAAGCCGGTAGCGAAGAAAGCCGCAGCACCGAAGAAGGCAGCAGCCGCCAAGAAGCCGGTAGCGAAGAAGGCCGCAGCACCGAAGAAGGCAGCAGCCGCCAAGAAGCCGGTAGCGAAGAAAGCCGCAGCACCGAAGAAGGCAGCAGCCGCCAAGAAGCCGGTAGCGAAGAAAGCCGCAGCACCGAAGAAGGCAGCAGCCGCTAAAAAGCCGGCAGCGAAGAAAGCCGCAGCACCTGCTGTCAAGACTGTGCTGAACCCGGCAGCAGCTTGGCCGTTTCCGACCGGCACCCGTCCGTAATCCAAGTCCGACTTGGAAGCCTGATTAAGTTCAGGCACAATCCCGCTGTAGGGCTTCGCGCTTTACAGCGGGATTTTATTTCGCGCTTTTGACTGGAACGCATTTCATCAAGGAGGAGCTGCCGTGCTGCAGAGCATAGTCACGTTGATTGTCGATACTATTGCCGGTTTGCTCGCTGTGGTGCTGCTGCTGCGGTTCTGGATGCAGGTGGTGCGCGTGCGGCCCCCTATGTCGGTCGCCCACTTTACTTTCAAATTATCCGATTGGCTGGTCAAGCCGCTGCGGCGGATCGTTCCAGGTGCCGGTGGGTACGACTGGGCCAGCTTGCTGGGCGCGTTTCTGATCGCGCTGCTGTCGATAATCGTTACTGTCTGGCTGTTTTTCCCTCTGTCGGTGCAACTAGTGCTGCTGCTGTCCTTGCTGCGGTTTATCCAGTGGATCTTTTACGGCTTCATGGGTTTGATCATCGTTGAAGTCATTTTCAGCTGGGTCAATCCGCATGCACCCCTGGCGCCATTTGTCGGTGCACTGACCGAGCCGCTCTTGCGGCCGCTGCGCCGTGTGCTGCCGTTGATCGGCAATATCGACCTCAGTCCGCTGGTGGCGCTGCTGCTGCTGCAGATTGGCTTGCGGGTGGTGAGTGCAATCCTGCCGGGAATGATGTGAGCCGCAAGGATGCGAGCACGCCGGAACAGAAGTGCGTCCGGCTGCAGGTGCAAGTCATGCCCAATGCGAAGCGCACAGGCGTCGCGGGCATGCATGGTGACGCGCTGAAGATTCGCCTGCAGGCACAGCCGATCGAAGGCAAGGCGAACGAGGCACTGATCAAATTTGTTGCTGAAGCGCTGAAACTGTCCAAGAGCGCTGTCAGCGTTGCGCATGGCCAGACGTCCAGGCGCAAGCTTCTGGAGATTGCCGCGCCTGCCATGACAGCCGACAGTGTCTTGAAAGCGCTGCTGGCGCTTGCCGCCCCTGACTAAAGCAAGCGCAGGAGTCCGCGTCGTTCCTCCAATCGCAGTGCAATTGCGCGAGCCTGATGGTCGAATCAGGCTTGAGAAGGCAAGGCTTATGAGAAGCGGTAGCCGAAAGCCCGTTCGAAGCGCTCTTCGATTTCTTCGCGGCTCGGGGCATGATTCTGTCCGCCCTGATGGGCAATCTTGATGGCGCCCATGAGGCTCGCCAAGCGGCCAGTGGTCGGCCAATCGAGCCCATTGGTCAGGCCATACAGGATGCCGGCCCTGAATGCGTCGCCACAACCCGTAGGGTCCGCTACCGCTTCGGCCTGCACCGGCGGAATGGCGATATGCTCACCCTTGACGTAGATATCCGCTCCCAGTTCGCCACGGGTGACGATCAATGCATTCACGCGCTGGGTGATGTGCGCCAGCGTCAGGCCGGTTCGCTCCATTAGCAGCGCTGCTTCGTAATCATTCACGGCCACATAGCTGGCCAGGTCGATGAAGTGCTCCAGTTCCTGTCCATTAAACATGGGCAAGCCCTGACCCGGATCAAAAATGAAAGGAATGCCGAGCGCTACGCAATCGGCAGCGTGCTGCAGCATGCCGTCGCGTCCGTCTGGGGCGACAATGGCGAGCTTCACGGGACCGGCTTCCGCAACCTTGTTCAGGTGCGACATGGTCATCGCGCCTGGGTGAAAGGCAGTGATCTGGTTGTTGCCGCTATCGGTCGTGATGAAGGCTTGTGCGGTAAAGGTGGAGTCGACCGTGCGGATTGCGCGAGTGCTGATCCCCAATGCCTCCAGCCGTTCCAGATACACGCCGCCATCCTTGCCGATCGTGGCCATGATGAGCGGATCGCCATTCAACAGTTTCAGGTTGTAGGCGATATTCCCGGCGCAGCCGCCAAATTCGCGGCGCATTTCTGGCACGAAGAATGAGACGTTAATTTGGTGCAATTGGTCGGCAAGGAGTGCCTCGGAAAAGCGCCCGCCAAACAGCATGATGCTGTCGAAGGCGAGCGAGCCGCAAATCAGTGATGTCATAAAGGAGTTCCAGTCTATGTGGGAATGGTATCGGCTCTGCGCCCGCTGGCTGGCAATTCAGCCATTGTTTCGCGCATCAGGGATAAAACAGATAAACCCGGTAATCCGAAGCCTGCAATTGGTTCAGCTCGAAGGAAACGTTGACCGCCTGTTCGGAACGGGCGGCTATGCCATCCGCCAGCTTCTTGTCTGCGGGTAGATATTCTTTCGGTGTCAGGACTCGGCGCACGAGCGCTTTGCCTTCCTTGTCGTTCAAGGTCAGTTCGATGTATGGCCAGGATTGCGGGAGCGAGCTACGGTTGTGTAACAGCAGGCTGAGCATGAACACATTCTTGTTCGCCGCAGCCATTTGCAATTCATTGGACTCGATGGAAACCTGGTCAATTTGCGCTGGCAATTGCACCTGGCATCCGGCTACATTGCATAGCTGGGAAAGCAATGGCCTGGTTTGCGGAAAACGTACAGCGAGCTGGTTGCGGAAGACGTAAGCGGCCTGGAACAGCACGGCAGCAAAGAGCAGGATCGAAGCAACCGCCATGAATATGTGCATGGCCCGTCGGCGACGCTGCCGACGCCTTTCGCTGGTGACGAAGCTTGGTTCTTCGTCTTCCGTGGCGGCAGAGGACTCTTCAATTTCGCTTTCGCTGTATTCTTGGGGCTGTATTTCTTCTGTAGTCGCGCTGGCGGGAAGTGCCACTCCTGCCGTAACGGGTGCGACGGTGTCGATGTCCTGCGGCGGCGTAGTGTCCGCCATGATGGCCGTCGTTGCATCGACCCGAGTATTGGGAACTGTATCGTCTTCAACCGGTTCTTCCGCAACAGGCAGCGGCTGAGCGTCGATTGCGAGTGCCGGCTCGGGTTCTGCGGCAGGTATGGGTTCGGTGACCGGTTCAGGAGCGGAAGCATCCGCTGCGTCCTGCTCGACCGGCGTGGCGGGTTCGATGTCCACGTGGGGTTCGGCAGATTCCGCTTCGACCAGTTCCGTGGTATTCGGCCAGATCTCTTGCGTCGACGGGGGCGATGCAGGAGGGACTTCCGAAATTTCGGGCTCGGCTTCCTTCTCGATATCCTCTTCAAACAAGCTGAAATCCACCAGCGTCATGCGCGTCAGCGGATCGTCATCTATAGCTTGCGGTTCCGTTGCGGCTATTTGTTCGCGTGCCGGAGCTTGGCCGGGGTTTGATTCCGATGCGAGGATACGAGTTTGCGTTTCCGGATCATCGACCGGCACGAACTCAAGCGTATTGATAGCGGATCGTTCACTTGGCTGCGGCTTGGGTGTTTCGGCCGGCTCGGCTTCTTCTTGAGAAATAGCCGTGACCGCATTGGAAACCGCTGATGAGGCCAGGGATGAATCTGGTTTGACAGGTGCCGCCGGCGATGGCGCGGCCGGCGCTACCGAGGGTTTGACGGGCGCGGATGGCGGCGCACTCGGGCTTGCCTGATCCGGCGCCACCAGGTTTTCGATACCGTTGAATATTTGCTTGCAGGCGCCGCAGCGTACCAGGCCCGAACGCAGCTTCAGCTGGTCATGGGCGACCCTGAAGGTGGTATGGCAGTGCGGGCACTGGGTCGCGAGGGCCATCGTCAGGCACGCGTGGCATCGTCCGATGTCGGCGGCTGATCGGGCAGGGTGCCGGAAAGGGCAACCCAGCCTTCGCGCTCGGCCCAGACATCCATTTTCATGAAAGGAGCGTAGGCTGCCGCAACTTCATCGGCTTGCCGCGCCAGGACGCCTGATAACACCAGTCGGCCGCCCGGAGTCACGCGTCCGCACAGCATGGGTGCCAGCAGCTTCAGCGGGCTGGACAGGATGTTGGCGACCACAACATCGAAGGTCGTATGCGGGTGCGCCGTCGTAAAGTCGTCCGGCAGGAAATAATCGATTTCGCAGCCGTTGCGCTGACTGTTGTGGCGGGCCGCCTCAATGGCTTGCGCATCGATATCGACACCGGCGACTTCGCGCGCGCCAAGTTTCTTGGCGACCAGCGCCAGGATGCCGGAGCCGCAGCCATAGTCGAGGACCGACTGTCCGGCCGGCGCATGGGTTTCCAGCCACTCCATGCACAAGCGAGTCGTGGGATGGCTGCCGGTGCCGAAAGCGAGACCGGGATCGAGTTCCAATACCAGCGCGTTCGGATCGGGAGCATCGTGCCAGCTCGGCACGACCCAGATATTCTTGCCGATATGAATAGGCTCGAACTGCGATTGCGTCAGCCGCACCCAGTCCTGGTCGGCCACCGAGCGCAGGCTGTAATTGAGTTTTGCCGTTTGCAAGGGCGGTTCGCACAATGCCTGTGCTTCCGCCAGCAGGGCGGCATGATCCGCTTCCAGTGGCGCCAATGCCACGACCCGGCTATGTTCCCAGGCGGTTTGCTCCGGTTCCATGCCGGGCTCGCCGAACAGCGGGCGTTCGGCGTCCGTGCCTTCGTCGGCGTCCTCCACCGACACCGATAGCGCGCCGACTTCCATCAGGGCGTCGGACAGGGCCTCAGCCTGATGGAGGGGAACGTCGATGACGATTTCAGTCCAGCTCATGCTTATGCCTTGTTGGCTTCCGGAGTCTTGGGCAAATCCGGCTTGTTGGCCAGCTTATGTTCAAGATAGTGGATGTTGGTCCCGCCTTCAATGAAGCGGCCATCGACCATCAGTTCGCGGTGCAGCGCGATATTGGTCTGGATCCCCTCGACCACCATTTCCGACAGGGCGATCTGCATGCGCTTGATCGCCTGATCGCGAGTGGCGCCGTAGGAGATCACCTTGCCGACCATCGAGTCGTAATTCGGCGGCACGAAATAGCCGGCATAGACATGAGAGTCGACACGGATGCCGGGGCCGCCGGGAACGTGCCAGTTGGTGATGCGGCCGGGCGACGGAATGAACTTGAACGGATCTTCCGCATTGATGCGGCATTCGATCGCATGGCCGTTCAGAACGATATCGCGCTGGCGGTAACGCAGCTTTTCGCCGGCAGCGATACGGATCTGTTCCTGCACGATATCCACGCCGGTGATCATTTCGGTGACCGGATGCTCGACCTGGACGCGCGTATTCATTTCAATGAAATAGAATTCGCCGTTTTCATACAGGAACTCGAAGGTGCCGGCACCGCGGTAACCCATCTTGCGGCAGGCATCGGCGCAACGTTCGCCGATGCGCTCGACGATCTTGCGCGGAATACCCGGGGCGGGCGCTTCCTCGATCACTTTCTGGTGGCGGCGCTGCATCGAGCAATCGCGTTCGCCCAGCCAGATCGCATTCTTGAATTCATCCGCGAGAATCTGAATTTCCACGTGGCGCGGATTTTCCAGGAATTTCTCCATGTAGACTTCCGGATTGCCAAAGGCAGCACCGGCTTCGGTCTTGGTCATGGTCACGGCGTTGAGCAGCGCGGCTTCGGTATGCACCACGCGCATGCCGCGTCCGCCGCCGCCGCCGGCCGCTTTAATAATGACCGGATAGCCGATCTTGCGGGCGATGCGGACGATTTCCTTCGGATCGTCCGGCAAGGCGCCGTCGGAGCCGGGTACGCACGGCACGCCGGCCTTGATCATGGTCTGCTTGGCCGTGACCTTGTCACCCATCATGCGGATCGAATCCGGACGCGGGCCGATGAAGACAAAGCCGGATTGCTCGACACGCTCGGCGAAATCGGCGTTTTCCGACAAAAAGCCATAGCCGGGATGGATAGCTTCGGCATCGGTCACTTCAGCAGCGCTGATAATGGCCGGCATGTTGAGGTAACTTTGCGGCGAAGGGGCGGGGCCGATACAGACGGATTCGTCGGCCAGTTTCACGTACTTCGCTTCGCGGTCGGCTTCCGAATGGACGACCACGGTTTTGATGCCCATTTCACGGCAGGCGCGCTGGATGCGCAAGGCAATCTCGCCGCGATTGGCGATCAGGATTTTTTCAAACATAGTAAACAGAGGTGAGCATCAAGGAGCAGCGGCTTAGCCGATAACGAACAGTGGTTGGCCGAATTCAACCGGTTGACCATTCTCGACCAGAATTTGCTTGACCACGCCCGAGACTTCGGCGTCGATCTCGTTCAGCAATTTCATGGCTTCGATGATGCACAGGGTGTCGCCCTGCTTGACGGACGAACCTACATCCACGAACGGTGCCGCGCCCGGGGAGGAAGCTCGGTAGAAAGTGCCGACCATCGGTGACTTCACGACGTGGCCCTGGATTTCTTCTGCGGCCGGAGCGGCTGCAGGTGCGGCCGGCACAGCTGCCACGGGGGCGCTGGCCGGAGCGGACGATGGGAATTGCGCCGCCTGCGGCTGCATCATCACGACCTGGTTTTGCGGCGCGCCGCCTGATTTGACGATGCGGACCTTGCTTTCGCCTTCGGTCACTTCGAGTTCGGCGATATCCGATTCAGCGACCAAATCGATCAAGGTTTTCAGTTTTCTGAGGTCCATGGCATATCCCTTAGCGTAATTCTGCAAAATTTTAAAACCCAAGATTGTCGCGATTATAAGATACTTGGCAACAAATGAGGGAACTTATAGCTTTTTGGCGGCAAATTCGATTGCCGCATTGTAACCGTCGATACCCAGGCCGCATATGACGCCTCGGGCAATATCGGAAAGAAAAGAGTGATGCCGGAATGCTTCCCGTTGATGGATATTCGAGATATGAACTTCCACAAAGGGGAGCGCGACTCCGGCCAAGGCGTCGCGCAAGGCCACACTGGTATGGGTCAATCCGCCTGGATTGATAACGATGGCATCAATTCCTTCGGTGCGGGCAGCATGGATGCGATCAATCAGTGCGCCCTCATGGTTGCTTTGAAAGCAAACCAGCGATGCACCAGCTTTCTGTGCAGTTTCCTGCGCAAACTTTTCCACGTCAGTCAAAGTAGTCGAGCCATAAATCTCCGGCTCGCGAGTACCGAGCAGATTCAGGTTGGGACCATTAAGAAGTAATAACTTTTTTGCCATTAAATAATGACTTCATTTGACGAGGTGGGGCGAATTTTGCCGTTAAATGGCGTGCATTGGCAAGAAGAAAAGCACAAATCAGGAAAAAGAGGCGAGATCCTTGCGGACTGTTTCCATATTGAGGCGGCCAAGATAAGTCTTTTTAACACTGCCGTCCGGCGCAAACAGGATCGTGAAAGGCAACCCACCCTGTTGATTTCCCATTTTCTTGGCCATATCGATTCCAGCCATGCCTGCTACATATATAGGATAGGAAATCTTATATTTGCCGGCAAATTCCTTCATGTTGTTGGCCGAATCGATGCCTATGCCGACAACCTGCAAATTCTTGAATTCTGCCGAGTCATGCAACGCAGACAATTCGGGCATCTCTTCTACACACGGCGCACACCATGTTGCCCAAAAGTTAACAAGTAGCAGCTTGCCTTGAAATTCCGACAGTTTCTTGTTGTTATTCTCCAAGTCCGGCAAAGCCTGGTTAAAAAAGTAGTGCGATGTTCCGGCAGGGGGAGAAGGATCTTGCCATTTGTGAAGCCCGACAAATACACCGATTGCCCCGCAAACCAAAGCAACGATCCCAAGCAGCCAGATTTCTTTTTTCATTGATTTTCACTTTCATTCAGCAAGGCGATCACGCCCTCGATATCGGCGCGCTCGATGATGCGGCCATCTCTTGCTGCTTTAACTTGTCGCATGTCTTCAGCAGGATACAAGGTGAGGTGCGCGCCTTCCCGCCGCCACATGAAGCTCAGGGTTTCAATGGGATCGCGGCGGGAGACCGGATGCGGCGCTTCACTCACTTCGAACTGCACCCCTTTATTTAATAGGAATATTTCAACGTCTTTGGGACTGTCTACAAATAAGTGCAGGTGAATGTCGGAATGTTCGCCGGCTGTGCCATTCAATACTGCGCCGGTCAAGTAGGGGCCGAATTGTCCCAACTCTTGCATCAAAGCCAATGCCACCTGGCGCAGATGTAATAGCCTGGCCGGCTGGGTATCGCCAAAAAATATCGCGTTATACGCACGGACTTCTTCTTCAAGCTGGGCATTGTCTGGCAAGATATCGCCTCGCACCTTGTTATTTCCAAGAATCTGCTTGGCAGCTTTACGTTTTGCCGTATTGTAATCAAGCCCGTCTTCTGCAATCAGGCGGGCAGCGGCGGCGGCGATTTCCGCGCGCAGCAATTCGGTATCAGAAGAGAATGGAGAAGCCATATCCACATGATACCCGACCAATGGCAAGGCGCGGCTCGGGTAGAATCTTGTTTTTCACTGGTTTTCGACATGCATATACATATCCTCGGCATTTGCGGCACCTTCATGGGAGGCCTCGCCGTGCTGGCCAAACAGGCCGGCCATAAGGTAACCGGTTGTGACGCCAACGTTTATCCGCCAATGAGCACCCAGCTCGAAGCTCAGGGAATCGAATTGATCGAGGGATTCGGGCCGGAGCAGATCAATCTGAAGCCGGACCTGTTTGTCATCGGTAACGTGGTCTCGCGCGGCAATCCGCTGATGGAAGAAATCCTCAACCGCGGTCTGCCCTATACCTCCGGTCCGCAATGGATCGGCGAGCATATCCTGCAAGGCAAATGGGTCCTGGCGGTGGCGGGTACGCACGGCAAGACTACGACGTCTTCCATGCTGGCGTGGATTCTGGAAGATGCCGGTTATGCCCCGGGCTTTTTGATCGGCGGCGTGCCGATGAATTTCGGGATTTCCGCGCGTCTTGGTGGGGCGGATGCCGCTTCACCGTTTTTCGTCATCGAAGCGGATGAATACGATACGGCATTTTTCGACAAGCGCAGCAAGTTCGTCCATTACCACGCCAAGACCGCCATTCTGAACAACCTCGAATACGACCACGCCGATATTTTCCCGGACCTGGCGGCCATCGAGACCCAGTTCCACCATCTGGTGCGCACTGTGCCCGGTGTTGGTCGAGTGGTCGTCAATGGCAATGAAGAATCGCTCAAGCGTGTGATTCAGCGCGGCTGCTGGAGCGACGCGGAATGGTTCGGCGATGATGCGCAAAACGATTGGGCGCTGACCGAACATGCCGATGGCAGCTTCGATGTGATCTTCAAGGGCGAGAAGGCCGGCACGGTGCGCTGGGAGCTGTCCGGCGCGCATAACCGCATGAATGGCCTGGCAGCGATCGCCGCCACGCGTCATGTCGGTGTGCCGGTGGCGCAGGCGATCGAATCGCTGGGACGTTTCGAGAATGTCAAACGGCGCATGGAATTGCGCGGCACCGTCAACGATATCGCCGTCTACGACGACTTTGCGCACCATCCCACCGCGATCACCACCACGGTGGCGGGCTTGCGCAAGAAGGTCGGCAGGGCACGTATTCTGGCCGTGCTCGAGCCGCGTTCGAATACCATGAAGCTGGGCACGATGAAGGATGCCTTGCCGGGCAGCCTGACCGACGCCGACCTGGTTTTCGGCTACGGCGCCAAGGGCAGCGGCAAGGATGCGCTCGGCTGGGATCTGGGCGCGGCACTCTCGCCGCTGGGCGCCAAGGCGCAAGCGTTTGACGAGCTGGGCACACTGGTTGCGGCTGTCTCGTATGCCGCTCGTCCCGGCGACCACATCCTGGTCATGAGTAATGGCGGGTTCGGCGGCGTGCATCAGAAACTGCTGGACGCCCTCGGGGCCGCAACGCAAAAGTAAATGATTCTGTATCTGCACGGTTTCCGCTCGTCCCCGCAATCGTTCAAGGCGCGCCTTTTGGGTGAGCGTTTGCGCGAACTCGGGCGCGGTAATGAATATGTCTGCCCGCAATTGCCAGCCTCGCCGCGTCAGGCAATCGAACTGGCGCAGCAATTGATCAAGGGTGTGCCGCCGCAAGAATTGACCCTGATCGGTTCCTCGCTGGGCGGCTTCTACGCCACCTGGCTGGCTGAGCAGACCGGCTGCCGCGCGGTGCTGCTCAATCCCGCGGTCAAGCCGCCGCGCGATCTGGAGCGCTATGTCGGTGTGACCACGGCATACCATTCCGATGAGCCGTTCGAATTCAAGCATGAATACATCGCCGAGCTGCAGGCATTAGCGGTGTCGGCTACCACTCGGCCGCAGCGCTATTTTCTGATCGCCGCCACCGGTGACGAAGTGCTCGACTGGCGCGAGATGACGGCGCATTACCCGTCGGCGCGGCAACATGTCATCGAGGGCAGCGATCATGGACTGTCCGACTTTGCCGACTATATGGATGACGTGCTGGCGTTTTGCGGCATCGCCGGCGGAGGCAGTCAGTGATCTTGCATGCAAGCAGTCATGCAGCATGGGTTTCACATGTCAATGGGGTCAATCCGCCAGCGCATATGCGTCATTGGCTCACCGATCGCGTGTCGTTGACGGTGAAGCTGGCGGCGCATTGCCGGCAATTCCGCGTGCAACGCCTGCATCAGCGGCGCGGCATGGTGCTGGCCGACGAATATCGCGAGCTGGAATTAACGCGTCGCATCGGCGTGCAGGAGCGTGAAGTCTTGCTGCGTTGCGATGGTGCGCCAGTCGTGTTCGCTCATACCGTCGTGCCGCTTCATGCGTCTGCCAACGACTGGCCATTTTTCGGCAACCTGGGCGAGCGTTCGCTGGGTTTTACTTTGTTTTGCGATCCGCAAGTCGAGCGCGGCGAGCTGATGTATGCCCGCTTGCGTGCCGGCCACCCGTTGTGGCAGCGTGCTGCCGCGGCTATTGGCGTTACCGAATTCCCTCAGTCACTACTGGCGAGGCGCTGCCTGTTCCGGCGGCGAAACGGGACGTTGCTGGTGACGGAAGTATTTCTGCCGGCGCTGAATCATCTCTCACCTTTGCAGGACAGCCTGCGGCATGCCGGCCAGATATTGCGTGAAATGCGCAAGGCCAGCAGCCCTACCATACCAGCCCCGGTGGCTACTGGCGAACTCGCCGCCACCCATAATTAGAGCACGCAATGAATTTATTTTTTGAAGAATCCGGCGATTTCAAGGCAGGCACCGTGCTTGCCCAACAGGGCGAGGCTTACCAGGTCGAACTGGTAAGCGGCAAGCGCGCCAAGGTCAAGGCCAAGGATGTGCTGCTGCAGTTTGCGTCGCCCGATCCCGCGGAGTTGATGCGGCAGGCGCAGGTGCTGGGTGATGAACTCGATCTCGACTTCCTGTGGGAAGTGGCAGGGCAGGATGAATTCGGATTCGCCGAGCTGGGCGCCGAATACTTCGGCCATGCGCCGTTGCCGCATGAAGCCGCCGGCTTGCTGATGAAGCTGCATGGCGCGCCGATGTACTTCTACCGCAAGGGCAAGGGACGCTACAAGGCGGCGCCGGAAGCATCCCTGAAGGCGGCGCTGGCGGGCATCGAAAAGAAAAAACAGCAGGCCCTGGTGCAGGCACAGTACGTCGATGAACTCAAGGCCGGGCGCTTGCCGGAAGCCATGCGGCCATTGGCCATGCAACTGCTCTACAAGCCGGACAAGAACAGTATTGAATACAAGGCCCTGGAAGCGGCCTGCGCCGAGCTGCAAACCAGCCCGGCAAGGCTGATGCTGTCCGTTGGCGGCATTGCTTCGCCCAAGGACTTGCATCTTTCCCGCTTCCTGTTCGAGCATTTCCCGAAAGGCACGGGCTTCCCGACGGTGCAGATTCCTGCCATGTCGTCGTTGCCGACTGCCGATGTGCAGGCGTTTTCCATCGACGATGTCACGACCACGGAAATCGACGATGCCTTGTCGGTCACCGCGCTGGCAGATGGCAAGCTGAAGATCGGTATTCATATCGCCGCGCCGGCGTTGGGCATCCAGCGCAACGATGCCATCGAAGCCATCGCCCGCCAGCGCATGTCGACGGTGTATATGCCCGGTGACAAAATTACCATGCTGCCGGATGAAGTCGTCGATGCCTTTACCCTCGCGGAAGGAGCGCCGCGCCCGGCCGTATCGCTGTATGCCACGCTGGACCCGGGCGACTGGAGCGTGCTGTCCACGGAAACCCGCGCCGAACTGGTGCCGATTGCCGCCAACCTGCGTCACAACGAGCTCGATGACCAGGTCACGGAAGAGGCGCTGGCAGCCGGTAGCGGCGACTATCCCTACAAGCATGAACTCTCGCTATTGTGGCAATGGGCGCAGGTGTTGGAAAAAGGGCGCATGGCCAAGCGCGAAAGCTTCGGCCTGAAGCCTGAACAGGCCAATCGCGTCGATTTCAATTTCTATGTCGAAAACGACATCGTCACGATCTTGCGCAGGAAGCGCGGCGCGCCGCTCGACAAGATCGTCGCCGAGCTGATGATTTTCGCGAATAGCACCTGGGGCAAGCTGATGCATGACCATGGCGTGCCCGGCATTTATCGCGCACAAGGCGGCGGCAACGGCGGCTGGGCTGCGCGCATGCAGGTGCGTATGCTGACTCATGCCGCGCCCCACCAGGGCCTGGGCGTGGACCAGTATGCCTGGAGCACCTCGCCGCTGCGGCGCTACACCGACCTCGTCAACCAGTGGCAAATCCTGGCCTGTGTCGAGCATGGCGTGGCCGCGCCGCTGGCTGCGCCGTTCAAGCCCAAGGATGCCGATTTGTTCGCCATCGTTTCCGCGTTCGACGCGGCATACGCGGGCTATGCCGATTTCCAGACCAATATGGAGCGTTACTGGTGTTTGCGATGGCTGGGGCAGGAGAAGGCCACGCGGGTCAATGCCGTGGTGCTGAAGGATGACGTGCTGCGCCTCGTCGATATTCCCTTGATCATTCGCTTGCCCGGCATGCCGGCCACGCCGCGCGGCAGCCAGGTGGTATTGGATCTGCTGCGCTGGGATGAGGTGGATCTGTCCGTCGAGGCGCGCCTGGTGGAAGTGCTGCAGGTGCAGGCCGATGCTGCCTTGGCTGAAGAGGTGCTCGAAGAAGCGGTGCAGGATGAACCTGCCGAAGCCCTCGTGGAGGCGGAAGCTGATGCAGAAGTGACTACAGCTTCTGAATCTCCGTCGCCGGCCGATGGACAGAATAGTGTCACTTCAGCTACAGATCTGGCGCCGCAAGGCGACAATCGATAAAGTCTGGCATGAATCGCCAGGCTTTATCGTAAAATCCCTGTTCCAATTGCCTTTCAGTGTGCGTGTGAAGTCTTTATCGCAAAACCTGCCGCTCACCATTGCCGTCACCGTTTCCGTGGCCCTGCATGCCGCTCTGCTGGCAGTGCGTTTTACCGCGCCGGACGCATTCAAGCTCAAGCCGGCCGATCCCGGACTCGAAGTAATCCTGGTCAATGCCAAGCATGACAAGAAGCCGGTCAAGGCCCAGGCGCTGGCGCAAGCCAACCTCGACGGCGGCGGCAATGCCGATGCCGGCCGAGCCAGTTCGCCCTTGCCGGACATGCAAAAATCCGAAGATGGTGAAAATGCCAAGGCTGCCAAGCGGCGCATCGTCGAGCTGGAAGAGCAGCAGCGCAAGCTGCTCGAGCAGATGCACAAGAAGGCGCCCTTAGCCGTCCCGCAAGTCACCGAAACCGTCAAGCCGCGCGAACTGCCGCAGCCGAACGGCGCCGATATGTTCGACAGCGCGCGCATGCTGGCGCGCCAGGAAGCCGAAATCAATCGGCGAATCCAGGATGAGAACAGTCGTCCGCGCAAGACCCGCATCAGCCCCAGCACCCAGGAAGTCGGGTATGCCATGTACTACGATGGGGTCAAGCAGCGCATCGAAAAGATCGGCACCCTGAATTTCCCGCAAAAGGATGGCAAGAAGCTGTATGGCGAACTGGTGGTCTCGATCCCGATTTTCCAGGATGGCAGCATTTACGAAAAAGAGGGTGGGCCGCAGGTAGAGCATTCTTCCGGCAACCGGGCGCTGGATGAGGCCGCGGTGCGCATCGTCCGTCGTGCCGCGCCATTTGCGCGCTTCCCCAACAACATGCGTTCGACCGACAAGGACGATGTGTGGGTGGTGTACACCAGGTTCAAGTTCACCCGAGAGGAAGCGCTCGAGACGGAATTGCGAGGCAATTGATCATCATCCCGCGTTGCTCCAACTTTCATCGAAGCTAACCATGACAGACCGCTACGCCGTCTTCGGCAATCCGATCGCCCACAGCAAGTCGCCGGAAATCCATGCCCGCTTTGCTGCCCAGACAGGCCAGGATTTGCACTATGAGCGCATTCTTGCTCCGCTCGATGGCTTTGCCCTGAGCGTGCAGGAGTTCATCCAGGCTGGCGGCAAGGGCGCCAACGTGACGGTGCCATTTAAGCTGGAAGCGTATGACTTGGCCACCGAGCTGACTGCGCGTGCCCAGGTGGCCGGCGCGGTCAATACCCTGGTCTTCGATGACGACCTTATCCGTGGCGACAATACCGATGGCATCGGCCTGGTAACCGATATCGTCACCAATGCAGGACAACCGATTGCCAACCGTCGGGTCTTGCTGGTGGGGGCAGGCGGTGCTGCACGTGGCGTCATCCTGCCGATTCTAGAGCATTCGCCGGCGGAGCTGGTTGTTTCCAATCGTACCGCTGCCCGTGCGCAGGAGCTTGCCGCGCAATTCGGCGGCCGTATCCAAGCTCGCAGTTTCGATGAGATCCAGGGCGAATTCGACCTGATCATCAATGCCACGTCGGCCAGCCTGGCCGGCGATATCCCGCCGCTGGCGCCCGCGCTATTCGGCAAGCAGACACTGGCCTACGACATGATGTACGGGAAAGAACCAACTGCCTTCATGCGTTTCGCCGCGCAGCAGGGTGCTGCCGTGCGTGACGGGCTGGGCATGCTGGTGGAGCAGGCCGCCGAGGCATTCTTCATCTGGCGCGGCGTGCGTCCCGCCACAGCTTCGGTGTATCAGGCGCTGCGGCAGCAATTGCAGGCGCAATGAGGTTGCCGCGCAAGCTGCTGTTCTGGATCATCGCCGCGCCAATACTGCTGGTGCTGCTGGCGCAGCTATATTTTTTTCTGCAGATTGGCTGGTGGGTGTATTTCAACCCGGGCTCGACCGCTTTCATGCGCCAGCAGCAAAACATCCTGCAAGAAAAGAACCCGAACTTCAAGCTGAAGCACAAGTGGGTGCCGTATGCGCAAATTTCGCGCAATCTCAAGCGCGCCATCATCGCTTCCGAAGATGCGAACTTTTCCGAGCATGAAGGCGTGGATTGGGATGCCCTGCAAAAGGCCTACGAAAAAAACATCAAGAAAGGCAAGGTCGTGGCCGGCGGCTCGACCATCACGCAGCAGCTGGCCAAGAACCTTTTCCTGTCGGGTGAGCGCAGCTATTTGCGCAAGGCTCAGGAATTCGTCATCACTTACATGCTCGAATTCTGGATGAGCAAGGAACGGATTTTTGAAATCTACTTGAATGTCGTGGAGTGGGGCGAAGGCGTGTTCGGCGCCGAAGCGGCTGCACGCCATTATTTTGGCACCAGCGCGGCCAACCTGACGGCAAGCCAGGCTGCGCGGCTGGCCGTCATGCTGCCCAATCCGCGTTTCTATGACAAGCATCGCAATTCCGGCTATCTCACCCGTCGCGCAGGGCTGATTTTGCGTCGCATGGGGTCGGCTGAATTGCCTTGATGCTGTCAGGCCGTACGCTGATACTGACATATAGGAAGAATGCCGCATATAACTACTGAGAGTGCTTGCCTGCCGGGATCGTTAAACGTACACTTGCGCTGTTTTCGTATTCTGGAGACCCGACTTGGGTAGTCCTATATTCAGTGATTGGCCGACAACTAGCGGCTGGTCGGCGAGACGGCGCTTCACCTGATGTTCATTAAGCGCCTCTCGCCATTGGAATTGCCGGAAAAGGCATTTCCTTGCGCGGGGAGGCGCGTCCAGGCCGATGCTCGGCCGCGTTCCCCAGGGTTATTTGACTTGCAGGCTAGCCTGCAGGATAAGTCGTTGGCTTTTTCGCCAACGGCCGGGAGTGTGCATGATCAATGTATTCGTATTGCAAAACGGCCGCCTGAATCAGGTCAATATCGACAGCCGCGCCGATCTGGAGAAGCTGGCGCCGGTGTGGGTCGATTTGACCGACCCGACCGATGAAGAACGCGCCTGGGTCAAGAGCATCTATGGCGTCATCCTGCCGGGCGAAGACGAAGTCAAGGATATCGAAGCGTCAGCCCGTTACTACGAAGCGGAAAACGGCGATCTGCACTTGCGCACCGACTTTCTGCTGGACGAGGATGAAGGGCCGGCGCGCGTCATCACGGTTGCCTTCATCCTGGCCCGTAACATGCTGTTTTCCATGCACGAGGATGATCTGCCGGTGTTCCGCCTGGTGCGTCTGCGCGCGCGCTCGCGTCCCGGCTCGATTGCTGATTACAAGGATGTCCTGCTCGACCTGTATGCGACTGACGCAGAATACTCTGCTGACGCGCTGGAAGGCATCTACCAAAGCCTGGAAGACGTCAGCCGCAGCGTGCTGAAGAAAGGCTTCACCGACCAGGATGCAGCTTCTGCGCTGAATGCCATCGCCCATGAGGAAGACTTGAACGGTCGTATCCGCCGCAATATGATGGATACCCGGCGCGCGGTCAGCTTCCTGATGCGCGGTCGCCTGCTCAATGCCGAGCAGTTCGACGAAGCGCGACAAATCCTGCGCGATATCGAATCGCTGGATGGCCACACCGCCTTCCTGTTCGATAAGATCAACTTCCTGATGGATGCCACCGTCGGTTTCATCAACATCAACCAGAACAAGATCATCAAGATCTTCTCGGTGGCCTCGGTTGCCTTCCTGCCGCCGACGCTGATCGCGAGTATCTACGGCATGAACTTCAAGTTCCTGCCGGAGCTGGATTGGTCTCTGGGATATCCGTTTGCACTCGGACTGATGCTGGCAAGCGCGATTGCGCCATTTGCCTATTTCAAGCGGCGCGGCTGGCTGAACTAAGCGGCTAGTCACGCACATCAAAAAACAGCCCGGCTGGCATCGATTCAGGATGCCAGCCGGGCTGTGTTGTCGTTTTTGCCGCCGATGTGCGGCGCCGAATGGGGCGTGATTAGACCAGTGCCGCAAACGCCTTGCGCGCGGCCTCTACCGTTTCATCAACGATGGCATCATCGTGGGCGCCCGATACGAATCCCGCTTCGAACGCGGCCGGCGCAAAGAAGTGGCCGGCATCCAGCATCGCGTGGAAGAAACGGTTGAACTTCGGAATATCGCTGCGCATCATCGCGGCATAGCTGTCGGGCTTCTGATCCAGGAAATAAATCCCGAACATGCCGCCGACGGAATCGGCGCAGAATCCGACGCCAGCCTCGGCTGCGGCAGCGCTCAAGCCCTGCGCGAGGCGGCTGGTCTGGCGCGTCAGCGATTCGAAAAAGCCCGGCTCCTGGATCAGCTTCAGCGTTGCCATGCCGGCAGCCACGGCGACCGGATTGCCGGACAGGGTGCCTGCCTGGTAGACGGGGCCGATAGGCGCCATGTGCTTCATGATGTCGACCTTGCCGCCGAATGCCGCCACCGGCAATCCACCACCAATCACCTTGCCCAGCGCCGTGATATCCGGCGTAATGCCGTACAGCGATTGCGCGCCATGCAGCGCGGCGCGGAAGCCCGACATGACCTCGTCGAAAATCAGCACGGCGCCATACTGGGAGCAGAGCTTGCGCATGGTGTTGAGAAATTCCGGCGTGGCGCGCACCAGGTTCATGTTGCCGGCGATCGGCTCGACGATCACGCAGGCGATGTCATCGCCCATTTCGGCAAAGGCGTCTTCCAGTTGCTGCGTATTGTTATATTCGAGCACCAGCGTGTGCTGAACGAAGTCGGCGGGCACGCCTGCCGACGTCGGGTTGCCGAACGTGAGCAGGCCGCTGCCGGCTTTCACCAGTAAGGAATCAGCATGGCCGTGATAGCAGCCTTCGAACTTGACGATCAAATCGCGGCCGGTGGCGCCGCGCGCCAGTCGCAGCGCGCTCATGGTGGCCTCGGTGCCGGACGAGACCAGGCGCACTTGCTCGATCGACGGCACCAAGCGGCAGATTTCCTCTGCCATTTCAATTTCAGCCTCGGTCGGCGCGCCGAAGCTCAAGCCCTTCGCCGCCGCTTCCTGCACGGCTTTGACGACGGTAGGATGCGCGTGGCCGACGATTGCCGGTCCCCAGGAGCCCACATAATCCGTATAGCGCTTGCCATCGGCGTCCCAGACATAGGGTCCGTCGGCATGGGTGATGAAACGCGGCGTGCCGCCGACCGAGCGGAAGGCGCGTACGGGAGAATTGACGCCGCCGGGGGTGGTGCGCTGTGCGCGCTCCATGAGGGTATCGTTTTTGGAAGTCATGCGTATGTCAATGAATGTCTGAAATGGTTGATGCGGTGGGCTTATTGCGCCGGGCTTCCTTCCGCGCCTTCACCGGTGTTTTCATCCGGCTCGCGCGTCCAGAAATAGCGGTCTGGCACCAGCTTGCCCATGCCCAGGCGGTGAGCATTGGCAAGCGAGGCGATCGTGAATTCCTGCGCCTCGAAAATCGCTTCCGGCATTTCCAGGCCATTGGCGAGCAGGGCGGCAATCGTGGCCGACAAAGTGCTGCCGGCGCCGGCAAACGATCCGGAAATGCGCTGCCAGTTATCCTGGCGTACCACGCCGGCATCGGAAAACAGCGTATTGGCAACGTCATGCACATCGGTCGGTGTCCCTGTGACGAACAGGTATTCGCAACCCAAATCGATGACGCGCATGGCGTCCGCCGTGAGGGTGTCGCCGGTGGAGGGATCGCGCCAGGTTTCGGCCAGGCGTCCCAGTTCGACCGTTGATGCCAACAACAGCGTGGTCTGCGGGATCAGCAGTTCGCGGATGGCCACCAGCAAATCCTCGCTTTCCTCGCCCTGATCGAGCACAGCGGAAAGAAAAGGATCCAGCACGAGCGGAATGTCCGGGTAATCCGAGGCGATTTCGGCAATGACGGAGACATTTTCGACACTGCCGACGGCGCCGACCTTGAATGCCGCCACCGGCATGTCTTCGAGCACGACGCGCGCCTGGTCGGCCACGGTATCTGCATCGATGGCTTGCACGTCCTCGACGCGGGTCGTGTCGCCGATAAGAATCGAGGTTACGACCGACAGGCCATGGCAGCCCATGGCGGCAAACGAGGCTAAATCCGCTTGCAGGCCGACGGCACCGACCGGATCGCTGGCATTAAAGCTCAGGATGAGAGGGGAAGTTTGGTTTTGCACGGCCAGTAGATTAAGATATCCGACTTTCCATTTTACTTGATTGAAGGGCAGTTAAAGTGAGTAACGTAACATCGAACGAAGAATTCCAAACCTGGATGTGCCTGATCTGCGGCTGGGTGTATGACGAAGCCGCCGGTTTGCCGGACGAAGGCATTCCGCCGGGGACCCGCTGGGCCGACGTGCCGATGAATTGGACTTGCCCGGAATGCGGCGCGCGCAAGGAAGATTTCGAAATGGTGGTGATTTAACCAAAAAGCACATTGTTGCGGTTTATTCAAGTATTTTTGGTATAAAAACCACGGCCAAGGAAAACTCTGGTTAAACGTTGTTCTAAAGCATCTTGCTTTTTGTTACAGTGGGATCGTATATTGGACAAAATTTATAGAGAATAAGACGCCATGACAGCACCGCAGGACAACGCCGGCATCAAGATTATGGTGATTGACGATAGCAGCACGATTCGCCGATCCGCCGAAATTTTTCTGGGGCAGGCTGGCTATCAGGTGGTTCTTGCCGAAGACGGTTTTGATGCGCTGGCCAAAATGAATGATCACAAGCCATCGCTGATTTTCTGCGACATCCTGATGCCAAGGCTGGACGGGTACCAAACCTGCGCCCTCATCAAGAAAAGCGCGAAGTTTCACGCAACGCCCGTGATCATGCTGTCTTCCAAGGATGGTTTGTTCGACCGGGCGCGCGGCGCGATGGTCGGGTCGGACGCTTATTTGACCAAGCCATTTACCAAGGACAGTCTGCTCAAGACCGTACGCGAACATACCGCACAAGCACTTTCCAAGTAAATTTTTTGACACAAAGGTTGAAGATGTCTATCAAAAAGATTCTTATCGTGGATGATTCGCCGACAGAGCGCTACTTTCTGACGGATATCCTGGTCAAGAACGGCTTTTCGGTTTCGACTGCCGAGAACGGTGAGGAAGCCATCGTCAAGATCAAGGCGGACAAGCCGCACCTGATCCTGATGGACGTGGTGATGCCGGGCCAGAACGGCTTCCAGGTAACCCGCGCCATCGCTCGCGATCCGGAAACCCAGGATGTGCCGATCATCATCTGCACCAGCAAAAATCAGGAAACCGATCGCATCTGGGGCTTGCGCCAGGGCGCCCGCGACTACGTGGTCAAGCCGGTCGACCCGCAGGAACTCCTGTCGAAGATTGCCGCACTCGGCTGATTGACTGCACATGACCCAGCCTATCCCGGACCTCGTATCGGATAAGACCGCCGCCAAGCCCGACTTGCTGGCGCGCCGCACCCGCTTGCGTGAATTTCAGGCGCAGCTGGTGGAGCGCATGCAGGCTGCGCGCACCAACGCCAGCCCGTACGCCAGCAAGCTCGGCGTGCAGATCGGCCAGCGCCAGTGCCTGTTGAATTTGCATGAGGCCGGCGAAATCATTTCTGTCGGCGGCATCACCAGCGTGCCGCTCACGCAAGACTGGTTTCTCGGTCTGACCAACGTCCGCGGTAGCTTGGTCAGCGTGATCGATCTGGCGCGCTTTCAGGGGCAGGGCGTGACGCCGGTCGACCGCGAGAGCAGGATCGTGGTGTTTGCACCTTCGCTTTCGTTCAACAGCGGGATTCTGGTGTCGCGCGTGCTTGGCTTGCGAAATGTCACGGAAATGCGTGTCCAGGAAGAGGATGCGCAATCCGCGACTCCCTGGGCGCCGCGCCAATATGTCGATCGCGACTCGCAGGTATGGACTGAAATCGATCTATCGCTGATTGTGCAGGATGCGCAATTTTTGCATGTAGGGTTATAAGACCGGGCTACGGGCTCGGCGGCAGCACAACTGGATTTTAGGAGACTCAGTAATGGCAATGGCGTTCAAGGTACCATTTTTATCCAAAAAAGCAGCGCAGGTTGATGAAGCTGCCGGGCATGATGACGATATGTCTGACGAGCACATTGCCGAATACAAGCCGCTGAGTAATGCTGCCAGCCAGCCTGCGGCCGAGCCCAAGGCCAGCTACACCTACCAGTCCACGCCCAATCCGGATGCAACCTTCATCGGCGACGTGCTGCAAAAGAGCGGCAACATCCGCCTGCCGTTCATCGGCACGATGCCGCTGCAGGAACAGTTGCGTATCCTGCTGCTGGTGCTCGGCCTGTCGCTGGTTCTGGCGGCGATTTTTGCCTGGGCCAATTCGCGCAGCACTTCGCTGGCAGCGACCCAGACGCAAATTGCTGCAGAAGCGCTGATGCACTCGCAGCGTATCGGTAAGGCGGCGCCAAATGCAATCCAAGGTAATGCGGAAGCCTTCCGCCAGTTGCGTGACAGCCGCGACTCGCTGCAAAGCAACTTGAATATCTTGAACAATGGCGGCCAGTATCAGGGACGCACCATCGGCGCGCCGGGCCAGGCGATGAAGACCGTGGTGGAAGATACCCTGCATGCCTGGGACAAGACTGAAGGATCGGCTTCCACGATCCTGAAGCTGCAAGCTGAACTGACCGGTTTCGGCACCACGCTGAAGAAAATGAACAGCATTTCTCCGGACATGCTGGAACTGGCTGAACAGATCGCTACCCTCAAGGCCCAAGCCGGCGCGCCGGCGCGTGAGATTTCTTCGGCCAGCCAGCTGGTGATGTTGACCCAGCGTTTGGCCCGTAGCGCGAACTCTTTCCTGACCTCCCAAGGCATGAGCCCGGAAACGGCATTCCAGCTGGGTAAGGATACCAACACTTTCCACGACATCATTGATGGATTGCTGAACGGTAGCGAAGTGATGCGTCTCGGCGCAGCTCGTGATGCCGATACCCGAGAAAAACTGCAGGAACTGCAGGCTGTCTTTGGCGAATACCAGAAGGCGGTGGCCAGCATCCGCGGCAACGTGCAAAACTTCGTCGCTGCCAAGAAGGCGGAGCAGGAAATCTTTAGCGAGAACGAGGCATTGAAGCAAAGCCTGACGACTCTGCAGGAAGCCTATCGCGCCGACCAGAATTCGTTCAGCGTGTCGTTCTTCGCCATGGGTCTGTTCGTGGTCCTGGCCCTCGTTGCCGCTGTTGGCGTGGCACTGGTCGTGCTGCAGGATACCGCCAACCGTACCCGCGAAGCGGAAGAACAGCGCAAGGAAGCGGAAAACCAGCGTCTGCAAGCGCAGATGCAGGAAGAGGAAGCCAAGCGCACCAACGACCAGAACCAGGCCGCGATTCTGCGACTGATGAACGAACTGCAAGAAGTGGCGGACGGTGACTTGACGGTGCAGGCAACGGTGTCGGAAGACATCACCGGTGCGATCGCCGACTCGGTTAACTACACCGTGGAAGAGCTGCGCATCCTGGTCGGCCGCGTGACCAATACCGCAGAACAGGTTACGACCGCGTCCACGCAAGCGCAGAACATTTCGGATGAATTGCTGGTGGCGTCGCAAAAGCAGTCCCGCGACATTCAGGAAACCGGCCAGGCCGTGCTGGAAATGGCGACGCAGATTACCGATGTTTCCAGGTCCGCGAACGAATCCGCCGAAGTTGCGCGCCAGTCGGTGACGGCGGCGGAAGAAGGCGCACGTGCGGTGGAAAACGCCATCAAGGGCATGAATGAAATCCGCGAACAGATCCAGGAAACCTCCAAGCGAATCAAGCGCCTGGGCGAATCCTCGCAGGAGATTGGTGAAATCACCGAACTGATTTCCGACATTACCGAACAGACCAACGTGCTGGCGCTGAACGCAGCGATCCAGGCGGCGTCCGCAGGCGAAGCGGGCCGCGGCTTCTCGGTGGTTGCGGAAGAGGTGCAGCGACTGGCGGAACGCTCGGCTGAAGCGACCAAGCAGATCGGTGCGCTGGTGCGTACCATTCAGACCGATACCCACGATGCGGTTGCCGCTATGGAAAAATCCACGCAGGGTGTGGTGGAAGGTGCCAAGCTTTCCGACGCTGCCGGTACCGCGCTGTCCGATATTCGCCGCGTGTCGAACCAGCTCGCAGAACTGATTCAGGGCATCTCTGCCGCAACGGAACATCAGGCTACTTCAGCCAACGGCGTGGCGCAGAGCATCCAGAACATCCTGACGGTGACCGAGCATACCCAGGCTGGTACCCAGCAGACTGCGGAGTCGATTCGCGAGCTGACCAGGCTGGCCGAAGAACTCAAGAACTCGGTGTCGCGATTCCGTGTGGCTGCCTGACAGCGGGACACACTCTCTGCCTGACCAGACTTGTTGCCCTGCTGAGGCAGGGCCGTTAGTGATGCATGGTGGCGGGCCGGCCCGCCACTTAAGAATTTCCGCGAGGTAGTCATGACCACCCATTCTTCGGCCCCCCCGCAAGGCACCCGAGACAACTTCGATGCCGGTTCCCTGTCCTGGGTGATGGGAGAAATCCGCGAAGCGTTGGGCCGCTCCAAGACCGCGATCTTCGAAGCTGTTGCGCAAGACGCGGATGCCCGGTCCACTTCATTGCGCCAGGCTAAAACCTTTTTGCACCAGGCGCACGGGGCATTGCAGATCGTTGACATCGATGGCGTCGCCATCATCACCGAAACTACGGAAGACTTGCTCGACCGCCTGGAATCGGGGCAGATCGAGCTGAGCGACGATATCGCCCATGTCATCGAAAACGCCTATCAGGCGCTGACCGAATATCTGGAAGAACTGCTGTCCGGTGCATCGCACCAGCCTGTGCGCCTGTTCCCCTACTATAAATCGCTGCTGGAAGCACGCGGCGCCGAGCGTGTTCATCCGGCTGACTTGTTCTTCCCCAACCTGGCGATCCGTCCCCAGTTGCCGCCGATCGATGCCGCTGCTTTCTCGGAGTCGATCGATTATGTCGGCCTGCGCCAGCGTTTTGAAAAGGCATTGCTGCCATTCCTGCGCAAGAACGATCCGGCTTCGGAAGCTGCCAATGCCCGTGCGATGCTCGACATCGTCGCGCAGGTCGAACGCACGCAAAGCAACCAGCAGTCGCGTGCTTTCTGGTGGGTTTTGCACGCCCTCGCGGAAGCAGTCGCGGCCGGACAAATTCCGAAGGAAATCTACGTCAAGCAGCTGTTTGCACGTATTAACTTGCAAATTCGCCGGCTTTCCGAAGGCTCGGCCAGCATCGCCGAGCGTCTCTTGCGCGATGCCTTGTTCTTTATCGCCCGGGTGGAAAAACCTTCGCCGCGGGCAGCGCAAGTGCGCGCCGCCTACCAGTTGGATGGTTTGGTGCCGGTCGATTACGATAAAAAGCGTTACGGCCAGATTGATACCGAAGCCTTGGCGCTGGCAAAGAGCCGGCTGAATCAGGCCAAGAACCTGTGGAACCGTATTGTCGCTGGCGATGCGGCCGTGGCAGATGCTTTTGGCGCGGAAATGAAGGGCTTGACTGAAACGGTCAGCAAGCTTGGTTCGCCATCCTTGCTGAAGCTGCTGCGCGAACTGAACGGCATCGCGCGTCATGCCGCGGCAACGTCGCAATCTGGCGGCGCGCTCGGCCTCGAAATGGCGACTTGCCTGTTGTTCGTCGAGAATGCGCTTGGCAATATCAGCCGTTTGCCGGAAGACTTTACGACGCGTGCCGATGCCATGACAGCGCGGCTGTTGTCCATTGTGGCTGGCGAGACGCCGACCGAATCGGCCCCCTGGTTCGATGAAATGTCGCGCGAGGCGCAGCAGCGCCAGACCATGGCTGCGCTGGGCGGCGAAATGCAGAACAGCCTGCGCCAGGTCGAAAAACTGCTGGATGATTATTTCCGCGAGCCGGAACAGCGTAGCGCGCTCACGCAGATCGAGCCGATCCTGCATCAGATCAGCGGTGCGCTGGCGATCCTGGATCAGGACGACGCCTTGCGCGCCGTCGAGCATACCCAGGAAGCGGTGCGTAACTTCATCGATAGCCCGGAAGACTCCGCGCCAGACGTCGAGGCATTCCGTCACGTGGCGCAGAATGTCGGTGCGTTGAGCTTCTTTATCGAAACCTTGCAGCTGCAGCCGGAAAGTGCCAAGCAGCGTTTCTCGTTCGATGCGGACAAAGGCATGTTCTGCGCCAAATTGCTGGAACGCGATGAGCAGGATGACGTCGGCGAGCAAGTGGTCGTGGTTCCAGCCCTGGAAGAAAATCAGGGAGACGTGTCTGATCCGGCGGCGTTAAGCGAAGCTGCTGAAGAGGTTTTGCCTACCGTTGAACAGGAGCTCGAGCTGCACCAGAAGCAGTCGGCAGAATTAGCGAGGTGTCTTTCAGCAGAGCCAACTGACACCCGGCTCCAGGAACAACTGAAAGAATCGCTCGAGCAGGTTCAACTCGCTGCAGCGCTGGTGGACAATCCGGAAGCGGGCGAGCGCGCCCGCGCAGCCATGGACTTGCTTGAAAATGCCACTGCGGAAGACGCGCTGGCAACGCTCGTGCCGGCTGCTGCCGACGCCGTACCGGTTTCGGAACCGGTGGCGACCCCGACAGCAGTGCCGGTTGCCGAAGCCTCGGATGAGGAAGTGGATGCTGAGCTGCTGGAGATTTTCCTGTTCGAGGCAGAAGAAGTGCTTGCCTGCGTCAACTCCACAATTCCCTTGTCGCGGCATGAGCCAAAGAATCAGGAGCATTTGACGACGCTGCGCCGCTCTTTCCATACGCTGAAAGGCAGTGGACGCATGGTCGGCTTGACCGCCTTCGGCGAAGCCGCGTGGAGCATCGAGCAGGTCATGAACTTGCGCCTGGCAGATGGGGCCGGCGGTGACGCCCAGCTGTATGCTTTGCTGGAAAAGGCGGCTGAACTGCTGGCGGTATGGGTTGAGGATTTGCAGACCCAGGGAAGGTCGGCGCGTCGTCCAGATGCGCTGATTGCCGCAGCAGAGCGCGTCAAGAATCGCGAGCCCTTCAGCTATGAAGAAGTAGCTGCGGAGCCAGTCCCGCCAGCGGAAGCCGCGGCCGATGCAACGATGCCGCCGGCGAATGAAGATGACGCCGCCGAGGAGGTCATCGTAGGCGAGGCTGTTGTGCCGGCGGACTATCTGGATGAGTCGCCCGAGTTGGCCGACGTTGAAGCGCTTGCTCCGCTTGAAGACGAGACAGCGGATCAAGTCGCGCCCGCAGAAACCATGTTTGCCCAGGTCGATGAAGTCATTGAAGCCACCGATGCAGGCGGTGCAATCGAACTTACCGAAGCCTTGCAGGCATTTGAACCGGCTGAGCCGATCGAAGCCGGTGCGGTAATCGAAACCGTTGAATTCGACGCGCTTACTGAAGATAACGCTGCTCAGGCTGTTGACGGGCTTGCCATCGACGAAGCCCTCGCGCAGATGGAAATGCCTGAGCTGACGATTGACCTGCCGGAGAATGAGGCGGCAAGTATCGCCGAAGAACCGCAAAATGACTTGCTGCTGGAGGAGTTCGAACTGCCGCAGCCGGCGCCGGTAGCAGAAGTCATCGAATTCCCCACGATGCAGGCGCCGCTTGCTGCACGCGACGACGGCGTCAAGTACATCGGCGACCTGGAAATCAGCGTGCCGTTGCACAATATCTATCTGGCCGAGACGGATGATCTGGTGCGTATGCTCGCCAACGATATCGCCGAGTGGCGCCATGAGCCGGAGCGGGAAGTCAATATTCTGGCGGTGCACGCTGCCCACTCGCTGGCAGGAAGTTCGGCTACAGTCGGCTTCCAGGCCTTGCAGGAAGTGGCGCATGGTCTCGAAATGGCCTTGCAATGCCTGTCACGCAAGCCCACTCTCCTGTCCGACGAAGAGTTCGGCGTCCTGGAAGCGAGCATCGAGCAGTTGAAAGCCATGCTGCAAATGTTCGCGCTGGGCGAGATGCCAGCGCATGAACCGCAAATGGTCCAGGCGCTGGCAGACTTGCGTCAGGCCATAGAGACGCGCACTGCCGACCTGCCGGTCGAGACGGTTGCCGACGCTTTGGATCCAATAGCTGTAGAGCCGACCCTGGCCGAACTGGAGGCGCAGGAAGCGCAGGCAGAAAGAATTGCGGCGTCCGAACCGGAAGTGCAAATTGTGCCCGAGGCAGCGCCACAGCTGACTTCATTGCCTGTCGAGCCGATGCCGGTGGTGCCGGAATTAAGCAGCTTCGAACCGCAGCCTGCCGATATCATCGCCAAGCCGGCTGAAAACGATGCCGTCGCGCCGGCGATTGTCATCAAGGATGAGCTCGACGCTGATCTGCTGCCGGTATTCCTCGAAGAAGGCCGCGACATGTTGCCCGAGGTGGGCGAGAAGCTGCGCGCCTGGCAGCAAACTCCGGTCGATACAAGTTTGCCGCAAGCTTTGCTCCGTTTGCTGCATACGGTCAAGGGCAGTGCCCGCATGGCCGGCGCGATGGAACTTGGCCAGCACATGCATGAACTGGAAACCCGTATCGAAGCCATCATGCATGCCGGCCTGCCGTCGGCGCAGTCCCTGGATGATTTGCTGGCACGTTACGACTATGGCCTGCAGCTGTTTGAAGTGCTGCAGAATCCGGACGCAGCGCGCCCGGTGGCAATCGATCCGGCGGCGGAGGTGGCTGTGGCAGCCGAATCCGGCGCTCCGGCCGCCAGCCCGACCAGGCTGGTTGAGCTGAACTCGATTATTCCTGCACGACCGGCCGGTTTTGCCGCCACACCTGCGCCGGTTGCGCAAAAGGCGGTTGCTGCAGGTGCGGCTGCTCCGCTGGTGCGTGTTCGTGCCGACATTCTGGACCGCCTCGTCAACCAGGCCGGTGAAGTGTCGATCTCCCGTTCCAAGCTGGAGACCGAGGTTGGCACGCTGCGAGGCTCGTTGGCGGAACTGACTGAAAACATCAATCGCTTGCGTACTCAGCTGCGCGAGATCGAGATGCAGGCCGAGTCGCAGATTTCCTCGCGCATGTCTCAAACCGGCGAGCGCGATTTCGACCCGCTGGAATTCGACCGCTTTACCCGCCTGCAGGAATTGACCCGCATGATGGCCGAAAGCGTCAACGACGTCAGCTCGGTGCAGCAAAACCTGCTGCGCACGGTTGACAGCGCCAGCAACGACCTGGTCTCGCAGGCGCGTTTGACGCGTGACCTGCAGCAGGACCTGATGCGCGTGCGTATGGTGCAGTTCGCCAGCATTTCCGAGCGTTTGTTCCGTGTTACGCGCCAGGCATCCAAGGAGCTCGACAAGCGCGTCAACCTGGATATCCGCGGCGGCACGGTGGAACTGGATCGCAGCGTGCTAGAACGCATGGCCGGTCCGTTCGAGCACTTGCTGCGTAACGCGATCGTCCACGGCATCGAGTCCAAGGACAAGCGCCGCGCTTCGGGCAAGAATGAAATCGGCGAACTGCTGATTGAAATCCGCCAGGAAGGTAACGAAGTCGTCATTCAGTTCACCGATGACGGCCAGGGCTTGAACGTTGACCGTATCCGTGAAAAAGCGCAGACCCAAGGCTTGCTCAGCGATGGCATGAGCGAGAGCGAAATCACTGACCTGATTTTCCACCCGGGCTTTTCGACCGCCGAATCGGTCACCGAGCTGGCCGGCCGAGGCGTCGGCATGGACGTGGTGCGTTCCGAAGCCGCCGCGCTGGGTGGCCGGGTGGCGCTCAAGTCCGATCCGGGCAAGGGCGCCCAATTCACCATTCACCTGCCGCTGACGCTGGCAGTGACGCAGGTGGTCTTGCTGTCGACTGGCGGCAAGGTGTTTGCCGTGCCGTCGGTGCTGGTCGAGCAAGTGCAGCAGCTGAAGACCAACATGCTGACCGCCGCTTACAACGAGGGCGCGGTCATGTGGCAGGGACAGCGCGTGCCGATGCACTACCTGTCGACCCTGTTGGGCGACCGCGATGCCACCGCCGTGGCGCAGCAATACACGCCGCTGGTCATCATGAAGAGCGGCAGCGACCGCGTCGCCCTGCACGTCGACGAAGTGATCGGCAACCGAGAAGTGGTCGTGAAGAACATCGGCCCGCAACTGGCGCGGATGATCGGCGTTGCCGGCGCTACCGTGCTCGGTTCCGGCGATATCGTGCTGATCCTGAACCCGGTGCCGCTGGCGCAGCGTGCCGCGCAGGAAAATATCCGCGCGCCGCGCCTGGTGCCCTCGGATGCTCCTGAAAACATGGGGGCGGTGGCAGAGATGGCGGTTGGTAAGCCGTCGGCGCCGAAGTCCGATGCGGTACAGGGCTTGCGCACGCAAAATATCGTCATGGTGGTCGACGATTCGCTGACCGTGCGCCGCGTGACGCAACGTCTGCTGGTGCGCGAAGGTTACCAGGTGGTGCTGGCCAAGGATGGCGTCGATGCGCTGGAGCAGCTGCAGGCAGTGACGCCGGACGTGATGCTGGTGGATATTGAAATGCCGCGCATGGATGGCTTCGACCTGACCCGTAACGTTCGCGGCGACGAGCGCACGCGGCATATCCCGATCATCATGATCACCTCGCGTACTGCGACGAAGCACCGCAACTATGCGATGGAACTGGGCGTCAACGAGTACCTCGGCAAGCCATACCAGGAAGACGACTTGCTCAAGTCGATCGCCGGCTTCATCAGCAAGGAAGCCTCGGTCAGCTGAGCGCGTAGCCCCTGAGCCGATAAACCCGCATCCCGCAAGGCATGCGGGTTTTTTATCGACTGAATGTCGTCGGCGAAGTTTCGTGCCAGCCAGGTAAAACTGGTAAAATGCGCACTATGGCAAATCCCAGCAAGACCCGACCAACTCCCCCGCAAAGCGGCATTTCCGAGGATATATCGAACCCTTCCACCATGGCTGACGCAAGCACGATTCCGGCATTGAATCTGGCGAACCATTTCCTGATTGCGATGCCTTCCATGCTGGATCCGGTATTCGGTGGCGCGGTCGTTTATCTCTGCGAGCATAATGCCCAGGGTGCACTGGGGGTGATTATCAACAAGGTGACCGATATGGATCTGGACACCTTGTTTGAAAGAATCGAGCTGGAAATCGATATTGCGCCGCAAGCCGGTGGCGGACGTCCCGTTCTGTTCGGCGGCCCCGTGCAGGTGGAGCGCGGCTTTGTGCTGCATAGTCCGGCAGGCACTTATTCTTCCACCATGCGGGTGGCAGACGACGTCGTCTTGACGACTTCCAAGGATATTCTGGAAGCGGCGGCTGCCGGCAAGGGGCCGGAAAAGATGCTGGTCTCGCTTGGCTGTGCCGGCTGGAGCGCTGGGCAACTGGAAGAGGAAATCGCCCGCAACGGTTGGTTGACGGTGCCGGCCGATCCGGGCATCGTTTTCGACGTGCCGATCGATCGACGTTTTGCCGCCGCCATGAAATTGCTGGGGATTGATCCCGCAATGCTGGCCGGCGTGGCAGGACATGCCTGACTAGTTTGAGTACGCCCGGTGGAAACGATTCTTGGATTCGACTTTGGCCTGAAGCGCATCGGTGTGGCGGTCGGCAATACGCTCATCAGGCAGGCACAGCCGCTGACGATCATTAACGAGCCGACCAATGATGGCAAGTTCGCCGCGATTGCCAGCCTGCTAGAACAATGGCGTCCTGCGCGCTGCATCGTCGGTCTGCCTTTGCACCCGGATGGCGCCGAACACGAGATGACGCTGCGTTGCCGGCGCTTCGCCAACCAGCTTCACGGGCGCTTCGGCATTCCGGCTGTGCTGGTGGACGAGCGATACTCGTCGTCGGTTATCGGCAGCGAGCGCGGCAGCAGGATCGATGACCAGGCTGCGGCAATTATTTTGCAACAATACTTTGACCAACATGGCGAAACTTGAACTGGATGCGGAAGCTTTGTACCGGGCGCTAGCCGAAAAGGTAAAAGCTGCGCTTGGCAGCGCCGATCGTCTGGCCCTGGTAGGCATTTACTCCGGCGGTGCGTGGCTGGCCGAGCGCCTGGCCGCGGAACTGCAACTCGACGGCCGGCTCGGCTTTATCGATGTTTCCTTTTATCGCGACGACTATGCCGAGAAGGGCTTGCCGGCTTCGGTCAAGCCGACGCAAATTCCTTTCGAGGTAGAGGGCGCGACGATCCTGCTGGTCGATGACGTGCTCTACACCGGTCGCACGACCCGCGCCGCCATCAATGAATTGTTCGACTATGGCCGGCCTGCCAGGATCGTGCTGGCTGCCTTAGTTGACCGCGGCGGGCGCGAGTTGCCCATCGCCGCAGATTTTATCGCCGCTACCGTCGAGCTCGAAGCCAGCGAAACGCTGCTTCTGCAACGCGCCGATGACGGCAGTTTCACTCTTTCGATCAAACATGCATAATCCGCAACTTAACAAAAACGGCGAGCTGCAGCATCTGCTGACCATCGAAGGCTTGCCGCGCAGCGTCGTCACGCACATCCTCGATACTGCGTCTTCCTTCGTCAGCATCAGCGACCGCGAAGTCAAGAAGGTGCCGCTCATGCGCGGCAAGAGCGTGTTCAATCTCTTCTTCGAGAACTCCACGCGCACCCGCACCACCTTCGAGATCGCTTCCAAGCGCCTGTCGGCCGACGTCATTAACCTGAATATCGCCGCGTCCAGCACGTCTAAGGGCGAATCGCTGCTGGATACCATCGACAACCTGTCGGCCATGCATGCCGACATGTTCGTGGTGCGCCATGCGCAGTCCGGCGCGCCGTATCTGATCGCCAAGCATTTGAACGACAGTGGGCAGCATCACGTGCATGTCGTGAATGCCGGTGACGGCCGCCATGCGCATCCCACGCAGGGCTTGCTGGACATGTACACCATCCGGCATTACAAGAAGGATTTCTCCAACCTGACGGTGGCCATCGTCGGCGACATCCTGCACAGCCGCGTGGCACGCTCGGACATCCATGCGCTGACTACGCTGGGCGTGCCGGAAATCCACGCGATTGGTCCGCGCACGCTGCTGCCGAGCGGTCTGGAACAGATGGGCGTGCGGGTGTTCACCGACATGGCTGAAGGCTTGAAAGGCGTGGACGTGATCATCATGCTGCGCCTGCAGAACGAGCGGATGAGCGGCGCCTTGCTGCCGTCGGCGCAGGAATTTTTCAAGAGCTACGGTCTCACCACCGAACGCCTGGCGCTGGCCAAGCCCGATGCCATCGTGATGCATCCGGGCCCGATGAACCGTGGCGTGGAAATCGAATCGGCAGTGGCCGACGGCAGCCAGGCTGTGATTCTGCCGCAGGTGACTTTCGGGATCGCGGTGCGCATGGCGGTAATGAGTATTTTGGCAGGTAATAACTAGTATGAAACTCCATATCAAGAATGGCCGCGTGATCGATCCGGCCAATGGTATCGATGCGCAGCAAGACGTGTATGTCGCCGATGGCAAGATCGCCGGCATCGGTTCCGCTCCTGCCGGTTTTTCCGCCGAACGCACCATCGATGCGCAAGGCTTGCTGGTACTCCCGGGACTGGTGGATTTGAGCGTGCGACTGCGCGAACCCGGCTACGAATACAAGGCTACGCTGGAATCGGAAATGCAGGCGGCGGTGCAGGGTGGCGTCACCAGCCTGATCTGCCCGCCGGATACCGATCCTGTGCTGGATGAACCGGGCCTGGTGGAAATGCTCAAGCATCGCGCACGCCTGCTCAATCAGGCAAACGTCTATCCCCTCGGCGCGCTGACCATGGATCTGAAGGGCGAAGCGCTGACCGAGATGGCCGAACTGACAGAAGCGGGTTGCATCGGCTTCTCTCAGGCGGAAAAGCCGATCCTCGACACGACGGTGCTGCTGCGCGCCTTGCAGTATGCGCAAACTTTTGGCTATACCGTATGGCTGCGTCCGCAGGATCCGCACCTGGGGCGCGGCGGCATCGCGCACAGCGGCGCCGTTGCTTCGCGTCTTGGCTTGTCTGGCGTGCCGGTCATGGCCGAGACAGTGGCCTTGCACACGATTTTCGAGCTGATGCGTTCGACCGGCGCGCGCGTGCACCTGTGCCGCCTGTCGTCCGCTGCGGGCCTGGAACTGGTGCGCGCGGCCAAGAAGGAAGGGCTGGCCATCACTTGCGACGTCGGCGTGCATCACGTGCATCTGACCGACATGGATATCGGTTTCTTCGATCCGAATGCGCGCATGACGCCGCCGTTGCGCGCGCAGCGCGACCGCGATGCGATTCGCCAGGCGCTGGCAGACGGCACCATCGATGCGATCTGCTCCGACCATACGCCTGTCGATGACGATGAAAAAATGCTGCCTTTCGGTGAAGCTTCGCCGGGTGCAACGGGACTGGAGCTCTTGCTGGCGCTGACGCTGAAGTGGGTGCAGGAAGCCGGCGGCGCCGATTCCCAGGCATTGTCCAGAGCGGTCGGCAAGGTCACCAGCGAAGCCTCAAAGGTGGCGGGCTTGAAAGCTGGCAGCCTGAGCGTGGGAAGCGCAGCCGATATTTGCCTGTTCGATCCCGACGCGCGCTGGAAAGTGGAAGCCAAGGCCCTCGCCAGCCAAGGAAAACATACGCCTTTCCTGGGCTATGAACTCGCCGGGAAGGTCCGTGCCACCATTGTTGGCGGCCATGTCGCTTTCGAACGCGGCGCTGTCTGAACATGCCGGCATCATCGGGCGTCGCCGTATGACGGCATTGAGGCTGGCGCGCCTCTGCCTGCACCTGTTGGCGGGATTGCTGACTTGCGCGCTGTTGTTCTCCCTGGCCGGCGAAACCGGCCGTAGCCGCCTCATTCGCCGCTGGTCGGTCAAGCTGCTTGCCCTGTGCCGAGTGCAGGTCGAGATGGTCGATCCGAAGCCTGATGCGCCGGTGCATGCGCTGGTCGTTGCCAATCACATTTCGTGGCTGGATATATTTGTCATCAATTCCTGGACGCCTTGCCAATTCGTGGCCAAATCGGATATCCGTGGCTGGCCCCTGCTCGGGTGGCTATGCGACAAGGCGGGCACGATCTTTATCGAGCGTGGCAATCTGCGTGCCGTCCGGCGCATTTATGAAGGGCTGGTGCATCGCTTGCAGGCTGGCGAACGAGTGGCTTTCTTCCCCGAGGGAACGACAGCGGAACAGGGCAAGCTATTGCCTTTTCACTCCAACCTGTTCGAGTCGGCGGTCGAGGCGCAAGTGCCGATTCAGCCAGTCGTGCTGCGCTACCTGCGGCAGGATGGGCGTTACCATCCTTCTGTTACCTTCGTTGGCGACATGACTTTCGTCGACAGCATGCTCACCATACTGAAAGGTGAAAAGATCCGTGCCGAGCTGGTGAGGTTGCCGCTTATCGAAACGGCGGGCCGCCATAGGCGCGAGCTGGCACAGCTGGCGCAAGATGCCATCGCGTCGGAACTTGCCATCGAGCCGGAGCGTCGCGCCGCGTGACGGCTGGTAGCCATGCCATGCTGGACCAGGCGTGTGTCATTCTCCGGGCCGCTGATATTGTGGGCAAGTCACCTGTATAGTGGCGCGGTCCTCCAGGCGCAGCGCCGTCAATTTGCCGCCCCATACGCAGCCGGTATCCAGGCCGATCAGATTCGGCTGCAGCACCAGTCCCAGCGTTGACCAGTGGCCGAAAACAATCGTCGTGCCCGCCGTGCGCCGCTCCGGCAAGGCGAACCAGGGCAAAAACCCTTCTAGGTGCGGACCAAAGGCTTCCTTGTTGGTCAACTCCATTGCGCCGTCTGACGTGCAGTGCCGGATGCGGGTGAGGGCATTGACGATGCAGCGCAGCCGATCACTGCCGGTAAGGCTGTCGTCCCATTTGGCCGGTTTGTTGCCATACATGTCACGCAGGAAGTCAGCCCAGTCCGGCCCGCGCAGTACAGTTTCCACTTCTTGTGCCAGGCTCAGGGTCTGTTCCACCGTCCATTGCGGCAGCACGCCGGCATGGACCATCAAATGCTCATTTTCCATGTGGACCAGCGGGCGGCTGCGCACCCAGTCGATCCATTCTTTGCTATCCGGCGCATGCAGAATGTCGTCCAGCGTGTCGCTACCATGCGCCTTGCGAATGCCTTGGGACACTGCCAGCAAGTGCAGGTCATGGTTACCCAGCAGGGCGACGGCGCGGTCTCCCAGGTTCCGCACGGTGCGTAGCGTGTCAAGAGACTGCGGGCCGCGATTGACAAGGTCGCCCACAAAAATCAGGCGAGCCTGAGGTGTTTCCTGCTCAATCTTTCCAAGTAATAAATCCAGACTTGGACGGCATCCTTGCAGGTCGCCGATGGCATATGTGGGCATAAAGAAGCGGATGGAATGATGGTGATTGAAGCATTCTACCTTGCTGAGAGCATGGATTTGTATCGGCACTCCCTTTAGAATTCTTGCTTCTAGGCAGAAACGTATTTCTCAACAAGTTGTAATGCCATCATTGATTAACGCAGTTGCAAATATTCTGCGTAGGATCAGGTATTTACCTTGTATGTAGAGAAATAATTGTGACTGAATGGTATAGTCCCTTACTTGGCTTTTAAATTGCAATTTAAATAATAAGATGGTTTTTGCAGCATGAAATCGTTTCTCGAATTACCACGGCTTTACAAAAAATTGGTCGCCGTGGCGGCAGATCTGGTGTTTTTGCCATTGGCATTTTATGTTGCAGTCGTCTTGCGCTACGAGGGAATGACCTCGACCTTGTTTGCACAATACTTTCCACTCTTTGTTGCTGCCCCTGCGATTTCAATTCCAATATTTATTCGTATAGGGCTTTACCGTGCCGTAGTACGTTTTATCGACCATAAGATTGTCTATGTCGTTATAAGCGGAGTTAGTGTTGCAGTCATCCTTATGGCGGCACTGGCAACCATGACGCATCATGTCGGCATCTCACGCGGAGCCCTAGGAATATACTGGGTGATAGCGATTTTATATGTCGTTGCCAGCCGCTTTGTCGCGAGAAGTTACTTTCTTCATGCAAGCACCGTTGGAACAGATATTCCCAGGGTGGCAATCTACGGTGCTGGTAGCGGCGGCATGCAGTTGCTGGGTGCGCTACGTGCTAGCCAACATTACCTGCCGGTGGCATTCGTGGACGATAAGCATGAATTACAAGGTGCGACCATTGGCGGGGTGAAAGTCTACGCTACCCATCATTTGGCGACATTAGTAGCCAAGAAAAAAATCGACGGGGTAGTGCTGGCCATGCCTTCGCAATCCAAGGCAGAACAGCGACGCATCATCGACAAGCTGGAGCCCCTGAAGCTCAAAACCTGGGTGATGCCGCCTATGGAAAGTCTGATGTCCGGGACGTCGCGTGTAGAAGATGTGCGCGAAATCGAAATCGAGGATTTGCTGGGACGCGATCCGGTGGCGCCCAATCCCGACCTGATTGCCAAGTGCATTACCGGCAAAAGCGTCATGGTAAGTGGCGCAGGCGGTTCGATCGGTTCCGAGTTGTGCCGGCAAATCATCAAGCTGCAGCCTAGCCGGCTGGTTTTGTTTGAACTTTCCGAATACGCGCTCTACTCGATCGAACAGGAATTGCAGGGCTTGCGGAAAAGCCTGCATCTCGATATCGAAGTGTTGCCCTTCCTTGGCTCGGTGCTCGACCAGGAAAAGTGTGAGCGCATCATGCGCAATTTTGGCGTCGAAACGATTTATCACGCCGCCGCATACAAGCATGTCCCGCTAGTCGAATTTAACCCGATCGACGGCATCCGCAACAACGCGCTGGGCACGCTGAGCATGGCGAAAGCCGCAGTCGCAGCAGGCGTGAAATGCTTTGTGTTGATATCGACCGACAAGGCCGTGCGCCCGACCAATGTGATGGGCTCGACCAAGCGGCTGGCGGAATTGATCATGCAAGCCTTCTCGCGCCAGCAAAAGGGCACGCGTTTCTGCATGGTCCGGTTTGGGAATGTCCTGGGTTCGTCCGGATCGGTGGTGCCATTGTTCCGCAAGCAGATCATGGCAGGCGGCCCGATTACCTTGACCCATCCGGAAATTACCCGTTACTTCATGACGATCCCGGAAGCGGCGCAACTGGTGCTGCAGGCGGGCTCCATGGGCGAAGGCGGCGATGTCTTTGTGCTCGACATGGGCGAGCCGGTCAAGATCATCGATATGGCGCGACGCATGGTGCACCTGAGCGGCCTTGAAATCAAGAGCGACGAGACGCCGGACGGCACCATCGAAATTCGCCATGTCGGCTTGCGGCCAGGTGAAAAGCTGTATGAAGAGCTGTTGATCGGCTCGAATGTCGAAGGCACCGAACATCCGTTGATCATGCGCGCGCAGGAAGCGGAAATTCCCTGGAACTTGCTGCAGGAACTGCTCACCAAACTGGAGGTGGCATGCGCCCAGTACGATCACGAAGCCGTGCGCGAGTTGTTGTTGCAAATGGTGCCGGGCTATACGCCGCAATGCGGTATCGAAGACTTGATTTGGCGTACGCAAAATCAGGTGTCGCTATCGGCAGTAAACTCCACGCTGCACTGACCTAATACTCTTCAACGAAAGTCGACATGGTGAATCTCTCGCAAAGCATTTTCAAGGCATACGATATTCGCGGCGTCATTGGCAAAACCCTGGATGCCGGCATCGCCAGAAAAATTGGCCAGGCATTCGGCAGCGCGGTGCGCGCCAAGGGTGAATCGACTGTCGTGATCGGCCGTGACGGCCGCCTGTCAGGGCCGGAACTGGCCAGCGCCTTGGCCGAGGGATTGCAATCGACGGGCATCAATGTCATCGACCTTGGCGTGGTGGCCACGCCGCTGGTGTATTTCGGCACGCAGGTGCTGGATGCGCGTTCCGGCATCATGGTCACCGGCAGCCACAACCCTCCCGATTACAACGGTTTCAAGATGGTGCTGGCTGGTGACGCCATTTATGGCGACGCCATTCAGGCCCTGTATCAAACCATCGTCAAGAGCGAGTTCGCGACGGGTGAGGGCAACTATCGTCAGCATGATCTCAAGGATGCCTATCTGCAGCGGATCGTCAGCGACGTCAAGCTGGCGCGGCCGATGAAGATCGCCGTCGATTGCGGCAATGGCGTGGCCGGCGCCTTCGCGGGCGATCTGTTCCGCGCCATGGGTTGTGAAGTCACTGAACTGTTTTGCGAAGTCGATGGCAATTTCCCCAATCATCATCCCGACCCGGCCCATCCGGAAAACCTGCAAGACCTGATCCGCTGCCTGCAGGATGGCGATGCGGAAATCGGCCTGGCTTTCGATGGCGATGGCGACCGTCTGGGTGTCGTGACCAAGGATGGGCAAATCATTTACCCGGACCGGCAATTGATGCTGTTTGCCGAAGAGGTGTTGTCGCGCAATCCGGGGCAACAGATTTTGTATGACGTGAAATGCACCCGCCATCTGGCGCCATGGATCAGCCAGCGCGGCGGCCAGCCGCTGATGTGGAAGACCGGTCACTCGCTGGTCAAGGCCAAGATGCGCGAAACCGGCGCACCGCTGGGCGGCGAGATGAGCGGCCACATCTTTTTCAAGGATCGCTGGTACGGCTTCGACGACGGTTTGTATGCCGGTGCGCGCCTGCTGGAATTGCTGAGCCGGCAGAAGGATGCTTCCGCCATCCTGAATGCCTTGCCGCAATCGGTGTCGACGCCGGAGCTGCAGTTGAAATTGCAGGAAGGCGAAAACTTCACGCTGATCAGCAAGCTGCAAGGCGAGGCGCGCTTCCCCGGCGCCGATCAGGTCATCACGATCGATGGCTTGCGCGTCGAATACCCGGACGGTTTCGGATTGGCGCGTTCTTCCAATACCACGCCGGTGATCGTGATGCGTTTCGAAGCAGAGTCGCTGGAAGCCTTGCAGCGCATTCAGGGTGAGTTCAAGCGTGTCATTCTCGGCGCCAAGCCCGACGCTGTGCTTCCATACTGATGCGTCAGCTGCAATCGCCGGAACCGGGCGCAACAAACGGACAGGCGGCATAATAAGGCCGATGACAAGCATGCATTTCCCCATCGGCTTTGCCGCGTCGGCAAGGTCTTTTCCTAAGCGGTCTGCAGGCCGCTTTTTCCATTGATGCGCCGCTTATACACGCTTGCCTGGTGGCTTGTCTTGCCGCTCGTTCTGCTGCGTCTGTATTGGCGCGGCCGCTATGAGCCTGGCTACCGGCAGCACATTGCCGAGCGGCTCGGCTTTTACGGCAATATCGGGCATGATTCGCAACGCCGCCTGTTGTGGGTGCATGCGGTTTCCGTCGGTGAAACCAGGGCTGCCGAACCGTTGATCGATAGCCTGCTGGCTGCCTATCCGGACGCCGATATTTTGCTGACCCATATGACACCGACCGGGCGTGCCACCGGCAAGGCCTTGTTTGGCAAGCATGGTAGTCGCGTGATCCAGGCTTTTTCGCCGTATGACACCGGTTGGATGGTACGTCGCTTTCTGAAGCATTTTCAGCCGCGCATTTGCATGCTGATGGAAACCGAGGTGTGGCCCAACCTGATTGCCGGATGCGTTGCCCGGCAGGTTCCAGTCACGTTGATAAATGCGCGCCTGTCTGAACGTTCTCTAAAACGGGCGAAGCGCCTGTCGAGCCTGATGGAAGAAGCAGCCAGGGGTTTTGCCTGCATCGCTGCGCAAACCGAGGCCGATGCGGCGCGTTTGCGCCAGATGGGCGCAGCGAACGTCCATGTCACCGGCAGCATCAAGTTTGACGTCACGCCGCCTCCGGAAATTCTGATTCGCGGTACTGCGCTGCGTGCCCAGATCGGCACGCGCCCGGTCCTGCTGTGCGCCAGCACGCGCGAGGGGGAAGAGCAGCTGATCCTGGATGCCATGGCGCAGTGCGATATGCAGCAGGTGCTGGTCATCATTGTGCCGCGCCATCCTCAGCGCTTCGACGAGGTGGCGCGCATGATTGCCCTGCGCAACATGATGCTATGCCGTCGTTCGGAGCTGGGGACGAACTGGATCGGCCCTGAGGTGCAGGTATTGCTGGGTGATTCGATGGGAGAGATGTTCGCTTACTATGCCGCCTGCGACGTGGCATTCATCGGCGGTAGCCTGCTACCGCTGGGCGGCCAGAACCTTATCGAGGCCTGTGCGCTTGGCAAGCCCGTGCTGATCGGTCCGCACACCCATAATTTCCTCATGATCAGCGAAGATGCGGTGAATGCCGGCGCCGCCATCCGCATTCCCGATGCGGCAACCATGCTGCAGCAGGCATCGCGTCTGCTGCATTCGGATGTAGAGCGCATCGTCATGGGTGCCAAGGCCAAGGCCTTTGCGGAGCAGCACCGGGGCGCCACTGCCAGGACGATGGCGCTGCTCGAACCGCTGATCAAATAATCGCCGGCAACGTGATGGCGCCATGACTAAGGCGACAGGTTGAGGCCTATTTCGCAGCAACTGCAGCGTTTTCCAGCAAGCCGCCGCCAAGCGCGCGGTACAAGTCGATGGCATTCGTCAGTCGCAGCAGCCGGGTTTGTACCAGCGTCTGTTCCGCGCTGAACAACTCGCGTTGCGCATCCAGCACTTCCAGCGAATTGGCGACGCCATTCTGAAAGCGCAGGTCGGCCAGTTTCAGGCGTTCGGCCTGCGCAGCCGTGACGGCCTGTTGCGCATCGAGCTGCTCGTTCAGCGTGCCGCGGGCGACAAGCGCATCGGCCACTTCGCGGAATGCCACCTGGATGGATTTTTCATAGTCGGCGATGGCGATGTTCTTGCGGACATGCGCCAGATCCAGGTTGCCACTGTTGCGGCCTGCGTCAAAAATAGGCAAGGTCAGCTGCGGTACGAAGGACCAGGTGCGCGATCCGGCATCGAACAAGCCCGACAAGGTATTGCTGGCGGTGCCCAGCCCTGCAGTCAGCGAAATGCGCGGGAAAAATGCAGCACGCGCGGCGCCGATGTTGGCGTTGGCGGCCAGCAGGCGTTGTTCGGCGGCGCGGATATCCGGGCGCTGCGTCAGCAAGTCCGACGGCAGACCGGCAGGCAATTCCGTCACGATGCCTTGCGATTCCAGAGGCTGAGCTGCGGACAGGTTAGTGCGCGGATTGCCAACCAAAAGTGCCAGCGCATTGCCGGCTTGCGCACGCTGGCGGGCCAGTGTCGCCAGTGCCACGCGCGCCGAACCGACCAGGGTTTCGTTCAGGCGCAGATCAAGCGCGGAGGAAGCGCCGACGTCAAAGCGCTGCTTGGCCAGGCGGAAGGCTTCTTCCCGGCCTTCCAGCGTCTTCTTGGCCAATGCATATTGCTCGTCGAACGCCCGTTCGGCAAGGTAAGCCTTGGCAACTTCCGCGATCAGGCTGATCTGGGCAGCCTTGCGCGCTTCCTCCGTGGAGAGGTATTGCGCCAGCGAGGCCTCGTTGAGACTCTGTACACGGCCGAAGAAGTCCAGCTCGAAGGATGCTAGCGAGAGACCGACCTGGTAACTGCGCGTGACCGCCGATACGCCAGCGGGAGACTGCGAGGTCGATATCCGTGCATTCGAATCGGATACCACGCCGTTCAGGTTGGGGAGCAGATCTGCAGCCTGAATATTGTAGAGCGCACGCGCTTCTTCGATACGCAGGGCGGCTGTGCGCAAGTCACGGTTGTTTTCGAGCGCCGAGGCGATCAATGCCTGCAGGCGGGCATCCGTAAAGAATTCGCGCCATCCCAGTTCATTGGCTTTACGTGCTGTGCCGGCGGTGTCGGCGGGGAAGCTTGCCGCTACCGGTGCTGCCGGGCGCTCGTAGCGCGGCGCCAGCGTGCAGCCCGCCAACAGGCTTGCCGCGAGCAGGCAAAGGGCAGGTTTGATCATACAACTTCTCCTTCCTTCTGTTCTTCCAGGTGTGCGGCATACATGCGGCGCTGCCGCTCGCTTCCCTTGAAAATTCTTCTGACGACGACAAAGAAGACAGGCACCAGGAACACCGCCAGGACCGTCGCGGTGATCATGCCGCCCATGACGCCGGTCCCGATGGCGCGCTGGCTGGCCGAACCGGCCCCTGATGCGATCACCAGGGGCAAGACGCCGAGGATGAATGCCAGCGAAGTCATGATAATCGGGCGGAAGCGCAGTTGCGCCGCTTCAAGGGTCGCTTCGATCAAGCCTTTGCCTTGGGCATGCAAATCCTTGGCAAATTCGATGATCAGAATAGCGTTCTTGGCCGACAAGCCGATGATGGCGATCAGGCCCACCTTGAAATATACATCGTTGGGCAAGCCGCGTATCGACGCGCCCAGGAGCGAACCGAGAATGCCGAGCGGCACCACCAGCATCACCGCCAGCGGAATCGACGTGCTTTCATAGAGCGCGGCCAGCACCAGGAACACCGCCAGCAAGGACAGCAGGAACAATGCCGGCGCTTGCGAGCCGGAAGTTTTTTCTTCGAAAGACTGGCCCGTCCACTCGTAGCCGATACCGGCCGGCAGTTGCGCCGCCAGTTTTTCCATTTCTTCCATCGCTTCGCCGGTGCTGCGGCCTTGCGCGGCTTCACCCGAGATGCGGTAGGCCGGATAACCGTTGAAGCGCACCAGCTGCACCGGTCCGGTGGTCCAGCGCGAAGTGGCGAAGGATGACAGCGGAACCATCGTGCCTCGATTGTTGCGCACGTACAGCCGCATCAAGTCTTCCGGCTGCAGGCGTTGCGGCGCATCGACCTGGACGATGACGCGTTGCTGGCGTCCCTGGTTCGGAAAGTCGTTGACATAGCTGGTGCCGATCGCGGTCGAGATGGTCGCGTTGATATCGGCAAAGCTCAAGCCGAGCGCATTGGCCTTGTCACGATCGATGTCCAGTTGCAGCTGCGGCGTATGCTCCAGGCCTTCGGGACGCACGCCCTTGAGCACGGTGCTGTTGGCCGCCAGTTGCAGGAGCTGGTTGCGCGCGGCCAGCAAGGCGTCCGGGCCGAGGCCGGCACGGTCTTGCAGGCGGAAGGTAAAGCCGGAGGCATTGCCCAGTTCGCGGATCGGCGGCGGATTGACCGGAAAGATGATGGCGTCGCGGATCTTCGACAACTCTCCCTTGGCGCGCTCAACGATGGCAAGTGCGGAGTCGTTCGGGCCGCGTTCTTTCCAATCCTTCAGCGACACGAAAGTCAGGCCGGCATTCTGGCCGCGTCCCGAAAAGCTGTAGCCGAGCACCGCAATGACATGGTCTACCGCGGGCTGCTTCATGTAATAGTCTTCTACCTGTTTGATCACTTCCAACGTGCGGCCGGTGGAGGCGCCAGGCGGCAGCTGGATGTTCGTCATCACATACCCCTGGTCTTCACTGGGGAGGAAGGATGACGGCAGACGGGAGTACATCAACGCCACGCAGCCGATGATTGCCGCATAGATCACCATGTAACGCATCGATTTGCCGAGCATTTTCGCAACCATGCCCTGGTAGCCGACGGAAGCGCTATGGAAACGGCGGTTGAACCAGCCGAAGAAGCCTTTCTTTTCATGATGGTGTCCGGGCTCGATGGGCTTCAGCAGCGTGGCGCACAAAGCTGGCGTCAGCGTCAGCGCCATCAGCGCGGAAAAGACCATCGATGCCACCATCGACAGCGAGAATTGCCGGTAAATCGCGCCGACCGCGCCGCCAAAGAAAGCCATCGGGATGAACACCGCGATCAGCACCAGCGTGATGCCAATGATGGCGCCGGTGATCTGGCCCATGGCCTTGCGGGTGGCATCGCGCGGCGACAAGCCTTCCTCGCTCATGATGCGCTCGACGTTTTCCACCACCACGATGGCATCGTCGACCAGGATGCCGATCGCCAGCACCATGCCGAACATGGTCAGCACATTGATCGAGTAACCGAAGGCCAGCATGGTCGCCAGCGTACCCAAGAGCGCGACCGGCACGACGATGGTCGGGATCAGCGTGTAGCGGATATTCTGCAGGAACAGGTACATCACCAAAAACACCAGCAGCACGGCTTCGAAGAGCGTCTTGACCACTTCTTCAATAGAAATCTTGACGAACAGCGAGGTGTCGTAAGGGATCTCGTACTTCATGCCGGCCGGGAAGTAGCGCTTGAGCTCTTCCATCTTGGCGCGAATCGCCGTGGCGGTGCCAAGCGCATTGGCGGTCGGCGAAAGCTGTACGCTGATCGCCGCGCTGGGGCTGGCGTTGGTGCGCGCCGAAGTGGCGTAAGTCTGTCCACCGATCTCGATCTTGGCGACGTCAGCCAGCCGCACCACCGAGCCATCGGGATTGGCGCGCAGGACGATCTTGCCGAATTCCTCGGCGCTGCCAAGCTGGCCTTTGACGATGACGCTGGCGGCGATTTGCTGCGTGCCGGGGCTGGGCAGATCGCCCAGCGTGCCGCCCGAAACTTGCGCATTCTGCGCGCGGATGGCATTGGTGACATCGGCAGGCGTCAGCTTCAGCCCAGCCAATTTAGCGGGATCAACCCAGACACGCATGGCGCGCTCGGTGCCGAACAGTTGCGCCTGGCCGACGCCGGGCACGCGCTTGATTTCGTTGAGCACATTGCGCGACAGGTAATCGCCCAGCGCAACCGGGTCAAGGCTGCCATCGGTGGTGGTCAGGGTAATGAACAGCAGGATGTTGCTGCGCGCCTTATTGACCTGCACGCCTTGCTGCAGAACGGCCTGCGGCAGGCGGGGCTCGACGCGCTTGATACGGTTTTGCACGTCGACAGCGGCGAGATCAGGATTGGTGCCCGGCACGAACGTGACCGTGGTCATGGCCACGCCATTGGACTGGCTTTCCGATTCGATGTATTGCAAGCCATCGGCGCCGTTCATTTCCTGCTCGATGATGTTGGTGACGCTTTCGTCCAGGATTTTCGCGGTCGCGCCGGGATACGTGGCAGTGATGACGATCGAAGGCGGCGCAATGGTCGGATACTGCGCTACCGGCAGGCCGCGGATCGACAGCAGGCCGGCCAGCATGATGAACAACGCGATCACCCAGGCGAAAACCGGGCGGTCGATAAAAAATTTTGCCATGACGGGGTTCCTGTGCGGTTGCTTTATTGGGCCTTAACCTGCAAGGCGACCGGCTTGCCATCCTTGGCGGCCTTGCCCGCATCTCCAGGCGTCCACGTCACGGCTTTGACGGTTGCCCCTGGCTTCACTTTTTGCACGCCTTCGACGATGATGCGGTCGCCCGGCTTCAATCCTTCGCTGACGATCCACGCATCACCCTGGCTGCGGTCGGCCTTGACCGGCTTGACGGCGACATTGTTGTTGGGATCCACCACCATCACGCTGGCGCCGTCGGCGCCGCGTTGCACCGCTTGCTGCGGCACCACGATGGCGTTTTCGCTGACCGCCTGTTCCAGTTGCGCACGCACGAACAGCCCCGGCATCAGCAGGCGGTCGGGATTCGGAAACACGGCGCGCACGATGACTCCCCCGGTGCTTTCATCCACCGTCATGTCGGAAAACAGCAGTTTGCCCGGATGCGGATAGGGACGGCCATCTTCCATCAGCAATCTCACCTTGGCTTCGCCGCGGCCGACGCTTTTCAACTGGCCAGCTGCCAATGCCTGGCGCAGCTGCAGCACTTCGGAACTGGATTGGGTCAGATTGACGTAAATCGGGTCGAGTTGCTGGATCGTGGCCAGAGGCGTGGCCTCGTTTTGCCCGACCAGCGCGCCTTCGGTGACCTGAGCACGGCCGATACGGCCGGTAATCGGCGCCGTCACCGTGGCGTATCCGAGATTCAGGCGTGCCGTCGCCAGTGCCGCCTTGGCGGTGGCGACATCGGCGGCAGCCTGTTTTTGAGCCGCCGTCACGTCATCAAATTCCTGCTTGCTGATGGCATTGGTATCCACCAGCGCGGCATAGCGTTGTGCCTTCAGGGTGATTTGCGCGAGGTTGGCTTCAGCCTTGGCCAGAGCTGCCTGGGCGCTCTGGAAAGTCGCCTGGAATGGCGCATCGTCGATGCGAAACAGTACGTCTCCAGCCTTGACATCGCTGCCCTCATGAAAGGCTCGCTGCAGCACGATACCGGGTACGCGCGCACGAACTTGCGCAATGCGCGCCGCTTCCAGCCTGCCCGGCAGATCGGTGCTGAGGGCCACGCGCTGCGGCGCCACGGTAAGCACGGCCACTTCAGCGGGAGGAGGCGCAGCGGGAGCCTTGGCTGCACCGGCCTGATCGACACAGGCGCTTAACATGGCGGAGACGGCAAGAATGGCGAACGGGGTGAAACGGCCGAGTGAATTCATGGCTAGCTCGTACAAAAATGATGAAGCCGCCGGGCACGGTCGCCGGTCGGCGTGACAATGCTGCTGAAGTGAGCCGGTTATTCTATTTTGGTAATGACTGGCTTGGCGGTATTATATATATACATTCACTGTTGTATGTAAATTTTCCCCGGCTGTTGTAACTTGCGATATAGCTTGTAATGCGCTGCCTGTGCATGCAGTTTCCGGATAATTAACACGATATGGCAAGAGCAACCAAAGCAGAAGCGCTGGAAACGCGCAGCCGGATTCTCGATGCGGCGGAGGATGTCTTTCACCGGCAGGGCGTGGCGCGCACTTCGCTGGCGGAAATTGCCCAAGCGGCAAATGTCACGCGCGGCGCGATTTACTGGCATTTCAAGAACAAGCTGGAGTTGTTTAACGCGATGTGTGAACGGGTGCGCCTGCCGATGGTGGAAATGGTGCGGGAAAGCGCGGAGGGCACTGGCGACGATCCTCTGGGCCAATTACAGGTAACTTGTCTGTTCGTTCTTCGCGAGACTGCCGTTAACCCGCATGCGCGCAAGGTGTTCGCGATCCTGTTTCACCGTTGCGAATACAGCGATACCGCCCAGGAATTCATCGCTCTGCAGCAGGATACGCTGAATACCGGCGCACGCAATATCGAACGCACGCTCAAAAACGCTGTTGCGCACGGCCAGCTGTCGCCTGACCTGGATACGAAGCTGGCCGCCATCCTGTTTCACGCCAGCTGGCGCGGTTTGCTCAGTAATTGGCTGATCTCGCCGGAGAGCTTCGATTTGGCGCGAGATGCCCAGCGCCTGGTTGATGCCTGCATGGATAGCCTGCAGCAAGCGCCGTCATTGCGGCGCAGCGCAGGTTAGTGAAGAGACTTAAGAAGATTTAAGGCTGCAACAGGGTGTTGACCGCTGCCAGGTCCTCTTCCTTGAGCGTGCCGGCGGCGGACTTGAGCCGCAAGCCATTGACGATGGTGTCATAGCGCGCCTTGGCCAGGTTCTGGCGGGTGGTGTAGAGCTGCTGTTGCGCATTGAGCACATCGATATTGATGCGAACGCCTACCTGGTAGCCCAGGCGGTTCGATTCCAGCGCCAGCTGGCTGGAGCGTTCCGCCGCTTCCAGCGCCTTTACCTGCGCCAGGCCGCTGGTCACGCCAAGATAAGCCTGGCGCGCGGACTGGGCGGCGGTGCGGCGGATGTTTTCCAGGTCGCTTCTAGCCTTGTCTTCCAGGGCAATCGCTTCGCGTACCCGGCTGGTGGTACCGAAACCCGAAAAGATCGGAATGGTCCATTGCACGCCGACGCTGGTGCTGTCGGTCGTGCCGCTTGGCGTGGTCAGGGTGCTGACGCTCTGGTTGTTGCGGGTGCGGGACGCCACCAGGTCGACAGTCGGCAAGTGGCCGGCGCGATTGCGGCTGATCTCGCGATGGGCAATTTCCAGGGCCAGTTGCTGGCCGATGACGCTGTAGTTCTGTTTTTCGGCGCTTTCCACCCACTGGTCGAGTTGGGCTGGTGCCGGCGCATTGATTTGCACGCCCGGGCGCAGTCCTGCGAGGTCACCGGCCGGCTTGCCGATGATCTGCTGCAGCGCATTGCGCTTGATATCCAGGTCGTTTTGCGCCGCCAGTTCCTGCGCGATCGTGAGGTCGTAGCGGGCTTGCGCTTCCTGGGTATCGGTGATGGTGGCGGTGCCGACCTCGAAATTGCGCTTGGCCGAGGCCAGCTGTTCGGAGATGGCTGTCTTTTGCGCCCGCAGCGACGTCAGCGTATCCTGCGAGGCCAGCACGTCGAAGTAGGCTTGCGAAACGCGCACGATCAAATCCTGCTGGGCCTGGGCGAATTGCGCTTCGCTGGCGGCTACCGACAGTTTGCTTTGCTGGTACTGTTCCCAGTTCGCCCAGCGAAACAGCGGCTGAGAAAGGGAAATGCCGTAGTTATTAGTGCGCACGTTGCGCCCGAAGGCGGGCGAATCGATCTCGCTGCGGGTATAGCTGCCGGACGCTCCGATGGTGGGCAGCAGGCCGGCGCGGCCTTGCGTCTCCCGTTCCTGGCCGGCCGCGAGCGTGGCCCGTGCGCTGGTATAGACCGGGTCATTGGCGAGCGCCTGCTGATAGACCTGCAGCAGGTCGAGCGCATGGGCAGACAATGACAGGAAACTGCCGGCGAGCAGCGAGGCAATCAGGGTGGGGCGCATTACTTGTTCTCCGTAGGGCGATCCGGCTTTCGAATCCGGTTAATACGTGGGCATTTCGGGGTCGACCTGCTGCGCCCAGGCATGAACGCCGCCGGTCAGGTTCAGGATGTTGGCATAGCCATGCTGCTCGAGAAAACGGGCAACCTGCATGCTGCGCATGCCGTGATGGCAGATGCAGACGATGGTGGCCTCGTCATCCAGTTCGCCCATTCGCGCCGGTACGGTTTGCATCGGCATCGGCACCGCACCCTCGATATGGCAATAGGCGAACTCATCGGGTTCGCGCACATCCAGCAGGAGCGGCGCTTCGCGCGAGTCGTCCGCCAGCCAGGCTGCCAATTCGGGTGCGGTGAGATGCTGCATAGTGATGTCCTAGAAGCGGAATTGCGAAGGAGCGACCGCGTTCTTCAGCGGCTTGACGTTGGTTTCGAACAGCTTGACGGTGTTGTACGCCGTGTCGGACACGCGGGTGACCAGTTCGGCCGACATGACCGGCGCCGAGCCGACTATGGCCAGGATGCGGCCGCCGATCTTGATCTGTTGCAGGAAGCTTTCCGGCAGTACCGGCAAGCCGCCCGACACGACGATCACGTCATATGGCGCCGCATCGCTGCCGGAACCGGCCCAGCCGCGAGCGCCGTCGCCCAGTTCCACCTTGACGTTGGTAATGCCGTTGGCTGCCAGGTTCTTTTCCGCCAGTGCCTTCAACTCCGGCTCGATCTCGACGGTGGTGACATGGCGTGCCTTGTGTGCCAGCAGTGCGGCCATGTAGCCGGAGCCGGTGCCGATTTCCAGCACGTTTTCATGCTTCTTGAGCGCGACTTCCTGCAGGATGCGCGCCTCCAGCTTGGGGGTGAACATGTTTTGCCCGCACGGCAGGGGAATCTCGGTATCCATGAACGCCAGGTTCTTGTGATCGGCCGGCACGAAATCTTCACGCTTGACGACCAGCAGCGTATCCAGGACTTCCTGGTCCAGCACATCCCAGGGGCGGATCTGCTGTTCAATCATGTTAAAGCGGGCTTGTTCAATGTTCATGGTTTTGGCTCACTGCGAAAAAATAAAATTAGGGCTTGCTGAAACAACCTCTCATTCTATCAAATGGGGTCCTCGTGGCGCGACTGCGGCAGGGCTTCCAGGCTGGCGGCGCCGCTGCTCTGGCGAATGCCCAGCCTGGCCTTGGCCCAGACCGTGAAATCGTCCAGGTAGGTATAAATCACCGGCACCACCACCAGCGTCAGCAGCGACGAAGTAATGATGCCGCCGATGACAGCCTGGCCCATCGGCGCGCGCTGCTCGGAACCCTCCGCCATGCCGAAAGCCAGCGGCACCATGCCGAACACCATGGCCAGCGTCGTCATCAGGATCGGGCGCAGGCGGACGTGAGCCGCTTCCAGCAATGCGGCGCCGCGCTCCATGCCCTGTTTTCTTGCCTGATTGGCAAAATCCACCAGCAGGATGGCATTCTTGGTCACCAGGCCCATGAGCATGATGAAGCCGATGATGGAGAACATGTTCAGCGTCGAGCGGAACATCATCAGTGCCAGGAAGACGCCGATCAGTGTCAGCGGCAGCGAAGACATGATGGCGATCGGCTGCAGGAAGCTGGCGAATTGCGAAGCCAGGATCATGTAAATGAAGATCACTGCCAGTAACAGCGCTGCCAGGGCATAGCCGAAGGATTCGTTCATGCTCTTGGTGGCGCCGCCGATCTGGTAACGATAGCCCGGCGGCCAAGCCATGGCATCCAGGACCGCCTTGACATCGGCGCTGGCTTGTCCCGCCGAGCGGCCGACCACGTTGGCGGAGAGTTCGACTTCACGGTTCAGATCGCGCCGGTTGATCTGGTTGGCGCCCAGCGATGGCGTGATGTCTGCCACCTGGCGCAGTGGCACCATCTTCGGCGTGCCGTCGGCATTGGTCTGGCTGCTGGCCAGCATCAGGCGCGACAGGTCGTCGATATCGCGGCGCTCGTCCGGCGCCAGGCGCACGTTGACGTCGTAGTTCTGATCATCTGGGGCGCGCCAGCTGCTGGCTGCTTCGCCTGCCAGCAAGGGGCGCAGCGCCATGCCGATCTGTGCCACGCCCACGCCGAGGTCGGCGCCGATTTCACGCCGGGGCACGACCGAAATGGTGGGCTTTTGCGCTTTCAGGCTGGAGTCCAGGTCGACCACGCCGGGAATCGCATGCATCTTGTCCTGGACTTGCTCGGACAACCGCGCCAGCTGGTTCAGGTCCGGCCCAAGAATGGACAGGCGCATCTGCTTGTTGTCGCCGCCGACGCCATCCAGCGAGCCGATGTGGGTGACGGTGATGCCGGCTACCTGAGAGAGACGCTGGCGCAACGGTTGCGCCAGTTGGATCGTGCTGCGTGTGCGCTCGCTGCGCGGCTTCAGGCGGACAAAGGTGGTGACGTAGTTTTTGCCCTGGGCGGCGCCGGTGTTGATAGTCGTGTAGAGGTCGCGCACTTCCGGGAATTCGCGCAAAACCGCTTCGACCTGGCGCGCCTTGGTCTCGGTGAATTCCAGCGAGGAGCCAACCGGCGTGTTATATGTCACGCCGGTTTCCGAATAATCGGCCTGCGGCACGAATTCCGAGCCGATCAGGCCGGTAGCGGGAATCAGGAAACCGCCGAAGAAGGTGGCCGCGGCGATCGCCAGTGTGGCCTTGCGATGCCGGAGTGACCATTTCAGCAAGCTTTGATACGTTACCGACAGCCATTGCACGAAACGCTCGAACTGTTCCAGCACGCGACCGATGGTGTGCGCATACCAGCCGCGGCGCGGACCCTGGCGGCCATGCACCGCGGGATCGGGCCAGATGGAAGACAGCATCGGGTCCAGCGTGAAGGAGACGAACATCGAGATCAGCACGGCCGCCGTCACGGTAATGCCGAACTGGTGGAAGAAGCGCCCGATGATGCCGCCCATGAAGCCGACCGGCAGGAACACAGCGACGATCGAGAAGGTTGTCGCCAGCACGGCCAGGCCGATTTCCTTAGTGCCTTCGAGAGCAGCGGTGCGGTGGCTCTTGTAGCGGCCGTTGACCTTCATGCCGGCGTGACGCACGATGTTTTCCCGCACCACGATCGCATCGTCGATCAACAGCCCCACGCACAGCGACAGCGCCATCAGGGTGATCATGTTGATGGTGAAGCCGAACATGTACATGAACAGGAAGGTGCCGATCAGCGCCACCGGCAGGGTCAGGCCGGTGATGACGGTCGAGCGCCAGGAGTTCAGGAACAGGAACACGATCAGAATGGTCAGGATCGCGCCTTCGAACAGCGTCTGCCGCACATTCTGTACGCCGGTGCGAATCTGGCGCGAACTATCCTTGATGACTTCGAGCTTCACGCCAGGGTAGAGCGCCTTCAGCGTTGGCTGGAGCTCCTTGATGGCGGCATCCAGACCATCGGTGACTTCGATGGTGTTCTGGCCCTGCGCCTTGAGGATATCCAGTGCCAGGGTGCGCTGGCCGTTATAGAGCGCCAGGCTTTCCTGCTCCTGCTGGCCATCCACCACGGTGGCGATCTGCGACAGCAATACCGGCTGGCCGCCGCGGCGGGCGACGATCAGTCGGTTGAAATCGGCCGGGTCCTTGATGCGGCCCTGGATCTGCACGACGTTTTCATTGCTTTGCGTACGCACGGCGCCGGCAGGCAATTCCTGGTTTTCATTGCGCAAGGCCTGGATCACCTGGTCGACGCCGATGCCGAGCGCTTCCATTTCGGTCGGCTTGATATAGATGTTAATTTCGCGCATGACGCCGCCGACCAGCGTCACCGAGCCGACGCCGCGGACATTTTCCAGGCGCTTCTTGACCACCTGGTCGGCAATCACCGTCAGCTCGCGCATGCTGTGCGCTGTGGCGCTGCCGTCATTGGCAACCGAGACCGAATAGATCGGCCGGTCCGCCGGGTCGAAACGCGTCACGCGCGGTTCCTTGACCTCATCGCGGAATGCCGCCTTGACCAGCGCCACCTTTTCGCGCACATCCTGCGCCGCCTGGGCCGGGTCGACCGTCAGGGTGAATTCGATGATGACCACCGACGAGCCTTCATAGGAGCGCGAGGTCAGACTGTTGATGCCGTTAATGGTGTTGACCGCCTCCTCGACCTTGCGGGTGACGTCGGACTCGACCGTTTCCGGCGAAGCGCCGGGATAGTCGGTCTGCACCACGACCACCGGAAATGTCACGTCCGGGAACTGGTCCACCGGCAGGCGCTTGTAGGAGAAGAGGCCGAGCACCACGAAGGCCATCATCATCATGGTGGCCAGGACCGGGTTGCCGATGCTAATGCGGGTAAACCACATATGTTCAGACTTTCATGAAGATCAGCGTGCCGCCTGCGCCGCATTCTCGGCGGCAGCAGTGCTGGAGGCGGGCGAGGATGCCGCAGAGGCATCTGCCTGGATCATGCGAACCCTGGTGCCGGCGGGGAGCTTGCCGAGATTGCTTTTTACGATGACGGTGCCGGAAGCGAGGCCGTCGATAATTTCCACCGCTTCGCCCTTGCCATCGTGTCCGCGCATGCCGAGCTTGACCGCTTGCTGCTTGAGCGTGCCGTTATCGATGGCATACACGATCGGCGAGCCGCCCTGGTCCTGGATGGCCGTGCCCGGCACGCTGAGCACATCGGATTTGCTCGCCAGCGTGACTTGCGCCTGGCCGAACATGCCGACCTTCAGGAAACCTTCCGGATTCTCGACCTGGATATACGTCAGCACGGAGCGCGAACCGGATTGCGTCGCCGGGTTGATGCGGGCAATCTTGCCGGTCAGCGGCGCCGGCAAACCTTCGATAGTCACCTGGGCTGGCTGTCCAGGACGCAGCTGCAGGATATCGGCGGTCGGCACCGCCGCTTCCAGTTCCATCTGGCGCAGGTCGACCAGGTCCAGCAGGCGGTTATCGGTTGACACCTTCTCGCCTGGTTGCACCGAGCGGCTGGCGACGAGTCCATCGATGGGGGCACGGATCACCGTATCGTTCAGTGCCTTTTGCGCCACGTCCAGCGCACCCTGTGCGGATTCGACATTGGCGCGGGCGATATCGTACTGGCTGGCGGCGTTGTCGAAGGCATTTTGCGAAATGAAGCCTTTGGCAACCAGCACGCGGTTATTGTCGCGCGCCTTGGTGGCAATCGCCAGTTGGCCGCGCGCGGCTGCCAGGCTGCCCCTGGCCTGTTCCAGTCGTGCCTGGTATTCGCTGGCATCCATTTTCACGAGGATCTGTCCGGCTTTGACGGTTTCGCCTTCGCGCACCATCACTTCGCGGACTTCGCCGGCAACCTTGGCCTTGACCTGCGCCTGATTGACGGCACGCAGCGCCCCCGACAATTGCAGAATCTGGCGCAATTCGCCGGCTTGCACGCGGGTCACGTCGCTGGGCAGGAATTCCAGGCTCGGCGGCGCCTTGGCCGGCGTGCTCTGCGCGGCATGCGCCGCCGTTCCCGGTGCGGGCGTCTGCCGTTTTTTCATGGCGGTGATGCCAAAGCCGGCGCCTAGCAAGACGACCAGCAACACGATCCAGACGGTACGACGTTTCAGCATAGTGTTCATTTGCGGGGAGAAGAGGACACGGCAGGCTCTCGCAGAAGGCCGTGCAGGACAATGTCAAGATAAGTGCGCAGGTAGCTTTGCGGCGAAATCGGCTCCATGCTGCAGGCGCCGAAGGATTGGTTCCACATCATCAGCATGACCATCGGCGCGACCACGACGCGCATGGCTTCCTTGGTATCGATCGGACGGAATTCGCCGCGCGCGATGCCGTGTTCCAGCATGCTGACAATCATGCCATGCACGCGGGAAGTCACTTCTTCATAATAGAAGCGCGCCACTTCGGGGAAATTGCCGGATTCGGCCATGATCAGCTTGGAAATGCCGGATACTTTGGTCAGGCCAATGCGTTCCCACCAGCCCAGCATGATTTCCTCGAACAGGGAAGCGCTGTCGCCCTTGTGCTGCTTGACGATGTCTTCCGCTTCATCCAGTGCCGGCAGCATGTTTTCGCGAATGACGGCCTTGAATAATTCTTCCTTGTTAGCGAAATACAAGTACAAGGTGCCCTTGGAGACGCCTGCGCGTGCGGCGACATCATCCAGGCGGGTGGCGGCAAAGCCGCGCTCGACAAACAGATCAAGCGCCGCGGCCAGCAATTCTTGCGGACGGGCTTCCTTGCGGCGCTCCCAGCGCTTGCTTTTCAAAGGGCATTGCATCATCAAAAACGAGTAACTTACTGACGAGTCAGTAATGTAGTAGGCATTTGCCTAGTCGTCAAGTTACTGTGCGAGATCAATTTCCGGGCCCAGTCCGCCAAGCGCTGACCTGGAGAGTCTTTGCAACTTGCCTAGCGCTTTACACGCAGATTGTTATCGAAGAAGAAACGCGTTACCCAGGCCGGGTAATTGATATGTGTATAGTCATGGAACATGTTGCCGAAAGTTCCGCCGCCGCTGCCACCATCACCGGCAGAAAATGCATGGCCCATGCCTTCGACTTGAATATGCGCCATGCGCACGCGGCCCTTGTCATCCTTGTACAGCTTGCCATTGCTGCCGTTGGTCTCGGCAATGTCGCCGGCTTCCTGCTGCGTCCTGTACAGGATTTGCAACGCTTCCAGGTTGCGTTCGGCATGCGCCGGATGTGCCATGTGATCTTCGCTGCCGTGAATGATGCTGGCGATCTGGGTGGCGAAAGCCTGTTGCTGGCTATCGGCGTAGCGTCGGCAATTGTCGGCGATTTCCGTAGCGGCGATTTTTGGTGTGGTGCGCGCATCCATGACATTCGATCCCATTGCCGGCGCTGAATGCACGCCGACGCCGGCAACCAGTTCGGGGTAGGCGCATGCCAGGATTTGCGCGACTGCACCGCCGGAAGACATACCGACGACATACACCTGTTTCGGGTCGACGTTCAGGTCGCGCCGTTCCTGCAAGCCCTTGATCATGGTTGCCAGCGGGCCGATGTCGCGGCCGCCGCGTTCATGCTGGGTGCCAAACCAGTCCCAGCAACCTTTATACAGGCGCGAGCCCGGCGTATTCGTTTCGGGAACGTCCGGGGCAGCGACGACCATGCCATATTGCGCGGCGACCTTTTCCCAGCCGGCGCGCTTGTCCACGATGTCGCCATAGACGGTCTGACCACAGCCATGCAATACCACCATCAGCGCGCGCTGCTTGCCAGGTTTGGGCTTGCTATCTTCCGGCATGTAGATGCGCACGCCAAACAAGCCATAGGTTTGCTCGCTTTCGTTCCAGCTACCTGCCCTGAGCGGAGCGGCAAGGGCACTGGCGCTTGCCAGCAATAGCGGCAGCGCGCGTACAATGTTCGGTAAGTGGATAAGCATGGGTAGTTGCCTCGCTAGGCTGCATGAAGCCGGTGTTATAGTACTCGCTGCCTTGCAGCGGCACGACATGCGAGTGGCCTGCTGCATCTGGCTATTTATTTTGCAACGCTATTGTACGCGGCGATAACAACTTGTCACCGTTGTTGTCACCGTATCGCGCATTTTTTATCATGAAGGCATTTTCCTGTCGCAGCGGGTGTGGCGCCTGTTGCATCGCTCCCTCAATATCTTCGGCCATTCCCGGCATGCTCGCGGGTAAGCCAGCCGGCGTGCGCTGCGTACAGCTGGATGAGGAAAATCGTTGCAGGATATTTGGCGACCCGCGCCGTCCGGCCGTTTGTTCCAGTCTGCAGCCGTCCGCCGAGATGTGCGGCGTGACGACGGAACAGGCGATGATTTACCTGACTCGGCTTGAACGCCTGACCGCTGCCTGAACCTGTACCGAGAGGTGTGTATGACAAGATTGTTTTTCCGTTTTTCTACCATCCTGCTGGCGCTGTTCCTGACCGCCTGCGCCGGCATGCTGGGGCCGCGCGATGTTGACGTGCCGCTGTCGAAGTTGCAGGCATCGCTGGAAAAACGCTTTCCTTTCAATAGTCGCTATCTGGAACTGTTCGATATTCAGTTAAGCTCGCCGCGTCTGAGCCTGCAGCCGAACGGCAATCGCGTGGTCACCAGTTTCGATGCCTCCATCGCACCGGCCTGGCTCAAGCGTAGCTGGCAAGGCAACTTTGCGCTGTCTGGCGTGCTGGCGGTCGATCCGGCGAAAAATGCCGTGGTGTTGACCGACCCGCGCGTGGAATCTCTCAATATCAATGGCCTGGATGACAAATATGCCCGCCAGCTCACGAAGGTCAGTAGTTTGCTAACCGAAGAAGTCTTTCGCAACATGCCCTTGTACACCTTTCAACCGGAAGATTTTCGATATGGCGGCACATCTTTCTTCCCCACGAAAATCAATACGCAGAGCAATGGACTCGTGGTAACCTTTGAGCCGGTAAAATAGCGCCTTGCAGATCTTGTCTGGCCTCCTCCAGAGCCCGCGCAGCATGTTCCCGCGGGTTTTTTGTTGACCTTTCACCTACTCTTTACGCGCCATAATGGATTTAATGATCGCACTGAAAGCCCTGATCATGGGCATCGTCGAAGGCTTGACGGAATTCCTGCCGATTTCCTCGACCGGCCACCTGATCCTGGCCGGCAGCCTGCTGGATTTCGGCACCGATATCAGCAGCGAAAAGGCCAAGGTCTTCGAGATTGCGATCCAGTCGGGCGCCATGCTCGCCGTGGTGTGGGAATACCGGGTCAGGATAGGAAACGTCCTGGCCGGCATATTCTCTGACGTGAAAGCACAGAGATTGGCATTGAACGTACTGGTGGGCTTTCTTCCTGCGGTCATTCTGGCTTTGCTCTTTCATAAGGCCATTACCGCCGCATTGTTTCACCCGGTTCCGGTCGCCATTGCCTTCATCGTCGGCGCTTTCGTCATTCTTTGGGTGGAGCGTCGCCATCGCGTCAATCCGGTAGCGGTACGTATCGAGACGGTGGACGACATGCGCTTGATGGATGCATTCAAGGTGGGATGCGCGCAGGCTTTTGCGCTGATTCCGGGCACATCCCGTTCCGGCGCCAGCATCATCGGCGGCATGTTATTCGGCATGTCGCGCAAGGCTGCCACGGAGTTTTCCTTTTTCCTGGCAATGCCGACTCTGTTCGGCGCCGGCGTGTATTCGCTGTACAAGGAGCGTGCAATTCTGTCGGCGGCGGACTTGCCGCTGTTCGGCATCGGCGGCTTCGCTGCGCTGGTATCGGCATTCCTGTGCGTGCGCTGGCTGCTGCGCTATATCAGCACGCATGATTTCACTTTCTTCGCCTGGTATCGCATCGTGTTCGGTGTGATCATCCTGGTAACCGCATTCCAGGGATGGGTGAACTGGTCGCATTGATGGAACAGGATGACATAGGGACGCGCGCTCAGCACGTCCTTGAAAGCGTTTTTGGCTATCCGGCATTTCGCGGACAGCAAGAAGATATCGTCAGGCAGGTGGCGCTGGGCGGCGATGCCCTGGTGCTGATGCCGACCGGCGGCGGCAAGTCGCTGTGCTATCAGATTCCAGCCTTGCTGCGCGATGGAGTCGGCGTGGTGGTGTCTCCCCTGATTGCGCTGATGCAGGACCAGGTCGATGCCCTGGCTGAACTGGGCGTGCGCGCCGCCTTCCTGAATTCCTCGCAAAGTTTTGATGAAATGGTGCAGACCGAGCGCAGGCTACGCCGAGGTGAGCTGGACCTGGTGTATGTCGCGCCGGAACGGCTGATGACCTCGCGTTGCCTGGAGTTGCTCGAGTCGACGAAGATCGCCCTGTTCGCCATCGATGAGGCGCATTGCGTATCGCAATGGGGACATGACTTCCGCCCGGAATACATCCGGCTATCGGTATTGCATGAACGCTTTCCTGATGTGCCGCGCATCGCGTTGACGGCCACTGCTGATCAGCTGACGCGCCAGGAAATCATCGAGCGTTTGCAGCTACAGGATGCGGCGCAATTCGTCTCGTCGTTCGATCGTCCGAATATCCGTTATCAGATCGTTGAAAAAGCCAACGCCCGCAAGCAGTTGCTCGACTTTATCGAAAGCGAGCATAGCGGCGACGCCGGCATTGTGTATTGCCTGTCGCGCAAGAAGGTCGAGGAAGTCGCGGAATTCCTGAATTCACATGGCATCAATTCCTTGCCGTATCACGCTGGCATGGATACCGCGAAACGCAGCGCGAATCAATCCCGTTTTTTACGCGAAGACGCCATCGTCATGGTGGCGACCATCGCGTTCGGCATGGGGATCGACAAGCCGGACGTGCGTTTCGTCGCACACCTCGATCTGCCGAAAAGTATCGAAGGCTATTACCAGGAAACCGGGCGTGCCGGACGCGATGGCGCCCCGGCCAATGCCTGGATGGCGTACGGCTTGCAGGACGTGGTGCAGCAGCGCCGCATGATCGAGGAATCCGAAGCCGACGACAGCTTCAAGCGCGTGCAGAGCGCCAAGCTCGATGCCATGCTCGGGTTGTGTGAAACGCTGTCGTGCCGGCGCGTGCGGTTGCTGGAGTATTTCGGCCAGAGCGCGACTGCTTGCGGCAATTGCGATACGTGCCTGCAGCCGCCGGTGTCGTTCGATGCGACCGTGCCGGTGCAGAAGTTATTGTCCACGATCTATCGCGTCGAGCAGCGCTTTGGCGCCATGCATGTGCTGGATGTGCTGCGCGGCGTGGAATCCGACAAGGTCAAGCAATGGGAACATGAGAAGCTTACGGTGTTTGGTATCGGCGCCGATCGCGGCGATGCGGAGTGGCGGGCGATCCTGCGCCAGGCCATTGCCCTGGGGTTGGTGGCGGTCGACCATGACGGCTTCAATGCCCTGCGCTTGACCGAGGCGGCGCGGCCGGTGCTGCGTGGCGAACAAAAGATCCGGCTGCGCGAATACCAGAAACCGGTCAGCCAGCGCAAGAAAGCCGTCAAGCCGAAAGGCTATGTGGAAAGCGATCTGTCGGCAGAGGAACAGACCGTCTTCGACAAGCTGCGCTGGTGGCGCGTCGAAACGGCGCGCAAGCATAATGTGCCCGCCTATGTGATCTTCCATGACGCCACCATGCGCGAAATCGCCAAGGCCAAGCCGTCTTCCCTGGATGATTTGCGCCATGTCTCGGGCGTGGGCGAGAAAAAGCTGGAAACCTATGGCGCGGAAATCATTGCGCTGATGGCCGAGCTGGCTTGATATCGCTAATCTACCGGCCTCGCCTCAATCCTTATCATGGAAATCGAACTCATCCGCCAGCGTCTGCGTGACTTGGGCGCCAAACCCGAGCACGAACAGCGCGTGTTGCGCGACTGGCTGCAAGCCAGGAATTACGACCAGGGCCGTCGCCGTCCCAAGGATTATCTGCCGCTGACTTTGCGCGAGGCGTTGCCGGCGCTGGATGCCGAGTTGAACGGTATTGCCCGCCTGGTGACGACGCATCCGACCGAGGACGGATCGGCGCGCCTGCTGGTTGGCTTGATGGATGGGCAAATGGTGGAAAGCGTACTGTTGCCTCGCGATGGCTTGTGCATCTCCACGCAGGTCGGTTGCGCCGTCGGCTGCCAGTTCTGCATGACCGGGCGCAGCGGCCTGATCCGCCAGTTGACGAGTGGCGAAATGCTCGCCCAGGTTGCGCTGGCGCGTCAGCATCGCACGGTGAAAAAGGTCGTTTTCATGGGAATGGGGGAGCCGGCCCACAACCTCGAAAACGTGATGGAAACGATCCATCTGCTGGGCACGGAGGGCAATATCGGCCATAAGAATCTGGTGCTGTCGACGGTCGGCGACCTGCGAGTATTCGAACGCCTGGCGCAAAGCGTTGTGAAGCCGGCGCTGGCGCTTTCGCTGCATACCTCCAAGCCGGCATTGCGCGAAACGCTGTTGCCGCGCGCGCCCAGGATGACGCCGCAGCAGCTCGTGGAACTGGCGGAGCAATACGCGATTGCCAGCGCCTATCCGGTGCAATACCAGTGGACGCTGCTGGAAGGGGTTAACGATGGCGAAGATGAAATCGAGGGTATCGTCGCGCTCCTCAAGGGGAAGTACGCGGTGCTGAACATGATTCCCTATAACAGCATCCCGGATCTGCCATTCCAGCGCCCGTCATGGGAGCGCGCGCGCGCCATGGCAAGCGAACTGCATCGGCGCGGCGTGCTGACCAAGTTGCGCGATTCCGCCGCGCAGGAAGTGGATGGCGGATGCGGCCAGTTGCGCGCACGGGCAATCACTGATGCGGGTAAAAAGCGTATCGTCGTGACGCCTAGCGTTTAACGAAGACCAGATCCCACACGCCATGGCCCAGGCGCAGGCCGCGCTTCTCAAACTTGGTATTGGGGCGGTAAGCCGGACGTTCGGCATAGCCTTCGGCAGTGTTGGCTAGCGTTGGTTCAGCCGACAGCACTTCCAGCATCTGCTCCGCATAATCCTGCCAGTCCGTAGCGCAATGCAGATAACCGCCGGGCGCGATGCGGGACGCCAGCAAGCTCACGAACGGCGGCTGGATCAGGCGGCGCTTGTTGTGGCGAGCCTTGTGCCAGGGGTCGGGAAAGAAGACATGCACGCCGGCCAGCGATTCGGGCGCCAGCATATTGGTTACGACTTCCACGGCGTCATGCTGAACGATGCGCAGGTTCTCGAGATGCTGTTCGCCGATGAGCTTCAACAGGCTGCCGACGCCCGGCGTATGCACTTCCACGCCGAGGAAGTTTTTCTCGGGCATGCCCGCTGCGATGGCCGCCGTCGTATCACCCATGCCAAAACCGATCTCCAGGATGACAGGCGCCTTGCGGCCAAAGGCGGCATCGAGGTCGAGCAGGGACTTCTGATAAGGGATGCAAAAGCGTGGGCCCAGTTCTTCCAGTGCGCGCGCCTGCCCGGTGGAGAGGCGGCCTGCGCGGGTGACGAAGCTGCGGATGCGGCGCTCGGTCGGATCGTAGAAGAGAGGTTTGCCGTCGGCGTTTTCTGGAAGGTCGGACATGCTGTAGTCGAAAGACAAATTGAAAGTTGTGCCAACAAAAAAGCACCGGCGCGCGGTGCCTCGGGCATTCTGGAGCGGGTGAAGGGAATCGAACCCTCGTCGTAAGCTTGGGAAGCTTCTGCTCTACCATTGAGCTACACCCGCGACGGGTAGGAATTATACGATGGAAAATGCATGCCCTGATAACCGGCCATGGGTTAAGGGAGGGGATCCCTCCGTCGCAGGGTGCGTTGTGCGGCAAGAGGGAGCCGGCGGCTGCAAGGGATTCTCAGCAGCTCGACTTCGGGAAGACCGCATCCTAGATCGATGTCTTTGACGAAGTGCCCGGCTCCAGCGTGATATCGACATCGGCATTCAACCCGGTTTGCCGGGAAAAAAGGCCCCGGGCATATTCTTTGAATTCTGTTTCGCGATCCGCTTCATCCAGCTCGCGCCATGGCTTGCCATGATGCCGAGCAATCACTTCTTCAACCGAGAATTCCACGGAGCTATTCACGCCGTCGCCCCGGATAATTGCCTTCATGCTTTCCATAATGCTTCTCTCATTTCATTAAGTCATGCTGTGACTGCAATGGACGTAGTGTGCCAGACGGACATGCCGATTCAGTAATAAATGGATCCGGCAGTGGCTGGCGAGTTCCAGCCTTATGCTGAAATTCAACGCGGCGATTGATAAGCTATTGACATTGCCATCATGGGAAGCTTCAACATCAAGCCAGTTATCAGTAACGCATCTCAAGGAGACTCGTATCATGAATGAAAAGCTCAAACTGGCATTCGAAGCTGAAATGTCGGCGGCACGTCGTCTTGTTGCAAGCGGTCGTTTGACGCAGGCCTTCAGGCATCTGGAGCGCGCTCACGTGCTCGGCCAAAGGCATGTCGTGCCCCATGTCCGTTCTCATTGGGCGATGTTGAAAGTCGGGATGATGCGCCGTTCGGCGGGAGAGGTCGCCGGGCAGGCGATCCGCATCATCATTGGCGCGCTCGGTTCGGCCATCGGCGTGGTCCCGGTTGGCAATACAGGCGGCACCAATATCAGCATGTTCTCCAGGCTGCCGATAGAAAACGAAGCGGCGCAACTGCTCGGAATGGATTGTCGCTCATCATGAAATACAAACTGGCGATATTCGACTTCGACGGCACGCTGGCGGATTCTTTTCCCTTTTTTATTTCCGTGTTCAATGATCTGGCGGCGCGCCACGGATTCAAATCGATTTCGCCGGAAGAAATCGAAGCCTTGCGTGGCTATGGCGCGCGGCAGTTGATGGCGCACGTCGGCTTGTCGGCATGGCGATTCCCATTCGTGGCGCGCGACTTTATTTCGCGCATGAGAAAGAACCGCGACAGCGTCCAGCCATTCGCGGGCGTTGCCTACATGCTGGCCTATCTGTCCAGGCAGGGAATGCATCTCGCAATCGTCTCGTCGAATTCGCAAGACAACATCTCGCAGGTGCTGGGTCCGGATACGATGCGGCTTTTCGATGCCGTGGAATGCGGCGCCTCGGTGTTCGGCAAGGCTTCCAGGTTGCGTCGCGTGCTGCGGCAGAGCGGTGTGAATCAGGCTGATGCGATATACATTGGCGATCAACTGACCGATCTCGAAGCGGCGCGTGACGCAGGCATGGCATTCGGCGCCGTGGCGTGGGGATATGGCAGCCTTGCTTCCCTGAAGAGCCTTGCACCGGACGAGGTATTCCTCACTGTGGCAGAGATACGGCGAATTGCCGGAACGTCTTGCGAATGAGACGTTGGGCGCCGATGCGTTCTATCTACTGGCGGCGGCATGGCTATGCATTTCCATCAGATGTATCACTTGTAAGCAATTGCTTCATTTGCGCTTTCATGACAGGCGATCGATTAAAGTGAATCCGTCGCAACAATGAATGGAGACCACCATGAAACGCATCCTCGCCACTGCCGCTGCCATCCTGATCAGCAGCGCCGCTTTTATTCCGACCCAGGCACTCGCCCAGGTGGATTTCAGCATCGTGATCGGCAATGCGCCGCCGCCGCCTCGCTATGAAGTCGTGCCGCCGCCGCGCACGGGTTACGTGTGGGCGCCGGGTTATTGGGACTGGAATGGCAGAAAGCATGTGTGGGTCGGCGGCCACTGGGAACGCAGCCGCCCCGGCTACACCTACCAGCGTCCGCAATGGCGCCAGGATCGCGGCGGCTGGCGCCTGGCACATGGTGGATGGCAGCGTGCGCCGGAGTACCGCAAGCCGCAAATTAACCGGGCAAACGGCCATGCCTACGGCAGAGGTGACAAGGACCGCGATGGCGTGCCGAATTACGCCGATCGTGACCGCGACGGCGATGGCGTGCCGAACCGCTATGACCGCAAGCCGGATAATCCTCGCCACCATTGATGGATGCATTCAACAAATTGGCCCGCTTCGGCGGGCCTTGTCATTTCTGCACCATTTGGTAATGGTTCACACCCGGTCCCGTGCAGATAAATAGTAAAATTGCACTGCTTTTTGAGCAACTCTCAAGCTCTTCCATTGCAATGCCTTTGCAATGACGAGGGCACTGAAACATCAAGCCAGTCGAGCAGTATGGTTGGCCAATCTGCTTTCCCTTCCCAGCATGGTTACAGGAGAAACGAATGAAAATAACATCCGCACTTACCGCATCCTTGATTGCCGTTGCCCTCGCAGCCTGCGCGTCGACACCGACCGGCGGCGCATCGGCCCAGGCTGAATTGAAACCGACCCAGGGCAATACTGCCCGTGGCACTGTCACGTTCACCCAGCAAGGCGACCAGGTTGCCGTGGTGGCCAAGTTCTCCGGCTTGACTCCCGGCGGTCATGGATTCCATATCCATGAAAAAGGCGATTGCAGCGCGCCGGACGCCACCAGCGCGGGCGGCCACTTCAACCCGGCTGGCAAGCCGCATGGCCATCCCAAGCAGGGCGAACATCATGCAGGCGACTTGCCGATGCTGGAAGCTGATGCCAATGGCAATGCCAGCCTGACGGCGACATTGTCCGGGCTTGGCCTGACCAAGGGCGAAAATGGTATCGTCGAACGCGGTGTCATCGTCCACGCCGCTCCTGACGATTTCAAGACTCAACCGACCGGCAACTCGGGCGGTCGTGTCGCCTGCGGCGTGATCGCAGCGAATTAATCTGTGCCTTGCGCGGCTGAGTTCTTGGCCGCTTCTCCGTCGGCTTGCTGAACAATGCGATGTGATGCAAGCCGGCGGCACGCTCCGTTTGTGCGTCGATGCCGAACCTGCTTCCTGAGCTAGTGATCAGAAACGTTGTCGCCCAGCCTGCATCAAGATATCAAAATTTCTGTGGCCTAAAATTTGGGCAGCAAGTGCGTCGCAGCTACTTGCTGATATCGATGATCAACGCAGAAATGACAGGCAACGTCCATGAGAATAAAGAGATGCCGGAAAGCTGATGTGCGTGCGGAACAGCGCGCTCAGCGCTGCGGGGCGCATGGGCCCTTGTCCCGTTACGCGAGGATGTATGCAGCGTGCATCGTCATGCTGGCATTTTCCGGCAAGCTGTGGGCACAGACAGCCAATCCTTCTCCGTCAGAACAGGAAACGCTGAAGCCGGTCGTGGTAACCGCTACCCGGATTGGCGCGAGCCCATTCGCCACGCCTGCATCGGTCGATGTCGTGGCGGGCGAAGCCATGCGCAATAGTCTGCCGCAGATCAATCTGTCGGAAAGCCTGGGAAGCGTGCCGGGCTTGCTGATCCAGAACCGGCAGAATTACGCGCAAGACCTGCAAATTGCCATCCGCGGGTTTGGCGCGCGCGCGACGTTCGGTATCCGCGGCATTCGCCTGTATGTCGATGGCATTCCTGCCACCATGCCCGACGGGCAGGGACAGAGTTCGAACATCGATATCACCTCGATCGAACGCGTGGAAATTTTGCGCGGGCCGTTTTCCGCGCTTTACGGGAATTCCTCCGGTGGCGTCATCCAGGTATTTACGGAGCATGGCAGCGGCACGCCAGTGGTGACGCCTGATGTAACCTTCGGTAGCTACGATTCCCGGCGCCATGCCATCAAGGGGGCCGGCGCTTCGGGCAAGATCGATTATGTGATGAGCGCCAGCCGCTTTACCACCGATGGTTATCGCGAGCACAGTGCCACCAGCAAGAACCTCTTGAACGGTAAATTCGGCATCCAGCTTTCCGACGATCGCAGGCTGACCCTGGTCGTGAATAGCGTCGACCTGAAGGCGCAGGATCCGCTCGGCCTGGATCGCAACCAGTTCAGAACAGACCCGCGCAACGTGGCGCTTGTAGCCGAACAGTTCAATACGCGCAAGACGGTGCAGCAGTCGCAGGGTGGCCTGGTCTATGAGCATCGGATCAATCGTGACAATGACGTACGCTTGATGACCTATTACGGTCAGCGCGAGACGCAGCAATTTCAGGCCATTCCGCCGGCTCCGCAAGCCGATCCTCGCCATGCCGGCGGCGTAATCGCCTTGACGCGCGACTATGGCGGCATCGATGCGCGCTGGACTTCCCGCCTTCAGTTTATTGGTCAGCCGCTTACCATTGTTGGTGGCCTGGCGTGGGATACCCTGGATGAACAGCGCCAGGGCTATGAAAACTTCATTGATGTGAACGGCGTGCGCGAACTTGGCGTGCAGGGGAGATTGCGCCGCGATGAAGACAACACAGTGAGAAATATCGATCCTTATCTGCAGGCCTCCTGGAAGTTCGCCGAACGCTGGACGCTGGATGCGGGTGTGCGGCACAGTAGCGTGCGATTCTCTTCGGACGATAACTATATCGTTGGCGTCAATGGCGACGACAGCGGGACAGCACGTTATCGCAAGACCCTGCCGGTCGCGGCATTGCGTTATCAGGCTGCGCAAGATATAAGTTTTTATGCAACGGTTGGACGCGGCTTCGAGACGCCAACCCTCAATGAAATTTCCTACCGCAGCGATGGCTTGCCGGGGCTGAATTTCAGTTTGCAAGCCTCGGTCAATACGAGCGTCGAGCTCGGCGCAAAAGCAAGGCACGAGCGCGGCAGCTTGACTGCAGCGGTATTCCAATCCCGTACCGAGGATGAAATCGTCAGTGCCGGCAGCTCCGGCGGAAGGGCAAGCTTTCGCAACGCGGGGCGCACGCTGCGCAATGGACTGGAGCTCGCCCTGGACGGCGAAGTCGCGCGCAATTGGCGCATGCAGGCGGCCTATACCTATCTGGATGCCACCTATCGCGACGGCTTCGCCGGCATCCCGGCCGATAACCGCATTCCCGGCATCGCCCGGCACATGGCCTTTGCCTCGTTAGGCTGGGCGCCGCCGAAAGGATGGCGTGCCGGCGCGGAATGGCATTGTCTCGACAGCATGTACGTCAATGACAGCAATACCGAGGCGGCACCCGGCTACTGCAGCTTTTCCATTCACACTGGTTATGTGCTGCAGCAGGATCGCTGGTCGGTGGATGCATTCGCCCGCCTGGATAACCTGTTCGACCGCCAGTATGCCGGGTCGGCCATCATCAATGAAAGCAATGGCCGCTATTTCGAACCTGCACCCGGCCGCAACTGGAGCGCCGGCATGCGTGCCGCGTATCGCTTCTAGCATTGATAGTGAGGTTCTGAAAAAAGAATGCCCTCTCTATTAGGAGAGGCTTTTTTGTTTGTTGAATTTATGCAAATTGCATATACTAAATGCCCGTTTATTAACTTTGAGGCGACAAATATGATCCGTTCCGTGTTGACCCTTGCTGGTTTGACTGCTGCTCTCGTTCTGTCCGGCTGCGCTTCCCAAGAACCTGCCAAGCCTGTCTCCAAGGAAGCTGCCGCTGCGGCTGCTGCCAGCGATGCTGCCCTGGCCGCCAAGCTGAAAGGCAATTGGGCTGGTGATTGGTCTCTGCCAGGCTTTGGCAGCGGCAAATTTGAATTGATCGTGACCGAAGTTAACGGCACCGATGTCAAGGGCAATGCCAACTGGTACGGCACTGCGGCTGGCGACACCAAGGCTCCGCTGAACTCGGCTACTGTCCAGAATGGACAATTGGTTGCCAAGCAGGGTTCGGCTGTGATCAAGCTGTCGCCGAAGGGTGACAACACCCTGGCTGGCACCTGGGAAAACAGCGGCTACAGCGGTCCGCTGACCGTCAAGCGCTAACGTTTGACGTGGCTTGCCATGCCGAGGCTGGCATGGTGGCTGTTAATAAAAAAGCACGAGAGTTTCAACTCTCAACCGTTCGGTTAAAAAGATCCTTTTACGTACGCGAACGGTATCAAAGTAAGGGAAGGCCTTGACGGCCCGGTCGACACGTCGGCCGGGCCGTTCTTCTTTCAAGAGGGCGCTATTGGCCTCGGCGAGATTTCTTAATGGCTTGGACTGGCCGCTTGGGGCTTATCCCCTATAAATATTGCTTCATTGTCAACCAGGTATGGACGAGAGGCGTTAGCGCTTAAAAGGGCGCTGACTTGCATGCAGGCTCGAGCAGCAGCGGTTTTGCTTAATCATCAATATATGGTCCCGCCTGATAAAAATGACAATCACTGCCCGCTCGCCTGATGATGAACTGCTTGGCCATTTGTACGATGCCGTCATGGCGCCGGACGGATTCCAGAAATTTATCGAATCGCTGCTTGCCGGCTTCCGGCTGAAAGCCGTGACCATGATCATCCGGCATGTCGCAACGCAGGAAATAAAAGGCTTGTGGCTGACCGGGATTTCCAGGGAGTCGGTGGAAAGTTATGCGCTCGATTACGCGCGCGAAGACATGCTGGCGCTGCATATCATGCGTTCCCCAATGGCCCATTTTTATGCCAGCAATCTCGATTTGCCAAATCCTGAACGCATCGTTGAAACGCGTTTTTACAATGAATGGATCGTCCCGCAAGGCGTGGCTTATGCTGCCGGTGCGGTCGTCCTGCAAGAGGGGAACTGGCTTACCCAGCTTTTTTTGCAGCGGGCACCGTCTGAAGCGGAATTCACCCGCGCGGAAATGGATCGGCTTAACCGCCTAGTGCCGCACTTGCAGCGTACTCTGCAGATGCGCGAGCGCTTTGCCGAGCTGCAGCTGGGACAGAACTTCCTGGCGGGCGGCCTGGACGTGCTGGCGATGCCGACCTTTCTATTCGATGAATACGGCCGGGTGGCGCATTCCAACCGCAGCGCAGCGGCGCTGCTGCGGGAAGGCGGCAGCATGTGGCTGGACAATGGGCACTTGCAAACTCAGGATCGGATCGTCACCGGCAAACTCAGCCTGGAAATCGGCAACGCCATCAGCGCTAGCCGGGGCGCCGGCAGCGACCTGAACAGCGTCGTCTTATTACAGCGCGACGGCAAATTGCCGTTGATGCTGATGGTCGCGCCATTGCGCCTGGCAAATTCCGCACGGGCGCATGGCGCGGCGCTGCTGTTTGCCTTCGACCCGGAATCCACACCGAGCGTGACAGGCGAGCTGGTACGGCGCCTGTTTGCGCTGTCCGAAGCCGAGGCTGAACTGGCCGTAGCCCTGTGTTGCGGCAAAACCCTGGATGACGTGGCCGAGCAGCGCGGCACCTCGATCAACACCGTCAAGAGCCAGCTCAAGAGCGTTTTTCTCAAGACCGGCACCAAGCGCCAATCCGAGCTTGTCTCACTGCTCCTGGCAAGCCCGGCCTATTTTCTGGCGCAGGATCAGCAAGGTCGATAAGACGCCGTCACTCTTGCTGCGCGCAGGGTGCCATCGATTGAGCAGAGGTATAACAGGCACTTCGTTGCCGGAAACCCCACAGCAAAGCAAGCACTTTCCCCCCTCTTTTATCCAGTTCGATTCATAAAAATTCATATCTTTATGTGAGCCAATCATCCGTTCGGGTGATAGTGCAATCAAGCAACATCCATTACCCTCGGAATCATTTTCAATTTCTTTTAGTCATCATTTCGTCGATAGGGGATCAAGATGGATAGCAAACTTAGGTTCAAACGGATACATCTGGCAGTCGCAGGCGCATTGCTGGCGACTCTTGTGGCTTGCGGCGGCGGTTCATCCGGCGCTCCCGCGGCCAACCAGCAGGCGGCTTCCATGTCCTTCTCCGGCAGCGCGGCGGTCGGCGCCCCGCTGGCAGGCACCGTGACGGTCAAGGATGCGCTCGGCGCCACCAAGACCACGCCGATCGGTCCGAATGGCTCTTATACGATCGATGTCACCGGCATGACCGCGCCCTTTGTGTTCCGCGCCCAGGGCACGGCGAATGGACAGACGTATGTGGTCCATTCGATTGCCACGGCAGCCGATGCCGCCTCCGGCAAAATCAATATCACCCAGCTGACCGACCTGGTGGTCGCCAACATCGCCGGCCAGATCGCCAAAAATTATTTCGACAAGTTCGAACAGAACGGCAATGCCGATGCCGCTACCAAGGCCGCCGTCGATGCCGAAGTGGACAAGCTGAAGGAAAAACTGCTGCCGGTCTTGACGGCGCTGGGCGTGGATGCCGGCATCGACCTGCTGCGCACGCCCTTCACGCCGCTATCCAGCGCGCTGGACAAGGCGCTCGATGCCATCCAGGTATCGGTCGACCCGAATGCCAACGTTGCCACCATTTCGACCCTGGTCAACACGATCACCATCACCGACGACCTGGCGGTCAAGGCGGTGGCCGAAGTCAATCCGCCCAAATTGGATGCCACGAACGTCACGGCAGATAGCGTCGCTTCGACTGCCAGCGACGCCGTTCTGGTGAAGAAGGCGCTGACCGACTTTTTCGCCCAGTTCGCCAGCGGCTTGCCGACGGCGGCCCAGTTGATGCCCTACATCACCACCGGCTTCCTGCTTGACGATAAGGATGGCGCCACCTTCCGGAGCGAGGTCAGCGCCTATAGCGCCCTGGTCGGCGCCACCATCAGCGAAGTCGAGATCCACGACATCGATTACAGTGACCTTACCAAAGTCACTGCCCGGGTTTCCTTCACGCTGCTGGACAAGAATGGCGTGGAAATCGAGCGCGAGCGTAACTGGCGCGTACGCAAGATTGACGCCAACAACTGGCGCCTGCACGGCAACCAGCGCGCGCTCGAGATTTCGGCCTATGCGCACATGGTCAAGGGAATCAACCCCGGCGGCACCTGCTTCTTGACCGGGCTTGAATTCGACATCGAGGATTACAACACCGCCAACAACGGCGGGACGATCTCTTACATCCTGGTCACCGGCCCGGGCTTGCCGAATGGCGGATTGCGCTACGATGCGCCGGGCCTCGGCGGGAAATGGAAAATCAGCGGCCAGGTTTCGCCGTATTACGTCATGGCGGATTCCTGCAACCCGGGAGCGCAGACTGTCGTCGATTCTGCGATTGCGGCGATTCCCGACAATGCGGTTTACACTTTTATGGCCTATACCGGCGCCAACGCAAAAATCAACTTCCCGACCGGCACAAGCGATGGCACCTATGCCCTCAAGCTTCAGCGCCGGCCATTGACGCTGGCCGAAGTGCAGGCAGCGGCCTTCCCGGCCATCAGCTCGCCGACGATCCTGGATTTTGCCGGCTACACGAGCGGCAATGTGACGATTGTCGCCAGCAACATCAATTCTGCGAAATATGGCCGGGTTTATCTTGGGCAGAACACAAGCACCAACGATTTCCGCGAAACCGAAAATGACGTGGCCGCCGCCGCCAATGGCACGATCAACCAGACGCTGGGCCTGACGCCAGCCAGCGGCGGCACGATCAACTGGAGGACGCTGCGGGCTGAATCCATTGATGCCTATCGCCGTCTCATGTCGACAACTTATGCGATCGGCACCCAGCCGTAATAGCGTTCGCAGCCATGCAAACCAGCCCGCTTCGGCGGGCTTTTTTAATCATTCAGGCTCTTGTCTTGCGGTCAGCGCGGCAAGCTGCTTGCGCAGCTGTTTTTCTTCCTGATTCCGCTGCGTGGCATCGCGCGCCACTGCCATCGCCCCCGTCGTTTCGCCGGCCGGGTTCTTGACGACTGCAAAGCTCATGTCCACATAGCGCGGCGTGCCGTCCTTGTGCAGCGCCCGCGTAATGCGCGATTGTCCGCAGTGCGCAGTGGCACCCCGTTCGATTGCCTGGTTGTAGCCATCCCAATGCGCCTTGCGCAGATTCTCCGGGATGATGAGGTCGAGGCTCAGGCCCAGTGCCTCGTCCGCGCCAAAGCCGAACAGCGCTGTCGCGCCCGGATTCCACATCCGGATCATGCCGCGCGCATCGGCGAAAATCACTGCCTCGGGCATGCAATCCAATAGATCTTCATGGATTGTCGCGGAGGCTGCTCCATCGGGTTTCTTATCCATGGCGGTCAAGTTCCGAGTTCAGTGTCGCGTCGGCGTGACGCTCCGTATCATTGCGCCTGCGGCGGCACATGCTTTGGCAAGGATTCCTTCGGCAGCGCGCCTTCGCGCCGATTGAAGCCCGCCACCATATCGAAGCGGAACAAGCGGCATTCCAGCGCGCCGTTATAGAACGGCGTCTTGCGCGCTTCCTTCAGGCGCAGCAATTTCGGCACGGAGAGGTCGGCCGTGAACAGGAAAACCGACCAGCCGGCAAAGCGCTGTTTCAGTGTGGTGCCGAAGGCGCTGAAAAACGCCTGGGCCATGTCATCCGTGGCGATGGTTTTGTCGCCGCGCACGCCGATCCGCTCGCCATACGGCGGATTGGTCAGCAGGATGCCGGGCTTGTCGGTCGGCGGTTTGACTTCCTGCGCCTCGATCTGCTTGAGCGGCACTTCAAACTGGATGCCGGCGCGCTGCAGGTTGTTCCGAGCCATGACGATCATGTCACCGGAAATATCGCTGCCGAAAATCGTCGGTTCAGTGGGTAATGGATTGGGCTTGAAGCTGCCCTTCATCGCCAGCCAGGCTTCACTGTCGAACTCGTGGAATTTTTCGAAGGCGAAGCGACGACGCGCACCCGGCGGAATACCCGCCAGCATCTGCGCGGCTTCGGCCAGGATGGTGCCGGAACCGCACATCGGGTCGAACAACACCATGCCAGGCTTCCAGCCCGATACGCGCAGCAGTCCCGCCGCCAGATTTTCCCGCAAGGGCGCGTCACCCGTATCTTCACGCCAGCCGCGCTTGAACAAGGCTTCACCCGAGGTGTCGAGATAAAGCGTGAAGGTATGCTGATCGAGAAAGCCGGCAATGCGCATGTCCGGCGTGCGGGTATTGACCGAGGGGCGCTTACCGAACTGGTCGCGGAAGCGGTCGCAGACGCCATCCTTGATTTTCAGCGTGGTGAATTCCAGGCTTTTCAGCGGCGATTTGATCGCGGTGAGGTCGACGCGGATGGTGTGGTCGACATCGAACCAGTCTTCCCAAGGCTGCGCCAAGGTCATGTCGTAGATGTCGTTCTCGTTCTGGTAGCCGCCATGGGCAAGGCGCAGCAGCACGCGCGAAGCGATGCGCGAATGCAGGTTGATGCGCCAGGCGTCTGTGAGCTTGCCGGAACAGTGCACGCCGCCCGGCACCTGGTTATGCACTTTCAGTGTCGTGCTCTGTCGAGCGATTTCATTCAGCTCTTCGGCCAGCGGCCCTTCCATGCCGCGCGGGCAGGGGCAGAAATAGGAGTAATTCATGGGGAACCCTTTATCCGTAAGTGTTGCGTGTCAGCGCCTGCCTCCAGCAGCAGGCTTCATTAAAACGGTTTCAATACGACGAGGAGCACGGCTGCCAGCAAACCAATCACCGGGATTTCATTGAACCAGCGGTACCAGGTGTGCTGGCGCGTATTGGCGCCTCGCTCAAATTTCTTCAACAGCGATCCGCAGGCATGGTGATAACCGACCAGCAGCACGACGATCGCCAGCTTGGCATGCAGCCAGGCATTGCCGGGACCCTTGCCGATACCGTAACCCAACCACAGCCACAGGCCGAAGCCCAATGCGGGAATCGCCAGCATCGTCATGAATCGGTACAGTCGACGCGCCATCAACAGCAGGCGTTCAGTGGTGGCGGTATCGTTGACTTCAGCCAGATTCACGAAGATGCGCGGCAGGTAAAACAGGCCGGCGAACCATGATGCGACGAAGACAATGTGCAGTGATTTAACCCAGAGCATGGAGTCTGATCCTTTACTGTCTAAAGAGACGAGCGGCCTGATTTATACGCGTACTTCGCCATGGTGAAGCGGGGAATTCACGGGACATGTCCCGTGCCCGCGTAACGGTGTCGCCTTGTAAGGCGACACTCCGTAAACATGGCATTTACACACGAACTTCTCCATGCCCGAACACCACATACTTCAGCGAAGTCAGGCCTTCCAGACCGACCGGGCCGCGCGCATGCAGCTTGTCGTTGGAAATGCCGATTTCCGCACCGAGGCCATACTCGAAACCGTCGGCAAAGCGCGTCGAGGCATTCACCATCACCGAAGCGGAATCGACTTCGCGCAGGAAGCGCATGGCACGGCTGTAATCCTCGGTGATGATGGCATCGGTATGCTGGGACGAATACAGGTTGATATGCGTGATCGCCTCATCGATGCCGGGAACGATCTTCACGGCCAGGATCGCCGCCAGGTATTCGGTCTTCCAGTCTTCCTCGGTCGCCGTCGCCAGGTGCGGATAGCCTTTCAGGATGGCGCGTGCTTCCTCGTCGCCGCGCAGCTCGACTTCCTTTTCCTGGTACAGCTTGGCCAGTTCCGGCAGCACGCGTGGCGCGATCTCGCGCGCCACCAGCAGTGTTTCCATGGTGTTGCAGGTGCCGTAGCGGTGGCACTTGGCATTGAAGGCCACGCGCAGGGCTTTGGCAATATCGGCCTTGTCGTCGATATACACATGGCAGATGCCGTCGAGGTGCTTGATCATCGGTACTTTGGATTCGCGCATCAGGCGCTCGATCAAGCCCTTGCCGCCGCGTGGCACGATCACGTCGACGTATTGCGGCATGGTGATCAGTTCGCCCACCGCGGCGCGGTCGGTAGTTTCGACGATCTGCACCGCATCGGCTGGCAGACCGGCGCCATGCAAGCCTTCTTTCACCAGCTTGGCCAGCGCCTGGTTGCAATGGATGGCTTCCGAGCCGCCACGCAGGATCGTTGCATTGCCGCTCTTGATGCACAAGCCGGCAGCATCCACAGTGACGTTCGGGCGCGCTTCATAAATGATGCCGATCACGCCCAGCGGCACGCGCATCTGGCCGACCTGGATGCCCGTCGGGCGGAATTTCATGTTCGAGATTTCGCCGATCGGGTCCGCAAGAGAGGCGATCTGTTGCAGGCCTTCCGCCATGGTGGCGATGGCCTTGTCGGATAGCGTGAGACGGTCCAGCATGGCGGCTTCCATGCCGTTGGCGCGCGCGGCTTCCAGGTCTTGCTGGTTGGCGGCACGCAGGGCATCGGCTTCGCGCCGGATAGCGGCGGCAATCAATTCCAGCGCGCGGTTCTTCGCGGCAGTATCGGCCTTGGCCATGGCGCGCGAAGCATTGCGGGCGCGCTGGCCGACTTCATTCATGTAGTGTTTGATATCCATGATGTGGATCCGGAAAAATTAATTCAATTCTCGTTGCGTTCGCTTATTAATTAGAGTGCCTATTAAAGTACCGGTGGCAAGACGCGCCGACGAAGACAGTACAAATGTGCGGCAAGGCGGCGCAACGCCGCTAGCGGTATTTTAATGGGCACTCTTAGCGTCCCGTCGCGACTTTCAGGCCCAATTGCAGCATAGCATCCCAGGGATCGCCGGCGAATGCCTTGGCCCGCAAGCCTTTGACCATTTTGTCGATTTGCGCGGCTTCCTGCAACGCGGTTTCCAGCGTCGGCAAAGAGAGCCGGCGCAATGCCGGCTCCATGAGCCGCTCGCGCGGGCCCCAGATGCGAAACTCCTTCAGCAGCATGCCGAGCGGCCGGCCATACGACATACCGACTTTCAGCTTCAACAGCGTACGGATCTCCTCAGCAACGGCCCACAACACCAGCGGCAATGCTTCGCCTTCGCCCTTCAAGCCCTCCAGCATGCGCGTCAGCCGGGCACTGTCGCCGGCCAGCATGGCCTCGTTCAGCTTGAATACATCGTAACGCGCCACGTTCAGCACGGCATCCTGGATCTGCTCGAACGACAGCTTGCCATCCGGGTAGAGCAATGCGAGCTTCTGGATTTCCTGATGCGCGGCGAGCAAATTGCCTTCGACGCGCTCGGCAATGAAATCGATACCCTGCCGATCGGCTGACTGCTTTTGCGCCGCCAGGCGCGTGCCGATCCAGTTCGGCAACTGGTTGCGCTCCACCAGCGGAATATCGATGTACACGCCGGCCTGCTGCAAGGCGCCGACCCAGGCGGCTTTTTGCGTCCCCCAATCCAGCTTCGGCAGCGTGATCAGCGTGACATTGTCAGGTGAAAGATTGGCGACGTAATTCTGCAGCGCCTGCCCGCCTTCCTTGCCGGGCTTGCCGGAAGGGATGCGAAGCTCGATCAGCTTGCGGTCGCCGAACAGCGACTGCGACTGGTTGGCTTCCAGCAGCGCGCCCCATTTGAAGCTGCGTTCGACCACCAGCACTTCACGCTCGGTCAAACCCTGCGCGCGCGCGGCCTTGCGGATCTGGTCCGCGGCTTCCAACGCCAGCAGATGTTCATCGCTGGTGATGACATACAGCGGTGCCAGTGGCTTAGCCAAATGCGCTTGCAAGGCATCCATCCGCAGTTGCATCACAGCCTCTCTTGTCAGGTGCTTGGCAAAGCAGCCAAGCGACGCAGGATTTGCTGCACCAGGTCGGATTGCATGTCACGGTACAGCATCGCCTTCTCACCTTCCTTGGCCAGCACGGCGGCTTCATTGAAGCTCATGTCGCGCTTGATCAGGATATTGGTCGGTTCCAGCAGTTGCTTGCCGCTGCCATCCAGGACGCGGAAGCTGAATCGGTAGAACAGTGACAGTTCGCGAATGCGGCCCTGACTGTTTAGCGACAGGACGGATTCTTCGCGCCTTTCGTCCAATGGTTCCAGCACGGCTTCGGCAGCCTTGCGATCGGCAACGATTTCCGTGCCGCCGCTGGCGCGGATATAGCGACGCAATTCCACGCCCAGCGGCGAGTTGTCGGCAAACCCGAGGTAAATCGTCTTGAACGGCAGCCTGGTTTGTTCCGCGCCGCGCAGCCGGAACCCGCAGGCCGAAAGGGTGGACGCGCCGGCGAGGCCGGCCAGCAGGGCAAGGACGGTGCGGCGTGGATTGCTCATGCGCTTGTTCCTCAAGTGTCTTCGGTATCGGTTACGCGACGATGTTGACCAGCTTGCCGGGCACGATGATGATTTTCTTCGGCGCGCCTTCGACAAATTTCTTCACGTTTTCATTAGCCAGCGCCGTCGCTTCGATGGCAGCCTTGTCGGCATCTTTCGCCACCTTGATCGAGCCGCGCAGCTTGCCGTTGACTTGCACCATGAGTTCGATCTCCGACTGTTCCAGCGCCGCGGCATCAACCTGCGGCCAGGGCGCGTCGAGGATGTCGCCGAAGGTCTTGTCGTAGCCGAGTTCGCTCCACAGCACGTGGGTCACGTGCGGCGCCACCGGGTTCAGGATGCGCAGGAAGATGGACAGCACTTCGGCGATTACCGCGTTCGAGGCTGGCGACTCATCCAGCTTGGCGCCTTCCATGGTGTTCAACATCTTCATGCAGGCCGACACCACGGTGTTGTATTGCAGGCGCTTATAGTCGTGCTCGGCCTGTTGCAGGATCTTGTAGGCTTCGCGGCGCAAGGTCTTTTGCGCATCGTTCAACGCTGCCGCGTCCAGCGCGCCGGCTGCCGTCACGCGCGCCGACTGTGCATTGGCATAAGCCCACACACGCTTGATGAAGCGATGTGCGCCTTCGACGCCGGCATCGTTCCACTCCAGCGTCTGCTCCGGCGGCGAAGCGAACATCACGAACAGGCGCGCGGTGTCGGCGCCGTACTGGTCGATCAATTCCTGCGGATCGACGCCATTGTTCTTCGACTTCGACATCGTCGTCATCTCGTACTCGACCGGGGTGCCATCCTTCTTCAGCTTGCCGCCGATGATCTGGCCCTGCTCGTTGGTGATGACATCGACTTCATGCTCCCAGTAGTAATTCTTGCCAGCGTCGGCCGGCTTGTGGAAGAACGCACCCTTCAAGACCATGCCTTGCGTGAGCAGGTTGGTGAAAGGCTCGTCGATCTTCACGAGTCCCAGATCACGCATGACCTTGGTCCAGAAGCGCGCGTACAGCAGGTGCAGGATCGCGTGCTCGATGCCGCCGATGTACTGGTCCATCGGCATCCAGTAATCGGTGCCGCCATCGACCATCTTTTCATCGTTGCGCGCATCGCAATAGCGCATGAAATACCACGACGAATCGACGAAGGTATCCATAGTGTCGGTTTCGCGCCGCGCCGGCTTGCCGCAGGAAGGGCAGGTGCAGGCCAGGAAATCCTCACGCTTGTTGAGCGGGTTGCCCGAGCCGTCCGGCACGCAATCCTGCGGCAGTACCACCGGCAAATCCTTCTCGGGCACCGGCACCGGGCCGCAGGATTCGCAATGGATGATGGGAATCGGCGTGCCCCAGTAGCGCTGGCGCGAAATGCCCCAGTCTCGCAGGCGCCAGGTGGTTTTCTTTTCGCCGTCGCCCTTGGTGGCGAGGTCGGCGGCGATCTTGTCGACCGCGGCCTTGTAGCTCAAGCCATCATAGGCGCCTGAATTGACGGTGACACCGCGCTGCTTGTCGCCATACGATTCCTGCCAGGCGTCGGTGGAATACGTCTCGCCTTCGACGGCGACGACCTGCTTGATCGGCAGGTTGTATTTCTTGGCAAAGGCAAAGTCGCGCTCGTCATGCGCAGGCACGCCCATCACGGCGCCGTCCCCGTAGCTCATCAGGACGTAATTGCCGACCCAGACTTCGACCTTGTCGCCGGTCAGCGGGTGGGTGACGAACAGGCCGGTCGGCATGCCTTCCTTCTCGCGCAGGGCGAGTTCGGCCTCGGTAGTGCCGCCTTTCTTGCATTCCTCGATGAAGGCAGCCAGCTTCGGGTTCGACGCCGCCGCATGCGCAGCCAGAGGATGCTCCGGCGCCACGGCGCAGAAAGTCACGCCCATGATGGTATCGGCGCGAGTGGTGAAGACGAACAGCTTGCCGTCCTGGATCAGCTGACCAGATGCATCCTTGATATCGTGCGGGAAGGCGAAACGCACGCCCTCGCTCTTGCCGATCCAGTTTTCCTGCATCAGACGCACGCGCTCCGGCCAGCCCGGCAGCTTGTTGACCACGTGGTCGAGCAGTTCCTCGGCATAGGCCGTAATGTTCAGGTAATAACCCGGGATCTCGCGCTTTTCCACCAGCGCGCCGGTGCGCCAGCCGCGGCCGTCGATCACCTGTTCATTGGCCAGCACGGTCTGGTCGACCGGGTCCCAGTTGACGACCTGGGTCTTGCGGTAGGCGATGCCTTTTTCCAGCATCTTCAGGAACAGCCACTGGTTCCACTTGTAGTATTCCGGGGCGCAGGTGGCGATTTCGCGCGACCAGTCAATCGCCAGCCCCATCGCCTGCATCTGCTTCTTCATGTAAGCGATATTGTCGTAAGTCCATTTCGCCGGCGGCACCTTGTTCTTCAGCGCGGCGTTTTCCGCCGGCAGGCCGAAGGCATCCCAGCCCATCGGCATCAGGACGTTATAGCCATTCATCCGCAGGAAGCGGGTGAGCATGTCGTTGATCGTGTAGTTGCGCACATGCCCCATGTGCAGCTTGCCGGACGGGTAGGGCAGCATCGAGCAGGCATAGAATTTCTTCTTGTCCTGGCCATTCTTGTCTTTTGCGTGCTCGACCGCGCGGTAGGCGTCGATGGCTTGCCAATGTTGTTGCGCCGATTTCTCGACGTCGGCGGGGCTGTATTTGTCTTGCATGACGGTTGGTAGGGAAATAGGATATGAACCCGACATTATACTGTTTCGGGCAGGGGCTTACGAGAAGGCAAATTCGGGATGGGCCGCTCAAAATTCGCAAATTTGCCGGGAAAAAGTATCAATCATGGCAAATGGGCGTCAGAAGCTTGCGCGGGTTCAGCGCCGGAAGCTAGCGTAATACCAGTTTCAAGGCCGGTTTTTCACCGTAATCGGTGTAGCGCTCGTTGATGCCTTCGATGCAGAAGCTGACTTCTTCCAGCAGATCGGGTGCCTGCTTGCGCAAGGCTTCCGCGTTCGCCACCTCGATTTCCAGCACTTCATTCTCGGCAAGATGAAACTTCGTCATGCCCTCGTCATCGCGCAGGTAGCTCAGGCAATCGACCCAGGCATCCAGGTTGTTGCCATAGAAATCAGGAAAGCCGAAGGCTTCGCGACATTGCGCATGAAACGAGGCCCAGTCGGTGATGGTCGCGCCATCCAGTCGAACACGCGCCATGGCTTATTTTCCGGATGCCGGCTGTGAAGCTGCCGGACTGGGTTCGGTGACGAAGCCCATCTTGGTCACGCCGTTGGCCTGGGCGGCCGCCATGACCTGGGCGATGATTTCGTAACGGGTCGCCTTGTCGGCGCGCAGGTGCAATTCCGGCTGCGGCTGCTGTTTTGCCGCCTGAGTCAGGCGGGCTTCCAGGTCTTTTTGGGTAATGGCCTCATTGCCCCAGAAAATCTGTCCTTCGCCATTGATCGAAAGGGAAATGGTCTGCGGCTTTTCGGGCGCGGCTTCCGCCTGGGCCGAGGGCAGATCGAGCTTGATGGCATGAGTGAACAACGGGGCGGTGATGATGAAAATCACCAGCAGCACCAGCATCACGTCGACCATGGGCGTGACATTGATGTCCGCCATCGGTGCCTGTTGCTGATTCTGGTTGAATCCGCCGAAAGCCATGTTTCTTCCTTATGCGCTTTGTTTCGCAGCGGCCGGCACGACGCGCGCGCCGGTCGTCAGATAAGCATGCAGATCGTGGGCGAAGGCATCAAGTTCCGCCAGCGTGAGCCGGTTGACCCGGGTGAAGGCATTGTAGGCCAGCACGGCGGGAATCGCCACGACCAGCCCGAGTGCCGTCATGATGAGCGCTTCGCCGACTGGCCCTGCAACCTTGTCGATCTGCACGGTGCCGGAAGTCGAGACCGCCAGCAGCGCGTGGTAAATGCCCCACACCGTGCCGAACAGGCCGACGAAGGGGGCAGTCGAGCCGACCGAAGCCAGCAGGGTCAGGCCATTTTCCAGGCGCGCTGAAACGCGGTTGATTTCCTGGCGCAGCGTGCGCGTGATGAGTTCGCCTGGATCGGTATGGGCATTCAGCGAGCCTGCCTGGGCGCTGACATTGGCGGCCTGGGCGCTTTGTGCTGCCAGTGGCGTATAGACGTTTTCCGGGTCGGTGCGGCGGATGAGCTCGATGGCGTCATTCAGCGTTGGCGCATTCCAGAATGCCTCCAGATTCCTGGCACTTTTGCGGATGCGCCAGGAAATCCAGGCCTTGGAAAGGATGTAATACCAGCTTGCAATCGACATCAGCAGCAGGACGTAAGCCACGCCGTGCGAGACGGCATCGCCCTGCGCCCAGTAGTGCGCGAAACCGAGGGTCGAAGAAGCTGGATTCATACGGTTCCCTTCCGCCAGATTAGTAGGCCTGGATCAGCGCAGGCCGATGACATCCTGCATGTCATATAGGCCGGTCTTCTTGTCGGCCAAAAAGCGCGCCGCGCGCAGGCTGCCGTGCGCGTAGGTCACGCGGCTGGACGACTTGTGAGTGATTTCGATACGCTCGCCGATACCGGCAAACAGCACGGTGTGGTCGCCGACGATATCGCCACCGCGAATTGTCGCAAAGCCGATCGACGACGGGTCGCGCGGACCGGTCACGCCTTCGCGGGCAAACACGCCGACTTCCTTCAGATCGCGTCCGATGGCATTCGCCACCACTTCGCCCATCTTCAGCGCAGTGCCGGAAGGAGCATCGACCTTGTGACGGTGGTGCGCCTCGATGATTTCGATGTCGTAACCTTCTGCGAAACTTTTTGCCGCCATTTCCAGCAGCTTCATGGTGACGTTGACGCCGACGCTCATGTTGGGCGCGAAGACAATCGCTGTCTTTTGCGCGGCGGCGGCAATTGCCGCTTTACCGGCTTCATCGAAACCGGTGGTGCCGATGATCATCTTGATGCCATGCGCGGCACAGTATTCGAGATGCTGCAGCGTGCCTTCCGGGCGTGTGAAGTCGATCAGGTACTCGGCATTCGCCAAGCCTTTGGCTAAATCGGATTCGATGGCGACGCCGGCTGGCTTGCCGGAGAAGGCGGCGGCGTCCGTGCCGACGCTTGCACCGGGAAGGTCGAGCGCGCCGGCCAGGATGGCGTCATCCGCTTCCTGCACGGCTTCGATCAGCATGCGGCCCATGCGGCCTGAGGCGCCGGCGATGGCAATTTTCAAAGGATTCATGAGGTTCTACCAGTAATTCGCTAAATCTTATTTGTTATCGGAATTCGCCTTTGGCGTTTCCGCTTTCGGTGTCTCGACTTTCGGCTTGTCGCCTTCCTTGCCGGCGATCAGAGACAGGTAATCGCGTTCGCTCGGCAGCGTGCCCGCATCGATCTTGGCCAGGCGGTTGTCCTCGAAATGCACGGCGATGCGGCTGCTGATGACTTCACCATTCCCTTTTTGCAGGCGGAATACATAATCCCAGCGGTTGGCATGGAAGATATCGGTCAGCAAGGGCGTGCCCAGCACAAACCTCACCTGATCGGGCGTCATGCCCAGCTTGAGTTGATCCAGCTGTTCCTGCGAAATGAAATTGCCTTGCTGGATATCGATCCGGTATGGCGAAAAGATGCCGAACAGACGCTTGGCGCGGGTCGTCTGCACGCCGCTGGCGGCCGGTTCAGCGCCTTTCGCTGCCTGGCTCGAAGCAGTCTGAGCAACCGGGGCAGTCTGCGCAGATTGAGCGGGCGGGACGGCAGCAGCCGGTTGCGCCGGTTTTGCTGCCGCTTGCGGAGGCGGCGCAGCTTGGGATGGCGTAGCCGAGGCGGTAGCAGGAGTCGGAGCGGGAGCAGACGCAGGAGCTGAAGTAGACGCAGGCGCAGCAGGTGCTGCACCAGTCTTGGCAATTGCGGTGGATGCCGAAGGAACTGTAGCAGCCGGTTGAGTCGTCCGTGCTGCTGCTGGCGCCGGTTCATCAATCAATGGATTTTTGGTGGCGCAGCCGACCAGGGCGCTCGCGGCAAGCAGGCAGCATGCGCGGGAAAGCGTCGAAGCAAAAAGAGATTCGGTAAACGGCAGGCGCATAGGTAATCGTGATCGAGTCAGGAAATTTTTACAAAAACACTATATGATAAAGCAGAACTTACCTTGCAAGCATAAACATGCCCAACAATCCTTCAGACTTGAAAGCCAGCGGCCTAAAAGCCACCTTGCCGCGATTGAAAATCCTGGAAATTTTTCAGAATAGTGCAGTGCGCCATTTAAGCGCGGAAGATGTCTATAAAGTGCTGCTGACCGAGAATATGGATGTCGGATTGGCAACCGTGTATCGCGTGCTGACGCAGTTCGAGCAAGCGGGCCTATTGCATCGCAATCATTTTGAAACTGGCAAAGCGGTGTTTGAGCTGAACCAGGGATCGCACCATGATCATCTGGTTTGCCTGGATTGCGGCCTGGTCGAGGAATTCGTCGATGAAGAAATCGAGCAGCGACAGCAGCGTATTGCCAACGAGCGCGGCTTCAAGATTGCCGATCATGCGCTGGCGCTGTACGGCCACTGCACCAAGGACAATTGCCCGCATCGCGGCCGACAATAAGACTGGAAAACAGGCCGGATGCTCGTGTCTGTCGAAAGGCATCGTCTTGCAAGGCGATGCCTTTGATTTTTTGGTGAGTTAGTCCCGGCGGAGCGGCCTTGCCAAGCAGGGCAAGGCGCGATTCCTGATCACTGTGGTCAATGCTGACTTAACGCGTTTGACAACAACTTTGCCGTGATGTCGACAATTGGAATCACACGTTCGTAAGCCATCCGCGTCGGGCCTATCACACCCAGCGTACCGATGATCTTGCCATTGGCTTCGTAAGGAGCCGTCACCACGCTCATTTCATCCATCGGCACCAGTTGCGACTCGCCGCCGATAAAGATCTGCACGCCGTTGGCCTGGCTGGAAATGTCGAGCAATTGCATCAGGCCGGTCTTTTGTTCAAATACTTCAAACAGCTTGCGCAGCGCCGTCATGTTGGATGACAAATCAGTCACCGACAACAGGTTGCGTTCGCCCGAGATCACAACCTCTTCGCCGTGGTCCGACATGGCATCGCTGCCGGCATCCACCGCCGCTTCCATCAGTTGCGTCATGTCGTCGCGCAGCTGGCGCAATTCGTTCTTGAGGCGCATGCGCACGTCATCGAAACTCATGCCGCCGTAATGCTGGTTGATATAGTTGGCGGCGTGCGTCAGTTGTGACGGTGAATAATCGACTTCCGTCAGCAGCAAGCGGTTTTGCACATCGCCGTTGGGCGCAACGATGACCAGCAGGATGCGCTTTTCCGACAGGCGCAGGAAATCGATTTGCTGGAACACCGATTCATGGCGCGGCGTCAGCACCACGCCGGCGAACTGCGACAGCGAAGACAGGATCTGCGCCGCGTTGGAGAGCAGCTTTTGCTGCGAATGCGTCTTCAGGCGCGATTGCATCTTGCTTTCCAGCGTCGATTCGTCGATCGGCTGCACCGTCAGGAGGGTATCGACGAAGAAACGGTAACCGCGCGGCGTCGGCACGCGGCCTGCTGAGGTATGGGGGCTGGCGACAAAGCCCATTTCCTCCAGATCCGCCATGATATTGCGGATCGTCGCCGGCGACAGGTCCAGGCCGGAAATCTTGGAAAGGGCGCGTGAGCCGACCGGTTGACCATCGGCGATATACCGTTCAACTAAAGCTTTCAGCAGGGTTTGTGCGCGGCTGTCGAGTTGCATGAGAGTATTGTAACCACCACCTATGGGCTAAGCTAGAGTCTGTTTGGCATTATTGGAACATAGATTGGTTCTTGGCCAGCATCTTTCAAGACTTACTATAAATATGGTCTAATCTTGATCATGCCATCCAACAAGTTCTCCTCTTCTCCTGTTAAGACAATTGCCATTGTCGGCAAGCCAATGGCCGCCGGAATCGGCGATTCGCTGACCGAGATTGCCAATTTCCTGGTGAATGCCGGGCATAAAGTTGCTTTTGAAGTCGAAACTGCCAAAAACGTCAATGTCGGCAATGCGGCAGTGCTGTCTCCTGAGCAAATCGGTCAACAGGCTGATGCCGCCATCGTGGTCGGCGGCGACGGCACCATGCTAGGCATTGCACGGCAATTGGCGCCGTTCAACGTGCCCCTGATCGGAATCAATCAAGGCCGGTTGGGATTCATGACGGATATCCCTGTCGATCGCATGATGCCGGTGCTGGCCGATATGCTTGCCGGCAAAATCGAGTCTGAACAACGCAGCTTGCTGGAAGGCGAAGTGTTGCGTGATGGCGTCAGTATTTTTCAGAGTGTCGCTTTTAACGACGTCGTCGTCTCGCGCGGCAGCGGTGCCGGGATGGCGGAATTGCGCGTGCAAGTGGATGGCCACTTCATGTACAACCAGCGGTCCGACGGCTTGATCGTGGCGACGCCCACCGGTTCCACTGCCTATGCCCTGTCAGCCGGAGGACCATTGCTGCATCCCGGGCTGGGCGGCATCGCCATGGTGCCGATCGCGCCGCACGCCTTGTCGAACCGCCCGATCGTGCTGCCGGATTCCAGCGAAATCGTGATCGAAGTGGTCAATGGCAGGGATATTACTGTCAATTTCGACATGCAAACCTTCGCCAGCGTGCAATTGCATGATTGCGTTGTTGTAAGGCGCTCGCGGCATGTCGTGACCTTCCTGCATCCATTGGGATGGAGCTATTTCAACACCTTGCGTGAAAAACTTCACTGGCACGAATACCCATCGGCCGAAGGGAAGTTAAAATGAGCGCCCCTTGCAGTTTGTCTTCGCCGATCCTGGCAATCTAAATCTGGATTCTTTACATGTTGCGCACTCTTTCCATACGCGACTTCGTGATCGTCGATGCCATCGAACTCGATCTGGCTGGCGGCTTTACCGTATTCACGGGTGAAACCGGCGCCGGCAAATCGATCCTCATCGATGCCTTGGCCCTGGCTCTCGGCGGACGCGGCGATGCCAGCGTGGTTCGCGAAGGTGCGGCGCGCGCCGATATCACGGCGGAATTCGCCGCCAATGCCGAAGCTGCAGCCTGGCTGGCCGAGAATGAATTCACCGGCGACGATGGCGCCGTGCTGTTGCGCCGAGTGATCGACAATGCCGGACGTTCCAAGGCTTACATCAATGGCATCGCTGCAACGGCAACCCAGTTGCGCGATATCGGCGAACTGCTGGTCGATATCCATGGCCAGCATGCGCATCAATCCCTGCTGAAAGCCGATGCCCAGCGCCAGTTGCTGGATAACCAGGCCGGCCTGCAAGACGAAGTCAAAGCTGTGAATGCCGCCTGGAAGGCATGGCGTGCGCTTGCCAGGCAGCGCGAGGAAATCGAAAACAATGCCCGCAGCGTCCTGCTCGAAAAAGAGCGGCTGGAATGGCAGGTGGGCGAGCTGGAAAAGCTGGCGCCGCGTCCCGGCGAATGGGATGAGGTCAATCATGAATACAGCCGCCTGTCGCATGCGGCTACCCTGATCGACGGCGCCCAGGAAGCGCTGAACGTGATTTCCGAAGCCGAAGACGATCCAATCCTGGCGCGCTTGACGTCGCTGACCCAAAAACTCTCCAAGCTGGCCGATATCGATGAGGCCTTGAAGCCGGTGCTTGAAGTGCTGGAGCCGGCGCGCATCCAGTTGCAGGAAGGCGTGTATGCCCTGAACGATTACCTGGGTCGGCTGGAACTCGATCCGCAGCGCTTGCAGGAAGTGGAAGCGCGCATGGGAGAATTGCATGTCGCCTCACGCAAATTCCATGTCGAGCCGGATGCCTTGCCGGGCGAACTGGAAACCCTGTCGGCACAGTTGCGGCAACTGGCGGATGCCAGCGACCTGGAAGCCTTGAAGGCGCAGGAAGAAAAGCTGAAGTCCGCTTACATGGGCGCTGCGCAAAAGCTGTCGAAGGCGCGCACGAAGGCAGCCAAGGCGCTGAGCGAAGCGGTGACCGCCGCGATGCAAGAGCTGAGCATGGCGGGCGGGCGCTTTGAGGTGGCGCTCAATCCCGGCGAGCCGGCCGCGTACGGCCTGGAACAGGTCGAATTCCTGGTGGCGGGACATACCGGCACGCAGCCGCGTTCGCTGGCCAAGGTGGCTTCCGGTGGTGAGCTGGCGCGCATCTCGCTGGCGATTTCCGTGATTACTTCGAGCGCCACGGCGACACCAACTTTGATTTTCGACGAAGTCGATTCCGGCATAGGCGGCGGCGTTGCCGAAGTGGTGGGGCGCCTTTTGCGTCGCCTGGGACAGGATCGCCAGGTGTTGTGCGTGACGCATCTTCCGCAGGTGGCCAGCCAGGCGAATCAGCATTTCCAGGTCAGCAAGCGCAATGTCGGTGGCAAGACGGTTTCCAGCATCGAACCGCTCGGCGCGACAGCCCGCGTGGAAGAAATCGCTCGTATGCTGGGCGGCCTGGAAATCACCGCGACTACCCGCAAGCACGCCAGAGAATTGCTCGCGCTGTAAGGCTGCATGGATTCTGCGGCGGCTTTCGAGCGGGCCGCGGCTTAAATTTTTGACTTGCTTTTCATTGAGCTGATTGATCGAATCGAGATCCGATGGCCTTCCGCAAAGAACCTTCCTATACCCATGGCTCGGCGCAGCAGACTGCCGTGTTGCTGGTCAACCTGGGAACGCCCGATGAGCCGACGCCGGCTGCCGTGCGGCGCTATCTCAAGGAATTTTTGTCGGATCCGCGCGTAGTCGAAATTCCCAAGGCCGTATGGGCGCCGATCCTGCATGGCGTCATCCTGCCTTTCCGTTCCAGTAAATCGGCGGCCAAGTATGCCTCGATCTGGGAATCTGACGGTTCGCCGCTGAAACTGCATACCGAACGCCAGGCGACGCTATTGCGCGGCTATATTGGTGAGCGTGGTCACCAGGTGCATGTAGCCTATGCCATGCGCTATGGTTCGCCATCCATTCCGCAAGTCTTGCAGCAATTGCAGGAGCAGCGCTGCACCCGCATCCTCGTGCTGCCTGCTTACCCGCAGTATGCAGGCAGTACCACTGCTTCCGTGTACGACGCGGTGTTCCAGCACTATGCCGGCCAGCGCAACGTGCCGGAACTGCGCATGGTCAAGCACTACCATGACCATGAGGCGTACATCGATGCGCTGCGCCATTCGGTGCTGGCGCATTGGGACATGCATGGGCGGCCCGAGAAACTGGTGATGAGTTTCCACGGCGTGCCCAAGCGGACCCTGGATCTGGGCGACCCGTATCACTGCGAATGCCACAAGACGGCGCGTCTGCTGGCGACGCAGCTTGGCTTGGCGGAAGACCGCTATCTGGTCACTTTCCAGTCGCGCTTTGGCAAGGCTGAATGGTTGCAACCCTATACCGCGCCGAGCGTGCGAAAACTGGCGGAGCAGGGCGTCAAGCGTATCGACGTGATGTGCCCGGGCTTCGTGGCGGATTGCCTGGAAACGCTGGAAGAAGTCGATATGGAGGTGCGCCAGGAATTTCTGATGGCTGGCGGCCGCGAATTCCATTACATTCCTTGTCTGAATGAAAATCCGGCATGGATTCATGCCCTTACTGATATCGCCGAGGAGCATTTGCTGGGTTGGCCGACCATGTCCAATGGGGCGGCTCGTGAAGTCCGGGAGCGGGACTTGGCGATCAGTCGCAAGCGCGCACAAGAACTGGGTGCAAAGCAGTAATCAGGAAAGAAGAAAAAGGCACCGCTTGAATTTATGGAAGCCTTAGCAGTGTGGTCTTTGTCGCTGAGGCTATAGCTGGATTGATAGTGCCGATATCTGTGACATTTTGATTCGTCGCAATTGCTGCCGATTTTCTCCGTTTTGTCGCTCCACTTTTCCCCTTGAAATTCCGACAAACAGCCCCATGTAGGGAAAATTACTACGTAAGTCTTTGATTGTTGGAGATTTTTTGATGCAAGAACAGGAAAAGCAAGCCGCGCAAAATGCCGGTGCAGAGGAAAATCCGGGCGCTAACAATACCGCCGCTGCCGAGAACCAGGCAACTCAGGCTGGGGAGGCAACCGCTTCCCAGTCCGGTGCACCCCAGTTGGATCTGGTAGCACGCCTGGCAGCAGCTGAAGCCAAGGCGTCGGAGTTGCAGGATGCTTTCCTGCGCGCCAAGGCTGAGGGAGAAAATATCCGCCGCCGTGCCCAGGACGACATCGCCAAGGCGCACAAGTTTGCCATTGAGGGCTTTGCCGAAGCGCTGGTGCCGGTCAGGGATAGCCTGGAAATGGCCCTGAAAGTGGAAACGCCGTCGGTGGAATCCCTGAAGGAAGGGGTCGAAATGACCCTGAAACAATTGAATTCGGCCTTTGACAAGGGCCGCCTGGCCGAGGTGAACCCTGCGCCGGGCGACAAGCTCGACCCCATGAAGCACCAGGCAATTTCGATGGTGCCGGCAGATCAGGAGCCGAATACCGTGGTCAGCGTGCTGCAGAAAGGCTATACCATTGCCGACCGCCTGCTGCGCCCGGCCCTCGTGACGGTCTCTCAAGGAAAATCGAGCTGAATCATTTAGATACGGCTTGAAAGTTGAGTTACCCGCCACATATTGACGACATCTGAATCTGTTATCCAGTTATATATAAGGACAAAATCATGGGCAAGATTATCGGTATCGACCTTGGCACCACCAATTCCTGCGTTGCTATCATGGAAGGTGGTCAGCCGAAGGTGATTGAAAACTCCGAAGGCGCGCGCACCACGCCTTCCGTTATTGCCTATCAGGACGATGGCGAAATCCTGGTCGGCGCGCCCGCCAAGCGGCAGGCGGTCACCAACCCGAAGAACACACTGTACGCCGTCAAGCGACTGATCGGCCGCAAGTTCGAGGAAAAGGAAGTGCAAAAGGACATCGCCCTGATGCCTTACCAGATCAGCAAGGCTGACAATGGTGATGCCTGGGTCACGGTGCGCGACAAGAAGCTCGCGCCGCCGCAGATTTCCGCCGAAGTGCTGCGCAAGATGAAGAAGACTGCCGAAGATTACCTCGGCGAGGAAGTCACCGAAGCCGTGGTGACCGTGCCGGCTTACTTCAACGATGCCCAGCGCCAGGCCACCAAGGATGCCGGCCGCATCGCCGGTCTGGACGTCAAGCGCATCATCAACGAGCCGACCGCGGCAGCGCTGGCATTCGGCCTGGACAAGACCGAGAAGGGCGACCGCAAGATTGCCGTGTATGACTTGGGCGGCGGTACCTTCGACGTGTCGATCATCGAAATCGCCGACGTCGATGGCGAAAAGCAGTTCGAAGTGCTGTCCACCAACGGCGACACCTTCCTCGGCGGCGAGGACTTCGACCAGCGCCTGATCGACTACATCATCGAGGAATTCAAGAAGATCAACGGTCTCGACCTGGGCAAGGACCCGATCGCGCTGCAGCGCATCAAGGCTGCCGCCGAACGCGCCAAGATCGAGCTGTCGTCGTCGCAGCAAACCGAAATCAACGAGCCGTACATCGCCATGGCCAATGGCGCGCCGGTTCACCTGAACCTGAAGATCACCCGCGCCAAGCTGGAATCGCTGGTCGAAGACCTGATCGAAAAGACCATCGAGCCTTGCCGCACCGCTATCAAGGATGCCGGCATCAAGGTCTCCGACATCGATGACATCATCCTGGTCGGCGGCCAGACCCGCATGCCGAAAGTGCAGGAAAAGGTCAAGGAATTCTTCGGCAAGGATCCGCGCAAGGACGTCAACCCGGACGAAGCTGTGGCTGTCGGCGCCGCAATCCAGGGTTCGGTGCTGGCCGGTGACCGCAAGGACGTGCTGCTGCTGGACGTGACGCCGCTGTCGCTGGGTATCGAAACCCTGGGCGGCGTGATGACCAAGATGATCCAGAAGAACACCACCATCCCGACCAAGTTCAGCCAGGTGTTCTCGACCGCCGACGACAACCAGCCGGCCGTGACCATCAAGGTCTACCAGGGCGAACGTGAGATGGCCGTCGGTAACAAGGCGCTGGGCGAATTCAACCTCGAAGGCATCCCGCCGGCTCCGCGCGGCGTGCCGCAGATCGAGGTGACCTTCGACATCGATGCCAACGGCATCCTGCACGTGTCGGCCAAGGACAAGGCAACCGGCAAGGAAAACAAGATCACCATCAAGGCCAATTCCGGCCTGACGGAAGATGAAATCCAGAAGATGGTGCGCGATGCCGAGGCCAATGCCGAGGAAGACAAGCGCCTGAAGGAACTGGCCGAGACCCACAACCAGGGCGATGCTTTGGTGCACTCCACCCGCAAGGCACTGGGCGAGTACGGCGACAAGCTGGAAGCCGGCGAGAAGGAAAAGATCGAGGCTGCCATCAAGGACCTGGAAGCCAGCCTGAAGGGCAACGACAAGGCCGACATCGAAGCCAAGGTCGCGGCACTGACCACGGCGGCGCAAAAGCTGGGCGAGAAGATGTATGCCGACGCGCAGGCTCAGGCGGGTGCAGCAGGTGCTGCCGGCGCCGGAGCGGAAGGCGGCGAGGGTTCGCAGCAACAAGCCAAGCCGGCCGAAGACGACGTGGTCGACGCCGACTTCAAGGAAGTCAAGGACAAGTAATCGGCCATCGCAGACTGTCTGGCGGGGTCTTCCCGCCGGATGGCAGCACGCCGAGTCGATCTGGCTGTCGCAGTCGTCGGCTCGGCGTTTTCTGTTTTCGCCAGAGTCCATTTCATGAAACCGGCCGGGAGGCAGTTTCATGAAATCGGTTTTGAAATAACAAGGTGCCGACAACATGGCAAAGCGAGATTTTTACGAAGTACTGGGCGTAGCCAAGAACGCTTCTGACGATGAAATCAAGAAGGCGTATCGCAAGCTCGCCATGAAATACCATCCGGACCGCAATCCGGACAGCAAGGGAGCTGAAGAGAAATTCAAGGAGGTCAAGGAAGCCTACGAGATGCTCTCGGACCCGCAGAAGCGCGACGCGTATGACCGTTATGGACATGCCGGCGTCGATCCGAACATGGGCGCCGGCGGTTTCGGCGGCGCTGGCGCGGGCGGATTTGCCGACGCTTTCGGCGATATCTTCGGCGACATCTTCGGCAACGCCCGCGGTGGCCGCAGCGGCCCGCAGGTCTATCGCGGCGCCGACCTGCGCTACAACCTCGATATCACCCTGGAACAGGCTGCACACGGTTTCGATACCACCATCCGCGTGCCGTCATGGGATGGTTGCGATGTATGCCACGGCAGCGGTGCCAAGCCGGGCACGCAGCCGACCACTTGCCCGACTTGCGGCGGCCATGGCCAGGTGCGCATGCAGCAGGGTTTCTTCAGCATCCAGCAGACCTGCCCGAAGTGTCACGGCACCGGCAAGATCATTCCCGAGCCATGCACCAATTGCGGCGGGGCCGGGCGCATCAAGCGCAACAAGACCTTGGAAGTGAAGATCCCGGCCGGTATCGACGATGGCATGCGCATCCGCTCTTCCGGTAATGGCGAACCGGGCATGAACGGCGGTCCGCCGGGCGACTTGTATGTCGAGATCCATATCAAGCAGCATGCGGTATTTCAGCGCGACGGCGACGACCTGCATTGCGAAATCCCGATTTCCTTTGCCAAGGCGGCGCTGGGTGGCGAAGTCGAAGTGCCTACCTTGAATGGCAAGGCATCCTTCTCGCTGCCGGAGGGCACGCAGACCGGCAAGACTTTCCGCCTGCGCGGCAAGGGCATCAAGGGGGTGCGTTCCGGTTATCCGGGCGACCTGTTCTGCCACGTGGTGATCGAGACGCCGGTCAAGCTGACCGACAAGCAGAAGGATTTGCTGCGCGAACTCGACCGCCTGACAATGGAAGGCGGCTCGAAGCATAGCCCGCATTCCAAATCCTGGATGGACAAGGTCAAGAGCTTCTTCGAGTAAGCGACATCAATGGGCCGGAATTTCCGGCATCAGTAAAAACGCCGGCACAGCGCCGGCGTTTTTTATTGGATGTGTCACTGTCCGCGAATACGCTACATTCAGAACCCGGGAATGATCGGCGTTTCATCCGCCAGGTTCTCTTCGCGCTGGCTTTCGGGCGACGGCGATTTCAGCGGCTGGGGAGCGGCAGTTGCGTGCATGATCTCGTTGCGGATGGTCTCCATCGGCTGTGGCCGGCCGAGCAGGTAACCTTGCGCATAGTCGACGCCGATGCTGCGCAAGGCATCCAGGGTTTCCTGGTTTTCCACCCATTCCGCGATCGTCTTGATTCCCATGACATGGCCGATGTTATTGATGGCTACCACCATTGCCGCATCGGTCGGATCGCGCGCCATGTCGCGCACGAAGCTGCCATCGATCTTGAGATAGTTGACTGGCAGGTTCTTCAGATAACCGAACGATGACAGGCCGCTGCCGAAATCATCCAGCGAGAAGCGGCACCCCATGGCCTTGAGTTCGCGGATCAGGATATTCGCCAGTTCCAGGTTGGCGATGGCGGCGGTTTCGGTGACTTCGAAACAGATGCCGCGCGGGTCGACGCCAAATTCGGCGAACTGGCGCTTGAGGAAGTCGAGCAAGGTCGGATCGCTCAGCGAATCCCCCGACAAATTAATGGAAATCATAATTGACGGCATGCTCCCCAGTTTGCGGCATTCTTCGAATGCCAGCGTTACGACGCGTCGATCGAGCCCGCGCATCAGGTTATAGCGTTCGGCGGCGGGAATGAAACTCATGGGCGACACCAGATTGCCGTCCTGGTCCCGCATGCGCAGCAAGGCTTCAAAGTGAAGGCCGTCATCATCGCCATGCACAGGGACGATGCGCTGGTAATGCAGCAGGAAACGGTTTTGTTCCAACGCGCTGTTGATGCGGGATACCCACAGCATTTCGCCGCGGCGTTGAGTCAATTCGCGCGTGTTCGGGCTCGCCTGCACCTGGTTGCGGCCCTTGTCCTTGGCGGCATAGCAGGCCGCATCCGCCACGCCCATGACATCGGTATTGTTTTCCCGCTGGCCGACGATCGGCACTACGCCGATCGATACGCCGATGGCAAAGATCTTGTCCTGCCAGGCGAAACGGAAATCGGCGACGGATTCACGCAGCGCCTCAGCGACTTCCATCGCCTTATTCAGGGGGCAATCGGCCAGCAGCACGCCGAATTCATCGCCGCCCAGTCTTGCCAGGGTATCCGCGCTGCGAATGCGGGTATTGAGCACCGCGCTCAGCTGGCGCAGTAATTCATCGCCGGCGCCGTGTCCGCAAGTGTCGTTGACGACCTTGAACTGGTCCAGGTCCATGTACAGCAGGGCATGCTGGCGGTCCTGCTCGTGCGCCGAATGAATCAAAGTTTCCAGCCGGCGCTCGAACTCGCGACGGTTGACCAATGACGTGAGGGCATCATGACTGGCTTGCCAGGACAGCTGGCGCGCCATATCGTGCGATTCGCTGACGTCGCGGAACACCAGCACCATGCCGATGACTTCGCCTTCATGGTCGGATATGGGCGCCGCCGAGTGCTCGATCGGCAGGCGAGCACCGTCTCGCTGCACCAGCAAGGCGTCGCCGCGGACTTCAATCTGCTGATGCTGATGCAGGGTTTGCTCAATTGGACTGGGGATGGAGGCGCCAGCTTCATCGACGCATTGAAAAATTTCTCCTAGCGCGCGGCCATAGGCTTCATCAGTGCGCCAGCCGAGCAGCTTTTCCGCGACAGGATTGAGATAGTCGATATTGCCGTCCGTATCCGTGGTGACGACGGCATCGGCAATCGATGCAAGCGTAACCTGGGCGCGTTCCTTTTCCTTGTCGAGCGCTTCTTCCGCGCGCTTCTGCCGGGTGATGTCGCGGGAAATGCTGATTTCGCCAATGTGGCGATTGTTCTCGTCGTACAGCGGCGATACGCTGATCGATAAATGCAGCAGACGTCCGTCGCGAGTCCGGCGGTGCGCCTCGAACGTGGTCGGCTGTGCTTGCTGGATGCGTGCTACGTTGTCCTTGAACTCATGCACCAATTCCGGGTGGTACAGCATGCTCGCGGGACGGCCGATAACGTCTTCCGCTCCGTAGCCATAAAGCATGCTGGCTGCCGTGTTCCAGCTGGTGATGATGCCATCCAGATCGACGGTGATAATCGGGACATTCGACTGCTCCACGATCACCGCCAGCAGGCGATTGCGCGAGCCGCTGTCGCGCAGCGATCCCAGCAGGCGCTCGATATTGGCAGCCATGTTATTGAAGGCATGGATACATGCCTGCATTTCCGGCGGTCCGCTGGCTTGAATGCGCAGCGCGTGATCGCCCTGGCCGAACTGGTGGGCAGCCTTTTGCAGCACATACAGCGGCCGCAAGCCATTGGAAACGAGCGTGCCAAGCAAAGCAAACAGGCTGCCGATCCCCAACAGCAGGATGCACAGCTTGCCGAGCATCTTTTCCCAAATCTGATTAATGGCCGGAGTGGTGGCGATCTCTACGCGCAGTCGCCCATAGTTTTCGCCGCCAACAATAATGTCCTTGTTTTCGGAATACTGCGGAATGTTTGTCCAGTGCGCGAACCAGGCCGGCGCCGTCAAGACGACATCGCTCTGAGGCGTATCGGCGATTTGAAGATGATTTTCACTGTCGGTCCAGGCAATGCTGTGGATCGCCGGCTGCTCCACGCCCTTGTTCAGCAATTGCTGCACGGCTGCATAGTCACCGGTAATGACAGGCTCGGTCAGCGCCTGGGCCAGGAAGTCCAGTTCATATTGCAGGCTTTGCGCGAGTTTGTCGCGTTGGAATGAAATCTCGTTGCGCAGGTCAAGGGTGAAGATCGTGCAGCCCACCAGTGTAAGCACGACGCCGGATACCAGCTTGATACGGGCAGCCAGGCTCAGGTCACGGCCAGCTTTAAATAGACTGGATAGGTTGAGCATGATTATTGGCCTTCCGGCAAAGGCAGGCGCTGCCGATAGAACCGGTGCATGTGTTCGTATTCTGCGTTACTTGCCGCAACAAACCCAAACGATGTCGGCTGTCCGAACAGGGGAGAACTGGCGGTTAAAATTTCGCGGCCTTCGAAACGCTCGCTCATCGACAGTAATGCCGTACGCACCGCGTCGACCTTTTCCTTGGGTACGGCAGGATGAACGGCGATGGGAACGGTCGGATATTCTTCCGAACTCCACAACACGCGGTAGCTGACATTCTGACGTTCCGCATAGGCATTGGCGATAACGGCACTGACCCCAGCCGCTGCCGCACGGCCAGACAGCATTTGTCCCAGCGCCCCTTCGATCGTCCCGGCGAAACGAGGCTTGACATGGATGCCGGCACGTAGCAGTGCATCCATCGGCACCTGGAATCCGGTAAAGGCGACTTTAGAAGGAAAGGCAACTTCGCGGCCTTGTAATTGTTCCAGTGAGGTATAAGGTGAATTGGTAGACACGACAATCTGTCCGCGAGACGGACTCGCAAGAGGTCGAGCGATGACGATGTATCCCGCACCGTCGTTCCCGGGAGCGAATTGATAATTGGAATAAATAAAGTGAAGTTCGCCATGCTGAATCATGGCAGCCAGTTCTGGCGAGCTCTTGGCCACTTTTAATTTCAGCGGCACTCCACTTTGCCGGGTGAGATAGCGCAGAATAGGATTCCAATATTGTGCCGTGATGACGGCACTGCGCGGACTGATGACGCCAAATATGAAAGCGGGAGTTTCAGCCTGGCCGGCCTGTACAGGAGCAGCAAGTCCGGCCATGCAGACAATAAAAGCGACTGCCAGAGCACGCGGCAATAACTTCAATCTGCTTCCTTTGCATAAATGCATCACGCCGTTATCATGCTGGCATGCTGCGAGACTGGCTGCTCACAAAAAGCAGCCGCTTAAGAATGTAAAAAGATGCGCTAATGTAACATTATTTTTTTTCAGCTTGGCAACAATTGTGTGGTTTTTTATACATTCAAGCCCTTATTGGAACATCAATGACAACTCCAAAACATGACGACTTGAAGGTACTGTTTGACAACAACAGCCAATGGGCTGCATCGATGATCAAGACGGATGCGGATTTCTTCAAGAAGCTGGTGGCGCAGCAATCCCCGGAATATCTCTGGATCGGATGTTCGGACAGCCGCGTGCCGGCCAATGAAATCGTCGGACTGGCGCCGGGAGAATTATTCGTTCACCGAAATGTCGCCAACGTGGTCGTGCATACCGACTTGAATTGCCTGTCGGTGTTGCAGTTCGCGATCGAGGTGTTGGGCGTGAAGCATGTGATCGTGTGCGGCCACTACGGCTGTTCGGGCGTGCACGCCGCCCTGGCCAAGCGCCGCATCGGCCTGGCGGACAACTGGTTGCGCCATGTACGGGACGTGCATACCAAACACGAGCGCTACCTCGGCGATGTGCTGCCGACGCGCGAAAAGCAGGACCGGCTATGCGAGCTGAATGTGATCGAGCAGGTCGCCAATGTCTGCCAGACGACGATCGTTCAGGATGCGTGGGAACGTGGCCAGAACCTGACTATCCACGGCTGGATCTATGGATTGCAGGATGGCCGCCTGCGTAATCTTGGCGTAACGATTGGCGATGCACAGGAAGTAAGCGAACGCTTGCAGGCCGCCTATGCGCGCTATGAGGATTACTGTCCGGGCTAAGATGCCGCAATGCTGCAAGCGGCATCTTGCCTAGCGTTGTTAGAAGCAGTGTTCGGGCGCCGGGAAGGACTTGTCCTTGACGGCGCTGATATAGGCACGGAAGGCGCCGCCGATGCTGTCCTGCCCCTGCATGAAATTCTTCACGAAACGGGCTTTCTTGCCCGGGAAGACATCCAGCATGTCGTGCATGACCAGCACCTGGCCCGAGCAATCGGGGCCCGCGCCGATGCCGATGGTCGGGATGCTCATCAGTTCCGTGACTTCCTTGCCGAGCGCTGCCGGGATCGCCTCCAGCAACAGCATCGATGCGCCGGCAGCCTGCAGCGCCAGGGCGTCGGCTTTCAGTTTTTCCGCGCCTTCCGCGGTTTTCCCCTGCACCCGGTTTCCACCCAATATATGCACCGATTGCGGCGTCAGGCCGATGTGGGCAAATACCGGGATGCCGCGCTCGACCAGGAAATGCACGGTCTCGGCCAGCCAGGCGCCGCCTTCGATTTTCACCATGTGCGCGCCGGCCTGCATCAATTTGGCGGCATTCTGAAACGCCGCTTCCTTGGTGCCGTAGGTGGCGAACGGCATGTCGGTCACCAGGAAAGCCGACTTGTTGCCGCGCGCGACGGAGGCCGTGTGATAAGCCATGTCATCGATCGTCACGGGCAAAGTCGAGCTTTGTCCCTGGCTGACGTTGCCGAGCGAGTCGCCCACCAGCAGGACATCGACGCCGCAATGGTCCATCAGCGCGGCGAAACTGGCGTCATAGCAGGTCAGCATGGCGATTTTTTCACCCGCTGCGCGCATGGCCATCAATGCCGGTATGGTGACCGTCTTGCGAGCGATGCCGCTCTGGTTGTCGTGGGCGTATCCGGTCATGTCGATTCCTTTGATTGCAGTTATTCCAGCTAAGGCGCCGTAATCATAAAAGAAATCACGCCAACTTTCAGGGCAGGGTCAAAAGTGCGGGGAGCAGCCCGCCAGTTTCAGGTGCGGAAGATGAAATACACTGCGCCCACCAGGCATAGCCCGGCCCAGACATAGTCGAGCTTGAAGGGCTGGTTCATGTAAATCATGGCAAAGGGCACGAACACGGCCAGCGTGATGGCTTCCTGCATGATCTTCAGTTGTGCCAGGCTCAGTTCGGTGTGACCGATGCGGTTGGCCGGCACCTGCAGCAGGTATTCGAACAGGGCGATGCCCCAACTGACGAGCGCGGCGATCCACCATGGCTTGCTCGACAGGTTTTTCAAGTGGCCATACCAGGCGAATGTCATGAAAATATTCGACAGGATCAGCAGGCCGGCTGTCTGCAGAGCGATAGGCATAGATATAAAGATACGTTCAGATTTTTCCGATGGCCTGGTCCGCCACTTGCGGTGCGAACTGGTGCGCGGGACCATGTCCGGGAATGGCAATGAAAGGGGCGATCTGTATAAGCGGAATGAGCGCGAAGGCACGCTGGGTCAGGCGCGGATGCGGCACGGTCAGGGTTGGCGTAGCGATGATCTGATCGCCGTACAGCAGAATGTCCAGATCCAGCGTGCGCGGGGCGTTGCGATAAGGCCGCTCGCGACCCGCAGCCTGTTCCAGCGCCTGGAGTTGTTCCAGCAAGTCTTGCGCGGATAAACCGGTCTTGATGCTGGCCACGGCATTGATGTAATCATCGCCCGCGGCATCCACCGGCGCCGTGCGAAACAGGCTCGATTGCGCAAGCAGGCGGGTTTGCGGCAATTTGTTCAGGGCCGCGATGGCTTCTTCGACCTGCTTGCGGGCGTCGCCGAGGTTGGCGCCAATGCCGATATAAGCCGTTACCTCAGTCGCCATCATTCGCCGCCGCTGTCAGCGCTATTGCCGTTGCCGGCAGTCGCGCCATTCGTTTCACCGCCGGCCCCCTTGCCGCGATTGCGGCCGCCGCGCCGGCGACGTTTCTTCGCCGGGCCGGCTTCGCCTTCGGCGCGCGATTTCTGCGCGAGCAGGGTTTCGCGCCCCGGACCATCCGATTCCATGAAGTCGGTCCACCACTGGCCGAGCGAAGGATCGAGCTCGCCCGATTCGCAGCGCAGCAGCATGAAGTCGTAGCCCGCGCGCAGGCGCGGATGCTCCAGCAGCTTGTAGGGCGACTTGCCGGTGCGGCGCTCGAAGCGCGGTTGCATGGCCCACAATTCGCGCATATCCGAGGTGGTCTTGCGCTGCAGTGCCAGTTTCTCGGCCTGCGATTCCAGCACGTCGTCGGCTGCCTGATGCAGGGCGGGAATCGGATATTCGCCCGCAGCCTGATACGCGTGCCACTTCTCCAGCACCTGGTGCCAGAGCAGGGCGGCAAACAGGAAGCCTGGAGAAACCGGCTTGCCTTGGCGAATGCGGTTGTCGGTATTGTTAAGAGCCAGGGTGACGAACTTGCGGCCCAACGGCTGTTCCAGCACCACGTCCAGCAACGGCAGCAAGCCATGGTGCAAGCCTTCCTTGCGCAGCTGTTTCAGGCATGCCAATGCCTGGCCGCTCATCAAGAGCTTGAGCATTTCATCGTACAGGCGCGCCGCCGGCACGTTATTGATCAGCGGCGCCATGACCGCCATCGGCTCGCTGGTGGCGGGATCGATCGTGAAATCCAGCTTGGCGGCGAAGCGCACCACGCGCAACATACGCACCGGGTCTTCGCGGTAGCGCGCTTCCGGCACGCCGATCATGCGCAGGGTCTTGCTGCGAATGTCCGCCATGCCTTCGTGGTAATCCAGCACGCTCTGCGTCGCCGGATCGTAATACATCGCGTTAATGGTGAAATCACGCCGCACGGCGTCTTCATGCTGTTCACCGAAAGTGTTGTCGCGCAAGACGCGGCCGAATTCATCCTTGGGCGCCGATTCTACCGAGGGGCCACGGAAGGTCGTTACTTCGATCAGTTCCTGGCCGAACATCACGTGCACGATCTGGAAGCGGCGGCCGATGATGAAAGCACGCCGGAACAGGCGCTTGACCTGCTCCGGCGTGGCATTGGTGGCGACGTCGAAATCCTTGGGCTTCACGCCCAGCAGCAGGTCGCGCACCGCGCCGCCGACCAGGAAAGCCTTGAATCCTGCTTCCTGCAAGGTTTGCGTCACCCTGACAGCATTCGGCGAAATCAGCTTGGGATCGATCCCATGTTCCTTGGGGCCGATCACGACAGGCTGGGTCGGGTCGGTGGTCTTGTTCTTGACGCCGAGGATGCGGCGAATGAATTTTTTTATCATGGGAACAAATGTAAAGTGGGCCAGCCCTGGGCTTGCGCATGCGCCGCCAGCTTGGCATTGGGATTCGTCGCGACCGGATGGGTAACCAGGGAAAGCAGGGGAATATCGTTTTGCGAATCGCTGTAGAAATGGCTGCGCTCGAAGCCTTCGAGCGTGTGGCCGAGGCCGGCCAGCCAGGCGCGCGCATTGACCACCTTGCCGGCGCCGTAGGGAGGCGTGCCGAGGACGCGGCCGGTCAGGTCGCCGTTTTCTTTCAATTCCGGTTCGGCGGCGATCAGGTTGTCGACGCCGAAAGCGCGGGCGATCGGTTCGGTGATGAAACGATTGGTGGCGGTGATGATGGCAACCAGGTCGCCGGCATCCTGGTGCTTTTTCACCAGGTCGCGCGCCGCCGGCTTCATCGCCGGTGTGATCACCTCATCCATGAATTCACGGTGCCAGGCATCGAGTTGGGTGCGCGGGAATTGCGACAGGATGCCGAACACGAATTCCAGGTACAACACCGGATCGAGCGTGCCGACCTTGTATTGCTCGTAAAAGTCGGCGTTGCGCTTTTCCATTTCATTGGCATCCACCGCACCGGTGCGCGCGAGGAATTGTCCCCACTCGAAGTCCGAATCGAGCGGCAGCAGGGTATGGTCAAGGTCAAACAGAGCCAGGTTCGTCATGGAGTAGCAAGTCTTTCAGCAGCGGCAGGGTAATCGGGCGCTTGGTTTCGAGGGAATAACGGTCCAGCGCATCGAGCATCGCCGTCAGGGAGGGCATGTCGCGCCTGAAATGCGTCATCAGATACGGCAATACGCCGGGAGACAGCACCAGCCCGCGCGCGGTGGCCGCATGTTCGAGCGCGGCGATCTTCTCGGCATCGGTCAGGCCGTGCACCTGATAGATCAGCCCCCAGCCCAGGCGGGTACGCAGATCTTCGCGCACGGTAAGCTGGGCGGGAGGCAATGGACCGGATGCCACCAGCACGCCGCCATGTTCACGCACCTGGTTAAATAAGGTAAAGGCGGCAATCTGGGATGCCGGCGACAGGCTGGCCACATCGTCCAGCAGATACAGCCGCAGTTCCGGTCGATAGGTCAATGCCGCTTCATCGGCATGGCCTTCGAGGTAAATCGCCCCGCCCAGGCTGCCCAAGGCGTGCAGCAAATGGGATTTGCCGGCGCCGGCTTCGCCCCACAGGTAAATGAAGCGCTCGCCCAAGCCGCTGACGGCTCCCTGCGCCACGCGCTCCAGCAAGGCCAATAATTCACTGTTCTGCCCGGTTACAAAAGTATCCAGGGCAGGAGGCGCATGCGCATTCAAGTCCAGCAATAACTGTTTCATTAACAAAAGTTCATATGCAAGCGGCCGCTAGGATAAACGCTCTGCCAAGGATTTGCCAGCATGGCAAGGCTTTGACAAGGCCCAAAAGCGCGGTCAGTCATCCAGTGACATCAGATGATAAGGAGAAAATGCCATCCTCAGGCCGGAAAACGGGGCAATTTTGTTAAAATAGCGGTTTGCCGCAGGTTTCTAACGGCTATCACCTTCTATTTTACCGCCTCTGCCACCAATCACATCATGAGTTTCCCTTCTTCCGTTTCCCTGTCCTACCGTGATGCCGGCGTTGACATTGACGCTGGCGATGCCCTGGTCGAAGCCATCAAGCCTTTTGCCAAGCGCACCATGCGCGAAGGCGTCCTGGGCGGCATCGGCGGCTTTGGCGCGCTGTTCGAGGTCAGCAAAAAATACAAGGAGCCCGTGCTGGTTTCCGGCACCGACGGTGTCGGCACCAAGCTGAAGCTGGCTTTCCATCTGAATAAGCACGACACGGTCGGCATCGACCTGGTCGCCATGAGCGTCAACGATATCCTGGTGCAGGGCGCCGAGCCGCTGTTCTTCCTGGATTATTTCGCTTGCGGCAAGCTGGAAGTGGCGACCGCCACCGATGTCATCAAGGGCATCGCCAAGGGTTGCGAACTGGCCGGCTGCGCGCTGATCGGCGGCGAAACCGCGGAAATGCCGACCATGTATCCGGATGGTGAATATGACCTGGCCGGCTTCGCCGTCGGCGCGGTAGAAAAATCGAAAATCATCGACGGCAGCAAGATCGTGCCGGGCGATGTGGTGCTGGGCCTGGCTTCGTCGGGCGCGCACTCCAACGGCTACTCGCTGGTGCGCAAGATCATCTCGGTGGCCAAGCCTGACCTGAATGCCGATTTCCATGGCCGTCGCCTCGCCGATGTCCTGCTCGAGCCTACCCGCATTTACGTCAAGCCCCTGCTGGCGCTGATGGCATCCATGGAAGTCAAGGGCATGGTGCACATCACCGGCGGCGGCCTCGTGGAAAACATTCCGCGCGTCCTGCAGGATAACATCACGGCAGTCCTGCACCGTGACGCCTGGACCATGCCTCCACTGTTCCAGTGGCTGCAGCAGCATGGCGGCGTGGCCGATGCCGAGATGCACCGCGTATTCAACTGCGGTATCGGCATGACGGTGATCGTGTCTAAGGAAAATGCGGATGCCGCACAGGCGCAACTGCAGGCAGCCGGCGAGACTGTCATGCGCATCGGCGAGATCCGCGAGCGTCAGGGTGACGAGGCGCAGACGATCGTAGTTTAAATTTCCTCATATTGGAAGGAAAAGCGGCAAGGATGACTTGCCGCTTTTTTTATTTGCGCACATGCATCTACATGATATTGGCTCTGTTGCATATCTCATGAATATGGGATTGCAGATAAGAACATGAGCGATTACATTCCTCCTTCTTGCGTACTAGTCAAATAACAATAATGCGGACTTTCTCTCTTATTCGAATCCTGATACTGGCTGCTTTTGTGGCGGGATGTGCAAGTCAGGTTGCATATCGCCCAGAGGCTTTCAAGGCTGTCGAACGGTCAGCACAACAAACATTAAAGACGTTGGCGCAAACAACGGAAGTTCAATTGGATACAGGGTATAGCCGCACGCTCAAGGCCGGCAGCCAGTGGGTGCACGCTGGAACAATCAGCCAGGGCGAAGTCTATAAACCCTACAAAGATGTATTTACGCTCGAAGGGGCGCACATACATGAAGCAAATCTGGTCGTGGCAAATGACCAGCTTGTTGGATTTTACTTGCCGGTCGAACGCGGATTCTCGTCTCTGGCAAGAAAAGCCGCTCTTAAATTTAATTAAATAAAATCAGGAGAGGAGTTCGTTATGCGATTCATTCAAATGCTGGTGCTGAGCCTTGCAGTTGTATTGACCGGTTGCGCTTCAGGTGTCAAACATAAGGACATGCAGGCTTCCATCCCGGCACTCAAGGCAGACCAGGGACGCATCTATTTTTACCGTAGTGCGAGCATGCTTGGCGCCGCCTTGCAGCCGGATATCAACCTGGATGGCAAGGTGGTTGGCGAATCCAAGCCGGGTGGTTTCTTCTTCGTCGATACGAATGTCGGTAACCATGAAGTCGCCACCAGCACCGAAGTGGAAAAAAAGCTGACGTTTACCCTGGATAAGGGCGAAGTCAAATACGTCAAGACCTCGCCTTCATTTGGCGTCATGGTAGGTCGGATCGTTCCAGAGCTGGTTAATGCCGCTGAAGCTCAAAATGAGATTTCGGATTTGAGCTATACCGGTACGCTCGCTGCATCGAAATAATGCGATACGGGCTGAACAGACAATGAAAGTTTTCTCTGTTCAGCCCGACGAAATCATACTTTTGTAAAATCAGGTTTGTTGTGAAATTTCTGACTGTTGCGCAAGCGTTTGCAGCGGCACAGGATTATCCCTCGCAGTTCTTTCCGAGGCAGTTGGCGGCTTGACTCTTGCCGGCTGAGCGTCAACACTACGCTTCGACAGCACATTGCTACCTCCATCCGCTTCCGCATTCCATTCCGGATCCGCGATTCCCTCAAAGACGGCCTTTAACTGCTGGCCCCAGGTGTTACGAATCATTTGGAAATACTGGTTTCTTTCGTCGACGCACACGAAACGCGTGACGGCAAGGCGCCCCGTCTCGTAGACCAGCAAGTCCAGCGGCAGCCCGACTGAAATATTGGACCGCAGCGTCGAATCCATGGAAATCAGTGCGCATTTGGCGGCTTCGTCGAGCGAACTGGCCGTCGTGATGACGCGGTCGATGATGGGTTTGCCGTACTTCGCCTCACCGATCTGGAAATACGGGGTTTCATCGTGCGACTCGATGAAATTCCCGGCCGAGTACATCTGGAACAGGCGGCATCGCTCATTGCCGATCTGACCGCCAAAAATCATGCTGACATTGAAATCAATGCCGAATTTTTCCAGCGAAGCGGCGTCCCGCGCATGGACCATGCGAATGGCGTCGCCAACGATGCGTGCGGCTTCGTGCATCGATTGCACCGTCCAGATGCTTTCTCCATCCTCGTTGACATAATCAGCGACGATCTGCCGGATGGACTGTGAAATCGACAGGTTCCCGGCTGTCATCAGGACCATGACGCGGTCGCCGGGATTGTCGAACACGCTCATCTTGCGGAAGGTGCCAACCTGATCGACCCCGGCATTTGTACGCGAATCGGACAGGAAAACCAGTCCGGCATCAAGACGCATGGCTACACAATAAGTCATGGCAAAGTTAGTAAATTCAAAAGCCGATTCTATCGCAAGGATCAGGGCAATTCGTTGACATCGACGTGCACCGTGAGGGTTTCCGTGCCGCCGCCGCGCCGGACGCCCCGCACCGGCGCCGCGGACTCGTAATCGCGGCCCACCGCCAAGCGGCAATGCTGCGTGCCCGTAAATTGGGCATGGGTGACATCGATGCTGACCCAGCCGGAAAAATCCACGTCATCGACCCAGACGTCGACCCAGGCATGGCTTTCCGCATGATTCGTGGCGCCCGCATGGATATAGCCAGAAACGTAACGGGCCGGGATATCTTGGGTATGGCAGCATGCCAGGAACAGATGCGCATGGTCCTGGCATACGCCCTGGCCGAGCTGAAGAACATCGGAAGCGGTAGTATTGACCGAGGTTGCACCAATTTGGTACGTCACCGAACCGCGGATCGCTTCTGCCAAGTCCAGTATGACCTGGCTGCGCGCTCCGCCGGCAAGCTGTTTTGCGGCAAAGGAGCGAACGGCATCGGTCGGTTCGGTCAAGCGGGTAGGAACGGTAAATACCAGCGGCGACAGGACATCCCTGGCCGTCAGGCGGCCCTTGGTCAAGGGCGATACCTCCACCACTCCACGGGCCACGATGCGGACCTCGTCGTGGCGGCCGCTGATTGTCAGCGTATGACTGGAATTGCCATAGGCATCGACAAAGCCATGACGGTGTCCTTCCGTGACGATTTCCCAGGACTTGAGCTGTTGATGGGCATCCTGGCGCGGGGTCAGCCGCAATTGCTGGATGGTGTACGCCAGCGGCGCAGTGTAGCGATAGACGGTTTCGTGGCGAATGGCGAGCATGCGGATTCCTGTTTCTTGTGACTGCTGTCAAGCTGCGAGCGGCATCATGAAATCCCGGCTGACGCGGTTGCCGAGAGTGAAGACGCTTTCCAGGAATCCCGTGAGGTAATCGTGCAGGCCGGACGCGAGAATATCGTCGATGCGCGCAAAGCGCAGTTGCGCATGCAACCGCCCGGCGAGCCGTTCGGTATCGGCGGAAATATCGTTGCTGACTTCCTTGAGGTTGACTACCACTTCATCCATGCAGGCAAGCAGGGAGCGCGGCATGTCGGGGCGTAGCATAAGCAATTCGGCCACGCGTGCCGGTGTAATTACGTCGCGATAGACCTTGCGATAGATTTCGAAGCCGGAAACCGAGCGCAGGATCGCCGCCCAGTAATAGAAGTCGAGCGGCTGTTCCGCATCGGCTCCCGCTGCGTTGATGTTCGACTCTTCTTGGACTCCATGAAATTTCACGTCGAGCAGGCGGGCGGTATTGTCGGCGCGTTCGAGAAAAGTGCCCAGGCGAATGAAATAAAAGGCTTCATCCTTCAGCATGGTGCCGATGGTGACTCCGCGCGACAGATGCGAGCGATGCTTGACCCATTCGAAAAATTGTCCCGGGTCGCGTTCGAGCATATTGCCTTTCAATAGCGACTGCATTTCCAGCCAGGTGGCATTGAGCGTTTCCCACACTTCGGTGGTCAGGCTTCCGCGCACGGCACGGGCATTTTCGCGCGCCTGGCGCAGGCAGGAAGCGATGGACGACGGGTTGCTCGCATCGCGAACCATGAAGTCGAGCACGTCGCGCGGCGTGAGCAGGGCATATTTGTCATTGAACATGCGCTGCAACTCCGAAATGCTCAGCGTGGCGCGCCAGCCTTGCTCGGCTGCCTGCGCCGACTGCGGTAGCATGGCGGTCTGCATATTCACATCGAGCATGCGGGCAGTGTTTTCGGCGCGCTCGGTGTAGCGGGCCATCCAGAATAAATGGTCGGCAGTGCGGCTTAGCATGTCAGTTCTCCAGTATCCAGGTATCTTTCGTGCCGCCGCCCTGCGATGAATTGACCACCAGCGAGCCCTCAGTCAGCGCCACGCGCGTCAAGCCGCCCGGCACCATGGTTACCGACTTGCCGGAGAGGACAAAGGGACGCAGGTCGATATGGCGCGGCGCGATGCCGGATTCGACGTAAGTCGGACAGGCGGAGAGCGCCAGGGTGGGCTGGGCGATGTAGCCTTCAGGTCTTGCCAGCAGGCGCTGGCGGAAATCTTCGATCTGCTGCTTGCTCGAGGCAGGTCCGACCAACATGCCATAGCCGCCGGCGCCATGGACTTCCTTGACCACCAGGTCGGGCAGGTTGGCGAGCGTATATTCCAGCTCTTCCTTCCTGCGGCATTGATAGGTCGGCACGTTATTGAGGATGGGTTCTTCCGCCAGGTAAAAGCGGATCATGTCCGGCACGTACGGGTAGATGGACTTGTCGTCAGCCACGCCGGTGCCGATGGCATTGGCTAGCGTCACGCGGCCGGCACGATATACCGACAGCAGTCCTGGCACGCCCAGCGACGAATCGGCGCGGAAGGCGAGGGGATCGAGAAAATCATCATCGACACGGCGGTAGATGACGTCCACGCGCTTGGGCCCCTGGGTGGTGCGCATGAACACGGCATTGTCACTGACGAACAGATCCTGGCCTTCGACCAGTTCCACGCCCATCTGTTGCGCCAGGAAGGCATGTTCGAAATAGGCGGAGTTGTACATTCCCGGCGTCATGACGACAACGGTCGGGTCGTTTACGCCGGACGGCGCCACGGAGCGCAGGTTGTCCAGCAACAGATCGGGATAGTGGTCGATCGGCGCCACCTTGTGCCGGGCGAATAATTCCGGGAAGAGCCGCATCATCATCTTGCGGTCTTCCAGCATGTACGAGACGCCAGAGGGCACGCGCAGATTGTCTTCCAGCACATAGAATTCACCTGCGCCGGCCCGCACGATATCCACGCCGGCAATATGCGCATAGATATCGGAAGCCACATTAATGCCCTGCATTTCAGGACGATACTGAGCATTGCGGAAAATCTGCTCAGGCGGGATCACGCCTGCCTGGACAATATGCTGGGCATGGTAGATATCGTGAATGAACATGTTGAGCGCCTGCACCCGCTGCCGCAATCCTTTTTCCAGCTGCGCCCATTCGGCGGCCGGAATGATGCGCGGGATAATATCGAAAGGAATCAGGCGCTCGGTGCCGGCATCGTTGCCGTACACGGCGAACGTGATGCCGACGCGGCGAAAAGCCAGATCGGCCTCGGCGCGCTTGAGTGTGATCGCCTCGCTCGCCTGTTCGGCCAGCCAGGCTTCAAATTCGCGGTAATGGGGACGTATCGTGCCCGCGGCGTCACGGTACATTTCATCGAAAAATTTTGGCATGATGCGCGTGATGAGCTGTTTGCATGTGAATAACAAGAAACATGCCAGGATAAAACTAGCTTCACGAGTCAGGATTGCACCAAATTGAAGCGGATTTTCAAAGAGTGCCGTCAGGAAAGTTCCAATTAACGGGAGAAATAAACTGTGCCGTAATCGTAAATTTCGCTTGCATTGATCACTGTTTTTTTATACAGTACCGATTCGGCCGCAAAACACGAATTCAAGGTAATAGCTGTATTCCTGCATCTGGTAGTTGTACCTGGCAGTCAGTAAGCGATTTCCAAACAAGCCCTCATTTTTGACAAACATTTATTGCCCGCCTACTTTCGAAAGAGAACTATGGACGACAAAAAGTTAGTACCTAATCTGGACAAGAGCAAGGCTCTCGCAGCCGCCTTGGCACAGATTGAGAAGCAGTTCGGCAAGGGTTCCGTGATGCGCATGGAAGACGGTGCCGTGGCCGAAGAAGTGCAAGTAGTCTCGACCGGCTCGCTTGGACTGGATGTCGCACTGGGCGTTGGCGGCTTGCCGCGTGGCCGTGTGGTTGAAATCTATGGTCCGGAGTCTTCAGGTAAGACCACGCTAACCCTGCAAACCATCGCCGAGATGCAAAAGCTGGGCGGTACCTGCGCCTTTATCGATGCCGAGCATGCGCTCGACGTCGTGTATGCCCAGAAGCTGGGCGTCAATCTGTCCGACCTGCTGGTGTCCCAGCCGGATACCGGCGAACAAGCCCTGGAAATCTGCGATGCGCTGGTGCGTTCCGGCGGCGTTGACCTGATCGTGGTCGACTCGGTTGCAGCCCTGACGCCGCGCGCTGAAATCGAAGGCGAGATGGGTGATTCGCTGCCCGGCCTGCAGGCACGCCTGATGTCGCAAGCCTTGCGCAAGCTGACCGGTTCGATCAATCGTACCAATACCCTGGTTATTTTCATCAACCAGATCCGTATGAAGATCGGTGTCATGTTCGGCAACCCGGAAACCACGACCGGCGGCAATGCGCTGAAGTTCTACGCATCCGTGCGTCTGGACATCCGCCGCACCGGTTCGATCAAGTCGGGTGACGAAGTGATCGGTAACGAAACGAAGGTCAAGGTCGTCAAGAACAAGGTGGCGCCGCCGTTCAAGGAAGCACACTTCGACATCCTGTATGGAGAAGGCACTTCACGCGAAGGCGAAATCATCGATCTGGGCGTGGAAGCCAAGATTGTTGAGAAGTCAGGCGCCTGGTACAGCTACAATGGCGAAAAGATTGGCCAAGGCAAGGACAATGCCCGTAACTTCCTGAAGGAAAATCCAGAACTGGCACGCGAAATCGAAAACAAGGTTCGCGCCGGATTGGGTGTTCCTGAACTTCCGCCTCTTGCGAGTGCCGAGCCGGCACCGGCAAAAAAAGCGGGCGGCAAGGAAGGTAAGGAAACTAAAGAAGGGAAAGAAGTGGAGTAAGGTTAGTCCTGTTCCCTGCTTAACCAGCAAAAGCCATGGCATCGTCCATGGCTTTTTTATTTGATCGGATCATGGCAAAACTGCAACTGAGTCTTAAAGGCCGCGCGCTACGATATTTGTCCATGCGGGAGCATAGCCGGCTTGAACTCGGACGTAAGCTGGCTCGTCATGCCCAGGAAGGCGAGGACGTGGAAGCGGTGCTCGACGCGCTGGAAGCCGCCAAGCTTCTTTCGCAGGAGCGTTTTGCCGAATCCCTGGTGCACCGCCGTGCCGCCCGCTTCGGGAATCAGCGCATTCTGACGGAGTTGCAAAGTCATCGAATTGAAGACGAATCTATTTCCCAAATTCGTGAGCAACTGAGTAAAGACGAGGCAGAGCGGGCACGGGCCATTCTGGCACGTAAATATCACAGTCCGCCAGCGGATGCCGCCGAGCGGGCAAAACGAATGCGGTTTCTTCAGCAGCGCGGGTTTTCTCACGATGCCATCCGTGCCGCCATCCGTGCGCAGGAGACCGATGACGAATAAGCGCGCGTAGGCTTCTTGCGCCTGCCCGTACGCTGCGCCGCACAAGAGCATTTGCTTCTCTGGCACGGTCCACTGTGCTACACTTTTTCGGCTTTTTTAGGCCGGATGCTCATGGCAAGCGCGACAAGCCGCAGCGCCACAGCATACGGCATAAATTTTGGCCATTCTGCCGGCGCTGTTGCCTCCAATACCCTTGAGCCCCCGCTGCCCCCGCAAATTACCTGTCCCATCAGGACATGGTCAGCGCAACGATGGTTAGCGGGTCTCCGATGCATCAAGCGTTTGCCTGCCAAGAATTCAGCAAGTATCAAATCTACTTTATCACCAAGCGTCTGAAGGGAAGTTCGCATGAAAATCCATGAGTATCAGGGCAAAGAAATCCTCCGCAAGTTCGGCGTGACCGTACCGCGCGGTATACCCTGCCTGTCCGTCGATGAAGCCGTCAAGGCAGCCGAGCAACTGGGCGGCCCGGTCTGGGTCGTCAAGGCACAGATTCACGCCGGTGGCCGTGGCAAGGGCGGTGGCGTCAAGGTCGCCAAGTCCCTGGAACAGGTCAAAGAATATGCGAATGCCATCATGGGCATGCAACTGGTGACGCACCAGACTGGCCCGGAAGGCCAGAAAGTCCGCCGCCTGCTGATCGAAGAGGGCGCCGACATCAAGAAGGAACTCTACGTTTCCCTGGTGACCGACCGCGTTAGCCAGCGCGTGGTGCTGATGGCATCGAGCGAAGGCGGCATGGATATCGAGGAAGTCGCCGAGAAGCACCCGGAACTGATCCATAAGTGCGAGATCGACCCGGAACAAGGCCTGACCGACGCGCAAGCCGACGACATCGCTGCCAAGATCGGCATCCCGGCAGCATCGATTCCTGCTGCCCGCGCCAACCTGCAAGGCCTGTACAAGGCTTACTGGGAAACCGACGCTTCCCTGGCTGAAATCAACCCGCTGATCCTGACTGGCGACGGCAAGGTCATCGCCCTCGACGCCAAGTTCAACTTCGACTCCAACGCCTTGTTCCGCCATCCGGAAATCGTCGCCTACCGCGACCTGGATGAAGAAGACCCGGCGGAAGTCGAAGCTTCCAAGTTCGACCTGGCTTACATCTCCCTCGACGGCAACATCGGCTGCCTGGTGAACGGTGCCGGCCTGGCCATGGCCACCATGGACACCATCAAGCTGTTCGGCGGCGAGCCGGCCAACTTCCTCGACGTCGGCGGCGGTGCTACCGCGGAGAAAGTGACCGAAGCCTTCAAGATCATGCTGAAGAACCCGGGCCTGAAAGCCATTCTGGTCAACATCTTCGGCGGCATCATGCGCTGCGACGTGATCGCCGAAGGCGTCATCACCGCTTCCAAGGCGGTCCAGCTCGGCGTGCCGTTGGTTGTGCGCATGAAGGGCACCAACGAAGACATCGGCAAGAAAATGTTGGCCGACTCCGGCCTGCCGATCATTTCGGCCGACACCATGGAAGAAGCCGCGCAAAAGGTTGTCGCTGCGGCCAACGGTAAGTAAGCGAGGAAAAGAGACATGTCGATTCTGATTAATAAAGACACCAAGGTCATCACCCAGGGCATCACCGGCAAGACTGGCCAGTTCCACACTCGCGGTTCGCGCGACTACGCCAACGGCAAGAACTGCTTCGTCGCCGGCGTCAATCCGAAAAAGGCAGGCGAGGATTTCGAGGGCATCCCCATTTACGGCAGTGTCAAGGAAGCCAAGCAGCAGACCGGCGCCACCGTATCCGTCATCTACGTGCCGCCCGCTGGCGCCGCTGACGCGATCTGGGAAGCCGTCGAAGCCGAACTCGACCTTGCTATCTGCATCACCGAAGGCATTCCCGTGCGCGACATGCTGGTCGTGAAGGACAGGATGAAGAAGGCAGGCAGCAAGACCTTGCTGCTGGGCCCGAACTGCCCAGGCCTGATCACCCCGGAAGAAATCAAGATCGGCATCATGCCGGGCCACATCCACAAGAAGGGCCGCATCGGCGTGGTGTCCCGCTCGGGCACCCTGACCTATGAAGCCGTCGGTCAGCTGACTGCGCTGGGTCTGGGCCAGTCTTCCGCGGTTGGTATCGGCGGCGACCCGATCAACGGCCTGAAGCACATCGACGTCATGAAGATGTTCAATGACGATCCGGATACCGACGCCGTCATCATGATCGGTGAAATCGGCGGCCCCGACGAAGCCAACGCCGCCCGCTGGATCAAGGACAACATGAAGAAGCCGGTGGTTGGCTTCATCGCCGGTGTCACTGCCCCCCCGGGCAAGCGCATGGGCCATGCCGGCGCGCTGATCTCCGGCGGCGCTGACACTGCTGATGCCAAGCTCGCCATCATGGAAGAATGCGGCATCAAGATCACCCGCAATCCTTCCGAGATGGGCCGCCTGCTGAAGTCGATTCTGTAAAATCGTTTGGCAAGCTTTCGAGATTGCTAAGTATGCAACGGGGAGCCTTGGCTCCCCGTTGTTATTTTTGTATTAATTCTTAAGTAAGACTGACAACTTCCATAGTTTTTCGGTATGATTTTCCTTTAGACAATATTGAAAGTGCTTTTGTGATTTTCTTTTCTCCACTACGGAGGCCATTCGCCTAAGTTGCCTATGGCTTACCATGTATCGCTAGAATGCGTTGCCAAAACTGATACTGGCATGGTGCGATCGCACAATGAGGATTTCATTGCGATCAGTGCCCGGCATGGCTTTGTGGTTCTGGCTGATGGCATGGGCGGCTATAGTGCCGGGGAAGTGGCAAGCAGTATTGCCGCAACCGTAGTGCAGGAAACGCTTGAAGATCGCTTGCCCGGACTCTTCAAGGAGTGGACGCGGCATAGCGACCGCCAATTGCAGCAACTGATCGTGGAAGCCGTGGCACGTGCCAATTCCTCGATTATCGATGCGGCGGAAAACGAGCCGCAGTTTCACGGGATGGGTACCACTGTCGTGGTCGGCATGTTTTATCAGGATCGCCTGATCCTGGCGCATGTCGGCGACTCGCGTGCTTACCGCCTGCGCGATGGCGAGTTAAGTCAAATCACCCGTGACCATTCATTATTGCAGGAGCAGATCGACGCCGGCCTCATCACGCCGGAAGCCGCCCTGACTTCTCCCAATCGCAATCTGATCACCCGTGCAGTTGGCGTGGACCGGGAACTCGATATAGAAGTGCATGAGCATACTACCCGACCAGGGGATATTTATTTGCTCTGTTCGGATGGGCTGTCCGACATGCTGAGCGATGCTGATATCACGGCGACGCTGAATGAGTTTGGAAGTGATCTGGAATCGGCTTGTGGCACGCTTGTTCAGCGTGCTAATACGCGTGGTGGCAAAGATAATGTGTCGGTGATCCTGGCAAAGGTGCTGACAGTGGAGGTCAAAAGTGAAAAGTTGCTGGATCGGGTGTTGAAGTGGGTGAGGTAGATGAATACTCCACTTGGGGCATCTAACTACTATGGCCTTGACCAATATTGTCATTTGTTAAGTTTTGTTAGTGTTGTTTGACAGTATTTGTCATGACGCGCCGCATTAATTCTGGTTTTCCACATTTGTACTATCTAAGTCTTCTGTTTTTCATCGTTTTTCTTGCTGGCACAACTGTTGCTCATTGAAAGGCAGCACATTGTTGTGTTTATTTTTTACAGGGAGATGCAAATGAAATCGATGAAAATGATCCAGAAAGCACAGCGCGGCTTTACTCTGATTGAATTGATGATCGTTGTAGCGATTATCGGTATTCTGGCAGCAGTGGCTTTGCCTGCATACCAGGACTATACGGTCCGTGCTAAGATGTCTGAAGTAGTTTTGGCAGCATCTGCTTGTCGTACAAGTGTGACTGAAACTCGTCAAACAAATAATGCTGCTTCTTTGCCGACCGCCGGTAGCTGGGGATGTGAAAGCTCGCAATCAACAACTAAATATGTCAAGACGATCGGCACAAATGACCGTGGTGACATTGAGGTCACGGTTAACGACACAAATCTGCCGCAGGTTGTTGGTGCTGTTCGCTTGAGCCCAACGCTGGGCGGTGCTGACAATCAACAAGTCACTGGTTGGCTGTGTGGTCCAAGCACTGCTGGCATTGCTAAGTACCTTCCAGGTTCTTGCCGTGATACTTCTGTTGCTAGCTTGGACGGCTTCGCAACTGAGTAATTTTAAGAAAAATTACATGAAGGGCTCCAAAGGAGCCCTTTTTTTTATGTTTATTATTATTTCGGCACTAAGTTTATTTTTCTCGTGGCTCTTACCATTGCATTTTCCACCATGGGTCAGCTGGCATTTAGAGTGCTTGGCGTTTGGAGCTATGTTTGCGTTTTCATGGGCTATGTTATGGAAATGGAGGGGTGTGCCAGCAACAAAAGCAATTAGTGTCCCTGTGTTGGCTCTTCCTTTTATTGGGCTTGCAGTGTTGTCTGTATGTCAATACGCTGCTGGACAAATTACTTTTGCAGGTGACGCAATAGTTTTTATGCTGTACATGGCGCTATGTGTACTATGCATAGTATTCGGCTTTACTACTGCGAATTTGGAAAGAAATCACTTGCTAGCCGTGAATCATACGAGCGGCGAAACAGTGTTGATGCCAGTCGCAGGGATAATCCTTGCTGGCGCATGTGCATCAGCTATTGTCGCGTTTGCTCAGGTTTTAGATATATGGAACTCGAATTGGATAAGCAGAATGCCCGAACTGCGTCGTCCTGGAGCAAATTTAGGGCAGCCTAATCATCTTGCTACTTTAGTCTTGATGGGAATAGTAAGCCTCTTGTTCTTATACGAACTAGGTAAATTAAGATTTTTATCATCAACACTAATTTTTATTATTCTACTCACTGCTTTAGTAATTACCGAATCTCGAACAAGTATCATAAGTTTTTTGGTTTTAATTGCATGGTGGTTTTTAAAAAAGGGGGAAATAAATTTTAAATTGCCTGTTTGGGTGCCAATAGCTGGCGTTACAACGTTTTTAATATCTTTCTGGTTTTGGCCATCAATTTTTGTACACATACATCAACTTGACCACACCGCAGAAGTGAATATTAGAGCAGGTTCTCGGTTCCTAGTATGGCCACAATTGATCGAGGCTTTGTTACAACGACCTTGGTTTGGGTGGGGCATTGGAGAGATTTCAGAAGCTCACAATGCAGTAGCACACGCCTACAGTCGTAGTGACGCTTTTTCATACAGCCATAACGTTTTGCTTGATCTAGGAATTGGAATAGGGATTCCTGCAGCAGTATTTTTTTGTATATTTATTTCTCTATGGTTATGGGCACGTTTAAAGGACGCGAACCAGTTGTTTAACTGGTACTGTTTAGCTGTGGCTATGCCAATAATGGTTCATTCAATGTTTGAGTTTCCATATGCTTATGCGTATTTTCTCGTCCCGGTGATATTCGCTCTGGGCTTTATGGAGGGTATAGCTAATGGCAAAGTCGCATTCAAAATAAAAATTAATTCTATGGTTGTGGGACTGTTGATATTGAATGGCATCGCAGCATGGTCAGTAATTGAATACATCAAAATTGAAGAGGATTTCCGAGTCGCTCGATTTGAAGCCCTTAATATGGGTAAAACTCCAAGCGAATATGAGAGACCTAGTGTGATAATGTTGACTCAATTGGGCGCATTACTCGATGGTGCTCGAATTTCGCCTAAACCTGGCATGACGCATGCTCAATTAGAGCTCGCTAGGACAGTGGCAATGCGTTACCCTTGGACTGCTACACAAAACAAATATGCACTATCTCTAGCGTTAAATGGAAAAACGGGAGAGTCGATTCGGCAATTGCGTGTTATGCGCGCTTTACATGGCGAGAAAGCCTACAATAATATTAAAGCTCATTGGGAAATGTTAGCGCAAGAAAAATTTCCCCAATTGAAAAGAATAAAGTTGCCTTAAATTTATATGTTGATTGCGATGTAGAGAGATATTCATTGTGCTAATATTGCATTGGCTTGGTTAATCATTAAAATGAGCCGAAATTCAGTTTGTTTGTAGTAAACGCGATTTGATCTGACAGTTGTCCGGTTTGACGTATGCGGCTGTCAGGTCAAATTCAGCTATTCAATGTGGTGATTTTATCGTGCCACTCCTTTCTACCGTCAATTAATGTCTGCATCGACGTGCGGCCACAGCACATCTTGCCCTGATGCGTGCGCTCATTGTTGTAGTAAGCCAGCCATTCATCCAGATCGACCTGCAGCTCTTCAATAGATCGGTAAATCTTGCGCCGGAACGCAACCTGGTAAAACTCCTGCAGGATCGTCTTGTGGAAGCGCTCGCAAATGCCGTTGGTCTGCGGATGGTGGGCCTTGGTTTTGGTGTGCTTGACCTGCTACCCGATTTAGTCCGAAATGGACATGGAGTCTGCGGTAATAAAACTATCTGCAAACTGGTCTGGTGCCAGGTAGCCGAGCGAGCT